>NZ_JBWKVK010000001.1:0-2301178 GCF_059421665.1 Roseateles sp. GW821-FHT02E12
AACCCGCCGCACTTACCGTCTCCGGTCAGCGCCGCGCTTTGTCAGCAGCGAAGCCCACGACTGTAGCACAGGAATTTAAGGCAGCGCAAGAAGTTCGGCGAATTGATGGCGAGGGCGCGCCGCGCCAGGCCTCAGTCTCGCCCGAGGCTCACCACTACCTATATAGATAAGCGCAAGACGCTGCTCATTGCGTCCACCACGCTCAGTGCACCGCAGCAGCCCCGCTTCTGGCGGTAGCCAGCTCTTTGTCAGCCACGGTCTGCGGATCCTCGCTCTCGAGAATGGCCGGCAGTGCAGCAGCCAGGCGTTGCATATCAGCGCGCAACACGCGCTGCTTCACCGCTGGGATCTGTGAGGGATGCATGGAGAAGCTCCGCAGCCCCATCGCCAGCAAGAGTTCAGTGAAGACCGGGTCGCCGGCCATCTCGCCGCAAACGCTGACACCCTTGCCGGCCAAGCGCGCCTGGGAAATGGATTGGCTGAGCAGTTGCAGCACTGCCGGATGCCAGGGATCGTAAAGATGGGCCACGGCCTCGTCGGCGCGGTCGATGGCCAGCGTGTACTGGATCAGGTCATTGGTTCCGATGGACACGAAGTCCACATGCCGCAGCAGGAGCGGCAGCATGACGGCGGCTGCGGGGATCTCGATCATGACGCCCAGCTCGACGCGCGTGTATGCGTGGCCAGCGTCGGTAAGCTGCTGCTGCACCTTGCGCACGGTTTCGAGGATCTGCCTGACCTCTGACAGATGGGCGACCATCGGAATCAACAGCTTGACCTTGCCGAAAGCGCTCGCTCTATAGATAGCACGCAGCTGCTGGCGGAACATGCTGGGTTCGGCCAGGCTCCAACGAATGGCGCGCAGGCCCATGGCCGGGTTGAGCACATGCTCGTGGCGCAGTTCGTTGACGGTCAGCCGATCCAGTGGCTTGTCGGCGCCAACGTCGACGGTGCGTATCGTGACCGGCATGCCCTTCATCGCCACGACGGCAGCCTTGTAGGCCGCGAACTGCTCGTCCTCGCTCGGCAGCTCACCGTCCCGGTTCATGAACAGGAATTCGCTGCGAAAGAGGCCGACACCCGTCGCACCGGCCAGAACGGCGGCCTCGGCATCCGCAGGCATCTCGATATTGGCGTGCAGCTCGATGTGCTCGCCGTCCAGCGTAACGGCCGGCGTGTGGCGCAGGCGGCCCAGGCGAGCGCGCTCCAGTTCGCTCTGACGCTGGCGGAAGCGGTACTCCTCCAGCACGATGGGCGAGGGGTTGACGATGACGGTGCCGGCGTCGCCGTCGATGATGACCCAGTCGTCCTGCCTGATGAGGCGCGAAGCCTCACGGGTGCCCACCACCGCCGGAATGTCCAGGCTGCGCGCGACGATGGCCGTGTGCGAGGTCTTGCCGCCGATGTCGGTGATGAAGCCGCGGAAGACGCTGCGCTTGAACTGGATCATGTCGGCCGGCGCGATGTCGGCGGCGACGAGCAGCAGCGGGTCCTCCCCCGCGAAGTCCCGCGGCGTGACGGGCGTGGGCGTGTCGCCCTGCTCCTCGGCCAGCGCGCGCAGCACACGCTCGACGACCTGCTCCAGATCGGCCTTGCGCTCGCGCAGGTAGTCGTCCTCCATCTCGTCGAACTGGCGGGCCAGCACTTCGAGGTGGGCAGACAGCGCCCATTCCGCGTTGTAGTGCCGCTCGACGATCCAGTGGCTGGCGCCACCGGTGAAGGCCTCGTCGTGCAGCAGCATCAGATGCACATCGAGCAGCGCGGCTAGCTCATGCGGCGCGTCGTCGGGCAGTTCGTCCTTGAGAGTGGTCAATTCCAGCGCGACAGCGTCGCGAGCGCGCAGCAAACGCTCGACCTCGCCCTGGATCTCGGCCGGCGAGACGAAATAGTGGGCCACGTCGACGCGGCTGGAGGCCACCAGCACGGCACGGCCGATGGCCACGCCGCGAGAGACCGCAATGCCGAACACCTGAAAACTCATCAGCGCTCCCCGCAGATCGAGGGGCCAATGTAGCGCGTCGCGCGACCCCCTCAAGTCATGGTTTTTTCATGAGGGTTTCACCGCCGCGTCAAACCGCCAACTCAGCATGGCGGCCATGAACCGCAGTCAAGTCATCATGCATGCGCCGTCGCATGCCCTCGCCCTGCCGCGCCCGGCGCGCGCCTCTTCCACCCGCCTCAGCGTCAGCTGGGCCCGCAGCGAATCCGAGGTGCGCGAAGCCCAGGCGCTGCGCTACCAGGTCTTCGCCGTCGAGATGGGCGCACGGCTGGCCCCACCCAAAGGTACGCCGGCCTGCCTGGACGTCGATCTCTTCGACGCCTACTGCGAGCATGTGCTCGTGCGCGCCAGCCACGAGGACGGCGAGCCCGGCCCCGTAGTCGGCACCTACCGCGTGCTGACGCCTGCGGCCGCCAAGCGCGCCGGCGGCCTCTACAGCGACACCGAGTTCGACCTGACCCGACTGCGCGGCATGCGCGCCCGCGTGGCCGAGATCGGCCGCTCCTGCGTGCATGCCGACCACCGCAGCGGCGGCGCCATCATTGCCCTGTGGGGCGCGCTGGCGGAGTTCATGGCCCGCAACGGGCTGGACACCGTCATCGGCTGCGCCAGCGTCAGCATGCGGGATGGCGGCCATTTCGCGGCCAGCCTGTGGAAGCAAATCGCCGCCGACCACCTCGCCCCCATCGACTACCAGGTGCGCCCTCGCCTGCCGCTGCCGATCGCGCACCTGCGCCAGGACCTGGTGGTGGAGCCCCCGGCCTTGATCCGCGGCTACCTGCGCTGCGGCGCCAAGCTGCTGGGCGAGCCCGCCTGGGATCCGGACTTCAATACCGCCGACCTGCCACTGCTGCTGCGCACGGCCGACCTGCCCGCGCGCTTTCGCCGCATCACCGGCTGAGCCGGGACTTACTGGCCTTCGCCGAACTTGTCGTTGACGAGGGCGGTGATCGCGCCCTGCGCCGCCTGTTCGTCCTCGCCGTCGGTCTCCAGCTCGACCGTCGCGCCGATGCCGGCGGCCAGCATCATGACGCCCATGATGCTTTTGGCGTTCACGCGCCGGCCGTTGCGGGTCATGTAGACCTCGCACTTGAAACTGCCGGCCAGCTTGGTCAGCTTGGCCGAGGCGCGCGCGTGGAGACCCAGCTTGTTGCTGATGGTGAGGGTGGAGGTGATCATTCTTCGGGAGGCAAGGGAGGCGTGGCAACGATGCCGCTGATCGAGCCCTGCATGGCGCGCCGGGCCAGTTCGGTCAGAGGTTTCTGGCTGGCGTAGCAGAGCGTGCGCCACAACATGGGCACGCTGACACCGCTGAGCACCTGCACCTGCTCCCCCGCCAGCCGCTGGGCGCCGTTGCTGGGCGTCGCGCCGAAGACATCGGTCAGCACCAGCCAGTCAGGCTGGCCGGCCTGCGCCATCAGCGTTCGAGCGGCTGCCTCCACGTCCTCGGCGCACATGCCGGGGTGGACATCCAGCACGGTCAGCGTCGGTGCGCAGTCCGGAAAGGTGTGCTCGGCCACCTGCCGCAGCGCAGAGGCCAGCGGCGCGTGGGCGATCACGAGCAAGTTGGGCATGGGGAGGGATGTTAGCGGGCGGTCTCGATGCCCAGCCCGGCGCGAAAACTCTCCCAGGCCGGCGCGTCGTCCCGCTCCGCCGTCATCAGCGCCTGGTAGACCCGCACGCCATGGGCAAACACGGCAATTCGCGTGACGCCGGTGGCGCCGGTCAGCCGGTACTCCGCGGCCTCGGGCATCGGCGTCATGCCCGGTACCTGCAGGGCGGCGGCTGGTGGCAGCGCCTGGCCGAGCTTGCCGGCCAACGCCTGGGGCATGGCCTTCAGTGCTGCGCCCACCTGGGTGGGATCGGGCACGTCGGCCCAGGACACCGAAAAGCGCTTGCCCGCCGCCTCGCACTGGGCCAGCCCCATGTCCTTGCGCTGCTCGACCTCGGGCTTGCAGGGGAAAAGGGCCACCGCACCCGACCCGGCCGGCCGGGTTTCCCGCCAATTCAGCGCGGGCTGACAGGCCGCCAGCAGGGTCAGCATTAGGGCAAATCCGGCGGTCGTCCTCGGGTGCATGGCCGAATTATCGACAGCCGGCCGCCGACAATTCCGCAATGCAAGACAAGCCCCTTCCTCAAGCCCTGGCCGGCGTGCGCGTGCTGGACCTGTCCCGCGTGCTGGCCGGCCCTTGGTGCACGCAGACCCTGGCCGACCTGGGCGCCGACGTCATCAAGATCGAACGCCCTGGCAGCGGCGACGACACCCGCGCCTGGGGCCCGCCCTATCTGAAGGACGCCGACGGCCAGGACACCTCGGAGGCCGCCTACTTCCTCGGCGCCAACCGCAACAAGCGCTCACTGGCTGTTGACCTGGCTACTGCCGAGGGCCAGGCCATCGTGCGCAGGCTCGCGGGCCAGGTCGACGTGCTGGTCGAGAACTTCAAGGTCGGCGACCTGGCCCGCTACGGGCTGGACGCCCAAAGCCTGCTGGCCGAGCACCCCGGCCTCGTCATCTGCTCCATCACCGGCTTCGGCCAGACTGGCCCCTACGCCGAGCGCGCCGGCTACGACTACGCCGTGCAGGGCATGGGCGGGCTGATGAGCGTCACCGGCGAGCGCGACGACCTGCCCGGCGGCGGGCCGCAGAAGGTTGGCGTGGCCGTGGCCGACCTGTTCACCGGCATGTATGCCACCGTCGCCATCCTCGCCGCGCTGCGCCACCGCGACGCCACCGGGCAGGGCCAGGTCATCGACATGGCCCTGCTGGACACCCAGCTCGCCATGCTGGCCAACCTGGGCAGCAACTACCTGTGCAGCGGCCAGGCGCCCGGCCGCATGGGCAATGCCCACCAGAACATCGTGCCCTACCAGGTGTTCGAGGCCAGCGATGGCTATCTGATCCTGGCTGTCGGCAACGACCGCCAATTCGCCAAATTCTGCGAGATCGCCGGCCGGCGGGACTGGGCAGTCGACCCGCGCTTCGCGACCAACTCCGAGCGCGTGCGCCACCGCGCCATCCTCGTGCCGCAGCTGGAAGAGGCGATGCGCCAGCGCCCCCGGGCCGACTGGCTGGCCGCGCTGGAAGCCGCCAAGGTGCCCTGTGGCTCGATCAACTCTATTGGTGAGGCGCTGGCCGACCCGCAGGCGCAAGCTCGCGGTGCCGTGGTTGCCCTGCCCCACCCCCTGACACCCGACCTGCGCCTCATCGCCAGCCCGATGAAGCTGTCCGCCACGCCGGTGGCGTATCGACACCCCCCGCCGCTGTTGGGCCAGCACAGCGACGAGTTGCTGCGAGAAGCCGGCTGTTCTGTGGAGGAAATCACAACTTGGCGCGCCGCCGGTGTTATTGCCTGAGGGCTAACCCACCCCTGAACCAAGGGTTTCCCCCTGCCCAGGGGATGGAGGCGGGGCCGTCCTGTCCTCAGCATGCGCTTTCACACCGCGGCGGGCCAACAACCTAGAACCATCCGCCGCGGTTTCGTCTTCCGGGGTCATGTCCACACCGCCTTCTTCCGCACCTGCTAGTGCCGCCAACGATGTCATGCCTGAGCCGACGCCGGTCCAGTGGGCGGATATCGTCCAACAGCTCGGCGCCGAGATCGCGGGGCCGTTGAGCGCGGCGCTGGAACAGATCCAGAACCTCGCCACCACCGGCCAGATCGACCGCCGTGGCCTGCGCCTGCTGCGCCGCAGTGTGGACGACGCGCGCACCGCAGGCATGCTCGGCCAGCAGCTGGCCCGGCTGGCCTCCGGCCGCTTGCGCCTGAACCGGGAACGCCAGCACCTCACGCAGATGCTGCGCAGCGTGCTGGCCCAGCGCAGCCGCGAAACCCAGGCGCGCGGCGTGCAGGTGCGCCAGTCGCTGAAGCCCGTCGAGATCTGGGCCGATGGCGCCCTGCTCTTCGCGCTGCTGAACGCGCTGATGGACTGGGCATTGGCCAACACGCATTCCTCCGTTGATTTGCGGCTGGACCTGACGCCCTGGCCGGTCAAGGCCCGCCTGAGCTGCCGCTTCGCCCACCGTTCGCTGGAACTGCTCAGCGATGACGCCGACCCGCACGCATCGACGCCGGGGCTGGATTCCCTGGCTTGGCGTCTGCTGGAGCAGACGGCCATCACGCTGGGTGTGCTGCCGCTGCGCGAGCAGGAGTCGGGCATCACGCTGCTGACGCTGGAGTTCAACCAACTCGCGCCCGACGAGGCACCGCCCGCGCCCGACAGCACGCACGCCCAGTTGGAAGCCGAGGCCGAGCGCATGGGCGGCAACTCGCGCCCGCTGGCGGGCTGCCAGTTGCTCATCTTGTCGGCCAACCGCGAGCTGCGCGCCGAGGCCCAGGCCGCGGTGCGGCATATGGGCATGCTGATCGACACCGTGGGCAACGTGGCCGAGGCCGAGCAGTTCTGCCGCGAGGGCCTGCCCCACGCACTGCTTTTCGACGCGGCGCTGATGAGCGAACCCCTGCTGCAGCTGATCGCCGGCGTAGGGCGCGATGCGCCGGACTTCAGCTTCGTCGAGATGTTCGACGGCGAGCACCGCACCCAGCTGTCCACGGCCACCCGAGACGGCGTCGCGCGCATCTCGCGCCGCAACCTGCCGGACGCGCTGCCGTCGCTGCTGATGTTCGAGCTGGCCAAGCGGCCTTGAGAGACCAGAGGGCATTGGGCCGGCGCCTAAAATCCGGCCCATGCTGTCCCGCCGCACCCTCGCTCCCGCCCTCGCGCTGATCTGCGCCGCCGCGTTGTCGGGCTGCGCCCGCGAACAAGCGCCCGCCGTCGACTACGTGCTGCTGAACGGCGAGAAGGCGAGTTCGCAGCAATGGGCCGGCAAGGTCATGCTGGTGAACTTCTGGGCCACCAGCTGCGCGACCTGCGTGAAAGAGATGCCGCAGATCGTTGCCACCCACGACAAGTACAAGGCCCGCGGCCTGGACACGCTGGCCGTCGCGATGAGCTACGACCCGCCGGCCTTCGTGTCCCGGTTCGCCGACACGCGCAAGCTCCCCTTCGGCGTGGCCATCGACAACACCGGCAGCGTCGCCCAGGCCTTCGGCCCGGTGCAGATGACGCCGACGACCTTCCTCATCAACAAGCGCGGCGAGATCGTCAAGCGCTACGTCGGCGAGCCCGACTTCGCAGCGCTGCACGGGCTCATCGAGAAGTTGCTGGCCGAAGCCTGAGCGGCCCCTGCCGTCAGGGCGTTATGGGTGGCCCACAAGCTCTCATGACCGCAACCCAGGCCGCTGGCTGACACTGCGGCGATGCACAAGACCCTTGCACCCCTGGCCCTCGCGTTGCTGCTGGCCGGCTGCGCGCACTCACCGCAACCTGCACCGCCGCCGCGCATCGAAGCCACGGCCGCCCAGCTCGACGCGGCCCGCCGCGTCGGCCTGGACGCCGCGCAGCTGGGCGCCATGCTCAACAAGCCGCTGTTCCAGATGCAGCCCGCCGAGTTGGGCCGCTTCCTGGCCTGGCAGCAGCTGGATCAGCCGGCGCTGCGCCAGCGCATCGCCGCCCTGGCACGCAAGAACATCGGCCAGCCGTACGAGCTGTTCCTGCTCGGCGAGTTCCCCTACGAGACCTACGACAGCCAGCCGCTGTTCGACCTGAGCAGAAGCGACTGCGTCGTCTTCGCCGAGCATGTCTACGCGATGGCGCTGAGCGCCTCGTGGGAGGAGTTCTTCTGGATGCTGCAACGCATCCGCTACCGCGACGGCGTCATCGGCACGGCCACGCGCAACCACTACACGGAGGCCGACTGGAACATCGCCAACGGCTGGCTGGTGCAGGACATCACCCGCTCGCTGGGCGTGCCGACCCAGGCCTACCGCCAGGTCATCGACCGCAAGGCCTTCCTGCTCAAGCAGTTCAAGATCAACCGCGAGATTCCGGTCCAGCCCTTCGACGATGTCTACGTCGCCAAGCAGGACGTGGCGGCCATCGAGGCCCAGCTGCAGGACGGCGATTTCGTCAACGTGATCTCCAGCCGCGGCCGCGATTCGTGGGCCTCGCATGTCGGCCTCATCGTCACCGGCGCGGATGGGTCGCGCCGCCTGCTGCACTCGGCCGAACCTCAAGTGCGCGAGGAAACGTTGCAGGGCTTCATTGCCCGCATGGCCGAACGCGATGCGCGCCAGGCCGGGCAGAACAAGGCGCAGCTGGCGGGCTTCAAGTTCCTGCGCCTGAACGAGTCGCCGCAAGTGCCGCCGATGGCACCGCAGCCCCGGCCCGCGCGGCCGTTCTGATCAGACGGCGGTGGGGTTCAGCGCCGCGTGGGCTTGCTCGTCCGCGTGGTAGCTGGAGCGCACCATCGCACCCACGGCCGCGTGCGTGAAGCCCAGTTCGTAGGCTTCCTTCTCGAACTGCTTGAACTGGTCCGGCGTCACGTAGCGACGCACCGGCAGGTGGTGGCCCGAGGGTGCCAGGTACTGGCCGATGGTGATCATGTCGATGTTGTGCGCACGCATGTCGCGCATGACCTGGCGGATCTCGTCGTCCGTCTCGCCCAGGCCGACCATGATGCCGCTCTTGGTCGGCACGCCCGGCACTTCTTCCTTGAAGCGCTTCAGCAGGTTCAGGCTGAACTCGTAGTCCGACCCCGGGCGCGCTTCCTTGTACAGGCGCGGCGCGGTTTCGAGGTTGTGGTTCATCACGTCCGGCGGCGCGGCCTTCAGGATGTTCAGCGCACGGTCGGCACGGCCGCGGAAGTCGGGCACCAGCACCTCGATCTGCGTCGTCGGGCTGAGCTCACGGACCTTGGTGATGCATTCGGCGAAGTGGCCGGCGCCGCCGTCCTTCAGGTCGTCACGGTCGACGCTGGTGATGACCACGTACTTGAGCTTCAGCGCGGCAATCGTCTTGGCCAGGTTCAGCGGCTCGTCCACGTCCAGCGGGTCCGGCCGGCCATGGCCGACGTCGCAGAACGGGCAGCGGCGGGTGCACTTGTCACCCATGATCATGAAAGTGGCCGTGCCCTTGCCGAAGCATTCGCCGATGTTGGGGCAGCTGGCTTCCTCGCAGACCGTGTGCAGCTTGTGCTCGCGCAGGATCTGCTTGATCTCGTAGAAGCGCGTGCTCGGCGAGCCGGCCTTGACGCGGATCCAGTCGGGCTTCTTCAGCACCTCGGCCGGCACGATCTTGATCGGGATGCGCGAGGTCTTGGCCTCGGCCTTTTGCTTGATCGTCGGGTCGTAGGTGGTCGTCGTGTCGGACATGGTCAAAGCGTCGAGACTTCAAATTGTGCCGAGAGCCGCTCGGCGAGCCGCCCGGCCGCGGTCGGCCAGTCGGTGAAAACCCCGAGTTTATCGAGGGATGTGGTTTCCAGCCCTTCGTATCCGCAAGGGTTGATGCGCTGGAAGGGTTCCAGGTCCATCGCGACATTGAGCGCGAGGCCGTGATACGTGCAGTGGCGACTGACCTTGATGCCCAGCGCGGCGACCTTGGCGAGCCCCTTGAACGGGTCGCTCGGGTCACTCGGCCCGGCCAGCGCCGCGTGGCTGCCAGGGTCGGCCGGGCGCACATAGATGCCTGGCGCGCCGCCAACGCGCAGGCCGGTCACACCGTAGCTGTCGAGCGTCTGGATGATGGCCGTCTCCAGGCGGAAGACGTATTCCTTGACGAAGATGCCCAGCCGCCGCAGGTCGACCAGCGGATAGGCCGTCACTTGACCAGGGCCGTGATACGTCACCTGGCCGCCGCGCTCGGTGGCGACGACGGGGATGTCGCCGGGTAGCAGCAGGTGCTCCGGCTTGCCGGCAAGGCCTTGCGTGAAAGTGGGCGCGTGCTCGCACAGCCAGAGCTCGTCCGGCACGTCATCGGCATCCGGGGCGACGCGCGCCGCCGTGAAGGCACGCATGGCCTCCAGCGTGGGCAGGTATTCGACCCGCCCGAGAGTCTTGACGATCATGCGGGCATCATAGGCAGGCGCTGTAAGCCCCGGCGCGCCTGAGCCGACTCGCCCTGATGAAGAAAACCCTGCTGATCACCGCCCTGCTGCTCGCCACCTCGCTGGCGCGGGCCGCCCCGCTGTCCGACGCGCTGACCGCCTACGACGAGGGCAACCTCAAAGTGGCCGCCAAGGGCTTTGCCGAATCCGCCAAGCGCGGCGAGGCATTGGGCCAGTTCAATCTCGCTATGATGAATCTGCGCCGCGAACTGCCCGGCGCCAGCGACGCCAAGGCCTGGCAGTGGCTGCAGCGCGCGGCCGCCCAGCAGCACGCACTGGCCGAGAACGCGCTGGGCGAAATGATCGAGCAGGGCCGCCATGGCAAGCCCGACGCCAAGGCCGCCTGCGGCTGGTTCGAGCGCGCGGCGGAGCACGGCAGCGGCGACGGCGCGCTGGCCACGGCGACCTGCTACTTCCTGGGCCGTGGCCGCGGTCAGGACATGGCCCAGGCTCACCGCTGGTATCTGGAAGCCGCCAAGGCCGGCGACGTCGGCGCGCAGTACATCGTCGCGTCGATGTTCGAGACGGGCTCGGGCGTGGAAGCAGACGAGCGGCTGGCGCGCTACTGGTACGACGTGGCGGCCAGGAACGGCGACGACGCGGCCAAGGCCAAGCTCAAGGCCCTGCAGGCCAACGAGGCCTCAGGCAAGGACCAGGTCTGAGGGCGTCGCTGCCGGGCCTTCGATCCGGTTGCGCCCGCCACGCTTGGCGCGGTAGAGGGCTTGGTCGGCGCGGTTCAGCACGGCCTCCCAGTCCGCGTCAGCGGCTTCGCTGCCGCTGTAGCCCACGCTGACCGTGATCGCCAGCGGGCCGCGCTCGGTCAACAGCGGGCTGTCCGCCACTCGCGCGCGCAGACGCTCTGCCAGCGACTGCGCCTGCGCGCCCGGCACGCAGACGGCGAACTCCTCGCCGCCGATGCGGAAGCGCTCGTCATACCCGCGCAGCTCACGGGCCACCACCGACGTGACGTGCTGGATGGCCTGGTCGCCGACCGCGTGACCGTGGCGGTCATTGATCGACTTGAAGTGGTCGATGTCGAAGATGAGCAGATGAAAGCCCGCCGCGGTCCGGCGTGCGCGATCGAACTCGGCGGCCAGCCGGCGCGACATGGAGCGTCGGTTGAACCAACCGGTCATCGGGTCGATTTCAGCCAGTTGCTGCAGGGCCAGCGCCTTGCTGCGGATCACGAGCAGCGCGCAGGCCGTCGATGCCAGCAAGGTGAAGAGGAAAAGCGCCAATCGGCCGGAGGTCTGGACGAAGTCGCTGCCCAGCAACTGCAGCGTCGAGCCGGGGCTGGCCGTGACCGCCGCGAAGCGCGTGCCCAGTTGGAGCACATAGATGGCCTCCAGGGCCAGCAACAGCGTCGCAGGCGAACGCCAGCGAAATCCTGGTGAGCGCCAGATGATCCAGACGCCAAAGAGGTTGATGGCGGCGTGAATCGGCAGGACCACCAGCCAGCGGGATTCGACCGAGCCCTGCAACGCTGGCAGCGCGTGCAAGCCGAGCATGCCGGCGCCCACGAAGAGCGCCAGGCCGGTCAGCGGCGGCAGCCCGACGTGGCGCCGGAAGCCCGACAGGATGAAGACATGACCGGCCAGCACGCTGGCATTCGCCAGTGCGATCAGCACAGGCCCGGCCTTGGCTTGCGAGAACAGAAAGGCCGTCACGCTGTTCCAGACAAACAGCAGGCCGGCCATCGACCAGTCCCTGAGGCAACGGTCCTGGGGGCTCGCCGCGTAAAAGGCGCCCATCCCCAGGCCCATGACCAGGGCGCTCAGGCAAGTCACCACCGCCAGCGTATGGATGTCCATTTCTGCCCTCCGTCTGCCGCCTTCAGGCGGTCGCCGCCCCTCTCTGGGGCGCCGAGACTCTAAGAGCCAGGACCTGGCTGCGCCCGGCGATGGGCGCCAAAACCGTGGCCTACAGCACGACCTTGACCATCGGATGCGTGGTCAGCGTGCGGTAGATCTCGTCGAGCTGCTCACGGCTGGTCGCCGTGATGGTGATGGTCAGACCCAGGTAGTTACCGCCCTTGCTCGGACGCTGCTCGATGGTCGATGCATCAAAGCCCGGGTCGAACTGCCGGGCGACGTGGGCGATGGCTTCGACGAAGCCATCAACCTGCGCGCCCATGACCTTGATCGGGAACTGCGACGGGTATTCGATGAGGGACCGCTCGGGCGGCACTTCGGGCAGTTCAGGCAAATCGGGAGGCAGGTTCATGGCGTCCTCGCTCAGAAGCTGTGGATGGATTCAGCGCGTTCGAGCGGGCCGCTGCGGGGCTGCCAATCAAGGCGCAAAGCACAGTCGCAGCGTGTGCTGCGGCGAGCATTTGCAACGCCGAGTGGCAGTTCTGCAGCGGGACGAGCGGGCGTGCGGAATTCGTTCACAGCTTTTCTACTTGATCCAGAGGCGGATGGAGTCGAAGGCGCGGCCGAAGAGGCCGGCGACCGGCACGGCTTCCTGCACGATCAGCGGCACCTCGGCCACCGGCGCGCCGGCCGTCGTCGTCACGCGCAGCGTGCCGACGCGCTGGCCCTTGTTCAGCGGCGCCACCAGCGGGTCGGTGCGCTCGACCTGGGTCTGCAGTTTGCTGCCGTCGCCGCGCGGCACGGCCACGAAGATCGCATCGGCGGCGCCGAGCTTGACCTCCTTGGCCTCGCCCTTCCAGACGGGCACGGTCGCGATGACCTTGCCGGCGTCGAAGACCTTGACCGCGTCGAAGGCCGTGTAGCCCCAGTTCAGCAGCTTCTGGCTCTCGCTGGCACGGGCTTCCTTGGAGGAGGTGCCCATGACGACGCTCAGCAGGCGGCGCTTGCCGTTGGGAAATTCGCGGTTGGCGCTGGCCACGAGGCAGTAGCCGGCCGCGTCGGTGAAGCCCGTCTTCATGCCGTCCACCGTCGGGTCGCGGCGCAACAGCAGGTTGCGGTTGTCCTGGCGGATCTTGTTGAAGGTGTAGTCGCGCTGCGAGTAGTAGGCGTAGTACTCGGGGTAGTCCGTGATGATGTGCGACGCCACGATGGCCATGTCGCGGGCGCTGCTCCTGTGGCCAGGCTCGGTCATGCCGGTCACGTTCTTGAACTCGGTGTTCTTCAGGCCCCAGGCCTGGGCCTGGCGGTTCATCAGCTGCACGAAGTTCTCGACCGTGCCGCCCACGCCCTCGGCCAGCGCCACGGCAGCGTCGTTGCCGCTCGGGATGATGAGGCCGCGCAGCAGCTCGTCGACCTTGGGCGTCATCGTCGTGTCGATGAACATGAGCGACGGGTCGCCCTTGCGCTCGTCCCAGGCGCGCTTGGACACGGGCAGGGTCTGCTCCAGCGTCAGCTTCTTGTCGCGCAGCGCACCGAAGGCGACATAGGCCGTCATCAGCTTGGTCAGCGAGGCGGGGTCCTGAGACGCGTCGGCTTCGCGTTCGGCGAGCGTCTTGTGCGTGGTCAGGTCGATCAGCACGTAGTTGCGTGCGGCGATCTCGGGCGGTTGCGGGGCCTGCGCTTGCGCGGCGAGCGCGAGCGTGGCGAAAAGTGAGGCAAGAATTCGTTTCATCGGATCAGGTCAGGCACGGCCTCAGATCTTCGTGGGATCGAAGGCACGCACCACCAGGGACTTGAGCAGCGGCAGCTGCCCATGGAAGAAATGGCCGACGCCAGGCACCACAGTGACCGGCAGGCTCTGCGGCCGCGCCCACTCGAGCACGGCGGACAGGGGCACCACGTCGTCGACCTCGCCGTGGATGACCACGGTATCGGCCGGCACGGGGGCGGTGTCGAAACGGCTGGTTGCGGGGCCGACGAGGACGAGGCGCTGCGCAGGCTCGCTGAGCGCGACAGCCGCCCGCGAGGCGACGTAGCCGCCGAAGGAGAAGCCGGACAGGATCAAGGCCTCACCGGGCGTGCGAACGGCGTCGAGCACGGCCAGCGCGTCATCGACTTCGCCGCGGCCTTCGTCCCAGCCACCTTCGGATTTGCCGATGCCGCGGAAGTTGAAGCGCACAGCACGCCAGCCGAGCTGGATGAAGGCGCGTGCCAGTGTCTGCACGACCTTGTTGTCCATCGTGCCGCCCTGCGTGGGGTTAGGGTGGCAGATGAGGGCCGTGCCGACGGGCGTGACTCCCTCGGGCGGGAGGTCGATCGCCACCTCGATCTGGCCGGCCGGGCCGGGCACGAGGCGTTTTTCAGTCTGCGAATTCATCGGCCGACGTTGTCCGGCAGCACCAGGCGTTCGACGACCCGACCATCACGCAGATGGCTGTCGACGATCTCGTCCAGGTCGCTCTTGTCGACCCAGGAATACCAGACGGCTTCCGGGTAGACGACGGCGACGGGGCCGCCCGCACAGCGGTCCAGGCAACCAGCCTTGTTGACGCGGACGCCACCCTTGCCAGCCAGGCCGAGTTGCTTCACGCGGGACTTGCAGTGATCGAAGCCGGCCTGCGCGTCGTGGTCAGCGCAGCTGGACTCGCCGTTGGTGCGCTGGTTGAGGCAGAAGAAGACGTGGCGCTCGTAGTAACTCATCGCCAGAGATTCTCTCACTCGGGTTTCTGCACGAGGCGCGCGGCGAGCCAGACGAGTGCAACGAAAGGCCATGTCCACGCCAGCCAGCGCGTCAGGCCGTAAAGGTTGACGAAGCGGCCATGCTCCCAGGCCTGCATGTTCAGCGTCAAATAGGGGTCGCTGGGCGCGATGCTGATGAGCCCGATGAGGGCGCACAGCACGAAGAGGCCCAGGGCCGCCGCCACGCGCGACGGCAGCAGGCAGGCCAGCAGCGCCAGCCCGACGCCGAGGCCGACGCCAGGCCGCGTGGCGTCGCTGAGCCAGGCCCAGGCGTGGTCGGGCCCGAAGGCCATGGCCGTCGCGGTGGCCGTGCCCAGCAGGCCCAGCAGCACGGCGCCCCCGGCCAAGGCCAGGCGGCGCAGGCCGGGGCGGGCGACGGTGATCATCAGCAGCACGGGTGCGAGCAGCCCCAGCCCGATCGACAGCGCCTCCAGGCCCGGCGGCAACTCGTGCTCGACAGTGACGGCATCGCCCCACTCCAGCGCCCAGGGCGTGCCGGCGAGGGCGTCGACCAGTGATTCGCGCCACCAGGGCAGCCACTGGCCGAGGCCGAAGGGGAGCGGCGTCGGGTAAAGCAGGGCCAGCGGCCACAGCGCAAGCAGGGCCAGGGCCGGCGCGCTGCTGGCACCGAACCAGTGGTCGCGTACGTCCTCCCAGCGCTCCAACCCGCCAAGGGCGCTGAGCAACAGACCCAGCGCCGCGCCCAGCGTGCTGCCAGCGCAGTTCAACGCCCAGTCCGACAGCGAAGGGACGCGGCCCGGCACGTAGAACTGCAGCGTCTCCATCAGGAAGGACAGCGCCGGCCCGGGCAGCAAGCCCAGCAGCAGGCCGCCGCGCAGGCCCCAGCCCGAGCGCATCGCCGCGGCAAAACCCAGCAGGCCCAGCGGGATATAGCCGAGCAGATTGGCCTCGACATCGAAGGCCCAGAAGCGCGGCGGCCAGGGCAGGCCAAACAGCCAAGGAAGGCCCAGGCCCGGCGGCACCCGCAACGGCCAGAAGGGGTAAAGGCTGGCGTAGACGACCAGGCCGAGCTGGGCCAACAGCAGCCAGGTAGCGGAGCTTTGGCGGCGGCGCATGCTCAGCGCCCGCCGGGCCGCCCCAAGGGCGCTGGTGCCCCCTCGGGGGGCAGTGTGCGAAGCACGCGTGGGGGCTGCTTCATGGCTTCAGAAGGGCTTGACCGTCACCAGCACGACGATGGCGGCGAACAGCAGCACGGCCGTCTCGTTGTAGATGCGGAACCAGCGGTGGCTGCGGCGGTTGGACAGCTCCTCGAAGCTGCGCAGCAGGCGACGGTTCATGTGGTGGTACCCGACGACGCCGACGACGAGCAGCAGCTTGGCGTGCAGCCAGTAGCTGCCGGAAAAGCGCCCGGCACCAAAGCCCAGCCAGACCCACAGGCCCAGCAGCAGGGCGGCGCCCATCAAGATGCTGGTGAAGCGATGCAGCTTGTGCGCCATCAAGAGCAGGCGCTCACGTTCGGCATGGCTGTCAGCGGGCACCATGGCCAGGTTCACGAAGATGCGCGGCAGATAGAACAGGCCGGCGAACCAGGCGGCGACGAAGACGATGTGGAAGGCTTTGACCCAGAGCATGGTGTCATTATGGGCAGTGCCTACAGTCAACGAACTGTCCGGCCTCGCGCCACCCTAGGTGGCGCGGACGGGCCTCGTGGCATGGGGCCGCAGGCCCCGGCGCGCCAGCGCCAAGCGACTCGCATCGCGAGGCGCATGCCCCGTGACCGACAAAAAAAAGCCCCGGTTCAAGACCGGGGCGAGAAAGCCTTTTCGCTGTCATCACGTCAAGGCTCCTGCTCAGGGAGGAAAAGCAGGGAACGACCACCTTGCGGCTATCATTCGCGCACAAGTTTAGCGCGCTTGAGCGGCGACGTCACGAATAAATGATGTCTGGATGTGCCATCCATCACGCGCCGGGCCGCAGCCCTCTCATCTGCCTGCACAGCCCGAGGATTCGACGTGACCCGCTCCGTTTTCACCCCGTCCGCCTTCCCAGCCGCACGCCCGCGCCGCCTGCGCCGCGACGCCTTCACGCGGGCCTTGGTACGTGAAAACACGCTGCTGGCCAGCGACCTCATCCTGCCGGTCTTCATCCACGAAGGCGAGAACCTGCTCCAACCCGTAGCCTCCATGCCCGGCGTATCGCGCCAGAGCCTGGATCACCTGCTGCGCACAGCTGAGCAATGCCTGGAGCTGGGCATTCCCGTGATCGCCCTCTTCCCGGCCATCGACCCCTCACTGAAGACGCCCGATGGCGCCGAGGCCTTCAACCCGCAGGGCCTGATCCCGCGCGCCGTGCGGGCCCTCAAGTCGCGCTTCCCGGAACTGGGCGTGCTCACCGACGTGGCCCTGGACCCCTACACCAGCCATGGCCAGGACGGGCTGCCCGACGAGACCGGCTATCTGCTCAACGACGCGACCGTCGAGCTGCTGGTGCGCCAGGCGCTGACCCAGGCCGAGGCCGGTGCGGACATGGTGGGCCCCAGCGACATGATGGACGGCCGCATTGGCGCTATCCGCACGGCCTTCGAAGGCGCAGGGCATATCCACACGCGCATCATGGCCTACAGCGTGAAGTACGCGAGCAGCTTCTACGGCCCGTTCCGCGATGCCGTGGGCTCGCGATCGGCCCTGGGAAAAGCCGACAAGAAGACCTACTACGTCGACCCGGGCAACAGCGACGAGGCGCTGCGCGAGGTGGCGGCCGACCTGGCCGAAGGCGCGGACATGGTGATGGTCAAGCCCGGTATGCCTTACCTCGACATCGTGCGCCGCGTGAAGGACGAGTTCGGCGTGCCGACCTTTGCCTACCAGGTCAGCGGCGAATACGCGATGCTCAAGGCCGCCGCGGCCAACGGCTGGCTGGACCATGACGCCGTCATGATGGAGTCGCTGCTGGCCTTCAAGCGCGCGGGCGCCGACGGCGTGCTGAGTTATTTCGCGCTCGACGCCGCGCGGCTGCTGAAAAAGGCGTGAACCCATGCGGGTCTTCCACATCGAGACTGACAGCTTCCGCGAGCTGGCGGCCCTGCCCGACGCCCTGCCCGAGCGCGGTTTCCTGTGGCTGGGCTACGGCCGGCGTGAGTTCGAGGTGGGCGAGGCGGCGGCGCAGCAAGCGCTGGTGCGCTGGGGCTGCGGCAACATCGTCGACCTGCATGTGTCCGACCTCATCAACAACCAGTTGCCCTCGCACTTCGACTACACGTCCTGGTACGACATGCTGGTGTTCCGCCGCCTGGCCGCGGCACCAGGCAGCCAGGACCTCTTCGTTGACGACGAGCATGGCACGCTGGCCTCGGCCCAGCGTGCGCTGCGCGCCATCGACACCAGCCCGGTCGGCTTCGCCGTGTTCGACCGCGTGCTGGTCACGGTGCACCCGACCGACTGCCAGGTGCGTGAGTTCTTCGCGCAGAAGCTCGACCGGCTGACCGAAGGCCGCGAGAAGCGCGATGCGCGCGGCGGTGCCCGCCTGCCAGCCAGCCCGGCCGACCTGATGCTGCGCATGGTCAACCACATGGTGGACAGCTATCTGGAGCTGCGCCGCCTGCTGACGCGCCAGCTCGGCACGCTGCAGCGAGTGCTGCTGGACCAGAACAGCGAGTTCGACGACTGGCCGCTGCTGCTGGAAAGCCGCGACGCGCTGCACCGGCTGGAGGACACCTGCGAGGACCAGCGCGCCGCCATCCAGGAATGGATAGACGCACTGGACGAATGGCCGGCCGATGGCGACCAGGTCGTCACCCGCGAGCGCGAGCTGCTGCGCGTGCGTTCACGCGACGTGCTGGAGCATGTGGAGCGCGTGCTGACGCATGTGCGCCGGCTGGAGTCTTCGGCCGAGTCGGCCGTGCAGATGCATTTCAGTGCCCTGGGTCACCGCACCAACGGCATCATGCGCACCCTCACGGTGCTGACCGCCATCTTCCTGCCGCTGAACCTGATCACCGGCGTCTTCGGCATGAACTTCGATGCCATGCCGCTGATCCACAACGCCGGCGGCTTCTGGGACGCGGCCCTGCTGATGCTGGCCGTGGCCTTCGGGTTGTGGTTCCTGTTCCGCCGCAAACGCTACTTGGGCAGCGGGCGCTAGGCCGGCCGCCCAGACAAGAGGCTGCGAGAGTTCAGCGCAGGCGGCGGCGTGCCACCGTCAGGATGACGCCCAAACCGCCGAGCAGCAGCGCGGCCATCCCCGGTTCCGGCACGACCGTGGCGATGACCGTGGAACTGCCCCGAACGCAGGCGGCGCCGCCCGGGCATTCGCCCGGATAGAGCGGGCCGAATGCCGTGAAGGACGAGCTGATCTGCAAGTCCGCAGGGCCGCCGAAGAGGGCGGCGAGCGCATTGGTGTTGAAGTTGCCGTTGGCCGCGCCGCCGGCGGTGGTGTCCACGTCCAGCAGGCCCGAGCTGAAGCCCACCGGGCTGGTGGTGCCTATCCCCACGCCGGTGCCGACCAGCGTGTTGCCGGCTGCGTCGATGGCATGGCCCTTCATGGCCACGAACAGCGCGCCGTTGCTGGCCTCGACCAGGTCGCCGGCCGAGCCGCCCGCATTACCCGTGTTGAAGTCGTTGGTCGCGCCGGTGCCCAGGTAGACGTTCAGCCAGCCGCCGCTGAACCGGACTTCGGTGGCGCTCAGGGAAGACACGGTGTAGCCGCCGAAGACGTAGGTCAGTTCGCAGCCGGAGCACAGGCTGGACACGGCGATAGAGTTGATGGAGTCGATCTTGCCGTAGCCGCTGAGCACGTCGCCGAGACCGGTCACGCTGTTCTGGTAGGTCTGGGCCACTGCAAACACCGAGCCGATCGGCAGATCGACGCCGCTGACGACGACGGCATTGGCCATACCGCTGGCCACCAGAGCCGCAGCGACTGAAATACGACGCAGAACTCGAATCATGGGAAGCTCCTGGCGAGAAGGAGGTTGCGCGACTGCTGGAAATTACTCGCCTGCCTCTTCGGTGTCTACGCCTGCCCACCCCTAGGTCGCTATTTCTCCCCAAGAACGTGGGCTTAACCCTCGCGCCGGTAGGGGTTGGGCACGCCGATTGCCGCAAGGATTTCGGTCTCCCGCGCCTCCATGCACTCGGCCTCGTCGTCTTCCTCGTGGTCATAGCCCTGGGCGTGCAGGGTGCCGTGCACCAGCATGTGGGCGTAGTGATCCAGCAGCGGGATGCCCATCTCGGCCGCTTCAAGTTCGACAACCTCGGCGCAGATGACCAGGTCGGCTCCGACGACCGGCTCGCGGGCGTAGTCGAAGGTCAGCACATTGGTCGCGTAGTCCTTGCCCCGGTACTCGCGGTTCAGCGCGCGGCCTTCCTCGGCGCCGACGATGCGCACGGCGATCTCGCCCGGCAGCTCCAGTGCCGCACGGATGAAGCGCTGCACCTTGTGGCGCGGCAGCAGCGCACGGTGGCGCGGGTCGGCGAATTGCAGCGACAGGCTCAGCTCGGGTCTGCTCATACTTCTCTCGCCTCACGTTTGGCGCGGGCCTCGTAGGCCTCGACGATGCGGGCCACCAGCGGGTGGCGCACGACGTCGGCGCTGGTGAAGCGCGTCATCGCGATGCCCTTGACCTTGGCCAGCACGTGTTCTGCGTCGATGAGGCCGGACTGCTGGCCGCGCGGCAGATCGATCTGGCTGGTGTCGCCGGTGACGACGCAGCGGCTGCCGAAGCCGATGCGCGTCAGGAACATCTTCATCTGCTCGGGCGTGGTGTTCTGCGCTTCGTCGAGGATGACGAAGGCGTGATTCAGCGTGCGGCCACGCATGAAGGCCAGCGGCGCGACTTCGAGCTGGCCCTTCTCGAAGGCCTTGGTCACGCGGTCGAAACCGAGCAGGTCGTACAGCGCGTCGTAGAGCGGGCGCAGATAGGGGTCGACCTTCTGCGTCAGGTCGCCGGGCAGGAAGCCCAGTCGCTCGCCGGCCTCGACGGCAGGACGGGTCAGGATGATCCGCTGCACGCTGGCGCGCTCCAGCGCGTCGACGGCGCAGGCAACGGCCAGGAAGGTCTTGCCCGTGCCGGCGGGGCCGAGGCCCAACGTGATGTCGTGCGACAGGATCTGCTGCAGATACTGGTGCTGGCGCGGCGTGCGCGCAGACAGGTCGGTGCGGCGGGTGCGCAGCACCAGCCCCCCCTCCTCACCGACCGGCGGCGCTGCTGACGGCCCCTTGGCCTCGACCAGCGCGAGCTGCATCGTCTCGGCTGCCATGGGCCTGCGGGCACGCTCGTAGAGCGCCTCCAGCAGGCTTCTGGCCCGCTCCACCGCCGCCTTGGGGCCATCGACGCGGAACTCGGCGTCGCGCCGGCTCAGCTTGACGCTGAGGGCGGCCTCGATCTCGCGCAGATGGACGTCCAGGCTGCCGCAGACGCGAGCCAGGCGGGTGTTGTCGGCGGGTTCCAGGGCGAAGCGCAGGATCACGATAGGCTGAAAAGAGTGGATGGGAATTGTCGCTGGCTCTTTGCAAGACGCGGATCGCTGGTGCATTCCCCGGCGCACGCCCAGCGGGCGCTCCCGCACAATGCCGCCCCATGACGTCTCCCATTGCGCCGAAGGCCCTCGTGGCTCGGCGCCTGCCCCTTTCTCTTCTGCTCGCCTTGGTCCTGCTCTGCCCCCTGGCCGCGCAGGCCCAGGTGCCGACGGGCCTGTACTGGGCTGCCACGCTGCACGGCTGGGTGGCCGCCATGCTGGCCTTGATGGCAACTGTCGTCGGCCTGGTGTCGGGCCTGCACCACCGCGAGCGGCCGGCCAGCTTCCTCATCGGCATGATGCTGAGCTGGGTGGTGCTGCGCGCCGCGACCGCGCCAGGCGCAGCGGGCCTCAGGCCGCTGCTGATGACGCTGCTGGTGCTGTGCGGCGTGCAATACCTGCTGCGGCAGATGAACTGGAAGCGCAGCTGGATCGACCATGCGCTGTTGATCCAGTGCCTCGTGGTCCCCGCCAGCCTGCTGCTGACGGGCGGCCAGGTCGCCATCCTCGGCACGGTCTGGCATGCGGTGCTGAGCCTGGAGCTCGTCGCCGCCATGGGATGGGCGCTGTGGCTGCGCCGCCTGCGCCTGCAAGCCGGCGCCGATGCGGCCCAGGCCCGCGATTTCAGCCTGATGGCGGTGCTGCTGCTGCCGACCATGGTGGCCCTGGTTGCCGAGATGGTGCTGGCAGCCACCAGCGAATCGCTGTGGTGGACGGCCTCGCCCTGGCTGGGCCTGATGTTGCCGGTGCTGATGCTGGCCCTGGGCCTGCAGTTGGTGAACAGCGTTGCGCATGCCCGCGTGGACGCGGAGAAGCGCATCGCCAACATCGAGCAGCGCATGGCCGAGCGCATCGCCGAGGTCGAACGCAGCCACAGCCAGCTGGCCGAGCAGAAGCTCGAACAGGTCACCGAGCGCGAGCGCAAGCGCATCGCCGCCGACCTGCACGACGACCTGGGGGCCAAGCTGCTGACCATCGTGCACACCAGCGAGTCCGACCGCATCTCCACGCTGGCCCGCGAGGCGCTCGAGGAGATGCGCCTGTCGGTGCGGGGGCTGACCGGCAAGCCGGTGCACCTGATCGACGCCTTGGGCGACTGGCGCGCCGAGGTCGTGATGCGCCTGGGCCAGGCCAACATCCTGGCCGAGTGGAAGAGCCCTGCCGAGGAGATCGAACACACCTTCCAGGCCCGTTCCTACGTGCAGACGACGCGCATCCTGCGCGAGTCGGTGTCCAACATCATCAAGCACAGCGGCGCCACGAATGCGACCATCTCCAGCGCCGTACAGGATGGTGATTTCATCCTGACCATCCAGGACAACGGCCAGGGCATCCCGACCGAACTGGATGGTCGCCTGGACAGAGGCCACGGCATGGCGAGCATGAAATCACGCGCCAAGCAGATGCATGGCCAGTGTTTGGTGGAATCCGGCCCTGGCTGGGGTACTGTCATTCGTCTGACCATCCCGCTGTAATTTCGCTCTGATTCCGAGGCCCGCCATGAACCACATCCTGCTGCTCGAAGACATCCCCGAGATCCGTGCCTGGCTGAAGGCGCTGGTCAAGCAGGTGTTCGCCAACGCCCAGATCACGGAGTGTTCGCGGGTGCAGGACGCGTTGTCGCTGGTCAACGGCCAGCGCTTCACGCTGGCCCTGCTGGACCTGGGGCTGCCGGATGGCTCGGGCGTCGAGGTCATCGCCGCGCTGCGCGAGAAGCAGCCCGAGGTGCAGTCGGTCATCGTCACCATTCACGACGACGACGAACATCTCTTCCCCGCGCTGCAGGCCGGCGCCTTCGGCTATCTGCTGAAGGAACAGTCCCGCGAGCTGCTGGTGGAGCAGCTGCAGCGCATGAGCGGCGGCGAGCCCCCGCTGTCGCCGTCCATCGCGCGCAAGGTCATTGCCTACTTCGCGGCTCAAAAGAAACCCAGCTCGCAGGCCCTGCTGCATGAGGTGTCGCTGACCGATCGCGAGACCGAAGTGCTGCTGCGCGTGGCCAAGGGCTATACGCTGCCGGAGATTGGCGTGCAGTTGGGCCTCTCCCGCCACACGATTGCGGACTACGTGAAGCAGATCTACCGCAAGCTCAATGTGAGCTCGCGTGCGGAAGCGGCTCTCGAAGCGCAGCGCCTGGGTTTGTTCGGTCGTAACTGAGCCTGAACCGGCCCGGATAATGGGCCGATGATTGGAAGACTCAGCGGCGTCATCGCCGAGAAATCGCCCCCGCAGGTCGTCATCGACGTGGCGGGCGTGGGCTACGAGGTCGACGTGCCGATGAGCACCTTCTTCAACCTCGGCGGCCTGGGCGAGCGGGCAGTGCTGCTGACCCACCTGACCGTGCGCGAGGACGCGCACCAGCTGTTCGGCTTCCTCACGCACGAGGAGCGCGCCACCTTCCGCATGCTCATCAAGATCAGCGGTGTCGGCCCGAAGATGGCGCTGGGGCTGCTGTCCGGCCTGTCCGTTGCGGAACTGGCTCAGGCCGTGTCGCGCCAGGAAGCCGGCCGCCTCACCAAGGTGCCCGGCATTGGCAAGAAGACGGCCGAGCGACTGCTGCTGGAACTCAAGGGCAAGCTCGGCGCCGATCTGGCGCTGCCCGCCACCATCGCGAACGACGCGCAGGCCGACATCCTGCAGGCACTGATCGCGCTGGGCTACAGCGAGAAGGACGCGGCTGCGGCGCTCAAGGTGTTGCCGCCTGACGTCGGCGTCAGCGACGGCATCAAGCTCGCACTCAAGAAGCTCTCATGAGCATCCAGACCGACGACTTCGCCCCAGCGCCGCGGCTGATCAGCGCCGCGCCGGAATCCAGCCGCGAGGAGGCGATGGAGCGCGCGCTGCGCCCCAAGCTGCTCGACGACTACGTCGGCCAGATCAAGGCCCGCGAGCAGCTCGAGATCTTCATCGGTGCCGCCCGCAAGCGTCACGAGGCGCTGGATCACGTGCTGCTGTTCGGCCCGCCGGGCCTGGGCAAGACGACGCTGTCCCACATCATCGCGGCCGAACTGGGCGTCAACCTGCGCCAGACCTCGGGCCCGGTGCTGGAGAAGCCCAAGGACCTGGCGGCCATCCTCACCAACCTCGAGAAGAACGATGTTCTTTTCATCGATGAGATCCACCGCCTGAGCCCGGTCGTCGAGGAAATCCTCTACCCGGCGCTGGAGGATTACCAGATCGACATCATGATCGGCGAAGGCCCGGCCGCCCGGTCGATCAAGCTGGACCTGCAGCCCTTCACGCTGGTGGGCGCCACGACGCGCGCCGGCATGCTGACCAACCCGCTGCGCGACCGCTTCGGCATCGTTGCCCGGCTGGAGTTCTACACGCCGGCCGAACTGCAACGCATCGTGACCCGCTCGGCCGGCCTGCTGGGTGCGCCGATCGACGCCGACGGCGCGCTGGAGATCGCCCGCCGCTCGCGTGGCACGCCCCGCATCGCCAACCGGTTGCTGCGCCGCGTGCGTGACTACGCCGAGGTCAAGGCAGACGGCCGCATCGTCGCCGGCATCGCCGACAAGGCGCTGATCATGCTGGACGTCGACCCGCAGGGCTTCGACCTGATGGACCGCAAGCTGCTTGAGGCCATCGTGCACCGCTTCGACGGCGGGCCGGTTGGCCTGGAGAACGTCGCCGCAGCCATCGGCGAGGAGGCGGGCACCATCGAGGACGTCATCGAACCCTATCTGATCCAGCAGGGCTTTCTGCAACGCACGCCGCGCGGCCGCGTTGCGACGCTGGCGGCCTGGCGCCACCTTGGCCTGACGCCGCCGGGCGGCAAAGGCTCACCCGACCTCTTTGGGGAGTGATTCGGGCGTAAGCCGGCGACCGAAGTCGCCAATGAAAAAAGCGCCCCGCGGGGCGCTTTCTTGTTTGCCGCATGGCATACGTGCGACGAAAAAAGGCGCCCTGAGGGCGCCTTTTTCTTTCCGGTCCCGAAGGATCAGAAGTTGTGGCGGATACCAGCGGCCAGCGAAGAGAAGTCTTGACCAGCAACGCCGGTGAAGTAGTTGCCCTTGGACTGGTTGTCGGTCTTCGTCCAGAAGCCGTACACCTTGGTGCGCTTGCTCAGGTTGTAGTTGTAGCCAACCGTCAGCTGCTTGGCACCGTCGTCGACCAGGATGTCGTCAGCCTTGCCGTAGTTCAGGTGGAACTCCGACTGGCCCATGACGTACATGCCGGAGACGCGGAACACGTTCCAGTTCTTCTTGCCGTTCGCACCGAAGGTGTTCTCAGCACGTTGGATGTAACCACCAACGATCAGCGGGCCAAATTCGTACAGACCGCGGACGGCGAACTGGGTGAAGTCACCCTTCTTTTCGTAGCCGAAGCCAGCGTGGGCCGGGCCCACGTCGTAGTTGACGGCGACGTCCGTGGCACGGGTCGTTGCGCCTTCACCAGCACTCACCGACAGCTCGGCCGAGAAACCACCAGCCTTGGGCGTGAAGTACGAGACCTTGTTGTTGGTCTGGAACTGGGTGGCGTACAGCGCGTCAGAAGACGTGCCGGTATCGTGGTTGTGGTTGCTGACGTAGTCGGCCGTAGCGTAGTACGAGCCAGGGAACCACTTGCCCAGACGCACAGCACCGAAGGCGCCGCTCAGTTCGACGGACGACTGACGGTTCCAGAACGTGGTGCCGCCGGTGGCAACGCCGGTGTCGCTGTTCACGCCGTGTTCCAGCGCGAAGGAGGCCTTCAGGCCGCCGCCGAGGTCTTCGCTGCCCTTGAAGCCAAGGCGCGAAGAGTTGTTTTGCACGACGACCTTGCGGTCTTGCGTGCCGAACTTCTGGCTTTCGACGGTGGTGTTGAGGCGACCCCAGAGGGTCACGCTTTGTGCGAAAGCCGGAGCGGCGGCGGTAGCGGCCAGAGCGGCGACGAGTGCAATCTTCTTCATCGTTTGCCTTTACAGAGAGGTTGGACGGGGCCTAGGCCCTGCCTAGAAGGACAAGTGACAACCAGTATAGAAGCGGCTTTTGCCGCACCCGATACGACCGACGCGTGGATGCAACAGTGGCACTAGGGCCTTGAATTGCGCGCGCCGCCCTCAAGCGGCGATGTCGTCCGCGCTCAGGCCCGCCAGATGGCGGTCGTCGTTCCAGCCAATCAGCGTGAAGCCGTCGGGCGTCGCCAGCAGACGGTTGATGGTGGCGTTGCCCAACTGCCAGCTGCGCGGTGCGTCCAGCGCAACCCGGGTCGCGGCGCGATAAAGGCAGTCCAGCACGCCGCCATGGGCGACCAGGGCGATGCTTTGACCCGGATGCGCGGCGGCGGCGCGGCGTGCCGCCTCAAGGCAGCGGGCACTGAAGACGGTCAGGCTCTCGCCGCCGCCAACAACGAAGTCGGGTTCACGACGCCGCCAGCGCGCCGCATCATCGGGATAACCCTGATCTATTTCCTGCCAGCTCAGGCCTTCGAAGCGCCCGAAGGCGCGCTCGCGCAGCGCGGCGTCGAAGTGGATCGGCAGGCCCCGTGCGGCAGCCAGCGCCTCGGCGGTTTGGCGCGCACGGCTGAGGTCACTGGAATAGATGGCGGCGAAAGTCTCGTCGGCCAGGGCTTCGGCCAGCCGCTCGGCCTGGGCAAGGCCGAGGGCGCTGAGCGGGATGTCGGTGTGGCCCTGGATGCGCGTCGCGCGGTTCCAGGCCGTCTCGCCATGGCGAATCAGGACGAGCCGGGTGACCTCTTCCAGCACTAGACGCCCCAGACGACGTCGGCGTTCTCTTTCGCGCTGCGCTGCATCAATTCGTGCAACGGCCAGGCGCGCTGGCGCAACGACACGCCCTGGCGGCGCGGAACGGCCTGCCCAGCAGCCTTGGCATCGTCGACGGCGCGCTGGAATTGCGCGTCATCGGCGGCCACGCCGGCCTCCAGCGCCTGCATCAGCCCGGGCAGCGATGCGGCTTCGAGGATGCCTTTCGGCGCAGGTTCGCGCCCCATCAGGCGCAGCACGGCGTCGGCCGAGTCGGCCATCATGATGACGTCGGCGCCAGCCTTGGATTTGAAGCGGTAGAGCATGGCCGCATTGTGCGCGCGGCCGCGGGCCAGGCGCCTGCGGGCTACTAGCCGCTGGCCAGCCCCAGCCAGCCGGACACCGGCGCGTCGACGACGTGGCGGCGCGGGCGCACACGCCGCTCGAACTCATCCGGCGGCAGCGGCTTGGCAAACAGATAGCCCTGGAACTCGTGGCAGCCGGCCTGGGCCAGGAAGTCACGCTGCGCCTCGGTCTCGACGCCCTCGGCGATGACCTGCAGGCCCAGTGCCCGGCCCATCTGCACGATGGCGTTGGCGATGCCGACGTCGCTGGCGTCGCCCGGCAAGCCTTGCACAAAGCTGCGGTCGATCTTGAGGCGCTGGATGGGGAAGCGCTTCAGGTAGGCGAGCGACGAATAACCGGTACCGAAGTCGTCGATGGACAGCGTGACGCCGAGCGCCGCGAGCGAGCGCATGCGGCGCAGGCCTTCCTCGGCGTCGCCAAGCAGCACGCTCTCGGTCAGCTCCAGCTCCAGCATGCTGGCCGGCAACATGGCCTCGCGCAGCGCCTCGGCGACGGTCTCGACGAACCGGGCCTGCTGGAACTGCAGGGCCGACACGTTGACGGCCACCGGCATGCGCAAGCCGCGGCTGAGCCAGTGGGCGGCCTGCGCGACAGCCTCGCGCAGCACCCAGTCGCCGATGGCGACGACGAAACCGCTCTCCTCGGCCAGCGGGATGAATTCGCCCGGCGAGATGTCGCCGCGCTGCGGGTCGCGCCAGCGGATCAGCGCCTCGGCGCCGATGACGCGGTCGCTGCCCAGTTCGACCTGGGGTTGGTAGTGCAGGCGGAAGCGCCCCTCGGCGAGGGCCTGGCGCATGTCGTGGTCCAGGCGCATGCGCGACAGCAGGTCGACTTCCTTGCGCGGCACGTGGAAGCGGAAGCCCGCGCGGCCGCTTTCCTTGACCCAGTGCATGGCTCGCTCGGCGCTGGCCATCAGCTCGTCGGGGCTGTTGCCATCGCCCGGGTACAGCGCGATGCCGCAGCTGGCCGTGACGGTGAAGCTCAGCGTGTCGAAGCTGAAGGGCTGGGCCAACAACTGCTGCACGCGGCGGGCGGCGACCTCGGCCTCGAACATCTGGGCGCCGTCGATGAGCAGCGCGAACTCGTCGCCGCCGAGGCGGGCCAGCGTGTCGTTGGTGCCGACGGCGCCGCGCAGGCGCTCGACGACGTCACGCAGCACACGGTCGCCGTAGCTGTGGCCCAGCGTGTCGTTGATCTGCTTGAAGCGGTCGAGGTCGAGGTGCAACAGCGCAAAGGCAGGCGCCGGTTCGCCGGTGTTGACGGCTGCCATCTGCTGCACGATGCGGTCGGCCAGCGCACGGCGGTTGGGTGCGCCGGTCAGCACGTCAGAGCGGCCGAGTTCCTCGATGCGCTGGTGGGCGGCGAGCTTTTCGCTCAGGTCGCGGAATGAAAAGACTCGCCCGATGGGCTCGCCGCGGCTCATCTGCGGCAGCGAGACCTGCTCCAGCACACGGCCGTCGGCCAGGCGCAGCATGTCACTCGAGCGCATCAGCGGCGCGTCCAGCAGCGCCTCGATGCGCAGCCGGTACTGCTCGCCGTCGCGCATGACGCGCTGCAGGCTCAGCCACAGGCCCGCGTCGCCGGGCTCGTGCAGCAGGCCGCCGGCCAGGCCCCAGAGCTTGGCGAAGCGGCGGTTGAAGCTGCGCACGCGACCGCCCAGGTCGACGACAAGGATGCCGTCGGCCGTGGATTCGAGCGTGGCGCGCAGTTCGGCCAGCAGCGTCTCGCGCTCGGCCTCGGCGCGGCGGCGGCGCGTCTGGTCGTGCAGCAGCACCAGCCAGTAGCGTCCACCTTCGGGCGTATGGATGGGGCTGATGCTGCGGCTGACCCAGCGCGGCTGGCCGTCGCTGTGGGTCAGTACGGTGTCGGAGCGGATGCGCGCGAAGGGGTCGCGTGCAGCGCCCTGCCAGAAGGCCTCGTCTTCAAGTGACCCGCACAGCGCCGCCGGCGGCTGGCCAAAGGCGCGCTCGGGCTTGAGGCCGAGCAGGCGCAGCGCGGCGCGGTTGATGACGCTGACGGTGAGGCTGTCGCCATCCACCAGCCAGGCCGGCTCGGGCAGGCCTTCCAGCAACACGCCGATCACGGATGGCGCCTCGGGATTGCGAGGCAGTGACGACTGCGCCTCGCGGCTGGCGTTCACGCCGCCAGCTCCCCTGGACCTGTGGCGACCGCATCGAAGAAGTAGGCGATGCGCGCTCGGGGGCTCAGATAGTCCAGTGACGCCCGCGGCAGGAATTGGGGCTTGAGGCTACGACGGATGCCCAGGTCGGGCATCTCTTCAAGATTGAGGATGAGGGCCTCTTCCTTGAGCACCTTGATGTCATGGACCATGACGCGGGGCTTCAGCGGCCGCGCCGAGTTGACGGACACGACGAGGGCGTAGCGGTCGTCGGTCAGCTGCACAGTGGAGCCCGGCGGGTAGACGCCCATCATGCGGATGAAGGCGTTCAGCATGGTCGCGTCGAAGCGGTTGCGCCCCTGCGCAAACATCAGCGACAGCGCCTCGTGAGGCGTCATCGCCTTGGAAGTGATCAGCGGGTTGCACAGGCCGTCGAAGCGGTTGACCAGCGCGACGATGCGCGCGCCGGTGCTCATGCGGTCCATGTTGATGCGCTGCGGGAAGCCGCTGCCATCGGCATGCTCGTGATGCTGGGCGACGATGAGCAACGGGCCGGGCGCCAGGCCCATGGTCTGGGCGATGGCCACACCCTTGACGACGTGCTGCTGGTAGGCCTGGGTCTCGGCGGCGGTGAAGCTCTCATCGCGGTGGCGCAGGCGCGCCGCCACCTCGAGCTTGCCGACGTCGTGCAGCAGCGAACCGACGCCGAGATCCATCATCTCGTCGCGGCCCAGGCCGAAGGCGCGGCCGAGCAGCAGAGCAATGATGCAGACGTTCAACGCGTGCGCCGTGCTGCGGTCGCCGGCTGCCTCGTTGAGGAGGCGCATATTGAGATCACCCTCGACCAACATCTTGTCGAGCAGGGCGGCGGTCAGGCTCTCGGCCTGGGTGCGCGCCTCGTGGGGATCGGACTGGACCTTGTCCATGACGCTGCGAAAGCCATCGGCGGCCTCGCCGTACTGTTCTTCGCACAGGCGCAAGGCCTCGCGCTGAGCGGCCAGCGCGCGGCGATGGGCTTCGCGGGCGAGTTCCTCGGGCGTAGGTTCAGCGGGCGTGCCGGCAGCCGCAGCGGCGGCGGCGGCGGCCGCATCGGTGGGCAGCGGGATATCGGTGCCGGAGGACGGCAGCGTCAGGTCGCTCTTGGCCGGGCTCCAGCGCACCTGGGTCAGGCCCAGGCGACGCAGGATGAGGAGCTGATCGCTGGAGGCGATCTTGAAGCTCGACAAAGGAAACGGATGCGACATCCAGCCGAGGTCCAGATGAATGAACATCCCGACAGTCAATTGGCTGACATCAATCAGAGGATCGCTTGTTCTATCCTGCATTCACTCAGAACCCATACGCCGGGCACTCCTCGACACGACCCAAGCTACGGCAACCGCGCCACAGTCCTTGAGCCGGCCTCCGTCTGTACTTCAATTTGGCCTATTGCGCTTGCCGCTATCCGGGAAAAATCCCCTAGCAAAACGCAACTCGGAGCTTAGCGCCTGATCGTGACCGAATTTCCGTGCCTTTGTCGGGGCAAACGCGGAGGAATGCATGACCCGTGACCCTTGCAACGCATTGCAAGGGCTCTCAGGGGCCTGAGGGTGCAGTGAGCCACGACGTCATCGACGTCGGGCTGGCGCACGGCCTCAGCGTCGCGCGTGGTGGCGGGCGACGAGGTCGCTGTACCAGTGGGCGCTGTCCTTGAGCAGGCGCTGCTGGCTCGCGTAGTCGACGTGGACGAGGCCGAAGCGCTTGTCGTAGCCGGAGTTCCACTCGAAGTTGTCGAGCAGGCTCCAGTAGAAATAGCCGCGTACGTCGGCGCCCAGGCTCATGGCCGTGGCCAGGGCCTGCAGGTGGCTGGACAGGTAGGCGATGCGCTCGGCGTCGGGCACATGGGGCTCGGGGCCGTCGACGATGCGATCCGCATTGGCCATGCCGTTCTCGGTGATGAACATCGGTGGCGGCGAGTACTCGCGGGCCAGGCGCACCAGATGCTGGGCGAAGACCTCGGGCACGATCTCCCAGCCCATGTCGGTGAAGCCGCGCTTGCCGGGGCCCTTGACCGTGTTGCCCTCGGCGTCGAACAGGCTGCGCGTGTAGAAGTTGATGCCGAGGAAGTCCAGCGGCCGGCGGATGCGGTCCAGGTCGCCGGGCTCGATCTTGGGCGCGTCGGCACCGACGTGCTCGAAGGCGTCGGCGGGATAGGCGCCGCGAAAGATCGGGTCCATGTACCAGCGCACATTCAGCCCGTCGTCGATGCGCGCAGCGCGGCGGTCGGCCTCGTTGGGCGTGGCCGGGAAGGACGGTGTGTGGTTGAGGACGATGCCGAGCTTGGTCTTGGTGACGGCGCGCATCGCCTGGATGGCGTCGCCATGCGACAGCATCAGGTGGTGGGCCACCTGCAGGCTTTCGGCACGGCTGGTGCGGCCGGGCGCGAACTGGGCGGTCTCGTAGCCGAGGGTGGCCGTGCACCAGGGTTCGTTGTGTGTCGCGATGCTGGCCAGGCGGTCACCGAAGCGGCGCGCGATCTCGGCGCCGTAGTCCGCGAAGCGGCCGACGATGTCGCGCGACAGCCAGCCGCCGATGCTCTCCTCCAGCGCTTGCGGCAGATCCCAGTGGTACAGCGTGCCGTGAGGCTGGATGCCGGCTTCCAGCAGGGCGTCGATGAGGCGGTCGTAGAAGGCGAAGCCCGCTTCGTTCCAGGCGCCCTGCCCCAGCGGCTGCACGCGCGGCCAGGAGAAGCTGAAGCGGTAGCAGTCCAGGCCCAGGCCCTTCATCAGCGCGACGTCATCGCGGAAGCGGTGGTAGTGGTCGCAGGCGACGTCGATGTTGGAGTCGTCCTTGATGCGGCCGGGCTGGCGGCAGAACGCATCCCAGATGGACGCGCCCTTGCCGTCTTCGAAGGCGGCGCCCTCGATCTGGGCGGCACTGGTGGCCACGCCCCAGAGGAAATCGGGCGGAAAAGACTGGGCGAGGGTGGCGGGGTCGATGCGAGCGGTATCGGGGAGATTCATGGTGAGCGGGCAGGCCGGGCAACGGCGTGGGATAGACGTGGCGGCGGGGCGCGCAGACCGAGCCGGAGCTCAGCAGGCGTCGGGACTTCCGTGGAGAGTCGGTAGGTGCCGATGCACTGGATTTGCCGATCCAGTGAGCTCATCTTGCCGATCACTGACAGCGTTGTCAATACGCGCTGATAGCGATACCTGGAGCGTCGCGCGGCGTCATGAGGAACTGCGGGGAAGTGCGGCGGAGATCGTCGGAGCGCCAGCATGCGGACGAGCCCGCCACCGCCTGGCGCCTAGGCGCCGAGACCGGCTCAGCGGGCTCGCGTGGAGTCGCGCACGACGAGCTCGTGCGGCAGTACCTTGTGCAGATCCGCCTCCTCGGCGGGCGCGGCCATGTCGGGCCGCTGCACCGACACGAGCATCTCGACAGCCGCGCGCGCCATCTCGGCGACTGGCTGGCGCACGGTGGTCAGCGGCGGCCAGACGAGGGCTGCCGTCGGCGAATCGTCGAAGCCGGCAACCGACAGATCGTTCGGCACCGGCAGCCCCAGGCGCTGGGCCGCAGCGAGCACGCCGAGGGCCATGTCGTCGTTGCTCGCGAACACGGCCGTCGGGCGCTGGCGGCGGCTGAGCAACTGGTGAGCGGCATCGCGGCCGCTGGCGAAGGTGAACGTGCCGGGCTGGATCAGCTCGGGATCGGGCTCCAGGCCATGCGCACGCAGCGCATTGACGAAGCCCTGGTAGCGCGCCGCGCTGGCCGACTGGTCCGGCGGGCCCTTGATGAAGGCGATGCGCGTGTGGCCGAGGCTGAGCAGCAGGTTGGTGATCTCTTCGGCCGCATGCACGTCGTCCATGCGCACGGAAGGCACGCCGCGCAGATCGCGCTCGGGCGACATCAGCACGCAGGGCGTGCCGCTTTCGCGAAGCGCGGCGAGCACCTCGGGGTTGTCGCACAGCGGCGGCGTCAGGATCATGCCGTCGGGCCGCAGCGCCATCACCATGCGGTCGATCTGCTGACGCAGGTCGGGCGCGTCGTTGTGCAGCGACTCGACGACGAGGTGATAACCCAGCTCGCGGCATCGCAGCGTGGCACCTTGCTGCACGCTGCCGACGAAGATCGCGCTGGGGTCGTAATAGAGCAGGCCGATCAGGAAAGACCGTCCACCTGCGAGGCTGCGTGCCGACTGCTTGGGCCGGTAGCGCAGCGCCTCCACTACCTTGAGCACCTGATCCCGGGTGCTTTCATGCACGCCGGGCTCATGGTTGAGCACACGCGATACGGTCTTGATCGACACGCCCGCTTCGCGGGCGACGTCGACGATGGTGGGACTGCCGCTGCGTGAGCTCACGATGGCGAAGAATTACTTCTTCTTGGCCTTGGCGGCCGGCTTTGCTGCGGGCTTTGCGGCCGGCTTGGCAGCAGCCTTCTTGGCGGCAGCCTTGGGGTCGACAGCAGCCTTGAAGCCAGCGCCGGCGGTGAACTTGGGCAGCTTGGCGGCGGCGATCTTGATCTTGGCGCCGGTGCTGGGGTTCACGCCGTTGCGTGCAGCGCGGGCGTGCTGCTTGAAGGAGCCGAAGCCCGGGATCGACACGGCGCCACCCTTTTTCACGGTGGTGACGACGGCGTCCAGCAGGGTCTCGAGGATGCGGCCGGCTTCGGCCTTGCTCAGCTCATGCTTGGCGGCCAGGTGTTCGATCAGATCGGTCTTGTTCATGCGGGGGGTCTCATCCAAAAAACGCGCCCGAACGGCTCGGGCGGGCGAGATTGTGGCGCATGGCGACGGGCATACAGTCCGCAGAGTCCCCAATCCATCGACGATGCCGCCGCCTGTGCACTTTGCCTCACTGCTCGACGCCCTGCCTCAACAGGTCTGGAAGTCAGATGCGCAGGGCCGCCTGCTGTGGATGAATGCGCGGCTCGCCGAAGCACTGCATCGCCCCGCGCTGCCGACGCCGCTGGCCCAGTGGCTCCACGAGGACGACCGCACCGCCTTCACCGCGCGTTGGGCCGCAGCCCAGGCCACGGGCCGCTTCGAGATGGAATACCGGCTCGGCGCGAACTGGGTGCTGGCCCAGGCCCAGCGCCTGCCGGACTCGCCGCTGTGGCTGGGCACGCACACCGACATCGCCGCGCGGCGCGCCGCGGAGGTGCGGCTGCGCGAGTCCGACGAGGTCTGGAAGCTGGCCCTGGAAAGCAGCGGCGACGGCGTCTGGGACTGGCATGTGCAGCAGGGTATCGAGCACTTCTCCGAGCGCTATCTGCGCCTGCACGGCTTCGAGCCCGGCGATGTGGCCGCGACGCCCGAGGCGTTCGATGCCCGCACCCACCCGGACGACCTGGCCCAGATGGACAGGGACCGCGAGGACCACTTCGCCGGCCGCAACGCCATCTACCGCAACGAGCACCGCGTGCTGGCCAAGGACGGCACCTGGAAATGGATCCTCAGCCGCGGCATGGTGATTGCACGCGACGCGGCGGGCAAGCCGCTGCGCATGGTGGGCACGCACACCGACATCACCGACCGCAAACGCCAGGAGGCTGTCGTCTGGCAGCAGGCCCGGGTCGACACGCTGACCGGCCTGCCCAACCGCCGCTCGCTGCGCGAACGCATCGAACGCGCACTGGCCCTGCGCGCGATGCGCGGCGAGGAGTTGGCCGTCATGTTCGTCGACCTCGATCACTTCAAGGAAGTGAACGACTCGCTGGGCCACGACGTGGGCGATGCGCTGCTGGTGCAGGTGGCCGGCCGGCTGCAAGACTGCATGCCCTCGGGCGGCGCAACGACCGGCGTGGTGGCACGCATGGGCGGCGACGAGTTCACCGTGCTGCTGGCCACCGCGAACGCGGCGTCGGCCGCCGCGCGGGTCGGGCAGGAGTTGCTGGAGGCGTTGTCGGCGGCCTTCGACGTCGGGGGCGAGCGAGTCTATGTATCGGCCAGCATCGGCGTCAGCCTCGCGCCGCGCGACAGTGTCGAGATCGAGGCGCTGTTCAAGCATGCCGACCAGGCGCTGTACGAGGCCAAAGGCGCCGGCCGCAACCGCATGAGCCTGTTCACGCCGGCCCTGCAGGAGGCCGCGCAGCGCCGCGCCCGCCTGGCCAGCGAATTGCGCGAAGCCCTGCCGGCCGGGCAGTTCAGCCTCGTCTACCAGCCCATCCTGTCGCTGCGCGATACGACGGCCCCGCCGCGCAAGGCCGAGGCGCTGTTGCGATGGACCCATCCGACGCTGGGCGAAGTCAGCCCCGCCCAGTTCATTCCGCTGGCGGAAACCAGCGGCCTCATCGTCGACATCGGCGACTGGGTGTTCCGCGAAGCCGCGGCGCAAGCGCAGGCCTGGCGCGCCGCGGGGCATGACGGATTCCAGATCAGCATCAACAAGTCGCCGGTGCAGTTCCTCAGCGAACGCAGCCACCGCATGCCGCCGGACTGGGTCACGCATCTGCGCGGGATGGGACTACCGGGCGACGCGCTGGCGGTGGAGATCACCGAGGGCCTGCTGCTGGAGCGCGACGAAGCCGTGGCCGAGCGGCTGCGTGCGCTGCGCGAAGCGGGCATGGCCATCTCGCTGGACGACTTCGGCACCGGCTATTCATCGTTGAGCTATCTGCAGCATCACGACATCGACACCGTCAAGATCGACCGCAGCTTCGTTGCCGGGCTCGAGGGCGGTGGCAAGGCGCTGGCGCTGTGCCGGGCCATCGTGACGATGGCGCATGAGCTGGGAATGGACGTGGTGGCCGAAGGCGTGGAGACCGAGGCGCAGATGGCGGCGCTGCGGGAGATGGGCTGCGACTGGGGGCAGGGGTGGTGGTTTGGGAAGGGCGTGCCGGCGGCGAAGTTTGAGGAGCGGTGGTTTGGCGCCACCGATGCGGGCTCGGTTTCCGCCACCACTCGCTAAGGCGCCCATCGAGGGCACCTTAGCGGGGACTCGGTCACCTCCGGCGCCCCCGGCGGCCGGCAACGCGCCAGAGGCGCGAAGCCTTCACCGAGGCGTCGGACAAGCCGCAGGGCTTGTCCTCGGTCCACGACGACACGCCTTTCGAGTCCTCTCCTGGGCACCAAAGCAAAAAGGCCAGCACTTGCGTGCTGGCCTTTTTCTTTGTTTGGTGCCCAGGAGAGGACTCGAACCTCCACGGAGTTACCCGCTAGTACCTGAAACTAGTGCGTCTACCAATTCCGCCACCTGGGCTTTCAGGGAGGCCGGACTATAGCCCAGTTCTCAGCCCCCGCTGACGAAGTCGACTCAGATGTCGAACTTCACTCCCTGAGCAAGAGGCAACTCGCTCGAGTAATTCACCGTGTTGGTCGTGCGGCGCATGTAGGCGCGCCACGCGTCGGACCCGCTCTCGCGGCCGCCGCCCGTTTCCTTCTCGCCACCGAACGCGCCACCAATTTCCGCACCGGACGTGCCGATGTTGACGTTGGCGATGCCGCAGTCGCTACCCGACGCGCTCATGAAGCGCTCGGCCTCGCGCAGGTCGGTCGTGAAGATGGCCGACGACAGGCCTTGCGGCACGCCGTTCTGCAGCTCGATGGCTTCTTCCAGCGTCTTGTACTTCAGCGTGTACAGGATGGGCGCGAAGGTCTCGTGGCACACCACTTCGGTCTGCGACGGCATCCGCACCAGCGCCGGTGCGGCGTAGTAGGCCTCGGGGAAACGGTCGGTCAACGCACGTTCGCCACCGCTCACCAAGCCGCCTTGCTCACGTGCGGCGCTCAGCGCGAATTGCATCGCGTCGAAGGCTTGGGCATCGATCAGTGGACCGATCAGCGTGCCGGGCTCCACCGGCGAACCGATGGGCAGCTGCGCGCGGGCGCGGTCCAGGCGGTCGACGAGTGCGTCATGGATGCTCTCGTGGACGATGACGCGGCGCGTCGTCGTGCAGCGCTGGCCGGCCGTGCCGTAGGCGCCGAACAGGATGCCGCGCACGGCCAGGTCCAGGTCGGCGCTGGGCGTGACGATGATGGCGTTGTTGCCACCCAGCTCCAGCAGCGAGCGGCCGAAGCGCGCCGCAACGCGCGGGCCGACAGCGCGGCCCATGCGGGTGGAGCCGGTGGCGCTGACGAGAGCCACGCGGGTGTCGTCCACCATCGCTTCGCCCACATCGGCGCGGCCGATGATCAGCTCGGACAGGCCGTCAGGCGCGGTGTTGCCAGCAGCGCGATAAGCCTTCAGCGCGCGTTCGAACAGGGCTTGCGTGGCCAGCGCGGTCAGCGGCGTCTTCTCGGACGGCTTCCAGACGCAGGCATCGCCGCAGACCAGCGCGAGCGCCGAGTTCCAGGCCCAAACGGCCACGGGGAAGTTAAAGGCCGAAATGATGCCGACGACGCCCAGCGGCAGCCACTGTTCCATCATGCGATGGCCGGGGCGCTCGCTGGCGATGGTCAGGCCATGCAGCTGGCGCGACAGACCGACGGCGAACTCGCAGATGTCGATCATTTCCTGGACTTCGCCCAGGCCTTCGCTCGTCACCTTGCCGGCCTCGATGGAAACCAACTGGGCCAGTTGCGCCTTGTGGGCACGCAGTTCTTCGCCAAACAGGCGGATCAGCTCGCCACGCTTCGGGGCCGGCACGACGCGCCAGGCCTTGAAGGCCTCATGCGCACGGCCGACGGCCGCCTTCATGTCGGCCGCGCTGGCGGTGGGCAATTGGGTCAGCACGCTGCCGTCGATGGGCGAGCGCACGGTCAGGTCACCGGAACCCGGCAGGTGGACGCCGAGGGCGTCGAGGACGGAAAGGGTTTGTTGCTTCATGACGAACATTGTCCTCAAGAGATCGATTCGACTTGACGGGACTGTTGATACGCCGAGCCGAAGCGGTTGGCAAGGAAGTCGGGCAGCTTGACCTCTTCCTGGCGGACAAAGCCCTTCTGCGGCAGCTTGCCTTCGCGGAACAGGTCGACGGCGGCGCAGATGCCGGCGGCGGTCGTGATCTGGATGGCCGACAGCGGCTGGGCGCCATCACGCGTGGCGAAGATCTTGCGGGCGAAGACTTCCTGCAGCAGCACGCCATTCTTCTGGCCGGACACGGTCACGAACACCAGCACCACGTCCTGCATCGTGGCGGGCATGCTCTTGCGCATGATGTCCTTCAGCAGGTTCTGGTCGCCCTTCAGGCCCAGGTCGCCCAGCAAGAACTGCATCAGGTCGCGGTGGCCGGGGTAGCGCACGGTCTTGTAGTCGAGGTTGCGCACCTTGCCCGCCCAGGTCTCGCACAGCGTGCCCAGGCCGCCGGAGGTATTGAAGGCCTCGTACTCGGTGCCGTCCAGGCTGAAGTGCTCCAGGCCTTCCAGCGGCAGCGCAGAGATGGTCTCGCCTTCGTGGACGGCTTCGCAGGGGTGGCAGTACTCGTTGATGAGGCCGTCGACCGACCAGGTCAGGTTGTACTTCAGCGCATTGGTCGGGAAGGCCGGCAGGGCGCCGACGCGCATCTGCACGTCGCGCACCGAGTCGAAGCCGCTGGACAGGTGGTGGGCCACGATGCCGATGAAACCCGGCGCCAGGCCGCACTGCGGCATGAAGGCGGTCTTGGCGCCTTCGGCCATCTTCATGATGGCCTTGGTGGCGGCCACGTCCTCGGTCAGGTCGAAATAGTGGCAGCCGCATTCCAGCGCCAGCTCGGCGGCGGTGATGGCCAGGTGGTAGGGCAGCGCGTTGACGACGGCATCCTTGCCACGCAACTGGGCGGCCAGGGCGGCGCGGTTGTCGCTGTCGACTTCGGCCGTGGCGATGCCCTCGGCAGCCAGCACTTTCAGGTAGCCGGGGTTCTTGTCCAGCACTGTCACTTGATAGTCGCCGGTGGCGTGCAGCAGGCGGGCGATGGTCTGGCCGATGTGGCCGGCGCCGAGCAGGGCGATCTTCATGAGGAGCTCCAGGCAGGTGTTTGCGTTGGGCCGAACTCTAGGCAGGGGTGATGACGAAAGAAAGCACTACTCCGACGAAAGCAATTGCTGTTTCGACGATTCGTCGCGATGATTCGTCGTTATGGATGAATTACGGGTAAACCCGATCGCCTCACCCGACGACCTCGACCGCCGCCTGATCCTGCTGCTGCAGGCCAACGCGCGGGAGAGCACGGCCACGCTGGCGCGCAAGCTGGGCGTGGCGCGCACCACCGTCGTCGCACGCCTCGCCCGGCTGGAGGCCAGCGGCCGCATCGTGGGCTACACGGCGCGGCTGGGTGGCGACGAGGCCGGCCGCAGCGTGCAGGCTTTTGTCGGCATCACCGTCAGCCCCAAGGCCGGGCGCGAGGTCGTCAAGCGCTTATCAGAACTGCCCGAGCTGCGCCAGCTCGCGTCCGTCAGTGGTGAGTTCGATTACATGGCGCTCCTGCGCGCCGACACTACGGCCCGGCTCGACGCGCTGCTCGACGAGATCGGCGACATCGACGGTGTGCTGCGCACCAACAGCTCGGTCGTGCTGGCACTGCGCGTCGACAGACAAACCTGAACGGGAGACTTCCATGATCTGGCTTGCCCTCGGCCTCACCCTCTTCCTCGGCATCCACCTGGCGCGTGCGCTGGCGCCGCAATGGCGCGACGCGCAGATCGCCCGGCTCGGCGACAAGGCCTGGAAGGGGCTGTACACCGTCGTCTCCATCGTCGGCTTCGGCCTGATCTTGTGGGGCTTCTCGCGCGCAAGGCTCGAGCCCGTCGTGCTGTGGCCGTCCATCCGCGGCATGAACCACCTCGCCTCGCTGCTGGTGCTTGTCGCCATGATCCTGATGGCCGCGGCCTACGTGCCGCGCAACCACTTCAAGGCCAAGCTGCAGCACCCGATGACGCTGTCGGTCAAGGTCTGGGCCTTCGCCCACCTGATTGCCAACAACACGCTGGCCGACGTCATGCTGTTCGGCAGCTTCCTCGTCTGGTCCATCCTCGTGTTCCGCGCGGCACGCCGCCGCCCAGGGCCGGCAGCGGCGCCTGGCACCGTCGCAGGGACTGCGGCCACGGTCGTCGTCGGCGTGGCCCTTTGGGCGTTCTTCGCGTTCTGGGCGCACGCCGCGTGGCTGGGCATCGCGCCGCTCGGCCGGTGATCCGGCGGGTTACCGCGGCGGATGCCGAGGCCTTCACCGCCGCCGCGCGCCGCAGTCGCACGCTGCACCGCCCCTGGGCCACGGCGCCCTGCGACGGCGCGGCCTTCGAGCGCTATCTGGCCCGCTTCGATGGCCACGCCCACCACGGCTTTGTCGTCGAGGCGGATGGCGAACTGGCCGGCGCCATCAACCTGACGAACATCGTGCTCGGCGCCTTCCGCAGCGGCTACCTGGGCTATTTCGCCTTCCAGGGCTTCGAGGGCCGCGGGCTGATGACCCAGGGCCTGAACGCCGTCGTTCGCCTGGCCTTCAAGGACCTCGGCCTGCACCGCGTCGAGGCCAATATCCAGCCTGGCAACCTGGCGTCCCTTGCGCTCGCCCGGCGCTGCGGCTTCGCGCTTGAGGGTTATTCGCCCAGGTATCTGAAGATCGCCGGGCGCTGGCGCGATCACGAACGCTGGGCGCGTGTCAGGCCATGAATCCCGTTAGCGGCGGGCATAGACTCGCACGCTGATGATTCGTCCCTCTCGTATCCTGTGCGGCCGCTGGGTGCGCTCAATGGCCTGGCTAGCAGGCGCGGTGGCCGCGGCCACCGGCGCCCAGGCCAAGCCCCTCACCGCCTGTGGCGAACCCGGCGTCGGGCCGCCCTGGCTGTACCGCACGCCGGATCAAACGCAGCCGTTGAGCGGCTTCCTCGTCGATCTCTGGCCGCCGCTGTTCGCCAAGCTCGGTGTCGAGCTCAAGTTGATCGGTGACCTGCCCTTCAAGCGCTGCCTGCGCGCGGTCGAATCCGGCGAGATCGATTTCGCGCTCGCGGCCTACTACGACGATGAGCGCGCCAAGACGCTGGCCTTCTCCAAGCCCTACAAGACCTTCACGCCCCAGGTCTTCTTCCGTGCGGCGCAGCCGCTGAAGATCGCCGACCGCGCCGGGCTGAAGCGCTGGCGCGGCTGCGGAAAGAACGGGTCGACCTACGCGCACTACGGGCTGGGCCCGAACGACCTGGACCAGGGCGCGCGCAACTACCAGCAGCTGATCGAGAAACTGCTGCTCGGCCGCTGCGACTACTTCGTCGAAGAGCTCGAAGTCATCGCGCAATGGGAGCTCGGCAAGGTCGATCACCTGGCCACGCCGGGGCTGGCCCACGCGCCGCTGCCCGACGTGCCGCCACCGGCCTTCCATCTGGTCGCCGCGCGCGGCAGTGCGGCAGCTGAGTTGCTGCCGCGCCTGGATGCCGCCTTCGCCGAGGCCATGCGCAAGGGTGACGTGGCGCGCCACTGGAAGCGGCACGCGGGCAAGCTGCCCTATTGAGGCCCCAGGCCGACGACGCCGACCTTAATCATGGGGGTCAGTCTCACCTGCGCGCTTGTCGCGGCGCAGGCGCGCGGCCATCATCCGCCGTTGTCACGAAGACAGTCCAGGAGACGCCATGGCCACCAAGACCCGCAAGCCCGCCGCAAAGCAGACGGCTGCCACCAAAGCCGCCGCCAACGCCGTGCCCGCGCCCAAGCTGGACGCCCGCCCCGATCGCCTGGACCTGCGCGACCTGGTCTACCGCGCGCCGCTGCGCTCGCTCCCCGCCCGCTGGCCGCAGGATGCCGACCTCAAGCGCCTGCTGCCCGCCTACGTGAAGGCTGGCCGCATCCTCAACCAGGGCAACGAAGGCGCCTGCACGGGCTTCGGCCTGGCCTGCGTGACCAACTACCTCTACTGGCTGCGTCACATCGCCACGCCGCGCGGCCGCACGCCGCCCGAGACCGTCAGCCCGCGCATGTTCTACGAGCTGGCCAAGCTCTACGACGAATGGCCCGGCCAGGACTACGAGGGCTCCTCCTGCCGCGGCGCGCTCAAGGGCTGGCACAAGCACGGCGTGTGCTCGTCCACGCTGTGGCCCTACCCGCTCGACCGCGACGGCAACGGCGTCTTCGAACGCCCCGGCGCGGGCTGGGACGATGACGCGACGACCCGGGCGCTGGGCGTCTACTACCGCGTCGACAAGCGCAGCGTCGTCGACATGCAGGCCGCCATCTACGAGATCGGCGCCATCTACGTGTCGGGCGACGTGCACGACGGCTGGACGCTCGATGAATCGGACATGCCTGCCAGCCACGACAAACTGCCGCGCATCGAGCGCATGGCCAAGAAGACCGGCGGCCACGCGTTTGCGCTGGTGGGCTACAACGAACGCGGCTTCGTCGTGCAGAACAGCTGGGGCACTGGCTGGGGGGCGAGCGGCTTCGCCATCCTCAGCTACGAGGACTGGATCACCAACGGCACCGACGCCTGGGCCGTGGCCCTGGGCGTGCCGCAGGACCTGTCGGACATCAAGGGACGCCAGCCCCCGGCGGCCAAGGGCGGCAAGGCGGCGAAGGCCGCACGCGTGGCCGGCGGCTTTCGCGTCATGGCCGGCCGCGGCCTGTCGGACGTGGGCGCCACGCTGCGCCAGGACGACAACCCGCGCGACGACCCCTGGCCCTTCAACCACGTCTTCGCGCACAAGCCCTACCAGCCGCTGCGCACCGAGGAGGCCTACACCCACACGCTGGTGTCGGGCAACGACGGCCAGCTGATGTCCACCGACTTCACCCGCGCCCGCAACGACCGCGAAGGCCTGGCTCGAGAAATCGTGGTCGAACGCCCCGCGGCCTGGTTCAAGGCCAGCAAGGACAAGACCGTCAAGCTTGTCCTCTACGCCCACGGTGGCCTGAACAACGAGATCGGCTCCGTCCAGCGCATCCGCGTGCTGGCGCCCTACTTCCTCGCCAACGGCATCTACCCGCTGTTCTTCACCTGGAAGACCGGCCCCGGCGAGACGCTGAACGACATGCTGGAGGACCTCAAGCACCGCATCGTCGACGGCGCCGACCGCAGCGCGGGCTGGCTGGACCGCATGCGAGAAGTGGCTGCCGAGGCCAAGGACCGCGCCATCGAGGCCATGGGCCGCCAGTTCGCGCGCGGCATCTGGAGCGAGATGCGCGAGAACGCCGAGGGCGGCGCCACGGCCGACCATGTCCTCGACCTCACCGCCCGCATGCTGCGCGAACTGCGCGACACGCTGGCCAAGAGCGGCAAGACGCTGGAGGTCCACCTCGTCGGCCACTCCGCCGGCTCCATCCTGATCGGCCACCTGCTCGGCCGGCTCGGTGGCGCCAACATCGTGCCCGCCGCCAGCTGCGAGCTCTACGCCGCCGCCTGCTCCAGCGGCTTTGCCGTGCAGCACTACGGCGCAGCCGACAAGGCCGGCGTCTTGTCGCTCAACACGCTGCGCCTGCACGTGCTGACCGACGCCAACGAGCGCTGCGACGGGCTGCCCGATGCCCGGCGCGACATCTACGGCAAGTCCCTGCTCTACCTCGTGTCGCGGGCGTTGGACGACGTGCGCAAGCAGCCGCTGCTCGGCATGGAGCGCGCGCTGGTGAAGCCCGACCCGGCCTGGGTGGACGACCAGTGGGTTGGCCCACCCAATGCCGACGTCGCCGCCTGGCTCAAGCTCTGGCCCGCCGGCGCCCTGCTCAACCGCGTCACCTCGCCCAAGGTCCGCATCACCAAGGCCGGCGACCAGATCGACGCCGGCCATGGCAGCTTCGACAACAACATCGACGTGCTGACCGGCACGCTGGAACGCATCCGCGGTGGGGCGCTCGTCGCGCCGATGGAGTGGCTGGACTACTGACGACCGCATCGATACTGAACCGCCATGCCCAGCTTCAAGCCCACGCCATCCGCTCGCGGGTACGCCGCCGTCGCCGTCACTGCCGGCGTGCTGCTGCTGGGCGGCCTGGCCACCATGGCCAGCCTCGCCAACGAAGTCGTCGCGCCACTGTCCCTCGCCGCGCCCAACCCGGCCATCCGCGAACACATCCGCACCTTCGAGGCGGGCACCGGCCGGTTCAACGTCAACCTGCTCTCCTTCGCGGCACCTGATGGCCAGCCCGTCTACCTTTTCATCTCGGACTGCTGCGACCAGTTCAACCGGCTCTACGACGGCGAGGGCCGCTTCATCTGCGCCCCCTCGGGCGGCTTCGCCGGCTCCGGAGACGGCCAATGCCCGGCCTGGGTCCATGAGATGCGTTCGCGCTCGCTGCGCCTGCCCGCCTCTCGCACCGCACCAACCTGGCCGCCGCGCTGACCGCGGTCGCCACGCGGTTGGAGATGTCCGAATCCGGCCGGTGCGCGCAAGGCGTGCTGGCCAGAATGGGCCATCACTCCCAGGAACAGCCATGGCCTCCATCCACCGCGAAACCGTCGTCGAAGCACCCGCCGCCGCCCTCTGGGACGCGATGCGCGACGTCGGCGCCCTGCACACCCGCCTCGCGCCCGGCTTCATCGCAGACTGCACGATGGACGGCGCCGACGCGCGCCAGATCCGCTTCGCCAACGGGCTGACGGCACGCGAAGTCATCGTCGACATCGATGACCAGGCCCGTCGCGTCGCCTGGTCGGCTGCGGGCGGGCGGCTGACGCATCACAACGCCTCGACGCAAATCTTTGACGAAGGTGGCACGCGCTGCCGCGTCGTCTGGATCGCCGACCTGCTGCCGCACGCGCTGGCCCCGGCCGTCGCCGGCATGATCGAAGACGGACTGCGCGCGATGAAGGCCAATGCGGAGACGGCCAGGCCGGTTTGACGAACAATCGCGGCCATGAAATACCTGCACACCATGGTCCGCGTCGAGAACGTCGACGCCTCGATGCGCTTCTACCGCGACGCCCTCGGCCTGCACGAGGTCAAGCGCTCGGAAAGCGCCGCCGGCCGCTTCACGCTGATCTACCTCGCCGCACCTGGCGACGACGACGCCCAGGTCGAGCTGACCTACAACTGGCCCGATGCCGACGGCAAGGCCGAGGCCTACACCGGTGGCCGCAACTTCGGCCACCTGGCCTACGCGGTGGAAGACATCTACGCCGCCTGCCAGAAGCTGGCGGACCACGGCGTGACGATCAACCGCCCGCCGCGCGACGGTCGCATGGCCTTCGTGCGCTCGCCGGACGGCATCTCCATCGAGCTGCTGCAGGCCGGCCCTGCACTGGCGCCCGCCGAACCCTGGGCGTCCATGCCCAACACCGGCAGCTGGTAATCCTGCCTGCATGGCGCAGGCCGACGACGACAACGACCCCGCAGCGCTGACCGGCCTGCGGCTGGGCGCCTGGGTGCTGTGGCGCCGCATCGGCAGCGGTGGCCTGGGCGACGTCTGGGAAGCCGAGCGCGACGACGGGCTCTACCAGGCCAGCGCCGCCATCAAGCTCTTGCATGGCGACAGCGCCACGCCGGCCATCGCGCGGCGCTTCATGCGCGAGCGGGCAGCGCTGGGCCGCCTCACGCACACCGGCATCGCCGCCCTGCTCGACGCCGGCGTGCAGCCGCCGCACGCCTATCTCGTGCTGGAGCTCGTCGAGGGCCGGCTGCTGGCCGAGCATGCGCGCAGCCTCGACGTGGCCGCACGCGTGGCCCTGCTGCTGAGCGTGGCCGAGGCGGTCGAATACGCCCACGGCCGCCTCGTCGTCCACCGCGACCTCAAGCCCGCCAACGTGATGGTCACAGCAGCGGGCGTGCCCAAGCTGCTGGACTTCGGCCTCGCCGCATCGCCGGGCGAAGACATGCTCGGCGCCCGCGCCGGGCTGACGCCGGGCTATGCCGCGCCCGAGCTCATCACTGACGACGACACCGGCACGGGCGTCGACGTGTTTGCGCTGGGCGTCATGCTGTTCGAGCTGATGACGGGCAGCCTGCCCTTCGGCCACCGCGACGACAGCCGCGTGGGGATGGAGCACGCCGTGCTGCACCAGCCGCCGCGGCGCTTCTCGGCCCTGCTGGCCGCCCCGGCCGACGAACTCGGCCCCGGCCGCCCGCGCGACGCCCGCCGCGCCCGGGGCGACCTGGAAGCCATCGCCGCCAAGGCCCTGAGCAAGCTGCCGGCCGAGCGCTACGTCAGCGTGCATGCCCTCATCGAAGACCTGCGGCGCTGGCAGCAGCAACGCCCCGTTGCGGCCCGGCGCGACCGTGGCTTGCGCCACCGAGGCGTGCTGCTGCTGCGCCGCCATGCGCTGCCCTTCAGCCTGGGCGCCGTGGTGCTGGCCAGCCTGACGGCCGGCATCGTCGCCAGCCGCTGGCAGTGGCGCGAGGCCGAAGCCGCACGCCAGCGCAGCGACAGCGTCACCCGCTTCGTCACCGAACTGCTCGCCGACGGCAGCCGCCCGCGCCGCGGCCCCGCGCCCACGGTGCTGGAACTGCTGGACGACAGCAGCGGCAAGCTCGGCCAGTTCGCCGACGACCCCGCCACACGCCAGCGGCTGCTGGAGGTGCTGTCGCGCACCTACATGGCCCTGAACCGGTTCGACCACGCGCTGCCGCTTGGCGAGCAATGGCTGGCCCTGGCCCGCCAGCAGCATGGCGAGGACGCCGCCCCCGTGCTGCAGGCCCGGCTGAGCCTGGGCCAGGTGCACCAGATCATGGGCAACGACGACGAGGCCATCGCACTGCTGGAGCCCATCGCGGCGCCGCTCGCGCGTCATTTCGGGCCCGACAGCGAGGAGGTGCGCCTGCAGCAGTACAGCCTCGCGGCCGACTACATGCACACCCGGCGCCTGGACGATGCCGAACGAGCCCTGGAGCGCGTGCGCGTGCTGACCGACAAGCTCCACCCTGGCGACGACTACGAACGGGCCGACTACGCGCAGAACCTCGGCGTGCTGCGCCAGCGCCAGGGCCGCCTGGCCGAAGCGCTGGAGCTGACGCGCCAGACCCAGCCGCTGTGGACCAGCACCGACCCGCGGCTGACCCTGCCCGTGCTGGTGCTGCGCCACAGCGAGATTTCCATGCTGACGCTGAACGCGCTGTTCGACGGCATCGATGCACGCGCCGGCCCGCTGCTGGCCGACATCCGCAGCAAGCTCGGCCCCGGCAACGACCTCGGCCTGCAAGCCGCCAACGGCTGGGCGGAGGCGCTGCAGCTCCAGGGCCGGCACGCCGACGAGGTGCGCACCCGGCAGGCGTTGCTGGATGGCGCCCGCGCCGACGGCCTGGCGCCGGACTCGCTGCTGAACTACCGTGCCGAGCTGCTGTTCGCCCAGGCGCGCATCGGCAGGCCTGACCTGGCCGGCATGCGCGCCCTGGTGGCCGAGGCTGCCGCGCTTGACGGCGGCCCGCGCGGCCGCTGCCTGTTGCTGGTGGCCGATGCCGCCCTGGCAGCGGGCCACCTCGGCCTGGCCGCCGAAGCCGTGCAGCATGTGCGCGCCAAGCCCCTGTCGGCCTCACTCGCCATGCCCGGCAGCCGGCTCGCCAGGGTCGAAGGCCGGCTGGCCCGCGCCCAGGGCGACCTGGGCCGCAGCGCCGAACTGCTGGGCCAGGTGCGCGGCATCGGCCGCGTGCACGCGTGGGCATACCGCATCGACGCCACGCTAACCGCGGTGCTGCAGGGCTCGCCCGAGGCCGCCAACCTGCTGGCCCAGGCTCGCCAGGTGCGGCCCACCAACCTGCCCGACGGCCACCCACTCGACCTCGTCACCCGCTGGCTGCAGGCCCGCCTCACCGCCGGCCGCGACGACGATCCGGCCGTGCGCGCCGCCTGGGCGCCACTGGCCGCCGCGCGTGGGCCGGGCGCGCCGGCGCCAACGCTGGGCAACCTGGGCGGGTTGCTGCCCTAGCTCCCCAACTCCCTAACTCCACAGAGCCAGGGTGTCGGCCCAGATGTTCTCGGCCCAGGCCAGCGCGATCGTGCCCTCGGCGGCACTCGCGGTGGGGGACACACCGCCCGCGCCGGGCACCGTCTTCATCGTCTTCTCCACCGCGTCGTACCGGTGGACGGACGCGACATGCATGGCCTCGGCCGGCGTGACGAAGCTGTAGCAGGTGTTCATCACCACCGGCGTCGGGTTCACGGCCTCGCCCTTCAGCAACTGCAGCACGGCCGCCGCGGCGAGCTTGGCCTGCTGGTTGGCGAGATGGCCCGACTTGGGCATGCCCGGCGCCGAGAAGATCGCGTCGCCGACGACGTGCACGCCCGGCTGGCCTTGAGCCTGCATCGTCAGCCAGTCGATGCCGACCCAGCGGCCGTTCACGTTGGCGAAGTCGCGTGCGAGGTCACCGGCGCGCTGCGGCGGGATCAGGTTGAGCACGTCGGCCTTCACGTTCTCGAACTCGAAGCGCGCCACGCCGCCCGCCACTTCCTTGAGCTCGGCATTCGGCCGGTACTCCAGCACGCCCGCGTGGTGTTGCGCAAAGGCCCGCTCGAACAGCGCCTTCTTGCTCTGGATCTCGGGGTTGGCGTCCAGCACCAGCAGCTTGGCGCGCGGCTTGGTGCGGCGCAGGTAGGACGCGATCAGGCAGGCGCGCTCGTAGGGCCCCGGCGGGCAGCGGTAGGGCGACTTGGGAATGCTCATCAGCACGACGCCGCCGTCCGGCATGTCCTGCAATTGGCGGCGCAGCGCCAGCGTCTGCGCGCCGGCCTTCCAGGCATGCACGGCGCGGCCGCTGTCGAAGGCGGCGGCAAGGCCGGGGATGGCGTCGAGCATGAAGTCGATACCGGGCGCGAGGATGAGGCGATCCCAGGCCATCGTGCTGCGGTCAGCCAGGCGCAGCGTCTTGGCCGCGGGGTCGATGCCCACGACCTCGCCGCGCACGCGCTTCACGCCCTGCGCCTCCAGGCCCGCATAGCCGTGGCCGATGCTCATCGCGTCACGCGCGCCGGCAATGACGAGGTTGGACATCGGGCAGGAGATGAAGCCTTCGTTGCGCTCCACCAGCGTCACGTCGATGGCCGCGCCGCCCCAGAGCTTCAGGTAGCGCGCCGCCGTCGCCCCACCAAAGCCGCCACCCACGACGACGACGCGGCCCAGCGCGGGCGGCGGCGTCGCGCAGCCCGCAAGCGCAAGGCCACTGGCCGCGATCAACTGGCGCCGCGCGATCATGGCTTGGCCTGCGCGGCAAAGTAGGCCGCAACGAGGCGCAGCTGCTCCTCGGTGTAGCCCTTGGCGATCTGCGGCATGACGGTGCCCGGCTGGCGGCCGCTGCGGTAATCGGCCAGCAGTTCCAGCATGACCTCGGCCTTCATGCCGGCCAGCGGCGGCATCACCTGGCCGCGCGGGCGGCCGTTGGTGCCGTGGCAGTTCGCGCAGGTGGCCGCGAGGCTGCGGCCGACGTTGAGGTCTTGTGCCAACGCGGGCGCGCAGAGCAGCAGCAGAAACCAGGCCTTCATCGACAACTCCTCAGAGCTTGTGCGAGCGGTCTCCGCGTTCAAACCCCAGCGCGTCAAAAGGCGCGTTCAGCGGCGCGAAGCCGATCACCTTGAACAGCTCGCCCATCTCGTGCTCGGCCAGCAGGCGGTGGGCCATGGCGCGCTCACCGAGACTCGCGCCGCCCAGCAGATCGGCGATGCCGCAGTTGAGCAGGAAATTGGCCTGGCTGGTATAGCCCAGCACGACAAGGCCCGCGTCCTGGCCGGCCAATGCGATGCCGGTGAAATTGATGTGGGCGGTGATGTCCTTGTCGCCCACCGCCACCAGCGGATCGGCGTCGGCCATGTGCGCCTGGTGGCACATCAGCGTGCCGCCGCGGCGCTGCGGGTGGTAGTACTCGGCCTCGGGGAAACCGTAGTCGATGAAGAAGGCCGCGCCGCGCTTGAGCGTGCGGGCCAACGTGGCGATGAAGGCTTCGGCCTGCGGGTGGATCTCGGTGACGGTGCCGGGCACCAGGCCCGTCTCCAGCGGCGGGCGCAGCATGGTGTCGCGGTCTTCGAAGACGAAGCCCTCGCCTGCCGAAATGACGCCGCGCTCGCGCCAGACCTGGCCGTCGAAGGCGACCAGCTGCACCGGCATCGCATCCAGCACCTCGTTGCCGATGACGACGGCTTCCAGCTCGGGCGGCAGTGCGTCCAGCCATTCGACGCGATCACCCCAGTGCGCGAGCCGCTCGCGCTGGCGTTCGCGCAGGTCGGCCGAGAGCTCGACGATGCGGTAGCGCGCCAGGCCGGCGTCCAGCGCATCCAGCTCGGCGATGAGCTGGGCGGCCAGCGCGCCCGAGCCGGCGCCGAACTCGATGACGTCGCGGCAGCCGCTGGCGTCCATGGCCTGCTTGAGCTGGCGCGCCAGCGCACGGCCGAACAGCGGCGACATTTCCGGCGCCGTGACGAAGTCGGAGCCTTCGCTGGGCATCTGGCCGAACTTGCGCCGGCCGCCGGCGTAATAGCCCAGACCCGGCGCGTACAACGCCATGCTCATGAAGCGGTCGAACGGCAGCCAGCCGCCGTTGCCGCCGATCTCGGCGTGGATCTTTTCGACAAGGCTCATCGTGCGCTCATCGGGCCTTGACCCAGGCTTCGAACTCGGCCACCGGCATCGGCGCGCCGACCAGTTCGCCCTGGAACTGCTGGCAACCCCAGCCCGCCAGCAGCTGCCACTGCGCGGCGCTGCGCACGCCTTCCGCCGTCACCGTGAGGCCCAGCCCCACCGCCATCTGCACGATGGCCCGCGTGATGGCCTGGGCGCCGACGTCGTCGGGCAGGCGGGCAACAAAGCTCTGGTCGATCTTGAGCTTGTCCAGCGGCAGTTCGGTGAGATGAGCCAGCGAGGTGTAGCCGGTGCCGAAGTCGTCCACCGACACCGTCAGCCCCAAGGCGCGCAGCTGGGCCAGCGTGGCCGGCGCGTGCTCGATGTCTTCGATGAGCATGCGCTCGGTCAGCTCCAGCTCCAGCCACTGCCCCTTGGCGCCGGAGTCGGCCAGCACGCGCTTGACCGTGTCGGCAAAGCCGTCGAGGTTGAACTGCATGCGCGACAGGTTGACGGCGATGCGCATCGGGCCGTGGCCCTGGGTCAGCCCCTTCTCGCGCCAGCGCCGCGCCGTGGCGGCCGCCTCGCGCATCACCCACTCACCCAGCGCGAGCATCAGGCGGTGCCGCTCGGCCACAAAGATGAAGGCATCCGGCGCTAGCAGGCCACGCTGCGGGTGGCGCCAGCGCAGCAGGGCCTCGGCGCCGGAGAGCTGGCCGGTCGTCGCCTCGACCTGGGGCTGGAAGAAGAGCTCGAACTCGTTGCGCGTCAGGGCCTGCGCCAGCTCGTCCTCCAGCACGAGGTCGCGCAGGGCCGTCTCGGCCAGCGCCGGCTCGAAGAACTGATAGGTCGCGCGTCCGCGCGCTTTCGCGCGGTACATGGCCGTGTCGGCGTGCTGGATGAGGTCTTCCGCCAGCCGGCCATCGTCCGGGTACACGGCTACACCGATGGACGGCGTGACGGACAGCGCGCGGCCGTCGGCCTTGACGGGCACCTCGACGACCGACAGCAGCGCCTCCAGCACGACGACGATGTCGGCGCGGCTCTCCAGGTCGCTCAGCAGCACGACGAACTCGTCGCCGCCGAAACGGCCCACCAGGTCGCTGCCGCGCAGCGCGCCGACGAGCCGCTCGGACACCGTCGTCAGCACCTGGTCGCCTTCGAGATGACCCAGCGAGTCGTTGACACGCTTGAAGTTGTCCAGGTCGATGAACAGCAGGGCCAGCATCTCGCCCTTGCGCTCGGCGCGCTTCATCAGCAGCGCCATGCGGTCCATGAAGGCCGGGCGATTGAGCAGGCCGGTCAGGCCGTCGTGGTGGGCGAGGTGCTGGATGCGGGCCTCGCTGGCGAGGCGGTCGCGGATGTCGCGCACGATGGTCATGCGCAGCTTCTCGCCGTCGCGCTCCAGCGTGCGCACGATGAACTCGACCGGGATGCGCGTGCCGTCCTTGTGCATGACGGCCGTCTCGTAGCGCACCTCGCGGCCCAGGCGCATGACTTCCTTGACCTTGGGCAGCTCGTCCTCGGCGATGAAGGACAGCACATGCCGGCCGACCATCTCCTCCAGCGTGTAGCCCACCAGCTCGCAGCAGGGCGGGTTCACGTCGGTGGTGATGCCGTCCTTGTGGAACAGGATGCCCTCCACCGTGGCCTGCATGAACTTGTCCAGCCGCGCCTGCGACTCACGCACCTGGCGCTCGGCCAGGCGGTACTTGGTGATGTCGTTGATGAGCACGCAGCTCGCCACCGGCTCGCCATCGGCGCCGAGCTGGGGGATGAGGTGGACCTCGATCCAGCGGGGCGTGCCGTCCGGCTGGGGCAGCTCGCGCTCGTAGCTGACGGCCACGCGCTCGGACAGCACGCGGTCGACCGAGGGCTGGATCAGCGCCACCGCCTCGGGGCCGATGATCTCGGCAAAGGTCTTGCCGAGGATGCCGGCTTCGGTCAGCCCGAAGGCCTCGGCATAGCCGCGGTTGGCGAACAGGCAGACCTGGGTCTTGGCGTCGTAGAGAGCGATCCAGGCCGGCAGGTAGTCGGCCAGCAGCTTGAAGCGCGCGGCCTCGGTCGCATACCCCGTGATGTCGACAGGTGCGGTCATGTTCCTGCCGTCCTGCGGGCCAGGCACAGATCGTCCCAGGCGCCCGCCTTGTCGGTGGGTGAACGCAGCAGGTAGGCCGGCGGGTAGGTCACCACGACGGGCAGGCCGCGCCAGGTGTGCACGCGCCCGCGCAGCTTGCCCAGCGGCTCGGCCAGCCCCGGCTGGCCGATCAATCGGCGTGCCGCCTGCAGGCCCATGGCCAGCACGAGGCGGGGTTGCAGCAGCTCGACCTGCCGGGCCAGCACGGCCTCGCAGGCATCGAACTCGGCCGGTTGCGGTGCCCGGCCGCGCGGCGGGCGGCACTTGACGATGGGCGTCACGAAGGCGGTGGCCTCGTCACCCGTGCGGCGCTGGCCGGCGGCGAGCAGCATGCGGTCCAGCAGGCGGCCCGCGTCGCCAACGAGGGCCTCGCCGGCCGTGTCGTCGGCCTCGTCCGGCGGGTCGGTGACGACCAGCCACTGCGCTTGCCGCAGCGCACCGTTGCCGAAGACGGCATTGCGGCGCTGCTCGCACAGCCCGCAGGCGCGGCAGGTGGACACGGCCTCGCGCAGCGCGGGGAAGCCGAGGCCCGAGAAGCCCGACGGCGCCACAGGTGCCACCACGCGCACGACAACCGGCGGCGGTGCGGCGACGACGATGGGTTCGGGCTCGGCCTCGATGACATCAGCAGCTGCCTCGGCAGCCACCACAGTCGCAGCCGGAAGCCGGAACCCCATCTCGGCCAGCATGGCCCGTTGGCGCGCATCCCAGCTCATAGATCGACCATCAGGCTCATCAGGACGGCGTCTTCACGCGGCCCCTGCTGCACCGGGTAATAGGCGCGGCGCTTGCCGACCTCGGTAAAGCCGTAGCGGCGGTAGACCTCGCGAGCACGTTCGTTGCCGACGCGCACCTCCAGCCACAGCTGGGTCAGGCCACGGCGGCGGCATTCGATCACCAGCCGGTCCAGCATGGCGACGGCCAGGCCCCGCCCCTGCCAGGCCGGCACGACGGTGATATTGAGCAGATGCATCTCGTCCACGCCCGGCATGGCCAGCCAGTAGCCCAGCAGCTCGGCACGCGACCCGCGCAGCACCTCGGCCGGGTAGGCCGCTGCCAGCGAGTCGACGAAGTTGCCGTGCGTCCACGGCACCGGGTAGGCCTGGCGCTCGACCGCGATGATCTCGGTCACGTCGGGCACCCGCATCGGCGCGGCCTCGAAGGGCGGCAGGCTGCGTTCCAGCAGGGCGCTCATTTCTTCAGCTCCCGCTCGGCTGTTGTCAGCGCCACCTTGTCGCGCACGTAGACGGGCAGGGCTTCGGCGGCATCGCGCGTCTCGCTGCGTTGCCACGCCGCCAGGGCCAGCGCACCCAGTGCCTCGGCGCGCGAGCGCGCCTGGGGCCAGGCGCGCGGCAAGGTGCCCAGCGCCGCGGCGTACTCGGTCAGCGCCGTGCCGGCCGCGGCGACCGGTTCGCCCCAGTGGGCGGCCAGGGCCTCGGGCGCGTAGAGCGCCGGCGCCTCGACGACTTGCCAACCGCCAGCCGCCCAGCGGTAGTGGGCCGCATAGATCTCGCCGATGCGCGCATCCATGGCCACCCAGACGTCGTCACCCGCGCCTTGAGCGCGCGCGTCCTCGGCCACCAGCATCAGGCTGTCGATGGCCAGCACGGGCTTGGACAGGCCGAAGGCCAGACCTTGAGCGACGGCACAGGCCGTGCGCAGGCCGGTGAAGGCGCCGGGGCCCTGGCCGAAGGCGATGGCGTCCAGATCGTCCATGGCGAGGCCGGCGCCGGCCAGCAAGGCCTTGACCTCGGGCAGCATGCGCGCCGAGGCCTGGGCGCCGCCCGCGGCCTCGAAAACTTTCGTCTGCCCGGATGTCACGATGGCCAGGGCCATCGTGTCGGTCGAGCTGTCGAGAGCCAGGAGAGAGGGCATCGGACCAGTGTAACTTTCGGGTCATGAGCAAAAGGGCTGTGGGACTGCTGTTGGCGGGGCTGATTTCGGGAGCGGGCGCGGACGTGCTGCCCCTGTCGGTGCAGGTCGCGTTACGGCAGGCCCAGTTGCCGCCGACGGCCCTCGGCGTCGTCGTGCAGGCACTGGACGAACCCCGCCCGCGCCTGGCCTGGCAGGCCACCACGCCGCTGAACCCGGCCTCGCTGACCAAGCTCGTCACCAGCATGGCCGCGCTGGACACGCTGGGCCCGGCCTGGCAATGGCAGACGCCGGTGTGGCTGACCGAGGACGGTGGCCTGGCCCTGCAGGGCAGCGGCGACCCGCGGCTGTCCACCGAGCGCCTGTGGGCCGGGCTCAGGCGGCTGGGCGTGACAGAGCTGCGCGGCCCGCTGCGCCTGGACCGCAGCGCCTTCACGCCCGGTGCCGCCGAGCCCGGCGACTTCGACGGCGAGCCCTGGCGCGTCGGCAACGCCCAGCCCGAGGCCTTGCTGCTGAATGCCAAGGCGGTGAGCTACACGATCCGCATCGAGGGCGTGCAGGCCCGCATCACCGCCGACCCGCCTCTGGACCCGCCCCAGACCGTGCCGACGACCTCCGCCCCCTGCGGCGACTGGCGCGGTGCACTGAAGCTGCTGTGGGCGCCGGGCCAGCGCCCGCGCTTTACAGGCAACTTTCCCGCGGCCTGCGGCGAGCAGACCTGGACGCTGGCCGACCCCGACCCGGCCACCTACCCGGCCCGGCTGCTGACGCTGCTGCTGCGCGACGCCGGCATCACCTGGCGCGGCGAAACAACAGTCGATGCCCCACCCCCGCTCGCCGCGCCGACGCTGTTCTGGCCTGGCCCGACGCTGGCCGAGGCGCTGCGCGACATGAACAAGTTCAGCAGCAACCTGATCGCCCAGCAGGTGTTGCTCAGCACCGCCCGCGCAGGCGGCGTGCCCGCGCCCTCACCCGACACGGCCGCGGTCTGGCTGCAGGCCTGGCTGGACGCGCATGCCGGCACCGCGCCGCCAACCCGCGTCGTCAACGGCTCGGGCCTGGCCCGCGAGACGCGGCTCAGCCCGGGCCAACTGGCTGCACTGCTGCGCTGGGGCTGGGGCCAGCCGTGGATGCCCGAGCTGCTGGCCTCGCTGCCGGTGGCGGGGCTGGACGGCACGCTGTCACGCCAGCCGGGGCGCTTCGGCGCGGCGGCGGGGCGCGCGCATCTCAAGACTGGCTCGCTGCGCGACGTCGTCGCGCTGGCCGGCATCGTCGATGCCCCGTCGGGCAAGCGCTGGGTGCTGGTGGCGGTGATCAACCACCCGCAGGCTCAAGGCGCCCGCGGCGTGCTGGACGCGCTGCTGCGCTGGGTGGCGCAGGACGCGCCGGAAGCCAAGGCGGCGCAATAGGCGCAACAAGCGCGATCAGGCCGCGTAGGGCTCGATGCCCATGTTGGTGAACCAGGTGTCGCGCTCCGACTCGTGCCCGCCGCCGACGGCGTTGTAGTTCACCGTCAGCTCTTCATCCGCGGCGATGTCGCGGATGGCCACGAAGCGCAGCACCCGGGCCTCGGCATCCGCCTCGTAGCGCATGTTGGCCGGGTTCTCGTGGTTGTACATGCTGCCGTAGCCCAACGCGAGGCAGTGGCCGCTCGTGGTGTTGGCAAGCACGCCCCAGTTGAAGAGCAGCTTGCGGACCTCCTCGGGCACCGAAGCGTGGGTCCCGGAGAACAGCACGACGGGACAGGCCTCGACGGTCTCCCCTGAAGCGTGCGCGCGCGAGGCGTAGGCACCGCGGCCTTTGGAGGTGCCGGTGTCCTTGATGTAAACGCTGGGGGAGGAGATGGTCATGCGGGGATTCTCTGCGCCCCGCGCAAACCAGGGCCTACAGCAGCTGCGGGTTGCCCCGCCAGACCGCCCAGGTCAGCGCCGATGCGAAGCCCACCCAGGCGATGTAGGGCAGCAGCAGCACGCTCGCCGCGCGGCGGATGGGCCAGAAGGCAGCGGCCGTCATGACGACGAGGGCGAGCAGCGCCAGCACGCCGATGAAGGCCAGCGCGCCGTCGTGCCAGGCGAAGAACAGCCAGGACCACAACGCATTCGCCCCGAGCTGCAGCAGGAAAAGGCCCAGCGCCTTGCCCCGCTCCGCGGCGCCCTGCTCGCGCCACACCAGCCAGGCCGCAACGGCCATCAGCAGATAAAGCACCGACCAGACCGGTCCGAACACAGCCGCTGGCGGCGCCCAGGCCGGCTTGGCGAGCTGGCCATAGAAAGTGGGCGCGTTGCTGGTGGCGGCGGCCCCCAGCGCGGCGGCAATGAACACGACGGCCAGCCAGGCCAGCAGCGCGAGGGCCTGCTGCGGCGTGGAGCGGTGGGACAGCTGCATGGCCTTGTCTCCGGCGTGGGGGTTGCCGTGACGATAGCCGGGCCGGCCGCGCATCTGGCGCCGGCGCAAGCCCGCAAAGCCGGTAGGAGGCCGCCTACCGTCACCCTGACCGGCGTCCGACCGCCCGCGGCAAGCCGCGCCACTAGAGTGATCCGACAGGATGGGGCTTGGCGCTCCATCGACGCCAGGAGACACCATGTCGTTCGCGCTCTACATCCTCGGGCTCGCCGTGCTGCTGGGCGGCATTGCGTGGGCCTTGATCACGGCGGGCCTCGCCGTCACCTACGTCGCCATCGCCTGCCTCATCGTGGCTGGCATCGGCATCATGATGGCGGTGTCCCGCACGCGGGCCAAGGATCCTCCGGCCTGAATGGCCGGGCGAGAGCCAGGATCGCGTCGGCAACGGGTGGAACCCGCCGCCGGGTATCAGCTCGCGTTCGTCAGCACCTCGATCCTGTGGCCGTCCAGGTCGTGGAACATCGCGCCGAAATAGGTGTCGCTGATGTCGGGCCGCAGCCGGGGCGAGAAGATGTCGCGTGCGCTCGCCGCCAGCGCGGCCTCGTGCATCGCCGCCACCGCGTCGCGCCCGGGTGCGCCCATCGCCACGTGCGCGCCGCGCGCGGCCACGGTCTCGCCCTCGGGCACGGGGTAGAGGAAGAAGCACCACCGCTCGGGCGTACCGAAGGCGGCTTCGGCGCCGGTGTCGCGCAGCAGTTGCAAGCCCAGCGGCGCAAGCACGCGGCTGTAGAAGGTCACCGCGTCGGCATAGCGCTGCGTGCCCAGGGAAACATGGTCGATCATCGAAAGGGGCTCCAGGTCCAGAGCGCCCATGCTAGGCAGCCCACCGCGACGATTTGCGGCAAGATGCGCCGCCCGCACGCCGTTCGGCCGCAATTTGATCCTCGCTTCCCATGCCCGAGCTCGACCGCTTCGACCGCCAGTTGCTGAACCTCGTGCAGCAGGACGCCGCCCTGACCGCCGAGCAGCTGGCCGAGCAGGTCAGCCTGTCGCCGTCGGCCATCCAGCGCCGGCTCAAGCGCCTGCGCGAGCAAGGTGTCATCACGCGCCAGGTTGCCGTGCTCGACCCCGCCCAGGTCGGCCGGCCCATGTCTTTCATCGCCTCGGTGCAGCTGGACAGCGAGCGCGCTGACCAGATGGCCGGGCTGCGCGCCTGGATCGCCGGCCAGCCCCAGGTGCAGCAGGCCTTCTACGTGACCGGCGAGGCCGACTTCATCCTCGTCGTTACCGCCGCCGATGCCGAGGCCTACGAGGCGCTGATGGCCAGCCTGCTGGCCGACAACCCCAACGTGAAGCGCTACACGACGAGCGTCGCGATGAGCGTGCTCAAGCGCGGGCTGGCGCTGCCGGTGCCGCTGGACGGCTGAAGCCGCCGTTCACGCCATTCATGTCATCGGGCCGGCCGTTCGCCCGCTCGGGTGGCCAGCCGCCGGGCCTGGCGGGCAGCATGGCCGGCATGAACCTCCGACACACCCTGCGCGACAACCGCGGCTTCATCCTCTTCCTGTTCAGCTTCGCGCTGCTGCGCACCGCGGTGGCCGACTGGAACCCCATCCCCTCGGGCTCGATGCGGCCGACGCTGCTGGAAGGCGATGTCGTGCTCGTCAACCGCCTGGCCTACGACCTCAAGCTGCCGCTGACCGACGTCGTGCTGCTGCCATTGAGCGAACCACAGCGCGGCGACGTCGTCACGCTCAGCTCGCCGGCCGGCGGCACGCGGCTCATCAAGCGCATCGTCGGCCTGCCGGGCGACCGCATCGCGATGCAGGGCAACGTGCTGATCCTGAACGGCCAGCCGCTGGGCTACAGCGACAACCAGACGCGCGGCGAGAGCATCGCGCCCGGCTGGGTGGTGGACGCCGTGCGCGCCACCGAAGACCTGGCCGGCCGGCCGCATACCGTGCAGTTCCTGCCCACGCTGCGGGCGCGGCGCGACTTCGCCGAGATCACCGTGCCGGCGGGCCAGTACTTCCTGCTCGGCGACAACCGCGACAACAGCGAGGACTCGCGCTTCATCGGCACCGTGCCGAGGGAGAAGCTCATCGGGCGCGCGCACCACATCCTCGTGGCGGCAGACTGGCTGGGCGAGGACGGGTGGCGGATGACGCCAAGGCTCGACCGGTGGGCGACGGCCATCCGCTGACAGCGCCCACCCCGCCGGGCTTCAGAGAATGAATCGGCTCAGATCTTCGTTGGCCGCCAACGCCGCCAGCTTGGCATCCACCGCCGCCGCATCCAGCGACACCGTCTGACCCGCATTGCGCGGCGCGTCGAAGCTGATCTCGTCGAGCAGGCGCTCTATCACCGTCGCCAGCCGCCGCGCGCCGATGTTCTCGGTGCGCTCGTTGACCTCGAAGGCAATCTCCGCCAGGCGGCGGATGGCGTCGGGCTGCAGATCCAGCGTAACGCCTTCGGTCGCGAGCAGCGCCTGGTATTGCTTCACGAGGCTGGCGTGCGTGCTCGTCAGGATGGCCTCGAAGTCGGCGACGGACAGCGAGTCCAGCTCGACGCGGATGGGCAGGCGGCCCTGCAGCTCGGGGATGAGGTCGCTGGGCTTGGCGAGGTGGAAGGCCCCGCTGGCGATGAAGAGGATGTGATCGGTCCTCACGAGGCCGTACTTGGTGGACACCGTCGTGCCCTCCACCAGCGGCAACAGGTCGCGCTGGACGCCTTGGCGCGACACCTCGGCGCCGCCGTGTTCGTTGCGCGAGGCCACCTTGTCGATCTCGTCGATGAAGACGATGCCCATCTCCTGCGCATTGCTCAATGCTGCGGCGCGGATCTCTTCCTCGTTGACGAGCTTGGCGGCCTCCTCGTCGACGAGCAGCTTCATCGCGTCGGCGATCTTGAGCTTGCGGGTCTTCTTCTGCGTGCCGCCGAACTGGCTGAACATGCCCTTGAGCTGTTCGGCCATGTCCTCCATACCCGGCTGGTTGCCGAAGGGGCCGAGCACTTCCATCGTCGGCTTGGGAGCGAGCAGGTCGAGCTCGATGTCCTTGTCGTCGAGCTGCCCCTCGCGCAGGCGCTTGCGCATGGTCTGGCGGGTCGCGTTGTCGGGCTCGCTGCCCGGCAACAGCACGCTCAGGATGCGGTCCTCCGCGGCGTCCTCGGCGCGCGTCTGGCAGCGGCGCACGGCCACCTCGCGCTCCTGCTTGACGGCGACTTCGATCAGGTCGCGGATGATGGAGTCCACATCCTTGCCGACGTAGCCAACCTCGGTGAACTTGGTGGCCTCGACCTTGATGAAGGGCGCCCCGGCCAGCCGGGCCAGGCGGCGCGCGATCTCGGTCTTGCCGACGCCGGTCGGGCCGATCATCAGGATGTTCTTGGGCGTGATCTCGCCGCGCAGCTTTTCATCGACCTGCTGGCGGCGCCAGCGGTTGCGCATCGCGATGGCGACCGCCCGCTTGGCGGCCTGCTGGCCGACGATGTGGCGATCCAGCTCGGAGACGATTTCCTGGGGGGTCATGCTGCTCATTCCAGAACCTCCAGCGTGTGGTTCTGGTTGGTGTAGATACAGATCTCGCCGGCGATCTCGAGGGACCGCTTGACGATGTCGGCGGCACTCAGCTCGGTGTGGTTCAGCAGCGCCTTGGCCGCGGCCTGGGCGAAGGCGCCGCCGGAACCGATGGCGACGATGCCCTGCTCGGGCTCCAGCACGTCACCGTTGCCGGTGATGATGAGGGAGGCCGTCTTGTCGGCAACGGCCAGCATGGCTTCCAGGCGGCGCAGCACGCGGTCGGTGCGCCAGTCGCGCGTCAGCTCGACGGCAGCGCGCACCAGGTGGCCCTGGTGCTTCTCCAGCTTGGCCTCGAAGCGCTCGAACAGCGTGAACGCGTCGGCCGTGGCGCCGGCAAAGCCCGCCAGCACCTGGTCGCGGTAGAGCTTGCGCACCTTGCGCGCGCTGGCCTTGACGATGGTGTTGCCGAGGGTCACCTGGCCGTCGCCGCCGATGGCGACCTGCCAGCCGGTGGGCGTCTGGCGACGCACCGAGATGATGGTGGTGCCGTGATAGACGGCGGAGGAGGAATCGGAAGACATAGGGGCTCCAGCTTGGGGCGGAGGCCCGCGATGCAAGATCAGTTGATCCGCACCTTGACCTTCGCGTGTTCGTTGATGCCCATCGCGCCGAAGAACAGCGCGACCAGGCGGTGCGCGTCGGTGAAGACCACGCCTCGGTTCTCGCTGCGGCGCGACAGGACCCAGTTCAACAGATCGCCAGCAGCCATGAAATCCAGGCGGATGAGCTTGGTGCAGGAGATGTTGATGAGGCTGGCCTCGCCGATTTCTGCAGCCATGACGCGCAGCGTGTCGGAGATGTCGCCATTGAGCTGGCCCATCAGTTCGAGCTGGACGGCCATGCCGGCCGACTCGGGCAGGCCGGTATCCAGGAAGGTGGACTGCGCCTCGCTCTGCATCGTGCTCGTGGCGGGGCTGTTGGTCGACCCGCCATCGCTGCCGATGCGCACGCGGCACTTGGCGCGCTCCCAGGACGGCGGCGAGACCTCGTAGGTCACGCAGTAGTCGATGGCGGCTTCGTCGAACTGGTCGGGCCGGTTGGCCAGGCGCAATGCCTCCAGGCGCAGCATCCACAGCGCCGGGTCGGTATCGCGCTCGCCGACGGGCGCGAGTTCCTTGAGCTGGTTCAGGAAGCGGTCGCCGCCGATCCAGCGTTGGTCGACCTGCTGCATGGCCCAGGACCGCAGCAACTGGCGCATCTGAATGGCCGCATCGATCTCGACATGATCCAGCGCGCCCCAGTCGAACACCCAGGGCATGGGCAGCGTCTCGCTGCGCTTTTGCAGCACAGCCACGTCTTCGGCCGTCAGTGCGGACGGAGCCGTCCAGCTGACCTGGTTGGCCTTGGCCATCGGCGAGCGGTTGGACTGCCGCGTTGATTCGGCGACCAGCCGGGGCATGGAGAACCACTGCGGCGCCGACAGGCCGAACTGCTGGGCGTACTCGACGGCCAGCGCCTCGAACTTGCCCTGGGCACCGGTGGCGCGGTAGTGGTCGAACAGCACCAGCCAGGTTTCGCCGTGCAGATTGCGGCTGCCGCCGGGACGCACGAGCTCGGTCAGCGCGCGCTCGCTGGTCTCGTAGTCGGCGTTGGCGAAGGCGATGACGGCCTCGTCGAGTTCGGGGTCGTGCACGACCTCCTGCACCTCGACATCGGGCGTGGACTCGGCCAGCGTGAAGGACAGCGGCATGTCCAGCGGCGGCAGGTCGGGCAGGCGGCTGGGCGGCGAATCCGACAACGGCGGAATGGCCGCGCCCATCGTCACGGCCGCCGGTGGCGTCGGCGCCTGCAGGCGCTGGACTTCACGCGGCGTGGAGAACTCGCTGACGCGGCCGCCATTGGCGTCCGATGGCGGCGGCGCGGCAACGGTGGACGAGAAGGCCACGGGCCGCGTGCTGGTGTCGAAGAAACCGGGCTGCTGCTTGGGCACGGCCTGCGTCGTCGCAAAGCTCTCGCCCACCATCTGCTGCTCGATCTCGTCGATCTTGGCTTTCACACCAAGGTCGATCTTGGAATTGGGCTCGCTGATGCGCTCGTCGTCGCCCAGGCGGGACGGCGACGAGGCCAGGGCGGCTAGCTGCTCGGGCGTCAGGCCTTCGCGGCGGATGCGGCGCAGCATGTCGAGCTCGCGCTTGCGCACGAAGTCGTTGCGGCGCTTGCGCTCCACCATCGCGCGCAGTTCGGCCTTGGCGAGGTCACCCTCGGGGTCGTCCTGGCGCGAATTGATCTCTGCCCAGTCCGTCGTGGGGTTGGCCACGAAGCGCGCAACCTTGCGGAAGAAGCTGTCGCCTTCCTTGGGGTCTGCGGGCTTGGACTCGGACATGGATTGCGTGGAGATTAATCGCCAAACATCTTCTGCTTGAGCTCGCGGCGCTGTTGCGCTTCGAGCGACAGCGTCGCGGTCGGGCGGGCGATGAGGCGGCCGAGGCCGATGGGCTCGCCAGTCTCGTCGCAATAGCCGTAGTCGCCACTGTCCAGTCGCGTGATGGACTGCACGATCTTCTTCAGCAGCTTGCGTTCGCGGTCGCGGGTGCGCAGTTCGAGGGCGTGTTCTTCCTCGATCGTCGCGCGGTCTGCCGGGTCGGGCACGATGGTCGTGTCCTCGCGCAGATGCTCCGTCGTCTCGCCCGCGTTGGACAGCACGCCGTCCTTCAGCTCGGTCAGCTTGGCACGGAAGAACTCGATCTGCTTGGCGTTCATGTACTCCGAGTCCGGCATGGCCAGGACTTCGGCGTCAGTCAGCTCGGCACCCGATTTGCTCTTCCAGGCGTTGGCCAGCTTGGGGTCGCCCTTGGCGGCCACGCGTGGCGTTTCGTCGACTACACCGGCACCGCGCGCGGGCGGTTTCGGCGGCGCGAAGCGGTCGGCGAAGCGATTCGCTGGTGCGGGCGCCTCCAACATCGCGACGTTGGCGTCGGCGTCGGCTTTTTTTGCAGCCTTGGTGGTCGCGTTGGCGGTTTTAGGGGCCGGGGTCTTGCTCACAGTCATCTCCTCGCTCAGGGCTTGCTTCGGCGCGGTGTCAGACCTTGATCCCACTGCTTTTCAGCCGGCGGCCCAATTTTGAGCGCGGCGGATTGTAGCCACAGGGATTCATCGGCCCTCACCCCCCGAAAACAGTGCTCCGGGGGGCGAAAAAACATCACGCCAAACAGCCTTCCAAGCCTTGCATCAAAACCTCTTTCGGCAGGTCGATACCAATGAACACCATCTTGCTCTGCTTTTTCTCGCCCGGCATCCAGCGCGGGCCAAGATCGGAGCCCATCATCTGGTGAACTCCCTGGAAGATGACCTTCTTCTCGGTGCCTTTCATGTGTAGGACACCCTTGTATCTCAGCATCTTGGGGCCATAGACCTGAACGATGGCCCCGAGGAAATCCTCCAGCTTGGCCGGGTTGAAGGGCTTGTCGGAGCGGAACACGAAGCTCTTCACATCGTCGTCATGGGCGTGGTGGTGCGGGTGATCGCAGTGCTCGCCATGCTCATGATCGTGATCATGGTGGTGATGGTGGTCGTGGGCATCCGCCTTCAGGAAGTCGGGGTCGATCTCCAGCTTGGCATTCAGGTTGAAGCCGCGCAGGTCGAACACCTTGTTGAGCGCCACTTCGCCGAAATGGGCGTTCTGGATGGGCGCACGCGGGTTCATGTGCTTGATGCGATGCACCAGCGCCTCGACGGCCGCTGGCTCGACCAGGTCGCTCTTGCTGATGAAGATCTGGTCGGCAAAGCCCACCTGCATGCGCGCCTCCTGGCGCGCGTTGAGCTGCTCGTCGGCATGCTTGGCGTCCACGAGCGTCAGCACGGAATCCAGCAGATAGCTCTCGGCGATCTCGTCGTCCATGAAGAAGGTCTGGGCGACGGGGCCGGGGTCGGCCAGGCCGGTGGTCTCGATGATGACGCGGTCAAAGCTCAGTTCGCCCTTGCGGCGCTTGGCGGCCAGGTCGGACAGCGTGGTGCGCAGATCCTCGCGGATCGTGCAGCAGACGCAGCCGTTGTTCATCTGGATGATCTGCTCGTTGGTGTCGGACACGAGGATGTCGGTGTCGATGTTCTCCTCACCGAACTCGTTCTCGATGACGGCGATCTTCTGGCCGTGGGCCTCGGTCAGCACCCGCTTGAGCAGCGTGGTTTTTCCGGCACCGAGAAAGCCGGTCAGGATGGTCGCGGGAATGAGGCCTTGGGCAGCAGTGGACATGGTGGGGCCGTTTTTCAAGGAAGGCAGCAGATATAGGGGCTAGGCGCCCCGAAACAAGGTCTTGTCAAACCAATCGGCTATTCTGTCCCTTCCGCAATACCTTGACAGCTCCCCTTGAGCGAACCGCATTCAGGCCGGCCCCCAAGTCGCGGGGCCGCCAAACAACCGCCCGAGGCGCGTGGCCTGCTGGAGCGCATGCTGGAGTTCCTGCACCCCGGCCCAGACTCCAAGTCCGAACTGATCGAAACCCTGGCCGACGCCGAGCAGCGTGAGCTGATCGAGCCCGAGTCGCGCCAGATGCTGGAAGGCGTGCTGCGCATGGCAGAGCTGTCGGCCGGCGACGCCATGGTGGCCGCCCCGCGCATGGACCTGCTGGACATCGACGCGCCTTATGACGAACTGCTGGGTCTCGTCATCGACACCGGCCACTCGCGTTTCCCTGTCTACGAAGACAGCAAGGACAACATCATCGGCATCCTGCTCGCCAAGGATCTGCTGAAGATGCAGCGCGCCCCCGAGCTCAACATCCGCGCGTTGTTGCGGCCGACCGTCTTCGTGCCCGAGAGCAAGGGATTGAACGAGCTGCTGCGCGATTTCCGCTCCAACCGCAACCACCTCGCCATCGTCATCGACGAGTTCGGCAACACCGCCGGCCTCATCACCATCGAGGACGTGCTGGAGGAGATCGTCGGCGAGATCGAGGACGAGTTCGACGACAAGGACGGCGAATCCGGCCTCTACACGCTGGCCGATGGCAGCCAACGCGTGGCCGGCGACGCGACGATCGCTGCCGTCAACGGCGCCTTCGGCCTGGCCCTGCCCGACAACGACTTCGACACCATCGGCGGCCTCGTGGCCCACGAGCACGGCCGCGTGCCGCGGCGCGGCGAGACCGTGCAGGTGGCGGGCCTGAACTTCGCCGTCATGCTGACCCGCGGCGGCGCGGTGCGCTGGTTCAAGGTCACGCGCGCCCCCGAAGAAGAGACCGAGGCGTGAGGCCGGTGAAGGCGGCGGTGGCCGCCGCGGCCGCGCTGGCCGCCGGCCTGCTGCAGACGGCGTCGTTCGCGCCAACCGATGCCTGGTGGGCGCAGATCCTGGCGCTGGCATTGCTGTTCGGCATCGTGGCTCGAAGCACACCCAAGGTCGCCGCCCTCTGCGGCGCACTGTTCGGCTGGAGCTGGCTGGCCTCGGGCCTGTGGTGGCTGCACATCAGCATGCACCAGTTCGGCGGCATTCCCTGGCTGCTGGCCGCCTTGGCCATCGGGCTGCTGGCGGCTTTCCTTTGCAGCTACTACGCGCTGGCGCTGGGCCTGACGGCACGGTGGATCGCCCCGGGGCGCTGGCGGCTGCTGGCCCTCGTGCCGGCCTGGCTGCTGGCGGAACTCGCGCGGGCCACATGGCTCAGCGGCTTCCCGTGGATCGCATCGGGTTACGCACACACGGTTGGCCCGCTGGCCGGTTGGGCGCCGTGGATCGGCGTCTACGGCATCACAGCACTGGCCGCGCTGCTGGCCGCTGGCCTGGGGTTGCTGCGCGAGAGGGCCTGGGCATTCGCCGCGCCGGCTCTGCTGCTGCCGCTGGCCGGCGCGCTGCTGCCCCAGGACTTCACCACGTCGACCGGCCAGATCGCGCTGTCGCTGGTGCAGCCCAGCATCCCGCAGGACCAGAAGTTCGACCCCGAGCGCTACGTGGCCAACATGGCCGCGCTCACCGCGCTGATCCACGCCGCCAAAGGCCAGGTCATCGTGACCCCGGAGTCCGTCGTGCCGATTCCGCTGCGCGAACTGCCGGCCGACTATGTGAACAACCTCGCCCGGCCGGGGCAGCCGGTCCTGCTCGGCACCTTCCTGGGCAGCCAGGAGGAGGGCTACGTCAATTCGCTGCTCGCGCTCGAGAGCCCGCCGCCAGCTTCGCCTTATTCCTACGGCAAGCGCCACCTGCTGCCCTTCGGCGAATTCATCCCGCCCGGCTTCGCCTGGTTCGTGCATGCCATGAACATCCCGCTGGACGACCAGGCCCGCGGCGACCACCAGCGCGCCTGGGCCGTCGCCGGCCAGCGGCTGCGGCCGCTGATCTGCTACGAGGATCTGTTCGGCGAGGACGTCGTGCAGAGCGCGGTCGGGCCGGATGCGGCCACGGTCTTCGTCAACGTCAGCAACCTGGCCTGGTTCGGCACCGTCATGATCCAGGACCAGCACCTGCAGTTCTCGCAGATGCGGGCGCTGGAATTCCAGCGTCCCGTCGTGCGCTCGACCAACACGGGCGCGACCGCCGTCATCGACCACCTCGGCCGCATCACGGCCCGCATGCCGGTGCTGGAGCGCGGCGTGCTGGAGGCGACGGCCGAGGGCCGCGCGGGCGCCACGCCCTACGCCCGCTGGCTGGCGGCGCTGGGCCTGTGGCCGCTCTGGGCGATCGCGCTGTTGACCCTGATCGGACTCAAGAGGGCCGCCCCATAGAATCGGCCACCCCTTTTTCGTGCCGACTCATGCTGACCTTCCAGCAAATCATCCTGACGCTTCAGGACTATTGGTCCAAACAGGGCTGCGCCCTGCTCCAGCCCTACGACATGGAAGTCGGGGCCGGCACCAGCCACACGGCCACCTTCCTGCGCGCCCTCGGCCCCGAGCCCTGGAAGGCCGGCTACGTGCAGCCCAGCCGCCGCCCCAAGGACGGCCGCTACGGCGACAACCCGAATCGGCTGCAGCACTACTACCAGTACCAGGTCGTGTTGAAGCCCGCACCGGCCAACATCCTCGAGCTGTACCTCGGCTCGCTGGAGGCGCTGGGCTTCGACCTGAAGAAGAACGACGTGCGCTTCGTCGAGGACGACTGGGAGAACCCCACGCTCGGCTGCTGGGGCCTGGGATGGGAGGTGTGGCTGAACGGCATGGAGGTCACGCAGTTCACCTACTTCCAGCAGGTCGGCGGCATCGACTGCAAGCCCATCACCGGCGAGATCACCTACGGGCTGGAACGCTTGGCGATGTATCTGCAGGGCAAGGAATCGGTCTACGACCTGGTCTACACCGACGGCCTGACGTACGGCGACGTGTTCCACCAGAACGAGGTCGAGCAGTCGACCTACAACTTCGAGCACAGCGATGTGGACTTCTTGCTCGGCGCGTTTGCCGCCCATGAGAAGCAGTCCAAGAACCTGATGGAACAGCAGCTCGCGCTGCCCGCCTACGAGCAGCTGCTGAAGGCCGGCCACAGCTTCAACCTGCTGGATGCGCGCGGCGCCATCAGCGTGACCGAGCGGGCCGCCTACATCGGCCGCATCCGCAACCTCGCGCGCGCCGTGGCGCAGAGCTATCTCGACAGCCGCGCACGGCTCGGCTTCCCAATGGCACCCAAGGCCTGGGCCGACGAAGTCGTCGCGCAGATCGAACTGAAGAACAGCAAGAAGGCGGCCTGATGAATCTGCTCGTTGAACTGTTTGTCGAAGAGCTGCCTCCCAAGGCGCTGAAGAAGCTGGGCGAGTCCTTCGCCAACGTGCTGGCCGACAGCTTGAAGGCTCAGGGCCTGGCCGCTGCCGACGCCGCCGTCACATCGTTCGCGTCGCCGCGCCGTCTCGGCGTGCACGTCGCCGGCGTCGCCGCCAAGGCCGTCGACAAGGCCGTGCAGCAGAAGCTGATGCCCGTTGCCGTGGCGCTCACCGCCGATGGCCAGGCCACGCCCGCGCTGCTGAAGAAGCTCGCGTCCGTCGGCGCCGGCCCCGAGGTCGTGTCGCAGCTCAAGCGCCAGCCCGATGGCAAGGCCGAGGCCCTGTTCTGGGACAGCGTCCAGCCCGGCGCCACGCTCGCTCAGGGCCTGCAGAAGGCGCTGGACGAAACGCTCGCCAAGCTGCCCATCCCCAAGGTCATGACCTACCAGCTCGCCGATGGCTGGAGCGACGTGAAGTTCGTGCGCCCGGCGCACGGCTTGGTCGCGTTGCACGGCAGCGAGGTCGTGCCCGTCCAGGCCCTCGGGCTGACTTCGGGCCGCACGACGAGCGGCCACCGGTTTGAAGCTTTCCAAGCGACGGTCAGCATCGAATCCGCCGACAGCTACGCCGCGCAACTGCGTGAGCAAGGCGCCGTCATCGCCAGCTTCGCCGAGCGTCGCGCCGAGATCTCGCGACAGCTGAAGGGTGCCGCCGACGCGCTGAGCCTGACGCCCATCGACGACGAAGCGTTGCTGGATGAAGTCACCGCCCTCGTCGAGCGCCCCAACGTGCTGAGCTGCGCCTTCGAAGCCGAGTTCCTGGCCGTGCCGCAGGAGTGCCTCATCCTGACGATGAAGGCCAACCAGAAGTACTTCCCGTTGCTCGATTCGCACGGCAAGCTGACGCGCCATTTCCTGGTGGTGAGCAACATCGCGCCCGCCGACGCCAGCGCCGTCACGCAAGGCAATGAGCGCGTCGTGCGCCCGCGCCTGGCCGACGCCAAGTTCTTCTTCGATCAAGACCGGAAGAAGAAGCTCGAAGACCGCCTGCCCGGCCTGGCCAAGGTCGTGTACCACGGCAAGCTCGGCAGCCAGGGCGAACGCGCTGAGCGCGTGCGTTCCATTGCGCATGCCATAGTCAAGCAGCTGAGCATGGCGACGCTGCCCTACACGGTCGAGGCCGACGACGAGTTCAAGGTGCTGGACAGCAAGGTCCAGCAGGCCAGCCAGCTCGCCAAGTGCGACCTGCTGACCGACATGGTGGGCGAGTTCCCCGAGCTGCAAGGGATCATGGGCGGCTACTACGCCCGCCACGAAGGCCTGCGCGACGGCGTCGCCATCGCCATCGAGGACCACTACAAGCCCCGCTTCGCCGGCGACGCGCTACCGCGCAACCACACCGGCACGGTCGTGGCGCTGGCCGACAAGCTGGAGACGCTGGTGGGCCTGTTCGGCATCGGCCAGCTGCCCACCGGCGACAAGGACCCGTTCGCGCTGCGTCGTCACGCTCTGGGCGTCATCCGCATCCTGGTCGAGAAGAACCTGCCGCTGGACCTGCCGGAGTTGATCGACGCGGCCGTGCCGGCCTTCGGCGAGCTGATCGAGAACCCACGCGGCGCGCTGCTGACCTTCTTCGCCGACCGTCTCGCGGTGTCCTTGCGCGACCAGGGCTACAGCGCCCAGGAAGTGGACGCAGTGCTGGCCCTCAACCCCACGCGACTGGGCGACGTGCCGCGCCGGCTCGAAGCCGTGCGCGCCTTCGCTGCGCTGGCCGAAGCCGCGTCGCTGGCCGCCGCCAACAAGCGGGTCGGCAACATCCTGAAGAAGGTCGAAGGCGAGCTGCCGACGGTCATCAGCCCCGAGCTGCTGAAGGAAGCCGCCGAGCAGGCCCTGGCCGCCGCGATTGCCGACGTGCAACCCGCCGCTGACCGCCTGTTCGAGCAGCACGACTACACCGGCTCGCTGAAGGCCCTGGCCGCGCTGAAGACGCCCGTCGACGCGTTCTTCGACGACGTGATGGTCAATGCCGAAGACCCGCAACTCCGCGCCAACCGGCTGGCGCTGCTGGGCCGTCTGCATGCAGCGATGAACCGAGTGGCCGACCTGTCGCGCCTGGCCACTTGAAGAAAAACGCGATGCGCGCCGACCACGCCCACGGCATGAAGCTCGTCATCCTCGGGCGCGACGGCACGATCAATCGCTACCGCGACGATCACGTCAAGGCCCCCGAGGAGCTCGACCCGCTGCCCGGCGCGCTGGAGGCCGTCGCCCGCCTCAACCATGCCGGCTGGCACACGGTGCTGGCCACCAACCAGGCCGGCATCGGCCGTGGCCTGCTGGACATGGCCTCGCTGAACGCGGTGCACATCCGCCTGAACCAGTTGCTCGCCGAAAAGGGCGGGCGGCTGGACGCGGCCTTCTTCTGCCCGCACACGCCCGAGGAGGGCTGCGACTGCCGCAAGCCGCTGCCCGGCCTCATCAAGCAGATCGGCGAGCGCTTTGACGTCGAGCTCCCCACCATCCACATGGTCGGTGCATCGCTGACCGACCTGCTGACGGCTCAGAACGCCGGCTGCATGCCCCACCTCGTGCTGACCGGCCCCTTCGGCAGCCTCAGCACCGAGCAACTGGCCAATCTGCTCGTGCAAGTGCCTACGGCCCGCGTGCACGACGACCTGATGAGCTTCGCCGAGGCCATCATCCAGGAAGAGCGCCGCCGCGTTGCCGTGCAGCGCGGCCAGGTTCTTACCCCAGACACCCAGGCCGGAGACCTGAACTGATGTCCAACTTGCTGAGCGCCATCCGCTCGCTGATCTTTGTCCTCGTCCTGGTCGTCACCGTCATCCCCTGGGCCACGGCCGTCGTCATCCTGTCCATCTTCCGCCGCGGTGACCCGATCTACTGGGCCTGCGCCGGCTGGCTCAAGGTCGCCATCTGGAGCGCGCGCATCATCTGCGGCATCCGCTGGCGCATCCAGGGCATGGAGAACCTGCCGTCGGCCTCGGACCGCCGCGCCGGTGTCGTGCTGCTGTCCAAGCACCAGAGCACCTGGGAAACCTTCGCCTACCCGGCCCTGCTCAGCCATCCGCTGGCCTATGTCTTCAAGCGCGAGCTGCTCTACGTGCCCTTCTTCGGCTGGGCAATGGCGCGCATGGACATGATCCACATCGACCGCGGCCGCCGCACCGAAGCCTGGAACAAGGTGCTGAGCCAGGGCAAGCGCCTGGGTGGCCAGGGCAACTGGGTCATCATGTTCCCCGAGGGCACACGCATCCCGCGCGGTGAGGTGGGCGAGTACAAGACGGGCGGCACCCGCCTGGCCATCGAGGCCGGCCTGCCCGTCGTGCCCATTGCGGCGACCGCGGCGCGTTGCTGGCCACGCAAGAGCTTCCTGCTGCGCCCGGGTGTCGTCGACATCTCGATTGGCAAGCAGATCCGTCCCGAGGGTCGCTCGCCGGCCGAGCTGATGAACGAGGTCAAGGACTGGATCGAGAGCGAGATGCGCCGCCTCGACCCGGAGGCCTACCAAAACCCTCCGCCCGCCGGCCTGCCCGGCAACCCGACCGCCAACCAACACTGACCCGCATGCCCGCCAAGCGCCCGGCCCCACTCCTGCAGGACAGCCAGCTGTCGCTGTTCGACGTGGCGCCGGAGATCACGCCCGCCGAGCCCGGCACGCCGCGCTCGCGGCGCGAGCTGTGGCTGGGCCAGCACCGCATCGGCTACGAGCTCAAGCGCGCCCGCCGGCGCAGCATCGGCTTTGTCGTCGGGCCGCAGGGCCTGCGCGTCAGCGCGCCGCGCTGGGTGCCGGTGGTCGAGATCGAGCGCGCGCTGCACCACAAGGGCGAGTGGATCCTGCGCAAGCTCGTCGAGCAGCGCGAACGCCAGCAACGCGTCCAGGCCTCGCGCATCGAGTGGATGGATGGCGGCACCTTGCCGTATCTGGGTGCGCCGCTGACGCTGGTGCTGGCGCCTGCCGAACGCGAGGTGATGTGGGACGAGGCCACGCGCCAATTGCGCCTGCCGCTGCCCGGCGGCGCTTCGGCCGAGCAGATCCGCGACCTGACCCAGTCCTGGTTGCAGGCGCGCGCCCGCGAGGACTTCCTGCCGCGCTGCCGGCGCTTTGCCGAACTGCTGGGCGTGTCGATGAAGGCATTGCGCCTGTCGTCGGCCCAAACCCGCTGGGGCAGCGCCAGCGCCGACGGCTCGATTCGCCTGAACTGGCGCCTCGTCCACTTCGCGCCGGCCATCATCGACTACGTCGTCGCCCACGAACTGGCCCACCTGCGCGAGATGAACCACAGCCCCGCCTTCTGGGACACCGTGCGCTCCGTGCTGCCCGACTTCGAGCGCTCGCGCGAGGCGCTGCGCGAGGAATCCATCGTCGTGCAGTGAACGGCCCCTCTGGCCGGCCTGCAATGGATTGCTTGTGAATATTCCCGCGCCGCCGTCACCCGGGCGCCTTCACGTTCAGCAACACTCCGTTCGACGCTGTCACCACAGGTACCCAGGGGCCGGCCCAGCCGGCGGGAGTGAAGGTACCAGGCAAGACCAGACCGCCGCCGCCGATCATTGATCGTCGGCGGCGTTTCTCTTTGCACCAAAAGGATGCGGCGCCGGGCGCACAATCGTCCGCCCCAGCGAACAATCTTCGCGCTCATGGGCCAACCCAGCCCCTTGCAGCCCAACATGGTGAAGCGCCGGCTACTCCTGCAAACACCGCTGCTCGCCGTGCCCGAGGCCCGGGCCGCCACGGCGCTGAAGGTGGTCTATCCGGCGCCTGAGTCAGCGCTGGACAAGCGCTCCGAGGACCTGGTCGTCCTGCTCAGGAGCGCCCTGCAACACACCGAAGCCAGCCACGGCCCCTTCGAATTGGCCCCGGCGTCCGCCGTGGCCAGCGAGGACCGCCAGTTGCTGAGCATGGAGCAAGGCCTGCTGCCCAATGTCGTGTGGGCCTCGGCGACGGCGGACCGGGAACTGCGCCTGCTGCCCATCCGCATCCCGCTGCGGCGCGGCCTGATCGGCTATCGCATTGCCCTCATCCACCGACAGCGGCAGGCCGAATTCCGCCGCATCCGGACCCTGGACGACCTGCGCGCCTACTCGCTGGGCCAGGGCCCGAACTGGCCCGAAACCCAGATGTATCGCCAACTGGGTTTCCAGGTCCATTCCGGTAGCTACGAGGCCTTGTTCCGCATGCTGGTCAACGGTCGCTTTGACCTGTTCCCGCGCGGCGTCAACGAGGTCTACGGCGAAGTCGCGACGCGGGCCGCCGAGTTGCCCGAGCTGGCCGTCGAGGATTCACTGCTGATCCACTACCCGCAGCCCTACTACTTCTTCGTCAACCGGCGCGATCCGGCGCTGGCCCAGCGCATCGAGCAGGGCTTGCGCAGGATGCTGGACGACGGCAGTTTCGATGCGCATTTCTGGCGCTATCACGGCGACGCCATCCGGCACGCGCGCCTCGGCGAGAGGCGGCTGCTGAAGCTGGACAACCCCTTGCTGCCGCGCGAGACGCCGCTGGCCGACAGCCGGCTCTGGTTCGATCCGAAGGCCGATCAGCCGGGCAGGAAGCGGTAGACGCCGTCGGCGCCCAGTTCGCGCTTCAGGTCACCCTGCAGCCACAGCGCATGCAGGTGGGCAATCGCCTCGCCCATCGCGAAGGTGGTCTGGTGCAGGTCGAGCTTGCGCTTGAACAGCACCGGCAGCAGGCCGGCCGCATGCGTCGGCTCGGCAGCGCAGGCGGCCACGACTTCGGCCAGGCGCTCGTCGTGATGCTCGCGCAGTTGGTCGATGCGCTGGTGCAGGCCGGTGAAGGGCTTGCCGTGCGAGGGCAGCACCAGCGTGTCCGCGGGCAGCGCCAGATAGCGGGCGAGTGAGTTCAGATAGAGCGTCAGCGGGTCGGCCTCGGGTTCGACGTCGACGACCGACACGTTCGTCGAGATGCGCGGCAGCACCATGTCTCCGCTGATCAGCAGGCTGGCCCCCTCGTCATTGCCGCAGAACAGGCTGATGTGCTCCGGCGCATGGCCGTAGCCGGCGATGCAATGCCAGACGCGCCCACCGATCTCGACTTCGCCGCCGTCCATCAGCCGCCGGAAGGCGGACGGCACGGCGGGCACCATCTTGGGGTAGTAGTCGGCGCGGGCGCGGATCTTCTCGAGCGCCTCGGGGTCGGTCAGCCCATGGCTGCCGAAGAAGGCCGCGGCCGAAGCGCCGCCCATGCCCACCGTCGAGCTGCTGGCCAGGCGGGCGAGGTTGAAGTCGGTGGCGCTCATCCACAGGCGGCAGGCCCAGCGCTCTGTCAGCCAGTGAGCCAGGCCCAGATGATCCGGATGGAAGTGCGTTGCGATGACGCGCAGCACCGGCAGGCCGTCCAGACGTTCGGCAAAGACCTTTTCCCAGTTCGCTTTGGTTTCGTCGCTGGCAATGCCGCAGTCGACGATGGTCCAGCCCTCGCGGCCTTCGATCGAATCGCGCAGCAGCCACAGGTTGATGTGGTCCAGTGCGAAGGGCAGGCCCATGCGCACCCAGCGCACGCCGGGCGCCAGGTCCAGCGCCTCGCCGGCGCCGGGCAGGGTTTCGCCCAAGGGGTAATGAAGTTCGGATTCGCGTGCGTTGGCCATGGTGCTGCTCGGCTGGACTTAGACTGACGTTAACGTCAATTGAGTGTAGCCATGCCCTCCCGCAAGCCTGTCGCCGCTGCGACCGAAACCACCTTCACGATCACGGAACTCGCCGCGGAGTTCGACATCACGCCGCGCGCCATCCGCTTCTACGAGGACATGGGCCTGCTGGAGCCCGGCCGCAAGGGCCGCAACCGGGTCTACACGCCGCGCGACCGCACCCGGCTCAAGCTGACGCTGCGCGGCAAGCGCCTGGGCCTGGCGCTGCAGGAGATCAAGCAGCTCGTCGACATGTACGACAGCCAGGCCAGCGCCGCGCCGCAGCTGCGCGCCTTCCTGGTCATCCTGGCCCAGCACCGTGACCAGCTCGAACAACAGCGCCACGACATCGAAGTCACGCTGGCTGAGATCCAGCAGCACGAGAAGCGCTGCCGAGCCTTGCTGGGGGCCTGAGTCGTCGGCCAAGCGTGACGCTTTGCCGGGAGAGGCCTCTAATTGCGTCGCATGGGGGACAAACCCCGCTGACGCCGTCCCACAGTCTGACTAGAGTCCGCCCCTCGACCGGGGTGGCATTTGCCACTGGCCGACATGTCTTTGTGGAGCTGTCATGACACTCGGACCGCGCCCCTCCCTGGCGCTCGCCCTGCCCGCCATCGCGGGCGCCCTGCTGATGCTGGCCCAACCCGCCAGCGCACAACAAGAAGCCCCGAAGGCCGATAGCCTCGAGCGCGCGCAGAAGGCCGCCGATGCGGTCTTCCACTGGATCAAGCTGAATGCCGACAAGGGCGCCAGCCGGCAGCAACCGGCTCCCGCCCCTGCACCCGCTCCCAAGAAGCCGGCACCCGTGGCCGCCGCGCCCAGGCCGGCACCCGCACCCAGCGCTTCGCCCGCACCGGCCGCAATTGCCGCCGCAACCACCGCCGTTGCTGCGCCGCCTCCCGTCATTGCGACCGCGGAGCCCGAGCCCGATCGCGCGCCCGTCATGCTCGCCTCCGCAGCGCCGATGCCCACTCCCGCGGCACCGATGGCCGCTGCAGCCCAGGCCGTGGAACCTCCTCCCAAGGCCGCCGCCCAGGAAGAGGTCGAGGAGCCGTTGAAGCTACTGTCCAAGGTCGACCCGACCATTCCCCGCCAGCTGCAGCAGGGCGCCGTGCGCAACGGCTATGCCCAGGTGCAGTTCACCGTCTCTCCTGACGGCTCGGTCCAGCAGGCCTCGGTCATCAAGGCCAGCCACTCGCGCCTGGGCAACGCCGCCATCGACGCCGTTCGCCAATGGCGCTTCGCCCCCATTCGCAAGGCCCGCGAGGCGGCCGTCGAAGTCGCCTTCAACAGCGAGAGCGACTGATTTCAGTCTCGGAGCGCCACGTATTGACGCGGCGGCCGCGGCCGGAGATGCTCCCTTAAGCTGCCAGCAGTTCTGCGGCAATCTTCAGGGAGTTTCCATGTCCATCCGTATGCTCGCCCGCGCGCTCGCGGGCTTCGGCTTTTGTGCGGCCGCCTTGTCGGTCTCGGCCGGCCCCTACTCCGGCCTCGTCGTCTTCGGCGACAGCATCTCCGACAGCGGCAACAACGCGCTGCTGCTGAGCAACTTCGGCACCCAGCCGCTGCCGCCCGTCAATATCGCCAACGACGGCACCTACAGCCAGATCCCGTCCAGCGCCGGCACCTACTCCAACGGCATGGTGTGGACGCAATACCTGGCCCAGTCTCTCGGCGTCGCGTTTGCGCCGTCGCTGGCGGGCGGCACCAACTTCGCCTTCGGTGGCGCACTGACCGGCGTGGATGGCACGGAGATTCCGGCCATCCCGGGCTTCCCGTTCAGCATGCGCACCCAGGTCAACAGCTATCTCGGCGCCACCAGCAATCTGGCCGACCCGAATGCGCTCTACATCGTGGCCGGCGGCGGCAACAACATCCGGGTGGCACTGGAGGCCATTGCAGCCGGCGCGGATCTCAACGCCACTGCAGCTGCCACGGTGGCAGGCTACGCGGCCGACATGGCCGGCCTGGTTGCCGACCTGAAGACGGCAGGCGCCCATCATGTGCTGGTGGTGAACACGCCCAACTTTGGCCTGACGCCGCTGGCCAATGCCATGGGCATTGGCAGCTTTGCCACGGGCCTGAGCTTCGCGATGGATACAGCCCTGGCGGGCGCACTGGCCGGCACCGGCGTGCAGACCTTCGACTTGTTCAGCTTCATGACTGGCGTCGTCGGTGCGGGCCCGGCCTCGGGCTTCAGCAACTGGACGAATGCCTGCGCCGCGGCGGTCAACGCCTGCGACGTCAACACCTCGTTGTTCTGGGATGGCATCCACCCGACCACGCTGGCGCACCAGCAATTGGCCAACGCCGTGCTTGCAGCGGCCGTGCCTGAGCCCGACGTGGCGGCGCTGTTCGCGATCGGCCTCTTCGTCGTTGCTGCTTCAAGCCGGCGGCGCCGGGCAGGTGTCCAGCAAGGCTGACATCGCCTCCAGAAACACCCGGGTGCGCAGCGGCATCAGCCGCCGCTCCGGGAACACCGCCCAGCAGGTCGAGCCGGGCAGATGCCAGTCCGGCAGCACGCGCTGCAGCCGGCCCAGGGCCAGCGCGTCGCTGACGATGAGGCGGTCGATACCGGCGATGCCGACACCGCCCTCCGCCAGCTGCGCCAGCAGGCTGGGTGCATTGGCCAGCGTGCGCTGCGCCGGCCGGGCCACATAGGGCTCCGCACCCTCGCGCTGCAGATGCCAGGGCACGGGCTCGCCGGTGCGGGTCAGCAGCATCAGCCCGTGCATCGTGTCCAGCGCCTGCGGGAGCAGCGGCTCGCCAACGCGCTCCAGGTAGCCCGGCGACGCATACAGCCCCCAATGCGTCGTCGCCAACCGCCGCGCGGTGAGCTGGCTTTCTTCGCCCAGCGGCCCCATGCGGATGGCGAGATCAAAGCCCTCACCAATGATGTCCACGCGCCGCGGCGTCAGGTCCAGCTCCAGCTGCACCTCGGGATAGGCCAGGGCGAACTCGGCCAGCATGCCGGCGGCCACCTGCTGGGCGAAGTCGGCTGGCATGCTGACGCGCAGCCGGCCACTGGGCTTGCGCTGGCGGTGCAGGGCCAGCGCCAACGCGCCGTCAACCTCCGACGCCACGGCCCGCGCGTGCTCCAGCACGCCGGCGCCGAAGTCCGTCAACGTCAGCTTGCGCGTCGTGCGCTGCAGCAGCTTCTCGCCCAGCCGCGCCTCCAGCGCCGCGATGCGCCGCGACACGGTGCTTTTGGGCCAGTGCACCCGCTCGGCGGCGCGACTGAAGCTGCCGGCCTCCAGCACGCGGGCAAACAGCAGCAGGTCGTCGGCATCGGATTCCATTCATCATCCCTCATTGATCCATAGGCGGAACAATCTTATGCAAATCGACGGCTTCCGGTGTTGATTGCGCAACCCTAGAGTTCATCCCATCGCAACCCCACCCTTCGGAGCCCCAGATGAACATCCTGCAAATCAACGCCAGCGCCCGCCGTGCCACCGACAACGACGGCTCGGTCTCGACCCGCCTGGCCAATGAGCTGACCGCCGGCCTGCGCGCTGGCAACACAGCCGCTACCGTCACCGTGCGTGACCTGACGCTGACGCCCCAACCCGTGCTCGACGAAGCCGCCCTCGGCGCCCTGTTCACGCCGGCCGACAAGCGCAGCCCCGAGCAAGCCGCCCGTGTCGCGCTGGACGATGCGCTGATCGCCGAACTGCAAGCTGCCGACACCGTCGTCATCGGTGTGCCGATGTACAACTTCAACGTCACCGCCCAGTTCAAGAACTGGATCGACGCGGTCGCCCGCGCCGGCGTCACCTTCAAGTACAGCGAGAAGGGCCCGGTCGGCCTGCTGACCGGCAAGAAGGTGTTCATCGTCACCAGCCGCGGCGGCATCCACCGCGACCAGCCGAGCGACCAGATGACGCCCTATCTGCGCACCGTGCTGGCCTTCCTGGGCATGACCGACGTCGAGTTCGTCTACGCCGAGGGCATGGCCTTCGCCGCCGAACAAGGCCTGGCCGCCGCCCGTTCGCAAATCACCCAACTCCTCGCAGCCTGAAAGAAAGCCATGAGCACCGTCGCTACGTCCCTTTTGACCCAACCGCGTGAGGTCGAGCGCCTTGTCGCCGGTCAGCCGACCAGCGACGGTGCCGGTGTCAAACTCAACCGCGTGCTGACGCAGAACCTGCAGCGCCGGTTGGACCCCTTCCTGATGCTCGACGCCTTCGGCACGGACAACCCGGACGATTACATCGCCGGCTTTCCCGACCACCCGCACCGCGGCTTCGAGACCATCACCTACATGCTCAACGGCCGCATGCGCCACCGCGACTCGGCCGGCAATGAAGGCCTGATCAGCGATGGCGGCGTGCAGTGGATGACCGCCGGCCGCGGCGTCATCCACAGCGAGACGCCCGAGCAGAACGCGGGCCGCATGGCCGGCTTCCAGCTCTGGCTGAACCTGCCGGCCAAGGACAAGATGCGCGCGCCCTGGTATCGCGACGTGGCCAGCAACGAGGTGCCCGAGTTCGAACGCGATGGCGTCAAGGCCCGCGTCATCGCCGGCGACAGCCATGGCGTGACCGGTGCCGTGCAGCGCGACAACACCGAGCCGCTGTATCTGGACCTGCACTTCGCGCCCGGCGCCCGCTTCGAGCAGCTGCTGCCGCCCGAGTTCAATGCCTTCGTCTATGTCTACGAAGGCGCCTTGAAGTTCGACAGCGGCTGCCTGCAGCCCGAAGGCCGCATGGCCATCCTGGCCAACACGCCCGGCAGCGACGGCGTGCGCCTGCAGGCCGGCGACAAGCCGACCCGCGCGCTGCTGATTGCCGGCAAGCCGCTGGGCGAGCCCATCGCACAGTACGGCCCCTTCGTCATGAACACCGAGGCCGAATTGGTGCAGGCGGTGCGCGACTTCCAGGCGGGCCGACTCGCCTGATCGCTGCTCCATGCCGGGCCAAAATGCCCGGCATGGATCGCCTGCAAGCCATGGAAGTCTTCGTCGCCGTCGTCGACAGCGGCGGCTTCGCCAGCGCGGCGCGCAAGCTGGACCTGTCGGCCCCCGTCGTCACGCGCGCCGTGGCCGAGCTGGAAGAGCGGCTCGGCCTGCGCCTGCTGACACGCACCACCCGCAGCGTGCGCGTGACCGAGGCCGGCGCCCGCTATGCCGATGACTGCCGGCGCATCCTGGCCGACGTCAGCGATTCCGAGGCCGCCACCAGTGGCAGCCGCAGCCAGCTCAAGGGCCTGCTCAGCGTCACGGCGCCGGTGCTGTTCGGCAATCTGCATGTCACGCCCATCGTCACCGACTATCTGCGGCGCTACCCGGACGTCGACGCGCAATGCGTCTTCGTCGACCGCGTCGTCAACCTCGTCGACGAGGGCCTGGACGTGGCCGTGCGTATCGGCGAGCTGCCCGACTCCTCGCTACGCGCCGCCGGCGTCGGCCAGGTCAGACGCATGCTGCTGGCCTCGCCCGGCTATCTCGCCGCGCATGGCCGCCCGGAACGGCCCGAGGACCTGAGCGAGCATGTGCTGATCCAGCCCACGCAGGTCGCGCCCTACCCCGAATGGCGCTTTGCCGAGGGCGGCCGGCCGCTGGTGCAGCGCATCCGGCCGCGGCTGCGCACGACGACCAATGACGCGGCCCGCTCCTTCGCCCTGGCGGGCCTGGGCATCGTGCGCCTGCTCAGCTACCAGGCCGCCGATGCGTTGGCCCGCGGCGATCTGATCCCGTTGCTGGAGGGTTTCGAGCCCGCGACCATCCCCGTCCACGTCGTGCATCACGAGGGCCGGCACATGACGCAGAAGGTGCGCGCCTTCGTGGACCTCGCGGTGGACACGCTGAGGGCAAATCCAGCCCTGCGCTAGCCGCGGAGATTCTGCGAGGCCCAGTCGCGGAAACGCCAGCGCAGCGGCAGCGTGTCGCGCAGCCACCAGCCCTCGTCGAGATGGAAGCGCCAGGCGCGCTCGGCATCGTCGTCAAGCGCGGCCAGTTCCGGGCCGTCCCAGACGATTTCCGCGCGGCCCGTCAGCGTCAGCAGATCGCCGCGCTCGAAGTCGATGAAGAGCAGACCGGCGCGGCCGTCGAGCTGCAGATTGCCCAGGGTCATGAACATGCGGTTGCCCGAGTAGTCGGGCACCAGCAGCGTGCGTGCGTCCTCTTGCATGGCGAAGCCTGCCGGACCGCCGCGGTGCGACACATCCGCCCCGGCCGAGCCCGCATGCGTTGCGATGAACAAGGTGTCGGCGGCGGCGATCAGCCAGGCCGCGTCGCCGTCCAGGCTGTCCACGCGCTCGATGGCGCGCGGCCGCGTGTCCGCCGCATCGCGCACCCATTCGACCTCGCGGCCCTGGATGTACTGCGGGCAGTTGCCCACCGTCTGGCTCACGTGCAGCCGCAGGCCCTCGGGGCCAACCGCCACCAGCTCGCCGTTGACGCGGTTGCGCCGGCGCGTGTGCAGCTCGATGCCCAGCAGGCCCAGCGGCGCACCCGGCGTCATGCCGGCCGCGGCGGGGTCGCCCGCGATGGGCGTGGCGGCGAAGGTCAGATGCCAGGCATCCGGCGCCTGCACGAAGCCCGGCTGCCCCACCAACATCGTGGCCCAGGGGCGGCCTGCAGGATCGACGCTGCCGGCCAGCATCAGCGGCAGTTGCTCGTAGAAGCGCTGGTGCTGCTCGGGCATGTGGTCGCGCACGACGCGGCGGCCGATCTCGTCCATGCGCTCGGCCACGCCGAGGCGCGTTTGCACGGCGACCTCGCCGGCGTGGAAGGGGGCGGTGTCCATGGCGGTCAGGCCGCGGCGCGCAGGCCGGCCGGCGTGGTCTTGAAAGCTACGAAGCCCGGCAACGCTTCGACCCGGGCCAACCAGGCACGCAGCTCGGGGTAAGGTGCCAGGTCCACATTGCCCTCGGGCGCGTTGACGATGTAGCTGTAGCCGGCGATGTCGGCCAGCGTGGCGTGATCGCCGACCAGGAAGGGCCTGCGCGACAGCTCGGCCTCCATGACCTTGAACAGGCCATGGGCACGGGCGATGACTTCGTCGGCATTGAAAGGCGCGCCGAACACCGTGACCAGGCGGGCCGCCGCCGGCCCGAAGGCAATCAGCCCCGAGGCCACCGACAGCCAGGCCTGCACCGCGGCACGGCCGGCGGCGTCCTGCGGCAACCAGCGGCCGGCGGGGTCGTACTTGCCGGCCAGGTAGACGAGGATGGCCGTGCTGTCCCAGACGAAGTGCCCGTCGTCCTCCAGCAGCGGCAACTGGCCGAAGGGATGGCGGCTGACGAACTCAGGCGTCTTGTGCGCGCGGGCCGCGAGGTCCACGTCGACGAGTTCATGCGGCAGACCCAGCAGGGACAGCGCGAGCTCGGCGCGGTGGGCGTGGCCGGACAGGGCGTGGCGGTAAAGCTTGAGGGTCATGGAAGGCTCCGTTGCAGATGGCGCCACTGTGCCCAGCGCCACCCCGCAGCGAAACGGCGCGCGCCGCAAGTCATTCTTTCCGCCGCCGACGGGAGTCTTCAGTCCAACCGGCGCCCCACCAGCACCAGGTCCTTCTCCACACCCTCCAGCCGCGCCACCCGCGGCATGAAGCCCCAGCGCTCGAAGCCGTGCTTTTCGAACAGGCGCAGGCTGCCGATGTTGGAGGCAAAGATGGTCGCCGTCAGCGTCTCGATGCCCAGCGCGGGCGAACGTGCAATGGCCTGTGCCAGCAGATAGCTGCCCAGGCCTTTGCCTTGGTAGTCCGGGTGCAGATAGACGGCCAGGTCGGCGGTGATGAAGTAGCCCGGCCTCTCGTTCATGAAGTGGAAGAAGCCGAGATAGCCGATGGCACCCTGGCCGGGTTTGTCGCTGTCCTCGGCCACCCACAGCGGCCGCTGGCCGGGCGTGTGCTGCTCGAAGGACGTGCGGCGCCGGGCCACGGTGGTCGGTTCGAGGTCGCAGCTGCAGGTGCGCGTGGCGACGGCGAAGTTGTAGATGTCGACGATGCGCGGCAGGTCGTCGGCGATGGCGTCACGGTGCAGATAAGCCATGGCGGCAAGGTTAGCGAAGCCAGGGCAAGATGCCGCCATGGACAACCCTCGCCGCCACAGCCCCGCCGCCGAACGCAACGGCCCGCCCATCCTCGCGGCCCTGCAGCGCCTGCTGCCGCCCACGGGTTTGCTGCTGGAGATCGCCAGCGGCACGGGCCAGCACGCCGCCTTCTGCAGCGAGGGCCTGCCCGGTTGGCAATGGCAGCCGAGCGACTTCGATGCAGCGTCGCTGCCGTCGATTGCCGCCTGGTGCGAAGGCCTGGCCCGCGTGCGCCCGCCCATCACGCTGAATGTGCTCGATGCCGACTGGCCCGGCGTGCCCGCACAGGTCGATGCGATCTACTGCGCCAACATGATCCACATCGCGCCCTGGGCCTGCACGGCGGGGCTGATGCAGGGCGCTGCGCGGCATCTGGCGCCTACAGGCCTGCTGATCACCTACGGCCCCTACATCCTCGACGACATGCAGACGGCGCCGAGCAACCTCGCCTTCGACGCCGACCTGCGCCAGCGCAACCCCGCCTGGGGCCTGCGCCGCCTGACGGACGTGGCCACGCAGGCCGCGGCGGCCGGTCTTTGCCTGCGCGAAACGCTGGCCATGCCGGCCAACAATATGCTGCTGGCCTGGGCGCGTGCCGACGCCGCCTGATCCCTTCTCCCCGACATGCTTCTTGGACTTCTCGTGCTCGCCGGCCTCTGGGCCGGCCTGCAGAACTCGCTGGCCGGTGGCGGCTCCTTCGTCACGCTGCCGGCGCTGATCCTGTCGGGCATGTCGCCGCTGGCGGCCAACATCACCTCCACCGTGGCGCTGTTCCCGGGCCAGCTCAGTTCGGGCTGGGCCGGAAGGCGCCTGGTGGTCGGCACGGCGACGCTGTCATTCCGTGCCCTGGTCATCATCAGCCTGCTCGGCGGCGCGGTGGGCGCCTGGCTGCTGCTCAACACACCGTCCTCGGTGTTCGCGCGCCTGGTGCCCTGGCTGGTGCTGTTCGCCACCAGCGTGTTCGCCTGGGGCAGCTTTTTGCGCAAGGCACCGGCGGCCGACCATCACCTGAGCGCCCGCACCACCGCGGTGATGCAGTTCCTCATCGCCATCTACGGCGGTTACTTCGGCGGCGGCATCGGCTTCCTGATGCTGGCCGCGCTGACGGTGGCGGGCATGCCCACCCGCAACGCCGGCGCGACGAAGAACGTGCTGGCCGGCGTCATGAACGCATCGGCCGTGGCCTTGTTCGTGCTGTCACCCGAAGTGCACTGGCTGCAGGCCGTGGTGCTCGGCGGCAGCGCCGTCGTGGGCGGGCTGGCGGGCGCCTGGGCGCTGCATCACGTCAACGAGAAGGCGCTGCGCATCGCCATCGTCGCGCTCGGCGTGGCGCTGACGGTGGGGCTCTTCCTGCGGCCGATCTGACTGCTCTGCGCCAGTGCCGCCGGCGTCAGCCTTTGCTGCAGCGGCAGGCCGCTTGAGCCGATTGGCAAGCGCAGCCGGCTGCGCAGGCGCAGCTCATGGCCGCCGACTGTTGCGGGTTTGCCGAGGCCTGGCAGCCGCAGCTGCAGGCGGCGCCAGGGCAGTCGACGCATTGGCAGGAGGCGGTGGTGGGTTGTTGCATGAATGACTCCGTTGAGTGAACAAGATGCGGACTGGCTTGTCCGTGGAATGAATTCTGTTCACCAAGGGAGTCGCTGGCTTGAACGAAACGGCTGATCTGCGAGCACGCCACAGCGGCTCATCTGTCTCCCAGTCGCTTCCGTCATCTCTTCGTCGCGCAGGCTCACCAGTCGTTGCGAGATCAGGCCTCAGGGCGAGGCGAATGCCTGTTCGTAGACTTGCAGATCGCCTGCCGAGAAGCAGCAAAAAATGACCTGCTGGATGCTGCCGTGCGAGGCGGCCTCTGCGCGCACGGTCTCGATGGCAACGCGCGCTGCCTGCTCGATCGGGTAACCAAAGATGCCCGTGCTGATGCTAGGGAAGGCCACTGTCACTGCCTGCTGGGAAGCGGCCAGCTTCAGGCTGTTCCGGTAGCAGGAAGCCAGCAGTTCGGCCTCGCCATGTGCACCGCCACGCCACACGGGGCCTACGGTGTGGACGATGTGGCGAGCCGGCAGGCGATAGCCGCGCGTCAGTTTGGCTTCCCCTGTCTTGCAGCCGCCCAACAAGCGGCATTCGTGCACCAGGTCCGGCCCAGCCGCACGATGGATCGCACCATCCACGCCACCGCCACCCAGCAGCGACGAGTTGGCCGCGTTGACGATGACATCAACGGCCAGCTTCGTGATGTCGGCCCGTTCAGCCTTGAGGCTGGCTACCAACGCTCACTCCTTGCGCCCCGCCCCGAGGTAGGTTTCGATAACCCGCGGATCCGCCGCCAGCTGATCCGCCGGCCCGCTGAGCCCGAACTCCCCCGTCTCCAGCACATGCCCATGGTCCGCCACGCGCAGCGCGGCGCGGGCGTTCTGCTCGACCAGCAGGATGCTGACGCCACTCGCGCGCAGGTCCTCGACGATGGTGAAGATCTCGCGCACGATCAGCGGCGCGAGACCCAGACTGGGCTCGTCCAGCATCAGCAGCTTGGGTTGGCCCATCAGCGCGCGGCCCAGGGCCAGCATCTGGCGTTCGCCGCCGGACAGCGTGCCGGCTTGCTGCTTGCTGCGTTCTTTGAGCCGCGGGAAGCGCGTGTAGACGCTGTCCATGCCATCGCGCCAGCGCTTGTCTCCCAGCTTCTTGGGCCGCCAGCCACCCAGCAGCAGGTTGTCCTCCACCGTCATCGTGCCGAACAGCTCGCGCTTCTCGGGCACCAGGGCCAGGCCGGCGAGCACGCGCTCTTCCAGCGTCAGCTTGGCGATGTCTTCGCCGGCAAAACGCAGCGTGCTGCTGCGCGACGGGATCAGGCCCATCAGCGCGCCGAGCAGCGTGGACTTGCCGGCACCGTTGGGGCCGATGACGGTGACGACGCTCTTCTCGGGTGCCGAGAAGCTCAGCCCATGCAGCACCTCGGCGCGGCCATAGCCGGCGTGGAGATCGGTAACTTCGAGCAGCGCGCTCATTCGTCTGCTCCCAGGTAGGCGGCACGCACGGCCGGGCTGGCCTGCACTTCGGCGGGCGTGCCATCCATCAGGTAGCGGCCGAACTCCATGACGACGATGCGGTCGGTCAGCTTCATGACGAAGTCCATGTCGTGCTCGACCAGCAGCAGCGACAGGCCCTCGGCCTTGAGCTGCTTCAGCACCTCGGCGAGGGCTTCCTTCTCCTTGTGGCGCAGGCCGGCGGCGGGCTCGTCCAGCAACAGCAGTGAGGGGTCGCTGGCCAGGGCCCGGGCGATCTCGACGAGGCGCTGTGGGCCAAGCGCGAGATTGCCGGCCAGTTCATGGGCCTGCTCGGCCAGGCCGATGCGGCGCAACTGGCGCATGGCCTCGGCGCGCGCCCGCGCCTCCTCGGCCTTGTTCAGGCCGAGCATGGCGCTCAGCGTGCCGCTCTTGGTGCGCAGGTAGGTACCCAGCGCGACGTTCTCCAGCACCGTCATGTCAGGCACCAGCTTCACATGCTGGAAGGTGCGGCTCAACCCGGCACGCGCGATGTCGCGGCTCTCGCGGCCGTCCATGCGCTGGCCCAGCAGCTCGACCTCGCCGCTGGTGAGCGGCAGCACGCCGGAGACGAGGTTGAAGGTGGTGCTCTTGCCCGCGCCGTTGGGGCCGATGAGGCCGACGATGTCGCCGGCGCGGATGGCGAAGCTGATGTCGTTGACGGCGACCAGCCCACCGAACTGCTTGCGGATCTTGCGCACGTCGAGCAGCGCAGCGCCTGGCGGCGGGTGACTGCGCGCGCTCAGGGCCGGCACGCTCTCATCCACGGCGCGCTTGCCTGGCGCCGGCAGCCAGCGCGCGATCAGCGGCCACAGGCCATCCGGCGCAAAGCGCAGCACCAGCACCAACACGACGCCGAAGACGATGATTTCGTAGTTGCCCGAGCCACCGAAGACGAGCGGCAGCACGACCTTGAGCTGATCCTCGGCCAGCTTCACCAGCGCCGCGCCGGTGAAGGCGCCGCCCACCGTGCCGATGCCGCCCAGCACAGCCATGAAGAGGTACTCGATGCCGAACTTGATGCCGAAGGGCGAGGGGTTCACGCTGCGCTGCATGTGGGCGTAGAGCCAGCCCGACACCGAGGCCAGCAGGGCCGCGACGACGAACATGATCAGCTTGTAGCGGAAGGTCGATGCGCCCATGGCCTCGGGCATGGTCGAGCCGCCGCCGCGGTTGGTGTTGAGCGCGCGCATGATGCGGCCCGGCCGCGAGTCCAGCAACCGTGTGACTCCCAGGGCCGCGAGCAGGGCCGCCAGCCAGATCAGCAGATAGATGCGGCGCTCGCTCTGGAAGCTGAAGTCGCCGATGGCCAGCGCCGGCAGGCCCAGCAGGCCGTCGTACTTGCCCAGGGCCTCCAGGTTGCCGACGAGGTAGTACAGCGCCAGGCACCAGCAGATGGTGGCCAGCGGCAGGTAGTGGCCCGACATGCGCAGCGTCAGCGCACCAATGACAAGGGCCAGCACCAGCGTGACGGCCAGGCCGGCAATGAGGCCCAGCCAGGGCGACAGGCCCAGCACCGTCGTCAGATAACCCGTGGCGTAGGCGCCGATGCCGGCGAACGCGGCCTGGCCGAAGGAGGTGAGGCCGCCCACGCCGGTCAGCAGCACGAGGCCAAGCACGACGAGGGAGAACAGGCCGATGTAGTTGAGCTGGGTGATCCAGAAGTCGGGCACCGGGGCGAAGGGGAGCACCAGCAGCACGACGGCGGCCGCAACCGACAGATGAGTTCGGTTCATGTTCAATGCTCCTCGTGGTGCGGGTCCACGAAGGACCGCCAGAGGAGGATGGGCAGGATCACCGTGAACACGATGACTTCCTTGAAGGCGCTGGCCCAGAAGGAGCCGAAGCTCTCGATGAGCCCGACACCAATGGCGCCCGCCAACGCCATCGGGAAGCTGGCCAGGCCGGCAAACACCGCGGCGACAAAACCTTTGAGGCCGATCAGGAAGCCGGTGTCGTAATAGATCGTCGTCGACGGCGAGATCAGCAGCCCCGACAGCGCACCGATGAAGGCGGCCATCGTGAAGCTCAAGCTCCCGGCCGCGTCGCCAGAGATGCCCATCAGCCGCGCACCGGTGCGGTTGACCGACGTGGCGCGCAACGCCTTGCCCATCAGCGTGCGCTCGAAGAAGACGAACATCGCCAGCAGCAGCACGATGGACGCGCCGAAGATGATGAGCGTCTGCCCGGTGAAGCTCAGCGGCCCGACATCGAAGCGCGCCTCCCAGAACGCCGGCGTGCGGTAGCCCTCGGCACCGAAGAACACCAGGCCGATGCCGGTCAGCGCGAAGTGCACGCCCACCGAGACGATGAGCAGCGTCAGCACGCTGGCGCCGGAGAGGGCGCGGTAGGCCAGGCGGTAGAGCAGCGGGCCCATGGCGGTGACGATGGCCAGGGTCAGGAATACCTGCACAACCAGGGAATGCGACGTCTGCACGAACATGGGCATCGCGATGGCCATCGCCGCCGGAAAGCTGAGCGTCCCCAGCAGGCTCAAGAAAATGCGTGACGGCCGCCAGCGCTCGCGCAGCGCCTGGACCACGTCCAGCACCGCGACGGCAACAGCCAGCATCAGCAGCAGCCACACCGTACCCGGCACCTTGCCCATCTGCAGCGACGCCAGCGTCAGTGCGCCGAAGGCGACGAACTCGCCCTGGGGGATGAAGATGACCCGGGTGACCGAGAACACCAGCACAAGCGCGAGGGCAACGAGGGCGTAGATGGCTCCGTTGGTCAGGCCGTCGAGGCCGAGGATGGCGGCAATCGTGAGGTCCATGGCGGTGCGTGGTGAGGGCGCACCATGGTATCGGTGGTTTGCCGACCGAGCGGTCGGTAATTCACCCAGTGGTCACGCCGGCCAGTCTCGCTCGCTCACTCAGTCCCCTGGCTTCTCGGTGCCTTCGGCCGGTGTCTTGGTCAGCGTCCAGCGGCCGCCGCCGGTCAGCTTCAGCACGCGGCGGTGAAAGCCCGCCACCGCGGCACGGTGGGCGATGCTGATCAGCGTCGTGCCACGTTCGCGCAGCCGCTCGTACAGGCGTTTCTGGTTGGCATCGTCCAGCGCGCTGGTGGCTTCGTCCAGGATGGCGAGGCGCGGCGCATGCACCAGCAGCCGCGCAAAGGCCAGGCGCTGCTGCTCGCCACCGCTGAGCAGCTTCTCCCAGTCGTGGCTGCGGTCCAGCCCGCCCTCGCCTTCGGCCAGGTGGCGCAGCTGCACCTCGTCCAGCACCTTCATCAGCGCGTCGTCGTCCAGCTCGGTCTGGGTGCTGGGGTAAATGAGCTGGCTGCGCAGCGTGCCCACCTGCAGATAGGGCCGCTGCGGCAGGAAGAAGACATCCTCCCGCGGCGGGTGCAACACCTGGCCGCTGCCCTGTGTCCACAGCCCCGCGATGGCGCGCAGCAGCGAGCTCTTGCCGCAGCCGCTGGCACCGGTGATGAGCAGCGAGCCGCCTTCCGGCACGCTCAAGCTCAGCTTCTCGACCAGCACGCGGTCACTGCCCGGCGCATTCACGGTGAGATTCTTGATGCTGAGGTCGCGGCCTTCCTGGCGGTCGATGCCGGCCTCGGGCGGCGCGGCGTCCAGCACCTCGGTCATCACGTGCAGGCGGTCGATGCCGGCGACGAAGCGGGAGAGGCTCTCGAAGTTGTCGATGATGAGCGACACCGCGCCCAGCACCGCCGCGAAGGCGCCGCCGGCCTGCACGGCCTGGCCCACCTCCAGCCGGCCGCCCAGCACGTCGGCCGCGAGCACGACGGCCGGCACCAGCAGGCTCAGCTGGCTGAAGCCGCGCTGGAAGAGGTTGAGCCCGAACTGCGCGCGGATCAGCTTGCTCGTGTTCAGCAGCGTGGCGCGCAGGCGCTGCTGCAGTTGGTGGCGCTCCTGCTCTTCGCCGCCGTAGAAGGCGATGGACTCGGCGTTCTCGCGCACCCGCATCAGCCGGAAGCGGAAGTCCGCCTCGCGCTTGAGCTGCCAGTGGTTGAGCCGGATCAGCGGCCGCCCGAACAGGCCCAGCGACAACAGCGTGCCGGCCAGCGCATAGGCGACGAGAAAGCCCACCAGCATGTGCGACAGGCTCCACAGCACGGCGCTGAAGGCCACCAGCTGCATCAGCGAGCCCAGCAGGATCAGCAGGAAGTGCAGCGAGCGGCTGGTGAAGGTGTTGACGTCTTCGGCGATGCGCTGGTCGGGGTTGTCGATCTCGTCAGCGGCGAGGTGGAAATAGCGCCGCTCGCGCAGATAGCCGTCCAAGAAGCGCTGCGTCAGCCACTTGCGCCAGTCGTTGGCGTAGGCGTCGCGGGCGTAGTAGTAGATGGCGAAGATCGGCACCGCGAAGGCCATGATCCACAGCATGGCGTGCACGGCCGCCCAGAAGCGCGGCTCGTCGCGCGCGGCCAGGGCCGACGTCAGCTCGCCGGTCTGGTTGTTCAGCAGCACGGCGAACTGGGTCTCGGCCAGCATCAGCACGATGAGGCCGGCCAGGAAGCACCAGGCCCACACCCGCCGGTCGCCCATCCAGTAAGGCCTGGCCACGGTCAGGAAGCGTTTCAGCGCAGAGGCGGGAGCGGCCATGAGAGGAGGTGTGAGTTGTGTAAGCAAGGCTAGCGAGCCGGGCGGCCGGCTCCTGTCGGACGGCATGCCGCGGCGGGCGAAGCAAAGGCGCCCTCATTCGCGCGGAGTGCGCACAGGCCGAGTCCTACACGCGTGGGCGCGCTCCTCCCACGCGGCCAACGCCTGGCGGCCACCAGCATCGGCTCATGAAACTCGCCGTCAAAGCCACCGGCGCCGCTGTGCTGGCCGTCATTGCCGCCGCGGCGGGCATGGAGTGGGCCGGCTGGCCCGGCCTCGCGCCCTGGCTGGCCGCCCGCGCCGAACGTGGGCTGGATATCGACAGCGGCTCGCGCGTGCATCTGCTGTGGAAGCCCCGCCTCGAAGCGACGCAGCTGCGCGTGACCGGCCACGGCGGCGAACCGCTGGCCGATGCACAAGGCGTGCTGCTGAACTGGCAGTGGGGCGACATCTGGGCCTGGCGCCAGGGCGCACCGCTGCGCCTGCGCCTGGTGCAGGCCGACACGCTGCAGCTGAACTGGCAGCGCGACGCCGCCGGCCGCACCGCCTGGCCCGTGCAGCCCGGCGGCAAGAGCCAGGAGCCGGCCGAACTGCCGCAGATCGACCACCTCGTCATCCGCCAGGGCGCCGCCCAGCTGGACGACGTGCCGCTGCTGCTGAAAGGCGATGCCCGGTTCGCCACCCAGGCCGACGGCCGCTGGACGGCCGATCTCAAGGGCCTGCTGCGCGGCCAGCAACTGGCGCTGAAAGCCGAGGCCGGCGCCGGCCTCGCCCTGCTCGCGCCCGCCGAGGCCGGCCTGCCGCCGGTGCAACTGCGCGCAGAGCTGACACAGCGCGACGGCCATCTGAGCTTTGCCGGCACGGCCGCCTCGCTGCTGGACGCCCGCGCGCTGGACGGCCAGCTGCAGGTGCGCAGCAACTCGCTGGCCGACGTGGGCCGGCCCTTCGGCGTCACGCTGCCCAACACGCCGCCGGTGGACCTGAGCGGGCGGCTGCAGCATGCCTCGGGCGTCTGGCAGTTCACCGGCGCGAAGGCACGCGTGGGCAAGAGCCAGCTGGGCGGCGACTTCGCCTTCGACACGCGGGGTGCCCGCAAGCAGCTCAGCGGCCTGCTGCGCGGCGGCCCGCTGCGCCTGGCCGACCTGGGCCCGGCCGTCGGCGCGGATGCCCCGCCCAGCCGCGCGGGCCGCGTGCTGCCTGACCGGCAGTTGGACATCCCCTCGCTGAAGGTGATGGACGCCCGCGTCGCCATCGCGCTGAGCCAGCTCGATCTCGGTACCGCCAACCTCGCGCCGCTGGCGCCGGTCAATGCCAGCCTCGTGCTGGAAGACGGCGTGCTGAGCCTGAGCAACATCAACGCCGGCATCGCGGGTGGCGAGCTGTCGGGCTCGGCCCAACTGGACACGCGCAACAGCCCACCGCTGTGGACGGTTGGCCTGGACGTGCGCAACATGGCCATCGAGCAGTGGCTGAAGTTCCAGTCCAAGAGCCTGGCCGAAGACCCGGTGACGGGCCGGCTGCGCGCCGACATCGACGTGCAGGGCCGCGGCCGCAGCACCGCCGAGCTGCTGGGCAGCCTGAGCGGTCCGGTGCGCCTGCAGATCGAAAAGGGCAGCATCTCCCATCTGCTGACCGAAGCGGTCGGGCTGGACCTGGCCCAGGGGCTGGCCGTGTGGCTGCGTGGCGACCGCAAGCTGGCGATGAACTGCGCGCAGCTGGACGGCAGCTTCAAGGCCGGCGTGCTGCGGCCGCGCTCGGCCGTCGTCGACAACCGCGACAGCCGCATCGACATCGACGGCCGCATCAACCTGGCCGACGAGACGCTGGACCTGCGCCTCGTGGCCCGCCCCAAGGACTTCTCGCTGCTGACGCTGCGCTCGCCACTGCGCGTGCAGGGCACGCTGGCCGACCCGCGCGTTGCCTTGGAAGGCCGTGCGCTGGGCGGCAAGGCCCTGGCCGCCATCGCGCTGGGTGCGCTGGCCCCGCCGGCCGCACTGCTGGCCTTCGTCGACCCCGGCGAAGACCTGCCGCCCGTCAGCTGCGACGGCACGGCGGCGGCGCCCCGCACGGAACCGGCGGCCAGGCCCGCGGCGTCGGCGGCCTCCTACCCGGCAGCGCGGCCGGGGCCGGCACACCGGACAAAGGCCGCGCCCTAGATTAACGATGCCAACAGCCTCATTTCCAAGCCTCTCAAGGAGACCTCTCATGCTGCGTTACGCCATCATCTTTTTCGTCATCGCCCTCGTGGCCGCCCTGTTCGGATTTGGTGGCATCGCCGCCAGCGCCGCGGGCATCGCCCAGCTGCTGTTCTACGGCTTCATCATCCTGGCCATCGTCAGCCTGGTGGTCGGCCTGATCCGCAGATAGAGGCGGCAACCGCTCAGCAAAACGGCCCTGATGACTCAGGGCCTTTTTTGGTGTTTGGTGTTTGGCATTTGGGCCGAGCGCCGGGCCGCCCCAAGCCGGCCCGCATGGCGATGTTCTTGACGGTCGAGCCGTCAAGAATCGCCGTCCCCTCGGGAGACCGGCCAAGGTATTCCTTGGCCGAGAGGCTTCAACCTCACCGGCTCCGGTGAGGTTGGTCTTGAACCGCGTCGAGAAACTCGCGCAGCGTTCCGACGCAAGGCCCTTGCGGGCAGAGGAAGAGGCCCTCGGCCTCGGCAGGCACATCGGTCGCAAAACCCAGCGTACCGAGCGAATTCATCGCGTCGCCACACAGGGCCACCGTGCGGCCACAACGCCAGGCCATCTTCAGCAGGGCCTGCAGCCGGGCGCAGCCTGTCGGCGCGGCCCAGGAGTCGGAGTTCAGCACGATGAGCCCGTCGGCCCAGTCCGCCTCAACGGGCGGTTCACCGAAGTCGTCATCCAGCCGCCAGTTCACGCGGTGCACGCGCCGGTCCATCGCGAGCACGGCCAGGTCGTCCTCCGAACTCTCCATGACCTCGGCCGTGCCGACGACACAGATCAGGACATTGGCCTGTTGCGGCCTCTCTTTTGCCGCCATTTCGGATGGGCAGTCCGTGGTCATGTTCATGGTGCGAACTCCGCAGAAAGCGATGCTGCAACTCTGGCGCCATGCGGGCTTGCGCGCCGTGAGCCTGCGGCGCAACGGCTCGTAGGACGGTGCCGCCAGCGCCCCGATACCCCCTGCTGCCACATCTGAGCGCACCCTGACGCACACTCCCCGCCCATGCCCGACGCCCAACCCCTCGCCCAACCTCTCGCCTCGCCGGCCACCTTCACGCCCTACCAGCGCTTCGCGACCGGGCTGCTGACGCTGCTGCAGTTCGCGGTGATCCTGGACTTCATGATCATGTCGCCGCTGGGCGCCATGATCATGCCGGCGATGTCGATGACGGCCCAGCAGTTCGGCCTCGTCGTGTCGGCCTATGCCTTCAGCGCTGGCGCCGCCGGCCTGCTGACGGCCGGCTTCGCCGACCGCTTCGACCGCAAGAAGCTGCTGCTGTTCTTCTACAGCGGCTTCCTGCTCGGCACGCTGTGGTGCGGCCTGGCCACGAGCTTCGAATCGCTGCTGCTGGCGCGCATCGTGACGGGCCTGTTCGGCGGCGTCATCGGCTCCATCGTCATGGCCATCGCGGCCGACCTCTTCGAGCCGGCGCTGCGTGGCCGTGTGATGGGCCTGCTGCAAGGCGGCTTCGCGGCCAGCCAGGTGCTCGGCATGCCGTTTGGCCTGTTGCTCGCCACGCGGTGGAACTGGCACGTGCCCTTTCTGGCGCTGGCCGGCTTCGGGGCCGTGGGCGGCCTGCTGATCGCCTGGCGCATGAAGCCCGTCAACGCCCACCTCGCGCTGAAGAACGACCGCAGCGCCTTCGCCCACCTGCTGCACACCGTGGCGCAGCGCCGGCACTTGCACGCCTTCGCCATCACGGCGCTGCTGACGACGGGTGGCTTCATGATCATGCCGTTCGCCAGCGCCTTCTCGGTGCACAACGTCGGCATCGACCTGGAGCACCTGCCCATCGTCTACCTCGTCACCGGCATCAGCACGATGTTCGTCGCGCCGCTGGTGGGGCGACTGGCCGACCGCCTCGGCCCGCTGCCGGTGTTCTACGCCGGCAGCGCCATCACCGTCGCGATGGTGGTGATCTACACGCGGCTGGGGCCGTCATCGCTGACGACGCTGATCGTCATCAACGTCGTCATGTTTGCCGGCATCTTCTCGCGCATGGTGCCCTGGCAGGTCATCGTCGCCGGCATCCCGGCGCCCGAGCAGCGTGGTGCCTTCACGGCCATCAACGCGGCCCTGCAGCAGCTCGCCGGCGGCCTCGCGGCGCTGGTGTCCGGTCACATCGTGACGATTGCCGCCGACGGCAGGCTGGAGCATTTCCCCTGGGTGGGCAACGTGCTGATCGGCACGACGCTGATCGTCTGCGTGCTGATCTGGAAGATCAAACGAACGCGACCGTGACCAGCAGGCCGCGCCCATCCGGCCCGGCATCCAGCCGGATGCTGGCGCCGTTGCGCGCGGCGGCCCGCTCGGCAATGGCCAGGCCCAGGCCGCTGCCGCCCTGGGCCTGACCGGGGATGCGGTAGAAGCGCTCGAAGACGTGCTGACGCAGGCCTTCCGCGATGCCGGGGCCCTGGTCGCTGAAGCTCAATGAACAACCGCCGTCGGCGCCCGGCTTCAGCAGCACGACGATGCGGCCGTGCTCGGGCGAGTACTTGATCGCGTTGCTGATGAGGTTGTCCACCAGCGCCCAGACCGTCTCCTGGTGCAGCGGGCGGTCGCAGCCGCCCTCGGCGTGGAAGTCGATCTCGATGCCACGCTGCACCGCCAGGGGTGCAGCGGCGGCCAGGCGGTCGCGCACCAGCGTTTCCAGGGACAGCAGTGGCAGGGGCGCGTCGTCGCCGGCGTCGGAGCGCGCCCGCTCCAGCGACAGCAGCTGCTGCACCAGGTGGTTGGCGCGGGCCACGCCGTCGCGCAGCCGGGCGCTGGCTTCGGCATGGCGGTTGGTGTCGTCGCCCCGCGTCTGCAGCAGATGGGCGTTGATCTGGATGGCGGCCAGCGGCGTCTTCAACTCGTGGGCGGCGTCGGACAGGAACTCGTGCTCGTGCTCGATGCGCCGCCGCAGCCTTGCCATCAGGTGGTTGATGGACGCGACCAGGGGCGACAGCTCACGGTAGGTGGACACGGGCAGCGGCGTCAGGTCCTGGTCGGAGCGGTTCTCGATGACCGCCGCGATGGAACGCAGCGGCTTCAGGCCGATGCCGACGATGAGCCAGGCCGGCAGCAGCAGCAGCGGCAGGCTGAAGATGGTGGAGCGCAGCAGGAAGCTGACGCCCGAGAAGCTCTGCATCCAGCGGTCGTCCACCTCGTGGCTGCGTTCCACGACCAGGCCGGTGGGCTCGTCCTTCTCCACGGCCCGCACCCAGGCGTTGGCATCGCGCGCCGCGGGGCTGTCGGGCAGCGGCAGCGCATCGGGAAGTTCGGGCAGGGAGTTGTAGAGCAGCGCGCCACGCTGCCAGACGCGCACCCGCACGCGCGAGTGGTAGTCGAGCTGGCGGAACATGTCGGCGCGCACGACCTCCAGCGTCCGCGCGGTCTGGCGGATGCGCTCGGGCCGGTCGGCGATGTCGGACAGGTGCAGCAGCAGCTCGCGCGTGTGCGCCGCGTTCTCGCTGGCCGTGCGTGAGGCCTGCGTGGCCTTGGCCTCCCACGCCACGTACAGAAAACCACCCAGCGCAACGAACAGGATGACGGCGCTGAAGCCCAGCATCAGACGCCGGAACAGCGACGAAGACTGGTCAGGCGACGCGGTCACGCTGCATCATGTAGCCCACCCCGCGCACGGTGCGGATGTGGCCGTCACCGATCTTCTTGCGCAGGTTGGAGATGTGGACATCCAGCGTCGCGCCGTCACTGAAGGGCAGCACGCGGCGCTCCAGCTCGGCGCGTGTCAACACGCGGTCGCTCTGCTTCATCAGCGTCAGCAGCAGCGCGTATTCGGTCTTGGACAGCGTGATGGCCGAGCCGTCCAGCGTCACGCGCATGCGCTTCTCTTCCAGCGCCAGGTTGCCGAAGTTCCACAACGCCTCGGCCTCGCCATGGGCGCCGCTGCGGCGCAGGATGGCACGCAGGCGCACCAGCAGCTCGGGGATCTCGAAGGGCTTGATGAGGTAGTCGTCGGCACCGTTGTCGAAACCCTTGAGGCGGTCCTGCAGGCCGTCGCGCGCTGTGATGATGAGGACGGGCACGGTCACGCCGGCGGCGCGCAGGTGCCTGAGCAACTCGTTGCCGTCGCCATCGGGCAGGCCGAGGTCGAGCAGCACCGCGTCGAAGTCCTCGGCCTGGAGCCGCTCGACAGCATCGTTTGCCATGCGCACCCAGACGACCTCATGGCCCTCGTCCTTGAACACCGTCAGCAGAGCCTGGCCAATGTTCAGATCGTCTTCAATCAGATAGATCTTCACGCGGATAAGTCTAGCGGCGCATGCCCTGACTGTGGCTTGGGCGAAACGCGCAGGCGGCCGCATCAACTGGCCAGAAAGCCGATGGATAAAGGCCAAACGCCGAATCTTCAGGATTTCTTCAGCGCTGTTCGAAAGTTGTCTATAGGGAAGCTTCAGCGGCTCACGCTCCGGATTGCGCGACATCCTCGCGGCCGGGAGCATGGCGACCGTTCGCTGGACACATCGGACTCGCGATCCGGTCGCCGTCAGCAGAACCGGACCCGACCACTACAACATTCGAGAGGCAAACCCATGGCTCATCTGCCAGCTGCACGAGCGCCGCGCCAGCCGCGAGCGCGCAGGTTCCACCCCACACTTCCCGTCGCACAGGCCTGCGCCCTGCTGCTGCTCGGCGCCCCAGCCGTGCAGGCCCAGCAGGCCACGCCGCAGACGCTGGACACGGTCGTCGTCACCGGCATCCGCAAGAGCGTCGAGGACTCCATCGCCACCAAGCGCAACAACTCCTCCATCGTCGAGGCCATCTCCGCCGAGGACATCGGCAAGCTGCCCGACGTGACGGTGGCCGAATCGCTCGGCCGCATCAGCGGCATCGCGGTGCAGCGCAGCAAGGTCAACGGCAAGGCCGCCGGCGTCAGCGTGCGAGGCATGGCGCCCGCCTTCGGCGGCTCGCTGTTCAACGGCCGAGAGCTGGCTTCCACCAGCGATGCCCGCAGCCCCGAGTTCGACCTCTTCCCCGCCGAGTTGCTGAGCAGCATCCTGATCTACAAGACGCCTGACGCCGGCCTGGTGGGCCAGGGCCTGTCGGCGACGGTCGACCTGCGCACCATCCGCCCGCTGGACTACGGCAAGCGCACCCTCGCGGCCAACGTGCGCAAGGAGCGCATCGGCGTCGACTCCGGCGTCGAGGTGGGTTCGGGCCACCGCACCAGCCTGGTCTACGTCGACCAGTTCGCCAATCGCACCCTCGGCGTGGCCGTGGCCCTCAGCCGCGCGCGTGAGGACAACGGCGGCGAGCAGCGCTTCGACAGCTGGGGCGGTTGGGCACCGCAGATCGACGTCAACGGCCAGCAGGTCGCCGTGCCCGGCGGCTTCAAGTACGAAACCCAGCGCCGCCAGAGCACCCGTGACGGTGCCACGCTGACGCTGCAATACAAGCCCAACAGCGAGTTCAAGACGACGGCCGACGTCTTCTACGGTGCCGGCACCGAGAAGACCAAGCAGACCGGCCTGGAGGGCGCGATCGCCTACGGCGCCGGCATCTACGACCCCAACGGCGCGCTCAGCAACGCCACCATCAGCAACGGCGTGGCCACCAGCGGCACGCTGAGCAACTACAAGGGCGTGGTGCGCAACCACATGTTCTCGAACAAGGACCGGTTGCTGTCCCTGGGCGTGAACAGCGAGCTGCGCACCGGCGACTGGCGCTGGGAGGCCGACCTGTCGCGCTCCCACGGCGTGAAGAACATCAGCAACTTCGAGACGACCGCTGGCCAGCCGGGCAACACGCCGGCCGCCCAGCTCGCCACCATCAGCTGGACGGGCTTCAACGGCAGCAACTTCGCCGACGTGAAGTACAAGACCAGCGGCAACTTCGCCGACCGCAACTTCGCGCTGTTGACCGACGTGGACGGCTGGGGCGGTGGCCCCGCCACGCCGCAGGCCGGCTATGCGGCCCTGCCCACCATCGACGACAAGCTGACCAGCCTGCGCCTGACGGCCCATCACGACCTCGAATGGGGCCCCATCGTCGGCGGCAAGTTCGGCATCAACCTGAGCAAGCGCGACAAGTCCCGCCTGGGCGATGAAGGCCGCCTGTCCATCCTGAACGGTGCTGACGGCTACGCGGGCGCCAAGATCCCCGGCAGCGACACGGCGATCGCCGGCTCCTCGGGCATCGAAGTCGCGTCCTGGGACCCGACGGGCTCGCTGGGCAGCATCTACGCGATCAACCGCTGGGTGGACGCGACCGTGCTGTCACGCAACTGGACGGTGGGCGAGAAGGTTGCCACGGCCTACGCGCAGGCCGACCTGAGCGGCGACCTCGGCGGCATCCCCTACACCGGCAACATCGGCCTGCAGCTGGTGCACACCGACCAGAACGCCACCGGCAACCAGGTGGACCTGGCCAAGTGCACGGGCATCACCGTCGACACCTGCCCGTACGTCTTGCGCACCGACGGCACCAGCTACAACCATCTGCTGCCGTCGCTGAACCTGACCTTCGACCTCGGCAACCAGCAACTGCTGCGCCTGGGTGCCGGCAAGCAGGTGGCGCGCGCCAACCTCGACAACATGAAGGCCAGCCTGGACTTCGGCGTGCAGAACGCCACCGCCGTGTCGCCGGCGCTGACGGGCTTCTCCGGCAACCCCAAGCTCAAGCCCTACGCGGCCAAGGCGCTGGACGTGTCCTACGAGAAGTACTTCGACAAGTACGGCTACATCAGCCTGGCGGGCTTCTTCAAGAAGCTGGACAACTACGTCATCAACGCGCCGCGCGAGTTCGACTTCAAGCCCTACACCAGCGCCAACACGCCGCTGCCGGACAAGGGCCCCTACAAGGGCTCGACCATCGGCTTCCTGACCCAGCCGGTCAACGGCCAGGGCGGCAACATGCATGGCTTCGAACTGGCCATCAACCTGCCGGGCCGCATGGCCTCGGACTGGCTGGACGGCTTCGGCGCGCAGGTCAACCACTCGTACACGGCAAGCTCCATCCGGCTGCCGACGAGCGGCTTCGTGTCGCCGCAGAACGGCCCGGTGTTCAAGGACTCGGTCAGCGAGATCGGCCTGCCCGGCCTGTCCAAGAACGTGACGACGCTGCGCCTGTACTACGAGAAGCACGGCTTCCAGCTCGCCTGGGCCGCGCACAAGCGCTCGGACTTCATCGGCCAGATCCTGGACTACCGCAGCGACTCGCAGTTCACCTTCATCAAGGGCGAGACCATCGTCGACACGCAGCTGGGCTATGAGTTCCAGGACGGCTGGCTGAAGGGCCTGTCCGTGCTGCTGCAGGGGCACAACATGACCAACACGCCCTTCCAGGAGTACACGACGGACCGCAACATCATCACCAACAAGGTGGTGTACGGGAAGACGTATCGACTGGGTCTGAATTACCGGTACTGAAACCGGCTCCGTTGCCGCGCCCGCCGATCACGGTCGGGCGCGGCCTTCTTCGCTCAGATCCGCCTCATCGTGACCTCCTCACTTCGCGCGCTCGCGCACCTCCTGCTTGCGCTGGCCTGCGCTCCCGCCGCCGCCGCACCGCTCGCCGCCTACCAACCCAAGCCCTATGTGCACGTTCAGCACCCGGCCTGGGCGCGCAACGCAACGCTCTACCAGATCAACACGCGCCAGTTCACGCCCGAGGGCAGCTTCCGCGCTGCCGAGGCCCAGCTGCCGCGGCTGAAGAACCTCGGCGTGGACATCCTGTGGCTGATGCCCATCCACCCCATCGGCGAGAAGAACCGCAAGGGCAGCCTCGGCAGCCCCTATGCCGTCAGCGACTACCTCGCCGTGAGCCCCGAGCTCGGCACGCTGGCCGACTTCAAGCACTTCGTCGCCACAGCGCACGGCCTTGGCCTCAAGGTCATCCTCGACTGGGTCGGCAACCACACCGCCTGGGACAACGTGCTCGTCAAGAGCCACCCCGACTGGTACGCCCGCGATGAGCAGGGCCGCTTCACCCCCACGCCCTGGTACGACTGGGACGACATCATCGATCTCGATTACGACAAGCCCGCGCTGCGCCGCTACATGACGCAGGCGTTGACGTACTGGGTGCGCGACGTGGGCGTGGACGGCTACCGCGTGGACGCCGCCGGCCTGTCGCCGCTGGACTTCTGGGAACAGGCGGCCAAGGAGCTGCGCGCCATCAAGCCCGTCTTCCTGCTGGCCGAATGGGAAAGCCGCGACCTGCATGCCAAGGCCTTCGACGCGACCTATGCCTGGACGTGGTGGGACGCGATGAAGCTCATCGCCGAGGGCCGCGCCGACGCAACCTCGCTCTACCCCTACTACGCGTGGAACCGCAAGTTCTTCCCGCGCGAGGCCTACCGCCTGCTCTACACCACCAACCACGACAAGAACGCCTGGGAGGGCACCGAGCACGAGATCTTCGGCGGCGCGGTGGACGCGGTGACGGTGCTGAGCTTCATCAGCGAAGGCCTGCCCTTGATCTACAACGGCCAGGAGGCCGGCAACAGGAAGCGCCTGGCCTTCTTCGAGCGTGACCCCATCGCCTGGAAGGACGCGCCCGAGGCCGACCTCTTCCGCCGCCTCATCGCGCTGAAGAAGCGCAACACGGCGCTGTGGAATGGCGCGGACGGCGCCGTCATGGAGCCCGTTGCCAACAGCGCGCCCAAGCAGGTCTTCAGCTTTGTGCGCGGCAACGGCAAAGACAAGGTCGTCGCGGTGTTCAACCTCTCGGCCAAGCCTGTTGACGTGGCGCTGAAAGGCCCGCGCCATGCCGGCCGCTATCTCGACTTCAACGGCGGCGCCGAGGTCAAGCTCGACGACGGCGCCACGCTCAGCCTGCCCGCCTGGGGCTGGCGCGTCCTGGTTCAGTGAGGTGTCCATGCAGCAGAACCTGAACACCGTCGTCATCGTCGGCGGCGGCACCGCCGGCTGGATGGCGGCCGCCGCGCTCGCCAAGGTCACGAACGGCCGCGTGACGATCAAGCTCGTCGAGTCCGAGGAGATCGGCACCGTGGGCGTGGGCGAGTCCACCATCCCGATGATCCGGCAGTTCAACCAGTTGCTCGGCATCGACGAGAACGAGTTCGTGCGCGAGACAAAGGCCACGTTCAAGCTCGGCATCGAGCTGTGCGACTGGGGCTCGATCGGCGACCGCTACCTGCACGCCTTCGGCCAGATCGGCCATCGCTCCAGCATCCTGCCCTTCCACCACTACTGGCTGCGCATTCAGCAGGCCGGCCGGGCGCCGGACCTGTGGGCCTACTCCATCAACGGCGCCGCCGCGCGCGGCCACCGCTTCATGCGCGCGGACGCCAGCCTCGGCCACTCGCCGCTGGCCGAGATCGTCCACGCCTTCCACATCGACGCCGGCCTCTACGCGCGCTACCTGCGCCGCTACGCCGAGAAGCTGGGTGTGCAGCGCACCGAGGGCCGCGTGCTGGACGCGCAGCTGCACGAGAACGGCCATGTGCGCAGCGTGCGCCTGGCCAGCGGCGCCGCGATCGAGGGCGACCTCTTCATCGACTGCTCGGGCTTCCGTGGCCTGCTCATCGAGCAGACGCTGAAGACCGGCTACGAGCACTGGAACCACTGGCTGCCCTGCGACCGCGCCGTCGTCGTGCCCAGCGCGTTGGCCAAGGAGCTGCCGCCCTTCACGCGCGCCACCGCGCGGCCGGCCGGCTGGCAATGGCGCATCGGCCTGCAGCACCGCACCGGTAACGGCCACGTCTATGCCAGCCAGGCCATGAGCGACGACGAAGCCGCGGCTTTGCTGATGCGCAACCTCGATGGCGAAGCGCTGGCCGAGCCCCGCGTGCTGCGCTTCGAGAGCGGGCGCCGGCGCAAGGTCTGGAACCGCAACGTCGTCGCCATCGGCCTGTCCAGCGGCTTCATGGAACCGCTGGAGTCCACCTCCATCCACCTCGTGCAGTCCGCCATCGCGCGGCTGATCCAGTTCTTCCCCGACCACGGCTTCAACCCGGCCGACATCGCCGAGTTCAACCGCCAGAGCGACTTCGAGACCGAGCGCATCCGCGACTTCCTGATCCTGCATTACCACGCCACCACGCGCAGCGACAGCGCCTTCTGGGACCACGTCCGCACGATGGACGTGCCGCAGACGCTGCAGGACAAGCTGGCCCTCTGGCGCGCCAGCGGCCGCATCGTGCGCCACGGTGACGAGCTGTTCTCCGAGGTGGGCTGGCTGCAGGTGCTGCACGGCCAAGGCATCAAGCCGCAAGGGCATCACCCGCTGGCCGAGGCGCTGTCGGAGGCCGAGATCAGCGACTATCTCGGCGACACCCAGGCCGTCATCCAGCGTTGCGTCGCAAAGATGCCCAGCCATGCGGACTTCATTCAGGCCCACTGCGCCGCCGCCAAGGATCTTGAGACATGTTGACCCGTCGACTCTTCGCGCTCCTCTCGTTCGTTCTCTGCACCACCGCCCACGCCGACGAAACGCTGGCCACGGTCACCTCGCCCAACAAGCAGCTCGTCGTCACGCTGCAGCTGACCGGCGAAGGTCGCCTGGCCTACCGCGTGGACCGCGCGGGCAAGCCGCTCGTCAACGCCTCGCGCCTGGGGCTGTTGCTGACCAACGCCCACCAGTTGGACGGCGGCTTCAAGCTCGTCGGCCAGCGGACAACCGACCACGACGACACCTGGGAGCAGCCCTGGGGCGAGAGCCGCCGCGTGCGCAACCACTACCGCGAGCTGATGGTGGAGCTGTCGCAGCCCGGCCAGGGCGGCCGCGGCATGGGCCTGCGGTTTCGCGTCTTCGACGATGGCTTCGGCTTTCGCTACGAACTGCCGCAGCAGGCCCAGCTGCCCATCGCCCGCATCAGCGACGAGCTGACCGAGTTCGACATCGCCGAGCCGGCCATGGCCTGGTGGATCCCGGCCGGCGAAGCGCTGGTGCTGGAGTACGTCACGCAGCGCACGCCGCTGGCCGAGGTGGGTCTGGCCAACACGCCGCTGACGATGCGCACCAAGAGCGGCGTGCACCTGGCGCTGCATGAGGCGGCACTGGTGGACTACGCCTCCATGTGGGTGCGCAAGGTCAGCGGCCAGAAGCTGCGCGCGCAACTGGCGCCGAGTGCCAGCGGCGCCAGCGTCTTCAAGCAAGGCGCCTTCGCCACGCCGTGGCGCACGCTGCGCGTAGCCGACTCCGCCGCCGGGCTCTACGAGTCCAACCTGGAACTCAACCTCAACGAGCCCAACAAGCTGGGCGACGTGAGCTGGGTGCAGCCCGGCAAGTTCGCCGGCGTGTGGTGGGAAATGCACCTGGACAAGTCCAGCTGGTCCGGCGGCGCCAAGCACGGCGCCACGACGGCCAACACGAAGCGGCACATCGACTTCGCGGCGGCCCATGGCTTTCGCGGCGTGCTCGTCGAAGGCTGGAACCTCGGCTGGGATGGCAACTGGGTCGGCAGCCAATCGGCGATGGATCACACGAAGGCCATGCCCGATTTCGACCTCGAAGCCGTGGCCGCCTACGCCAAGGCCAAAGGCGTGCGCATCGTGGGCCACCACGAGACCGGCGGCAACATCGCCCGCTACGAGACGCAGATGGACGCCGCCTACGCGCTCTACGCCAAGCACGGCGTGGACGTCATCAAGTCCGGCTACGTGACCGACATCGGCACCGCGCAGTTCGCCAACGCGAACGGCAACGGCACCCACTTCGGCTTCACCGAATCACAGGAAGGCGTGCGCCACTACCTGAAGGCCGTGCAGGAGGCCGCGAAGCACAGAATAGCCATCGACACCCATGAGCCGGTGAAGGACACGGGCCTGCGCCGCACCTACCCGAACTGGGTCTCGCGCGAAGGCGCGCGGGGCCAGGAGTTCAACGCCTGGGGCGACCCCATCAACCCGGTGGACCACGAGGTGAACCTCGTCTTCACGCGCATGCTCAGCGGCCCGATGGACTACACGCCTGGCGTGCTGAGCCTGAACGGCGCCGGTGACCGCAAGCTCAACTCCACGCAGGCCAAGCAACTGGCGTTGTACGTGGCGCTGTACTCGCCCGTCGTCATGGTGCCGGACCTCATCGAGCACTACGAGCGCTGGCCCAAGGCCTTCCAGTTCATCAAGGACGTGCCGACCGACTGGGAGATCACCAAAGTCATCCATGGCGAGCTCGGCGAGGTGGCGACGATTGCCCGCAAGGACCGCCGCAGCGAGGACTGGTACGTGGGTGCCATCACCAACGGCGACGGCCGCCGCCTGACGCTGCCGCTGACCTTCCTGGACGCCGGCCGCCGCTACCGCGCCGAGATCTACCGCGACGGCGACAACGCCGACTACCGCGATGACAAGCGCCGCTTCGACCTCGTCACCGAGCAGGTCACCGTGCAGTCCACCGACACCCTCCCCCTGCGCCTCGCTCCCGGTGGCGGCCAGGCGATCCGCTTCACCCCCTTGCCGAAGTAAACCGATGTCTGTCCCCTCCTCCGCTCTGCCGGTGTCTGCGCCGGCCGACAGCCGCGCACCGCTCGCCATCGTCACGCTGCTCTTCTTCATGTGGGGCCTGCTGACGGCGCTCAACGACGTGCTGATCCCGCACCTGAAGGCGCTCTACACGCTGAGCTACCTGCAGGCCATGCTGGTGCAGTTCTGCTTCTTCGGCGCCTACTTCCTTGTCTCGCTGCCGGCCGGCCGGCTCATCCAGCGGCTGGGCTACCAACGCGGCGCCGTCTTCGGCCTCGTGGTCGCCGCCGCCGGCTGCCTGCTGTTCCTGCCCGCGGTCAGCGCCGGCTACGCCCTCTTCCTGTTCGCCTTCTTCGTGCTGGCCGCCGGCATCACGGTGTTGCAGGTGGCGGCCAACCCCTACGTGGCTGCGCTGGGCGACCCGCGCACGGCGTCCAGCCGGCTCACGCTGACGCAGGCCTTCAACTCGCTGGGCACGGCCGTGGCGCCCGCCTTGGGCGTGCTGATCCTGCCCGAGGGTGCCAGCGGCAGCGTGCAAGGCCCCTACCTTGCTCTCGCCCTGGCGCTGCTGGCGCTGGCCGGCTTCTTCGCGCTGGCGCGCCTGCCACGCATCGCCGACGAGGCCACGCCCGCCGCCGGGTCGGCGCTGGCCGTGGCACGCGCCCACCCGCACCTGCTGTGGGGTGTCGTCGCGATCTTTCTGTACGTCGGTGCCGAGGTCAGCATCGGCAGCCTGCTCATCAACTTCATGCAGGAGGCCGGCGGCCTCACCGCCGCACAAGCCGCGCCCTACCTCAGCCTGTACTGGGGCGGCGCGATGGTGGGCCGCTTCGTCGGCGTAGCGCTGATGCGCGTCATGGCACCCGGCCGACTGCTGGCCGTGCACGCGGCGCTGGCGGTGCTGCTGATCGGCGTCGGCGTGGCCACCCAGGGCCCCATCGCGATGTGGGCGCTGCTGGCCGTCGGCCTGTGCAACTCCATCATGTTCCCCACCATCTTCAGCATGGCCGTGCATCGACTGGCCGGGCAGACGGCGCAGGGCTCGGGCCTGCTGTGCATGGCCATCGTCGGCGGCGCGCTGCTGCCGCTGCTGCAAGGCCACGCGGCCGACGTCATCGGCCTGCAGGCGTCGTTTGGCGCGCCCGCGCTCTGCTATGCCGGCATCGCCGCCTACGGCTGGCTCAACACGCGTCTCTTCGACCGTTGATGGACGACCCCCAGCCCTGGCCGCGACTGCTTGCCTGCTGGCAAGACGGCTGGCTGCGCACGGTGCTGCTGCATGCCGACGGGCGCCGCGCCCATGCGCACGACGAGCCCATCCACGACGGGGCTCAACTGGCGCCTGCACTGGCCGACGTGCTCGCCTCGTTGCACCGCCCCGTGCACCATGCCGTGCTGATGACCGACACCGAAATGGCGGCCGATGCGCTGAGCAAGCGCCTGGGCCTGGCCACGCTGTGCACGGTGCCGTGGGCTCGTGCGCTTCGCCTAGCGCCGGAAGACCCCTCCGGCTGGACGGGCGCCGCCCGCGCGCTGGACCTGGCCCTGCACACGCCCCCCGCCACGGGGGCCGTGTGCGCACAGATCCGCGCCGCCTACGCCCGGCTGACGCGCTGCGAGCGCAGCGTGGCCGATGTCGTGCTCGCCAACCCCCGGGCCGCGCTGGAAACGGCCACGGCGCGCCTGGCCGAGGCCGCCCAGGTCAGCCAGCCCCAGGTCATCCGCTTCTGCCGAGCGCTGGGCTACGACGGCGTGAAAAGCCTCAAGCGCGCGCTGGCCGAGAGTCTGGCCAGCGGCGGTAGCGAGGCACCCGTCGGCCACCCGCTGCTGGCGCGCAGCACCCAGGCGCTGCGCGGCCTGGACCGCGCGACCCTCGCACTCGCCGCCAAAACGCTGGCCAGCGCCCAGCAGGTCGATGTGCTGGCCGACGCGACCCACGCGCCGCTGCGCGACATGGCCTTGCAGGCGCTGTGGCGCGCCGGCATCGCCGCGCGGCCCCTGCTGCCGGGCGACTTGGTGCCGGCCAGGCCCGCCGTCTACCTGGCCCTGGGTACGGCGGCGGGACCACGGCCCGGGACGCCAGGCGTGTGGATCACCGAAAGCGCCCACGCCACTGCGGCAGTGCAGTTGGTCACCGGCCCCGAGGCCGAGTTGGCGCCCACCCTGCTCGCCACGCTCGCCCTGCACCTGCTGCTGGCCGACGTGGCGGCCGCCATGCGCTCCAGGCCACGCGCCACCTGCCGCGCCTGAGCGCCGCATGACGCTCGTGGGTCGCCAGCCGACCCGCCAATCGTGACGCACTGGGCACTTCGCCACCCGGCGTTGCGTTGCCGCCACTCGATCGCTGCGTTATCGTGCGCCAACCAGGTCGCCGGTGGGAGGGTGCATGGGAATCTCACCGAGCAAGGCCTGCCGCGTTGCGGCCGCCACGCTATGGGTAGGCCCCGCCATGGCGCAGCCCCCCCTCGTCGACCTCAGCCTGGAAGACCTGGGCAACGTCACCATCACCTCCACCGCCAAGCGCGAGCAGCGCCTGGGCGATGCGGCAGCCTCCCTCTTCGTCATCACGGCCGACGACATCCGCCGCTCCGGCGTCACCCGCCTGCCCGAGGCGCTGCGCCTGGCGCCCAACCTGCACGTGGCCGAGGTGTACTCCGGCGCCTACGCGATCACCGCGCGCGGCTTCAACGCCAACTCCGCCAACAAGCTGCTCGTGCTCATCGACGGGCGGTCGGTCTACACGCCGCTGTTCGCCGGCGTGTTCTGGGATGTGCAGGACGTGGCGCTGGAAGACGTCGAGCGCATCGAGGTCAGCAGCGGCCCGGGCAGCACGCTGTGGGGCGTCAACGCCGTCAACGGCGTCATCAACATCATCACGCGCAGCGCGGCAGGCACGCGCGGCACGCTGGCCTCCGTTGCCGCCGGCAACCAGGAGCGCGCGGCCATGCTGCGCCACGGCTGGTCGCTGGGCAACGACGGCGACATGCGGCTGTACGTCAAGCACACCACCCAGGACCGCACCGAAACGGCGGCGGGCACGCGCGTCGAGGACGCGGGCCACATGTTCAGGGGTGGCTTTCGCGCCGACTGGGGCCGCAGCAACGACCGCGTCACGCTGCAGGGCAATGCCTACCGCGGCAACCACGGCCAACCGCTGCCGGGCAGCATCAACATCACGGGCGTGAACTTCGCGCTGGACACCATCGTGGTGTCCGGTGCCAATCTGCTGGCGCGCTGGGAGCGACCGGTCGGCAACGGTGAGCTCAGCGTGCAGGGTTATCTGGACCGCACCGTGCGCGCCAACCCGCCCACCTTCAACGAGACGCTGGAGATTGCCGATTTCGAGGTCCAGTACACGCTGCGGCCCACGCCGGCCCACACCGTGGTGCTGGGCGCCAACCACCGCCGCTCGCAGGAGCGGGTCGGCCACGACGCGCCGGAGTTCGCCTTCCTGCCCGAGCGCCTGAACCAGGCCTGGACCAGCCTGTATGCCCAGGACGAGATCGCGCTGACCGAAGCCCTGCGCCTGACGCTGGGCGCACGCATCGAACGCAACGACTACACGGGCAACGAGCTGCTGCCCAACCTGCGCCTGGCCTGGAAGCCCTCGCCCGGCCAGCTCTGGTGGGCCTCGGCCGCACGCACGGTGCGCGCACCCACGCGCCTGGACCGCGACGCCTACATCCCCGCCCAACCGCCCTTCATCCTCAACGGCGGGCCGGCCTTCCGTTCGGAAACGGCGAACGTGCTGGAGCTGGGTTACCGGGGCCAGCCGTTGCCGGCGCTGACGCTGTCGGCCACCGCCTTTCATGGCGACTACAACCATCTGCACACGCAGGAGCTGGCGCCCAGCGGCACGTCGGTCTATTTCGGCAACGGCATGAAAGGCCGCGTCAGCGGCCTGGAGGCCTGGGCCAGCCTGCAGGCCGCCACCTGGCTGCGCCTGCATGGCGGGGTCACGCTGCTGAAGCCGCGCCTGCAGCTCAAGCCGGGCAGCATCGACACCGCCGACTCCGTGACCGCCGCCGAGGGCGCGATGCCGCGCCAGGTGTGGCGGCTGCGTGCGGCCTTCAACCTGCCGGGCGATACCGAGCTGGATGTCATGCTGCGCCATGCCGGCGCCCTGAGTGCGCCCGATGTGCCGGCCTACACGGCCGTGGACCTGCGCCTTGGCAGACGCATCGGCTCCGATGTCGAGCTCGCGCTGGTGGCCCAGAACCTGTTCGGCAGCCACGGCGAGTTCACCTCGGTCCAGACCCGCACCGAGTTCAGCCGCAACCTCAGGCTCCAGGTGCGCATGCGCTTCTTCTGATGACGGCCGCCCCCCTCACCCGCCGGACGCTGCTGATCGCGGCGCTGGCCGTCACGGGTTCGGTGGGGGTGGTGCACGCCGGCGAGGACGACAGCCTCGTCGAATACCAGGTCAAGGCCGCCTTCGTCTGCAAGTTCGGCAACTACATCGACTGGCCATCGCAGACGCTGGGCGCCGTGGGCGAGCCGTTTCGCATCGGCGTGCTGGCCAGCGAGGCCGTCGTCGAGGAATTCCGCCGCACGGCCACGGCCAGCTCGGTGGCCGGCCGGCCCGTCGAGGTGCGCCGGCTGGTGCGCGGCGAGGTGCCCGAGGGCGTTCACGCCCTCTTCGTGTCGCGCGGCATGGCCTCGCATGCCCCCGGCCTGCTCACGGCCATGCAGGGTCGCCCGGTGCTGACGGTCACCGAGCTGGACCCCAGCGTCGCGACGGGCATGATCAATTTCGTCATCGTGGACGACAAGGTGCGTTTTGACATCCTGTTGCCACCTGCGATGCAAAGTGGCCTCAAGATCAGTGCGCGCCTGCTCGGCGTCGCGCGCCGTGTGGAGGGAAGGTTATGAGCCCCGCCCGGCCGTCGACCAAGCAAGCGCGCCGCGCGAAGGGCGCCGACTAAGCATGTTCAGGCTCTCACTCCAACGAAGGCTGCTCGGCGTCACGATGCTGACGTCCCTCGTCGCCTTGCTGATCGCGCTAGGCGCGATGGTGGTTTATGACCTGAAGGCCTATCACGAAGGGTGGGTGGCCGATCTCCAGGCCCAGGCTGACCTGCTGGGCCATTCGACGGCGCCGGCGCTGGAGTTCGATGACGTCAAGGTCGCGAGCGAAAACCTCGCGCTGCTGCGCCTGCAGCCGCGCGTGCGGGCCGCGGCCATCTACGGCCCGGAGGGCGAGCGCTTCGCGTCGTACGCGGCGGCGGGCGTCGACGCCGCGCTGCCGGCCCGTGCCGAGGCGCGCGGCGTGCACCGCGTCGACCGCGACATCGCTGTTGCCCTGCCCATCGTGCAGGACGGGCGCACCATCGGCAGCGTCTACCTGCGCGCCGAGTACGCGCTGTACGACCGCGTCCTGACCTATCTCGGCATCGCCGCCGTCGTGGCGCTGGCCGCGCTGGGCGTCGCCTTCTTGCTGTCCATGCGGCTGCAGCGCGCCGTCGTGCAGCCCATCCTCGCCATCAGCGACGTGGCCCGCGACGTCATGCAGCGCCAGGACTATTCGCAGCGTGCGACCAAGATGACCGACGACGAGGTCGGCGTGCTGGCCGACTCCTTCAACGGCATGCTGGGCGAGATCGAGAGGCATGCGCAGGAGGTCATGCGGCTCAACGAGCAGCTGGAAGCCCGCGTGCGCGAGCGCACGATCCAGCTCGAAACCTCGAACGAGGACTTGCGGCTGGCCACCGCCGTGGCGGAGAAGGCCAACCGCGCGAAGTCGGAGTTCCTGTCCAGCATGAGCCACGAGCTGCGCACGCCGCTGAACGCCATCATCGGCTTCGGCCAGCTGCTGGGCACCAACATCGCCGAGGCCAGGCCCGAACGGCGGCAGGAGTTCGTGGACCACATCGTCGGCGCGGGCAAGCACCTGCTGACGCTGATCAACGAGATCCTCAACCTCGCGCGCATCGAGAGCGGCCACGTCGAGTTGTCGGTCGAGCCGGTGCCGCTGGACGACGTGTTGGCCGAGTGCCGCAAGATGATCGACCCCATGGCCAGCCAGCGCGGCATCGCGACGCAGTTCGCCAGCAGCAGCGGCTGCGTCGCGCTGGCCGACCGCATGAGGCTCAAGCAGGTGGTGCTCAACCTCGTCAGCAACGCCATCAAGTACAACCGCCCCGGTGGCTCCGTGCGCGTGGACTGCGACAGCCTCGGTACCCAGCAGGTGCGCATCTCGGTGAAGGACACCGGCGCCGGCCTCAAGCCCGAACAGATCGATGCACTGTTCCAGCCTTTCAACCGGCTGGGCCAGGAGGGCGGCCCCGAGCAGGGCACCGGCATCGGCCTGGTCGTGACCCAGCGCCTCGTCGAACTGATGGGTGGGCAGATCGGCGTGCACAGCGTGCCCGGCGAAGGCAGCGTGTTCTGGGTGGACCTGCGGGCCAGCGAACTGCCCGTCATGCCGCACGCCGAGACCGACTGGGGCGACCTGGCCAGCCTGGTGGCTGAGCCGCGCACCGGCGAGGCGCCGGCCACCGTGCTCTATGTGGAAGACAACCCCGCCAGCCGCCAGCTCGTCGAGGAGTTGCTCGCCGCGCGCGGCGACATCCGCCTGCTGACGGCGCATGACGGCCAGCTGGGCGTCGAGATGGCGCGCCAGCATCGGCCTGACGTCATCCTGATGGACAACAACATGCCGCGCATGACCGGCCGCGAGGCCCAGGCCATCCTGAAGCTAGACCCGCGCACGGCGCATATCCCCATCATTGCGCTGACCGCCAACGCCATGCCCGACGCCGCGCTGGCCAGCCTGGCCGCGGGCTACTTCCGTTACCTGACCAAACCGCTGGAGCCCCGGCGGCTGCTGGAGGCGCTGGAAAGCGCGCTGGCCGCGACGCGGGCGCGGCGTTGAGCCGGCCGACGTCGCTCAGCGGTCGAGCTTGAAGGCGCCGACGACCTCGGTCAGGCGCCGGGCCTGCTGGCTGAGGCTGTCGGCTGCGGCGGCCGATTGTTCGACGAGGGCGGCGTTCTGCTGCGTGACCTGGTCGAGCTGGTTCACCGCGACGCTGATCTGGCCCAGCCCCAGGCTCTGCTGATCAGCCGCGCTCCCGATCTCGGTGATCAGCTCGGCGACCTGCCGCACATGGCGCACGATGTCCTCCATGGTGCCGCCAGCGCCTTCGACGAGGCGGGCTCCCGCCTCGACGCGGCCCACGCTCTCGCCGATCAGTGCCTTGATCTCCTTGGCTGCGGTTGCCGCCCGCTGGGCCAGCGTCCGCACCTCGCCCGCCACGACGGCGAAGCCCCGGCCCTGCTCGCCGGCACGGGCGGCCTCCACCGCCGCATTCAACGCGAGGATGTTCGTCTGGAAGGCGATGCCGTCGATGACGCCGGTGATGTCGGCGATCTTGCGCGAGCTGGCGCTGATGTCGCCCATGGTCGCGACAACCTCGGCAACGACCTGCCCGCCCTTGGTGGCCACGGCGCTGGCCGAAGCCGCCAAAGCCGTGGCGGCGCGCGCCGACTCGGCGCTGCGCTGCACGGTGGCCGTCAGCTCTTCCATGGAGGCGGCCGTCTGCTCAAGGCTGGAGGCCTGCTCCTCGGTGCGTTGGGACAGGTCGGCACTGCCCGTGGCGATCTGTTGCGACCCAGTTGCGATGGAATCGCTGCTGAGCCGCACCTGATCGACGATGCCCACCAGGCTCTCGTTCATGGACTTCAGCGCTGCCAGCAACTGGCCGGTCTCATCCCGGCTGCGAATCTCGATCGCCGATGTCAGGTCGCCGGCGGCGACGGTCTCGGCCACGCGCACCGCCTTGTCGATCGGCTGGGTGATGGAGCGCGTCAGCAGCACGGCGATGACGGCGGCCATCACCACGGCGGCGGCCGACAGCAGCAGCATCAACATGCGCGCCCCGCGGGCCATGTCGCCGGCCTCGGCGCCAAACGCCTCCATGCTGTCGGCCTGCGATTTCCCGAAGGCCTCGACGGCGTGCAGGTAGGCGTTCTGCAGCGGCAGGATGGCCCCGACGAGCAAGGCCCGACCTTCGTCGACCTTGCCGGCCTTGATGAGCTGAAGCAGCTGGACCTCGCTCTCCTTGAACTTGGCACGGCTGTCGATGAGGGCCTTCAGCGCCGCCTTGCCGCGCTCGCTGTGCACGGTGGCCGTCAGCTGGTCGATGGCCCGGGCGACGACGGGCAGTGAAGCCTCGATCTTGGCCAGCTCAGCCTCGGCCAGGGCCTGATCCGTCACGATCAGGGCCGTGCGCATGGCACGCAGCTGCTTGTTGACCTCGTTCTCGATGGACTGAGCCAGTGCCACCTTGACGAAACGGTCATGCAGGATGACCTCGGTGTCGGCATAGACGGCGTTGATCTTGGTCACGCCGATGACGGCCAGCACGATCAGGAGCGCGATGACTCCCGCGAACCCCGCCATCAGGCGGGTACCGATCTTCAGGTTGGCTGCTGCGTTCACGATCCCCCCGGGTTGCGGATTGGTCTCGGCAATTTGAGCGCAATCCACGCCGATAGGGAACACCTCCCAGGCAACGGGTCAGGCTGGTGCGGGAGTGGTGTGCTCGCGTGGCTGCTGGGCGCGGAAACGACGCTGGGCGAGCACCAGCATGCGGCCGAAGCTCATCGCTCGGTGCGGCGTCGTGGGCGCGGTGCGAGGTGTCTCTGCAGCGGTATTGGGGATGTCCATGGCGGTCAACCAAAGGTAAAGGCATAGGCCCGCGCACCGGGCGCGTCGAAGCGGATCTCGAAGATCCGCTCGCGCACCGGGCCGCGCTGGCGCACCAGTTGGTAGAGGCGTTCGCCGCTGGCCATGCCGCGGCCATCGGCGTCGACGTCCAGGCCCGCGTCGGCGCCGGGCGGCTGGCCGTCCAGCGTGATGCGAAACGGCAGCGGCTTGCCATCGGCCGCGGGGCCGAGCACAAGATGCAGGTCGCGCGCATGGAAGCGCAGCGCCACACTGCCGCTGTCGCCCGACAGCTCGGCATATTCGGACCGCACGGTCCAGTCGCCCGCCAGCAGCCATTCATTGACGCGCGGGCTGCCGCCGGCATAGCGCTTCAGGCGGTCGGGCAGGATGCCTCGGGGCGCGCCGTGCGCATGGCCGAGATAGGTCTCGGGTGAGCGCACGTTGGCGAGGTCGGGCGCCAGGCCGATGCCGCTGAGCGCGACCTGCGCCATGCCTGCCTCGGCGGGCTTGCCGGCTTCGCGCAGCAGCTCGCGGATGACCTGCTCGGCGCGCTCGTAGTCGCCCTCGCCGAACTGGTGGTGGCGCACGCGGCCCTGGGCGTCGACGAAGTACAGCGCCGGCCAGGCCTGGTTGCGGAAGGCGCGCCAGATCGTGAAGTCGTTGTCGAGCACGATGGGGTAGTCGAGCCGGCCGTCCATCGCCGCCTGGCGTACGCGGCGCGCATCGCGCTCGAAGCCGAACTCCGGCGCATGCACGCCGATGACGACCAGGCCCTGCGGGCCGTACTTCTGTGCCCAGGCCCGCAGGTACGGCAGCGTGCGCTGGCAGTTGATGCAGGAGTAGGTCCAGAAGTCCACCAGCACGACCTTGCCGCGCAGGGCGGCCAGGGTCAGCGGCGGGGAGTTGATCCATTCGCCGGCGCCGTCCAGTCTTGGCTGGATGGATTCGATGGGCAAGGCCGCGGGCGTGGTGGCGGTCATGAAGCAGGTCAGCAGGGTGGCAATGAGATGTTTCATGTCGCGAAGTTCATGGTGTTTCCAGAGTGGGTTCCCGCCTTCGCGGACATCGGACGAAGGTCCGATCAGGCCAGGCTGACGTCGATGACGGCCTGAGCGAAGGCGGCAGGCGCCTCCTGTGGCAGGTTGTGGCCGATGCCGCTCTTCAACTCACGATGCTCGTATTTGCCGGTGAAGCGCTTGGCGTAGGCGGCGGCCGGCGGGTGCGGTGCGCCATTCGCGTCGCCTTCCAGCGTGATGGCTGGCATGGCGACGCTCTGCACCGCGGCGAGCCTGGCTTCCAGCGCATCAAAGCGCGCTTCACCTTCAGCCAGGCCCAGGCGCCAACGGTAGTTGTGGACCGTGATGGCGACGTGATCCGGGTTGTCGAATGCCGGGGCCGAGCGCTCGAAGGTCGCGTCGTCGAAACGCCATTCGGGTGAGGCCTGGCGCCAGATCAGGCGGGCGAAGTCGCGGTGGTTCTTCTCGTAGCCGGCGCGGCCGCGGTCGGTGGCCAGGTAGAACTGGTACCACCAGGCCAGCTCGTCCGCCGGGGCCAGCGGCTGAGGGCCGGCCTTGACGTTGGTGACCAGATAGCCGCTGACCGACACCAGCGCCTTCACGCGCTGCGGCCACAGCGCTGCCATCACGCAGGCGGTGCGGGCGCCCCAGTCGCAGCCGGCCACAACGGCCTGCTGGATGCCCAGTGCGTCGAGCAGCGCGATGGCGTCGGCGGCGATGGCCGTCTGCTGGGCGTTGCGCGGCGTTGCGTCGGACAGGAAGCGCGTCGTGCCATAGCCGCGCAGATAAGGCACGACGACGCGATAGCCCTGGGCCGCGAGCAAAGGCGCGACCTCTTCATAGGTGTGGATGTCATAGGGCCAGCCGTGCAGCAGCAACACGGGCGGGCCGTTGCGCGGGCCGAGGTCGGCATAGCCGATGTTGAGGACACCGGCGTCGATCTGGCGCAGCTCGCCAAAGCCACGCGAGGCAGCGGCGAAGGCGGGGCGGCTCAACAGGGAGGACGCACCGGCGACTGCGGTGGCGGCGAGGAAGGAACGACGGTCGAGGTTCATGGCGCGGGACTGCGGGTTGCGAAATCGTTGGATCTCATTATTCTTGACTGATCGTTCAAAAACAAGTCCAATTCGCTTCATGGCAAGACCTTCTGAATTCGACAGGGACGAAGTCCTCCACCGCGCGATGGAGGTGTTCTGGTGCCAGGGCTTCGAGGCGACGGGCATGCCCCACCTCGTCGAGGCGATGGGCATCGGCCGTCAAAGTCTCTACAACGCCTTCGAAAGCAAGCGCGGCCTCTTCCTGGAGGCGCTGCGCCTGTACCAGAGCGAGCGCTCCAAGTCGCTGCAGAAGGTGCTGGGCTCGGCGGCCACGCCGCTGGCCGGCATCGAGACGCTGCTGACCTCCATCGCCACGTCAACCGGGGTGGCTCGCACGCGGGGCTGCATGTCGGTCAACACGGCCGCCGAGATCGGCACCAGCGATGAAGAAGTTGCCGCCATCCTGCGCGAGGGCGCCAAGCGCTCCAAGGCCGACATCACCGCCGCGCTGGCCCAGGCCAAGCAGCAGTACGAACTGCCGCCCACCCTCGACGAAATCGCCGCCGCCGACTTCGTGCTGACCGTCATGCGCGGCCTGCGCCTGAGCGCCAAGGCCGGCGCCCCCGTCACCGAGACCCGCAACGTCGTGCGCCTGGCCCTGGTGGCCCTGCGCCATTTCCAGGCCGAGGCCTGATCCACCCCAAGGAGCCCACACCATGCGCACCATCGAAAAAGTCGTCTACACCGCCCACACCCACACCGCCGGGGGCCGCGAGGGCTCGGGCAAGTCCAGCGACGGGCAACTCGACGTCAAGCTGAGCCCGCCCGGCTCCAGCAAGCCGGGCACCAACCCCGAGCAACTCTTCGGCATCGGCTACTCGGCCTGCTTCATGGGCGCGATGCGCCGCGCGGGCGCGCCGCTGGGCATCCGCGTGCCGGACGAGGTCAGCGTGGACGCCGATGTGTCCCTCGGCACGACGGCCGACCAGGGCTTTGCGCTGGCGGTCAAGCTGACCATCAACCTGCCCGGGCTGGATGCCGAGCAGAAGAAGCAGCTCGTCGACGGCGCCCACCAGCTCTGCCCCTACTCGCATGCGACGCGCGGGAACATCGACGTACGCTTCGAGATCCTCTAAGCGCCGAGCAAGAAATCGACGAAGCACCTCACCCGCAGCGGCACATGCCGCTGGTGCGGGTAGAGCAGGTTGAAGGGCCGCGAGCGGCCGCCGAAGGGCTTGAGCAGCTCGACGAGGCGGCCCTGGCGCAGCTCTTCTTCCACCGTGAAGCGGTAGGCCTGGAAGATGCCGGCGCCATGGCGCGCCAGCGTCACGCCGGCCAGCACGTCGTCGGAGCAACTGGTGCCGCCTGCGGTCTGGCGCTCGACGTCCTGGCCGCCTTCACGGAACAGCCCAGGGGATGGTGCGGCCGCTGCTGGGCAGCTCGAACTGGATGCAGTCGTGCCGGGCCAGCTCGCCGAGTGACTGCGGCTCACCGCGCCGGCGCAGATAGTCGGGCGCGGCCACGAGCACCAGCTCGGCGTCCTCCAGGTGGCGAGCGATCAGCGTCGAGTCGGCCGGCGCACGCACGCGCACAGCGAGGTCGTAGCCCTCGGCCGCGAAGTCGATGTTGCGGTTGCTGACGTGCACGTCCACGCGGATGTCGGGAAAGCGCTCGCGGAAGGCCGGCAGGCGCGGCAGCAGGCGGTGGTGGCCATAGGTCGTCGGCACGCTGATGCGCAGCAGGCCGCTGGGCGCCACCTGCCGGCCGCTGACGTCGCGCTCGGCCTCCATCAGCTGGTTCAGCACCTGGCGGCATTGCTCGTAGTAGGCCGGGCCCACGTCGGTGAGGCGGATCTGCCGCGTCGTGCGCACGAACAACCGCACCCCCAGCCTCTCCTCCAAGCGCGCCACCGTGCGGCTGACGGCTGCCGGCGTCACGCCCGCTGCGGTGGCCGCAGCCGTGAAGCCACCCAGCTCCGCCGCCGTGCAGAAGAGCTCCAGGCTGCCCAGCATCAAGTCGTCGAACTGCCGATTCATGGGTTACATGACGTAAAGACTGAAGTGGCTTGGATCTTATTTATTGATGTCAACGTCGCCAATAGATTTGAGTCCATCGCAACCCCAATGGAGTCATCCATGAACCACTCTCCCCGTACCGTCATCGTCACCGGCGCTTCCAGCGGCATCGGCCTGGCCATTGCCGCCGCCTTCCTGAAGCAGGGCGACAACGTCGTCGCCAACGGCCGCAGCGTCGAGCGCCTGCAGCAGGCGGCCGCCCAACTCGGCAAGCCCGACAACCTGCTCACCGTGGCCGGCGACGTGGCCGACCCCGCCGTGGGCACGGCGCTCGTGCAAAGCGCCATCGAACGTTTCGGCCGCGTCGACGTGCTGGTCAACAACGCTGGCATCTTCAACGCCAAGCCTTTTGTCGACTACACGCCGGCCGAGCTGGATGCGCTGGTCGACACCAACCTCAAGGGCTTCGTCTACCCGTCACAGGCCGCGGCCCGCCACATGGTGGAGCGTAAGGCCGGCCACATCATCAACATCACGGCCGCCATCGCATCCCAACCCATCCAGGGCGTGCCGGCCGTGCTGCCGGTGCTGATCAAGGGCGGCATCAACCAGGCCACCCGGGCGCTGGCGCTGGAGCTGGCACCGCACAACGTACAGGTCGCCGCTGTTGCCCCAGGCATCGTCGACACGCCGATGTACACGACCGAGATGCATGGCTTCCTGAACACGCTGCAGCCGGCCGGCCGCATCGCGACGGTGCAGGAGATTGCGGATGCCGTGCTCTATCTGGCCGGCGCGGCCTTCACGACGGGCGTGGTGCTGCCCGTGGACGGCGGCATGAGCGCCGGCAAGTGGTGATGCCATGACCGACCGCGAAGAACTGCTGGTGCTGCTGCAGCGTTATTTCGATGGCCTCTACCGCGGCGACGTGGATCTGCTCGCGCAGGTCTTCCACCCGCAGGCGCGGCTTTACGGCGAGGTCAGCGGCCAGGTGCTGCTGCGCGACGTCGAGCCCTATCTGCAGGTGGTGGCCACACGGGCCAGCCCGCAAAGCCGCGGCGAGGCCCAGCGCATGCAGTTGCAGGCCCTGCGCATCGACGGCTCGGTAGCGCTGGCCACGGCGCGCTGCGAGATGCTGGGCTTCAACTACCTGGACCAGCTCAGCCTGCTCAAGCACGATGGCCGCTGGGCCATCGTCGCCAAGCTCTACACCCATCTGGAGAACTGACCATGCCCTACATCCGCATCGAGGTCACCCGCGAAGGCGTGACGCTGGACCAGAAGAGGCAGCTGATTGCCGAGGCGACGGAAATGATGGTCCGCGTGCTGAACAAGGACCCGGCGGCCACCTTTGTCGTCATCGACGAGATCGACACCGACAACTGGGGCGTTGCCGGCCGCACCGTCACCGAGCTCCGGCAGGCACAAATAAAAAGATGAGGGCGCTCGCCATCGGCCGGCGAGGACCCTCATCGAACCGCCAGCGAACCACACCCGGATCGCTGGCGGGGACACAGCCTTTCGTCAGAAGCTGGCGCGCAGACCGATCTGGTAGGTGCGGCCCGGCTCGTAGATCGCGTACGGCGCGTTGGCGAACTGGAAGTTGGTGCGCTGCGAGGCACGCGTCACGTTGAAGACGTCGAACGTGGCCTGCAGGTCCTTCTTCCAGCCGATGACTTCGCCGATGTTCACGCGGGACGTGAAGTCCACCTGGGCGTAGTCCAGCCCGTAGAACGCAGCGGCCGTGATGCCGTTCTGGCCGGTGCCGCTGGACTGAGAACCCTTGGTGAAGTTCTTCGTCACGCGGAAGCCGCCGAATCGACCCTCGTAGTAGGCCGCGAGGTTGTAGGTGTAGGGCGGAACGCCGATGGCCACGTTGGCACCCGACTGCTTGACCTTCGTGTAGTTGGCGCTGACGCCGAAGCCCTTGAGGTAAGCGGAGATGAGATCCAGCGGCTGCTGCACCGTCAGCTCGATGCCCTTGATGAAGAGCTTGTCGGACGTGTTCTGCGTCTGCGACAGCGTGACCGGCAGGTTGTTGATGTCGGTCAGCGCCTGGCCGGTGGGCAGTGCGTCCAGATCCTGGGGCGGGTTGGCATAGCCGGCACGGATGTAGAGCGCGCGGCGCTGGTCGCGGCTGAGGCCGTTGGTCCAGTTGATGTTGTACTGGTTCAGGCTGCTGAACGGCACGTTGAAATTGCGCGTGGCCGTGAACCCCTTGATGCCCTTCTTGAACCAGGCCAGCGCCACATAACCTTCACGCCCCGTGTACCACTCCAGGCCCAGGTCGGTGTTCTTGGACTCGTAGGGCTTGAGGTCGGGGTTGGTCAGCGTGCCGTTCTGCGCCGACGGATCGGTGAAGCTGGCGGTCAGCGCGCGCAGCGACGTGGGGTCGGCACGCGTGATGGTCTTGGACATCGAGGCCCGGGCCAGCAGGTCGGGGCGGATGTTGTAGGCCAGGCTGCCCGACGGCAGGAAGTTGCTGTAGGTCGTCGTGGTGAGGGCTTCGACGATCGGCGTCGGGAAGCGGCCACCGTCGGCCAGCGCCGCGTTGCGCGGGTCGGCGGGCGAACTGAGCGACGCGAAGGTCTGCTGCGTCGTCACGTAGCGCACGCCGGCGTTGTAGCGCAGGTTGTTGCCCAGCAGTGCCGTCTCGCCGTTGGCCTCGGTGAAGATCGAGGTCACGCTCTCCAGGATGTAGCCGGGGTTGACGCCCGTGTTGGTGCCACCGGTGCCGGGCACCGCGGTCTCGTGCGCGGCGGCGTAGTTGGCATCCTTGGCGAACTTGTTCCAGTCCAGCGCGACGAAGCCGCGCGAGTTGGCCGACAGATAGCCCGGGATGGATGCATTCGGGATGGCCGAGCCCAGGTACTGCAGCGGCGTCGTCGCGCCGGCGGTGTAGCCGGTGCCGTAGCCAGGGTAGTCAGCCGCGGCCGAGCCGGCAGCGCCCGTGCCGTTGCAGCCGTTCTTGTTGGTGGTGTTGGGGCCCGGCAGGAAGACGTTGAGGTTGCGGCCGCAGACGATGTTGGACCAGTAGGCGTCGTTGTTCAGCGAGCTGATGCGGCGCGACACGTTGTCGTAGGCGCCACCGACCTTGATGTCCACCACATCGGCGTCGATGTCGATGGCACCGCGCAGGCCCGAGGTGCGAACCTGGCGCTTCTCTTCCTGCACGTTCACGCGGCCGCCGTTCCAGCCGAAGGCGGCGGGCGTGTTGAGGATGTCGGTGCCGCCGGTCAGGGTGTTGGTCGCCTTCAGCACGGGGGTGCCGCTGGTGTTGTCGTACTCGGTCGTGATACCCGAGCCAAGCACCGTCTGGAACAGCACCGTGGGCGACTGGCGATGGAAGTCGCTGCGGGTCATGTTGGCCTGCACGTCCACGCTGATCGCGTCGGTGATCTTCAGGTTGATGCCCGGGTTGATGCTGTGGAACTTGGTGTCTTCGGTGTAGGGCCGGTACTCCAGGAAGTACTGCGAGTTCGCGAAGGTGCCCTTGGTGACGACGCAGCCGCTGGCGCAGTCGGTGCGGTCCACCGTCATGTTGATGGGAATGGACGAGCCGTTGCGGCCGACCCAGTTCATGTCGCTGCGTTCGAACTCGTTCTTCTTGTGGCCGTAGATGGCGTCGACGAAGAGCTTCACCGAGCTGTTCGGGCGGGCTTCGAGCGACAGGATGCCGTTCTGGCGGTCACGGCTGCCCTCGGCCACCATCGCCCGACCCAGGCGCGGAATGATGGCGTTGTCGATCTGGTCGATCGTCAGGCCGGGGTTCTTGGCCAGCAGGAAGGCCTGGTCGATGGTGGCGCCGGTGGTCAGCCCGTTGCCGGCGTTGGCCGGCACCGTGCCGGGGATGGTCCAGTTGCCGCCGCCGGTGCTGTTGCGCGTGGCGCTGCTGCTTTGGCTGGCCAACAGGTTGGCGTTCGTCCAGCCGATGGATTCGAAGCCGGTGGTCTTGACCTTGTTGGTCGACCAGGCCACGCCGGCCAGCACGCCGAAGGTGTCGCCCCAGGTGTTGCTGACCAGGGCTGAGCCGCGGTTGCCCCATTTTTCGGCCTGCTGGTTCTTGGTGCCCGTCAGCGTGAACGCGGTGCGCAAGCCCTTGCGGTCGAAGGGGCGGGCGCTGCGCATGTCGACGATGCCGGCCGCGCCGCCTTCGAGCATGGAGGCGGTCGGGCTCTTGACGACCGTCACGCGGCTGAAGAGTTCGCCCGGCAGGAAGTCCATGTCGACTTCGCGGTTGGCACTGCCCGAGTCGACCCGGCCCGTGGAGGCCGAAGCGACCGGTGCGCCGTTCAGCAGCACGCGGGTGAAGTTGGTGCCCAGGCCGCGGATCTGGATCTGCAGGCCTTCACCGGTGATTTCGCGGGTCAGCGTGACGCCGGGAATGCGCGAGATGGATTCGGCGATGTTGCTGTCCGGGAACTTGCCCATGTCCTCGGAGCTGATCGAGTCGATGAAGCCGATCGCGTTCTTCTTGGCATTGGCCGAGCTCTCCAGCGAGGCGCGGATGCCGGTGACGACGACGGTGTCGAGCTTGTTGTCCTGCGCCTGCTGCGCCGGCGCGGTCTGCGCATAGGCCTGCGAGATCAAGCCGGCCAGCAGCGTGGTGCCCAGGGCCAGCCGTCGGTTCAGGTGGGTGCGGTGGTTCGGCCGCAAATTTGTCTTGCTCATCTTGTCTCCTGATTGGTTCGATGACGCTTCCACCATCAAATGGTAGCGCGCACATTTTCAATTTACGTCCACAGGAATTCAGCGTCAACGAGGGTGTGTACTAATGTATTAGTGACCCGGAAGCCTGAAATTCGGCTCGAAACAGCAACTTGACCGAAAAGTGGATAGCGCTCTCAAGCCCGTGCGTCAGCGGCCAGCGGCGGCCGTCGGCCGGCCCGACCGAGCCGAGCAAGACAGCCCCCTGCCCGGGGGCACCGAGCCCGCGATGACAATGGCGCCGCATGCGCGCGCCAGCGGCAGATTTGGCCTTCAGACCCAGATGAACTTCACGCTAGACCCCACTCGCCACGCCGCGCCTCAAGTCGTCGAAGCGCTCAGAGCCGCCATCATTTCGCTGGAGTTGGCACCCGGCAGCGCGCTGGACCGCGCTGTGCTGGCGCAACGCTTCGGCGTCAGCCAGACGCCGGTGCGCGACGCGCTCATCCGGCTCAGCGAGGAAGGCCTGGTGCTGATCCGGGCGCAGTACACGACGCAGGTCACCCGCATCGACGTGCCGGCCGCACGCGAGGCGCATTTCCTGCGCCGCTCCATCGAACTCGAGATCGCGCGCCTGCTGGCCCTCTCGCACGACCAGGCGGTCATCGACGACCTGCGCACGCAGCTGGCACGCCAGGTAGAGCTGGCAGACAAGAAAGACTTCCTCGGCTTCATCGCGGCCGACAAGGAATTCCACCGGCTGATGTACGTGGCGGCCGGCCTGCCGCGCCTGTGGTCGGTGGTGGTGCGCATGTCCGGTCACGTCGACCGCCTGCGGCTGCTCCACATCCCAACCAGCGGCAAGACCGAGTCCATCCTGGGCGCCCACCAGGTCATCCTGGAGGCGATTGAGTCGAGAGACGTCGACGCCGCGCAGCATGCCGTTCGAGACCATTTGTCCGGCACCCTGGCCTCGGTGGACGAGATTCAGCAGCGCTACCCGGATTACTTCATTCTTTCCTGAGCCAGGAGGGCCCGGGACAGCTCGGCTTGGCAGCCTTGTAGGTAGCGCTCACAATTTGGGTCGAGAGCCCCTCCTGCCCCGCGCCACCGAGCCGCATGACCCAGACCCACCACACCCTCCTCCCCGCCGACGCCGAGCGCGCCCTTCTGCTTGGCCGCGTCTGGCGCACCGACACCGGCGGCCCGGCCCTGGTGGCCGTGCGCCGCGGCGAGCTCGTCGACCTCTCGGCCCATGCCGCGACGATGGCCGAGCTGCTGGACCACCCCGAACTGCTGCACATCGCCCGCCGTGCGCCCGGCATGGCCCTGGGCCCCGCCCAGGCCATGCTGGACAACACGCTGGCCGCCGAGCCCGACGCCGCCCTGCCCCGCCCGCTCGCACCCTGCGACCTGCAAGCCATCAAGGCCTGCGGCGTGACCTTCGCCGTCAGCCTGCTGGAACGTGTCATCGAGGCCCAGGTCGGCGGCGATGCGGCACGCGCCCACGCGTTGCGTGCGCAGTTGAACGAGACGCTGGGCGGCGATCTGTCCAGCATCCGCCCCGGGTCAGCCGCGGCCCAGCGCCTGAAGGCCGAGTTCGTCGCGCGCGGCGCCTGGTCGCCCTATCTGGAGGTGGGCCTGGGGCCGGACGCCGAGGTCTTCACCAAGGCCCAGCCGATGTCAGCCGTCGGCTTCGGCGCAGCCGTGGGCCTGCACCCGGACTCGCAGTGGAACAACCCCGAGCCCGAGGTCGTGCTGGCCGTCAATGGCCGCGCCGAGGTGGTCGGCGCGACGCTGGGCAACGACGTCAACCTGCGCGACATCGAGGGCCGCAGCGCGCTGCTGCTGGGCAAGGCCAAGGACAACAACGCCTCCTGCGCCATCGGTCCCTTCATCCGGCTGTTCGACGAACACTTCACGCTGGACACCGTGCGCGCCGCCGAGGTGAGCCTGGCCATCGAGGGCGCGGACGATGGGTTCTCGCTCGAAGGCCTGAGCCGCATGCAGGAGATCAGCCGCGACCCGCTGGAACTGGTGGGCCACGCCTGCGGCCCGCACCACCAATATCCGGACGGCTTCATGCTCTTCCTCGGCACCATGTTCTCGCCCATCCAGGACCGCGGCGCACCGGGTGCCGGCTTCACGCACCGCCTCGGCGACCGCGTGACGATCGCGAGCCCGGCTCTCGGGGCGCTGGTCAACACCGTGCAGCGCAGCGACGCGCTGCCGCCCTGGACCTACGGCGTTGGTGCCTTGATGAAGCACCTGCGGAGCCGCGCGCGATGAGCCGCCGGCTGCGCTCCCAGGACTGGTTCGACAACCCCGACCACGTCGACATGACGGCGCTCTACCTGGAGCGCTTCATGAACTACGGCCTCACGGCGCAGGAGTTGCGCTCGGGCCGGCCCATCATCGGCATCGCGCAAAGCGGCAGCGATTTAAGCCCCTGCAACCGCATCCACCTGGAGCTGGCCCGGCGCGTGCGCGACGGCATCCGCGATGCGGGCGGCATCGCGATGGAGTTCCCGCTGCACCCCATCTTCGAGAACTGCCGCCGCCCCACCGCGGCGCTGGACCGCAACCTGGCGTACCTGGGCCTCGTCGAGATCCTGCACGGCTACCCGCTGGACGCCGTGGTGCTGACCACAGGCTGCGACAAGACGACGCCAGCCCAGGTCATGGCCGCCAGCACCGTCGACATCCCGGCCATCGTGCTGTCGGGCGGGCCAATGCTGGACGGCTGGTTCGAAGGTCAGCTCGTCGGTTCCGGCGCCGCCATCTGGGCCGGGCGCCGGCGCCTGGCGGCCGGCGAGATCGACGAGGAGACCTTCATCGAGATCGCCGCCGCCTCCGCGCCCTCGGCCGGCCACTGCAACACCATGGGCACGGCCTCGACGATGAATGCGCTGGCTGAGGCCCTGGGCCTGTCGCTCACCGGCTGCTCGGCCATCCCCGCCCCATACCGCGAGCGCGGGCAGATGGCCTACGAAACGGGCAAGCGCATCGTCGACATGGCGCGCGAGGACGTGCGGCCTTCACACATCCTCAGCCGCGACGCGTTCCTGGACGCCATCGTCGTCAACGCGGCCATCGGCGGCTCGACGAACGCCCAGCCTCACCTGACCGCCATGGCCCGCCATGCCGGCATCGAACTGACGGCCGCGGACTGGACCGAGGTGGGCCAGCGCGTGCCGCTGCTGCTGAACATGCAGCCCGCCGGCCAATACTTAGGCGAGCGCTTCCACCGCGCTGGCGGTGTGCCGGCCATCATGTGGGAGTTGCAGCAGGCCGGCCTGCTCCGCACCGCGCGGCCGACGGTGACGGGCCGCACGATGGCCGCCAACCTCGAAGGCCGCGAGACGCAGGACCGCGAAGTCATCTTCCCGGTCAGCGCGCCGCTGAAGGAAGACGCCGGCTTTGTCGTGCTCAGCGGCAACCTTTTCGACTTCGCCATCCTGAAGGCCAGCGTCATCTCGCCCGCCTTCCGCGCGCGCTACCTGAAGGACGGCGCCTTCGAGGCCCGGGCCATCGTGTTCGACGGTGCCGACGACTATCACGCGCGCATCAACGACCCCGCACTCGATATCGACGAAGGCTGCATCCTCGTCATGCGCGGCGCCGGCCCGGTGGGCTGGCCGGGCTCGGCCGAGGTCGTCAACATGCAGCCGCCGGACGCACTGATCCGCCGCGGTGTCGTGAGCCTGCCGACGCTGGGCGACGGCCGCCAGTCGGGCACGTCCGACAGCCCGTCCATCGTGCATGCCTCGCCGGAGAGTGCCGTTGGCGGCGGCCTGGCCTGGCTGCGCACGGGAGATGTCATCCGCATCGACCTCGACGCGGGGCGATGCGATGTGCTGCTCAGCGACGAGGCGCTGTCTCAGCGCCGCTCCGAGGGCGTTCAAGCAGTGCCGGCCAGCCAGACACCGTGGCAGCAGATCTATCGCTCGACGGTGGGGCAGCTGTCCACCGGTGCCTGCCTCGAGCTGGCCGTGGCCTATCGCGGCGTGGTGGACACGCCCCCGCGGCATAACCATTAGTTGAGTGAGATAGCGGTCGCAAGTCACGCGCAGCGGCCATCGCTGCGGGCCGGGTGGGTGTCGTCCGTGCGCCCCCACAACGGCTATCCAGAACTCCCCACATCCCGCATCCAGAGCGCTCCCTAGAGTCCGGTGAACGACACGAGGCGCTTCTCCCTAACGCCTGGCTGTTTCGCCGCGTGTTCGCCAACTGGAGTCAATGATGCTGAACCAAATGCGCCTGAGAGCCAAGCTGATGCTTGGGTTTGCGTCCCTGGCCGCCGTCGTGCTGCTGGTGTCGGGCCTGGCCTTGAATTCGCTGAGCCGCTCGAACGGGCGCTTCACTGACTACCTGGAGGGTGTTGGCCAGCGCGAGCGCATGGCCAACGATGTCCGCGACGCCGCGGCCCAGCGTGCCATCGCGGCACGCAACCTGGTGCTGGTGACGACACAGGCCGACCGCGACGTCGAGAAGGTGGCCGTCACCAAGGCGCATGAAGAGATGCAGCAGGCGTTGGCCAAGCTGAAGCAGGCGCTGGGCAAGGCGGGCGACCTGGGCGATCGCGACAACGCCCTGGTGGGCGAGATGGAGCGCATCGAAGCCCAGTACGGGCCGGTGGCGCTGGCCATCGTCGGCATGGCCCTGGACGGCAAGCGCGACGAGGCCGTCACCAAGATGAATGCCGAATGCCGGCCGCTGCTTGCGGCCTTGCTGAAGGCCAGCGACGAGTACATCGACTACGAGGAGCAGCAAGCCGCCGCCCGTGTGCAGCAGGCCGAAAGCGCCTACGGCCGCGACCGCCTGGTGATGCTGCTGACCAGCGCCGCAGCCGTGGCGGCCGCGGTGCTGCTGGGCTGGACCTTGAGCAATGCCGTCACACGGCCGCTGGCCCGCGCCGTGCGTCTGGCCGAAGCCGTGGCCTCGGGCGACCTGAGCTCCGACATCGTCATCGACAGCGCCGATGAGACGGGCCAACTGCTGACGGCGCTCAAGCGCATGAACGACGGCCTGGTTGACATGGTGGGCCGCGTGCGCGAGTCGGCCGACAGCATCGCCACCGCCTCGCAGGAGATCGCCAGCGGCAACCACGACCTGTCCAGCCGCACCGAGCAGCAGGCCAGCGCTCTGCAGCAGACGGCAGCGTCCATGCAGCAGATGACGTCTACCGTGCAGCAGACGGCCGAGAGCTCGCGCCAGGCCAGCCAGTTGGCCAGCGCCGCGACCGAAGTGGCCGGCCGCGGCGGCGACGTCGTGCAGCGCGTGGTCACGACGATGGGTGAGATCAGTGACTCCAGCCGCAAGATCGCCGACATCATCGGCACCATCGACGGCATCGCCTTCCAGACCAACATCCTGGCGCTGAACGCCGCGGTGGAAGCTGCGCGGGCCGGCGAACAGGGTCGCGGCTTTGCCGTTGTGGCGGGCGAGGTGCGGGCCCTGGCCCAGCGCAGCGCCCAGGCAGCGCGCGAGATCAAGGGCTTGATCGGCGCCAGCGTCGCGAAGGTCGAAGCCGGCAGCCTGCTCGTCGGCGAGGCCGGCACGACGATGAGCGACATCGTCGGCCAGGTGCGCCGCATGACGGACTTGATGGCGGAGATCAACGCCTCGGCCACCGAGCAGAGCAGTGGCATCGGGCAGGTCAACCAGGCGGTCGCCTCCATCGACCAGGGCACGCAGCAGAACGCAGCGCTGGTGGAGCAAAGTGCCGCAGCGGCCGAAAGCCTGCAGCAGCAGGCCAGCGGACTGCTGGACGTGATCGGCCAGTTCAAGACGGTTCACGCGTAGGGCGCAATCCGAGCGCCGCTCGGCAGCCCGACCTGCTCTGACCCCTGCTCCGACAATCGGCGCATGTCTCATGCTGTGTCTCTTCTGCGCGCCGCGCGTCTGGCAAGCGCCACCAAGCCCTTCTCGGCTCGCGGTGGCTTCAAGCGCGAGCGCTGCGAGGGCTGCCGGCTGGTGCCAACCCACTGCATGTGCGCCCTGCGCCCTTCGGTGAACACGCGCGCCGCGGTGTGCCTGCTGATGGCCGACATCGAGCCGCTGAAGCCGACCAACACCGGTTGGCTGATCGCGGATACGGTCGCAGACACCTTCGCTTTTGGTTGGTCGCGAACCGAGTCCGATCCCGCGCTCATCGCCCTGCTCAGTGATCCGACCTGGGATTGCTACGTCGTATTCCCAGGCCAGTACGCCGCGCCGGAACGTGTGGTGCAGGCCGTTCAGCCGCGAGCGCTGGGCCAGGACGGCACGGCCAAGCGTCCGCTGTTCATCCTGCTGGACGGCACGTGGTCAGAGGCGCGAAAGATGTTCAGCCGAAGCCCTTACCTGAACCACATGCCGGTGCTCAGCCTCGAGCCCGCCGAGGCCTCGCAATACAGGCTGCGCCGGTCACGTTGCGACGACCATTTCTGCACCAGCGAGGTTGCCGCGCATTGCCTGAATCTTGCGGGCGACGAGGCCGCCGGGCAGACCCTTCAGGCGTACCTGGGCGTCTTCACGCATCACTACCTTCAGGCGAAGAACCAGTTGCCCATCGCCTGGGAAGGCGCGGCGCATCAGCGTCTGGATGAGGCGCTTGCGCAGCAAGCTGCACTCGCGGCTTGAGCCTGCCAAGGCCACGCGGCGCAAGTCAGCCGGACTGAAAGCCTATCCACTGCCCCTTCGACGCCACCGCGCGTTCGACGAAACGCACGCCACGCGCACCGTCCTCGACGCGCGGATAGTCGCCACTGCGCGTGCCCGCGTGCAGGTCGGCCGCAAGCTCGGTGTAGAGGTTGGCGAAGGCCTCGATGAAGCCCTCGGGGTGGCCAGGCGGCAGGCGGCAGGCGCGGCGTGCGGCTTCGCTGAGATTGGCCGACCCGCGCGTGAGCCGGCGCGGCGGCTCGGTCAGCGGTGAATGGATCAGCACGTTCGGGTCCTCCTGCCGCCAGTCCAGGCTGCCGCGCTCGCCGAACACGCGCAGGCGCAGGTCGTTCTCGTGGCCCACCGCCATCTGCGAGGCCAGCAGCACGCCGCGTGCGCCGCCGGTGAGGCGCAGCAGCACGCTGGCGTCATCGTCGAGCTGGCGGCCAGGGCCGAAGCTGCTGAGTTCGGCGCAGAGCTGTTCGATACCCATGCCCGTGACCGTGTGCAGCAGGTTCTCGGCGTGGGTGCCGATATCGCCCAGTGCCCCGCCGGGGCCGCTCTGCGCGGGGTCCATGCGCCAGCTGGATTGCTTGTTGCTGGCGCTTTCCAGCGCACCGGCCAACCAGCCCTGGTGATACTCGACGATGACCTTGCGGACCCGACCAATGGCGCCGGCTCGCACCAGTTCGCGGGCCTCGCGCACCATCGGGTAGCCGGTGTAGTTGTAGGTCACCGCGAAGGCGGTACCGCGTGCGTTGACGAGCGCCACCAGCTCCTCGGCCTGCGCGCTGCTGTGCACCAGCGGCTTGTCGCAGGCGATGTGGAAGCCCGCGTCGACAAAGGCGCGCGCCACGTCGAAGTGCAGGTGATTGGGCGTGACGATGGCGACGAGGTCCACGCGCTGCTCGGGGGGGCGGCGCAGCTCGTCGGCGAGCAGGGCGCGCCAGTCGGCGTGGATGCGGTCCTCGGCCAAGCCCAGGTCGCGGCCGGAGGCGAGGGATTTCTCCGGCGTGGATGACAGCGCGCCGGCCACCAGCTCGTAACGGCCATCCAGCGCCATCGCGTGGCGGTGCACGGCGCCGATGAAGGCGTCGCGCCCGCCGCCCACCATCGCAACGCGCAGCTTCCTCACGCCATGCCTTTCGAGAAGGCCGCGTCGAAGGCGTCATGCGCGGGTGGGAAGTCCAGCCGGCGGCAGTAGGCCGCGCTTTCTGTCGCCCCATGCACGCGGTCCATTCGGCTGTCTTCCCATTCGACGGACAGCGGCCCGGCATAGCCCACGTCGTTGAGCGCCACGATGATGGATTCGAAATCGATCATGCCGCGGCCGACGCTGCGGAAGTCCCAGCCGCGTCGCGGGTCGCCGAAGCTGGTGTTGCCGCCGAAGGTGCCCACCGTGCCGTCGCCGCGCCCCCACCAGACGTCCTTCATGTGCACGTGGAAGATGCGCGGGCCGAACTGGCGGATGAAGCGCACATAGTCCACACCCTGGTAGGCCAGGTGGCTGGGGTCGAAGTTGAAGCCGAAGCGCGGGTGCTGGTTCAGCGCTTCGAGCGCACGCTCGGACGTGGCGATGTCGAAGGCGATTTCGGTGGGATGCACCTCCAGCGCGAAGTTGACGCCCTGCTCGGCGAACACATCGAGGATGGGCGTGAAGCGGCGCGCGAAGTCGGCAAAGCCGGCATCCCAGTAGGCCTGCGAGGTGGGCGGGAAGGCGTAGGCCGCATGCCAGATGGACGAGCCGGTGAAGCCGGTCACGCGCTGCACACCGAGCAGCTTCGCGGCGCGCGCCGTGTCGGCCAGTTCGGCGGCGGCGCGCTGGCGCACGCCCTCCGGCTCGCCGTCACCCCACACATGCGCCGGCAGGATGGCCTTGTGGCGCTCGTCGATGAGGTCGCACACCGCCTGGCCGATCAGGTGATTGCCGATAGCGAAGACCTGCAGGCCGTGTTCCGCGAGCAGGGCGCGCTGGCCCGCTGCATAGCCAGGCTCCTTCAACGCGCGCTGCACATTGAAATGATCGCCACCGCAGGCCAGCTCCAGGCCGTCGTAGCCCATGCGCTTGGCAAGCGGCGCCAGCTCGGCCAGCGGCAGGTCGGTCCATTGGCCGGTGAAGAGGGTCAGAGGTCTCATGGTCAGAAGGGACTGTCGGGGAAATAGAAGTCCTTGGCGTTGTCCTTCGTGATCAGCACCGAAGGCACGATGGTCTTGGCCGGCAGTTTCTGGCCCTTGAGGCGCGCCTCGGCGGTGAGCTTGATGGCGTCGTAGATGAACTTGGGCGAGTACGACACGTTGGCCTGGATGCGCGGGTCGCTGCCGTCCTTCAGCACCTTGACCATGCCCTTGGCGCCGGCGCCGCCGAACACCAGCTTGATGTCCGTGCGCTTGGCCTGGTCGATGGCGCGCAGCACGCCGAAGGCCATGTCGTCGTCGGCGGCCCAGACGGCATCGATCTTCTTGAAGCGGGTCAGGAAATCCTGCATCACCTTGAAGGCGTCGTCGCGGTTCCAGTTGCCATGCTTGGCATCCAGCAGCTTGATGTCAGGGCTCTTGGCCAGCACGGCCTTGAAGGCGTCCATGCGCTCGTTGTCGATCGTGGTGGGGATGCCGCGCAGCGCGACGATCTCGCCCTTGCCACCCAGCTGCTTGGCGATGAACTCGGCCGGCACGGCGCCGAAGGCGGTGTTGTCGCCGGCCACGTAGGCGTCCTGCGCGGAGGCGTCGGTGAGGCCGCGGTCCACCACGGTCACGTAGACGCCCTTGTTGTGCAGCTGCTGCACGGGCTTGGTCAGCGCGGCGGACTCCTGCGGCAGGATGACCAAGGCGTTGATCTTGTTGGTCGTCAGCAGGTCCTGCAGCTGGTTGGCCTGCTCACCCGCAGAGGCCGCGGCCTTGACGGTGATCTTCAGGCCGGGGTTGGCCGCCTCCAGCTCCTTCTTGGCCTGGTTGGCCCACCAGACGATGCCGGCCGTGAAGCCGTGGTCGGCCGAGGGGATGGCCACGCCCAGGTGCACAGGGGTTTGAGCCTGGGCAGCAAAGGCGCCGGTGAGTGCCAGTGCGGTGACGAGTCTGCGAGTGAACATCATGCGAATGTCTCCTTATCGTTGCCGCCGCTGCATGAAGGCGACGGCGATGATGACGGTGCCCTGCACCGCGGCGTTGAGGTGGATGCTGATGAAGCTGGTGAGGTTGAGCACATTGCCGATCACCGACAGCAGCAGCGCGCCCACCACCGTGCCGGCGATGCTGCCCGAGCCGCCCTTGAGGGCCGTGCCGCCGATGATGACGGCGGCAATGGCCTCCAGCTCCCATAGCAAACCCGTGGTGGGCGAGGCAGAGCCCAGGCGCGGCACATAGAGCAGCGTGGCGACGCCCACCATCGCGCCCAGCACCACGTAGCTGCCCAGCTTGACCGCATCGACCTTGACGGCCGCATAACGCGCCACCTGCTCGTTGGAGCCGATGGCCTGCACGTAGCGGCCGTAGGCGGTGCGCTGCAGCACCGCCGCCGCCGCCAGGGCCGCGGCGGCGAACACCCAGACAGGCACTGGCACGCCCAGCAGCGCGCCGTAATAGACCGGCGCGTAGGCATCGGCCAGTTCGTTGTCCAGCGTGATGGCGCCGCCATCGGCGAGCCAGGTCAGCACGGCGCGGAAGATGCCCAGCGTGCCCAGCGTGACGATGAAGGGCTCGATGCGGCCACGCGTGATCAGCCAGCCATGCGTCAGGCCCAGCAGGCTGCCCAGCAGCACCGCGCCGCTGGCGCCCACCACCACCGCAAGCCCCGGCGCCACGCCGTGGGCGCCGAGCGAGTTCATCAGCAGGATGACGCAGCCGGCGATCAGCGCTGCCATCGACCCTACCGAGAGGTCGATGCCCCCGCCCACGATGACGAAGCACATGCCCACCGCGATGATGCCGGTGAAGGTGGTGCGGGTCAGCACATTCAGCGCGTTGTCCAGCGTGGCGAACTCGGGGTTGAGCATCGACGCGATCACGCACAACGCGACCAGCCCGGCGAGGGGCCCGAAGCCGTGCAGGCGCGAGGCGATGCTGGGACGAGATTCAGTGAGTTCCAGTGGCATGGGCAATCAGCAGGTCTTCAGTGGCCTCGGCAGCATCGAGGACGGTTTGCAGGCGGCCGGCGCGCATGACGGCGATGCGGTGGCACAGGCCGATGAGTTCCATCAACTCCGACGACACCACGATCACCGCCAGGCCTGAAGCCGCCAGGCGCTGGATGAGGCCGTAGAGCTCGCGCTTGGCGCCCACGTCCACGCCGCGCGTGGGCTCGTCCAGCACGACGATGCGCGGCCCGGCGTGCAGCACCTTGGCCAGCGCCAGCTTCTGCTGGTTGCCGCCCGACAGCGACCGCGCGGGCACGTCCAGCGAGCCGGCTCGAATGCCGAACTCGTCGACGGCGCGCTTGAGCGCCATGGCCTCGTCGGCCGGACGCAGCCAGAGCCGGGCGTAGCGCGACAGCGCCATCAGCGTGAGGTTCTGGCGCAGGCCGAAGTCCAGGTGCAGGCCCTTGCCCTTGCGGTCTTCGCTGAGATAGGTGAGGCCCAGATCGGCAGCCTCGCGCGGGCTGGCGATGCGCACCGTGCGGCTGGCAATCTCGACATGCCCGGTCGTGCCCGGTCGCAGGCCGATCAACCCCTCGAACAACTCGGTGCGGCCTGCGCCGACGAGGCCGGCAAAGCCGAGGATCTCGCCTGGCGCGACCTCGAAGCTCATGTCATGCGCCCAGCCTGGCACGCTCAACCCCCGCACTTTCAGCAGTGGTTCGGCATCGGGTCGAACAGACTTGGGCGGGAACAGGTCGCTCAGCTCGCGGCCCACCATCAGGCTGGCCATCTGTGCGCGGCTGAGGCTGGCGGTGGGTGCGCGGGTCACGAAGCGGCCGTCGCGCATGACGATCACTTCGTCCGTCAGGCGCTCGATCTCCTCGAGCTTGTGCGAGATGTAGACCAGCGTCACGCCGTCGGCCTTCAGCCGGTCCACCAGCCCGAACAGCTGCTCTGCTTCCGTGCGCGTCAGCGTGGCGGTGGGCTCATCCATCACCAGCACGCGGGCGCGGCGCTGCAGGGCCTTGGCGATCTCCACGCGCTGCTTCTGCGCCAGGCTCAGGGCGCGCACCGGCGTGTCAGGCGAGCAGTCCAGGCCCACCTGCGCGAGCAACTGCGCGGTGCTCGCGCGCATGGCGCGATCGTCCAGCCACCAGCCACGCTTGAGCTCGTGGCCGAGGAAGATGTTCTGCGCGACCGTCAGCGCCTCGGCCAGCGCGAACTCCTGGTGGATCATCGCGATGCCCAGCGCCTCGGCCGCACGCGGGCCGCTGAAGCGCACTGCCGCGCCATCCAGGCGCAGCTCGCCGCCACTCGGCGCCTCGTAGCCCGCCAGGATCTTCATCAACGTGCTCTTGCCCGCGCCGTTCTCGCCCAGCAGGCCGACGGCACGCCCGGCCGCCAGCTCGAAGCTCACATCGTGCAGGACGGCTACGCTGCCGAAGGACTTGGCGATGGCGTGAAAGCTCAGCGTCTGCATGGGGAGGCGAGTATGCCAAGCCCGACCTGGCCGTCCGCTCGATGGATCCGCTTGAGGGCATCCCCTCGTGTGGGGGCCGTGGCGACTTTCTAAGATTCTTCGCTTCCATGTCCGATCGCCGGGAAACTTCATGCGCCGCATCTCAACGATCGTCCTGGCCGGACTGGTGTCCGGCGCGCTGGACATCCTGGCCGCCTTTGCGAGCTATGTGTCGCACGGCGCTACGGTCGAAGGCATCCTGAAATACATCGCCAGCGGGCTGCTCGGTGCGGCGGCCATGAAGGGCGGCATGGAGATGGTGGCGCTGGGGTTGCTGTGCCACTTTGCCCTCACCACGGCGATGGCGGCCATCTACCTCTTTGCGGCGCTGCGGCTTGGATCGCTGACCGCCCGCCCCTGGCTTTGGGGCAGCGTCTACGGCGTGCTGACCTGGGTGGCGATGGTCTACGTCGTCGTGCCGCTGTCTGGCGTCACCGGCTGGAAGCTGCCGGAGGGCTGGAACATCGTCAGCGGCCTGCTGGCGCACATCTTCTACGTCGGCGTACCGATCGCCCACATCACGCAATATGGCCTGCGCGATGCGCGGCGATTCACCTGAGTTCGCCATGAGGACTGCCTTCCACCTCGCTTATCACGTGCGTGACCTGGATGCGTCGCGCGCTTTTTATGGCGAGCTGCTCGGCTGCCTCGAAGGCCGCAGCACCGACACCTGGGTCGACTTCGACTTCTTCGGCCACCAGATCTCGCTGCATCTCGGCGAACCGTTCCCGGTTGCGAACACAGGCCGCGTGGGCGAGCACATGGTGCCGATGCCGCATCTCGGCCTGGTGATGGCCATGCCGGACTGGCGGGCGCTGGCCGATCGCCTCACGTCTCGAGGGCTGAGCTTCGTCATCGCACCCAGCCTGCGTTTCGTGGGCGAACCCGGCGAGCAGGCCACGATGTTCTTTCTCGACCCCAGCGGCAATCCCATCGAGATCAAGGGCTTCGCCGACCTCGGCAAGGTGTACGCGACGTGACCGGCGTCCTGCCCTTCGTCGCGCCGCCTGACTTCTCCCAAGAGGCCGAGTGGGTCGCCGCGCTGCAGGCGGCCATGCCCGACGAGCGAGTCGTGCCGTTCGCCGCGCTGAACGATGCCGCGCGGCAAGCCTGCACGGTCGCGGTCGTGGCGAACCCGCGCCCGCAAGACCTGCGCCGCCTGCCCAAGCTGAGATGGGTGCACAGCGTCTGGGCCGGCGTGGAGCGCATGCTGGCCGATCTCGGCCACCTCGGCCACCTCGGCCATGGCGACCTGAAGATCGTGCGGCTGGTCGACCCACAGCTGGCCGACACTATGGCCGAAGCGGTGCTCGCCTGGACGCTCTACCTGCACCGCGACATGCCGCGTTATGCAAGCCAGCAGCGGGAGCGCAAGTGGCAGCCTCAGGACTACGTGCGGCCGCAGGACAAGACGGTGGGGCTGCTCGGCCTGGGCGCGCTGGGCGAAGCGGCAGCACGCCGCCTGGTCGCTGCGGGCTTCAAGGTGCAAGGCTGGAGCCGGACCCTGCGCGACGTGCCCGGCGTGAAGTGCCATGCCGGCGACGGCGGGCTGGCAGAGATGCTCGCGAGCACCGACATCCTCGTCTGCCTGCTGCCGCTGACCGCCGAGACCCGAGGGCTGCTGAGCGACTCGACCTTGGGCCGGCTGCGTCACCAGGCCTCGCTGATCAACTTCTCCCGGGGTGCCCTCGTCGACGATGACGCGCTCCGGCGCACGCTCGACCGCGGCGACCTCCGCCACGCGGTACTCGATGTGTTCGCCACCGAACCCCTGCCGGCCGACAGCTGGCACTGGGCCCACCCGGCGGTGACGGTGCTGCCGCACATCTCCGCACCCACCGACCGGCAGACGGCGTCAGGCATCGTGGCGGCCAACCTGGCCGCCTACCGACGGGACGGGATGATTCCCGCTCACGTGGACCGCGGCCGCGGCTATTGACCCCAGCTCGACATCTGAACGTCCATGACCCAGCCCCTTGTCGCCCGCGGTTCCTGCTATTGCGGTGCCGTCTCCGTCACGGTCCCATCACCACTGCGCCGCCCGGGCAATTGCCATTGCGGCGAGTGCCGCCGCCTCAGCGGCGCGGCCTTCACGACCTGGATCACCGCGCCACGCGATCAGGTCGTCGTGGACAACCCCGAAGGACTGACCGTGTTCAGTCCGACAGCGAATCTGCAACGCTCGTTCTGCAAGCGATGCGGATCGCATGTCTTCACCGCGGACCTGCGGCTGCCAAAGGTCTATGGGTTTACGGCCGGGCTCTTTGAAGGCGAGGCCATCGAGGCGCCTGGCGAGGACTACTTTCTCGAGGACAAGGCCCGCTGGTACGGCTCGCCGACTTGAGCCTGGCGCCGGCCTTCTCCACGAAAGCACCTGGAGCCCCAGACTCAAAGAAGTCACACGTCCATCGACTCCGGCAACGCACGCAGCAGCGGCTCCAGCAGCCGCATGACATCCGCCAGCAGTGGCTCGATCACCGCGGCGTCGACGCCCTGCCCGCAAGCCGCCTCCAACGCTGCTGCCGCCTGCTGCAGGGCCGGCATGCCCAGCGTGCCGGCGACGCTCTTCAGGTCGTGTGCGCTGCGCAGCGCGGCCGCAGCGTCACCGCGCGCGCAGGCATCACGCACACGCGTCTCGAAGTCAACCTCCCGCTGACGGAACATGCCCAGCAACCGCCGGTACAGCGCCTCGTTGCCGTCGACCGCCGCCAGGCCGGCGCTGACGTCCAAGCCCGCTGCGGTGGGCAAGGTCTGGCCGACGGCTTGTACCGACGCCGGACGCACCCAGTTGGCCAAGGTCGCGAACAGGTCGTCCACGCGGAAGGGCTTGGCGACGTGGTCGTTCATGCCCGCCGCCAGCACCTTCTCGCGGTCGCCGGCCATCGCGTTGGCGGTCATCGCGATCACCGGCAGGCCCTTGAGTGCTGGGCGCAGGCGCAGCGCACGCGTCGCCTCGTACCCGTCCATCACCGGCATCTGGCAATCCATCAACACGGCATCGAAGCTGTCGGCGTCCAGCGCGGCGAGGGCCTCGCGGCCGTCTGCGGCGATGGTGACGACGATGCCCGCACGCTCAAGCAGCCCACAAGCCAGCTCCTGGTTGATGGCGTTGTCCTCGACAAGCAGGATCCGCGCGCCGGCCAGGCTGGCCTGGCGCGCCTGCAGCCGTTCCATCTTCTGCTCGCTGCGGCGCGGGCCCGCCGCCTGAAGCCCGAGCGCCGTGACACAGGCATCCAGCAGCGCCGAAGGGGTGACAGGCTTGGGCAGCAGGGCTGCCACCTGCAACCCCCGCGCCTGCAGCTGGCGTTCGGCCTGGTCGCGGCTGAAGGCGGTGACCATCAGCACCGTTGGCGGCGCATGGCGGCCGGCAATGCTCGTCAGCCGCGCCAGGCACTCGACGCCATCCATGCCGGGCATGCGCCAGTCCAGCAGCACCAACTTGAAGGGGCGATCGGCGGCATCGGCCGCGGCCACCGCGACCAGCGCCGACTCGCCATCAACCGCCACCTCGGCCTGCAAGCCCAGTGACGCCACCAGGACCGACAGCAGCTCCCGTGCCGCCGGATGGTCGTCGACGATGAGCAGCCGCGTGCCGCGCAATTCGCCGACCTCCGGCGCTGGCTGCGCGCCGCGCTGCACGCCGAATGGCAGCGTGAAGTGGAAACGACTGCCGCGGTGGGGCTCGCTGTTCACCCCGATCTTGCCGCCCATGCGCTCGACGAGGTGACGACAGATCGCCAGCCCCAGGCCCGTGCCACCAAAGCGCCGGCTGGTCGACGCGTCGGCCTGCGTGAAGGGTTGGAACAGCCGCTCGCGCGCCTCGGCGCTCAGGCCGATGCCGGTGTCGCGTACCTCAACACGCAGCATCGCCCGCTCCGCGGTGCGCTCCGCCAGCGAGACAGCGACGGTCACCTCGCCGCGCTCGGTGAACTTGATCGCGTTGTTGACCAGGTTCAACAGGATCTGGCTCAGCCGCGAGGGGTCGCCCACCAGCGCGGTGGGCAGCTCGGGCGGCAGGACGAACAGCAGCTCCAGCCCCTTTTCCTCGGCCGGCATACCCACCAGGTTGGCCAACTGGTCGAACACGTCGCCGAGCTGGAAAGGAATGGTTTCGATCTCCAGCTTGCCGGCCTCGATCTTCGAGAAGTCGAGGATGTCATTGATGATGCCGAGCAGCGACTCGGCCGCCCGGTGCACCTTCTCGACGTAGTTGCGCTGCTTGGCGTCCAGCCCGCTTTGCAGCGCCAGGTAAGACATGCCGAGGATGGCGTTCATCGGCGTGCGGATCTCGTGGCTCATGTTGGCCAGGAATTCGCTCTTGGCTTGGGTGGCCGCCTCGGCGGCATGCTGGGCACGCTCCAGTTGGTCGGTGCGCTCGTGCACACGCTGCTCCAGCGTGTCGGCCAGCCTGCGCACCTCGGCGCGCGAGCGACGCAGCCGCATCAGGAAGAACACGGTGCCGCCCAGCGCCAGCAGGCTGCCGGCCAGCACAGTCCAGAGCCAGCGCTCCTGCAGCCCGCGGGCCCGCAGCTCGGTGGCCTGCTGATCACCGCGGCGCTGCAGCTCGGCCAGCTCGCGCCGGCGCGCCTCGTCACGGCGGCGTTGCGCGGCTTCCAGCAAGCGCTCGGCGCTGCGCTCGGTGCTGGCGCGCGCCTGCATGTCCGCGGCGTCGATGGCCAGCCGGTAGGCCCGCCTGAGGTCGCCCGCGGCCGCCTGGAGCTGGGCGAGCCGGCGCGCGGCGCTGGCGACGTAGAGCGGCTGCCCGAGGGCGAGCGACTCGGCATAGGCATCCTCGGCTTCGGCCAGCGCCGCCGCCGAGTGCCCCAGCGCCTCATGGATGCGGCTGCGCTGCTGGGCCCCGTGGAAGCGGCCGGCGCGCAGCTGCGTCGTGCCGAGGATGGCGCGCGCGCGTTCGCTCTCGGCCAGCGCTTCCTGCAGCCGCCCCTGGGACAGCAGTTGCTCGGCGTGGTTGTGCACGGCATTCGCGAGGTTCACCGGTGTCGCCACCGCGGTGAAGATGGCGATGGCCTCGCCGACGAGCCGCTCGCCCTCGCCATGGTCCTGGCGCCGGTGGGCTTCGTTGGACAGGCCCAGCAGCGCGAACCCTTCCTGCAACCTGGAGCCCGCGGCCTGGGCCTGGCGGCGCATCTGCTCCAGCTGCTCCCCCGCCTCGACGAAACGCTCGCTCTGCATATAGGACACCGCCAACCCGTGGTGGGCATAGGCCTGTGCCAGCGGATCGCCCGATCGTTGGGCGGCATCCATGGACTGCAGCGCCATGGTGGCCGACTCCTCGAACCGGCCGACGCGGCGCAGCACCAGGGCACCACGGAACAGCGCCTCGGCCAGCAGGTCGGGCCGAGGTACACCTTCCAGCACGGCGATGCTGTGCGACGTGACCTCGACGAGTCGCTCCACATGGTTGAGATTGACCGCGCCGAGCGACAGGTTCATGTCGGCCTCACCCTGGCCGGCGCGGTCGTTGGCAGCGGTGGCCTCGCGCATTGCGTGCTCGGCACGCGCGATGGTTTCGGTCGAACGGCCGAGGTGGACCTCGATGCGCGCCAGCAGGTTCAGCGCGCGCGTGCGGTCGTCGGCCGGCGCGTCAGGCGGCAAATCGGCCTGCAGGCGCTGTGCCTGCGCGTAGGCGGCCGGGGCGTCGTTGTCGGCCAGCTTGCGCACGGCGATGGCGCGCTGGCGCCAGTCGTCGATGGGCGCGGCGTTGGCGCCCAGCAGCACCAGCCAAATACCCAGTGCGACTCCCCAACGAATGGCATCAGCCCTCATATCCGCAAACTCAGGCTGGTACCGATCTGCCGATCATTGACCCAGGCGTTCTGCGGCCGCGTCTCGACGCCGAAGTAGGAGCGGCGCAGCGTGCCCAGCAGGTTGCCGCCATCGAGCGACCAGGTCAGCTGCTCGGTGATGCGCCAGCGCAGCGAGGCGTCCAGCCAGCCGTAGCCGCGTGTGGTGGTCTGCAGGGCGCCCAGGCCCACGACGCTGACCGTGCCGCTGGGGAAGCTGCTGCGCCAGTTCCACGCCAGCCGCGCGGACCACGCACCCTGCTCGTACAGGCCGACGAGGTTGGCGCTGCGGCGCGACAGGTTCTGCATCGCCACGTTGGCGCGCAGCGCGCGGTCGTAGGTGCTGCTGTCGACGAAGGTGGCGTTGGCCTGCAGGCCCAGGCCGCGCCAGGCGCCGGGCAGGAAGTCGAGGAAGCGCTGGTAGGACAGCTCGGCGCCGCGTATGCGGCCGGCGTCGGCGTTGTACGGCCGGTTGACCTGGTAGAGCTGGCCGTCGTGCGTCTCCGCCTGGCTGAGCGTGGCCAGAAAGCCGTCCACGCGCTTCCAGAACAGCGTCAGCGCAGCGGCGTGGCCGGCACCGAAGTCGCCTTCGGCGGCCAGGTCGGCGTTCGTGGCCCGCAGTGGCCGCAGCGCCGGGTTGCCGGCCGTGCCCTGGTTGAGCTGTGGGTTGATGCTGTTGGGCGTCAGCGTGATGGACGGTGACAGCAGGTTGAAGTCGGGCCGGGTGATGGTGCGCGAGGCGGCGGCGCGCAGCTGCCAGGGCCCGCCGGCCCGCCAGCGCAGGCTGGCGTTGGGCAGCCAGTCGGTCGTCGTCGTGGCGATGACCAGCGGTTCGACGGTGGCGCTGGAGGGCACGCTCTGGTTGCCGGACAGCGTCGAGCGGGTGCGCACCAGGCGCAGGCCCGTCTGGCCATCCAGCGCCAGGGCGGGCAGCTTCCAGCCGGCCTCGGCGTAGGCCGAGTCGGTGGCCTCGCGGATGCGCCACACGCCCAGCGGGCCACCGGCGGTGGGCAGCGGCGTGGTGATGCCAAAGGCGCCGCGCGCCGCCAGCGGGTCGCGGGCGTCGGCCAGCGTGTCAGTGAGATAACCCTCGATGCTGCTCGTGCGCGCGTCAAGCATGGGCGAGTAGGGGTAGATGGCAGTGCGGCTGGCCTGCGTGGCCGCGGGCGTGCCGGGCAGCGCGATGTCGCCAAAGATCAGGTTGGGCGCGTTGTCGGCCTCGCGGCGCGCATGCCGCCAGCCGACTGCCACGCGCTCCAGCACACCGCGCTCCAGCTGCCACTCGGCATCGACGCGGCCGGCGAGCAGGCTGCCACGCAGCGGGCGCACCCGGTAGGCCATCGATACATAACGCAGGTTGGCCGGATTCGCGAGGTCCGTCCCGGCGACCGCCGTGGCCGGCACCGTGCCTGCCAGGTCGTGCGTGAATCGCGCCGCAGTGGCGGCCAGCGTGGGGCCGGCGAAGAACAGTCGGTTGAGGCTGCGCGTGTGGCTGAGGTCGGCGCTCAGGCGCAGATCCCCAGCCGTCCAGGCACCGCCCGCGGCGAACTGGCGCGTGCGGTCGACGGTGTCGCGCGCAAAACCGAGGATGGAGACCGGCGCGTTGGTCCAGGTGATGCGCTGCACATCGTGCGTGCCGGCGAAGAGCGCGACGCTCGCGGGGTCGAAGCTGCTGCCGGCCGCGAAGTTCGGGCCGATGTTGAGCTGCTGCGTGTCCTGCCGGGTGCTCAACTCGGCGAAGTGGGCTTCGGCGTACAGGTCCAGGTCCGCGTCCGGCCGCCAGCCGAGCATCACGCTGGCCGCGCTGCGGCGGCGACGGCCGACGTTGGCGCTCTCGCTGCTGCCGCCGGGAACGACAGTGTCCTCGCCGGGCACCAGGTCCAGCCGGCAGCCCGCGGTGGCGCGCGCACTGCACAGCAGCGGCGCGCTGGTGCTCTTCTGGTCCTCGCGGTAGGCCCGGTCCTGCAGCACCAGGTTCACCAGCACCGCAGCCTCGCCCAGGCCGGTGGCTGTGCCGCCGCCGTAGAGCAGCGAGAACTGGCCGGCGCTCCTGCCGACGAGATCACCGTGCAGATGGCGCGCCGACAGTGCCAGCATGGGCGCGCGGAAATCGAACGGGCGGCGCGTGCGCAGGTCCACCGTACCGCCGAGGCCGCCCTCGATACGCGATGCCGCCGAGGTCTTGTAGACATCGATGCCGGCCAGCATGTCGCTGGGCAGGTCAGCGTAGTCCAGCGCCCGGCCGAAGCCAGCGGTGAACAGCTCGCGGCCGTTCAGCGTGGTCTCGATCTGGACCAGGCCGCGCACCGTGGCCACCGACGCCTCGCCCCGGTCGCGCGTGATCTGCACGCCGGTGATGCGCTGCACCGCGTCCGCCACGCTGAGGTCGGGCAAGCGGTTGATCTCCTCGGCGAGGATGCCATCAAGGATGTCGGCGCTGCGGCGCTTGCGCTCGGCAGCGGATTCGACGCTGGCCCGCGTGCCGATGACGACCACGGGCTCAAGCTTCTGCGCCGATAGCGCAGCGGGCGCCAGCAGAGCAACGCTGACGGCTGGAATCACCAAGCCGAGCTGCTTCATAAGGCCTCCATCCGTTCGGTGGACTCGCAAGATTGGCGAGACCTGTCCGTTGGACCCCCGTGTTAGGTGCAAAAGCTGGCTTGACGGACCGGGCGCTTTGTCAGCTTTTATCGCGAATCCGGCGATCTTGATAGTGCTGCTTCAGCCATTTCTGGGCGGGCGAGCCTGACGCTGCAGCGCAGCATTTCTGAAACCTCGGCCGCCCCGCTGCAGGCGATCGTCCCTGTTGTCTTTGCATCCTGTGCTGGGCATCATCGGAGCCAGCGCTCGCCGCTCATTGGCACGCGCATGGCAGCAATCCTGGGAGGTAACCATGGGAATGAACGTTGCAATGTCGGGCCACGGAGAACCTGAAGCCCTGATGGAGGTCAACACGACGCCGCTGATCGACGTGATGCTGGTGCTGCTGGTGATGCTCATCATCACCATCCCGACCCAGCTGCACTCCATCAACCTGGACATCGGGCTGGGTGGCAAGCAGACGCACAAGCCGGTCGTCCACACCGTTGCCGTCGACTTCGACGGCGCCGTCTACTGGGACAACCAGCTCCTGGCCAATCAGGCCGCAGTCGACGCGAAGATGCAGGAAGTGGGCGCGCTGGCCGCAGCCGACCAGCCCGAAGTGCACATCAAGCCCAACAAGCTGGTGGACTACGGCGCCGTCGCTGCCGTGATGGCATCGGCGCAGCGCCACAGCGTCAAGAAGATGGGTGTGGCGGGGAACGAGCAGTTCGGCAGCTGACCCGCCGCGGCGCCGTCACGGCACCGTCGCTAGGCGACGGCGCCGCGCGTATTGACGTAGAGCGCGTACAACGAGTGCGTGCTCGCCATGAAGAGGCGGTTGCCCTTGGCGCCGCCAAAGCACAGGTTGGCGCAGCGCTCGGGCAGGTGGATGTGGGCCAACGGTTTGCCAGTGGCGCTGTAGACACGCACGCCATCGAGCTGGGCCGCATCGGCAGCCGCGCTGCCGTCGCTGCCAAAGCCACACCAGAGGTTTCCCTGCACGTCGAGGGCCATGCCGTCGAAGGCGCCCGGGCAGCCCGGGTCGATGAGCAGGCGCTTGTTGCTCAAGCTCGCGCCGTCCACGTCATAGGCCCAGATCAGCCGATGCGGCTGGGCGCGGCTTTCGATGACGTAGAGGGTCTTGCCGTCGGGGCTGAAGGCCAGGCCGTTGGGGCCTTTGAGGTCGTCGATCTGCAGCGTCAACTCGCCCGTCACGCCGTCGATGCGGTAGACCGCCGGCGTCAGCTCGGACTCGGCCTTCTCGCCCTCGAAGTCGCTGGCGATGCCGAACAGCGGGTCGCTGAACCACAGGCTGCCGTCGGCGTGGCAGGTGATGTCGTTCGGTGAATTCAGCCGCTTGCCGTTGAAGCGATCGGCCAGCACCGTGATGCGGCCGTCGTACTCGGTGCGCGTGATGCGGCGCGTCAGGTGCTCGCAGCTCACCAGCCGGCCCTGACGGTCGCGCACATGGCCGTTGGCGTTGTTGCTCGGAGCGCGGAAATCGCTGACGGCCCCTGTCGTTTCGTCCCAGCGCAGGATGCGGTTGTTCGGGATGTCGGAGACGAGCAGATAGCGCCCGTCGCCAAACCACACCGGCCCTTCGGCCCAGGCCAGGCCCGTGGCGAGTTGCTCGACACCTGCGGCAAACAGGCGCAGCGGCAGGAAGGCGTCGTCCAGCACCTCGATGGCCGGGTCGGGCCGGCGCGCGTTGGGCGTGAAGGCGATCCTCATTCCGGGTCCTTCTCGAAAGGGCCGAGGGTGACGAACTGGCCACCCTGGCAGCGCACTTCGGGCCGGCTGGGGTCGACGTAAGGCTGGGCAGCCTCGACCTCGGCGCGCCAGGGCTCAGAGCTGTCCTGGGGCTTGAAGCCGATGTGATTGGACTTGCTGTTGTCCCACCAGGTCGAGCGGTTGTCGCTCATGCCGTAGATGACGCTGTGGCCGACGACAGGCGCGCTCAGGGCGGCGACGATGAGGCGCTCCAGGTCGTCGTAGCTCAGCCAGCTCGACAGCATGCGGCGGTCGGTCGGCACGGGCCAGCTGGAGCCGATGCGCAGGGTCACCGTCTCCAGGCCGTAGCGGTCGAAGTAGAACTGGGCCAGGTTCTCGCCAAAGGCCTTGGACAGGCCGTAATAGCTGTCCGGCCGCGGCGTGGCCTGCGGGGTCAGCGTCTCGCCCTGGCTGTAGAAGCCGGTGACGTGGTTGGAGCTGGCGAAAACGATGCGCTTGACGCCGCGCTGGCGGGCCGCCTCGTAGACGTTGTAGGCGCCGACGATATTGGCCGGCAGCACCACGTCGAAGGGCTTCTCGATGGACACGCCACCGAAGTGCAGCACGGCATCCACGTCCTTGAGCAAGGCCTGCATCGCAGCCAGCTCTTCGAGCGGGGCCTGCACGACTTCCTCGCCTTCAACGGCGGGGTCCATGGCGGCGAGGTCGGACAGGCGCAGCACGTCGCAGTAGCGCTTCATGCGAGGCCGCAGCACGCGGCCGAGATTGCCGGCAGCGCCGGTCAGCAGCAGGCGCTTGAAGCGCGGGGCGGAGAGTTCCATACGGAGAGAAGCCTCGGCCCGGTGCGGGCCATCAGGGTGGCTGGACGGCGTCAGGCCGTCGTGCTGAGCCGCAGCGGCGGGCGCAGGCGCGGCGCGGCATCGGATTGGCGGCGGATGAGCTCGAAGTTCATCAGCTCGTGCTCGCAGGGCAGCGGCTCGCCGCTGCGGCGAGCGCGGATGTGGCGCACCAGCAGGTCCACCGCGGCGCCGGCCATCTCCATGATGGGCTGGCGCACGGTGGTCAGCTCGGGCCAGATCGTGGTGGCCAGCGGCGCATCGTCGAAGCCGACGACGGTCAGGTCGCTGGGCACGTCCAGGCCCATACGGTGGGCGATGGCCACTGTCGCGGCGGCCATGTCGTCATTGCTGGCGAAGATGGCCGTGGGCCGCTGCTCCTGCGACAGCAGGAACTCGGCCGCGTCCAGCCCCGAGCGGTAGGTGAACATGCCCTGGGCGACGACCTCTTCCTCGGCGATGTTCAGGCCCGCGTCGTTCATCGCCCCGTGGAAGCCCGCCAGGCGGCGCGCGCTGCTGCTCTGGTAGGGGTCGCCGATGATGAAGCCCAGGCGATGGTGGCCCAGGTTCAGCAGGTGCTTCGTCATCTCGTAGGCGGCCTGGTAGTCGTCGATGCCGACGGCGCAGACGGCTTCCGGCGGCACGCCGCTGGACACGACGACGGCCGGCGTGTCGGTCTCGGCGACGAGCTTGAGCAGCGGCTGGGAATCGCAGAAGGGCGGCGGCAGGATGAGGCCGTCGATGCCGTTGGCGATCATCTCGGCTACGGGCTTTTCCTCGCCGTCGCGCGCCGCATCGCAGCGCTGCACGACGAGCTGCACGTGCCGCAACGTGGCCTTGTTCAGCAGGCCGATGAGGAACTCGTTGAGGTAGCCGGCCGTCGGGTCGATGTAGAGCATGCCGATGCGGATGGGCTCCGATCCGGCCAGGTGGCGCGCGGCCTGGTTGGGCAGGTAGTTCAGTTCGGCGACGGCGGCCTGTACCTTCTCACGCGTGCCGGGGCGCACGTTCTGCTCACCATTGATGACCCGCGACACCGTCATCGGCGACACCCCGGCCAGCTTGGCCACGTCGGCGATGGTGGCGACCTTGGGGCTGCGCCCAGAACGAGCGGTTGGCTTCAAAGGGGTCCCTCGAATGGTGATGGGGTTGTTTGCGCAATCATATTTGGCTTCGCTCCTCTCAGCCGCCGCGTCCGGGCGCGAAGTGGAAGCGCAGGGCTTTGTACTCCTCCAGCGAGCGCTCGGGGGGCCGCACGCCGGCGGGCAGCGGCAGGCCGGAGGCGGACTGGAAGTAGGCGATGCAGGCGTCGCGCCACCAGCGGGCTTCGGCTTCCTGAACCGCGAGATGGGCCGCGACGTCGGCATGGCGCTGCGGGTCGATGGTGCCGCGCAGTGAAGCCCAGCGAGCGCGCATGTCGGCCACGCTCGCCACGCCGCGGTCGTAGCGCGCGACGAGTTCGGCCCACAGCGTGCGGCCTGAGGCCATGCGGTGGTCCCAGGGCAGATGGTGGAACCACAGCAACAGGTTCTCCGGCGTCGTGGCCGGGTTGGACAACGCCTGCGCCAGCTCGGGCGCGTACTGGGCCACGGCGTCGCTGCCGCGCGGCGAGCGGTCGAAGCCGATGCCATCGCGGCCGGCGCGGTGGAAGTAGACCGGGTTCCAGTCGGCGCGCTCCAGGTTGTCCACCCAGGGCGCCGGGCCGTGGTGGTGGCCGGTGCCCATCAGGTGGTGCAGGCCGAGAGGCGTCATGTAGTCGACAACGGCCTCGCGCGAGGCCAGCATCATGGCGGCGATGGTGTCGACCGCGCGCGGCGCGGCCGTGAAGGTCTGCTGCACCCACTCGCGGGCCACATCGGCCGCGCCCAGGTCGGTGTCCCAGGCCATGCGGCCGAAGGCGTACCAGTTGGCCTGGTCGAAGTGCGAGCCGCTCCAGTTGCGGTCGCTGCCGATGTTCGCAACGCCGGCAATGGCCGTGATCTGGCGGGCCACGGTCGCGCCGTGCGGCTTCACGCGTGTGTCGGCACGCAGCACCTCCTCGAACAGCGGGCCGAGGTAGACGAGGTGGGTCGAGAAGCCGAGGTATTCCTTGGTGATCTGCAGCTCCAGCGCCAGCGGCGTGCGCGGCATGGCGCCGAACAGCGGATGGAGGGGCTCGCGCGGCTGGAAGTCGATGGCGCCGTTCTTGACCTGCACGATGACGTTGGCGGCGAACTTGCCGTCCAGCGGCTTGAACTCCGAATAGGCCTGCTTGGCGCGGTCGCTGGCATCGGGCGCGTAGACAAAAGCCCGCCACAGCACGACGCCGCCGTGCGGCGCCAGGGCCTCGGCCAGCATGTTGGCGCCGTCGGCATGATTGCGGCCGTAGTCCTGCGGGCCGGGCTGGCCCTCGGAATTGGCCTTGACGAGAAAGCCGCCGAAATCGGGGATGGCTTGGTAGACCTCGTCGGCCTTGGCCTTCCACCAGGCGCGCACGGCCGGGTCCAGCGGGTCGGCCGTCTTCAGGCGACCCAGGTCCACCGGCGCCGAGAAGCGCGCGGACAGGTAGACCTTGATGCCATAAGGCCGCAGCACATCGGCCAGTGCGGCGGCCTTGGCGAGGAACGGCGCGGTCAGCGACTCGGCCTTGGCGTTGACGTTGTTCAGCACCGTGCCGTTGATGCCGAGCGACGCGTTCGCCCGCGCGTAGTCCACGTAGCGCACATCGCGGATGTCGGGCAGCTTCCACCAGTCCCAGATCGACGCGCCGGCATAGCCGCGCTCCACCGTGCGGTCCAGGTTGTCCCAGTGGTTGAGCAGGCGCAGGCTCAACCGGGGCGAAGAGCGTTGGTCCAGTTTGGCCAGGTTGCCACCCGTCTGCGCCACGCGCAGCCAGGCGTAGCTGCCATAGAGCAGGCCGATGTCGGAGTTGGCCGCGATCACCGTCACCGCCCGCCCCTGCAGCCGGGTGCTGCGCAGCAGATAGCCCTCGGGCCCCAGTTCGGCCCACGGCAGCGCCAGGCCGGCCGGCGCGCTGGCCGGTGTCGCCAGCACAAGGGTGCCGTCCGCCGGTTTGGCCGACACGGCCGGCTCTAGGCCCGTCAACCCGGCCACGCCGCGCTTGAGTTCGGCAACCGCAGCCTGCAGCGTCGGCGACGCCGGCTCGGCATGGACGATGCTGCGCGCCCGCGCCAGCACGGGCCCTTGGGCGGCGGCCGGCAATGCGCGGTAGCGCAGCCAAAGGTCGTATCCATCCTCCACCGGCGCGCTGCAGGCAGGCTGCAGCAAGGCAGCCAGCAGCGCGCCGGCCAGGGCTTGGGCCCATGTCTTCATTTGGTCTCCTGATATGGGCCTACCGGGGTGCCGGAACCCCGGAATCGCGGGAATGTTAGAGATTTCTCGCTTGCACAAAGCAAAATGGTAGCGCTACATTTGAGTCCATAGCAAGCCTGAAAAGAGGCGCCATCGAGCGCCGCGCCCCTGGAGACAGCCCGTTGAACCCTGACCTCGCCATCCCGGCTCCCGCGACCTCCGCCCGCGCAAACGCGCCCGGGGCGGTTGTGTTCTGGGTGGTGTGATGGCTGGCGCCGCCGCCATGCCGCTGGGCCGCCAGCGCTGGGTCATCTGTGCGCTGCTCTTCGTGGCGACCACCATCAACTACATCGACCGCAACGCGCTGTCGGTGCTCAAGACCAGCCTGCAGCAGCCCTTCGAGGCCGGCGGCCTGGCGCTGACCGATGCCGACTACGGCTGGATCACCTTCGCCTTCACGGCCGCCTACGCGGCCTTCCCGCCGCTGATCGGCATCGCCATCGACCGCTTCGGTGTCAAGCGCAGCCTGGCCGCGGCCCTGCTGCTGTGGTCCACCGCGGCTGCCGCGCACGGGCTGGTGGCCTCGGTGCTGGGCCTGGTGTTCGTGCGCTTCATGCTGGGCCTGGCGGAGGCGGCGCACTTCCCGGCGGCGATCAAGACCGTGGCCATGTGGTTCCCGCAGCAGGAGCGGGCACTGGCAACCGGCATCTTCAACTCGGGCACGGCGCTGGGCATCATCGCGTCGCCCATCACCGTGTGGCTGGCCGTCACCTTCGGCTGGCAGTTCGCCTTCGTCGCCATCGGCGCGGCCGGGCTGGCCTGGCTGGTGTTCTGGGAGCGCGGCTTTCACGCGCCGGAGCGCCATCCGCGCGTGTCCGCCGCCGAGCTGGCCCATATCCGTTCCGGCCAGGCCCCGCAGGAGCAGGCGGTCAAGCTGCCGTGGACGGCGCTGCTGCGCTTTCGCGCGATCTGGCCCTTCCTGATCGGCAAGCTGCTGACCGACCCGGTGTGGTGGTTCTTCCTGTTCTGGCTGCCGTCCTACCTGGAGCGCGAGCGCGGCCAGAACCCGCTGAAGAGCGCCGGCCTCGTCGCGCTGATCTACCTGGGCTCCAGCGTCGGCTCCATCTTCGGCGGCTGGCTGTCGAGCACGCTGGTCAAGCGCGGCTGGCCCATCGGCCGCGCCCGCATGACGGCCATGGGCCTGGCGGCTGCCTTCATGCCGGGCGCCATCCTGGCCTACTACAGCGACAGCTTTGCGCTCTGCGTCGCGCTCATCACACTCGCCACGGCCTGCCACCAGGCTTGGTCGGCCAACCTGCTGACGTCGGCGACCGACCTCTTCCCCACCAAGGTGTCCGGCGCCGTCATCGGCCTGGGCGCCACGGCCGGTGGCATCGGCGGCATGTTCATCGCACTGCTGGCGGCGTTGGCCGTGCAGTGGACGGGCACGCAGCAATGGGTGTTCGTGTTTGCTGGGCTGATGCACCTGACCAGCCTGGGCCTGTTCTGGCTGTGGTTCCGCGGTCGCTTCGAGCGTGTCGATGTGGACGCCGGCATGGACATGACCCAGCCGCACCGCGCGTTGCTCGTCGCCGGTGGCGTGCTGACAGCCGTCGGCGCGCTGCTGGCATGGGTCATCGCCTCCAACTGGGAGGCCTGCGTGGCTGCCGCCAAGTTCTCCGGCGCGGCGCAGGCACTCACCGCCGCCATTGGCCTTGCGCTGATCGGCCTGGCCCTCCTTCACGCTGGCCGCCCTCGCGCCGGTGCCGTGCTCGTGACGGCCTGACCATGCAAATCACCGCCGACCAGCACCTGCTCAAGGATCTCAACCGCATGGCCATCGTGCGGCACTTGAGCGCCTGGCCGGGGCAGTCGCGCGCGGGCCTGGCCGAGTCGCTGCAGCTGACCAAGTCCACCGTCAGCGCGCTGGTGAAGGAACTGCTTTCTGAGGGCTGGCTGCTGGAGCGCGAGGTCGTCGCCACCGGCGAGCTGGGCCGCCGGCCCACGCCCCTCTTCCTCGACCCCGGCCGCCTGGTGCTGCTGGGCGCGGAGATCGGCGTGGACGGCGTGCATGCCGTGGCCACCTCGCTGAGCGGCGACGTGCTGGCCCGCGCCCGCTCGCCGTTGGACGCCGGCCGCGACCCCCATCTGGCTCTGGTGCGCGCGGCCAAGCTGTTGCTGCAGGTCCATGCACGGCTGGACGTGCCGGCACAGAAGGTCATCGGCATCGGCATCGGCCTGCCCGGTGGCGTGGACGAGCACAGCGGCCACCTGCACTTCGCCCACAACCTCGGCTGGCGCAACCTGCCCGCCGGCCGGTTGATGGCCGAGCACCTGCGCGGCACGCCGCTGCAAGGCACGCCGCTCTTCGTGCAGAACGACGCCGACGTGGCCGCCTTGGGCGAGCTGGAGTTCGGCACCGACAACCGGCCCGACCCGCTGATCTACCTGAGCCTGGGCCTGGGCGTGGGCGCCGGCGTCATCGTCGAGGACCGGCTGCTGACTGGCGCCCACGGCCTGGCCGGCGAGGTGGGCCACATGACACTGGAACTGGACGGCCCGCGCTGCAGCTGCGGCCGCCGCGGCTGCGCCGAGGCCTTGATCGGCTTTCGCGCCATGCTGCCCGCGGGCGAAGCCGGCGGCGTGGCCGAGATCCAGCGCCGGCTGCGCGCGCGCCAGCCCGAGACGCTGGACGCCGTCGCCAGTGCCGGCCGCTATCTCGGCATGCTGCTGGGCAATCTCAGCAGCGCCTACGACCCCGGTCGCATCGTGCTCGGTGGCGCGGCCATCGAACTCGGCGCGCCCTTGCTGGAACACGCCTTCCGCACCCTCGAAAGCCAGTCCGGTGACGCCGGCCTGGCGCCACCGACGGTCACCGTCTCGCGCTTCGGCACCGACGCGGTGGCCGTGGGCGCCGCCGCGCTGGCCCGTTACCGACTCACCCGCCCCCTGATCGCCGCCAATCGCCTGGCCGCGGCCGCCTGACCTCCTGCTCCGACCCATGATCACCAATCCCATCCTGCCGGGCTTCCATGCCGACCCCTCGATCTGCCGCGTGGGAGACGACTACTACATCGCCACCTCCACCTTCGAGTGGTGGCCCGGCGTGCGTATCCACCATTCGCGCGACCTGAAGCACTGGCGCCACCACAGCTATGCCGTCACACGCAAGAGCCAGCTCGACCTGATCGGCCACCCGGACTCCGCCGGCGTCTGGGCGCCCTGCCTGAGCTACGCCGGTGGCCAGTTCTGGCTGATCTACACCGACGTGCGCTCCACCATCGGCGCGTTCAAGGACACGCACAACTACCTCGTCACCGCGCCCAGTATCGATGGCCCCTGGAGCGAGCCCATCTACCTGAACAGCTCGGGCTTCGACCCGAGCCTCTTCCACGACGAGGATGGCCGCCACTGGCTGGTGAACCAGCAGTGGATCCACCAGCCGGGCAAGCACCACTTCAACGGCATCCTGCTGCAGGAGTACGACCACGAGGCGAAGCGCCTCGTCGGCTCGGTGAAGAACATCTACGCCGGCACCGAGCTGCAGGTCGTCGAAGGCCCGCACATCTACCGCCGCAATGGCTGGTACTACCTGCTGACCGCCGAGGGCGGCACCTTCTACGAGCATGCCGTCACGCTGGCCCGCTCGCGCCAACTCGACGGCCCCTACGAGACCCTGCCCGGCAACCCGCTGCTGACCGCCTGGCAGCAGCCCACCGACGGCCTGCAGCGCAGCGGCCACGCCAGCCTCGTGCAGACGGCCCAGGGCGATTGGTACCTGGCCCATCTTTGCGGCCGGCCGCTGGAGTGGAGCGGTCCGAACGCGGAAAAACAGAACGGCGTCTACGAAAACCTGCACTGCCCACTGGGCCGCGAGACCGGCATCCAGCGCATCCATTGGCGCGACGACGGCTGGCCCGAGATCGAAGGCGGCGGCAATGCGCCGCGCCTGCAGACCCCCGAGCCGGGCCTGCCCGAGCATGTCTTCCCGACCGAGCCGGCGCGCGACGACTTCGACACCACGACGCTGAACCCGCATCTGAATTCGCTGCGCGTGCCCTTCGATGAAAGCTGGATCTCGCTGGCCGAGCGCCCCGGCTTCCTGCGACTGAAGGGCCGCGAGTCGCTGATGAGCTTGTTCGAGCAAAGCCTCGTCGCGCGCCGTCAGCAGCACTTCAACTGCCGCGTCGAAACGCGCCTGGAGTTCGCGCCCGAGTTGTTCCAGCAGATGGCTGGCCTGGTGGCGTACTACAACACCAGCAACCACGCCTATCTGCACGTCAGCCGCGACGTGGACTCCAACAAGCGCGTGCTGCGCCTGACCGTCAACCGCGACGCAGCCTTGAGCGAGCCGGCCACCGCCGTTGAACTGAAGGATGGCGCTGTGGACCTGGCCGTCGAGTTCCGCCACGACCGCTACCAGTTCCAGTTCACGCAAGCGGGTGGTGCCTGGCAAGACTTCGGCCCGGCGCTGGATGCCGCCATGCTCAGCGACGAGTTCGCGACCCAGTTCGTCAACGGCTTTGCGCGCAGCTTCGGCTTCACCGGCAACTTCATCGGCATCGCCTGCCAGGACTTGTCGGGCCAGCGGCTTGCCGCGGACTTCGACTACTTCAGCTACGAAGCGCGGCCCTGAGATCGCGCTCACACCAAAACGACACGAGACAACACATGGCCATCACCCATCAGCCCCTGTCATTCATGGAGAAAGCTGGGTACAGCTGCGGCGACGCCGCTGCGAACCTGGTCTTCATGTCCATGATCCTGTTCCAGCTGAACTTCTACACGGACGTGTTCGGCCTGAGCGCCAGCACGGCGGCCGCCATCCTGCTGTGGCCGCGGCTGTGGGACGCCATCTTCGACCCCATCATGGGCGTGCTGGCCGACCGCACCAACACCCGCTGGGGCAAGTTCCGCCCGTGGGTGCTGTGGACGTCGGTGCCCTGGGCCGTCGTCATGGTGCTGGCCTACACGTCGCCGGACCCCGCCTGGGGCTGGAGCACCGGCATGGTCATCGCGTATGCCGGCATCACCAACACGTTGCTGATGACGCTGTACAGCATGAACAACATGCCCTACTCGGCCATGAGCGGCGTCATGACCGGCGACCTGCACGAGCGCACCAAGCTCAACTCCTTCCGCTTCGTGTCGGTCAACGTCGCGCAGTTCGCGGTGGGCGGCCTCACGCTACCGCTGGTGGCCAAGTTCGCCCAAGGCGCCGACCGCGCCCACGGCTGGCAGGTCACGATGACGATCTGGGCCGCCTGCTGCCTGGTGCTGTTCCTGATCACCTTCTTCACGACCCAGGAGCGCATCAAGCCCATCGTCGAGACCCATTCCTCGCCCAAGCAGGACTTCGCCGACCTGCTGAAGAACGGCCCCTGGATCTCGCTGGTGGCCTACACCGTCTTCCAGTTCGGCATGCTGTCCCTGCGCGGTGGTGCCCACTACAACTACTACCACCACTTCGCCGACAAGGCCGCGATGTTCGACTTCCTCGCGGCCCTGGGCCTGACGACGGCCGACGCGGCCGGCACCGGCAGCCTGGCCGACAGCCTGGGCTACATCGTGCACGGCACGCGCGACCAACTCGCCCACTCCAACGTGGCCGATGTGTTCAACAGCATCATCAACATGGCCGGCACGGCGACAACCATCGTCTTCATCATGGCGTCCATGGGCCTGTCGGCTCGCTACGGCCGCCGCGCCATCGGCGTCGTCTGCTTCGGCCTGTGCACGCTGACGGCCTGCGCCATGTACCTGCTGCCGCCTGACGCCGTCTGGGGCATGCTGGGCCTGCACATGTTCAGCGCCGTGGTCTACGCGCCCACCGTCGCCGTCATGTGGTCCATGTATGCCGACGCAGCCGACTACTCCGAATGGCAGACCGGCCGCCGCTTCACCGGCATGGTGTTCGCCACCATCGGCTTCTCGCTGAAGGCCGGCCTGGCCTTGGGCTCGGCCAGCTTCCTGTGGCTGCTGGCCGGCTTCTTCGGCTACGACACCCAACTGCCCGCGGCGGCCAATGCCATCGAGGGCTACCGCGTCGCCTCCAGCTTCGTCGTCGGCGGGCTGTTCGCCGCCTGCACGCTGTGCCTGCTGGGCAACAAGCTGGACAAGCAGACCACGCTGCGCATGTCCGACGAACTCGCCCAGCGCCGCAGCAAGGCGAGCGCCGGCCGCGAAGGCGACAGCGCCTCGACGAGCGCCGTACCGGCCACCGCCTGACCTCTTTCACCACCCCTTCCCTTGATCCCGCAGTAAGGACCCCGCCATGAGCACCGCCTATTCCGATCTCCCCGTCGTTCAATACGAAGGCCCCACCTCCACCAACCCGCTGGCCTACCGCTGGTACGACGCCAAGCGCGTCGTGATGGGCAAGACCCTGGCCGAGCACCTGCGCCCGGCCGTCTGCTACTGGCACAACTTCTGCTGGAAGGGCGAGGACATCTTCGGCCTGGGCGCCACCGCCCACCAGCGGAACTGGTTCAGCGAAGCCGACCCCGTCAAGGCCGCGCAGCTGAAGCTGGACGCCGCCTTTGATCTGTTCAGCAAGCTCGGCCTGCCCTACTGGTGCTTCCATGACCGCGACGTGGCCCCGGAAGGCGCCAGCCTCGCCGAGTCCAATCGCATCCTCGACGGCCTGCTCGAAGCGGCCGCCAAGAAGATGCAGGACAACAAGATCGGCCTGCTCTGGGGCACGGCCAACCTGTTCTCCAACCCGCGCTTCATGAGTGGAGCGGCCACCAACCCCGACCCGGAAGTCTTCGCCTACGCCGCAGCTCAAGTGAAGCACGTGCTGGAGTGGACGAATCGCCTGGGCGGCCAGAACTACGTGCTGTGGGGCGGCCGTGAAGGCTATGAAACCCTGCTGAACACCGACCTCAAGCGCGAGCTGGCCCAGTACGGCCGCTTCCTGTCGGCGGTGGTCGAGCACAAGCACAAGATCGGCTTCAAGGGCGCCATCCTCATCGAGCCCAAGCCGCAGGAGCCCACCAAGCACCAGTACGACTACGACAGCGCCACGGTCTACGGCTTCCTGAAGACCTATGGCCTGGAGAACGAGGTCAAGGTCAACCTCGAGGTGAACCACGCCACGCTGGCCGGCCACAGCTTCGAGCATGAAGTCGCCACCGCCTGTGCGCTGGGCATCTTCGGCTCCATCGACGCCAACCGCGGCGACGAGCAACTGGGCTGGGACACCGACCAGTTCCCCAACAACCACGCGGCCCTGGTGCCGGCCATGCTGGAGATCATCCGCGCGGGCGGCTTCACGACCGGCGGCACCAACTTCGACGCCAAGGTGCGCCGCCAGTCCATCGACCCGACCGACCAGCTCGAGGGCCACATCGGTGGCATGGACACCATGGCCCGCGCCTTCCTGAGCGCAGCCAAGCTCTACCAGAGCGGTCAGCTGGAAAAGGCCGTCAGCGAGCGCTATGCCGGCTGGAACGGCGAGCTGGGCCAGAAGATCCATGCGGGCGCCAGCCTCGACGATCTGGCGGCCGTCGTGCACGCACAAGGCATCTCGCCGCAAGCCCGCTCGGGCCGCCAGGAGCGCCTGGAAAACGTCGTCAACAACTTCGTCTGATCCATGTTCCTCGGCATCGACCTCGGCACCTCCGAGCTGAAGCTGCTGGTGCTCGACGAGCAGCACCACATCGTCGCGACCACCGGCGTGGCGCTGACCGTGCAGCGGCCTCAGCCGCTGTGGAGTGAGCAAGACCCCGCCGCCTGGTGGGCCGCGCTCGATGACGGCATGGCCAAGCTCGGCCAGAGCCACGCCGCGGCCTTGGCCCGCGTGCGCGGCATCGGCCTGTCTGGCCAGATGCATGGCGCCGTCACGCTGGATGAAGCCGACCGCGTCTTGCGGCCGGCCATCCTGTGGAACGACGGTCGCAGCGCTGCCCAGTGCGCCGAGATGATGGCCGCCTGCCCCGAGCTGCCGGCCATCACCGGCAACCTGGCGATGCCGGGCTTCACGGCGCCCAAGCTGGCCTGGATGCGCCAGCACGAGCCCGAGCTGTTTGCCCGCGTGGCCAAGGTGTTGCTGCCCAAGGACTGGCTGCGCCTGGGCTTGAGCGGCTCCTACGTCGGCGAGATGAGCGACGCCGCCGGCACGCTGTGGCTGGACGTGGCCAAGCGCCGCTGGTCGCCCGAGGCGCTGGCGCTGACGGGGCTGAACGAAAGCCACATGCCGCGACTGGTCGAAGGCAGCGACCCGAGTGCCGGCCTGAAGCATGAGCTGGCCGAACGCTGGGGCCTGAAGGCCGGGATCCCCATCGCGGGAGGTGGTGGCGACAACGCGGCCAGCGCCGTCGGCATGGGTGTCGTCAAGCCGGGCCAGGGCTTTCTGTCGCTCGGCACCTCGGGCGTCATCTTCCTGTGCAACCCGGCCTTCAGCCCCAACCCGGCGCGGGCCGTGCATGCCTTCTGCCATGCACTGCCCGACACCTGGCACCAGATGAGCGTCATGCTCAGCGCGGCGAGTGCGCTGCGCTGGGTCACACAGCTGCTGGGCGAGCCGGGCGAGGCCGAACTGATCGACAAGGTGGCCCAGCTCACGCCGACCCAGCGCGCCCAGGCGCCGATCTTCCTGCCCTACCTGAGCGGCGAACGCACGCCGCACAACAACGCCAATGCGCAAGGCGTGTTCTTCGGCCTCACGCACGAGCATGACGCTGCGGCCCTCGGCTATGCCGTGCTCGAAGGCGTTGGCTTCGGCCTGCTGGATGGCTGGCAGGCGCTGCAAGCCGGTGGCGGCAAAGCCGAATCGCTGTGGCTGGTAGGCGGCGGTGCGCGTAGCGAGTGGTGGGCCAAGCTGCTCGCGTCGCTGTTGAACATCCGCCTCGTCAATGGCGTCGGCGCCGAGGCCGGCGGCGCCTTGGGCGCTGCCCGGCTGGCCTGGCTGGCCTGCGGCGGCAACATCGACGAAGTCTGCCGCACGCCCGAAATCGCCCGCGTTGCCGAACCCGACGCCGCGCTGGCCGCCGAACTGCGGCCGCGCCATGAACGCTTCATGCGCCTCTACGACGCGCTGCGCAGCGAGTTCAGCTAACCCTTTCCTCCACCCACCTGGCCTGTGCTGCTTGACCGCGGCAGGGCCGCGCTTTGCCCATCATGAACAGCCTCGACCAGCTCCGCCAACACACCACTGTCGTCGCCGACACCGGTGACTTCGACCAGCTGGGCGCCTTCCGCCCGCAGGACGCGACGACCAACCCTTCCCTCGTGCTGAAGGCCGTGCAGTCGCCGCGCTACCGGCCGCTGCTGGAGCAGGCCGTGGCTGCCCACCCCGGCGCCTCGGCATCGGCCGTGACCGAGCATCTGCTCGTCGCCTTCGGCGTCGAGATCCTCAAGCTCGTGCCCGGCCGCGTCTCCACCGAGATCGACCCACGCCTTTCGCATGACACCGCGGCGTCCATCGCCACAGCCCAGCGCCTCATCGCGCTCTATGCCGCCGCCGGCGTGCCGCGCGCCCGTGTGCTGATCAAGCTGGCCTCGACATGGGAAGGCATCCAGGCGGCGCGCCAGCTGGAGGCGCAAGGCATTCACACCAATCTCACGCTGCTGTTTTGCCTGGCACAGGCCCAGGCCTGTGCCGACGCCGGCGTGCAGCTGATCTCGCCCTTCGTCGGCCGCATCTACGACTGGTTCAAGAAGACCGCCGGCGGCAGTTGGGATGAGGCCGCCATGGCCGGCCCCAACGACCCAGGCGTGCGTTCGGTGGAAGAGATCTACCGCTACTACAAGCGCCACGGCATCCGCACCGAAGTGATGGCCGCGAGCTTTCGCAACAGCGGCCAGATCGTGGCGCTGGCCGGCTGCGACCTGATGACCATCAGCCCGGCGCTGCTGGCCGAGCTGGCCCAGGCGACGACGCCCGTTGAACGTCGCCTCTCGCCCGAGGGGCGCGTTGACGCCGCGCCGGCACCGCTGACCGAAGCCGAGTTCCACGCCGCCCTGGCGGCCGACGCCATGGCCCGCGACAAGCTGGCCGAAGGCATCGCGCAGTTCATTGCCGACACCGAGACGCTCGAACAACTCATCCGCACCCACCAGGCGTGACCCAAGCATGACCCTCGACCTCACCCTCGCCGCCAATGCCCTGCGCATGCTCGCCGTCGACGCCGTGCAGCAGGCCAACTCCGGCCACCCCGGCATGCCCATGGGCATGGCGGACATCGCCGCCACGCTGTGGAGCCGCCACCTGCGCCACAACCCGGCCGACCCGCAGTGGCCCAACCGCGACCGCTTCGTGCTGTCCAACGGCCACGGCTCCATGCTGCTCTACGGGCTGCTGCACCTCAGCGGCTATGACCTGCCCATCGAGGAGCTACGCAACTTCCGCCAGCTGCACAGCAAGACGCCCGGCCACCCCGAGGTGGGGCTCACGCCGGGCGTCGAGACGACGACTGGTCCGCTCGGCCAGGGCATCGCCAATGCCGTCGGCATGGCGCTGGCCGAGCAACTGCTGGCGGCCGAGTTCAATACACCCGAGCACGCGCTGATCGATCACCGCACCTGGGTTTTCTGTGGCGATGGCTGCCTGATGGAAGGCATCTCGCACGAGGCCTGCTCGCTGGCCGGCACCTGGGGCCTGGGCAAGCTCGTCGTCATCTACGACGACAACGGCATCTCCATCGACGGCGACGTGGCAGGCTGGTTCAACGACGACACGCCCCAGCGCTTCGAGGCGTATGGCTGGAACGTGATTCGCGGCGTGGACGGCCACGATCCCGCCGCCATCGACGCAGCCTTGGCTGCGGCCCAAGTCAGCACCGACAAGCCGACGCTGATCTGCGCCCGCACGCAGATCGGCCGCGGCTCGCCCAACAAGGCCGGCGGCCACGACGTGCACGGGGCGCCGCTCGGTGCCGCCGAGGTGCAGGCCGTGCGCGTCGCGCTGGACTGGCCGCATGCGCCCTTCGTCGTGCCCGAGGGCGCACGCCGGGCGCTGGACGCCCGCGAGCGCGGCGCCGCCCTGCAATCACGCTGGCAGTCCCAGCTCGACACCTACCGAGCCGCCGACCCTGCGCGCGCCACCGAGCTGGAACGCCGGCTGCGCGGTGAACTGCCCGTCGGCTTCGACAACCGCTGCGACGCACTGGTGGCCGCCACGGCCCAGCGCGGCGACACGCTGGCCTCGCGCAAGGCCTCGCAGAACAGCCTGACGGCGCTGGCCGGCCTGCTGCCCGAACTGCTCGGCGGCTCGGCCGACCTGGCACCGTCCAACCTGACGCAATGGCCCGGCTGCCGCGCGGTGAAGAAGGCCACCGACGGCGGCAACTACCTGCACTACGGTGTGCGTGAGTTTGCGATGGTGTCCATCCAGACCGGCATCACGCTGCACGGTGGCTTGCGGCCGTTTGCCGGCACCTTCCTGATGTTCTCGGAGTACGCCCGCAACGCCATCCGCATGGCCGCGCTGATGCGCACCAACCCGATCTACGTCTTCACGCACGACTCCATCGGCCTGGGCGAGGACGGCCCGACCCACCAGCCGGTCGAGCAGATCGCCACACTGCGCCTCGTGCCCAACCTCGACGTCTGGCGGCCGGGCGATGCGGTCGAGACGATGGTGGCCTGGCAGACCGCCGTGCGTCATCTGCACACCCCTACCTGCCTGATCCTGTCGCGTCAGAACCTGGCCCACCAGCCGCGCGACGCCGACACGCTGGCCGCCATCGAACTGGGCGGCTATGTGCTGGTGCGCGAGGCGGCAGACGCGCCGCTGCAGCTCGTGCTGATCGGCACCGGCTCGGAGCTGGCGCTGGCCGTGGAGGCGCAAAAGACCTTGGCCGCGCGTGGCATCAATGCGCGCGTGGTGTCCATGCCGTCCTGCTTTGTCTTCGAGCAGCAGCCGGCCGCATGGAAGCGCGAGGTGCTGCCGCCGAGCGTGCCGCGCGTGGCGGTCGAGGCGGGCGTGACGGCAGGGTGGCGGCAATACGTCGGGCTGGAGGGTGCTGTCGTCGGCATCGACAGCTTCGGTGAGTCGGCGCCTGCAGCGGCGCTGGCGGCGCACTTCGGCCTGACGGCGCAGGCGGTCGTGGACGCCAGCCTGCGCTGCCTGGGGCGCTGAGCCCGATCTAGCGGCGGCGCCGGCTGCCCAGCCACAGCAAGCCTGCGCACAGCAGCAGCGCCGCGCTCGGTTCAGGCACGGCTGTCACGCCACCGGGGCCGTACAAGGTGCCGGAGCCCGACGTGATCGTGAAGCCGGGCACCGCCTGCCCGCCGCTGTCGAACACCTCGATCCCCGTCAACTTGGCGCTCGTGAAGAAGCTCACGTCGCTGCCGCTGGCCGTCAGCAGGCCGGCGTTGGAGCGGGGGATGGTCGCCGCCCAAAGGCTGAAGGTGACGTCCTGCGCGACGCCGAAGACGATGGGGATGTTGAACGCGAACGTCGTCACTCCGGCCACGGTGAAACCGTTGGTCGCGTCGCCGGTGACCGCCATGCCGGGCAATGCCGCCTGGTAACCGCCATTGGCGTAAAGCGTCAGGCCGCTGCTCGCATTCATGATGCGAAAGGCCAGAAACGTTGGGCCGGAGCCGATCGAGTAGCCGAACTCGACCTCACTCTCCGTACGGCCGACATTGAACAGCGAGCCGTCGAAGGTGAAGGTGGGCCGGTAGGTGCCATTGCCGCTGCCACCGTTGATCGTCAAGGTCTCGATCTGCCGGGCACCCGCTTGTGATCCCGCGACGGTGCCGCTGTCAGAGGTGCCGGTGTAGCTCGACGTCGCCCGCACACCCAGGTCGCCATAACCGGCGCGTGCCTGGGCATTGCCGGTGAAGGTGCGCGGATCGCCCGGCGCGCCGAAGCTCACGGCCAGCGGAGCCGCCACGCTCACCGTGCCGCTTGTGGCGGTGGCGGTACGCGCCTGGCTGCCCACGCCGCAGATGGAGCCATCGGTCGGCAGCCCCGATTCCAGTGTTCTGCCGAAGATCGCCGCTCGGCTGTCAGGGGCGAAGGTGGAGCAGCTGAAGGGGCCGGCACCGGCACCGAAAGCCGAGTTGCCGCCCGCCGTGAGCACGTAAGTGTCAAGCCCGGGCGCCGCGCGCGCGGCGCCCGGTACCAGCGCAGCGGCGAACAGCGCGGCACCCAACAAGGGAAGCAGGGACTTGAGCTTTTGCATGAGATTTCCTTGAGAAGCGTTGAAGAGGCGAACGTGGTTGCGTCGGCGGAGGCGGTCAGGAGGCCGCTTCGGGCTTGCGTGCTGCCGTCAGCAGCAGCTCGTTCGGGCCCGCCCAGCCGGTCGACGTGCTGAATGCCTGCAACTGCAGGCGGATGTCGTCCCACGCGGCCTGTGCGGCGGCCTCGCCAAGGCCGTCGAGGATCTGCAGCACCGGACTGGCAGAACTTCGGATGAAGGCCAGGTAGTCGTCCACCGTCGGCATGTGGAAGACGGCATCCATCGCCGTCGTGGCGACGTCGCGAAACCCGGCCTCATGAAACAGCGTGTCGAGGTGGCCGGGGCGAGACAGGCTGAACAGGTTGCCGGGCGTGCCAGGATCACGGGCCGGCAAGCCGGCATGTCGAAGCGCCGTCGTCATCAGCGCAGCCACGCACGGGTTGCGCTGCGGCCCCGAGAACACGACGGTGCACACGCGCCCGCCGGGGCGCAGCGCGCGGTGCATTTCGCGCAGGCCCTGCAAGGGCTCGGGAAAGAGCATCAACCCCAGGCGGCACACCACCGCGTCGAAGGATGCCGGCTCGACAGGCAGGCCTTCGCCGTCACCGACCAGCCAGCGGACCTGCTCGAAGCCGGCGCGCTGCGCCCGCTGCTCGCCCAAGGCCACGAGGGCGGGCGACAGATCGACCGCCATGACCGCTCCCGCCGGGCCGACGCGCTCGGCGAGGCCGAGCGTCTGGCCGCCCGCGCCCGCGGCCACGTCCAGCACATGCGAGCCGCGCCGTACATCAGCCATGGCGATCATGGCATCGGTCGCCTGACGCAGCCATGCGTGGAGGGCCGGCGTATGCTGATCCCAGCCTGCGGCAGCGGCGTCCCAGTGGATGCGCACAGCGGCCTTGAAAGCGGTCCCGGATGCAGTCATGCCCTCAGGCTACGGCCGGACACGCTCCGGCGTAAGCCCCAAACATGCAGAACGGGAGCCGCAATGGCGCATACCCCCCAGGACTTCGACTGGGACGACCTGAAGCACCTGCTGGCCGTGGCCCGCCACGGCAGCACATTGGCAGCCGGCCGCGCGCTCGGGGTAGACCAGTCGACCGTGCAGCGGCGGCTGACGCTGCTGGAGCAGCGCTTCGGCCTGCCCTTGGTGCAGCGCCAGCCCAGCGGCTACCGGCTGACTGAGTTCGGCCAGGCGCTGCTGCCCCATGCCGAGCGTGTCGAGGACGCGGTGACGCAGTTAAAGCAGCAACTGCTCACCGCCACCGCCGAGGTGTCAGGCGTCATCCGCGTGACCTGCCCGGAGCCCATCGTCTACCGCATCACCCAATCGAAGCTGCTGGAACGGTTCAACGAGCGCTACCCGGCGCTGCAGGTGCACTTCGTCATGAGCGACAAGTACATCGACCTGGCCAAAGGCGAGGCCGACGTGGCGCTGCGCTCCGGCGATACCGGGGACGGCGGCGACGGCGCCCTGGTCGGCCGCAAGATCGGCGATTCGGTCTGGGCCGTGTATGCCAGCACCGCCTACATCGAGCGCCACGGCCGCCCGCAGCGGGTGGAAGACCTGCCGGGGCATGCACTCGTCGGCTTCGACGAGACGATGGCCAAGCACCGCATCGCGGGCTGGTTGCGCCAGGTGGCGCCCGACGCCGTGCTCGTCGCGCGCAGCAACAGCGTGCTGGGCCTGGTCTATTCGGCGAAGGCGGGCGTTGGCGTGGCGCCCTTGCCCGTCGCCCTGGGTGACGCCGAGCCCGACCTGGTGCGGGTCATCGAGCCCGTGCCGGAGCTGACGCGCATCTGGCGCCTGCTGACGACCGCGGAGCTGCGTCAAACACCGCGCGTCGCCGCGTTCTTCGACTTCATCGTCAGCGAGATCGACACGCTGCGGCCGATCATCACCGGCTGACGCAGCACACCCTCAGTGTTGCGTGCGGGCGCGCGCCGCGGCGTTGCGCTTGCGCGTCTCGGCGCCCTTCTTCGCGGAGGCTGAACGCTCCGCCGCCGTGCGGCTCGCGGCAGGCTTGCGGCCCGAGCCCGACTGCTTGCCGCCGCCGCTTTCCTTGTTCACCGTCGCCCAGGCGCGAGCTTCGGCTTCATCCTTGGGCACACCGCGCTTCTCGTAGCTTTCCTCGATGTGCTCGGCCTGACGTTTCTGCTTGTCCGTGTAGGACGACTTGTCTCCGCGAGGCATGGCGCACTCCAGCAGTTGCGACTGCTCCCACCATGCGACCGTGCGAGACGCGGGCCTGTAGGACGGCGCCCTGCTTACGTCCCGTGTCAGGCGACGGGCATCTCGTCGCGTGGCGAGAAGTGAACCGACCGAAGCACCTGCTCCAGCTCCTCGATATGCACCGGCTTGGTCAGGTGGGCGTTGAAGCCGGCGCTGCTGCTGTTCGCCTGATCCACCGCGCGGCCATAGCCGCTCAGGGCCACGATGGCCATCTGCAGCTCGGGCTGCTGCTGGCGGATGCGGCGCGCCAGTTCGTAGCCGTCCATGCCGGGCAGCCCGATGTCGAGCAGCGCCAGGTCGGGGGCGACGGTCGCCACCATCTGCAGCGCGGCGACCGGATGCGTGGCCACCCACACCTCGTGGCCGTACATGCGCAGCAGCATGCCCAGGGAATCGGCGGCGTCGTAGTTGTCGTCGACGATGAGGATGCGGCGGTGGACGGTGGGTGTGGAGCCCGGCGTGCCCGCCGGATCGGCCTGCGGCAGCTCGGCCTTGGCGGCCGCCACCAGGGGCAGCCGGATCACGAACTCGCTGCCCTGGCCAACACCGTCGCTGCGCGCGCTGACGCTGCCCGAATGCAGACCCACCAGGCTGCGCACCAGGGCCAACCCGACGCCAAGCCCGGCGTCACGCAGCTGCCCGTCGCCGCGCTCCTGGAAGAACAGGTTGAACACATGCGGCAGCGCCTCGGCGGAGATGCCGCGGCCATCGTCCTTGACGGTGATGACGGCCCGCTCGCCGTCCTGCCACGTCGTCAGCGAAATCGTGCCGCCCGGCGGCGTGTACTTGGCCGCATTGATCAGCAGGTTGGCGATGCATTGCTCCAGGCGCACCGTGTCGCCCAGGCAGGTCAAGGGCTGCGGTGATTCGTTGAACACGAACTGCTGGCGGCGCAGCTCGAGAAGGGGCCTGGCCATCGCGATGGCTTCCGCGGCGACGCCCCCGATCTGGATCCGTTCCAGGCGCAGCGTGACCTTGCCGGACGCGATCTTGGCAACGTCCTGCAGGTCATCCACAAGGCGCACCAGATGGCCCAGGTGGCGGCGCATCGTGGCGTGTTCGATCGTCTCGTGGCCGCCTCCGCGCAGGCGCATCACGTCCAGCGTGGTCACCAGCGGTGCCAGCGGGTTGCGCAGCTCATGGCCGAGCACGCTGAGGAACTCGTCCTTGTTCCTGGCCGCATGCTGCAACTCCGTCAGCAGCAGTTCCTTCTGTGCGGCCACCGCCGAAGCGGTCATCGCGGACAGCACCAGGTTCTGGTTGGCTTCCAGCAGCTGGGCCCCGTTCTTCGAAGTTCTCGACGCGGACGCGGTGGTTGGCGATTCCTGCATCGAGAAGAAGTGGTAACACCCGCCGCCCGCGCGCTTGCTGCGGTACATCGCCTGGTCGGCGCAGTCGACCAGATGCTCGACGTCGGTCGCGTCGTCGGGAAACACGCTGATGCCGATGCTGGCGGACACCCGTACCGCCACGCCACCCACTTGCGTGAGCTGGGACAGCGAGGCCAACAGCTTCTCGGCCACCACGCCGGGGTCTGCGGCGCCGGTGATCTCGGTCAGCAGCAGCACGAACTCGTCACCGCCCAGGCGGCATACCGTGTCGATCTCCCGGACCGCTGTGTTCAGGCACTGCCCGACCGCGCGCAACACGTCGTCACCGACCTTGTGCCCGAGCGTGTCGTTGATCTGCTTGAACCGGTCGAGGTCCAGGAACAGCAGGGCGAGCCGGGTGTCATGGCGCTTGGCGTGCGTCAGCGCCTGCGTGAAGCGGTCGACCAGCAGCAGCCGGTTCGGCAGCCCGGTCAGCCCGTCGAGTTCGGTCGACCGCGTCAGCTCGCTCACCAACTGCGCGGCCGACTCGGCCATGCCGCGCGAGCGCATCGCGTCGATCATCAGCTGCTCGTTCGCTTCCAGCAGCTGGTGCATCTGATGGCCGCCGAGCTGCGCCTGCGCCTGGGCGAGGTCGGCGAGCACGCCGGCCAGCTCGGCCCGCGCCGTGACGGTCTTGCTCTCCAGCGTGGCCACGTCGGCTTCAAGCGAAGTCGGCATAGGTCGGGGAGGTCCGGGCCTGGGTTCCATACGCTTCCTGCTGGTGCCTTGACGTGAGCCGAACGGCGGAGCGGCTAGGCCTCGTCGGCAGTGAGGGCCCGGCGCCGGGTTGCCGGGCGACCGCCCAGCAGGCCTTCCTGCCCAGCAAGCGTCGTGCCTATGACGATGCCGCTGTCGTCGATGCGGTACTCGCGCAGCTGGTCCGAGTGCTTGCTGTCGCGCACCTTGACCACCGCGAGCACACGCCGCAGCCGGCTTTCCACCTCGATGTAGCGCTGCACGATGATCGCGTCGGTCATGAAGGCCGTGCCGTAGGGGCTGAAGCGCAGGTCGGTGTAGCGGTCCTCGAGCTCGGATGTCATCAGCACTGTCACCCCAAGCCCGGTCAGCGACGCCACCAGGCGCAGCAGCGATTCACGGAAATCCTCCTTGAACGACGGCCCGAGGGCCAGCTCGAAGCCGGACAGCGAGTCGATGACGACACGGGTGGCCTTCAGCCGGCCGATCTCCCGGGCCAGCAGATGCATCACCTCTTCGATCGAGATGTCGGTCGCGTGGCTCTCCACCAGGCCGATGCGGTCCTGCGCGATGTTCCGCGCCAGCTCCGCGTTGGGCGCCCGGTTGGGGCGCCGCTCGAAGGCGGCGATGACGCCGGTCTCGCCGTTGCGCACCCCGGCGTTCAGGAAGGCCGCGGCCATGATGCTCTTGCCCGACCCGGACGGCCCGGCCAGCAGCAGCGAGTAGCCGCGCGGCAAGCCGCCGCTCATCATCTCGTCCAGCCCGGGCACGCCCATCGAGGCGCGGTCTTCGACGGCATGGGGTGCCGCAGCGCCTGCTGCACTGGGCGCCGGCACGAAGATCTGCAGCCCGTCGTTGGTGATGCGGAAGGCGTGCAGACCGGGCAGCGAGGGCTGGCCGCGCATCTTCATGATCTCCATCTTGCGCACCATGGCATTGCGCTGCACGTTCTGGCGCATCCAGATCAGCCCGTCTGCCACGGTGAACACCGGGTTGGCGTCGGTGTCGGTGAAGTACTCGCCGATCAGGAAGGTGGTGGCCTGCCAGCTCGTCATCAACATGCCGAGCTGCTGCATGAAGCGCTGCAGATGGTTGTGCTCGTTGCCGCCGCCGTGCGTGGCCAGCACCACCGAGCGGAAGGAGTCGACGAACACCAGCGCCGGCTCATGCTTGGCGACTTCTTCCGTGATGCGCGCCAACACATGCTCCAGGTCACCGGCCATCGCCTCGTCGCAGAGGTTGACGAAGCGCACGCTGCGGTTGATGGCGTCATGGTCGAAGAAGCTGAACTGCTGCTGGTAGCGCAGCATCTTCAGCGGCGGCTCGCCCAGCACGGTGAAGTACAGCGCCGGCCTGGCCTCGGTCGCCAGCGCGAACATGATCTGGTGCGCCAGCGTGGTCTTGCCGCAACCGGGCTGGCCGGCGATCAGGTTGAACGAGAACTCGGGCAACCCGCCACCCAGCAAGTCGTCCAGGCCGGGCACGCCGGTCGACAGGCTGTTGATCGTCACTTTGGAAGTCATGGGGTGGGGTCCTGCGCCGGGGGAGCGCTTGAAGAAGTCGACCAGGCGGTCTGGAGCAGTCGTTCACTCAGTGGAGCGCCGATCAGGGTCGCGAGCAGCTCGCAAAAGATCTCGAACAGGGCACTGCCCGCCTCACTCGCCTGCGCCGGCGGCTGTGCGGCAAACAGGGCGGTCAGCTGGCCCAGATCGACGGCGTCATCGCCGCCCGCCTTGAGCGGCGCGAGCCACGCGTGGCTCGCGGCAGCCAGGTGCAGCGTGCGCTTGAACAAGGCCGCGACGCCACGGCGCCCCACGATGGGCTGCAGGGCGGTCTCGATATCCGCCCACAGCGCGCTGATCGCAGTGGCAATCTGTCGGGAGTCGGCATCCTCCGCGACACGGTGGTGAAGAGGAGCCGTAAACCGGCGGCTCTCTTGGCTGTCCATGGTCGTGGGGGTTAGCGGTAGTAATTCAGTTTAGGCGTCCTGGCGCGGCGTGCCGGCCGGCACAAGTAACAGCCCCCTAGGGCTACAAAGGCCTCAACGCAACGGGATGTCCCTTGAATCAATGACAAGCCGGTGCCGGAATTGGCGCCGCGAGGACCGCTCCAGTCAGCGCTCGAAGAAGAACCGCATCATTTCCGCGCTGGCATCGGGACCGCGGCCGTCGGCATACGAGCCCGAGGGGTCGCCACCTGACCAAGCGTGGCCGGCGCCATGCACCAGCCATTGCTCGGTGACGACCCGGCCTTGCGCGTCCTTGTGCAGCCGTCGCGTGCACGAGCGCGCGCCGTGCTGGAGGCCGGGCTGTTCGTCGACGCTGACGGCCGCGCCGCCATGGGCCGCAGCCACCCGGTCGGCGTTGCCCGGGTGAACCGTAGCGTCGGCATCGCCATGGAAGACGATCATGCGGACGCTGGACTTCGCCTTGCCGGCCCAGGCTGGGCCGGCATGACCCTGCATCGCCGCCAGGGCGCCCGGCAGGTCACGGGCCGCACCGGCCGGCAGCCCGGAGTGCACGCCGGCCGCGGCGAAAAGGTCGGGATGCGTCTCGGCCAGGATCGCCGCCATCGCGCCGCCCGCCGACAGGCCGGCGACGTAGATGTGCGCCGGGTCAACGCCATGGGTTTCGGCAATGTGCCTCGTCATCGCAGCCAGCAGGGCGGGTTCGCCACGGTTGGGGCCCTGATGGTTGTGCTTGAACCAGTTCCAGCAGCCTTGCGCATTGGCCTGGCGCGTCTGCGCCGGATAGAGCACGAGCGCGTTGTAGCCGGCGCCGAGCGCGTTCATGCGCGTGCCCTTGGCGAAGTCGTCAGGGTTCTGCGTGCAGCCGTGCAGCATGACGACCAGCGCGCGTGGCTTGTCGGCCCGCGCTGCGGGAATGAACAGGCGGTAGTCGCGCGCGCCGGCACGGTGGGTGTAGTGGCCGGAGACGAACTGAGAGTCCGTACTGGCCTCGGGCGCGGCCACCGGCGCCGGGTCTTCAATGACGCGTGCTTCGATGTCGATGACGGTGTCGTCAACTGCCGGCGAGGGCGGGGCCTGCGCGGTGCCGCGGCCCAGCGCGGTGGCAATGGCCGCCATCGCGGCCCGGAGGTCACCGGCGCGCGTGAGCGCGGTGGCGTCTCTCATCAATTGGCCGAACTGCGGATGCATGGGCGCTTTCATGGGTCGGCGCGGTGCTACAGCAGCCGTCCGACGAGCGCCGTCTTCACAGCGGGAGGTGCATGGAGGGCGCCGAGCACGGTCAGCGACTCGATGGTGGCGAGCGCCAGCTCGGGCGTGACGTCGGGCGCGATGACGGCCAGGCCCAGCACGCGGATCTGCAGCTTCTGCCCCGCCGCCTGAACCTCGGCCAGGTCGGCCGCGCTGAACTGCTGGATGCCCAGCACGATGCTCTTGCGCGTGACCACCTGGCGCACCACGTCCGCATGCGTCGCGAGCTGGTTGCGGATGGCCGTGCGGATCAGGTCGCTGCGGTTGGCATAAAAGCCTTCCTGCACCAGCAGGTCGATCTGGCCAAGGTCGACACAGCCGATGTTGAGGGTCAGCTTTTCGTCGACGGGCTTGGCCGCCTTGGGCGAGAGCAGGGGTGCGGAGGGCATGGCGCCATCATGCAACCATCCACTTGGAATCCACTAACCTTATTTTGTAAGTGTTCTGGGGCGCCGGCCCGCCTCAGTCGCCGCCCTGCCCAAGCAGCAACGCAGGCCAGGGCCAGCACTGCGAGTGATCCGCGGGCTCCCAGGCATCCGCGCCCTGGTAGCCGATGACGCGCAGCAGGCTTGCCAGCGGGTTGGCGGCGGGGGCGAACCTGGGATCGAGGGCCTTGTCGATGGTGTCCACCAGGCCTTGCAGGTGGGCGCGCTGGGTGCGGTCGCCGCTGGCGGACTTGGCACCGATCACGCTCTTCAGGTCGCGCAGCTCGGCCCGCACCACGGCCTGGCCGTCGTCCAGGCCCATCAGGCTGGCGATGCTGAAGCCGGTGAAGTTGAGGCGAGCGGCCAGGGTGTCGACATAGTGGCGCTGCAGGCCGCGGCGCGAGGCCGCGATGGCAGCCCCGCTGGCGAGCTCGGTGAACACGGTGCGGCGCAGGTCGGCCAGCAGATCGTCCACACGGTAGGCCTGGGCGCCGTGCTCGGCCTCCTGGGCCACCAGGCGCTGCGTGCGGGCGGGGTCCAGCAGCATGCGCAGCAGGCTGCGCTGGTAGGTGCTGAGCATGCCGGAGGGCTCGGAGGCGCGCAGGCGCTGCGTCACGGCCGGGTCCAGCAGCCATTGCGGCGAGGCCTGCAGTTGGTCGGTCAGGAACTTCACCGCGCGCACTTGCTGGGCGCGAGGCACGGGCGTGGAGATGGCGCCGGGCTGGTCGTTGTGCTTGTTCTGCACGCTGTAGCCGCCCACGATGGCGGCCACGTGGCCGAGCTCGCGCAGCCACTGCGTCCAGGTGGCGCGGTAGAGGTCCTCCAGGGTCTTGTCGGCCTTGCCGTCCTGCGGCACAACGGAGGGCAGCATCTTGACCACGCGCTGCAGGTTGCGCAGGCCCAGGGTGGTGGCGGCCACGGCGTCCGCATCGCCCACGGCCTCGGCGTTCTCGCCGAAGTCGCCGCCCTCGGCCTTGGGCGCGCTGAAGCGCAACCAGGGCTTGCTGTCCTGCTCACGCGCCCACAGGTTGAGCTGCTGGCGCTCGTCTTCGGGCGTCTTGGCGCTGGGGATGGGGGTGTAGCCCCAGCGGGTGGCGAAGAGGTCGTAGGGGCCGATCTTGGGAATCAGCAGCGCGGGGTCGACCTTGTCCTCCGGCTGGACGAGGTAGTTGAAGCGGCTGTAGTCCATCAGCGTGGGCACGTGGCCCATGGTCTTGAGCCACTGGGGGTCGCGCAGCTTGTCCACCGGGTAGAGGGAGCTGGACTTCATGTTGTGCGGGAAGCCCAGCGAATGGCCCACCTCGTGCGTGACGACGAAGGCCACCAGGTCGCCCATGAGGTCGTCGGGCAGCGGCAGCTTGCGGGCGCGCGGGTCCAGCGGGCCCACCTGCGTGACGTACCAGTCGCGCTGCAGCTGGACGATGTTGTGGAACATCACGATGTTGGCGTTCAGGATCTCGCCGCTGCGCGGGTCCGCCAGGTGCGGGCCGTAGGCGTTGGCGATGGGCGACGGCACCCAGCGGATGACGCTGTAGCGCACGTCCTCCGGGTCGAACTCGGGGTCTTCCTCGGCCGTGGGGAAGGGCCGCGCCTGCACCGCGTTCTTGAAGCCCGCGGCCTCGAAGGCCTCGTTCCAGGCCTCCACGCCCTTCTTCACATAGGGCACCAGCGCGGTGGGCGTGGCCTTGTCGATGTACCAGACGATGGGCTTGACCGGCTCGCTCACCGCGGCGGCGGGGTCCTTCTTCTCCAGCCGCCAGCGGGTGATCAGGCGCTCACGCCGGCCCTCCTGCAGGCCGGCGCCGAAATCGGTACGGCTGACGCTGAAGAAGCCCACGCGGTCGTCCAGCAGGCGCGGCATCATGGGCTGCTGGGGCAGCTGCACGATGCTGTAGGCCAGGTTGAGCGACACGCTGCGCGCGGGCTGCATCTGCGGCAGCACGGGCAGGCCCGGAATCGTGGGCATGGGCGTCGGCGTGACGGTGTAGGTGTGCACCGCGTCCACCCGCACGCTGCCGGGGAAGGCCTTGGTCTGCTCGACATAGCTGCGGCTGCTGTCCACGCCACCCCGCACCATCGCGCGGGCGCTGAAATCGCCCACCTCGGAATTGAACAGGCGCGTGACCTCGATCACCGGCGCGCCTTCCTTGCCGAAGGCCTCCACCGGAAACACCGCCAGGATGGCGTCGCGCTGCGACAGGCGCACGGCGTCCTCGATCGGGCTGCCCGGGGCGCTCACCGCGTCGTGCGACACCAGCTGCAGCATGACGCGGTTTTGCTTGAGCACGAAGCGCAGCACGTCCTGGTTGAGCGTGCGCCCCACATGCTCCTGGCCCGCCGGTACGGCGGTGGCGTTGGCCACCATCAGCAGCGGCTGCTCCAGCAAGGCCTTGGGGATCTCGAAATACAGCTTGTTCTTGAGGTTATGGACGCGGAACAAGCCCTCCTGCGTCTTGGCCTCGGCCGTGATGACCTTGTCGAAGGGCTTGGGCTCGCTCACGTCGGGCACGGCGGGGGTGGGCCGGCCCGCGCCAGCGGGCGCCGAGGCGCCGGAGGCCGGCGCAGAGGGGGGCGTCTGGGCGAGGGCTTGGCTAACGGCCAGAGCCAGCAGCAGGGCGGCGGACAGCGCCCTGCTTTGCGTCTTGTTCTTCATGGCATCCCTTGAGTCTGGCGCACCACCGCGCGCGCGGTGGGCATCATAGGCAAGGGGCCGCACTCACCAGGCCTTGAAGCGCCCCGTGACGTGCAGCATGGCCATGAATTGCAGCAGGCCGTCGTAGTAGCGCCACTGGCCGCTCGGCGGCTGCAGCGCCCACAGGTCGCTGACGAAACGACCCGCCAGCGGCTTGTCGACCAGCAGCGCCGCAACGGCATTGCTGGCGGTGAGGCCCTTGGAGGGCTCGTCGTTGAGCGGCTTACCGTCCAGCGTGTAGAGATGGGGGTAAGGCTTGCCATCCTTGCCCTGGGCCGCGAAGAAGCCGAGCAGCTTGCGGCTCAGGCCGGCGGCGTCGGGATTCTTGTCCCACCAGGCCTGGTCCACGCTCCAGTTCACGGCGGTGCGGAAGGCGTCGTAGCGGAAGTCCTCGTGGCCCTCGTGCACGCGCGGGCGGCCGTCGAACTCGGCGTAGTCGGGCGTGAGGCCGGTCTTGGGATGCGCCGAAACCGAGAAATAGGAACGGCTGATCTCGGCGATCTCGGCCCAGCGCTTGCGGTCCTCGGGCTTGGCGGCGCGGCGGGCCCAGAGTTCGTAGAACGCGGGCAGGTGGTAGGACGGGTCGCTGTAGTCGGCGGCCTCGCCGATGGGCACGAAGACGACCTGGCCGCGGTCGGGCGAGAACATCGAGCGAACCCCGTCGACGATGCCGCCGTTCATCGTCTCCTTGTGCAGCATAGTGCTGAGCAGCACCTGGGCCTGGGCGTTGTAGTCATAGAGCCCTTGGCCGTTGCCCCAGCGGCTGGCGGCCATCAGCAGCGCGGTGGCGAAGTACTCCTCGCCGTCGGACGCGGGCACGGCGTCCTTGGCGCAGCCGGCGGGCAGGCATTGCCAGCGGAAGTAGCCCTTGCGCGGCCCTGCGGCGTAACGCATGTGCGTGGCGGCCCAGTTCCACAGCGCGTCGAACTCGGCCTTGCGGCCCATCTGCACGGCAATCATCATCCCGTAGGACATGCCTTCGCTGCGCACGTCGGCGTTGCCCACGTCCAGCACGTAGGCGGCCGGGCCGTCGGGCGTGGCCGCGGCCGGATAGACGACGCGGTGCTCGGCGCCGCCCTCGAAAAGAGAGGTCCAGTAGCCGGCCAATCTGCGGTCGATATCGGCCTCGCTGATCTCCGGGCGGATCTCGCGCAGCAGGTTGCGGTACTTGCCGGTCTGCGCCGCACCGCGGGGAGGAGCCGTGATGGACTGCAGCGGCGCGAGCACCAGCTTTTGCAGCACGGCGTTGTCGTCCAGCCGCCAGACGCGGATGACATGGCGGCCGGGCAGCAGGCTGGCGAAGCGCGCGTTGAGCACGAAACCGTTGTCCTTGACGGCCTGGGCCCAGTCCTTCTCCGGGCGGCTCAGCTCGGGGCCCGCGGTGGGCAACAGGTTGAGCGTGAGCGGCTGCGCCGGCAGGTCGTCGATGGCGACGGCCAGCCGGATGCCACCGGCGTTGCGCGTGTCCAGCGTGGGCACCATGTGCAGCTCCAGCAGCATGTCGCCGCTGTGGCGCGTGTCGACGTCGTACTCCAGCCGCACGCCGTCGGCCAGCGTCGTCGGCGCTCGGCCCTGCGGCAGCGTCGTCACCGCGCCCAGGCCGTGGCCGAGGTTGGGAATGGCCGTCCACGCGAGGCCCTGGCCGTTGAGGGCGCGGCTGAAGCGAGTCGCTTCGATCGTGATGGCCGTCGAAGCCGCGGGAGAGGCGCGCTCCAACTGGCGCTGCACGTCGGCGGCATCGGCACTGCCGGGCACGCGCTTCACGGCCGGCATGATGTTCTTGTCCGGCTGCTGCCAGCTCGTGTAGCCGATATGGGTCTGCAGCATCATGCCGGCCCACTTGCCGCCGGCAATGGCGTGGTACTGGTCGGCAATGGCCTGGTCGCGCTGGAAGGCCGCCTCGGCGCGGTCGGCGAAAACGTTGGCGCGCGCATCGCCGGCCGCGGCCAGCTTGCGGTTCCAGGCTGCGGCGTAGTGCAGGCGGTACAGGTTGGCCATCGCCAGCACCGGGTGCTCGACGAGCTGGAAGTAGGCGTCGAGCTGATCGGGCCGCAGGCCGGCCTTGATCTTCGCCACTCGCGCCTCCAATGCCTCCCAATCAGCGACTCGGCGGCCGAAGTCGCCACCGTCCAACGCGTCGGGCGAGGCATTGCCGAGGCGGAAGCTGTCGGGGTCGATCAGCTCGGGCTTGCGCCGCGCGGCGTACTGGCTGTAGCGCGTGACGGCCTCGCCGATGTCGGCAGCCTGAGCCGGGCCGAAGGTCTGCGCCGCCCATTCTTTCGGGTAGGCAGCCAGCGCCGCCGACGTCATGGCCTTGGGCGACCAGGCCATGTCGAGGAAGAAGTGGATCGGGAACTCCATCGGCTTGATGTCGCCGACGTTGACGATCCACAGCGCATCGGCGCCGCGCTCGTGCGCGAGGCTCATCTGCTGCCAGGTCTTCTCGATCTGGTTGGTGTTGAGCCACTTGTAGTTGCGCGGCCCGCCGACGTAGTCGAAGTGGTAGTAAACGCCGTAGCCGCCTTTGCGCTGCAAGTCCTGCGTCGGCAGGCGGCGGATCTGGCCCCAGTTGTCGTCGCAGAACAGCAGCAGCACGTCGTCGGGCACCTTCATGCCCTTGTCGTAGTAGTCCTGCACCTCCTTGTAGAGGGCCCACATCTGCGGCGTCTTGTCGGCCGGCTGGCGCGTCACATCGGCCAGGATCTGGCGCTGGTCCTTGACGATGCCTTCGAGCAGGCCGATGGCCGTGCCCTCGCTCATGGCCTCGTCGCCGTCACCGCGCATGCCGATGGTGACGAGGCTGTCGAAGGCCTTGCCATCGGGCCGGCCCATCATGCGCTGGGCGCCACCGCGCCAGAACTCGCGCAGCTTGTCGGGGTTCTTGGCGTAGTCCCAGCGGCCGCCCTTGAAGCGCGTCCATTCGTCGTGGGCACGCATCATGGGCTCGTGGTGGGAGGTGCCCATGACGACGCCCATCTCGTCCGCCAAGGCCATGTTGCGCGGGTCGTCGGCGCCGAAGGCGCGCGGCTGCCACATCGCCGGCCACAGGTAGTTGCCGCGCAGGCGCAAGATCAGTTCGAAGACGTGCTCGTAGAAGGCCGCGTTGGTGCCGCCGAACTTGGCCTGCGCCCAGGTGCTGAGCGCCGGCGCCTCGTCGTTGATGAAGATGCCGCGGTACTTGACCGTCGGCTGATCACTGCGCGCGCCGGCCGCGAGGTAGACGTCGCGCTTCTTCTCGACCGGCACATCCGCCCACCAGGCCCAGGGGCTGACGCCGATGCGGGCCGAGAGGTCGTAGGTGCCGAAGACGGCGCCGCGGCGGTCCGAGCCGACGATGACGAGGGCGCGCGGGACGCCCGGCCAGGGCTGGTCGACGACCACCTGGCGGTAGGCCTCCCACTGGCCCTTGAGTTCGCCCAGCGGCAGCTTGTGCCGCTTGAGCAGATCGTCCAGCACGGGGCTGCGACCCAGCTCGCCAATGACGACGACCTCGCCCCGCGCATCGCCGATGCGGTTCAGCAGCGCGGCCGGGCGGCCGGACACGCGTTCCAGGTCGGCGGCGAAGTTGCGGCTCGCGTGCAGCAGGGCCGAGTCTGCGCCGGCATCCACGTAGACCGCGGCCGGCTGCCCCGCCTTCACCAAGGCCAGGCCGCGGCCGGGGTCTCGCCCGCAGACGGACACCGGCGTGTCGCAGGCCAGGGCCGGCCCGCAGACGCAGGCCGCGGCCAGCAGCCCGGCCATCGACTTCATGAAACGCTTCACCGCTTGTCTCCAGGCGCCGGCACCCTGCGACGGGCACTCTTTCGCCATTGATGTTTACGCAATCAGTTTTGTCGCCTTTGGACGGCAGCCACTGCTTGTCAGGATTTTCCCTGGTACTGCAGCCACTTTTGCCGCGCTCATGTCACCGAGACAAGCTCCAGAAAACCGCATCACAATCGATTTATGGTAGCGTAACCTTTTCGACGACGCCAGCGCAATCACCCGCGCACGCCAACCCCGAAGTCATGATCCGCAACCCCGTGCTGCCCGGCTTCAACCCGGACCCTTCGTTCTGCCGCGTCGGCGACGACTTCTACATCGCGACCTCCACCTTCGAGTGGTACCCGGGCGTGCAGATCCACCACTCGCGCGACCTGGTGAACTGGACGCTGGTGTCTCGGCCGCTGACCCGCAAGAGCCAGCTCGACCTGCGCGGCAACCCCGACTCCTGCGGCGTCTGGGCGCCCTGCCTGTCGTACGCCGACGGGCAGTTCTGGCTGGTCTACACCGACGTCAAGCGCTTCGAAGGCAACTTCAAGGATGCGCACAACTACATCGTCACGGCGCCCAGCATCGAGGGGCCGTGGAGCGACCCGGTCTACGTGAACTCGTCGGGCTTCGATCCCTCGCTTTTCCATGACGACGATGGCCGCAAGTGGTTCGTCAACATGCTGTGGAACCACCGCACCGGCTCCATCGGCGGCCAACCCAAGGCGCCGGCCTTCGACGGGATCCTGCTGCAGGAATGGGACGCCAAGAGCGCCAAGCTCGTCGGCCCCGTCACCAACATCTACCGCGGCACGTCGCTGGGCCTCGTCGAAGGGCCGCACCTGTTCAAGCGCAAGGGCTGGTACTACCTCGTCACGGCCGAAGGCGGCACGGGCTACAGCCACGCGGTGACGATGGCGCGGTCGCGCGAGCTGCACGGCCCCTACGAGACGCATCCGCAGCAACACGTCGTCAGCAGCAAGGACGCGCCCGACGCGCCGCTGCAGCGCGCCGGCCATGGCCAGGTCGTCGAGTTGAAGGACGGCAGCACCTATCTCGCCCACCTCTGCGGCCGCCCGCTGCCGGGCACGCAGCGCTCGCCGCGCGGCCGCGAGACAGCAATCCAGCGCTGCGTGTGGGGCGATGACGACTGGCTCTACCTCGAGCACGGCGGCATGGCGCCGGCAGTGGACGTGCCCGCGCCGTTTGCTGGCGCCGAGCCCAAGCCGCGCGAGGCCGTGCGGCGCAGCTTTGTCGACTGCCCGGCCCTGCCGCCCGAGTTCCAGTGGCTGCGCACGCCCGAACCCGAGCGCCTGTTCACGCTGACCGGCACCGCGCTGCGGCTGACGGGCCGCGAGTCGGTCGGCAGCTGGTTCGAGCAGAGCCTGGTGGCGCGCCGCCAGGAGGATGCAAGCTTTCGCGCCGAGACGGCAATCACGCACTTCGCGCCCGACACCTACCAGCAGGCCGCCGGCCTCACGCACTACTACAACCGCCACAAGTTCCACGCCCTGGTCGTGACCTGGCAGGACGGCCTGGGCCGCGTGCTCAGCATCCTGTCCTGCCCCGGCGACTGGCCGGACAACCGGCTGCAGTTCCCGCTGGCCGAGCCGGTGGTGTTGCCGGCCGATGGGCCGGTGCGGCTCGCGGCCGACGTTGACGGCGTCACGCTGCAATTCCTCGCCGACTGGGGCCAAGGCTGGCAGCCCGTCGGGCCGGTGCTGGACGCCAGCGTCATCTCCGACGAAGGCGGCCGCGGTGAGCATGGTTCCTTTACCGGCGCCTTCATTGGCATGCTGGCCTTCGACACCAGCGGTTCTGCACGCACGGCGGACTTCGCAAGCTTCGACTACGCGCCGCGATGACTGCGGTGGTCCACACGCTGGGCACGCCGGGCGGCTTGCAGATCCAGGTCAGCAACTACGGCGCACGCTGGCTGTCCTGCCTCGTGCCCATGCCCGATGGCAGCCGCCGCGAGGTGGTGCTCGGCCATGCAACGCTGGCCGACCATGCCCGCGAGCCCGGCTTCTTCGGCGCCGTCGTCGGCCGCTATGCCAACCGCATCGGTGGCTCGGCCTTCACGCTGGATGGGCGCGAACACCGCCTCGTTGCGAACGAGGGCGCCAACCAGCTGCACGGCGGGCCAGAGGGCTTCGACCGCCGCAGCTGGGCGGTCGCCGACGTTGGCCCGCTGCACCTGCGCCTGACGCTGCACTCGCCGGACGGCGACCAGGGCTACCCCGGCGATGTGGACGCCGAGGTGGAGTACCGCGTGGACCCATCCCGCGCGGCGGTCACGCTGCACTTCGGCGCGCGCACCTCGGCGCCCTGCCCCGTCAGCCTCACCAGCCACCCCTACTTCAACCTCGACGGCGGCACGGCGCCGGTGCTGGGCCATCGCCTGCGCGTGATGGCAGATCACATGCTGCCGGTGCGCCCCGACATGATCCCGACCGGCGAAATGGCGCCGGTGGACGGCACGCCATTCGACCTGCGCCAGCTTCGCCGCATTGGCGACGGCCTGGGCCAGGGCGAGCAGCAGCAGCGGGGCAGCGGCTACGACCACTGCTTCGCGCTCGACGACGCAGCCGCCCGCGGCGAACTGGCCGCAGCCGAACTGGTATCGACCGACGAGCGCCTGGCGATGCGCCTGTTCACCGACTACCCCGGCCTACAGGTCTGCAGCGGCAACTTCGTGCAGAACTCGCGCGGCCGCGATGGCCTGCCCTTCGAGCGCCACGCCGGCATCGCGCTGGAGCCGCAGTTCTTTCCCGATGCACCCAACCACCCGGTCTGGCGTGAGCAGGGCTGCATCGTGCGCCCGGGGCAGCCGCTGTCCCGGTGGATGCGGGTGGGGTTCCAGGTCGACTGAGAGCCGGGTCGGAGACTTCGGCAGGCTTTGCTGGGATGCTGCTTTGCAGCGGAAGCGGCCGTCGGCAGTTGCGGGACCGATATGCTTGCATCGGTGCCATAACCGACATCCCTGCAACCGAGCTTTGATCCAGATGCCGCCACATTCCCTCGTCGTCGGCGCGCTTTTTGTGGGGGTCGTCGCCACGACCGCACGTGCGCAAACAGCTGGGCGCTGGTATGAAGTTGCTGACGGGCAATGGCGCGTGCCAGCGAGTGTTGTCGAAGACATGCGCCGTGACATTGGTTCAGCCGCGCGGGATGCTGTTTCGCGGTCTGTGACCAAGGAGCAAAGATCCATCGCGGGCGACACCGTGCAGTACCAAGGTACGGTTGATTCAAAGACCAACCAACGGCAGGTCCAGCTTTATGGAATGTGCGAGACCCGAAAATCGCCATCGCAGCTTCGCGACTATTGGGCGTACACGTATGACGGTGGAAATTGCTACTACTGGGCTCGCTACGACCCGGCGCGGCGCAAGTTCCTGACCTTTGATTTCAATAGTGCTGCGTGAGCCCCCACAACGAGAGGCCGCTAGTCATACGCGCTATGGAACAAGTGGATCGCCTGCCCTTCGTTCGTGACAGAAAGACCGCTTCAAAGGTGTCCTGGTATTTCGCCCCGCGCCGCTTGACCTGGCAATAAACGTCTGCTCCCAGCCTGAAGTGGCGCCAGGTCCCGTCGACGTTGTCGACTCCAAGAGGCCTGGCAACAACGACAGACGAGGCCATGGAGGCCAGCCAGGGCCTGCGGCACACTGGGTGCATGCCCGCCATCAAGTCCGCCGCGCCGGCCGAGGCCGCCCCGACGCTGTTCAAGAATGCCAAAGCCTTCGAGGCTTGGCTGAAGAAGAACCACGCGAAGTCCGACGGCCTGTGGCTGCAGATCGCCAAGCGCGGCGCCGTCGAGCCCAGCGTCACCTACCCCGAGGCGGTGGAGATCGCCCTGTGCTGGGGCTGGATCGACGGCCAGAAGAAGAGCCTGGACGACCAACACTTCCTGCAGCGCTTCACGCCGCGGCGCGCGCGCAGCATCTGGTCCAAGATCAACGTCGACAAAGTGGCCAGGCTGATCGAGGCCGGCCGCATGCAGCCGCCGGGCCACGCGCAGGTCGAGGCCGCCAAGGCCGACGGCCGCTGGGCCCAGGCCTACGACGGCGCGAAGACGTCCACCGTGCCCGACGACCTTGCCGCGGCGCTGGACGCCAACCCGCCGGCCAAGGCCTTCTTCGCCACCGTCAACGCGAGCAACCGCTACGCCGTGCTCTGGCGCGTCCAGACCGCCGTCAAGCCCGAGACGCGTGCCAAGCGCATCGCGCAACTGGTGGACATGCTCGCCCGCGGCGAAACGGTGCACATCTTCAAGCCCAAGCCCAAGGTCGGCGCCTAGGGCCCGCCACGGTGCGATGCCGATCTAAGCCTTGCATGCGTCCGGCAATCGTCACCGGCGGGATCGCCTATCTCCACCCCCAGCAGGTGGTGGAAGCGGGCCGGCTGGCTTTGGCGAAGTGACAGCTACTCGCGGCGTGTTGCTGCCTATCAACCCATCGGTATCGAAGGGCTGCTCCCGGCCATAAGCTGAAACTCAGCACTGGTAGCTTTCCGGCGAGCAGCCCCAGAATCAGAAGGTACCCCGTGCGAGGCGCTCTCTGATTGAGCGCATTGAACTCACCCGCATGATCAAGTTCCTGTCCACGATCCTGAAGTACGCATGTCCACTGCTTGTTGTGGCGTTCCCGTGCGTGATGGCCGTGGGCATGTTGTCACCATGGCCAGTGGCTCAAGAAGCCCTTGGCTCGAGCGCAACGCGCGGGACTCTTCTGGTTGGCTGGTCTTACAGCAAATCCCCTGGCACTGTGACCCACGAGAGGCGCGAACAGACTTACGCGGTGATGCCTACATTGAAGACGATCACCGTTATTCAAGAAGACGGCGATGTGCGGACTGAAGAGGAAGCAAACGGGCTCGTAGCGACCTTGGCCATCTATGCAGGCGTGCTTTTCGGTACTTGGTGGTTCTGGTTCCGCAGAGGGCCGGCCGAGCGAGCAAAGGCCGCTTAGGGTCGCCAGCGGGTTCGCGCGAACCGGATCTCGATCCCGTAGATTTGCCGGACGAGACGGACCGCCAGAAGTCCGATGTCCGCGGTGGATCTCGGTCAGCCGCCGCCGATCGCGCGTTCGCACTGACGATCCTCTTGGCGCGTCCTTACACTGAATTGCGTCGCCCGCCCTTTGCCGCTGGCGCAGCAACTGGGCTTCCGACCCGGTGGGGCGCCCCTCGAATGCCGTCGCCGTCCAGCTTCACTTCTACCAAGGAACGACCATGACCAGTCCGATGTATACCTTCGCCGTTCCCGTCTTCAAGCAAATGCTGACGGCGCTTAAAGCCGAACTGGCGCAGGCGAGTACGCACGCCTCGGCCCACTCGATTGAGCCCGACGCCTTGCTGCAGGCACGCCTGTATCCGGACATGTTTGCGTTGGCCAAGCAGGTGCAGATCGCAGCCGACTTTGCGCGTGGCGTATCGGCACGCCTGGCGGGTGTCGAGGCCCCCACCCAGGAGGGACAAGAGAAGAGCTTTGCTGATCTTGACGTCCTGTTGGCTCAGACGGTGAGTTTTCTGGATGGCCTGAGCACATCGCAGTTCGAAGGCAGCGAAAGCAAAGAGATCATCTTGCGTCCCGGTACACCCAAGGAGAAGCGGCTGATCGGTCAAACCTATCTGGCCAACTACGGCTTGCCGCAGTTCTTCTTTCATGTCACCACTGCTTATGCCATCCTGCGCCACAACGGGATCGCCATCGGCAAGCGTGACTACATGGGCGTGTATTGACCGGCGTTTGATGCTGCGAGCGCCGGGTGGGCTCGCGGTCCTTCGACCATCCAGTTGCCATCGCTGATTGACAAGTAGGGGCGCGAGCGACTGCTTTGGAGCGATCAATTCAGAGCTGCGAATGTCGCCTCAGGGTCGGTAGCTGCCAACCATCGGACCTGCCGCGGCCGTGGGGAATCAGCCTGCATCAGCCGCTCAACCGAATCGTTTGTCAGGCCCCTCCTGGCAGAAGCACCCGGCGCGATGACGCTGATGCCTTGTCTGCGCCGGTGCAGGCCTCGCCGCCTCAGCGCACCCGCAGCACCAGTTCCCCGCCGGCCAGCCCTTCGGCTTGCGCGCGCACCGTCAGCGTGCCCGTCGCCTTCACGATGACCAGGGCCTGGCCGCTGAAGGCATGGCGCGTGGTGGACGGGAAGGGTTCGAAGCTCGTCGCATCGCCGTTGTCAGTGGCGACGATCTCGCCCGGACCCTGCAGGCTGAAGCGCAGGCGGTGGGCGGCGCGGGGCACGGTCTGGCCGGCGGCGTCGACGATGCGCACGGTGATGAAGGACAGGTCCTGGCCGTCGGCGCGCAACTCGGTGCGGTCGGCGCCCAGGTGCAGCCGCGCAGGCTCGCCGGCCGTGCGCACCGTCTCGCTGGCCCAGGGCCGGCCGGCGCGCCAGGTCACGACCTTGAGCTCGCCTGGCTCATAGACCACTTCGTCCCAGCGCAGCCGGTACTCGAACGGCGCCTTCTTGCGCCGGCCCTGCGAGCGGCCGTTGACGAACAGCTCGGCCTCGTCGCCACTCGTGAACACGTGTACCGGCGTGACCTGGCCGACGCGTTCGGGCCAGGTCCAGTGCGGCAGCAGGTGGGCCATCGGCAGCTCGGGCCGCCAACGCGACTGGTAGAGCCAGTAGCGGTCCTTGGGGAAGCCGGCCAGATCGACGATGCCGGAGTACGACGAGCGCGCGTCGTAGTACGGCGTGGGCTCGCCGAGGTAGTCGAAGCCCGTCCAGACGAACTCGCCGGCAACGAAGGGGTGGCGGTCCAGTGCCGCGAAGACTTTGTCTGCCGAGGCGCCGAAGTCCACCGCATGCAGCTCGTAGCCGCTGACCTGGCGTGCTGCCGAGTCGCCGCCGCGGCCGTCGCGTGTGATCGAGCTCTGGGCCGGCGTGACGGGGAACAGGTAGACGCCGCGGCTGCTGAAGGCCGAGGCTGTCTCGCTGCTGAACACCATCTTGCCGGGAAAGCGGGCGTGGAAGGCCGGGTACTGCGGCGGCGTGCGGATGCGGTCGGTGCCTTCGAACTCGGCGTCCTGGCGAATGCCCTCGCCCTGGTAGTTCAGGCCGATAACGTCCACCTCCACCGGCAGCGGCATGTCGGCCTTGGCGTAGTTCATCGCCGTCGTCGTCGGGCGGGTCGGGTCTTCCTCACGGGCGATGGCGTGCAGGCGGCGCGCGACGGCGGCGCCGGCCTCGGCCGTGTACTGCTCGCCCACCTCGTTGCCGATGCTCCACATCACGACGGATGGGTGGTTGCGGTCGCGCCGGAGCATGGCGCGCAGGTCGGGCTCGTGCCAGTCCGGAAAGATCAGGTGAAAGTCCAGCGGCGTCTTCTTGCGCTCCCAGGCGTCGAAGATCTCGTCGATGACGAGCAGGCCCATGCGGTCGGCCAGCTCCAGCAGCTCAGGCGCCGGCGGGTTGTGGGCCAGGCGGATGGCGTTGACGCCCATGGCCTGCAGGATCTCCAACTGGCGCTCGGCGGCGCGCTCGTTGAAGGCGGCGCCCAGCGCGCCGAGGTCGTGGTGCTGGTTGACGCCCTGCAGCCGCACGGGCTGGCCGTTGACGTGCAGGCCGGTGTTCGCGTCAAAGTGCAGTGAGCGGATGCCGAAGCGGGTCTCGTAGCGGTCCAGCACGCGGCCGCCGCGTGACAGCGTCGTGCGTGCGAGATAGCGATGGGGCCGCTGAGGCGGCGGGCCCCAGAGGCGCGGCTTGAGGATGACCGCCGAGCCCACGCTGCTGGCCTGGCCGCCAGCCGGCACCGCCAGGCCTTTGCGCGCGATACGGGCCACGGCGCGGCCCTCGGGGTGACCATCAGCGCCGAGGGGGAAGAACTCGGTCGCGACGTCGACACGCATCGGCTGGCTGCCATCGTTGTCGACGGTCAGCGCAAGCTGGACTGTCGCCCGCGCGGCCGACACCTCGGGCGTGCGCACCACGCTGCCCCAGTGGCCCACGTGCACCGCGTCGGTCTTGGTGAGCCACACGCGGCGGTACAGGCCCGCGCCGGGATACCAGCGCGCCGACTCCGGCGGGTTGTCCAGCCGGATGGCGAGCTGGTTGATGCCGCCAGGCCGCAGATGCGGCGTCAGGTTCAACCGCCATCCGCTGTAGCAATAGGGCCAGCCGCCCACCAGCCGCCCGTTGAGCCAGACGCTGGCATAGGCTATCGCGCCGTCCACGTCGAGGAAGACCGAACGGCCACGGTCGCTGGCCGGGATGTCGAGCGTGCGTCGATACCAGGCTGGCCCCCAAGTCTGCAGCCGGCCCATGCCGCCGTAAGGCCCCGTTTCGAGGAACGGCCCCTCGATGGCCCAGTCGTGCGGCAGCGTCACCGCGCGCCAGCCGCTGTCGTCGAAGCCGGGCTGCATGACGGGCAGGTCGCCACCGGGATCGCCGGCCGGGCGGGCATGGCGGCGGGCCGGGTTGGCGATGAAGGCGTTGGCGCTGGGCAGGATCCAGCGCTTCAGCACCGCATCGCCGTTGCCATCGACGCGCACCGCGACCTCGGGCTGCGCGTCGGCCACCTTGCCGTCGGCAGACTGGGCGACGGCGGGGCGGCGGTCGTATGCCAGCGCCGCCGAGGCGGCATCCGGGTCGCCGCGGCGAAAGCGCCAGCCGGTGTCCAGCGCGATGCGCTCGCGCGGCGCCAGCTGCTCAAGCAGGCGGTCCGGTGTGAGGCGCTGGGCCGTGGCCGGCAGGCTGAGCAGCCCGAGCAAGGTCAGCAAGGCGGTACCGAAGCGGCGGCCGAGATTCAGGCGCCAAGCGGACGTGCCATGCATGGGTTTCTGGTGAAAACGCTGAGCGGCCGGGTCCGTCATGCACTTATGATAGCGCTCCCATTGCCATGAATTCGCGACCGACGATGACGCTCATGATGCTCACCGACAGCACGGCGGCCCAGGTCGGGGCAGCCTGCTCCGCAGCCGCCGCGGCGGCGCCGGTCTACGCCCACCTCCCCGTCCAACACCGCGTGGCGCTGCTGCGCGCGCTGGCCGACGCGCTGCTTGGTGCGCGCGAAACCCTGGTGCCGCTGGCCGACCGCGAGACCCGCCTGGGCGCCGCGCGCCTGAACGGCGAACTGGACCGCACCGTCTTCCAACTGCGCGGCTTTGCGGCCCAGGTCGAGAACGGCGCGGCCCAGCCGCTGCTGGACGACCCCGCCATTCCCGGCGCACCGCCGCTGGGCCGCCCTCGGCTGACGCGCATCGCCGTGCCCATCGGGCCGGTGGCGATGTTCTCGGCCAGCAACTTCCCCTTCGCCTTCAGCGTGCTCGGTGGCGACACGGCCTCGGCGCTGGCCGCCGGCTGCCCGGTCGTCGTCAAGGCCCACCCCGGCCATCCGGAACTGTCGCGCGCGGTATTCGAACTGGCCGCCGGCTGCCTCGCAGAACTCATGCTGCCCGAGGGTGTGCTGCAGTTCGTGCAGGGCGCAGGCATCGACGTGGGCGTGGCGCTGGTGCGCGACCCGGCCATCGAGGCCGTCGCCTTCACCGGCAGCCTGCGCGGCGGCCAGGCGCTGTGGCGCGAGGCGAATGCGCGGCCGCGGCCCATTCCGTTCTACGGCGAGCTGGGCTCCATCAATCCCGTCGTCGCCCTGCCCTCTGCGGTGCAAGCCCACGGCCCCGCGCTGGCGACGGCGCTGGCCGGCAGCATCACGCTGGGCTGCGGCCAGTTCTGCACCAGCCCCGGCGTGGTCATCGTGCGCGATGACGACCTTGGCCAGGCCTTCGTGCGCCAGCTCGCCGAGGGCCTGGCCGCAGCCACGCCGCACGCCATGCTGCATGCCGGCATCCGCGCCGGCTTCAACGCGGGCGTGGCGCGCCTGCACGGCCATGCCGCCGTGAAGACGCTGGTGGCCGCACCGGCCGGTGGCGACGCGCCCGGCGCTCATCTGTTCGCCACCGATGCCGCCAGCTTCATCGCCGACGAGGTGCTGCGCGAGGAGGTGTTCGGCCCGAGCTGCCTGGTCGTCACCGTGAAGGACATGGACGAAACGCTGGGCGTGCTCGCCGCCGTGCAAGGCAGCCTGACCGTCACGCTGTGGGGCGTGGACGAGGACACGGCGGACAACCACCGACTCGTCGCCGCGGCTGAGCGCATCGCCGGCCGCGTGCTGTTCAGCGGCGTGCCCACGGGCGTGGCCGTGACGGCCGCGCAGCAGCACGGCGGCCCCTGGCCGTCGTCCACGCAGGCCTTCAGCACCAGCGTGGGCTACGCTGCGCTGAGTCGCTTTCTGCGCCCGGTGGCGCTGCAGGACGCGCCGGGTTGGCTGATTGCCGGGAAAGGCCAGGCATGAAGAAAGTCGAAGACCTGCGCAGCGCGCGCTGGTTCGCCAAGGACGACTTCCGCAGCTTCGGCCACCGCAGCCGGGTGCTGCAGATGGGCTACGGCGCCGAGGACTTCATCGGCAAGCCGGTGATCGCCATCGTCAACACCTGGAGCGATGCCAACCAGTGCCACACCCACTTCAAGCAGCGGGTGGAAGACGTCAAGCGCGGCATCCTGCAGGCGGGCGGCTGGCCGATGGAGCTGCCGGCCATTTCGCTCAGCGAAAGCATGGTCAAGCCGACCTCCATGCTGTACCGCAACTTCCTCGCGATGGAGACCGAGGAGCTGCTGCGCAGCCACCCGGTGGACGGCGCCGTGCTGATGGGCGGCTGCGACAAGACGACGCCCGGGCTCTTGATGGGCGCCCTCAGCATGGGCCTGCCCTGCATTTATCTGCCCGCCGGCCCCATGCTGCGCGGCAACTGGCGCGGCCAGGTGCTGGGGTCAGGCAGCGACGCCTTCAAGTACTGGGACGAACGCCGCGCCGGCCGCCTTTCTGACCAAGCCTGGGCAGAGATGGAAGCCGGCATCGCCCGCAGCCACGGCACCTGCATGACCATGGGCACGGCGGCCACGATGATGGGCATTGCCGAAGCGATCGGCTTCACGTTGCCGGGCGCCAGCAGCATCCCCGCGCCAGACGCGAATCACATCCGCATGTCGGCCGAATGCGGCCGGCGCATCGTGCAGATGGTGTGGGAGGACCTGACGCCGGCCAAGATGCTCAGCGCGGGCAGCTTTGCCAACGGCATCGCCGTCGCGATGGCCATGGGCTGCAGCACCAACGCCATCATCCACCTCGTCGCCATCAGCCGCCGCGCGGGGTTGCCCGTCACGCTGGACGACTTCGACGCGGCCAGCCGGCACGTCGGCGTCATCGCCAACATCCGGCCCAGCGGCGACGCCTATCTGATGGAAGACTTCTTCTACGCCGGCGGCCTGCCGGCCCTGATGAATGTGATGCGGGACAAGCTGGACCTGGGCGCCCTGACCGTCAACGGCCACACCGTGGCCGAGAACATCGAAGGCGCCGAGGTCTTCAACAACGACGTCATCCGCCCGCTGGACAACCCCATCTACGCCGAAGGCGCGCTGGCGGTGCTGCGCGGCAACCTCGCGCCGGACGGCGTCGTCATCAAGCCCAGCGCCGTGGCGCCGCACCTGTTGCAGCACACCGGCCGCGCGCTGGTGTTCGACGACTACCCGAGCCTAAAAGCTGCGGTGGACGACCCGGCGCTGGACGTGACCGGCGACGACATCCTCGTGCTGCGCAACGCCGGCCCCAAGGGTGCCGGCATGCCGGAGTGGGGCATGCTGCCCATCCCGACCAAGCTACTGAAGGCGGGCGTGACCGACATGCTGCGCCTCTCGGACGCGCGCATGAGCGGCACCAGCTACGGCGGCTGCCTGCTGCACTGCAGCCCCGAGGCCTTTGTCGGCGGGCCGCTGGCGCTGGTGAAGACGGGCGACCGCATCACGGTGGATGTGCCGGCCCGCAGCATCCACCTCGAAGTCAGCGACGACGAACTGGCCGCCCGCCGCGCAGCCTGGACGCCGCCGCCCGCCCGCTACGAGCGCGGCTACGGCTGGATGTTCGGCCGCCACATCCTGCAGGCCCACGAGGGCTGCGACTTCGACTTCCTTGAAACCAGCTTCGGGGCGCCGGTGCCGGAGCCCGTCATCTATTGAGCGAGAACGCCATCATGAATCCAGACACCCGCAAGAAGCTGATGGGCGTCAGCACCGCCACGCTGTGCACCGCGCTGTTCAAGCGTGGCCTGCGCGGTCAGTTCATCCAGGACGTCAGGCCGCTGAACCCCGGCCTGCCGAACATGGTGGGCCCGGCCTACACGCTGCGCTACATCCCGGCGCGCGAGGACATCAACGGCATCGCCGTCTTCCAGGACCGCGCGCATCCGCAGCGCAAGGCCGTTGAGGAATGCCCCGAAGGCGCGGTGCTCGTCATCGACAGCCGCAAGGACGCGCGCGCGGCCTCGGCCGGCGGCATCCTCGTTGCGAGGCTGATGGTGCGCGGCGTGGCCGGCGTCGTCACCGATGGCGGTTTTCGCGACAGCCCCGACATCGCCAAGTACCCCTTCCCCGCCTATCACTCGCGCCCCAGCGCCCCCACCAATCTGACGCTGCACCAGGCCATCGCCATCAACGAGCCTATCGGCTGCGGTGACGCGCCGGTCTTCCCCGGCGACGTGGTGGTGGGTGACGCCGAGGGCGTCATCGTCATCCCGGCACACCTGGCCGACGCGATTGCCAGCGAAGCCGTCGAGATGACCGTCTTCGAGGACTATGTGCAGGAGAAGGTGCTGGGCGGCCGCAGCGTGCTGGGCCTGTACCCGCCGACCGATGCCGACGTGGCCGCGGACTTCGCGGCCTGGCGGCAGCTCAAGGGGCGCTGACGCACTTCCGGTCGAGTACCTCGACCGGGAAGGCCTCGGCCATCACGCGATAGCCGGCCAGCGACGGGTGCAGGCCGTCGTTGTCGACCTCGGCGCGCAGGTAGGCCGGCCGTGCCGGATCACGCATCAGTGCGTCGAAATCCACCAGCGCATCAAAGCGGCCCGGCTCGCGCAGCCAGGCATTCAGCGTCTGCCGGTCGGCTTCGTTCTCGGCCTGCGGCGCGTAGTAGCCGCTGCCGGAATAGGGCATGACCGTCGAGACGATCAGGCAGACGCCGCGTGCCCGAGCGCGCCGGGCGAGGTCCGTGAAGCCCGTCTTCAACTCGGCCAGCAGGCTGGCGCGCGACTCCGGTGTCGTCGGTCGGCCGCGGTGGCTCGCGCCCAGGTCGTTGACGCCGATCAGCACGACGGCATGGGTCGCGCCGCTGCGATCCAGCACGTCGCGGTCGAAGCGCGACACGAGGTTGGGGCCGAGGCCATCGCGCAGCAGGCGGCCGCCCCCGATTCCGGTGTTGACGACGGACGCCTCCCGCTTCTCGACTGCGAGGCGGAGCGACAGCGCATCCGTCCAGCGCTGGTAGCTGCCCGAGGGCACGCCATAGCCATCGGTGATGGAGTCGCCCGTGGCGACCAGCACCGACAGCGGCAGAGCAGCACGCACGTCGATGGCGCTCAGATGCCACCAACCTTCCTGCGCCACGGCCTCGGGCCAGTCCGCCACGCCGACCCGGTTGCCAGCCACCGCCCAACTGCGGATGCGCGAACCGGGGTGCACGCTGGCCTGGCTAGGCCCGGCCTGCACATGCAGTTGCACGGCGACATCGACCACCGGCAACGCCGGCAGTGCCAGCTCGACGGGATCGCTCCAGACCTCGGCGTGTGCCGGCACCGCAATGTCGCGCCGATCGGCAAAGCGCAGAGGCCTCAGCGTGGCCGCGTTCAGCGCTGGTTGAGGGTCAAGTGTCTGCACCAAGGCCACGCTGGCCGCGCTGATGAGCAGCGGCTCGTCGCCAAAGAGATTGCTCACCCGCACGCGCAGCGCCTGGCCCTTGACGCCGACACGCACGATCTGGCGCAGGCTGACATCGCGCATCGGCTGCCGCCAGGGTTGCGGCACCGGGTTGGCGCTGGCCTGTGGCAAGGGCTGAGCGAGCATGGCGCTGCCCCAAGCCGCAGTCCATGCGTCGCCCGGCGCACTCCGCGGGGCTGAGCCGCAGCCCGCAAGCGCCAGGGCGGTAGCCGCCAGCCACAGGACGGGCCGGCGGCGGATGTTCAGGATTGCGCTCATCAGCTTGCGATCTCGTCAGTGGCGGATCGCAAAATGATAGCGCAACCATTATTTCACTCCACGGTGACTGACTTGGCCAAGTTTCTCGGCTTGTGGGCTTCGCCCCAAACCTCGCTTGACGGCTACGCCATCAACGCCGCGCTGCGGCTCAATGACTCCAACAAATAAAGTCCGTCGAGACTGATGCCGCTAAGTCCTTGATTCTTCTACGTCAAAGACGAGCTGGAAAGTCCGTCGGAAAACCTGAAATCTGCGCTCCTTCGAGAGCACCTACAAATAAAGTCCGTCGAGGCCGGGCCGGGCGCGGATACGACGACAACAGGGCTAAGAAGACGTGACCTTGTGCTAGCCGTATGGCCGACTGCTTGGCAGCGAAGGGCCGACGGTAGCGGCCGGCATCCGTACGGCAGCAATGTGCCCAAAGCGGAAGGTCGGCGGCGACGCCGAAGGGCGGCACCGCAGCGATCTCGGTTTGTTAGCTCCGGCTGCCGGGCTCACGGTGTTACGCGCATCGCGGTCATTGCCGCGGAATGCCCGTGGCGGCGTCAACGACCGGTTTCGGCGGGGCAGCCGTCGCTGGCGTCACACGCCTGGCCTGGGGCCATTCGACAGGCCCCTTTTAGTCGGCGCAGATCTCCGGATCCCACCCGAAAGAGCCTCACACACAGAAATTCGGATAGGCCCGGCCATTGCGAGGAGCGTTACCTTACCGGCGCCTGGGATGCTATTCCGGACTGAACGTCAATCTTCATCACAAGTCTTCCTGGCGCGTCCGTGCCGATACTGTCGGTGTTCTGCATCGGCACTACCCGAACTATGAGGTCTTTTGACCCGCCCGCGAGTCTGGACACAATGCCCGTTATGTCGAAGCGTCGCCGATAGCCCGGGCGCGCCTGCCCAACCGCTGGTGCCTCGAAAGAACTGAATCGGCCCACGTACGACGGACTAGAAGCGTCCTTTGCGCTCTCAGCCAGGGGACCGACGAATACACCGTAGTTACCCCCAAGTTCGCCCGCCTTCCTAATGTCGCTGAGCAAGACGTAGGTCCGATTGAACTTGCTGCTGGCCTGGTTCTGAACAGCAAGCGGTACCGGACCGGGGACAGCGCCCGTTGACGGAGAGGGCAAGGCCAAGGGTACCCTCGCAGCGCCTCCGCTCGATGCCGAGATGCTGAATGCCTCGGACAAACCACCGGCGGGCTTCAGGACGAATCCTTTGATGCTCTTGTCGAGTCCCATCGCATCAACGGCGCCAGCGACTGCCGCGCTTGGATGTGGCCCAGGGGGTTCGGGTGGATAGATCACAGGTGGGTCCGAATCGTACGCGTAGCCAAGATTTCGCTGGTCTAGGAAGAAGCCACGAGGCTTCGTTTCAAGACTACCGCTTGCGCCAAAGAATGTGTAAGGTCGACCGTCTAGCCAAGCCTCGATCGCTCGGGGTGTCATCGACCTCGACCAGAGGCGCTTTCTAGCCATCCACTGATTGAATAGGCGATCGACGTTGCAGTGGTGTATCCAGAATACAGGGTCAAAAGCCGCAGTGGTGACGTCTCCCATCCAGCCGCCGATGCTTCCGTGGACTCTCCCATGTGGCAGGTCATCAATCGCCGTTCCCTCCCCGATGTCATCGCCCATGCCTTCGATTCCGGGCTCACTAAAGTAGTAGTCGTTTAGCATCACGTTGGTTGTACTGACGTCGTCTTTCGAAAGAGTCTTTGTCGAAGAATCGAGCCTTCGTTTGAGGCCACCAAGCGGATAGAGGTGGTTGTCCGCGCCGTTGACTTTGGCGCTGACAAAGATCGAAGGCAATTGGCGGCTTTGCTCCTGGTCGTTGTAGTCCCAATAGGGAAGAGTGAACTTTGGATCACCCAAAGTCGCCTTCGCATGCTGTTCGAAGTAGTAAAGAAACGCCCTATGCCAAAGCAGGAAGTCCGCTGCGCTCTTGACGCCCAGGTGCGTGCACTGTTCCCAGTACCCAAGCATCTGACTGGCCGCCGGATCGCTGTTGTACATCTGCGCAAGTACCTTCAGATCAGGCCTGAGAGCGACGGAGCCGCTGCTGAGATCGGGCAGCCAATGAACAGCGCCCTGAAAAAAATAACTGGCGGGATCAGACGCGCGCTTCTCGCGCATCTTGCGAAACAAGGTCCGCAACTGCTCGACCTTCACCGGGTTAGCGGAGAAAGCAGCTATGGAGATTCGCTTGGGTGTCTCCGCCTGCGGCCACACGCTGGAACTGGCTAGCGCGGCAGCAATGCCGCATGTGGAAGACTGAAGTACAACCCTTCTTGTCACAGTCATGACCGCATCCTTGGTGTTGAACTTGAGCGAATTCAGGTTCGCGCGTCAGTCCTAGTCACCGAACTTCTTCTTCACCGCCTCACCGATTGCCGGGCCCAAGGCGGCCTTGATCGGCCAGCTCCCCGAGCGCATCTGCGCGCGTGAAGCTGGAAGCGGAGTTGAGCTGGGCGCAGGCAGTGAGAAAACAGGCCGCGGCGAGGACAGCTACGTGAGACTTGGTCTTCATGGACGCTCGACTCCTGGTGGTGGATCGGACGCAAGTTCCGGCGGTCCTGCAACTTCATTTCGGCAACGATGCATGCATCGAAACGACGTACTGGAGAAACTGGTCCTTCGTCCCCCTTGCGACGATGCGGAACTCAGCACCGGCCGGCACTTTGGCCCAGCAAAAGTCGACGTTGGGAAGCTTGCGCGTGGCCCCTGCCGCGCCGCGACACAGGACTTTTCCCTTGCGATCACGCACGCTCAACTCAGCGACCGCGCCTGAAGAGTTGATCGTGGCCAGAATCGGTGTGGCCACTTTCGAACGGATCCAGGCTTCTGATTCGTAAATGCCACTCTCGTCGAACGGTACTGAGTTGCGACGGTCCAGCACGTCTCGCAAGTTGCCTCCAAATGCGGGCCACTTGCCCTTCACGCTGGCCGAGCTAGGGGCTGAGGAGAGATGCTTCTCGATCCACTCTCGGTGAACTTGATAAGAGGTCGCCATCTGAAACCCGACGGTCTCCTTTACCTGGCAGTCTGAATGGCTCCTACCGGACGTGACGCCGATTGTCGAGCCGTCCGTATCGGAATGCCAGAGCGGGCCACCGGAATCGCCTCCGCAGACCGTTGCGGGAGATCCGTTTGCTGTGTCGGAGAATAGCGAACAAAGACTGCCGGCCGGATCCAGATATGTTTGGTCTTGGCAGCTAGTGTAGTTAACCCGTCCGTGAGATTTGATGCCCGGCTGAACAAGCATCCTCAGGACCGCTGTCTCCGACTCGTCAGCCGAACTGAACCCGTAGCCGATGATGCGTCCTACTGACCAGGGCAGGGCCTGTGAAGCCCCTGGAGGAAGTGCAGGCGGGATGATCTCAACAACCGGTTCTTCCAGCACCAGAAGCGCCAGATCATCGCGGACGGCGGTGCCGTCGAACCGGTAGTCCTCGTTGACCACCACGCGACTCACTTTTTTCATGCCAACGTGTTGAAAAAAGACGCGCCAGTTGTCCTTGTCAGTCAACGAGGCCGGCGCCCGTGTCTCAGTTCCCTTCGCGCACTCGCTGCCAGTCGGGTAGTTGTCGGCCTTCTCAAACGCAAAGCACACACAGTGCGCAGCCGTTAGCACGACGTTCTGTCGGATCAGCGTGCCGCTGCATTGAGCCACAAACTTGTCTTGTCCCGCCTTACGCGCAAGCAATAGCGCCACTCCGGCGTGTTCAGTGGTGGCGCCGCCACCTTCAGAGTTGTTGACGGACGGGCTTGGTGTAGGTGCTCCAGGCTTTGGCGCCGCGATTGTGGACGGGCCGACCGCGGGAAACACCGCCAGCCGCTCCAGGACTTTGGATGCAGGCAAAGACTGCAGAACCAGCGCCCGGTTTGCCGCGCCGCCACCGGCACTTCTCAGCTCTAGCAGGATAGATTGCTTCGCGCTCTCTGCCGCCACACGCGGGTCCACCTGACGAACTGCAGCACTCAAAAGACCTGGGACCGGCCCCGACGAAACAACTTGCGCAATAGCTGAATGCCAAGGCATGCCGCACAGCAGAATACCCGTGAAGACACGACTAAGCATAGTTCAGACTCAAGCTTGAAATATGCGACTTCACCGAGCTTGCTGATGCCAATAAGTATGCGGCGCTGCCAGGATCAAGGTGGGTTGGTAAGCCGCTTACGGCACGCTGGCTGTGCCGGATTCAATTTGCACGATCGGATCTGATCGGCACTTGCCTGGAACGTAGCGTTCCATTGCGCTAGGGGCATCGGTCCGATTTCGCTAGACGGCGGCATCCAATGCGAAGCCGGATAGCCGATGAATGATGGCGTCACATGTGTGGTCATCAAGCCGATTGAGTAGTCAATGAAAGAAAGACTTCTTCGTTCAACTCCTATTCGATGGCAAGATACACATTCATTGTTTAAGGGTTCGAAGTGCTGCGGCGAGGGCCAGTTGGAAAAGTGCTGCGACCCCACGAACTTGTATCGCATCGGGTCGCTGGCACGGGCTGCGTCAGGTACGACCGGTTTTGACGGATCGCCCGGCCGGCCCTTGACCTGATCCACATAAGGCGTGTGAATCCAAGGGTCGCTATCGTGGCACTGATAGCATCCAATACTCGAAGTTATCGATGGCGATAGCCAAAAGTCCTTTGCTGGAATCTTGCCAGGGGGGGTCTGGGCTTGCCGTTCAGCCGGCGGAGGAACCCGCGTCGCATCGATGCCGTCGGGCAGCCCAAGTGAGCCCGAAAGCGTCTGGAAGAAGCATGTCGCTCCAGTTGATGCCCTGTGCCCGATAATGGCCACATCCTCGAACTTGGGGTAGATAGGATTGCTGCGCAATTTGTAGCGCCGGCAGATAAAAGTCCACTTCACATCGGCATCCGCAGCGCCAGCGGCGTTCACTCCAGGAAGCGCTCCCAATCGTGCAAATGGGACACACTGGCCATCGTCGCCCAAACCAAGCTGGACTGGGCGATCACATGCCATTCCGGCGGTGTACTCGCCGGCATTTAACTCTCGACCATCCACTGTGATCGGTATGATTGCGCCATCAAGGCAACTGAATGGCGGAATGGGCCCAATAGCTGCCACGCACTCGTCACCATGGTCGTTTATTGATAAGTTTGCCAACGGCTGTGGGGCCTGAGGTACGGCCAACGGAAAAGGCCCAGATGCACTCAAGGCGATGGAGGGCCCTGCGGCCATCATTTCTCGCTTGCTGACGAAGGGAGTACTGGGTGTCCGCGGCACGACGGCCGTTGCTTCGAGACGGCTCGGAACCTTGGTCTGACCTTGCACCGAGGCAGGCGTCCCTGACTTAAAGAGGCCGACCGCGACACCACCATCAACCGGAGCACGATCACTAGTGAAGCCGAAGTTGTACATAACTCCCCAGCGAAGGGGATTCTTTCCCGTGCGCCAGGTCAGAAGCTCCCCTGAACGCTGGGACGCCCAGGGCGAGTCGTCTGTCGAGGCGCCTCCAGGGGAATTGCGTGTTTCGTTGGGTTGTATGGGAGCGGAAAAGAACACGTCGCTTACTTGCGCACTCGTTGGAACGGAGATGGCAAAAGAGCCGATCTGACGATCCATGTCGACGTTAAGTAGCGCATACTCGTAGCGCCACTTGCCGTCTGGAGTGGAAGAAACACGCGCCGCCACCAAGGCTCTGCCATCGGCCGAGACGCCGCGATCTACGGGCAAAGTCTGAGCAAGTTCAGAGACGTGTGCGCCAGGCCACGCACTGCGTAGAACGAACCCTGGACCCGATGAGCCCAGACCTTGCACATGATTGAATGACCACTCCACTCCGCCTTGGTCAATGGCTTCAACCCGCTGCCAAGCCACGGCCGTGTTGGGATCGGCGTTCTGATAATGAACATAGTAGGCCTCGATGTAGAAGCGAACGTCCGAACCAACTGAGTTGCGCAGGTCCGCGTTTCTGACGCGCAACAGATGATCCAAGGGCGAATGCGTATGTGAAACGGTGGTATGAGCGGTAGATGGGTCCCAAGTGCCGGTCCATGGATTGACCTCGTAGCGCGGACCCATCCGATTTTGGTTGGAGTTGTTTGATACGCCGTACGTATCCGAGCAGTTCGGATGCAAAACTTGACCACTAGGCCCCTGACACTGCTGTCCGCCACAGCCGGGTGCTGCAGCTACATAGAATCCGTGCTTGACTCCGGCGATCCCAATCTGTTCCAGACGACCGTTTGAGAACCGATAGAGGGCCTGTGCGATAAACGGGTGGCGGGCGTCAGGTGCAGGCTTCCAGTCCAAGGGAACCGTGCCTGCGTTCCAAGACGTCGTGCCAACCGCCAGGGCGACCTGGTCCCCATCCCGATTGATCTCTCGAAGGCCATCAACTCTGCAGACTTGAAGATTGGCACCCGAGCCAGCTGCAAATACGCTTACAGGGCTGCCAAAGACAGCGAGTCCGATCAGGCCAATTGATGCAAAAGTCTTCATCATCAAGCGGCGCGAGGGGGAACGAAGCCAGAGAATGCTCACGTATTGACTCCAAAAACGAATTGGCAAGACATGGCTGTATGTGTCGTACATCAGTTCAGAACCGCATCGAAGGCAGCCCGACGAGCACGATTAGTGAGCGAACTGCTTCCACTTCGACGGACGCATTGGTCCCGCTGCAGGACGCGTTGGTGAAATTAACTGACCTGTTGCACTGGTACGACCTGGCCAGAAGGCATGATCTGCACTGAGTCGTAGTGCCAGTCAGTCTCTTCCCGATAATGAACTTCGCTCTGGCTCACGACCTGAAGAACTGGCCCCGTCGGCGGCGTCACAATCAGTTCAAGCAAGTAAATTGATGGATTGACCCCCTGTGGATTCAGCGGGCGCAACTCTGTCGTGTAGCCGGACGTAGGAAAAGTGCAGTTTCCCTTGACGTGCAGGGTCGCCGGCGAGCCTGGTATGCGGTCGTGCCATGCGGACCAAGAGCCACAGGATCCAGTCATAGTAATCTCCTTAGAGTCGCTAACGTTGATTTTCCAGACGACGCATATGTCTAACAAGTGCGGTAAAATATATTCGAAGATCGGATTGTTTTGCCCTACGGTCTACTGACACAATCGTCATACCGAGGCTTTTGCATAGTACGCAGCAACACCGGATGCAATGAGGAATTTCCAGAGTCGATTGCACGATGTGCCACCGCGCCGGCGCCAGGAGGTGGAAGCTGCGCAGCCCCACTATCAATCGCCTCTTGCAACGTGTTCCCGAGCCCCACGGCTTCCTCGGCATTGGTCACACCCCAAGGGTATGGATCATCGGTGATCTGACAAATGTTCGGCCCTCGGCTGTCGCTGATCACGACCATCGATGGCGTTGACGGGTAGCCAAACATCTCTACGAAGTTGAATTCTCGGAGGTAAGGCAGCGACATCTCCGGGCCGTATACAACAAACTCGAACTGCGGTGGGTAAATCCGTAGCGGAGATGGCCTGAGATCAGCGATCTCATTTCCGTTGGACAACGTCCCCCTTGCGGATATGAAGAGGCTTGTCCCCATCCGAACAGCCGAATACTCTGCCTTTCCGGCAGAAATGGTGCAATGCGGCGGTGGACCCTGGTAGTTTCCGCCGTCCCTTCCTACGGATCGCTTGAGCAATGGGAATACGCCATCCGCCCCTTGCGCACTCGGCGCCCAGCGCCATGCATTCCTGGGGTCTCGCTGACTCTCGTTTGCCATGACGCCTCCAGCGCTCGCCTGCGCGCTTCTCTGCAAACAGGGCATTAGCGCGTCGGAGTGTGCTGGTGGTGCGCCGACCTGCGCATCCCTAAAACTGATGAGTCCAAACGCAACCTTTGATCGTTCTCCTAAGTCGATTCCGCTAGCGTGCCGGCTGTCGACCCGATCAGCATGTTCATTGCAGAGCGAGGTCAATCGGGCGCTTACCATCATTGCCAGCGCCTCCCGCAACGCCGCCGCTCTCTGCCTTCTCGCCACACATGCCCAGCGATTCGTCCGAGCCGAACTCCCGCCGACTGCCGACAGCTGTCCAGCCGGCGGGCGTGTCGACGCTGCGAGTGACCGGCCTGACCGTGCAGCGCTGCGAGCGCACGCTGCTCAGCGCCTTTAATTTGACTCTTGCTCCGGGCAGCGTCACCTGGCTGCGCGGGCGCAACGGCCGTGGCAAGACCAGCCTTCTTCGGGTGATCGCAGGGCTTTCCGCGCCTTCGGCGGGCGAGATTCGACTGAACGGCTCGACGCTGCGCGAGATCGGACAGACATGGCGGCGCCAGCTGGCCTTCATCGGCCATCAGAACGCGTTGAAGGACGAACTGAGCGTGGCCGAAGCCCTAGGCTTCCTCGCCCGCCTGCACGGGCTGCCGACCGGTGAGGCGCCACTGGGCGAAGCGCTGCGGCGCATGGGCATGTTCAACCGCCGGCATGCGTTGGTGCGCTCGCTCAGCCAGGGCCAGCGGCGTCGTGCGGCACTGGCGCGGCTGGCGTTGTCGGGCTCCGCACGGTTGTGGCTACTGGACGAGCCCTTCGATGCCCTCGACGCTGAAGGCGTGACCGCCCTCGACCAGCTGATCGGCGACTACGCGGCGCAGGGCGGCTGCGTGGTGCTGACGAGTCACCAGCCCCCCGCGCTGTCCCGGCCGGCGGCGGTCCTCGACCTCGACGACCATGCATGACCGATCCTGCCCTGCCGCCTGTCGCCTCGCTGGCCGACGTGTTCCTGAGCGTGCTGCTGCGCGACCTGCGGCTGGCGTCGCGCAGACGTATCGACGCACTGCTGCCGTTGGCCTTCTTCGTCGTCGCGCTGAGCCTGTTCCCGCTCGGCGTCGGCCCGGAACCAGCCGCGTTGCGCGACATCGCGCCCGGCATCGTCTGGGTCTGCGCACTGCTGGCGGCCATGCTCTCGGTCGTGTCGCTGTTCGCGGGCGACCTGGCCGATGGCTCGCTCGAACAGATGCTGCTCGCGCCTCAGCCGCTCATCGCCGTCGTCGCCGCCAAGTGCGCTGCACACTGGCTGTTGACCGGCCTGCCGCTGATCGCCGCCGCCCCGTTGGCCGGGCTGGCCTTCGGCATGTCCGGGCCGGCCCTGGCGGCACTCGTCCTTGGCCTGCTCCTGGGCACCCCCGTCCTGAGCCTGCTGGGCGCGCTCGGTGCGGCCTTGTCGCTCGGGCTGCGCAGCGCCGGCATGCTGCTGATCCTGATCGTGCTGCCGCTGGCGGTGCCTGCGCTGATCTTTGGCGCCGGGGCGGTCAGCGCGGTCGAGGCAGGCCAGTCGGCCAGCGGCCATTACTCGCTGCTGGGCGCGCTGCTGCTCGCCACGCTGCTCGGTGCGCCGCCGGCCACCGTCGCGGCACTGCGCATCTCCACGCAATGAGGGCCTGCGCATGAGCGCCCCCGGACTGCGTCTGTTCACCTTTGCCGCCCCCGCGCGCTTCTACGCGCTGACTGGCTGGCTGCTGCCCGCCTGCTGGGCTGCCGCCGTGCTGCTGGCCACAGCGGGCCTGTACATGGGCTTCTTCATCGCACCGACCGACGCCACCCAGGGCGAGGCCTACCGCATTGTCTTCATCCACGTGCCCGCAGCATGGATGTCAATGCTGCTTTACCTCGTGATGGCCTTCTGGGCCGGCATCGGCTGGGCCTTCAATGCCCGCATGGCCTCGATGCTGGCGCGGGCAATCGCGCCGACAGGCGCGATGTTTACCTTCCTTGCACTGTGGACCGGCGCCTTCTGGGGCAAGCCGACCTGGGGCGCCTGGTGGGTCTGGGACGCCCGCATGACCACCGAGCTGATCCTGCTGTTCCTCTACCTCGGTTTCTTGGCGCTGATCAGTGCCATCGACGACAACCGCCGGGCGGACCAGGCCGGCGCGCTGCTCGCGCTGGTAGGCAGCGTCAATGTGCCGATCATCTATTTTTCGGTGAAGTGGTGGAACACGCTTCACCAGGGCGCCAGCATCAGCATGACGGCCGCGCCCAAGATGGCCAGCACCATGCTCACCGCGATGCTGCTGATGACGCTGGCCTGCTGGGCCTATGCCTTCGCGGTGGTCTTCACGCGCGTGCGGGCGATCGTGCTGGAACGCGAGTCCCACACCGGTTGGGTACGCGAACTCGCCGCCCGCAACGACCAACCCGGAGGGGCCGCTCATGCCATGGAACAACCCTGAAGACTTCTTCGCCATGGGCGGCTACGGTCTGTACGTCTGGGGCTCCTATGCCGTGGCTTTGCTGGTGATGGTGCTGGAGCCGCTGCAGGCGCGGCTGCGCCACCGTGCCGCAATGCAGGATGCGGCGCGCCGGAGCGACGCCGCGGAGGACCTGGCATGAAGCCCCGTCAACAGCGCCTGGCCATCATTGGCGGCGTGCTCACGGCAGTGGCCGTCATCGTGGCCCTGGTGCTGAACGCCTTCCAGAGCAACCTCGTGTTCTTCTATTCGCCCAGCCAGGTCGCCGGCCACGAGGCGCCGAGCGCGCGCACCTTCCGCGTCGGCGGCATGGTCGAGTCCGGCTCGGTGAAGGTTGACGGCACCCAGGTGCACTTCGTCATCACCGACACGGCCAAGACCGTGCCGGTGCGCTTCGAAGGCATCCTGCCCGACCTGTTCAAGGAGGGCAAAGGCGTGGTGGCGCAGGGCCAGCTGCAGGGCGGCGTGTTCGTGGCCAGCGAGGTGCTGGCCAAGCACGACGAAAACTACATGCCGCCCGAAGCCGCCGAGGCCCTCAAGCGCGCCCAGGCTGGCGACGCCAAGCTCGCCAGCACCGTGGCCGGAGGCACCAAGCCATGATCGCAGAGCTCGGGCATTTCATGCTCTGGCTGGCGCTGGGCACGGCGCTCGTGCAGGGCACGCTGCCGATGGCCGGTGCTGCCTGGGGCCGACGGGACTGGATGGCCCTCGCGCGGCCCGCGGCAGCCGTGCTCTTCATGCTGGTCGCCAGCGCCTTCGCCTGCCTGATGGCGCTATTCGTGCAAAATGATTTTTCGGTGCTGTTCGTCGCCTCCAACTCCAACAGCGCCCTGCCGCTGCAGTTCCGCATGGCCGCGGTCTGGGGCGGGCATGAGGGCTCGATGCTGCTATGGCTGCTGATGCTGTGCGGCTGGAGCCTGGCGGTGGCAGTGTTCAGCCGCGGGCTGCCGATGCCGGTGCTCGCGCGCATCCTGGCGGTGATGGGCCTGCTCGCGGTCGGCTTCCTGCTGTTCACGCTGGTGACGTCTAACCCCTTCGACCGCCTGCTGCCCGCAGCGGCCGACGGCCGCGACCTCAATCCCCTGCTGCAGGACCCGGGCATGATCTTTCACCCGCCCATGCTCTACATGGGCTACGTGGGCTTCTCGGTGGCCTTCGCGTTCGCGATGTCGGCGCTGATCAGCGGCCAGCTCGACGCGGCCTGGGCGCGCTGGACGCGGCCGTGGACGACGGCGGCCTGGTGCTTCCTGACGCTGGGCATTGCACTGGGCGGCGCCTGGGCCTACTACGAGCTGGGCTGGGGGGGGTGGTGGTTCTGGGACCCGGTCGAGAACGCGTCCTTCATGCCCTGGCTGGTGGGCACGGCGCTGATCCATTCACTAGCCGTCACCGAGAAGCGCGGCGCGTTCAAGAACTGGACGCTGCTGCTGGCCATCCTGGCGTTTTCGTTGTCGCTGTTGGGCACCTTCCTCGTGCGCTCGGGCGTGCTGTCGTCGGTGCATGCCTTTGCCACCGATCCGCGCCGGGGCCTGTTCATCCTGGCCTTCCTGGCGGTCGTGATCGGCGCGTCGCTGGGCCTGTTCGCCTGGTGCGCTGCCCGCGTGGGCCTGGGCTCGCGCTTTGCGCCGGTCTCGCGCGAGAGCTTGCTGCTGGCCAACAGCGTGCTGCTGCTGGTGGCCTGCGCAGCCGTGCTGCTAGGCACGCTCTACCCGCTGCTGTTGGACGCGCTCGGCCTCGGCAAGATCTCCGTCGGCCCGCCCTACTTTGAAACCGTGTTCGCGCCGCTGATGGCGCCGCTGGTCGTGTTGATGGGTGTCGGTCCGCTGGCCCGCTGGAAGCAGGCCGAGGTGCCCGACCTGGCGCACCGGCTGCGCTGGGCCGCCGGCTCGGCGGTGGTCGCGGCGCTGCTGACGGGCTGGCTGCAGGGTCGCATCGGCTGGCAGTCCAGCGCCGGCCTGGCAATGGCCTACTGGATCGTCGCGGCCGTGCTGACCGAGGCCTGGGAGCGCCTGCGCCCTGGTGCCGCGGCAGGCTCGGTGTTGCGCCGGCTGCGCCAATGGCCGCGCGCTCTGGTGGGCATGTCGATGGCGCACCTGGGCGTGGCGGCGTTCATCTTCGGCGTGACGATGGTCAAGACCTACGAGGTCGAGCGCGACGTGAAGATGGACATCGCCGACGCCACCGGGGTGGGCGGCTACACGTTCACCTTCCGCGGCGCCCGTGAGGTGACCGGGCCGAACTACCAGGCGGCGCAGGGCCTGATCGAGATCAGCCGCGACGGCCGCGAAGTGGCCGTGCTGCGCCCGGAAAAACGCCTGTACCGCGTGCAGCAGAACCCGATGACCGAAGCCGCCATCGACACCGGCCTGACGCGCGATCTGTACGTCGCGCTCGGCCAGGCGATGGACGGCCAGGCATGGGTCGTGCGCATCTACTTCAAGCCATTCGTCAGCTGGATCTGGGGCGGCTGCCTGTTGATGGCCCTGGGCGGCGCGCTGGCTGCCAGCGACCGGCGCTACCTGCGGGCGCGCCGGGAGCAGGCGGTGCCGGCAGCCGTGCACGGAGCCGCTGCATGAAGCGCTGGACCTTGCTCTCCCCGCTGCTCATCTTCGTCGTGCTGCTGGGCTTCCTCGGCGTCGGGCTCAGCCTGGACCCGCACGAAGTCCCGTCCCCGCTGATCGGCAAACCGGCGCCCGCCTTCGCGCTGCCGCGCCTGGACGAGCCGGCGCAGAACATCGGGCTGAACGACCTGAACGGCAAGGTCTGGATGCTCAACGTCTGGGCCTCGTGGTGCTTGGCCTGCCGGCAGGAGCATCCCGTGCTGGTCGAGTTCGCGCGGCGCGGCCTGGTGCCGATCTACGGCCTGAACTACAAGGACACGCGGCCCGAGGCATTGCGCTGGCTGGGCCGCTGGGGCAACCCCTACACGGCCTCGCTGTCCGACACGGCGGGCCGGGTCGGCATCGATTTCGGCGTCTATGGCGTGCCGGAGACCTTCATCATCGACAAGCAGGGCGTGGTGCGCTTCAAGCACATCGGGCCGGTCACCGCCGACTTGCTGCGCGAGCGCATTGAGCCGCTGCTGAAGGCATTGAATGCGTAGCGTCACCAGCCTGCTGTGCGTGCTGGCCATGGCTTTGGCATGTACGACCGCCCCGGCCCGCGAGGCACCACTGACCAGCGCGGAACCTGAGCTGGAACGCCGCACCCTGGCCCTGGCCGCCGAGCTGCGCTGCCTGGTCTGCCAGAACCAGACGATTGCGGACTCCAACGCGGCGCTGGCCATCGACCTGCGCGACCAGGTGCGCGAGATGCTGCGCCAGGGCAAGAACGAGCGCGAGATCGTCGACTACATGACCGCCCGCTACGGCGACTTCGTGCTCTACCGGCCGCCCGTCAAGGGCGTAACTGCGCTGCTGTGGTTCGGCCCGCCGTTGCTGCTTGTGGGCGGCGTGGGTGCGCTGGTGCTGGTGCTGCGCCGGCGCAGCCACATGGCGCCAGAGCTGTTCGATGCCGATGGTGACCTAACCGATCCCCCTCACCCCGCCGCCCAGGGCCAGCCACGATGAACAACAGCATCCAGGGGCTGCGCAGCCAGCTCGCCCTGCTACAGAGCAAGCACCAGAGCGGCAAGCTCAATGCGCGCGCCTATGCCGCGGCCAAGGCGCCGCTGGAGCAGCAGCTGGTGCAGGCGGTGTTGGCAGAACCGGCGGCAGCAGCCACGCCCGCATCCGAGCGGCCTGCCGCCAGCCTGGTCGCGCTGCTGACCGTGGCCGTGGTGGCGCTGGCCGGGGCCGGCTATGCGTGGACCGGCTCGCCGGGGGCGATCAGCGCCGTAGCGCCGTCGCCGGCCGCGGCGCAGGCCGCCACGGAGCCGCACAGCAGCGACGAGCAGGACTTCAGCGCCGCCGTCGCGAAGCTGGCACAGAAGCTGGTGGACAAGCCCGACAACCCCGAAGGCTGGGCCATGCTGGCGCGCTCCTACGCGCGTCTTGGCCGCCATGCCGAGGCCGTGCCGGCCTTCGAACGCGCCATGGCGCTGCAGCCCGCCGATGCGCGTCTGCTGGCCGACTACGCTGACACCCTGGCCGTGCGCAACGATCGCAGCCTGCAGGGCGAACCCACCAAGGTGATCGAGCGGGCGCTGGCGCTGGACCCCAACCAGCCCAAGGCTCTGGCGCTGGCAGGCACGGCGGCCTTCGAGCGCAAGGACTTTGCCGGCGCCGTGCGCGCCTGGGAACGGCTCGCCCAGCTGTCGCCGGCCGACAGCGCCTTCATGCCAGAGCTCGAAGTCAGCATCCGTGAAGCCCGCGAGCGGGCGGGGACGCCGGCCGGTGAGGTCGCGGCGGCCGCCGTGCCTTCCACCAGCGCCGCCGCCCCCGCCGTCCCCGCCGCCCGCGTGCAGGGGCGCCTGAGCCTCTCGCCCAGTCTCGCAAAGCTCGCTGAGCCGGACGACACCGTGTTCGTCTTCGCCCGCGCCGCCACGGGCCCGCGCATGCCGCTGGCCATCCTGCGCCTGCAGGTGAAGGACCTGCCCTTGGCCTTCACCCTCGACGACGGCAGCGCGATGGCGCCGAGCACGCGGCTGAGCCTGCACCCGCAGGTGGTGATCGGCGCCCGCATCAGCAAGACCGGCCAGGCCATGCCGGCGCCAGGGGATTTGGTCGGCCAGACCGCGACGGTGGCCAATGATGCCCAGGGCCTCACGGTCGAGATCAACGAAGTCTTCAAGCGCTGAATTCCCTGGCGCCCGGCGCGGGCCTGAATGCAGCCGAAGTTTGACGCTGCGCAAGTCCCGACATGGCCGGGCTCGAACAATCGCCAGCACTCAATCCTGCAGGAGGCGGCTCGCGATGCTGCGGTCCGGATTCACCGCCGCGGCGGCCAGGGCGTGGTGACGGCAGCCGAAATGCTGTCGATCTCCGCGTTCGAGCAGGGCCGGCACGCTCAGGCCTTCCCAAGCTTCGGCTCCGAGCGCACCGGTGCGCCGGTGGTGGCCTCCTGCCGCATCGACGACTTCGAGATCCGCCTTCGCGAACCCATCCTGGCGCCCGACGTGCTGATCGTGCAGGACCCGACGCTGCTGCACCAGGTCGACGTGTTCCAAGGGCTGGTGCCCGACGGCTTCGTCCTAATCAACAGCCGGCGCAGCTTCGACGAGCTGGGGCTGGCCGACATCGCCACGCGCTACAGGCACGAGCGGCTGATAACGGTGCCGGCGACCGAGATCGCCCCCAAGCAACTGGGCCGGCCGCTGCCCAACGCCGTCCTGCTCGGCGGCTTTGCGGCGCTGTCGGGCCTCGTCAGCCTGGACGCGGTGCGCCACGCCATCCAGAACAAGTTCAGCGGCAAGGTGGCCGCCGCCAACATGGCCGCTGCCAGCGAAGCCTTCGGGGTCGTACAGCGCCAGATGCAGGAGGTGGCCGATGCTTGAGCAGATCGAAGGGTCGCAGGCAGTCGCCCGCGCCGTGGCCCTGTGCCGGCCCGAGGTCATCTGCGCCTACCCCATCTCGCCGCAGACCCACGTCGTCGAGGGCCTGGGCGAGCTGGTGAAGGACGGCACTCTGGCGCCTTGCGAGTTCATCAACGTCGAGAGCGAGTTCGCCGCGATGAGCGTGGCCGTCGGCAGCTCGGCCACCGGCGCGCGCACCTACACCGCCACCGCCAGCCAAGGGCTGCTGTTCATGGCCGAGGCGGTGTACAACGCCTCGGGCCTGGGCTTGCCGATCCTCATGACCGTGGCCAATCGCGCCATCGGCGCACCACTTGCAACACCGGCGTCGACAGCTGGGGCTGTGCCGTCAGCAGTAGGCGCAGGGGATTAGCAGCGACCGCTGCCGCACTCGAGTAAGACACCAAGCTCGTCGTTTAAGAATTGCGGCAGGTAGGCCCACGTTGATTTAGAACTTCGGCTTAGGCACCACCCCGACGTGGCGGGCCGCTTGGTGCCCAAAGCCGAAGTACGACTGCCCGGTTGACGGTCGCCACTGCAGCGAAAGCTGCCCTTTGCCAAAACATTGGGAGGCGGTCAGGATCCGGTCATGCGAAGCATTTGGACCTTCCTGATCTCTGATCTCGGTATATTTGTGGTGCTCGTGACTATCGCCATGCCGCTTTCTCTCTATCTGGGGTGGGGATAGCTCAAGCGGCGAGTCCTCCCGATTGCTCACGAACATCTTGTTCAGAACCCCGAGGCCGACGATGCAGCGCACGGCGGTCAGCGGATACCCATCGCCCTCTGGCTCCTTGTAGCCGAACAACGACAGCGCTATGGCGGCGCCAGTGCATGCCAGCAGCAGCATGCGCTCCGGGGTCGAACACGCCTCGCGCATCAGCTGCGCTCTCGGGCTGGCGAGATGCGCGGGATCGTCCAGTTCGCGGCGCAGCACCTGAGCCGTCCTCGTCGACCTCAAGCTTGGGGTCCGATCGCAGCATGCCTTGGACCTCGCCGCCGGCCTTAAGCTCAACGAAGGCGGAGTGAAGGATGCGATTTCGGCTTCGGCGCAGCTTGTGCATCGCCGTGGCGGCCCACGCAAAGGAGTCCTTGAAGTCAGTCTCCAGCTCACCCGGGAGCTTGCACTTGGGAAGCGCATCCACGAAGAGGGCGTGCACGCGATCGACGAGCTTCTCGTTCGTCAGGTTGCGTAGCGCGGTGGGCGGTGGGCGGCCACTGTGCTCGCTCGGGATCCAGGATGAACCAGCCGATCTCGCGCAGCTTGTTCTCTATCCATTGGAAGCAGACGACGAATTCGCCGATGCGTTGGTACGTGCGCTCTTCTTCGTTCACGGCTAGATCCTAGGACCTGCACAGCCGCCGGTCCTGGTCTGCTGCATTCCCTATGGATCTCACAAGCAGCGCGGCACAGCGGCCGCCAGCCTCATCGGACATGCAAACGGCCTAGGCAGACAGGCCAACAAGCGGAAAGAAGCTATCGCAGACGAAGGCGCAGATCCAGTCTTGATCTTGATGGCTTCCAGACCCAGCTGTGACCATGACGGACCAATAAGGTCGTGGCGCAGGCTTGTCAGATCATGAGGCAGCATGGCGGGCAGCGACCGACGGGGCGATGACCACTTGGTAGCGCCGAAGGTCTTGGCTTCGACTTGCCTCTACTCAACAAAGCAAGCCGCCCGGACTCCCACCATATGGGAAACGCCCGACGGACTTTATTTGTCGGAATCATCAATTTGCCGCAGCCGCTCCCCGTCATTCGACGGTGACCGACTTCGCCAAATTGCGGGGTTTGTCCACGTCCGTGCCCCGCGCGCAGGCCGTGTGATACGCCAGCAGCTGCAGCGGTACCACGTGCAGGATGGGGCTCAGCGCGCCGTAGTGTTCCGGCATGCGGATGACGTGCAGGCCGGCTTCGCTCTCGATGGCCGTGTCGCCGTCGGCAAACACGTAGAGCTGGCCACCGCGTGCGCGGACTTCCTGCATGTTGCTCTTGAGCTTCTCCAGCAGCGCGTCGTTGGGCGCCACCGTCACGACGGGCATCTCGGCCGTCACCAGCGCGAGCGGGCCGTGCTTGAGCTCGCCGGCCGGATAGGCCTCGGCATGGATGTAGCTGATTTCCTTGAGCTTGAGCGCGCCTTCCAGCGCGATCGGGTAGTGCAGGCCACGGCCGAGGAACAGCGCGTTCTCCTTGCGGGCGAACTCCTCGCTCCACGCGATGACCTGGGGCTCCAGCGCCAGCACGGCTTGCACGGCCACGGGCAGATGGCGCAGCGCCTTCAGGTGCTCGGCCTCGTCGGCTTCGCTGAGCTGGCCGCGGGTCTGGGCGAGGGCCAGCGTCAGCAGGAAAAGGCCGACCAGTTGGGTCGTGAAGGCCTTGGTGGAGGCCACGCCGATCTCGACGCCGGCACGCGTGATGTAGGCCAGCTCGCACTCGCGCACCATGGCGCTGGTGGACACGTTGCAGATGGTCAGCGTGTGCTTCATGCCCAGGCTGCGGGCATGCTTGAGCGCGGCAATGGTGTCGGCCGTCTCGCCGCTCTGGCTGATCGTCACCACCAGCGTGCGCGGGTTGGGCACGCTGTCGCGGTAGCGGTACTCGCTGGCGATCTCGACGCTCGTCGGGATCTTGGCGATGCTTTCGAGCCAGTACTTGGCCGTGGAACCCGAGTAGTAGCTGGTGCCGCAGGCCAGGATGAGGACGTTGTCCACCTCCTTGAAGATGCGGTAGGCGCCGTCACCGAACAGCTCGGGGCTGATGGCGGTGATGGCTTCGAGCGTGTTGGCGATGGCCGTGGGCTGCTCGAAGATTTCCTTCTGCATGTAGTGGCGGTAGGGGCCCAGTTCGGCAGCGCCGCTGTGGGCGTGCACGGTCTTGACCTCGCGCTCGACGGCCTGGTAGCGGCCGGTCTTGGTGTCGAGCTGGCTCAGCCAGTAGCGGCCCAGTTGCAGGTCGACGACGTCGCCCTCTTCCAGGTAGACGATCTGGTCGGTCACGCCAGCCAGGGCCATCGCGTCGGAGGCGACGAAGTTCTCCTGCTCGCCCACGCCCAGCACCAGCGGCGAGCCCTCGCGAGCAGCGACGACGCGGTGCGGTTCGTCGCGGCAGAACACGGCCACCGCGTAGGCGCCCTTCAGGCGCGGCAAGGCCTGCTGCACGGCGTCGAGCAGGTCGCCGCTGTAGAGGTGGTCGACCAGGTGGGCGATGACCTCGGTGTCGGTCTGGCTGGTGAACACATAGCCCCGGGCCTTCAGCTCGGCGCGCAGTTCATCGTGGTTCTCGATGATGCCGTTGTGGACCAGGGCGATGCGGCCGATGCTGTCGGCGGATGCATTCGGGCCCGGCGAGAAATGCGGGTGGGCGTTGTGAACGGCCGGTGCGCCATGCGTGGCCCAGCGCGTGTGGGCGATGCCGGTGCCGGCCGAGATGCCATCCTGGTCGGCCTGGTGCTGCAACTCGGCCACGCGGGAGGTGCTGCGGGCACGGCGCAGGGCACCGTCCTGATGCACGGCGACGCCGCAGGAGTCATAGCCACGGTATTCGAGGCGCTTCAGGCCTTCGACGAGGATGGGAACGATGTTGCGCTGACTGACCGCGCCGACGATGCCGCACATGAATGAGCTCTCCGTTTGAGGAATGGGCGCATCCTAGGCAAGCCTTCGCGGCAGATGCGTGCAAAATTCACCGGCCGATGAATGAAAATTTCCACGATCATTCATGTTGAAATTTTCTTTCGAATTTCAATCATGAATGAAGAATTTGACGCTATCGACCTGCGCCTGCTGGACGCCTTGCAGACCGACGCCTCGCTGAGCAACCAGGATCTGGCCGCCCGCGTCGCCGTGTCGCCCGCCACCTGCCTGCGGCGCGTGAAGCGCCTGGTGGACGCGGGCGTCATCGAGCGCCGCGTGGCCATCTTGTCAGCCGACAAGCTCGGCGCCGGGCTCTCCGCCCTGTTGGAGATCACGCTGGACCGCCAGGGCGCCGAGCACCTGGACGCCTTCGAGGCACGTGCCGTGCAGGACACCGCCGTGCAGCAGTGCTGGCGCGTCTCGCCCGGGCCGGACTTCGTCCTCGTTGTGCAGGTGGCCGACATGCCGGCCTATCACGCCCTCACCCAACGCCTGCTGACCCAGGACGCCAACGTGCGCAACATCAAGGCTTTCTTCAGCGTGAAGCGGGCCAAGTTCGACACGCGCATCGGGCTCCCCCCCCTAACTCAAAGTCCACCCCCCTCGACTCCAGGGGGCAAGAACCAGGCCTGACCTCGACAGAATCCGGGCTCCTTGCCCCCAAGACCGGAGCCCTTCATGTTTTCCCGCAAGTCCCTGCGCCCCGCCGCGCTTACCCTGGCCCTCGGCCTCGCCGGCACGGCTCCGTCCGTCCAGGCTTTGAGCATCGTGCTCAACGACGTCAGCTCGACGCCGATGAGTGCTTTGCAGCTGTCCGCCTTCCAGACCGCCGCCAACTACTGGTCGGGCAAGCTCACCGACAACGTCACCGTCTACGTCGACATCGCCTTCAACGACCTCGGCGCGGGCATCCTGGGTTCGACGGGTTCCAGCGTCACGACGATCAACTACAGCACGCTGCGCAGCCGCCTTGTCAGCGATGCGAAGACCGCCACTGACACCAGCGCCGTCGCCAACCTGCAAACCGGCTCCGCACTGAGCTTCTATGCCACGCAAGGCGACCTGAGCACTCGCTTGGACAACGACGGCTCGACGAACAATCGGGTGCTCGGCATCAACACCGCGAACTACAAGGCCCTGGGCCTAGATCCGGGCACCAACGCCGGCAACCCGGACGCGAGCATCACCTTCGCCAACGCTTACGCGGGTGACTTTGCCTTCGCGCGGGTCAACGGCCAGGTGCCGGCCAACAAGATCGACTTCATCACCGTCGCCGAGCACGAGATCGGTCATGCGCTGGGCTTCGTGTCCGGCGTGGACGACGTCGACTACTGCGTGAGCCATGCAGCACAGTGCGGCCTGTCCGGCGCAGCCAACGAGTTCGAAGGCGACTGGTGGTACTACCCGCTGGACCTGTTCCGCTACTCGGCCGCTGGCAAGCTGGACGTGACGCTGGGCGGCTCGCCATACTTCTCGGTGAATGGCGGGCTGACCTCCATCCAGCCCTTCTCCACCGGCGTCGACCACGGCAACGGCCAGCAGGCCAGCCATTTCGGCACCAACGTCGTCACGCTGATGCGCCCCTTCGTCGGCAACGGCCAGTCGTACGACGCCACCACGAGCGACCTGATGGCCTTCGACGCCATCGGCTGGGACTTGGCCGCGGCCGTGCCCGAGCCCGGTCAGTACGCGCTGCTGCTCGGCGGCCTGGCCGCCATCGGCCTGGTTCGCCGCCGCAAGCCCAGCTGAGGTCTGCGCGGAACAAATAAAAAGCGGCCCGCGGGCCGCTTTTTCATTCAGCGCGCGAACGTTTCAGGCGCGGCGGCGGCGTGCCACGCCGACCACGAGGCCCAGGCCAACCAGCATCAGGGCGTAAGTCTCGGGCTCGGGCACCGGCACGGCGGGGTTGACCACGGAGTTGATCCAGGTCGTCTGGTCGAACACGGCCGTGGAACCGGACAGGTCGCCGTAGCTGCTGGAGTTGCCCTTCTTGTTGTCGCAGTTGGAAATGCCAACGAAATCGCAGGCACCCGTGCCGTCCGTCTCGTTGCCTTGCCAGCCCCACGAATGGACACCACTCAGCAGCCATTGGCCCGAAGCCGCATCCCACACGAAGTCACCACCACCGGAGTCGCCACCGGCGATCAGGGCCTCATTGAGACCCTGGCCCAGGCCGCTCGTCCAGGCATTGCCCGTAACACCCGCAATGCGGCCCAGCGTGTTGTTGGCAGCCGTGCCGCTGTCGAAGTCCGACATATAGGTCGTGCCGGTGTAGTAGCTGGCGTCGTAGCCCCAGCCGGACACCGCCGTACCCATGGCCTGGTTGAAGCCCTTGCTGGTGACGTCGAAGGTGTTGAAGCCGAAGTGGCCGTAGTTGCCGTCGTTCCAGCTCGGCGAGCCGTTGGCCGTGGCGGTGCCCGACGTGCCATAACCGGCCATCAGGTAGTTCTTGCCGATATCGTTCGTCGAGCTGAGCTTGTAGCCCTGGATGGTCGTGACCGGCGCGCTGAGCTTCAGGATGGCCAGGTCGGTGCCAGCGTCGGCGGAGTTGTCGAAGCCTTGCCACAGCGGGTGCAACGTCGCGTTGCCTTGCGACACCGTGCGCGTGACGGTCGCCGTGCCGTTGTAGAAGCCGAACATCACCGTCATGTTGCCGACGAAGTCGTCGCCGCAATGGCCGGCCGTCAGCACGTAGGCGCCGCCTTGCAGCAGCGAACCCGAGCAGGCATAGGTACCGCCATCGGCGGCGGTGAATTCGAGCAACGCCACGCCGTCAAGGGCTGCGACGCCGTTGAACAACTGGCCAGGGGCAAAACGCCAGTTCGACGGGGCGCTGGTGTTGCCGGTCGTCGGCGTCAGGGAGCCGATGTCGGCTCCGACGAAATTGGAGGCATCGGCCATCGCGGCCTGGGCCACGCAGAGTGCGGCTGTCAGCGCGCTGAATTTGAGGATGGACTTCATCGGGTGCTCGGCTTTATGACGTTAGGACGCAGCCTCCCTCGGCCGCGAGAGCGCGATGCTGGCATGAACTTGTCCTGGCGCCAGAGCTCGACGCCCCCAGCTTCGCGGGGCAGGATTCCCCTGAGTGGCAAGCGCCGGTTCCCGCGCTAGCGGCTCAGCGCCGCAGGATGCCGAGGCCCTTCAGATAGTCCCCTTCCGGGAAGCACACCGTCTGCGGATGATCCGCGGCGGCCGACAGGCGCTCGACGATGTAGCCGTCCACGCCGGCATCCAGGCCCGCGCCGGCGACGATCTTGTGGAACAGGTCGGGCGCGATGCCGCCCGAGCAGGAGAAGGTGTAGAGCAGCCCGCCCTCGTTCAACAGCATGAAGGCCAGGCGGTTGATGTCCTTGTAGGCGCGGGCGGCGCGCTCGGCATGGGCGGCCGTGGGTGCGAACTTCGGCGGGTCGAGCACGATGGCGTCGAAGCGGCGGCCTTCGGCCAGGCAGCGTCGCAGCGTTGCGTTGACGTCGGCATCCCAGGCCTCATGGCGGCTGGCGTCGAAGCCGTTCAGCGCGACGTGGGCCTTGGCACGCTCCAGCGCCGGGCCGGAGGAATCCACACTGATGACCTCGTTCGCGCCGCCCGCCAACGCCGCGACCGAGAAGCCGCCCGTGTAGCTGAAGCAGTTCAGCACGCTCTTGACGCCGTACTGCTTCACCGCGTCGGCAAAGCGGCGGCGGCTGTCGCGCTGGTCGAGGTAGTAGCCGGTCTTGTGGCCCTCGGCGACGTCCAGCGTGAGCTGCCAGTCGTGCTCACGGATGGTGATGGCCGTCTCGCCTTCACCACGCAGCCAGCCGGTCTGCGCGGGCAGGCCTTCCCACTCGCGCGACTGGGCGTCGGAGCGCTCGTACAACCGCGTGAGGCCGGTCGCGGCCAGCAGCGCGTCGGCGATCACGCCCTTCCAGCGCTCGGGGCCGACGCTGCCGAACTGGGCCACCAGTGTGTCGACATAGCGGTCGACGATGAGCCCGGGCAGGCCGTCGGCCTCGCCGTGGATGAGGCGCACCGCATCCGACGCGATCGCGAGCCGCGCGCGCATCGCGATGGCTTTTGCGATGCGCCGCTGGAAGAAGGCCGCGTCGATGCGCTCGGTCTCGTCGAAGCTCCAGGCACGCAAGCGGATCTGCGACTGCGGGCTGAAGGCTGCCCAGGCGAGGAACTGCCCGTCGACCGACTCCACGCGCACCGTCTCGCCCGAGTCGGCGCCACCACGGGCGACGGAACTCTCGAACACCCACGGGTGGCGCTTGACGAGTGAGCGCTCCTTGCCCTGCCGGAGGGTGATCTTCTTCATCGCCGGACCGCCCCAAGATGAAGAGCGCCCTCTCGGGGGGCAGTGGCCACACGAACTGTGGACGCGTGGGGGTCGTTTCTCATCGCTGCAAGGTCCCGAAGGCGTAGCTGAGGGACAGGTGGGTCAGCGGCGTGGACTGGCTGCTGCCGCGCAGGGTGCGGAACTCGCCCAGGCCGGCACGCAGGCGCAGCCGCTCGCTGACGGGCCATTGCGCCCACAGCTCGGCCTGGGTCACGGCGCCGCCGCCAACCAGCACGCCACCACCGCCGGCCGCGCCAACCAGCCACTCGGCGCCCACACGCATGCCGCGCCACAACGGGTCGCTCTGCACGCCCAGGCCGAACAGGCCGAAGGAATAGGCCCCCGCGCTGCCCGCCGCTGCGCTGCCGGCCAGCGCAGTGCCATAGATGCGCGGCGTGAATTCGCGCGACATGCTGACGGCCAGGTGCGAGACCGCCTCGCGCCGGCCATCCTTGAAGCGCACGCGCGGCAGGTGCATGACGCTGGCGCCGAGTTGCTGCACGCGCACGATGCCGCCGCTGTCCTCGCCAAAGGCGACCGGCACGCGGTCCAGCGGCATCGCCAGCACGGCACGAACGTAGGGCGCGCTGTAGGCGCCGCTGGAAGCGTAGGTGAAGCCGGCGTCCAGACGCAGGCTCGGGCCCCAGGGCGTGATCCAGCGCAGCGTCGGCCCCGCGCGCAGCAGCAGGCCGCTGCCGGTGTCCAGGTTGCCGCCGCCGCCCAGGCCCGCGCCGAGCTGGCCGCCGATGCGCAGCCGCGGCGTGCCGAAGATGGACCAGTCCTGGCCGATGTTGCCCAGCACTTCCATGTAGCCGTCGGCGCCGCCCTGGGCCGCGCCCGCGGCCTCGATGCCCCACCAGCTGCCGTCGACGATGTATTGCCTGAGTTCGGCACCGGCCTTGCCGATGCGGCGCGTCAGCGGGTTGCCGCTGCGGTCACGGCTGGCGGGCCGGGGCTTCTCGAAGCCGCCCGTCAAGGCGATCTCGTCGAAGCCCAGGCCCGTGCGTCGCGTCGCACGCCCCTCGCGGCCGGCATCGTCCGGCGAGAAGCTGGGGAAGCCCATCGAGCGGCCGAAGGAAAAGCTCAGGCCCACGCCGCTCTTCACGTTGCCGCTTGGGAAGCGGATCTGCGAGATGCCGACGCCGGTGTACCAGGCGCCGATCTCGGTGCGCAGCGACAGCTCGGGCCGCAGCATCAGGCCGCCGCCGAAGCGCAGCTGCTGGCTGGACAGGCCGCCGCCGGCACCCACGTAGAGGCTGGCGGCCAGATGCGTATCGCCGGAGAGCCGCCAGCGCCGCTGGCCCGTGAAGCCTACGGTGAAGATGCCGCCGTAGTTGCCCTTGGCCGCGCCATAGACGCCGGGGCCGAAGCCCCAGTCGTCGTCCAGCGCCATCATGTAGCTGATCGATGCGAAGGCCGTGCGGCCGCCGTCGGGCATCTTCATCTTGGTCCAGTTGCCCTCGACGGCGGCCGGGCGCACGGTCTCGACACGCGCGAAGGGCGACTCGTCAGGGGTGGCCCAAGCCGTCGTCGACAACAGGGCCGTCAGCGCGGCGAGGCGAAATCTCATTTCTTGGCTCGCGGATGGGCCGCGTCATAGATGCGCGCCAGGTGCTGGTGGTCCAGCTGGGTGTAGACCTGGGTCGTCGTGATGTGGGCATGGCCCAGCAGCTCCTGCACCGCGCGCAGGTCGCCGCTGGACTGCAGCAGGTGCGAAGCGAAGCTGTGGCGCAGCATGTGCGGGTGGACATGGGCCGGGCTGCCGGCCGCGATGGCGCGGGCGCTGAGCATGGCTCGCAGCGTGGAGCCCGAAACGCGGTGGCCACGCGCACCGACGAAGAGCGCCGCCTCGCCGGCCGCCGCCCGCTGCGGGCGCACGGCGAGCCAGGCCTGCAAGGCCTCGGCGGCCGCCTTGCCGAGCGGCGTGCTGCGGCGCTTGCCGCCCTTGCCCAGCACATGCACCTCGGCAGACTGCAGATCCACCCAACCTTCGGCCTGGCCGCTGGCCTGCACGTCCAGGCCGATCAATTCGGCCGCGCGCAGGCCGGCGCCGTACAGCAGCTCGACCATGGCGCGGTCGCGCGCTTCCAGCACCGGGTCGGCTGCGGTCTCGGGCGCATAGGCGGCGAGCTGCACCGCGTCGTCCACGCCCAGCGCCTTGGGCAGCGGCTTGGGCGCTTTCGGCGCGCGCAGGCCGTCGAAGGGATTCAGCGTGACACGGCCCTGCAGGCCCAGCCAGCGGTAGGCGCTGCGCCAGACCGACAGCATCAACGCGATGGACTTGGGCGCCAGGCCCTCCCGGTGCAGCAGGGCGGCGAGGCGACGCGCCTGCGCGATGCTCAAGGACCGCGCATCCACAGAGGCTTCAGCCAGCATCGCCTGCAGGCGCTCCAGGCCGTCCGTGTAGATGCGCAGCGTGCGCGGACTCAGGCGTTGCTGCACGCGGGCGTGCTGCAAATACTCCTGAAAGTCCTGCACCAACTCGATCATGCAGCGAGCAAACCCGCCAGCCCGGCGCTGGCTATCTCACCAACGCGGGTCAGGAAGTCCGTGCCCATCTCGGCGGTGTAGCGCGTCGGGTCGGGCGAGCCCAGCACGAGCAGGCCGAAGGGCTTGCCGTCGTTGGCCTTGGGCTGGCACAGCGGGATCAGCGCCAGCGAGGTCGCCGTGCCGCCGCTCTCGGAGAGGCCCAGCCAGCGTGCCGCCTCGAAGCCCGAGTTCACGCCGCAGTAGGGCTGGCTCAGGCTGGAGGCGAAGCTCTTCACGTCGGCGCTCACCGAGGCGGAGAACTCCGAGGCCTCGTGCTCGGCGGCCACGCCCCACAGGCGCAGGCCGGCCTGCGGAATCATGAAATGGTGACGCAGCTCGGCCAACAGCACGTGCGGCAGCTCGGCGGGCGTGCCGGCGGCGCGCATGACGGCCAGCGTCCAGCGGTGCAGGCGGTCGGCGATGGCGACGTTGTCCTGGCCGTTGCGGATCATCTCGATGACGCGCAGCTCCAGCCCCTTGATCTTGTCGCGAAGCATTTCGGCTTGTCGCTCCTGCAGCGACACGGCGCGAGCGCCATGCGGGTGCTGCAGCTGCACGCTGGCGAGCAGCGCCGCGTGGCGCTCGAAGAAACCGGGGGTGGCCGCCAGGTAGTTGGCGATGTCGGTTTCGGTGATGCCTTGCACCGCGTCAGCGGCCGGGTTGGAACTCACAGCGTGATCTCTCCGTCAAAAACTTTCACAGCGGGGCCGGTCATCAACACCGGGTTCTGGCCACCCGCCCATTCAATACGCAGCAGGCCGCCGCGGGTCTGCACTTCGACGGCCTCGTCCAGCCAGCCGGCGCGGATGCCCGCGACGACGGCCGCACAGGCGCCGGTGCCGCAGGCCAGCGTCTCGCCGGCGTCGCGCTCGTAGACGCGCAGCGCGATGCGGTCGCGGCCCAGAATCTGCATGAAGCCGGCATTGACGCGCTTGGGGAAACGCGCGTGCCGCTCGATCAGCGGCCCGAGCGTCAGCACCGGCGCCGTCTCGACATCGTCGACGCGCTGCACCGCGTGGGGGTTGCCCATGGACAGCACGGCGAGTTCCACACCCTCAACGGGCCACAGCTCAAAGCCGTTCACGAGGCGTGGTTGCAGGCCCGTCGCGTCGAAGGGCAGGGCCGCATGCTCGAACACCGGTGCGCCCATGTCCACGGTCACGCGGCCGTCGTCCTGCAGCTGCAGCCGCAGGCGGCGGTTCATCGTGTCGACCTGGATGTCACGCTTGTCGGTCAGCCCGGCATCGACAACGAAGCGCACGAAGCAACGCGAGCCGTTGCCGCAGTGCTCCACCTCATTACCGGTGTTGTTGAAGATGCGGTAACGGAAGTCCGCGCCGGCGTCCTGGCTGGGCTCGATGACGAGGATCTGGTCGCAGCCGACACCAAAGCGGCGGTCGCCGAGCAGGCGCATCTGGTCGGGCGTCAACGCGAAGGGCTGCTTCGTCGCATCGATGACGACGAAGTCATTGCCCGCGCCGTGCATCTTGGTGAAGCGCAATCTCATAGACGGTGATTATCAGGGAGGGGCTGCAACACCCCAGTGGGCCGCGGCGAGGTCTTTGCCGGATGCAGGGCAAGGCGCGGACCGCCGCCCAGGCTCGTGCCTGGGCAAGGTTAGCAACGCCGCCCTGCGCCGGCAAAGCCACGCCCCGAAGGGTTTGCGACATAACCGGCCCGCGCGGGTGTTGCGGCGCTTGCTGGGGCATGAGCCCCAGCGTCGCACCACGCCTACTCGCGGGCCGGTTCTGTAGCAAACGCGGCCCGCTGGGGTGCTGCGGCCCCTCCCAGCACCCCCTCTATGGCCGCGGCAAGTTCCGCCTCGCCCCCTTCCCCTTCGTGGCGATAAACGACACGGCCCTCGCCATCGATGAGCCAGGCGGCCGGCCAGTAGCGGTTTTCAAAGGCCTTCCAGACGCGGTAATCGTTGTCCTGCACGACCGGGTAATGCAGGCCCTGGCGCTGCACGGCGGCCTGCAGGCCCGGCAGCGGCCGCTCATGCGCGAACTCCGGCGTGTGCACGCCGACGACGACGAGGCCGCGTGCCGCATAGCGCCGGTGCAGGCGCTCGATGACCGGCACGCTGCGCAGGCAGTTCACGCAGTCCCAGGTCCAGAAGTCGACCAGCACGGGCTTGCCGCGCAGCGACTGCAGCGTCAGCGGCGGGCTGTTGATCCAGGCACCCGTGCTGACAAGCTCGGGTGCCGGTTTGCCAACGACCTGACCCTGGCCCGGCTCGGCCGCCCCGGTCAGCCCGGCAACCCAGGCCGAACTGACATCGGCGAGGCTGGCCGCCGCCATCGTCATGACGAGCAGCCCCAGCCCCTGGCGCAGCCGGCCCGACCAGGCCCGCAGACCCTGGGCGACACGCTGGCCGCCATAGGCCACGGCCAGCATCGGCCCGCCGGCGCCAGCGGCATAGGCGATGAGCAGGCCGGCAGCCTGCTGCGAGTCCGCCGCGCTCGCCACCAAGGCCAGGATGCTGGCCAGGGCCGGGCCGGCGCAGGGCGTCCACAGCGCGCCCAGGCTCGCGCCCAGCGCCAGCGCCCCCAGGCGCCCGCCACCTTGGCCGAAGCGCTGGGCCCAGTCGGCCACGCGCCCGAGAGGGCGCGACAGCCGCTCCCAGCCCGCCGGCCACACCAGCAGCAGGCCAAAACCCAGCAGCAGCACGGCCGCAACGTCGCGCAAGGCGCCGGCCGACAGACCCAGCACGCTGGCCGACGCACCAAAGGCCAGGGCCAGCGCGCTGAAGCTGGCAATAAAGCCGATGACGATCAGCAGCGGCCGCCATGGGTCTCGGGGACCCCAACTGCTGCCGAGCAGGGCCGGCAACAGCGGCAGCACACAGGGGCTGGCCACGGTCGCCAGGCCGGCGCCGAAAGCGGCCGCCAAGGGCAGGACGGCGCTCATTGCGAAGACCCCGGCACGCGCTGCCAGGCCTGGGTCTTGCCGAACAGCGGCAGGCCGACATAGGCATGCAGCTTCAACTCACCGGCCGGGCCGAGGGACATCAGGCAGTCGTAGTGCTTGCCGCTCTCGCGGTTGAAGATACGACCGCGCCATGCGGTGACGACGCTGCGGCCATCGGCCGTCGTCTCACGCTCGGCAGGCAGGAAGTCGCTGAGGATGTCCATGCCTTCCTGGGCCGGTTGGGCATCCGCCGCCATCGCCTCGCCGGGCCGGCTCATGGATTGGTTGGCGATGACGCGCGCCACCTTGCCGCACAGGGCCGCGCCGCAGGGCGCGACGCGCACCTCCAGATTGCCGCTGGCCGTCAGCCACAGGCCGCGCGGGTCGGCGTCGGCTCGGGCCACGCCGGCCGCGAGTAGGAGGATCAGGAAGAGACTGCGCATGAGGCACCTCGTCAGGAGTGAAGGAGGCGCCATTGCAGACGTCCGGGGTATCGCCGCGATGTCGATGTGTCGCCCGCAGACACGCGCCGGCCGCGCAGACAAAGAGCGATACAAAACAGCAGGCCCCGTCCGCTATCGTGGCCGCCATGGACCCGCGCCCCGACCATCTGCTGCTTGTCGACGACGACCGCCAGTTGCTCGCCCTGCTGGCCGACTATCTGCGCGCCGCCGGTTACCGAATCAGCATGGCGACCCAGGGCCGCGAGATGCGCGCCGTGCTGGCGGCCGAGGCCATCGACCTCGTCGTGCTGGACCTGATGCTGCCCGGCGAGGACGGGCTGGGGCTGTGCCGTGACCTCCGCGCACGCGAGGTCGAGCCCCTGCCGGTGCTGATGCTGACGGCGCGCGGCGACGAGGCCGACCGTGTGCTCGGCCTGGAGATGGGCGCCGACGACTACCTCGCCAAGCCGTTTGCGACCCGCGAGCTGCTGGCCCGCATCCGCGCCGTGCTGCGCCGCACCCGCCAATTGCCGCCGCGGCTCAACCCGCAACGCCAGGCCCGACGTCTGGCCTTCAACGACTGGGTGCTGGACACCACGGCCCGCCATCTGCTGGATGCCGCCGGCACCCTGGTGCCGCTGACCGGCGGCGAATACCGCCTGCTGCGCACGCTGCTGGACCACCCTCAGCGCGTGCTCAGCCGCGACCAGCTGCTCAACCTCACTCAGGGGCGTGACGCGGACCCCTTCGACCGCTCAATCGACCTGCTCGTCAGCCGCCTGCGCCGCCGCTTGCGCGATGACGCCAAGGAGGCGCGCCTGCTGAAGACGGTGCGCAACGAGGGCTATGTATTCTGCGCGGCGGTCGAGGCCTTGGAATGAGCCTGGCCAGCCGCATCGCCGGCTTGCTGTTCGTCGGCCTGCTGCTGGCCTACGGCCTGGCCAGCCTGGCCTGGCTGGCCGAGCGCGGCGAGACCATGGGCCGCATGATGAGCGCCTACCTGGGCCGCGACGTGGCGACGGCCGTCGCCGTGCTGGAGCGCCTGCCCGAGGCCGAACGCGGCGCCTGGCTGGAGCGGCTGGCGAGACCCAACTACCGCTATGAGCTCGGTGCTGCACCTGCTGACCTGCAGGCTTCGGAGACGGCCGCAGCCCTGGCCCGGGCGATGGCCCCCACCCCCGTCACCGCCTCGGGTGCGCGGCCCGACGGCGAGCTGGTCTTCACGCTGCAGCTGGCCGACGGCGCGCCGCTGACCCTGCACGCCCAGCCACCCTCACTCCGGCCGTCCGGAACGACGCTGGCTCTGCTGGCCGCGCAGATCGCCGTGCTGGCGCTTTGCGGCGCGGCCGCGGTGCGCTTGGCCACGCGGCCGCTGCGCCGCCTGGCCGATGCGGCCGAGCGCCTGGGCCAGGACCCGGCCGCCACGCCACTGGCAGAGGGCGGCCCGCGCGAAGTCGCATCCGCCGCTCGCGCCTTCAACACCATGCAGGCTCGCATCGGGGCGCACCTGCGCGAACGCTCGGAGATCCTCGCCGCCGTCACCCATGACCTGCAGACGCCGCTGACGCGCATGCGCCTGCGCAGCGAGCTGCTGCCCGAGGGTGAGGCGCGCGACAAGCTGCTGGCCGACATCGACGCGATGCGCGACCTCGTCGCCGAAGGCCTGCATTACGCGGCCAGCGCGCATGCGGCCGAGGAGACGCCGCAGCCGGTGGACTTGATCGCGCTGCTGGATGGCCTGGTCTGCGACGCGCAGGACGCGGGCCAGCAAGTCAGCCTCGAAGCACCCTCCTCCCTGGCACCCATCACGACGCGGCCGCGAGCGCTGCGCCGCGTCGTCGGCAACCTGATCGACAACGCGGTCAAGTTCGCGGGTGCGGCGCAGGTGGCCGTCACGCTCGGCGACGGTGTGCTGCGCATCGCCGTGCTGGACCGCGGCCCGGGCATCCCTGCCCATCAGCTGGAGGCAGCGCTGCAGCCCTTTGTGCGCCTGGAGGCATCGCGCAACCGCGCCAGCGGCGGCACGGGCCTGGGCCTGGCGATTGCCCAGCGCCTCGCCCAGGCGCTGGGCGCGACGCTGGAACTGCGGCCCCGCGAAGGTGGTGGCTTGGAAGCCCGGCTGACCCTACATCTTTAGGAAGCGCGTACCCGCCGAATCAGCGCAAGCTTGGCGCCATGCCACTGCCCGAAGCGCCGCTGCTGGAACGCGATGCCGCCCTCGCCGGCCTGCGCGCCGACCTGCTCGCGCTGGCCGACCCGACACAAGGCCAGGGCCGCTGCGTGCTGCTCGACGGCGATGCCGGCATGGGCAAGACGCGGCTGCTGCGGGCCGCGGAGCGTGCCGACGGCAGCGCCTTCGACTGGGCCTGGGGCGCCTGCGAGCCGCTGATCACGCCGCTGCCGCTGGGGCCGCTGCTGGACATGCTGCCGCGCTTGCCGGGCGAGATCGCGACGCTGGTGCGGCGCGGTGCGCCGGCCGCGACGCTGTTCGCCGCCCTGCTGGACGTGGCGCGCCAGACGCGCCGGCCGCGGGTCTGGGTGTTTGAGGACCTGCACTGGGCCGACGGCGCCACCCTCGACCTGCTGCGCTTCCTGGCGCGGCGCATTGCCGGCACGCGGGTGCTGCTGTGCCTGAGCTGGCGGGGTGCTGAACTGGGGGCGGCCCACCCGCTGCGCGCGGCGCTCGCAGGCCTGGCCGGCCAGGGCGCGCGCAGCCTCAGCCTGGCACCGCTGAGCCGTACGGCGGTGGCCACGCTGGCGGCGCGCGCCGGCCGCCCGGCAGCCGGCCTGTACGAGGCCTGCGGCGGCAACCCCTTCTTCGTGACTGAACTGCTGGCCGCGCCACTGGCCGAGGGCCTGCCGGTCTCGGTGCGCGACGCGCTGCTGGCACGGGTGGCGCGCCTGTCGCCGCCGGCCCGCGAGCTGCTCAACGTCGCCAGCGTCTCGCCGTCGCCGATGGAGACCGCCGTGCTGGCCCATGTCTGCGGCCTGGAACCCGAGGCACTGGCTGAAGTCGTGACCAGCGACCTGCTGCAGGCCGACAGCGACTGCCTGCGCTTCGCCCACGAGCTGACCCGGCTGACCGTGCTGGAGGCGCTGGGGCCGCGCGCCGCCGCCCTGCATGCCGCCGTGTTCGATGCCCTGAGCGAGCGCGGCGCGCCACCGGCGCGACTGGTGCATCACGCCGAGCACGCCGGCCTGGACCATGCCGTGGCCCGCCTGGCGCCGCGCGCCGCCGAGCTGGCGGCCGCCACCGGCGCGCACCGCCAGGCCGCAGCCCTGTTCGGCCTGGCCCTGCGCCGTGCCGCGCTGCTGCCGGCCGCACAGGTCGAAGCGCTGGCCCGCGCCCAGGCCCTGGAATGCCTGCTGACCGGCCAGGTCGAGGAAGCCGCGCAGGCCGCGGCCCAGGCACTGGGCCTGGCCAGCCAGCGGCCGCTGGCACGCGCCGAGCACCTCAGCCTGCTGGCGCGCATCGAATGGACACGCGGCCGCGCCGGCACCGGCCTGGCCCATGCCGAGGCCGCGCTCGCATTGCTGAACGAGTACGCCCCCGACAGCCCGGCCCTGGCCCACACGCTGGCCAACCGGGCCCAGTTGCAGCTGCTGGATGACGACACCGGCGCGGCGCAGGCGGGTGCCGCCCAGGCCCTGGCCTTGTTCGGCCGCCTCGGCGACCCGGCGGGGGCCTTGAGCGCGCGGATCACGCTGGCCTCGGCGCGGCTGGGCGGGCCGGACGAGGCGCTGGGCCTGGCCGAACTGCAGGCGGCGCTCGAACAGGCCCTGGCCGGCGGGCAGGAGGAACTGGCGGCGCGCACCTGGACCAATCTGGCCTCGGCGGCGCTGGTCGCGTCGCGCTACGAGGCGCTGGAGCAGCTGTGCGCGGCCGGGCTGGCCTTCTGCGAGGCGCGCGACCTGGACCTGTTTGCCGTGCCGCTGCGCGTGCGCCAAGCCTGCGGCGACATAGCCCGCGGCGACTGGCCGGCCGGCGAGGCGCGGCTGCGCCAGCTCCAGGCCCGCCCCGACCTGAACGAGCTGCAACGCGAACAGGTCGGCCACCTGCTCGCGCTGCAGGCGGCCCGCCGAGCGGAACCGGCGGCCCTGGCCTATTGGCAGGAGCTGGCCAGCGGCCGGCGGCGCTTGGCGGTGTGGCCCTGGTTCATGTCGGTGGACGTGCAGCAGGTGGAAATCGCGGCGCTGTCGGGCCCGGCGGGGCGGGCGCGCGCGCTGGCCGAAGCCGCGCTGGCCCACGCACCCGCGCGGCTGGGCTCATGGCGGCGGGCACAGATCCAGGTGTGGCTCACTCGCCTCGGCCAGCCCCAGGCCCTCGCCGCCGACGCGCCCACGGCCTGCGCGCTGGAGGCGGCCGGCCAGCATCGCGCCGCCAGCCAGGCCTGGGCCGAGGTGGGCTGCCCCTATCAGCAGGCGCTGGCGCTGCTGTGGGGCGATGCCGATGCCGTCGCGCAGGGGCTGCAGCAGCTGCAAGGGCTGGGCGCCGAGCTGGCGGCGCAATGTGCACGCCGGCGCCTGCGGCGGGTCGGCGTGCCCGGCGTGGGGCGCGGCCGCTATGGCCATGCCCGGCAGGACCCGCTGGGCCTGACCGGGCGCGAGCGCGAGATCCTGGAGCTGCTCGTGCAGGGCCACAGCAACCGCGCCATCGCGGCCACGCTGCACCGCTCCGAGCGCACGGTGGAGAACCATGTCGCCGCCGTCTTCCTCAAGCTGGGGGTGAAGACGCGCCAGGACGCCATCCAGCGCGCGAAATCTGAGTAGTGCCAGCCCAAATCCGGGTAGCGCCGCCCCGGTGCTGTCGCGCGGCGCCCTCTAGCCTCGAGAGGCCGGGGCGTTGGCCCTGCGCATGATTTTGGCCAGGGAGATATCTCATGAAGATCCGCGCACTGTTCATCACACTCGCGCTGCTTGGCAGTGGCGCCGCCTGGGGCCAGGCCGGTTTCGCCACCGCCAGCGGCACCGCCCGGGGCGATTTCCAGATCGGCTGCAGCACCTGCCCGCATTTCGTGCTCGGTCTCACCGGCACGCCGGTGCAAAGCCAGAGCGGCCCGCTGGCGGCCCAGGTGGACTACCTCGGCCAGCCGGTGGGCGACGCCAACACGGCGGGCTACAGCCTGGGCGGCGAGGTGGAGTACCACGCCAGCGCCGTCTTGCAGGGCGCCCTGGCGGCCCCGCTGCTGGGCGCCTACGCGCGTGCCGACAACGAGCCCGTCGTCATCCTCGCCGACCCGGCGCAACTCGAGATCGGCATCGACCTCTATGCGGCCAGCGCCGTGGCGCGCACCCAGCAGACCTACCACTACCTCGGCGCCAGCACCACCACCTACCAGTTCGACTTCCATGTCGACAGCATGCTCAGCAGCGCCCGGGCCAGCGCCTTCGGGTCGGCGGCCATCTACACGGGCCAGGACCCCTTCTTCGAGACCGGCCTGATCGACTTCGGCTACAGCAGCCAAACCGGTGTCGGCCTGCTCTACAACCCACAAGCCTTCGGCGGCGACTTCTCGGTCAGCGTCACGGTCGACCCGGGCGCGAGCTTCGTCCTCATCAGCCGGCTCAGCGCCGTCGTGCAGATGAGCTACAACACGACCGACGTGCTGGCCGATGCCATGCACACCCTGCGCTTGACGGGCATCAGCGGCGACCCCGCGCTGCTTGCCACGGCCGTGCCAGAGCCGGCGACGACGCTGCTGCTGCCACTGGGCCTGATGGCGCTGCTGCGCCTGCGGCGCGGGCCAGCCTGAGGTTCAAGGGGCCGCGCCGATGTCCAGGCCGCGCGGCTGCTTGTAGCGGTGATAGCCCCACATGTACTGCCCCGGCGCGCGCCGGATCACGCTCTCCATGGCGGCATTGATGGTCGTGGCGGCCGCCTCGGCCGGCGCGTCCTTGGCGATCTCCGGCGCCGGCAGCACGTGCACGACGAAGCCTTGCCCGGCGGGCAGGCGCTCGCCCCAGATCAACAACACGGCCGCCCCCGTCTGCTGCACGAGGCGGGCGGCCAGCGTCATCGTGTAGGCGGGCTTGCCGAAGAAGGGCGCCCACACGCCGAGGCCATCCGGCGGCACCTGGTCGGGCAGCAGGCCGATGACCTCACCCTTGCGCAGCGCGCGGATCATCTGGCGCACGCCGGCCAGTGAAGCCGGCGCCGTGGCCAGGCCAGCGCGCTCACGCGATCCGGCCATCACCTCGCGCAGCGAAGCCTGCCGCGCCGGGCGGTAGAGCACGGTGATGGGGGCTTCGGCCGTCGTGAAACGCTCGGCAATGGCCTGGGCGCAGATCTCGAAACAGCCCATATGCGGCGTCAGCATGACGAGCCCGCGTTTTTGTTCAAGCGCGGCGGCGATCAGCTCGCCGCCATCCCAGCGCAGCTTGTCGCCCAGCGGCTGGCGTTTGGTGGCTATCCATAGCCACGGCAGCTCCGCCGCCATGCGCCCGGCGGCCGCAATCGCCGGCCGCGCCTCGCCCAAGGGCACGCCCGCCAGGGCCACATTGGCCTTGAAGCGCTTGCGGTAAGTGGCAGACGCCAGGTAGACAACCCAGCCCAGCAGCCCGCCCAAAGCGTGCAAAAGCGCCAACGGCAGACGGGACAACAAGCGAAAGACCAGGGCCATGTTTCCTATACTTGGCGTATCGCCGAGTTACTGAACTACTTGCGGGGCGATTCACAAATCCCGCTAAAGCGTTCGCCGCACCCTCCTGGAGCCACGGCGACGCCGTCAACGAAGCAACCGGAGTTTAAAAGTGGCGAACGATTTCCTCTTCACGTCTGAATCTGTTTCTGAAGGACACCCCGACAAGGTGGCCGACCAGATTTCGGACGCCATCCTGGACGCGATCTTCGAGCAGGACCCGCGCAGCCGCGTGGCCGCCGAGACGCTGTGCAACACCGGCCTGGTCGTGCTGGCCGGCGAGATCACGACGAACGCCCACGTCGACTACATCCAGGTCGCGCGCGACACCATCAAGCGCATCGGCTACGACAACACCGAATACGGCATCGACTACAAGGGTTGCGCGGTGCTCGTGGCCTACGACAAGCAGAGCAACGACATCGCCCAGGGCGTTGACCATGCGTCAGACGACCACCTCAACACCGGCGCCGGTGACCAGGGCCTGATGTTCGGCTACGCCTGCGACGAGACGCCCGAGCTGATGCCCGCGCCGATCTACTACGCCCACCGCCTCGTGGAGCGCCAGGCCCAGTTGCGCAAGGACGGCCGCCTGCCCTTCCTGCGCCCGGACGCCAAGAGCCAGGTCACGATGCGCTACGTGGACGGCAAGCCGCACAGCATCGACACGGTCGTGCTGTCCACCCAGCACGCGCCCGAGTACTCCTTGGGCGACCGCATGACGGAGGAGTTCTACGAAGCGATTCGTGAAGAGCTCATCAAGCCGGTGCTGCCCAAGGAGTGGATCAGCGCCGACACCAAGTACCTGATCAACCCGACGGGCCGCTTCGTCATCGGCGGCCCGCAGGGCGACTGCGGCCTGACCGGCCGCAAGATCATCGTCGACACCTACGGCGGCGCCTGCCCGCACGGCGGTGGCGCGTTCTCCGGCAAGGACCCGTCCAAGGTCGACCGCAGCGCGGCCTACGCCGCCCGCTACGTGGCCAAGAACATCGTGGCTGCCGGCCTGGCGCGCCAGTGCCAGATCCAGGTCGCCTACGCCATCGGCGTGGCCCGCCCGATGAACGTGACCGTCTACACCGAAGGCACGGGCGTCATCCCCGACGACCAGATCGCCAAGCTCGTCAACGAGCACTTCGACCTGCGCCCCAAGGGCATCATCCAGATGCTGGACCTGCTGCGCCCGATCTACTCGAAGACCGCGGCCTACGGCCACTTCGGGCGTGAGGAGCCGGAGTTCACGTGGGAGCGTGTCGATAAGGCGCAAGCGCTGCGGGCAGCAGCCGGCCTGTAAGTACCTCCTGAGCGCACAAAACACCGCCCTCCATGGCGGTGTTTTTCTTTGTCCCGCCCTATCGCGCCGACGGTTAGAGTCAATGCACCGGTCGGGTGCGCTGCTTGCAGGCCTATGACCGACAAGCCTGGAGGCGGCGATGAAGATGCAGACCTTGCGGATCGGGACCCGGCTGGCGCTGGGCTTTGGGCTGGTGCTGGTGCTGCTCGCAGCCGCCGTGGGGCTGAGCTGGCGGCAGATGGCCACCGTCGGGCCGCACATCGACCTGCTGATGGAACTGCAGCGCCAGCAAGACCTGGCCCAGGACTGGCGCACGCAGACCCAGCTCAACGTGACCCGCACCGACGCCGTGGCGCGGGCCGGCGGCACCGGGCCGGTGGCCGAGTTCTTCGCGCCGGTCATCAAGACGACCAGCGCCAAGATCAACGAGCTGCAGGAGGACCTGTCCAAGGCGCTGGACACGCCGCGCGGCAAGTCCACCCTCGACGAGATCAGCACGGCCCGCAAGGCCTATGTCGACATCCGCAACCAGGTCTTCGCCCAGCTCAAGGCCGGCGAGGCCGACGCGGCGCTGCAGACGCTGGAAGGCAAGATGCGCCCGGCCGCCGACGCCTACGTCAAGACGATCAGCAGCATGGCCGACTACCAGGGCGAACGGGTGCGCGACGAGACGCGCGAGGTGCTGGAGGCCGCGCGGCGCACGCAGCTCGTCATGCTGACGCTCGCCGCCATCTGCCTGAGCATCGGCGTTGCGGCGGCGTGGCTGATCACGCGCTCGGTCGTCGGCCCGCTGCGTGCCGCGATCCACGAAGCCGAGGAAGTCGGCCAGGGCGACCTGTCGCGCGACATCCGCTCCGTGGGCAGCGACGAGACCGCCCAGCTGATGCAGGCGCTGGCCGGCATGCAGCAGTCGCTGCGCCACCTCGTGGGCTCGGTGCGCCACAACGCCGACGGCGTGGCCACGGCCAGCTCGGAGATCTCGCTCGGCAGCAACGACCTGTCGTCCCGCACCGAGCAGCAGGCCAGCGCGATCCAGCAGACGGCCGCATCCATGGAGGAGCTGTCGGCGACAGTGAAGCTGAATGCCGACAACGCCGGCGAGGCCGACCAGCTCGCGCATGACGCCAGCGAAGTCGCGCGCAAAGGCGGCGAGGTCGTTGGCGAAGCGGTGCAACGCATGCACGGCATCGAGGAAAGCTCACGCAAGATCGCCGACATCATCGGCACCATCGACGCCATCGCCTTCCAGACGAACATCCTCGCGCTGAACGCCGCCGTCGAGGCCGCACGGGCCGGCGAGCAGGGGCGCGGCTTCGCCGTCGTTGCCAGCGAGGTGCGCATGCTGGCCCAGCGCAGCGCCGATGCGGCCAAGGAGATCAAGGGCCTGATCGGCGACAGCGTCGAGCGCGTCGAGCAGGGCGCCGCCCTCGTCAACCGCGCGGGCCAGACGATGGAGCAGGTCGTCACCTCCATCGGCCGCGTCGCGCAGATCGTGCGCGAGATCAGCTCGGCCAGCCGCGAGCAGAGCACCGGCGTCAGCCAGGTCGGCCAGGCCATCACGCAGATGGACGAGGCCACGCAGCAGAACGCGGCCCTGGTGGAACAAAGCGCCGCCGCGGCCGAGAGCCTGAAGCACCAGGCGGACGAGCTGGTGAAGCTCGTTTCGACCTTCAGGACCTGAAGCTCCGCGAGCAGACGCCACTACAGTGGCGCGCTCAAGGAGGAATTGAAGTGCAGCCATCCCATGCGCCGCTGGGCGCCGCTTCGGTCGCACTCGTCGCGGGCGCCCTGGCCTTGCCCTGTCAAACAGCGCTGGCCCAGGAGGCCGCTGTCGGGCCTTCGGGCTTGCAGCGCAACGAGGCGCGGCTGATGCTGGACTACCAGACCGTCCGCGTGCGGGGCGACAGCCCGATCGACCTGGTGGGCTTTCATCTCTACACGCCGGTGGCCGAGGGCATCTCCGTCGGGGCCGGCTTGCTGGCGCCGCTGGTCTCCGGGCAGTATGGCGGGTTCATGGGGGCCAGCGTCGGCATCCAGGGCCGGTTTCGACTCGGCGGGCCCGTCGTGGCGCTGGCGGCGCTGTCGGCCGGGGGCGGCGCGGGCGGGCGCAGCCCCGAGCACGCCAAAAAGCTGTCCGGCACGGGCAGCTTCGTCCGTGGGCAGGTGACGCTGGGCTACGACGCCGGCGATTTCACGGTCGGAGCGGGCGTGTCCAAACTCAAGTTTCGCCGCTCGCTCATCGACAGCAGCCAGCTGAACGTGTTCCTGGAAGTCCCCTTCAGCTACCTCAGTGGTTCCTACGCCAAGCGCGACCAGCCCCTGTCAGCGGCGGACGACCAGCGCGCCGCCCGGGAGATGGGCGAAACCATGGTGAGCTTCTCGCTCGACAACTACCACCAGCTCAACGCCAGGGGCAGCTACCCCGGCACGGTGCGCACGGGGGAGTTCCAGTTCTCGCACTTCGTGGCGCCTGACTTGTTCTGGTTCGCCAACTTCGCCAGCGCCTACAGCGGCCTGCCCACCTACAACCAGTTGCTGGGCGGCCTGGGCTGGCGCTGGCGGCTCGCACCGGCCTGGAAGCTCTATGCGCAGTTGGGCGTGGGCTCCGGCGGCTATGCGCCCGAGCAGATCGATACCGGGCCGGGCCTGCTGGTGTATCCCAAGCTCTCGGCCGAGTACGGCCTGAGCAGGGACTTCGGTGTGGCCTTGTCGGCAGGCTATCTTTCGGCGCCCAAGGGCAGCTCCCGCAACCCGACGTATGGGTTGACGCTGACCCGGCATCTGCGCGCCGGCCAGGGCGACGACACCGCCCCTGCGCCGGCCAGCTACCAGGGGCTGCGCATCACGCTGCTGCACCAGACGGACGCCCAGCTGCGCTATCGCGATGTGGAGCGCCCTGCCCTGCACATGATTGGCCTGCAGATCGACATGCCCGTGAGCGACCGCTGGTATCTGCCCCTGCAGGCCTCTGCCGCCTACACGTCCTACCTCGGCTACCCCGGCTATGCCGAGATCTTTGCGGGCCTGGGCGTGCAGACGCATCTGGCGCCCGGCGAGCGTTTTCAAGCCTTCGGGCAACTGATGGGCGGCGCCAACGTGCATGGCAAGGGCGGCAAGGTCAACGCCGGCCTGCGCTACATCCTGGACGACCGCCTGGCCGTGAGCCTGAGCGGCGGCCGCATCGAAGCCCGCAGCGCCGGCGGTGGGCACTACAGCGCCAACAACTGGGTGCTCGGGCTGGACTATCGGTTCTCGGTGCCGGCGCGCTGAACCGCAGCACCTGCGGCTTCACTCGGGCCGAGCGCCGGGCCGCTCCCAAGCCGGCTCGCTCTGGCGATGTGCTTGCGGCTCAACGCCGCAAGCATCGCCGTCCCCTAGGGGGCTGAGGCTGGACACATGGCGCCCAGTGGGCGGCATGTGCCTGCCGAGGGGCTGCGGCACTGCCGCAGCGCGGTCTGCAAGACCGACCAGGCTCGCCGCGTTCAGCGGGGCGAGATTGGGCGAGGGGCTTCAGTTCACCCCGCGCAGCGCATCGTCCAACACCTCCACCCAGTGCCGCACCGGCTGGGTCGTGCCGCTTTGCAGGTGCTGGATGCAGCCGATGTTGGCCGAGACGATCTGCTCCGCCTGCAGCGGCGCCAGCGCCGCGAGCTTGCGGTCGCGCAGTTGCTTGGAGAGCTCGGGCTGCAACACCGAGTAGGTGCCGGCCGAGCCGCAGCAGAGGTGGCTGTCGCTGGGCGCGCAGTCGATGCGCAGGCCCAGCTCGCGCAATGCGGCCTCCACGCCGCCCTTGAGCTTCTGGCCATGCTGCAGCGTGCAGGGCGGGTGGTAGGCCAGCGCGCCGGGCTTGGCCTTGAGCCGGGTTTTCAGGGTCGGCACCAGTTCGGGCAGCAACTCGCTGAGGTCCTTCGTCACCTCAGTGATGCGCCTGGCCTTGTCGGCATAGGCGGGGTCGTGCGCCAACAGGTGCACGTAGTCCTTGACCATCACGCCGCAGCCCGAGGCATTCATCACCAGCGCCTCGACGCGTTCGCCCAAGCCCGACACAAGCGGCCACCAGGCATCGATGTTGCGGCGCATGTCGTTCAGCGCCGCCTCGTGGTCGCCCAGGTGCTCGCGGATGGCGCCGCAGCAGCCGGCGCCGTCGGCGACGACGGTCTGGATGCCGGCCGCGTCCAGCACCCGCGCCGTGGCGCTGTTGATGTTGGGCGCCATGGCCGGCTGCACGCAGCCCAGCAGCAGCGCGACCTTGCGGTTGAGCTGGCGCGTCGGCCAGTCATGGGCTGTGGCGGGCGGCCTGGCCGGCACCTTGTCCTTCAGCGATGCCGGCACCAATGGCCTCAAGGCCTGGCCCAGCTTCATCGCCGGCTTGAAGAGGGGTGAGGTCAGCCCTTCCTTCAGCAGCCAGCGCACGCGGCGTTCGCCGCCCGGGCGCTCGACCTTGGCGTCGACGACGCGCCGGCCGATGTCCACCAGCTTGCCGTATTCCACGCCCGACGGACAGGTCGTCTCGCAGTTGCGGCAGGTCAGGCAGCGGTCCAGGTGCAACTGCGTCTCACGCGTCGGTTCAACGCCTTCGAGCACCTGCTTGATCAGGTAGATGCGGCCGCGCGGGCCGTCCAGCTCGTCTCCGAGCAGCTGGTAGGTCGGGCAGGTCGCCGTGCAGAAACCGCAGTGCACGCAGCGCCGCAGGATGGCCTCGGCCTCGGCGCCATCGCGGGTGCCGGCGAATTCGGGGGCGAGGGTGGTTTGCATGGGCTACGAGCGGATTGGGCGATTCATCGCGGCGAGACGTAATAGTGACGGCTACCTTCGGCCCGCAGCACGCGATAGCGGTCGATGGCGACCAAGCCCGCCAGCAGAGCCGGAACAGTTTGCAGTTCATGGCCATTCAGCTCGCAGGGGAAGGGCGTGCCATTGGGGTTTTCTGTGTGGACGAAAAGCGCGTCCTGCCCGGATGCGTCCCGGTCGACAGAAGCGAAAAGCTGGTGAGGCATCCCCTGGGCCTGCAGCTCGTGGCGCGCTCGAGCCAGCGCCTGCATCAGGGCCGAAATGTGAAGGCGCCGAAGGCGCCAGCTCGCATCGCCCAGACCTTCCATGTCGAAATGCTCGTGCCAAAGATCGCACCAACGCTTTCGGTCCAGGTCCACGCGAAACGCCCTCACCTTGCGGATGAGTCGATGACGGTACCGTGGGTCTGCAGTCGGCTCAGGCTTGTGCATGGCTCAGAGTTCTGGATACAGCCGGCCAGGGTTGAAGACGCCGTGCGGATCGAAGCTCGCCTTGAGCCGCTTGTGGATGGCCGCCAACGGTGCGCTCAGGGGTGCGAACGCGCCACCGCCTTTGTCCTGCGCGCGGAACAGCGTCGCATGCCCGCCGACGGCCGCGGCCGCGTCGCGCACGCCGGCCGGTGGCAGCGGCGTGACGACCCAGCGCTGGGCGCCGCCCCATTCGACGAGCTGCTCGCCGTGCAATTTCAGCTCGGGCGCCGTGCTGGGCAGCGACAGCCGCCACAGCCTGGCGCCACCGGCCACCGCGCGTTCGGCGCCGAGGAAGAACTCATCGCTGTGGTCACGCAGGCCGGTCCAGAAAGGTTCGGCCATGTCGGTCGGGATGACATCGCCACCCAGCTTGCGCGCCGCGGCCTCGACGGCGGCGCCGGCGCCGGCCAGTCGCAGCAGCAGCGCACCATCCCACCAGGCACTGGCCTCGATGGGCAGGGGCTCGCCGCCCCAGCGGTTCAACGCCATCAGCCCGGCGCTCTGGTCGAAATCGAAGCGCAGCGTCGCCGTCGCGGCCGGCAGCGGCAGCACCTTCAACGTGACTTCGGTGATCAATCCGAGCTGCCCCAGCGACCCGGCCAGCACGCGGCTGACATCAAAGCCGGCGACGTTCTTCATGACCGTGCCGCCAAAGCTCAGCAATTCGCCCCGGCCGTTGATCATCACGGCACCCAGCAGATGGTCGCGCACCGAACCCAGCGCCGCCCGCGTCGGCCCCGACAAGCCAGCCGCCACCATGCCGCCCACCGTGCCTTTGCCACCGAAGCGCGGCGGCTCAAAGGCCAGGCGCTGGTGGCGCTTGGCCAGCAGCGCTTCAACGTCGGAGATCGGCGTGCCGGCCAGCGCGCTGACGAACAGCTCGCTGGGCTCGTAGGCCGTCACGCCATTCATCTCCAGCGTCGACAGCAGCTCGCCCCGCGGCGCCTCGCCGTAGAAATCCTTGCTGCCATGGCCCTGGATGCGCAGCGGCTCGCGCGCATCGCGCAATCGGGCTTGCAAGTCGGCGAAGCTCAAAACCGCTCCAGTTCCGGGAAGGCCAGCAGGCCACGCTTCACATGCATGCGGCCGTACTCGGCACAGCGGCTCAAAGACGGGATCTGCTTGCCCGGGTTCAACGTGCCTTCGGGATCAAAGGCGCGCTTCAGCGCCAGCATCTGCTCGCGCTCCTCGGCGCTGAACTGCACGCACATCGAGTTGAGCTTCTCGACGCCCACGCCGTGTTCGCCCGTCACCGTGCCGCCCAGGGCGACGCTGCGCTCCAGGATCTCGGCGCCGAACTGCTCGCAGCGGTGCAATTGATCGGGGTCGTTGGCATCGAACAGGATCAGCGGATGCAGGTTGCCGTCGCCGGCGTGGAAGACGTTGGCGCAGCGCAGGTTGTACTTTTTCTCCATCTGCTGGATGTCGAGCAGGATGGTGGCGAGGTGCTTGCGCGGGATGGTCGAGTCCATGCACATGTAGTCGGGGCTGATGCGGCCCGACGCCGGGAAGGCGTTCTTGCGGCCGCTCCAGAACTTCAGGCGCTGGGCCTCGTCGGCGCTGACCTGGCAGCGCGTGGCGCCGCTGGCCTGCAGCACCGCCTCCATGTGGGCGACCTCCTCGGCCACCTCCTCGGGCGTGCCGTCGCTCTCGCACAGCAGGATGGCCTCGGCGTCGAGGTCGTAGCCAGCATGCACGAAATCCTCGACGGCGGCCGTCATCGGCTTGTCCATCATCTCCAGGCCCGCCGGGATAATGCCGGCCGCGATGATGGCCGCGACCGCGTCACCGGCTTTGCGCACATCGTCGAAGCTGGCCATGATGCAGCGCGCCAGCTGCGGCTTGGGCACCAGCTTGACGGTGACCTCGGTGACGACGGCCAGCATGCCTTCGCTGCCAATAACCAGCGCCAAGAGATCCAGCCCGGCCGCGTCCAGCGCCTCGCTGCCGAACTCGACCGCCTCGCCCTCGGCCGTGAAGCCGCGCACGCGCAGCACGTTGTGCAGCGTCAGGCCGTATTTCAGGCAGTGCACGCCGCCGCTGTTCTCGGCGATGTTGCCGCCGATGCTGCAGGCGATCTGGCTGCTCGGGTCGGGCGCGTAGTACAGGCCATGGGCCGCGGCGGCCTCGGAGATCGCGAGGTTGCGCACGCCGCACTGCACACGGGCCGTGCGCGACAGCGGGTCCACGGACAGGATGCGGTTGAACTTGGCCAGGGCCAGCGTGAGGCCCGCCTCGTGCGGCATCGCACCGCCCGACAGGCCCGTGCCCGCGCCGCGTGCGACGACTGGCACGCCCAGGCGGTGGCAGGCTTTCAGCACGGCGGCGACCTGGGCCTCGGTCTCGGGCAGGGCCACAGCCAGCGGGCGCTGGCGGTAGGCGGTCAGGCCGTCGCATTCATACGGTGTCGTCTGCTCGGCCTGGTACAGCAGGGCGTGGCCGGGCAGCAGCGGCGCCAACGCCGCGATGAGGGCGGCGCGGCGAGCGGCGAGGTCCAACGGGGCATTCATGGCGGACTCACTTTAGTTGCCCATTCCGCGTTCGCGATACCCGCGACGCACGAAACTTGCGGGCCGAGCGCCGGGCCGCTCCCAAGCCGGTCCGCGCTGGCGATGTGCTTGCCGGTCAATCCGGCAAGCATCGCCGTCCCCCCGGGGGACCGACCAGACGCGCTCGCGTTCAGCGATGCGAGGTTGGGCGAGGGGCAGTTCATTTCAGCCTTCGATGACGAGCCAGTAGGCCGGCTTGTGCAAGGGTGTCTCGGGCGGCAGCACCGGGTTCTTCAGCAGCAGCTGGCGGCGGCGGGCCAGGTTGTGGCGGCGCAGCAGATCACCGAAATACTGCTGGAAGAGGCGCGCGAGGCTGCCGTCGTTGGCCGCCGATTCCATACCGCGTTGCAGCTCGGCCGCCAACTGCGGCCGATCCGGGCGCACGAAGAGATAGGAGGCCGCGGGGTAGCGCAGCAGCACATGCGGCTCGATGACGAGGTCATGGGCCTGCGGCGTGGCCGCCTCGTCGTCGATCTCGAAGACGGCGCGCGGGAAGTAGTCGATGCGGCGCAGCCGCAGCATGTCGAACAGCGCCTCGTAACGGCTGACGCCCTGCACCTGCAGGCCATTGGCACGCAGGATGGGGGTGTCGGGCCAGTCCTGGCCCTGGCCGGCGACATAGCGCGCCAGCTCGTCAAGGTCGCGCAGGTCGCGCCAGCGGTCCACGTCCTCGGGGCGCACGAAAGCGATGCGGCAGCCGATGAGGCCGCGGTCCATCGGCACGCGCACCGGCAGCATCTGGGCCTCGCGCTCGATGCTGGTCATGGTCCAGGTCAGGTCGATCCGCCCGCTGCGGTCGGCCAGTTCGCGCACGACGCGTGCCTGCGTCATCGGGAAGGGCGATTCCACCAGCTCGTAACTGGCGCCACTGCGCGTGATCGCGAGCTTGATGACCTCCTGCATGTAGTGCCACTGCGGCACGCGGCCGGGGTCGTGCTGGGGGGAGACCAGCGGCGAGGGCCGCGCAGGCGCCTCGACGGCAGCGCCCGCCGCGAGCATGAACAGCAATGGCCGGCGCCTCATCCCCCTGTCGTCGCCCGAGTACGCCCCAGCCTCAAGTCTTGCGACGGACGGTGCCGCTGCGCGGCTTGGCTGCCTTGGCCGCCACCTTCACCGGCGCCTTTGCTGCGACCTTGGCGGCGGGCTTGGGCGTGGCGCCCGCGGCAAAGCCCTTGGCCACGCTGCCGACCACCGTGCTGGGCACGCTGGCGGCGCGCTTCAGCGTTTCGCTGGCGGCATCGAAGCTCTGCTTGACGAGGCTGCCCGCCAGGTTCTTGGCCGCATCGGTCGCGGTGTCCTTCATGGCCGACGTGGCCAGCTGCGTGAACTGCTGGCTCAGCGCCGTCCACCACTGCGTCGGGTCGACGACACCCGCCGGGTTGTCGGCGACGGCCTTGGCGGCATCGCCGGCGGTCTTCACCGTCTTGGCGGCGACCTTGGTCGCGGTCTTGGCAGCCGCCTGGGCCACCGGCGCCGCGGCAGCGAGGATCTCGGGCGGGATGCCAGGCCAGGAGGTGCCATCGCCACCGGTCGGCAGCTTGAGGCTGTCGCGCAGGTCGGCCAGCGGCACGTTCATGGACTTCAGCGTCGACAGCGTCATGCGCTGCACCTCCAGCGCCTGGATGGTGGCGGACAGCATGCGCGCGTTCTGCTCCAGCCAGAACTGCACGGTGCGCAGCTCCTCGATGCGCTTGGAGAGTTCCTCGGGGTTGAGCGTGGGCGCCACCCACTGGCCGATGCCGGGCAGGGCAGAGCCGGCGTTCTTGACGAGGCCCTGCAGGAACTCGAAGCCGGGCACGAACTTGGTGAAGCTGTTGTCGGTCATGTTGTCTCCTTGGCGTTCGGGGGAATGCTACTTCGCGGGCAGCAGGGCTTCGACGGTAAAACCCTGCTCGGCTAGCAACCGCGGCAGGGCCTGCGGGCCGCTCATGTGCAGCGCGCCCACGGCCACCAGCAGACGCTGGCCGGCGCCGTGCAGGGCGGCGATGCGCTCAGCCAGCGGGCCGTTGCGCCCGTCGTTGACGCGTTTGATCCATTCGCGCTCGGCCGGGCTGTCGGCACAGCCGCACCAGCGTGCGTAGTTACCCAGCGTGGCCAGATCGCCACGCGACCAGGTCGTGGCGAGCTTGCGCAGCGGCCCCCGGACCTGCCCTTTGCGCAGTTGCTGCAGCCCACCGTCGATGACGGCCGGCAACTCGCCCGGCCCGGGCTCCAGCGCCTCCAGCTGCTCCTGCACGCTCTCCAGCGACTGCACCGGCCGCCCCTCGCGCTTGGCCCAGGCCAGCAGCATCAGGTCCTGGCCGAAACCGGCGTCGAAGCCGTCGCGGCGAGCTTCGAGCAGAGTCAGCGTGCTGAGCTGCAGCATGGCCGGCAGCGTGCTCAAGGCGCCCGGCGGCAGGCAGGCCGTGCGGGCCTGGGCATCCAGGCGCTTGGCAAGCGCCGGCGGCAACGGCGCCTCCTTGGGCAGGCTGGCCAGCGCCGCGCCGACATCGGCGGGGTCCAGCTCGACGGCCAGCACCTCAGTCTCGCCCCAGGCCGCACGCAGCGCCGGGCCGGGGTAGGCCCAATCCGCCTTGCCGACATGCAGGCTACCGAACAGGTAGCTGCTGTGGCCACCACGGCTGATGCGCCACAGCAGGCCACGGTCGGGCGCCTTGGCGGCCCAGGTGGTGGCCTGCTGGGCCGTCGGCAGGGCGGGCGTGGGCGGGCAGGCGGCGTGGGCGCCGCCGACGAGGAAGGCCAACAAGAAGGCGCGGATCATTGTTTCGGCTCGATGCGGAGTTCGCCCGGCTTCTGGCTGAAATGCAGGCGACCCAGCACGTCCATGCCCAGCAGCGGCGCGGCCAGGTCGGGCAGCACGGTCACCGTCAGCTTGTCGGCGCGCACGCCGCCTTCCAGCACGACGTCGGCCCGCGCGATGAAGCCGCGCGTGGCACCGGCCGCCGTCTGCGCGCGCACGGTGCCCAGGGGCTTGAGGCCGGCGCGCTCGGCCAGGCTCTGCGGCAGGGCCGTGCTGGTGGCACCGGTGTCGACGAGGAAGTCCACCTCGATGCCGTCGACCCGCCCGGGCCAGTGGAAGTGACCGTCGCCGGAGCGCGTCAGCACGATGACCTCGCCGGCCAGCTGGAACCTGCTGGCTTCGCGCTCGCGCTCCCAGGCCTTGATGCCCAGGAAGATGACGAGGCCGATGAGCAGCCAGATCGTCAGCAGCTTCAGGGTACGGGGCAGTTCCTTGTGGGACACGGGGAGCGCTGGGAGGCGAGGGTTTGCTTGGGCACCAACGATAACCGCGCGGCACAGAATCGAAATCATGAAGCCGATGCGCGCCGTTCTACCCGCCCTGCTCCTCGCCGCCTGTGCTTCCGCCCAGGCGCAGACCGATACCTTTGCGTCCATCGCCTGGCTGGCCGGCTGCTGGACGCAGCAGGGTCGCGAGGCCGGTTCGGTCGAGCAGTGGATGGCGCCGGCCGGTGGGGTGATGCTGGGCATGGCGCGCACGCTGAAGAACGGCCGCGTCGTCGAGTTCGAGTTCATGCAGATCCGCGCCGACGCCGACGGCAAGCTCAGCTACATTGCCCAGCCCCAGGGCCGGCCGCCCACCGAGTTCAAGCTGCTGCGCCAGGGTGAAGCCGAAGCCGTGTTCGAGAACCCGACGCACGACTTCCCGCAACGCGTCGGCTATCGCCGCGAGGCGGCGGACCGGTTGACGGCACGCATCGAAGGCACGATGAAGGGCAAGGAGCGCGGCATCGACTTCCCCATGCTACGCACGGCCTGTCCTTGAAAGCGCCCCTGCTGCTTGCGCTGCTGCTGGCAGGCAATGCCGACGATGCGGTGCTGAACCGCTTCAACGATCCCTTCGAAGCCGTGTCGGCCGACATCGCCGATTGCCCTGAACCGCGCGGCCCGCGCATCACCGCGGCCGAAGCGCGCGTGCAGGCCCACCACCGCGCGGAGCGCGGCACGAGCTGCTGGCTCAAGGGCGAGTGCAGCGAGCCCAATGCCTTCCGCTACGACGCCGGCATCGCGATCGCGCTGCGCGCCAGGCTGCAGAACACGCCGGCCCTGCACCCGAGCAGCCTGTGGTTCACCGTACAGGGCCGTGTCGTCTACCTGGAGGGCTGCGTGCAGAGCGCCGCCCAGGCCGCCGAGCTGGAGGCCCAGGCACGCGGCTTGCCGGATGTGCAGCAGGCCCTGGCCTTGGTGCGGGTGGGCCAACACGGCGCCTTGCCCTACAGGCGCATGGATTGACCCCTGGCGTGACAGCGGCTGTTCATCTTGTCACGATGCCCCCATGCAACTGCTGAAGCGATTCACCACCCTCCTCGCGCTGATCCTGGCCCTCGGCCTGGTCGGTTGCTCGAGCCTGACGTTGGCCTACAACCAGCTTCCGCTGCTGGCCGGGCTGTGGATCGACAGCTACCTGGACCTGGACAGCGCCCAGCAGGGCCGGCTGAAAGACAAGCTGCGCGCCTGGCAGGCCTGGCACCGGCGCGAGGAGCTGCCGCAGTGGCTTGCGCTGCTGCGCCAGGCCCACACGGCGCTGGAAGACGGGGTGGTGACGCCCGACGAGATGCTGGCGCTAGAGCGCGGCGCCCACGCCAGCCTGGACCGCTGCCTGCAGCACGCCGCGCCGCTGGCCGCGCCCGTGCTGGCCGAGCTCCGGCCCGAGCAGTGGCAGCACCTGCAGAAGAAGATGGACGAGAAGACGGCTGAGTGGCAGGACAAGCAGGCCGGCCGCGGTGGCCCGGCGGAGCGCGCCAAGCGCTACGCAAACAACCTGGAGCGCGGGCTCGGTGACCTGGACCGCCCGACGCGCAAGCAGGCTCGCGGCGATGCCGAGGGCTGGCACTTCGACCTCGCCGCCATGGCCCAGGGCCGCGCCATCCGCCAGGTGCGCACGATGGAGGCGCTGCGGGCCTGGTCGCACCAGGACCTGGCCGGCGGCACGGCCACCTTCATGCGCATTTCGCAGACGCTGCCGATGGAGCAGGCCTACCGCGAGCAGGTCATGGCCAGCCTGCTGAAGCTCATCAACGGCCTGGACGCACGGCAGCGCGAGCAGGTGCGCAAGCACTGGGCCGACTGGTCGGCCGAGCTGCGCGCGCTGCAGACGGCGGGCTGAGCGCCCGCCTCAACGGCTGCCGAAGTCCTTGGCCGGCAGCGTCTGCAGGAAGGCATGCAGGCCGCGCAGGTCGACGTCGTTCATCTGCGACAGCGACGCGAACGGCATGACGGCGATGGCCGCGCCGTCAGGGCGCTTGCCGCTCCGGATCATCGCGACGAAGGCATCGACGCTGGCATAGCGCGTCATCGCGCTGCCGCCGCCCGGCGTCAGGTTGGCCGCGGCCGGCCAGTCCGGCGGGCCGCCGGGGATCTTGCCGCCGCCATAGCCCTCGCCGTGGCAGCCCACGCACATCTGCGCAACGTAGCGGCCATGCTCGACGGTCGGCCCCTCGGGCACGGGCGCGGCCGGCGGCAGGCTGTGGTTGATCTTGGCGGCGGCGTCCTGGATGAGGCCCAGGCCGTAGAGCACGCGCACCGGCGCCGGCAGTTTGATAACCGTCGTCTCGCCGCTGACCGCGGGCATCTGCTTGGCGTAGGCGATCAATGCGCCGACGTCGGCATCGGTGAGGCGGTTGTAGTCCTCGCTGGGCATGATCATCAGCGGCCGGCCGTCGGTTCGCACGCCGTGGCGGATGGCGCGCACCCAGTCCTCCACGCGGTAGGCCGCCGTCACCGAGCCCGGCCCGGCGCTGATGTGGGGGGCGACGACGAGCATGCCGCCGCCGTCGATGACCTTGTGCCCGCCACCGTTGGCGCCGTGGCATTCGGCGCAGCCGCGCGAGTTGAAGAGATAGCGGCCGCGCTCGATGGCGGCCGGCTCGGTGGGCAGGGCCAGGGCCGCCACGCTCACCTCGACGCGGCGCGCCATCTTGCGGTCGGCCTGCAGCCAGCCGGTCAGGGCGATGGCCGCGACGAGGAGCGCGGCCAGGCCAATGACGATGCCCAGCCACTTGAAGAGCTTGTTCATTCCCTCTCCTTCACCGCGGCCCACGCCGCGTGGCGGGCGGACTATGGCCCTAGGCCCGCAGCGCCGCCACTGCGGACAAACGCGCAGCCCGGCGAGCCGGCACCCAGACGGCGAGCTGGCCCAGCGCGAACAGCACCAGCGCGCCGGCAGGCAGGTAGACCCCCGGCAGGCGCGGCAGCTCGTAGCTCTGCATCAGCAGCTGGCTCAAGGCCCAGGCGCCGGCCATGCCGATGAGGATGCCGGTCGTCGTCAGCAGCAGGTTCTCGAGCTGGAAGTAGCGCAGGATCTGCTGCTCGGTGGCGCCCAGTGCCCGACGTGTGCCGATCATGCGGGTGCGCTGCTGCACCCAGAAGCTGGCCAGGCCGACGATGCCCATCGCTGTGACGAGCAGCAGCGACACGCAGACACCGCCCATCAGCCAGGCCATGGCGCGGTCCTGCGCATAGAAGGCGGCACGCATGTCGGTCAGCGGCTGGCTCTGCGTGACGACACGGCCGCGGTTGCCTTCCTCCAGCACGGCGGTTGCGGCCTTGATCTTGGCGTCGAGCTGGCCCGGCTCCGCGCGGATGACGTAGGAGCCGCCACCGCGCAGCGGCAGCAGCATCGCGGCACCGCCGTTGTCACCGCCGCGCGCCCGGTGCAGCTGGGTGTGTGTCAGCGTCTGCACGACACCGACGATGGTCGACGGCGACGTGCCGAAGACATAGATGGTTTTGCCGGCGGCGGTCTGGCCGGGGAAGAGCTTCTCCGCCATCGCCTTGTTGATGATCACCTGGCCGATCTTGGGCTCGGAGACGCTGAAGGCCACGAAGCTGTCGAGGATCTCGTCGGGCGTGAAGTTGCGGCCCTCCACCAGCTTGAGGCCGAAGGTCGGCAGCATCTGGTCGTCGGACGCGTACTGCGCCGCGACGATGCGCTGGCCCTTGTTGTCGGGCTCCAGCGACACGCCGCTGTTGTTGCTGTTGTTGCCGTAGACGATCTGGTTGGCCACCGTGGCGGCCTTGATGCCAGGGATGGCCCGCACCTTGGCGAGGTCTTCGGCCACGATGCCGGCGGTGCGCTCGGGCGGCTGCGGCTTGCTGCCGCGCAGGTTCAGCACGCCGATCTCGGACTCGACGAGGCCGCTGTCGGTGCTCAGCGCCTCGATGCGGGTCTGGATCAGGTGCAGCGCGTTGGTGACGATGCCGCAGGACAGCGCCACCTCCAGCACGATGAGGCCGGCCGCGATCTTGTGGCGGCGCAGCGTCGACAGAATGGGCATCAGGTCTTTCATCACTGCACCTTCAGTTGGACGGCGGGGGTGACGAGGGCCGCGCGCCAGGCCGGCAGCAGGCCGGCGATCAGGCTGGCCATCAGTGCCAGGCCCAGCGTCAGGGCCAGCATGGAAGCGTCCAGCTCAGCCAGGCGGGCGTAGTCGTTGGGGCTCTGGCGCACCAGCCACAGCCCGCCCTGGGCGAACAGCAGGCCCAGCAGCGCACCGGCCAGGCCGAGCAGGCCGGCCTCGACGACGAACTGCTTGAAGATGTCGCCGCGCGTGGCGCCCAGCGCGCGGCGCACGCCGATCTCGCCGCTGCGGCGCAGCGTCTTGGCCAGCAGCAGGCCCACCATGTTGACGACGCAGACGGCCAGGAAGCCGAAGGCCAGCCAGGTCTGCAGGCGCACGTCGGCGGGCAGCACCTTCTGCGAGCCCAGCCAGTCCATCACGTTGCGCAGGCGCACATTCGTCGGGCGCTCGTAGCGGCCGGCTTTGCGCTGCGCCTCGGAGAAGGCGACGAGGTAGTCGCGGTAGGCCACGGCGTCCTCGGGCTTGGCGAACTCGACCCAGTACTGGATCCAAGAGCAGCTGGCGTTCAGGTCGAGCGAGCTGCCGCCGTTGGCGCCGCGGGCCCAGCAGTTCATGTTGCCCCAGTGGCCCATCTTGAGCGCCATCGCGGTGGAGAACGGCAGGTAGAAATCTTCGGTCTCGGTGTAGCTGCCCAGCGTCAGGTCCCAGAAGTGGGGCTGCACCTTCCAGGGCTTGAGCACGCCGACGACACGCAGCGTCTGGCCGCGCACGAAGACTTCCTTGCCCACGCTGTTGGCACCGCCGAACAGCTTGTCGTTCAGCGACGCCGAGATGACGGCGACGCGCGCCTCGCCTTCGTCGTCGGACGCGCTCCAGCCGCCACCGTACTGCCACGGCGCATCGAACATCGCAAAGAAATCGGCCGACGTCATGCGCACGCCCGAGAAGATGGGCTTGACCTGGGCGTCCGGCAGCGCGACGGCGGTGTTGAACCCGCTGGACATCGCCTGGCGCATCGCCTTCTTGTGGCGCAGCAGGGCTGTTGCGTCGTAGCGGGTCAGGTCGAAGTTGGGCTCTTCACCGGCCTTCCAGCTGATCATGTCGGACGCGTCGAGCTGCACGTTGAACAGGCGCGCGCTCTTGGCGGGAATGGGGTCGCCGGACAGCACGTGATAGACGGTCAGCGTCGTCATGCAGGCACCGATGCCGAGGGCCAGGGCCAGCACCATCAACGCGGAGAGGCCTTTGGCGGCAAGGGTGTTGCGCCAGGCGAGTTCGAGGTAGTGGAGGAACATTTCAATACCGCCCGGCCGCCCGAAGGCATTGAAGCGCCCCCTCGGGGGGCAGTGAACGAAGTGAACGTGGAGGCTTCATTTCATCTCCAGGAGTGCGTTGACGGTGGCGAGCTCGGCATCACCGAGCGAACCGGCCGCCTGGTGCAGGGCCAGCAGGGCCAGCACGTGGCGATGGCGGGCCTGGGTCTGCGCGTTCTGCGCGCCGGCCAGGGTCTGGATGGCGAGGAGCAAATCGGTGGTGCTGCGCGTGCCCAGCGTCAGGCCCGTGCGCGTGGCTTCGAGAGCACGCTCGGCGGCTTCGACGGCGACCTGCGTGGAGCGCAGCTGCACCGCGCCCTGGCCCACGGCCAGGTGTTGGGCGCGCACCTCGCGCAGCACGGCGCGGCGGCCGGCTTCGAGCTGCTCGCGGGCGGCGTCGCGCTGGAAGCCGGCACGGTCGGCCGCGGCAGCGGTGGCGCCACCGGCGAACAGCGGCACGGTAAGGCGCAGCCCGATGACGGTCGGCGTGCGGCCGGCGTCCAGCGCGGAGACGGCATCACCACGACGCTGCGTCGTGTCCACGCCCACGCTCAAGGTCGGCAGATGGCCGGCGCGTGCGGCGGAGATGCGTTGCTCGCTGGCCTGCACATCCAGCTGCAGCGCGCGCAGCTCGGGGTTGGCTTGCAGGGCACGCTGGGTCCAGGCCTCGGCGTCGTCCGGCAGGGCCTGCGCCTCCAGCGCGCGGCGCAGCGGCTGCAGCGCCGTGACGGGCACACCGGTCAGCTGGGCCAGCGCCTCGCGGGCGTCGGCCAGGTTCAGTTCGGCGGCCAGCGTGTTGCTGCGCGCCAATTCGCGGTAGGCGCGTGATTGGTCGGCCTCGACCTGGGCCGAGAGCCCGGCCTTGAAGCGCGTGTCGGCCTCGCTGACCTGGCGGGCAAAGGCTTCCTCGTTGGCGCGCGCCGTGGCCAGCTGGGCCTGGGCCGACAGCAGGCCGAAATAGGCATCGGCCACACGCGCCCGTGCGGTCTGCTCGGCGGCGGCCAGGCGGGCGGACTGGGCCGAGGCCTGGCTGCGGCTGGCATCCCATTCGCGCAGCGCGGCCAGGTCGATGAGGGGCTGGCTGATGCTGCTCGTCGTCGTGCGCGCCCGGCCGGCGCCGCCGCTCTCGCGTTGCTCGGTGCTCTGCAGGCTCCACTGCGGCAGCAGCGCCGCGCGGGCCTCACGGGAGGCGGCTTCCTGCGCACCGTTGTACGCCGCGGCCTGGCGCAGCAGCGGATCGGCCGCGCGCGCCTGGGCCCAGACCAGCAGCAGGTCGTCGGCCCGCGCCACGCCGGCGGCCAGGGCCAGCGCGGCGAGCAGCAGAGGTCGCAAAGCGTTCAAGCCGCGAGCTCCGCGTTCAGCTCGGCGGTCAGGTCGACCACCTGGCCGTCGATGACGTGCACGTTGCGCTGGGCGCGTGCGGCGAGTTGCGGATCGTGCGTGACCATGACGATGGTGGCGCCGTCGCGGTGCAGCTCTTCCAGCAGCTCCATGACGCTGCGCGCCATCGCGCTGTCGAGGTTGCCGGTGGGTTCGTCCGCCAGCAGCAGGCGCGGCCCGCCGGCCAGCGCCCGGGCGATGGCCACGCGCTGTTGCTGGCCGCCCGAAAGCTCCGCCGGGTAGTGGCGGCCACGGGCCGACAGGCCAACGCGTGAGAGCGCGTCCGCCGCGCGCTTCTTGCGCTCGGCGCCGCTCATGCCGCGGTAGCGCAGCGGCACCTCGATGTTGTCGAGCACGTTCAGATCGGGGATCAGGTTGAAGGCCTGGAAGATGAAGCCGATCTTCTGGTTGCGGATGCGCGAGCGCTCGGCGTCACCCATGCGGCTGACGTCGATGCCGTCGAGCTTGTAGCTGCCGCCGCTGAAGGCTTCCAGCAGGCCGGCGATGGTCAGGAAGGTCGTCTTGCCCGAGCCGGATGGCCCGGTCACCGCGACGAATTCGCCCTCTTTGACGGTCAGGTTGAAGTCGCGCAACGCATAGGTCTCGACCATTTCGGTGCGGTAGACCTTCTGCAGTTTTTCCATCTGGAGCATGGTTCTTCCTTTTCCTTAATCTGCGATCAAGACGCGGTCCGCGCCCTTGAAGTTGTCCGACCCGGAGATGACGACGCGGTCCCCGGCCACGAGGCCGGAAATCACCTCGACGCGTTCGAGCGAGCGAGCGCCCAGCTTGACGGCGACCTTCTCGGCCACGCCGCCCCGCACCACATAGGCATAGCTGCCACCGCCGTCGTCGACGAAGCTGCCGCGGGCCACGCCCAGCACCTTGTCGCGCTTGTCCAGCAGCACGCGCACCGACAGGCGCTGGTTCTGGCGCAGTTGCTCGGGTTGCTGGCCCGCAAACCGCAGCCGCGCACTGACCTCGCCGTTGACGACCTCCGGCGACACCGAGCTGACCTGGCCGGCCCAGTGCTGGCCGTTGCCGCCGATCTCGCCGGGCATGCCGGGCTGCAGCTCGCGGGCGAAGCTCTCGGCCACCTGCATCTGCACTTCCAGCGCCGACAGGTCGATGACCGACAGCAGCTTGGCGTCGCGGGCGACGTTGGTGTGGTCGGCGATGAAGAGCTGGCCGACCTGGCCGTCCACCGGCGAGCGCACCTGCAGCTCGGCCACCTGACGTTCCAGGTCGGCCACGAGCAGTTGCTGGCGCGCCAGGGCGCTCTTCTTGGCCTGCACGTCCAGCGCCAGGCTGTCCGTCTTCAGGCCGCGCAGGGCTGCGGCCTGGTCCAGCGCCAGCTTGGCCTTGGCCAACGCGTCCTGGGCGCGCTCGACCTGCATGCGGGCCGTGGCACCGGCCTCGAAGGCCTGGGTCTGGCGGGCCAGGTCGTTGGCGGCGGTCTGCTGGTCGATGCGGGCGTTCTCGTAGGCGCTCTGCAGCGCGGCCGTCTGCTGGCGGGCCTCGACCTCGGCGCGGGCCAGGTCGGCCTTGACGGCATCGACGTTGCTGCGCTCCTGGGCCAGGCGGTTGGTCAGCTCGGGCGAGTCGACGCGGGCCAGCACCTGGCCGCGCTTGACGGGGTCACCGGCCTGCACGACCAGCGTCACGCTGCCGGCGCCCTGGGCGTAGAGCGTCGGGCTCTGCGCGGCGACGACGCGGCCCTCGCCGGCCACGTCACGCGTCAGCGGTGCGACGTCGACGGTGGCCAGCGACAGCCGCGCGGCGCTGACGGCCGAGTCGGCGGACAGCGCCTGCCGGATGCGGCCGCCGCCGAGCAGCACGAGCACGGCCACGACGACCGCGCCGCCGGCCAGCAGCAGCGGCCAGCGGCGGGACTTTTGAGCGAGGGGGCGGTCCTGTTCAGAGGTGTCGCGAAAGCGGGTGTTCATGCCCTGCCTTTCGCAAGTGATGTGCCAGCACGCGCACCGTGACAAATCAACGACTTGGGACGGCGGCATGTGTCCGCGGACAGGTGCCGGACAGTCCGTACATGGTCCGCAACGGACAGCATCGTTTGCTTACGAATGCCAACAAATGGTGGCGAGACCTCACAGGAGGGCGGCATCAACATCGCGCCGCTTCCGGAGATTCACCATGCCTTTCGCCCGACTTTGTCTGCTGGCCGCCGTTGCCAGCCTGAGCTGGCCCGCATTGCCTGCCCTGGCCGCCGATGAGCGGCCGCCCGCCACGATGACGGAGCCGCAGGCCCGCCGCTTCCTCGGCCAGGCCAGCTTCGGCCCCACGGATGCCAGCGTCGCCGCGGTGATGTCCGGCGGCCGCCAGGCCTGGCTCGCGAGTCAATTCACGCGGGTCGATTCCGACTTCACCGGCGTGGCCTGGGTGGACCCCGACTCCAGCAAGGGCTGCCCCGCAGGCTCCCCCGCCACCTGCAACCGCGACAACTACACGCTCTTTCCGGTGCAGGTGCAGTTCTTCGCGAATGCGGTGAACCAGCCCGACCAGTTGCGCCAGCGCACGGCCCTGGCGCTGTCGGAAATCCTCGTCGTGTCGGGCAATGTCATCAAGCTGCCCAACGCGATGGCGCAGTACCAGCGCATCTTCCTGCGCAACGCCTTCGGCAACTTCCGCGATGTGCTGAAGGAGGTGACGCTGTCCCCGGCCATGGGGCGCTTCCTGAACATGGCCAACAACGACAAGCCCAACCCGACCAAGGGCATCGAGCCCAACGAGAACTACGCCCGCGAGGTGCTGCAGCTGTTCTCCATCGGGCTGTACCAGCTCAACCTGGACGGCAGCATCAAGCTCGACGCCAAGGGCCAGCCCCTGCCGAGCTACGACCAGGACACGGTGGAGGGCTTTGCCCACGTCTTCACCGGCTGGACCTATGCGCCGCGGCCGGGCGCCGCGCGCAGCAAGTTCGGCAACCCGAGCTACTACGACGTGCCGATGATCGCCTTCGACGACCATCACGACAAAGGCACGAAGAAGCTGCTCAACGGCACGACGCTGCCCGGGGGCCAGACGGCGCAGGCCGACCTCGAAGCCGCCGTCGACAACATCTTCAACCACCCCAACGTCGGCCCCTTCATCGGCCGCCAGCTCATCCAGCAGCTCGTCACGGCCAACCCCAGCCCGGCCTATGTGCAGCGCGTCGCCCAGGCGTTCAACGGCACGACGGTCACCACCTTCTCGCGCGGCCAGATCGCCGAGCGGCGCGTGCGCGGCGACATGAAGGCCGTGCTGCAGGCCATCCTGACCGACCCCGAGGCCCTGACCGCCCAGGACGCCAACAGCTTCGGCAAGCTGCGCGAACCCATCCTGCAACTGACCCATCTGATGCGCGCCATGGGCGGCGTGAGCGACGGCGTCTGGCTGCGCAGCCAGGCGGCCAGCCTGGGCCAGACGGTCTACAGCCCGCCCAGCGTCTTCAACTTCTTCTCGCCCGACTACGACTTGCCGGAGAACCCCGCGCTGGACGGCCCGGCCTTCGGCGTCTTCAACGCCAGTGCGGCCTTCAAGTTGAGCGGCGTGCTGCAGACGGCGCTCAACGGCAAGGGCGTGACAGCCGACCCCACGGTGGCCGGTGCCATCGGCACCAAGATCGACCTCACGCGCTGGCAGAACCTGGCGGCAACACCGGCCGCGCTGGTGGCCGACATCAACCGCGTGCTGTTCGCCGGCCGCGCCAGCGCCAACCTGCAGGCTGCCCTGCTGAAAGCCGCGCAGATCGCGCCGGCCACCAAGCCGCTGGATCGCGCCAAGGCGGCGCTCTTCCTCGCCGCCATGTCCCCCGAATACCTCGTGGAGAACTGAAATGCTGTCCCGACGCCATCTGCTCTCCCACGCCGCGGCCTTCGCTGGCGCGTCCGCCCTGCCCTCACTGGCCGCACCGCTGATCGGCAGCGACTACCGCGCCCTCGTCTGCGTCTTCCTGTACGGCGGCAACGACGGCAACAACATGGTCATCCCGACCGACGCAGCCGGCTACGCCGCCTATGCCAAGGCACGCGGCACGGCCGGCGCCGGCGGGTTGACGCTGCCGCAGTCGTCCCTCGCGCCGCTGAACGGCGGCGGCGTGGGCCTGCACCCTGCGCTGACGCCGTTGGCCGACATCTGGAACCAGGGCCATCTGGCCGTGCAGGCCAACGTCGGCCCGCTCGTGAGGCCCATGACCAAGGCCGAATTCAACGCGGCCAACGCCCAACGGCCGACCAACCTGTTCTCCCACGACGACCAGCAGGACCAGTGGCAGCGCGGCCAGTCCTTCAGCGGCAACGCTGCCACGTCGACGACGGGCTGGGGCGGACGCGTGGCGGACCTGCAGGCTTCCAACGGCGTCGTGCCCATGGCGCTCTCGGTCAGCGGCAACAACGTCTTCATGAACGGCGCGACCAGCCAGGGCCTGACCGTCGGCTCCGGCAACAGCTTCGCCATCAAGGGCTTCGGCAGCAACCCCAGTGCCAGCCCGCTCTACCAGCTCTACCAGAGCCTGCTGCAACAGCCCTATGCCAACGCCGAGGAACGCGCCGCGGCCAGCGTGCTCAACCAGGCCATCAGGGCCAGCAATGCGCTGAACACCGCGCTGTCGGGTACCGGCAGCGTGGCCGGCCTGTTCAACGGCCTGGGAAGCAATATCGCCCAGCAGCTGCTGACGGTGGCCAAGATGATCGAAGGCCGCTCGGGCCTGGGCGTCACGCGGCAGCTGTTCTTCGTCTCCCTGGGGGGCTTCGACACGCACAACGACCAGATCAACCAGCAGCAGGCGCTGTTCAGCGACCTCGGCCCGGCGCTGAAGGCCTTCTACGACGCGATGCAGCAGCTCGGCGTTGCCAACGCGGTGACGACCTTCACCGCCAGCGACTTCGCGCGCACGCTGCAACCCGCGTCGGGCGGCGGCACCGACCATGCCTGGGGCAACCATCACTTCGTGCTGGGCGGCGCCGTCAAGGGCGGGCTCTACGGCCGCATGCCGCAGCTGGCGCTGGGCGGGCCGGATGACGTCGGCGACGAGGGCCGCTGGTTGCCGACCACGGCGGTGGATCAGATGAGTGCCACGTTGGCGAGCTGGTTGGGCGTCGGCGCGGCCGACCTCGGCGGCGTCTTCCCCCACCTGGCCAACTTCAGCGTGAAGAACCTGGGCTACTTCGCCTGAAGGCTCGGCTCAGTGCGGCAGCGCGTGGGCCGAGCCTGTCCAACGTAGCAACTGCATCAGCGAGGATGCCTGCGTCTTGCCGAGCAGGTTGCGGACATGGCTGCGCAGCGTCGACGGGCTCAGGCGGAGGTGAGCTGCGGCCGTCTCCACCGTCATTCCGTCCGCCAGCAGCATCAACACGTGGCGCTCCGCGGCGCTGAGCCGGCTGTGGCGCGCGAGTGCGTCGATGCGGGCCGCCTGCGTCAGTGCGGGTTGGTCCATGTGGACGACCAGCAGCACGGCACCCAGGTGCCAGCGGGCATTGCGCGCCAGCTCCCTGGGCATGGGTTGGCAGTGCATCCAGCCGGTGGTGATCCCAGGCGTGAACCAAAGGCCGACGCTGGAGGACGAGCCCGCCTCGGCCAATCGCAGTGAAGGCATCAGCCGCAAGGCATCGAGTTGGCCTATCTGCGTCAAGCACCCTGCACTTTCACGGGCGCGCCCGTCGCGCAGCATGCCCTCGGCACTGCGGTTGCCAAACAGCAGGCGGCAGTCGGTGCCTGTGACGAACATGGGCTGAGGTAGGGCGGCCAACACCTGACGGGCGCCGGATGCGGACACCTGGTCTGGCGACTGGCGCTCAGGTGGGGGATAGCTCGGCAGCGTCGGCACCGCTTGGGTCGGATACATGTTCTCCTGCTTGCTCAACAGTTCAATGGCTCGGCCTGGCAGAAGGCAAAATCGCCCGCTGTCCTCACGGCATGAATCCTCGCCGCCGGCACGCCCGCCACCCATAGTGCAAATGAGCTATTGATTGCCATGGCGAACCTACAGCGCCAACGCCCCGACACCTTTCACGATGTCCTGCTACGGCTCTACCGGCTTTCGCAGGAGTCGGCAGCTTCGGAGTTTCAGGATGACGTGCTGGATCTTTTGAGGGGGTTCATACCGTTCGACACGGCGATGTGGCAGACCGCGACAGCAAGCCAAGAGGGTTTAGCGCCCCAGGCGATCCATCGGCACCGGGAACCGGCCGAGATGCTGTTGGCCTACGAGGAACTCAAACAGAGTGACGCTGTATGCGCGTCCGTGTTCGTGGCACCGGGCGAAACGCGGCGCTTTCATGCACCAACCGATTTCAGCGGGCAACGGCAACGTGCCTTTCTCGAATTCCTTCGCCGTTTCGAGCATCAGAACGTGCTGATCACGGCATCAGCCAATCCCGACGCCCGCTGCGCGCAATGGATCAGCCTTTACCGCGCGGCGCCGGATCACCAATGCTCGGAGGAAGAGCGCTTGGCGCTGGACATGCTGGCGCCCCATTTGCTGCAGGCATTGAGCTTCAATCGCATCCAGCACATGCGCAAGACGGCAGGCTCGGTCAGCCACAAGGGCTGCGCGATTGCCGATACGCGTGGCCTGGTCTGTCACAGCGAACCGAGATTCGCGCAGCAGCTGTCGCAGGAATGGCCCGACTGGAAATCGACTTTTCTACCGGCCGTCGTGTTGGATTGCTTCAAGTCGGGCGCGCACGAGTACCGCGGCTCGCGGGTCGTAATTTCCTGCAAGCACGAGCACGGATTGCTTTTCCTCAACAGCCGCAGCGCCTGCAAAGCCGACCTCCTGTCTGCTCGCGAAGGCTTGATCGCCACGCTGCTGGCCAAGGGCTTGACGCACAAGGAAATCGCCCAGGCAGTCGACCGCTCACCGGCGACCGTGAGAAACCAGATCCGTTCGGTCTACGAAAAGCTGGAAGTTGCCAACGTGGCCGAGTTGATTCACGAACTCCAAGGCTGCTTCGCCTGAAGCTCCTCGCAAGGCTGGACCATCGAGCCGTAGTTCGCCTCCTTGGCATAGATGAAGCGGCCGCTGCTGAGCTCGAACAGCAGCTCGGTCGACACGATGCGCGCCCACCAGGCGCGCAGGAAGACGAGGTCTTCGTTCACCCACTGGATCTGAACCTTCTGGGCCAGTTCCTTGAAGTCCAGCCGCCAGGTGTACCTGGGCCCTGCACCGTGTAGAGGCCACGCAGGCGGCCGGAGGTGGCGTAATGCTGCCAGCCTCAGCGCCCCGTGCTACACGGCTGGATGACTTCGTTCGTGTGACAGGCGCCGCGCTCAGGACACGCCGGTCAGCACGAGGAAGCAGTAAGCCAGCACCGCGCCCCACAGGCACAGCCCGAACAACGAGGAAGCGCTTCGCATCATGTCGTTCTCCCATCCGTTAGAACGCGGCTGCTGCATGCCTCAGGCACGCAGCAGCTTGTCCGCATAACGCCAAGTTTGCGGGCCTTGCGGAAACACTGTTGCCAGTGCGGTTTCCGACAGGCCCAGATGGCGTTGCAGCAGCGGCGTCAGCACCTGGCGGAAGTCGGTGCGCACGGCCAGGTCGCGGCCGTCGGCCAGCGCGCCGGCGTCCAGCCCCGGCCATTCGCCCAGCACCTGCCCGCCCGCCACCGGGCCGCCGAGCAGCCAGATGACATTGCCGCGGCCGTGGTCGGTGCCGCCGTTGCCGTTCTGGCGCAGCGTGCGGCCGAACTCGCTGACGACGACGATGACGGTGTCCTTCAGCGAGTCGCCCAGGCCCACGCTCAGCGCGTCCAGCCCCTCGCCCAGGCTGGCCAGCCGGTTGGCGAGCTGGCCGCGGGCGGCGCCCTGGTTGACGTGCGTGTCCCACCCGCCCACGGCCGTGAAGGCGAGCTGGGTGTGGGCGTCATTGCGGATCAACTGGCCCAGGCGCCGCGCATCGGCCGCAAAGCTGCGGGCGGACGGGGCGCCGGCGTCGGCGTTCGGGTCCATGGACTTGCCTTCGCCGCCGGAGGCCATGCTTCGAGCCATCTCGCCGCGGCCCTGCGTGGTGTCGCGCAGCGTGCCGCTGAGCTGAGCGTCGTTGGCGTAGAGCTTGGCCAGGCCGGCCTGCATCTGCGGGTCGTCGATGGCGCGGCGCTGCATGGCGTTGGGCCCCAGGCCCAGGCTGGCGACGCTGGCGGTGCCGGCAAAGATGCGCGGCGGCGTGCTGCCCTGGGAGATGGCCCGCGTCGGCGCGGGTTCTCCGGGCAGTGCGGTCAGCAGCCGGTTCATCCAGCCATCGGGCGTGGACTTGCGGCCCGGCGTTCCCGACTCGAGATAGTCCTGGGCGTCGAAGTGGGAGCGCGTCGGGTCGGGCGATCCACTGGCATGCACGAAGGCGAGCTGGCCACCGTCCCAATGGCGCTTCAGCGGGCTCAAGGACGGGTGCAGGCCAAACAGCGAGTCGAGCTTGATGAGACCGTCCTCGGCGCCAGGCGGGCTAAGCGCGATCTGCGGGCGGTTGGCGGCGTACTCGCGCTCGCCGTAGGGCGCGACGACGGAGAGGCCGTCCACCGCACCACGCAGCATGACGACGACGAGCTTCTTCTGGGTGCCACCCTGGGCCTGTACCAGCGACACGGGCAGGCCGCCGAGGGTGAAGGCGCCGAAGTGGAGGAGTTGACGACGGAGCATGGCGGTCACCTCTTCATGAAGTCAGGGCTGGCGAGCAGCAGCGCCACCTGCTGGCCCGCGGGCTCGGCGGCCAGCGTGCGGCGAGTCGGCTCACTCACTGATGCACCGAGCGTGCTGGTCAGCCGCTCGGGGCTGACGCCGCTTCGTTGACCTAACGTCGTTGCCAGTTGCACGCGCTGCGTCAGCGCCTCGGGGTTGCGCCAGGCGGCGGCCGTGTTCTTGTAGCCATCGGGCGTGGCCGCGCCGAACAGCGCCTGGCCGGCCTGGGCCAGGGCGGCCAGCAGGTTCTGCGGGTTGGCCGGCGGCAAGTCCAGCGCACGCAGGCTGGACAGCAGGTATTGGTAGGGCGTCTTGAACTTGGCCTGGTAGGCCTCGCGGCTCCAGAACTCGTCGGCGCGGATCAGCGTGCGCGTGAACTCGCGCAGGTCGCCGCCTGTGGCCTTGAAGTTGTCGGCCAGCTTCTGCACGAGACTTGCCGGCGGGTCGTCCGAGACAAAGGCCTGAGCGAATTTGGTGGCGAGGTGGCGGGCCGTGGCCGGGTGGGCGGCCAGCACGTCCAGCGCATGCTCGCCCTCGGCCTGGCCTGCGCCACGCACGACCTGGCCGAGCCAGGTCTTGCTGCCAGCATCGTGCTTGCGCGCATCGAAGGCAAAAAGATCGCCCGTGCCGCCCACCAGGGCCTTGCGCGAGTCCAGGCCCCAGCCGGTCAGCATGCGCGCGAGCTCGGTCACGTCGCGCTGCGTGTAGCCGCCGTCCACGCCCAGCGTGTGCAGCTCCATCAGCTCGCGGGCGTAGTTCTCGTTGAGGCCGCTGGGCACACGCGCCTTGAGCTCCGGGCGCTCGGCGAGGAAGCGCTTCGCCCGCTGCGGCGGCTCGTAGCCGGCGACGACGCTCTGCGCGTTGTCGAGGTAGATCAGCATCGCCGGGTGCGTGGCCGTGGCGCCCAGCATGTCGCGGAAGCGCCCGAGCACGTGGGGCCTGATGGCGCGCTGCTCGTAGTCGGCCACCAGCACGCCGACCGCGTTCTTGCCGGCAAAGACATTGAAATGGTTGAACCAGAACTCGGTCAGCACCTCTTCGAGCTGGGCCGGGCTTTGCAGCGCACGCGACAAGCGGGCCGTGGCCGCCTGGCCGACGAGGGGGCGGATCTTGTCGCGCACCGCGTTGATCGCATCGGCCTCGGGCGCCATGCCCTGGGCCTTCTCGCGCCGGGCCTCGCGGGCGGCCTTGACGGCCTCGCGGTAGCGCCCCAGCAGCTCGGCCTGGCCGAGCTTGAGCACGTCCAGGCCGGCCAGGCGCGCGGTCAGCGCCTCGGGCTGCGGCAGGCGGCGCGGCTCCAGCTGTTCGCTCAGGAAGCGATCCAGCCATTTGTCGGCCCCCTGCGCGGCAATCGCGGCCGCGTCGGCAGGGCGGGGGCCGTAGCCCAGGCGGTTCAGCGCATGCAGGGCGCGCTCATCGGCGCTCAGCGGCGTGACATTCAGCGCCGCAGCAGGCACGCGGCGGGCCAGCATCAGGGCGCCGGCAAACGCGGCGCCACTGCTGAGCACAAAGCGACGGTTTGTCATGGGCGGCCTCCGGTGTCTGGCACCGAAGAATCGCCCCACTCACGCAAGTCCGTGTGGCCGATGGGCAAAGATTTGTATCAGGCCCCGTCCGGGGCACGTCCGGCTTACGGGCCGGGCGCCGGCCGCCTTGGGCGATGGGCTCGCCCGCGTTCAGCGCGGCGGGACCGAGCGAGGGGCCAACCAAGCCTCCAGGCTGCGCAGCGTGGCGGCCACGTCCAGCGGCTTGGTCCAGTGGCCGTCGTAGCCATGGTGGCGGGCCAGCTGGGCGGCCACGAACTCGGACTCGGCCGTCACCAACAGGGCCGGCACGCCTTCGGGCAGGCCGGCAGCGCGCAGCTGGGCCAGCAGCTCCCCGCCGCCGATGTCGGGCAGGTGAAGATCGCAAAGCAGCAAATCGAAGCGGCCCTGCGTGACGAGGCGCTTGGCCTCGGCGCCGCTGCGTGCCACGCGCAAGGCGTAGCCCGGCCGCAGTTCAAGAATGCCCTGCATCAACATCGCATTGACCGGGTCGTCCTCCACGTAGAGGACTTGGCTCGTTGTCATGCCGCCTCCTTCAAAGCGCGGTGAATCGTGTGGCGCTGAGGTAAGTGGCGGGGCATTCGACAGGTGGACATGGCAGGGATAAAACATCTCTTGGCGCAGAGATTAGCAAATCTACTGATATTGACGATCAATACGCCCACCCGGAACGCGTGGGGTCTGGGTTGAATTTGCCAAATACTGCGCGCCCCTGACGCACCGCGGCGTTAGGCGCCACCAACACGCAATTCGGCCAGCCCGCGGGCCAGCGGCCCCCAGCCCTGGGGCAGCGGCTGGCCTGCACCACAGGCGGCCGCGGCGTTCTCCAACGCACGGGCCTGGGCGGCCAGCGCGGGTTCGCCGATCAGCTCAAGCACGGCCTTCAGGCCATGGGCAACGCGCCGCAGCGCGGGGGCGTCACCCGCGGCGACGGCGGCCTCACCCTGGGCGATGTCATCGGCAAAGCGTTCGACGCAGCCTCGGCGAAAGTTCTCGTACAGCGCCCGATCCCCGCCGAAATGCTGGTGCACCGGGTCCACGCTCACGGCCGGTGGTGCGGCATCGAGCGGCGCCGCCTGGCCAGTGCGCAACAGCCCGGCGATGGTGTCCAGCAGCTCGGCCAGCGGCACGGGCTTGCGCAGCGTGCGTGCGACGCCGCGCGAGGCCAGGGCGTTGCGCCGCTCCTCCTGCACACCGGCGCTGAACACCACCCAGGGGGGCGCACCGGCAGCCAGCGCCAGCCCCTCGGCCAGCAGGATCTCGGCCGAACCGTCGGGCAGCATCAGGTCGCTGATGACCAGCTGCCAGCCACCGGCCGCCAGTGCCGTGCGCGCCTGGCTCAGGCGGGGCACGACGGTCAGCTCGACGGCGGGTGCGGAGGCGTCATGGTCGGGGAGCACCTCCAGTGCAAGCTCGATGAAGCGCGCGATGGAGGCGTCGTCCTCGATCAGCAACAGGCGCGCAGGGCTCATGGGCAAGCCGGGTCCGCTGCCGCCCGGTCAGGCCGGCAGCGCGGCCAAGGCGGCCGTGGCCTGGGCCAGCAGCGGCGGCAGGTCGATGACGAGGCTCGTCTTGTGCACCAGCGGCACGTCGGCCAGCGCAAAGGCATAGGGCGCCCGCTGGGCCTCGTCGAGCGCGGTGACGACGATGAGCCGGCTGCGCGCGAACTGCGGATGCGAGCGCAGGCTGGTGATCAGCGCCGCGCCGTCGATGCCGGGCAGCAGGATGTCGATCAGCAGCACGTCGGGCTCGAGCCGGCCGGCCATCGCCAGCCCCGCGATGCCGTCCGACGCCACATGGAGCTGGGCGTCCGGCAACTCGCGCTTGACGACCAGGCTGATGAGGTTCTGGAAGTGGACCGAGTCCTCGATGAGCAGCAGCGTCAGCGGCCGGCCAGCGGCAGGGCCACCGGTCGCAGGCGGCGTCGTCGACGCAAGGCCGCCGCGGGAAGCCAGCCACGCGTCCAGGGAGCTGCGCTGGATGCGGCGATGACCGCCAGGCGTCTTCCAGGCCTGGAGCTCGCCGCGGTCCACCATCAGTTGCACGGAGCGCACCGCCATGCCCAGGCGCTGCGCGGCCTCGGTGGTCGAGCAGGTATCGGGAGCGGTTGTCGTGGGATTCACAGCGCGATATTTTGCCGAATTCGATGGGACTTGCGCAAAACACTGTATTTGATAAAAACATCCGCATTGGACAATTCAGCGTCCTTCCCGGAGCCGTCATGCCGCCCCTCGCCGCCCTCGCCCCGCCCGAGCGTCAAACCGCTCCGTCGATGCCGCCGCTGTCTGCCTGCGTTTCGTTCACGCCGCCCCCGGCGGACCAAGCCACGAGGGCCCATCGCGTGCGGCTGGGCCGCCTGGCCGAGGCGTTGGCCCTGCAGCTGGGTTGCGATGCCGACAGCGCCCGCCTGCTGCGCCAGGCCGCGCCACTGCATGACGTGGGCGAGCAAGGTGCCCGGCCCACCGCATCACCGCTGACGGCCGTCGAGCGGCAGCAGCTTCTGCGCACCCAGCCGCGCCGCGGAGCCGCGCTGCTGGGCGGCTCCAGCCTGCCGCTGTTCGCGCTGGCCGCCGAGATCGCCCTGCACCACCGTGAGCGCTGGGACGGCAACGGCTACCCGCAAGGCCTGCGGGGCGAGGAGATTCCTCTTTCCGGGCGTATCGTTGCCGTGGTGGACTACTTCGACGCCCTGACCATGCCCCAAAGCTACCGCCCCGCGCGCGCCGATGACCGCGCGCTGGCCATGTTGGCCGAGCAGGCCGGCAGCGCCTTCGACCCCACCATCGTGGCCGCCTTCCTCGCCCATGCGACGCAGTTGATCGCGCTGCGCGACGGCATCGACACCGCGCGGCCCGAGGCCTGCGCCTGACCCCGGCCGCACCCAACGACGGCTGCTAGCTCGATGCCCCACAGCAGCCGCTGGCGACCGAGCATCATCACCGCCGGCGCCGGCATCCTGCTCGCGGCCATGCTGCTGGCCGGCACGGCCTACAGCCTGTGGCGCGAGAAGCGCGAGCAGGAGGTCGAGACCGCCGCCCAGCAGGCGCTGCTCGCCCGCGTGCTCGAAGACCACGCCAGCCGCAGCCTCGACGCAGCGCAGATCGCGCTGGCCGGCCTGGCCGACATGGCCGAGCGCGGCTCCCCACCCGAGGTGCTGCAGGCCCTGCTGGGCCAGACCCAGGCAAGCCTGGGCTTCCTGCGCGGCGTTGCCCTGCTCGACGAAGGCGGCCGCGTGCTCGCCGCTGCCGACCCGACCGACCGCGGCGCGCAGATCTCCCCCGCATCCCTCGGCCCCTGGCCGGCCGCCGGCCGCGATGCCGTGGGCGGCTTCGTCGCCGCACGCAGCCTGGCCGGCCTGGCCAGCGCGGGCACGGCCCCGGCCGCGCCGCGCGGCGTCGGCTTCATCCCGCTGCTGCACGGCCTGAAGCTGACCGGCAACGGCGGCGAAGGCCGCCCCGCCTTGCTGGTGGCGCTACTGAACCCTGATGCGCTGGCCAACTTCCAGCAGCTGACGCTGAACGACCCGCGCGCCGCCGCCGCGCTGGTCGACATGGAGGGCCGGCTGCTCGCCGTCACCGACAGCGCCGACCATCTTGCCGGCGAGCGCGTGGCCTCGTTGCAGACGCCCACCAGCCCGCTCGCGCTCGTGCGCGCCGGCAGCGAGCGCGGCAGGTGGGCAGGCCCTGGCCTGCGCGAGGCCGAGCAGCTCGGCGCCTACCGGGCTCTGCGCGCCCGCCCGCTGGTCGTGCTCGTTGAACTGCCGCAGGCCGAGCTGCTCAAGCAGTGGCGGGCCACGGCGCTCGACCTGGGCCTGCCGGCGCTGGGCATCGCGGCGGCGCTGCTGGGGCTGTCTGCGGTGGGCGCGGCGGCGCTGCGCGGGCGCGAGCGCTCGCAGGCCGAGCTCGGCCAGGCCCATCGCCAGATCGTGGAGCGCGAGCGCGAGCTCAGCGCCATCTTCGGCAGCGTGCAGGAGCTGCTGTTCCGGACCGACGCGGCCGGCTGCGTGACCTTCATCAACGAGGGCTACGCCCGCATCAGCGGCCAATCGGTGGCCCAGGTGCAGGGCCGGCCGCTGCAGGAACTGTTCGGCGGCTCGCCCGCGGTGGCGGCGCTGTTCGCCGCCGACGACACCCAGGAAGCCAGGCCACGCCAGGTGCGCGCCGACTGGGTGACGCCCGAGGGCACGGCGCGCAGCTTCGAGATCAACGTCGTGCCGCTGCGGCGCCAGACCGACCTGCTGGAATGGGTGGGCAGCGCCGCCGACGTCAGCGGGCTGATGCGTGCGCAGGCCGAGCTGCGCGCCCAACTCGGCCTCGCGCGCTCGCTGCTGGCCAGCAGCCCGTTGCCGATGTCGGTGCTGGACACCGACAACCGCTACCTCGACGTCAACCGCTCCTGGGAACAGTTCACCGGCCGGCGCCGCGACGAGGTGCTGGGCCGCAAGGCCGCCAGCTATCTGCGTCCCGAGGAAGCGGCCGTGCACGATGCCCGCGATGCCGTGCTGCTGGCGCACGGCGGCGAGTTGACTTACGAGACCACCTGGCAAGGCCAGCACGGGCGCCAGCGCGACCTGCTGGTCAGCAAGTCCACCTTCCCCGATGCCCACGGCCGGCCCATGGGCATCGTCGTCTGCTTCATGGACATCAGCGACTTCCGCGAGGCCGAGCGCGCCACCCGCGCCGCCCGCGACGCCGCCCTGGAAGCCTCGCGGGCCAAGTCCGAGTTCATTGCCAACGTCAGCCACGAGCTGCGCACGCCGCTGCAGTCCATCCTCGGTTTCTCCGAGCTCGGCATGCTGCGCGCGCGCGAACAGCCGCGCCTGGCCGAGTTCTTCAACGACGTGCACCGCGCCGGCCAGCGCATGCTCAGCCTCGTCAACGACCTGTTGGACCTGAGCAAGATCGAGCGCGGCATCGAGCCCATACAACCCGACCACGTGGATCTGCGCCCGCTGGCACTGGAGGTTGTGCGCGAGCTGGTGCCGCTGCTGGCCGCGCGCCAGCTGGAGATGGACGCGCAACTCGGCGACGGCGACCTCGTCGTGCTGGCCGACCCGCTGCGCATGCAGCAACTGCTGCGCAATCTGCTGGCCAACGCCATCCGCTTCTCGCCCGAGGGCGGCCGCATCGAGCTGACCGCCCGCCACGACAGTTCAGGCGAGGTGCGCGTGAACGTGGCCGACCGCGGCCCCGGCATCCCGCCGGACGAGCTGGAGAGCGTCTTCGAGGCCTTCGTGCAGTCCAGCGCCACCAAGAACGCCGCCGGCGGCACCGGCCTGGGGCTCGCCATCTGCCGAAGCATCGCCCAGGCCCACGGCGGCCGCATCTGGGCCGCCAACCGCGACGGCGGCGGCAGCGTCATTTCGCTGGTGCTGCCGGCCGTCCCGCCGGACTCCAGCCGACCCGCAATGCGCTCAAGCCGTATCTAGAATCCGCCGCAGCAAGATTGCATTAGCAAAAGCTCCACCACAAGGAGCGTGCGAGGGAGGACTTCATGACTTCAGGATTCAAGACCTGGGCCGCGACCATCGTGGCAGGGTGGCTGTTGGTGGGCTGCGGCGGTGGCGGATCCGGCAGCGCCACACCTGCCCCACCGCCTGTGGTGACGCCGGCCACCAGCAGCGTGAGCCTTGCGGCCTCCACACCCGCCGAACCCGTGCCCAGCGGCAGCGGCACGACGCTCACCGTCACGGTCAGCAACACCGGCGCCGCGGCGGCCACGGGCGTCAGCCTCGCGCCCAACCTCGCCCCGGGCCTGACCCTCAGCGGCTTTGCCTGCACCGCAGCGGGCGGCGGCGCCTGCCCCCTGTCGTCCGCAGCCGCGAGCATCGCCCTGCCCGATCTGCCTGCCAAGGCCAGCCTCACGCTGCTGCTCAGCGTGAACCTGCCGCCCGGCGCCAGCGGCACGCTGACCAGCATGCCCGCCGTGCAGGCCGGCAACGACGCGGTGACCACCGACAACACCGCGCCCGCCGCCATCCAGGCCTACACGGCGGACGTGAGCGTCACCGGCAGCGGCCCCACCGCGCCGGTGGCAGCCGGCAGCACGGCCACCTACACGATGACAGTCAGCAACGCCGGGCCCGACGAAGCGCGCGACGTGATCGTCACCAACACCCTCGGCGACTTCCAAACCCTGGGAACGCTCAGCTGCAGCGCCGGTGGCGGCGCCGCCTGCCCGGACATCCTCAGCCCCTCGATGCGCCTGCCCCGCATGCCCAAAGGAGGCAGCCTCGTGTTCACCGTGCCGGCCACGGTGTTGGGCGGCGTCAGCGGCAGCATCGCCAACGTGATGATGGCTACCACCCTGGGCGATCCGTCTGACACCAACAACGCCGCTGCCGTGCAGCTCACGGCCTACGTGCCGGCACCCGTCATCCAACCGGGGCAAAGCGTCGTCTCGCTGCAAAGCGAGGCCGGCGATTTCGTCGGCGCAGGCCGCAGCTACAGCTACACGCGCGCCACGGCCAACCTCACGGTCAGCGCCGTGGGTGGCCGCCTGATGGTGCAGGTGGCCGGCGACGACACCTGGTACGGCAACTTCCAGCTGCCCGACAGCTACAGCCAGGTGCAGCCCGGCACCTTCAGCGGCCTCAAGCGCTTCCCCTTCCATAACCCCACCGCGGGCGGGCTGGACTGGACGGGCAACGGTGCAGGCTGCAACACGCTGACCGGCAGCTTCACCATCACCAGCGCCACCTACGTGGCGGGTGCGCTCAGCGCCGTGGAGCTGAGCTTCGAGCAGCACTGCGAGGGCGCCACGCCCGCACTGCGCGGCCAGATCAAGTGGTACGCCAGCGACACCACCGCGCCGCCCGGGCCAGTGAACCCGCCGCCCGCCAACCTGTGGGCGCCCGCCGCCGGCAGCACGCCGGCCACCGGCAACTACGTCTACCTGCAGAGCGATGCAGGCGACTACATCGGTAGCGGCCGCAGCCACACCTACACGCAGGCCGACGCGGTGCTGACCGTCAACGTCTCGGGCGGCCACGCCTCGGTGGCCGTCACAGGCGACAAGAGCTGGACGGGCGGCTTCCAGGCCATGCAGGGCGTGGCCACGCTGCAGCCCGGCTACTACGGCAACCTGCAGCGCTATCCCTTCTTCAACCCCACGCGCGGCGGCCTCGACTGGAGCGGCGACGGGCGCGGCTGCAACACCCAGACCGGCTGGTTCGTGGTGGACAAGGTCAGCTTCGTCAACGGCACGCTGGCCGCGCTGGACCTGCGCTTCGAGCAGCATTGCGAAGGCGCTACGCCCGCGCTGCGCGGCAAGATCCACTGGGAGGCCGGTGACCGCACCGCGCCTGCCGGCCCGGTCACGCCGCCGCCCGCCGACCTGTGGGCACCGGCTGCCGGCGCCACACCGGCCAGCGGCAGCTACGTCCACCTTGCCAGCGACGCCGGTGACTACATCGGCGCCGGCCGCACCGCCACCTACACGCCCATCAACGCCGTGCTGGGGGTGAGCCTCAACGGCCGCATGCTCACCGTGTCGGTCAACGGCGACCAGATGTGGGGCGGCAACTTCCAAGCCATGAACGCCATTGCCGACCTTCAGCCCGGCTACTACGGCAAGCTGATGCGCTACCCCTTCGGCAACCCCACCCGCGGCAGCATGGACTGGAGCGGCGAAGGCCGAGGCTGCAACATGCTGAGCGGCTGGTTCGTCATCGACAGCCTCAGCCTGGTCAACGGCCAGCTGGCCTCGGTGGACCTGCGCTTCGAGCAGCACTGCGAAGGCGGCGGCCCGGCGCTGCGCGGCAAGGTGCACTGGGAGGCCAGCGACCGCACCACGCCGCCCGGGCCCGTCAACCCGCCGCCGGCCGACCTCTGGGCGCCTGCCGCCAACGCCACGCCGGCCACCGGTGCCTACGTCTATCTGGCCAGCGACTCAGGCGACTACATCGGCGCCGGCCGCACCAGCACCTACACCCGCAGCAACGCGGTGCTGGGCGTGACGCTGGACGGCCGCAAGCTCACCGTCTCGGTCCGCGGCGACCAGTCCTGGACGGGCGACTTCATCGGCATGAACAGCCTCGCCCAGCTGCAGCCCGGCTACTACGGCAACCTGCAGCGCTACCCCTTCAACAACGCGACGCGTGGTGGCCTGAACTGGGGCGGCGAGGGCCGGGGCTGCAACACGCTGAGCGGCTGGTTCGCCGTGGACAGCATCAGCTTCGTCAACGGCCAGCTCGCCGCGCTGGACCTGCGCTTCGAGCAGCATTGCGAAGGCGGCACCGCGGCGCTGCGCGGCAAGATCCACTGGGTGCCTTGACCGGTTGCGGGTTGTTGGCTTCGAACACGATGCGACGCTTCAGACGGCGCCGCGTTCAAGCTGCTTCCTGACGGCGTCGACAAGCGGCCCGATCGCCGATGGCGGAAACGGCGACACGCTGCTGACGTTGATCTCGCACAGCACATGGCTTCCCGGCAGCTCGCCGAACATGAAGTCGCAGTCCCACAGCATCGGCAGCTGAGCCCGGCTCAGGCCGACACGCTGGCGGAGCAGGTCGATCCACTGCCCCTCCAGCAACGCCCTCAGCGCCTGGAACTGCGGCAGGTCGGCCGGGTGGTAGAGCCGCTTGCTGGGCGCCGGCGGCGGCTCGCTGCCGGTCGCCGGATGAAGTGCGTTGACGGCCTGGTGCCCGAAGCCCGCAACGCGGTCCTCGACGAGATAGGCGCGCACCATGCCCTCCACCAGGCGCGGCTGCCAGGCCTGGTCGACCATGTGCCCGCCACTCTCCACCTCGAAGTACGGCGCCAGCCGCTGCTGCAGCTCCCGCATGCTCAGCAGCTCTTCCTCGCAGCCTCGCTGGGCGTGGCGGACCTTCATCAGCGGTGAGCCGGCAACGGCCTCGACACGCCACACGCCGTTGCCGCTTTGCCCGCGGTGCTGCTTGAGCACGCGGGCGCCACGCTGCAATCGCTGCGGCAGGTCTGCCCCGAGCGCCGCCAGGCTGTCGACGCGGACGGCGTCGCTGCCGAACGGCAGGTCGCACACGTCGACAAGCACGTCCTTCGTGCCGAGCTTGAGGACGGTGTCCGGATGGGTGCTGACGTAGACGCCGGCATCGGCCACCTGCCGCAGCACCGCGTCGAGCCGGTCACGCCGGCGGCCGGCCTCGATGGGGTTGCACCAGACCAGAACGCCGTCGACGCGCTGCAACTGCGCGGCAACCTCGTCGGCGAAGTCGTCGTGATAGACGGCCGGCGCGGCGGCAACACCGGCCGCGGAGAACGCGTCGAACAAAGCCGCAAACCGACTCTCCGTGGGGTCGCTGCGGCCGCGAGCCGCCCGGTCGCCGGGATACAGCAAGGCCAGCGACGGTGGGCGATGCGCAGCCATGGGCGCCTCCTCAGGCCTGGTGGGTCAAGGGGTAGAGCAGCAGACCGGCAACGGCCGCCGCCGCGACCACCAACGGCTCGGGCAGCTTCTTGAAGCGCCACAGCACCGCGGCGGTCATCAGCGCCAGCGCCGCCGTGGCGATGTCGACGATGGAGCGCTGGCCGATGACGATGACCGCGCCCGTGATGGCGCCGATGGCCGCCGCCGTCACGCCGTCCACGAAGGCGACGATGCCCGGCCGCTTGCCGTGCTTCTTGAAGTAGGGCGCCGGCAGGATGGTGAAGAAATAGCAGGGCACGAAGGTGGCGGCCGCCGCAACCACAGCACCCCAGAAGCCCGAGACCAGGTAGCCGATGAAGCCCGTCGTGATGACGACCGGGCCGGGCGTGATCATGGCCACGGCCACGGCGTCGACAAACTGCCGGTCCGTCAGCCAGCCGTACTCCTGCACGACGCCGCTGTACAGGAAGGGCACGATGGCCAGGCCGCTGCCGAACACGAAGCTGCCCGCATAGGCGAAGTAGGCGCCGATCTGGCCGAGCTTGTGCCAGTCCAGCGTGTCGACGGCAAAGAAGGCCGCGAGGGGCGTGGCGACGTTGTTGACCTGCCCGCGCGAGAACCACTTCGGCGGCGCGCGCAGCAGCCACACCAGCACGCCCGAGCCGAGGAAGAGCCACACGACCTCGGACTTGGTGATGACCGTCACCGCGGCGCTCACGGCGAAGATCGCCCACAGCAGCTTGTCCTTGCCGATGTTCTTCGTCGTCAGCTTCCAGGCGCTCATCGCAATGATGCCGATCACCGACGCGCCGACGCCGTAGAACACGGCCTGCATCCAGCTGATGCCGCCATAGGCCCGGTAGACCGCACCGATGGCAACGACCATCAGGAAGGATGGCAGCACGAAGGCGACGCCCACCAGCGTGGCGCCGAGCACGCGGTGGTGCACGTAGCCGAGGTAGATCGCCAGCTGCGCCGCCAGCGGCCCGGGCATCAGCTGGGCCAGGGCCATGCCCTCCTTGTAGTCGGCCTCGGTGATCCACTGCCGCCGCTCGACCAGGTCGCGGTACATGAAGCCGACCAACGCCACCGGCCCGCCGAAACCCCAGGTGCCCAGGCCCAGCATGTAGCCGACGAGCTGCCACAGCGTGTAGCGCGGCGCTGCCTGCACGTCAGTCATGCCTGCGCCACCTTGGGCTGCACGCTGCGGCCCGCCTTGGCCCAGGCGTCGATGCCGCCGGCCAGGAAATGCGCGCGCACGCCGGCTGCGCGCAGCTTCATCGCCGTCGAGCGCCCGACCTCATGGCCGTAGACGCAATAGACCAGGATGTCCCGGTCCCTGGGCAGTTCGCCCGCCCAGTCCTGCACGGCCGCGGGGTCGCACCAGCGCGCGTCCGGCAGCATCGTGCCGGCCTGCTGGAACACGCCGGCACGCCGGACGTCCAGCACCAGGCAGTGCGCCGGATCGAGGCGGTCCAGGTCGGCCGCCAGGCCTTCGCTCGTCGAATGCACCGCCTGCTGGTAGCGCGCGTAGACCTTGTCCCAGGCGATGTTGGCCATGAAGGCATCGACATAAGCGCCCGCCGCCGCGCCATGGTCGAGGTGGTAGGCGTGCTCGTACATGTCCAGCGCGAGGATGGGCAAGCCACCGGCCAGGGCGTGGGTGTGATCCGCCGCCCACTGGTTGACGAGCGTGCCCTCGCGCGGCTGGAAGCTCAGCAACACCCAGCCCGAGCCGCCGCCCAGGGCTTTGCCCATCGCGACGAACTCGTCGCGCCAGCGCTCGACGCTGCCGAAGCTGCCTGTGAACGCCAAGGCCATGGCCGGGGTCATCTCCTGCCCGGCCGCGCCGAGGCTGTCGAAATACAGCTCGTGCAGCAGCATCGAGTTCGCGGCGATCAGTTCCTCGCGCTTGAGGCCGTTCAGCTCGAAGCCCGGCAAGGCACTGGGCGTCGAGCTGCCCAGTTGGGCGCGGATCGCGTTCAGCCGCTTGACCGCGCCGCCGTAGTTGTTCTGGTGGTGGCTGCGCAGCAACCGCTCCGACAGGCCGTTCAGGCCGGCCGGATCAAAGGGCAGATCCCGGGGGATGGCGTTCATGGTTTCTCCTCGGCGTTCTGAAAGGCGGTCAGCAGCCCCTCGAAGACACCGGCGCTGACCTGCATCAGCTGGTCGTCATCGGTGATGGCGTCGCGCATGCCTGCCAGCACGCGCTCAACGCCCGTGGCTTCGGGCGGCTGCACGCCGCCAACGTCCAGGCTGTGCACGAGCAGGCCCAGGCGCAGCAGGGCCGGCGTCTCCAGGCCGAAGCTGGCGAGCAGCGTCTCGAAGGTCACGCGGGCGCCGACGTGGGTGAAGGTTGCGCCGTCGAAGTCGAAACCGAGCGCTTTCTTCGGGCAGTCGGCCGGCGATTTCAGCCACAGGAAGCGGGCCTCGGGGTCGATGAAGCGGCGGATCAACCAGGCGCTGGCCATGCGGTCCACCCAGGGCCGGGCGCGCGTGGCCCAGAGGCGGCCCTGGTAGTCGGCGCGATTCAGCGGCGTGATGCTCCGCTCGGCCGCGCGAGGTTCGTCGGGCGACAGCAGCTGGCTGGCCTCGCCCTCGAACTCTTCCAGCGCCTCCTGGGCTTGCCGCTGGGCCTCGCCGGGGAAGAAGTCGATGGCGACGAGCTGGTCAAAGGCTTTGCGCAGCTTGCGGGCCAGCTTCACCGACTCCATCGCCTGCTCGGCGCTGAACCGCTGGCGGCCGTCGGCAATGTCGGCCAGCAGGCCGGCGAACTCGCTGCTGCGGTCGAACAGCGCGGGGAAGTGGGCATCGCCCGCCTCCGTGCCGAGCAGATGGGCCGTGCCGTCGTTCTGGCGCAGGTCGTCGGCAATGCCGTTCAGCGTCGCTGCATGCGCGGCCGAATCGGGCAGCAGGTAGACACCGTCGCGCAGCACGGCCGCCCCGCAGGCCTTGAGCGCCCGCCACACCCGCATGCGGGTGGCGGCGTTCTCCGTGGGCAGCGAGAGGATCAGTAGCAGCCATTTCATGATGTTTACTTTATAACATCATGTTATTTATTCAACACAAACATTGCCGGCACACGAAAGCCCGCGGGCAGGGGCGGCAGTAGCGCAGGCGACAGCCCGGCCCAAACGTGCGGCGCAGAATCTCCGCACGCCACCTGGAATCGCCATGACCGCACGCGCCACCTTCACCCGCATGGACAAGAGCACCCGCGAGGACTGGGGCGCCATCGTGCCGGAGGCGATGAAGATGGCGCGCAGCCTGCCCGACCGCGTGCTCGACCATCTGCGTCTGCTCGACGGCGACTTCGGCGGCTTCCCCGTGGACCGGCTCACGCACTGCCTGCAGACCGCCACGCTCGCCCACCGCGACGGGCGCGACGAGGAGTACGTCTGCTGCGCGCTGCTGCACGACATCGGCGACACGCTGGGCTCGTTCAACCACCCGGACATCGCCGCGGCCATCCTCAAGCCCTTCGTGACCGAGGAGAACCTGTGGATGGTGCAGCAGCACGGCATCTTCCAGGGCCACAACTTCTTCCACCACATCGGGCTGGACCGCGACATGCGCGAGCAGTTCCGCGGCCACCCGCATTTCGAGCGCACGGCCGAGTTCGTCGAGCGCTACGACAACCCGGCCTTCGACCCTGAAGCCGAAGCGCTGCCGCTGGCGTTCTTCGAGCCCATGCTCAGGCGGCTGATGGCCCAGCCGCGCCAGTCCGTCTACAAGGCGGCGATGGAGAAGAAGGCCTAGGCCTTTTTCTTCTTGGTCGCCGTCTTCTTGGCCGCCGCCTGGTGGGCTGCCTGGTTGGCCGCCACGGCGGCGCGGATCAGCGTCTTCAAGGCGGTCTTGTTCAGCTTGTCGCCCTCTTCAACGTCGATGGCGCGGCGCACATTGCCTTCGCGGCTGGAGTTGAAGAGAACGGCCGGGTCGTCCAGCGACGCACCCTTGGGAAAGGTCATCTTCACGACGGCCTTGTAGGCCTCGCCGGTGCAGACGATGCCGTCATGCGACCAGACCGGGTTGTTCCATTTCCACTCCTCGACGATGTCGGGGTCGGCCTCGTGGATCAGCGCGCGCAGCGCGGCGAGCGTTTCAGCACGCCAGCCGCCGAGGCTGGCTATGCGCTCGTCGATCAGTGCCGCCGCCGGTGGGGTGGTCGTCGATGGGGTCTTGCTGCTCATGGCCATGGCGGAGTGTCTTGCGGAAACCGCAAGCCTAACTTCAGCTTGCAGGCCCTACGCCCGCAACATCAGCAGGCCGAGCAGCAGGAAGATGGCATACAGCGCCCGCTGGAACACCAATGCCGGGAGGCGTTCGCGCAGGCGCGCGCCCAGCGCCATGCCGGCAAACGCCGCTCCAAGCGCCACGCCACTGGCCCAGGGGTCGGGCGGCGCCGCGGCATCCAGCCCGCCCAGCCGCGCCGCCAGGGCGAGGGAGGCCAGCATGAAGCTGATGCCCAGCGCCTGGATCAACGCGCCCCGCCGCAGTTGCAGGGATTGCAGGAAAGGCACCATGGGCAGCACGAAGACGCCGGTCGCCGCGCTGACCGCGCCCCCGAGCAGGCCAGCCAGCGCGCCCACCCAGCCCGCATGCCGACCCGGCTCCGGCAGCCGCGGCCGGCACAGCCCGAACACGCCATAGGCCGCCAGCACGAGCCCCAGCGCCAGCCGCGCGCTGCCATGCCCCGTACCGAGGCTGGGTACCGGCGCGAACAGCGTGCCCAGCAACAGGCCAGTCCACAGCGGCCACAGCCGCCGCCACAGCTCAGCCGCATGCGGGCCCATGCACTGGGCCACGTTGGTCAGCAGCGCCGGCAGCAGCATCAGCGCGGCAGCGGGTGCCGCGGGCAGGTGCAGGCTCAGCAACGCCATCGCCAGCGTGGGCAGGCCCATGCCGGACACGCCCTTGACGAGGCCGGCCAGCAAAAAGGTCAGCGCCACCCAGCCCAGCAGGCCGGCGGACAGCCATTCGATGTCATCCATGCCGGCATGGTCCGCGCGGCACCACGGCGCGTCCATCGCGCAACGCCGCGCATATCCTCTGGCATTGCCGAAGGATGGCCATGACCGAGCGCAATCCGCATTACCGCATCGACCCCTTCGACCTGCGCCTGTTTGCCGCCGTGGCCGAGGCGGGCACCATCACCGCCGGCGCGCGGGCCGTGCACCTGTCGCTGGCGGCGGCCAGCGCGCGCCTGCAGGCGCTGGAGCAGGCCGTGGGCGCCGTGCTGATGCAGCGCGCCAAAACGGGCGTCACATTGACCGACGCCGGCCGGACGCTGCTGCGCCACGCCGGCCGGCTGCAACGCGAGATGGAGGCGCTGCACGCCGGCATGACCGCGCATGCCCACGGCGTGCGCAGCACGGTGCGGCTGCTGTCCAACACGGCCGCCATCAGCGAGCACCTGCCGCCGTTGCTCGGCCCCTTCCTCGCGGCCCACCCGGACATCGACGTCGAGCTGCGCGAGCTGGACAGCCAGGACGCGCTGCTCGCGATGCGCCAGGAACGCGCCGATCTCGGCATCGTGGCTGACTACGTCAACACCGAAGGATTGGCGACGCGGCCTTTCCGTCAGGACGAGCTCGTTGCCGTGCTGCCCGCCGCGCTGGTGAAAGGGCGCGCACGTGCCATCGCCTTTGCCGAGCTGCTGGCACACCCCTTCGTCGGGCTGCCGGCGGAGGCGGGCTTGAGTCGCTTCCTGCAGGCCCGCGCGCTGCAGCACGGCCGCGTCCTGCACCACCGGGTTCAGGTGCAGGGTTTCGATGCGCTGCTGCGCCTGGTGGCCGATGGCGTCGGCGTGGCCGTCGTGCCTGCGCTGACTGCGGCACGGCTGGCGTCTCCGCAGGTGCGCATCCGCCCGCTCAGCGACGCCTGGGCCGTGCGGCAGCTGTTGGTGTGCTTCAGTGAGCTCACCCCCAGTGCCGCCGCGTTGCTCGACGCCCTAGTCGTGCAGTGACGACAGGAACTGCTTCAGCTCGGGTGTCTTGGGCGCGGTAAACAGCTCGGCCGGCGGGCCGATCTCGTGCACGCGGCCCTGGTGCATGAAGATGACGCGGTCTGCCACCTTGCGGGCGAAGTTCATCTCGTGCGTCACCATCAGCAGCGTCATGCCCTCGTCGGCCAGGCTCTCGACGACGCGCAGCACCTCACCCACCAGCTCCGGGTCCAGCGCCGACGTGATCTCGTCGCACAGCAGCACGGCCGGCTCCATCGCCAGCGCCCGCGCGATGGCCACGCGTTGTTGCTGGCCGCCGGAGAGCTGGTCGGGCATGGCGTCGAACTTTTCGGCCAGGCCCACACGGGCCAGCAGTTTGTGGGCCTGCTCGGCGGCTTCGCCGGCGCTGCGCTTCTTCACCAGCGTCGGCGCGAGCATCACGTTGCGGCCCACGCTCAGGTGCGGGAAGAGGTTGAAGCCCTGGAAGATCATGCCCACCTGCTGGCGCAGCGTGCGCATGGCCATCGCGCTTTCGTACAGCAGCGGCTTGCTGTTGACGGTGAGCGCGCCGTCCTGGAACTGCTCCAGCCCGTTGATGCAACGCAGCAGCGTGCTCTTGCCCGAGCCGCTCTTGCCGATGATGGCGATGACCTCGCCGCGCACGACGTCGAGGTCGATGCCCTTGAGCACCTCGTTCGCGCCGTAGGACTTGCGCAGCGCGGTGATGCGGACGATGGGGGCCAGGGATGCGGCAGGGACTTCAGCGAGCATGGCTCTTGCCTTCCAGATGATGTGCGAAGTAGCTGATCGGGAAGCACAGCGCGAAATACAGCAGCGCCACGCAGCCGAAGACGAGGAAGGGCTTGAAGCTGGCGTTGGAGATCATGCTGCCGGCCTTGGTCAGCTCGACGAAGCCGATGACCGATGCCAGCGCCGTGCCCTTGACGACCTGCACGAGAAAGCCCACGGTGGGCGCGATGGCCAGCCTGAGCGCCTGCGGCAGGATGACGTGGCGCAGCTGCTCGCCAAAGCTCAGCGCCAGGCTGCGGCCCGCCTCCCACTGGCCGCGCGGCACGGCCTCGACACAGCCGCGCCAGATCTCGACGAGGTAGGCGCTGGTGTAGAGCGTCAGCGCCAGCGCAGCGGCCGTCCAGGCCGACACCTCGATGCCCAGCAGTGCCAGACCGAAGTAGGCGAGGAAGAGCTGCATCAGCAGCGGCGTGCCCTGGAAGAGCTGCACATAAAGCGCGATGGCGCGCCGGGTGCCGGCGCCCAGGCCGAGGCGCAGGCACAGCAGCAGCCCGCCCACCAGCCCGCCGCCGATGAAGGCGATGAGCGACAGCGCCACCGTCCAGCGCAGCGCCAGCAGCAGGTTGCGGACGATGTCCCAGAGAGTGAACTCAATCATGGCTGGTCCTCACGCCGAAGATGAAGCGCGGCCCGGCCCACATCAGCAGCCGGCGCGCCAGCATCGCGAGTGCGAGGTAGGTCAGCGTCGCGATGATGAAGGCCTCGAAGGCGCGGAAGTTGCGGCTCTGGATCAGGTTGGCCGCGTAGCTCAGCTCCTCGGTGGAGATCTGCCCGCAGACGGCCGAGCCCAGCATGACGATGATGATCTGGCTCGTCAGCGCCGGCCACACACGCTGCAGCGCCGGCGGCAGCACCACGCGGGTGAAGACCTGCACCGGGCTCAGCGCCAGGCTCTGTGCCGCCTCCCACTGCCCACGCGGCGTGGCCTGGATGCCGGCGCGCAGGATCTCGGTGCCGTAGGCGCCCAGGTTCAGCGTCATCGCGATCAGCGAGGCCACCTCGGGCGACAGCTTCACGCCCGCGGCCGGCAGGCCGAAGAAGATGAAGAACAGCTGCACGATGAAGGGCGTGTTGCGCAGCAGCTCCACGTAGGCACCCAGCAGCCGACGCAGCCAGGTGGGGCCGCTGGCGCGGGCCCAGGCACCGAGCGTGGCGATGAGCAGGCCCAGCGGCATGGACACCAGCGTGAGCCCCAGCGTCCACGCCAGGCCCTTGAGCAGCAGCGGCCATTCGGCCAGCACCGCGAGGAAGTCGAAGGTGATCATGGCGGTGCGCCTTGATGGTCAGAGCGGCAACTCGCCGGTACCGCGCCCAAGCCACTTCGTCGACAGCGCCTCCAACTCGCCCGCCGCCTTGGCCGCCGCGATGATGGCGTTGACCTTGGCCAGCAGCGCGTCCTCGCCCTTGGCGACGCCGACGTAGCAGGGGCTGTCCTTCAGCAGCAGCTTGTATTCGGTGTTCAGGCCCGGGTTGCGCTGCATCAGGTTGCCGGCGACGGCGGCGCTGGTGGCCAACAGCTGCGTCTGGCCGGCGGCGAAGGCGGCGATGGTGGCGTTGTTGTCCTCGAAGCGCTTGTATTCCAGCGTGGCCGGCGCGACCTTGGCCAGCTCCTGGTCCTCCATCGCGCCGCGCGTGACGGCGACGCTCTTGCCGCCCAGGTCCGCCCAGCTCTTGATGGGCAGGCTCTTGGCCGCGAACACCGCCTGGAAGAACGGCGCGTAGGCCGCGCTGAAGTTGATGACCTTCTCGCGGTCCGGGTTCTTGCCCAGCGTGGAGATGACGAGGTCGGCCTTCTTCGTCTGCAGGTAGGGAATGCGGTTGGCGCTGGTCACCGGCACCAGCTCCACCTTGACGCCAAGCTTGGCCGCAATGAGCTGGGCCATCGCCACGTCCAGGCCCTGTGGCGCCATGTCCGGGCCGACGAAGCCGTAGGGCGGGTAGTCGGTCGGGATGGCGATCTTGATCGTCTTGCTCTTGGTGATCGTGTCGAGCGCGGTCTGGGCCTGGGCGCCGGTGGCCAGCAGGGCGGTGGCCAGCGTCAGCAGCAGGCGGCGGGAAAGCTTCGAGGTCATAGCAAGGCTCCTAGGTAGGCGGCGGGAGGGTCGGCGGATTCGCGGGCCGGCTGCGGCAGCGGTGCAAGCGCGCTGCGCAGCTGGTCCAGCGGGTCATGAAGGGCAGGCAGGCGCAGGGCGGCCTGCACATTGGCCAGGTGTTCGGCCATCAGCGCCTCGGCGCGGGCGCGGTCGCCCTGCTCCAGCGCGGCCACGATGGCGACGTGCTCCTGGCAGGACACGGCCGCGTCGTGCGAGGACTGGTAGAGCATGGCGATCAGCGTCGTGCGCGCCGTGTAGTCGCGCAGCGTGTCGGCCAGCAGGCCGTTGCCCAGGCATTCGGCCAGGCAGACGTGGAAGTCGCCAAGCAGGAAGCTGCGCGTGCCGACGTCGTCGCCCCGCAGCGCGGCCTTTTCCTGCTGCAGATGCTTCTTCAACCGCGCCAGCGCCGGCTTGCCCAGCGGCGCGCCGCCGCGCAGCAGCCCCAGCTCGATGACGCGCCGTGCCTCGAAGGCTTCGCGTGCCTCGTCCTGCGACGGCGAAATGAGATACCAGCCACGCCGCGCGCTGACCGTGACGATGCCGCGCGCGGCCAACCGGGTGAGCGCCTCGCGCACGATGGTGCGGCTGCAGTCGAACAGCATCGCCAGTTGCTGCTCGCCCAGCCGCGCGCCGGGCGCGAGCTTTTGCGCGAGCACCGCTTCGACGATGCGCTGGCTGATGTCGGTGGCCGAGATGCCCATGCCGGGCTCTTTGCAGCTTCCGTGCCAGCGTTTATCTGGCTTGTATGCAAGCCCTGCGCACAAATCTGGGCCGGCTCGCCACCGCGTTGCACTAGCACGGTGCCGAACAGCCCCAACGCGAATCGGGGCGTTCCGCATCGGCTACACCCACACCCGTCCCACTCGCATCGAAAGGCTTGCCATGGACCTGCAACTGAAGAACCGCCTCGCCCTGGTCTCCGGCAGCACCGCCGGCATCGGCCACGCCATTGCCCAGGCGCTGGCCGCCGAAGGCGCGCGCGTCATCGTCAACGGGCGCAAGCAGGCGGCGGTCGACGAAGCCGTGGCCAGCATCGAGGCCGCCACCGGCCAGAAAGCGCTGGGCTTTGCCGGCGACCTGAGCCAGGCCGACGTCGCCGAGGCGCTGGTCCGCCAGCACCCCGGCATCGAGATCCTCGTCAACAACCTCGGCATCTTCGAGCCCAAGCCCTTCGAGGAGATCCCCGACGCCGACTGGCTGCGCTTCTTCGACGTCAACGTGCTCAGCGGCGTGCGCCTGGCGCGGCTGGTGCTGCCGGCGATGAAGCAGGCCGACTGGGGCCGCATCATCTTCATCTCCAGCGAGAGCGCCATCCAGATCCCGGCCGAGATGATTCATTACGGCATGACCAAGACCGCGCAGATCGCCGTGTCGCGCGGGCTGGCCGAATCACTGGCCGGCACCGGCATCACCGTCAACAGCGTGCTGCCCGGCCCCACGCGCTCGCGCGGCGTGAACGACTTCGTCGAGCAGCTCGCGCAGTCCGAAGGCAAGAGCTTTGCCGAGTTCGAGAAGGAGTTCTTCGAGAAGGTGAGGCCGACGTCGCTGATCAAGCGCTTCTCGACGCCGGAGGAAGTGGCGGCGATGGTCGCCTATGTCGCCAGCCCGCTGTCGTCAGCGACGACGGGCGCGGCGCTGAGGGTGGACGGGGGGACGACGAAGAGCGCGTTCTGACAGCGAAGCGGCGACATCTGTAACCACGGGCGCGATCGCCTTGTGCAGGTAGCCCCGCAAACGCGGAACTGCTACGACGAGCAGCAAGTCATACCGCCTTTCTCGCTGGCGCTCAGCTAGGCGGGCGGGCGGGCAGCGAAGAGCTGAGCACGCTGACGACGGTCGCTGTCGCCGGCCGACACGGTAGACAGTGCGTCACGGCGGCCGTGCAGGCTGTGATGCGTCTCCGACTTCGTGGTGTGGGCGCTCGGATCGATCACTTCTTCCACTGACACCAGGTCTCCGTCTTGCCGCCGCTGTTCGCGGATACGGGCACGGCCACGAGCACCCCTGCGTTTTTCATCGAGGCAGTCCTTTCCATTGCGGGACTGCGGGGCACCTATCGGCATTCCCAAGCGCCGTGCCGACGAAAGAACCGTTCCAGGCTCAGCGCCCGCGGGCGCCCAGCTAAGCAGGGTCACCCATCGTTCTGCCCATACTGAACTCGCTCCGAGGGGAAGGCCAGCGTGAAGGTAGATCCAGCGCCGAGCTCGCTCTCAAACTTGAGCGCCCCCCCAATTCGATGCACCAATTCCTTCGTGATCGCAAGGCCGAGTCCTGTGCCGCCCGTTTCTCGTGATCGACGTCCATCGACTCGATAAAAGCGCTCACCGATGCGAGGGAAATGCCTCTCATCAATCCCGACGCCATTGTCCACCACAGAAACCGTCAAGCAGCCTCCATCAACGCGAGACAAAGCAATCGTGATTTGACCGCCCGACTTTGTATATCGAATGGCATTAACAACAAGATTGCTTATGCAACTATGCAAAAGGTCTTGGCGCATGAGGATGCGCGCACCGGAGGACGCAGGAAACGAAATCAAGTGGTTTTTGTCCGACAACTGCTCTGCCTCAACTTTGATCGCCTGCAAGATCAGATCAATATTCGTCCAAGATGCATCAGAATCAAATCGAGGATTTTCAATTTGCGCAATTGTCAAAAGATCCGCAGCGAGGGCTTGCATTCTATCAATTTGCTGCGCCATCAACTTGAATACCCTAGCCCGCTCTGCATCGGACAGTGGCAGCGTCTGGAGCGTTTCTACGAATCCACCCAAGACGGTCAAGGGCGTTCTGAACTCGTGAGAAACATTTGCGACATGATCGTGGCGCGCAGCGTTCTTTATCGCAGTATTTACCTCCTCGATTCGATTAAAGTCGACCTCCAGGAGAAATGCTTTTAATGCAGCCTCGTCTCTTGCTAAGAGTTCATCCGGCTCCAAGGTGGCCGCATCGGCCTCCAGATACTCCATGACGTGAACTCTGGTATTTCGCCAAGAGAAGCCGTTACGCTCGGAGCGGGCTTCGTCAAATGCATAGCGGGCGATGGGCGGAAGTATCCGGAACCTGTCCTCTTGCAGCTTCCAAATATGTTGACGGATCAGATGCTGGCGTGCGTCATAGGAAATCCCAGAAGCCTTTTCAAAGCGCAACACCAAAGCTTCCGGCACTCCCTTCTCGAACAGAGCGCTCAGAGTCCACAGTGCAAGAGCGCCCTCCACAGTCTTGAGCCGCTCAGCAGTTAGGGCGAGACTTACGGCCAGACTGCCATGACGCGACACTCCGTCATAAACATCTCGAGAGGCTGCTGCCCCATGCTGGCGCCAGAGGTTGAATATTGATTCAAGGCCATAACTCTCACCCAAGCGAGCCAAGAGCGTGATGGCAAGGGCGTGACATCCGAGATCGTTTTCCAAGAAGTCACGCAGATCCTGCGTGTCCAGTATTGGCGCGCTACCGGTCCAGCAATTGGTGAAGACCGCAACTGCAGCATCCAGCGGCAGTGCGTCAATCGCGATGGAGCGCCCGAGGTCTCCCGGAAGTCCTACACGGGAAGATGCAAGAAGCCGAACTCCGGGAGTGTCACGAAGCAGCCGAAGAATATCTCGCCCCTCTTGCATTTCCGCAATACGCTCGAGATTGTCGAGATAATACAACGCAGGCACCAGATACGGCCGCAACTGCTCAAAATGATTGACAGATTCAATGCCGAGTGCGGCGCCAAGCTTTCTAACCAGCGTCACTTCATCCGCAGTATCGGGAACATCAATGTAATAGGCTAGTCGTGCGGGATCCTGCGTGAGCCAGGCTTTAAGCGCGGCCTTGCACAACTCCGTCTTTCCGATCCCACCACTACCGGTGACGTTCGCACAAACGACGGCCGAGTCCTCGTGCCCATTTAGAAATCTGAGGACAACGTCCAACTCTGCCTGACGTCCAACTATTGCCGTAGCGCGTGGAGCCAGGCGATTGTCTGCAGGGCCTTGAAGTTTTCCGGGATGGCCAATCGCTGGAATAAGCGGCTGAAAAGCATGCCTATTTTGCATGCGAACAAGCTCAAGTATGCGACTGTTTCCAGACGGAAAGAAGTGATTGTTTTCATACGCTCGAAGCGTTTTCGGAACGTCGTCCTTTGTGCCGCCATCTGGAATAATTGGAAATACTTTTTCGTTCTGCTGCGAGCTTTCGTAAATCGACTGGGTTATGAGGGCGCCTTCGAATGTCGCGCCCATGCCGACGGCGGGAACTTCACGCCTTTCGTACCGCGCACGCAGTGTTGGCGTGCAGACAACCAGAATGACTTCGGCCTCGTCCAGCGAGCGGGACATCCAGGCGTGCCACCCCGAGGCAGGGGGGCGAATTTCATACTGAAAATCAGATATGACTTGTATTCCGTTTGACTCCAGCCAATTGGCCAACGCACGCACCTGCGCTCGGAGCTGCGGGGACTCATGCGCGTAGCTGATAAAAACGGAGCAGATACTCATCGGCTGTGCTCCGAGGAACTAAGCAGAGACCAAGTCAGCACCATAGAACTAGAGAAAGCAGTATTGATTGCGATGTTCACTTCCGAACTGCACAGACTGAACCATGCCACCTATTACCCCGATTGAAAGTCGGGTTTTTAATACCCGCTCGATATTCCCAATGCGCGCCATTGGGCGCTACCACTAGCCGAGGCCACGCTGAGCGGGCTTTACGGCAATAAGTTAGTGCGCAACCTTGCGTCCCACTTTGCCAGTTGGTGAAGCGTGACGCCATCGTGGGTTTTTACGGTGACGACCACGCGCCGACATCCCATCGGCCGACGCGGGCAATCAAACGCGTCGCCACAATCCGTGCCTTGTTCAGCTGCGCCCGCGATCACCGATGCGCCTCCTCCTCGTTGAAGACGACCCCATGATTGGCGAGAGCCTGCGCGAAGCGCTGCGCCGCCAGGGCTTTGCGGCCGACTGGGTGCGTGACGGCCAGGCGGCGGACGCGGTGCTGGCCAGTGGCGAGCGCTTCGATGCCGTGCTGCTGGACCTGGGCCTGCCCAAGCGCGGCGGCATCGAGGTGCTGCGTTCCATGCGTGCCCGCGGCGACGCGACACCGGTCCTCGTGCTGACGGCACGCGACGCGTTGACCGACAAGGTTGCCGGGCTCGACGCCGGCGCGGACGACTACCTCGTCAAGCCCTTCGAGCTGGACGAGCTGCTGGCCCGCCTGCGCGCCGTCACCCGCCGCCGCGGCGGCCGCACCGACACGGGCCTGCAGGTGGCCGACCTGCGGCTGGACCCGGCCACGCGCGAGGTCACGCGCGCCGGCAAATCAATCTTGCTGTCGGCCCGCGAGTTCGCGCTGCTGGAGGCGCTGCTGGAGCGGCCCGGCGCCATCGTGTCGCGCGCCCAGCTCGAAGACCGCCTCTACGGCTGGGGCGAGGAGCTGGAGAGCAACGCCATCAGTGTCTACATGCACCAGCTGCGCAAGAAGCTGGGGCCCGACCTGCTGCACACGGTGCGCGGGCTGGGGTACTACGCGGGGCCCGAGAAGGGCGGCGCGGCGTGACGCGACTCAGCCGCTGAAGCGGCCAGGAACTCGCGCAGCCGCGGGTCTTCCGTGAGGCCGATGGCGCGCTGCAGCGCGGCCTCGTGCCCGGGCGCGCCCGCCAGCAGCAGCACGTGGGCACGCGCCACCCAGTAGGCCGGGTAGGCCTGCACGGCGGCAGCGGGCAGCCCATCCAACGTCGCCAGCGCGGCCGGCGGGTCGCCGGCTTCAGCCTGCGCCACCGCCTGGCCCACGCGCGCGCCCAGGCTGGGGTGGTGGGCCACCAGCAGTGCGTAGAGCTGGGCGATGCCGGCCCAAGGCGTGCGGCCGGTCACGCGGCGCTGCGCGTGAGCCGACTGGATGGCCGCCTCCAGCTGGAAGGGGCCGGGCTGGCGCAGGCGCGCGGCTGTCCACAGCGCCTGCTCGGCCTCGGTGACCAGGCCGGTGTCCCAGGCCGCGGGGTCTTGCCGAGGCAGCGGCACGAAACGGCCCTCAGGGTCGAACTGCGCCGCCCGCCGCGCCTCGACGTGCAAGAGCAGTGCAAGCAGCCCCCAAGCCTCGGCCTGGTCGGGCTGCAGCGCGGTGACGAGCCGGGCCAGGAAGACGGCCTCCTCGCGCAGGTCGCCGGCCGGCGTGTCGGGGCCGTGACGGCCCAGCGTGTAGGCGCCGTAGATCGCCTCCAGCACGGCGGCCAGGCGGCTGGGCAGCTCGCTGGTCTCGGGCGGGTCGAAGCGCAGGCCGGTCTCGCGGATGCGAGCCTTGGCTCGCACCAGGCGCTGCGCCATCGCCGCGGGCGACACGAGAAAGGCGCTGGCGATGGCCTGCGCGTCCAGGCCCAGCACGGCCTGAAGCATCAGCGGCGCGCGCACGTTCTCGGCCAGCGCCGGGTGGGCGCAGACGAACATCAGCCGCAGCCGGGCGTCAGGCACGGCCTCGGCGGTAGGCGCGGCCGTGTCGTCCTCGAACAGCGCAGTCACGGTCGGGTCCTGCGTCAGCCGTGTGTGCCGAGCCTCGTGCAGCAGACGTCGCTTGGCAACCGCCATCAGCCAGGCCTCGGGAGAGGCGGGCAGCCCCTGCTCGGGCCAGGTACGCAGTGCAGCAGCGAAGGCCTCGCTGAGCGCGTCTTCGGCCGCGGCCAGGTCGCGCCACTGCCAGGCCAGCAGCGCCACCAGCCGGCCGTAGCACTCACGGGCAACGCGCTCCGCCGCCCGGGCGGCCTCCTCGCTCACTGCGCTGGCGGCGGCGGCAGCACCGGCCGCACCTCGACGCTGCCGGCCGAGGCACAGGGCGCGCGGGCGGCCCATTCCAGCGCCACGTCCAACGACGGCACTTCGACGATGAAGTAGCCGCCCAGGTGCTCGTGGGTGTCGGCAAACGGGCCGTCCTGCACCTGGCGTTGGCCACCGGTCACGCGCACGGTGGTGGCGGTGCGCGGCGGCTGCAGGCCGTTGCCGCTGACGATGACGCCGGCGCCACCCAGGGCACCGATGTAGGCGTTCCACGCGCCCCAGTAGGCGGGCGCGGCGGCGGGGTCGTCGCGGCGGCCGACCTCGGCGGTGGTCTCGCGATAGATGAGCATGAATTGCATGAAGAGCTCCAGTGGGATGGGATGTTCAGCGTGCGACGGACATGCCGGGCACAGGGTACAGGGGGCGGACTTCCGCCGCACCGCCGCGCGCCGCGGCGGGTGCGCGTGCAGCCCAGGCGACGGCGTCATCCAGGCTGTTCACCTCGATGACGAAGTAGCCGCCCAGCTCCATCGTGCTGTGTGCCACGGGCTCGCGGGTGACTTCGGTCTGGCCGGCATTGGCGCGCACGGCACGGGCGGCGGCACTGCCATGCAAGGCAGCACCGCCGCGCAGCACGCCGGCGGTCTGCAGGGCGGCGCCGTAGGCCTGGTACGCCTGCCAGTAGGCCCGGCCCGCCGCTGCGGCGTCACCGCGAAGGGCCAGATCGGCAGGGCTTTCGTAGACGAGGATCTGGAACGGTGCCGCCAGGGCGGTACCGGCGCCCAGCAGCGCCAGGGCCATTGTGGCAAGGGTGGTTTTCATGGGAAGGCTCCAAGACTGCGGAACCCACACCGCGCGGGCTCCTGACCTGGTGATGCGCGAGCCGGCGCCCGATCGACAGCAGCGCGCAACTTTTTTTCATGGCGGCAGAATGCGGCGCCACACCCCACCCGCCATGCACCTGCTGCTTGTTGACGACATGCCCCTGATCGGCGCCTCCTCGAAGGGGTCGGCGTGAAGTTGCTCGGAACGCTGCGGGGCCGCCTCTTCGCACTGCTCGCGGTGCTGGGCGCCGTGACGGCACTGGCCGTGGGCGGCGCCACCTACTTCAGCGTGCGCGCCGAGGCCGATGCGCTGTTCGATTACCAGCTGCGCCAGACGGCGCTGTCGCTGCGCGACCAGGGCCGCATCGCCGGCGACGAGGCCGCGGCGCTGGCCGATCCGAGCTTCGACTACGTCGTGCAGATCTGGTCTTTGCAAGGCCTGGAGCTGTACTCCAGCCGGCCGCAGGGCTTGACCGAGCCGCTACCGGCGCGCGCGGTGCTGGGCTTCTCCGAGCTGCGCCTGGGCGGGCAGGACTGGCGCGTCTTCGGCGCGGCAACGCCGCTGCGCGTGGTGCAGGTGGCCCAGCCACTGGCCGTGCGGCAAAGGCTCGCCGCGCTGGCCGCGCTGCGCAGCGTGGTACCGGTGGCGGTGGCGCTGCCGTTGGTGGCGGCGGCGCTGTGGTGGCTGATCGGCTTGTCGCTGGCGCCGCTGGCGCGTGTGGTGCAGGCGGCGCAGGCCGGCGGTGCGAACGCGCTGGGTGCCCTGCCGACCGATGGCCTGCCCGGCGAGATCGAGCCGCTGGTGGAGGCCTTCAACGGCCTGCTCGCGCGGTTGTCCACGGCGTTCGACGCGCAGCGCAGCTTCGTCGCCGATGCGGCCCACGAACTACGCACGCCGCTGACGGCGCTGAAGCTGCAGCTCGGCCTGCTGCGCGACTCGGCGCCCGGCCCGCAGCAGGATGAATCCATCGCACGCCTGCGCAGCGGCATCGACCGCGCCGTGCATCTCGTCGAGCAGCTGTTGGCGCTGGCCCGCGCCGAGCCTGGCGCTGCGGCGGCCGAGCAGCCGCTGGACCTGGCCGAGCTGGCCCGCCAAGCGGTGGCCGACGTGCAACCGCTGGCTGACAAGGCCGGCGTGACCCTCACGCTGACAGCACCGGACCCGCTGCCTCTGGCCGGCGACCCGCAAGCCCTGCGCGGCGCGCTGCGCAACCTCGTCGACAACGCGGTGAAGTACGGCGCGCGAACGGTGCAGGTGAGCGCACTGCGCAGCACGAGGGGTACGCCGCTGCTGCGCGTGGACGATGACGGCCCCGGCATTCCGCCGGAACAGCGCGAGCGCGTGTTCGACCGCTTCCAGCGTGGCGAAGCCGCTGCTGTTGAAGGCAGCGGCCTGGGCTTGGCCATCGTGCGCGCCGCTGCCAGGCAGCAAGGCGCCAGCGTCAGGCTAGCGGACTCGCCGCTCGGCGGCCTGCGCGCCGAACTCGCCTGGCCCGATCAGCGCAGCTGATAGCTCAGGCTGACGTAGTAGCTGCGGCCACGCGGGTCCGTGTACGTCGGGTCGAAGGTCGACAGGAAGTAGTAGGACTGGTTGCTGAACGGCGGGTCGGTATTCAGCAGGTTCTGCACGCCGGCGCGCACGCTGAACTGCTTGCTGAATCGATAGCTGGCGCTCGTGTCCCACAGCGAATAGGCCTTGACCTTGCGCGGCGCGGTGTCGGGCAGGTAGCTGTCGTCGGTGTAGCTTGAGAAGAAGCTGTTGCCGACCGTCAGCGACAGCGAGCCGATGTCCCAGTCGCCCGACACGCGGTGGCGCCAGCGCTGGATGACCTGGTCCTGCAGGAAGCGGCCGGCGTTCTCCAGGAAGCCCTCGGCCTGGCCGAACTGGCGCTTGTACTCGTGCACGTAGGTGCCGCTGAAGTTCAGGCCGACACGGCCCAGGTCGCTCGTACCCGAGCGCCAGCGCGCGTCCAGGTCCAGGCCCGAGGTCTTGAGGCCGCCCTGGTTCTCCTTCTTCAGGATCAGCGTCGGGTAGTCGTCGGCCGGGTCGCGCTTGATGTAGCTCGCGTAGCGCGTCGGGTTCTCCAGGATGATCTTGCCCGACAGGTCGCTGATGACGTCGGTCTTGGTGATGCGCCAGTAGTCCAGGCTGACCGTGGCGTCCTTGATCGGCTCGAAGACGAGGCCGGCCGAGAACTGCTTGCTCTTCTCGGGCTTGAGATCGGGGTTGGCCACCTTCTGCGTCGGGTACTGATCGAACGCGTCGTAGACCTTGTCGTACAGGAAGGCTGGGCTCGTGCCGTAGGACGTCGGGCGATACAGCTCGCTGAACGAGGGCGCGCGGAAGCCCGTGCCGGCCGAGGCGCGCAGCACCAGTTGCTTGTTCGGCTGGTAGCGCAGTCCCAACTTGGGGTTCACCGAGCTGCCGACGTTCTCGTAGTGATCGGCGCGCAGCGCGGCCTGGATCTCCAGCTCCTTGGTGACCGGCGCATTCAGCTCGGCATAGGCCGAAGCGATGTTGCGGCCATAGCTCGTGGCGACCAGGGCAGGCGCGGTGCCCGAGCCATCACGGTCGCCGCCGATGTTGTTGCCCACCAGCAAGGCCGAGGGCGTGAACTTCTGCGTCTCGCGGCGCAGTTCGGCGCCGAGAGCCAGGCCGAGGTCGCCGCCTTCGAGCTGGGCCAGCGTGCCGGTGACCTTGAAGTCCAGGCCCGAGGTCGAGCCCTCGCCGCGGCGGGCAACGTCGTCGATGCGCAGCGACTGGATCAGCGACTGGCTGGCCGCGGGCGACGGGCCGAAGGGGTTGATCTGGCCGGCCTTCACGGCCGTCAGCAGCTCGTTGAACTTGAAGTAGCCGTTGACGTAGCGGTCCTTGACCTTGTTGACCGCATAGCTCGCACCGGCCGTGTAGTCCCAGTCGCCGAACAGCGTGCCCTTGGCGCCGACGACGACGCGGTTGGCGTCGCTCTGGACCTCGTTCGTGCGGTTGCCGAGTTCGGTGGCACGGAAGCGCACTTCAAACGTCCGCGCGTCGTTGACGGGCTTGGGCAGGAAGGGGTTCACCGCGGCCCAGGTCACGCCGCTGAGCGTCGTCGGGTTGGGCGACAGCACATAGGTGGTCTCGGCGCGGGCCAGCAGCGCCTCGGCGAACAGCTGGTGGCCGCCGCCGACATCGACGACGCCGCGCGTCAGGAAGGAGGTCTTGTCGGCCTTGGGGTAGATCTCGGTGTCGGCCATGTAGTCATAGCCGCAGGCCTCGCTGCCGATCTGCGTCGGCGCGTAGACCGAAGCGGGCGGGTTGCAACCCGGCGCGAACAGGTTGACCGTGCGCTGGGTGTAGGGCTTGCCGTTGAAGAGGTAGCCGGCCGCGTTGATGGCCGCGAGCTGGGCCGCGCGCGTGGAGCCCGTGCCCGACAAACGGATATTGCCGGGGAAGGGGCGGCTGGACAGGTAGTAGGGCACCGTCTCGGTCAGCGGGCGCTGCTGGATGAACTCGCGCTGCGTGGAGCGCAGGGCGTCCAGGCGCTGCACGTCCAGCGTCGCGAAGACGTTGTAGCCATCGCGCGCCAGCTCGCCCACGCCGCCGCTGACGGTGAAGGTCTTCTTGCCGGCGCCGCCCTCCTGTGTGCCGGAGGCGTAGGCGGACACGTCCAGGCCGGTGTAGTCCTGCCGCGTGATGAAGTTGATGACGCCGCCGATGGCGTCGGTGCCGTAGATGGCGGAAGCGCCATCCTTCAGCACCTCGACGCGCTGGATGGCGCCGGCCGGGATGCTGTTCAGGTCCACGCCCGCCGAGTCGCCGGGCGAGGCGAAGTTGGCCAGGCGGCGGCCGTTCAGCAGGATCAGCGTGCTCGACACGCCGATGCCGCGCAGGTTGGCGCCGTTGAAGCCGCGTTGGCCGCCGGTGTTATCGGTGATGGAGGCGCCGTCGCCCAGGTTGGCGGTGGCGGCGCTGATGTTCTTCAGCAGCTCGGCCGCCGTCGTCACGCCGGCCTTGGCGATGTCGTCGCGCTTGATGACCTGCACCGGCAGCGCGGTCTCGGCGTCCACGCGCTTGATGCTGGAGCCGGTGATCTCGACGCGTTCGAGCTTCTGGTCCTGTTGTGCCTGCGTGGGCAGCGCAATGACGCAGAGCAAGGCGGCGTGCGCCAGCGGGTGCCGGGTGAAGGAGCGGGTCATAGGGCCTCTGTTTTGAATGGGTGGGAGCGAATGCCATTCAGGTTAGGGAGGCGGGTCAGTACTTGCCTATGGGGTTTCGGCGCGCCGGTCGCTTGCACGCAAATGCGCGTCGCTTCTCGGCAAACACGGCGGGCGGGCCTGCAACAGCGCTTGCGTTGAAGCGACATGCAATTGCGTTGCTGGTGCCTGGCGCACCGCTTTGAGGCCTAACCCGATGGCTGCTGCCGCGCGGTGCTGCCAAGATGGGCCTCATGAGATTCCTGACCCGCTTCATCCTGATCGCGCTGTGGTGCGGCACCACCGCCCACGCCGGCACGGCCATCGTCATCGGTGGCGCCCTGAAGAACGACAACGAGGCCGTCTGGCAGCGCATCGTCGAAGAAGCGGGCGGCGCCGGTGCCCCCATCGCCGTGTTCGCCACCGCCGCGGCCAACCCCGAGCGCAGCGCCGGCCTCATCGTCGCGGCGCTGAACCGCCACGGCGCCAATGCCGAGGCCATCCCCGTCGCGCCGCGCCTGAAGGACATCGATCTGCAGGCCAACCTGAACGACTCCAAGTTGATCGCCAAGGTCGCCGCGTCCAAGGCCGTTTTCTTCTCGGGCGGCGCCCAGGAGCACATCGTCGACACGCTGCAGCCCAAGGGCGAGCCGACCGCCATGCTGAAGGCCATCTGGCAGGTCTTCGACGGCGGCGGCGTGGTGGCCGGCAGCAGCGCCGGCGCAGCCATCATGAGCCGCATGATGTTCCGCGACGCCGGGGACAACATGCAGATCCTGAAAGGCCAGTGGCGCGAAGGCCGAGAGTACGACCGCGGCCTGGGCTTCGTCGGCCACGACCTCTTCGTGGACCAGCACTTCCTCAAGCGCGGCCGCATCGGCCGCATGCTGCCGGCCATGCGCGCCTTCGGCTACACGCTGGGCCTGGGTGTGGAAGAGAACACCGCCGCCGTCGTCAAGGGCAGCGAGGTCGAAATCGTCGGCGCGCGCGGCGCCCTGCTGGTGGACCTGTCCGAAGCCACGGCCGACGCCAAGCTGCCCGCCTTCAATCTGCGCGGCGCCCTCATCAGCTACCTGGACCGCGGCGACAAACACAACCTCAAGAGCGGCGTCACGACACCCGCCGCGCACAAGCTGCGCGACCAGAAGATCGACCCCGCCGCGAGCGACTACAAGCCCTATCTGCAGAACGAGAACTACTTTCTCGACATCCTGGCCGACAACACCATCGTCACGGCCATGGCCCAGTTGCTGGACGGCCGGGCCCCCGAGGTGCGCGGCCTGGCCTATCGCGTCAGGCCCCGCCCCAACGACCTGTCACCCGAGCTCGGCTTCGAGTTCCGGCTCTACAAAGGGCCGGGCCTGGTCGGCTGGTTCAGCGGCGCGCTGGGCGGCGAGGACTACACCGTGCTGAAGGCCCGCCTGGACGTCATCCCCGTGCGCATGGCCGCTCCGCTCTTCACGCCGCTGGCACCTAACTGATGCGCTCCGTCCACCATGCACTGCCGGCCGCCAGCGCCGGCACGCAGCGCCATGTCCGCAGCCTGCATTTCGGCCGCGCGGAGTCGGGCCGCAAGGCCTACATCCACGCCTCGCTGCATGCCGACGAGGTGCCACCGATGCTGGTCGCCCAGGCACTCATCGAACGGCTGTCGGCACTCGATGCAGCGGGCGCCATTGCCGGCGAGATCGTCCTCGTGCCGCTGGCCAACCCCATCGGCCTCGCGCAGGATGTGCAGGGCACCGCCTTCGGCCGCTTCGACCTCGGCACGGGCGTCAACTTCAACCGCCAGTTCAAGCACCTGACGGCGGCGCTGATCCCACTGGTCGAATCGCAACTCGGTGCCGATGCTGCGGCCAACACCCGCACCATCCGCGCCGCCTGCCTTCAACTGCTGGCCGTCTGGCAGCCGATGAGTGAAGCCGAGGCCCTGAAGCGCCTGCTGCAGACCTTGGCCATGGATGCCGACCTGGTGCTGGACCTTCACTGCGACAACCAGGCCGTCATGCACGTCTACACCGGCACGCCGCAGACCGAGGCGCTGCGGCCGCTGGCTGGCTATCTCGGCGCGCAGGCGTTGCTGTTCAGCGAGGTGTCGGGCGACGACCCTTTTGACGAATCCATCTCGCGCATCTGGTGGGAGCTGGCGGCGCATTTCGAAGGCCGCTTCCCCATCGAGCGCAACGCCTGCCTGGCCGCGACTGTCGAGTTGCGCGGCGAGACCGAGGTGACGCACGAACTGGCCGAGCACGACGCCGATGCCCTGCTGGCCTACCTGCGCCATCTCGGCCATGTCGACGGCCTGGCACCGCCGCCGCCCACGGCCTGCGAGCCCACGCCACTGGAAGGCGTGGAGCCCATCACCGCGCCCACCAGTGGCATCGTCGTGTTCAACAAGGCGCCGGGCGACTGGGTGGAGGCGGGCGAGCTGGTGGCCGAGGTCATCGACCCGCTGACCGACGAGCGCGCGGCGCTTTACGCCCGCGCCAGTGGTCGCTGCTTCGCGCGCAGCGCCCGCCGCTTTGCCACCCGCGGCATGCGCCTGGCCAAGATCGCGGGCGCGGTGGCCTACCGGACCGGCCCGCTGCTGTCGCCATGAAGCTGCGCCTGCCCAACACCTATGTGCTGCTGTTCGCGCTGCTGGCGCTGATCGCGGCCGCCACCTGGGTCGTGCCCGGCGGGCGCTTCCAGACCGAGCTGGTCAACGGCAAGACGCTGATCGTCGCCGGCAGCTTCCACCTCATCGACGCCAAGCCGCAGGGCCTCACCGCGCTGCTGACGGCGCCCATCAAGGGCTTTGTCGAGGCGGCGCTGATCATCGGCTTCGTGCTCATCGTCGGCGGCGCCTTTGCGGTGCTGCAGCGCACCGAGGCCATCGACGCGCTGATCAAGTCCGTCGCCCGCGCCCACAGCCGCTCGGCCCTGGTGCGCGTGGCCGTCATCCCGGTCTTCGTCACGCTGTTCTCGCTCGGCGGCGCCAGTTTCGGCATGGCCGAGGAGGCCATTCCCTTCGTGCTGATCTTCATCCCGCTGGCCCTGGCGCTGAAGCTGGACACGCTGACCGGCGTGGCCATCCCCTTCGTTGGCTCGCAGGTGGGCTTTGCCACCGCCTTCCTGAACCCTTTCAACGTCGGCGTGGCGCAAGGCATTGCCGGCGTGCCGCTGTTCTCGGGCCTGGGCTATCGAGCGCTGTGCTGGGTCATCGCGACGACGGTCACCGTCGCCTTCCTGATGTGGTGGGCGGCGCGCATCAAGCGTGACCCGACGCTGAGCCCGACCTACGCGATGGACCAGGAGCGCCGCAAGACGCTGGACCTGGCCAGCTTCGAGGCCTTCACGGGCATGAGCGGCCGCCACCGCGCAGTGCTGTGGCTGTTCGCCGCCACGCTGCTCGTGATGATCGGCGGCGTCGTCAAGTACGGCTGGTACATCGAAGAGATCGCCGCCCTCTTCCTCGTCATGGCCGTCGCTGTCGGCATGTTGGCGCGGCTGTCGGCGGACGAGTTCATGGCCGCCTTCCTTCACGGTGCGCGCGACCTCGTCGGCACGGCGCTGGTCATCGCGCTGGCCAAGGGCACGGTCATCCTGATGCGCGAGGGCCAGATCATCGACACGCTGCTGAACGCGCTGGCGCCGCTGGTGGCGAGCAGCACGCCGGTGCTGGCGGCGCAGAAGATGTTCGCCATCCAGTCGGTCATCAACTTCTTCATCCACTCCGGTACCGGCCAGGCCGCGCTGACCATGCCCATCATGGCCCCGCTGGCCGACCTCGTCGGCGTGACGCGCCAGACGGCCGTGCTGGCCTTCCAGCTCGGCGAGCTGACCACGCCCATCATCCCGACCTCGGGGATCACCGTCGGTGTGCTGGCGCTGTCGGGCGTGCCCTTTGGCCAATGGGTGCGCTGGATGCTGCCGCTGCAGGCGATCTACCTCGTCATGGCCCTGGCGCTGCTGGCGGTGCCGGCGCTGATGCACTGGCAGTGAGACGATGGCGGGGATGACTGCCGCTCCCCTTCGCCGCGTCGGCCTGCTGCCGCTGCCGGGCTTCTCGATGCTGGCCCTCGCGGGCGTGCTCGACAGCCTGGCCGCGGCCAATGAGCTGCAGGCCGAGGTGGTGTGGCGGGGCGAGTGCCTGTCGCTCGCCGGCGGGCCGGTCGCGGCCGGCAACGGCGTGCAGTTGCTGACCGAGGTGCTGCCGCTGGACGCGGACTGGCACGCCGCCATCGTCATCGCCGCCGACACCAGCCCCTGCGACCCGGCGCTGGCCGCGCGGCTCAAGCGCTGGGCGGCGGACGGCGTCGTGCTGGGCGGCATCGATGCCGGCGCGGCCCAGCTCGCCGCCTGCGGCCTGCTCGACGGCCAGCGCGCCTGCGCCGACTGGCCGTTGCTGGACAGCCTGGCCGACAGCCACCCCGCCGTCGCCTGGGCCAACGGCCTGTGGGAGATCAGCGGCGACGGCCTGCGCCTGTCCGCTGCCTCCGGCTTGGCCAGCGTGGACCTGTGCTGCGCCTGGTTGGCCGCCCAGCATGGGGAGCGCCTGGGCCAGGAGCTCGCTGAAGCGCTGGGCCTGAAGAACCTGCGCCCGCGCGACGAGCGCCAGCGCGCCGGCTACAGCGAGCGCCGCGGCGCCGGCAGCCCCAAGCTGGCCGAGGCCCTGGCACTGATGGAAGCCAACCTCGGCGAGCCGCTGCCGACGGAAGAGGTTGCCACCCTCGTCGGCGTGTCGCGCCGCCAGTTGGAGCGCCTCTTCAAGCAGCACCTGGACACCCTGCCCTCGCGCCACTACCTGGAGCTGCGCCTGGCGCGCGCGCAACGGCTGCTGCAGCAGAGTTCGCAGTCCATCCTGCAGATCGGCCTCTCCTGCGGGTTTTCGTCCGGCCCGCATTTTTCCAACGCCTACAAGAGCCATTTCGGCCACACCCCGCGCGACGAGCGCAGCCGCCGCGCGCTGGCCTGGCGCAGCGGCCCCACCCAGGGAGACACCCCATGAACCACCTGCTGCTGCGGCCCGTGGCCGAGGCCGACCTGGCCGATCTCGTGCGCATGGCGGCGGCCAGTGCCGACGGCATCAGCTCGCTGCCCAACGACGAGGCCAAGCTGGCCGCGCGCATTGCCGCGTCGATGCAGTCCTTCGCGAGCCTGGACGACGCCAGCGGCGAGGAGACCTACCTCTTCGTCCTCGAAGACACAGCGGCTGGCCGTGTCGTCGGCTGCTCGGGCATCGCCGCCAGCGCCGGCTTCTTCGACCGCTTCTACAGCTACCGCAACGAGTTCGTCGTACACGCGAGCGCGGCCTTGGGCGTGTCGCAACGCATGCACACCCTGCACCTCTGCCACGACCTGACGGGCGCGACGCTGCTGACCTCCTTCTATCTCGACCCCGACTACGAGCACGGCCCCGCCGCCCAGTTGCTGTCGCGTGCACGGCTGCTCTTCATCCGAGCGCACGCGGCGCGCTTCTCGGAGCGCATTGCCGCCGAGAGCCCCGGCATCACCGACGCGGCAGGTCAGAGCCCCTTCTGGGACGCCGTTGGCCGGCGCTTCTTCGGCATGGACTACCCGCAGGCCGAGGTCATCGTCGGCGGCCGCAGCAAGGCCTTCATCGCCGACCTGATGCCGCCCTCGCCCATCTACGTGGCGCTGTTGCCCGAGGCCGCGCAGTGGGCGCTGGGCCAGCTGCACCCGGTGGGCGAGCTGCCCTTCTCGGTGCTGCAGGACGAAGGCTTCGACGCGGACAGCTATGTGGACATCTTCGACGGCGGGCCGACCGTGGAGGCGCCGCTGGCGTCGCTGCGCAGCGTGAGGCTGGCGCGCGAGGTGGTGGTGCAGGCCGAAGCCGATGCAGGCCCGCGCGAGTGGGCGTTGCTGGCGTGCACGGAACGCTCGCGCTTTCGCGCCGTCATCGCCGAGGTGGGCCGAGAGATCGACGCCGACACCGCCTCGCGTGTGGGCGCGCAGCCCGGCGAGCGTCTCGTCATGACGCCGCTGCAGACGGAGGTGGCCGCATGAGCCGCGTTCACATCACCGCCGAGCCAGTCGGCCTGCGCCTGGCGCTGGGCGACGCGAGCGCCTCGCTGCTGCTAGTGCCGCGCCTGGGCCTGAAGCTGCCGCGCTATCACTTCCGCCTTGGCCGCGTCGTGCATGCAGCGGCGGAGCTGGACCTGTTCCGCGTGCAGACGACGCTGCTGCTCGGCAACGACCACACTGGCAGCGCCGAGCTGGCCGAGATGCGCACCGCGCCGGGCTTGAGCGAGGCCTATCAGGAAGCGGCGCTGTCGCTGCTCATCGCCGCCGCCCAGGCGCAGCTGCGCGAGCGCCCGGCCGACTTCGGCGACTGGCTGGTGGCCGAACTGCCTGGTTGGGTAGACGAAGAACAGCGCTCGCCCTTCTGGCAGGCGCTGGGCGCGCGCTTCTACCCAGGCGACCCTGCCGAGGCAGAGGCGCGGCTGGGGCCGGATTGGCGCAGCCACCTCGCGGCCCTGCTGCCGCGGCAGACGGTCTACCTGTCCTTCCTCAGCGAAGCCGCGGAGGGCCATGTCCTGGACGTGAACGCCCAGGCGCGGCCCGCCTTGCGCGCGCTGCAGGCGGCGGGCTTTCACCCGCCGGTGCATGCGCGCATCGACGACGGCGGGCCGGTGCTGGCCTGGCCGGTGCCTCGCGGCTAACAATTCACCGGGCGCAGGAGGGGCGGGCGTTGCGATCGCTTGTCGCGATGAAACACCGCCGGTGGAAAAGCCGGGATGCGGCTGCGCGCAATTACGCAGGTAAAGGAGGAGCGCCGCAAAGCGGCGCGGGGGACACGGAGTAATTGCGTGCAGCCGTGTCCCGGCGGCACACCTCGATTGCGTCAGTAGATATCCACCTTCACCTTGTCCACCGTGTACTTGCCACTGCTGTAGTAGCCCTTGCTCGTCGCGTCGCGCGTGAAGCGCAGGCGGATGACGGGTGCGCTGCCGGGGTAGCTGGGGCCGCTGCTGTAGACCGGCACGGGTGCAGTGCCGATGTTGATCGTTGGCGTCTGGTCCACCGTGCGTGTCAGCGATTTGGACGTCTCGAGCGCCGCGAAGATATCCGCCGAGTTGTAGGCGCTGCTGTAGTAGTAGGCCGTGCCGATGGCGCTCTTGCTGCTGGTAACGACCTTGCTCGAGTAGTTGTACTTGTCACCCGGCGTCAGCAGGCTCACGCGCAGGCCGTTGACCTTGTAGTAACTGCCCGTCTGCACGCTCGCCGCCGCGGTGTCGACGATGAGCAGCTTGTTGGTGCCGTAGACGGTGGCCGTCTGCGCCGAGGTATCGACGACGACGCCGGTGTTCTCGTCGACACCGAAGCCCTGCGCCACGCTCAGGTCGCGCAGCGCGGCCGCCAGGCGGCCCAGGCGCCCGGAGCGGCTGTCGAAATGGGTGTCGCTGAGGATGCCTGCGGGCAGGAAGCCCAGGGCCTTCATCGTGGCGCCGTTCTCCAGGTAGCGCAGGGCGGCCAGGCCGTCGCGCGTGTCGCCCAGCGTGGCATAGCCGGTGACGGCCGTGTCGGGCAGATCGGCGCCGTAGTAGAGGTAGCCGTAGCTGACGCCGGCCGCATGCATCTTCACGTTCAGCGCGTGGTTGCCGGCCGAGTCGCCGGCGATGACGATGCTGCCGCCGCCATTGCTCCAGCGGCTGCGCAGCGCGGCGGCCAGGGCCGAGTCGGCGCCGCTGTCGGTCAGCAGCGTGCGAATGATCTTGGCCTGGTCGCCACCGACGAACCACACCGCATCGGCCTGGTTGAGGATGGCGATGTTGGCCTGGCCCTCGGGCGTACTGGCGCTGGCATGCACGCCGTAGTTGTCGACGTGGGCGGTGATGAACTTGGGCGAGAAGCCGTGCGTCTGGAAGAGGTTGTAGTAGCCGCGCTTGAGCGGCGAGGAGCCACTGGCCGGGATGTCGTTCTGGAAGGCGTCCAGCCCGGTGGCGTAGCTGTCCTTGGCGGCTGTGACGACGGCGATGCGCGGGCAGGCCGTCGTCGTCCAGTTCGTGCCGCAGCTGCTGGTGCTGTTGATGTTGGGCGTGAAGCCTGTGTCGCGGCCGGTGGCCTTGCGCAGGCCGTTGACGAAGAGGTCGACGTTGGCGTCCTCATAGGCGCCGCCGGACAGGAAGAGCTTGCCGGCCGAGGCCGGTGCGCTGGCCAGACCGAACAGCAAGGCCCCAACGAGGGCGGTGATGGTTTTCTTCATGGCATTCCAGGCGAGAAGGGCGGCGCCGGGATGGCGGCCTCGACCCTGGATGCACGGTAGTGAGGGCCTCGCGCGCTGGGTAGGCGGGGACTTGCAGCCGCGCGACATGGACTTGCGTCGGCGTGCCTCACCCGGGAATGTCCCGGGCGGGTTGTCACGGAGTTCTGGATGACTGGCGCGCTGGATCAAGGGGCCGCTGGCGGCACAGCAAGGCCCCGCGAGCGGGCACGGCGCCGGTAGGCGCCGTAGCCCACATGGCCCAGCCAATAGAGCAGCAAACCCAGGATCAGCAGGGCCGGCAAAAACAACCAGCCCCGCAGCGCCTTCGGGAACAGCTGCTGCTGGCCCAGGAACAGGGAGTTGGCCGCGATGAAGAACGCCACCGTCATGCGCCACAGATGGCGCGCCAGGCGCATCGCGCCGCTGACGCCGCGCCGCAGGATCAGCCGCAGATCCCCCACCGCCGCCAGGCTGCCGATCAACATGAACATCACGAAGGCAGCGGCCGGCTGGCCGTCCAGATTGCCCGTCGGGGTTTGCGCTGCCAGGCTCATCAGGTAGGCGCCGGCCCCCACCACGGATGAAGAGGTCAGCAGCAGGCCGTAGTCGAAGGCGCCGACCTGACCCGGCTTGCGCTTGACGGCCGCCCAGCTGCTGAGCACCAGGTAGAAGGTCAGCACCCCGGCCACCACCGAGGCCCGTTCGGGCGTGGGCAGAAACGGCGCCACCGTGGCCCCGATGGTGGACATGATGAGCATGGCGATGACGAAGACGTTGCCGGCCAGGCGGTGCAGGCGCGAGCCCTTGCGAAACACAAAGGCGGCCGTGCCAGCCAGCAGAGCCGCCATGCCGGCGCCGATGTGCAGATAGAGCACCACCGCGGCGGCGGCATGCACCAGCACGTGGCTGTCGGGGGAGATGTGCAGGACGCTCATTTCGATTGCCTCTCAAAGAAGGCCCAGATCAGGACCGGTCCGTTGGGCTCCATGGGGGAAGGACCCAGCAGGCGGGGGCGGCGCGCCCAGGGCTGTGGCAGCCCGTGGCCGGCGCCGTGCAGGGTCACCAGCTCCACCTCGGTGCGGCCGTCGGCCGCCTGCCAGCGGGCATGTTCGACACGGCTGCCTTGCACCGTTGGCGTCAGGCTGACCTGGGGCCGCCCGGCGATGGCGTTGCGGTCCGCGAAGTACTGGGCCGATGCAGTGGAGGAGATGACCTGCCCCCCCTTGTAGAACAGCCCCAGCAAGTTGATCTCGCCGCCGGCATAGGGCACCAGTGGGTCCGCGGTGCCGTTCAGGATCATGACCGAGGGGGTCTGCGCAACCGGCTGGCACTGGAAGTTCTGCGGCGCCGGCACGTTGGCCGCCACGGCAGCCACCGCGCGGTAGCGCTGCGGGTGCTCCAGCGCCAGGCGCAGGGCCATCGAGCCGCCGTTTGAGACGCCGGTCGCAAACACGCGCTGGGGATCGACCCCGATCTCGCCGACCAATTTGTCCACCAGCGCCGCCAGGAAAGCGGCATCGTCGGCGCGCACGCCGTTGACAGCCGTGTTGCCGATGGAGCTGCAATCGTTCCAGTCAAAGCCAAAGGACTTGGGATAGACCACGGCAAAGCCATGCTGGTCGGCCAGGCGCTCGAAGCCATAGCCTGTACCCACGCGAATGGCCTGCGGGCCTTCACCCGAACCGTGCATCACCAGCACCAGGGGCGCCCCCTTGGGCAGGCCCTTGGGCACATAGCTTCGGTAGCTGCGCTGGAGGCCGGCCACTTCGATGGTGGCCTTGCTCAGCGTGCCGGAGAGCTGCGGCAGCTCGGGCTCGGGGGTGTAGAGGAAATAGGCAAACAGTGCGGCCAACAGCACCACCAGGGCGAGCAGGCCGAGGAGGCCGATCAGCAGGAAGCGCGCAATTCTTTTCATGGCGGTGCGATGGCTGCGGTGAGGGCGCCACTGTGACTCAGGCCCGCCCGCGGCCGGGCTACCACCCGATCAAGCACGCCGCCGCCTTGACGAGCGACGGCTGGCGAGGACGAACGACGCCGGCACCGGTCACGCCGTCCGCTGCGTCACTCGTCCCGGCCCGTCGTGCTTGAGAACCCGCACGGCGTGGCTGGTCTGAACCGCGGGGTGCGCAGGCTAGCGGCCCAAAACAATCGCCCTGTCGCTTTGAAATTCAAGCCGCAACGCCCTCTTAGAAAGCCAGCCGACCATGAAAACGCCCACTGCCCGCCACCCCCTTTTGATCGCCGCCGTTCTGGCCGCCCTGGCCTTGGGCAGCGCCCAGGCAGCGGTCTTCAAGGACGCCCAGTTGGAGTCGCTTCACGAGGCCGGCAAATTCGCCGAACTTGAACAGCAAGCCCAAACCCGCTTGAAGGTCAGCCCCGCCGATGCCGAGGCGCGCGCCGCCCTGGTACTGGGCTTGAGCCTGGCGGACCCCACAGACGCCCAGCGCCTGGAGGCCGGTGCCCAGCAAGCCAGGCTCTGCATCGAGCAGCACCCGAACGTGGCCGCCTGCCACCTCGCGGCGGCCCAGAACCTCGGCCTGCAAATGCTCAATATGGGCATGGCCAAGGCCATGCGCAGCGTGGGCAGCTTGAAAGACCTCTGGATTCGCACGCTGGAGCTGGAGCCGACCAGCTTCACGGCCCGCGTGCAACTGGCCAAGCTCTACGTGATGCTGCCCGGCATGATAGGCGGCAGCACCTCCAAGGCCAGGGAGCTGGAGGCGGCCGTGCGCAGCAGCCAACCCGAGACGGCGCGCATCATCCGCGTGCACATCGCGGCCGAGGCCAAGAAGTGGGCCGAGATGGAAGCCGAATTGCTGGCGCTGAAGCCCACCAAGGACTCCGCCATGCTCGAAGAAGTGCGCGAGGCCACCATGCAGCTCGCCCTCGTCTTCCTGAAGGACGGCAAGGACCTGGCCAAGGCCAAGAGCCTGTATGAGTCTCTGCAACGCGATCAACCCGGCCGGGCCGCAGGTTTCTACGGCGCGGCGCGCGTCCAGGCCGCGCTGGGCCAACCGGATGACGCCATTCGCCTGTTCGAGCGCGCCAAGACCCTCGCCGGTGCCGACGACTTTCCGCTTGACCAGCGCCTCGCCGACACCCTCCTGGCCAAGGGCGACAAGGCGCAGGCCAAGGCTACCTACGAGCGCTTCATCGCCAACAAGCGCGCCAAGCCGGCCAATGTCGAAGAAGCGCGCAAGAGCCTGGCCAAGCTCGGCTGAACCGCGTCGCCCAAACTTTTGCCGAGATCACCCTGATGAACGACGTTCCCCTCTGGCGCCTGCATCTGCTGCGCGCCTTCTACCTGCTGGTCACCGTGGGCCTGGCGCTCAGCTTCGGCCCGGCCATGTTTCAACACAGCGACCAGTGGGCCCAGCGCAAGGGCGAAACGGCAGCGCTGCTGAGCGGCCTGGCCATCCTCTGCGCCTGGGGCCTGCGCTACCCGCTGCAGATGCTGCCGCTGCTGATCTTCGAGCTGATCTGGAAGACCGTCTGGCTCGCGGCGATTGCCTATCCGCTGTGGCGGGCGGGCGCGATCACGCCTGCCGTGCAAGGGACCGCCGAAGCCTGTTTGATGGGGCTGGTGCTGACGCCCCTGGTGCTGCCTTGGCGCTACATCGCGCACCACTACTTCCGCAAGCCCGCCGAGCGCTTTCGCTAGACCCGAACCCGTTTACCCTGCCCCCATGACCTCCAGATCCGCCCCCCAACTCAGCGCGTCGAGCCCGCCCTCGAATTGGCGCGCCGCGTTCGCCTGGCGGCGCCTGCGCACCGTCGCCATCATTTGCGCGCTGTTCGTCCTGCTGTTCAGCTTTGGCTGGGACGCACAGATGTGGACGCTGGTGGCGCGGGTGTACGGCGTGGGCCTGGCGCTGCTGCTGGTCTTCGGCCTGTTCGAGCAATGGCCGCGCCGCTTGCCCAGGTGGATGGCGCGCTGGGCCCTGCAGGTGGCGGCCGTGGGCGTGACGGTGCCGTTGGCCTTCTTAGTGGCCTTTCTGTTGCAAACCGCAGCCGGCGCTCCGATGTTCTGGACCCAGCCTGCCCGCCTGGAAGGCTTCATGACCTTCACGTTCCTGGGCATGCTGGTGGCGCCTTGGACGGCGCTGGCGGCACTGCTGCGCCAACGTGAGGCCAAAGTGGAAAAACAAGCGATCGACTTCGAGCTGGAGCGCAGCGAGATGGCCCGCCAGGCACTCGACGCGCGCATGCGGCTGCTCACCGCGCAGGCCCAGCCGCATTTCCTCTTCAACACCCTGGCCAATGTGCAGGCCCTGGTGGAAGCCGGATCGCCGCGGGCACCCAAGCTGCTGCAAAGCCTGACCGAGTACCTGCGCGCCGCCGTGCCGCGCCTGGATGGATCGGCCAACACCCTGGGCCAGGAGCTGGAGCTGGTGCGCGCCTACCTGGAACTGATGCAGATGCGCATGCCCGACCGGCTGGCCTTCGCACTGCATGTCGACCCCGCCGTCCACCTGCTGAGCTGCCTGCCCATGACCCTGCTGACCCTGGTCGAGAATGCCGTCCAGCATGGCATCGACCCCAGCGAAGAGGGCGGCCGCATCGACGTCCATGCCGAAGCCTTGGAGGGCGGGCGCTGCCGCCTGCGCGTGGTCGATACCGGCGTGGGCCTGCAGGCCAGCGGCGGCGGCCTGGGCACCGGACTGGCGGCGCTGCGTGAGCGCCTGCTGTGGGCCTACGGGGGCGGCGCGACCTTGGCGCTGAACGAGGTCATGCCGCACGGTGTGGAAGCCAGGATAGAGTTTTCCGAGAAGCCATGAACCCCACTGCCCTGATCGCCGACGACGAGCCGCTGCTGAGGGAGATCCTTGAAGCACGCCTGGCCGCCGCCTGGCCGGAATTGCAGATCGTGGCGCAGGCCCGCAACGGCCGCCAGGCCATCGAACTGTTCGAGCAGCATCAGCCCGCCATCTGTTTTCTGGACGTGCACATGCCGGGCCTCAGTGGCGTGGAAGTGGCGCGGCATGTGGGCAAGCGCGCGCACCTGGTGTTTGTCACCGCGTTCGACCAGTACGCGCTCGAAGCCTTTCAGCACGGCGTGCTGGACTACCTGGTCAAGCCGGTCACGCCGGCGCGCCTGGCCGAGACGGTGGAGCGCCTGAAGGCGCGCTTGCAGCAGGCGCAACCGGCCGTGCACAGCGAGCTGCTGCTGACCCAGCTGGCCGCGCGGCTCAAGCTGGACCAGCCCAAGCCGCTGGACTGGATACGCGCCACCGTGGGGTCGTCCCTGCGCATGATCCCCATCGCCGACATCGACTACCTCAAGAGCGACACCAAGTACACCTTGGTGGCTTATCGCGACGAAGGCCAGGCGGCCGAGGCGCTGATCCGCACGCCGCTCAAAGACCTGCTGGCCCAGCTGGACCCCGCGCACTTCGCCCAGGTGCATCGCTCGGTGGTGATCAATCTGCGCTCGATCCGCTGCGTCACGCGCGGCGAGAACGAGACCGCCGACATCGAGCTCAAAGGCCGCACGGAGCGCCTGCCGGTGAGCCGCAGCTATCTGCATCTGTTCAAGGAGATGTAGGCGCAGGCGCGGCGGCGCGGCGCCCCGCCCAACCGCCTTAACTTTCGCCTCACCTTCGCCTCATCCCCCCCTCACCCTCGCTGCCTAGAGTGCGTCGCATCGGCTGCACCGCAGCCTGTATGAGGAGTGAACGATGACCCGCACCGCCAAGACCGCACTGACCGCCACGGCCGCCGCCCTGCTTGCCGCCGGCGTGACGATCACGACCGGCGCCTCGGGCTGGACGGCGCCCGCCTGGTTGAAGGACAAGGCCGCCAGCGACGCACCGGCCAACGCAAGCCCCACTGCTGTGGCCGCAGCCGCCGCCATCGTGGCCGCGCCCGCTGCCGCGCTGCCGCCGGCCCAACTGCCCAACTACCGCGCCATCGTGCAGACCCAAGGCCCGGCCGTCGTCGGCATCACCGTCGCCGGCCTGCACAAGGCCAGCGCGGAGGACAGCGACGACGCGCAGCAGGGCATGGAGAACGACCCCTTCTTCCGCTTCTTCCGCGGCGTGCCGGGCCTGCGCATGCAGCCGCGCGGCGCGCAACCCTTCCGCGGCCAGGGCTCGGGCTTCATCATCAGCGCCGACGGCCTGGTGCTGACCAATGCCCACGTCGTGCGCGACGCCAAGCAGGTCACCGTCAAGCTCAGCGACCGCCGCGAGTTCTCGGCCCAGGTGCTGGGCAGCGACCCCGCCACCGACATCGCCGTGCTCAAGCTCGACGCCAAGGGCCTGCCCACCGTGCAGCTGGGCGACCCGAAGCAGGTGCAGGTGGGCGACTACGTGCTGGCCATCGGCGCGCCTTACGGCTTCGAGCAGACGGCCACGCAGGGCATCGTCAGTGCCAAGGGCCGCTCGCTGCCGGGCGACAGCAGCGTCGTGCCCTTCATCCAGACCGACGCGGCCGTGAACCCCGGCAACTCCGGTGGCCCGCTGTTCGACGCCTCGGGCCGGGTCGTCGGCGTGAACGCGCAGATCTACTCGCAAAGCGGTGGCTTCCAGGGCCTGGCCTTCTCCATCCCGATGGACGTGGCCCTGCGCATCAAGGACCAGATCGTTGCCCACGGCAAGGTGGAGCACGCCCGCCTGGGCGTCACGCTGCAGGACCTGTCGGCACCACTGGCCGCGTCCTTTGGCCTGAACGCGCCGGACGGTGCGCTGGTGTCCAGCGTCATGCCGGGCAGCGCCGCGGCCAAGGCCGGGCTGAAGGCGGGCGACGTCATCACCTCGGTCGACGACGAGCCGGTGCGCATCGCCGGCGACGTGTCCAGCCGCGTGGGCCTGGCCCGGCCGGGCGACAAGCTCAAGCTGGAGCTCTGGCGCGACAAGGGCCGCGTCAGCGAGACCGTGGCCCTGGGCCGCGCCGACAAGGACCCGCAGGAAGCCAGCGCCGCGCCCGAGGGCGGTTCGCTCGGCCTGGCGCTGCGCCCGCTGGAGCGCCAGGAGTTGCGGGGCTCAGGGCTGGACCACGGCCTGCTGATCGAACGGGTGACCGGCCCGGCGCAGTTGGCTGGCGTGCAGGCCGGCGACGTACTGCTGGCGCTGAACGGCAAGCCGGTGCAGGACATTGACCAGGTGCGCGCAGCGATGAAGGGCAGCCCCAAGCAGGTCGCCCTGCTGGTGTCGCGCGACGGGCAGCAGATCTTCGTGCCGGTGCGGCTGGGCTGATCGAGCGCCAGAACTGTCCCTTTCGAACGAGAGGGACAGTTCTCCGCTCTGTGGCGGAGAGCATGGCCGGGCCAACTCCGAGCCCGAAACGCCATGCACCTCCCTGCTTTCACGCGAGCCCCGCGCCGCGTCGCCCTGACCTTGCTGATGGCGCTGAGTGCCCTCGGCTCTGCCAGCGCCGAGCCGCAACACCAGCCGCCCGCCAACCTCGTCGGCCTTGACCTGAACCTGCAGGTCGAGAAGACCGAAGGCCCTGCCGCAGGCAGCTACCCCAACCAAGGCGCCATCGTCCGCCGCATCCTGCCGCGCGGGCAGTGGACGTCGCAGGGCGCCGGCGGCTCCAACCATCGGGACAGCCAAGGCCGCTCGCAGTGGCGCCAAAGCGCCCCGCACACCTGGGTCGAGACCGCCAGCGACGCCTCGGGCCAGCCGGCCGCCTCCAGCTTCAGCTACCACTTCGACACGCCGCAGGGCGGCCGCTGGGTGTGGCGCATCGACCAGGGCCAGGCCACGCTCAGCGGCAGCTTCACGACGTCGCCCAGCGCCCCCGCGCCGGAGCAGCAACTCGCCCCGGCCACCAACGCCGGCCTGCACGTGCCGCTGGTCATCAAGGCCGCCGTGTCACCCACGCTGCCGCCGGACCGCTATCCCAGGGCTGGCCTCGTGCTGCAGACCTATGCCGCGGACGGCACGCTGACCTTGCGCGGCTTCGGCCCGGGCACGCTCGACTCGACGGGCACCTATGTCTACAAGCGCCTGTCGGCCAACACGGCGGTGGAAGAGACAGTGCAGACCAGCAGCTTCTTCACGCTGCCGTACACGATGGTCTACACCTTCAAGACGGCCAACTCGGGCGTCTGGTACCAGAACTTCGGCAACGGGCTGATCTACTTCTCCGGTACCTTCGACACCTTCCCGCGCTGAACACGGCGCGCATGCCGCCCTGCCATGACCGAACTCCTCAAGGCCGTGAGCTTGTGTTCCGCAAGCCTCGGTGGCTGGACGCTGCTGAGCTTGCTGCTGTCGCGCCGTGGTGAACCCGCCTTGCGCCGCACGCTGGCGGCCCTGGTGGCCCTGCTGATGCTGCCGCCGTTGCGCCTGTACCTGGAGCTGGCTCGTGGCGAACCCTGGGCGCCTCTGAGCATCTGGAGTCATTCCATGACCTGGGCCTACGGGCCGCTGCTGCTGCGCGCCGAGGGCCTGGCGCTGCTGTGGCCACCGGGCCGCTGGCTCAGCCCCTGGCTGGGTTTGCCGGTGCTGCTGGTGGGCGCGGCAGGCGCGGCCGGTGCCGACTGGGTGAACTCGCCGGTGATGGTCGCGCTGGTGGCCCTGCACACGCTGGCCTATGCCGGCTACGCCACCCACCAGGCCTGGCGCGAACGTTCGCGGCTGCGTCAGTTGGCCACCGGCCACCGCAACAGCCGTGCTCATTGGATGCTCTTCACCGCCGCTGGGCTCGCGGCCTTCAGCGTCTGGGATCTGGGCGTGTTCGCCCTGGCCACGGCTGGCGCCTTGCCACCCGGCGGGCTGCTGATCAGCGTGAGCCTCGGCGCGGCGCTCTACGTGGACGGCATCGCGCTGCTGGCCTTGTATCCACCGGCCTGGCTGGACGCGGCCGAAGCCGCAGCACCGCCACCGGTCGAGCCGATCGAGCCCCCCAAGCCCGCGCCGCGCATGCTCGAACTCAGCCCCGACGCGGCCCGCGAACTCGCCACCCGGCTCGAGCAGCTCGCGCAGACGCAAGGCCCGCACCGCGACCCCGACATCTCACTGCCTCGCCTGGCCGCGCTGATGGACATCACGCCCCACCAGCTGTCTGAACTGCTCAACCTGCACCTGGGCAGCAGCTTCTACGACTACCTGAACCAGTGCCGGCATGAAGACGCCCTGCGCCTGCTGGAACAAGGCGGCGCCGACCTCACCGTGGCCGACATCGCCTACCGCGCAGGCTTCAACAACCGCAACAGCTTCTACAAGGTGTTCAAGGAGAAGACCGGCATGACGCCGTCGGACTACCGGCGCCAGCACCAGCGTCGTGCCTGACTCGAGCGCTTCTGGCGCGCCGACCAAACCGGGGCCAGTGGCAGCGGGCTGGGCCTTGCCATCGTGAGCCAGGTAGGGCACAGGCTCGGCGGCACGATCACTGTCGGCCCAGGCTTGCTGGGGCGCGGCGTGGCCTTCACCGCGAGCAGCCTGGTGCGGGGCTGAATATTCGTGATGCGGCGCCGCCAAGAGAGCCCTGCCGTTGGCCCGCGTTCATTCGTGCAACAGCGTGCCACCATCATTTCGGCCTTGCTACCCATCACTCCGATTCGTCCTAAATAGGACCGCTGGATACCCTGGCAGCTCTTGTCTACCTCGGCCTGGAGGTGATGGCATCTGGAGATCTGACAGGGATCGGCGCTGTCGAGCGCACATTCAGGCGCCGAATCCATGCAGGCGCATGTCTATGTGCTCACAGAACGGACCAGGCGCTCAATAGAAGTGCTTCTCTCAAACGCCGGGCATTCATCCGACCTGAGGGGAGAGTGTTCGTACAAAGCAAAAGTGTCTGTGAGAGAGGCTATTGATGGCATCGGCGTGCATAACGCCCACTCTCCGCGTCATGTAAACGCTCTCACGGACTTGACGGAGCGAAAAGGCGGTCGGCGCCTCTGGCGCGTGAATCTTTACAGCCCGCTTGTATGAGTGGCAGACCCCTCAGTCTGCGGATTAGTCACGCGGAAAAGCGCGCCTTTCTTCAGACAATTCCGCTCGTCAAGAAACGTTAAGCCCGTCTGAACGGGCACGCAACCTCCCATGAATCAGTCAGCAAGCCGACCGGCTCTTGAGCCGGCCGCGGGCGAAGCCTTGCCCTCACAAACTGCTCAAGAGGCCCCGGGAGACACCGCACCTCCAGCCAACGCCCTACAGGCGTTGGCCATCCTCGCTCGGCTGCATCACGTGGCTGCGGAGCCGCACGCGCTGCGCCATGAGCTAGGCCTGGGCGAGAACGACCACGTCTCTCGTCAAGACCTGCTGCTGGCGGCCAAACACATCGGCCTCAAGGCCAAGGCCTCGCAAAGCTCCACCGAGCGTCTGACACTGGCGCCCCTGCCCGCGCTGGCGGTCATGAGCGACGGCCGCCTCGTCGTACTGGCCCAATGCGATGGTCAGCGCGTGCTCTTCATGGACCCGTCGGCCGTGGCCGCCGACGGCGCCCAGGCCGCGCGCCCCACCATCGAACCATTGGAAGTCTTCGCCGGCCAATGGAGTGGCGAACTCATCCTCGTCACCAGCCGCGCCAGCCTCGCCGGCTCACTCGCCAAATTCGACTTCTCCTGGTTCATTCCGAGCATCGTCAAGCACCGCAAGCTGCTGGGCGAGGTGCTGCTGGTCTCCTTATTCCTGCAGCTCTTCGCGCTCGTATCGCCGCTGTTCTTCCAGGTGGTGATGGACAAGGTGCTGGTGCACAAGGGCGTGACGACCCTGGACGTCATCGTCATCGGCCTGGTCGTCATCATGCTGTTCGAGAGCGCGCTGACGGTGCTTCGCTCCTACGTCTTCAGCCACACCACGAGTCGCATCGATGTTGAGCTGGGCGCCCGCTTGTTCCGCCACCTGCTGAACCTGCCGCTCGCCTACTTCCAGGCGCGCCGCGTGGGTGACTCAGTGGCCCGCGTGCGCGAGCTGGAGAACATCCGCCAGTTCCTCACAGGCAGCCTTGCATCAGCGGCAAGATTTGTAGATATGAACGCCGATTGCAGAAAAGCCCCGTCCAGTTTCCTGTGCGGGGCTCTCACCTAAGTACCTGTCGGCCTTAGTAAATTCTGGTGGCTGGGGCTCTACAGAAAGATGCCCGCCAGACCGCATGAATGCTGGGTTTGTTGTTTTTTTGATAGCAATCTACCCCCAAAGTTACCCACAGAGTGGGCGGGGTGCCCTTCCTGGGAACTCCCTCTCCTCCAAGAAGAACGTAAACGGGCCCTCGCGACCCGTTTCTACGTTCTACCCATCATGCTGCCCATCAAGCGATGGTGTCATTGCTGGAGTCCATGCGCGTGCGACTAGCGGGGAAAGCCTAGCATTGCCGCGCCGCCGCTTGCCCCCTCGCCCGCTACAGTGCTTCTTCAAGTGAGTGAGGGAGATGCACCGATGAACTGGACGAGATTCGGCCGCCTGCTGGCCGTCATGGGCGCTATAGGACTGCTTGCAGGGTTCTGCTGGCACCAGTCCGCCGACACCAGCTCCGAGGTCTATAAGACGTTTTTCGCTGACGAAGCGCAGCGGGATGAGGATCTGAGAATCCGCAGGGGACTGTCGCACTACACGGACCTCGGTGCGATTGCCGGCGGTGCGGAGATCAAACAGGGGCGTAACGATCGGCGCACCGAGGGCAGGTACGCGATGATGGTGTTCATCGGTGTGGCGGCGCTCGGTTTGGCGATTAGCTCATCAGCAACTGGTGCTCCAGCGCAGTCCTCGTCTGTGCGTCGAAAGGCGCGTTAGACAAGCCGGTGCGGAATGCGGGGCACGCTGAATGACCTTGCATCCCCTATAAGCATTGACATCTGCGCGCCCGGGAACACTGCGTCACGTCTACATCGGGTGTCGAGCGATTGCCTGAACTTATAGGGTGGAATCACCAGGGCTCTGGTCTATAAGAACCGCCCTCATAGGGCGCCCACTACACAACGATGCCCTTGAGCCTCCGACCGCTTTTTCTAGGGGTACCAGGGTCAGACGTTGCCTCGTCCGGCCGGTGTCCGCCTGTCTCAGGCTTCGCCCTGGATTTTCTGGGGGGATGTTCGGACTCGTTGGGGCCGGCGGTCAGTTGGACTGCGGATTGAGACTGGGCACGTCCATGGCCTGCGCATACGGCTTTATCTGTGTCTTCTGGGGTTCCGAGCATGTTCGGGTACCTGACGTGCGTCAGGTACTGGCGACGGCTCCGGGTACCTGACGAACGTCAGGTACCCCCGTCAGGTACCGCCTGTCAGGTACATCAAATCGAGTTTGATCAATGTTCATCGGTGTTCTGGGGCGATGGGCAATTGAGAAGCCGCACCCCACCCGGAGGGTGGGGAGGGGGTGCATCGCTTAGGCAGAAATTGATCATTTCGGACGCCATGTCGCTGTCTGAAAACCGAGCTGCTGGGCGAACTTTTCGCGCTTCTCCGCCGCCGATTGCTTGGTGACTTGGGCGCCCGTCATCCAGCCGTAGATCAGGGCGGAGTCAGTCGGACTGCCCCCGGCCAGCTCGATTGCTTCCACCCATGCCAGACGCGCAGCGACCAGCGTTTTATCCAGGCCCGGCCGATCAGCGAAGACGTTGCGAGCCTTCGCGATGCGCTTCTCGCGGATCGTCATGATCCGCTTCGCGCTGTCCTGGGTGAGCAGCCCTGTGAGGGAGTAGCAATGGGGGGCGGGTATGTCCAGACCCACCGACAGCCGCGCAGGCTTCAGGGACGAATTTGCGATCCTCTCTGCAATGCGCTCATCCAAGCCCCAGCGGAAGATGTCGCGCCACTGGGAGCGCTCCGGGACGTGCCTTGAACCCAGCGTGTGGCACAGCCAGTCCAGATCAATCCAGCGCAGCAGCGCCCGCCTCCTACAGGCAGCACTGATCGGCCTGGGGGCGCTGGGCGGTAGAGCGAATTCCGGGATGTTGGGCGCGGCTTCGGGAGGGACATAGGTCGGCAGGTTGCGCCATCGCGGCCCCACACCCCGCCGCGTCAGCTCTCGGTTCGTCAACCACAACTGCACGATGGTCTCGGGGGTGTTGGGGGACATCGGCTGCCAAATCAACCGCTCATTGAGTTCGCGAAGTTGGGCGACGCTGGGCAAAGAAAAAGCGGCTTGCGCCGCTTCTGAGTCTGCCCGCCGCTCCGGCGTCATCTTGTCCCGCCAGACCCGCAGGGTCTGAACCGGATTCACGACTTCACTCGTGCGGCGCTCGCTCATGGTTCCTGCATCGGCATGAAGATGATGAACAAGTTGTCCGACTGAACCAGCACGATGGGCCGCCCGTCGTCACGCATGCCCATGTGGGCGATGGCATGGCCTGCCGGGTGGTCGGTCTGGATGATGCGGGTGCGCGCCAGCTCATCTGCCCACACGTCTGCCGTGACGTAGTAGACCCGGTTAAGCGCGTCTACAGCGTCTTGGGGCACTTCCTCAAGGGCGAGGTAGCCTGCTGGGCTCTGCGCGGGCTCTGGCGGGGTTGGTGAGGGCTGTTGGGGCGGATCGATCAAGCCGCGAGCAAGGGCATCACGCGCCATTTCGTGATGCCCAACTTCGCCCGGACGGCACGCCTGGACGACCGTGCCGCCCAGCCCGCCGGGCAGTTCGGTTAGGACAGCGTCGCCGCCCAGATACTCGGCCGTGTGGGTCTTGACGCCGGTATTGGGGTCGGTGTGCGTATGGAGGATTTCGCACTGCAGCAGGGTGGCGTTGAAGTCGTCGCCGTCAAAGAAATGGAGATGGAGCATTTGTGTCCGTTGGGGTTTGGGCATAGCTACGCCCATGCGCTGAGGGCAGCGCCAAATTGAAGGGGTGTTTGCGACCGCGAAGAACGGGCGCGAGGAGGTCAGCCGATAGCGGGCCCGGGTGATTCGGCCGGGTCTGCGATGTACCCCGTGCGCCGGCCTTGATGCCCGGTCGGGGTCACACCGTCAAGCACTGGCATTGCGTTCAGCACGGGTGCTAATCCACGCCTGGACATCGGTACTGAGCCAGGCCACGCATCGCGGGCTGAGTCTGCGCGCCTGTGGAAATTGGTGATTTCGCTGGAGGGCATACAGAGAGCTTTTTCGGAGCCCCGTTGCCGCCATCACGGCATCCAGTCTTAGCAAGGTTTCGGTCGTTGGTTCTTCGGTAGCCATGTTTTCCTTTGGTTAGTTGACTTCAGACTTTCTTGGCCTCTTTCGGTCCCGAGGAGGTCTGTAAAGTCCAGTATAGCGTTAGTGGTCACTAACTAAGGAAAAACTAAGGGTATACACCCATTAGCGCTTACCGGCCTTCGTGTTTATACCGTCTTCCGGTTGAGCGACACGACTTCCGCGCCCTTGCGTAGCATGTCCAGGTAGTCAGCCCAGGTCTGCATCATTGCTCGCCGCTGCTCGATGAATTCGGTGCGGTTGTAAGCCCGCCCCAGGCTGTCTTTGACGCTGTGCGCGAGCTGGGCTTCGATGACCGATTCGTCGATGCCCAGCCGCTCGACCAGCATCGTGCGGGCCGTGGCCCGGAATCCGTGCCCCGTTACTTCCTCCGCAGCAAAGCCCATGGCCCGCAGGGCCGCGTTCACCGTGTTTTCGCTCATGGGCCTATCGTGGTGGCGCTCGCCCCGGAACACATAGGCATTGCGCCCGGTCAACGGCTCCAGCTCTCTCAAGGCTGCGACCGCTTGGGCGGGCAAGGGCACCAGATGCGGCGCTCCGTGTAGCTTGCCCGCCTTCTCGCGCTTCATCCGGGCGGCCGGCACAACCCATGTTGCTCCGTCAAGATCGAACTCTGACCATTGGGCGTGCCGCAGTTCACCAGGGCGGAGAAGCAGCATCGGCGCGAGTTGCAGAGCAGCGCGGACGACTGGCGTACCTGCATACCCTGTGCAGGCCCGCAGAAGCTCTGCTAATCGCTCCGGTCTGGTTATCGCGGGAAAGTGCTTGACCATGGGCTTGCGTAGCGCGTCCTTCAGGTCGCGAGCTGGGTCGCTAGTGGCGCGGCCGGTGACTACGGCGAAGCGGAACACCTGTGAGCAGTTCTCGCGGGCGCGGTGGGCGGTCTCAATCACCCCGCGCCCCTCGATGCGGCGCAGAACCTCCAGCAGCTCGGGTGGCGTCACATCGGCGACCGGGCGCCGCCCGATGTACGGGAACACATCCGCTTCTAGCCGGGCAACGATCTTCTCGCCATAGCTGGCCGACCACTCGCCCCGCTTGGTGGCGTACCACTCGCGGGCGACAACTTCAAAGCTGTTTGCCGCATCGCCTTCGCGGGCAGTCTTGGCGGCCTTCCGTGCGACGGAGGGATCAGCGCCAGAGGCCAACAGCTTGCGCAGCTCGTCGCGCTTGGCCCGCGCTTCGCCGAGACTCACATCCGGGTACACGCCCAGGGATAGCAGTTTCTCGCGCCCGGCAAATCGGAAGCGCCAGCGCCACCACTTGCCGCCCTCCGGCCGAACCTCAAGGTACAGGCCCGCCCCATCACTGAGCTTGCGGGACTTCTCTGTAGGTTTTGCGTTGCGGACTGTCGCGTCAGTCAATGGCATGGCGGGTCTCGTGCGGGTAACAGGGCGCCAGGGTAAGCGATCTACCCGCATAGCTACCCGCTGTCAGGACCGGATGCCAGCGCACCTATCCGCACCTCGCTGGAAACAAAAAAGCCCTAGAGCGTTGATTTCTCTAGGGCTTTTGGACTTCAGCGGACCTTGCCGAACTCTTGTTTGGTGGCCTGGGGCGGAATCGAACCACCGACACGCGGATTTTCAATCCGCTGCTCTACCAACTGAGCTACCAGGCCTTTGTCTTGCTCCTGAACGGCTAGCGCCGCTCAGCGAAGTCCAAGACTGTAGCACAAGCTACAGGGCCGAGTCACCCACCGGCGCCGCGCTTGTTCCTGCTCAGGTCCACGCCCAGCTGCTTGAGCTTGCGGTAGAGGTGGGTGCGCTCCAGGCCGGTCTTTTCGGCGACGCGGGTCATGGAGCCGTTTTCCTTGGCGAGGTGGAACTCGAAGTAGCTCTTCTCGAAGGCGTCGCGCGCCTCGCGCAGCGGGCGGTCGAGCTCGAAGCTCTGCTCCGACGCGAGCGCATTGCTGCTCGGCATGTGGCTGGACAGCGCCAGCCCGTGGCCAGGCGCGGCGGACAAGCCGCTGACCTCGGCGCGCGTGTAGCTGGGCATGCCGACTGCAGCGGGCGCGGGGCGCGGCGGGGCGGTCTTGACGAGGGCCTGCTCGACGGCGCGCAGCAGCTTTTGCAGCGTGATGGGTTTTTCGAGGAAGGCGATGGCGCCGAACTTGGTGGCCTCGACCGCCGTGTCGATGGTGCCGTGGCCGCTCATCATGATGACGGGCATGGTGAGCAGGCCGGCGCCGCCCCATTCCTTGAGCAGGGTGACGCCGTCGACATCGGGCATCCAGATGTCGAGCAGCACGAGGTCGGGGCGCATGCGTTCGCGTACCGAGCGCGCCTGGGTGGCGTTCTCGGCAAGCTCGATGGTGTGCCCCTCGTCGCTGAGGATTTCGGACAGCAGAGCGCGGATGCCCAGCTCGTCGTCGACAACAAGAATCGTGGCCATGAAACCTTAGGTCTTGGCGCCTTGTGCACCGGGCTCGGTGGCGGGCGCCAGATTTGAAAATGATAGCGAAACTTGCGCACCGATCACCACGGAGCCCTGCCCCTCTTCAAGGGGAGAACCCGCATCGGAAGCCGGATGCAGGTTGCGCAAGGAGATTCGGGCACCGTGTTCGTCGGCGATTTTCTTCACGACGGCCAGGCCCAGGCCGGTGCCTTTGGCCTTGGTCGTCACATAGGGCTCGAAGGCGCGCTTGAGCACTTTCTCGGCGAATCCGGGGCCGTTGTCGATGATGTGCAGGCGCACCGAACGCGGCGCACCCGCCTCGGTGACGGACAGCGAGGACCGCACGGTGACACGGCCGTCGGGGCGCTCCTGCACGGCGTCCATCGCGTTCTGCACGAGGTTGTGGATGACCTGGCGCAACTGGCTGGCGTCGCCTTTGATGTGGGGCAGGTTGTGCGCCAGGTCAGCGGCCAGGCGGCCCTTCTCCTGGGGCTCGGCGTAGAGCGTGAGCACCTCGTGGATGAGGGCGTTGAGATCCAGCGGCGTGAGCTGCGCTGACGGCAGGCGGGCGTAGTCGCGGAACTCGTTGACGAGCTGCTTCATCGCCTGCACCTGGTTGACGATGGTGGCCACCGAGCGCACGAGCATGGCCTGGTCGGTGCCTTCAAGCTTGGCTTCGAGCTTGTGCTGCATGCGCTCTGCAGACAGCTGGATGGGCGTCAGCGGGTTCTTGATCTCGTGGGCGAGGCGGCGCGCCACCTCGCTCCAGGCGGCCGAGCGCTGGGCCGAGACGACCTCGGAGATGTCGTCGAAGACGACAAGGCGGGCGGCCTGCGGCAGCGGCGCGCCCCGCACGAGCAGGGTCAGCGGGTCTTGCTTGGGGTCGAGCTTCAGCTCGAAGGATTCCTGCCAGAGCTCGCGGTCCATGTCGCGCTCACCGCTGTCGCGGCCGAGGTGCTGCTCGAAGCGCTGGTCCAGCGACGCGGCGAACTGTTCCAGGCCCGGCACGTCGCCCAGCGGCCGGCCGATGTATGCAGACAGCGGCAGGCGCAGGATGCGCGTCGCGCCGGGATTGACGGTCTCCAGGTGGCCGTCGGCGTCGAAGACGAGCACGCCGGCGGTCAGGTTGTCGAGGATGGTTTGCAGGTGGGTGCGGGCGGCGTCCAGCTCGGCCACGGTGCGCGACACCTGGGCGCGCGCATCGGCGAGCTGGCCGGTCATGTCGGCAAACGAGCGCGTCAGGCCGCCGAGTTCGTCGCGCGAGGCCAGCACGGGGCGCACTGAGAGGTCGCCCTGTGCCACCAGGCGCATGCCGTCGGCCAGCATCAAGAGCGGTCGCGCGAGCTGGTTGCCCAGCGTGACGGCCAGCAGCAGGGCCGCGAAGGTGGCCAGGATGAGCACCAGCGTCAGCGTGCCCAGGTACATGCGGCGCAGGCCGACGCGCTCCAGCGAGCGCTGCTGGTACTCGCTGTTGGCCGTCTGCACGGCCAGCGCATTCGTCAGCATGTTGGCCGGGATGCGCTGGATGACCATCAGGTAGCGCTCGCCCAGGCCCAGGCGCAGCTCGGTATTGGGCAGCAGCGCCAGCGTGCGGATCTGGGCGCCGCCCTGCAGCGCCGCCGTCTCGTCCTCCAGGCCTTCGAGCTGGCTGGCCACGTTGCCGCCACGGGCCTGGCGCAGCATGGTGCCGCTGGGGCGGTCGGGCGTCAGGTGGCGGGTGTCGCCGCCGCTTTCCAGCAGGATCTGGCCGTTGCCGCCCACGAGCGCCACGGTGCGGGCGCCGAGCTTGTCGCGCAGGCGCTCCAGCGCCAGCAACTGGGAGGTGTTGCCTTCGGCCAGGGTCTCGGCGGCGTCACGGGTCTTGCTGCCAAGGTCGGACACCATCGCGTCCAGCGTGCCGCGGCCAAGGTTCAGGCCGGCCTCCAGCGCGCTGGCCAGGCGCACGTCGAACCAGGTCTCGATGCTGCGGTTCACGAACTGGTAGGAGACGGCGTAGATCATCACGCCGGGCACGATGCCCACCAGCGCGAAGATGCCCGCCAGCTTGAGCAGCAGCCGGCTGCCGAAGCGGCCTCGGCGCACGCGCACGAACAGGCGCACGGCGGCCGTCAGGATGACGAGCGTCAGCACCGCGGCCACGCCCACGTTGACCCAGTAAAGCCAGTGGTAGTGGCGCTCGAAGAAGCCGCGCTCGGAGGTGGTGCCGACGATGAGCACGAAGGCCAGCACGCCGGCAACGCCGGTGAGGGTCAACAGCGTGATGACCCAGCCCCATCGAGCGACCTTGTTCATCTAAGGCTGAAGTCGGGCGCGAAGTTGCGCTTCTGCTCGATGCTGAGCGCAAAACCCGACTGCAGGCCGATCTGCATCGGCCGCGGCAGTTGGCTGACGTCGAGCCGGTAGCTGAACTCGAGGTAGTAGCTGCCGCCGTCGTCGATGTCCTTGGGCTCGGCGATGTGCCAGGCGCTCTGGCCGCGCAGCACGGTCAGCGCCTCGTCCAGCGTCGCGAAGCTCTGGTGCAGGCCGCCGTTGGAAACGCGGTATTGCCGGGTCAAGGGCTGCCAAGACAGCCGCCAGGTGCGCTCGGCGTGCGCCACTCGGGCGTCGCGCCAGTACCAGCGGTTGCGCAGCACCACGGCCTCGGCCACGAAGTACAGGGGCACGCCCTTGTGCAGCGCGTCCTCGGCCGAGCGGCTGAGTTCGAAATGAGTCGTGAAGCTCAGGTCCAGGCCGTCATCGGCGCGGCGCGTGGCCAGCTGAGACAGCTCGACGCCATCGGCCCGCGCCGGCCCGGGGATCAGGGCAAGCAGCGCGGCGAAGAAGGCGGCGATGGCGATTCGGGCGAGCAACTAGGGTTTGACCAGCAATGCGTAGAAAAAGCCGTCCAGGGGCGGCTGGGGTTGAGAGGCATTCTCGGCGACGGGCAGCAGGTGCCCCGTGAACCCGGGCACGGCTTGGGACTTAGAGCCAGGTTGGCGTTGCAAAAACGCGTCGAGCTGGGCCTGACCCTCGGCTCGGAAGACCGAGCAGGTGGCGTAAACCAGCCGGCCGCCCGGCGCCAGCAGCGGCCACAGCGCATCCAGCAGCTCGGCCTGGATGCGGGCCAGGGCGGTGATGTCGTCGGGGCGGCGCAGCCAGCGCACGTCGGGGTGGCGGCGCACGATGCCCGAGGCGCTGCAGGGGGCATCGAGCAGGATGGCGTCGAAGGGCTGGCCGTCCCACCAGGTGGCCGTCTGGCGGGCGTCGGCCGCCTTCAGCGTGGCAGTCTGGCCGAGGCGATTGAGGGTGTCCTGCACGCGGGTGAGGCGCTGCGCGTCGGCGTCCAGGGCGGTCAGCTGCAGGTCGGGCTGCATTTCCAGCAGATGGGCCGTCTTGCCGCCGGGAGCGGCGCAGGCGTCGAGCACGCGGGCGCCGGGCTTCAAGCCAGCTCCCAGGACGAGCGGCGCGGCCAGCTGGGCGGCGGCGTCCTGCACCGACACCAGGCCTTCCGCGAAACCCGGCAGCGCCGACACGGGGGCGGGCTTGTCGAGCACGACTGCCTGCGGCGTGGGCGCGCCCAGGGCCCGGGCGCCCAGCCCCAGGGCGGCCAGGCGCTCGACGTAGTCCGCCGCCGTCGCGCGCTGGGCATGCACGCGCAGCGTCATGGGCGGGGGGCGGTTGTTGGCGGCCAGGATGGCCTGCCACTGCGCCGGCCAGTCCTGGCGCAGCTTCTCCACCCACCAGGCCGGGTGGTTGAAGGCGCCCAGCGGGCTGCGCTCGGCGGCGGTGACGATGGCCTGGCGCTCGCGCAGGAAGCGGCGCAGCACGGCGTTGATGAAGGCCGCGCTGGCCGGGGCGCGCTGCTTGGCGGCGTTGACGGCCTGGTCGACCAGGGTGTGGTCGGCATACATCGGCGTTGAATCCGGCTCGGTGTCGGGCCACAGCAGGGCCAGGGCGGTCAGCAGCAAGGCGTCGACGCGCGGCGGCGGGGCCTTGGGCGCGAGCTGCTGGCGGGCCGCCTCGGCACCGCCCAGGCGGCGCAGCGCCGCGAAGCTCAGCGCCTGGGTGCCGGGGCGCAGGTCGGCGGGCACGCGGGCCAGCAGCTCGGTCAGGGACTTGCCCTCGCGCACGCCCTGCACCGCGTCGGCGGCCTGGAGCAGCAGCCGGTGCAACGGGGCGGAGGTGCCGGACTGGGGGCTTTGGGACATGCCTTCAGTGTAGGAGGGGGCTTTGGCCAGACAATCCGCGCCCATGAACGCCCCCGCCTCTGACGCCCCGGTTTCCGAACGCATCCGCTACCGCCTCGTGTCGGCCGGCTGCCGCCACCACGCCAACGACAACATTGCCGCCCACATCGAACCCGGTGAGCTGGACGCGCTGCAGGCCGAGGTGCAGGCCAAGATGCAGGAAGTGCTGAAGAGCCTCGTCATTGACACCGACAGCGACCACAACACCCAGGAAACAGCCAAGCGCGTCGCCAAGATGTTCCTGCGCGAGGTCTTCGCCGGCCGTTACGCCGAGCCGCCCACCGTCACCGAGTTCCCCAACGCCAGCCGGCTCAACGAGCTGATGATCGTCGGCCCGATCACCGTGCGCAGCGCCTGCTCGCACCACCTGTGCCCCATCATGGGCAAGGTCTGGATCGGCCTGCTGCCCAACGAGCATTCCAACCTGATCGGCCTGTCCAAGTACGCGCGCCTGTGCGACTGGATCATGAGCCGCCCGCAGATCCAGGAAGAGGCCGTCACCATGCTGGCCAACGAGCTGCAGGAGCGCGTTCAGCCCGACGGCCTGGCCCTGGTGATGGAGGCCGACCACTTCTGCATGCACTGGCGCGGTGTGAAGGACAGCGAGGCCAAGATGACCAACAGCGTCATGCGTGGCGCATTCCTCAAGGACGCCAACTTGCGCCGCGAGTTCCTCTCTCTCATCTCCAAGGGCTGACCATGCTGGTTCGACTGATGTACGCCAGCCGCGCCACCGCGGCGCCCGCCGACGGCGACCTCGCCGCCATCCTCAAGGCCTCACGCGAGCACAACCCGGCCGAGGGCATCACCGGCCTGCTGTGCTTCACGGACGGTGTCTTCGTGCAGGTGCTGGAGGGGGGCCGCGACGCGATCAACGCGCGCTACAAGCGCATTGTCGAAGACACGCGCCACCGCGACGTCATCCTGCTGGGCTACGAAGAGATCGCCGAGCGCGCCTTCGCCGGCTGGACCATGGGCCAGGTCAACCTGCACCGGCTAAACCCGGCGCTGCTGCTGAAGTACTCCGAGACCGGCAAGCTCGACCCCTACGCGATGAGCGGCGCGGCGATGAGCGCGCTGTTCCGCGAGATGTGCGACTCGGGCGCGATCGCGGTCAGCTAGGCGCCTACGGCAAGAGGCCCGCCACGTCATCCCAGGCCTCGGGCGCGATGCGCCCGGCATGGCGGGCGACGATGGCCCCCTTGGCGTCGATGACGAGCGTCAGCGGAACGGCAGCAGGCACGACCAACGGCGCACCGAAGCTCAAATCGCCTGCCCACAGCGCCGGCATGGCCGGCGCGTTCTTCTCGATCTGCTTGAGCGTCTGCAGATAGCTCAACGCCGCGGCACGGTCGCGGTCGGTGCTGATCAGCACCAGCTCGAAAGGCTTGCCGCGCCACCCGGCCGCGTTGGCGCGCAACTCGGGCATCTTCTGGATGCAGGGCGTGCAGTCGGTGTTCCAGAAGAACAACATGACGACCTTGCCGCGCAGCGCCTCCAGGCTGAAGCGCTGGCCGTCCAGCGTGTTGCCACTCAGCCGCGCGGGTTGGGCGGCGGCGGACAGGCTGAGGGAAAGCAGGAGGGCGGGAAGCAGGCGCATTGCGACCAGTCGAACCGGCCGGGCCAAGCCTTACAACTATCGCGCCTCAGAGCTTCATGCCGAGCCAGATGACTGTTTCCGTGGAAGCGGCCACGACGGGCTCCAGCAGGCGCACCCAAAAGCCGTCGCTCACATGGGCAGCCAGCTCATCGTGATGGCGCTGCTCATCGGCCACGATGGCTTCGATCGCCTGCACGGCAGCTGCGTCCAAAGCCTTGAGCTGCACGATCTGCGCCTGCAGATGGCGCAAGACCACACGCTCCACGGCGACCGTCGTGGCCGCGATGGCGGAACGGCCCAGGAACCCTGTCAAAAACCCCAGCAAATAGCCACCCAAGGCGCAGAGCACGTAGCTGCGGCAGCGCGAGCGGCCGCGTCGCCGCAACTCCGCCGCAAAGATCGCGCGATGCCGTTCCTCGTGCGCCCTGAACTCCTTCAGCTCCGGCACCAGCGCCGGAGCGGTCAGGTGCGCAGCGAGGATCTGCGCCGCGTAAATGTGGACAGCGCCGTTCTCACCGGCATGGTTGACCTTCAGGATACGAGCACCGAGATCGGTGTCCGCCGAGGCTCGCATCAGCGTGTCCATCGAGAGGGTTAGAGCGAGCGCGCCGCGCTGAACCCGTAGAGATTGGCCAGCACCCGCGTCGGGAACTGATGCAGCGCCTCGTTGTACTGGCCCACCGCCTGGTTGAATACCTGCCGGGCGAAGGCGCGCTGGCGCTCGATGAGCTTCAGCTCACTCACTAGCCCGTCGATCTCGGTCTCGCTGCGCAGCTCGGCCTGGTGGTCCAGCAGCGACAGCAGCCGGGTCAGCGCCGCCGCGTGCAGCGCACTCGCCACGGCCAGCGTGCCAACCGGGTCGGGCGCCCAGGGCTTGGCGCGCGAGGCCTGGATGGCGGCCTGGGACTCGGCCTGGGCGCTGGCCAGCGCGTCGAAGGTGGCCTGCTCGCTGGGCAGGCGCGGCGCCACGGCGGTGAGCAGCTTGTCGCAGACTTCGCTGCGGTCCTTCAGGTGGGCGTCCAGCTGCACAAAGGCCTCGCCGATGACATTGCGCAGCGACATCAGCCGGTTGTAGGCGCCGATGCCCCAGAAGAGCAGCAGCGCCGCCGCGGCGACGCCGAACCACTGCCAGGCGGTCATGCCTGCGCCTTGTACTGCGCGAAGCCTCGGGCCCGCAGCTCGCAGGCCGGGCAGTGGCCGCAGCCGTGCCCCCAGTCATGCAGCTCACCGCGTTCGCCGAGATAGCAGGTGTGGGTTTCCTCGACGATGAGCTTCACCAGCGCTTGGCCGCCGAGAGATTCCGCGAGGCGCCAGGTGGCGGCCTTGTCGATGAACATCAGCGGTGTGTCCAGCGTCATCGGCGTGTCCAGGCCCAGGCTGAGGGCCACCTGCATGGCCTTCATCGTGTTGTCGCGGCAGTCCGGGTAGCCGGAAAAGTCCGTCTCGCACATGCCGCCCACCAGCACGCTCGCGCCGCGGCGGTAGGCCAGCGTCGCGGCAAAGGTCAGGAACAGCAGGTTGCGCCCGGGCACGAAGGTGTTGGGCAAGCCGTTGGCCTGCAGCTCGATGGCGCGCTCGCTCGTCAGCGCGGTGTCGCTGATCTGGCCGAGCAGGGAGAGGTCCAGCAGGTGGTCGGCACCGAGCTTGCCGGCCCAGTGCGGAAACTGGCGGGCGATCTCGGCGCGCACGGTGAGGCGGCAGTCCAGCTCCACGCGGTGGCGCTGGCCATAGTCAAAGGCCAGCGTCTCGACCTCGGCGAAACGGTCCAGTGCCCAGGCCAGGCAGGTGGTGGAGTCCTGGCCGCCGGAGAACAGAACCAGGGCCTTGCGGCTTGTCGCAGCATTCATGGCGCCAGTTTGCCAGCACACCGGGCCCGCCTCGTGGCATGCTGGCCTCCAACCTGGGGGACGCCGATGAGCACCATCGATCTGCCCGCTGTTTCCGACCTGCTGCTGCGCTATCTGCACCTGCTGGCTTTTGCCGCAGCCGCCATCGGCGTTGCGCTGGCCGATCTCGCGCTGCTCTCGCGCCGCGATCTCGACGCGTCCATGCTGGCGCTGGCCCAGCGCATCGTGTGGCTGTCGTTGCTGGCGCTGTGGGTCAGCGGCCTGCTGCTGTTCACGCCGGCGGCTGGCGCGCCCATCCAGATGGGGCCCAAGATGGAGGCCAAGCTGGTGGTGGCCGTCGCGCTGAGCGTCAATGGCGCGATGCTGCACCGCTGGGGTTTTCCGCGCCTGCTGGCGGCCCACGACAGCGGCGTCGTCGAAGGCTTGGGCCTGCCGGTCGCGCTGGGCGCGGTCAGCCTGACGAGCTGGCTCTATGCCGCCTTCCTCGGCGTGGCCAGCCCGCTGGCACCGCTGTTCGGCCTGCCCGGCTTCCTGCTGGTCTACGCGCTGGCGCTGCTGCTGGCCTTGGGGGTGGCCCAGTTCTGGCTGAGGCCCTGGCTGGCCCGGCGCTGGGCGGCGCAGTGATACCGTTTTAGCTCGGCGCCCACCCATCGCGGCGCAGCAAGGATCCCATGCGAACCTACACGGCCGGCCTTGCCGCCTGTCTGCTGGTCGGCACCCTGCCGGCTGCCTTTGCCCAGTCCCGCATCGACGAAGTCCTGGTCTACCCCGGCGGTGCCCAGGTCACGCGCCTGGCCACGGTGGCCGCCGGTGCGCGCGAGCTGGTGCTGAACTGCCTGTCGGCCCGCTTCGACCCCGACTCGCTGCAGATCGACGCGCCGGCCGGCGTCAACCTCGGGCCGGTGCAACTGGAGACGCTGCCGCGCGAGCGCGTGCCCGAGTGCGCAAACAGCCCGCTGGACGAGCAGATCCGCAAGCTGGAAGGCCAGCGCGACCTGCTCACGGCCGAGTCGAGCGCGCTGGACACCAGCCTGGGCTATCTGAAGGCACTGGGCTCGGGCGAGGCCCGCGCGACGCCGGCCGCCGGCATTGCGGCAACGGCCGACAGCATCCGCAAGACCGCGCAGGACGCGCTGCTGCGCCAGGCCCAGCTGCGCCGTCAGTTCGATGAACTCGAAAAGCAGCTCGCCCCGCTCAAGAGCGAGCGGGACCGCGTGGCTGCGGCCAACCCGCAGTGGCGCAGCCTGCGCCTGCGGCTGTCCACCGCGCGCGAGGCCGAGCTGACGCTGAACTACCGCGTGGCGCAAGCAGGGTGGGCACCGAGCTACCGCGCGCTGCTCGACACCGCCAGCGGCGCGCTCAACCTGGAGCGCTTAGCCCAGGTGTCGCAGCAAAGCGGCGAGGACTGGAAGAACGTGAAGCTGCGGCTGTCGACGGCGCAGGCGACGCCGCGCGTGGGCGTCGGCGCGCCAACGCCGTGGAGGCTCGACCTCCAGCGTCCGCAACCGCAGGCTGAGGCGCGCGCCCTGTACGCGCCCGCTCCTGCCTCACCCGCTCCCCCGCCCCCGCTGCAGAACGTCGCCGTAGCGGGCTCGCGCATCGCCGCCGAGCCCCAGCTGGAGCGTTTCGACCTCAGCGTCTTCCAGGGCAGCTACGTCACCGAGTTCGTGCTGCCGCTGCGCGTCAACATCGACAGCGGCACGCAGCGCGCCAGCCTGACGCTGGGCAGCGAGAAGCTGCAGGCCAAGGTGTTGGCCCGCGTGCAGCCGCAAAGCGAGGCCGCGGCCTATCTTGTGGCCGACGTGCCCAAGCCCGCCGGCGCCTGGCCACGCGGTGCGATGCAGCTGGTGCGCGACGGCGCGCTGGTGGGCAACAGCACGCTCAACGTCGCCACCGGCGAGGAACGCCTGGAACTGCCCTTCGGCCGCGACGACGCGCTGCGCGTGCTGATCGAACCCGAGCAGCGCAACGCCGGCAACACCGGCTTCATCGGGGCGCGTGCCGAGCACCGTTACGGGCGTGGGTACGTCGTCGAGAACCGGCATCCGGCGGGGTCTGCGGCGGTGACGCTGCAACTCGTCGAAGCCGCACCGGTGTCGCAGCATGAGGACATCAAGGTGCAGACCCAGTTCAGCCCCGTGCCAACGACGCAGGCCTGGCGCAAGCAGCCGGGGCTGGTGATGTGGGAGTTGCCGCTGGCAGCAGGCCAGAGCCAGCGGTTCACGGCGGACTATGTGATCAGTGCGCCGAAGGAGGCGCAAGTGACGGGGCTGCGATAAGGCGGGCACCGGACGGACAGTTCCGCGCGCGTGCCCCTAGGGCGTGAGTAACGGGGCAACATTCATACCAAGCAGAAGCGGAACGACCTCTTCCGCCCGACCGAGAACCTGCTCCTGAAAGGCCGAGTTCGGCCTGTCCATGGGCTCCAGATTCACGAGGATGGTCCGCGCGCCGGCGTACTCGGCGCCGCGGACAAAGTTGGCGGCCGGTGTGACGAGGCCCGACGTGCCAATGGCGATGAACAGGTCGCAGTCCCGCAGGGCACGCTTGACGGTCCAGCCGGGTAACGCAGGAATCTCCTCGCCGAACAGCACGACATCCGGCCTGAGGGCGTGCCCGCATTTCGGGCAAAGCGGCGCAGCGTTCGCGTGCTGCTGTTCATCGCGGTAGGGCTTGAGGTCGCAAGCGGCATTGCTGCACTTCGTGCCCATGATGTTGCCGTGCAGCTCGACGACATTGCGGCTGCCAGCCAGCTGGTGCAGGCCATCAACGTTCTGCGTGACCAGCAGGAACTCCTGGCTCGAAGACAGCTCGGCCTCCCAGTGTGCCAACGCCAGATGCGCCGCATTGGGCCGTGCAGCCAGCACGGGTTCACGCATGCCGCCGAAAAGCCGCCACGTGTCCTCGGGCCGCTCGCGCAGCGCGCTGACATGGCCGTAGCGCTCAACCTCGTGCTCGTCCCAAACCCCACCCGGGCCGCGATAGGTGCGCAGGCCAGACCCTGCCGAAACGCCGGCGCCTGTGAGAACAACGATGCGGGAGTACTTGGAGCGGTCGAACTGCATGGCTCGCAGCCTAACGGCAAAGCTGGTGTGGCTTTGCCAGGCGAGTTGACGGCCAATCAGGTAGCCGGGCGGCTAGGAGCGCTGGCATACATGATGAAGGCGCCAATGGCCAGGGAAGCAAGCGCCCAGGCTCGCACAACCGCGGCGCCACCGTCCGCCCACCAACCCAGGATCACCTGGGCGAACTGGACCCCGAAGAACGGCGTGAGGGCGCCACCAATGACGATGGCAATGCCCAGCGCGCGAAGCGCAACCGCTGCACGCGCCCGACTCGACGCACGCACGAGGACCACGCCGAACGCAACTCGAACGACTGCGGCGAAGTAGATCGTCGGTGGCGTCTGGAAGAAGCGGACGGTGCTGACAAACATGTCCGGCGCGACGAGGCCAACAACGCCCTGCAGCGCCACGATGGCACCTAACAGCACGGCGAGACGTTGCATGCCAAGCCTCCTCTATGGGTTGTCGACCAGGAGTTCGAGCACTTCATCCCCAGCCTTGTCGAACCTGCCGGTCGACACCCAGCCCTGCTGGCGATAGAAGCTGTAGGAGCGCACGGCGGGGTCCGGCGAGCAGCCGAGGAAAAGGCGCCGGTGCCCAGCCTCGACGAGAACATCCACCACCCGATTCAGCAGCTGCTTGCCGATACCTCGGCCCTCGTACTGGGGCAGCAGCGCCAGCACCACCACCTCGCCAGAAGTCTTTTCGCCGAAGCAGTAGCCAACGATGGCGGCTTGCTCATCAACGCAGACAAAGCCGGGTAGATCACCGGAGGCGACTGCGCCCGCCCAGGACTCGGCGGTGATGCCCATGGCCGCCAGTTGCGCAACCGAGATGGCATTCTCGCGGGTGAGGCCGCGCAGGGTCACGCAGGCGGGAGCATCAGCGGCAGTGGCTGGGCGGAAGCTGATGTTCACGGCGAGTTTTCGTCGTCGCGCCAGAAACTCATCAGCCCGCCACCGTCAGCCCCTCACCTCACCCTGCCCCAACACCACCCACTTCATCGACGTCAGCCCCTCCAGCCCCACCGGCCCGCGGGCGTGGAACTTGTCGGTGGAGATGCCGATCTCGGCGCCCAGGCCGTACTCGAAGCCATCCGCAAAGCGCGTGCTGGCGTTGACCATGACGCTGGCTGAATCGACTTCGCGCAGGAAGCGCATCGCGTTCGGGTGATTCGTCGTCAGGATGGCGTCGGTGTGGTGCGAGCCGTAGCGGTTGATGTGCGCGATGGCCTCGTCCAGCGAGTCCACCACTTTGATGCTGATGATGGGCGCGAGGTATTCGGTGGACCAGTCTTCTTCGGTCGCCGCCACCGCGCCGGGCACCAGGGCCAGCGTGCGCAGGCAGCCGCGCATCTCCACGCCCTTGGCCTTGAAGATGGCCGCGATGCGCGGCAGGAAGGCCGGCGCCTGGGCGGCGTGGACGAGCAGCGACTCGGTCGCGTTGCAGGGGCTGTACTTCTGCGTCTTGGCGTTGTCGACGACGTTGACGGCCTGGGCCAGGTCCACCTCGGCATCGACATAGCTGTGGCAGTTGCCGTCCAGGTGCTTGATGACGGGCACCTTGGCCTCGGCGCTGATGCGCTCGATCAGCCCCTTGCCGCCGCGCGGGATGATGACGTCTACCCATTGCGGCGACGAGATCAGCAGGCCGACGGCAGCGCGGTCGGTGGTGTTGACGAGCTGCACGGCGGCGCGCGGCAGACCGGCTTCTTCCAGCGACGCGGCCACCAGCTCGGCCAGCGCGAGGTTGGAGTGGATGGCCTCGGAGCCGCCGCGCAGGATGCAGGCGTTGCCGCTCTTGATGGCCAGCGACGCGGCTTCGATGGTCACGTTGGGGCGGCTCTCGTAGATCATGCCGAACACGCCCAGCGGCACGCGCATATGGCCCACGCTGATGCCGGTGGGGCGGCGCTTCACGCCGGTGATCTCGCCGATGGGGTCGGGCATGGCGGCGATCTGCTCGCAGCCTTCGGCCACCGTGGCCAGGGTCTTGGCGTCGAGCTTGAGGCGGTCACGCAGCGGGCCGCTGAGCTCGGCGGCCCCGGCCAGGTCACGGGCGTTGGCTTCGGCCAACGCTGGGCCGGCCTCGCGCAGGCGGCGGGCCAGGGCCAGCAGCGCGGTGTTCTTGGCGGCCGTCGGGGCGGCGGCCATTGCGGTGGCGGCAGCGCGGGCGGCGCGGCCGAGGTCGTCCATGTAGGCGGGCAGGCTCATGCCGCCATTTTCGTCGACGACCCTCGGCTCAGAGCTTCGTAAGGTCTGGCCCGCCCTCCGCGCCGAACCAAGCCTTGCTCAACGCCTGGCGAGCGGTCCTCTCCGCGGCGGTATCGCCACGCTTCCTGTAGACCTCGGCCAGCCCGGCCAGCGCCCAGCCGTTGTTGCGCACGCGGGCCAGCGACTCACGCAGGGCCTTCTCGGCCTCGTCCAGCCGGCCCTGGCGCAGGCGAACGGCGCCCAGGGACTGGCGCACCGGGTAGTACCAGTAGGCCGGCTCCGTGTAGGCCAGGCCTTCCTCGATGGCAACGGCCTGCTCCAGCGCGGTGGCCGCGGCGGCGAGGTCACCCTGGGCATCGGCCAGCCGCGCCGAGGCGACGAGGCGGGCCGTCTGCGTGATGGCCTGGGCCGGCACGCCCCAGGCGTCGAAGGGTTTGAAGTCGGCCCCCGTCTCCAGCGCCGTGATGGCGGCGATCTCGTGCCGGGCGGCGGCCAGGTCGCGGCGCTCGGCATGGGCCAGTGCGCGGGCGTAGTGGAAGAAGACCTTCACGAGCACGAATTCATCGGCCGGCGCGGGCAGTTTGAGGATCACGTCGGGCGAGCTGAACTGCGCATGCGTCGTGTAGGGCGCGGCCTTGACGGGTTGCATGACGGCGAAAGCGCGGATGACGTCGTCCGGCAGCGATGCGTCGAGCTTGGCCGCGGCCTCGATGGCCGTCTTGGCGGCGCCACCCATCTGCGCCGACACCATCAGGAAATGGATGTTGTGCGGGTAGTAGGCCGAGCGGTAGGTGGGGTCGGACGGCGACTTCTTGAAATAGGCCTCGTCCACGGCAATGGCCTGGCGGTTGGCCTCCAGCGACTCGCGGTACAGGCCCACGCGGTAGTAGATGTGGGCCGGCATGTGCACGATGTGGCCGGCGCCGGGCATCTGCGCGGCCAGGCGGCGCGCGGGGGCCAGCGCACGCTCCGGCGTCGTCGAAGCCTCGACGGCGTGGATGTAGAGATGGATGGCGCCGGGGTGGCTGGGGTTGCGCTTGAGCACCGTCTCCAGCGCGGCCACGATGTCGGCCGTGCGGCCCTTGGGCTTGGCACCGGCGGCCTCCCAGTAGTCCCAGGGCTGGGTGTCCATGGCGGCTTCGGCGTGCAGCGTCTGCATCAGGTCTTCGCCGGGGAACTGGGCGGCCACCTTCTTCATCGCGTCGGCATAGGCAGCGTCGAGCGGGGCGCGGTCAGCCGGCGGTTCGGCCTGGTATCGGGCCTGCAGCGCCTCGATGAGGACGCGCTCGCGCGGCGGCAGCTTGCCCTTCAGCGCGACGGCGCGCTGCAGCGCAGCCCAGGCGGGTGCGTTGGCCTCAGGTGCCATCGGTACGTTGATGTTGGGGCCGAGCACCAGGGCCTCGCCCCAGAAGCACAGCGCGCAGCCGGGGTCGAGCTTCTGCGCGGCCTGGAAGGCACGCTGGGCCTCGGCGTGGTTGAAGGCGAACGACAGGCGCAGGCCCTGGTCGAAATAGGCCTGCGACCTGGGCGATGCATGTTCGAGCTTGAAGCTCATGCGGCCCAGGTCCTTGTAGACCGGCACATCGCCCGGCGCGGCCTTCATGGGCGCGGGCTGGAAGGGTGCCGTCTCCGACTTGGGTGCGCCGGCCAGCAGGGCCTGCAGCAAGACAGGCCGCCCGGAGGCGAGCGGGCGGCAGACGCCGCCGGCCGTGCTCAGCAGTGGGTCGAAGGCGGCGGCCTGGTCAGCGCTGCCGCCCAGGGCGACAAGCCCCACGGCGGCGAGCGCCTGCAGCAGGCGGGTGGTGGGAATGCGGCGCGAGAGCATGCGGCCTCCAGGCCCGGCAGGGGCCAAGCCAGCATGCTCGCACCGGCCCCGCCGGCGCGCAATCAGGGCTGAGGCTGTCCCCCCGCCTGTCCCTCAGCGTCGCGCACTTCAGGCTTGCGGCCGATGGCCTCCAGCTGCGGCACGATCTTGGCCTTGTCGCCCACGGCCACGACGATGAGCTGGGCGGGGTCAAGGTGCTGCTGCGCCGCCTTCAGCGCGCTGGCGGCGGTGACGGCACCGTACTTCTTGGGCAGGTCGGTGATGGCGTTCAGCGGCTGGCCGGCTGCCCAGTTGCCGGCATAACCGGTGACGACGGCGAGGTTGGTGTCGAACAGGCCGGGCAGGGACAGCAGCTGGGCGTTGCGCACGCGGCCCAGTTCCGCCGCGCCCATGGGCTTGGCGCGCATGCCTTCGATCTCCGTCCACATGTCGGCGAGCGCCGGGCCGGTCACGTCGGTGCGCACGCTGCCGCGGATGCCGAACTGGCCGCGCTCGCGGCCCATGGTGTAGCCCGAGCCGATGCCGTAGGTGTAGCCCTTGACCTCGCGCAGCTGGTTGTTGATGCGCGACGTGAACAGGCCGCCCAACGCGGCGTTCATGACCTTGATGGCGGCGGCATCCGGTGCCGCGGCGTAGGGGCCGGGCGCGACGACGGCCAGGGCCGTCTGCGGGGCGCCGGGCTTGTCGACGACGATGGTGCGCGCTGCCACCGGCTTTGCCGCCGGCAGCGGCACGGCCGGTGCGGCCACACCCGTGGGCTTCCAGGCGCCGAACAGCGGTTCGATCAGGCTGCGCAGCTCGGCCTCGCTGAGGTCGCCGGCCACCACCAGGGCCGCGCGCTCGGGGCGATAGTGGCCCTGCCAGAAGGCGCGCAGGGCCGCAGCGTCGACGGCCTTGATGCTGGCCTCGGTGCCCAGCACGTTGGCAGCCAACGGGTGGCCGTCGCCATAGACCACGCGGTTGCCGACGGCGTTGGCCAGCAGCGGTGCCTGCTCGCGCGCCTGGGCCAGGGCGGCCAGGCGCTGGGCCTTCTGGCGCTCGATCTCGGGCGCGGCGAAGGCGGGGTTCAGTGCCACGTCGGCCAGCAGGGTCAGGCCCTCCTTGGCGCTGGCCTTGAGGCCGGAGAAGTCGATGCGGGCCTCCTCGCTGCCGGCCTGGGCGTTCAGCGTGGCGCCCAGGGCCGCCAGGCTTTCCGCGATCTGCTGGGCGCTGCGCGTCGTCGTGCCCTCGGGCAGCATGCCCGCGGTGAAGCCGGCCAGGCCGGGCTTGTCCGCCGGGTTGGCGCCCTGGCCGGCGCGCACCACGAGGCTGGCGCTGACCAGCGGCAGGCCGGGCTTGGGCGAATGGATGACGGTCAGGCCGTTGGCGAGCGTGAAGCTCTGCGCGGCCGGCAGCGTCAAAGGCTTGGCCTGGGTGCCGCCCGGGGGCTTGCTGCGCCAAGCCTCGGCGGCGTTCAGCGACTCGCGCTCGCCCTTGGCCGCCTTGGTGGGCGCGGGCGGTGTGGGGATCTCAGCGGCCAGCACCTGCTCGCCGGGCAGCGCCTGCAGGACGACGCGCTTGTTCTTTTGCAGCCATTGCGCCACCGTCGCACTGACGGCGGCCGGCGCCAGCGTGCGGTAGCGGGCCAGGTCCTTGCCGACGAAGCCGGGGTCGCCGGCCATCTGGTTGTAGTGGTTGACGAGGTCGGCCAGCGACGTGACCTTCTCCATGCGCTGCAGCAGCTGGGTCTCGATGGTGGCGCGGGCCTGGGCCAGCTCGGCCTCCGTGGGCGGTGTCGTCGCGAGCTTGGCAATCTCGGCGTCGACGAGCTTCTCGATCTCGTCCAGCGATGCGCCGGGGCGGGCCACCACCTCGATGTCGAACACCGAGCTGAGCGACTGTGAGCCCTGCCCGACCTGCACGCTCTGCGCGAGCTGCTTGTCGCGCACCAGCAGGCCGTAGAGCCGGCTGGCCTTGCCGCCGCCGAGCACGTGGGCGGCAACGTCCAGCTCGGCGTCACCGGGGGCGAACATCGGCGGCGTGTGCCAGGACAGGTTCAGGCGCGAGAGCTCGATGCGGTCGGTGACGACGAGGCGGCGCTCCTTCGTGATCTCGGGCATGGCCACCTTCACCTCCGGCACCTTGGCGCCGGCCTTCAGCGAGCCGAAGTATTTCTGCACGAGGGCCCTGGCCTGCTTGGGGTCGAAGTCGCCGGCCAGCACGAGGGTGGCGTTGTTGGGCCGGTAGTAGGTGCTGGCGAAGTCCTTCACGTCCTTGAGCTGGATGCTCTGGATGTCGGCATGCGAGCCGATGACGGCCGCCCGATAGGGGTGGCCTTCCGGGTATAGGGCCTGGTACATCGCCTCCTCGACGATGCCGTAGGGCCGGTTCTCGAAGCTCTGGCGGCGCTCGTTGCGCACCACGTCCTGCTGGTTGGCCAGCGACACGGAGTCGACCTCGTCGATCATGTAGCCCAGCATGTCGGCCTTCAGCCACAGGCCCAGCGCCAGCTGGTTGGACGGCAGCGTGAAGAAGTAGTTGGTGCGGTCGAAGTTGGTGGAGCCGTTGCTGTCGGTGCCGCCGGCGGCGTCGACGAACTTGTCGAACTCTCCACGCGGGATGTGCTTGCTGCCGGCGAACATCAGGTGCTCGAACAGATGGGCAAAACCCGTCTGGCCCTTGGCCTCGTTGCGCGGGCCGGCATGCACCCACAGGTTGAAGGCCACCAGCGGCAGGCGGTGGTCTTCGACGAGGATGACCTCGAAGCCATTGGCCAGCGTGAACTTCTGCTGGCGCACGGCGAGCTGGCCGGCCTCGGTGCTGACGGCACCTTGCAATGGCGCAGACCAGGCCGGCAGCGCGGCGGACAGGGCGCCGACCAGGGCCAGCAAGGCAACGAGACGACGGGGAGCGGGAGCGTTCATGGGGCAGAGGTCCTCGGGATCAATGCAGGGGGATGAGGAATTGGGCGATGGCGGCGCCGCGGCGCAAAGTGCCAGGAGTCACCGCGGGCTTACCAGGGGCTCACCACGGAGACAGCCAGGCCAGCAGGGCCAGCCACAGCGGCGCCGTGGCGACGTACAAGATGGTGGAGATGACGGTGGCGGCCGTGACCTCGGCCTCCAGCGCCCGGTAACGCTGCGCAAAGATCAGCGCGTTGGAGCCGGTCGGCAGCGCCGAGATCATGACGATGACGGCCAGCGGCATGCCGTTCAGGCCCAGGCCCCAGTGCGCAACGCCCAGCACGACGGCGGGCATCAGCAGCAGCTTGACCGCAACGAGCCCGGCCAGGCCATGCCAGGTGCGCGGCCAGCCGTAATAGGCCAGCGACATGCCGATCAACGTGAGGCACAGCGGCACCACGGCCGTGCCCAGGCTCTGCAGCGCCTCGTCGGCAACGGCGGGCAGGCCGAGGCCCGTCGCGTTCCAGGCCAGGCCGGCCAGCACCGGCAGCACCACGGGGTGGATGACCGTGTTGCGCACCGTCTGCAGCAGCGTGCCGACGAGGTTGCCGGTGCTGCGCTCGCGTGCCAGGTCCAGCTCCACGATGGCCGTCAGCAGCGTGAGGATGGACAGCGCATGCAGGCTGACGACGGCGATGTGGATGGCCAGGCCCTTCTCGCCGAACACACCGGCCGCCACGGGCAGGCCCACCTGCAGCGTGTTGCCGAAGCCGGCCGTGATGGCCCTGACGCTGGGCGCGACGACGTTCTCGCCGGGTTTACGCAACCAGCGGTACAGCACATACAGCACGGCGATGAGCAACAGCACGGGCACGAAGAAGGCAAACAGGAATGCCCAGGGCAGCGTCGCCGTGTCCAGCCGCGCGGTGGTGCGGAACAGCAGGGCCGGCACGAAGATGTAGAAGGCCGCGTTGGCCAGCACGCGGGCCGGGTCGCTGTCGCTGCCCGCCGCGCCTCCGCCCAGCCAGCGCATACGGCCGACCGCCCAGCCGATGGCAACGGCGACAAGAATCGCCAGCAGCTTGGCGGCAATCGCCCAGGTCATCTAAGCCAAAGCTACGCGAAGTTCGAACACAAAGCTGCTGCCCTGCCCTGCCGTGCTCTGCACGAGGATCTGGCTGCCCATCAAGCGCACAAGCTGCTGGCTGATGGACAGGCCCAGGCCCGTGCCGCCGAGGTGGCGCGAGGCGTCGGACACCTGCTCGAAGGCCTGGAACAGGCGCGCCTGCTGGGCCGGCGTCATGCCGATGCCGCTGTCGGCCACCTCCAGGCGCAGGCGCACATGCGTGCCCTCCCGCTCGACTGTGCGGGCCGCCAGCTGCACGGTGCCGCTGTCGGTGAACTTGACCGCGTTGGACAGCAGGTTGAGCAGCACCTGGCGCAGGCGCTGGCCGTCCACCATGACGAGGGCGGGCAGGCTGGCGTCGATGTCCAACCCGAAGGCGAGGCCCTTCTGCTCGGCGCGCAGGCGCACGCTGTCGCTGGCCATGTCGAGCAGGGCGCGCAGGTCCACCGCCGTGGGCTTGAGGCTGACCTTGCCGGCCTCGATGCTGGCCATGTCGAGCACGTCGTTGATGAGCTCCAGCAGATGCAGGCCCGAGTCGCGCATCAGCTGCAGCTTGGCCTGCTGGCCGGGCGGGATGGCCGAGTCCATCTGCATCAGCTGCGTGAAGCCGAGGATGGCGTTCAGCGGCGTGCGGAACTCGTGGCTCATCGTCGCCAGGAAGCGGCCCTTGGCCTGGTTGGCGCTTTCCGCGCGCAGCTTGGCCTCGCTGAGTTCGGCGGTGCGCTCGGCGACGAGTTCTTCCAGATGGTCGCGGTGGCGGGTCAATTCGGCCTCGGCCTGGCGGCGCAGCGAGATGTCGCTGACCATGCCCTCGATGCGGCGCTGGCCGCCCTCGCCCTCCACCCAGTGCGCGTTGAGCTCCACCCACAGCGGCCGCCCGCCCACACCACGCAGTTGCAGCTGGGCCTGCTGGATCTTGCCCTGCTCGTTCATGACGGCGGCCACGCGATGCATTTCCTCGCGGGCGATGCCGGTCAGCTCGCGCAGGCGTCGGCCGACGGGGCTGTGCGAGCCCAGGCCCAGCATCTGCGTGAAGGCGCGGTTCATGCTGAGCACGCTGCCACGGGCGTCGGCCTGGAAGATGCCTTCGGTCGCGTTCTCGAACAGGCTGCGGTAGCGCGCCTCGCTGGCACGCAGGCCCTCGGAGCTGAGCTGCACCTGGTCGGCCGCGCTGCGCAGCTTCAGGCTCATCGCGTTGAAGCGCATCGTCAGCTCGCCGATCTCGTCGGCGCGCTCCACCATTTCCTGCGCGCCGAGGTCGCCCTTGGCGACACGCTGCGCCAACGCGCCCAGCCTGGCCACGGGCCGGCGCACCAGCCAGTGCACGAGCAGGGAGCTGGCGATGACGATGCCGGCAACGACGACGGCCAGCAGCTGCACGACGAAGACCCGGGTGCGGCGGATCTGCTCGTCGACGAGATCGCGCGTGAAGACGAGCACGGCCGAGGCAACCTGGGTGCCGGCCGTGTCTGCCGCGGGCTGGTAGGTGATGGCGAACTCGCGCCTGAGCGGCCCGCTGGCCGGTGTGTCGCGGCTGCGGTTGGCTTGGCCGCCGCGCAGGCCCAGGCCCTTGAGCTCGATGGCATGCACCTCGGGGTCGGCCATGACGGCGTCGAGCAGGTTCTCGATGGCGACGTGGTCGAGGTTCCAGATCGGGCCGGCGAAGCCGCGCTCGATGAGGCCGGCCATGCGCGCCTCGCGCTGGCGCAGCCCGCCCATCAGATCGGCCTCCTCGTGCGTCGTCCAGTACCAGCCGACCGCCAACACCAGCAGGCTCGCCACCAGCGCAATGCCGGCCGTCAGGCGCGTCTGTATGCCAATGCCGAGCGGTGTCAACGCCATCCCTGCCCTCTCTGATTTGGCCCTGTCAGGCCCGTGCGGTGAGCATAAGCCTGCCAACGGGCCCTGCAGACGCCTAGGCCTTGGCCGCCGTCTTCTTGGCAGCCACCTTCTTGGCCGCCGGTGCCTTGGCCGCGCGCGGCTCGAACTCGAAGATGACCTTGCCTTCCTTCTTGTCGTAGGCCAGGAAGGCCTTGAACTTGCGGCGCGTCTTGTTGGAGACGAAGTTCTCCAGCAGGTCGGTCTTGCCGTTGGCCAGCAGCTTGTGCACCTGGGCCGGCTCGATCGGCTGGGTCAGGATGACCTTGCCGGTCTTGAAGTCGCAGGTCACGGTGGCGCCGACGCTGTGCTCGCAGACGTAGTTGCTGCCATGCTCGAAGACGCGGCCCTGGCACTTGGGGCAGGCGCCCAGCGATTCCTGGGCCGAGAAGTCCACCGGCTCGCCATCGCCCTCGGCCTTCTTGGCATCCTCGCCGAAGTCGAACTCCAGCTTCCAGTTGGCGATCTCTTCGTCGTACACCAGCGCGAGTTCAGCCGTGAACGGCCAGCCGGCCTTGGAGCGGAAGCCTTCCAGCGGGCCGATCTTCTTGTGGGCCAGGAAGGTTTCCACCTCGTTCAGCTCGAAGCTGCGGCCGCCCGGGATCTTGCCGATGGAGAAGCCGCAGCCCTCGCCGTTTTCCTTGGGGCCCAGGCAGGTGAAGCGGCGGTAGTTCTCCTTCACGACGCCGCCGCACTTGGGGCATGGGGTCTTGAGCGTCGCGTAGTCGCCGGGAATGGTGTCGCGGTCGTAGCCCTTGGCCTTGGCGACCATCTTCTCGGTCATGGCCGCGATCTCGGCCATGAAGACGTCGCGCTTGAGCTTGCCCTTTTCCATCTGGGCCAGCTTGCTTTCCCAGTCGCCGGTCAGCTCGGGCTTGGTCAGGTCTTCCACCTCCAGGCCGCGCAGCAGCGTCATCAGCTGGAAGGCCTTGGCGGTCGGGATCAGCTCGCGGCCTTCGCGCAGCATGTACTTCTCGCTGATGAGGCCTTCGATGGTGGCCGCGCGCGTGGCTGGCGTGCCCAGGCCCTTCTCGGCCATGGCCTCGCGCAGCTCGTCGTCGTCGATGAGCTTGCCGGCGCCTTCCATGGCGGACAGCAGCGTGGCTTCGGTGTAGCGCGCCGGCGGCTTGGTCTGCAGCGCCTTCACGTCGACGCTCTCGGTGCGCACGACCTCGCCGGTCTGCACCGGCACGAGGTTGGCATCCTCGTCGTCCACGTCCTTGCCGTAGACGGCCAGCCAGCCCGGCTTCACGAGCACCTTGCCGTTGGTCTGGAAGTGATGCGTGTCGACCTTGCTGATGCGCGTCGTGACCAGGAACTCGGCCGGCGGGAAGAACACGCCGAGGAAGCGCTTGACGACCATGTCGTAGAGCTTGGCCTCGATCTCGGTCAGGCTCTTGGGCGCCTGCAGCGTCGGGATGATGGCGAAGTGATCCGACACCTTGGCGTTGTCGAAGACCTTCTTGGTGGGCTTGATGTAGCCCTCCTTCAACGCCGTGGCCGCGTGCTTGGACAGCAGGGCCAGCGGGCCGGGCAGGTCCTCGGTGGCCAGCATCTTGGCCGTGTCCTTGGCCACCGCCAGGTAGTCCTCGGGCAGGAAGCGCGAGTCCGTCCGCGGGTAGGTCAGCACCTTGTGCTTTTCATACAGCGCCTGCGCGATGGACAGCGTCGTCTTGGCCGAGAAGCCGAAGCGCGAGTTGGCCTCGCGCTGCAGCGTCGTCAGGTCGTAGAGGCCGCCGCAACTGGTCGTGCTGGGCTTGCTCTCTTCGGTGACGGTGGCCGGCTTGCCGAGCACGGCCTTGGCGATGGTCTCGGCGTCGGCCGCATTCCACATGCGGTCGGCACGGCGTTCCAGGTCGTCGTTCTTCTTCCAGGCGGGGTCGAACCACTTGCCTTCGTACTGGCCGGCCTGGGCGTCGAAGTTGGCGCGCAGCTCCCAGTAGTCGCGGGCAACGTGCTTGCGGATCTTCTCTTCACGCTCGACGACGACCGACAGCGTCGGCGTCTGCACGCGGCCCACCGTCGTCAGGAAGAAGCCGCCGTCGCGCGAGTTGAATGCCGTCATGGCCCGCGTGCCGTTGATGCCCACCAGCCAGTCGGCTTCGGAGCGGCAGCGTGCGGCGTCTGCCAGCGGCAGCATCTGCTCGTCGCTGCGCAGCTTGTCGAAACCGTCGCGGATGGCGGCCGGCGTCATCGACTGCAGCCACAGGCGCGAGATGGGCTTGTTCAGCTTGCCCTTGGCCGGCTGCGCGTACTGCTCGATGAGCCGGAAGATCAGCTCGCCCTCGCGGCCCGCGTCACAGGCGTTGATGAGCGCCGTCACGTCCTTGCGGCGGATCAGCTTGCTCAGCGCGTTGAGCCGCCCCTTGTTCTTGTCGATGGGGTTGAGGTCGAAGTGCGGCGGGATGACGGGGAGGTTGTTGAAGCTCCACTTGCCGCGCTTGACGTCGAACTCCTCGGGCGCGGCGATTTCCACCAGGTGGCCCACCGCGGAGCTGACGACGTACTTCTCGTTCTCGAAATGGTCGTCGTGCTTGTCGAACTTGCCCGCCACAGGCGTCAGCGCGCGGACGATGTCCTGCGCGACGGAGGGCTTCTCGGCAATGATCAGGGTCTTGCTCATCGGTCTAGGTCTTCCCTACTCTTTTCTACGGCGGGGGACTCAAAATCCCCTGCCTACAATCCGGGCCTCGCGCGCACCTACGCACGCGCGCACCCATGAAATCACCGTACCACAGGGCCGATGACCGCTAAAACCCCACGCCGCAAGATCGAAGTCCGTGATTCCGGCGTGCATGGCCGGGGGGTCTATGCGGTGGCGCCCATCGCCGCCGGCGCGCGCATCATCGAGTACACCGGCGAGCGCATCACCTGGGAGCAAGCCGTCGAGCGCCACCCGCATGATCCGGCCCAGCCCAACCACACTTTCTACTTCCACCTGGACGGCGGTCTCGTCATCGATGCACTGATCGGCGGCAACAACGCGCGCTGGATCAACCACGCCTGCGAGCCCAACTGCGAGGCCGACGAGGTCGATGGCCGCGTGTTCATCCAGGCGCTGCGCGACCTGGAGCCGGGCGAAGAGCTGTTCTACGACTACGGCCTGGTGCTGGACGACCGCCACACGGCCAAGGTCAAGAGGCAGTTCGCCTGCTGGTGCGGCGCGCTGACCTGCCGCGGCACCATGCTGGCGCCCAAAACCCGCCGTTCAGGGCGCTGAACCGATGGAACGGCGCCATCTCGCCGAATGCGGCTCGACCAACACCGAGGCGCTGGCCCATCTGCGCGATGGCGGTGGGCCGCTGCTGGTCTCGGCTTCGCGCCAGACCGCGGGCCGTGGCCGCCTCGGCCGCGCCTGGCAGAGCGATGAAGCCGCGCTGACCTTCTCCCTCGCCCTGCCGCTGCCCGCGGCGCTGGACCTGTCCGGCCTGTCGCTCGCTGTCGGCTGCACCGTCGCTGACACGCTCGACCCGACCGGCCAGCGCATCCAGCTCAAGTGGCCCAACGATCTCTTCCTGGATGGCGCCAAGCTCGGCGGCATCCTCATCGAGACCGTGCCGCTGCCAGCCGAGCAGCGCGGCGTCGTCATCGGCATCGGCCTGAACCTGCAACCCCTGCCCGAAGACGCCGACCGCAGCGCCTTCGCCAGCGGCCACGCAGCCCTGCAGACGCTGACCCCGGGCGCCACCGCGACCGCCACGCTGGACCGCTTGGCCCCCGCGCTGTGCGGCATGCTGGCCGATTTCGAGACCTTGGGCTTCGCGCCCTGGCAGGCTGCGTTCGCGCGGCGCGACCTGGCTGCGGGCCAGCGCGTGCGCGTGGGTGACCAACTCGGCACGGCGCGCGGCGTGTCCGCGCGTGGTGAACTGCTGCTGGAAACCGCCGCCGGCGTGCTGCCGATGAGCGGCGGTGAACTGAGCCTCAGATTGGAGACCTCCCCGTGATGCGCGTGATCGTGCTGGTGCTGCTGGCGGTGAACGCCCTCTTCTTCGTCTGGTCACGCGGCTGGCTGGACGCCGTGACCGGCCTGCCGGCCGACGGCGGCCGCGAGCCGCAGCGCCTGGCGGCTCAAGCGCACCCGGAGCGCATCCAGCCGCTGGCCGCCAGCGCCGCCGTGGCCCTGGCCCAGCGCAGCTGCCTGGAACTCGGCCCGCTGGAAGGCGACGCGGCCCTGGCCGGCGCACAGGCTGCCTTGCGCGGCCTCGGCGCCGAAGCCCAGGTGCGCAGCAGCGAGCAGCCGGGCGTGTGGGTGGTGGCCACCATCAAGCTCGCCGACCCCGAATTCCGCGCTCGCAAGGAAGCCACCTACAAAGGGCTGCGCCTCAATTTCGAGCCGCTGGAAGGCCTGCCCGCCGAGCAGCCGGCCTTCGTGCTGGGCAAGTACCCGAGCCAGGCCGAGGCAACCGCCGAGGTCGCGGCGCTGGACAAGCGGGGCCTGAAGGGCCTGCGCGTGCTGGCACTGAAGACACCGCTGAACCGCCACACGCTGGTCATCGCCCAGGCGGACGGCCTGCTGGCGGGCAAGCTCAAGGCGAGCAAGGACGCCGCCTTGGCCGCAGGCTTCAAGGCCTGCAGCGCCGCTTCATCCGCTCCAGCAGCCGCGTCAGCCGCGAGCAGCTGAGCGCCGCAGCGCCAGCGCTGCCAACAGCAGGCCGGCCAGCCAGGCCGCACTCGCCGCACCACCACCGCCGCCACCCCCGCTGGCAACAGGCGGCGTGACGACGGGCGCCGCCGCGACGCTGATGGTCGCGGTCTGGCTGTAGACGAGGCCGGCGCTGTCGGTCACGTCGGCGCGCACCGTGAAGCTGCCGGCCGCCGTCGGCGTGATCGTCGCGGTGGCCGTGGCGGCGCCGGAGGCGAAGGCCGTGGCGATACCCCCGCCGTCCACCACGACCCAGGCCGTCGACGCGACCGTACGGCCGGCGGGCAGGCCGGTGGCGGCGGCCGTCAGGGTCAAGGTCTGGCCGGCGGTCAGGCCGCTGGCGGGGCTTTGCGTGATGGCCACCGTCGTGCCATTCAGCGCCGCAGCCGCAGCCACGGCGGCAGCCGCGTCCACCATGCCGGCGCCGCAGGTGCTGGTCGTGCAATAGCACTCGTCCTGCACGGTGGCGCTGGGCGCCTTGCATTGCGGCGGGTTGGGGTCGGCCGAGCTGCCGCCACCCGTCGTCGGGAAGGGCCGCGCCGTGCTCTTGAGGATCTGTGTCGCCTCGACCGAGGTCAGGCCCGGCCGCACCGAGGCCATCAGGCCGACGATGCCGCTGACGATGGGCGCCGAGAAGCTGGTGCCCACCGAGGCCCCGCTGCCGGTGTAGGCACCGTCGGCGGCCACCGGCGTCGTCGTGCCGCTGTTGGTGGTGCTGACCATGGGGTAGAGGCAGGCCTGGCCGGTACCGACGTTGATGCAGTTGCCGCCCGGTGCGGCGATGGTCACCTCGGTGCCCAGGCTGGAGAAGCCGACCTTGGTGCCGACATGGCGCAGCGCCGCCACCGCGATGACGCCGGGGCAGTTGCCCGGCAGGCCAACGGCCTGGCCTTCCGAGTTGCCGGCAGCGACGACGACGGTAGCGCCGGCCGCGTTGATGGCCGTGATCGCCTCGCGGTAGAGGGCGCCGGTGCCGCTGGTGCCGCAGGTGCCGCCGCCGCCCAGGCTGAGGTTGAGCACCTTGGCCTTGTTGGCGTTGGCCGGCAGGCCCGGCACGGCAACGCCGGCCGCCCACTTCATGCCGGCAATGATGTCGCTGTCATAGCCGCCGCATTTGCCAAGCACGCGGATCGGCATGATCTTCAAGCCCCAGCCGACGCCGGCCATGCCGGTGCCGTTGTTGCTGAGCGCGCCGATCAAGCCCGACACACGCGTGCCATGCCAGGAGCTGTTGCCGATGTCGCTGCTGTCGCAGCCGCTGCCCAGCGCGCCGCCGTTGATGTCGGCCTGGCTCACCCAGTCGCCGGGGTCGGAGGGGTCGGCATCGGCACCGCCACCATCGTTGGCGATGGCCGTGGCCGTCGACCCGGGGCTGCCGAAGCCGATCATGTCGTAGCCGTTGACGAACTGACCCACGAGGTCGGGGTGGTCCATGCGCACGCCGGTGTCGAGCACGGCGACGATGACGCTGCCCGATCCGGTCGTCGTATCCCACGCCGCCGGCGCGTTGATGCTGGAGACCACCTGGCCGGCCGTGCTGCTGGGCTTCTTCAAGTACCACTGGTCGATGGTGCGGGCCTGGATGCCGCCGACCGTGGATTCCGCGTTCACGTCGGCGCCGCCGAACAGCGGGTCGTTGGGCAGCTTGGTGTGCTTGCGGCGTTGGTCCACCGCCACCAGCTCGACCTCGCCGTCCGCCGCGAGCCGCTTGGCGAGCTGGGCGCCCGTCAGCCCCTTGGCGAGGATCACCTGGGTGCGTTCGTCCAGGCTGATGCCGGCCGCCAGGCGGTGGCCGGTGCGCAGGCCCAGGGCCGTTGCGCGTGTCTGCGCCACCTCGCGCGCCTCGGCGCGTGTGGCCCGCAGCGCCATGGCCTTGGCGCGCACGCTGTCGGCCTGCGGCTTGAAGCGCACGATGACCCGCGCTTCAGCGTCGGCAGTCTGGGCCAGGGTGGGCACGCAAGCCAGCGCGGCCAGGGTGGCGATCAACAGCGGACGCAGGGACTTCATGACGGCGGACTCGAGCGGTGCGGGACCGGCCAGTTTAGGCGCGGCCCCGGGAGCCGTTCGCAAACAAATGTGGCGTGCAAGAAAGCAGAAGGCCCCGCCGGGGCGGGGCCTTCATGGGCGTGTCAAACAGCTCAGCCGTTGACGACGCGCACCATCTCCAGGCACTTGTTCGAGTAACCCCACTCGTTGTCGTACCAGGACACGAGCTTGATGAAGGTGCTGTCCAGCGCGATGCCGGCGTCGGCGTCGAAGATCGACGTGCGCGCGTCGCCACGGAAGTCGGTGGCCACGACCTTGTCCTCGGTGTAGCCCAGCACGCCCTTCAGCGCGCCTTCGCTCTGGGCCTTGAACTCGGCGCAGATCTCTTCATAGCTGGCGTCCTTCAGCAGCTCGACGGTCAGGTCGACGACCGACACGTCGCTGGTCGGCACGCGGAAGCTCATGCCCGTGAGCTTCTTGTTCAGCTCGGGGATGACCTTGCCGACAGCCTTGGCGGCGCCGGTGCTGCTGGGGATGATGTTCTCCAGGATGCCGCGGCCGCCGCGCCAGTCCTTGTTGCTCGGGCCGTCGACGGTCTTCTGCGTGGCAGTGGCGGCGTGCACGGTGGTCATCAGGCCGCGCTTGATGCCCCACTTGTCGTTCAGCACCTTGGCCAGCGGGGCCAGGCAGTTGGTCGTGCAGGAGGCGTTGGAAATGATGGCTTCGCCGGCGTACTTGGTGTGGTTCACACCGAAGACGAACATCGGCGTCTCGTCCTTGGAGGGAGCCGAGAAGATGACTTTCTTGGCGCCTGCGGCCAGGTGCTTCTCGCCGCCGGCCTTGTCCAGGAAGATGCCCGTGGCTTCGATGACGGTGTCGGCGCCGACTGCGGCCCACTGCAGTTCCGACGGGTCCTTCACCGCGGTCAGGCGGATGCGCTTGCCGTTGACGACGAGGGTGTTGCCGTCCACCGAGACCTCACCATCGAACCTGCCGTGCACGCTGTCGTACTTCAGCATGTAGGCCAGGTAGTCGGGCTCCAGCAAGTCGTTGATCGCAACGACTTCGATGTCCTTGAAATTCGCGATGGCGGCACGGAACACCATGCGCCCGATGCGGCCGAAGCCGTTGATGCCGATCTTGATGGTCATGGGAGAGTCTCCAGGAGGTTAAGAATTCTCGTCGGGCGGCATTCTCGGCGATTCGCGGTACGGCGTGGTTTCAGCGCGATTTCAGCTCTCGCCAGCGAGGTTGAGCGTGCCGCAGGGCACGTCGATCTGCAGTTGGCTGTTGAAGAGGTCATTGGCCATCTCTTCGGATTTGAAATCGAACTGCAAAGTCTCAAGCCAACGCAGGAAGCCGACCCGGTTGGGGTCGACAGGACCCGCCACGGTTGCTTGATGCGGCAGGCCGCCGCCGCCCAGGACGAAGCTCACGTTGAACGGGCAGGCCATGGTCTTCAGGTCGAAGTGCGCCTGCAGCTTCCTGGGCTCCCGCGTCATGCCGAGGAAATCCACCAGCGCGAAGCGATCGCGCTTGAAGCCATACCGGTGCTTGTTGTCCGGGAACATGCTGAATCGCTGCTCGATCGTGCGCGGCTTGTCTTGCGCGGTACGACAGGGCATGCGGTACTCGGACACCCAGGCACGCACCGTCTGCTCGAGGCTGGCGGAAGCCTTCGCGTAGGTGAACTTCACCTCAGGCGGTTGCTGGCCATCGCCCTTGAACGTGATCTCCGCGACCAGATGCTCGGCCTGCGGCCGGCTCCAACCAATCTTGTAGTCCATCGCGCGCCTGGGCATCACGACGCAGAGTGGGGTCTGCTCTCCCGGCTCCGCAGGCATGGGCGTGGGATCGCGGTCGTGGTTCTGGAAGGTGAAGTCCTGGACCGCGCTCACCACGCCGTCCTCGGGCTGCAGGCAGGGAAGGCGATAGCGAGCCACGTAGTCGAAAACCTGGTCCTGCATGTCCTCGCGCGCCGAATTGGACAGCACCTCGACCGTCGGCTTGGCGTTGGGTTTGCCGAACTTCAGCAGCAGTCGCATCGCGCCGTACTCACGGTCCAGCTTGTCGCGCTCCGGATACCGCGGTGGATTCGCAGGCTTGACCAGGCAACCCAGGCGCTGGGCCTCGCTGCGCGGCAGGACTTCGGTCTGGGCACTGGCGCCATGCGCAGCAGTGCCCAATAGAGCGGCAATCAACCATCTGCGCATCTGTTCCCCCCGGTTTTTTTGATGCCGGGAGGTTGTAGCGCAGACAAGCTTCATTTCTTCTTCAGCACCGCCTTGACCGTGGCCGCGACGTTCTCAGGCGTGAAGCCGAAATGCTTGAACAGCACGCCAGCCGGAGCCGATTCACCGAAGGTGTCGATGCCGACGACGGCGTCGACACCGTACTTCCACCAGAAATCGCTGACGCCCATTTCGACGGCCACGCGCGGCAGGCCCTTGGGCAGCACGCTCTTCTTGTAGTCCTTGTCCTGGCGGTCGAACACGTTGGTCGACGGCATGGAAACGACGCGCACCTTGATGCCTTCGTCGGCCAGCAGCGCCTTGGCAGCCATGGCCAGCTGCACCTCGGAGCCGGTGGCGATGATGACGGCCTCGGCCTTGCTGTTGCCCTTGGCGCTGACGGGGTCGAACAGCACGTAGGCGCCCTTGGCGATCTCGTCGACGTTGGTCTTGGGCGAGTAGGTCAGGTTCTGGCGGCTCAGGGCCAGCAGGCTGGGGCGCTGCGCGTTGCCGATGGCCATGGTCCAGGCGACGACGGTCTCGGTCGTGTCGGCCGGGCGCCAGACGTCCAGGCCCGGGATCAGGCGCAGGCTGGCGACATGCTCGACGGACTGGTGGGTCGGGCCGTCTTCACCCAGGCCGATGGAGTCGTGCGTCATCACGTGGATGACGCGCGTCTTCATCAGCGCGGCCATGCGGATGGCGTTGCGGCTGTAGTCGCTGAAGGTCAGGAAGGTGCCGCCGTAGGGGATGAAGCCGCCGTGCAGGGCCACGCCGTTCATGATGGCGGCCATGCCGAACTCGCGCACGCCGTAGTTGATGTGGCGGCCGTTGTTGGGCGTGCCGTCAGCAGCAATGCGCAGGGCCGGCGTGCTGGACGTGTTGGTCAGGTTGGAGCCGGTCAGGTCGGCGCTGCCGCCCAGCAGTTCGGGCAGGGCGAGCGTGAAGGCTTCCAGTGCCAGTTGGCTGGCCTTGCGGCTGGCAACGGTCTGCGACTCGGCATGGGCCTTGACGACGGCGTCCACGGCGACTTGCGCGAAGTTGGCGGGCAGCACGCCGGCCATGCGGCGCTGGAACTCAGCGGCCAGCTCGGGGTGGGCTTCGGCGTAGGCGTCGAAGCGGGTGTCCCAGTCGCTTTCGAGCTTGTCGCCACGTTCCTTGGCGTCCCAGGCGGCATAGACCTCGGCCGGCACGGCGAAGGGCTCGTGCTCCCAGGCGAGGGCCTCGCGGGTCAGCTTGATCTCTTCGGCGCCCAGCGGCTCGCCGTGGGCCTTGGCCGTGTTGGCGCGGTTGGGCGAGCCCTTGCCGATGGCCGTCTTGGCGATGATCAGCGTCGGCTTGTCGGTGCTCTCCTTGGCCTTGCCGATGGCATCGTCGAGGGCGTCGACCTCATGGCCGTCCACCGGGCCGATGACGTTCCAGCCATAGGCCTGGAAGCGCTTGGCGGTGTCGTCGGCGAACCAGGGAGCAACCTGGCCGTCGATGGAGATGCCGTTGTCGTCGTAGATGGCGACGAGCTTGTTCAGCTTCCAGGCGCCGGCGAGCGACGCGGCCTCGTGGCTGATGCCTTCCATCAGGCAGCCGTCGCCCAGGAAGACATAGGTGTGGTGGTCGACGATCTCGTGGCCTTCGCGGTTGAAGTCACGCGCCAGCAGCTTCTCGGCCAGGGCCAGGCCCACGGCATTCGTCACGCCCTGGCCCAGCGGGCCGGTCGTCGTCTCGATGCCCGGGGTGATGCCCACTTCGGGGTGGCCCGGCGTCTTGCTGTGCATCTGGCGGAAGTTGCGCAGCTCATCGATGGGCAGGTCGTAGCCCGTCAGGTGCAGCAGCGCGTAGATCAGCATCGAACCGTGGCCGTTGGACAGCACGAAGCGGTCGCGGTTGGCCCAGTGCGGGTTGGCCGGGTTGTGCTGCAGATGGTGGCCCCACAGCGCGACGGCGATGTCGGCCATGCCCATGGGTGCGCCCGGGTGGCCGGAGTTGGCCGCCTGCACCGCGTCCATCGCGAGGGCGCGGATCGCGTTGGCCATGAGGGTGGGGGAGGCGGTCGATGCTGTCATGGCCGGGGCTTTCTTGGGCTGGAAGGGCAAAACCAGGGATTTTACGGGGGTGACTTTGTCGAAGGTCCTGCGGCCTTGATCCAGCGCAAGGCCAGCCGCCCGGCGAAGCGCGACGCTTGGTCCCATGCCCTCCTCGACCATGCCCCTGGCGGTGCGCGTCATCCGCGCGGAGCACGACGCCCTCGCAGCCATGTTGCGCACCGTGCCGCTGCTGCTGGACGCCCAGCGCCAAGTCGGCACGCCGCCCGACTTCGGCGCGCTGCGGGCCATGCTGTTCTACGTGGACGAGTTCCCCGAGCGCCTGCACCACACCAAGGAAAGCGCGCTGCTGTTCCCCAAGCTGCGCGCGCTGGCGCCGGACCTGCGCGAGGTGCTGGACGACCTGGATGCGGACCACGCCCAGGGCGAACGCGCCATCCGCGAGCTGCAGCACAGCCTGCTGGCCTGGGAGCAGATGGGCGAGCCCCGGCGCGAGAAGTTCGAGCAGCAGCTCAAGGTCTACACGGCGCGCTACCTGCGCCACATGCGGCGCGAGGAGACCGAGATCCTGCCGCGCGCGGCGGCCCTGCTGTCGCCCGAGGACTGGGCCGACCTGGACGAGGCCTTCGGCAGCCACCAGGACCCGCTCGCGCCACGCGCCGGCCAGCCGGTGGACGAGGCCTATGCGCCGCTGAGGCAGCGCATCCTGGCGGCTCTGCCGGCGCCGCTTGGGTGGGGGCCCCCGCTGGGGCCGGCCTAGATTTACTTGGCCGGTGCCGCCGTGCAGGCCTTGGCCGCGGCCAGCCCGCGCAGGAAGCCGCGCCGGACGCCACCGGCCGTGATGGCCGCGTTGACCTGGCGGGCATAGCGCTCGGCGCCGCTCAACTTGCGGATCCAGCCGCGGAACGGGACGACGCCCTCGGCCGTGCGCTGCAGCGCGCCGGTGGCAGCGTCCTCGCCGCGGTCCAGCAGGCCGGGGTTCCCGGCAGTGTGAGGCGCATCGAGATCGGGGCCGAGCACCTCGTCCAGCGCACGGATGCTGGCCGCGATGCCGGGGCAGCTGGCGTCCATCGGCTGGGCATAGGGCGCCGCGGCCGCGGCCTTCAGCACTTCGGGGATCTCGGCGCGAACGACGTTGAGGTCGGACAGCGGCGTGGTCGCGGCGGTGGCGACCTTGTCCTGGTTGGAGCTGGCACAGGCGGTCAGGACGAGGACCGCGGCGAGGAGGGTGAGGTGGTGTGGGCGCATGGCCCGCGCATCATCTCAGAGGCGCGCGGCCGTCCGGAGCCTCTGAGAGCCCCCTTGGGGGCAGCGAGCAACGCGAGCGTGGGGGCCTCATCTCAGCCCGGCATTGATCTTGGCGAGTGCGGCGGAGCCGGGGCAGAGTGCTTTTTCACCAAGCGTGTTCAAGGCAGCTGCCGCCGTGCGCTGGGCAGCGTGCCAATCCTTGGCCGCCGCATCGACGTAGAGCAGGCCGGTGGCGATCTCGCCGGCCGCGGCGCGTAGCTGCATCGCGTTCATCGCATTTAGGCGGTCGGTGGGGTCGTAGTCGGGTGCCATCTTTCTAAGCCGCAGCATGCTGCCATCGGCTTGCGGCACGTCGATGACGTCGGGCGAGTGCTCGACGACCTGCTCGGCAGCGAGGTCGATGAAGTCGATGCGGTTCAGCGCCTCGTTGTGCTCGCGAACGTGGTCATAGCTGCGTGTCGAGCCGGTGTGGTTGTTGAAGGCCACGCAGGGGCTGATGACGTCGATGAAGGCGGCGCCGCCATGCCGCATGGCCGCCTCGATGAGGGGAACGAGCTGGGCCTTGTCGCCCGAGAAGCTGCGCGCGACAAAGGTGGCGCCCAGCTGCAGCGCCAGCGCGGCGAGGTCGATGGCCGCGTCGTTGTTGGTCGCGCCCTTTTTGGCGACCGAGCCCTTGTCGGCCGTGGCGCTGAACTGGCCTTTCGTCAAGCCGTAGACGCCGTTGTTCTCGACGATGTAGACCATGCGAACGCCGCGGCGCATCGCGTGGGCGAACTGGCCCAGGCCGATGGAGGCGGAGTCGCCGTCGCCCGACACGCCGAGGTAGAGCAGCTCGCGGTTGGCCAGGTAGGCGCCGGTCAGCACACTGGGCATGCGGCCGTGCACGGTGTTGAAGCCGTGGCTGGCGCCGAGGAAGTAGTCGGGCGTCTTGCTGGAGCAGCCGATGCCGCTGAGCTTGGCGACGCGATGCGGCTCGATGTCCAGCTGCCAGCAGGCCTGCACGATGGCGCTGGAGATGGAGTCGTGGCCGCAGCCGGCGCACAGCGTCGAGACCTTGCCTTCGTAATCGCGGCGCGTGTAGCCGACGGCGTTCTTCGTCAGGCTGGGGTGGTGCAGCTTCGGTTTGGCGAGATAGGTCATGCGGCGCTCCTCGGGGCCGTGGCCAGCGCATGCACATGGCGCGTGATCGCGTCGACGATGAAGCGCGCCGTGATGGGTGTGCCGTCGAAGTGCAGCACCGGCATGAGGTGCTTGGGCGCCACCTCCAGCTCGTTGACGAGCATGCGGCGCATCTGCGCATCGCGGTTCTGCTCGACGACGAAGACCGTGTCGTGGGCCGCGATGAACTCCGCCACGCTGGGTGGGAAAGGGTAGGCACGCAAGCGCATCGCGTCGATGTGGATGCCGGCCTCGGCGAGCGCGGCCAGGGCCTCGTCCATGGCCGGCGCCGTGGAGCCGAAGTACAGGACCGCGACACGCGTCTTCTGCGCGGCGGCGCGCACCAGCGGTTGCGGCACCAGCCGCGCGGCGGTCGCGAACTTGGCGCGCAGGCGTTCGACGTTGCGGATGTAATCCTCCCCACGCTCGGAGTAGATGGCGGCTTCGTTGCGCGTGGTGCCGCGCGTGAAATAAGCGCCCTTGCTCGCGTGCGTGCCGGGCAGCGTGCGCCACGGAATGCCGTCGCCGTCGACGTCCTTGTAGCGCGCGAAGGGCGTGCCGGCTTCGAGCTGCTCGGCCGTCATGACCTTGCCGCGGTCGTAGCGGCGCTCATCGTTCCATTCGAGCGGGGCGCACAGGCGCTGGTTCATGCCGATGTCGAGGTCGCTCATCAGGAAGACGGGCGTCTGCAGGCGCTCGGCCAGGTCCAGTGCGTCGGCGGCGAACTCGAAGCATTCGCGCGGGTCCTCGGGCAGCAGCAGCACGTGCTGGGTGTCGCCGTGCGAGGCGTAGGCGCTGCTGAGCAGATCGGCCTGCTGCGTGCGCGTGGGCATGCCGGTGCTGGGGCCGCCGCGCTGCACGTCGATGACGACGAAGGGGATCTCGGCGAAGTAGGCCAGGCCCAGGAACTCGGTCATCAGCGACACGCCGGGGCCGGATGTGGCCGTGAACGCGCGTGCGCCATTCCAGCCCGCGCCAGTGATGATGCCGATGGACGCGATCTCGTCCTCGGCCTGCACGATGGCGTAGCGCTTCTCGCCCGTCTCGGGGTCGGTGCGGAACTTCACCGCGTACTTCTCGAAGGCTTCGGCGACGGACGACGACGGCGTGATCGGGTACCAGGCGCAGACGGTGGCGCCGCCGTAGACGCAGCCCAGGGCCGTCGCCGCATTGCCCTCCATGAAGATCTTGTCGCCCACCTTGTCTGCGTGCTTCACCTTCAGGCCGAAGGGCTGCACCGAAAGATGGTCGCGCGCGAACTCGCGGCCCGCGTGCAGGGCGCGCACGTTGGAGTCCAGCAGCCTCTCCTTGCCCTTGTACTGCTCGGCAAACAGCTTCTCGATCACCTCGGCCGCGATACCTATCAACTCACTCAGCGCCCCCAGCACGAGGATGTTCTTGAACAGCGTGCGCTCGCGCGGCACGTCGTAGGTCGCGTTGCAGATGGCCGTGGCGGGCATGCCGATGACGTGGATGTCGGGCCGGAAGGCGCTAGCCGGCATCGGCTTGGTGGAGTCGTAGAACAGGTAGCCGCCGGGCTGGATCTCAGCCAGGTCCTGCGCCCAGGTCTGCGGGTTCATGGCCACCATCAGGTCCACGCCGCCGCGCCGGCCCAGCCAGCCAGCCTCGCAGACGCGCACCTCGTACCAGGTCGGCAGGCCCTGGATGTTGCTCGGGAAGATGTTGCGCGGGCTGACCGGCACGCCCATGCGCAGGATGGCCCGCGCGAACAGCTCGTTGGCCGAGGCCGAACCCGAGCCATTGACGTTGGCGAACTTGACGACGAAGTCGTTGACGGCTTCGATGCGGCTCATGCGGCCTCCCGACGGGCCGTCCCTAGGGAGGCCGAGCCCCCTCGGGGGGCAGCGCGCGAAGCGCGCGTGGGGGTTGTCGTCATGCCACCTCCTTGCGCGTCGCGTGATCGCGGCTGGCGGCGCCCGCCTTGGCGGTGACGAGAAGGAACTTCTGCATGTCCCAGGCCCCCGTCGGACAGCGCTCGGCGCACAGCCCGCAATGCAGGCAGACATCTTCGTCCTTGGCCATCACGCGGCCGGTCTTCAATCCACCTTCGACATAGATGTCCTGCGCCAGGTTCAGTGCCGGCGCCTTCAGCCGCTCGCGCAGGTCGTCGCCGTTGTCGGTGAAGGTGATGCTGTCCATCGGGCAGATGTCCACGCAGGCGTCGCACTCGATGCAGAGCTTGGGCGCGAACACGGTCTGCACATCGCAGTTCAGGCAGCGCTGCGCCTCCTTGAAGGCGCTCGCCGCATCGAAGCCCAGCTCCACCTCGACCTTGATGCTGGCCAGCGCGATGTTGGCAGCCGTCCAGGGCACCTTGCTGCGCAGGTCGTTGGTGATGGCGTTGTCGTAGCTCCACTCGTGGATGCCCATCTTCTGGGACACGAGGTTGACGTGCGGCTGTGGGCGCTGCGCGACCGGCTCGCCATGCAGCAAGCGGTCGATGCTGACAGCGGCCTCGTGGCCGTGGGCTACCGCCGTGATGATGTTCTTCGGGCCGAAGGCCGCGTCGCCGCCGAAGAAGACATGGGGCAGCGAGGACTGGAAGCTCTTGGCGTCCAGCACCGGCAGGCCGTGCTCGTCGAAGGCGATGCCCGAGTCCCGTTCGATCCACGGGAAGCTGTTCTCCTGGCCGACGGCGATCAGCACCTCGTCGCAGGGGATGACGATCTCCTCGCCCGTCTGCGCCTTCTTGAAGCGCATGCCCGTGAGCTTGCCGTCCACATGCTCGAAAGCCAGCGGCACATGGAAGTCGAGGATGGGGATGCCTTCGTGTTCGGCGTCTTCCTTCTCCCACGGCGAGGCCTTCATCTGCGCATAGCCGCTGCGAACGGTCACGGTGACCGAGGAAGCACCCAGCCGCCGCGCCGAGCGGCAGCAGTCCATCGCCGTGTTGCCGCCGCCCAGCACGATGACGCGCGGGGCGACGCTGGTCACATGGCCGAAGCTGACGCTGGCCAACCAGTCGATGCCGATGTGGATCTGCTCGGCCGCCTCTTGCCGGCCCGGCAGCGGCAGGTCGCGCCCGCGCGGGGCGCCGCAGCCGACGAAGACAGCGTCGAAACCTTCGCCCAGCAGCGCCTTCATGGACTCGATGCGCTGCCCGGCCCGCCACTCGACCCCCAGGCCGAGGATGTAACCGCACTCCTCGTCGATGACGCGTTCGGGCAGCCGGAAACGCGGGATCTGCGTGCGGATGAAGCCGCCGGGCTTGGCCTCGCCATCGAACACGGTGACGGCATAACCTTCCAGGGCCAGGTCACGTGCCACCGCCAGCGACGCCGGCCCCGCGCCCACGCAGGCCACGCGCTTGTTCTTGCGCGCCGCCGGCTTGGGGATCATGGCGCGGAAGCCGTCGCTCTTGTTGTCCGCCGCCACGCGCTTCAAGCGGCAGATGGCGACCGGCTCGGGCTTGGCGGCCTGCTTCTCTTCGACGCGACCACGCCGGCAGGCCGGCTCGCAGGGTCGGTCGCAGGTGCGCCCCAGCACGCCGGGAAAGACGTTGCTGACCCAGTTGACCCAATAGGCCTCGTCATGCCGGCCCTGGGCAATGAGCCGGATGTATTCGGGCACCGGCGTGTGTGCCGGACAGGCCCATTGGCAATCGACGACCTTGTGGAAATAGGTCGGGTCCGAGATATCGGTCCGCTGCACGGTGTCTCCTCCGTGGTGCCTTTTTTGTCGGGCCAGTCTAGGACTGCACCCCGCGGCCCGGTCACGTGGAAACCCTTTGCAAGCTGGGGATGTTGCAACACCTTGTCGCGGCGCAGCATGCCCGGCCGACCGCTTCCGGCCGACGCCTCGAAAGGACAAGCATGACCTCCATCACATCCAGGCTGCGCATCGCGGCCATCGCACTGGGCCTGGTCGCCTGCAGCAGCGCCTTCGCCGCCAACAAGTACTACCTGCAGCTCACCGACATTCCCGGCGAGTCCACGGTCAAGGACCACGAGAAGTGGATAGAAGTCCTGAGCTTCTCCTGGGGCGTGACCAACGCCAGCAGCAGCGGCAGCGGTGCCGGCGTGGGCAAAGCCTCGTTCAACGACCTGGCCTGGACCCAGGCCGTCGACAGCTCCACACCCAAGCTCTTCATCGCGCTGGCCACCGGCAAGGACATCGCCAACGCGGAGCTGGACGTCGCCAAAGTGGCCGGCGGCAGCGAGCAGGTGTTCTTCAAGATGCAGTTCGAGCACACGGTCGCCACGCGGCTGCAGATCGGCAGCGGGGGCGGCGATGTGCTGTTCGGCCAGGCCGCCGTGAGCTCAGGCGAGGTCGTGACGCTCAGCTACCGCGCGCAAAAGGCCGACGGCAGCTTCGACGCCTGGGTCACGGGTCGCTTCGACATCAAGAGCAACTCGACGCAGATCCTCTTCAGCGGCAACCCTGATGTGCTGAACGGCCTGTTCGGCGCCGGCGGCGACATCGCCTTCGACGCTGGCGCCATCAGCGTCGTTCCAGAGCCGGCCAGCGTGGCACTGCTGCTGGGCGGCCTGGGCGCCCTGATGCTCAGGCGGCGCCAGCTCGCTTGAGCCGCCCGGGGCCGAGCTGGGCCGCGGCCACGGTCACGGCCCAGCAGATCCAGCCCGTCCACAGGGTGTGGCTGGGGTAGTGGGCACCGCGCACCATCTGCCCCAGGCCGTAGATGGCGCCGAGCACGACGACAGCCACCAGCCAGGCCCGTGCGGCCCGCGGATAGGCGCGCGCCAGCGCCCAGCCCCCGGCCAGGTAGGCAAAGGCCGCGCTGGCGTGGCCCGACGGGAAGCAATGCCCGCCGCCGCCATCCTTCACGCCGAAGGCCCAGTGCGACACATATTGCGCCGCACCGCCGAACTCGGTCAGGTCCCAGGGGCAGCTGCTCAGGCTGAAGCGCTTGATGAGCGAGATGACGGCCAGGCAGACCAGGGTCACGACGAGCCACCAGGTCCGCTCGCGCCGGGTGAGCGCCGGCAGCAGCCTGGGCCATAGGTTGAGCAGCACGATGAAGCCCATGGCCACGTAGGACACGATGCGGCCGCCCTCGTGGATCAGCGCCCGCGTGACCCAGGCCTCCCGCAGCGCGAAGCCGCTGGCGTCGCCCACCTGGCGCACGGCCCAGAGATCGAGATGGCTGGCGTCCCAGGCCAGCAGCAGCGCCAGGGCCAGCGCGACCCAGCGAAACGGTAGGAGTTTTTGCATCGGGCGCATTGTCTACACTGGCTCGATGTCTCCCGTTTCCTTCGATGCCGAGCGGGCCATCCGCATCGGCCGTGACGCGCTGCAGGTCGAGGCCCGCGCGCTGACCGACCTGGTGCCCCGCCTCGGCGATGCCTTCGCCCGCGCCATCCAGCTCACCCTCGCCTGCCGCGGCCGCGTGGCCGTGATGGGCATGGGCAAGAGCGGCCACGTCGGCCGCAAGATCGCCGCGACGCTGGCCTCCACGGGCACGCCCGCCCTGTTCGTCCACCCCGCCGAGGCGGCCCACGGCGACCTCGGCATGGTGACGGCCGGCGACGTCGTGCTGGCGCTGTCCAACTCCGGCGAGAGCGACGAGCTCAACGCCATCCTGCCGGTGCTCAAGCGCCTGGGCATTCCCGTCATCGCGATGACGGGGCGCGCCGAATCCAGCCTCGCCGCCCACGCCGACGTGGTGCTCGACAGCGCCGTGGCCGAGGAGGCCTGCCCGCTGCAGCTCGCGCCCACGGCCAGCACGACGGCGCAGATGGCCTTGGGCGATGCGCTGGCCGTGGCCCTGCTGGATGCACGCGGCTTCAAGGCCGAGGACTTCGCCCGCTCCCACCCCGGCGGCGCCCTGGGCCGCAAGCTGCTCACGCATGTGCGCGACCTGATGCGCTCGGGCGACGCCCTGCCCCGCGTGGCGGCCGACACCGGTTTCACCGACCTGATGCGCGAGATGAGCGCCAAGGCCCTGGGCATGGCCGTCATCGTCGATGCCGAGGACCGCGTGCAGGGCATCTTCACCGACGGCGACCTGCGCCGCCTTGTCGAGCAAGGGCGCGACCTGCGCGCACTGACCGCCGCCGAGGTGGCCCATGCCAAGCCGCGCACCGTCGGTGCCGAGGCCCTGGCGGTGGACGCGGCGGACCTGATGGAAGCTGCCCGCATCACCGTCGTCCTCGTCGTCGATGCTCAGCAGCACCTGCTCGGCGCCATCAGCATCAACGACCTGATGAGAGCCAAGGTGATCTGATGGCGGCGCTGAGCTTCCCCCCCGAACTTCTCGTCAAGGCCCAGGGCACGGGCCTGGCCATCAAGCTGGCCATCTTCGACGTCGACGGCGTGCTGACCGACGGCCGCATCTACATCAGCGACGCCGGTGAGGAATTCAAGGCCTTCAACACGCTGGACGGCCATGGCCTGAAGTCGCTGCAGCAGGTGGGCATCACACCGGTCATCGTCACCGGCCGCGACAGCCCCGCCGTGCGCCGTCGCGTCGCCGACCTGGACCTGGCCCATGCCGTCTACGGCGCCCGCGACAAGCTCGCCGCCGCCGAACCTCTGCTGGCTCAACTCGGCGCGAGCTGGGGCGAGGTGGCCGTGATGGGCGACGACTGGCCCGACCTGCCGCTGATGACGCGCGCCGGCTTCGCCTGTGCCCCGCCCGGTGCCCACGCCGAGGTGCTGGCCATTGCCCACCACGTCACCCGCGCGGCGGGCGGCTACGGCGCGGCGCGCGAGTACTGCGACATCCTGCTGATGGCCAGCGGCCACTACGAGCGCCTGCTGAACGCCCACCACGCGACGCTGGACGGGGGCAAGCCTTGAGCGCGGTGCTGCCCGCGCCCGCACCGCGCCGGCAAAAGCTGCGCCCCTGGCTGTGGCGCGCGCAGACGCTGGTCTCCAACTACCTGCCGTTGCTGCTGATGGCCTTGCTGGCCAGCGGCACCTGGTGGCTGGTGAAGAACACGCCGATGCTGGACGCACCGGGCGAGATCGCGCCGCCGCGCCACCTGCCCGACTACCGCATGGCCAACTTCGAGATCCAGCGCATCGGCGCCGATGGCCGGCTGCATGTGCAGATCTCCGGCGCCGAGCTGCGCCACTACCCCGACACCGACACCGTCGAGATCGACCAGGCCCGCGTGCGCGCCATCGCGCCGGACGGCAGCCTGGCCATCGCCGAGGCCAAGCGGGCCATCAGCAATGGCGACGGCAGTGACATGCAGCTCATCGGCAGCGTGCACCTGCGCCGCCTGGCGCCGGGCGCCGGCGAGAACACACCGGCCCAGCTCGAAGTGCGTGGCGAGTTCCTGCAGGCCCTGTCCAACGCCGAGATCCTGCGCTCCCACCTGCCGGTCACCATCCGCCAGGGTGGCTCGACGCTGAACGCGCAGAACTTCGAGTACCGGCACCTGACCGGCCAGGTCAGCTTCACGGGCAAGGCGCAAGGGCAGATCGTGTCGAAGGGCGGCAGATGACTGAGCTGGTCTTCATCACCGGCGCCTCCAGCGGCATCGGCCAGGCCCTGGCGCTGCGCTACTACCGCGACGGCGCCCGGCTGGCCCTCGTTGCGCGCCGCACTGCCGAGGTGGAGCGCTGGGCGGCCGAGCAGAAGCTCGACGCGGCCCGCTTCAAGATCTACGGCGCCGACGTGGCCGACCTCGACGCGATGGCCCGCATCGGCCGCGAATGCATCGCCGCGCAAGGCCTGCCGGACGTCGTCATCGCCAACGCCGGCATCAGCATCGGCATGGACACGGCCCACTTCGACGACCTCGAAGTGATGCGCCGCACCTTCGAGACCAACAACGTCGGCCTGGCCGCCACCTTCCACCCCTTCGTCGCGGCGATGAACGAGCGCCGCTCCGGCACGCTGGTGGGCGTGGCCAGCGTTGCCGCCATCCGCGGCCTGCCGGGGCATGGCGCCTACAGCGCCAGCAAGTCCGCCGTCGTCGCCTACTGCGAGAGCCTGCGCGGCGAGTGCCGGCCCTTCGGTGTGCGCGTGGTTACCCTCCTGCCAGGCTATATCGACACGCCGCTGACGCGGGGCAACCGCTACTCCATGCCCTTCCTGATGCAGGCCGAGGACTTCGCCGACCAGGCCGTGCGCAGCATCCGCGCCCAGGTCAGCTACCGCGTCATCCCGTGGCAGATGGGCGTGCTGGCCAAGGTGCTGCGGCTGCTGCCCAACTGGCTCTATGACCGCGCGCTGAGCGGGCGGGCACGCAAGAAGCGGGCGGGCGAGTAGGCGGCCAGCAGGCCCGCCAGGCAGAGTGCCAGAGAGGCAGGCTCAGGCACAGAGTTCTGCCCGGCGGCGCCGCCTTGCTGCACGGCAGCACTCCATACGCCACCCGAGTAGGTAGAGCCGCCCTCCGAGCCGCCGTAGCAGTAGATCGATTGGCAGCGCACGAGGTCCGCGTAGTTCACGCGCTCTTGCAGATAAAAGCCCGGGCCGCCGTACTGCGGATCGATGTAGCCCGAGTCCACGTAGAGCAGGGCATCGCTGGCGTGGCCGGCAGGCAGACCCGGCACGTTGATGGGCGCGTTGTTGATGTAGAAGTTGCTGCGCAGGATCTGGCCGCTGGCGCCCGTCCAGACGTACAGCGAAAAATAGGCCGCCGCCGTGCTGCTGTCGACGTGGGTCGCGGCCTGGCCGCCATCGAAAGACCAGCTCTGCAACAGGTTCGTGATGAGCAGGGGCGCATTCCCTTGACCGAGGTTGGCCGCCAGCGGGGCGGCCAGCGTGAAGTCGAGCGTGGCCGCGTGCTGCGGAGCGGCGTAGGTGGCAAAGCCGTGGCCTGAGTTTTCCATCCAGGTCTGCCAGGCCGACGCCTCGAAGTGGTAGGTCACCGGGTTGGCTTGGACGGCGGGTGCGGTCAGCACAGCGAGGGCGATCAGCAGGGCACGGGTCATGGGGGTCTCCGAAGCAGGTGGCGGGGCCACCGCAGCGGTGGGCCTCTTCGGTTTACGCGGGCTGCGGTGCCGCTACGGCTCACGCGCCGCCCCCCGCAGGCCGGGGGGTCAGCGCGCCAGCGTCTTCAGCGCCAGCAGCGTTTCGCGCTGCTCGGGCGTGGACGCAGCGGCCAAGCCTTGCTCCACGACGGCCAGCGCCTCGACCGTGCGGCCGGCCGCCAGCAGTGCGCGGGCATGGTGGGGCGCCAGCGCCGAGCGGCGTGCGACCCAGGCGTTGGCCGGATTGGCCGCGTGCTCGCGCTGCAGGGTCTCGTTCATCGTCCAGCCCCGCGTGCTGGCGGCCAGCGACCCGGCCGCGTCGCCGGCATGCAGCAGGATCTTGCCAAGGTTGATGGCCTCGGTGACCAGGGCGTCGCGGTACTCGACATCGTCCGGCAGCTCGCGCAGCACCGTGTCGCGTGCCGCCAGGGCCTGGCGGCCGAGCGCCACGGCCGCGTCGGTCTCGTTCAGCGCGTCGCGCACCAGCGCCTCGGCACCGTCCACCGAGCCCTGCAGGTAGACGATCTCGGCATGGTGGGCCTCGGCTTCCAGCACCTTCAACTCGTCACGGGCGCGGGCCTGGTCGGCAATGGCGTCCTGGGGACGGTTCAGATGCTGGCCGCCAGGCTTGAAGAAGAACTGGCTGCGCAGGTGCAGCGCGCGGGCGTGCTCGACCTGCAGCGCACGGCGGTCCTCGGCCTGCGCCTTGGGCAAGGCGGTGACCGCGCGGTTCAGCAGTGGCAGCACCGGCTCCAGCAGCGCCAGGCCCGCCGCCGCCCGCCCCTGCACGCGCTCGGCCCGCGCAGAGGACTCCACCGCACGCACGAACCAGATGATGAAGTCGGTGTCAGCCAGGCGCTGGTCCACCACCGAGCGGCCGAGCTCCAGCGCGCGTGCGGCATGGGCCTGGGCCTGCTCGCCACGCTTCAGGCTGGAACTGGTGTCGTTGAACTCGATGTCGGCCAGCCGCGCATAGGCCATGGCGGCGCTGGCGCGCAGCTCGGCGTCGTCGGCGCTGAGGTTGGCCAGGCTGTCCAGCGTGCCCACCATCTGCTGCAGCAGCTCGGCCTTGATGGCCATGCCACCGGGAACGTAGGTGACGGCGTCGCCGAAGCGGAACACCGCCTCGCGGGTGATCTGCTTGACGCTGGCCAGCCGCTGCTCGGCCTTCTTCGCTTGCCACAGCGCAGCACTGGCGCCGCCCAGCACCGACACCAGCGACAGGCTCACCAGGCCCGTCGTCAGCGGGTTGCGGCGCACGAACTTGGCCGCGCGCTCGACCCGCCCCGGCGCCCGCGCGCTGACCGGGTAGCCGCCGAGGTAGCGGCGCAGGTCGGCCGCGAAGGCGTCGACGCTGGCGTAGCGCTCGTCCACCGGCTTGGCCAGGGCCTTGAGCAGGATGTTGGCGAGATCGGGCGCCAGCGCGGGTGCAGCCGGGGCTTCATTCAGCACGGCCTGGCTCTGCTCGGCGGGCGTGCTGGCTGCGCGGCCATAGGGCGGCTGGCCCGTCAGCAGGCGGTAGAGCAACACGCCGAGGGAATAGATGTCGGTGCCCGTGGTGATGACTTCGCCCTTGATCTGCTCGGGGCTGGCATAGGCGGGCGTGAAGGGGCGCTGCTCGAACACGGTGGCGTCCAGCGCGCCGTAGCTGGTCGGGTCCAGCGCCTTGGCGATGCCGAAGTCCAGCAGCTTGACCTGGTTGTCGTCGTCCACCATCACGTTGCCGGGCTTGATGTCGCGGTGCACGACCAGCTTGCGGTGTGCATGGGCCACGGCCTCGGCGAGCTGCAGGAAGAGCTCGATGCGGGCACGTTCAGGCAGGCCCTCGGCGACTTCGTCGATGGCGCGGCCGGTCACGAACTCCATGACCAGGTACGGCCGCCCCTCGGGGCTGACGCCGGCATCCAGCAGCCTCGCGATGTGCGGATGCTGCATCTGCGCCAGCACTTGCTGCTCCTGGGCAAAGCGCTGCGCGAAGGCGCTCGCGTCCAGGCCCGGGCGCAGCAGCTTGACGGCCGCCTGGGCGTCGAAACGCCCGTCGGCCCGCTGCGCGCGCCAGACCTCGCCCATGCCGCCCGCGCCGATGCGCTCCACCAGCTGCCAGGCGCCCAATCGAGCCGGCGCGGGGGCCGCCCAGGCGGGCAACGGCGGCCAGTCGCCGGGGCCGGTGGACTGCGCGAGCAGTGCACGCGCCTCGTCGCGCAGCGCCGCATCCACGTCCTGCGTGGCCAGCCAGGCCTCGCGCTCGGCGGCCGGCTGCTCCAGCGCCTGCTCGAACAACGCACGTACTTGCATCCAGCGAGCAGCAGCATCCATCAACGGCACTATCCTCGCGCCCCATGGACGCCCGCAAGGATGCAAACACCGACGCGCTGTTCGCCGAGCTCTACGCCGAACTGCGCTCGCTGGCGCGCGGCCGGCTGCGCCACGAGCGGCCGGGGCACACCCTGTCGGCCACGTCGCTGACGCACGAAGCCTACGAGCGCCTCGCGGCGCAGCGCCTGAGCGAATGGCAGAGCCGCAGCCACTTCCTTGCGATGGCGGCCACGATGATGCGGCGCATCCTGGTCGACCACGCGTTGGCCCGCGCGGCAGACAAGCGCAGCGCGGAGCTGGTGACGCTGTCGGCCGCCGATTGGGTGGAAGACGATGCCGCCGCCGCGCCGCTGGAGCTGCTGGACCTGCACCGCGCGCTGGAGGAGTTTGCGCTGCTCGACGAGCGCGCCGCGCGCGTCGTCGAGATGCGCTACTTCGGCGGGCTGGAGATCGAAGAGATCGCTGAAGGCCTGAGCTGTTCGCCGGCGACGGTCAAGCGCGATTGGGTGGTCGCGCGCGCGTGGCTGAAGTCACGCCTTGGCAGCCTCTGAAATCGCTGGCTACACTGCGCGCCTTCGACCCGAGAGCTGCCACCGACGCGGCTGAGGAGGACATCATGGCCAAGGTTCTGCACCCCTGCTAACGCCCGCACGCTGCACCTGACTGCAGCGTCACAAGCCTGCCTGCGCCTCGCGCACGCCCCATGACTCCCGCGACCGTCATCTCGACTGGTCGACCTCGGACGACTCCCATGATTTTTCGCTCCCTCGGCCTGGGCTTGTTCGCCCTGGCCCTGCCCGCCTGGGGGCACTCGGCCCTGCATCCCCAGCCCACCGCGCTGCGCCTCGCGCCGGGCGACGCTGCGCCCACCATTGATGGCCGCCTCGATGAAGCGGCCTGGCAGCGCGCCTCCATCTACGAGCGCTTCGCGCAGTTCCTGCCCGCCGACAAACAGCCGGCGCACTGGCGCACGACGGTGCAGGTCGTCGTCACCGACGACGCACTCGTCTTCGGCATCCGCGCCTGGGACCCCGAGCCCGGCCGCATCCGCGCGCCGCTGGCCCGACGCGACCAAGTCAAGGCCGACCAGGACTTCATCGCCGTCTTCATCGACCCCGTGGGCCACCGCCGCACCGCGCAGTACGTGCGCGTCAGCGCGGCCGGCGCCGTCGAGGATGGCCTGTTCGCGGCCGAGGAAGACACCGAGGACTCGGCGCCCGACTTCGACGTGGAGGCTGCAACGACGCTGCTGCCCGATGGCTACAGCATCGAGCTGCGCTGGCCGCTCGCGGCGCTGCGCTTCCCGCATGCGGATGGCGCGCCCTGGCGCGTCATGGTCGCGCGCAACATCCCGCGCGAGGACCGCACGCTCAATGTCAGCGCGCCGGCCTTGACCAAGGACGCGCTGAGCTTCATCGCCGAACTGCAGCCGCTGGACGGCCTGGGCGACCTCGTCGAACAGGTGCGCGAGCGCAGCTTCATCGCCTTCCGCCCAGAGCTGACGCTGCGCTCGACGCGCGACAGCAGCGACGCCGACGGCACACGCCGCTCGCGCAAGGCCTCGCTGGGCGCCGAGTTCAAGTGGCGGCCGCGCGCCGACTGGGTGCTGGATGCAACGCTGAACCCCGACTTCTCCCAGGTCGAGCTCGATGCACCCCAGCTCGCCGGCAACACGCGCTTCGCGCTCAGCGTGCCGGAGAAGCGCCCCTTCTTCCTCGAAAGCTCCGACGTCGTCGGCCCGACGCAACCCGATGAGTCGGGCGAGAACCGCAGCCTCGCCGCCTTCTACACGCGCGCCATCACCGACCCCGACTGGGGCCTGCGTGCCACCTGGCGCGGTGCCGGCGCCGAGGCCACCGCCCTGCATCTGCGCGACGCCGGCGGCGGCCCGGTGCTTCGCGCCGGCGCCTTCGCAACGCGCAGCGGCACCCAGCCGCGCGGCTCCGAGGCCAGCTTCGCGCGGGGCCGCATGCAGTTCGGCACGCAGGGTCAATTGGGCCTGGCCGGCCTCGTGTCGCTGCGCGACTTTGGCGAAGGGCTAACCACGCAAGTCATTGGCAGCGACGGTGTCTGGCGGGCCGGCGACAACGACCAGTGGCGCGGCCACCTGCTGCTCTCCAGCACGACGCTGGGGTTGGACGCCGACGGCCAGGTGTTGCACGTGAACCGCGAGCGCGGCCATCGTGCCTGGCTGGGCTGGCGCCACCGCGATGCGGACTGGGTCGCCAACGTCAACGTCGAGGAGATCAGCGCCCGCTTCGCCAACGACAACGGCTTCGTCAGCCAGAGCGGCATCCGCCGCGCGTCGGCTTTCGGCTATCTGCGCCTGGGGCCGCGCGAGTTCGCCGGCATCGACATGCACGACCACGAGGTTCAGCTGAAGGTGCAAGAGACACGCACGCTGGCCGACCCGCTGCTGGGCGTCGGGGCCGGCCAGGTCGTCGACCGCCTGGTGCAGCCGGGCTTCTGGTTCGCTGCGGCGCGCAATACCGGCGTCTGGGGTCACGTCGGCCTGGACAGCCATCGCGCCAGGAGCGGAGGCCAGTTGCACGCGACGCGCACGCTGCTGCTCGGCATGGAATCCAACCCTGGCGAGTTGTTGAACTACGTGAACGCCGAGATCGAATGGGGCCGCCGCCTGGATGTCGACGCCGACCGCGTGGGGTTGGGCGTGCAGGGCCAGTTGCAGGCGCAGATGCGCATGCCGCTGCCGGCGGGCCTCTGGTTGGAGTTGGAGCAGCGCCTGGGCCTGGGCTGGGTCGATGCGCCCGACGGACGCCGCGCCTTCACGGACCGCAGCGCCCAGAGCCTGGTCGTGCTGCACCTGAGCCCGCGCGACTCGCTGCGGCTGATCCATCAGCAGACCCGCTTCAGCCGCCGCGCCGAGCCGGGCCTGAGCCTGGCCGTGCTGGACGACACCGGACGCGTGCTGTCGCTGATGTTCCAGCACCGCGTGGGCCTTGCCCGAGTGGTCAGCCTGGGGCTGAACCGCGCCCGCGAGCAGCCGGGCGGCGTGCGCGCCAACGAGGTTTTCGCAAAGGCGACGCTGGGCTACTGACCCTGAAAAAGGGGCGTCAGAAACGAACAAAGCGCCCGAAGGCGCTTTGCTCAGTCCTCACGGAGAGGCTTGGGGATCAGTAGCCGCCCGAACGGCCACCGCCGCCGTAGCCACCACCGCTGCCGCCACCGCCGTAGCCGCCGCCACCGCCGGAGCGGCCACCGCCACCACCGCCGTAGCCGCCGCCACCGCCGGAACGGCCACCGCCGCCACCGCCGTAGCCGCCACCACCACCGCCGCCGTAGCCACCGCCACCACCGCCGTAGCCGCCGCCACCGCCGGAACGGCCACCGCCGCCGCCGCCGTAGCCGCCGCCACCACCGAAGCCGCCGCCGCCGGAACGGCCACCGCCGCCGCCGAAGCCGCCCGGACGCTCTTCACGAGGACGAGCCTCATTCACGACGATGGCGCGGCCTTCGAGGGCCTGGCCATTCATGCCGTTGATGGCGGCCTGCGCTTCAGCGTCAGAGCCCATTTCGACGAAACCGAAGCCCTTGGAGCGGCCCGTTTCGCGATCCATCATGACCTTTGCAGAGGTCACAGTACCGAATTGACCGAACGACTCTTGCAACGATTCGTCACGCACGCTGTAGGCGAGGTTGCCCACGTAAAGCTTGTTTCCCATGGGGAAGCCCTTCTCTTCTCAAAACCAAAAAACCATGTGGAGCTTCAACCCATCGTGAACCATTCAAGCGAAGGTGCGGCGTCCAGACACAGGCAATTGATTATGGTGGCGGGGTGCGGCGATTGCGGAACGCCACTCCGGCAAGTGTTGTTTTTCAGAGCTAGCACAAACCCTGGCGGTACGCGGGCATCACCGTTTCGTCATCGATACCATCGCCGCCCGAGCCCAAATCCATGATGCCCAACCTGCTCACCCCCCTCTCCCGCGTGCTCGCCAGCGTCGATGCGCTGCGCAATCTGCGCGCCCTTTATGCCTTGCTTGCAGGTTTTTGCTTCGCCGGCCTGCTGCTGGCCATGGCCCAGTCCGCCCTGGTGCGCGAGCAGGGCGTGCTGAGCGCCGTCTGGATGGGCCTGGCGCTGGCTGTCGCCTTTTTCAGCGTCAATGCCACCGGCCTGATGCTGATGGACCAGGCCCGCGGCCTGCCGGTGCGCGACCCCCAGGACGCGTTCGCGGACGCACTGCGAAGCGCCCATCGCGTGCTGCTGGCCTTGCTGGCCTGCCTGGCCTTGGCCGGCGTGGCCGTGCTGGTGCTGGCCGGCCTGCTGTGGGCGACGCGCTGGCCCGTCGTCGGCGCGCCGCTGCTGGCCGTCGTGCTGCCCCTCGCCGTGCTGGTGCTGGGTGGCATCAGCTTTGCGCTGGTCGTCCTCGTCGGGCCGCTGGCCGGGCCGGCGGTCTGGGCCGGGCGGCGCAGCACCGGCGTGCTGGCGTTCCTGCGCGAGCGCGTACGCCACGGCCTGCCCGAGACGGCGCTGCTGATGGCCGCCGTCTACCTGTTGGCCGCGCTGGCCACGGCCGCGGTCAGCTTCGTCGTCGTCAGCGGCGGCCGGTTGATGGCGGGCCTGGCCATCCTGGGTGCCGGCGTCGAGCTGCCGGCCGGCCAGTTGCTGGCCGGCATCATGGGGCTGGGCCCGCGCGGCCTGGGCGCCAGCGGCGTACCACTGCAGGGTGGGTCGCTCGGCCTGGCCGCACTGGTCGGCGGCGGCGTCGTCTTCGCCATCGCGCTGGTGCTGCCGACGCTGGTCTGGCTGCGCGGCTGCTGCGCGGTCTATCTGGCGGTGGCCGAACCGGAATGAGGCCGCGGATCGCATCACTGGTGCCCAGCGCGACCGAGACGCTGGTGGCGCTGGGGCTGGGGCCGTGCCTGGTCGCCCGCACGGGCTTCTGCATCCACCCGGCCGAAACCGTCGCGGCCGTGCCCAAGGTGGGCGGTACCAAGGATGTGAACCTAGCCAAGCTGAAGAAGCTCGCGCCCACGCACGTCGTCGTCAACATCGATGAGAACCGCTTGGAGACGGCCGAGGCGCTACGGGAATTCGTGCCCGAAGTCATCGTGACCCATCCGAGCCGGCCCGAGGACAACCTGGCCTTGTTCGAGCAGCTGCGCGCGGCCTTTGCCGGTGAGCCTGGCGTCAACGAGCGCGCCGCGGCGCTGTCGGCCGAGTTCAGCGCCGCGCTGGCCCGCTGCCGCGGCGAAGCTCGCCGTCCCGAGAACGTGCTCTACCTGATCTGGCGCGAGCCCTGGATGACGGTGGCCCGCGATACCTATATCTCCACGCTGCTCGCCGAGATCGGATGGGGCACCTTGCCGGACGTGCTCGGCGGAGCGCACGGCGCCGGCCGCTACCCGGCGCTGGCCGGCACCGAGCCCTGGCTGGGCGACATCGACCGCGTGCTGCTGAGCTCCGAGCCCTACCGCTTCGGCGCCGAACACCTGGCCGAGGCGCAGGCGCTGTGCCCGCAGGCACAAGTGCAACTGGTCGACGGCGAACTGCTGAGCTGGTGGGGCAGCCGCGGCGCGGCCGGGCTGGACTACCTGCGCCAGCTCAGCGAGACCAGTCGATGCGATCGAGCAGCTTCTTGAGTTTTTCGGCCTTGACGGCATTGAGCTGAGCCACCCACGCGACGCGGCCCTGCAGATGGGCGCGCCAGTCGGCATGGCCGTCACGGTTCTGGCCGGCTGGCCCGTCGACGACACAGCGGTGCAGCGTCGCCTTCAACCGGTCGAACTCGTCGCGCGGCAGATTCGGCCACTGGTTGACGACGATGCCGCAGACCGCCTGGCGCTGCGCGACGCCCAGGCTGCGCGTTTTGCGCGGGTTGATGACGAAGCCCTCGTCCGCCGCAATGGCGGCGACCCAGGCCGAGATGCCCTGGACCGGCAGGGACGCCGGACCGGAGATGACGAGGTCATCGGCATAGCGGCTGTAAAGCGCACCGAAGCTCTCGGCCAGGCCGCTCAGGCGCGCGTCCAACGCAAAGGCGCAGAGGTTGGCCAGGGCCGGCGACGTCGGCGCGCCCTGGGGCAGGTGGGCGTCGCGCAAGCGCTGGCGCTGCGGCCACGCCAGCCGCGTCTCCGAGCGCAGCCAGGCCGCGGGCGTTGACGTGTTGCACAGCGCCGTCAGCGAGCGGGCCACCGCCGTCGAGTAGCCCAGGGTCTTGAAGAGGGCGTGGATGCGCGCGGCGTGCACCGTCGAGAAGAAGTCGCTCAGGTCGAAGCGCAGCACCCGCCCCTGGCCCGCGTGCCGGCTCGCGTGCTGCACGACCGAACGGCCTGGCGAGTAGCCGAAGGCGGCGGCATGGGGCGGCAACCCGTTCAACAGCTGCGTCAGCAGGCGGCGCTGCACGGCGCGCAGGTGCGGCGCGGGCACTTCCAGCAGCCGCCAGCCGACACCCTCACCCCGCTTGGGGACCAATACCTGGTGGTAGTGCTGCTGGGCGAGCGGCCGGCGGCGCTGCCAGTCGGCCGGCAGCGTCAGCCGCCACATGCCAGCCGGCGTCATGCCGAGGCCGCGGGCCAGCGCGCCGACGGTGGGCCAGTGCGGGCGTTCCAGCCCGGCCGGTGCCGGGTCTAACTCGTCGGGTGGGCGCAGCAGCCAGCGGCGCACCTCGGGCCGCACGTCGCTGGCCCAGGCCTCGGCAAAACCTTCATGTGCCTCGACGCGCTCGCCCAAGGCCTGCACGTCCAGCCGCCGCCAGACCTCGCCCGGCATGCGCGCCATCGCCTGGGCCAGCGCGGCAAGCCAGGGCGGGCGTTCGTCCAGGCAGACGGCCATGCGCGCCGCCAGGGCATCCTCGTGGCGAGGGCCTGCAAGCATCGCGTGGGCCAGGGCCCGTGCCGTCATCGTGCGGGCTGTATCCACCCGTGCCATCTCCCCCAAGAGGTGCGGCGCGCTGCCCGAGCGACGGGTGATGCGTGAGCTGTCTGGCGCTGTCGCGCCACGCGCCTCACGCCCTGCCGGACGAGAGATTCAAGACCCCCGGGGTAGCCCCGGAGTGCTGGCCCGTGAAGGCTGGCAAAGACCTCGGGCAGCGGCCGCGCGCGGATGATAGGAGCTGACTCACAATCACCGGCCATGGACATCTACAAGCCCCTCGTCGCGCTGCTGGCCATCGTCAACCCGATCGGTGTGGTGCCCTTCTTCATCCACTTCACGTCCGCCTTCTCGCGCACGCAGCGGCGCAAGACCATCCTCGTCAGCGCCAGCACGGCCGGCATCGTCATCGCGCTGAGCGCGCTGTTCGGGCTGAAGATCATCGAGTTCTTCGGCATCTCGCTGGCCAGCTTCCAGGTGGGCGGCGGCTGCCTGCTGCTCATCAGCTCGCTGCAGATGCTCAACGCCCAGCCGGCCGAGGCGCGCAAGGAGGATGTGTCGGAGGGCAACACCAAGGCCGACGCGGGCGCCAGCATCGCCGTCGTGCCGCTGGCCATCCCGCTGCTGACCGGCCCGGCCACCATCTCCACCATGGTCATCTACGCGGACAAGACGCGCGTCTGGTGGGAGCTGGCCGTGCTGTGCGGCTACGGCGTCGTCGTGGCGCTGGTGACGTTCGTCGTCTTCTCGGCCAGCAGCAAGATCGCCAAGGTGCTGGGCCAGACCGGCATCAACATCATGACGCGGCTGATGGGCCTCATCCTCGCCGCGCTGGCGGTGGAACTGCTGGCCGACGGCCTCATCAAGCTCTTCCCCGTGCTGGCCGCGCGGTCGATCAGCTGAAGCCATGGGCATTCTGTTCAACCTCACTCCGATCTGGATGGCGTCAAGTGCCGCGCTCGTCGCCGAGATCGCGGCCCTGACCCAAGGCTGGAGCGCTTGACGACCATCCTGCTGCTGGAGGACGACCCCGCCATCGCGGACACCGTCGTGTTCGCCCTCGAGCGCGAGGGCTTCACGGTCGAACACCGCGCCTGGCTGGCCGAGGCACGCGAGCGGCTGCGCGCCGCGCCCTTACCCGATCTGCTCATCCTCGACATCGGCCTGCCCGACGGCCACGGGCTGGACCTGTGCCGCGAACTGCGCAATGGCTCTCTGCGGCTACTGCCCGTCATCGTGCTGAGCGCACGCAGCGACGAGATGGACCGCGTGCTGGGCCTGGAGCTGGGCGCCGACGACTACCTCGCCAAGCCCTTCAGCCCGCGCGAGCTGGTGGCCCGCGTGCGCGCCCTGCTGCGCCGCGCACAGGCGCCACCGCCGCCAACACTGGGCTTCACCGTCGATGGCGCACGCGTCAGCCTGGACGGCGTGCCGCTCAACCTCACCAAGCTGGAGCTCGGCGTGCTGACGTTTCTGCTGCGCGCGCCTCAACGCATCCACAGCCGCGACGCGCTGCTGGACGCCGTCTGGGGCAGCAGCGCCGAAAGCACGGACCGCACCGTGGACACCCACATCAAGACGCTGCGCGCCAAGCTGCGCGAGGCCGCACCGGCGCGCGACCCGATCAAGACGCATCGCGGCCTCGGCTATTCATTGGAGCCTTGACCGGTGCGCCTCGGCCTGCGCGTCTTCTTCGGCTTCTTCCTGATCGCTGGCCTCAGCGCCGTGCTGCTGCTCAAGGTCTTCCTGGCCGAGGTGAAGCCCAGCGTGCGCGAGGTCATGGAAGACCTGATGGTGGACACGGCCAACCTGCTGGCCGAGACGGCCGCGGACGAGATGCAGGCGGGCGGCGTCAACGCCGAGGGCCGGCTCGCCGGGCAGCTTCGGCGCTATGCCAAGCGTGAGGTGGACGTGACCATCTGGGGGCTGCGCAAGCAGAGCCTGGACCTGCGCATCTACGTGACGGACGCTACCGGCCGCGTGGTGCTCGACTCCGGCCAGCCCTCGGCCGTGGGCCAGGACTATTCGCAATGGCGCGACGTGGCGCGAACGCTGCGCGGCGACTACGGCGCCCGCTCGTCGCGCGCCTACGGGGTCGACGACCGCAGCACCGTGCTCGTCGTCGCTGCGCCCGTGGTGAGGGACGGCGTGAAGCTCGGCGTCGTCAGCGTCGCCAAGCCGGTGGCCAGCGTGCAGCGCATCATCGACCGCGCCGAGCGCCGTGTCTTCTGGGCCGGCGCGGCGCTGCTGGCGGCCAGCCTCATCGTCGGCGTGACGGTGACGCTGTGGCTGGTGGCCTCGGTGCGGCGGCTGCGCCGCTATGCCCAGCAAGCCCAGGCCGGCCAGGCCATCGCGCCGCCGGCCATGCCCGGTGAACTGGGCGACCTGGCCCACGCCATGGACGACATGCGCCGCCGCCTGGAAGGCCGCGAGCAACTCGAACACGATGTGCGCGCCCTGACGCATGAACTCAAGAGCCCGCTGGCCGCGCTGCGCGCCAGCGGTGAGCTGCTGCAGGACGAACTGCCCGCCGCCGACCGCCAGCGCTTCGCGGCCCAGGTGCTGGACCAGACGGCGCGGCTGCAGACCTTGGTGGAGCGGGTGCTGGGGCTGTCGCAGCTGGAGGCCCAGGTGGGCCTGGGGGAGAGCCAGCGGATCGTGCTGGCCGACTGGGCCGAGGCACAGCTGGACCGCCAGGCGTCGCGGTTGGCGCAGAAGGAACTGCGCGTCACGTGGGCAGCACGCGAGGACGTTGCGGTTGACGCCGACGCCGCGCTGCTGGAGCTGGCCTTCGGCAACCTGCTCGTCAACGCCATCGACTTCGCACCCGTGGGCTCGACGCTGGAGCTGGCCGTCAGCGCGACGCCGACCAGTGCCCGCCTGACGCTGCGCGACCACGGCCCCGGCGTGCCGGCCGCGGCGTTCGCCCAGTTGGGCAAGCGCTTCTTCTCCACCGCACGGCCGGGCAGCCTCGTCAAGGGCTCGGGGCTGGGCCTGGCCATTGCACGGCGCGTAGCCGAGCTGCATGGCGGGCGGCTGGCGTTCGAGGCCGTCGAACCTGGACTCAAAGTCACGTTGATCCTGCCGCGCTGACTTCACGCTGGCTTCACACAGCTCGTCATGCCCTCACCACCGCTGGCGATGCTGGCGGCATGAAGCTCAACCCCACCTTCTCCAAGCTGGCCATCCTGGCCGTCGTCACTGCCGTGCTGTGCATCGTGCTCGCCGAGATCGGCGGCCTGACGCGTGAGCGCCAGGCACGCCAGCGCGAGGCCGCGCAGAACATCGAACAGTCGCTCGCTGGCCCGCAGGCTTTCGCGGGGCCGCTGCTGGTGCGCGACTGCAAAGAAAGCTGGACGGTGCCCGGGGTGGACAAGAAGAAGGACACGATCGAGACCCGCGACTTCCAGCTGATGGCATCGCCGAACACGCTGAGAATCAGCGGTGGACTGAGTCCTGAGGTGCGTCATCGCGGCCTCTTCAAGGTGAACACCTACGTCAGCCAGATGAACGTGGAGGCCCGCTGGGAGCACCTGTCGGCCTTGGCGCCTCGCGCTGAGCACACCAACGGCCGGTTGAGCTGTGGCGACGCCACGGTAGTTTTTGCGCTGAGCGACCCGCGCGGCATCCGTACCGCCGAGATGAAGCGCGACGGCCGGGCGCTGAGCGTGTTGCCCGGTAGCGCGCACCCCACCTTTCGCGGCGGCCTGCACTCGACGCTTCCCGACCTGCGCACGGACGAGCCGTTGGCCCTGTCGCTGAAGCTGAGCCTGGTCGGCAGCCAGCGCCTGGCCATCGTGCCCGCGGCGGGCGACACCCAGGTCGACCTGCAGTCGAGCTGGCCACACCCCAGCTTCACGGGCCAGTTCCTGCCCATCCAGCACCAGGTCGGCGTCAGCGGCTTCTCGGCGCGCTGGCAGGTGTCGTCGCTGGCCAGCACGGCTGTAGCGGACGTGCAGGCTGGGCGCCCGCTGCCCGACCTCTCGGGCAGCCTCGCACCGGAAATGCCCTACGCCGAAAGCGCCAAGGCCTTGAAGGGTGGCGGCCTGGACATCCTGGCCGTCGAGCTGATCGACCCCGTGAATCCCTACGTCATGAGCGACCGCGCCATCAAGTACGGCCTCATGTTCATCGCACTGACCTTCGTCACCGTGGGCCTCACCGAGTTGCTGACGGGCCGGCGCGTGCACCCCGTGCAATACCTGCTCGTCGGCATGGCGCTCAGCCTGTTCTTCCTGCTGCTGCTCAGCCTGTCGGAGCATCTGCCCTTCGTGGCGGCCTACCTCATCGCGGCCGGTGCGGCGGCCCTGGTGCTGACGCAGTACGCCGCGGCCATGCTGGGCGGCTGGTTGCGCGGCGCGGCTTTCGGCGGCGGCATCGCGCTGCTGTACGGCGCGCTCTATGTGTTGCTGAGCCGCGAGCAGACCGCCCTGGTCATCGGCGCCGTGCTGCTGTTCGCGGTGCTGGCCGCTGTCATGACGCTGACGCGCAAGCTGGACTGGTATCGCCTGGGCGGCGCGCCAAGCGAGGCGTGAATTACGCTAGGGGTTGCATCTCCCTCCTTGCATGCCCCGTTAGCGCCAATGTCCCAACAAGGTTTCGACTACATCATCGTGGGTGCCGGCACCGCCGGCTGCCTGCTGGCGAACCGGCTCACCGCCGATCCGCAGAAGCGTGTGCTGCTCATCGAGGCCGGTGGCAAGGACGACTACCACTGGATCCACATCCCCGTCGGCTACCTCTACTGCATCGGCAACCCGCGCACCGACTGGTGCTTCAACACCGAGGCCGAGGCCGGCCTCAACGGCCGCAGCCTGCGCTACCCGCGCGGCAAGGTGCTGGGCGGCAGCTCCAGCATCAACGGCATGATCTACATGCGCGGCCAGAGCCGCGACTACGAGCACTGGGCCGACGTGACCGGCGACGAGACCTGGAGCTGGGGGCGGGTGTTGCGCGCCTTCCGCCGCCACGAGAACCACTGGCGGCTGGACAACCCCAAGACGGCCCCCGAGGGCTTTGCCGCCACGCATGGCCACAAGGGCGAATGGCGCGTCGAGCAGCAGCGCCTGCGCTGGCCCATCCTCGACGCCTTTGCCGCCGCCGCCACCCAGGCCGGCATCCCGGCCACGAGCGACTTCAACGCCGGCACCAACGAGGGCGTGGGTTATTTCGAAGTGAACCAGAAGAAGGGCCTGCGCTGGAACACGGCCAAGGCTTTCCTGCGGCCGACGACATTCGGCCGGCCCAACTTCGAGCTGTGGACGGGCGCCCAGGTGCGCAAGCTGCGCCTGCTGCGTGACGACAGCGGCCTGCGCTGCGGCGGCGTGGAGGTGCTGACGCCGCGTGGCGTGGAGCGGCCCTGGCTGAACGTGGGCGGCGAGGTCATCCTGTGCGCTGGCGCCATCGGTTCGCCGCAGATCCTGCAACTGTCCGGCCTCGGCCCAGCGGCGCTGCTGCAAGGCCTGGGAGTGCCGGTGGAGCACGACCTGCCCGGCGTGGGCGCCAACCTGCAGGACCACCTGCAGATCCGCGCCGTCTACAAGGTGCAAGGCGCCAAGACGCTGAACACCCGCGCCGCATCGCTGCTGGGCAAGGCCATGATCGGCCTGGAGTACGCACTGCGCCGCAGCGGCCCGATGAGCATGGCGCCCAGCCAGCTCGGCGCCTTCACGCGCAGCAGCCCCGACAAGGTCTGGCCCGACCTGGAGTACCACGTGCAGCCGCTGTCGCTGGACGCCTTCGGCGAACCGCTGCACGGCTTCAACGCCTTCACGGCCAGCGTGTGCAACCTGAACCCGACCAGCCGCGGCACGGTCTACGCGACCTCACCCGACGCGACGGTGGCGCCGGCCATCCGGCCCAACTACCTGTCCACCGAGGAAGACCGCCGCGTGGCCGCCGAGAGCCTGAAGCTGACGCGGCGCATCGTGTCCCAGCCGGCGCTGGCCGGCTTCAAGCCCGAGGAATACAAACCGGGGCCGCAGTACCAGACCGACGAGGAACTGGCGCGCCTGGCGGGCGACATCGCGACGACCATCTTCCACCCCGTGGGCACCTGCAAGATGGGCCGCAAGGACGACAACGACGCGGTGGTCGACTCACGCCTGCGCGTGCGCGGCGTGGCGGGGTTGCGTATCGCCGACGCGAGCGTGATGCCGACGATCACGAGCGGAAACACCAACTCGCCGACGTTGATGATCGCGGAGAAGTTGGCAGGATGGCTGGTGGGTTGAGCAGGTACCGAAAGGGTACCTGCGCGCGCCCTGCCCTCAGCGCGGCGGCACCACCAGAGTCACGTTGACGGGCTGGCCGTCCTCGGTGGTGTAGACCTCGATGTCGTAGGAGCTGCCTGGCCGAGGCGCGAAGGAGGGGTAGGCGGACAGCAAGAAGGGCCCGTAGTTCCGCGAGTCGAAACGACCGCCGGGCGCCACGGCTGCACCCGCCGGAATCTCGACGCTGCGATAGCCCGTGTCGCCGTACGGATAAAAAATGCAGCGCCGCTCGTAGTCAGGCTTGATGTCTGAATTCGTGCCGCGCCCAAATTCATTGAAGACATCCAGGTGCAGAGGCAACTTGATCAGCACCTTTGCCCCGGCTGGCAGGCCGCGTGGGGCAACAAAGCTCAGTGACCAACTGAGGTTGCCTTTGTCCGAGTAGGCCCCGGCCGTCGCGATGGCACTCTCGATGCGACTGCTTCCGCCGACAGGCAAGGGCCCTTGGGTGCGGAGGTGCGCCGTGTCCTCGGTGCTCCAGACACTCAACACGGTCGCTTCCGCTTCGGCGCAGAGCGGCTTGCCCAGGCCATCCACACGCAAATCTTCAGCCGTCAGCCGCCCGCCCGGGCCAGCCGCAGCAGGGGTGCGAACGGTGAAGATGAGCAAGCCGGGCTGCGTTTCCAGTTCGACGGCGCCGGTGTTCGAGGCGAGGCGCGCACCACGCGTCTCCAGGCCATTGGTACCCACGAACAGACGGGACCCCACAGGCAGACCCGCGGGGCTGGACACGTCCAGACCGAGCGCGGTGGTGCCTGAGCCGATAGTCGCTGCATCGCTGAACACCGCGGAGGCCGACGGCTGAGTGTCGGCGGCAGCGATACGGACCGGCACGCTCACACCCTCTGGATTCGTATCCGTAGCCACCTTGAAGGCATAGACGCCAGGCACCGCCGGATTGCGCACCTCCAGCCTGAACCCCTCTGGAAAGGGCCAACTGCCAGCGGGCCATCGCGTGGGCCGATCGAGCAGCTTCACACGCACCAGTCGCCCTTGGCGTTCGATCTTGAAGCGTCCCTTGGGATACAGCTCGGCCCCGTCCGCATCAAGGATGCCGAATGCGCTGGGGACTTCGACATAGACCGACTGGCCGGCCACCAGTCCATCGACGAGCTGGAATGGGAAATTGAGGTAGGTCTGCGCATTGACGGCCCGAGTGATCGGCTCGATCGTCAAGGGTCCGGCGGCCGCGCCTTTGATCCCGATGGTCGAGACCGCGGCCGCGGCCTTGCTGGATTGCCCACCCGCCTGGGCCACGAGCTGGAACTTGTAGGTCCCGGGTCGGTCCGGCGTGAAACGAGGCTGGGCTGCGCTCGCATCGCTCAGGGAAGCCACGCTGCCTTCCGGCCGTGACAGCACGGTCCAGACAAACTTCACCACCGCACCGTTGCGCGACTGGCTGCCGCTGCCGTCGAGCGTCAGCGCTTCACCCACGAGGCCAGTGGTTGGAACCTGGAGGCGGGCCAGCGGCGGCTTGCCGGCCACGCGCACACCGATCACCCGCCAATCCGGATCGGTCATCAGGCCGGACTCCGCCTTGGGATAGATGCCGTCCATCAGCGCCGCAGAGAACTGGCCGGTGCGCGCGTTGCGCCAGACCAGATCGGTTCGGCCATCCCCATCAAGATCCACAGCCTGCTCAAACTGCCAGTCAGGGTCGACAGTGAGCCAGTGCGTGCGCCAGCTGTACTCCGCCCCCGGCACGTACTCCGCCGCGTAGCTCAACCCGCTGTCCCTGTCACGCCAGATCAACGCAGCGCGACCGGCCCCGCTCAAATCTGCAGCGGCCACCACGTCGATGCCGCCCACGGGCAGGTACTTCTCCGAGGTGACTGCCCAGCCCCCGCCCAGAGCCATCTGCGGCGATACCTGGAGCACACGCGCCAGAAACGACGAGTCGCTGCCCAGGATCAGATCCTTGCCCGGGCCACCCGTTACGGCCGCCGCCGACCCAAAGAAACGGACCTTCCAACTCAGCACCTTGGCGGAGAACTGCCCTTTGCTCCCCTTCATCCACCAGACCGTGCTGTAGACGTTGTCTTCCCGGCGGTTGTCCCACAGCAGATCCGCCATGCCGTCACCGTCCAGATCGGACGCGACGAGCACGCGGGACTCGGTGTCCGTCAGCAGGACGGTGCTCTCCTGCACCTGGGCGCCGTTCATCAACCACATCACGGTTTGCCCCGTGGCCTCGTTGCGCAGCAGCAGGTCGTCGCGGTCGTCGCCGTTGAAATCGGCGACATGGGTGACCTTCCAGCCGCGCTCCTGGAGCAGCACGCTGATCTCGCTCACATCGAAGAGCGTCGGCCCGTTCATGATCCAGACGGCGATCTTGCCTGCCGTGGCGTTCTCCCACACGTAGTCATCCTGGCCGTCGCCGTTCAGGTCGGCCACGAAGGTGAGGCGCCAGTCCGGTGACTGGAACAACGATTGGCTCGCGACGCCGCGCAGGCCGTCCATGGTCCAGCTGACGGTATGGCCGGTCTTGGCGTTGAACCAGATCAGGTCCGGGTGCCGAACCGTGGCGCCCGCGTCTGCTTGCGCGGCCTGTGCTTTGGCCAGGCGCGTCGAAGCCACAGACGAACCCGCAGCCGCTGCCTTGCCCGGCTGCTCCAGCAGCGTCGCCATTCCTGGCCCGGGCTGCGCCATTGCAGCACCTACCGCTCGCTGCTCAGTCGCCGTAGGCATCGCCAGTTCACCGGCCTGCTGCCCCCCTCCGCAGGCCGACAGTAGCGCCAGCACACTCCAGGAGAGGATTTGAATCGATCTCAAAACACGCACAAACGCCCCCCTACCGCTTTGTTGGCGATTTAGGACGGCAGTATCCATCGAGCAGCCTGGCAAGAGAGCCGTCGGCCGCCTGCCCATGGGGCCGCCCCACCCCGCTCGCGCCGTGGAGATGCCAACGCCAATCAAGGCCCGCGACAATCGCGGCCATGCCATCCCCGTCGCCCCGCGTGCTCGCCGTCATCCCGCCGATGACGCAGCTGAACACGCCCTACCCGTCCACCGCCTACCTGACCGGCTTCCTGCGCTCGCGCGGCATTGACGCTCAGCAGGTGGACCTGGCGCTGGCGCTGGTGCTGGAGCTGTTCACGCCAGTTGGCCTGGCCCAGCTGCATGAAGCCGTGCTGGCCCTGCCGGAGGCCAAGCGCACACCGCAGACGGCCTGGTTTGCCGCCGAGTTCGACATCATTGCCGCCACCGCGCCGCGCGTCATCGCCTTCCTGCAGGGGCGCGATCCGACGGTGGCGCACCGCATCAACACCCGCTCCTTCCTGCCCGAGGGTGCGCGCTTCGCGTCGTTGGACGCCTATGTCGACGAGGACGGCGGCGATCCGCTGGCCTGGGCGTTCGGCGCCCTGGGCCTGCAGGACCGCGCTCGCCACCTGGCCACGCTGTTCCTGAACGACCTTGCCGACGTGCTGCGCGACGCCGTGGACGAACGCTTCGAGTTCGTCCGCTACGCCGAATCCCTCGCCGCGGCGCAGGCCCACTTCGACCCGCTGGCCCAGGCCCTGGCCGCCCCGCCCAATCTGGTCGACCGCACGCTGCACGCGCTGACGCTGGCCGCGCTGGAGCAGCACCAGCCCGACGTCGTACTGCTGTCCGTGCCCTTCCCAGGCTCCGTCTACGCGGCGTTGCGCATCGCGCAGACGATCAAGGCCGCGCGGCCGGGCGTCGCCATCGTGCTGGGCGGCGGCTATGTGAACACCGAGCTGCGCGAGCTGGCCGAACCGCGGCTGTTCGACTTCGTCGACTACGCGACGCTGGATGCCGGCGAGCGGCCCCTGCTGGCGCTGCTGGAGCACGTCGCCGGCAAGCGGTCGAAGACGCGCCTCGTGCGCACCTTCTGGCGCGACGGCGATCAGGTCAGGTACACCAACTTTGTCGAGCCCGACATTCCCTTCGACGACGTCGGCACGCCGACCTGGGACGGCCTGCCGCTGGACCGGTACCTGTCGCTGCTGGACATGCTCAACCCGATGAACCGGCTCTGGAGCGACGGCCGCTGGAACAAGCTGACGGTGGCCCACGGCTGCTACTGGAAGAAGTGCAGCTTCTGCGACGTCAGCCTGGACTACATCTCGCGCTACGAGGCGGCGAGCGCCGAGGTGCTGGTGGACCGCATCGAGGCCATCGTCAAGGAGACGGGCCAGACGGGCTTCCACTTCGTCGATGAGGCAGCGCCGCCCAAGGCGCTGAAGGCGCTGGCCGAGGAGCTGATCCGCCGCGGCGTGGCCATCTCGTGGTGGGGCAACATCCGCTTCGAAAAGACCTTCACACCCGAGCTGGCGCAGTTGTTGGCCGACAGCGGCTGCATCGCGATCTCGGGCGGGCTGGAGGTGGCGTCGGACCGGCTGCTGAAGCTGATGAAGAAGGGCGTCTCGGTCGAGCAGGTGGCGCGCGTGACCAAGGCGTTTGCCGACGCCGGCGTCCTGGTGCATGCCTACCTGATGTACGGCTTCCCGACGCAGACGACGCAGGACACTGTGGACGCGCTGGAGTACGTGCGCCAGCTGTTCGAGAACGGCTGCATCCACAGCGGCTTCTTCCACCGATTCGCCTGCACGGTGCACTCGCCCGTCGGCCTGAACCCGGCGGAATACGGCGTCACGCTGCAGCCGCTGCCCGCCGACGGCCGTTTCGCCAAGAACGACATCGCCTTCATCGACCCCACGCCGACGGACCACGACGGCCTCGGCCAGGGGCTGAAGAAAGGCCTCTACAACTTCATGCACGGCATCGGCGTCGACAGCGACATCCGCAGCTGGTTCCCCGTGCGCGTACCCAAAACCACCGTGCCTCGGCGTTTCGTCGAGCAGGCGCTCTCGACAATCCGCTGATGTACACCTCCACCTTCACCTTCGCCAAGGGCGACTACGACGCCGACTTCTTCGCGCTCGACGAGCGCATCGCCGCGCTGGCCCGCGGCATTCCCGGCTATCTCGGCGAGGAAGCCTGGGAGAGCACCGCCACCGGGTTGATCTCCAACGTCTACTACTGGGACTCGATGGAGGCGCTGCAGCAGCTGATGAGCCACCCCGACCACCGCGAGGCCAAACAGGCCCAGGCGCGGTGGCTAAAGGGCTACCAGGTCGTCATCGCCGAAGTGGTGCGCACCTATGGCGACGGCGGCATCGCGCACCCGCTCAACCCGCAGCCCATCACCGTCAACTGACTTTTGTGCAGTGCACAATCGCTACTTCCAGCAACGGAGGCGGCGATGCGGCGAGTCGTGTTCAACCAGAAGGGTGGCGTGGGCAAGTCCACGATCACCAGCAACCTGGCGGCGATTGCAGCTGCCTCGGGCCAGCGGGTGCTGGTCATCGACCTGGACTGCCAGGGCAACACGACGCGCTATCTGCTCGGCGACGCGGCCGATGAAGGGCACGTCGGCTCGGCCGCGTTCTTTGCCGAGACGCTGAAGTTCAGCGTGCGCGAGGTCGACACGACCGCCTTCATCGTCGAAAGCCCGTGGGAGAACCTGCACGTGATGCCGGCGTCGGCCGAGCTGGACGAGTTGCACAGCAAGTTGGAGAGCCGCTACAAGATCTACAAGCTGCGCAACGCGCTGCAGCTGCTGGACGACCAGTACGACGAGATCTGGATCGACACGCCACCCGCGCTGAACTTCTACACGCGCTCGGCGCTTATCGCGTCCCAGGGCTGCCTGATCCCCTTCGACTGCGACGACTTCTCGCGGCGCGCGCTCTACGGCCTGCTCGAGGCGGTGGAAGAGATCCGCGCCGACCACGCGCCCGAGCTGTCGGTCGAGGGCATCGTCGTCAACCAGTTCCAAGCACGGGCCTCGCTGCCGCAGCGCGTGGTGCAGGAGCTGCTAGACGAGGGCCTGCCGGTGCTGCAGCCGTATCTGTCGAGCAGCGTGAAGGTCAAGGAGTCGCACGAGCTGAGCCGGCCCATGATCCATCTCGACGCCCGCCACAAGCTGACGCAGGAGATGCAGGCGCTGTACGAAGCGCTGGGCTGACGGGTTTTTTCAGGCTTTGGCCGGCCTTGGCAAGTGCGTGCCAGCGGCCAGAATCGCGGCATGAGCCTTTCTGACTCCGTACGCATCGTTGGCGCCAGCGTCCAGACCGAGCTGCCCGTCATCATTGCCGAGCTGGCCCCGATTGCGGCCCGGTTGCAGCTCGCGCGCGAGGCCATCGACGAGTTGCGCCTCAGCCATCCGCAGTCGCCCGAGTCGAATGTGAAGGCGGCCTACATGAGCCCATGGAAGAGCCACATGCTCAACGACAAGCTGATGCCGCTGTGCGCCAGCGTCGTCGAGATCGCCAAGGCCGCGGCGCCCAAGGCCTGGTCGGGCGACCTAGACCCGCTGGGGCTGGACCTGCTCGTCACGCACTGCTGGGGCGCCATCTATGAAGAGGCCGACTACACGGCGCCGCACAACCACTGGCCGGCCGACCTGAGCTGCGTCGTCTACCTGGAGGCGGAAGCCGGCTGCGCGCCCCTCGTCTTCTCCAAGACCAGCGCCTACCACCCGCGGCCGGCCACCTTGATCATGTTCCCCGGCATCGCCATGCACGAGGTGCCGGCCACGCCGGGGCGGCGCGTCGTCGTCGCGATGAACCTGTTCAAGCAACTGGCGCTGAACCCGCACCCGGAACCGGCGGCAGGCTGAGGCGCGCCCGCAGGCCCGGGCCTGCGGCGTGGGCGTCCAGCAGCTCCAGCCGGCCGCCGTGGCGGTTGGCGATGTCTGCCGCGATGGCCAGGCCCAGGCCGCTGCCCGTGCCCGTGGCGGTGCCACCGCGCCGAAAGCGCTGCATGGCCGCCGGGCGCTCGGCCGCCGGGATGCCCGGGCCGTTGTCTTCCACCTCCAGCCACGGGCCGCCAGGCCCGCTGCCGCAGCGCACGGTGATGCGCGCGCCGGCGCCGGCATAGCTGACGGCGTTGTGGATGAGGTTCTCCAGCAGCTCGCGCAGCAGGAAGGCGTGGCCCAGCGCTGGCGCCTCGGCCAGCTCGAAGCCGAGATCCACGCCCGAGGGCAGCGTGCGGTGGGCCCAGTCCTGGCCGCTCTCGGTGGCGATGTCGCGCAGGTCCAGCGCATTGCCGACGTCGACGCTGCGGTCCTCGGCGCGCGCCAGCGACAGCAGCTGCTGGGCCAGGCGGGCACTGCGCACGACGCGCTGGCGCAGCCTCTCCAGCATCGGGTCCACGCGCTGGTCATGCGGCTCCAGCATCGCCAGCTCGATCTCGGTCTGCAGCGAGGTCAACGGCGTGCGCAGCTGGTGGGCCGCATCGGCCAGGAACTCGCGTTGGGCGCCGGCCGCGCGGTTGAGGCGCTCGAACAGGCGGTTGAAGGCCGCCTGCAGTGGCACCAGCTCGCGCGGCAGGCTGGCCTCCAGCGGCGTCAGCCGGTGCAGGTCGCGGTGCTCCAGCTCGGCGCTCAGGCCGGTCAGCGGCGCCAAGCCCTGGCGGATGGCCCACCAGCCGGCCAGCGCCAGCAGCAGCACGAGGCCCAGGCCACTGAGGGCGACAAGGCTGCCGATCTGGCGCTGCAGCGCGTCGCGCTTGTGCAGGGTTTCGGCCACCAACACCTGGCAGGCGCCGGAGCCGCAATCGCGGCCCAGCTGCACGAGGCGCAGCGAGCGGTCGCGCAGCCGGACGTCGCCATACCAGGCGCCGCCGGCCACCTGGGGCGCGGGCAGCGGCTGCAGCTCGGCCAGGCCGGCATCGCCCTGCATCACCTCGCCGCGCGGTGAGCGCACGAGGTAGAACACATCGTCCTGGCGGTCGAAGCGCAGCGCGCGGTCCATGGTGGCGCTGATGTCGATGCGCGGCTCGCCGCTGCGCAGGTCGATCTGCCCGGCCAGCGTCAGCGCGGTGTCCTCCAGGCCTTCATCCAACCAGCCCTGCGCGCTGTGCTGCACCTGCTCGTACAGCGCCATGCCCAACAGCGGCAGCGCCACCAGCAGCGGCAGCATCAGCCAGCCGAACAGCCGCCGCTGCAGGCTGGAGCGTGGCGCTTCAGCCAATTTCTTCGAGCAGGTACCCGAGGCCGCGCACGGTGCGCAGCTGCACGCCGCCGGGCTCGATCTTGGCCCGCAGGCGCGACAGGCAGACCTCGATGGCGTTGTCGCTGACGCCCTGGTCCCAGGCATTGCTGGCCAGTGCGATGTGCTCCTTGGGCACGACCTTGCCGGCGCGCGCCATCAGGAAGCCCAGCACATCCCATTCGCGCGCGGACAGGGCCAGCGGTTCGTCCTCGATGTAGGCGCGGCGCGCTTCCTGGTCGATACGCAGGCGGGCCAGCTGCAGCTGGTTGCTGGTGCGCGCCTGGCTGCGCCGCACCAGGGCGCGGGCCCGGGCGACGAGTTCGGTCAGCGCAAAGGGCTTGACGAGGTAGTCGTCGGCGCCGCCCTCCAGGCCACGCACGCGGTCTTCGACGGCGTCGCGGGCGGTCAGGATCAGCACCGGCACGGCGATCCCTTCACTGCGCACGCGGCGCAGCGTCTCGAAGCCGTCGATACCGGCCAGGCCGATATCGAGGATGAGCAGGTCGTAGGCGTCCTCGCGCAGCGAGCGCGGCACGGGCTCGCCACGGGCGGTGCAGTCCACGACCCAGCCTTGGGAGCGCAGCGCGCGGGCGGTGGTTTCGACGAGGTGTTCGTCGTCTTCGACGAGCAGGATACGCATGGTGTCGGCAGTATGGCCCGAGAGCGCCGGGTGTGCTGACGCATGGCTGTCACAACCCGACAGGCCGCGGCAAGGGTGGCGGCGACAGGGGCATTAGTCACGGGGCCGACAGGCCTGTCACGAAGCGCGCGCGCCGAACCAAGGCGTCAAGCGCGGCCGCCAAACTCCTTCAGCCACTGCCTGAGCTTCTTGCGCCCGTCACTGTTCGTGCCGCGATGGACCTTCAGCGCCAGCGCCAGGAACTGTTGTTCGGCAGGCGTCAGGCCCGTGGGCTCGCGTTCCTCGTCGATCCAGCCGGCGGGCTTGTCGCAGTGGTGCTCGATCTGGCGCGCCAGCTTGTCGCCGAGGGGCCGGGCGCCGCTCTTGGCCATGGACCAGGTCGCACCGCTGACGCCGATGCGCGCAGCCCAGGCAGCCTCCAGGCCCTTGGGCGGATCGCCCGCGTTGATGCGCTCCTCGGCGAAGGTCTGGAAGAGCGCGAGGGCGTTGAGCCGGCGGATGGTGGCGGGGCTGGACACAGTGGCAGGGGCTGGGTGGAGTGTTGTTAAAACACTTCACATGCATTCTAGGTGCTGCGCCGCGCTTGACCGCGACGTGAACAGTTTTCACAATACACGGATTCGCTCAAGGCATCTGGCCTTTTCCGATCAACCCCAACCGACGACCGAACCGCTTTCGCGCACTGCCATGAACCGCCATCTCGTCACCATCATCGACTTCGCCGGCTCCCTGAGCCGGTGCGATGCCGTGCTGCCGATGCCGGCGCAGGGTTTGAAGCGCGCAGGCATGTCCGCATCGGTCGCCCATGCACACGACTCTGGTCGTGAGAGTGATGACACCAACACATCGGGAGAAGGACTCGGCTAGCGCCACCCTTCCACGCTCATTTGAGGCCCGGTCTCCTGCCAAGGAACCGGGCCTTTTGTTTTTCCGCTGCCTCGGCAGCAAACGATCTTCGGATCGCCGCGGCGTTCGCGCAGCGGCAAGCTCTTTAACAACTCGCATCGAGTGCCGCGCCGGCTTGGTTTGGCGCTGCACTCAAAACCGGCAGGCGCCGAGACTCGCTCTCGGCTGCCCTGCCCCATCTCGGGTGTGCCCACGCACAAGCATCGGCCGGCCCGGTGTGCATGTGCGCTCGGGCGGCCGCCTGTCGCGTGCAGCGACGCAATCCTGGTTTGCGCAAACCAGCCGCGTCGCGTGTGGACACAGCCGAGATGGTCTTTTTCATGCCTCGTTAGCTCAGCGGAGTGAGAGCACCGGCCTACGAAGCCGGCGGTCGGACGTTCGAATCGTTCACGAGGCGCCAATCAACTGATGCCCCGTTGGACTTCCGGTGAGGTCCTCGGCCCTTCAAGCCGAAGAGGCGGGTTCAACTCCCGCACGGGGCACCACCGTTCAACCTGAAGCCTTCGTCGAGCTCACGCTTCGAAGGCGCAAACCGGCCGCAACGATTGGGCGGCGTCGGAACCCGTTACCGACAACCATTGCTTGTCTAGTGCTGCCATAGCTCAGTTGGGAGAGCGCCGGTCTGTCGAACCGGAGGTCGCGGGATCGAAGCCCGCTGGCGGCGCCATGTCTGTTGCATCCATGCCGTATGCCGACTGAAACCGGCAGGTCAGGCACGATTTCTGCCCCTTGGCACCACACTACGCCATTCACCACAGCGTGTCGCACGTACTTCGGCAACCGCGCGCCACGTTTCATCCACCGTGCCCAGACTGAAAGGAGGTCACCATGCACGACGTTTTGCAGTTGGACATCACCGGCCTCCCCCAGGCCTGGATCTCGATCGAGGAAGCCGCCGGCTATGTGGCCACCGACTCGGTGGTCTGGTCCGCGGGCGAAGCGCCGCTCGCCGTGCTGCGCGGCGGTTTCAACACCGTCACCGGCCGTCAGTCGATGCTGGAAGTGCCGCCCATCCTGGCGCTGCGCGGCGCGTCGAGGATCAACCTCTTTGATCTGACGCCCACGTTCAGCAAGCTCAAGGTGGTCAAGCGCGACCGCTGCACCTGCGCCTATTGCGGCGAGGTGTTCGACGCGCGTGTGCTGACCGTGGACCACATCAAGCCCGAAAGCCGCGGTGGCGCCTTGAGCTGGATGAACGCGGTCGCCGCCTGCCGAAGCTGCAACATGCTGAAGGCCGACCGCACGCCAGACGAGGCCCGCATGCCGCTGCTGTTTGCGCCGTTTGTGCCCAGCCGCTTCGAGGACTTCATCCTCAAGGGCCGCCACATCCGCGCCGACGTGCACGACTGGCTGGCCGCGCGCCTGCCGAAGGGATCGCGCCTGAGCTGACAAGCCCAGGCGCTCATGAATCTGCCGAAGAAGGCAAAGGCTCACAGGTCGGGGTTCTGATACCCCGCCGGTGCGCCGTGGCCGGGTTCGCCCGTTGCCACGGCGTATGCCGCCATGCCGGAATCGGTTGATACGGGTGAGGACAAGGTGTCCCGCAAGGGCTGGGTTCGATTCCCGGCTTCACCACCACTGGATAGCTCAGTCGGGTAGAGCAACGAATTCTTAATTCGTCTGACGCGGGTTCGAATCCCGCTCCAAAACCTTGGATTTCCCATCCAGGAACCATCGGTCGCAAGACCACCCCGCCGAACGTGCGCCCCGGCCTTGGCCGGACCGCGCATCAGCGGCCCGCGCTCGTGCACCGGGCAAGCGGGGTCCTGCAACCACGGCTAGCTGCAAACGCCTTCAGGGAGGAGACGTTCAACGCGCACCGTGGCGCCAGGCCCTGGCATCCGGCGTCCGCACGGGTTGCTGTAACGGCACCCCCATCCCATCAACACGCGTCACCACAAGGAGAACACCATGACGATCAAGCGCGTGACTGTGAAGAAGAACGAGCGCGGCATCCTGCTGCGCAACGGCGATTTCGAGCGCGTGCTGCAGCCGGGCACGCACTGGCTGTTCGCCGGCCTGGACGAGCTGAAGGTCGAGATCTTCGCGATCAGCCAGCCGGCCTTCGTCCACCCGCTGACCGACTACCTGCTGGCCAAGGAGCCTGCGGTCGTCGCGGCGGAGTTCCTGCGCGTCGAACTCGGCGAGCACGAGGCGGGCCTGCGCACCGAGAACGGCGTGTTGGTCGAAGTGCTGCCGCCCGCCACGCGGCGCCTGTACTGGCGCGGCCTGGTGGACGTGCAGGTCGAGGTGATCGACCTGCGTGCGTCCGCCGAGCTGCCCGCGGCCGTGGCTGCGCGCCTGGCGCAGCCGCAACTGCGCCCGCGCGCGGTGACCGGACTCGCCGGCGTGCTGCAGGTCGAGGTGCCGGAAACCGGCGCTGGCCTGCTGCGCGTGGACGGCAAGGTAGAGCGGCTGCTGACGGCGGGCGTCTACGCCTTCTGGAAGTTCAACCGCAACGTGTCGGTGGAGCTGGTGGACCTGCGCCTGCAGGCCCTGGAGGTGACGGGCCAGGAAATCCTGACCCGCGACAAGGTCTCGCTGCGGCTCAACCTCTCCGCCAACTGGCGCTATGTCGATGTGCTGCGCGCGTTCGAGCAATTGGCCAAGCCGGCCGACCACCTCTACCGCGAGCTGCAGTTCGGCCTGCGCGCCGCCGTCGGCACGCGCACGCTGGATGAGCTGCTGGAGAACAAGTCGGTCATCGATGAAGTCGTGACCGCCCAGGTCACCGCGAAGCTCGCAGGCTACGGCCTGCAGCTGGACGGTGTGGGCGTGAAGGACATCGTGCTGCCGGGCGAGATGAAGACCATCCTCGCCCAGGTGGTGGAGGCCGGCAAGGCTGCCGAGGCCAACGTGATCCGCCGCCGCGAGGAAACCGCGGCAACGCGCTCCCTGCTCAACACGGCCAAGGTGATGGAGGACAACCCCGTCGCCCTGCGCCTGAAGGAGCTGGAAACGCTGGAACGCGTGGCCGAGCGCATCGACAAGATCTCCGTGTTCGGAGGTCTGGACCAGGTGCTCAACGGGCTGGTGAAGCTGCGTTGAGTGCAGGGCCCGCCACCGCAAAAGCCGCTTCAGGGCGCCCGACTTCGGTCGGGCGCCCTTTTTTTGTGCGGAATTCACCGGGAACCGCGAGCAAGCACGCGGTCACTCAGCCATATCAGCGCACTACCATTGCTGCCCTCGGGGGAAAATTCACCATGAAACTGCTCGCCAAATTCAATCTCGTCTACCTGCTCGTGATGAGCCTGGGCATCGCGCTCAGCGGCTACATCGCCCGCAACCTGCTGCAGAACAACGCCCAGCAGGAGGTTGTCGAGAGTGCGCGCATGCTGATGGAGAAGGCCCTGGCCGTGCGCGCCTACACCAACACCCAGGTCAAGCCGCTGCTGGTTTCGCAGATGGCCAACGAGTTCCTGCCGCAGACGGTGCCCAGCTATGCCGCCACCGAGGTGCTGAACACGCTGCTGTCCAAGCACCCCGAGTTCGCCTACAAGGAAGCGACGCTGAACCCCACCAACCCGCGTGACCGCGCGACAAGCTGGGAGGTCGACATCGTCGGCCAGTTCCGCTCCTCGGCCGACCTGAAGGAAACCGTCGGCACGCGCGACACCCCCGCCGGCCCGTCGCTCTACATCGCCCGCCCGCTGCGCATCACCGACCCCGCCTGCCTGGCCTGCCACAGCAGCGTCGAGGCCGCGCCGGCCACCATGGTCGCCAAGTACGGCCCGGCCAACGGCTTCGGCTGGAACCTCAACGAAGTCATCGGCGCGCAGGTCGTGTCCGTGCCGCTGGGCGTGCCGCTGCAGCGTGCCGACCAGACCTTCAAGGTCTTCATCACCTCGCTGATCGGCGTCTTCGTCGCCGTCGGTGTCGTGCTGAACCTGATGGTGTGGATGCTGGTCGTGCGCCCCGTCACCCGCCTGTCGGCGCTGGCCGACCGCGTCAGCCAGGGCGAGCTGGACGCCCCCGAGTTCCAGTCCAGCGGCAAGGACGAGATCGCCACGCTGTCCGACTCCTTCTCTCGCATGCGCGCCAGCGTCGTGCAGGCCATGAAGCTCCTCGATGCCTGATCCGGCCAAACATCCGCAAAAGCTCGGCAAGTACCGCATCACCGAGGTCCTCGGTGAAGGCGCGATGGGCGTCGTCTACAAGGGCTTCGACCCCGACATCCAGCGCACCGTCGCGCTGAAGACCATCCGTACCCAGCTCGACGCGGACGACGACAGCCCCGGCGCGCCGGCCTCGCGTTTCCGCAACGAGGCCCAGGCCGCCGGCCGGCTCACGCACCCCGGCATCGTCGCCGTCTACGACTTCGGCCGCGACGAGAACGTGGCCTACATCGCGATGGAGTTCGTCGAGGGCCGCTCGCTCGCCAGCTACCTGGGCGCCAAGGTGCGCTTCACCGACACCGACATCCCCGGCATCATGAGCCAGCTGCTCGATGCCCTGGGCCACGCGCACGAGAAGGGTGTCTGGCACCGCGACATCAAGCCCGCCAACATCATCATGACGACGGTGGGCCGCCTGAAGGTGGCCGACTTCGGCATCGCGCGCATCGAGAGCACCAACCTCACACAGACCCACTACATGGTGGGCACGCCCAGCCACATGGCGCCCGAGCAGTTCCTCGGCAAGCCCATGGACCGGCGCGTGGACATCTACGGCGCCGGCGTCGTGCTCTATCAGCTGCTCACCGGCCGCGCGCCCTTCGCCGGCACGACCGAAGCGCTGATGTACAAGGTCGTCAACGAGATGCCCCAGCCGCCGTCGATGATCGAGGGTGCCGAGCGCCCGGGCTGGTTCGACGCCATCATTGCCCGCGCGCTGGCCAAACGGCCCGAGGACCGCTACGCGACGGCCGAGGAATTCAAGCAGGCCCTGACCGACGGCATCGGCCAGAGCATCGACGACACCGGCTGGGAAAAGACCGTGATGCTGGCCCCGGCGCGCGCCCGCCCCGCCCAGCCGCCGCTGGCCACGCCCACCCATGCACCGCAGTCGCTGTCCGGCACACCGGTGCCCGGCTCCACGGCCGGCACCGCCAGCGCCCCGACGCCCTCGCACTGGGACAAGGCCCAGCTCACCCAGGCCGAGCTGACGCTGGCCAAGCATGTCGGCCCGCTCGCCAGCGTGCTGGTGCGCCGCGCCGCGCGCGAGTGCCAGGACATCAACGAGCTCTACAACAAGCTGGCCGAGCAGGTCAGCGACCCCCGCGCCCGCGACGCCTTCCTGGGCCAGGCCAGCCTCGTGACGGGCGGCCACCACCACCGAACGGCGGGTGGCACGGCCGGCTCGCCGTCTGCCGGCGGCTCCAAGGGCGCGACGGCCGGCTCGGCCGGCGGCACCCTCATCGGCGGCCCGCTGAACGAGGCGGTCATCGACAAGGCCCAGGCGCTGCTGGCCCAGCATGTCGGGCCCATCGCCAAGGTGCTGGTCAAGCGCGCCGCCACCGGCACGGACAGCCGGGCGGTGTTCTTCAACCGGCTGGCGGAGTCGGTCAACGACCCGGCGGCGCGGGCGAAGTTGCTGGCGGAACTCGGGCGCCTGCACTGACGAGGGCGGGCCACGCCCCGTGGCCGGCGTCTGAGGCGCTGCGCGAAGCTCAGACCATGGCCGTCTCGGCCATCATCACGTCCACCCCAGCCGACGCAAAGTTGGCGAGGTCGGCCGCGGTGGCCTGGCCCTGCGGCGAAGCCATCGCCGCACCGATGGCGGCCATGGACTCGAAGCCCAGGATGGCCACCAGGTAGACGCCATGCTTGCCCGCCATGCCCATCACATCGCCGCGCGTGACCTCGTAGCTCAACAGGCCCGGGATGGTCTTGGCGAGCGGCACATGGGTGCCGAAGTAGTAGCGGTCAAACGCGGCCGGGTCGGCCGGTTGCTGGTAGATCGCGAACAGCTTGGCCATGGCGTGTCTCCGGGTGGTTCACGCCAAGCGGCTGCTCGCGTGCAAGGCGACGAAGGTAGTGACGCAGGGATGTGCTGTCAACGTGCCGATGCGGCCCGGTACACCAGCACCTTCAGCGCCCTGTCTGCATCGGCATCGGCAAACGCCGCCGGGTTGGCCACCTGCTCGACGTACTCGAGCTCGGGGGCCTGCTCCGCCATCACGCCGCGCAGGAAATCCAGGCCCAGCTTGGGCGTGTTCAGGCACAGCAGCGCCAGCCCACCGGGCTCCAGCAAATCCGGCAGCCGCCGCGCCACCCGCGCGTAGTCCTTGGTCGCGACAAAACTGCCCTTCTGGAAGCTCGGCGGGTCGCAGATGACGAGGTCGTAGGGCCCGCCACGGGTCAGCTTGCCCCAGGAGTTGAAGATGTCGTGGGCTAGGAATTTGGCGCCCGTTTTCACACAGTTGAGTTCATGGTTGGCCCGGCCCGTGGCCAGCGCCCCCGAAGCCATGTCCACGTTGACGACCTCGGCCGCGCCGGCCTGCAGCGCCACGACCGAGAAGGCGCAGGTGTAGGCGAACAGATTCAGCACCTTGGCACCCGGCGTGACGTGCTCGCGCACCCAGCGCCGGCCTTCCGCCATGTCCAGAAAGAGGCCGTGGTTCTGGCCGCGCAGCAGGTGGACGAGGTAGCGCGCGCCCGCCTCGGTGACGACGTGCGGCTCGGGCAGGGAGCCAGCCATCAGGCGCGTCTCGACACGGCCGCCCTCTTGGCGGCATTGGAAGACCCAGGGCGCCTCGGGCCAGCGCGCCGTGATCGCCGCGCCGATGGCGGCAAGCGCATCGTCGGCCAGCGGCTCGAAGCTGGTCAGCAGCAAGGCGGGCGGGTAGGCGTCCAGCGTCAGGTGCTCGCAGCCAGGGAAGAGGCCGCCACGGCCGTGGAAGAGGCGCTGGGCATCGGTGGGAAAGGCCAGCGTGGCGATGGCGTCGAGCAGGGCTTGCATGGGGCGGCATTCTGAAGTCCAGAATCCCGTTCATGAATTTCCAGCTCATCCTCGACGAGATCAACACCGAGTTGCGCCCACGCCTGGGTGGCGGCGGCAAGGTGGCCAGCTACATCCCGGCGCTGGCCCGCGTGTCGCCGCTGCAGTTCGGCATCGCGCTGCGCACCTGCGCGGGCGAGACGGCCGCGGCCGGCGACAGCGCGACGCTGTTCTCCATCCAGAGCATGTCCAAGGTGTTCTCGCTGACGCTGGCCATCCGCGCGCTGGACGAAGCGCTGTGGGAGCGCATCGGCCGCGAGCCCTCGGGCAGCCCGTTCAATTCGCTGGTGCAACTGGAGACGGAACGCGGCATCCCGCGCAACCCCTTCATCAATGCCGGCGCCATCGCGGTGGCAGACCGGCTGGTGAGCCGCGGCAACGCCAAGGCCGAGATGCTGGCCTTGCTGAGCAGCCTGTCCGGCGAACCCGTCCACATCGACGCCGAGGTGGCGCATTCCGAAGCAGACACGGGCTTTCGCAACACGGCGCTGGCCAACTTCATGAAGGGCTTCGGCACGCTGGACAACGACACGGCCACCGTGCTGGACGTCTACTTCAACCAGTGCGCCATCGCGATGAACTGCGAGCAGGTGGCGCGCGCGGCCGGCTATCTGTGCCGCGACGGGCGGCATCCGCTGGACGGCACGACGGTGATCAGCGAGCCCCAGGCCCGGCGCGTCAACGCGCTGATGCTGACCTGCGGCACCTACGACGCGGCCGGCGAGTTCGCCTTCCGCATCGGGCTGCCCTGCAAGAGCGGCGTGGGCGGCGGCATCGTCGCCGTGGTGCCGGACCGGCTCAGCCTGTGCGTCTGGTCGCCCGCGCTGGACGGCACGGGCAACTCCTGGCTGGGGCGCCAGGCGCTGGAGCTGTTTGTGGCGAAGACCGGGCTGTCGGTGTTCTAGCTCGCGTACTTGACGCTGCACCCATAGGGCCGCGTCGACGCCTTCTCGACCTTGCGGCCCGCAGCCACGGCGGCCAGGGCCTCGGTCACGTAGGGCTCGGCCTTGGCGATGTCGGCCTTGTCGGGCGTTGCGAGGCTGTCGATGCCGCCTTTGTAGGCCAGCGTGCCGTCGCCCTTGATGACGTACATGTGCGGCGTCGTCTGCGCGCCGTAGAGCTTGCCCAGTTCGCCCTTGGGGTCCAGCAGCGTCGCGGCGGGCGCGGCGCCACGGTCAGCGTTGAGCTTTTGCGCCGTCGCACCATCCACAAAACCTTGCTGGCCGGGTGCCGAGGAGATGACCTGCAGCCAGACGACACCCTGGGCGGCGGCGGCCTTCTGCTGGCTCTGCATGTTGCTGCTGCCGTAATGCTTCTTGACGTAGGGGCAGTCGTGGTTGGTCCACTCCAGCACGACGGTCTTGCCCTTGTAGTCGGCCAGGTTGACCGTCTTGCCATCGGCCGCGGTGGCCGTGAAAGCCGGCGCGGGCGCGTCCACCACGGTGGTGGCCAGCGCCAGCACGGGGGCGGCGACGGCTGCGGCGATGAGAGAGCGGCGAAGCAGATTCATCATGTCGAACTCCGGGAGGTTGCAGGGGAGGAAACCGCCTCGATGACGAGGCCAGGGGTGAGGATCTGCGGCAGCACCTGGGCCTCGGCGGCGCCGGGTGCGTAGAAGAGGTAGAGCGGCACGCCCGAGCGGCCATGGGCCTTGAGGACGGCGGTGATCTTGGGGTCCTCGCGGGTCCAGTCGCCCTTCAGGTACACGACGCCGGACTGGGCAAACGCGGCCTTCACGTCGGCGCGCGACAAGGCCACGCGTTCGTTGACGAGGCAGGAGATGCACCACGACGCCGTCAGGTTCACGAACACCGGCTTGTTCTGCCCGCGCAGTTCGGCCACGCGCTCGGCGCTGTAGGCCTCGACCGCAGACTCACCAGCCCGCACCTCGCTCGCCACGGGCTTGATCGCCGTGCCCAGGCCGAGGGCCAGCACCACGCCGGCCAGCGCCGCACCCGTGCCCACCAGGCTGGCGCCGCTGACGCGCCGCCACCACAGGCCGAAAGCCATCAGCACCAGGCCCCCCAGGGCCAGGGCCACACCGTCGGCGCCGGCCTGCTGCGCCAGCACCCACAGCAGCCACACGACGGCGGCGTACATGGGGAAGGCCAGCGCCTGCTTGAAGGTGTCCATCCACATGCCCGGGCGCGGCAGCCAGCGCTGCGCCGCCGGCCAGAAGGCGAGGATCAGGAAGGGCAGCGACAGACCCAGCCCCAGCGCCAGGAAGACGGCCAGCAGCACGGCCGCGGGCTGCGCCAGCGCGAAGGCCAGCGCCGCACCCATGAAGGGCGCCGTGCAGGGCGTGGCGACGACAGCCGCCAGCACGCCGGTGAAGAAGCTGCCGGCCAGCCCCTGGCGCGCCGCCAGGCCCGAGCCGATGCCGGTGAAGCTGCCGCCGATCTCGAACAGCCCCGACAGGCTCAAGCCCACGAGGAACAGCACATAGGCCACCACCAGCACGAACACTGGCGAATGGAACTGGAAGCCCCAGCCCACCTGCTGGCCACCGGCGCGCAACGCGATCAGCACGGCCGCCAGCGCCGCGAAGCTGGCCAGCACGCCGGCCGTGTAGGCCAGCCCCTCGGCCTTGTGGTTGCCCTTGTTCACCAACGCCAGCGCCTTGATGGACAGCACCGGGAAGACGCAGGGCATCAGGTTCAGGATCAGGCCGCCCACCAGCGCCAGGGCCAGGGCCGGCAGCAAGCCGAGGTCGCTCTCGGGTGCGGGTGTGGGCGCGGCGGCTTCGGTGGCCGGCGCGCTCAGATCCGCCGGGCCGGGGCCTTTGCCGGCGCCTTCGGGCATGGGCACCGACACGGTCCAGGCCTGCTCGCCCGCTGCCGTCGTCAGCACGATGACGCCGGACAGCGGCTTGGCCGCTGGCACGGGTTCGTCGCCGGCGGGGATGTCGAGCGCCCAGCCGCTGCCTTCGGCCTTCAGGGCCTGCGGCGCGCTGTGGGCCACGGCGCCCCAGGTGTCGGCAAAGAAATAGGCCTTGGTGACGCCAGTGGCCGGGCCACTGAGCCTCACCCCCTGGGGCGCGGCCTTCAGCTGCACGGCAAAGGGCGCCGGCTTGGGAATGGCGCCGCGCCATTCCTCGATCTGGGCCGCATCGGCGCCGGCCTGGGCTGCCGACGCCACGGGCAGGTCCAGGCCCAGGCTCACCTGCTCGGGGATGCAGACGTCCTTGCAGACCAGCCAGCGCACCTCGGCCGTCGGCTTGAAGCGGCCGCCGGGCTTGGCATCGGCCGGCACCGTCAGGTCAACGAGCAGGGCCGGGCGGCCCTCGTAGCCGTAGTTGACGATGGGGCCGATGGCCTGCACGGAAGGTGTCGGCCACTGGATGGCGCCGGCTTCGGCACCGGCCCAGGCAATGGTGGTGGCTTGGCCGGAATCGCCCGGGTTGAGCCAGTAGGTGTGCCAGTGCGACTTGATGTTCTGTTCCAGCGCCACCGTGAAGCGTTGGCCCGGTGCGACCGTCGCCTGGCTGGACACCAGGCGGGCCTGCACATGCTCGGTGGCAGCCTCGGGCGGGGCGGCCAATACAAGCACAGGGGCGGCCAGCAGGGCCAGGAAAACAGGGCGCAGGAACGAAGGCATCCCGAAATCCTAGGTCAAACCCATTGCCCTTCTGTAAAGGCCGGCCTGGATGAAGGCTTCAAAGGCGGCCCACAGCGGCTCGAAACGCTCCGGCCCGCCTTCCAGCAGCGCCAGCGAGTGCAGGCCGGCCTCCAGCGTCGACAGCTGGCCGGGCCGGTGGGCCCGGCGGATGGCGTAGCGCGATGGCTGCTCGGGCAGGGCCAGCTGCGGCAGCGCGGCCAGCCAGGGGTTGGCGGCCAGCAGGCGGCGGCTCTGGCGCCAGTTGCCGTCGAGCAGGATCAGGCGCTTCACGTCAGCCGGCGCAGCTGATTCGCCATCGCCGGGGTAGAGCAGCGCGGTGCCGGAGACCGCCAGCGTGGCGTCGAAGACTTCGCCGCGCAGCAGCCGCGCGGACTGCAGGCCCAGTGTCAGAAACGCCGCGGTGTTCTTCGCATGGCCGGCCTCGGCCGGGTGCTGCAGGATCAGCAGCTCCGTGCGGTGGGCCAGCGGGGCTGGCAGCGTGGCGCACAGGCAGGTAAGCGCCGGGCGCTCGCAGCGCGGGCAGACCGCGCGCGGCATGACAGGCTCAGTGCCCGGGCGGGGAGACGGTGTGGGGGCCGACGGTCGACACGGTGGTGTCGGTACCGGCATCCTGCACGGAGTCCTCTTCAGACCGGCGGCGCGAGCGCGTGCTGGGCAGGCCCACCTGGCGCTTCTTGGCCCAACGGCCGGCCAGCCAGACACCGCCGACGACGGCGAAGATGTTCAGCGCCCCGAACAGCGGCGCCGCGTTGGACGACAGCAGCATGCTCTGCAAGGGAGCCGAGTAGGCCCGCGGCTTCAGCGCGAAGCTGAAGGCGCCGAAGATCAGCCAGCCCGCCCAGGCCGCGCCGACGCCCGACATCATCCAGGCGATGTACGGCCGGTGGCGGCGGCGCTGCGGGCGCAGCGTCAGATAGCCCCAGATGGCGGCGACGATGAAGAGCAGCACCGCGATGGCGACCGCCTCGCCCAGCATCACCTGCAGACTATTGCGCCCCCCCAGCGTCACATAGACCTGGCGCGGCAGGCCGGTACTGGCGTACTTCATGGCGGCACCGGCGCCGAAGCAATAGAGCAGGAGCCCTGAAAAAAAGGCGATGGAACGGCGGGCGGCTTTCATGGGGGCGCATTCTCGGTGCAGCCGGTGCTCCGGATTCGGGAGGATTTCCCGACAGCTCGAAAAACGAAGCCCGCCGTCCGGAGGCCGGGCGGCGGGCTGCAAGGGGTGAGGCTCAGGCCATCCGGCTTGTGTGCCGGGCGGCGGGTCGCCGCCGGTCGCGAATTAACGCTTGCGGTCCAGGCGCATGGCGCGGGCCAGGCCGCGGCGCTCGCCGCTGTAGAAGCCCGTGTCGAAGGCCTCGTGCTTGCGGCCCTTGTCGACGGACTCCTCGGCGCTCCAGGCCAGGCCCATCTCGGGCACGGGGAGGCGGCGATGCTGGGTTTCGGTGCGGGTCTGGATCTTCATGGTGTTTGCTTGGCCTTTTCGGGGCCGTCTCACGCCGATTGCGGCGCGATTGAGAGGCACAACGCGGGCTCGGCGGCGGCGGTTGACAGGCCGAACACACTTCTTTGCACTCTCGTCTGTGCAGAATGCCGGCTTTGGAATCCAGGACTCGCGCAATGACCGTCCAGCTGAAAAAGACCCTCCCGGCCAAGGCCACCCCCATCACGGTCGTCGACCGCGCCGCCTTCCAGGCGCTGGCCCCCGGCCTGCCCGAGGCCACCCGCGCCTGGCTGGCGACGGTCGGCTTCGTCGGCGCCGCCGACAGCCACGCCCTGGTGCCCGGCGCCGATGGCCGGTTGGCCCAGGTCTTCGCCGGCGTCGCCCACTCCGCCCACCCGTTCGCGCTGAGCCACCTGCCGCTGGCCCTGCCTGAAGGCGTCTACAAGCTCGACGACGCCGGCCTGGCCCTGCTGCCCGAGGCGGCGACCATGTCGTGGGAGCTGGGTGGCTACCGCTTCGACCTCTACAAGCCCGCCAAACGGGCGCCGGCAACGCTGGTGCTGAAGCAGGGCAGCGACGCCGAGCGCGGCATTGCGCTGGCGACGGCCATCACCGCCACGCGCGACCTCGTCAACACGCCGGCCGAGCACATGGGCCCCGCCGAGCTGGCTGGTGCCGCCAAGGCGCTGGCCAAGCAATACGGTGCGACCTTCACCGAAACCGTCGGCGACGCGCTGCTGAAGAAGAACTTCCCCAGCATCCACGCCGTTGGCCGCGCGAGCACGCGCTCACCTCGGTTGATCGAGGTGAACTGGGGCAACCCCAAGCACCCCAAGCTGGCGCTGGTCGGCAAGGGCGTCTGTTTCGACACCGGCGGGCTGAACATCAAGCCCGGCGAAGGCATGCGCCAGATGAAGAAGGACATGGGCGGCGCAGCCAACGCGCTGGGCCTGGCCGGCCTCATCATGGCTTTCAAGCTGCCGGTGCGCCTGCAGCTGCTGATCCCGGCGGTCGAGAACTCGATCTCGGGCAACGCCTACCGGCCGGGCGACGTCATCAAGACGCGCAAGGGCCTGCACATCGAGATCGGCAACACCGACGCCGAGGGGCGCGTGATCCTGTGCGATGCGCTGGCTTACGCGGCCGAGGGCAAGCCCGACCTCGTCATCGACCTGGCGACGCTGACCGGCGCCGCCCGCGTGGCCCTGGGGGCCCAATTGCCGGCGCTGTTCGCCAAGCACATGGACACGGCCCGCGACCTCGTCGACCTGGGCATGAAGCTGGACGACCCGCTGTGGCACATGCCGCTGTGGGCGCCGTATCACGCCGGCATCGAGAGCACGATCGGCGACATCGTCAACACGGGCAAGAGCCCGCTGGCCGGCGCCATCAACGCGGCGCTGTTCCTGGAAGACTTCCTGCCGGCGCAGCAGGACTGGCTGCACGTCGACCTGTTCGCCTGGAACGACGCGCCCCGCGCCGGCCGGCCAGTGGGTGGCGAGGCGCAGACGATCCGCACCTTGCTCGCCTACCTGGAGCAGCGTTACTCGGCCTGACGGAGCGGCCTGATTACTCAGGCGTCTGATCCTTGGTTGCCGGCGGCTGCTCTGCGGCCGCGGGTTCGGCCTTGGCTGCCTGGGGCGCCTGCCGCTTGACCGACGGGTCGCGACGCGCCTGATCGGGCTGGCGGCCCGGCTGTGGCGGCCGGCCGCCTTCGCGACGCGGCTGGTCACGCCGACCTTCTGAACGCTGGTCCGGGCGACGCTCGCCACGGCTATCCGGCCGGCCGCCGCCGGGCCGGCGGTCGTCGCGGCGCGGGCCGTCGCGGCGTGCGTCCTGGGGCGGGGCCGGCGGTGCCTCGGCGCGCTCCTTGCGCGCGATCTCCAGCAGACCCGGCAGCTCCTCGGCCACAACGCCCTTGAGCACGCAGAAATTGGCCTCGGTCAGCGTCGTGCGCTCGAAGTCCCACAGCAGCTGGGCGCGGTTGCGGCGCTGCTGGAACTCCAGCTGGTGGCGCTCCTGCTCCGCCTGCTGACGCTCCTGCTGCACGCCCTTGCGGCGCGCCAGCTCTTCCTTGGCGGCCGTCAGGTGCTCTTCGGTGATCTCGCCTGCCGGGTTGCCGTCGAGGTCGAAACGGGTCTTGGCCTGGGTCAGCGCGATCAGGTAGCTCGTGCCACCGGTGTGGCGGCGCAGGAAGGCGCTGAGCTGGGCCTTGCTGAACTTGCCGGGCGCGCGCTCCTGGATGTCGGCCTGGACGCGCAGCTTGACGGGCTTGGGCTTGCCGGTGAACAGCGCCGGGAACATGGCCTTCAACTCGGCGGTGGCGTCCACGGCGGGCGTGGCCGCTGCGGCGGGCGCAGCAGCGGGCGTGCCCTCCGGCTGAGCCTCGAGTGCGGCCTCTGGCGAGGTTTCGATTTCAGGCGTGGCCTCGGGCTCGGACACAGGCGCGGGGGCAGCGGCTGCCGGTTCTTCGGACGGGGTAACGGGATCGGGAAGATCGGAATTCATCGCAAAGCCGCCGAGGCAGCAGCAAACAGGCAAGGGCCGAGATTGTCGGCCATCAGGCCGCCCAGCACGCCATCCCTTGAGCGACCCCGTACGCCGCCCCTCGAAAGGCCGGCCGAAAGCTGCCGCCGGCGCGAGTGCTAGAGCCCGCCGAAGACCTTCTTCAGGATGGCGCTGCCGGTGCCGACCGGGTCCTGGCGGATCTTCTTCTCCTCCTCGCCAATGATGCGATAGAGGCCGTCCAGCGCCTTGGCCGTCACGTACTGCTGGATGTTGGCCTCGTCGCCCTTCACGAGGCCGAAGCCGCCCGCCTTCTTGGCGACGGCGTTGTACTTGTCGGCCAGCGACACCTTCTCAGTCGCCTTGGTCACGATGGGCAGGAACTGCTGGCCCAGCGGCTCGCGGGTCTTGCCGGCAAAGAACTGGGTCACCGAGTCGTCGCCGCCCTTGAGGATCTTCAGGCCGTCCTCGACGCTCATGTCCTTCACGGCCTTGACGAGCAAGGGCTTGGCCGCTGGCACGGCGGCTTCGGCGGCGCGGTTCATCGCCATGACGAGCTCATCCAGCTTCGCGCCCTGGCCGGTGGCCTTCAGCAGCTTGGCCGCGTCCTTCAGATAACCCGGCAGCTCGATCTTGACGAGGGGGTTGTTGAGGAAACCGTCGGGCCGGCCCAGCAAGGCCACGGCCGCGTTCGCGCCGCGCTCCAGCGCCGTGCGGATGCCGGCGTTGGCGTCGCCCTCGCTCAGGTTCAGCGCCCAGGCGGGGCGCAGCAGCAACAAGGCTGGGGCACTGGCGACGATGAGGCGGCGTTGCATGACGGTCTCCGAGGGAACGGGACGCCCATCTTCCCACCGCCGCAGACGGTCTACGGGGCAATCAGGCGGCGGCGTGCTGCAGCGAGCGCTTGTGGCGATACATGCGCTGGTCGGCCAGATCGATGAGCTGCACGACTTCGCTGCCATCCTCCGGGAAGCAGGCCGCACCCATGCTGGCGCAGACCGACAGCTGCCGGCCCTCGAACTCGAAACCGCCGTTGAGCTGCCGGGCCAGCCGGTCCATCGTCGCGGCCAGGCCGCCCTCGGGCGCCAACGGGCGCAGCAGCACGCCGAACTCGTCGCCACCTAGGCGCGCAGCCGTGTCGGACTGGCGCACGCCACCGTTGAGGCGGCGCGCGAACTCCAGCAGCGCCGCGTCGCCGACGCGGTGGCCGTGGCGGTCGTTGATGGGCTTGAGGCCGTTCATGTCCAGCATCAGCACGGCGAGTGGCTGGCCATCGCGCACGGCCTGGGCCAGCGAGGAGCGCAGCCGGTCGAGGAAGAGCGAGCGGTTGGGCAGGTCGGTCAGGCCGTCGTGGGTGGCCTTGTGGAAGAGTTCACCCGGGGCGTAGCGGGTCGCGAAATACATGGACGCGGCGACCAGGTCGGACAGCAGCTCCAGCAGGGCGAAGTGGCGGTCATTGAAATGAGCCACCTGGGCCGACATGGCCTTGAGCACCCCCACCGTCTCGCCCTGGTGGCGCAGCGGCACCACGACCATGGAGCGCAGGCCCAGCCTCTCGCAGGCGGCGCGGTCGGTGCGGGGGTCGGCCAGGGCATCGTCGCAATGCAGGGCGTGGCCCTCGCGCACGCACAGGCCCGACAGGCTGGCGCCGCGCTTGAGCCGCAGGCCCAGGCTGCCGTGGGCCATGCCGGCCGCGGCGCGGTAGACCATGTCCTCGCCCTCGGCCAGCTCGACGGCCGCGCCATCGGCACCCACCAGGGTCAATGTGCGCTGCACGACAAGGCTCATCAGCCCACCCAGGTCGAGCCCGAGCCGGGCCACCTCGGTCTGGATGGCGATCACCTCCAGCAGCTTTTCTCTGCTCGGCACCTGGTTCTCCCGCCTGCATCGCCTTGGATGCGGCCCCGCGGAGCGATGCTCTCTTTCGGGTCAATCCCTGTTCAGGGCTCGTTTTTACATCCAGACATAAATGATGTCGACCGGGATTTGCCCATCAGGAATGGCTTTATCCGAGCTTTTTCAGGCGTTCCGTCAGCAGCGCAAAGAAGCCATCCGAGTCAACATGGCGCAGCACCTGGGCGTTGGCGGACAGGCCGGTCACGCCCCACCAGTCGATGACGGTCATGCCGCGCGTGAGTTCGCTCTGCGTCTCGACGCGCACATTGCAGTCGCGGCCGGTGAACAGCTCGGGCTTCAGCAGCCAGGCGATGACGCAGGGGTCGTGCAGCGGGCCGCCGTCCTGGCCGTACTTCTCTTCGTCGAAGCGCTCGAAGAACTCCATCCACGCGGCGACGACGGAGCCCACGCGGTTGGACAGGGCGCGGATCGCATCGATTCGCCGGGCCGTCGTCAGCGCCTCGTGCGTGACGTCCAGCGGCGCCATCGTGATGGGCACGCCGCTGGTGAACACCTCATGCGCGGCCTGGGGGTCGACGTAGATGTTGAACTCGGCCGCCGGCGTCACGTTGCCGCCCTCGAAGAAGCCACCGCCCATCAGCACGATGCGGCGGATGCGCGGTGCGATGTCGGGCGCCTGGCGCAGCGCCAGCGCGATGTTGGTCAGCGGGCCCAGCGGGCACAGCGTCACCGTGCCGGCCTCGCGTTCGCGCAGCGTCTGGATGATGAAGTCGACCGCGTGGCGCGGGTCCAGCGCCAGCGTCGGCTCGGGCAGCTCGACGCCGTTCAGGCCGGTGTCGCCGTGCACATGCTCGGCGGTGACGAGCGGCACGTCCAGCGGCCGGTCGGCGCCCGCGCAGATGGGCACGTCGCGCCGGCCGGCCAGCTCCATGACCTTGCGGGCGTTCAGCGTGGTCAGCGCCAGCGGCACGTTGCCGGCGACGGTGGTCACGCCCAGCAGTTCCAGCTCGGGCGAAGCGGCGGCCAGCAGCAGGGCGATGGCGTCGTCCTGGCCGGGGTCGGTGTCGATGATGATGGGCAGGCGGCTCATAGCGGTGGGGGAGCGATGTCGAGGTCGATGGCGCCGAACAGGCTGGCGCCCTCGGCGGTCTTGAGGTCCAGAAGCAGGCTGTCGCCGGCTGAAAGCGCCAGGTCGAGCGGGCCGAGGGCCGCGCCAGCCACCTGCCCGGCCCGCAGCGCGCGCAGCCTTGCCAGGCGGGCCAGGGCCTCACCAGCGGCGGCCGCCACGTCGCGCGGCTCCTGCTTGCTGCCGTTGTGCAGCACATGCAAGCGCGCCTGCAGGCGGCCGGCGTTCCAGGCACTGCCGAGTTCGTCGGGCGTGACGGCCAGCGGCGCGCACTGCGTGGCAACCAGCTCGCCGTCGATGCGCCAATCCACCGCGAGTGTGAGCAGGCGCAACGCATCCAGCGCCGCGGCGGTGTCGCTGGCGGCGGCCAGGTCGCCGCTGATGGCTGCGAGCACGGCCTGGCCTTGGGCCGGCACGCGCAAAGGCTGGCCCGGCGCCGAGAAGCTGCCGGCTTCACGCTGCACGCCGCCCTCGGGGTCGAGAACCGCCCAACCGTAGGCGCGAGGCAGCGGCGCCAGGCATTTGTCGGGCTCGAAGGCGAAGGCGTGGCGCAGCTTGCCGTGGTTGAGCTGCACGGCGAGGTCTTCGAGCTGGGGCGAGATGAAGCCCCAGTCGTCCAGGACCTGTTGCAGGCGCGTGGCGATGCCGGTGGCGTAGTGGGCCTGGGTCAGGTCGCGCGACACGACGACGAGGTGGCCGTCGCGCGAGCCGTCGGCGTAGCTGGCGAGTTTCATGAGCGGAGGGTCTGGGTGATGGCAGCATTGTGCGATGCGCGCCCGCCTGACCCCGCCCCGCGCCGCCCTGCTCGCGCTGGCGGCCAGCCTGCTCGCCCATGCGGCGCTGCTGGGCGGCGAGCGGGTGCGCGAGGACGCGGCCCGGCCCGCGCGGGCCGTCAGCGTCGCGCTGCTGCAGCCGCCCAACCTGCCGATGGCTTTGCCCGAGCCAGCGCCACCGGTGCTGCCGACACCCCAGGCCCGCTCGCCGCGGCCCAGCGCCAGACCGCCCTTGCCGGCGGTAGACGCCCCCGCCATGGCGCCAGAGGCGCCGCTGCTGCGCCTGACCGGCCCGGCGGCCTGGCAATACCGGCTGCGCCAGGGCGGCCAGGACGGCGAGGCCCTGCTGGACTGGCGCCCCGAAGCCGACGGCCGCTACAGCCTGCGCCTGACGCGGCGCATCGGCGAACGCGCCCTGCCCGCCTGGGAGAGCCTGGGCCACACGGGCAGCGCGGGCCTCGCACCCGAACGCTTCGCGTTGCAGCGCGGCGGCCAGGACCGGCAGGCTGTCAATTTCGACACGGAAGAGAGGCGCGTCAGCTTTTCGGCCAGCCCGGCCCGGCTGGATCTGCCGGAGGGCACGCAGGACCGCCTGTCCTGGTGGCTGCAGCTCGCTGCCCTGGTGCAGGCCGCAAATCCTCAAAGTGCGGCACCCGGCGGGCGCTGGCGGGTCTGGGTGGCGGGGTTGCGCGGTGAGCTGCGGGAATGGGTTTTCGAAGTCGTGGACGCCGAGCCCGCGGACGGCGGCACTCTGCATCTGCGCCGCCAGCCGCTGGGTGACCGCGACCCCGGCGTCGAGCTGTGGCTGGACCCCGCGCGCGGCTACTGGCCGGTGCGCCTGCGCCAGGGCGACCCTGAAACACGCGGTTTCGAGATCCGGCTGCCAGAGGCCGCCGCTCGGTAGCGTCGCGCCAGGGGGATCAGCCTCCTACGTGAACTCCTGACGCTTCCTACACGTTGCCGGCGCGGGGGATGACCCGAACTGCGGGGCGTTCTGCCAGTATCTGAACCAACCGAGGCTTGAAACCCCGGTTGCCACCCGCAGTTGAAGCCTAGAGGAGAACTCCATGCACATGCTCTACAACTCCGACAGCTTCATCGTCGTCCAGTTCGATGTTCCGACCGCGGAACTGCAAGCCGTCGAAGAGGGCCCGCAGATCAACCGCGGTGGCTTCGAGATCGTCGACAAGTTCGCCCGCAAGGAAATCTTCATCGAGGGCGCGCTGGCGGAATCCTTCCAGCAAGGCGTGCAGGCCCTCATCAACGAAGGCGAGCCGTCGGAAGACGAACTCGACGCCTTCATCGAGCGCTACGCGGTGATGGGGCAGCAGCCCGTCGTGATGCACTGAACGATTTATGGGGTTGCGGACGCATTGATTCGCCGCCAACCCTGATACAAGATGGGTTCGCGCTGGCTGCCGAAAGCCGCGCAAGGAGTCCATCGATGGTGAAGCGAGCCGCCGCAGAGACAGCCTCCCGGGCATCGACCCGGGTGCTGCCCTCGCCCGGCCTGGACAGCGCCCCGGTGCTGGACCGCATGTGCTCGCAGTTCGTGCTGACGCTGACCGTCAGGCACGCCGGCCGCTTCAACCTGCGGCGCGATTTCAACGGCCTGCTGTCCTTCACGGGCCGCCACCTCGTCTGGCCCACTCGGGTGCTGCAGAGGCTGCGCGGCTATCTGGGGCAGCGCTGCGCCGGCAACGAGCTGTGGCGCGGCCACGAGGGCTTGGGCGACGAGGCCTTCCTCGACCGCTTCGGCCAATGGAGCGGCCCCTTCTCCGAAGGCACGCTGTTCTTCTACCTCGACGAATACGTCAAGGACGCGCCCAAGGACATGATGGCTTTGCTCGCCACCACCTGCGAGCACCTGGACCGCCAGCTCAAGCGCGAGTCGACGCTGGTCGAGAAGAACATCGCCGCTTTGGGCACGCTGCTGCAGCTAAACCCCGCCGAGCGCGCCATCCTGCTCTACGGCACGCTGGCCCGCTACCAGCGCGAGCTGCGCGGGGCACTGGTGGAGTTCAAGGTCAACACGGCCCAGGAGGCCTTTGCCGCCATCGCCGCGGTCGCGGGTGTCGACGAGCGCGAGGTGGCCGAGGCGCTGCGCGCGGGTTCGCGACTCGAGCGCATCGGCATGGTCGAGAACCTGATCTCCGAACACAACATCACCGACCTCGCCGACCTGATGAAGGTCAGCGACCAACTGCCCCCGGTGCTGATGCGCGAGTACCAGGGCCCGCACGACCTGATGGCCGTGTTCACACGGCCGGCCACGCTCAGCACGCTGGGCATGCAGGACTTCCATTTCGTGGCCGAGGACCTGGGCCTGCTGCAGGGCCTGCTGCGCCAGGCCGTCGCCACGCACACGGCCGGCGTCAACGTGCTGCTCTACGGCCCGCCGGGCACGGGCAAGACCGAGCTGGCCAAGGTGGCCGCCACGGCCGCGGGCCTGGACCTTTACGAGGTGGAGTACGCCGACCGCGACGGCAATTCGCTGTCCGGGCGCGACCGCTACCGCTCGCTGCAGATCAGCCAGGTCTTCCTGAAGGCCAGTGCCAACGTCGCCCTGCTGTTCGACGAGGTCGAGGACGTCTTCCCGCCGCTGTCCAGCGACACCGCCTCGCTGCTGAGCCGGCTGGACGCCAGCGTGGACGGCGGCGCGGGCAATTCGGTCAGCGGCAAGGCCTGGGTCAACCAGATCTTGGAGACCAACCCGGTGCCCGTCATCTGGGTGACCAACCGCATCGAGCAGATCGACCCCGCCTTTCGCCGCCGCTTCCAGTACCACCTGGAGCTGAAGTCGCCGCCGCCGGGCGCGCGCAAGGGCTTGGTGGCCAAGGCGCTGGGCGAAGTGGCCGTCAGCGAAGGCTTTGTCGCCAAGCTGGCCGAACGCCCCGGGCTGACACCGGCGCAGATCCGCACCGCAGTGCGCTTCGCCCAGCTGGCCGGTGCTGCCGACGACGCCGAGAAGCTCATCGAGCGCCAACTGCAGAACGCCGACAAGGCGCTGGGCCGCGACGATGGCAACAGCATCGCCCGCCCGTGCGTGACGAGCTATGCGCTGGACCTGCTGAACTGCGAAAGCCGCTTCGAGATCCCGCGCATCGTCGAGGCGCTGCGCCGCAAGGGCGCGGGCCAGCTGTGCTTCTACGGCCCGCCGGGCAGCGGCAAGACGGCCCTGGCCGAGCACATCGCCCAGGCGCTGGGCCGGCCGCTGATGGTGAAGCGCGCCAGCGACATCGCCAGCAAGTTCGTCGGCGAGACCGAGCAGAACATGGCGCGGATGTTTGAGATGGCGCAGACCGAAGGCGCCGTGCTGCTGCTGGACGAAGCCGACAGCTTCCTGCGCAGCCGCAAGCATGCGGAGCGCAACTATGAGGTGTCGGAGGTCAACGAGATGCTGGCCGGCATGGAACGCTTCAGCGGCCTCTTCATCTGCACGACCAATCTCTTCGACGACCTGGACGAGGCGGCGCTGCGGCGCTTCGCGTTCAAGATCCGCTTCAAGGCATTGAAGCCCGAGCAGCGCGTGGCGATGTTCGAGCGTGAAGCGGGCGCTGCGCCCACCGACGAGCAGCGCTCACGGCTGGTGGCCATGGACTGCCTGACGCATGGCGACTTCGCGGCGGTGAGGAACCAGGTCGAGATCCTCGGCGAAGCCTTCACGCCAGATGAGTTCCTGGCTCAGCTGGAGGCGGAGCATCGGGCGAAGCCGGAGGTGAGGGAGCGGCGGGGGATTGGCTTCAGAGCGTCCTGAAGTAGTAAGTCGTTGAACAGAAAGGCCCGTCGGGCATCAACGCATAGTTCGGAATATCCCCGGCCTTCTGCCAGCCCGTCCTCTCATAGACCCGTGACGCATCGCTGCCCGTGACGGTGTCCAGCACCAGCGTCGTCTTGCCCAGCTCCCGCGCCCTCGCCTCCAGCGCCCGCAGCAGCCGCTCGGCCACGCCCTGGCGGCGCATGCGGCGGTGAACAAGCATCTTGCTGACGTCGGCGCGGTGGGGCTGGTTGTCCGGCATGTCGACGACGAGAGACAACGTGCCACAGATGCGGCCGGCCTCGTCCTCGGCGACGAAGAGATGCCGCTCGCCGACCGAGACGCCAGCAGCAACCTTGCGCCAAAAGACCTCAGGCCGGCCTTCGGCCAGCGGCAGCATGAAGCCCACCGACGCGCCGCCCTCGACGCAGTCGCGCAGCACCTCGGCCAGTTCGTCCACGCGCGCCAAGGCCTCGGCGCCGTCGAGCTCGCGGATGTTCATGGCCGTGCTCCCGTGAGCGCGACGAGGTAGCGGGCCGGCTTGGCGCCGGGGTTGTGGAACCGGATGGGCGCATCCAGCCGCATCGCCAGGCAGTCGCCGGGGCTCAGCTGCCACTGGTCGGCACCGTGGCCGATCTCCATGACGCCGTCGATCATCCAGACGAGCTGGTGGATGTCGGCGTCGCGCTCCGAGGTCTCGAAGGACACGCGCTGGCCGGCGGGGAAGACGACGTCCACGAGTTGCAGCGGCGACACGCCAGCGGGCGACACGTTGCGGCGGCGGTAGCCGGAGGCCGGGTCGTCCCAGACGGGCTGGTCGGCCACGCGGGCCAGCGGCGAGGGTGCTGCTGGCGCCGGGCCGGCCTCGAACATCGACGCGACGCTGACACCCAGTGCCGAGGAGAGCTTGTCCAGCACCACGGCCGTCGGGCTGCTCTGGCCGCGCTCGATCAGCGAGATGTTGGAACGGCTGACGCCGCTCTTCTGCGCCAGCGCGTCCAGCGACAGGCCGGCGGCCGAACGCAGTTCATGCAGGCGGCGGCCGATGCGTTGTGTGATGTCCATTCATCCAGTTTAATGGAATTTGTTTTCCATCAAAATGGAATTGCACGCTCGACGGCCCGACGCCATGCCGGGTCGGGCCAGCGCCGGCCGAGGCGCCAGGCCGCGTGGGTGAGCTTGATGACGTGGGCGTCGTCCTGCTCGCAGGCGGCAGAGATCAGCGCGGGCCAGGGCCGGCTGGGCAGGCGGTCCAGCATCAGCGCGGGTTCGGCGCCGCTGGCGAGCAGGCCGGCCGCGGCGGCGACGCTGAAGCCGCGGGCCAATTCCTGCGCAGGCCACCAGGGCTCCAGCAGGGCGACAGCGTGGCTGGCCGTCAGCAGGTGCAGCACGGTGAAGTTGCCAGTGGCGGCGTAGGTGCGGGCGGCGAACAGGGCCAGGTCGCGCAGCGTGTCCGGCCCGTGGCGCAGGCGCCCGGCGACGGCGGCGAAGCCCGGGGAATCTCCCCAGGCCTGCATGCGGCCGGCGATGAAGCTGCCGGCCGGGTAGGCCGGGCGCGGCAGCGCCGTCAGCGCGCGCAGCCAGCCGGCCAGCTCCAGCGGCGGGCCGTCGTCCGCCGTCGGCAGCGGCATGAAGTGGGACGCCCAATGCGCCAGGCCCGCCGCCAATTCGCCGTCGTGGCCGGCCAGCACGGCATGGCCCGTGCGGATCACGCCGTGGAACGCGATGGCGCCGGCACCGGGTAGCAGCAGCGCCAGGGCCTCCCGCACGGCACCGGCAGAGCCGAGCTCGGCGATGCGGGCTGCGAAATGCGCGCGCCAGGCGGCGTCGCTGTCGGGCCTGCCCAGGTCGCGCTCGATGACGATGCGCCCCGGCCGGGCGGCGCTGCGCGGCTCCAGCAGGGCCTCGTGCGCCTCGGTCCAGGCCTGCAGCCGCGCGGCCGACGCCCCCAGCTCCAGCAGCGCCTGCTGCGCCATGGGCAGGTGGTTGCTCAGCTGGCCGCGGTAGGTGGCGGACAGCGCCTGGCCGGCGTCGAGCAGGTGGTGGAGCTGTGCAATCGTCGCCGGCGCCGGGGTGGCGGTTTTCATCAGCATGGAAGGCCTCGTCTGTGGGAATATGGCGCCATGCTCGAAGTTGAAGCTAACTTGAAGTCAAGCACTGAATCGAAGCCGACGGCACCGCTGACGATCGGCCAGCTGGCCCAGCGGGCCGGCATCGCGACGAGTGCCTTGCGGTTTTACGAAGCCGAGGGGCTGCTCGCCGGCAGCCGCAGCGCCGGCGGCCATCGGCAGTACCCACGCCACGTGCTGCGCCGCGTCGCCTTCATCCGCGCAGCGCAGACGGTGGGGCTGACGCTGCCGCAGATCAAGGCCGCGCTGGCCACGCTGCCCGATGGCCGAACGCCCACCAAGGCCGACTGGACGCGGCTTTCCGCCAGCTGGGCGCCGCTGCTGGATGCGCGTATCGCGGCCCTGCAGCAGCTGCGCGAGCGGCTGACGGGCTGCATCGGCTGCGGCTGCCTGTCGCTGAAGGCCTGTGCGCTCTACAACCCCGGGGACAAGGTGTGCAGCGAGGGCGCCGGGGCCAGGCTTCTGCGCATCGAAACGACGCGTTGACCCTTATGCGACGCACGCATATCACTTCCCGGTGAAAATCCAGGGGTTAACCCCGTCCAGATCAACGCCCATGAGTGCCTTCCACGAAGAGACCGTCCTCACCGTCCATCACTGGACCGACCGCCTGTTCAGCTTCACGACGACGCGTGACCAGGCCCTGCGTTTTTCCAATGGCCATTTCACGATGATCGGCCTGAAGGGCGAGAACGGGAAACCGCTGCTGCGCGCCTACAGCATCGTCAGCGCCAACTACGAAGAGAACCTGGAGTTCCTCAGCATCAAGGTGCCGGACGGCCCGCTCACCTCGAAGCTGCAGCACATCAAGCCGGGCGACAAGATCGTCGTCGGCCGCAAGCCCACGGGCACGCTGCTGATCGACTACCTGCTGCCGGGCAAGAACCTCTACCTGCTGGGCAGCGGCACGGGCCTGGCGCCCTTCATCAGCGTCGTGCGTGACCCAGAGACCTATGAGCGCTTCGAGAAGGTCATCATCGTGCACGGCGTGCGCCATGTGAACGAGCTGGCCTATCACGACCACCTGGCCCACGACCTGCACGTGCACGAGTTCCTGGGTGAGCTGGCCAGCGAGCAGTTGCTGTACTACCCGACGGTCACGCGCGAGCCCTACAAGAACACGGGCCGCATCACCGACCTGATCCAGACCGGCAAGCTGCAGGCCGACCTGGGCCTGCCGCCGCTGGACCCCGAGACCGACCGCATCATGCTGTGCGGCAGCCCGGCGCTGCTGAAGGACATGCAGGAGATGCTGGAGATCCGCAAGTTCAAGGAAGGCAGCACGACGACACCGGGCGACTACGTCATCGAGCGGGCTTTCGTCGAGAAGTAAAGCCGGCCAGAATCGCCCTCGCAGGAGGGCGGCCGATGAAGCGGATCCTTGTCGTGGGTGCCACCGGCGCCCTGGGTCGCCCGGTGGTCAGGCTGCTGCGCGAGCGCGGCGTGGATGTGCGGGCGGCCTGCCGCCACCCCGCTGAAGCCGCAGACCTGCAAGCGCTGGGCGCCAGCGTCGTGGCGGCGGACCTGACCGATGAGGCCTCGCTGGCACGAGCCTGCGAGGGCATGCAATGCGTGCTGGCCTGCGCGCACGGGCTGCTGGGGCGCGGCCGCTGGCGCTCAGAGCAGGTCGATGACCTCGGCCACCGGGCCCTGATCCGGGCGGCGCAGTCCGCCGGCGTCCAGCGCTTCGTCTACACCTCCGCAGCCGGCGCCGGCCCACAGCATCCGGTCGACTTCTTCCGCACCAAGCACGCCATCGAACAGGCGCTGGCCGCCAGCGGCATGGAGCATGCCGTGCTGCGCCCCACGGCCTTCATGGAACATCACGCGCACAACTTCAACGGCCGTGGCCTGCTCGACAAGGGCAAGGCGCAGCTCATCGGCACTGGCACCAAGCCGCGCAACTTCGTCTGCGCCGAGGATGTGGCGGTGTTCGCCGTGCGCGCGCTGATGGAGGACCCACTGCCCTTCCGGCAACTGGAAATCGGTGGGCCGGGCCACTACAGCAACCGCCAGGTCACAGCCTTGTATGCGCGGCTGGCGGGCGTTCCCGAACGCGTGTCCAGCATCCCGGCCGGCGCAGCGCGCGTGCTGTCGGTGCTGATGCGGCCACTGCACCCTGGCATGGCGCGCGTGATGCACCTGATGAGCCTGCCTGACACGGCCTTCAGCGAACGCTTCGACGGCGCCGCGGCGCTGGAGCGAGACCACGGCGTGCGCCTGACGACGCTGGAGTCCTTCGTGGAGAAGCAGGTCCAGGCCCGCCAGGCCTGATTCAGGCGCTCAGAACAAGGGCACCACGTCCTCGGCCACGCGGGCGGCATCGGCCCGCAGCAGGTCACGCAGGATGGCCGTGTGCCCGGAGCCGGCGATCACCAGCACGCGCTCACCCGGCTGGGCCTGCGTCTGCACCAGGGCGTACATGCGCATGTTGCGGTGCCACCAGTCCGCCGACGCATCGGCGCCGTGGAAGAGGCCTTCCTCGGCGGCAACGTCGTTGAGCAGCATGTAGAAGCCCTTGTTGCGCAGGTCCTCAGGCGTCGAATTGCTCTGCCTGAGGATGTCCTTCAGGCTCAGCGTGCGGTGCATCTCGTTCAGCCGCTGGGACTCGGTGGCGATCAGCGCCATCATCTTGCGCTCGGCCTCCGGTGCCTTGGACAGATAGCCCCAAAGCGCAACCTCGCCAGGCACGTGCACGTCGAAGCCATGAACGCGCGTGTGGCCCGTGAGCTTGGCGACGCGGAAGCCGATCTGGTAGATCTCGTTCTTGCGCAGCTCGAACTTGCCGGCCAGGTAGTCGGCGTAGCGCTGGTTGATGACCGCGTCGTTCTTGGCGGGGTACTCCAGCAGGATCTTGGTGGGCGCAAAGCGGGCCAGGCGCTCCGACAAACCCACCAGATAGGCCTGCTCCGCCGGCTGCATCACGTCGCGCGGCGTGTACTTGACGGCGTCCAGGCCCGGGTTGTCGAAGTGGAACAAGCCCAGCAGCATGACCTTGGCCGGCGGCTTGTCGGTGGCTTGCGCCTGCACCGCCGCCGATGCCGCAAGCATCAGGCTGCAGATGAACAGGCCCAGGGTTCGAGTGACTTTCATCGCGGGCTCTCCTCAGTGGGTGTTGATGGTGAGCCCCATGCTAGGAAGCCCGGAGCCCGCGCGTTGCCGCGGGCCGACGAGCTACGGGTTCTGATCAACACCACGCATCTGGGCGCGATGAGCTGCGGCCAGCGGCCGCTGCGCTCACATGCCCTTGAACAGGTGCGTGTAGCTGCGGCTGACTTCCAGCTTCTCGGTCAGGCCCTTCACGCCCACCAGCTGGCGGCCACGGAAGTCGCGCGTGATGCCGTCGATGGCGCGGGCGTTGACGAGCGTCGAGCGATGCACCTGCCAGAACACCTGCGGGTCCAGCTCGTCCACCAGCTCCTTGATGGGCTTGCGGATCAGCGCCTCGACCTTGGCCGTCTGCACGCGGGTGTACTTCTCGTCGCTGATGAAGAACAGCACGTCGTCGACCGGGATCATCTGGATGGCCTGGCCAACCGTCGCCTGAATCCACTGCAGATAACTGGGCTTGGTGCCGCCGCCGCTGACCTGGGAGGACAGCTTGTGCAGCAGCTGCTGCAGCGGCGCGGAGGAGGTCTCGACCGTCTCGCTGCCTTCGCGCTGGGCCAGGCGCTTCTTGATGCGCGCCACGGTGAGCTGCAGGCGCTCGCGCTCGGCCGGCTTCAGCACATAGTCGGCCACGCCCTGCTCGAAGGCCTCGACGGCGTACTGGTCGTAGGCGGTGATGAAGACGATCTCGGGCACCAGCCAGTCGTCGTCCTCGGGCAGCTGGGCGATCTGGCGGGCGGCGTCGACGCCCGTCAGGCCCGGCATGCGGATGTCGAGGAAGACCAGGTCGGGCTTGTGCTCCCGGGTCAGCTCGACAGCTTCGAGGCCGTTCTTGGCCTCGGCCACGATCTCCAGCTCGGGCCAGACCTCGGTGAGGCGGCTGCGCAGCTGTTCGCGCATCAGTCGTTCGTCGTCGGCCAGAACGGCGCGGATGGGTGCTGCTGTGTTCATGCCGACGATGCTACAGGGCCTGCCAACACGGCGGCAACGGGTCGCGTTGTAGCCAAAAGGTCCGCGAGCAAGGCGCAAACCGCAGCCGGGTTGTACACCCGGCGAGGATTTGCAACGCCGCGCGCGGCCCTTTTGGCTACAACCCTTCGGGAAGGCCCGTCACACCGGGCCACTCCGCGTTGCAGCGCTTGCCCGCACATGAGTGCGGGCAAGCGCTGCGCCTTGATTGGCCCGGTGTGACGAGCCTTCGCGACCCATTGCCGCCATGCTGACAGGCCCTGGCTCAGACCGGGGTCGAGCGGGCGGCGTTGGCGCGGCGGCGGTTGCGAAGCACGACGAAGAGCAGCAGGCCGAGCAGGATCAGCGGCGAGCCGACGACCGCACCGACACCCAGCATCGCGACGAGGCCAACGCCCAGGACGGCGGCGACGATGAAGAGCGGCAGGGCCACGCCCAGCAGCAGCACCAGCGGGATGACGAGGCACAGCACCGCCCCCGCGACGAACAGGCCAATGGTGGCGCCGAGCCAGTCACCGACGTCGCTGCCGCCGAGGAAGAACTCGCCGTCGTCCAGCACGATGTGCATGTCGGGGCCGCCATGGTGGTGCAGCAGCGCGAAGCCACCGAACATCGCCATCAGGACCATCAGCGCAGTGCCGATGAACAGGATCTTGAACAAGGTCTTCATGCTGCGACTCCTTCGTCGTTGCGGCTGCGATAAGGCACGGTGATCGTGACGATCGTGCCACTGGGTTGGTTCTCGGTGACGGTGACGCTGGCCTTGCTGCCATGCAGCAGTTGCAGGCGCTCGCGGATGTTGGCCAGGCCCACGCCGGTGCCGGAGGTGGCGGCCCGGCCGAAGCCCAGGCCGGTGTCGGCCACCGTGACGGCCAGCTTGCCGTGCACGATCTCGGCCTTGACGGTCAGGCTGCCGCCTTCGGCCTTGGGCTCCAGGCCGTGCTTGATGGCGTTCTCGACCAGGCCCTGGATCATCATGGGCGGGAATTCGGCGGACAGCAGGCCCTCGGGCACGGCGATCTCGGTCTGCAGGCGCTCTTCCATGCGCACCTTCAGGATCTCGAGGTAGGGCCGGATGACGGCCAGCTCGCGGCCCAGGTCGCGCACGGCGCCGCTGGCATTGGCCTCGCGCATGGTGGGCATGGAGGCCCGCAGCAGCGCGATGAGGTTCTTCTGCATCTGGCTGGCACGCGGCGGGTCGGTCTCGATCAGGTGGTCGATGGACGCCAGCGTGTTGAACAGGAAGTGCGGCTCGACCTGGGCCTGCATGGCGGCCATGCGGGCCTCGATGACCTGGCGCTTCAGCGCCTCGCTCTCGGCGTTCTCGGCCGCCTGGGCGGCCTTGACCTCGGCCTGGATGCGGCCCTTGTACATGGCCTTGATGACGGCCGAGGCCAGGATCCACAGGATGGCCAGGTCGACCAGGGAGTCGCCGGCATGCACGATGGTGACGCGCTTGCGGCTCTGGGCGTTGGTGGCTTCCTCGGCCGCTTCCTGCGCCGCCTGCTGGGCCACCGTGGCAGCCTCCTGGGCCTGCTTGACCTCTTCGGCCTCCTGCTTGAGCTGGCTGAGCTGCTCCTTGGCCTGCTCGATGGCGGCGCGGATGTCCTCGGGCTTGGCGCTCTTGGGGAAATCGATGGCGATGGCGGGCGCGTCGTCGGCCTTGGGCTCGCCGTCCTCGCCATCGGTGCCGCTGGCGGCCGATGCCGCCGAGCGCACCGGCTGGATGCGCACGCCGCGGTCGTCGATCTTGACCTCGTAGCGGACGCCCTTGCCAGCGTCCTGCTTGCCAGACTTTGCGGCCTTGTCGGCCACCCTGCGGGCCTGGTCAGCGGCCTTCTTGGCCTCGGCTTCCAGCTTGGCCTGGCGGCGCACGGCGCCGTGGTCATGGTCCTCGATCTGCTCGCTGATGCGCCAGGTGAAGGGGGGCAGGTTCTTCAGCACATTGACGCCGATCAGCAGCGCCAGCGCCAGCAGCACGAAGCGCTTCCAGCTGATGCCTACCAGCCAGCCGGCGTAGATGTGGAAGTAGCGCACCACCGTGGTGGCAAAGCGCTGCCAGCGCTCGATCCAGAGCTTTTGCTGGGGGCTGGGAGTGAAGGAGGTGCTCATGGCCGGTTTGTCGTCGTTGGAGCCACTGTAAGCAGGCGGTCCGGGCGCCGTGGGGCGGAAGCGACACGCCGGCCGGCCCGGGGGACGAACTGCAGGAGCGCGCGACAGTCCGCGCGGCCTGGGATGACACCTGTGTGAAAGGCCTGGCAATAGTTCACGGATCGCAGCCTGGGCGCTGTTCATCCGCCCAGTAAAAAGCCCGCCAATGGCGGGCTTCGAAGGGGTCTTGGCAGGCTGCTTACTGCTTGATGGCTTCGACCTGGATCAGCAGGCGCACGGCATCCGGGCTGACCGGCGCGCCGTAGGTGATGCCGAACTGGCTGCGCGGGATGGTGGCCTCGAAGTCACCGCCGCACACCTCGCGCTTGAGCATCGGGTTCTCGTAGCAGTTGAAGCCGGTGGCCGTCAGCGTGACCGGGTTGGTCTTGCCGCGCAGCGTCAGCTCGCCGGAGACGCTGGTGACCTTGTCGCCGTTGAAGGTGAACTTGTCGCCGACGAACTTGGCCGTCGGGAACTCGTCGGCGGCGAAGAAGTCCTTGCTCTTCAGGTGGCCGTCGAACTGGGGCGAGCCGGTGGAGATGGAGGCCATGTCGAGGGTGAACTCAACCTTGCCGGTCTTGGCGGCCTTGTCCAGCGTGACGGTGCCTTCCTTCTTGTCCCAGCGGCCGCGCAGCGTGCTGGTGCCGAAGTGCTTGGCCTCGAAGATGACCGCGGTGTGGTTCTTGTCGATGGCGTAGGTGGCGGGCTCAGCCTGGGCGGCGCCGATGGCGGCAAGCAGGGCGGTGATCAGCAGGGCTTTGTTCATCGGGAGGTGCTCCGGGGGGTGGGGGTGAAAAGTGCGGCTCAGAGGCCAGAGAAAGAGAGTTTGAACTTGATGATCACGTCGTTGGCAACGACCGATGTATCGGCCCATTCGCCGTCGCCGATCTTGAAATCGAGACGTTTGATGGCCACGCTGCCGCTGGCGATGCCGGAGGCCACGGTGATGGGCACGACGACGTCACGGCTGGCACCTTTGATGGTGAGCTTGCCGGCCACGTCGTATTTGGACGGCCCCGTCGGCTTCATGCCCGTGGATACAAACGTTGCCTTGCCGTTGCGCTTGGTGTCGAACCAGGGCGTGCCGGCCAGCTCATGGTCGAAGCTCGGGTCGCCCAACGACACGCTGCCCAGGTCCACCGTGAAGGCGATCTTGCCGGCCTCAGGCTTCTTGGCGTCGAAGTCCAGCTGCGCCTCGAACTTCTTGAACTTGCCGTCAACGGGCACGCCCATCTGCTTGAAGGTGAAGCTCAGGTCGCTTTTCTCGGGCTGCAGCGTGGCGGCCTGGGCCGGCAGCAGGGCCGCGGCGAGCAGCAGGGAAGCGAACAGTTTGGTCATGAAGGAATCCTCTCGTTCAGGGGCGGCGCAGTGACATGCGGGCCAGCAGGCCGTCGCGGTCGATGAATTGATGCTTGAGCGCGCCGGCCACGTGGGCCAGCACCAGCGCGGCCAGGCCGTAGGCGGCGAACTTGTGCAGCATCTTCAAGAGCTCGGCGAGCTCCTTGTCCTTGGACACGAAGTCGGGCAGCGGCAGCACGCCGAACCAGACGATGGGGAAGCCGGCCGCGGAGCTGTAGGCCCAGCCCAGCAGCGGTACGGCAAAGAAGGCGACGTAGAGCAGGCCGTGCGTGGCATGCGCCGCACGCGCCTGCCAGGCGGGCATCGGGAAGTCGGCCGGCGGGCGATGCGTCAGGCGCCACAGCAGGCGCAGGGCGGACAGCGTGAGGATCGTCACGCCGGCCCATTTGTGCCAGTTGTAGAGCTTGAGCCGCGTCGGCGAGAACGGCAGGTCGGCCATGTACAGGCCCACGCAGAAGGCGCCGACGATGGCCAACGCGAGCAGCCAGTGCAGCACGATGGCGATGGGGGTGTAGCGGGCGGTGCTCGTCATGGGCATGCAGTGTGTTCCTCGCTGGTGGGGGCTCGGTTCATCGAGCTTGTCGCCAATGTTCAGCGATTTTGAACACGACAGGCCTTGAGGGGTCAATCCTGTTCAGTGTGCGGCAGGTTTGCGGCCCACGAGGAAGACGCCGGCCAGCACCAGCACGGTCCCCAGCGCGATCCAGCCGTTCATCGGCTCGCCGAGGATGAAATAGCCCATCAGCAGCGTGCTCATGGGCCCGACCATGCCCACCTGCGACGACAGCGGTGCGCCGATGCGGGCGATGGCCAGCATGACCATCAGCACCGGCGCCACCGTGCAGGCCGTGGCGTTGAGCAGCGACAGCCACAGCACCGGCTCGGGCACCGCGATGGCCGACAGCGGCCTGAGCAGCAGGAACTGCGCGATGCACAGCGCGCAGGCCACGCTGCTGGCCAGGCCGGCCAGCCGCAACGCGCCCAGGCGCTGCACGACCTTGCCGCTCAGCGCCAGGTAGACGGCGTAGCTGATCGCACTGCCGAACACCAGCGCCGCGCCAAGGGCGGTGTTGCTGCCGTCGAAGCGCAGCTCGTGCGCGAACACCGCCACGACGCCGGCGTAGCTGATGGCCATCGCGATCACCTGGCGGGACTGCAGCCGGTGGTGGAAGAACACCACCGAGAGCAGCAGCAGCAGCGTCGGGTTGAGATACAGGATGAGCCGCTCCAGGCTCGCCGTGATGTAGGCCAGGCCGGCAAAGTCCAGGTAGCTGGCCAGGTAGTAGCCCGTGAAGCCCAGCACCGCGATGTCGCGCCAGTCCCGGCGCGTCAGTGCTGGCTTGCCACGGCCGGCCCACCAGGCCATGGCGAGGAAGAAAGGCAGGGCCAGCAGCATGCGCCACATCAGCAGCGTGACGGCGTCGACGCCGTGGCGGTAGGCCAGCTTGACGATGATGGCCTTGCCCGAGAAGCCGATGGCGCCCAGCACCGCAAGCAGCAGGCCGGGCCAGATTCGGCGCGGCGTCACCGCGCGACGGAAGGGGTAGGCATGAGCCAGTCTAGGCCGGCAACTCTGCGCGTGCCGCGAAGCTCAGGCGCGCGCTACGGCAAGCATCTCGTGCACGTCGTGGCACATGACGGCGAGGTAGGCAGCCAGCGCGAGATAGTAGGTGGCGTACTCCCATTTCACGGCCGCGGGCACGGCGTAGTAGGTCAGCGCCTCGGGGCTGTCGGCGCGGTGGCGCCAGGCCTTTATGAGCTGGGGCCAGGCCAGCACGGCCATCAGGATCAACATGGGACTGGGCCGCCAGAAGAACAAGGCGACGAGCAGCGGTGCGCCCAGCAGCCAGATGCGCGGCGACAGCACGGCGGTGATGCGGCCACCGTCGAAGGGTGAGATCGGGATCAGGTTGAACAGGTTCAGGAAGAAGCCGCTGTAGGCCACGGCCAGCAGCCAGTCGGCACCCCAGCTGCGCGCCATCAGATAGGTGACCGTGGCGCCGACCGTGCCGAGCAGCGGGCCCGCCAGGCCGACGAAGGCCTCGGTCTGCGCGTCATGCGGCATGTCCTTCAACTCGACCCAGGCGCCCACGAAGGGGATGAAGGTCGGCGCGCCGACATTGAGCCCCTTGTAGCGCGCCGCGATGAAGTGGCCCATCTCGTGCACGAAGAGCAGCACGATGAAGCCGGCTGCGTAGCGCCAGCCATAGATCCACGCGTAGACGACCAGCGAGACCAGCATGCTGCCGCCGGTAACGAACAGCTTGCCAAATTTGGCGCCCGTGAACAGCAGCGCAAGGAGCTTGAACATCAGGCGGTGGGGCCGTTGGGTTTGTCGCGCTTGAAGAACTTGGTGAACGCCGCGCCGACGCCGACGACGGCCAGCAGGATGATCTTGGCGAACTTGGCGATGAAGGCAAAAGCGACGGCCAGCAGGCCCAGCTTCTTGGCGCCCACGCCCACCACCAACGCTGCCAGGCCGTACTCCGCGACGTGGTCGGTGGCCGAGTTGAAGTCTTCGTAGCGCTTGCCCTTGTCGAACTCCAGCGCGCCCAGCAGCGCCTTGGCATCGGGCTTCTGCGCTGGCAGGTCCTTCAGGTCGGTGATGAAGTTCAGGCTCAGATAGCCCTCGCGGCCCAGCGCATAGGTGTTGTAGTTGACGCCCAGGTTGGCGTCGGCGGGCGCGCCCTTTTCCTTGGAGCTCATGGCCCAGACGAGGCGGTGCTGGGTCGCTTCATAGGCTGGCGGCTCGGCCCAGCCGGTGATCTCCAGCGGCGTAGCGCCCATCTTCTTGCGCTCTTCGTTGCTGGCCTCGGTGCCTTCCTTGTAGCTGGCCAGCAGCTCGTCGGCCTTCCATTCCTTGGCATCGCCGTCCTTCACATAGCCCGAAGGGATGTAGCGCAGCGTGGCGAACCACTCGCCCTCGCCCTTGGGGAAGACCAGCCCGGCCAGTTCGTTGTGCTCGCCCGGGTTGCCCATGGCGCGCAGCAGCTTGCCGGCCTGGGGCTGGGGGATGAAGACGCGGTCGGCCGGCAGGTGCAGCGTGGCCTGGCCGGCGATGGCGATGTCGGTCGGGCCGGTCTGGGCCGCGGCCTTGGCCTCGGTCCAGGCGGGGTTCTCGGGTGCGTCGGCGGCCTGGGTCGACAGGCTCAGGCTCAGGCACAGGCAGGTGGCAGCGGCGAGCAGGCCGCGCAGGATGTTGTTCATGGTCTCTCCCTTGAAAGGGCCGCAGTCTAGGCAAGGCCGGGCCAGGCCTTGTTCAGGGAATGCCAGCGTTCATGCTCGCCGTGGCAGCCAGGCACACCCCATCAACGCAGGTCATAGGCCATCCGAAGCTTGGCGGCACCGCCACTCGCCTCCAGCGCCCGCATGACGGCCAGCACGCGCGCCAGCCGCTCGGCGGGCAACGCCGGCGCGTAGGCCAGCAACAGATCCTGGCGGCGAAAGATGGTGGGCAGGATGCGGACCTGGGCCTGCAACCCGTTGGCCTGTATTGCGCGGCGCAGCGAAAACTCGGAGTCGTAGAGAAACCGGGCGCGGCCCGTGATCAGCTTGCGCAGGTTCTGGTCCACGCTCGTCGCACCGTCGTCAACGTTGAGCCCCGCCTGCTCCCTGAGAAAGTTGGCGTAGCCGCTGCCGCGGGTGGCCAGGACGATGCGGCCGCCGGTCGCGGCCCGCAGCTCGTCGAAGCTGCGTACCTGATCGGCCTGTGCGTCTGAAGCAAGCACGGCGACCTGGTGGTGGATGGTGTAGATCCTCGGGCTGTCCGCGAAGCGGAACATAGCCTCTCGCTCCGGTGTCTTCTGCATGGCAAAGAAGACCTCGACACGGCCCGTTGCCAGCTCCTGCTCGATGCGCAGGGTGGGCAGCATCTCGTCCAAGCCGCTGAACCCCAACCCGGGGTCGATCTGGCTCAGCGCCTGGATGTACTCGATGCAGAAGCCCGGCTGCCCCGCGCCGCCCACGTTGTACTTGTGAGGGAAGCCTCCTTGGGCGGCCGAGCGCAACGACAGCGACTCGGCCCGCGCGGGCCGCAGCCAACCGAGCAGCAGACCCTGAGACAAGGCAAGACGTCGGCGCATGGCCGCGACTTTAGGCGAGTGGTCGCCGCCCCACCATGTCTACCGCACGGGGGGCGCCACTGCTCAGACGCTTGCCAGCAACGCGTCCCACTTGGCCTTGGCAGCCTTCTCGTGGCGCTCCTTCACATGGCCGTAGCCGCGGATGTCCTCGGGCACGCGGGCCAGGTCCACCGCCGTGGGCAGCGTGTCGGCGCTCAGGCGGCTCAACGCCTTGTCGATACCGGCACGGTAGTCTGCGATCCAGCGGCGCTCCATGCGGCGCTCCTCGGTCATGCCAAAGATGTCGAAGGCCGTGCCGCGCAGGCCCTTCATCTTGGCCAGCAGGCCGAAGGCGGGGCGCACCCAGCTGCCGAACGGGCGCTTCACCAGCTCGCCCTTGTTGTTCTTCTTGGCCAGCAGCGGCGGCGCGAGGTGATGCACCAGCTTGTAGTCACCCTCGAACTGGTTGGCGATCTTGTTGATGAACGACGCGTCGGTGTGCAGGCGGGCGACTTCGTACTCGTCCTTGTAGGCCATCAGCTTGAACAGGTAGCGGGCGACGGCCTCGGTCAGCTTGGTCGTACCGCCCACCTTGGCCTCGGCAGCCCGCACCTTGTCGACGAAGGCCTTGTACTCGGCCGCATAGGCGGCGTTCTGGTAGCCGGTCAGGAACTCCACGCGCTTGGCGACGATCTCGTCGACACCCTGGCGCTTGACCATCTGGATAACCTGCTGCGCCGCGTACAGCGACTGCACGCTCTTCAGATCGCTCGCACAGCGACGGCCCCATTCGAAGGCGATCTTGTTGTTGTCGATCTGCACGCCGTTGAGTTCGATGGCGCGCATCAGCGCGTCGTAGCTCAGCGGGATGCGGCCCTGCTGCCAGGCATAGCCCAGCATCAGCGGGTTGGTGTACAGCGAATCGCCCACCAGCTTGACGGCCACTTCCTCGGCGTCGAAGGAACCGAGATGGTCGCGGCCCACCGCGTTGCCCACGGCCTGCTCGCAGGCGGCGCCGGGGAAGCTCCAGTTGGCGTCGTTGACGAGAGTTGCCGTCGGCGAGCCATGCGTGTTCAGCGCCACATAGGTGCGGCCTTCGCGCATGACGGCCAGCGTGGCCTTGTTGGCGGCCACGATGGCGTCGCAGGCAATGACGAGGTCGGCCTCTGCCGTACCCACCTTGGTACAGAAGATCGCCTCGGGCGTGTTGGCGATCTGGATGTGGCTCCAGGTCGCGCCGCCCTTCTGGGCCAGGCCCGCGGCGTCCTGGGTGATGACGCCCTTGCCTTCCAGGTGGGCGGCCATGCCCAGCAGCTGGCCGATGGTGATGACACCCGTGCCGCCGACACCGCCGACGACGATGCCCCAGGCCTTTTCAGGGTTGGGCACGACCGGCATGGCCAGCGGCGGCAGCGCCGCGTCGAAGGGGCTCTTGCGTGCTTCCTTCTTGGGCTTCTTCAGCTCGCCGCCTTCCACCGTGACGAAGCTGGGGCAGAAGCCCTTCACGCAGGAATAGTCCTTGTTGCAGGTGTTCTGGTTGATCTGGCGCTTGCGGCCGAAATCGGTCTCCAGCGGCTCGATGGACAGGCAGTTGGACTGCACCGAGCAGTCGCCGCAGCCTTCGCAGACCAGCTCGTTGATGACGACGCGCTTGGCCGGGTCCACCAGCTTGCCGCGCTTGCGGCGGCGGCGCTTCTCGGTGGCGCAGGTCTGGTCATAGATGATGACCGTGACGCCTTCAAGCTCGCGGAACTGGCGCTGGATCTCGTCCAGCTCGTCGCGGTGATGCACGGTCACGCCCGGTGCCAGGGCCACACCCTCGTACTTGAAAGGCTCGTCGGTGACGATGACCAGCTTCTTCACGCCTTCCGAGATCACGCTGTTCATGATCTGGATGACGGTGTGGCCTTCAGGGCGCTCGCCGACCTGCTGGCCGCCGGTCATCGCGACGGCGTCGTTGTAGAGGATCTTGTAGGTGATGTTGACACCCGCGGCGATGCTCTGGCGAATGGCCAGGCTGCCGCTGTGGAAGTAGGTGCCGTCGCCGAGGTTGGAGAAGATGTGCTTCTCGTCGGTGAAGGGCGCCTGGCCGACCCAGGGCACGCCCTCGCCGCCCATCTGCGTGAAGGTGGCCGTGTTGCGGCCGGGCATCCACGTGACCATGTAGTGGCAGCCGATGCCGCCCACTGCACGCGAGCCGTCGGGCACGCGCGTCGAGGTGTTGTGCGGGCAGCCCGAGCAGAACCAGGGGGTGCGGTCGGCACCACCGGCGGTCTTTTCCTCGGCCTTCAGCGCGTTTTCCTTGGCGTCGATGATGGCCAGGCGGGCGTCCAGGCGGGCCGCGATGTCGCCGTCCACACCGAGCTTCTTCAGGCGCTTGGCGATGGCGCGGGCAATGATGGCCGGCGTCAGGTCGGCCTGCGGGCGCAGCAGCCAGTGGTCGCTGGGGTTGGGCACGCTCCACTCGCCGCCCTCGCCGCCGTCACCGGCGTCGAACTTGCCGAGCACATTGGGGCGCACGTCGGCGCGCCAGTTGTAGAGCTCTTCCTTGACCTGGTATTCGATGATCTGGCGCTTCTCTTCGACGACCAGGATCTCCTGCAGGCCCTTGGCGAAGTCACGCGTGATCTGCGCTTCCAGCGGCCACACGACGTTGACCTTGTGCAGGCGGATGCCGATGCGGCGGCAGGTGTCGTCGTCCAGGCCCAGGTCGTTGAGCGCCTGGCGCGTGTCGTTGAAGGCCTTGCCGCTGGTGATGATGCCGAAGCGGTCGTTCTGGCCTTCGATGACGTTGTAGTTCAGCTTGTTCGCGCGGATGTAGGCGAGGGCGGCGTACCACTTGTAATTCATCATCCGCGACTCTTGCTCGAGCGGCGGGTCCGGCCAGCGGATGTGCAGGCCACCGGCCGGCATCTGGAAGTCTTCCGGCAGGATGATGTTGACGCGGTCGGGGTCGACGCTGACGGAGCTGGAGCTCTCGACGATCTCCTGGATGGTCTTCATGCCCGCCCACACGCCCGAGAAGCGGCTCATGGCAAAGGCGTGCAGGCCCATGTCCAGGATGTCCTGCACGCTGCTGGGGAAGAAGGTCGGGAAGCCCACGGCCTTGAAGACGTGGTCGCTCTGGTGGGCGGCGGTGGAGCTCTTGGCGATGTGGTCGTCGCCGGCGATGGCGATGACGCCGCCATGCTTGCTCGTGCCCGCCATGTTGGCGTGCTTGAACACGTCGATGCAGCGGTCCACGCCCGGGCCCTTGCCGTACCAGAGGCCAAAGACACCGTCGAACTTGGCCTTCTCGGGGAAGAGGTCGAGCTGCTGGGTGCCCCACACGGCCGTCGCGCCGAGTTCCTCGTTGACGCCCGGCTGGAAGACGATGTTCTGCTTGGCCAGATGCTTCTTGGCCGCCATCAGCGCCTGGTCATACGTGCCCAGCGGCGAGCCGCGGTAGCCACTGATGAAGCCGGCGGTGTTCAGGCCGGCCAGCGCGTCACGCGTGCGTTGCAGCATGGGCAGGCGCACCAGGGCCTGCACGCCGCTCATGAAGGCACGGCCGGAATCGAGCGCGTATTTGTCGTCAAGGGAGACGGTTTGCAGCGCGCGCAGGATGTGTTCAGGCAGCGGGGCGTTCATCGGATGGAGCTCCAGAGTGGCGACCCGAGAAGCCAGCCCTTGTGAGGCAGGCGCGCGGGCCATGGGCCAGTATGGCCGGACCGATCAGTGTAGGGAAATGGGCGCGAGCAGTGCTTTCTCAATTGCGCTCGAAATCAACCGGCTCAGCAAGCTTCTTGCTCAAAGTCGCAAAATTCGCTTCCAATTGCATCGCCACTTCGCCGATCAGGGCAAACCATGAGTTCTGAAGACGCCACTTCCGAGGCGCTCGACCGCCACCACATCGCCATCCTGGCCGAGCTGCAGGCCGATGCCCGCCTGTCCAACGCCGAGCTGGCCCAGCGCATCGGCCTGTCCGCCGCGCCCACCTGGCGGCGCGTCAAGTGGCTGGAGGACCAGGGCTACATCACCGGCTACCGCGCCGAGATCGACCGCCGCAAGCTCGGCCTGGGCGTGCTGGCCTTCGTGCGGCTGGACGCCGAGCGCAGCGCGGGTGCGGCCACCAAGCCGCTGGAAGACGCCATCCGCCAGCTGCCCGAGGTCATCGCCTGCCACTACATCTCGGGCACCGGCACCTTCGAGCTGCAGGTCATGGCCACCGACCTGGACGCCTTCTCGCGCTTCTCCATCGACACGCTCTTGAACCTGCCCAACGTGAAGGACATCCACACCAGCTTCTCGCTCGGTGAGGTCAAGGCCAGCGGCGTACTGCCCCTCGGGCATCTGGGAGGATGACGCCATGCGCCTCGCCCTCGTCTCCGACATCCACGGCAACCTGCCCGCCCTCGAAGCCGTCACCGCCGACATCCGCCGCCGCGGCGTCGACCAGATCCTGTGCCTGGGCGACAACCTCTCCGGCCCGCTGCTGCCGCGCGAGACGGCGCAGTTCCTGATGGCCTCCGGCTGGCCGGTGCTGGCCGGCAACCACGAGCGCCAGATCCTCGAATGGCGGCCCGATGCGGGCGGCGCGTCCGACGGCTACGCGCTGTCCACGCTGGGCGCGGCCGAGCTGGACTGGCTGCGAACACTGCAGCCGATGTGGCAGTGGGCGCCCGACATCTACCTGTGCCACGGCACGCCGCGCCAGGACGACGAGCATTTCCTCGAAACCCCGCGCCACGGCGTGCTGGGCCTGGCCACCGCCGCCGAGATCGCCGAGCGCCTGGGCGATCAACGCAGCGGGCTGGTCGCCTGCGGCCACAGCCACCTGCCGCGCAGCCTGCGCACGGCCAGCGGCCAGTTCCTCGTCAACCCCGGCAGCGTCGGCTTGCAGGCCTATGTGGACGACGAACCGGAGCGCTACGTCGTCGAGCGCGGCACGCCGGACGCGAACTACGCCGTCGTTGAACAGATCGACGGCGCCTGGCATTGCAGCCAGCACGCCGTGCCCTACGACCACCGCGCGATGGCCGCGCTGGCCGAGCGCAACGCCCGGCCCGACTGGGCCAGGGCGCTGCTGCACGGCTACGTGGGCTGAAGTCGGCGGCCGCGTGTGAACCCGCACGCCTGGAGGCAAGGCCCGGCACCGCGGCCGCGTTAGGCTTGCGTCATGGCGATGTCGCACCTCCGACGGCTGGGCGATCTGTGGCTGGGCAGTGAGTCGGCCCAACGGCTGCGGCTGCGCCAGACATCGCTGGCGATGGCACTGATGTGCCTGTGCGTGCCCATGCTGCATTACGCGGTGGGCGTTGCCCACGGCGAGCGCGGCCTGTTCCTGTGGGCCTGGTCGGCCGGGTCGCTGGGCGGCATGGCCCTGATCTACGCCGCCATCCGCAGCGGCTGGTCGCTGCGCTTCAGCGACCCCTCGCTGACCAGCGTACAGATCGCCTTCGCCATCACCGCCGGGGCTCTGGGCTACGCACAGGCAGGCCCGCTGCGCGGCGCCGTCTTCCCGGTGCTGACGCTGATCCTGATGTTCGGCATGTTCCAGCTGCGCGCGCGCAACGCCTATGTGCTGAGCCTGTTCGCGCTGGCGCTGTTCGGCGGCGTCATGGGAGTCATGGCCGTGCGCGAGCCGCTGGGCTATCCGCCCGCCGTCGAGATCGGCCACTTCCTGATGCTGGCGTGCATGCTGCCCGCCGTCGCCACGCTGACGGCACGGCTGAGCCGCATCCGCCGGCGTCTGTCTGACCAGCGCGAGGAACTGGCCCGCGCTCTGGCGCAGCTGCAGGCCATTGCCACGCGCGACGAACTGACCGGCCTGCCCAACCGCCGCCAGATGCAGGCGCTGATGGACCAGGAGATGCTCCGCTCCCTGCGCCATCACCACGATTTCTGCGTTGCCGTCGTCGACCTGGACCACTTCAAGCGCGTCAACGACGAGCACGGCCACGCGGCCGGCGACGCCGTGCTGCGCGCCTTCGCCCAGGGCGGCCAGACCGCCATGCGTGGCACCGACGTGCTGGCCCGCTGGGGCGGCGAGGAGTTCCTCGTGCTGCTGCCCGACACCGCCATGCCGCCCGCCGTGGCCGGCATGGAGCGGCTGCGCCAGCAGACCGCTGCCTTGCGCATCGACGTCGGCGGCGGCGTGCAGGTCGCCATCACCGTCTCCATCGGCCTGACCGGCCACCGCCGTGGCGACACGCTGGCGCAAACGCTGGAGCGCGCCGACCGCCTGCTCTACAAAGCCAAGGCCGAAGGGCGCAACCGCACCTGTATTGACTGAAGCCCCTCGTCCAAGGATTACCTTGGCCGGTCCCCCGAGGGGACGGCGATGCTTGCGGCATTGAGCCACAAGCACATCGCCAGCGCGGGCCGGCTAGGGAGCGGCCCGGCGCTCGCCCCGCAGGCTTCATGCATCGTGTCAGCGAGTGGTTGTCCGCAGGTGTTCGCAGCGCCCCATGCGCGCGCCGCGCTTCACTTCATCGACGAACTCGCTCGGGAAGCTGACTTCCGTCGAGTTGCCGTGCTTGCAGACGAAGGCCTTCTTCAGGTCGACGTACCAGCTCATCGGATAACCGGGGATGCCGCCGACGATCTCGTTGCCGGCCGCGTTCATCGAGCCCGGGCCGTCCAGGCCGTAGCGGTAGGCCTCGGCCACGCCCTGGGTGCGGAAGAAATCGGCCAGCTGGATCCAGCCGATGTCCTCCAGCCACATGACGCCGCGCAGGCCGCCAAACCACAGGCCGGCCGAGCCGATCATGACCTTGCCGTCGTCGCTGATGTCGGCCACCTGCACGGGAATCGGCCCGAACTGCTGCTGGATGGACGCCGCGCCCTCGCTCTCGCAGCTGATGTCCAGGCCCAGCAGCGGCATGTCCACGCACCACTGCATCTGCCGGATCTTCGTGAACGCGCCGGCCTTGCTGCCCTTGTTGGCATTCCACAGCACCACACCGTCCTTCTCGGTCATCAGCGCCACACGGCCGGCGTCGGGCGTCATCGCGTAGCCGTCGACCGCGCCGATGGCCTTGTAGAGGTCGATGGGCTTGCCCTCGTCCACCCAGGCATAGGCCTTGGAGAAGTTGCTGTTGCCCAGCACGACGCGGCCGTCGGCCGACACCGCATGCGCCCGGTGCCAGGGCTCGGTCGTGAGGTCCACGCCCTCCAGGCTCAGCGCCCGCATGCCGCGGCCGGCCGTCCAGATGAAGGGAATGATCTCGCCGCCAATCGTGCTGTCACCCGACCAGCCGCCCTCGCAGCTGCCGTCGCCGTTGCGGTCCACATAGGCCGTGCCCACCGCCGTGCGCCCGGTCGAGTCCAGCGCCCAGCCGTAGCTGCTGGAGTAACCGATCTGGCTGCTGCCGCCGCAGCGGTCGCGGTTGAGGGTGCCCAGGTCGGTCAGGCCGCCGGTGCGCGTGTCCCAGATGGTGGCCGAGTTGGTCTTCATCGGCAGGCCCTCCCAGTCGGTGCCGATGACGCGGCCGTCCAGGTCGGCCTGCACGATGAGCTTGCGGCCGTCACGCGTGATGCTGGTGTTGACGCCGACGACGCCGTCCGGCGCCCACTCGACGCCCGTGCGTGAATCCCAGACGAAGGGCTTGTTGTCGATCCAGCCGGCTGCACGCTCGCCGTCCTTGGACATGCTGCCCAGGAAGCCGTAGACGATGGGCGTGTACTGCACGCCGTCCTTGTAGCCATTGAAGTAGAAGTTGGCCGTCTTGGTGACGCCCGCCTCGGCCGTGATCGTGCTGGCTGTGCAGGCCTTGTCCCGGGACGCGTTGGACTGCTCATTGCTGTTCCAGTATTCGGCTTCCGAGACCAGCGCCGTCGGCGTCGTCGGGTAGCCACCGGCGACGATCTCCTCGAGGTAGACCAGGTATTTCGCGCCCGGCTTCAGGTTGTTGATGCGGAACCGCCCGTCGGGGCCGACCAGGCCTTGTGTCTTGTCACCGCTCATCGCCGAGATCGCGTCGCCCAGCGGGTCGGCGATGTTGCGGGCCATGATGTTGATGCCGCCATAGGGCGTGCGGCCGTCCTTCAGGAACAGCGTGCCGGCGATGGAGCCGCGCGTCTTGGCGTAGCTCGCGCTCGGGTAGAGGTCCGAGATGCCGGCCATGTCGTCGCTGCGGTCCACCGTGCTCTGCTCGTAACCGGCGTTGCGGCCGTTGGCATCGGGGTAGGTCGGATCGATGAAGGGAAACATCGTCTCGATGTACTTCGGGTCGATGCGCCGGGCCGACGGGTCGGCGCTGCCCCAGGAGTGCATGGCCGGCACGCAGCCGGGCACGCCGGGGTAGGCCTCGTAATAGCCCGGCTCGCTGAAGTAGGCCATGGCGCCGTTGACCTGCGAGTGCGACAGGTTGATGGCGTGGCCGAACTCGTGCGTGAACACGCCGGCGATGCGCTTGCCGTCCACGTCGGGCGGCGGCATCCAGGGCTGGTTGGGGTCGGCCGGCTCGTGCGGCACAACATAGCCGTTCATGACGGCGGTGGCCTTGACGATGGTCTCGGGGTAGCCATCGCCGTCGCGGTCCTCGGCAATCTCGGCGAAGGCGATGCCCAGCACCTGGTCCTTGGGCACGCCGAAATACTCCTCGATGACCTGGCCGTTCTGGTCGTAGATGACGTAGAGGCCGCCCTCCAGCGGCTGGCCGTAGACGCGCTTGGCGGTCTCGCCGTCCTTCACGTCCACGCCCACGCCGGCAAGCTGGCTGAACTTCTTGAACTTGGCCGGATCGGTGACGGCTTTCCAGGTCGACGTCGGCACATCGCTCCACTGCTTCAGCGCGAAGGCGGTGATCTTGTCGGCCTGGGCGTTGCTCAAGAACACCGAGCCGTCGTTGCGGTAGGTCAGCGGGCCGATGTCGGTGTAGACCTGGATGGGCTTGGCCGTGTCCCAGCGCATGGGCTGCGGGTTGCGCGGGTGCTCGGTCAGCATCAGCGGGCCGGCGGCCTGAGCCAGCGAGGCGGCCGCCAGCAGCGCGGCGGCCAGCGGGAATTTGAAGGCAAAGGCGTTCATCAGCGCATCACTCCCTTGGCAATCCAGTCCTCGCGCACCGCGCGCTTGACCAGCTGGTTCAGCACGCCGCCGTCCACGGCGCCGCTGTTGCGGGTCAGCATGTCGGCCTCCAGCGGGCTTAGTACCGCCGGGTCCACGCTCATGCCCTGGAAGAGGCCGCGGTTGTCGAAGGCGTTGGCCAGCTTGGCGCCGCTGCCGGTCAACTTGCCCTGGGCCAGGCCGACCGGGCTGGTCAGCCCCGTGCGGGCCGACGGCTTGTTCATGAAGACGGTGACCTTTTCACCCACGGTCCACGACGGCAGGCCTTCGATGCGCGTGGCCAGCAGGAATTTGCCGTCGGCCATGCGGCGGTTCTTCAGCAGGCCGTACTGGCGGAAGCGGTAGGCGCTGTCGGCCGCCAGCTCGCGCTTGACGCTGCCCTTGACCTTCAGCGTCACCTCGGTGAAGGGCACGCCACGGTCCAGCCCATCGCTGACCTTGGCGACGTCGCCGCTGACGATGACGTCGGCGGCCGCGATCATCTGCTTGAGGTTCTGGTGCACCAGCTGGGTGGCGTGGGCCGGCGCCAGCAGGGCGGCGAAGCCCCCCAGCAGGGCCAGGCGCCGCAGCGCGGAGAAGGGTTCTCGGTTCATGGCGGAAGGGATGAGTGTTTGCGGGCGGACAGCGCTCCGCCTGCCGGGCCTGCGTTCATGTCGCCGGCCCCGCTTGGTGGTCGTCGTGTCCGGGGTGAGGCCACTGTGCGGCGCCCTCGCCGGCCCGCCCATCCCCCGCGGCGGGGGACACCCGAGCGCGGGGAGCACAAACCCGCCGCTGGAATTCCCTTAACCGGCGATGGCGATGACCCCCAAGGCCCGAGCCCGTGTCACCGCATGCTTGCGCGAGCCCGCTTCCAGCTTGGCGTAGATGCGCTTCAGGTGGGACTTGACCGTCTCGTCGCTGACCGCCAGGGCCGTGGCGATCTCCTTGTTGGCATAGCCGCGCGCCACCAGCACCAGCACCTCGCGCTCCTTGGGGCTGAGCAGGCGCTCGGCAGCCGTGGCGCCGGCAGCGAGCGGTGGCGCCGGGCCGCGGCGCAGGGCCGCCAGCGGGTGGCTGAGCCGCATGCGCTCGGCCTCACGGTCCTTGACGACCAGCGCGCGGCGCGCATGCGCATAGGCGCGCCCCATGTCGCCAGCCGCGGCCCAGTCGTCGGCCAGGGCGACGTGCAAGGCGGCGGGCGCCTTCCAGCCGGCGATCTTCAGCCCCTCGGACAGCGTCGCCTCACCGTGATGCAGGGCCGCGCTGGGTAGCGCCAGGCCGGGCGGCGGGGGCAGGCGCGGGTGACGGCGATGGATCTCGGTCAACGCCTCCTGCACGCCGACGACGAGGGCGTTGAAGCCGTGGCGCGCAATCAACTCCTCGGCTTCCGCCAGCGCCGCCAGCGCGGCCTCCACCTGGCCGGCCGCCGACAGCGCCCGCGCCAGGCCGATCAGGTTGACCGTCAGGTTGTCGGTCGAGCGCGCCACGCGGTACATCGTGATCGCCTCGGTCATGGGCCCGACGGCCTCGACGCCGCGGCCCAGCAACAGCAGGGTCTGGGCCAGCTCGGCGCAGGCATTGGCCTTGTTGATGCCCGGCGGCACGCCGGCCAGCGAGGCCAGCGCGTCGCCCAGCAGCACCAGGGCCTCATCGAGCCGGCCGATCTCCTTCAGGAAGGCGCCCAGCCGCGTCTCGCAGGCGCCGACCAGCGCGGGCCAGCCGGTGGCGCGCGAGTCCAGCGTGGCCTGGTCGTAGCAGGCGGCGGCGCGGTCGAATTCGCTCAGGCCCTGCAGGGCCGTGCCGGCATTGATGGTGCAGATCAGCGCATGGCGCAGCAGGCCCCAGTGGCGGGCCGCGTCGGCGGCGCGCAGGAAGAGCTCGACCGCGCGCACCGGGTCGCGGCGCGACAGCGGCAGAGCCAGGGCTGCGTCGGCAAAGGCGGCCGCGGCCGGGTCGTGGGCGGCGTCGCTGCCATCGGCCGGGCTGGCAAAGCTTTGTTCGTAGGCCAGCCAGGCAGCGGCAATGGCCTGGCGGCGGCCATCCGGGCCGCGCGCGTGGCAGGCCGCCGCGCGGGCGTGGGCCTCCAGCTCGCGCTCACGCTGGCCGCGGGCCTTGGCGACACAGGCTTCGGCCAGCAGCGCATCGCCCTCCAGCCCGGGGTCGCGACGCGCCTGCGCCAGCAAAGCCTCGGCCTCGTCGAGTCGCCCTTGCAGCGCCGCGATCTCGCAGCGCGCCAAGGCCAGCCTGGCCTGCAGCGCCGGCGTCAGGTCGGGCTCGGCCAGGGCCTTCTCGCACAGCGCGAGCGCACGGGCACCGTCGCGCTGGCGCAAGTGCCAGGCCAGCGCCGCCCAAGCCTCGGCCCCGCCAGCCTCGGCGGCGGCTTCAAGGCCAGCCAGCGATGAACCGGGCACCAGATAGTCCACGCAAAATTGTAGAAGCCCGCCCCGCCTAGACTGGGCCGATGCCGCCCTCCCCCACCACCGGCGCCCTGCCGCTGCGCCATTTCCTGCTCGCCCTCGCCGTCGTCGCCATCTGGGGCAGCAATTTCGTCGTCATCAAGTACGCGCTGCACACGCTGCCGCCAATGACGCTGGCCGTGCTGCGCTTCACCATCGCCTTCGTGCCGGCCTGCTTTTTCCTGCGCCGGCCGCAGGTGGACTGGCGCAATCTGGCGGGCTACGGCCTGTTCATCGGCGTCGGCCAGTTCGGCCTGCTGTACCTGGCCATGCGCAGCCAGATCTCGCCGGGCCTGGCCTCGCTCGTCGTGCAGACCCAGGTCTTCTTCACGCTGCTGCTGGCCGTGCGCATCCGCAAGGAAAAGGTGCTGGGCGCCCAGTGGCTGGGCCTGCTGCTGGCGGCCGGCGGCGTGGTGGTCATCGCCTCGCATACCGACGGCTCGACGACGCCGCTGGGCCTGGCCATGATCCTGGCAGCCGCCTTCTCCTGGGCCTGCGCCAACCTGCTGACGCAGCGCGCCGGCCGCATCGACATGCTGGCCTATGTCGTCTGGAGCAGCGCCTTCGCCGTGCCGCCGCTGGTGGTGCTGGCCCTGCTGGTCGACGGGCCACAGCAGGTCGCCGCAGGCCTGGCAGCCGCCGATGCCGGCACCTGGGGCGCCGTGCTGTGGCAGTCGGTGGGCAACACGCTGTTCGGCTACGGCGTCTGGAGCTGGCTGCTGGCCCGCCACCCGGCCGGGCGCATCGTGCCCATGGCCTTGCTGGTGCCGGTGTTCGGCATGGGGTCGGCCAGCCTGTTGCTGGGCGAACCGCTGCCGGCCTGGAAGCTGATGGCTGCGGCGCTGGTGATGGCGGGTCTGGCGATCAACCTGTTCGGACCACGGCTTTTGCAGCTCAGGGCCAAGGCCGCCGCGGATTAAGCTCAGGCGCATGAAGCGCCGCCCCCTGCTCCTGCTGAGCCTGCTGGCCCTGCCCGCAGTAACCGCCATGGCCGCACCGCCGGCGGTGGCCCTGCTCGTCGAGTTGCGCTGGGTGGAGAGCCATCTGCCGCCCGCCGCCCAGGCCGGTGTGCGCGACGGCGCGGTAGTCGTCGGCACGGCCGGTACGGTGTCGCCGCGTGGGCCGGGCGTTGTCACCTCCACGGCTCAGGCCGCCCCCCAGCCGGCCCAGCGCCTGCTGGTGCGCAACGGCCAGCGTGCCGCCATGCAACTGACGACGCGCGAGCCGCTGCAATGGGTGGACGCCGTCGTCGAACTCGACCCCAACGGCAGCCAGCGCCGCATCTACGCCAGCCCTCGCCCGCAGGAGCGCCGGGTGTCGCAGAGCTTCACCGTCACGCCGACCTGGGCCGGCGGCCGCGCGCCGGTGCGGGTCGAGTTCAGCGTCGACGAGGACGGCAACGCCTTCCAGTCCACGCTGGACCTGCCGCTGGAGCGCTGGCAGACCGTCGCGCGCAGCGGCGGCGGCACGGCGGCACCTGCACCGCGCGGCACCCTCAGCAGCCGCGATGCGGCCGGCCAGCCCGAACGGGAGCTACAGCTGAGGGTCTCCGTTCAGCCCTGAGCTGGGGTGGCGGCGCTCAGCGCGCCATTGATCTGCGGATACGGCGCCGCGCCGTCGAACAACTCGGCGCCGCCGCCTTCCGCCAGGAAGCCCGCCGCCGCGCGCTGCGCCCGGCCCCAGGCGGCCTCGGCAACGGCACTGCCGGCGCTGATGCGGCGCACGCCCAGGCGCTGGAGTTCGCCCAGGCTGGGCAGGGCCGGCCGCGCCATCACGTTCAGCGGCAGCGGCTGGCCGCCCACCAGGGCCTCGATGTCCGCCACCGCCGTGACGCCGGCCGCGAACAACCCGTCGGCACCGGCCGCCGCGTAGTCGCGCGCGCGCAGCAGCACCTCCTCCGCCGCGCGGCCGGGTGCCAGGTTCCTCAGGTAGACATCGCAGCGGGCGTTGATGAAGAGGTCGACACCGGCCTTCGCCGCCGCGGCCTTGATGGCTTCGATCTTGCGGCACAGCAGGGCGGGCGCGCCGGCACCGTCCTCCAGGTTGATGCCCATGGCACCGGCCTCGACGAGGCGCATGATGTTGTCGGCCGCCGCGGCCGGGTCGTCGCTGTAGCCGGCCTCGCTGTCGACGCTCAACGGCACGCGAGCCACACGGGCAATGCGCCGGATGGCGGCGGCATGCTCGGCGATGGGCAGGTGGTTGCCGTCGGCATAGCCCAGGGCCCAGGCCAGGCCGGCGCTGGTGGTGGCCAGTGCCGGCACGCCCAGGGCTTGCACGAGGACGGCGCTGCCGGCGTCCCAGACGTTGGCGATCTTCAGGAGCTCGGGGCCTTGATGAAGCTGGCGGAAGTTCATGGCGTTGTGGATTGGCGAATTGAGTTTGCGATGCTGCACCCGGCCACTGCCAGGGCTTGGCAGCAGCGCGCGCAGGAACAGCCGGGGATCAGTCGAGTAACAGCACCCGGCAATGTGCCAATGTGCCAAGTCTTGCGTGTTTATGACGACGCCTTGCGTGTAACGTCAATCTTTTGCGGTCCTGAAAGCCCTGCTGACAATGAAACTCGCTCTGATCGCCCATGACGGCAAGAAGGACGCCATGATCGCCCTGGCCGCCGAGTTCCTGCCCCTGCTGCGCCGCTGCCAGTTGCTGGCCACCGGCACGACGGGCACGCGCCTTGCCGCGGCCCATGGCCTCGACATCGAGCGCATGCTGAGCGGCCCGATGGGGGGCGACCTGCAGATCGGCGCGCGCCTGGCGGTGGGCGAGCTGGACGGGGTCATCTTCCTGCGCGACCCGATGACGCCCCAGCCCCACGAGCCCGACATCAATGCCCTGGTGCGCGCCTGCGACGTGCACGACGTGCCCTGCGCGACCAATGTCTCCACGGCCCGGCTGCTGCTAACGCGCTGGAGCGCCGAATGAAATTGGCAAGGCGGCTGCGTATCCGCACCCGCCTGGGCCTGGCCTTTGGCCTGCTGCTGCTGCTGCTGCTGGGCCTGGCGGCGCTGTCGGCCTATCGCCTGACGGGGCTGTCGGATGCGCTGAACCGCATCGTCGATGACCAGGCCGTCATCCGCGACTCGGTCAACGAGATCAACCGCAATGCCGAGGCCGTCGCCCGCAAGCTGCTGGTGCTGATGAGCCCCGACTCCGAGTTGCGCGTGGCCGCCTACCCGGAGATCGCGTCGGCCAACAACCGGCTCGACGACGCGATGCAGCGCCTGGCCCTGGTGCTGCCGGCGGGCCCGCGCAGCGAGCGCCTGGCCGAAGTCCGCCAGCGGCTGGCCGACTACCGCGCCAGCTATGTCGACGTGCGCAACCTCATCGAGAGCGACGACTTCAATGCCGCGCGCGCGTTGCTCGGCAGCGACACCGAATCGGCCTTGTCCATGTTCGTCGGCGCCATCCACCAGCTGGCCGCCAGCGAAGAGCGCGCCGGCACGGCCCAGGCCCGCGAGCTGCGTGACCAGATCGACGTCGACCGCACCGGCGTGCTGGCGCTGTGCATCGGCGCCCTCATCGGCGGCGCGCTGCTGGCCGTGGGCGTGACGCGCTCCATCATCCTGCCCCTCAAGCGCGCCGAGGACGGCGCCGAGCTGATCGCCCAGGGCCAGTACGGCCACCGCATCGAGGTCGACTCGGCCGACGAGCTCGGCCACATGGCCACGGCGATGAACACCATGGCTGCGGCCGTCGGCGAGCGCGAGGCCGAGCTGCGCCGCCTGGCCGACGTCGACCTGCTGACCGGCCTGCCCCAGCGCGCCCGTTTCATCGCCGACGGCGACCGGCTGCTGGCCAACCTGCCCGAGGGTGAGCGGCTGGCCGTGCTGATCTGCATCGACGTGGACCGGCTCAAGGCCGTCAACGGCGTGCTCGGCTTCGACGCCGGCGACGCGCTGCTGAAGGGAGCGGCGGCCAAGCTGGAAGGGCTGTTCGAGGGCGTGGCCGCCTACGGCCGCCTGGCCGGCGGCACGTTTGCGGCGCTGGCACCCGTGCTGCGGCTGGACCACGGCACGGCCCTGGCCACCCAGCTGCGCGAGGAGGTGGAGCACAAGCTGAGCTGGCAGGGCCAGTCGCTGGACCTGTCGGTGTCGCTGGGCGTGGCCCACTGGCCCGAGCACGCGGCCGACACCGAGGCCCTGCTGCGCCGCGCCGAGCAGGCCATGTTCGAGGCCAAGCGGCTGCGCCAGGCCGTGGCCATCTTCAACCCCGGCGCCGAGGCCGCGCGGACCCTGCACCTGAGCCTGCTGTCCGACCTCGCCACCGCCATCCAGCAAGACCAGCTGCGCCAGTTCCTGCAGCCCAAGCGCGACCTGCGGACCGGCCGCATCAGCGGCGCCGAGGCCCTGGTGCGCTGGCAACACCCCCAGCGCGGCTGGCTGCCGCCGGGCGACTTCATCCCGTTTGCCGAACGCAGCGGCCGCATCCGCCAGATCACCGACTGGATGCTGGCCCGCGCCGTGCGCACGCTGGCCGCCTGGGAGGCCGAGGGCCGCGAGCCGCTGTCCATCGCCGTCAACATCTCGACGCTGGACCTGCAGGACCAGGCCCTGCCCGCCCGCCTGGCAGCCCTGCTGGCCGAGTACCGCGTCGACCCCGGCCAGTTGCAGCTGGAGGTGACCGAGACCGGGCTGATGGCCAGCGGCGCCGACCCCATCGCCGTGCTGCATGCGCTCAAGAGCTGGGGCGTGCGCCTGGCCATCGACGACTTCGGCACCGGCCAGTCATCGCTCGCCTATCTGCAGCACCTGCCGGTGGACGAGCTGAAGATCGACCGCAGCTTCATCCAGGATGTCAACGTCGACCCACGCCGCCAGGCGCTGCTGAAATCCATCGTCGGCGTGGGCCAGGGGCTGGGCCTGACGGTGACGGCCGAGGGCGTCGAGAACGAGGCCGAACTGGCCTGCATCAAGGCCTGCGGCTGCGACCTGATTCAGGGTTATCTGCTGGCCAAACCGATGGATCTGCCGGACTTTGAGACCTGGCTAGGCCGGACAGGCTAAAATCCGCCCCTTTCGTCGTTTTGCCCCTGCTGTGGGCTTAAGTTTCACTGGAGCCACTCATGGGCAACAAGATCATCACCGAAGCGGCTCGCCGCGCCACCCCCCGTCCCGAAGCCCCCAAGGGCGTGACCTTCACCGCTGGCAAGGGCCAGCTGAGCAGCCTGGAGCGCGGTGCCCACACCCGCTCCAAGAAGAACCCGGGCAAGCGCCCCCATTCGGGTTGAGCTTCAGGCAAATCCTCGGGCTGACCCCCTGACGGTTTCCATCACACAGGCCCCGCGGGGCCTGTTTGTTTTTGTCGGCTAGATATCGACCAAACCATGATCCGCATCACCGAACTCCGCCTGCCGCTGGCCCATGCCGAAGACGCCCTGCGCCCCGCCGTGCTGGCGCGGCTCAAGCTCACCGACGCCGAGCTGGCCAGCATCCAGGTCTTTCGCCGCGGCTACGACGCCCGCAAGCGCAGCGACATCCAGCTCGTCTACACGCTGGACTGCACGCTGGTGGACGGTGCCGACGAAGCCGCCGTGCTGGCCCGCTTCGCCGGCGACCACCAGATCCGCCCCACACCCGACACCGGCTACCACTTCCTGGCCCGGTTAAGTGAGCACACCGGCCCGCGCCCCGTCGTCGTCGGCTTCGGGCCCTGCGGCCTGTTCGCCGCGCTGATCCTCGCGCAGATGGGCCTGCGCCCCATCGTGCTGGAACGCGGCAAGGCCGTGCGCGAGCGCACGCAAGACACCTGGGGCCTGTGGCGCGAGCAAAAGCTCAACCCCGAGAGCAACGTGCAGTTCGGCGAGGGCGGCGCCGGCACCTTCTCCGACGGCAAGCTGTGGAGCCAGATCACAGACCCCCGCCACCTGACGCGCAAGGTGCTGACCGAGTTCGTCAAGGCCGGCGCGCCCGACGAGATCCTCTACGTCAGCAAGCCCCACATCGGCACCTTCCGCCTGGTCAGCATGATCATCAAGATGCGGGCCGACATCGAAGCGCTGGGCGGCGAGATCCGCTTCCAGCAGAAGATGGCTGATCTGCTGATCGAGGACGGTGCCGTGCGTGGCGTGACGCTGGAGTCCGGCGAGCAGATTGACACGACCCACGTCGTCATTGCGCTGGGCCACAGCGCGCGCGACACCTTCCAGATGCTGCACGCCCGCGGCGTGCACATGGAGGCCAAGCCCTTTTCCATCGGTTACCGCATCGAGCACCCGCAGTCGCTGATCGACGCGGCCCGCTTCGGCGCGGCGGCCGGCAACGAGATCCTCGGTGCGGCCGACTACAAGCTCGTCCACCACGCCAAGAACGGCCGCGCCGTCTACAGCTTCTGCATGTGCCCTGGCGGCACGGTGGTGGCGGCCACCAGCGAGCCCGACCGCGTCGTCACCAACGGCATGAGCCAGTACTCGCGCAACGAGCGCAACGCCAACGCCGGCATCGTCGTGGGCCTCACGCCCGAGGACTACCGCCAGGACGGCAAGCGCGACGGCAGCCTCGTGAACCCACTGGACGGCATGGCCTTCCAGCGCATCTGGGAAAGCCGCGCCTACGAGCTGGGTGGCGGTGGCTACCTGGCCCCGGGCTCGCTGGTGGGCGACTTCGTCAAGCGCCAGGTCAGCAAGGAATTCGGCGGCGTGGCGCCCAGCTACAAGCCCGGCGTCACGCTGACAGACCTGCAGCAGAAGGGCCGCGGCTCGCTGCCGCCTTACTGCCTGGAGGCCATCCGCGAAGCCCTGCCGGCGTTTGCCCGCCAGATCCGCGGCTTCGACCGGCCGGATGCGGTGCTGACCGGTGTGGAGACACGCACGTCGTCCCCCCTGCGCATCAACCGCGGGCGGGACTACCAGAGCGTCAATGTGCGCGGGTTGTTCCCGGCCGGCGAGGGCGCGGGTTATGCAGGAGGGATCATGTCGGCCGGGGTCGACGGCATCGAGGTGGCCGAGGCGCTGGCGGCCGATCTGCTCGGGATGCCAGATGCGCCGGTGCTGCAGGGCAAGGGTGCGAAGGCGGGTGGGCAGGTTTGAGCGCGGGCATCCGACCCTAAGGTTGGGTCACTGCAGCACGCCCTCAATCAGAGCGAACATGGCGCCCCCGACCACAGCGCCAATGAACCATATGAGCATCCGTCCCCACACGGTGAACAGAAAGCGAGCGCCTTCTCTGTTGGTCGGGAAATAGACCATCGGGATTCGGGTCTTAAGCGCCTTTGACGTGAAGCTGTTCAGGCCGATGACAAAGACACATGCCGTCACCAGAAAATAGCCGACGACAAACGGGAACAGCTCAGGACTGTCCGCGTCATACGGGATGACGCCGCGCAGCTTGAGCTGGCCAAGAAGCATGACCAGCACAAACAGCGACATCCCGGCAAGGAATGCAGTTTTCCGAGTTGCGATGGGAAGTGCCATTGGTGAACCTAGGTCGTTCGTTCAATCCGAAATATCCCACCCTTCTTGTACGCCGCCTGCTCATGAAACAGGTCGAACAGGAACTGCTCCAGTTCCTCGGGCGCCACGAACTCCGGAATGACAAACCCGGCCGGCGCCCGCTTGCCGTCGTTGCCTACCGCCAGCACCAACCAGCGGTCACCGCCGCGCTCGATGTCGAAGAGGCGGCCAAAGACGTTGAAGCGTTGTGCAGGCATCGGTGGCAGGCCTCCTGTGAAATGAACCGTCAGCCCGAGGCTATCCCAGGCGTATGCCGAACCCGCCCCGGTCGTCGTCATCGTCGCTACGCAGCCAGCCCACGGCGGAGGCGATCAGCAGCGCTCCGAAGATGAGCCCGAGGTACTTCCAGTGCTTGTCGTCCTCGATGACGTCGTCGCCCTGCGAGATGCGGATGCAGTTCTTGAAGAGCCGGGTGGAGCGGACCTCGATACGGTCGCCGTCCTTCAGCCGCGTGTAGAGCGCATAGCCGACGGAGCATGTCGACACCCTGCCGTCGATCAGATGCAGCGTGTAGCTGGTGTCGCCGCTCCCGGGGCCGTGGCGATCGCTATTGAAACTGCTGGTGTGCCGGTCAACCCGAAGTTGCTCGACACGGGTGGGCAGCCCGGTGTCGGCGATCAGCGTCAGCCCGGCGAGGAAGAGGCAGCACCGGAAGAGGAACCTGAACAAGGGCAACTCCTTCTTGGGGTCTCGGGACCGCAGCGGTTGCGGGCGCGGCGACTATGCCAAGGAAATGTTGTGCTTCAGGGCTCCACCAAGGCCAGAGGTGAAGATGCACGCCTTCAGTCCTGCGGAAACCGCTCCCGCCACAGCGCCGCCAACCTCGGTTCCTCGTCCACCCGGCGGATGGCCGCCGCCATGCCTGGTGCGACCTCGGCAAAGCGCTCGCGCCACGGCCCGAAGCGCGAGACGACGGCGACGTAGAGGTCCAGCACCGTCAGCTCGCCACCCAGCAGGTAGTCGCCCGGCGTGAGTTGCCGGTCCATGTTGGCCCAGCAGAACGCGATGCGGTCATGCACGGCAGCGACGACGGACTCGCGCGAGGCCTCGGGCGCACCGATGCGCTTCACGTCCGGCTTGATCCAATGCAGCGAGTAGATCGCCGACGACACGTAGAGCATCCAGCGCAGGAACTGCCGCCGCCGCGGGTCGGTGGCAGCCGGCGCCAGCCGCGCCTCGGGATGCAGGTCGGCCAGATAGATCAGGATGGCCGCGCTCTCGGTCATGACCTCGCCGCCCGCCAGCACCAGCGTCGGGATCTGGCGCATCGGGTTGGTTGGCGCCACGCGCTCGCGCGCAGCCGCCTCAGCCCAGGTGGCGCCTTCGATCAACGTGTAGGGCTGGCCCAGCAGGGTCAGCGCGGCCTCCACGGCGACCGAGCCGGAGGCTTGCGCGCCATACAGCGTCAGCGGAGAAAGCTCATGAGGCATGACGGCAGGTTACCGCTGCGCGGCCGTCATGGCCCCCACAAGCCACCGCCTCTAGTTCTCGACGACAAAGAAGACTTCGCGCGCCGGGACGCTCACCGAATCTTCATTCCAGATCGTGGTCACATTGCCCGCGTTGTCGATGAACCTCGCCGTGGTCGGCGGGTTGTTCGCCACGAACCAGCCTGTGGAGGCCTTGGCCTTGAAGCGCCACTCCGGCAGCGTCGCCGCGTCGTACGGGGCGCTCTGCACCCAGCCGGCATCCGTGAGTGCCGGCTCGGCGCCGTCCTGCGGCACGGGATCCCGCACGATTTGCCGCGCGGGGTTCATGACCAGATTGCGGCGCAGCCCGTCATCGTTGGTTACACAACTCAGCCAGATCGTCCCGGTGGAGGTCTTGCGAAGGTTGCGCACGCAGTCGGTGATGGACGTGCCGGAGAACGCCGTGGTGCGATGCGAACTCTCGTTGCCCACCTGCGTGAGGCTGAAGCTGCCGTCGGCCTTGCGCTCCACGGCCAGCGGCGTGAGGCCATGCAGGGCGTAGACCTTTTCGCCGTAGTGAAGCACACCCAGCGCCTCCGTCGTGAAGCGGCTGCTTTGCGACCACGTCGTCGTCTGCGCATTCTTGCCGTAGGCCGTGCCCTGGATCTCCCAGGTGCAATCCGTGCTGTAGGGCAGCGCATCCGGGTAGCGCACGGTGACTGTCCCGCTGTTGTCCAGGAGGGCGACCCTCACGTTCGCCGACAGGGCCGTCCGGCCGCAATACGTGGCCTTGGCGTCGATGCTCTGCACGTTGGCGAGCATGAGGTTCACGGTCAGCTCGCCGGTGATGGACACATCCTTGGCGCTGGCTGTCGGCGTGAAGCTGGCGACCGTCGCGGTTGGCGCCGGAAACGTGGTGCAGAACGGCGGATCGGTCGCGCCATTGGTGCAGGACGGCGCCGCGGACGCGGGCGTGGCAGGCGGCGGCGTGCTGGCCCCACCCCCTCCACCGCCGCCGCAGGCACTCAGGCCGAATGCGAGCGGCAAACCATACAGGGCAGCCCGCGAGCGGGCAGACAACAAGAACTTCAAAACGATCTCCCTGGCGACAAGGTGTCACCCTCGTCTGGATCGAGCGTCGGACGGGGGTCGGTCACGCCAGGCAAGAACCCGACTGCATCCAAGCACTCGTGCGGTTAGTGCCGCTCATTCTGTCGTGCAGCACCGCAGCACCAATCCCTAGACGCTGTCACAAATTACACGTGTGCCGGGAGCGCCGAGCGCGTGAATCGGACCTAGCCTTGAAGCATCCCGATCAACTCCTTCGCAAACGCCAGCGCTTCCTCCGGCGTCTCGAAGTGCATCTCGTTGTTGAGTTCGTCCACGTCGCCGTCCGGCCCCTTGTGCACAACCGACCAGCCGCCTGCGCCGCCATCGATGGCGAGCACGCCGAACTGCCCAGGTTCCAGGTCCCGGGAGCTGCCGCCGGTGACGACGATGTCTCGGCCAAGGTGGGAGTGGTAGCGTCGCATCCCTCGATTCTCCCGGAGCAGACGATGAAGGCAGTGTGGAATGGCGTGACCCTCGCCGAAAGCAACGACACCGTGGTCGTCGAAGGCAACCATTACTTCCCGGCCGAGTCACTGAAGAAGGAATACACGACCTTCTCCAACCACCGCAGCGGCTGCCACTGGAAGGGTCAGGCGCAGTACCTGAGCCTGTTCGTCAACGGTGAGATGAACCCGGACGCCGTCTGGTACTACGCCGACCCGCTGCCCGCCGCAGCGGAGATCAAGGGCCGCTACGCCTTCTGGAAGGGCGTCAAGGTTTCGGAATAAGCCCTTCGGGCCACAGCGCCCACAGCCGCAACGCCTGCTTGGTGCGGCCGGCCTGCAACGCGGCAGCCTCGCCCCAGCCCCAGAACAGATCGGCACGCACGGCGCCCTGGATGGCGCCACCGGAGTCCTGAGCCAGCACGAGGCGGCGCAGCGGCGTCGTGGACAGCGGCTCGGTGCTGTCCAGCCACAGCGGCGTGCCCAGGGTGATGAAGGCCCGGTCGATGGCGACGGAGCGGCCCGGCGTCAGTGGCACACCCTGGGCCCCGCGCGGGCCCTGGCTCGCATCGGGCAGGGCCTCCTCGCGGAAGTAGACGACGCGCGGGTTCACCGCCAGCGCATCACGCACCTTGGCCGGGTTGCGGCGCGCCCAGTCGCCCAGGGTGCGCGGCGTGGCGTCACCCACCTCGCCGCGGTCCAGCAGCACGCGCACGACGGACTGGAAGGGCTGGTCGTTGTGGCCGGCAAAGGCGACCCGGCTGAGGCGCTCGGCGCCTGCCGCGTCGCGCACGACGAGGCGGCCCGAGCCCTGGATCTGCAGCTGCAACAGGCCGAAGGGGTCGTCGACATAGGCCAGCTCCAGCATCGTGAAGCGCGGGTTGGCCTCGATGTCGCGGCGCGGCGTGCGGCGCAGCGTGGCATCGGCCGGCAGCGCATGCAGCGGCCACTGGAAGGCGCCCTGGCGCGTGCGGCTGGCGGTGAGCTGGGGCTCGAAATAGCCGGTCAGCAGGCCGGTCGCCTCGCCGTCGTCGGCGGCCAGCCGCCAGGGGCGCAGATGCTTCATCAGCAGCAGCGCGGCCTCCATCGCATCGCCGGGGGCCTGCAGCGCGGCGCGGGCGCAGAACTCGGCCCAGCCGGGTGCGGGGCGCTGGCAGCCGGCGAGCAGGGCCGGCCAGGCGGCGAGCAGGTCGTCGCCGCCCCAGCCGGGCAGGTCTTTCCAGTCGGCGGCAACCCAGCGCTGCGGCGCAGGCCGTGGCGTAGAGGGTGAGACCGGCGCCGTGTCCCGCGGTTGGGGTGGCGAAGGCGGCTGCAGCGGCGGTGAAGAGCAGGCGGCCAGGCTTCCTAGAATCGCAGCCAACACCCCACGCGCCCACCATCCCATGCTGCTCCTCGTCCTCGAAGCCCTCGGCGCGCTGCTGATCTTTGTCTTCATCATCTGGTGGACCATGTTCTCGGGCCGCAACAAGGGCGAGCGCAAGGACGACTAGCTCTTCGCGATCAAGAAGCTCAGCGGCTGGCGCCGCAGCCGCGCGCGGATGGCGGCGTAAACGCGCTTGCGGTCGGCCAATCGGATGCCGCGCGAGCGCATCGCCACCTTGAAGGCGCAGAAGAAGCTGACACCGACGTTCAGCATGCCGATGCCGGCAACGCACAGCACGCAGGACCAGAAGGCCCAGGTCGCCATGACGCCGACACCAAGCGCACCCACGGCGGCGGCGAGTTGGCCGGTGGACAGCGTCACATGGCGCACCTCCAGGCCGATGCCGAGGAAGCCGAACAGCGACGGCACCAGGCCCAGCATCAGGCCCAGGCTGATGTTGGCCGTCAGGCCCGAGATATTGGCTCGCCACCAGGCCGACCAGCGCTGCGCGCGCGCCTGGCCGACGGTTGCAACGATGCGCGGGTTCCACGCGATGGCGCTGTCCAGGCGGTGGAAGACGAACCAGTTCTCCACCCAGCCGGCAATCATGCTGGACGCGAACAGCAGCGTGCCGGTGAAGGCGGCAAACAGCAGCGAGGGGCCGAACAGGCTCAGGGAGTGCAGCACGTAGTGGGCGTCCTTCTCGCCCACCAGCGGGGCGCCAAACACGGCCCAGCACAGCCCCTGCACGGCCAGCACCAGCGGCGCGACGACGCTGAGGTTGCCGATGACGCCGGCCACCTGGGAGCGCACGAGATGGGTCACCTCGTCGACGAAGCCCACCACGCCGTCGTCGCGGTCGATGTGCTGCAGCTTGTCGGCCATGGCCGGGGCGGTCATGGCCGGCTGCTTGGTCGCCACCGTCCAGTGCAGCAGGTGGATGAGGACGAAGCAGGACGCGTAGTTCACGCCAGCCCAGAAACCGCCCCAGAAGGCCGTGAAGCCGAGCAGGGCGATGCCGAACTTGAGGAAGGTGGTGCCCGCCAGCACGGCGCCGCCGCCGGCCGCGCGCTTCAGCATGTCGAGGTATTCCTCGCGGCTGCGGGTGATGTAGTGCTCGCCCGTCTCGGCGCTGCGCTCGGCCACCTTGCGCGCCAGCAGCGAGTAGTGGCGCGCGAACAGCATGCGCAGACTGCGCCTCTCGTGCACGACGCGCACCAGGCCGGCCACCAGGCGCAGCAGCTCGCGCTGGGGTTCGTGCGACAGCAGGCAGGCCAGCAGCGCCTCGATGCGCTCCAGCCGTGCGGTGAGCTGCTCGACGGAGAACATCAGGTCCACCGACACGCCGTGGATCTCCAGGTGCTCGGGCACGGACTGTGCAGCGGCGCGGCAGCGGTCCAGCAGCGCGTGCAGGTACTGCAGGGCCGAGTCCAGCGCGGCGGTGTCTCCACCGGTGCCGGCCAGCGCGCCCTCGACGGCTGCCCAGGCGGTGGGCAACTGGTGAAAGGGCTTGTCCTGCAGCAGCGGCTCGTCCATGCGCACGCGCAGCGGCCCGGCCAGGCCGGCGGCCTGCACATGGCTGATGAGGACGGTGATGGCGGCGCGCGCCTCGACGCGCCAGCCGTCGTCGGGCGTGGCGGCGAACAACAGGCTCAGCCGTGCCAGCAGCTCGTCGTCGATGGCGGCGATCCAGTCCTCGTCGGTCTCGCTGCCAAAGAGCAGCTCGAACAGCGCCGCGAGGTCGCGCGTGTCGGTGGTGGCCGGCAGCAGGCGGCGGCGCAGGCGCCCGAGGAACTCGTGCCACAGCGCCATGCGCGGCGCAAAACCCACCTCGGCGAACAGCGAGACGGCGTCGACATCGTTCCAGACCCCGCCGATGACGTTGGCGAACGCCCAGGCGTGCTCGGGGTGGCGCTCCAGCACGTTGAGCAGGTGCTTGAGGCGCACGAGGGGCCGCGGCGTGCCCGCGGCGGCTTCCTCACGCGGCGCGTGGCGCAGCCATTCGAGCAGGCGCACCAGCCACAGATTGCGCTCGGCGAGCGCCGCCTGCGGGTCGGCCGCGTTCAGGAGGGCGGTGAGGTCCCAGGTCAATGGAGAGAGGCGCTGTCAGCGAGCAGGAACTCGGGGACCTCGGTGTAGAAGACCTCGCAGCCCTCGGTGACGCACAGGAAGCGCCCGCACATCGTGCCCTGTGGCGTGGTGATCTGGGCCCAGGAGCTGTACTGGAAGCTCTGGCCCGGCGCCAGCACGGGCTGGTGGCCGACAACGGCCAGGCCGTCGACGATCTGCACCTGACCGCGGGCGTCGGTGATCTCCCAATGCCGGCCGACGAGCTGGGACAGCACATCACCGCTGTTCTCGATGGTGACGGTGTAGCTGAAGGCATACAGCCCCTGCTCGAGATGGGTCTGCTCGGGCAGGGCCTGGACTGCAACGGTGCAACTGAAACGAGGGTTGGCCATCAGCGCATTCTGCCGGCGTCGAGCGCTATGCTCCACGCATGTTCCCTGGACCGCGTGATCCTAAATGCTGCTGCGCGCCGGCTGCGGGCTGATCTGCCTGCTCGCGCTGCTGACCAGCCACGCGCAAGAACTGTCGCTGCGCACAGTCCAGCAGGCAAGTTCCATCGTCAAGTACGACCCCGACGGCCCCCCCCCAGAAGCCCGGCATCTGCATGGAAGTGCTGCGCGCAGTCGAGCGTGTCGACCCCGGCCTGCGCTTCAGCGGGCTGGACCAGCATCTGCCGCTGCGCCGCGTCGAGCGCCTGCTGGCCGATAGCCAGGTGGACGTGTTCTTCTGCCTGCTGCGCTCGCCGGAGCGCGAGCGCCAATGGCGTTATGTGCCCGTGCCGCTGTACGGCGTGCGCCATGTGATCGTGCAGCGGGTCGACGACCTGCGGCCCGTCGACACCCTGCTGGACCTGGCCACGATGAGCCAGGTCAAGCCCGTGCTGGTGGCGCGCGGCACCGCGCTGGCGCGCAAGCTGGACACGGCGGGCGTGAACCTGGCCGAGGTCGGCTCGGAGCGCGAGGCCCTGCAGATGCTGACCCTGGGCCGCACCGACGCGATCTACGGTCAGGACATCAACCTGCTGCGCCACATCCGCGACTCCCGGATGGGCGACAAGGTCAAGCTGGGCAGGACGTCCTTCCAGGAGGAATCGCAGTACGTGGCCGTGCGCAACGACCTGCCCGCGCCCATCGTCGAGCGCTTGACCGAAGCCCTGCGCCGCCTGGAGCGCGACGGCGTGTTGCGCCAACTGGCCGAGAAATACCGTTGAAGCCGCTCTACCTGCCGCCCGATGGCCGGCCGCGCTGCGCCTGGTGCGCCGCCGCGCCCGGCGACGAGACTTATCTGCGCTATCACGACGAGGAGTGGGGCCGGCCGGTGGGCGACGACTTCCGGCTCTTCGAGAAGCTCTGCCTGGAGGGCTTCCAGAGCGGCCTGTCGTGGCGGACCATCCTGAACAAGCGCGAGGCCTTTCGCGCAGCCTTTGCGGGCTTCGACTACAACGAGGTGGCTCGCTTCGGCACTGCCGACGTGAACCGCCTGCTGCTGGATGCCGGCATCGTGCGCCACCGCGGCAAGATCGAGGCGGCCATCCACAACGCCGGGCGCTGCGTAGAGCTGGTGGCGGCGGAAGGGTCGCTGGCCGCCTATCTGTGGCGCTTCGAGCCACCCAAGAACTCGGTGGCCCACAACCTGGCGACGTCGGCGCCGTCCGAGGCGCTGTCCAAGGACCTGAAGAAGCGCGGCTGGAAGTTCGTCGGCCCGACGACCATGCATGCGCTGATGCAGGCCATGGGCCTCATCAACGACCACCAGCCCGGTTGCCACCACTGGGCCGAGGCGCAGAAGGCGCGCGACAGCTTCAAGCGGCCGGGCGCCTGACACCCCGAATCTAGAATCGATGGCTATGGCCGCCCCTCAATACCGCATCGCCCCCAGCCTGCTGTCCGCCGATTTCGCCCGCCTGGGCGAGGAAGTGAAGACCGTGCTGGCCGCTGGCGCCGACTGGATCCACTTCGACGTGATGGACAACCATTACGTGCCCAACCTGACCTTCGGCCCGATGGTCTGCGAGGCGCTGCGCAAGCACGCGGTGCACCCCGACGGCAAGCCGGCCGTCATCGACGTGCACCTGATGGTGCAACCGGTCGACAGCCTGGCCCAGGCCTTCTGCCGCGCCGGCGCGGACGTGGTGACCTTCCACCCCGAGGCCAGCGCCCATGTGGACCGCACGCTGCAGCTCATCAAGGCCGAGGGCAAGCAGGCCGGCCTGGTGTTCAACCCGGGCACGCCGCTGGACGTGCTGGAGTGGGTCATCGACAAGGTCGATGTGGTGCTCTTGATGAGCGTGAACCCGGGCTTCGGCGGGCAGAGCTTCATCCCGACCGCGCTGCAGAAGCTCAAGAAGGCGCGCGAGATCATCCAGGCCAGCGGCCGCGACATCCGCCTGGAGATCGACGGCGGCGTGAAGGTCGACAACATCCGCGAGATCGCCGCAGCGGGTGCCGACACCTTCGTCGCCGGCTCGGCCATCTTCGGCAAGCCCGACTACAAGGCCGTCATCGACGCCATGCGCACTGAACTGGCTCAGGCCTGAGGAAACCACGATGGCCGCCATCCTGCTCGTCTGCACCGCCAACATCTGCCGCTCGCCGATGGCCGAGGCCATCTTCAAGGCCAAGCTGGGCGATGTGTTCAAGACCATCGCCTCGGCCGGCGTGCATGCCGACCCGCGCGGCGGCCCGGTGGATGCGCGTGCCGCCGCCGCACTGGAGCGGCACAAGTACAGCCTCGACCGCAAATGGCGCTCGCGCCGCGTCGAGCCGGAGCAGCTCGGCCAGTACGACCTGGTGCTGGCCATGGAGTCCGAGCATGTCGATGCCCTGCGCAAGAAGGCCGCGCCCGAGCACCACGCCAAGATCCTGCTGCTGACCGACTTCGTGCCCGAACTGGCCGGCGAGGACATCCCCGACCCCTACTTCGGCCCCGTTGCGGGCTTCGATGCCGTCATCGGCATGATCGAGCGTGCGGCCCAGCGGCTGCTCACCGAGAGCCGCGAAGGCCGGCTGAAACTCAGCTGAATCAGGCGGCCTTGCTGGAGAAGTCCGCAACCTCGCGGACGTCCGGCCCCGTGCCGCTGAAGCGGTCCAGCGCCAGGTAGATGACCGGCGTGATGTAAAGCGTCACCGCCTGCGACAGGATCAGGCCGCCCACCACGGCCAGGCCCAGCGGCTGGCGCAGCTCGGCGCCGGCACCCAGGCCCAGCGCGATGGGCAGCGCGCCCATCAGCGCGGCCAGCGTCGTCATCATGATGGGCCGGAAGCGCAGGATGCAGGCTTGGCGTATCGCCTCGGCGGGCGGCAGCCCCTGGCTGCGCTGCACGTCCAGCGCGAAGTCGATCATCATGATCGCGTTCTTCTTGACGATGCCGATCAGCATGACGATGCCGATGGTGGCAATGATCGTCAGCTCCATGCCGAACAGCTGCAGCGTGATCAGCGCGCCCACCGCGGCCGACGGCAGGCCGGCCAGGATGGTCAGCGGGTGGATATAGCTCTCGTAGAGCACGCCCAGCAGCACGTAGATGACGGCCACGGCCAGGCCGATCAGCAGCAGCTGGCCGCCCTGCGAATCCTGGAACACGGCGGCGTCGCCACCGTAGCTGGTGATGATGCTGGGCGGCAGCTTGATGTCGCGCGTGAAGGTGTCGATCTGCTTGGTGGCGTCGCCCAACGGCACGTTGGGCGCGAGGTTGAAGCTGATCGTGACGGCCTGCAACTGGCCCTGGTGGTTGACCGCCGTGGGGCCCAGCGTGCGCTGCACGGTGGCGAAGGCCGTCAGCGGCACCTGCGCGCCGTTCTTGCCGCGCAGATAGATCTTGTCGAAGGCGGCCTCGCTGCTGCGGTCGTCCTCGCCGGCCTCCATGATGACCTGGTAGGTGTTGCTCTCGGCATAGATGCTGGACACCTGGCGCTCGCCGAAGGCGCCGTACAGCGCGTTGCGCAGGTCCTGCATCTGCACGCCCAGGATGGCCGCGCGCTCGCGGTCGATGACGAGACTGGCCTGCAGGCCACGCAGCTGCGAGTCACTCGTGATATCGCGGAAGCGCTCGTCGCTGCGCAGCTTCTCCTGCAATTTGGTTGACCAGGTATTGAGCTCGCCCGTCGACACCGATTGCAACGTGTACTGGTAGCGGCTCTTGCTCTGGCGGCCGCCGAGCTGCAGGTTCTGTATCGGGCGCAGATAGACCTGGATGCCGGGCACCGCGCGCAGCTTCTTGCGCAGGCCTTCCAGCACCTTGGGCATGGGCTCGCGGCTGCCACGCGCCTTCAGGTTGATGAACATGCGGCCAGTGTTGGTGGCGCTGCCCGACGGCCCGCCGCCGACGGCCGAGCTGACGGCGGCAATATTGGGGTCGCCGCGCACGATAGCCGCCACACGGTCCTGCAGGACGGTCATCGCGGCGAACGACGTGTCCTCGGCGGACTCGGTGCTGGCAGAGATCTGGCCGATGTCCTCCTCGGGGAAGAAACCCTTGGGGATGGTTGTGTAGAACCAGATGGTCGCGACGAAGCTCAAGGCCGCCACGCCCAGCACCCAGGGGCGGTGGCGCAGCGCCAGGTCCAGCGTGCGCGTGTAGGCGTTCAAGGTGGCCGTGAAGCCGCGCTCGAAGAGTCGCCCCATCGGGCCGTCTTCGTGGTGCTCGTCGGCTTTCAGCAGTCGGCTGCACAGCATGGGCACCAGCGTCAGCGACACGACGGCCGACACGAGGATGGACAGGCCGACGACGACGGCGAACTCGTGGAAGAGCAGGCCGATGACACCCGGCATGAAGAAGATGGGGATGAGCACCGCCACCAGCGAGACCGAGATGGACAGGATGGTGAAGGCCATCTCGCGCGCGCCGCGCACGGCCGCGTCGAAGGGCTTCATGCCGTCCTCGACGTGGCGGACGATGTTCTCCAGCATGACGATGGCGTCGTCCACCACCAGGCCCACGGCCAGCGTGATGCCCAGCAGCGAGATGTTGTCCAGCGAGTAGCCCAGCGCGAACAGCAGCGTCAGCGCGCCGATCAGCGAGATGGGCAGCGAGGCCGTCGGGATCAGCGTGGCCACCGCGCGGCGCAGGAAGATGAAGATCACCAGCACCACCAGGCCCACCGTCAGCGCCAGCGTCACATAGACATCGTGCAGCGACTCGCGGATGGACACCGAGCGGTCGTTCAGCGTGTCCATCTTGATGGACGCCGGCATCTGCGCCGCATAGCGCGGCAGCAGGGCCTTGACCTTGTCGACGACCTGCACGGTGTTGGCGTCGGGCTGGCGCTGGATGGCCAGCACGATGGAGCGCTCGCCCTGGTAGGTGGAGTAGGTTTTGCTGGTCTCGACGCTGTCCTGCACGTCGGCCACGTCGCGCAGCAGCACCGGCGCGCCATTGCGCGAGGCGACGACGATGCGACCGAACTCGGTGGCATTGCGCAGCTGGCGGTTGGCCTGGATGGTCAGCGTCTGGCGAGAGCCGTCCAGCACGCCCACCGGCGTGTTGGCATTGGCGGCGCGCACGGCCGTCTGCAGTTCGTCGAGCGTGATGTTGCGCTGGTTCAGCAGGTCGGTCTTGACCTTGATGCGCACGGCATAGCGCTTCTGGCCAAAGATGGACACCTGGGCCACGCCGTCGATGGTCGACAGGCCCGGCGACAGCAGGTTCTCGGCGTAGTCGTTCAGCTCGGTCAGGTCGATGGAGGGCGACGTCAGCGCCACCAGCAGCACCGGCGCATCGGCCGGGTTGACCTTGCGGTAGCTCGGTGGCGAGGTCATCTCGGCCGGCAGCGCGCGCAGGGAGCGGAACAGCGCCGCTTGCACGTCCACCGCCGCCGCATCGATGTTGCGTGAAGGATCGAACTCCAGCGTCAGCGAGGTGCTGCCCAGCGTGTTGGTCGACGAGATGGTCTGCAGGCCCGCGATGGTGGCGAACTGCTTCTCCAGCGGCAGCGCCACAGACGACGCCATCGTCTCGGGCGACGCCCCGGGCAGCGACGCGCCCACGTTGATGATGGGCGTGTTGTACGACGGCAGCGCCGCGACCGGGATCTTGCTCCAGGCAGCCAGGCCGGCGATGACAAGCGACAGGTTCAGCAGCACGGTCATGACCGGCCGCCGGATGAACATCTCCGTCAACCTCATTTGTCAGCGCCCGAAGCTGCTGCAGATGCGGCCGATGCGGCCGAGGCCGCGCCGCTACCACTGCTGGCCTGGATGCGCAGCGGCGTGCCGGGCCGCAGGTTCTGCTTGCCTTCCATGACGACCTGGGCTGTGGCGTCCAGGCCCTCCACCACGGCCTGCTCGCCCATGGCCTGGCGCAACTGCACCGGCACGAGCTTGGCCGTGTCGCCCGGGCCGACGACGTAGACCGAGCGCTCGTTGCCGCGGATGATGATGGCGGCCTGGGGCACCACCGTCACGCCCTTGAGCGTGCGCAGCGTGACGCGCACGCGCAGGTACTGGCCCGGCCACAGCGCCTGGGCCTTGTTGTCGAACTCGGCCTTGACCTTGATCGTGCCGGTGCTGCTGTCGACGAGGTTGTCCACCGCCGAGACGCGGCCCTTGATGGACGTCGCGCCGCGCAGCGAGCCCGGCGGCGGCAGGGCTTCGACATCCAGCTCACCGGCGCGCGTGGCCGCGAGCAGCGAGCCGAGCTGGGTCTCGGGCACCGTGAAGCTAATGGCGATGGGGTCCAGCTGCGCGATGTTGACCAGCGGCAGCGCTGTCGCGTTGGCCTGCACCAGGCTGCCGGGGTAGACGCTGACGATGCCGACGCGGCCGCTGATGGGGGCGCGCAACTCGTTGTAGCCCAGCGTGACCTGGGTCGCCTGGATCGCGGCCTCGTCGCTGCGGATCAGGGCCTGGCCGGCGTCGAAGTTGGCCTGGGCCGTGTCCACCGCGTTCTGGGCGATGAAGTTCTGCGCCTTCAACTCCTTGGCACGGTTGAGCTGGCGCTCCAGGTCGTTCAGGCTGGCGCGGTCGCGGGCCAGCTGGGCGCGCGCCTTCTCCATCGCGGCGCGGTCGCCACGGTCATCGAAGCGGAACAGCAGGTCGCCCTTGCGGACGTTCTGGCCGTCCTTGACGAGCACCTGGGCCACGATGCTGGTCGTCTGCGCGCGCACGTCCACGCTCTGCAGCGCGGTGACGGTGCCGCTGGCCTCCACCGTGATCGGCACGTCGGCCTGCTTCACTTTGACGACGCCGACGTTCTGCGCCGGCGGTGCGCTGGCCGCCCCAGCCGGTGCCGACGCGCCACCGGCATCGTCCTTGCGCCCACAGCCGGCCAGAAGGGCCAGCACCAGGCCACAAAGAAACAGGGGGGAGGTCGCGCGCATGCAAGCCTGCTGAAAGTAATAGGGGTTGACTTGAAAAACAGATCAGCTTAACCGGCCTGTTTTGCTCGCAGTTTGCTGGCCACCCCCAGCTTGCGCGTTTTTCGGCTTTAGTTCTGCAGCGCGCGAGCCAGGCGTGCGCCCGCGACGGCGTTGTTCCTCACGAGCGCGATGTTGGTGGCCAGGCTGCGCCCGCCCGTCAGCGCCTTGATGCGCCCCAGCAGGAAGGGCGTGATGGCCTTGCCGACGATGCCTTGCGCGTCGGCTTCAGCCAGCGCCTGAGCCGTGATCGCATCGATCTCCTCGCGGGGCATCGCATCGTGGGCCGGCACCGGGTTGCTGACGACGACGCCGCCGTTCAGGCCCAGCGCCCATTTGGCGCGGATGAAGCGCGCCTGTTGCTCGGCATCGTCCATGCGGAAGTCGGCCTTCAGGCCGCTGTCGGGCGTGAAGAAGGCGGCGAAGTTGTCCTGGCCAACCGACAGCACCGGCACGCCGTGCGTCTCCAGGTACTCCAGCGTCAGGCCCAGGTCGAGGATGGACTTGGCGCCCGCGCAGACGACGGCCACCGGCGTGCGCGCCAGCTCCTGCAGGTCGGCCGAGATGTCAAAGCTCTCATGCCCGCCGCGGTGCACGCCGCCGATGCCACCGGTCACGAACACCTCGATGCCGGCCAGGTGGGCGCAGATCATCGTCGCGGCCACGGTGGTGGCGCCAAGGCGCCCGGTCGCGATGGCGAAGGGCAGGTCGCGGCGGCTGAGCTTCATCGCGTCGGGCGCCTGGGCGAGCTGCTGCAGCTCGGCATCCGTCAGGCCCACGCGGATGCGCCCGCCGATGACGGCGATGGTGGCCGGCACGGCGCCCTCGATGCGGATGACATCCTCGACCTGGCGGGCCGTCTCCAGGTTCTGCGGCCAGGGCATGCCGTGGGCAATGATGGTCGATTCGAGGGCGACGATGGGGCGCCCCTGCTCACGGGCGGCGGCCACTTCGGGCGAGAGTTGGATCAGGTCGTTCATGGGTTGTTCATCGATCGCTGAGGAATCGCGGGGTCAGTTCGGGGTGGACGCTGTCCTCGGTCTGCAGCGTCAGCGCAGCCAGATCCAGGCCCAGGCGGGCGGCGGCATCGAAATCGTCGGGCGCCTTCAGCAGCGACGCGCAGACGCCGGCGGACAGTGCGTCGCCCGCACCGGTCACATCCACGACGTGCACCTGCGGCGCCGGCCAGTGGCACGGCGCGCGGTCCGGCGTGCTGAGCAGCAGGCCTTCAGGCCCCTTGGACACCAGCACGCAGCCCACGCCGCGGGCGTGCAGCACATCGAACGCCTCGTTCGCATCGGCCGCGATGGTGGCCAGCTCACCCGCGTTCATCACCAGCAGGTGCAGCCCTTCCAGGCGCTCCGGCAGCCGGCCCATCTTGGCCTCGGACACGGCCACGCAGACCAGCGGAATGCCGCTGGCACGCGCCTCGCCCAGCAGCAGCGGCCAGGCATCGGTGGGCAGGTTGCCGTCGGCCACGACGAGGGCAGCGCTGGCGCGCAACGCCTTGCTGGACTCCAGCGCCCAGGGGTTCAGGCTCTCGACGAGGGGCATCGAGGCCAGGCCCAGCTCCAGGCCGCCGTCGGGTGAGAGCACGGCCGTGTAGCTGTCGCTGGCGTGGCGGCGCAACCGGATGACGGCGCGCGTGTCCATGCCGACGGCGGCGGCCTGCTCCAGCAGCATGCGCCCGCCCGCGTCGTCGCCCACGGCCGCGACGAGCGCCACGGGCAGGCCCAGGCGCGCCAGGTTCTCGGCTACGTTGCGCACGACGCCGCCGGGCGTCTCGTGCGATTCACAGGGGTTGGACGACCCAGGCAGCGCGCTGGCCAGCAGCTTGAGCTTGCGGTCGATGTTGAGGCCGCCGATGCAAACGATGGGGGCGGCAGATGCGTTCATCGTCGGATTCTAGGAACTCGGCAGCGCGGCGCGTGACTTCCAGCCAACGCCGGCGTTGCCGCTTAAGTTCCGGCGCCATACCGGGCATCCTCATCGACATGACACAACCCACGATGCTGCTGGCCTTGCTGCTGGCCGCACCCCTGGCGCTGGCCGCCACACCGCCTCCCCAACCCCTGGCCCCGCCACAGGCACTGCCCACGCCACGCGACGTCCGCTGGCCGGGCACCATTGAGCTGCAGGTCGATGCCTCCGACACCCGCCGCCGCATCGTCACCGTCCACGAGCAGCTGCCCGTCAACGCGGCCGGCGCCCTGGTGCTGTTCTATCCGCGTTGGGAAATGGCCAGCCACGCGCCCACCATCGCCGTGCAGCAGCTAGCCGGCCTCGTCATCCACGCCGGCAACCAACGCCTGGCCTGGACTCGCGACCCGCTGGACCCGCACGCCTTCCACGTCGACGTGCCGGCCGGCACGCAGGCACTGGACATCAACTTCCAGTACCTCGCCCCGCTGACGCGCGACGCGTCGGCCAAGCTGCTGCGCGATTTCGTCGGGCTGGACTGGAACCGCCTGCTGCTGTATCCGGCCGGCCACTTCGTGCGCCAGATTGCCGTCCACCCCCGGCTGACGCTGCCGGCCGGCTTCCAGCATGCGTCGGCCTTGCGCAGTGCGGCGAGCGGCGATCAGGTCGATTTCGAGACCACGTCGCTGGAGCGGCTGATCGACTCGCCCGTCTTCGCCGCTCCCCAGGTGGCGCGGCGGGCGGTGGGCGGGCCGGGTAGCACCGTCCAGGCCCACTGGCTGGCCACCGATGCCGCCGCGCTGCAGCGGGCCGAGGCGCTCGACTGCCCGATGGCAAGGCTGCTCGCCGAAACCCGCCGCGTGTTCGGTGCCGACCCGTTTGCACGCTACGACTTCCTGATCGCGCTCGATGACCGGCTGCCGGGCCCCGGCGGCATCGAGCATCGCGAGTCCAGCGAGGTCTTCCTGCCTGCGGACTTCCTGAGCGCGCCGGCGTCCTACCTGCCCGAGATCGACGTGCTAGCGCATGAGCTGATCCACGCCTGGAACGGCATGCAGCGCGTGCCGGCCGACCTGTGGGCGCCCACGCCCAACACGCCGATGCGCAACAGCCTGCTGTGGATGTACGAGGGCCAGACCGAGTTCTGGTCACGCGTGATCGCCGCCCGCGCCGGCCTGCGCTCCGTGCAGGACACGCGGGACCTGCTGGCGATCGATGCGGCCAGCGTCGAGACCCGCGCCGGCCGCGCCTGGAAGAACCTGGCCGACAGCGCGCTGGATCCCACCACGCTGTACCGTGGGCTGAGCATGTCGTGGCGGGACTGGCAGCGCCGCGAGGACTACTACGTCGAAGGCGTGCTGCTGTGGCTGGCCATCGACGGCCGTCTGCGTGAACGCTCCGGCGGCCGCCACGGGCTGGACGATTTCGCCGCGGATTTCTTCGGCCACACCACACCCGCCACCGCGACACAGACCTACACCGCTGACGACATTGCCCGCACGCTGGCGCGGCGAGTGCCGGGCGACTGGCGACGCGAACTGCGCGGGCGGGTGGAGGGGCACGAGAACGGACCGGTGCTCGATGGCCTGGCCTCGCACGGCTGGCGGCTGGCCTACCGGGCCCAACCCACACCCCTGTTCCTGCAGCATGAGAAGAACGACGGCATCACCGACCTGAGCGCCTCGATCGGCGCTACGGTGACGGCCAAGGGCGTCGTCAAGTCCGTCGCGTGGCAGGGCCCGGCCTTCCGCGCCGGGCTGGTGCCGGGAATGCGCGTGCTGCAGGTCGGCGAGAGCCCTTTCAGTGCGGCGGCACTGGTCGACGCGGTGGCACGCACCGAGGCCGCGCCCGGCGTGCAGCTGACGATGCAGGTTGACGACCGCCAGGAGACGCTGCAGATCGACTGGCGCGGCGGGCTGCGCTACCCGGTGCTGGAGCGCATTGCTGACCGGCCAGACGGGCTGATGCCGCTGCTCGCGCCGCGCACCACGGCAAGCTGCACCGGCTTGCGCTAGGTTCGCTGGGTGCTCCACCTGGCAACCGTCGTCGCCAGCGCCAGCACCACCTGCGCATCGCTGCGCCCGCTGCGCGCCCTGACATGGAAGGCGTGGTCCGCGTCGTCCTCGACGTGTAGCTCGGCCCAGTCACCCAGGCCCTGGATTACGCCCTGCAGCAAGGCCAGCTCGGCCAGTTCGTCGCGTGTGCCCTGCAGGAACAGCATGGGCACGCGAACCTGGGCCAGGTGTGCGGCGCGTTCGATACCCGGCTTGCCGGCCGGGTGCAGCGGAAAGCCGACAAACGCCAGCCCACGCACGCCGGGCATGGGCTCGGCGGCCTGGGCCTGCGAGGTCATGCGGCCGCCAAAGGACTTGCCGCCCGCGAACAGCGGAGTGTCGGGCAGGCGGCTGCGCGCCGTCGCCGCCGCAGCACGCACGGCGGCGTGGGCCACGGCAGGCGTGTCGGGCCGCTTGGAGCCGCGCTCCATGTAGGGAAACTGGTAGCGCAGCGTCGCCACCGACCGGTCGAACAAGGCCTGCGACAGCTCTGCCATGAAGCTGTGGTGCATGCCGGCGCCCGCGCCGTGGGCGAAGACATAGGTGGCCTGCGGCTGCGGTGGCTGCAGCCACAGGGCCGAGACGGTGGTGTCGTCATCGACCTTCAACTTGAGGAGTTCGGGAGGACTCATTCGCGCAGCTTAGTGCGCTAGAGTCGACCGCGGTGCGGCGCCAAGCCGCCCACGTCGCTCGGACGGTTCCGGGCGCTCACGTGACACTGCCAATGACTTCCTCTTCTTCCGCTTCCGGCGGCAAGCGCCGTTTCGCGCGCATCGATCGCCTCCCGCCCTACGTCTTCAACATCACGGCCGAGCTCAAGCTCGCGGCCCGTCGGCGTGGCGAGGACATCATCGACATGAGCATGGGCAACCCCGACGGGGCCACGCCGGCTCACATCGTCGCCAAGCTCAACGAGGTCTCGCAACGGCCTGACACCCACGGCTACTCGGCCAGCAAGGGCATCCCGCGCCTGCGCCGCGCGATCTCGCACTGGTACGAGCGCCGCTACGGCGTCGCCATCGACCCTGACCACGAGGCCATCGTCACCATCGGCTCCAAGGAAGGCCTGGCCCACCTGATGCTGGCCACGCTGGACCGCGGCGACACCGTGCTGGTGCCCGACCCCAGCTACCCCATCCACATCTACGGCGCCGTCATCGCCGGTGCCGACATCCGCGCCATTCCCGTCAGCAGCGAGGTGGACTTCTTCGCCGAGCTGGAGAAGACCATCCGCGGCAGCTACCCCAAGCCCAAGATGATGGTGTTCGGCTTCCCATCCAACCCGACGGCGCAGTGCGTGGAGCTGAGCTTCTTCGAGCGCGTCGTGGCGCTGGCCAAGAAGCACGACATCCTCGTCGTGCACGACCTGGCCTATGCGGACATCGTCTTCGACGGCTATGTGGCGCCGTCCATCATGCAGGTGCCTGGCGCCAAGGACGTGGCGGTCGAGTTCTTCACGCTGTCCAAGAGCTACAACATGGCCGGCTGGCGCATCGGCTTCATGGTGGGCAACCCCGATCTCGTTGCGGCGCTGGCCCGCATCAAGAGCTATCACGACTACGGCACCTTCACGCCGCTGCAGGTGGCGGCCATCGCTGCGCTGGAGGGCGACCAGCAATGCGTGAAGGACATCACCGCCAGCTACCAGAGCCGCCGCGATGTGCTCTACAAGGGCCTGATCGAAGCCGGCTGGGCGGTGGACTGCCCCAAGGCCAGCATGTACATCTGGGCGCCCATCCCCGAGCCCTACCGCGAGCTGGGCTCGCTGGAGTTCGCGAAGCAGCTGCTGGAGAAGGCCAAGGTCTGCGTGTCGCCCGGCATCGGCTTCGGTGACCACGGCGACGGCCATGTGCGCTTTGCGCTGATCGAGAACGAGTCGCGCATCCGCCAGGCGGTGCGCGGCATCAAGGCGATGTTCAAGGCCGATGGGCTGCTGAAGGCCTAGTTCGCCACTGCGGCCTGCTCGCGGCGCCACGCGGCGGGCGGTGAACCCGTTGCGCGCTTGAAGGCACGCGAGAACGCCGCCTCCGACTCATAGCCCACCTGCACCGCCACGTCGGCGACGTTGGCGGGGCTCTCGCGCAGCAGACGGGCGCCGCACTGGATGCGCCAGTTGGTCAGGTATTGCATCGGCGGCAGGCCGGTAAAGGCCACGAAGCGCTCGTGCAGGGCTGAGCGTGACAGCCCGGCGCGGCGCCCCAGCTCGTCCATCGTCCAGGGCTGCGCGGGCTCGGCGTGCATGAGGGTAAGGGCGCGGCCGACCTGCCGGTCGCGCAGGCCGCCGAGCCAACCCTGAGCCTGTTCCGGCAACGAGTCGAGGTAGCGACGCGTGGCGTCCGCGAACACCATTTCGCTGACCCGCTGCAGCAGCGCACCACCGCCGGCGCGCGGGGTGTCCCACTCGGCCACCGCCTGCTCCATGATGGGCGCCACCCAGGCCCCGACATCGGCCGCGCGCAGCCGCAGCAACCGCGGCAGCGCGTCGATCAAGGGGTTGAAGGGCTTAAGGTCGCAGGCCACGAAGCCACACATCAGCACGGTGGAGGCCTCCTCGCTCGGCAACCCCTGGCCCGGCAGGAACATGCCACCGCGGTAGGTGATGGGAATCGGCTTGGGCGCATCGCGCATCTCCAGCAGCCAGCCGCCGTCATCCTCGACGGGCTTCAGCCCGGGCGCGCTCGACACCACATGCGCGTCGCCATGCGGCAGCATGATGAGATCGCCGGGTTCCAGGCGCATCGGCGGCTCGCCGTCCACGGCCACCCAGCCGGCGCCCTTGACGAACAGGTGGTACTCGATGACGTGCTCGGCGCCCGGCATCACCGCCGGGCCCAGTTCGCTCGCCGACGCGGCCTGGGCGGACCACTCGTCGCGGCAGCTCACGTGGAAGAACACGCCACCACGCAGCCGCACGCTGCGCAGCACGTCGGACAGCGGGTCCATCGTGCTCATGAGCGCCTCCCGGTAATTTGCACGGACGCGCGAGCAAGCGCGGGCGACGCACGGTGAAGCGCGAAATCAACCAAAAACCAACCATTGGCAGACCGATCCACACGACATCGGCCTTCTCTCTTCACCGTCAAGGAATTGCTCATCATGACCACCCTGAACCCCACCGCGGCAGCCCCCGACTATGCCGCCATCAAGCAACGCCAGCAGGCCACCTGGGCCAGCGGCGACTATGCCGTCGTCGGCACCACGCTGCAGATCGTCGGCGAGCAGCTCGCCGAGGCTGCCGATGTGCGCGCCGATGAACTGGTGCTCGACGTCGCTGCCGGCAATGGCAACGCGACGCTGGCCGCCGCGCGCCGCTACGCCCGTGTCACCTCGACGGACTACGTAGGCGCCCTGCTCGACAAGGGCCGCCAGCGCGCCGAAGCCGAGGGCCTGGCCGTGCATTTCGAGGTCGCCGACGTCGAAGCCCTGCCCTTCGAGGCCGGCAGCTTCGACGTCGTCATGTCGACCTTCGGCGTCATGTTCGCCCCCGACCACGCCACGTCGGCGCGCGAGATGCTGCGCGTCGTGCGCCCCGGTGGCCGCATCGCGCTGGCGAACTGGACGCCCGAGGGCTTCATCGGCCAGCTGTTCAAGACGCTGGGCAAGCATCTGCCGCCGCCCGCGGGCCTGCGCTCGCCGGCGCTGTGGGGCTCGGAAGCCCACATCACGGCGCTGTTCGGCCCGTCGGCCAGCGACCTGCGCGTCGAGCGCAAGCACTTCAACTTCCGCTACCGCTCGGCCGAGCATTTCCTGCAGGTGTTCAAGACCTATTACGGCCCCACGCACAAGGCCTTCGCTGCCCTGGACGCAGAGGCCGGCGCTGCGCTGGAGCGCGACATCCTCGCGCTGACGAAGGACCACGACATCGGCGGCGGACGCGGCTTGGTCGTGCCCAGCGAATACGCCGAGATCGTCGTCACCACCGCCTGATTCCACGAACCTCCATGCGGCCCGGGCCACCGGGCCTGGCCGCCGCATGGCTTCAACGCATGCTCATCATGAAAACTTCTCTCCCCACCCTGGCCCTGCTGGCCGCCGCGTCGGCGGCACAAGCCGACGTCGTCACCGCCTGGAACATCACCGCCGGCGAGCTGATGGTGCAGGCCCGCATGGGCACACCGCCCGCCGTGCGCGCCATGGCCATCGTGCAAACCGCCGTCCACGAAGCCGTCGCCGACGCGCAGCGCCTGCAGGCCAGCCCCGACGCCGCCGTGGCCGCTGCCAGCCGCACCACCCTCCTGCAACTGATGCCGCAGCAGGAGGCCGACATCACCGCGGCCTACCGCAAGGCCATGGACAAGCTCGGCAACGCCACCGCGGTGACTGAAGGCGCCGCCGCCGGCGAACATGCCGCCCGCCGCGTGCTGGCCTGGCGCGCGGGCGACGGCGCCGCGGCCAAGGATGCCTACCGGCCCCACACCACGTCGGGCCAGTACGTGCCGACGGTGCCCGTGGCCACGCCGCACTGGGGCCAGCGCAAGCCCTGGCTGATGAATGACGGCGCCCAGTTCCGCCCCGCGCCGCCGCCTGCCTTGGACAGCGAGGCCTGGGCACGCGACTTCAACGAGGTGAAGGCCCTGGGCGGCAAGGCGAGCACCCAGCGCACCGCCGCCCAGACCGAGGTTGCGAAATTCTGGGAGTTCTCGCTGCCGTCCATCTACATGGGCGTGCTGCGCTCCGTGGCCGACACGCCCGGCCGCAGCGCGGCGCAAAACGCCAAGCTGTTCGCCGCCGCCGCCCAGGCCATGGACGACGGCCTCATCGCCATCATGGATGCCAAGTACCACTACGGCTTCTGGCGCCCCGTCACGGCCATCCGCAACGGCGACCGCGATGCCCGGGAGGACACGGCGGTCGAGGCCGGTTGGGCGCCGCTGATCGACACGCCCATGCACCCCGAGTACCCCAGTGCCCACAGCGTCCTCGCGGCGTCGCTGGGCGAAGTGGTGAAGGCCGACGTGGCAGGTGGCCGCCTGCCCGAACTCGCGACCAGCAGCCCGACGGCCAACGGCGCGACGCACCGCTGGGCCACCGTGGAGGCCTTCACCGAGGAGGTGTCGTTGGCGCGCATCTGGGCGGGCATCCACTACCGCACGTCGACGCAGGTCGGGCTGGACATGGGGCGGCGCGTCGGCGCGCTGGCGGCGCAGCGCGTGGCCACGGCGCCTGCCAATGCCGGCCTGCCGGTGGCCATCTCGGCCAGCGGCAGCGCCAAAGTGCTGGAGCGCATCAGTGCCCGTGGCGTGCAGATCTACGAATGCCGCGCCGACGCCTGGCAATTCGTGGCACCTCAGGCGGCGCTGTTCGACGCCAGCGGCACGCAGATCGGCAACCACGACGCCGGCCCGCACTGGCAGGCTGCGGACGGCAGCCGCGTGCGTGGCGCGGTGGACGCCAAGGCCGATGCCGCCCAGCCCGGCGCCATTCCCTGGCTGCTGCTGTCGGCGCGCTCGGTCGGTCCGGCTGGCCGCTTCGCTTCGGTCACCGCCATCCAGCGCGTCAACACGCAGGGCGGCACCGCGCCGCAGCGCGCCTGTGATGCCAGCGTCGCCGGTGCGGTGGAGCGGGTGCCCTACACGGCGGACTATCTGATGCTAGCGTCCTGAGCGCTCATCGAGCGTGGCGACAATGCGCGGCCACTTCCTGCCGCCGCACCTTGAACGCCCCGCTCCCCCCTCCCCAGGCCTGCATCCTCGACCTCGACGGCACGCTGATCGACACGCTGGGCGACTTTGTCGCCGTGCTCGGCCAGGTGCTGGCCGACCTGGGCCTGCCCGGCGTCACACGCGACTTCATCGAGCACACCATCGGCCGTGGCAGCGAGCATCTGGTGCGTACGACGCTGACTCACGTCGGCGGCGCACCCGAGTTGTTCGACCGCGCCTGGGCGCTCTACCAGCAGCACTACGCCGCGCTGAACGGCGAGCATGCGGCCGTCTACCCCGGCGTTGTCGAAGGGCTGGAGCTGTTGCGGTCGATGGGCCTGCCGCTAGCCGTGCTGACGAACAAGCCCGGCGAGCCGGCGCGCGAGCTGCTCAAGCGCAAGGGGCTGGACGGGTACTTCACCCACGTCTTCGGCGGCGATGCCTTCGAGCGCAAGAAGCCCGACCCGCTGCCGCTGCTCAAGACCTGCGAGGCGCTGGGCACGCCGCCTTCAGCCACCTGGATGGTGGGTGACTCGCGCAACGACGCCGAGGCGGCGCGTGCGGCCGGTTGCCCGCTGGTGCTGATGACCTACGGCTACAACCACGGCGAGGACATCCTCGCCGTGCCGGCCCTGCAGCACCTGGGCCGCTTGGACGAGGTCAGGATCCCCGACGCGACTTCTTGATGCCGAGCAGGGCGTCCTTCAGGCCGTCGTCGGCTGGCTTGTCACCCAGCCAGATGCGCAGCAGGGCCGTGAAGAACTCGGGCTCCTTGATGGGCTCCGTCATCAGCGGCTTGCCGTTGAGCAGCAGCGTCGAGCCCAGGCCGGGCACGTAGTCGACCGAGAAGCTGTCGCCGTTGTTCAACTGCTTGCGGCTGGCGAACACCTCGCTCAGCTTGAGCACGCCGTTGATGCACTTGATGAACTCCTCGCGCGGCGAGTTGGCTTCCATGCCCTTGGTGAAGAGCTTGCCGAGTTCGTTGCCGTCGATGTCGCGCAGCATCTGGATGTGGATGCGCTTGGGGCCGGGCGCCGCCAGCACCTCCGGCGTCGTGCCGGCCTTGTGGGTCAGGTACAGCCCTGCCGTGTAGACCTTGACGACGAACTTGTAGCGGATGCCGGCGCCGTTGAGCACCAGCTTCTGGCCGGCCAGGTCCATGGCCGTCTCGTACTTCACATTGGCCACCTCGACCGTCTCGGCCCAGGCCGCCGCCCCTCCCAGACTCCCCACGGCCACCAGGGCCGCGACGATGAATGCGCGCATGTCTCGCTCCGTTGCTGTGCCGCGATGGCGGCATCTTCGTGAGCCGAAGTATGGCGCGACACGATGAAAACCCCGCTGATACACTGACCCGATCATGTTCATCACGCGGAAGTACATCACGGGGTCGAGCGACCGGGGAGCCTGGCCCTGGCGTCGCTGGTCAGCCCTGGCCTGATGCTGCTTGGCGCGCCCTGACGCGCATTTTTCCGCGTTGCCCGTTCTCCACCGGGCTGCACGCCAAGCCCTGAAACTTGTCTTTCAAGGTTTGACGTCGTGATCACCGAACTCGAATTCCAGAGCCTCGCTTCCGAGGGCTACAACCGCATCCCGCTCATCAGCGAGGCCTTCGCGGATCTCGAAACCCCGCTGTCCCTTTACCTCAAGCTCTGCTCAGGCTCCGGCCATGGCCGCAACAGCTTTCTGCTGGAGTCCGTCGTCGGCGGCGAGCGCTTCGGGCGCTACTCCTTCATCGGCCTGCCGGCCCGCACGCTGATCCGCGCGACAGGCCCGCACTGCGAGGTCGTCACGGACGGCGCCATCGTCGAGACGCACGAGGGCAACCCGCTGGACTTCATCGCCGCCTACCAGGAGCGCATCAAGCCCAAGATCCCGGCCGGCCTGCCGCGCTTTTGCGGTGGCCTGGCGGGCTACTTCGGCTACGAGGCCGTGCGCGCCATCGAGAAGCGCCTGGACCACGTCCACCCGGGCGAAGGCCTGGGCACGCCCGACATCCTGCTGCTGCTGTCCGAGGAAGTCGCCGTCATCGACAACCTCTCCGGGCGCCTCTATCTCATCGTCTGGGCCGACCCGCGCCAGCCCGAGGCCTACTTCCGCGCGAAGAAGCGCCTGTCCGGCCTGCGCGACAAGCTGACCTACTCGGTCAGCGTGCCGCGCGTCACCCGCGGCGAATCGCACCCGGTCACCCGCGGCTTTGCCAAGGCCGACTACCTGGCCGCCGTCGCCAAGGCCAAGGAATACATCGCCGCCGGCGACCTGATGCAGGTGCAGGTAGGCCAGCGCATCTCCAAGCCCTACAAGGCCGAGCCCATCGCGCTGTACCGCGCACTGCGGGCGCTGAACCCCAGCCCCTACATGTACTTCTACGACCTGGGCGACTTCCAGATCGTTGGCGCCAGCCCCGAGATCCTGGTGCGCGAGGAGCATGCGGGCGACGGCTCACGCAAGGTCACGATCCGCCCGCTGGCCGGCACCCGCCCGCGTGGCTCGACCACTGAGCGAGACCTGGAACTGGAAGCCGAGCTGCAGGCCGACCCCAAGGAACGCGCGGAGCACCTGATGCTGATCGACCTGGCACGCAACGACATCGGCCGCATCGCCCGCGTGGGCAGCGTCAAGGTGACGCAGTCTTTCGCCGTGGAGCGCTACTCGCACGTGATGCACATCGTCTCCAACGTCGAGGGCGTGCTGCGCCCCGAGGTCGGCCAACTCGACGTGCTCAAGGCCACCTTCCCCGCCGGCACGCTGACCGGCGCGCCCAAGGTGCGGGCCATGGAACTCATCGACGAGCTGGAGCCCGTGCAGCGCGGCATCTACGGCGGTGCCTGCGGCTACCTGAGCTTTGCCGGCGACATGGACCTGGCGATTGCCATTCGAACCGGCATCATCAAGAACGGCATGCTCTACGTGCAGGCGGCGGCGGGTGTCGTGGCGGACTCTGTGCCTGAGCTGGAATGGCAAGAAACGGAAGCGAAGGCACGCGCCCTGCTGCGCGCTGCCGAGCTGGTTGAGGAGGGCTTCTAAATGCTCTTGATGATCGACAACTACGACAGTTTCACGTTCAACCTCGTCCAGTACTTCGGTGAACTGGGCGCCGACGTGAAGGTGGTGCGCAACGACGAGATCACCGTGGCCGAGATGGCCGCGCTGGATCCGGCCCACATCGTCTTCTCGCCCGGCCCCTGCACGCCCAACGAAGCGGGCGTGTGTGTGGAGGCCATCCAGCATTTCATCGGCAAGAAGCCGCTGCTGGGCGTGTGCCTGGGCCACCAATCCATGGGCCAGGCGCTGGGCGGCAAGATCATCCGGGCCCAGCGCCAGATGCACGGCAAGGCCAGCACCATCACAACCGACCAGCGCGGTGTCTACACCGGCCTGCCCAAGGATTTCTCGGTGATCCGCTACCACTCCCTCGTCATCGAGGAAGCGAGTTGCCCGGCCGTGCTGGAGATCACCTCGCGCAGCGAGGACGGCGAGATCATGGGCGTGCGCCACCGCGAGCTGGCCGGCACGGTCACGCCGCTGGAAGGCGTGCAGTTCCACCCCGAGTCCATCCTCAGCGAGCACGGGCACGCCATGTTGCGCAACTTCCTGGAGCTGAAGGCATGAGTGATTACGCACCCGGCTCGGGCGGCGCGGCGACCGGCCATGTCGTCGACCTGCGCAGCGACACCATCACCAAGCCGACGCCGGCCATGCTCGCGGCCATCGCGTCCGCCCAGGTCGGCGACGACGTCTTCGGCGACGACCCGACCGTCAACGCGCTGCAGGAGCGCGTGGCGGCGTTGCTGGGCAAGGAGGCCGCCCTCTTCATGAGCAGCGGCACGCAGAGCAACCTCTGCGGCCTGCTGGCCCACTGCGGCCGCGGCGACGAGTACATCGTCGGCCAGCTCGCCCACACCTACCGCTACGAGGGCGGCGGCGCGGCCGTGCTGGGCGGCATCCAGCCCCAGCCGCTGAACAACCAGCCCGACGGCACGCTGGCGCTTGCAGACATCGCGGCCGCCATCAAGCCCGACGACCCGCATTTCGCGCGCACACGGCTGCTGGCGCTGGAGAACACCTGGGGTGGCCAGGTGCTGTCCACGCAGTACACCAATGCCGCTTGCGAGCTGGCGCATTCGCGCGGGCTGGCAACGCACCTGGACGGCGCCCGCCTCTTCAACGCCGCAGTCGCCTCCGGCCGCAGCGTGGCCGACCTGGCACGGCCCTTCGACTCCGTCTCCATCTGCTTCAGCAAGGGCCTGGGCGCGCCCATCGGCTCCATGCTGGTGGGCACGCGCGAGCTGATCGCCAAGGCTTACCGCTCCCGCAAGATGCTCGGCGGCGGCCTGCGCCAGGTGGGCCTGCTGGCGGCGGCGGCCGACCATGCGCTGACCTACCACGTCGAGCGCCTGGCCGACGATCACGCGCTGGCCAAGCGCCTGGCCGAAGGCCTGGCTGCGCTGCCGGGTGTCACGGTCACGCCACCGCAGACGAATATCGTCTTCGCCCAGGTCAGCGATGGCCGCACGCCGGCGCTGCTGGAACACCTGAAGTCGCGCGGCGTGCTGGCCACCGGCCTGATCGGCCTGCGCTTTGTGACCCACCTGGACGTCGATGCCGCCGGCATTGACCACGCCATCGCGGCGGCCCGCGAGTTCCTGGAGGCTTGAATGAACCGACCCCCACGCTCACTCCGTTCGCTGCCCCCCGAGGGGGCGCGTCAGTGCCTTCGGGCGGCCGGGCGGCCCTGACATGTCGACATCCACGCTGCTGATCTCGCTGTACGAGCAGAAGGCTTCGATCAACCGCGAGCTGTTCGCAGAGATGGCCAAGGTCGATGCGCAGGCCCATCCGGAGCGCCGCCATCTGGCGATCCGCATCCTCAACCACATCCACGTGGTGGACCAGATCTTTGCGGCCCACCTGCGTGGTGAGCCGCATGGCTTCCTGGCCACGAACACCGATGCGACACCGACGCTTGACGAGCTACGCGCTTCGGTCGAGCGCGTGGACGGCTGGTACCTCGACCACCTGCGCAGCTTGCAGCCGCAGCAGCTGGAGGAGATCCTGAGCTTTCGTTTCACCGACGGCGACACCGGCCGCATGAGCCGCGAGGAAATCCTGGCCCACGTCATCCACCACGGCAGCTACCACCGCGGTGCCGTCGGCATGCTGATGCGCCAGGCCGATGTGCCGCCACCGCGCGACCTGCTGACCCGCTACCTGCACCAGAGCCAGCCCGAACGCCGTTCCGCCTGAGGTTTGACATGCCCATCACCGACACCGAAGCCCTGACCCGCGTCATCGAGCACCGCGAGATCTTCCACGACGAGATGCTGACGTTGATGCGTCGCATCATGGCTGGCGAGATGTCGCCCGTCATCGCGGCCGCGTTGCTGACCGGCCTGCGCGTGAAGAAGGAAACCATCGGCGAAATCACCGCCGCGGCGCAGGTCATGCGCGAGCTGAGCAACAAGGTGCCGCTCGGGCCGCTGCCCCACCTCGTCGACGTGGTGGGCACCGGCGGCGATGGCGCGCACAGCTTCAACATCTCCACCTGCTCGATGTTCGTCGCCGCCGCAGCGGGCGCCCAGGTGGCCAAGCACGGCAACCGCAGCGTCAGCAGCAAGACCGGCAGCGCCGACGTGCTGGAGGCGCTGGGCGCCAACATCCAGCTGACGCCGCGCGCGGTGGCTGCGAGCGTGGCCGAATGCGGTATCGGCTTCATGTTCGCGCCCAACCACCACCCGGCGATGAAGAACATCGCGCCGGTGCGGCGCGAGCTGGGTGTGCGCACCATCTTCAACATCCTGGGCCCGCTGACCAACCCGGCCGGCGCGCCCAACATCCTGATGGGCGTCTTCCACCCCGACCTCGTCGGCATCCAGGTGCGCGTGCTGCAGCGCCTGGGCGCCGAGCACGCCCTCGTCGTCTACGGCAAGGACGGCATGGACGAAATCTCGCTGGGCGCGACGACGCTGGTCGGCGAGCTCAAGGACGGCGCCGTGCGCGAGTACGAGATCCATCCCGAGGACTTCGGCATGGCCATGGCCAGCAACCGCAGCCTGAAGGTGGAAGGCCCGGAGCAGTCGCGCGTGATGCTGATCGGCGTGCTGGACGGTGTGCCCGGCCCGGCCCGCGACATCGTGCTGCTGAACGCCGGCGCAACGCTCTACGCCGCCAACGTGGCGCCGACGCTGGCCGACGGCATCGCCCGCGCCCGCGTGGTGCTGGACAGCGGTGCGGCGCGCGCCAAGCTGGACGCCTTCGTCAAGGCCACGCAGGGCCTGGGAGCGAAAGTGTGAGCAGTGACATCCTGAACCGCATCGTCGAGGTCAAGTGGGAGGAGATCTCGGCGGCGAAGCTGAAGCGTTCGCTGGCCTCGCAGCGTGAAGAGGCCGAAGCGCGCAAGGGCGAACGCCTGGGCTTCGAGCGCTCACTGCGCGCGTCGATCGCCGCCGGCCGTGCGGCCGTCATCGCCGAGATCAAGAAAGCCAGCCCCAGCAAGGGCGTGCTGCGCGAGGACTTCAAGCCGGCGCAGATCGCCGAGAGCTATGCCCGCAACGGCGCGGCCTGCCTGAGCGTGCTGACCGATGAACGCTTTTTCCAGGGCTCCGTGGCCTACCTGGAGGAAGCGCGCGCCGCCTGCGAGCTGCCGGTGCTGCGCAAGGACTTCATGGTGGACGAATACCAGGTCATGGAAGCCGGCGCGATGGGCGCCGACTGCATCCTGCTGATCGCCGCCTGCCTGGCCGACTCACAGATGGCCGACCTCGAAGCCACCGCCCATGCGCTCGGCCTGGACGTGCTCGTGGAAGTGCACGACGGCGAAGAGCTGGACCGGGCGCTGAAGCTGAAGACGCCGCTGGTGGGCATCAACAACCGCAACCTGCGCACCTTCGACGTGACGCTGGACACCACGCTGGGCCTGCTGCCCCGCGTGCCAGCCGACCGGCTGCTGGTGACCGAATCCGGCATCCTGGGCGCGGCGGACGTGAAACGGATGCGCAGCGCCAACGTACACGCCTTCCTCGTCGGCGAGGCCTTCATGCGCGCGCCCGACCCCGGCCAGGCGCTGGCAAACTTGTTCGAGTGAGAACGCCCCTCGCCCAACCTCGCATCGCTGGACGCGTGCGCGTCTGGTCGGTCCCCCGAGGGGGCGGCGATGCTCGCGGCATCGAGCCGCGCGCGCATCGCCAGCGCGGGCCGGCTTGGGAGCGGCCCGGCGCTCGGCCCGAAAGTTTCATGGGACCACGGATATGAGACTGCCTCTTGACCTCCCCGACACCGACTGGCTTCCCGTCGTGGAGGCCTGGGTGGCCTCGCCGGCGGGCCAGCGGCTGGAAGCCTTTCTGGAGCAACGTGTCGCCGCCGGCGCCACGATCTACCCGCCCGAGCCGCTGCGTGCGTTGACGCTGACGCCGCTGGTCAGCACCCGCGTCGTCATCCTTGGCCAGGACCCGTATCACGGCCCCGGCCAGGCCGAAGGCCTGTCCTTCAGCGTGCCACCCGGCGTGCCGCTGCCGCCCAGCCTGCGCAACATCTTCAAGGAGATCCAGCGCGACCTGGGCAAGCCCTTCCCGCCCAACGGCAGCCTGGTGCGCTGGGCCGAGGGCGGCACGCTGCTGCTGAACGCCGTGCTGACGGTGGAAGACGGCCAGCCCGCCAGCCACGCGGGCCAAGGCTGGGAGGTGCTGACCGACGCCCTCATCAAGGCAGCCGCCGAGGATGCCGCGCCCAAGGTCTTCATGCTCTGGGGCGCCTACGCCCAGGCCAAGGCCCCGCTGATCGAGGCCGCGCGCCAAGGCCACCTCGTGCTGAAGGCCAACCACCCGTCGCCGCTGTCGGCGCTGAAGCCGCCGCGGCCCTTCATCGGCTGCGGGCACTTCTCGACGGCCAAGGCGTGGCTGGAAGAGCGCGGGCGCGGCCGGCCGGCAGCCGCCAAACCGCAGGCGGACTGAAGCCCGCTAGTTCGCCCGCTATTGCGCCGGCTTGCGGGCCGTGTGGATGGCGACGATGCCCAGCGAGAGGCGCTCGAACGCCACGTCGTCAAAGCCTTGCGCACGCAGTTCCTCTGCGAGCGCCTCGGCCGTCGGAAAGTCGCGAATGCCGTGCAGCAGGTATTTGTAGGCCGACGCGTCGCCGCCCGTCGCCAGCCAGCCCAGCAGCGGCATGCACAGCGACATGTAGAGCAGGTAGGCCCGCTGCAACGGCGCCCACGCGATGTTGGACGCCTCCAGCACGATCAACCGTCCACCCGGGCGCAGCACGCGCCACGCCTCCTGCATCGCCAGCCGGCGATTGCAGATCTTGAGCGCGAGCGACATCGAATAGGCGTCGACGCTGCCGCTCGCAATCGTCGGCATGGCCTCGGCGTCGAGTTGCCTCAGGTCCACCGAGTCCCGGTGGCCGCCGAGACGGTCTGCCCCGATGGCAAGCATCTTGGGGCTGATGTCTGACGCGATGATCGTGCGCCGCTGGCCAGCCACCTGGGGCAACACGCGCAGGATGATGTCGCCCGTGCCGGTGGCGCCGTCCAGCAACGTGCCCCAGGCCTCGCGGGCAATGGCCTGCGCCACGCGCCGCTTCCACAGCCTGTGGATGCCGAGGCTGAACAGATCACAGAGCCGGTCGTAGCGGCCGGCGATGCGGCCGAACACGTCGTCCGTCTGCCAGGCGAACTCCGCCGCATTGACTTCCGAAGGGGGCGCGCTGTCGGGCTTCATGTCGATAAAGGGTTGTCTTGAGCCCGCCCGGTGGGCATCGCCAAAGGCCTGGATTGTTCCGCTGACAGCAACTCGCCGTTCTATTCCGGTGGCTTTTTCTCGCGGCGCTGAATACCTACAGTGACAACCTATCGGCACACTCCATCCCCACCAAGAGGGCGCCGACCAGGAGAGTCACCATGAACAACAGCACCCGATCCTTTTTCACGCTGATCACCGCCGCGACGGCCGTCACGGCGCTGGCGGCGGGCATGTTGCTGGCGATCAGCGCGCCGGCGCCGGCTGCCGAAGACTTCGGCCAGGCCGTCGTCGCCACGGCCAGCAGCGACAAAGTCTGACCCGCTCCGAGCCTCAGCTCGTACAGCGCAGCTTCATCCCGCCCAGCGCCTCGCGGCCGATCAGCTCGACGACCCAGTCGACGAACACCCGCAGCTTGCTGCTGAGGTGGCGATTGGGCGGATACACCACGTAGACCGGGATCGGCTCGGCGTCCCAGTCCTCCAGTACACGCACCAGCTCGCCGCTCTTGAGCAGCGGCGCGGCCATGAAGCAGGTCACCTGCACCACGCCGAGGTGGGCCAGGCCCGCGTTCAGGTAGGCGTTCGCGTCGTTCACGGCGATGACGTGGTTGCCCACGATCTCCACCTTTTCGTCCCCACGCTGGAAGGCGTCGGGCATGACCTTGCCGCTGCGCGCCGAGAAGTAACCCACCATGCGATGCGGCGCCTCGGCCAGCTCGCGCGGATGCGCCGGCGTGCCGTGGCGGCGCAGGTATTCGGGCGTGGCGCAGCTGATGAAGCGGAACTCGGCGATGCGCCGTGCCACCAGGCTCTGGTCGGTCAGCTCGCCGCCGCGGATGACGCAGTCGATGTTGTCGCTGATGAGGTCCACCGTGCGGTCGCTGACGCCGAGTTCGATCTGGATGTCGGGGTACTTGGCGTAGAAGTCCGGCAGGTGCGGAATGATCATCTCGCGGCCCACCACGCCCGGCACGTCGATGCGGATGCGGCCGCGCGGCGTCACGCGCGCCTGGTTCATGCTGCCTTCCAGCTCCTCCAGGTCGGAGAGCAGGCGCATCGCGCGCTCGTAGTAGGCGGCGCCATCGGGCGTGACCGTGACGCGGCGCGTCGTGCGGTTCAGCAGCTTGGTGCGCAGGTGGGTTTCCAGCGTCTGGATCAGGCGCGTGACCGTGGCCTTGGGCAGGTCCAGCGAGTCGGCAGCCTTGGTGAAGGTGCCGGCCTCGACGACCCGGACATAGGCTTGCATCGCGGTGAGTCGGTCCATGGGCTTCAGCGGCAGTGGTTGAGCGTGCCCGAGGGGGCCGCGATGGGGTGCGCCGGCAAGGCGCGAGGAGGCAGCGGGCCGCATGCCCGCAACGACGAGCAACGCAGCAGGCGTGCGTCAGCGCGGTCGCCACGGGCGCGCAGCGTCGGCCGCAAAGGCGCGCTGGTTGTCGTGGGTGCAGGTGGCGGGAGAGACATGTCGGGGACTTGCGCTGGCAAGCGGTCAACCGCTGTTGCTGAAGCCGCAGATTGTTCCATGTTGAGGAAAAGTGAGTCGCTTTTCAGCCCGTTTATCCCTAGGCCGTTCATCTCTATCTTTCGCCCCATGGACAAGATTGCCTCCCCTGCCACTTTGCGACTCGGCCCCGCGCCGGGCCTGGTGGCCCAGGTCTACACGGCGCGGCGCCCGCTGGGCGGTGACACACGTGCCCTGCTGCTGTGGCTGCACGGCGGCAGCTTCAACAGCGGTTCGCTGGCCTCCTGCCAGGCTCGCAACGAGATGCTGGCCGAAGCCGGTGCCGACGTGGTGGCGCTGGACTATCCGCTGGCGCCTGAACACCCCTTCCCCGCGGGCTTGAGCGCCGCCTTCGAGGCGCTGCAGGCCATCGCCGCCAAGCCGGCCAAGCTGACCGGCTCGGCCAACACGGCGCTGTTCGTGGGCGGCGAGGAGGCCGGCGGCAACATCGCCGCAGCCCTCGCGTTGATGGCCCGCGACCAGCACGCGCCGTCGCTCGCCGGCCAGCTGCTGATCTCGCCCATGCTGGACCCGCAGCTGGGCAGCGCCTCCATGCGCGAAGGCGAATGCGGCGGCTGCGAATGCATCTACGCCAAGGGCTGGCAGGCCTACCTCGGCGACGGCATCCGTGCCGACCATCCCTACGCCGCGCCCATCAACGCCAGCCGCCTGGCCGGCCTGGCGCCAGCGCTGGTGCTGAGCCTGGCGGGCCACCCGCTGAACGACGAGTCCCGCCGCTATGCCGATGCGCTGCGCGAGCACGGCGGCAGCGCGAAGGACCTGACGCTGCCCGCCATCGCGCCCGAGTTGGTGCTGAACCCCATCCACGAATTCCTGCGTGAGGCGGCTCGCCGCGCGCTGGCCCTTCCTGCCTGATCAATGCTTGACCTTCGGAGAGAACTAGAAATGCAGTCCACCACCACCCCCCGCTTCAACCACCGCTTTGGTCTCATCGCGGGCGCTGCCGCCCTCGTGGCCCTCGGCGCCATCGGCTTCGGCCAGTTCAGCCAGCCAGCCCTGGCCAACTCCGGCTCCGCGGCGCCGCCGGCCACGCCGGTCTCGGTCGCCCAGGTCGTCAGCCAGGACGTGGCCGCCTGGAACGAGTTCTCCGGCCGCCTCGAAGCGGTGGAGCGCGTGGACGTGCGCGCCCGCGTTTCCGGCGCCGTGCAGGCCGTGCATTTCCGTGAAGGCAGCCTGGTGAAGGCAGGCGACCTGCTCGTCACCATCGACCCCGCGCCCTACCAGGCCGAGGTGGCACGCCTGGAAGCCCAGGTGGCCGCCGCCCAGGCCCGCGTGACCTACACGCAGAGCGAGGCCCAGCGTGCCAAGTCGCTGCTCGAGGAGCGCGCCGTGGCCCGCCGCGAGTTCGACGAGAAGGACAACGCCGCCCGTGAAGGTGCCGCCAACCTGCGCGCCGCGCAAGCCGCACTGCAGTCGGCCCAGCTCAGCCTGGGCTACACGCAAGTGCGTGCACCGGTTGCCGGCCGCGTTGGCAGGATCGAAGTGACGCAGGGCAACCTGGTCGCCGCGGGCGCCGGCGCACCGGTGCTGACGACGCTGGTGTCGGTGAGCCCCATCTACGCCAGCTTTGACGCCGACGAGAAGGTCGTGCGTGAGGCGCTGGCGTCGCTGCCAGGCGGTGCCGCCGAGCGCAAGGGCATGGAGCGCATCCCCGTCGAGATGCTGGCCGGCAGCGACAAGGCCACGACCGGCCGCCTGCAGCTCGTCGACAACCAGGTCGACGCCAAGAGCGGCACGCTGCGCGTGCGTGCCGTCTTTGACAACAAGGACGGTGGCCTGATCCCCGGCCAGTTCGCCAAGCTGCGCATGGGCCAGGCCAAGAACGAAGCCGCGCTGCTGGTGAACGAGCGCGCCGTGGGCACCGACCAGGACAAGCGTTACGTCATCGTCGTCGGCCAGGGCAACCAGGCCGAATGGCGGCCGGTGACGCTGGGCGCCAACGTGAACGGCCTGCGCGTCGTGACCAGTGGATTGAAGGCTGGCGAGCGTGTCGTCGTCGGCGGCGTGCAGCGCGTGCGGCCGGGTTCAGTCCTCGCGCCCAAGGACGTCGCGATGGACGCCAAGCCTGAACTCGCTGCACAGCAAGCCGCCGCCAAGACGTCCTGATCCAGCGCCTGATCTAGCCCCACCTCACCCGCGAGCCTCGTTTGCGGGCCGGTTCAGCCGGCCCGCAGGGGGCGTGTTGCCGCCAAAAACGAACTCGCCGAAGGAAGCACCATGAATCTCTCCAAATTCTTCATCGACCGTCCCATCTTTGCGGGCGTGCTGTCGCTGCTGATCTTCATCGGCGGCCTGCTGTCGATCCGCGCGCTGCCGATCTCGGAATACCCCGACGTCGTGCCGCCCTCGGTCGTCGTGCGTGCCCAGTACCCCGGCGCCAACCCCAAGGTCATTGCGGAGACGGTGGCCACGCCGCTCGAAGAAGCCATCAACGGCACCGAGGACATGCTCTACATGAGCAGCCAGGCCACCACCGACGGCCTGATGACGCTGACCGTCAGCTTCAAGCTGGGCACCGACCCCGACAAGGCCCAGCAGCTGGTGCAGAACCGCGTCAGCCAGGCCGAGGCGCGCTTGCCCGAGGAGGTCAAGCGCCTGGGCGTGACGACCGTCAAGAGCAGCCCCGACCTGACCATGGTTGTGCACTTGACCTCGCCCAACGAGCGCTACGACATGACCTATCTGCGCAACTACGCGCTGCTCAACGTGAAGGACCGCCTCGCGCGCATCCAGGGCGTCGGGCAGGTGCAGTTGTTCGGCTCGGGCGACTACTCCATGCGCATCTGGCTGGACCCGCAGAAGGTCGCCGAGCACGGCCTGTCGGCCAACGACGTGGTGCGCGCCATCCGTGAGCAAAACGTGCAGGCCGCGGCCGGCGTGGTGGGCGCATCGCCCGGCCTGCAGGGCATCGACCTGCAGTTGTCCGTCAACGCGCAAGGCCGGCTGCAGTCGGTTGAGGAGTTCGGCGACATCATCGTGAAGAGCGGTGCCAACGGTGCAGTCACGCGTCTGCGTGACCTGGGCCGCCTCGAACTGGGTGCCAGCGAATACGCGCTGCGCTCGCTGCTGGACAACAAGCCCGCCGTGGCGGTGCCGGTGTTCCAGGCTCCGGGCGGCAACGCGCTGGACATCTCCAAGAACGTGCGCGCCACCATGGCCGAGCTGAAGGCCGCCATGCCCGAGGGCGTGGACTACACCATCGTCTACGACCCGACGCAGTTCGTGCGCGCCTCCATCGAGTCCGTCATCCACACGCTGCTCGAAGCCGTCGCGCTGGTGGTGCTCGTCGTCATCCTGTTTCTGCAGACCTGGCGCGCCTCCATCATCCCGTTGCTGGCCGTGCCGGTGTCCATCATCGGCACCTTCGCGGTGATGCATGGCTTCGGTTTCTCGATCAACGCGCTGAGCCTCTTTGGCCTGGTGCTGGCCATCGGCATCGTGGTGGATGACGCCATCGTCGTGGTGGAGAACGTGGAGCGCAACATCGCGTCCGGGCTCTCGCCACGCGAGGCGACCTACCGTGCGATGCGTGAAGTCTCCGGCCCCATCATCGCCATCGCGCTGACGCTGATCTCGGTGTTCGTGCCGCTGGCCTTCATCACCGGCCTGACGGGCCAGTTCTACAAGCAGTTCGCGCTGACCATCGCGATTTCCACCGTCATCTCGGCGATCAACTCGCTCACGCTGTCGCCGGCCCTCGCCGCGCTGCTGTTGAAGGGCCACGACGCACCCAAGGACGCGCTGACCCGCGGCATGGACGCCGTGCTCGGCCGCTTCTTCGGCGGCTTCAACAAGCTCTTCGCCAGCGGCTCCAGCAAGTACGGCAGCGGCGTGAAGACGCTGATGTCGCGCAAGGCCGTGATGATGGTTGTCTACCTGGTGCTGGTGGCGGCCACGGCGGGCCTGTTCAAGGCCGTGCCCGGCGGCTTCGTGCCGGGGCAGGACAAGCAGTACCTGATCGGCTTCGCCCAGCTGCCCGACGGCGCGACGCTGGACCGCACCGAGGACGTCATCCGCCGCATGACCGACATCACGCTGAAGACGCCGGGTGTCGAACACGCGGTGGCCTTCCCCGGCCTGTCGATCAACGGCTTCACCAACAGCTCCAGCTCGGGCATCGTCTTCGCGACGCTCAAGCCCTTTGACGAGCGCAAGAGCAAGGACTTGTCGGCCGGCGCGATTGCCGGGTCGCTGAACGCGCAGTACGGCGCGATCGAAGACGCCTTCATCGTCATGTTCCCGCCGCCGCCCGTGCAGGGCCTGGGCACGACGGGCGGCTTCAAGCTGCAGCTGCAAGACCGCGGCGGCGTGGGCTACGAGGCGCTGGACGGTGCGGTCAAGGCCTTCATGGCCAAGGCCTACAAGACGCCCGAGCTGGCCGGCCTGTTCTCCAGCTACCAGGTCAACGTACCGCAGCTCTTCGCCGACCTCGACCGCACGCGTGCCCGCCAGCTTGGCGTGGCCGTGACGGACGTGTTCGACACGATGCAGATCTACCTCGGCAGCCTGTACGTGAACGACTTCAACAAGTTCGGCCGCACCTACTCCGTGCGCGTGCAGGCGGATGCGCCCTACCGCGCCCGGGCTGAAGACATCGGCTCGCTGAAGGTGCGTTCGTCGTCGGGCGAGATGGTGCCGCTGGCCGCACTGATGAAGGTCAAGCCCAGCTTCGGCCCCGAGCGCGCCATGCGCTACAACGGCTTCCTGGCGGCCGACATCAACGGCGGCGCCGCGCCCGGCTTCTCGTCGGGCCAGGCCCAGGCTGCGGTGGAGCGCATCGCCGCCGAGACGCTGCCCCCGGGCGTCGGCTTCGAGTGGACCGACCTGACCTACCAGGAAAAGATCGCCGGCAACTCGGCTGCTTGGGTCTTCCCGCTGGCCATCCTGCTGGTGTTCCTGGTGCTCGCCGCGCAGTACGAGAGCCTGACCCTGCCCATCGCCATCCTGCTCATCGTGCCGATGGGTCTGCTGGCGGCCATGGCCGGCGTGTGGCTCAGCCACGGCGACAACAACGTGTTCACGCAGATCGGGCTCATCGTGCTCGTCGGCCTGAGCGCCAAGAACGCCATCCTGATCGTCGAGTTCGCCCGCGAGCTGGAGTTCGCCGGCCGCACACCGATGCAGGCGGCGCTGGAGTCGGCGCGCTTGCGGCTGCGCCCCATCCTGATGACGTCGATGGCCTTCGTGATGGGCGTGCTGCCGCTGGTGCTGAGCACCGGTGCCGGCGCCGAGATGCGCCAGGCCATGGGCATCGCGGTGTTCTCAGGAATGATCGGCGTGACGCTGTTCGGCCTGTTCCTGACGCCGCTGTTCTACGTCATCGTGCGCCGCCTCACCGGCAACGCACCGCTGCGCCACCACGGTGGCCAGGTTGCCGCTCCCGCCGCCCCCACCGCTCCCACGCAGCACGTCGCCCCTGTGGTCGACGCCCTGCCGCAACGAGGCAAGTGATCATCATGAAATTGAACCTGACCCCACTTTTTGCCGCGCTGCTGCTGGCCGGCTGCGCATCGATCGGCAGCGTCGACCCGGCCCAGCTGCCGCAGGCGCCCGCTGCCTACAAGGCCACGTCTGCCAACAACGCCCCCGCGCTGACCGCCAGCTGGTGGCAGCCCTTCGCCGACCCCGTGCTGGACGACCTCGTCGGCCGGGCGATGGCAGCCAACACGAGCGTGCAGGCTGCGGCCAACCGCCTGGCGCAAGCCCGCGCGGTGCTGGGCGGCGCCGAGGCCTCGCGGCTGCCGCAGCTGGGCGTGGCGGCCGGTGCCGGCCGTGCGGCCGACCCGGGCGCGCGAGGCACCACGCAATACAGCGCCGGCCTGAACCTGGCCTACGAGCTGGACCTGGGCGGCCGCCTGCTGCACGAGCGCAATGCCAGCGCACTTGACGTGCGTGCCCGCGAACAACTGCTGGCCGACGCCCGCCTGCTGGTGCAAGCCAACGTCGCCCGCGGCTACCTGGCGCTGCGCGCGCTGGATGCCGAGCGTGAAATCGTGAGGGGCACCGTCGCCGCCTACGGCGAGACGCTGTCGCTGACCGAGAAGCGCGCCCGCGCCGGCGACGTGGCCGACCTGGACCTGGCCCGCGTGCGCACCGAGCTGGCCGCCAACGAGGCCGAGGCGCTCGCGCTGGACCGCCGCCGCCTGGAGCTGGAAACGGCGCTGGCCGTGCTGCTGGGCGAGCCGGCTTCCAACTTCCGCCTGGCGCCCACCACGTGGTCGACCGCGCTGCCCGCCGTGCCGGCCGGCCTGCCGAGCGAACTGCTGCAACGCCGCCCCGACCTGGCCGCCGCGCGCAGCCAGCTGCAGGCCGCCCAGGCCCGCGTCGGCGTCGCCCAGGCCGCCTGGTGGCCCAGCCTGTCGCTGACGGCCCAGGGCGGCGGTGTGTCGAACGAGCTGTCCGACCTGCTGAAGAGCGGGGCCAGCACCTGGGGCATCGGCCTGCTGGCCGCGCTGCCCATCTTCGACGGCGGCCGCCGCGAGGCGGGTGTCAACACGGCCAAGGCCCAGCTCGATGGCTCGGCGATCGCCTTCCGCGAGCAGTTCCTGCTGGCGCTGAAGGACGTGGAGGATCAACTCGGGGCGCTCACGCTGCTGCAGCTGCAGGGCGAGGCCAATGCCCGCGCCGTCAGCGCGGCGGGCCAGGCGCTGAAGCTGTCGGACACGCGCTACCGCAACGGCCTCGTCAGCCAGCTCGAACTGCTGGACGCGCGCCGCAGCGAGCTCGCCAACAAGCGCGCCGCGCTGCAGGTGCGGTCGGCGCAGTACCAGGCGACGGTGGGGCTGATCCGCGCCCTCGGTGGCGGCTGGGCTACCGGCGCTTGAGCATGGCGACGTTCACCGCCGTGCGCACGACGAAGCCCAGGCTTTCGTAGAGCGCGATCGCAACGGTGTTCGTCGTCCAGGCGTGCAGGAAGGGCTGCTCGCCGCGGCGCTGGATCTCGGCCGTCACGGCGGCCGACAACCGGCGTGCAAGGCCCTGGCCGCGGAAGTCGGGGTGGGTGCAGACGCCGCTGACCTCGACATGGCCCGGGAAGCGCATGCGCTCGCCGGCCATGGCCACCAGCTGGCCGGCGATGCGCAGGCCAATGAAGCGGCCCATCGTGTGCGTCCTCGCCAGGAACGGGCCAGGCTCGGTCAACGTCGCGAGCGCCAGCATGTCGGCCGCATCCGCATCGCCAAGCACCTGCAATCCGTCATCGACATCGAGTGGACGCGTCGAAATCATCTGCACGCCTGGCGCCTCCTTGACGGCTTCCAGGCCGGCCGGCACGACGATGCGGGGCACCTGCAGCAGGTAGACCGCGTCGTCGCCCGACTGCACGAGTTCAGTCAGCGCAGCCAGGCTCCCGGCGCCCTCCTCAGGCGTGGCGGCAAAGCGATTGATGTCCGCCTTGAAGCGCCGCGCACGTTCGTCGCCAATGCCCCAATGCGGCTGATGCTTCAGGCTGGCCCAGACGGGTCGGTCGAGTTCGCTCATGCCTGACCTCGCTGCAGCAGCGGCGCCGCGATCAGCGCGTCTTCCAGCGCCGTGAGCTGGGCGAGCAGATCGCCCTGCAAACCTGCGCACGCCTGGGCGACGGCGGCCTCGATGGCCGGCCAGGCCTCGCGCTGCGAGCGCTCCACAAGGCCGCGGCCCTTGCGGCTCAGTGCGACGCGGCGCACCCGTCGATCTTCTTCGGACGCCTCGGACTCGACGAGGCCATCGTCCTCCAGCCCACGCAGCGAGCGCGTGACGACGGGCTGGCTGACGCCCACCGCCTGGCTCAGCTCGCCAATGCTCAAGGCGCCGAGCCTGTCCAGTGCGGCCAGCAACGGAAACCAGGCCGCCGGCTGCTCGAAGCCATGCGCCGCCAGCACGGCCTGCGTCTGCGCCTGCAGCGTCTCGCCGATGCGCTTGAGCCGCGTGCCCAGGCTCAGATGGCCCAGTTCCTTGACGACGTCTTCCACCATGCCGGCTCTCCATCAATATGCATATCATGCTATGCATTAGATCGAGAGCCGTCAACAGGGCCGATGCAGCTCAGGCGGCCGCTTCAGCCAACGCCTTCCGTGAAATGACTACGGAAGCGTCTTGCAGTTGGGTTTGCAGACCACCTCGTTACGGCCAAGCAGCCGGATCGACTGCAGGCTGGCCGGCGCGCGGTGCTTGCCGCACTTGAAGCAGGAGCGGGTGTGGCCGCTACCGAGGAAGGGCGAACCACCCACCTTCGACTGGTAGCGCAAGCCATCCTGGCGGACCGCGGTGACGGAGTCTTTGCTCATTCTGCAGACAGGTCGGGACGAAGCGCCTATTGACTCATGGCGAAGATGACAACGCCATCTCGCAAGCCCGAGGTTGCTGCCATAAAAAGGCAGAAACCACGGGCTTTCCCGACCCCGATCTGCGGGGTCGGCCTGCGGGGACAATGCCGCTCCGTTCGGAACGACCCCATGGCCAAGCTCTTCTTCCGTTACGCCGCAATGAATGCCGGCAAATCCACCGCCCTGCTGCAGGTGGCGCACAACTACGAGGAGCGTGGCCACCGTGTGCGCATCTTCACGGCCCGCCTGGACGACCGCTACGGCCACGGCTTCGTCACGTCGCGCCTCGGACCGAAGCGCGAGGTGGAGCAGTTCGACGCGAACACCGACTTCCTCGCGCTGATCGGCCAGAGTGAAGCCGGCCCCGGCATCGCCTGCATCCTCATCGACGAGGCCCAGTTCCTGACCAAGAGCCAGGTCCAGGCCCTGCACGAGATGGCGCACCTGCGCAATCTGCCGGCCATCTGCTACGGCCTGCGCACGGACTTCCAGGGTGAACTCTTCCCTGGCTCGGCCACGCTGCTGGCGTTGGCCGACGAGATGGATGAGATGAAGACCATCTGTGACTGCGGCCGCAAGGCGACGATGAACATGCGTGTCGACGCCAACAACCGCAAGGTCACCGAGGGCGCCCAGGTCGAGATCGGCGGCAACGCGCGCTATCGCTCGGTCTGCGGCCGCTGCTTCCACCAGGGATAAAAACGAAAGGCGGCCAAAGGCCGCCCATGTTCACGAGCAAGGCGTGGTGCCTCAATAGCGCCGACCGCCGGGCCGTCGGGCCACACCAAGTCGGCACCGCTCGATTCATTGAAAGGCCAAGGCCTCTCAATGAATCGACCCCCTCGGGGGTCAGCCCGCGAACCTGCGGGCCGGGGGCAAACTATTTGGCAGCGATCTGCGCGTCCAGCTCCTTGCAGGACGGCGAGCAGACGGGCTGCGATTTGCCAAGCAGCTTCTTGGACTTGAGCATCGCTCGAGGGCGGTGCTTGCCGCAAAGGAAGCAGGACATCGTTGCTGCGCCGAAAGAGGAGGTCGCCGCGAACGGCGAGCCCGGGGCTTTGGAGCGGTAGCGCAGACCATCCGCTTCGATGGTGGTCTTGGTGGTTTCTTTGGCCACACTGGTCCTGTCGAAGAGTTGTAAAGGGTGGCGCCGGGCAGGCGCTTGGGCCCCGTATTTTCCACGATGTGGCGAATGCCCCGGCCTAGGGCTTTCAACCCCCCTTGAATTGCGCCGGTCTTTTGCCTGCCCAGGCGGCCTGGCCCTCGGCGAGATCGGCCGAATCGCGGGCCACGGCGATGTCGGCCCCGAGCCGCGCCACGTCGAGCCGGCCGGCGGCAATCGCGTTCAGATGCTGCTTCATCGGCAGCAGCGCGAGCGGCGCCATGCCCATCAGTTCGTCGACCAGGGCCTGCAGCGCAGCGTCCAGCGTGCCGACGTCGGGCAGCAGCTGGTCCAGGTAGCCGCAGCCGAGCAGGGCTGCGGCATCCAGCGTGCGGCCGGCCAGCAGCACCTGCTTGGCCGTCGCGAGGCCCAGACGATTGACGAAGCGCTGCAGGCCGCCGGCATAGAAGTGCAGGCCGATGCGCGCCGCCGGCACAAACATCTCGACCGCCGGCGCGCCGAGGCGGAAGTCACAGGCCAGCGCCAAGTCAGCCGCGCCGCCGTAGACGCCACCGTGCAGCCGCGCAATGGTGATGGGCCGAGCAGCCTCCAGCGCATCGGCCAGCTCGCCGAAGCGCGCGCCGGCGTCGATCGCACCCAACGCGCCAAGGTCGAAGCCGCTGCAGAAGTGCTTGCCCTCGCCATGCAGCACCAGGACACGCACGGCTTCATTCGCATTGACTGCGTCGATGAGCCCGAGCAGCACGCCCAGGTCCTCCACGGCCAAGCGATTGGCCTGGCGCGGCCGGCGCAACGTGATGCGAGCCACGCCGCCGTCGATCTGCAGCAAGGGCGCCTGCCCGCTGCTCATGTGCGCCGCCTCGCCACACGCCCTTGCAGCACATAGCCCCCTTTGAGCCGCGCCAGGCGCGCATCGCGCTCCGCGGCAGCCAGCTCGCGCAGCGCCCGCGCCTGCGCCGGCCGCAGATCGGCGTCCTGATGCAGCACGAGTTCGGCCACCAGATCCCAGTCCGTCTCCAGCTCGGCCGACCACAGCCTGGCCTCGGGTGGCAGCTCGACGAGCAACTGCTGCAAGGCGTTGGCCGCGGTTTCGGCGGCGACCAGGGCGGCCAGGTCAGGCCATCGGCCCAGCGGCTGCGCCTCCTCGCTCTGCGGCGGCCACACGGCGCACAGCCATTGCGGCGCACGGCTCTCCACGCGCACGCCGGCCGACGTCTGCGATACCTCGGTGCTCGCATCCGAGACGCGGCGAGCCAGCGCCGTCCAGGCCAGCGGCTGCCAATGGGCGATCAATCGCGGGTCGGCTTCAACGCGTGCGGTCAGGGCGGCGATGTCCAGCATCGGCACGTCGACGGCGGCGGATATGGGCGACACCTCGGGCAGCCTGATGTCATCGATGACCTGCTGCGGGTCGGGCTCGGCCGGCCGCGGCGGCGCGTGAAAGTCCAGCACCGGCGTTTCGACGTTGTCGGGCGGACGCGGCACCTCGGGCAACTGGATGTTGTCGATGAAATGCTGTGGATCGATCTCGGCCGGCGGCGGGGCGGCCTGGAAGTCCAGTGCGGGCGCTTCAGCCGGCTCGGTGTCCTCCTCGGCCGCAAGCGCCTGCGGCGCCTCGACGGCAGCCGGCAGCGGCACGTCAGCCAATTCAATGTCTTTCGTGACCGCAGGCGCCGGCGCTGCCTCGACTGGCTCGCACGTTTCGGCGATCTGCGGCGAGACCGGCTCCACCAGCGCCTCGACGACCACGACGCGCGGCGGTGGCCTGTCGGTCAGCTCGATGTCCTCCACGTCCAGCATCTCGTAGCCGCGCGCCTTCAACCGCGCCCTCTTGGCCTCATCGGGCGCGCTGCGGCCAGTGTGCCGCGGCGACCTGAGCTCCAGGTCCAGCGAAGCCGGCGCCGGCGCGCGCCAGCCGTCCAGCACATGGGTGGGGTCGAAAGCGTCCGGCTTGGCGATGACCAGGCGGATCTCGGCATCGTCCTGCCGTAAGGGGTCACGCTGCCGCAGTGCCCCAAGGTCCAGATCCAGCGACAGGGGCGCGGGCTCGAGCGGGCGCCAGCCGTCCAGCGCGTGCGTGGGATCGAAGTTGTCGGGCTCTGCCATGGCTTTACAAGCCAGACATTGTGACGACGTAAGCTCACGCACCCCTTGTCACAAAACCGTCATGTTGCCCACCCGCCGCCGCCTGCTGAGCCTGGCCCTTGCCAGCGCCTTGCCCTTTGTCAGCGCCTGCACGACGACTCCGCCGCCCGCCGCCGCGGCGCCGCAGAACCCGAAGCTGATCGTCCTCGTCGTCATCGATGGCCTGCCAATGCGCCAGGTCACCGGCTACCGCGACCAGCTCGCGCCCGACGGCTTTGCCCGTTTTCTGGACCGCGGCCGCTGGTTCGCGGACGCGCACTACGGCCATGGCCACACAGTGACGGCCGCCGGTCACTCGGTGATGCTGAGCGGCGCCTACCCGCAGCGCAGCGGCATCATCAGCAATGAATGGCGCAACCCGGCCACTGGCGAGCAGGTCTACAACACCGGCGACCCGGACTACCAATACATCGACAGCCCGACCGCGCCGCTGTCCGGCACCAGCCCGCGCAATCTCAAGGTCGAGACGCTGGGCGACGTGCTGCGCGGGCGTTCACCGCAGTCCAAGGTCATCGGCATCTCCGGCAAGGACCGCGGCGCCATCCTGCCGGCCGGCCACAAAGGCACGGCGTACATGTACATGACGGAGACGGGCCGCTTCGCCTCCAGCACCTACTACATGCCCGCGCACCCGCAATGGGTCACGGACTTCAACGCCGCCAAGCCGGCCGACGCCTTCTTCAAGAAGACCTGGGCGCCACTCCTTCCCGAGACGGCCTACGCCCGCTCGGTGCCGGATGGCCAGACCTGGCAGGTCGCCAGCGGCAACGGCAACAGGCTCCCGGCCGTCATCGGCGACAAGATGGACGGCCCCGGCCCGCGCTTCTACGGTGGCCTGCTGGCCTCGCCTTTCGGCGACGAGCTGACGCTGGCCTTCGCCCGCGCCGCCGTGAAGAACGAGAAGCTGGGCCAGCGCGGCGTGCAGGACGTGCTGTCGGTCAGCCTGTCCAGCCACGACTACATCAACCACGCTTTTGGCCCGGAGTCGCGGCTGTCGCACGACCACACCCTGCACCTGGACCGCCATCTGCAGGCCTTCTTCCAGTTCCTGGACAAGGAGGTCGGCGCCGGCAACTACGTGCTGGCGCTGACGGCCGACCACGGCTTCACCGACACGCCGGAATGGGCCATCACCCAGGGCCGCGACGCCGGCCGATTCAACAGCGCGCCGTCGCTGGCGGCCGTCAACACGGCGCTGAGCGCGAAGTTCGGTGTCGAAAAGCTGGCGCGAGACTTCTCCGCCGCCGGCCTGCTGCTGAACGACAAGCTCGCCGCCGAGAAGGGCTTGAACTTCGCCGACGTGCAGGCCACGGCCCGCGAGGCGCTGCTGCAGCTGCCCGGTGTCGCCACGGTCTTCACGCGCGAGCAGCTGCTGGGCAGTGACACCACGACCCCGTATCTGGAAGCCATGCGCAAGTCCTTCGACCCCACGCGCGCCGCCCAGCTGCAGATCGTGCTGAAGCGCAACTGGATCGCCAGCTACCGCCCGGGCGGCAGCACCCACGGCAGCCCGCATGACTACGACACCCACGTGCCCCTGCTGTTCTGGGGGCCGGGCTATGTTGGCAAGGGAGAGATGAAGGCCCGCGTCGAGGTGGCTGACCTGGCACCGACGCTGGCCGCCATCGCCGGCCTGCCCGCGCCGGCCCAGGCCCAGGGTCGGGATCTGAAGCTCAAGCCCTAGCGAGAAGGGCGGCGGCCGATTCGCCCCAGATCGCCTCGGTCAACGCGATGGCGCCGAGGCGCTCGCCCAGCGCCGTCGCCTGGGCCGGCCCGGTGGACGGCAGCATGACGAGCAGCCGGCCATCCTCCAGGCGCATGCAGCCGTCCTCGCCGCGGATGCGGGCCAGCAGCTCGGCCGGATCCGCCGCGATCGCGAGCGTGGCGACGGACAGCGGCCAGGCGCGTGGATCGGCCAGCAAAGCCTGCAGCAGCTCCCGGCCAGCCTGGGCCGACAGCAACTGCCCCGTCAACGGGCGCGGCCCGGCCAGCGCGCTGATGTCCACCCCCGTCAGAGCCAGGCCGCCGTCCGGCGTGCGCTGCTCGACCCACCAGAGCCGCCGGCCGTCGCGCCAGGCCTGCTCGTAGCCGCGCTGGGCGATGCGGCTGCGCCGCTCGGGGGCGTCGACCGGGCCGGTGCCGCCGCGCCTCGCTGCCTCGACCATCTCGGCCCAGGCCGGCGCCTCGTCCGCGTCCAGGCCCCAGGCCTGGCGATAGGCGGCGTTGGCGCGAAGCAGGAGGTCGTCCGCATCAAACAGGGCCAGCAGCAGCGGGCCCTCGGTCAGCGTCTGCCACCAGAGGTCGTCTTGATTCACGACCCCGATTCTGGGCCGGCGCGACCTAGCGCCGATGGATCTCGCCCGAACCGCTGACGCTTTGGCGCAACTGCGGCCGGCCGGCATAGCTGAGGTCGCCGGAGCCGCTCAGTTGCACGTCCAGCTGTTCCGTCACGCCCAGGGACACGTCGCCCGAGCCGTTGATGTTGACCTTGGCCGCACGCCCGGCCAGCGCGCGCGCGTCGACGTCGCCCGAGCCACTGATGCTCCAACTCTGCTGATCCGCCCGGCCGGCCAGGCGCACATCGCCCGAGCCGCTGATGCTGACGTTCAGGTCCTTCAACTCGACGAGGCCGAAATGCACGTCGCCCGACCCGATGACTTTCAGGCCCAGGCTGTCGGCCTTGAAGCTGTCGACGCTCAGGTCTCCCGAGCCATTGACGGCGATCGCCTGCAGCGCGCGGGCGCTGACGCGCACCGTGGGCGCCGAGCGGGTCGTGAAGCCGGCTTCACGCTTCATGCGGATGACGAGGGCGTCGCCCTCGACGGCCGTCTCGATCAGCGGCTCGATGTTGTCGTCGGCAACGATGGTGGCCTGGTCGCTGCTAGCCTGGGTCAGCGTCACGTCGAAGGGCCCGTCGATGCGCAGCTTGCTGAACGAGGTCAGCGCGCGCGCCTTCTCGACCTTGACACCCGAGCCGCGCACGCGGTTCTTGCCGCTGCCGTAGTCGATGGGGCCGCTGAAGCTCGCCGTCCAACCGTCGCCCTCCTTCTTGATGCGCAGCCGCCAGTCGTTGTCGCCGGCAAAGGCGGCGCTGGTGGCAAGGGCCGCGGCGAGGGTCAGCAGGGCGAGGCGTTTCATGCGGGGCTCCCGGTTCGTCAATGCGGCGGCAGTGTGTCCAGCCAAGTCTGGTAACGCCCGCGGCGGGCGACAGACTGCGTTTTCGCGGTGACGGGCCGTAGGATGGGCCGACCAGCAGGAGACCAGCATGAAGTGGGAAGGCCAGCGCGAGAGTGACAACGTCGAAGACGCCCGGGGCGGCGGCGGTGGCGGCGGCAGAGGTCTGCCGATCGGGGGGCGCGGCATCGGACTGGGCGGCATCGTCATCGCGCTGCTGGCCTCCTGGGTGCTGGGTGTCAACCCGCTGACGGTGCTCGGCCTGCTGAGCGGCGGGGGCGGTAGCGCACCCGCCCAGACGCAGGCCGGCGACTCCCATGCCCAGGATCCCGCCTACCGCTTCGTCAAGGTCGTCCTGGCCGACACCGAGGACGTCTGGGGCGCCTACTTCCAACGCAGCGGCCAGCAATACCCCATGCCCAAGCTGCGCGTCTTCCGCGGCAGCGAGCCCACCGCTTGCGGCACCGGCGAGGCCGCAATGGGCCCGTTCTACTGCCCGGCCGACCGCAAGGTCTACATCGACCTGAGCTTCTACGACACCTTGCGCCAACGCTTGGGCGCGCCCGGGGACTTCGCCCAGGCCTATGTCATCGCCCACGAGGTGGGCCACCATCTGCAGAACCTGATGGGCACAACGGCCAAGATGGACCAGGCACGCGGGCGGATTTCGGAACGCGAAATGAACGCCATGAGCGTCAAGCTGGAACTGCAGGCCGACTGCTTTGCCGGCGTCTGGGCCAGTTTGTCGCAGCGCAGCAAAGGTTGGCTGGAGCAGGGCGACATCGAGGAAGCCCTGAATGCCGCGTCCCAGATCGGCGACGACACGCTGCAAAAGCGGTCCCGAGGCAGCGTCGTGCCGGAAAGCTTCACCCACGGCAGCAGTGCCCAGCGCGTGCGCTGGTTCAAGCGGGGCCTGGACGCCGGCGATCTGAAGTCTTGTGACACCTTTTCGTCAGCCACCCTCTGAGTCCCTTATTCAGGCCCACCCAATCAAGGGGGCGCAGGGTGGCTCTCAAAAGGCTTTGTGTGAAACACTCACATCCAAACCGCCGAGCCCTCCATTAGCATCGGCGCGCTCTGAGACTCAGAGCCAGTTGCGCCCCAATTCGGTGCAACCAAAACAGGATTCACGAGGCCCACTGTCATGAGCGAACGCCAGATCAACGACCCGCAGTCGACGCCCCAGGCGCCGGCCTCAGTCGACGCGGCCACCCGCCAGTTGGCCTCCGAACGCCGCCGCCGCTTCATCAAACTGGGCGGTGCGGCTGTCCCGACCGCGTTGACCCTGGCCAGCCGGCCTGTGATGGCCTGGCACTGCAACACGGCGTCGACCTGGGGCTCTGCCCAAGGCATGTCCAACAGCGCCTACACGCGATCGCAGGATCTCAACGTCCGACTGTTTCCGGACGAGACCTACACGACGGCCTGCTGGGTGGGCAACACGACCCGCCAAGGGTTGGCAGCCTATCCTTGGAAGCAGACACCGCTGAGCCGCACGACGGTTACGCTGTCTGACGCGACCCATTACAAGAACTACACCGTCGCTCAGCTTCTAGCCGGCACAGGCGCCTCCACCATCTCCGGAGTCACAAACGCTGATACCGTTTGGAGCATCCTGAACGGCGCTTCCAAGAAGCAGGACCCCACCAAATCCACAGGCAACTTCATCGCCGGCAGTTCGACCTGCGGCGATTTCCAGAAGCTGATGTTGGTGGCCTGGTTGAACTTCAAGGTGCTCAACTCGACGCTGAACAAGTGTCTGATGCCCGGCTCCACGAACGTGCTGATCAAGTTGGGCACCACGACCTATTACGGGCCGACGGGCGCGCAATGGACCCAGGCCGACGTCGTCAAGTATCTGAAGAAGAACTTCATCGCCTGCGCCGACGACGCCTGCCTCTGAGCGAGGCCGGCTTGGCCTCGGCTCCACGCTGACGTGCCTACGCGCTGGCAACTGATACGCGCTGATGCCGTGCGCGTACGGGAATGGGATGATGCCGGCGTGATCTACGACGCTTTCAGCGGCAATACCCACCTCATCGACGCTCTGGGCCTGGAGCTGCTGGATCTGCTGCGCCAGCGCCCCTGGAATTTGGCGGATCTCGTCACCGAGTTGCGCGACTCGCTGCCCGAAGACCTCGACGCCGAAGCCGTACCGCAGTTGCTGAGCGCCAAGCTTGAGCAGCTCGCCCGGCTGGATCTGGTCGCAGCCGTGGCATGAAGGACACCCTCGCCGCCCTCGGCGAAGGGGAGTTGCGCCGACGCCTGTGCGGCCCAGGGCTGACGCTGCGCCTGCCGCCATTCGTCGCCCGCTTGCATTCCGACGTGCCACGGGTCGCCGCGGACCTACAGCGCCTTTACGGCGAATTCAGCCTGGGCCGGGGCGACGACTTCGTCGACTTTCATCTTGCCGTCAACTACGACCGCGGCCTGCATGCGCTGTGGCGGCGCCTCGCGGGGCGGCGCCAGGCTCGCTTTTCGACCGACGGCCTGGCCGCCTTCACAACGCTGCCGGCAACCCAGGCTTTCCACATGGTCGAGTGGGGGCTGAATTGGGCCGTCACGGCCCATGCCCATCACTACGTCGTCTATCACGCTGCCGTGCTGGAGCGCGACGGCCGTGCCCTGGTGCTGCCGGCGCCGCCGGGCTCGGGCAAGAGCACTTTGACGGCGGCGCTGGCCCAGCGAGGCTGGCGGCTGCTGTCCGATGAACTCGCGCTGCTGGATCCGCACGACGGCCGGCTCTACGGCCTGGCACGGCCGGTCAACCTGAAGAACCAGGCCATCGCGGTGATGCGGGACTTCGCGCCAGACGCCGTACTGACCGAACCCGTGCCCGACACGCTCAAGGGCACGCTTTCGCTAATGAAGGCCCCGGGCGATTCGATCGCGCGCGTGCGCGAAGGCGCGCAGCCTGCCTGGGTCGTCGTGCCCAGCTTCGAGCCTGGCGCCGAGGCCAGGCTTGAGCCCCTGCCCAAGGCCCAGGCGCATCTGTTGCTGGCCGATCAGGCCTTCAACTACGACATCCACGGCGTCGATGGCTTCGAGGCCACGGCCGATCTGGTAGACAACGCCGGCTGCTGGGCGTTCAGCTATTCGCGCCTGGACGACGCCGTGCGAGTCTTCGACGCATTGGCAGCCGCGTCATGAAAAGGCCTCTGCTCGTCGAAGTGCTGCTGGCATCGGATCGGGCCGCCCGGCTGAGCCCGGCCGACTGGGATCTGCTGATCCGCCAGGCCCGCCGCGCCAATCTGATCGCCCACCTGGCCGGGGCTCTGGAGCCTCAGCTCGATGCATTGCCTGCCGGTCCGGCCCGCCACCTGCGCGCCGCCTTGCTGATCGCACGCCGTCAGCGCATCGCGACCCGCTGGGAGGCCGAGTGCATACGCCGGGCGCTGGGGCCTCTTGGCATTCAACCCATCCTGCTCAAGGGTGCAGCCTATTTGCTGTCCGACCTGCCGGCGGCGCGAGGCCGGCTGTTCGGCGACGTCGACCTGCTCGTGCCCAAGGCTCAGATCGACGCAGCGGAGGCAGGGTTGATTGCGGCCGGATGGGCCTTCGACGCCGAACTGAACGACTACGACAGCCGCTACTACCGCCAGTGGATGCATGAGATCCCGCCGCTGTACCACCAGCAGCGCGACACTGCCCTGGATCTGCACCACAGCATCCTGCCGCCGACCGCACGCGTGCAGGTCAACACGGCTGCGCTGTTTGAGGACGCGCGCGAGTTGCCCGGGCTGCCTGGCCTGCGCGTGCTCGCGCCGGTAACGATGTTTCTGCACAGCGCCGCCCACCTCTTCCACGAAGGTGAACTGGACAACGGTCTGCGCGATCTCTTCGACCTGGACGCACTGCTGCGCGACTTCGGCACTCAGCCGGACTTTTGGACTGCCCTGGTGCCTCGCGCACGCGTGCTCGGCCTGACCCGCCCGCTATTCCACGCGCTGCGCTACACAACCCGGTTGCTTGGCACACCGGTGCCCCCCGAGGTGATGAAACAGGCCGCGGCAGACGCGCCCCGATGGCAAGGCCTGCTGGACGCCTGCTACGAGCGGGCGCTGATGCCAGTGCATGCGAGCTGCGATGACACCCTGACCGGTACGGCCCGGCTGGCGCTGTATGTGCGCTCGCACTGGCTGCGCATGCCGGTCGGCCTGCTGGCGCGCCATCTTGCCCGCAAAGCCTGGTTGCGCCTGCAACCTCCAGCAGAGGCGCCGGCGGCCTGACAAGGCAGACAATCCGGTCCGCCATGGACAGACCCAAGCCCTTTTCAATGATCCGCGAGTTCCACCTCGCCGACTGGTTCACGCTGGGCAACGCTTGCGCCGGTATGGGTGCGCTGTTCGCCGTGATGAGCTTTCTGCAAAGCGGTGAGCCCCGACATTTGCAATACGCCTGCGCGCTGATCCCACTGGCCCTGGCCTTCGATGTGCTGGACGGCCGCATCGCGCGCTGGCGCCAGAAAAGCTCGGCACTGGGTCGCGAACTGGACTCCTTGGCCGACGTGATCTCGTTCGGCGTCGCGCCGGCGGTCATCGCATACGGCTGCGGCATGCAGGGTCTCTACGACCGCATCGTGCTGGTGTTCTTCGTGGCTTGTGGCGTCAGCCGGCTGGCGCGCTACAACGTGACTGCCGAGAAACTCAGCGGCGGTACCGGCAAGGTGGCCTATTTCGAGGGGACGCCAATCCCGACGTCCATGCTGCTCGTTGCCGTGCTGTGGGTGGCAGCAGCTCAGGGCGCCATCGGGGGCGCTCTATGGGGCGGCGTTTGGTGGTTCGCGGGTTTTCGGCTGCACCCGCTGGTGCTGATGTTCGCGGTGTCCGGCTCGCTGATGGTGAGCCGGCTCCGGATTCCCAAGCTTTAAGCTGTTCGGCGCGACAGCCAGCTCAACGGCGATTCCTGGGCAGCTTGACCCGATTTGGACTCGAGGAAGTCGCTCGGCGGCTGGCTGCGGTATTCGCTGAAGCCACCGCCATCAAGGCAGGCCTCCAAACCGAAGGCGGTACCGAGGTCGGCCGGGTCCGGCTCACTGCGCACAGCGACGTCACGGCGGAAGAAACGCAGCGCTGGAACGAATCGCATAACCAACCTCTTTGCTTGACAGCGCCAACAACCACATCGGCGCTGTGGACACAGTGTGCGGGATTCATGTGACAAGCGAACCCCTCATCTGTGAGTAAATATTGCCTCTACTGGCACTACCGCACGGGCGCAAGGCCTGTTTTTCCCAGTGGTGACGGGGCTCTCCGGCCGGCGCCCCCTCATTTCGAGGGGGCGTTGCTGTTTTGCAATTCCTTTCCCCCACTCCCTAGAGCTGAGGATAGGGTCCGGCAGTCCGGCGCTTAAGCTGCGCCACTCTCCAAGCCCCCCCGGCTCCTGCATGAGTTCAGAACTGTTGAAATGGGTCGCCAGCGGCCTGATTGCCGTCGTGCTGACCAGTACGCTGTGGATGGCGCACGCCATTCATCCCGAGCAAAGCGGTCCCAGCCTGCTGGTCGCCCAGGTCGTCCCGGCGGCGGCTGCCGCATCGGCACCCGTCACGGCCACCCGCTGATCAGCCCAGGGCCTGTCTGGCGCCGTCTGCCAGGGCTTGGCCGATCCGGTTCAGCAGGGCGTCGCGGCCCTGCAGTTGCCACTGGTGCCAGTAAAGGGCCACATCGACGCCGATGTCGGGCTTCAAGACGACCAGCTGGCCAGCCTCCACGAACGAACGAACCTGGATCTCAGGCGCTACGCCGACACCCCAGCCCATGGCTGCGGCGCGCACATAGGCCTCGCTGGACGGTACGAAGCGCTCGCGCAGCCGCGGCGCGCGCACGCCGAAGGCCTGTGACACCCATTGCGACTGGCTGTCGTCCTTGCGATTGAAGACGAGGAAGGGCGCATCGGCAAAGTTGCCCGCATGCAGACCCTCGGGCAACTGGGCCGCCAGGAATCCCGGGCTGGCCACCGCCACGTAGCGCATGACTCCCAGCGGCTGCACGCGGCAGCCCTGCAGGGCCTCGGCCACGGTGGATACGCAACCCAGCACGGCGCCCTGGCGCAGGCTGTCATGGGTGAAGTCCTGGTCATCGACGACCAGTTCCAGCCCATAGCCCTCGCGCAGGCCCTGCTGCACCAGGCCGTCCAACGCCGGCAGCACCCAGGTGGCCAGGCTGTCAGCGTTGACGGCGATGGCCAGGCGCGACTGCGGCGCCACACGCTCACCCAGTTCGCGGGCCACATCCACCCGCAGCGCCTGCAGTTGGCGGGCAAAGCGCAACAGCACCTTGCCGGCCTCGGTGAGGCGCAGCGGCCGCGAGCGAACAACAAGCGGCTGGCCCACCTGCGTCTCCAGCGCTCGCAGCCGCTGGGAGACAGCGCTCTGCGTGATGGAGAGCCGCTGGGCGGCGCGCTCGAAACCCTGCTCGTCAGCCAGGGCGGCCAGGCAGTCCAGCGCAGCGGGATCGAACTCGTTCATAAGCAACGCTAATGTATGGCGAAGAATATGAATGCCACTTCTTGAATCAGGAGCGACTGCGGAGAATCCGCCGATGCCCGCTTCCATCCTGGCCCATGCCCAAGCGCCCGCCGTTTTCGCACAGGGCTGGGCCATGGGTGCCGGGCTGATCCTGGCCATCGGCGCCCAGAACGCCCTGGTGCTGCGCCAGGGACTGAGGCGCGAGCATGTGGGCGCCGTCGTCGCCGTGTGCACGCTGTCGGACTGGCTGTTGATCGCGCTGGGCGTGTTCGGCCTTGGGGCGCTCATCCAGGGCCAACCCCTGCTGCTGGAAGCCTTCCGCTTCGGCGGCGCGGCCTTCCTGCTCGGCTATGCCCTGCTCGCTGCCCGGCGCGCCTGGCGGCCGGCCGCGGGGCTGGACGCCGCCGACAAAGCCGCCGGCCTCGGCGCGACGCTGTCGGCCGCCTTTGCCTTCACCTACCTGAACCCGCACGTCTACCTGGACACCGTCGTGCTGTTGGGAGGCCTGGGCGCCCGCCAGCCGCCCGAGCTGCGCGCGGCCTTCGCGGCCGGCGCCGGCCTCGCGTCGGCAATGTGGTTCGGCCTGCTCGGTTTTGGCGCGGCGGCTGCGGCGCCCAAGCTGCGCAGCCCCAACACCTGGCGGGTCGTCGATGCCCTCGTCGCTTTGCTGATGACCGGCCTGGGTTTACAACTCCTCCTCCAACCCCTCTAAGAACACCAAAGGATCGCCATGAAGATCGTCGTTCTCGGCGCCGGCATCATCGGCATTGCCACTGCCTGGTACCTGCTCGACGAGGGGCATGAGGTCATCGTCGTCGACCGCCAGGCCGATGCGGCTCTGGAGACCAGCTTCGCCAACGGCGCGCAGATCTCGGTCAGCTTCTGCGAGCCCTGGGCCAATGCCGGCGCGCCCTTCAAGGTGGCGAAGTGGCTGCTGCGCGACGACTCGCCGCTGCTGTTCCGCCCCAGCCTGGACCCCAACCAGTGGCGCTGGGGCCTGGCCTTCCTGATGCAGTGCACGACCGCGGCCTTCGAACGCAATGTCGAGGAGCTGGTGCAGCTGGGCCGCTACTCGCACGCCTCGCTGAAGGAGCTCGTCGCGCGCACCGGCATCGAGTACGACCGCCTGGAGCGCGGCATCCTGCACTTCTTCTCCAGCCAGGCCGACTTCGACAACGGCGCGGCCGGCGCCGAGATCATGCGCCGCCACGGCGTGGACCGCCGTGTGCTGGGGCGCGAGGAGGTGCTGAAGGTCGAGCCGGCGCTGGCCAGCTTCGGCAGCCGCATCTTCGGCGGCACCTTCACGCCCAGCGACGAGAGCGGCGACGCCATGGTCTTCACGCAGAAGCTGGCCCGGCTGTGTGCCGAGCGCGGCGCACAGTTCCTGTACGAGCACGACATCCTCGGCCTGCAAAAGGGCGGCGACGGCATCGAGGCCGTGCAGATCGCCCACACGCGCAGCGGCGAGCGCAAGACGGTGAAGGCGGATGCCTTCATCGCGGCCATGGGCTCCTACACGCCCGCGCTGGTGAAGCCGCTCGGCGAGCACCTCAACATCTACCCCGCCAAGGGCTACTCGGCCACGCTGCGCCTGAAGAAGCCCGAGGCCGCCAGCGTCGTCAGCCTGCTGGACGACACCCGCAAGATCGCCATCTCGCGCCTGGGCGACCACATCCGCATCGCCGGCACGGCCGAGCTGTCGGGCTTCGACCTCAACCTGGACTCACCGACGGCCAAGGTGCGCTGCGCCGCGCTGGTGAAGCGCTACGAGGAACTCTTCCCTGGCGTGGCCGACACCAGCGAGCCCAACTACTGGACCGGCCTGCGCCCCAGCACGCCGACCAACATCCCCTACATCGGCCGCAGCAAGAAGGCGCGCAACCTGTGGATCAACGCCGGCCACGGCACCCTGGGCTGGACGCATGGCGCCGGTTCGGGCCACGCGATGGCCGAGCTCATCGCCGGGCGCCGGCCGGACATGGCCTTCGGGTTTTATGGCCAGGTTTGAGGCCCCTGGCCCCAAGGGGTTGGCGATGCGCCTACCGGATTGACCGGCATGCACATCGCCAAGCGGGCCGGAATCAGAGCGTCTTCAGCAGCGCCTGCACCTGCGCCTGCTGCGGCAGCTTCGGCCCCAGCTTGGCCAGGCCTTCCAGCTCGACCTTGGCGGCCGCCTTGTCGCCCGACTGGATCAGGATCTCGGCGAGATTGAAACGAAAGGCCGGCTGGTCGGGCTGGTCGCTGACGAGCTGGCGCAACTGGTTGATGGCCTTGCCGAATTCCTTCTCGTTGGCCAGCACGGTGGCATAGGTGTCGCGCAGGGCCGCGTAATCGGGGTTGAGCTTGAGACCCCGCTCGGCCAGCTCACGCGCGCCGGGCTTGCCAAACCTGCTGCGCAGCCAGGCCACGTTGTTCAGGATGGGCAGCGCATCGGGGCTGCGCTTGAGCAGCACTTCGTAGCGCGTCAGCGCGGCCTCGAAGTCGCCGCGAGACAGCAGCACGTCAGCCACGGCACCGGCGAAGGTCGTGTCCTGCGGATGGGTTGTCTGCCACTGCGTTTCGAAGGCCAGCGCCTCGTCACGCTTCTTGAGGGCCAGCAGCAGCGTGAACAGGCGCGGCGCCGCGTCGGCCGGGTCGCGCAGTGCGGCGGCCTTGCGCAGCGAAGCGAGGGCGATGTCGGGGTGTTGGCGGTTGGCCTCCACCTCGGCCTCGGCGATCAGCGCATAGGCCTCCTGCGGATACTTCTTCTGGCGCTCGTGCAGCGCGGCTAGGCCCTCCTCGGTGCGGCCCTGGCGCAGGGCGAGCTGGATCAGCAGGCGTTGCGCGACCACCGAGCCCGGTTCGGCCTCCAGCGCGCGCTTGACCTCACGCTCGGCGCCAACGAAGTCCTTTTCCACAAAGCGCAGCTGGCCCAAGCCCATCCAGCCCGAGGCACGCGTGGGCGCCAGCGAGGTCAGGCGCGAATAGGTCTTGGCCGCCTGGGACTTGTCGCCCGACGCCAGCTGGGTGCGCGCCAGGCGCTCCAGCAGGTCCGGGTTGAGCGGCAAGGCCACCGAGGCCTCCTGCGCGGACTGGGCCGCCTTGGCCACGTTGCCCAGGCGCGAATAGTGGTCGATCAAGGCCATGCGCAGGCCAGCGTCGGTCGGCTCCTCGCGCACGCCGGCGGCCAGCACGTCGGTGATGCGATCGGCGGGCGCGCCGGTCTGCGCCAGCAGCTCGGCCAACGCAAGGCGGGCCTGCGGCGAGTGCGGCTGGCTGGTGACGAAGCCTTCCAGGCGCTTCACAGCGGCCTCGCCACGCCCACCCATCACGTCCAGCGCGACCAGCCCCAGCACGGCCGGCAGATAGCCGGCATCGGCCTTCAGCGCCGCTTCAAAAGACGCCTGGGCGGCGGCGTTGTCCTTGCGGACCAGATGGATGCGGCCGCGCAGCCCTTCCGGCACCGGGCTGCCCTGCATCTTGGGTGCGAGCTTGTCGATGGCGGCCAGCGCAGCGGGCAGCTCGTTGCGGCGCAGCAGCGAATTGATCAGCATCAGGTCGTAGTTGCTGCCGCTGTCCTTGGCGGCGATGTCGCGCAGCTGGCCGATAGCCGCATCGGCCTTGGCACGACTGGCGCCACCGGGCGCAGCGCTGTCGCGCGCAATGGCCGACAGCGCGAGCGCGGCGCCGGTCTTGGCATCGTCGGGGCGCAGCTTGGCGGCCGCGCTGAAGGCCTGGTCGGCCGCTTCGAAATTACCCTGCATCAGCTGGGCCTTGCCGGCCAGCAGCAGGGACTCGACGTCGGCCTTGGCCGACTCCAGCACGGGGCGCAGCGTCTCCAGCGTCTTGGCCGGCGCGCGGCGCTGCAGTTGCAAGCCGGCGAACTGGCGGCGCAGCGCCAGGTCTTCGGGGGCGAGCTTGAGGGCCTGGTTGAGCAGGTTCTCCGCGTCGGCCAGCTCGCCAAGCTGCTGGTGGGCGCCCGAGGCCAGGCGCAGCAGCGGCAGGAAATTGGGCATCAGCTTGAGCAGCGGCAAGGCCAGCTCGCGCGCCTTGGCGGCATCACCCTTGGCCAGCGCCAGCTGGGCCTGCAGGAAGCGGCCCTGGGGCTTCTTGGCCAGGGCCGGTGGCATGTCGTCGATGAGCTTGGTGGCAACGTCGAGCTTCTGGTTGCCGAAGGCCAGGCGCAGCAGCAGGGAGCGCGCGTCGTAGGAATTCGGGTCCAGGGCGACGACTTCCCGCAGCAGCGGCTCGGCCTCCTCCAGCTTGCCGCGCGACAGCAGCACCTCGGCCTTGAGCTGCAGCGCCTTGACGGCCTTGGGGTTCTTCAGCAGCAGCCCGTCCAGCGCGCCGAGCGCCTCGTCGGGGAAGCCACCGGCCAGCTTGGTACGCGCGCTGACGACGACGGCATCTTCCGAATCTGGCTTGAGCTGCAGCGCCCGCACGGCCGCCGCCTTGGCTTCGGTCACGTTGCCCTGGGCCAGGAAGGCCATGGCCAGATGCTGCTGCAGCGTCGACATGGCTGACGGATCGGCCAGGCTCTGGTCGCTGAACTCGCCGATCACCTTGCGCGACTGGCCCGAGTTCAGCAGCGCCTGGGCCAACAGCGGCGCCAGCTCGTCGCGCGGCGCACCCAGCTCCCAGGCGCGGCGCAGCTCGATCTCGGCACCCGCCATATCGCCGGTATCCAGCAGCGCCTTGCCCAGCATGTGCCGGCCCTTGGCGCTCTCGGGGTTGTGCTGCAGCAGGTTCTTCAGCTCGATGACGGCACCGCCGACATCTTTTTGCTCGATGCGCTTTTGCGCGGCGGCGAGCAGATCCTGCTCTGAGCGTTGGCCGCAGGCCGCCAAAACGGCGAGCATGATCAGGGCGAGGGCACGGCGCGATTTCATGGGGTCTCCTTGTCGGCGCGGATTGTGTTCCTAGAATCCGCGCCCCTTCTCAGGACTTGTCAGGACTGGCCCCCCAGGGCCGGTAATTCGAATGAATGCCCCTCCCCCTTATTGCGCGATTGACTTCGGCACGTCGAATTCAGCCGTGGCGGTACCTGACGCCGGCACCGCCGCCGGCGAGACGCATCTCGTCGAGCTGGAACCCGGCCAGCGCACGATGCCCACCGCAGTTTTCTATTTCACCGAGGGCACCCACGACGCCGACGGGCCGCCGCGCGCCTTTGGTCGCGCCGCCGTGGCCGCCTACGTGGAGGGTCACGACGGCCGGCTGATGCGGTCGATGAAAAGCATCCTCGGCTCGCCGCTCATCGAGCAGACCACCGACGTGGGGGGTGGCCGTGGCGCCAAGTATTCAGACATCGTCGCCGGCTACCTGAAGCGGCTGCGCCGCCTGGCCGGCGAGCCGGAGCGGGCCGTGCTCGGCCGGCCGGTGTTCTTCGTCGACGGCGAGCCCGAGCGCGACGCGGCCGCCCAGGCCCAGTTGGCGGCCTGCGCCCGTGCAGTCGGCTTCAAGGAGGTGCAGTTCCAGTACGAGCCCATCGCCGCGGCTTTCGACTTCGAGCAGCAGGCCATCCGTGAAGGAAAGGGCGAGCAGATCGTGCTGGTGGCCGACATCGGCGGCGGCACGAGCGACTTCTCCATCGTGCGCGTCGGCCCCGAGCGCGTGCAGCGCCTGGCGCGCCGCGACGACATCCTCGCCAGCCACGGCATCCACATCGCCGGCACCGACTTCGACCGCCACATCGAGCTCGCAGGCCTGCTGCAGGAATTCGGCTACCGCTCAACCGGTCCGTCGAAGCCTGGACAACCTGGCCGCGAGCTGCCCAGCGGCATCTACTTCGACCTGGCCACCTGGCACCTCATCAACACCTGCTACGCGCCACTGCGCGTGGCCGAATGGCGCGGCATGAAGAGCTGGTTCAGCGACGTGCGCCAGCACGCGCGGCTGATGACGGTGCTGGAGGAGCGCCTGGGCCACGAACTGGCCGCGCGCGCCGAAGGCGCCAAGATCGCCGTCTCCGGCGGCGCCGACACGACGGTGGACCTGAGCCATGTGGAGCCCGGCCTCGTGCTGCCCTTGAGCGAGAAGACGGCGGTAGACGCGCTGCGGGCCGACCTCGACCGCATCATCTCCACGGCCCACGAGACTGTCGCCCTGGCCGGCCTGAAGGCCGAGCAGATCGACGCCCTCTATTTCACCGGCGGCTCGACGGGCCTGCGCCTGCTGGTGGACGGCATGGCTGCCGGCTTCCCGAACGCGGCGCGGGTCACCGGCGACCGGTTTGCCTCGGTCGCGACCGGCCTGGGCCTGCACGCCCGCCGGATTTTTGCGCCGGCTGGGGCTTGAGGGGGCGGGACACGTCGGCCAGCATCAGCACCGCGCTGACCAGGCCCTCGACAGCTGCCTCCAGGTCCGCCGGCGGCTCCAGCGCCTCGATCTCTTCCAGCAGCGTGTCGGCGTCCTCGAGATCGTCCGGATCCAGGTGCAGGTAGATCGCGGCCAGCGGCTCCAGCATCGGTTCCTCGGGCAGCTTCATCAGCGCCGGATGGGCATCCAAGGCATGCGCAAAGCCGGCCACCCAGGGCAGCACCGTCTCGCTCGGGCTGGCGTCCTCGTCCAGTTCGAACACCCAGGGGTCGAACCACTGGCGGCCGATGATGGCGAGGTTGAGTTCCTTGTGGCGGCGGCGCAGCAGCGCAATCAGCTCGTCGCTGATGCGCGGCGGCAGTGGCCGGCCTTCGCTGTCGAGCAGCGGCGGCAGCCAGCGCTCCAGCGGCACGGCTTCAGGCTGCAGCAGCACGCCGCAGAGGTAGCCATCGGCCATGCTGACGTCCAGCGGCTCCAGCGGCGCGGGCAAGGCGTCCAGCAACGCCTGCAGGCGCTCCAGATCGGCTTCGGACAGGGCTTCGGCGTTGGGGTGCACTGGGATCGACATGTTGGGGATTATCGGCAGTGCGCCGTAAATATTGCCCACCACGTCGCTGGCCAGCGGCCTAAAGTGAATTCATCCCAACGACGCCCTCTACCCAGAGGGCTTCACGACCCGGCAGCCCGCTGACCGGGTCTTTTTTTGTCGGTCACACGGCATGCGTCTCGCAAGGCGAGCCGCTCGGCGCTACGGCGCCGGGGGCCATTCGGTCCCACGCCGTGAGGCCCGTCCGCGCCACCCAGGGTGGCGCGAGGCCGGTTTTTTAGACGGCCATGCGTTCCGGCGCGACGTAGTGGCGCCGGAACGCCTCGAAGTCCATCGTGTCGGCCGCCTCGATGCGCGCCTGCTCGGCCAGCGACTCTGCCGCCAGCTTCTCGAACCGGCGCTGCAGCGCCTCCGGGAAGGGCATGGCCAGCAGGGCCGCACGCGTCGCGTCGCTCTGGCGCCGGATGAAGCCGACAAAGCTGTCGTCGAAGTCCTGGTGCATCACGGCCAGCACCCGGGCAGACGGACACAGCTCAGGCCGCTGCAGCCGCTCGGCCACGCGCTTCAAAGCCGAACGGTAGGCATTGCCGCCATGGGCCACGTCCAGCGCTTCGGCATGCACCGCACAGGCGGCCAGGATCTCGGCCGCCCAGTCGGCCAGGCCGCGCTCGCCACCGCGCCAGTGCTCCAGCACCAGCCCGGGCTCGCGGCCACGGGCGGCAACGCTGTGCTGGTTGCGCGCGTTCGCGGCGATCTCGTCGGGCGTGTCGTCGGGGCTGTCGCTGTTCAGGCAGTGCAGCAGGAAGGCGTCGAGCACGCGGATGGTGTCGGCGCCGATGCCCACCGGCTCGAAAGGATCGAGGTCCATCAGCCGCACTTCGATGTATTCGACCCCGCGCTCGCGCAACGCATGCAGGGGCCGCTCGCCGGAGCGGATCACGCGCTTGGCGCGGATGGTGCTGTAGAACTCGTTCTCGATCTGCAGCAGGCTGGTGGAGAGCTGGTTGTAGTCGCCGCCGGGCGTCTGCACGCCGATGGCTTCGTAGCCGGGATAGGGCCGGCTCAGCGCTTCCTGCAGGGAGGCCGCGTAGCTCTCCAGGCAGTTGTAGCTGACGGCGATGCTGGCCTGCGCGTCGCTTTGGTAGCCCAGCCGCCCCATGCGCAGCGAGGTGGCGTGCGGCAGGTAGAGGGTGTGGCCGGACAGGCGCTGCAGGCCGTGGTCGCGGCCGGCGACGAAGCTGCTGCACAGCGCCGGGCTGGCACCAAACAGATACAGCAGCAGCCAGCCCTCGCGGCGGAAGTTGCGGATGGCGCCCAGGTAGGCGTCGGTACCCACGCCCGGCAGCGACCAGTTGTAGTGGATGCCCGAGATGGTCTGCATGCGCCGGCCATAGCGCTGGCCCAGGCCCATGCGGTAGACACTCTTGGCGCGGCCGACGTTGCTGCTGCCGTAACGGCCGATGGGGATGGTCTCGTCGGCCGGCAGGCCGCAGGGCATGGAGCCCACCCACAGCCGCTCGTCGGCCAGCGCGCGGTAGACGGCCTGATGGACCTCGGTCAGCTCCTGCAGGCAGTCCTCGACGCCGGCATGCACGCCGGTGATGAGCTCGAGCTGGGACTCGCTGTAGTCGGTCGTGATGTGTGGGTGCGTCAACGCCGCACCGAGCGCGACGGGATGCGGCGTCAGCGCAAGGCCGCCCCCCGGCAGTGCGCGCAGGCTTTCCTTTTCGATGCCGCGGCGGATGCCGAGCAATGTCTCTTTGTCATTCATGGCGTCCGCAGACCGCTAATTGGGCCGAGACGGTAGCAGAGAAGGGCTACAGCTGCCCAGGCGCGTCCATGTCGGCCAGACTCGGCCTCAGGGCATGTTCGCCGGCCTGGATGCCCTCGTGGTGGCTGAGGTAGAGCGACACGTCGTAGCGCTCCAGCCAGCCCACGGCCTTGAGTTTGTCCAGCACGGGGCCCTTCACCTCCGAGAACTCCAGCCGCAGCCCCTCGACCGCCAGCGCCGCGTGCAGCTCCTGCAGGGCCGTGAGGCCGGACACGTCGATGTGGTTGACGGGCGCCATCAGCATCAGCACCCGCTCCGGCATGCCGACGTGCTCGCGGTGCTCGCGCACATGGGCCAGCACGGCGTCGCTCAGGCCCCGCGCGTTCGTGAACACCAGGCTCTCGTCGACGCGCAGCCCCACCACCTCGGGCCGGCACTCGACGGCATAGCGCTCGATGTTGCGGTAGTGCTGGGTGCCCGGCACGCGGCCGATGCGGGCCACGTGGGGCTGGGCCGTGCGCTGGATCAGCAGCGCGATGGAGCCGACGACACCGATGGCCAGCGCCGCCGCCACGCTCCACAGCAGCACCGCGGCCGTGACGGCCAGCATCAACAGCCCCTCCTCCCGCGCGTAGCGCCAGGCCTCGCGGTAAGGCCGCAGCGAGAAGCCGCCCAGCACCGCCACGACGATGGTCGCCGCCAGCACAGGCTTGGGCAGATGGGCCAGCGGTTCGGCCAGCAGCAGCATGGCCAGGAACATGAAGACAGCGACGAAGACCAGGCTCCAGCGGCTGCGCGACCCGGCCTCGTGCAGCAGGATGCTGCGCGAGAAGCTGCCCGCCACCGGCATGCCACCGCTCAGCGACGCCACCAGGTTGGCCGCCGCCAGGCCACGCAGCTCGGCCGCCGGCAGCAGCTTCTCGCCGCGCCGCTGCGCCAGCGACTCGGAAACGGCCAGGCTGGACACGAAACCCATCAGCGCCACCAGCGCCGCGGCCGGCAGCAGCTGCAGCCACAGCGCAACGTCGAGCAGCGGCAGGCCCAGTGGCAAGGCCAGCCCCGGCAGTGCGCCCACCTGGGCCACGCTGCGCGCCGCTGGCGTGAACGCCGACACCGCCATCGCGGCCACCAGCAGCAGCAAGGGTGCCAGGCGCGCCAGCAGCCGCGGGCCGGTGCGGCGCGACAGCAGCAGCAGCGCGATCGCGAGGCCGCCCCAGGCGGCGCTCGCCGGCCCGAAGCCGCCCTGCGGGGCCGACGCGATCAGGTCCGGCAAGGTGAAGCCCGCCGCCGCGCTGCCCAGCAGCACCGGCAACTGCCCGGCCGCGATCATCAGCGTGGCGCCGTTCTCGAAGCCGCGCAGCGCAGGCACGGATAACAGCGAAGCCAGTGCATCCAGCCTCAGCAGGGCCGCGACGCCCATCACGAGACCGACCTCGGCGGCCATCACGAGCGCGCCCTCGGTGGCCGTCACACCCGCGGGCAGCGCGCCCAGCGCCTGGGCGATCATCAGCGCCAGCACCGCCACCGGCCCCAGGCCCAGCACCGGGCTGGAGCCCAAGGCGGCATAGGCCAGCAGCGGCAGCAGGCTGGCGTACAGCCCCACCTGCGGCGGCAGGCCGGCGAGCATCGCGTAGGCCAGGCTCTGCGGGATCAGCAGCACGGCCACGACGGCGCCGGCCATCAGGTCGTCGCGCCAGGTGGCGGGGAGTTTGTGCAGCATCGCGCGCAAGTATCGGCGGCCCGAAAAGCAAAAAACCCGCCGGAGCGCGGCGGGTTCGTCGGGCGGGCGTGCCTCAGGCCTTGCGGCGGCGGGCTGCGGCGCCCACGGCGAGCAGGCCCAGAGCCATCAGCGCATAGCTGCCAGGTTCAGGCACGGCCGAGATCGGGTCGATCGTCTCGAAGGCCTGCACCGAGGTCAGCATGGTCAGGTGGTAGGACGTGCTCAGGGCGCTGTTGTTCCGCAGCGTGAAGCGCAGCACGTCGCCGTCGGCGATCACCTCGAAGGGCGTGGCGGCCGTCCAGCTGTTGATGCCGCCGATCTCGCTGCGCTTGTTCAGGTCGCCCACGTACATGGCCACGCCGCCGTACGCGGCTGCGCGCGTGTCCACCGACGAGATGCCCGAAGGCAGCGCCCACGGCGCGACAGAGCCGTCGTTCGACGCGATGCCGTTGACCACGACGCTGAAGGTCAGTTGCGTGTAGGCGCCCAGCGTGAAGTCGCGGTCGAAATAGGTCAGCGCCAAGCCCCGCTGGCCGGCCTGCACCGTCACGTCGGCCTGCATGCCCTGCAGGCCCGTGGAGTCGCCCTGCATCACCATGTGGCCGTAGCCCAGCGCCGAGCTTGCCGTCACCAGGCTCTGGTTCAGCACGCCCTGGGACGCGCCCTGCAGCGGCGCCCAGTCGGCCGCCAGGCCATTGCTGCCCCCGCCGAAGGACTGCACGTGCCAGCCGGTCTGCGTTGCGTCGTTCGAGATGTAGTTGAAGACCCAGTCCGAACCCCACTGGAAGCTCGGCGCCACGCCGTCACCGGCGTTGAGGTCGGTCAGGCCGAGCATCAGCGGGCCGGTGGAAATGGACGCGGTGGTCGCGGCCTGCGCCGGCAACGCGGCGACGATCGCCAACGTCGCGGCGGTCAGAAACTTTTGCATGCAGCCTCCCTGCTAAGAAGGCAGATGCTAGCGACGCCATTGCGTGACATTTCTCACGGCCACCCGTTCGCGGGGCCGCGAAAACCCGGGGTCAATCGACCTTGGCGCCCGACACCTTCACGACCTTGGCCCACTTGGCCGTTTCGCTGGCGATCAGCGCCGCGAACTCGGCCGACGAACCGCCGCCTGCCACCGCGCCCTGCCCCGCCATGCGCTCGCGCAGCGCCGCCGTGTTCAGCGCCGCCGCGGCTTCGCGCTGCAGCCGGGCCACCTGGTCGGGCGGCTGGCTGCTGGGCGCGAGCAGGCCGAACCACGAGCTGGCCTCGTAGCCCTTCAGCGCCACGCCACCGGCCTCGGTCACCGTGGGCAGATCGGGCACGGCGGGGCTGCGCTGGCCGCTCGTGACGGCCAGGGCCAGCAGCTTGCCCGCCTTGATCTGCGGCAAGGCCGACGGCAGGTTGTCGAACATCAGGTCCGTGTTGCCGGCGATGAGGTCCAGCAGCGCCGGGCCCGAGCCACGGTAGGGGAAGTGCAGCATGAAGCTGCCCGTCATGCTCTTGAACAGCTCGCCGGCGAGGTGGATGGACGTGCCGTTGCCGCTGGACGCCATGTTGAGCTTGCCCGGGTTGGCGCGCGCGACGCGGATCAGGTCGGCCACGTTGTGGATGCCATAGCGTGCCGCGTTGGCAGGGTTGAGCACCAGCACATTGGGCACGGCGGCCACCAGCGTGATCGGCGCGAAGTCCTTCACCGGGTCGTAGGGCAGCTTGGGGTAGAGGGCCGCGTTGATCGCGTGCGTGCCGACCGTGCCCATCAGCAGCGTGTGGCCGTCCGTGGCCTTAGCGACCTCGGCCGAGCCGATGTTGCCGCCAGCGCCGGGCTTGTTGTCGACGACGACGGCCTGGCCCAAGCGCTGCTGCAGTTCGGGCGCGATCGCGCGCGCCAGCAGGTCGGTCGTGCCGCCGGGCGTGAAGGGCACGACGAGGCGGATGGGCCGATTCGGCCAGGTGCCTTGGGCGGCAGCGGGCAGCGCAAGGCTGCCCGCCAGGGCGGTGACCTGGCGGCGGTTGAATCTCATGCCTGTCTCCTGTCGTTATAGACGGGTCAGCGGTCCACCTTGACGCCAGACAGCTGCACCACGCGTGCCCACTTGGCTGATTCAGCGGCGATGAGGGCGGCAAACCCTGCGCCGCCGCTGCCTTGCACGAGCATGCCACGGTTGGTGAGGCGTTCGCGCAGCGCCGGGCCGGCGAGCGCGGCGACGCTGTCGCGCTGCAGCCGCGCCAGCTGCTCGGCCGGCTGGCCGCTGGGCGCGAACAGACCGATCCAGGCGCTGGCTTCGTAGCCTTTCAGCGCCGGGCCGCCGGCTTCTTCGACGGTGGGCAGCTCCGGCAGGCTGGGGCTGCGCCGCCCGCTGGTGACGGCCAGGGCCAGCAGCTTGCCGGCCTTGATCTGCGGCAGGGCGCCGGGCAGGGAGTCGAACATCAGGTCCATGTTGCCGGCGATGACGTCCTGCTGGGCCGAGGCCGTGCTGCGGTAGGGAAAGTGCAGCATGTAGGTCTGCGTCAGGCGCTTGAAGAGCTCCCCGGCCAGATGCGTCGGTGTGCCGTTGCCGCCGGAGGCGATGTGCAGGCGGCCGGGCTGGGCGGTGGTGGCGTGCACCAGGTCGCTCACGTTGCGCACGCCCAGGCTCTGGGCCACGGCGGGATTGATGACCAGCACCAGCGGCACGGTCGCGACCAGGCAGACCGGCGCGAAATCCTTCACCGCGTCATAGGGCAGGCGGCGCGACAGCAGCGGGTTGATGACGTGGGTACCGACGCTGCCCATCAACAGCGTGTGGCCGTCGGTCGAGCCGGCGACCTCGGCGCTGCCGATGTTGCCGTCGGCGCCGGGCTTGTTGTCGATGAGCACGGGCTGGCCCAGGCTGCGCTGCAGTTCGGGCGCCAGCAGGCGCGCGGCGACGTCGCTGGCGCCACCGGCCGCGTAGGGCACCACGATGCGCAGTGGCCGCGTGGGCCAGGGCTGCGGATTGCCGGGCTGGGCCGAGGCCGACGAGGCAGCCAGCCAGAGCAGCAGGCCGCGACGCTGCAGAAGAACACTCATGTCGGACCGGGCAATTGTCTGAGTTGGACCTGGCCGTTGATGCAGGCAGCATCGAAGTCTTGCAGGAGGGCGGCCAGCATATCCGCGTTGGGCGCCTCGACGGCCGTGATGCCGACGCCCCGGTTGCGCCCTTCGGCCTTGGCCTTGTAGAGCACCATGTCGGCCCAGTTGACAGCCTGTTCCCAGTGCAGGCGCAGCCCGGGGCCGCACGCCCCGCCGAGCGGGAAACTCGCGAAGCCGATGGAGGCCGTGACGCGCAGCGGGCCTTCGGGCGTCTCGACCGGCTGGCTGCCAATGCCGCGCAGGACGCGCTCGGCCATCAGCGCGAGGTCGTCGCCGGGCAGCGAGGGCGCGAAGACGAGGAACTCCTCGCCGCCCCAGCGCACGACGAGGTCGGTGTCGCGCACCGCCGCGCGGATGCGGCGGGCGATCTCGATGATGACGGCGTCGCCGGCCGCATGGCCATGCCAGTCGTTGACGTTCTTGAAGTGATCGATGTCGATCATCATCAGCGCGCCCTGGAAGCCCTCCACCCGGTCGCTGCTGTCGGCATCCCGGGTGCGCTGGTCCATGACCGCCAGGAAGTGGCGGCGGTTGGACAGGTCGGTCAGCGGGTCTCGCTCGCTTTGCGCACGCAGCAGGCTCTGGTTGGCCGTCAAGCGCGCCTGGGCGCGGCGCATGCGCACCAGCGTGACGCCGACCAGCGCGATGGACAGCAGCAGCAGCGCGCCGACGGCGAAGCCCACCTTCTGCGCGAGCTGCTGGTTCTCCAGCTGCTGGTCCTTGAGCTGGCCATCGCGGGCCAGCAGGTCGAGGTCGCGCTGCTTGGCGGCGCTGTCGTATTTGCGGCCCAGCGCTTCCAGCTCCGAAGCGCGGTTGCGCTCGTTGGCGCGCGCATTGAGTTCACGCTCGGCGTGCAGGGCGGCCAGCGCCTCCTTGTGCTGGCCGGCCTCGGCCCAGGTGTCGGCCAGTTCGCGCAGCTCGCGGGCGCGCAGCACGAGGTCGCTCGGGTCGGTGCCGAACTCGCTGACCTTGGCGAGCTCCTGGCGCGCCTGGTCCAGCTGGCGCAGCTTGATGTAGGCGACGGCCAGGTTGTGATGCAGGCTGCGTTCGTAGAAGCGGTCACCAAAGCGCTGCAGCACCGGCATGGCGCGCTGGCCGGCGGCGAGCGCCTCCTTCAGCATCCCCAGGTGCATGTAGGAGTCGACGAGGTTGGAGCGCAGTTGAGCGGCCAGATGGGGCGCCTCGGCCTGCTCGGCGAGCAGCAGGGCCGCCTCGACCGCACTGCGCGAGGCCAGCATGTCGCGCGCACGGCGCTCGACACTGGCTTCGTAGTTGCGCACGCGCGCACCGGCAACGAGATCGCCCGCGGCCTCGACCTCGGCAGCGCGCAGTTCGGCGCGCGCGGCGTCCAACCGGTCCTGGGCCTGCAAGGCAGACGCCAGCATGCCCAGGCTGAGCGCGGTCAGGTGCTTGTCTTCGCCGGCACGCGCCAGCGCGAGTGCGCGCCTGACACTGGCCTCGGAGACGGGGAAGGCCCCCTGGTTGTACTGCTCGCGCTGCAGCAGGCGCAGAGCCTCCCAGGCGCTGCGGAAGTCGCAGCCCAGCTCGCGCACGGCGCGCTTCTCGTCACCCACCGGGCAGCGCTTGTCCAGGCCGGCCAGCGCACGCGCGGCCAAGGCACCGCCGGACTTGCCGGCGCGCTCCTGGGCCAGCGCCCGCAGCAGCCAGCTGCGGTCCGCGCCGTCCTCGCGGGCCATCAGCTGCGCGGCCACGGCGTCGGCGGCTTCAACCTGGCCCGCGTGCAGCAGCACGCGGCCGCGCGCCATCAGCCAGGCCGCCTCGCGGGGCTGGCCGGGCTCGGCATGGGTGGGCCAGCGCTGCTTGAGTTCGGCCAGCATGGCCTCGGGGTCGTCGAAGGCGCGGCGGGTGATGTTGGCCAGCAGCGTGTCCTCGGCCACCGGGTCGGGCGCCGTCACGGGCGCCGCCTGGGCACCGGCCAGCGCCAGCAGCAAAAGGAGCGCCATCTTCCTCATGCGCTGGCCCCACGGTCGCTCAGCTCGCCGGGCTGGCTCGAACGAAAGGCGCCGGGGCCGGTGAGCACCTGCAGGCCGACGCGCCCTTCGCTCCAGGCGGCTTCCAGCCGTGCCGTGATCTGCGCGGCAGCCAGTGCGTCCTCGGCGTCGATGCGCTCGACGCCGTAGGCCTTGTTGCGGCCATGGGCCTTGGCCAGGTACATGACGGTGTCGACGAGGTCGATGGCGCGCTCCCACGACAGGCGCAGCCCATGCGGCGGCACGGGTAGGCTGACGAAGCCAATGGAGGCGGTGATGGGGATGTCGCGGCCGTCCTGGAACACGGGCTTGCCGCCGATGAGGTCAAGCAGGCGCTGCGCCAGCTGGGGCGCGAACATACCCTCGCGGCTGCGCGCGACGATGAGGAATTCCTCGCCGCCCCAGCGCACGATGAGATCGTCGTCGCGCACCGCCTGGCGCAGCCGGCCCGCGATGTCGATAAGGACGGTGTCGCCCGCCGCGTGGCCGAAGCTGTCGTTGATGCGCTTGAAGTGGTCGATGTCGATCAGGAAGACGCTGGCGGCCAGGCCCTCGGCGCTCGCCAGGCTCTTGATGGCAGCCAGGAAGTGGCGGCGGTTGGCCAGGCCCGTGAGCGGGTCGGTCTCGCTCTGGCGCTTCAGCGACGCATTGCTGTGCGCGAGCGCCTCATTCGTGCGGCGCACACGGCGGAAGGACTGGTAGAGCAGGCCCAGCGACACGAGCACGCAGCCGCCCAGCGCGGCCCACAGCACCAGCGCCAGGTTGCGCTGGTGGACCTGCTCGGCCTTGAGCGCGTTGTCGCGGTTCAGCAGCTCGATGTCGCGCGCGCGCTGCTCGGCGTCCTGGCGCTCCTGGGCTTCCAGCAGCAGCTTGCGCGTCTCGTCGCGCAGCACGCGCTCGCCCACGCGGCGATGCTCGCGGTAGGCCGTGACGGCGCCAGCCAGGTCGCCGGCCTTCTCCAGGTAGCCGGCCAGCTCCTCCCAGCCCGCGGAGGCATAGGACAGCGCGCCCTGCTGCTCGTCCAGCGTGATGCCGGCGCGCACGTCGTCGCGGCCCTCGGCCACACGGCCCATCGCGATCTTGGCCAGGCCGATGTTGGAGCGGGCCACGCTCTCAGCGCCGATGTTGCGCGTGGCGCGCGCCAACGGCAGGGCCTGCTCGGCCAGCTCCAGCGCGCGCGCCCAGTGGCCCTGGCGGAGGTGGTAGTCGGCGAAATTGGCCAGGCCCAGCGCGCGCACGGAGTCAGCGCCAGCGCGCGTGGCCTGCTCCAGCGCGTCGGTATTGGCCTGCAGCGTGATGCTGGAGTCGCTGTCGCCGGCGTACACGATGCCGCGCATCGTGTAGACGCGGTTCAGCGTCATCGGGTCGGGGTCTTTCTGGGCCTCAGCCAGCGCCTGATTGATGAGCTGGCGGGCACGCGCCGGCGTGTCGGCGCGGTCGGACGTGAAGGCCAGGTCCACCAGCGTCAGCGCGACGCGCCAGGGCTGGCCCGCCTGCTCGGCCAGGCGCTGGGCCGTGTGGCCGTAGTTCAGCGAGGCATCGAGTTCGCCGGAGTCGCTGCTGATGGACGCGAGCTGGTCGTAATAGCGCCAGCGGAACACGGGCCCGGCGGCCTTGAGATGCGCTGCGTCCACCGCCAGCAACTGCTTGCGCGCCTCGCGCAGGTCGCCATGGGCGCGCAGGTATTCGGCGCTGATGCTGGCGGCGGCCACGACCGCGGCCGGGCGCAGCTCGCCGGCAGGCCACTCGCGCAGCTGCTGGGCGATCTGGTCGCTCAAGCCGCGGTCCCGCGCCAGGGCCACCAGCCAGCCGCGCAGGGCCAGCACGTCGAGCTGGGCGGCGCTGCCGGGCGCCAGGCCTTGCCCGCGGGCGCGCAATTCCAGTTCAAGCTGGGCCGGCTTGGCGCGGGCCGCACGCTCGATGCGTTCCAGGTCGCGCGCCAGGCTTGCATCCAGCGCCGCCGATGCGGCCGCGGCGGGCGCATCGGCGCCGCCGCCCCCGCCAGGGGTGCAGGCGCACAGCAGCGCCAGCGCGGCCAGCACCGCGCACAGCGTGGATCGTGAAGCCAGGGTTGGGAGCATCAGGTCGACAGTTAGGCGGTTGTGCCGCCCGGCGCGGGAGATTTCAGCGCGGTTCGCAGGAACTGTCGCGGTAACCACGCCCAAGACCGTTGAAATTGCACGCAACCGTAAGAATCGCCCGGCTAGACCGACCGGGCGACCGCACCCTGGTAGCCGCGGGGCACCGCCCCCAACAGGCGGCGCGTGTAATCCTCACGCGGCGCCGCAATCAGGGCCTGCGTGGCCGCCTGCTCCACGACGTCACCGTTCTGCATGACCAGCACCTCGTCCGAGATGAACTTAACGACGGCCAGGTCGTGGCTGATGAAGATGTAGCTGAGGCCGAACTCGTCCTGCAGGTCCTTCAGCAGGTTCAGCACCTGGGCCTGCACCGACACGTCCAGCGCCGACACCGCCTCGTCCAGCACCAGCACCTCGGGTTGCAGCGTCAGGCAGCGCGCGATGGCGATGCGCTGGCGCTGGCCGCCGGAGAACTCGTGCGGATACTTGCCCATCGCCGACTCGTCCAGGCCCACCTTCTGCAGCAGTGCCACGGCGCGTGCCTCGCGGTCGGCGGTGTTCGCGCCGATGCGATGGATCTCCATCGGCTCGCGCAGCGTCTGCCCGATCGTGAAGCGCGGGTTCAGCGAGGCGTAGGGGTTCTGGAACACGACCTGGATGCGGCGGCGCATCTGCTGCCAGTCGGCGCCGCTCATCTTGAGCAGGTCCTGGCCCTCGAACAGCACCTGGCCACCGGTGGGCTCATGCAGGCGCAGCAGCGTCAGGCCCATCGTCGTCTTGCCCGAGCCGGACTCCCCGACGACGCCCAGCGTGTGACCCTTGCGCAGCTTGAAGTTGACGCCCTTGACGGCCTTGAACTCGCGCTTGCCGAACAGGCCGTCCTTGAGCCAGAAGCTCTTCTGCAGGCCGGTGACCTCCATGATGACGGGCGCGCTGTCGTCCTTGACCACGGCGTTGTTGCCCGCACCGCGGCCGGCGATGTGGTCATCGATGACCATCAGCCGCGCCGGGTTCTCGGTCAGCGACGGCCGGCAGGCCAGCAGGGCCTTGGTGTAGGCGTCCTGCGGATCGTTGAAGATCTGCGCGACCGGCGCGTTCTCGCGCACCTGGCCGTGGCGCATGACGACGACCTGGTCCGAGATCTCGCCGACGACGCCGAGGTCGTGCGAGATGAACAGCAGGCTCATCTTGTGGGTCTGCTTGAGCTTGGCCATCAGCTCCATGACCTGGCGCTGGATGGTCACGTCCAGCGCCGTGGTGGGCTCGTCGGCGATCAGCAGCTTCGGGCTGCAGGCCAGCGCCACGGCGATCATCACGCGCTGCTGCTGGCCACCCGACATCTCGTGTGGATAGGCCTTCAGGCGCCGCTTGGGCTCGGGGATGCCGACCTCGTTGAGCAGCTCCTCGGCACGCACCAGCGCCTGGCGGCGGCTCATGCCCATGTGTTTCATCAACGGCTCGCAGATCTGGGACGCCACGTTGAAGACCGGGTTCAACGAGCTCATCGGGTCCTGGAAGACGCAGGCGATGTCGCGGCCACGGATGGCCTGCAGGTCGCGCAGGCCGGCCTGCAGCAGATCGCGCCCCTGGAACAGGATGCGGCCTTCGCGCTCGGCGTTGCTGGGCAGCAGGTTGAGCACGGACATGGCCGTCACGCTCTTGCCCGAACCCGACTCGCCGACCAGGGCGACGGTGCTGTTCTCCGGCACGTCGAAGCTGACGCCCTTGACGGCCAGCTGGCGTTGCATGACGCCGTCGACCTTGCCCATGCGGAAGGCGACCTTGAGGTCTTGGATGCTGAGCAGCATGGTCACTCCAGGCCTCGCAGTTTCGGGTCGAGCGCATCGCGCAGCGCATCGGTGAACAGCGCGAACGCGGTGACGAACACGGCCATGCAGGCCGTCACGGCGGCCAGCTGCCACCAGTAGCCCAGGATCATCTCGTTCTGCGCCTCGGCCAGCATCGTGCCCCAGCTCACCTGGTCGACGCCGACGCCCAGGCCGAGGTAGCTCAGGATGACTTCGCTCTTGATGAAGCTGACGACGTGCAGCGACAACTGCACCAGCGCGACGTGCGACACGTTGGGCAGGATGTGCTTGAACATGCGCGACCACTGGCTGGCGCCGATGGCTTCGGCCGAGCGCACGTACTCGCGCACGCGGTGCTTCATGAACTCGGCGCGGATCAGGCGGTAGATGCCCGTCCAGCCCGTCAGCGCCAGGATGGACACGACCGCGCCGACGCCGCGCGGGAAGATGGCCGCGAAGGCGAAGATCAGCAGGATGCTGGGGATGGCCGTGAAGACGTTGTAGACCCACTCCAGCAAGTCGCCGATCTTGCCGCCGAAGAAGCCCGACAGGGCCCCCAGCACGGTGCCGATCAGCGTGGCGACCAGGGCTGCCGCCAGGCCGACCACGATGGAGACCTCGGCCCCCTTGATGACCTTGGCCAGCACATCGCGGCCCAGGCGGTCGCCGCCCAGCGGCAGCGTCTCGGCCTTGGCCGCCTCGTCGGTCTTGAAGGCCTTGGCGCGCTCGGCCCATTCGCCGTAGCGGGGGGCCAGCGGGTCGATGTCGGACAGGTCGACATTGGGGCCCTTGGGCACGGCAATGGTGCCGGTGTCTTCCTGGGGCTGGGGGCCGAGCAGCGTCGGCGGCGCGTTGGGCACGCCGACCTCCTGCTGCCAGCCGGACGCGACCAGCTTGGTGGCCGCGAGCAGCACGAGGACGAGGAAGGCGCCGACCACCCACATCGACACGACGCCGACGCGGTCGGTGCGCAGGCGCCGCCAGGATGCGGCCCAGACGCCGCCGGAGGAGTTGGACACGGCGCTCATTTGAGGACCACCCGGGGATCGACCAGCTTGTAGAGCAGGTCAACGACGAGGTTGACCGTCATCGTCAGCGCGGCCAGGTAGATGGCGAAGGCCTGGATGACCGGGTAGTCGCCACGGTTGACGGCCAGCAGCAGCTCGCGGCCGAGGCCCGGGATGGAGAAGAACACCTCGATCAGGAAGCTGCCCACCAGCACGCCCGGCAGCAGCACCGAGACATTGGTCAGGATGGGGATCATCGCGTTGCGCAGCACATGCTTGAGCAGCACGGTGCCCTCGGTCATGCCCTTGGCGCGCGCGGTGCGCACGTAGTCGTGGCCGATCTCGTCGAGGAAGAAGCTGCGGTACAGGCGGATCTGCGGCGCCATCGAGACAGCCACCGCCACCAGCACCGGCAGCGGCGCGTAGGTCGTCAGGTTCGTCCAGTGCTTGCTCGTCCAGCCCTGCACCGGGAACCAGCCGAGGCGGAAGGCAAAGATGTACTGCGCCAGGATGACGTAGACCAGCAGCGAGATGGAAACGGCCACCGTGGTGCAGATCATCACGCTGCGGTCCGTCAGGCTGCCGCGCACGGTGGCCACGGCCAGCGCGAAGGGGATGGCCAGCATCACCTCGAGGATGAGGATGGGCACCGTCACCGTCAGCGTGGCCGGCAGGCGGGTGGCGAAAAGGTTGGCCACCGACTCATTGGTCGCCCAGCTCTTGCCCCAGTCGAAGGTGACGATCTGCTTGATGAAGATCCACAGCTGCTCCCAGACCGGCTTGTTCAGGCCGAGCTGTTCGCGGATGGATTCGATCTGCTCCGGGCTCGCGTTCAGGCCACCGAGGATGATGGCCGGGTCGCTGCCGAAGTACTTGAACAGGAAGAACACCAGCAGCACGACGCCCAGCAGGGTCGGGATCATCTGCCACAGGCGTCGAACGAGATAGGCCGCCATCGGGGCTCCAAGAAACCACAAACCCCGCAGCGGGCGGGGTTACACCAGAAAACGCGCCGGAGTCTATGCGAGCTGACTTGCCGCGTGGCTTGACGGTTTCACTAGACTCCGCCCTTCTTTCGAGCCTGCGCCCATCCGAGATGAAGCTTCTCCCCCAGCTGACCGGCCTGCTGCTGGCCTGCGCCGCATTCTGCGTCCAGGCCCAGAGCCCCTCGCCACAGAAGGTGCTGCGCTACGCCTTCAAGGTGGCCGAGACCGGTTTCGACCCGGCTCAGATCACCGATCTTTACTCCAAGGCCATCGTCGCCGGCATCCTGGACTCGCCGCTGGAATACGACTTCGGCGCCCGTCCCTTCAAGCTGCGCCCCGCGACGCTGTCGGAAATGCCCGAGATCAGCGCCGACTTCAAGACCATCACGATGAAGGTCAAGCCGGGCATCCTGTTCTCCGACGACCCGGCCTTCAAGGGCGCCAAGCGGGAGCTGACGGCGGCCGACTACGCCTACAGCATCAAGCGCCACTACGACCCCAAGCTCAAGAGCGGCAACCTCTACCTGCTGGAGAACGTCAAGATCCTCGGCCTGTCGGAATTGCGCCAGCAGCTGATGAAGGCGAAGAAACCTTTCGACTACGACCGCGAGGTCGAGGGCCTGAAGGTGCTGGACCGCTACACCTTGCAGATCAAGCTCGGCCTGGGCGACCCGCGCTTCATCCACCAGTTTGCCGATGCCGGCTTCCTGGGCGCCGTGGCGCGCGAGGTGGTCGAGTTCTATGGCGACAAGATCATGGAGCACCCGGTGGGCACCAATGCCTGGCAGCTGGGGGAGTGGCGGCGCAGCTCGCGCGTCGTGCTCGAGAAGAACCCCAACTATCGCGACGTGCGCTACGTCGAGACCGCGCCGCCCGACGCCAGCGACAAGCTCAAGGCCGAGGTAGCCGCGCTGCAAGGCAGGAAACTGCCGCTGGTGGACCGCGTCGAGATCGACATCATCGAAGAAGCCCAGCCGCGCTGGCTGTCCTTCCTGCGCGGCGAAGCCGATGTCATCGAGGAGGTGCCCATCGACTTTGCGTCAGTGGCGATACCCGGCAACCACCTGGCGCCCAACCTCGCCAAGCAGGGCATCACGATGACGCGCTATCCGCGCGCCGACATTTCCCTGAGCTACTTCAACATGGAAGACCCGGTCGTGGGCGGCTACACGCCGGAGCGCATCGCGCTGCGCCGCGCCATCAACCTGGCCGTGGACCTGGACAAGGAGATCCGCCTCGTGCGCCGCGGCCAGGCGCTCAAGAGCCAGGGCCCCGTGCCGACGACGGTGTTCGGCTACGACCCGGCCTTCAAGTCCGAGATGACCGAATTCAGCCTGCCCAAGGCCAAGGCGCTGCTGGACATGTACGGCTACATCGACCGCGACGGCGACGGCTGGCGCGAGCAGCCCGACGGCAAGCCGCTGGCGATCGAGTACTCGACGCTGGCCGACGGCGAGCGCCGCCAGCTCGCCGAGCAGTGGCAGAAGAACATGGCCGCGCTCGGCATCCGCATGACCTTCAAGATCGGCAAGTTCCCCGAGCAGCTCAAGGCCGCCAACGGCGGCAAGCTGCAGATGTGGGGTGTCGGCTGGGTCGGTTCCACCCCCGACGGCGACACCTTCCTGGCGCTGGGCTCCAGCGCGGCCAAGGGCAAGGCCAACAAGCCGCGCTTCGATCTGCCAGCCTTCGAGGCCATCTACGAGAAGCAGAAGGCCCTGCCCGACGGCCCAGAGCGCCTGGCGCTGATGACCGAGGCCCAGCGCCTGCTCATTGCCTACGCGCCCTACAAGTTCCACGTCCACCGCATCTGGACGGACATGGCCCACCCCTGGGTCAAGGGCTACAGCCGCAACATCTTCGTGCGCGACTTCTGGAAGTACGTCGACGTCGAACCCGCCGCACCCAAAGCCAAGTAAGCCACCCGAGGCCCCGATGAAACAACTGCTCGCCGCATTGGCCGTCTGCCTGTCGCTGGGAAGCCCGGCACAGGCCGCTGACCAGGTGAAGACGCTGCGCTACGCGTTCCTGATCGCCGAGACGGGTTTCGACCCGGTGCGGCTGAGCGACATCTACTCGCGCTCCGTCACCGCCCACATCTTCGAGTCGCTCTACACCTACGACCCGCTAGCCCGGCCCACCCGCATCGTGCCGCTGATCGCCGACGGCGAGCCCGAGATCAGCGCCGACTTCAAGACCTTCCGGATCAAGATCCGCCCCGGCATCTTTTTCGCCGACGACCCCGCCTTCAAGGGCAACAAGCGCGAGGTCACGGCCCAGGACTTCGTCTACAGCATCAAGCGCTACGCCGACCCGGCCAACAACGCCCAGGGCTGGATCAGCTACGAGGACGCCGGCCTCGTCGGCCTGGACGAGCTGCGCAACCAGATCATCAAATCCAAGAAGCCCTTCCCCTACGACGCGGAAGTCGAAGGCGTGAAGGCCCTGGACCGCTACACGCTGCAGATCAAGACCGTGGGCCCGCGGCCGCGGCTGGTCGAGTCCATCTTTGCCGGCAACGACCTCTACGGCGCCATGGCGCGCGAGGTCGTCGAGTTCTACGGCGACAAGATCTCGGAGCATCCCGTCGGCACCGGCCCCTTCGTGCTGAAGGAATGGCGGCGCAGCTCGCAGATGGTGCTGGAGCGCAACCCCGCCTACCGCGAGCGCCACTACGAGTCGCAACCCGCGGCCGACGATGCCGAAGCCCAGGCCATCCTCGCCAAGTTCAAGGGTCGCCGCATCCCGATGGTCGACCGCGTCGTCATCGACGTCATCGTCGAGCGCCAGCCGCGCTGGCTGGCCTTCCTGAACAACGAGCACGACTTCATCGAGCGCGTGCCCGAGGAGTTCATCACCCAGGCCGCACCCGGCGGCAAGATCGCCCCCAACCTCGCCCGGCGCGGCATGCAGGCCGTGTTCACGCTGGCGCCGGACATGACGCTGACCTGCTTCAACATGGAGGATCCGGTCATTGGCGGCATGGCGCCCGAGAAGGTGGCGCTGCGCCGCGCGATCTCGCTGTCCTACGACGTCAACCGCGAGATCCTGCTGGCCCGCCGCGGCCGCGCCGTGCCGGCGCAGGCACCCATCGTGCCGCACACGACGGGCTACGACCCCACCTTCAAGAGCGAGATGAGCGACTACGACCCGGCGCGCGCCAAGGCCCTGCTCGACATGTACGGCTACGTCGACAAGGACGGCGACGGCTGGCGCGACCTGCCGGATGGCAGCGCCCTGGTCATCACCCGCAACACCGAGCCCAACTCGCTGAACCGTTCCATCGACGAACTGTGGGACAAGGCCCTGCGCGCCATCGGCATCAAGCTGCAGCTCAAGATCCAGCAATGGCCGGAGAACCTCAAGGCCGCCCAGGCCGGCAACTATCAGATGTGGCCAGTGGGCTCGACCGCCGCACAGCCGGACGGCCAGGGAGCCCTGCAGCGCTACTACGGCCCCGCCAGTGGCACGCAGAACCTGCCGCGCTTCAAGGACGCCCGCCTGGATGCCCTGTACGACCGCATGCAGGCCATGCCCGATGGCCCGGAGCGCGAGGCCTTGTTCAAGGAGTCCAAGCGCCTGGCCATCACCTACATGGCCTACAAGGTGCACGTGCACCGCATCCTGACCGACATCGAGCAGCCCTGGATGAGCGGCTTTCGCCGACCGCTGTTCTGGCAGGACTTCTGGCAGTTCGTCGACATCGATCCGAGCAAACAGCCTGTCCGTTGATTTCCGCGGCCGCGTCCCACGATTTCGACCGACTGTCGCAAGCCCCTCGCCTCCACGGGCGGTGCCGCTAGGCTTCACCCCATCAACACCGAAAGGAGCCCAAAATGAACGACGCCGACGAACTCAACAAACTGGCTGACCTGCACGCCCGCGGTGTGCTCAGCGACGAGGAATTCGCCAAGGCCAAGGCCCGCCTGCTGGGCGGCCAGGCCGCCTACGGCGCGAGCGGCGCCGCAAGCCCGAACGTCGGTGCCGTCAACGGCCTGCGCCGCGCCCGGGTGGACCGCTGGATCGGCGGCGTCTGCGGCGGCGTGGCCCGCGCCACGGGGCTGGACTCCTGGGTCTGGCGCCTGATCTTCACGGTGCTCTTCCTGGCCTTCGGCAGCGGCATCCTGCTCTACATCCTGCTGTGGATCTTTGTTCCTGAAGAGTGATTGAAAGGCGACCCGGGAGGGTCGCCCCCGAGACCCTCGGGGCCGGCAGCGCGGGTATGCTGGGCTGACAAAAGCCCAGGAGACAGCCCGATGAAACAGCTCGCCGGCCTCGACGCCAGCTTCCTCTACCTGGAAACGCCGCAGATGCCGATGCATGTCGGCGCCCTGCACCTGCTGGAACTACCCGTCGGCTACGACGGCGACTACGTCGAAGACCTGCGCGAGCACATGCGGGCCCGCATGCCGCTGCTGCCGGCCCTGCGCCGCCGCCTCATCGCGATGCCGCTGGGCTTGTCCAACCCCGGCTGGGTGGACGCCGACCCCGACCTCGAAGACCACATCGTCGAGATCCCCCTGCCCGAAGGCAGCGGCATGGCCGAGCTGGAAGCCCAGGTGGGTGCCCTGCACCCCGTGCTGCTGGACCGCACCCGCCCGCTGTGGAAGTTCCATGTCTTCACCGGCCTGGAATCCGGCCCCGACGGCCAGCCCCGCGTGGCCCTCTACACCCAGCTCCACCACGCCGCGGTGGACGGCCAGGCCGCCGTCGCGCTGGCCCAGGTCATCCTCGACCTGAGCCCCGAGCCGCGCGCCATCGACGCCATCGCCGCCCGCGGCAAGAAGCGCGGCCAGCTCGGCACCGTCGGCATGCTGCGCGCAGCCGTGTCCCAGCAGTGGAAGCAGACCGTCAAGCTCGCCCGCTCCCTGCCCAACGCGGCCACCATCCTCGGCGGCATGGCGGTCAAGTCGCTGGGCGGCGCGGCGGCCGAGGCCTCGGTGGACAAGCTGCGCGCGCTGCTCTCGGGCGTGGCCTCGCAGACGACGGCGGTGGTGCGCGGCAAGAAGGCCGTCTCCAGCCTCGGCCCGGCGCCGCGCACGCGCTTCAACGTCAGCCTGTCGGACACCCGCTCCTTCGCCGGCGTCACGCTGCCGCTTGCCGAGCTGCACCGCACACGCAAGCGCCACCACGCCAGCGTCAACGACGCAGTGCTCTTCGTCATCGGCGGCGCGCTGCGGCGCTACTTCGCCAAGCACGGCCCGCTGCCGCGCAAGAGCCTGATCGCCGCCGTGCCCGTGTCCACGCGCGCGGCCGGTGACACCACGTCCAACAACCAGGCCACGATGACCTTCATGAGCCTGGGCACCCAGCTCAGCAACCCCTCCGAGCGCCTGGCCCACGTGATGGCCTCCAGCAAGGCGATGAAGGCGCAGATGAGCGAGCTCAAGAGCCTGATGCCGACCGACTTCCCGAGCCTGGGCATCCCCTGGCTGATGCAGGCCGGCGCCATGCTCTACGGCCGCGCCAAGGTGGCCGAGAAGCTGCCCGTCATCGCCAACGTCGTCATCTCCAACGTGCCGGGGCCGCAGCTGCCGCTGTACCTGGCCGGCGCGCAGATGCTGACCAACTACCCCACCTCCATCGCCGTGCACGGCCTGGCGCTGAACGTGACGGTGCAGACCTACAACCAGTCGCTGGACATCGGCCTGATGGCCTGCGGCGAGGCGCTGCCGGAGACGGCGGAGTTGTCGGCTTATGTCGAGGCGGCGTTCATGGAGTTCCAGGCGTTGCCGGTGGCTGAGGTCGTCGAGCCTGAGCCAGCGCCGGCGGTGAAGAAGGCGCCGGCGAAGAAAGCAACGGTTAAGGAGGTGGCAGCCAAGAAGACAGTGGTGAAGAAGGCGCCAGCGAAGCGGCGAGTGGCCAAGGCGGCTTGATCGCCGATGGGCGAGCTCGATTGGGATTGGATAGGCATCGGAGCGCTGCTGCTGGGCGGAGCCGCCGTCTTGTGGGGTGTCACGAATGGCAAGATCAAACTGCAACTGAGTCAGCCCTCGATTGAGGAGCGTCTCGCGCGTTACCCAGCCAGCGCAGGCGCCGTCGTAATCAAGGCCCAGCGCAAACGTGCACTAAAGCGGATGGTGCCTGCCTTCCTGCTGGCTCTGCCAGTGGTCCTGACGGTGCAATTTGTCCCGAGATACACCGCCGTCGCATGGCTGTGCGACCACATCGGTCCCACGCAAGCGGTGCGTTGGCTATTGCGAATGTTTTTCCCCGGGTTGCCGGCAGTGCTTGCCGTTGCCGCCGGATTGGCGGTCCTCTGGGCCGTGCGTGTGCTGCGCGGCGGCTATGCGCCGCCCTTGGACACGGTCGTGTTTCACGACACCATTGCAGTGACCGGGTGGCGCGCCAGGCTCCACGCCTGGCTGGTTCTGACAGTAATGCCCCTGATGGTGGCCGTCTTGTTCTACCTGACCTATTCCTTGGCCCAGACTTTTGATACCGAAGGCAATTGGAAGAAGCTCAGCGCCACCCAGTGCTCCAAGACCCCTTTGAAATGACGGCCGCGTCGCCAACGCGACACCGCAGCCCCGGGCAAGCACGCCCCGAAAACAGGCGACAGCTGGCTAACATCGCCGTGCCTCGCCTGAAACCGCTTTCCGCATGCCCGCCATCCGCTCGCCGCGCTTCTCGCGCTGGCAACAGACCCCCACCACCCCTCACCCCGACTGGTCCGACTTGCGCGCGCCCAACGCCTGGCTGCTGATGCTGGAGGGCCGCGCGCCGTGGGAATACGCCGCGCTGCTGGCCGCCACGCCCTGGCTGAGGAAGCTGCCGCGCGGCGACGGCCATCCGGTGCTCGTCTTCCCCGGCCTGGGCGCCAACGACCTGACGACGGCGCCGCTGCGCGCCATGCTGGATTCGCTGGGCTACGCGACCCAGCCCTGGGGCCAGGGCTTCAACTTCGGCCCGCGCGCCGGCGTGCTGGAGCAGATCACGCACGACCTGCAGGCCCTGCACCGCCGCCACCATCGCAAGGTCAGCCTGCTGGGCTGGAGTCTGGGCGGCATCTACGCCCGCGAGCTGGCCAAGGAATGCCCGGACATCACGCGCTGCGTCGTCACGCTCGGCACGCCCTTCACCGGCCACCCGCGCGCAACGAATGCCTGGCGCTTCTTCGAGATGGTCAGCGGCCACGCGTCCAACGACCCCGAGCTGATGGCCCAGATCCGCCAGGCCCCGCCGGTGCCGACGACGTCCATCTACTCCAAGAGCGACGGCGTCGTCGCCTGGCGCTGCAGCGTCAACGAGCCCTCGCCGCTGGCCGAGAACATCGAGGTGCAGGCCAGCCACATCGGCCTGGGCGTGAACCCGATCGCGCTGTACGCGCTGGCGGATCGGCTGGCGCAGCCGGATGGGGCTTGGAAACCGTTTGAGCCCAAGGGGGCGCGGCGGTGGTTTTACAGGACGCCGACGCAAGCGGAGTGAGCTGGCAGGGGCGCCGCGTCGGCGGCCTCACACTTGCGGCTCTGCCATCAATCCAGCTCGCTGAATCCATGAGTGCCGCTTTCCCGCTGAGAGGATTTCCGCCGTTTATCTTCGGCATGACCCGCGCCGAGGTGCGCGCCGCAGCCGGCGAGCCCGATTTGATCGAGAAGGTCGAATCCGACTTCGCGGGCACCGCGGAGCGATGGGACTATTCGCTGCGCCAAGTCCAGATCACCTTTGGCGAGGATGAGCAGTGGAAGCTGGAGGCGATCGATGTGCTCGATGGCTCCGCGACCCTCGGCGGCGTCCAGCTCATCGGTGTTTCGGCCGTGGCGCTACCGGACCTGGCCGCGAAAGCCGGGATCGCAGATCTGGTGCCGCAGGACTTCGATGAGTTCGGCAAATCGCACGAGAGCGACCAGCATGGCCTGCTCTTTTGGGAGGTGGACGGCGTGATCGTCAACTTCACCATGTTCCCGGCTTACGACGAGACCGGCGATGTCGTGCTGTGGCCCGACACGCACTAGCCCCGAGCCGCCCTCGCCGAGGCCAACGCCCTCACCCACCCAGTCACATCCGTTCTCGCGGTAAGGTATCGCCCTTAACCCGGACTCCGACCATGCAACACCACACCCTCGCCGCCGAAGACAAGGCCGCCAAGAAAGACGCCCCCGAGAAACACGAAGAGCAGCTGCTCTTCAAGGGCCGCTTCGTCATGGTCTTCGGCGAGATCGACGACAAGATGGCGCACGCCACCTGCCGCCGCCTGCTGGCGCTCTCGCAGGAGTCCGACGCCCCGATCACGCTGCTGATCTCGTCGCCCGGCGGCCATGTGGAGAGCGGCGACGCCATCCACGACATGATCCGTTTCGTGCGCGCGCCGGTCACCATCGTCGGCACCGGCTGGGTGGCCAGCGCCGGCACGCACATCTACCTGGCGGTGCCCAAGGAGCGCCGTGTGGCGCTGCCCAACACGCGCTTCATGATCCACCAGCCCGCCGGTGGCGCCGGCGGCCAGGCCAGCGACATCGCCATCCAGGCCCGCGAGATCATCCGCACCCGCGAGCGCATCGCCGCCGTCATCGCCAAGGAAACCGGCCAGCCGCTGTCACGCGTGGCCGTGGATATCGAGCGCGACTTCTGGATGAGCACCGGCGAGGCCATCGAGTACGGCCTGGTGTCGCGCGTCATCGAGAAACAGTCCGAACTCGGCTGATCCGATGCAGCTCAGCGCCAACGGGGTCCAGATCGAAGTCGACATCCACGGCCCGGACAGCGGCGAGCCGCTGCTGATGATCATGGGCCTGGGTATGCAGCTCATCGCCTGGCCCGAGGGCCTCGTCGAGCAGCTCGTCGCCAAGGGCTTTCGCGTCATCCGCTTCGACAACCGCGACGTCGGGCTGTCCCAGTCCTTCGATGGCCTCGGCGTGCCCAACATCCCGCTGGCGGCGCTGCTGCACACGCTGCGCCTGCCGGTCAAGGCGCCTTACCAGATCGCCGACCTGGCGCGCGACGCCGTCGGCGTGCTGGATGCCCTGGGGCTGCCCAAGGCCCACATCTGCGGCGCCTCCATGGGCGGCATGGTGGCCCAGCACCTGGGCTTCGCCCACGGCCAGCGGGTGAAGAGCCTGGCGCTGATGATGACCACCAGCGGACACCGCAGCCTGCCCAAGGAAAGCCTGAAGGTGCGCCGCGCGATGCTGACGCGGCCCAAGCCTTCCAGCACACCCGAACAGAAGTTCGAGAACACGCTGGACCATTACGTGAAGCTGTACGGCGTCATCGGCAGCCCCGGCTATCCGCCCGAGCCGGCCTCTCTGCGCGAGCGCATCGGCCGCGGTGTGAAGCGCTCGTTTCGCCCGCAGGCCGTGGCGCGCCAGCTGGTGGCCATCGCGGCGGACAGTCACCGGGCCGAGCGCCTGTCGCGCATCACGGCTCCGACGCTGGTCATCCACGGCGAGCATGACGCGCTGATCCCGGTGGCGGCCGCACACGACCTGGCGCGCCGGATTCCCGGCGCCCAGCTGGAGCTGATCGATGGCTGGGGGCACGACCTGCCCGAGGCGCTGTGGCCCCGGTTGGCGGATGCCGTCGCGGCCAACGCCGCCAAGGCTGCCAAGGCCGTCAAGGCCTGAGGCGCGCCAGCGTCCTCAGCGCTGGACGTCGGCCAGGGACGCGATGGCCTGGTAGGCCTGCAAGGCCTCGTCCAGATTGCTGCTACCCTGCAGCAGGGCCTGCTGGGCCGCATGCTGGGCGGCTTCGGTCAGGCGCTCCTGGTCGGAGACGGTGCCGTCCTGGTTGGTGTCGGCCTCTGCAAACACTTTGCTGGTGGGCGCCTCCACCGGGGCACGGGCGGCTGCCGCGCGGGCACGCTCGGCGCCAGCGGTCGACACGCTGACCACCGCCGCCGCCGGCGCTTCGGCGGCCGGCCGTGGAGCTGTGGCTGATGGTGCCGCGGCAGTCTTCGCGGCCACGGCAGCCGTCGCGGCGCTGGGAGTGGAGTTGACGGCGTTCACCATGGCGGCCTTTCAAGACTTAACGGTGTTTTCGGCAGCCCCGCCCCGGACTTGAGCGGTTTGCGCCGGGATTCAACGCGCCCGCGCCTCGGCCTTGATCTCGACCGTGGCGCGCTGCTTGTCCTCGCCCTCGACGGTCAGCGTCAGCGGCACGGTCTCACCGGCCTTGATCGGGGCTTTGAGGCCCATCAGCATGACGTGATAGCTGCCAGGCTTGAGCGCCACGGCCTGGCCGGCCGGCAGCGGCAGCGCGTCCACAGCGCGCATCTTCATGACGCCGTCGTCCATCTTCATCTCGTGGATCTCCACCACGGCCGCCACCGGCGAACTGGCCGCGACGACCTTGACCGGCTTGGCCGAGGTCAGTTGCATGAAGGCGCCGGTGGCCTTCTGCGGCGCGACGGTGGCGCGCACCCAGGGGTCGTCGACCTTGACCTGAGCCTGAGCGGCAAAGGACAGGAACAGGGCGGAGGCAATCAGCAGGCGGCGCATGGTGGAGGGCGGGAACGTGAAAGCCTGCATTGTGCGCAGTCCTAGAAACGGTGCAGGGCCTGCAGCCAGAACCAGCGCCCGGCCAGCGGCAGATCGTTGGGCAGCACGCCGCCGGGCAGGGTCGGCTCGCGGGCGTCGGCATTGAACGCATTGCGCAGCGAGGCCGAGGCTTCCCAGCCGAGGGTCGCGGCCAGGCGCCGCACGGTCAGGTCGAAGGTTGTGTAGTCGGCCACCGGCGGCCGCGCATCGCCAGCCGCGCGCTTGCGGTCGGCAACACGGTTGGTCTGGCCGCTGACCAGCCACTCGGCAGGCAAACGCCAGTCGACGCGCAAGTAGTGATGCTGATGCGGCGCGTAGCCGGCATCGGCCTGGGTCGCGCGGTCGGTGGCGCGCTGGAAGGCCAGATGACCCGTCACGCTCAGCTGGCGCAGCGCATCCCACCGCAGCTCGAGCTCACCGCCGCGGCCCGTGAGCCGGCCAGCGTTGCGGTAGGTCGCGCCGGTGGCCGGCGCCGGGTTGGCAACAACGCGCACGATGTCGACCGCGTCGAGCCGGTACAAGCTCAGATTGAGCTGCAGCTCGGCGCGCGGCGCCCAGGCGAGCACGAACTCGGTCGTCTTGATGCGCTCGGGCCTGAGGTCCGGGTTGCCGGTGCTGACCGGGTTGATCGTGTACTGCTCGCTGAAGCCCGGTGCGCGGAACGCACGCCCGTGCATCAGCTTGGCCGTCACGTTGTAGGCGGCCTCCCAGACCAGGGCCAGGCGCGGGTTGGTGGTGCCGCCGAAATCGGAGTAGCGGTCGTGGCGGACGCCGGCGGTCAGCGTCCAGTCGGGCGCGACGCGCCATTCGTCCTGGCCGTAAACATAGTTGCTGTGGCGCTGCGAAGGCCGGATGTGGGGCTGGATGGCGTTGTAGTCGACGACAGGCCCTGTCGGCACCGGCACGCCGGTCGGCGTCAGGATGAAGTTCTTGTGCGTGTCGGCGCGGTAGAGGTCGGTGTCGTCGTGGCCGACGCCGATGCGCAGGCTGTGGCCGTGGAAGCCGCCATAGACCGCATGCGCGTCCAGGCGCCACATGCGCTCCCAACGCGCCGGGCCGCCGATCATGCCGTCCGGAAACAGGTTGGGCCCGACGCGGATGCCGGCTGGAAACAGGATCAGGCCGCGCGGCGTTTGCTCGTGATAGTTGTGCAGCGCCGCGCTGAAGCCGGCGGCCCAGCCGGGCGCGAACTGCGCGTCGGCCCAGCCCAGGTCGGCCATCAGCCGGTCCATGTCGATCACGCTGTCGGGATCGAGGGCCGAGTTGACGCCGGCGCCGGTGCCGGCATTGCGGCGCACGACCTTGTTGACGCGCAGCCGCCACTTGTCCCAGCCGAGGTCCAGGCCCGCATCCAGCGCATCGTGGCCGACATTGGCTGGCCCGGGAGCGCGGCTCGCATGGGTGCCGAACAGGTTGTCCAGCCGCGTCGCACCGTCGGCCGTGACCGTCGCGCCATGGCCATCGGTTGTGCCGACGCGCAAGTAGGCGCCCAGCGCCAGCGGCCCGAGATTGCCGCCATGCTGGAGCCAGGCATCGCGGCCGCGGAAGGAGCCGCCGCGCAGGCCGGCCTCGGTGCCCCGCAGATCGGCCGGGCCCTTGGTCACGATATTGATCACGCCGGCGAAGGCGTCGGCGCCGTAGAGGGCCGAGCCGGGGCCGCGCAGCACCTCGATGCGCGCGACGTTCTCCAGCGGCAGGCCGGCCCAGGTATTGCCCTTGTCGCCTGTGTACGCGGTCTTCATCGGCTGGCCGTTGAGCATCAGCAGCACCTGCGCGTTGAGCGGCTGGCTCAGCAGGCCGCGCATGCCGTAGAGCGGCGTGTACATGATGGGGCCGTAGCTGACATGCAGGCCCGGCACGGTGGCCAGGGCTTCGTCGAGATCGGTCGCGCCGATCGCCGCGATGTCCTGGGCCGTGATGACGGTCGCCACGGCCGGCGCGCGGCGCAGGGGCTGGGCGCTGCCGGTCGCGATGCTGACGGTGGCCTTGTCGCCATAGACCAGGGCCAGGTCTTCGTCGATGGGCTCGGCCCCGGCGCCCGCGGCAGCAAGCATCGCGATCACCAGCCAGCGCCGACGGTGGGTCTGCATCATGAAGGTCCCCGCGGAGCCGAGACTGCGAACCATCCTACGCCCGCGCATCGCGCGCTTCGGCAATTTTCAGCACGCCGTCGAGGGCCCCCAGGCGCACCCCTCAGGCAGCCAGGCTGCACATGGGCATCCCAACCCCTTGCAGCGTGGGCTACGGCTGGCCGGAGTACCCGAGCGCGGTATTCGCGTCGGGCAGGCAGCGGTTGATACCGGGCGAGAGCCGAGCGGCTCCCCCCCAGCTCAGCGCATCACGATCAGCTGAACACGCCGGTTCGTGCTGCGGCCTTCGCGGGTGTTGTTGTCGGCCAGGGGCGCAGATTCGCCGTAGCTGATGGTTGCCATGCGCGCCAGCGGCAGGCCGGCGCGGGCCAGGTGCAGGCGCACGGCTTCGGCCCGCTTGAGGCCCAGTTGCTGGTTGATCGTGTCGCTGCCGGTCGCGTCGGTGTGGCCCTGGATTTCGACGAACACCGGCTGGTTGTCGGCCTTGAGCTTGGCGACGATCTGATCGAGTTCCTGGCCGGCCTGCTCGGTGAGCTGGGCGCGGCCCGAGCTGAACTTGATCTTGTCATCGGTCAGCACGGCGCTCATCAGCAGGCCGGGTGGCTTGGGCAGATTGTTGAAGGCCTGGGTTCGCGCCGCAGCCTCCTGCTGCAGCAGGGCCAGCATGCGCGCCTCGCTGCCCTGCAGACGGCCATCCAGGGCCTTGAGGCCGTCGTCATGCGCCTGCACGCGGGTGCCGAGGCCGTCCACGCTGGTCTGCACCGGCGCGACGGTCTCCTTGACGAAATCCTTGGTGGCGCAAGCGCTCAGCAACAGGACGCTGCTGGCAACGATCAGGGGCGAAAGTCTCGACATCGGTAGGCTCGTGAAGGAAGAAGAGGCGCGACTCTAGGCAGTCCCTCCGGGGCAAACGTACCGAGCTGTGAGCAATCCTTGCGCCGTTAACCGGGCTGAACAAAGCCTTACCGTTCCGCACTACAGCGCGACGGGCACAGATCGGCCAAAGCCCCGCCCGGGCCTTCGGCTGCGCCCGAGCGATGCCGCTCAACGCCAGCACCCGCTCCACCGTTTCGTGCAAAGGCTTGACGGCAACTGTCCATGTGTACTATCGTACTAGTACACGTTGGCAGTACACATGGATCCCACCCACTTCGTCCACATCAACACCGGCTCGCCCGAGCCGATCTACCGCCAGCTCATCGAGCAGGTCAGGCGGCGCGTCGCGGCGGGGCAGCTGAAGGCGGGCGACGAGATCCCCTCCGTGCGCGAGCTGGCCCAGGCACTGGCCGTGCACCCCATGACCATCTCCAAGGCCTATTCGATGCTGGAGATGGAGGGCGTGCTGGAGCGCCGGCGTGGCCTGTCCATGGTGGTGGCGGCCCAGCACCAGAAGGCCCAGCCCACCGCCGACCGCGTCGAGTTGCTGCGCCCGACGCTGGAAAAAGCCGCTGCCGAAGCGCACCAGCTGGAGCTAACGAAGGCGCAGACCCTGCAGTTGTTCAAGACCATCCTCGACGAGCAAGCCTGATGACTCACTTTCCGCATACCGAATCCCCTAGCGCCCAACTGAGCGGCGTGAGCCTGTCCTACGCCGAAGGCAGCAGCGTGCTGCGCAACCTGGACTGGCAGCTGCTGCCCGGCCAGGTCGTGGGCCTGCTGGGTCGCAACGGCGCCGGCAAGACGACGCTGCTGGAAACGCTGCTGGGCCTGCGTGAGCCGCAGGCCGGCAACGTGAAGGTCTTCGACCAGGATGCTGCACGGCTGGACGACACGGCGCGCGCGCGCATCGGCTATGTGCCGCAGCAGAACGACTTGTTCGAAGGCTTCACGGCGACGCAGCTGCTGGCCTACTTCAGGAGCTTCTACCCGCGCTGGAACGAGTCGCGCGTGGAGGGCCTGCTGTCGCGCTGGGAGATCCCGCGCGACCGGCCTATCCGCAAGCTCTCGGGCGGCCAGCAGCAGCGCCTGTCCATCATCCGGGCTCTGGCCCACGAGCCCGACCTGCTGGTGCTGGACGAGCCCGTCGCCAGCCTGGACCCGGTGGGCCGGCGCGACTTCCTGCGCGAGCTGGTGGACCAGGTGCTGGACCGCGGTACCACCGTCGTGTTCTCCACCCACATCCTGTCGGACCTGGAACGCGTGGCCTTCAATCTCGCCTTCATGAGCCAGGGCCGCATCGCGCTGCAGGCCCCGCTGGACGAGCTGCTGGACCAGGTGCGCGCCTTCACCGGCAGCGTGTCCGAGATGGCCGGCCTGATGGGCCGCCTGGGCGCACAGCCCCTCAAGCGCACGCCGCTGGAGGCCGGCCGCGAGCGCGTGCTGGCGCGGCTGCCGGCCAATGCCGCGCTGCCGGCCGACGTGGCCGCCGACCGCGTGAACCTGGACGACTTGTTCGCCGAACTGACCTGACCATGACCGCAAGCTTCAACCAGATCCTGCTGGCGTTCTGGCGCCAGTCGAACATGGACAGCAGCCGCTGGTTCCGCCCCCTGTTCTACGGCGTGGTGCTGGCCGGCCTGTGCGTCGCGCTGTGGTTCATGCCGGTCATGCAGTTGCGCATCGCCATCGCCGGCACGGTGCTCGTCCTCGCGTCGTTCGGGCTGTGGGTGATGCTGCTCGTGAACCTGCTGGAGCAGAACCACCCCACCACCACCCGCCTCGTGCCCGGGCACCTGCGGCGGCTGCGCCAGGCCACGCTGATCGTCTGGCTCTTGATCAGTGGCGTGCAGGGTGTGCTGGCGTGGCTAGCGCTCGCGGGCAACGTGCCGCTGCCACCCCTGCTGCTGGCGGCCGCCGTGATCGGGGTCGTCGCCGCCTGGGGCCAGCGCCACTGGCTTTGGGCGATCGTGCTGTACGTGACCCCGTCCTTCATCGCGCCGCTGCGTCTGCACGAGCGCCTGGCACCGCAGTGGCATGCGCTGGTCGACTTCTGGCAGATCCAGCCCTGGGTCTGGCTGGCGCTGAGCCTGGTCGTGCTGGGTGCGTTGCTGGCGCGGATCTACGGCACCGGGGACGTCGACCACCGTAACACCTACGCGCGGCGGCAGAGCGCGCTCAAGCTGGCACGCAGCGGCATGGCCGGCAACCGCGGCAGCGTCAGCACGCCCGGACGCGCCGGCGAATGGTTCGCCCGGCCGGTCGACACGCTCGCGGCCAAGTGGCTCTCGCGGCTGCTGGCCCGGGCGCAGCCGCGACAGGCCAGCGTGATGGCGCGCGCCGAACTTGCGCTGCACGGCCTCCAGCACTGGCTGCGCCAAGGGGTGGGTGCGGCCCTGTCGCTGCCATGCATAGGCTTGGGCTTCGCACTGTTCTTCGCGCTGCTGAACGTTGGGCCGAACGCCATCTTCGGCAACGCGACGGGCGCCATCGGCTTTGTGCTGGCCCTCACCGGCTTCACTCCCGGCTTCGGGCTGCGCAACATGCTCTGGCATACCCGGCGCGAACAAGCGCTGCTGGTGCTGCTGCCCGGCATGCCTCAGGGCCGCCAGCTGAACCGCGCGGTGGCATTCATCCAGCTGCGCCACTTCCTGCTCGCCTGGGGCGTGACGACGCTGCTGCTGGGCGGCCTGCTGCTGCTGACCGGCAGTCCAGCGTTGCTGAGCCTGTCCGTAGCGGCCCTGCCGATGGGCATCCTGAACCTGACACGCGCACCCGCCACCATGCGCGCGCCCACGCCCTGGACAACCTCGAAGCCGGTGCTTGGCTTCTTCCTGCTGAACGCGGTGCTGTGGGGCTTGTGCGTTTGGCTGGACGGACTGGTCTGGCTGCTGGCCGGCATCAGCCTGGTGCTGAGTGCCGCGCTGCTGGCCTGGCGCTGGCGGGCGCTCAGCCAAGCACCATCGGCCCTGCCGGCCGGTCGCGCGGCCTGAGCAAGCCGGCCGCAAGCTTCAAAAAACCGCTCGTCGCGAGCCTCGCACCGCTCGCCGGGCGGGGGTGTTTGTTCGTGAACTGGCGCACGGACAAAACACGGCTTACATCCGCACACTGACGTCCATGCAGTCGGCAAACCCGTTGAAAGACGGGGACGCAAAGCCTCCGGTCTTCGTGCCTTTCCAGGGCAACAGATAGCGGGGCCGCCCTAGGCGGACAAGGACATGTCCGCAGCGTGGCACACGGGGAGGTGCCGGCTACTGCCTCGTAGCCCCACCCTTTGCATCAACCCGAAAGACCACGCCATGAAGTTCCAAGCCACTGCCCTCAGCGCAATTTCTGCTGCCCTCGCTCTGTTCGCCCAGGCCAGCTTCGCCGCTGACCCGACGGCCCAGCTCACCGGCCTCGTGCGCATCGTCAAGAGCGACGGCCAGACCGTCATCGCCCAGGCCGCACCGATGCTCGTCGCCGCCAACGGCACCGCCTCGGGCGCGATGCCGCAGATCACCGTCAGCGAGAAGGACGCCTTCATCTCCAGCCTCGGTCGCTGCGCCTTCAACTTCAAGTACGACGAGGTCAGCAACACGGCCGTCGCCACCAGCGCCAACCGCATCTACAGCAATGACACACTGATCGCGCAGAACACGCAGATCGCGCTGGTGCCCAAGGTCGTCAAGACGATCTGGACGCAGCCCTATCTCTTCGCCGGCGCCAACAACGTGAAGGTCGTCGTCAACGTCGACGGTGTGCCGAGCACGGGCTGGGTGCGCATCAACGTGACGGGCACCTGCGGCAAGCCCGTCGCCGCGCCGGCCCCGGCGCCCGTGGCCTCGGCGCCTGCGCCTGCTCCGGCGCCAACGCCGGCACCCGTCGTCTACATCCAGCCCGGCTCCGGTGACTGGAACAACCTGAACAACGCCTGGGGCTACAGCAACTACGCGGTGACCCAGCTCAAGGGCAAGGGCTACGCCAAGTACGACGCGCTGGTGCGCCTGAACGCCACCCTCACGGCCGCCATCAACGCCAAGAAGATCGCGTCGGGCGAGTACGGCTCGCTGATGGCGGCGTGGAACGCGCTGCTGGCCGACCCCGCCTTCAAGGCCGCGATGGCAGCCGTCGTGCCGACGCCAGGCGTCAAGTAAGTCGCCCTACTGCTGGATTTCCGGCTCGGCCAGCTGGGCCAGCAGCGTCAACGACTCCTGCCAGCCCATGTAGCAGGCCTGTACCGGGATCAGGGCCGGGATGCCGCTCTGCTCGACGCGCATCTCGGTGCCGCAGAACACCGGCTCCAGCCAGACCGTCGTCGTCATCTCGCCAGGCAGGTTGGGGTCGTCGAAGGTGGCCGTGTAGCGCAGCTTGCGGCCCGGCTCCAGCTCCAGATAGCGGCCGCCGAAGCTGTGGCCGTTGCCGGTGGTGAGGTTGGTGAAGGACATGCGCCACTCGCCGCCCACCACCGGGTTCATCGCATGCACGGTGGCGAAGAAGCCGTGCGGCGGCAGCCATTTGGCAAAGGCCTCGGGCGTCGTGAAGGCGCGCCAGATTCGCTCGGGCGGGCAGCGCAGCACGCGGTGCAGCGTGATGGTGTTGGTGGTGCTCATGGTGCGTTTCCTGAAGGGTCAGAGGACGATCCTCTGCCATGACGACGATCAGAGCCTGCCCGGATCGACAACGCAAACCCAGGACTTACCCGCTGTCACAGCGGCAACTCGGTGAAGTACCGCCCGCCGTGAAAGATCAGCGGCTGGGCGCCGGCCCGCGCCGTGCAGCGCTCCACCTCGCCGACGAAGATGACGTGGTCGCCCTCCTCGTACTGGCTGCGGTTGGCGCACTCGAAGGTGGCCACGGCGCCGTCCAGCACCGGCGCGCCGCCCGCACCCTCGCGCCAGGGCACGCCGGCGAAGCGGTCGATGTCGCGCATGGCGAAGCGCTGGGCGAGCTGCATCTGGTCAGCCGCGAGGATGTTGATCGCGTAGTGCGTGCCGCGCGAGAACACCGGCAGCGAACCCGCACGCCGCGCAAGGCTCCACAGCACCAGCGGCGGGTCCAGCGAGACGGAATTGAAGGAGTTGGCGGTGAGGCCCACGAGGCCGCCGTCCGCCGAGCGCACGGTGACGATGGTCACGCCGGTGGCGAACATGCCGAGGGCGGCGCGGAATTGCTGGCTGTCCATGAGGGTGATTGTCGCTACGGCACGAGGGCTCGTCCTCGTCCTACGAAACGGCCGCGATCGTCATCGCACAATGCCGGCATGGATGCCGCCGACTTCATCGTTAACGACGACCTTCAATTCACGAACCCGCCGGCCCGGATGTTCGGCGCCTGTGCGGATTGCGCCGCCGGCCGCTGCGCGCCGCCCGCCCAGCGCGGCAGGCGCCTGTTCACCGGCCTGCTCGGCGCTGCGGCGCTGTCGCCCGCCTTCACGCCGGCCTGGGCGCGCGAGGGCGTAGACGTCGGCCCCAAGAGCAAGTTCACCGGCTTCGTGTCGGCCGAGCAGCTGGAGAACGCCGGCGGCCAGCAGTACACGCAGATGATGCGCGAGGCCAGCCAGCAGCGCGGCCTGGCCCCCATGGAACACCCGCAGTTGCAGAGGCTGCGCTACATCGCCCAGCGCATCATTCCCTTCAGCTACGAATGGAACGACCGCGCGCGGCAGTGGAAGTGGGAGGTCAACCTGCTGGGCAGCCCGCAGCTGAACGCCTTCTGCATCCCCGGCGGCAAGATCGCCTTCTATTACGGCATTCTCGAAAAGCTCAAGCTGGAGGACGACGAGGTCGCCGCCATCATGGGCCACGAGGTGGCGCACGCGCTGCGCGAACATGCCCGCGAGCGGGTCGGCAAGACGGCCGCGACGAACGCGGTCGTCGAGCTCGGCTCGGCGCTGCTGGGCCTGGGCAACCTGGGCCGCACCGCGGCGGGCATGGGCGCGCAGCTGTTCAGCCTGAAGTTCAGCCGCGACGACGAGACCGAGGCCGACCTGGTGGGCATCGAGCTGTCCGCCCGCGCCGGCTACGACCCGGCAGCGGCCGTGCGGCTGTGGGAAAAGATGATGGCCGCCAACAAGGGGGCGCCGCCGCAGTGGCTGTCCACCCACCCGGCCAGCGGCACCCGCATCCGCGACATCCAGGCCAATCTGCCCAAGGTGGAAGGCCTCTACGCGCGCGCGCCGCGGCCGGACAAGCGCTTCCCCCTTGCGCCGCCGCTCAAGGCAGCACCGCAAGCCAACGGCTGACTGCCGCTCACCAACGGGCAGGTAGATTCTTCAGGCGCTTGTATTCGCCGGCGGCCACGCGCTTCAGGTAGCCGCCCAGCTCCAGATCCTTGACGAGCTTGGACACCATCTCGCGCGAGCAGCCCAGGCGCTGGGCCATGCCCTGGTGGGTCAGCGCCAGGTGGCGGCCATCGCCGGTGGACTCGTCGACAAGGTTCTTCAGGCGGCCATAGACGTCGTTCAGCGCCAACTGCTTGGTCGACAACGTGGCCGCCCGTGCGCGGCGGATCACCTTGGTCAGCAGCTCGAAGGCGAACTCGGGGTGCTCGCTGATGTGGGTCAGCAGGCTGGCCCGCGTGACCATGACGAGACGGCTGCCTTCCTCGGTGATGACACTGGCCGAGCGCGGCCCGCCGTCCAGGCTCATCTCGCCGACGTATTCGCCAGGGCCGTAGACGCCATAGGTGATCTCGCGGCCGCGCACGTCGCTGGCGAAGGCGCGCAGCGAACCGGACAGGATCAGGTAGAGGTTGTCGCCGATCGAGCTCTCCTCGATCAGCACGACGCCCTTGCGGTAGCTGCGCGCCATGCCGCGCACGGCCAGCAGCCGCAGCGAGGGCGGCAGGGCCAGGAGTTCGTTGTCGAGGGAGTCGTCAGCCATCCGAGCAACGCCGGGGCATGAGGCCCACGGCGCGCCAGGATGTTAGTTCACGTCAATTGACCAGCTTGGCGGGGCGCAGCGACGACACCAGCGGCGGCAGCAACGCGAGCTGGCGCAGCAGCTCACCAATGCTGTCAGCGCCGCTCTTGGCGCGGATGCTCTGGATCTGGCTGCGCACCGTCGAGATGGCCACGCCCTGGCGCTGCGCAACCTCGGTGGGTTTCACGCCGTTGGACAAGGCCTTGAGCACCTCGGTCTCGGCCGGTGTCAGCTGGTAGCGCAGCGCGAACCACTGCGCGGCCAGATCGCCGCAGAGCTGGCGACGCTCCAGGATCAGCAGCACGGCGGCCTGGCTGACGTCGCGGTTGAGCGGCACGACAACGACGTTGGCGCGGCCGCATTCAGCGCGGTCGTCGCCCAGGCGCAGCAGGCAGCGGCGGCCGCTGGCCTCGGCGCCCTCCAGCGCCTCGGCCAAGGGCACCGCGTCGGTCAGCAGGCGCGCGCGCAGATGCTGGCCGACGAGCTCGAGCGGGTGGTTGTCATCCAGCGACGCACGTGCCGCGAGATTGGTGTGCAGCACGCGGCCAGTGCCGTTGAGCAGCAGGACGCCATGGTCCAGCTCCTCCAGCACCAGGCTCATCCACTGGTTGGATAGCGAGGCCGCCGCACGGCGTTCACGGGGACGAGAGCCGGGGACTTGGCCCGGCTGTACAAACTCGGACATCCACATCGAAGCACTCCTCGGCCCACCCCATGCGAGCCATCCTTAAAGCGTAGGAGAGCACGTTTGGCCTGAGGCGTAAATGTTGCGGGATGTGTTTGTGAACGAATTACAGCGGACCGTCGTTCAGGCGCCATCTGCAACATAGGGATTGCTCCGGCGCTCCCTTCCGATGCTGCTTTCCGGTCCATGGCCCGGAATGAAGATGGTGTCGTCACCCATCGGCCACAGCCGGCCTCGGATGGCGTCGAGCAGTTGCTGGTGGTTGCCGCCGGGGAAGTCCGTGCGGCCGATGCCGCCGGCGAACAACACATCACCCACGAAGGCGCGCCGGGCCGAGGCCGAGTGGAAGACGACATGACCGGGCGTGTGGCCAGGGCAGTGGCGCACGGCCAGCGTCTCCTGGCCGATCTGCACCGTGTCGCCGTCGTCCAGCCAGCGGTCGGGCGCGAAGCCCTCGGCCGGCGGGAAGCCGAACATCTTGCTCTGCTGCGCCAGGCCATCGATCCAGAACTGGTCGCCCGGGTGGGGGCCAATGATGGGCAGGCCCTGCTCGCGTGCGAGCTGGCCGGTGCCACCGGCGTGGTCGATGTGCGCGTGGGTCAGCCAGATGGCCTTCAGGTTCAGGCCGCGCTCCTGCACGGCCGCCAGCAGCCGCGGCAACTCGCCGCCGGGGTCGATGACGGCGGCGTCCTTCGTGATGTCGCACCAGACGAGGGAGCAGTTCTGCTGGAACTGGGTGACGGGGAGGGTCAGGTACTGCAGGGCCATGGCGGTGCCGGCGACGGCTGGCGAGGTTTGCGAACGGGATGCCAATGTATCGGCGCTTGCATCCCGATTGAGTCCGCTCTACAAGGCAGCGCATGTTCGTTCGCCAACGCCCCTCCCCGCCGCTGGCGGCCTACGTCGACAGCCTCTGGTACAGCGAGCGCGGCGCGCTGCCGCACACCCGCGAACGCAGCCTGCCGACCGGCTGCGCCGACATCGTCGTGCCACTGCTGCAGGACCACCTGATCCGCTACGACAGCGAGCAGGACGCCCATGCGCGCCGGTTGCGTGGCGCCATCGTGCAGGGCCCGTCCGATCGATTCGGCGTGCGCGGCACCGAAGGCCCCTCGGCCGTGGTCGGCGTGCACTTCACGCCCGTTGGCGCGGCGGCGTTCTTCGGTGGCGCGTTGCCAGAACTTCGCAACCGCACGGAGTTACTCGAGGATGTCTGGGGCCCCGCATCCCGCGAGTTGCGAGAGCGGCTGCAAGCCACGGGATCGCCGCAGCAGGCATTGCAACGCTTGAACGACTTCCTGCTGCAGCGGCTGGACGCGAGCGCGCCACCAGACCCCCTCGCCGCCTTCGCGATCGAGGCCTTTCGGCGCGATCCGGCCGGCGCACGGGTGCAGCCCGTGCAGCGCGAAAGCGGCTGCTCCCCCGCACAGTTCATCCGTCGTTTCGAGCAGGCCGTGGGGCTCACGCCCAAGCGCTACGCGCGGGTGCTGCGCTTCAACCTGCTGCTGCCGTCATTGGTGCGTTGCGGGCCGCGCGACTGGGCGCAGATCGCCGCGGGCGCCGGCTACTTCGATCAGTCGCACCTGATTCGCGAGTTCCGGCAGATCGCGGGCATGGCACCCGGCAGCTATGCGCCCGTGCAAGCCGATCAGCTGGCGCATGTGGCGCTGGCACGCTGAAAAAATATCCAATACACCGCCCACCCTCGCCGCCTAGGCTGCGCTCCTCGCGGCAGGTCGCCGCACGAAGGAGAGGTTCCATGAGCGAGATCCACGAAGTGTTCCCCTACCTGATGGTGCGCGACGCCAAGGCCGCGATCGCCTTCTACAGCCAAGCGTTCGGTGCAACCGAGCTCTTCCGGCTTGTCGAGCCGTCGGGCCGGATCGGACACGTCGAACTTCAGCTCGGCCCGGTGGTGCTGATGGTGTGCGACGAGTTCCCGGAGTACGGCATGGTGGGACCGCAAGGCGACCGGTTCACCGGCTGCACCATCCACCTTCACGTCGACAACGCCGACGTGATGGCCGAACGCGCGGTCGCGGCTGGGGCGACCGTGGTGATGCCACCCACCGATCAGTTCTACGGCGAACGCTCGTGCCGGCTGCGCGATCCTTTCGGCCACGCGTGGCTGCTTGGCCATTCAATCGAGAAACTGGCGCCTGAGGAAATGCAGCGGCGCTACACCGCCATGATGGCCAGCTAGGGCTTCTGCCCGGCTGCCAAGCGGTCAGTGCTGGCGATCCCGCAGGCTGAACATGAGGAAGCCGCCCAGCAAGGCGGTGATCAGCGACGCCATGCCCGACCCGAACAGCGGATGGTGGCCCCACAGGGCCAGGTCATGGTGTTTCAGCGCATGGCCGAACGACAGGCCCAGGAAGGCCAGGCCGATGAGCGCGGCACCCAGCAGCAGCGATACGAAAGCGTGTTGAGCGTTCATGGACATCTCCGACTGCAACTTCGAGTTCCTGTTTTAGCGGCGGACCCCGCCGATGACGAGGCCCGGATCGGGGGACCCGTCATCAAGCATGAGGACTCCGACACGCTTCAGGCACCCAAGATACTGTACAAATAAACAGTATCATGCGGCATCGCAGTTGTCAGGGTGCACACCCAGGCGTTTCAACCCAGCGGCCTGAGGGTCGCTGGGCTTTTTTTGTGCTCGCGGCCGCATCGAGGCGCCGCCAGACAATCCGCCTTCCATGCCGCGCCGCCCCTCCCGCGATCACCACCACGTCTACGTCGTGCTGCTGTCGGAGCGCGTGTGGAATGAACCGGCCTTCCGCAAGGCCAACCCCAGCCACGACATCGTCAAGCCCTGCCTTTACGTCGGCATGACAGGCCTGGACCCGGACCTGCGCTTTGACCGCCACATGGCCGGCGTGCAGGCCAATCGCTTCGTCCTGAAGTACGGCGTGCGCTTGATGCCCGAGCTCTATGAGTTCTACAACCCCATGCCCTATGACGCGGCCCGCGACATGGAGGTGGAGCTGGCCATCGGCCTGCGGGAAGCGGGCTATGCGGTGTGGCAGGCGTAGGCCGCGGCGCAGCCAAGGCGTCGCGCGGCAGTGGGCTTGACTCAGTCCCTCAGGCCACGCGCCCAGACGCGGTCCGCGGCCTCGAACATCGTCCGGCCGTTCAGCATGACCGGGTCGCGGACGAGGGCCAGCCAATCCAGCGTGTCGTGGTGGCTGCCGGGAATCAGGTCGGCTGATCGCTCGGCCACCAGCCAGGCGTGCAGCTGGGCATAAAGCGCCGGATGACGCGCCTGCGCCCAGGCCAGGCCGACGAGGTCGCCATAGGCTTCCTCGCGGCGCGTGGAGCGCATGTTCAACCAGGCCTGCTGCAGATCCGGCGCCAGGCCGTCCGGCGGCTTGGCGGCGACGAAGCCGGCCGGCAGGCCATGCCAGGCGCCATCCAGATAGCGGCGGCAGTGGCCCAGTTCATGGGCGGCCATCAGCTCCAGGGCCGGGCCGCGCAGTGCGGGGTCGATGGCATCGATCTGACGCTGGCCTTCCGGGTTGCCGCGCATCGACAGCACCAGCTTGCAGCGGCCCTCGACAAAGCCCAGCGCCAGCGGCGCCGTACCGGGCTCGGCCTGGGGCTGCACGACGATGTCCAGCGGCAAGGCCAGCGCCTGGCGGGCATGCGCAACGACGGGCGCGATGCCCTGCAGCCAGCGCGTTTCCAGGGCAGTCAGATCGGCGGCTTGAGCGCTCTGCGACAGCGCGGCGGATACAAAAGCAAAGGTGGAAATCAGACGTCTCAACACAGCAGACACTCCTTGCGAGCATCTTCGGATGGGAGCGGCCGAGTCTTGACGGCGCTGCGCCGGGCATCCGTGAACTATGCGGACGAAAGCTGCGCTAAGGTGTTTCCATGAAAACCATGCGCGACCTCATGACGCCGCCGGCCCACATCCAGGGCCGTGTCGAGGCCATCGTCGTGCGCGGCACACCGCGCGATCCGGCCCGGTGCATCGAACAGACGACGGCGCTGGCCGGCATCGGCCTGGCCGATGACCGCCTCGGCAAGCGCGGCGAGGCCGAGTTGTCGACGCGCCAGGTCACGCTGATCCAGCAGGAGCACCTGCCACTGATCGCGGCATTTGCACGCAGCGGCCCCATCGACCCGGTGGACCTGCGCCGCAACCTCGTCATCTCCGGCATCAACCTGCTGACGCTGAAGAACGCCAAGGTGCGCATCGGCGAGGCGCTGATCGAGATCGTCGGCCCCTGCGCGCCGTGCTCGCGGATGGAGGAGGTCATCGGCCCGGGTGGCTATGCCGCGATGCGCGGCCATGGCGGCATGACGGCGCGCATCCTCGAAGGCGGTGCCATCCGCGTGGGCGACACGGTGAGCGTCAGCTGACCCGGCTGCGCGCCCGCTCCAGCACCCGCTGCACGCTGGTGGCCGCGCTGAGCTGACTCTGCAAAAACTCCGCCAGCCGCGGCTGCTGGCTGAAGGCAGCATTGAAGCGGATGTGGGCGTCACGCGCGCCGTCGGCGGCGAAGGTGGCGCCGCGCACGAGCAGGATGCCGCTACGGAAGGCCTCCTTCACGACACCATCCACATCGACGCCAGCCGGCAGCGCGCCCCACAGGAAGAGGCCGCCCTCACCCGGGTGCTCCAGCAGCACGCCGGCCTGGCGCAGCTGCTGCGTGGCGGCCGCGCGGGCACCGGCCAGGCGTTGCTGCAAACGGTCCAGGTGCTTGCGCCAGCGGCCGGCGGCCAGCACTTCCAGCAGCACGAACTCGTTGAGCGCAGCAGTCGTCAGCACCGAGATGATCTTCTCGCGCATCAGCGCCTTGATGAGCGCCGGCTCGGCGGCCATGTAGCCCAGGCGCAGCGCCGGGCTCATGGCCTTGCAGAAGCTGGAGTAGTAGATGACGCGGTCCAGCCCCGACAGCTGCGCCAGGCGCGTCGGCGCGCCGGGGTGGAAGTGGCCCTGCACGTCGTCCTCGGCGATCAGCAGGTCGTGGCGCTGGGCCAGCATCAGCACGCGGTGCAGGTTGGCTGCCGTGCTGCCCCAGCCGGTGGGGTTGTGCAGCACGCTCTGGATGAAGAGCAGGCGCGGGCGGTGCCGGGTGCAGGCGGCGTCGAGCGCTTCGAGGTCGATGCCGTCGGGCCGGCGGGGCACGGGCACGATGGTCACGCCGGCCTGGCGCAGGCGGTCGAAGAGCAGGAAATAACCCGGCGTCTCCACGGCCACGGAATCGCCCGGGCGCAGGAAGGCGCGGCAGATCAGGTCGATGGCCTGGGTGCCGCCATAGGTCGTCAGGATGCGGCCGGCGTCCACCGCCATACCCTGCCCCCGCAGCAGCATCGCGATGCGCTCACGCAGCTCGGGCAGCCCCTGCGGCGGGCAGCGCGAGGCCATGCCGGCGCTGGCGCGCGCCAGGCCGCGCTGCACGGCAGCGGCGGGGATGGCGTCCTCCAGCCAAGTGGCCGGCAGCGCGCCGCTGCTAGCCAGCAGCACACCGGCTTTCTGGTCGTTGGCCTGCTGGGCCAGCCAGACAGCCTCCTGCTCCTCGCCGGCCTCCACGCGCGCCGCGTCGGGCATGGCGTCGGCCGGCCCCTCGGTGACGAAAAAGCCGGCCGTGCCGCGTGAATCGACGAGGCCGGCGGCCACGAGGCGGTCATAGGCGACGACCACGGTGTTGGGGCTGACACCCAGGCGCGACGCGAGCTGGCGGATGGAGTTCAGCCGCGCGCCGGGGGGCAGTTGCTGCGTGGCGATGAGGCCGTGCAGCCGCTGCTCGATCTGGTCGGCCAGCGGCGTGGGCGAATCACGGTCGAGAGAGAACATCAGCGCAGCAGCATCAAGGCGAGCACGACCAGGGAGGCGGCCATGATGACATTGAAGGCCCGCCGCCGTGCCGGGTTGGACAGGAAGCGGCCGATGCCGGTGCCGAACAGCGCCCACATCGAGATGCAGGGGAAGCCGACGATCGCGCCCAGCCCGCTGACCAGCAGCGCGCCCGCCGTCAGGCCGAGCTGCGTGGGCATGAAGACCGAGGCCACCGTCACCGCGCGGATCCAGCTTTTCGGGTTGACGGCCTGGAAGAGCACCGCCCGCGCGAAGCCCAGCTCCTCGGGCGGACGGTCCTGGGCGACCGGGCTGCCGGCCAGGCGCCAGGCCAGCACCAGCATGTAGAGGGTGCCGGCCAGCTTGAGCGCGGTGTGCAGGGCCGGCCAGGCCACGAAGAGGGCACCCAGGCCCATGCAGGACGCGAAGGTCAGCGTGGCGACGCCGCACACCATGCCCAGGATGGCGGGCAGCGTGCGCTGGTAGCCGTGGTGGGCGCCGCTGGCGACCAGCATCATGTTGTTGGGGCCGGGCGTGCTCGACATCAGCGCGCAGTAACTCAGCAGGGGCAGCATTTCGTTCATGCGGCCATTGCAGCGCCCGGCAGCGGCGGCGTGAAGCTACAGCGGGGGCCACCGCGCGGCGTGCTGTATCAGCCGCAGGACCTGCACAGCTAACCTCGCGCCCATGGACTCGCTTATCTCCGCCGCCGCACGGGCATTGGCCTCGGGCGATGCACTCGCCGCCCTCAAGCACGTCGCCCTGCGCGACGACCCACCGGCCCTGGCGCTGCGCGGCATCGCCATGGCCCAGCTCGGCGAGCTGGCACGTGCCCGCGAGCTGCTGCGGCGCGCGGCGCGCGGGCTCGGCACGCAGGAGGAGCTGGCGCGGGCGCGCTGCGTGGTGGCCGAGGCCGAGGTGGCACTGGCCCTGCGCGACTTCAGCGCCGCACCGCGCGCGCTGGAGGCTGCGATGGCCGTGCTCGAGGCGCGCGCCGACCGCGCCAATGCGCTGCAGGCACGGCTGATTGCGGCGCGCCGGCAGCTGCTGCTCGGCCGGCTTGACGCTGCGGCCGCGCTGCTCGAACCGGTCGACACCCAGGCCCTGCCACCGCTGCTCGCGGCCGTCGCGGCGCTGGCGGCCGTGGAGCTGGCGCTGCGGTCGCTGCGCATCGCCGACGTTCACGCGGCGCTGCAACACGCGGCCCAGGCCGCCGCGCGGGCCGACGTGCCGGCCCTGCAGGCGGAGATCGCCGAGGCGGGCGCCGCGCTCGAACGCACGGCCGCGCGCCGGCTGGTGGGGGGCCAGTGGCAGCCGCTGCGCCTGCACGAGGTGGCCGCGCTGATGGGTTCGGGCGCCCTCGTCGTCGACGCCTGCCGGCACGTCTTGCGCGCGGGCGACCTGCTGCTGCCACTGGCGCGCCGGCCCATCCTGTTCACGCTGCTGCGCGCGCTGGCCGAGGCCTGGCCGGGCGATGCCGACCGCGACGCGCTGATCGCCCGCGCCTTTCGGCTGCGCGATGCCGACGAGACGCACCGCGCGCGGCTGCGTGTCGAGATCGGCCGGCTGCGCAAGCTCGTCGCGCCGGTCGCCGGCATCGAGGCCACCGCCAGCGGCTTCGTGCTGCGGCCGCTGCAGGAGCGCCCCGTGGCCGTGCTCGCACCGCCCGTCGACGGCGATGCCGGCGAGCTGATGGCGCTGCTTGCCGATGGCGCGGCCTGGTCCACGTCGGCCCTGGCGCTGGCCCTGGGCGACAGCCAGCGCACCGTGCAGCGCGAGCTGGCCGAGCTGGAGGCCGGCGGCCGCGTCCGAGCGGTGGGCCAGACGCGCGCGCGCCGCTGGCTGGCGCCGCCACTGACCGGATTCACGACGATCTTGTTACTCCCCGCCGCGCTGCCGCTTGGCTAAGGTTGCGCCATCGCAAGTCGCCAAGGAGCCGCCCCATGAACACCGAGACCCGCATCGAGACCCAGCCCGCCGAGATCGTGCGCGAATACGGCCCCTTCGAGGGCACGGACCGCGTCGCCGGCGTCACGCACGACGGCCAACGCGTCTGGGCCGCCACGGGCGCGGCCCTGATCGCCTTCGACCCCGCCAGCGGCGAGGCGCAGCGGCGCATCGATCGCCCCTGCGATGCCGGCACGGCCTTCGATGGCCGCTACCTCTACCAGCTCGCCGAGACCCGCATCGACAAGATCGACCCGGCCAGCGGCGAGGTCGTCGCGTCTATCCCCGCGCCCGGCCAGGGTGGCGACTCGGGCATGGCCTGGGCCGAGGGCAGCCTGTGGGTGGGCCAGCACCGCAGCCGCAAGATCCACCAGATCGACCCCGCCACGGGCGCCATCCGGCGCACCATCGAATCCAACCGCTTCGTCACCGGTGTGACCTGGGTGGACGGCGAGCTCTGGCACGGCACCTGGGAAGACGACGCGAGCGAGATCCGCCGCATCGACCCGGCAGACGGCACCGTGCTCCAGAGCCTGCAGATGCCCGCGGGCACCAACGTCAGCGGCCTCGAGTCCGACGGCGCCGACCTGTTCTACGCCGGCGGTGGCGGCACGGGCAAGGTCCGCGCCGTGCGCCGCCCCAAGCGCGCCTAGCCCCCCGAATCCCCCTGTGCATATGCCCACCCATGCCGGGTGGAGCCGCTGCATTGCCTTCACCGCCCCCAGGAGATCTCGATGAATGCCCCCACTCCCCATCCCGTTGTCTCGCGCGACCGCTGGATCGCCGAACGCAAGAGCCTGCTCGCCCGCGAGAAGGAACTGACCCAGCAGCAGGACCGCCTCGCCGCTGAGCGCCGCGCACTGCCCTGGGTGCGCGTCGACGACCCAGCCTATGTGTTCGACACGCCCGCCGGCCCGCGCCGCCTGTCCGAGCTCTTCCAGGGCCGGCGCCAGCTGCTGGTGCAGCACTTCATGCTGGCGCCCGGCTGGGAGCAGGGCTGCAAGAGCTGCTCGTTCATGGCCGACCATCTCGACGGCATGGCGCCGCACCTGGCCCAGCGCGACATCACGCTGCTGGCCGTGTCGCGCGCGCCGCTGGCCGAGATCGAAGCCTTCAAGCGCCGCATGGGCTGGCAGTTCGCCTGGGCCTCGTCCCACGGCAACGACTTCAACCGCGACTTCCACGTCAGCTTCAAGCCCGAGGACCGCGTCGACGGCGAGGTTTATTACAACTTCCACATGACGCCCTTCCCCCAGGAGGAAGCGCCCGGCATCAGCATCTTCTGCAAGGACGAGGCCGGCGAGGTCTTCCACACCTACTCGACCTTCGGCCGCGGCGTGGAAGTGATGATGGGCACGTACAACCTGATCGACCTGACGCCCAAGGGCCGCGACGAGGCCGCCCTGAGCTACACGATGGAATGGGTGCGCCACCACGACCGCTACGAGTCCCAGGCGCCCGCGCCGGCGGCCTGCTGCGGCGCCAAGGCCTGAGGCGCCATGAGCAGCGTGGCCAGTCTCTGGCCTTGGCTGGCCCTCGCCGGTGCCGGCGCCCTGCACGGCCTGAACCCGGCCACCGGCTGGGGCCTGGCCGCCTGCTCGGGCGACGCGCGCCGGGCCTTGCTGCCGATTGCGCTCGGGCATGCCGCGGCCGTGGGCGGCGTGGCGGCTCTCGTGGCCCTCGGCGCTTCGCTGAGCGCCGGGCAGTGGCTGTGCGGCGTGCTGCTGCTTGCGGCGCTGCTGCGCCGGCGCGCCCAGGCGGGCATGGCGCTGTGGTCGTGCCTGATGGCCAGCCTGCATGGCAGCGGGCTGATGCTGGTGCCGGCGCTGGTGCCGCTGTGCCTGAGCGCCTCGCCGGCGCGCGAAATCACGGCCTCGGGCTCGCTGCTGCTGGCGCTGGCGGCCGTGGCCGTGCACATGGCGGCCATGCTGGCCGTGACGGCGGTGCTGGCCATGGGCAGTCGGGCCTGTTGGCGGGCCTGGCGACGGTGGATTCCTATACTCGAACGCCATGAGCCAAGCACCCGCCCCCGCACCCATCCCCAGCGATGAACTGAGCGCCGTCGTCGAGGCGCTGCGCGGCGTGCGCCAGCAATGGCGCGAAGCCCACCGCCGCGGCGGCGACGGGCGCGAGCTGCCGTCGCGCGAGTTGCTGGCCGGCATGGTGCAGTGCCTGTCGGGCGCCCTCTTCCCGATGCGCCTGGGCCCACCCACGCTGCAGCCCGAGAACGAGGACTTCTACGTCGGCCACACCCTCGGTGCCGCCATGACGACGCTGCGCCAGCAGGCCGCGCTGGAGCTGCGCCACGATGCCCGCCAACGCGGCGACGACGCGCCAACACAAGACGCCGCCGAGCTGGCGGGCCGCTTCCTGCGCACGCTGCCCCGGCTGCGCCAGCTGCTGGACAGCGACGTGCTTGCCGCCTACCAGGGCGACCCCGCCGCGCGCAGCGTGGACGAGGTGCTGCTGTGCTACCCGGGCCTGCGCGCGCTGATCAGCCACCGCATCGCCCACGAGCTCTACGGCCTGGGCCTGCCGCTGCTGGCCCGCGTGGTGGCCGAGCTGGCGCACGCCGACACCGGCATCGACATCCACCCCGGCGCCACGGTCGGCAGCGGCTGCTTCATCGACCACGGCACTGGCGTCGTCATCGGCGAGACGGCCATCCTTGGGTGCGGCGTGCGCATCTACCAGAACGTCACGCTGGGCGCGAAGAGCATCCCCACCGACGGCGACGGCCTGGCCGTGAAGGGGCAGCCTCGCCACCCGGTGGTGGAGGACGAGGTGGTCATCTACGCCGGTGCCACCGTGCTGGGCCGCGTCACCATCGGCCGCGGCTCGGTCATCGGCGGCAATGTGTGGCTGACGCGCAGCGTGCCGCCGGGCAGCATCGTCACGCAGGCGGATTCAGTCGGCTGCGCGTGATTCGTCCAGGCCCAGTTTGCGCGCCAGCGGCGCCAGCGTCGGCCCCTGGATGAGCAGCGACAGCAGCACGACGACGAAGGCCACGTCGAAGAAGCGCCAGCCGTCGGGCAGGCCCGCCAGCACCGGGTAGGTGGCCAGCACGATGGGCACCGCGCCGCGCAGGCCCGACCAGGCGACAAAGCACTGCGAGCGCCAGCTGAAGCCCAGCGGCGCCAGGCACAGGAAGACGGCCGCCGGCCGCGCCACCAGCATCAACCCGGCGGCCAGCAGCAGGGCCGGCCCGATGAGGCGCCAGACCTCGTGCGGCGTGACAAGCAGGCCCAGCAGCAGGAAGAGCACCGCCTGGGCGAGCCAGGTGTAGCCGTTCAACCCCGGCAGGCTCAGCAGGGCCACGCGCTCGGCACGGTGGCGCACCAGCAGGCCGGCGATGTAGACGGCCAGGAAGCCCGAGCCGCCACAGCGGTTGGTGACGGAGAACAGCAGGAAGCCCAGCGCCGCCATCAGTAGCGCGGCCAGGCCGTCGTGGTCGTCCGTGATGGGCAGCCGCTTGACCCACCAGGCGGCCAGCATGCCGCCCGCCCCGCCCATCAGCAGGCCCAGGCCCAGCTGCTCGCCCAGCAGCGGCAGCAGGTCGGCCAGGCCGGACACCTGCTCGCCGTCGGGCTGGCCCAGTGGCGCCAGCCATGCGATCAGGCCCAGCGTGAGCACCATGGCCATGGGGTCGTTCATGGCCGACTCGACCTCGATGGTGGCCGACAGCCGCGGCTCCAGGCGCAGCTTGCTGGCGCTGAACTGCGCGAACACGGCGGAGGCGTCGGTGGACGACACGGCCGCGCCGAGCAACAGGCCTTCCGTCCACGGCATGTCTAGCACGAGCCGCGCGATGCCCGCGACGATGGCCGCCGTGGCGGCCACGCCCACCGTGGCCAGCAGAACGGCCGGGAACATGCCGCGCTTCACCTCGGCCCAGCGCGTGCGCAGGCCACCGTCGAACAGGATGAGGGCCAGGGCCAGGTTGCCGACATTGACGGCCAGCCGGTGGTTGTCGAAGGGCAGGCCCAGCGGCCCGTCCACGCCGGTCAACATGCCCACCGCCATGAAGACGAGCAGATGCGACAGGCCGAACCGGTGCGTGTAGAGGGCGCCGGCAATGGCAACCAGCACCAGCGCGGCAACGGCCGCCGTCAGCAACTCGGGGCCGGCGGCGACGCTGTGCAACATCGTTTTCAGCCAGCGGCAGCAGGAACGATGTCGGGCGCGTCGGGCATGGCGCCCTGGTGCGTGGGCGACAACCCCACGACATTGACCGTGTTGGTCACGAAGGCGAAGCGGATGCCGCGCTGCTGCAGCGCGCGCATCAGCGCCAGGTTCAGGGCCTGCTGGCGGTCCATGTAGACGTCGTAGCTCGGATCCTTGACCCGGTAGACCACCTCGAAATTCAGCGAGCTCTCGCCGAAGCCCTTGAAGTGGGCGCGCACGAGTTCCAGCAGCGGGTCGGCGGCGATGAGCTCCTTCACCAGCGGCGGCACGGCGGCCGCGTCGTCGGCCGAGGCGTCGTAGGTGATGCCGAACGTGAACAGCACGCGCCGTGTCTGCAGGCGCTTGAAGTTGGCCACCGTGCGCTTGAGCAGTTCGGCGTTGGACATGACGATCTGCTCGCCGCCCAGGCTGCGGATGCGCGTCGTCTTCAGGCCCACGCGCTCGACGGTGCCGGTCACGTCGCCCACGGTGATGGAGTCGCCCACCTCGAAGGGCTTGTCCACCGCGATGGCGAGCGACGCGAACAGGTCGCTGAGGATGTTCTGCACGGCCAGCGCCAGCGCGATGCCGCCGATGCCCAGGCTCGCGACGAAGGCCGTGATGTTGACGCCCAGGTTGGACAGCACGGCCAGCACCACCACCACCCACAGCGCGCCGCGCAGGCCCCAGCTCAACAGCGTGGCCGAGGCCGACAGCGCGGTGCCGCTGCCGCCGTGGCGCAGCTGATGGGCCGTGAGCAGTTGCGCCACCGCCTGCTGCGCCCACAGCCCCAGCTGCAGCGCCACGACGGCGAACCACAGCTGCCCCACGCGGGCGTGCCAGCGGTCGTCCAGCGGCAGCAGCGTGAGGCCCACGAGCAGGCCGACGACCCAGATCAGCGCGCCGTGGGTGCGCTCCAGCACGCTGACGAGGTTGTCGTCCAGCGAGGTACGGGTGCGGGTGGACAGCGCGCGCAGCCGCTGCACGGCCAGGCGCAGGCCGGCCTTGATGAGGATGATGGTCAGCATGCCGGCCAGCACGGCGGGCAGCACCTCAGTCAAGCCCACGTCGGGCCAGGCGGCCTCGGCGCGGGCGAGGAAATCACTCCAGGTCATCGGAGCCTCCTGCAGTCGTCATCCCATGACCGTAGGCCGGCGGCGCCCGGCCGTCTGTCAGCGGGCGGCAGCCAGGCCTGTGGGCCTTGGCTGACAGCACCGTACGGCCGGACGAGGCCTTGGCTGACACCACGGCGCCGCGGCCGACCCTAAGGTCAGCACCTCACAGCCTCCTGTGAAAAGGACTCGCCATGGACACCACCACCCACCACGATCTGCCTGCACTCTTCGCCCAGCTCGGCCTGCCGGACTCGGCCGCCGACATCAAGCAGTTCATCCGCCTGCACCGGCCGCTGCCGCAGACGCTCAATCTCTCCGAAGCACCGTTCTGGAACGCCAGCCAGGTGGCCTTCCTGCGCGAGCAATGGCACCAGGACGATGGCGACTGGTGCGGCCAGATCGACCAGCTGAACGCCTTGCTGCGCGCGCACCCGGACCCGTCGGAGCTGGCGCAGGCGACGGACGCCGCCACGGCGGGATGAAGCCGCCCTCGTGGGCGGCGCTGCTCAACCGCAACGCTGCCCTCTTCAAGCAGGCCATCCGCCCGCTGCGCGAGCGCCAGCGGCCACCCGCCGGCACCGGCAGCTGGCTGATGGGCCTGGTGATGGCCGCCGACGGGCCGCGCCGCTACTACCTGTTCCGGCCCGCGGGCGTGCGCTTCGGCGAGAAGCTGCCGCTGCTCGTCATGCTGCACGGCTGCCATCAGGACGCCAAGAGCTTTGCGGACAGCACGCGCATGAATGCCCTCGCCACGCGCGAGCGCTTTCTCGTGCTCTACCCGGAGCAGCCGCGGCTGTCCAACGCCCAGGGCTGCTGGAACTGGTTCGACACCCAGTCCGGCCGCGCCTTCGCCGAGGCCGCATGGATCATGAAGGCCGTCGACCAGGTCGGCCTGCTCTACGCCGCGGACCGCGAGCGCACCGCCGTGGCCGTGCTGTCGGCCGGCGCCAGCATGGCGGCGCTGCTGGCCACGCGCTATCCGCAGCGCTTCAAGGCCTTGGTCATGCACTCCGGCATCCCGCCCGGCGCGGCAAGCTCCCCGGCCTCGGCCGTCGGCGCGATGCAGGGGCGGCGTCAGCCGGCGTCACCCAGGTCGGGCGACGACTGGCCGCCGCTGATGGTCATCCACGGCGATGCGGACGGTGTCGTGTCGGCCCGCAACGCGGACGCGGCGGCGCTGATGTGGTCTCAGGCCGGTGGCGCGGACGCGGGCGAGCCGCAGGCCCAGCAGCGCGGTGCGCGCTACCCGATGACGGTGACCCACTTCAAACGCTCGCGCCGGCTGGTGGCGACGCTGGTGCAGGTGGGCGGCCTGGGCCATGCCTGGAGCGGCGGCGCGGCGCGCCAGCGCTTCAGCGACGCGAAAGGCCCGGACGCCTCGCGCATGGTGTGGCGCTTCGTGGCGCGGCAGTTCGACGCGCTCAGGCTTGTGAGCACGCCACGCGATTGAGCCGCAGCAAGCCGTGCGCTTGCGCTCAAATCCATTATTCGATAATAATGGAATCATGGATGAACAAGCCGTCATCAAGGCGCTCGCCGCCCTCGCCCAGCCCCTGCGGCTGCAGGTGTTCCGCGCCCTCGTCGTGGTGGGCGATGCGGGCCTGACGCCCGGTGCCATCCAGGAAGGCCTGGGCGTGGCACCGGCCACGCTGTCCTTCCACCTGAAGGAACTGGTGAACGCTGGCCTCGTGACCCAGGAGCGCGCCAGCCGCAACCTGATCTACCGTGCCCACTACAGCAGCATGAACTCGCTGCTGGGCTATCTGACCGAGAACTGCTGCCAGGGCGCCGCGTGCGCGCTGCCGAGCGCCACCGCCTGCTGCAGCTGAGACCGCCATGACCACCCACGTCCTCATCCTCTGCACCCACAACTCCGCGCGCAGCGTCCTCAGCGAGGGCATGCTCAACCACTGGGCCAGGCAGCTCGGCAAGGATGTGCAGGCCCACAGCGCCGGCAGCGCGCCCAGCGGCCGCATCAACCCCTTCGCCCTCGAAGCGCTGCGGAACGCCGGCGTGGACACCGCCGGCTACCGCAGCAAGAGCTGGGACGAGTTCAGCCAGGACGGCGCACCGCCGCTGTCCATCGTCATCACCGTCTGCGACAGCGCGGCTGCTGAAGCGTGCCCGGTCTTCTTTGGCGCGAGCGACAAGGGAGGCCAACCGGTCAAGGTGCACTGGGGCTACCCGGATCCGTCCAACGCCGAGGGCGGCGACGAAGGCAAGCGCCGCGCCTTCGAGCTGACACGCCAGGCCATCGGCTACCGCATGCTGCAGCTGCTGCAACTGCCGCTCGCCACGATGAGCCGCGCCGAGCTGCAGCAGGCCCTGGCCGAGATCGGCAAGGCCTGACCATGAGCCTGCCCCGCAAGCTGCTCGCCGAAGGCCTGGGCACCGCGCTGCTGCTGACGGTCGTCATCGGTTCCGGCGTCATGGCCGAGCGCCTGTCCGGCGGCAACGTCGCCATCGCGCTGCTGGCCAACACGCTGGCCACGGTGGGCGGCCTGTATGTGCTGATCGAGGTGTTCGGCCCCGTCAGCGGCGCCCACTTCAACCCGGCCGTCAGCGCCGTGATGGCCTGGCGCGGCGAGTTGCCGGCCGCGGCGCTGCCGCCCTACATCGCCGTGCAACTGCTCGGCGCGATGCTGGGCGCCTGGCTGGCGCACGCGATGTTCGACATGAGCCTGCTGCAGTTCTCCACCAAGCTGCGCGGCGGCACGGGGCAGTGGATCGCGGAGGGCGTCGCGACCTTCGGCCTGCTGCTCGTCATCCTGCGGGCACCTGCCGACCGGGCACCCGCCATGGTGGCGGCCTACATCGGTGCGGCCTACTGGTTCACCGCGTCCACGTCCTTCGCCAACCCGGCCGCGGTGTTCGGCCGCATGTTCAGCGACAGCTTCGCGGGCATCGCACCGGCGAGCGCGCCGGGCTTCGTGCTGGCCGAGCTGGCCGGTGCGGCCATCGCGGTAAGTGTTCATCGGCTGCTGAGCACGCCGGCAGTGGAGGCCCGTCATGTCTGAGCCGCTGTTTCCCGACGCCACGTTCCCGGCGCTGCGAGCCGAGCTTTTCGACGTGCCGACTCAGGACCGGCTGGCTGCGCCCGCGCCTTCGCAACACCGGCCACGTTTCCTGATGCTCTACGGCTCGCTGCGCGAGCGCTCCTACAGCCGGTTGCTGATCTTTGAGGCCGCCCGCCTGCTGGAGGCGATGGGCGCCGAGGTGCGCATCTTCAACCCGAGCGGCCTGCCGCTGCCAGACGACACGCCCGAGACTCACCCCAAGGTGCAGGAGCTGCGCGAGCTGGCGGCCTGGTCCGAGGGCATGGTGTGGTGCTCGCCGGAGCGGCATGGTGCGATGACGGGCGTCATGAAGGCGCAGATCGACTGGATTCCGCTGACCTCCGGCGCGGTGCGGCCAACGCAGGGCAAGACGCTGGCCGTCATGCAGGTGTCGGGCGGCTCGCAGTCCTTCAACGCCGTCAACCAGATGCGTGTGCTGGGCCGCTGGATGCGCATGCTGACCATCCCCAATCAATCTTCCGTAGCCAAGGCTTTCGCCGAGTTCACAGACGACGGCCGCATGAAGCCGTCGGCGTTCTACGACCGTGTCGTGGACGTGATGGAGGAGCTGTTCAAGTTCACGCTGCTGACGCGCGACCTCGGGCCCTACCTGGTAGACCGCTACAGCGAGCGCAAGGAAAGCGCCGAGGAACTCTCGAAACGCGTGAACCAGCGCGCCATCTGACGACAGCCGACGGGGCCGCGGCCCCGTTTGTTTGCTTCATGTAGTTGCTATTGACAACGAAACCAGTGAACGCCAACATGCACCCAGATAGTTGCTATTCACATCCAAATGACCGAATCAGCCCCAGGCAGCCTGTTGCGCGAAGTGGCGCGCCTGTACACCCGCGCCCAGCGCGTGGTGGCCGACTGCTGCCGCACCACCAGCACGCAGTGCCATCTGCTGACCGAGCTCGGGCGCTCGGGGCCGCTGCCGCTGTCGGAGCTGGGCACGCGGGTCAGCCTGGAGAAGAGCTGGGTGTCGCGTGCCGTGGAGGCCATGGCAGCCCGTGGCTTGGTGAGCAAGGAGCCGAACCCGCTCGACGCAAGGAGCTGGCTCGTCACGCTCACCGCCGACGGCGAACGCACCGTGCGTGAGCTGAACCAGACCCTCGACGACCATGCCCAGCAACTGCTGGCGTCCTTGAGCGAGCGCGAGCGCGCCGCCGTCGAGACCTCGTTGCTGACGCTCCTGAAGGCCTTGCGCGAAGACCCGGCCGCCACTTGCTGCCTGCCGCCTACATCGCCTGCTGCACCTCGGGAGCCCACCCAGGATTCCAAACCATGTTGCTGAACCACCCCGTCTCCCTGCGCCAGGCCGGCCCGTCCGACTGGCCCGCCGTGCAAACCCTGCTGCTGGCGAACAAGCTGCCCACCGAGGGCGCCCAGGGCCATCTTTCAACCTACCTGCTCGCCACGCAGGGCGGCGAGGTCGTCGGCTGTGCCGGCGCCGAGGTCTATGGCTCTGTCGCACTGTTGCGATCAGTGGCGATTGCGCCCGGGCTGCACAAGCAGGGCATCGGTCGGCTGCTCGTCGAGCGCCTGCTGCAGGAAGCCAGCTCGCGTGACATCGCGGCGCTGTACCTGCTGACGGTGACGGCGCCCGAATACTTCGCGCAGTACGGCTTCAAGCGCATGAAGATCGAGGACGCGCCGCAGGCCCTCAAGGCCTCGGCCGAGTTCCAGGGCGCCTGCCCGGCCTGTGCAGCGCTGATGGCGCTGACGCTGCGCGAGGCGCCGGCGGCGGATGGCCTGCTGCCGGTGGCCGTGCTCGGTGCCGGGCCGGTGGGGCTGGCGGCCGTGGCCCAGCTCATCGAGCGTGGCCTGCCGTTCATCGCGCTGGAGGCGGGTGCCTCGGTCGGTGCGAATCTCGCCGACTACGGCCATGTGCAGCTGTTCTCGCCGTGGCAGTTCGACGTCGACCCCGCGATGGCGCGCCTGCTCGCACCCACCGGCTGGACGGCGCCGGCCGCCGCAGAGCTGCCGCGCGCCGGCGAGGTGGTCGAGCGCGTGCTGCTCCCCTTCGCGGCCCTGCCGCAGGTGGCGGCTTCGCTGAAGCTGGGCGCCCGCGTGGTGGCCATCAGCCGCGAAGGCTTCGACAAGGTCAAGAGTGCCGGGCGTGACCAGGCCGCCTTCCTCGTGCGCTACGCGCAGCAGGGGCAGCTGCACGAGCTGCGCGCCCGCGCCGTCATCGACGCGACGGGCACCTGGAACCAGCCCAACCCGGTGGGCGCCAACGGCTTGCAGGCCATCGGCGAGGCCGAGGCGAGCGAGCACATCTTCTACGGCATCCCGGACGTGATGGGCATGCTGCGCTCGCGCTATGAAGGCCGGCGCACCCTCGTCGTCGGGGCCGGCCACTCGGCTGCGAACGCTCTGCTGTCGCTGGCCGAGCTGGCCAGACAGTCGCCCGGCACGCAGTTGGCCTGGGCCGTGCGCTCGCCCGCGCTGCAGCGTGTGTTCGGCGGCGGCAGCGCCGACGCCCTGCCGGCCCGCGGTGCGCTGGGCGCCTCGCTGCGCCGGCTGCGCGACGGCGGCGCGCTGGAGTTCTTCGGCGGGCTGCGCATCACGCGAATCGAACACGTGGGCGAGCAGTTGCGGGTCAGCGGCCTGGACGCGACGCAGCAGCCGGTCGTCGTCGACGGCATCGACGAGATCATCTGCGCGACCGGCCAGCGCCCCGACCTGAACCTGGCCAGCGAGCTGCGCGTGAAGCTGGACCCCTGGCTGGAGTCGACCGAGGCGCTAGGCCCGCTGATCGACCCCAATCTGCACAGCTGCGGCACCGTGCGGCCGCACGGGCACCGCGAACTGGCGCACCCCGAGCCCGGCTTCTACACCGTGGGCGTGAAGAGTTATGGCCGTGCGCCCACCTTCCTGATGGCGACGGGCTTCGAGCAGGCCCGCTCGGTCGTCGCGGCCATCGCAGGTGACCTGGCCGCAGCCGACCGCGTCGAGCTGGATCTGCCGGAGACCGGCGTCTGCTCGGTCAACCCGGCGCCGGCGGCGGCAGTGGCTGTGCCCACCTCCGGCTGCGGTCCCAAGAGCTGCGCGCCCAAGCCCGCTCCCGAAGCCGAAGCGCGGCCGGCCCGCTGCTGCGGTTGACGATGGCCACTGCCCGCCTGCGCGTCGTCGCCACGCTGGGCACCGCCCAGACCCTGGCCTGGGCCTCGTCCTACTACCTGCCGGCCATGCTGGCGCAGCCGATGGCGGCCGAGCTGGGCGTGGCGGAGCCGACGGTGTTCGCCGCCTTCTCGGCCGCTCTGGTGATGTCGGCCCTCGTGGGGCCGCAGGCCGGCCGGCGCATCGACCGCTGGGGCGGCCGGCCGGTGCTGATGGCCACGAGCGGGCTGTTCGCGCTGGGGCTGGCGGCCATGGCCCTGGCGAGCGGGCCGCTCGGGCTGATCGCGGCCTGGCTGGTGATGGGTGTCGCGATGGGCAGCGGGCTGTACGAGGCCGCGTTTGCGTCGCTGGTGTGCCTGTACGGGCACGAGGCGCGCGGCACCATCACCGGCATCACCTTGATCGCGGGCTTTGCCAGCACGGTGGGCTGGCCGCTGACGGCCGCCCTGGAACACGCCTTCGGCTGGCGCGGCGCCTGCTGGGCCTGGGCCGGGCTGCATCTGCTGATCGGCCTGCCGCTGAATGCCTGGCTGCCGAAGGCGGGCCTGGGGCCCACGACGTCGACCCACGCGCCGGCTCCCGCCGCGGGAGAAGCGCCTCCGGTGCTGACGGCAGCGCTGCTCGCCTGGGTGTTCGCCGTGGGCTGGTTCATCAGCACGGCGATGGCCGCCCATCTGCCGCGGCTGCTCGGCGCCGTCGGTGCGGCACCGACGGCGGTCATCCTGGTCAGCGCCCTCGTCGGGCCGGCCCAGGTGGCCGGGCGGCTGGCGGAGTTCGGCCTCCTGCGCCACCTGCATCCGCTGTACTCGGCACGTGCTGCGGCGCTGATGCACCCGCTGGGCGCCGCCTTGCTGGCGACGCTGGGGGCGCCGGCGGTGGCCGCTTTTGCGCTGCTGCATGGCGCGGGCAACGGCATCCTGACCATCGCCAAGGGCACGCTGCCGCTGGCGCTGTTCGGGCCACAAGGCTACGGGCAGCGGCAGGGGTTGCTGATGCTGCCGGCGCGGCTGGGGCAGGCGCTGTCGCCGTGGCTGTTCGGCCTGCTGCTGGCCGAGTTCGGCACGCGCGTGCTGTGGTTCTCCGCCGCGCTTGCGCTGAGCGCGCTGGCGGCTCTGCTGCTTATCCGGGTGCCCGCGCACGCACCGAACACCCCCTTGGAGAACACCACATGAAGGTCCGCACCGCCACCCTGGCCGACGCCACTGCCGTGGCCGCGATTTACGCACCCATCGTGCAGCACACGACGATCTCCTTCGAGACGGAGCCGCCGGATGCGCAGGAGATGCGCGCCCGCATCGAGAAGACGCTGGCCAGCCTGCCCTGGCTGGTGGCCGAGGACGCCACGGGCGCCGTGTGCGGCTATGCCTACGCCAGCAAGCACCGCGAACGGGCGGCCTATCAATGGTCGGTCGACACGACGGTCTACGTGCGCGAGGACATGCGCGGCCAGGGCGTGGGCCGGGCGCTGTACGGGCGGTTGCTGCCGCTGCTGGCGGAGCTGGGCTATTTCCAGGCCTTTGCCGGCATCGCCCTGCCCAACGCGGGCAGCGTGGGCTTGCACGAGGCGGTGGGCTTCGAGGCGCTGGGCGTCTACCGCAATGTCGGCTTCAAGAACGGCGAATGGCGGGACGTGGGCTGGTGGCAACGCAGTCTCAAGCCGCTGGCTGTACCGACCGCGCCCGGCACCTTCAACGCATTGCCCGCGGCCCAATGAAAAGGCCGGCGCACCGCGCCGGCCCGGTCTCAGCTCAGTGAGACCTTACAGGCAGCACAGCAGCTGCTGGAGGCAGCAGGCGATGTCGCCGCAGCAGGCCTGAGAGGCCAAGGCGGCGGCGGAGCCGCCCAGCAGGGCGACAGCCGCGCAGAGCTTGAAGAGTCTGGATTTCATGGGTTTCCTTTCGACGGTTGATGAATGCTGAGGAGCAGTCATCCACCTAGTCGGGAGGCGTCCAGGGCTCAGGTTGCAGGCCCGCATCGAAGGGTGCCGTCGCGAGGCGCCAGGTCGGCTCGTTGGCCGTCATCGCCAGCGGTTTCTGCGTTGTGGGCGCGAGCTGCGGGGCCGCGCAGGTCTGGCAGCCGGCACTGGCGCATTGCGTCATGCCCTTGCAGCCGTGCAGGCAGCAGTCGCTGTAGACGGCCGACGTGCTCGCAACCGCCTGCCCGACGAAGGCGAGGCAACCGAGCAGCACGATGAACACGGCAAGCAGCTTGCGCATGGCCGGATGGTATCGCTGTGCCTGTGCCGACGACACCCAGGGGCCTTCAGCGCCCCGCGTTGATCTGCTGGATCAGCGCGCGGTGGGTGGGCAGGTCGGCCACGGCGCGGTCGGCGAAGCGCTGGATCTTGGCGAAGAACTTGGCGGCATCGTCAACACGCGGGAAGTCGTCGCGGCCGGCGCTGAGGTCGGTGCGGAAACCCATGCCGTAGAGGATGTACTGGTAGTTGAAGAAGGCGAAGGTCTCGGTGTCGAGCACGAAGTCGAAGCGGCCGGGCGGGCGCACCTGCCACTCTTCCAGCAGGCCGGCGAGGCGGTCGGGGATGGAGGACGGCGCAGCGTTGTCGCGCCAGAACGGCTCCTGGCGCTGGCTCACGCAGTAGTGCAGCTTCAGGAAGTTGATGATGTTCTCGAAGCGCGCCGTCATCAGCTCGTTGAAGCGGCGCGCCGGTGCATGCATGGGCCCGCTGTGCGGCAGCATCTCGGCAATCATGCCGACGGCCGCCTCGATGAGGACGAGGCCGGTGGCCTCCAGCGGCTCCAGGAAGCCGGCCGACAGGCCGACGGCCACGCAGTTCTTCACCCACTGCTGCTCGCGGTAGCCGGGCGTGAAGGGGATGCTGCGCAACCCGATGTCTTCGTGGCCGGCGCCGCAGTAGGCGCGCAGAATGTCGGCGGCGCGGTCGTCGCTGAGGTGGTCGCTGGAGTAGACGCAGCCGACGCCGCGCGCACCGTTCAGGCCGATCTCCCACAGCCAGCCCGCCTCGTGGGCGGTGGCGATGGTGGAGCTCTCCATCGGCGCGGTGGGGTCGTCGAACGGCAGCTTGCAGGCCAGCGCACGGTCGGCGAAGAGCTGGCCACGCGCCGACTTGAAGGGGCTGCCCATCGCGCGGCCGATCAGCTCGGCGCGGAAGCCACTGCAGTCGATGTACAGGTCGGCCTCGAAGCGGCCCTGCCGGTCGGTGTCCAGGTGGGAGATGGCACCGGTGGCGTCCAGCGCGACATGGGTGACCGTGCCCTGGACATGGCGCACGCCGAGCTGGAGGGCGCGCTCAGCCAGCAGCTTGGCGAGCTTGAGCGCGTCGAAGTGATAGGCGTAGTTCAGCGGCGCGGCATAGGGCGCCTCGCCGGCCCGCTTGGGCGCGCGATGGGCTTCGGCCACGCGCACCTGCAGCGTCATGGCCTCGGCGAAGGGTGCGCGCGTGGCCTCGTCCTGCAGCAGCCAGTAGGGCACGAGGTTGAGGTCCTCCGTGTAGAACGGCGCCTCGAAGGGATGGAAGAACTGGTGGTGCTGGCCGCCGGTGGGCGTGCGCGCCCAGTCCGTGAAGCGGATGCCCTGCTTGAGCGTGGCCGAGGTCTCGCGGATGAAGCGCGTTTCATCGATGCCGAGGAACTGCAGTGTCGTGCGGATGGTGGGGAAGGTGCCTTCGCCCACGCCGACGCTGCTGATGTCCGGCGACTCCAGCACGGTCACTTCGAGGTGGCTGCGCTCGTTCAGCTTGAGAGCCTTGGCCAGGTAGGCCGCGGTCAGCCAGCCGGCCGTGCCGCCGCCAACGATGAGGATGCGTCGCTTGTTCATGCTCGGGTGTAGAGATTCTTCAGCCATTGATGGCCGGTCTGGGCGCCGTGGGCCCAGTCCTCATCGTCCTCGCTGGGCTGGGCCACGTAGCCGGATGGGTTGAGCAGCTTGACGCGGCCGGCGCGGAAGGCCGAGACGCGGTGGGTCACGAAGGTCAGGCCGTGCTCCAGCGCCGTTGCGGCGAGCAGGCCGTCGCGCGTGTTGGCGTAGGGCAGCTGCGCGCGGCGGCGCACGACGGCGGCGTCCACCGGCAGCACGCGGCCTTCGAAGGCGGGCATGACGCGGTTGTCGATCCAGTCGCGCACCACCAGGCCGGCCGCGCGGTCCTTGCGGCCCAGGCGGGCAGCGGCGTTCTCGATCTCCAGCAGGTTGAGCGCCGACATGAAGAGCTTCTGGCGCGGCAGGCCGGCGGCCCAGGCGGACAGGCCCGCATCGGATTGGCCGGCCTTGGCCTTGCGCAGCTCCAGAACGATGCCGGTGTCGAGCAGGAACATCAGAGGTTCTCGCGGTGATCCCACGCGCCGTCGGCGGCGGCGTCGGCCGCTTCGATCGGCACGACCTCGGGCATGGCCAGCAGCTCCAGGATGCTCTCGCCCTCGCCGGTCAGGCGGCGGTACTCGGCAATGCTCATCAGCACATGGGTGGGCTGGCCGCGGTCGGTGATGACGACGGGCCCGACCTGCGCAGCCCGCTTGGCGAGGCTGACGTCGCGGTTGAAGTCGCGGCTGGTGAGCAGTTTCATGGCGTTGCAAATGTACCTACGTACCTTCAGCCGCGCAATTGGGATGTAGGTACATAGGCTCGGATCTGTTCGACCCAATGGACATCAGAAACCCGACTGGCAAAGTGTTCTACGTGGTGAGAGCGCTTTCACCAAAAGAGGCAGACAACGTTGTACATGACCCGGCACGACTCGGGGCAACGACAAAAAACATCCAGAGGAACCGCCATGGAATTCGACCTTCTAGCCATCTTGGGCGACGTGTTCGCCAAGCATGGCGCTGCCGCGCCCGCGGTGGCACAAACCTACGCGCCGGGCGACTTCAGCGTCCATTTCTTCCTGCAGCTGGCCCTCATCATGCTGGCCTGCCGGGTCGTCGGCTGGGCCGGCCGCAAGTTCCTGGGCCAGCCCCAGGTCGTCGGCGAAATGATCGCGGGCGTCATCCTTGGCCCGTCGCTGCTGGGCTTGTTCTTCCCGCAGCTGCAGGCGGCCATCTTCCCGAAGGAAATGCGCAGCGTGCTATACAGCGGCGCGCAGCTCGGCGTGGGCCTTTACATGTTCCTGGTCGGCACGACGCTGCGGCTGGACCACTTCGCCACCAAGGCCAAGAGCGCCATCGGGGTGTCAGTGTCCGGCATCGCGGCACCGTTCTTCATCGCCTTCCTGATCACGCCCATCCTGCTGACCATCCCGGGCCTGTTCGCCGAAGGCATCTCCACGGCCAATGCTACGCTCTTCATGGGCGCCTGCATCGCACTGACGGCCTTCCCGATGCTGGCCCGCATCATCAATGAGCAAGGCCTGGCCAACACGTCGCTGGGCACGCTCACGCTGACGGCTGGCGCCTTTGACGACGCGGCTTCCTGGTGCGTGCTGGCCCTGGTGCTGGCGGCCTTCGGCGCCGGCCCCGGCGTGGCCGTGCTGGCCATCGGCGGCGGCGTGCTGTGGGCGGCCTTCGTCATGCTGTTCGGCCGCAAGCTGCTGGCGCCGCTGGGCCGCATGGTGGAGCGTGACGGCCACATGAGCAACACGGTGCTGGGCATCACGCTGATCTGCTTCTGCGTGTCCGCCTTCATCATGGACGCCGTCGGCATCCACGCCATCTTCGGCGGCTTCATCCTCGGCGCCGTCATGCCGCGCGGCCTGTTCGCCACCGAGCTGAAGAAGAAGGTCGAGCCGCTCACGGTGATCCTGCTGCTGCCGATGTTCTTCACGTACTCCGGCCTGAACACGCGCCTGGACATGATCAATTCGGTCCAGCTGCTGCTGATCGCCGCCGGCGTGCTGGTGGCCTCGGTGCTGGCCAAGTTCGGCGCCTGCTACCTGGCGGCCCGCATGGCGGGTGAAGACAACCGCACGGCCCTGGGCATCGGCGCGCTGATGAACTCCCGCGGCCTGATGGAGCTCATCATCATCAACATCGGCCTGCAGAAGGGCATCATCGGCCCGGCCCTGTTCTCCATGCTGGTGCTGATGGCCGTGGTGACCACCATGATGGCCACGCCGCTGTTCGAGATCTTCTACGGCCGCAAGGCACGCGCGTCGGGCGAGCTGGATGCCATTCCTGGCACCTCAGGCGCCACCCCGGCCGGCAACCCGGCCTGAGGCACCTGGCCCCCCGTTGAAAGCCGCCGCTGCTGAGAGGTGTCAGCGGTGTTTGAAGGGCGGAGTCTCGCGACTCGGCCCTTTTTTTGCTTGCAGGCTTCGTGAGACCTTCCATGAGCGAACTCGCCCCCAGCACCCTTGCGCAGGCGCCCCAGGCGGCCCCAGGCAGCATGCCGCCCTCGCGCGCACCGCGCTACGCGCTGCGCAGCGGTGCCATCGCCTGCGCAGGCGTGTTCACCATCATCGCCGTGCTGGCGATCGGCTCCTACAACCTGGGCGTGCTGCTGCTGCTGGGCTCCTTCGGCTCGACGGCGGTGATGGTGTTCACCTTCCCGGAGCTGCACTTCTCCCAGCCGCGCAGCGTCATCGGCGGCCACTTCATCTGCACGGCGGTCGGCCTGGCGGCGCTGGCGCTGTTCGGCCCGACCTGGTGGTCGCTCGCGTCAGCCGCGGCCGCGTCGGTGGCGCTGATGATGCTGACGCGCTCGATGCACCCACCCGCCGGCTCCAACCCCATCATCGTGTTCCTGGCCGCACCCAAGTGGGGCTTCCTGCTCTTTCCGACGCTGTTCGGTGCGCTGACGATGGTGGTCGTCGCGGTGCTGTATCACCGCGCCACGCGGCGGGCGTATCCGCTGTACTGGTACTGAGCCACCCCTGAGGCCGGCATTCCGGTGTAATGCCAGCGCCCTTCACGGCGACTGCTCCGGATGGCCCGCCCCCTCTTCACCTGTCTCGTCCTGCTCCCCACTTTCGCTGCGCTGCTGAGCGCCTGCGCGTCCGTCCGCCCCGACGAGGTGGTGCTGCCCAAGCAGCTGGCCTGGGTGGAGGGGCGCCGCGTCGAGTACGTGACGACGGACATTTCCGACGCCGCGATGGCCGCGCAGGGCGGCGTGAACCACGTACCGCGCCTGGCCGATGCGCTCGGTGCGGGCCAGGCCTCACTGACCGAGCGGGTCTACAAGTTCACCGACGGCGCGCAGATCAGCGTGTTCGCGTCGGGCCCGGCGCCGGTGGCATCCGCGCGGCCGGACCCGAACTACAGCCCGCTGTGGCGGCTGGTGTTGGTGCGCTGGAAGGCCGGCGCGTCAGCTCACGAGCTGCGCTCCGAAGAAGCGCTGCTGGCCGCCGAAAGCGCGGGCGAGGTCGAGGTGGCCGTGACCGGCATCGTCGTGAACTGCCCCATCACGCGCGGCGTGGATGGCGGCGCGCTGCGCGGCGTGCGCTGAATGCCGACGAGCAGCGCCAGGCCTGGCACGCGCCGCAGGCCGAGGTAAGCCAGGCCGCTGACGGCGAAGGTCAGCACGATCAGCAGCGGCGCCTCCAGCCCCCAGGGCATGCCCAGCGGCTTCAGCCATTGGCTGAGCACGACGATGACGCTCTGGTGCAGGATGTAGAGGCAGAACACCGCCGCGCTGGCCTGCCGCAACAACGGCGACTCCCGCGTGAAGGCGCGCTGCGCCCAGCCGCAGGCGGCCACGATGGCCCACCAGGTCAACGAGCCGCGCAGCGTGCGCGCGGCGGTCATCACGGCAGCGGGCGGTTCGCTGCTGCTGTAGTGATTCATATAGACGAGCAGCACCGCCCAGGCCGCGAGCGACACGCCCAGCGCCACCCAACGCAACCGCAGCGCAGCCGCCCACAGGCCGCCAGCCAGCGGCGTGCGGCTGGCCCAGCCGATGGCGAACAGCAGGCCGTATTGCAGATGGTTGTAGAGGTCGTGCACCAGGTCGTGCTCGATCGGGAACAGCGGCTTGATGAACACGCGCAGCAGCGCCAGCGGCACGGCCGGCAGCAGCAGCCAGGCCCAGGTCGGCAGACGCAACTCGCCGCGGATGCGGATGAAGCGCGCCGCCAGCGCACCCAGCACCGCGTACACCCACAGATAGGGCAGGAACCACAGGTGGTTCCAGGTCGGCACGTCCATGCAGTCCTGGCCACGGCAGTATTTGCCGCCCTTCAGGTAGGCCTGCCAGAAGTCGAGATAACCGCCGTCGCCCGGCAAGAGGTGAGGCGCCTTGGTCAGCACCTCGAAATAGGCCTGCGGCGTGACGATGACGGCCATGCCGAAGATCAGCGGCAACAGCAGCCGCAGCGAGCGGTCCTTCAGCAGGCCGACGGCGCCGCGCTTGGCGAACAGGCCGTGCATCGCTGCGCCGGCAATCAGGAAGAGCAGGCCCAGTCGCCAGGGCGAGCTCATCATCATGAAGGGCTTCAGCGCGCTGCTGGCCGCGGGGCTCTTCACATGCCAGTCCCAGGTCACGTAGTACATGCCCACGTGGTACGGGATCAGCAGCGCGAAGGCGGCGACGCGCAGGCCGTCGAGAAAAGGCAGTCGGGCGGATGAGGTGTTCATGGCCGCCAGCTTCGCGGCCGGGCGGCGCGCAAGCCAGCGCGCTGGGGCGAGTGGCGCCTGGCGAGGGGCGAACGTCTAGGGCAAGGTGCTGAGCCTGATGCTGGCCGCCGCGTTCGGTGCGCCGCGCAGTTCCGTCAGCAGCACTGCCTTGCCGTTGCTGCGGTGAAAGACGTAGCGGCCCACCTGGGCGAAGCGGTCCGCCCCCACGGTGACGGGTGGCAGCGAAGCGCGGCTCTGCAGCGACAGGTCGGTGGCATTGAAAACCCCGAGCCGCGTGAAGCAGGCGAACAGCGAGTCCGAGCGGGGTTCGCAGTTGTACTTTTCCTGCTCCAGCACGACGAGCTGGTTGCTCACGAGACTGTCGCTGAGCGAGAGCGCCGCATAACCGAAGCTGCCCACGCTCGTCTGCGGCGACATCGCGAAGCTCCCGGCATAGCGCATGTCCTGCGTGGCGTCGGCAGACGACGTGAACGTCTTGCCGCAGGCCGTGTACAGGCGCGCGGCCGTTGCCGAGGCCCACACCTGGCCGCAGATTTCGTAGTCGCCGTGATAGGGCGAATCGACCGCATCGCGCGGGCCGGCCGCTTGCAGCGTGATGTTGTAGATGTCGTTGGGCGACGTGTCGCGGGTAGAGAAGTAGATGCGATCGCCGGCCGCGTGCAGCACGGGCCGCACCCCGCCATAGATGTTGGCGCTGACGGTCTTGTCGACGCCATTGGCCGTGTCGACCCAGTGCAGGTTCGCCCAGGTGGACGCCGAGCCGAAGGCGTAGATCCGGCCTTGGCCGTCCAGCACCACGGCGCCGACCGGCAGGCTGACCGCGAACCGGCTGACCGCCATGGCCGCACCGGGCGTGGCCGGCACGAGGTCGACAAGAGAAACGGCCGCGTCATGGCCCACCGCCGCGCGGCGGCCGTCAGGCGAGAGCGACACGGAGGTTGGCACCGAGGCCAGGGCCACGCTGCGCGTCTGCCCATCGGCGAGCGAGCGCACGTTCAACGCCGCGGCTGGCGCCTTGGACACCGAGACGATGGCATCCAGGCTCGCGCTGTAGGCGGCGGCGACGAGATCGTGCGGCAGCGTGACCGCGTCCGTCAGCGTCTGCTGCGGCTGGCCCGCCTCGGGCTCGGCGAAGTAGCCCACCTTGAGCGTGACCGGCACGACGAACGGGCTGCCTCGCGCCGGCGTAACGCACTTCGCATCGACGCAGACTTCGACGGTGATCGTGTCGTCATAGGTCCCCAGGCCGAGCACGCCGGGCGACGACAGGCCGACCTGCAGATCCAGGCCCGGATCGGTGCCGCGCGGCGACTGGCCCACGAAGTTCAAGGCTTTCTGCGTATAAGCCACGCGGTAGTAGTAGCCCTCAGCCGGCGGGCGATCGACCAGCAACGCCAGCTCGACCTTCTCGACCTGGCTGCGCCGGTAAACGTCGCGCTCGACGGTGATGCTGGCCACAGACATGTGAGCGCCGATGTCATTCACTGGGGTGGCCGGAGTCGCCGTGCCGCCAGGCGCCGCCGAACCACCACCACCGCCACAGGCGGCCAAGCCCGTGCAGACGGCCAGCACCCACCACGCGCGCATACCCATCACATCCTCCCGGCCTGTCGGCCTATCTTTGGGTGCGGATGCTAGCTTGGTCAGCGGCTGGCTTCGTTAGCACACGTATCGGACGTCAACGGGCAATGGCGTCCAGCACCGCGCGATACCCGCGCGACACGCGCAGCGTCTCCCCGCAGCTCAAGCTCAGCACGGCCTCGCCGCTGGAGAGCCGCTCGATGCGCTGCACATGCGCCGGGTTGACCGCATGACTGCGGTGCACGCGCAGGAAGCGCGCCGCCCAGCCGGGGCGCTGCAACGCGTCGGCGAGCGTGACGCGTTCGAGCAGGCTGCGCGGTGGCAGGTGCAGCTCGATGTAGTTGTCGGCCGCCGAAAGCCATTGCACGTCAGCCAGCAGCAGGCGCTCGCCGTCCACCCACCACTCGCCCACCGGCGCGGCCGGGCGCGCCAGCAGTTCGCGCACGCGGGCCAGCGCGGCGGCCAGGCGCTCGGGCGTGTAGGGCTTGAGCAGATAGTCCAGCGCAGCCAGCTCGAAGGCCTGCAGCGCATGCTCGGCATGGGCCGTCGAGAAGACGATGCAGCGCACACCGGCCTCGCGCAGCGCAGCGGCCAGCTGCACGCCGTTGCCGCCGGGCATCTCGATGTCGAGCATGGCCAGGTCAGGCGGTTGCGCGAGCGCACGCACCAGGGCCAGCGCCGCTGGTGCGTCGGGTGCTTCCAGCAGCTCGGCAACATCCTTCTCGGCCGCCAGCAGCCGGCGCAGCTTGGCGCGCGCGGCGGGCTCGTCGTCGACGATCAGCACGCGCATGGCAGGTCCAGTCTCAAAGCCATGCCGCCGTCGTCGGGGCCGAACTCGACGCGGGCCGCATCGCCGTAGCGCGCATCCAGGCGCTCGCGCAGATTGCGCAGGCCCAGGCCTCCCTCAGGGTCGGGCGACGCCTCGGGCACCGGCGTGTCGCCGTGGTTGCTGACGCTCAGGTGCAGGCGCTCTCCAACGCGCCGCGCGACGACGCTGACCGTCACACGCCCGCGGTGCCGCGCCACGTCATGCTTGACCGCGTTCTCCACCGGCGCCAGCAGCAGCAGTGCCGGCAGCCGGCAGGCACGTGCGGCATCGTCCGCCTCGATCTGCACCACCAGGCGCTCAGGCCCGAAACGCGCCTGCATCAGCGCCAGAAAGGGCTGCACCAGCGCCAGCTCCTCACCCACCGTGTGCTCGGCGCGCTGCTGGGCAGCGAGCGTCTGGCGCAGCAGGTCGGCCAGCTGGCACAGCAGCCGGTCGGCGCGGGGCACGTCCTCGTACATGACCGACGAGATCAGGTTCAGCGTGTTGAACAGGAAGTGCGGCTGCACCTGGTCGGCCAGGCGGGCCAGGCGCGTCTCGGCAAGTTCGCGGCGGGCGCGGTCCAGCTCCTGCGCCCGCGCGGTGGCGGCCTGCGCCATCCACACACCGCGCGAGATCAGGCAGAAGCTGATGTAGCTGACGGCGTCCTTGCCGCCCTCGTAGACCAGCAGCGTCGGCACGTCGTCGGGCCGGTAGCCAACGCCCGCCAGGCCATAGACGAGCAGGCGCAGGCCGAACATGCCGGCGATGTGCAGCACGCTGAACACCGGCAGCGCCAGCGCATGGGCCGCCAGCTGCTGCGGCCACGGCCGGCCCCGCAGTGCACCAACCACGGCATGCACGCCCAGCGCCAGCACGCCGATGACGACGATGGAGCTGAACTCCCACAGGAAGGGCTCCCACGGCCGCTGGCCGCCGCCCCTGACGTAGGCATCCAGCGCCGACGCACTCAGCAGCAGGGCGACGGCGGTCAGCAGCCCGACATAAGGCAGGCGCCAGCGGCGCGGCAGGATGGACATGGCCTCAGTGTGCCCGTGGAACCTGCACGTTCCGCCGCCATTCGCCCCCGCCGGCCCGCCATCCACCCCAGGCCGGCGCCCCTAGACTCGCAGTTCGACGGGGGAAGGCCAAACCGTGCTGGACATGCTGGAGCTTCGCACCATCAGCGGCGTCACCGGGGTGATGGGCTGCCTGATGGCGCTGGTCATGTTCTTCCAGCGCCGCAGCTATCCGCCCTCCATCCACGGTCTGGGCCACTGGGCGGCCGCGCCGCTGGTGGGGTTCGCGTCGGCGCTGCTGTTCACGCTGCGCGGCGTGCTGCCGGGGCTGCTGTCCGCGGGGCTGGCCAATGCGCTGATGTTTGCCAGCGCCGCGCTGCTTCTGGCCGGCAGCTACCGATTCTTCGAGCGGCCGCTGTCGGTGCGCGCCACCGTGCTGCTGTGGCTGACCGGGCTGGCCATCGTGCTCTTCATGCAGTTCTTCAGCGGCCCCTACGGCTATCGCGTGCTGTTCATGGGCGTGCTGCTCGGTACCGTGAGTGCCTGGCATGCCGGCCTGATCTGGAGCCAGATGGCGCAGAGCTTCGCAACCCGTTTCACCGGCATCGTGCTGGGCCTGACCAGCGCCATCACGCTGGCCCGCGCCTTCAGTGCGCCCTTCATGACGCCGCAGGAAGGCCTGTTCACGCCGTCGCCCATGCAGGTTATCTACCTGGTGGGCCTGGCCTTCGGCACGCTGCTGACCAGCATCGGCACGGTGCTGATGGCCTCAGAACATCTGCGCCAGGAGCTGGAGCGGCTCATCACGCACGACAGCCTGACCGGCGCCCTGACGCGCCGCGCACTGTTCACCACCGGCGAGGCGGAGCTGGCGCGCGCCCGCCGGCAGGGCCGCCCGCTGTCGGTGCTGATGCTGGACCTGGATCACTTCAAGCAGATCAACGACGAGCACGGCCACCTCGTGGGTGACCGCGTGCTGGCGGACTTCGTGGAACGTGCGCACGCCGTGCTGCGCCGGCCATCGGTGCTGGGCCGCTATGGTGGCGAGGAGTTCGTCGCCTTGCTGCCCGACACCGATGCCGCCCAGGCGCTCTCTGTGGCCGAGCGCATCCGCACCAGCGGCGGCGAAGACGCGGCGCTGCCCCGCTGCCACGTCAGCATCGGCTTGGCCACAGCGCGCCCGGAGGACACGTTGAACTCGCTGCTCAACCGTGCCGACGCCGGGCTGTACCAGGCCAAGGCCCAGGGGCGCAACCAGGTCGTGCAGCGGCTGGCGGCGTCCTAGCGCGCGCTAGCGACGGGTGCGTGGCGGCTGCGCCGCGCCGCGTTCCCCGCCCTTCACCATGTCGCCGCGGCGGTCGGCGTCCAGCCCGGGCGTGGCGCGCAGGTCGGTGTCCACCTGGCCCTGCTGCAGGTCGCGCGCCGCGCGCTTGATCTTCGGATCGGGCGTGGCGTTGGTGGCATGGTTTTGTTGATCGCGCTCATGCGGCAGCGACGGCTTGCCGTCGGGCACCGCGACACCGCGTTGCGTGGCGTCTTCCGGGCGGGGCAGGTCGTTGGGCTTCATGGCGGACTCGTTCAATGTCGGTCCAACAACTTTGCGCGCCAGCACGGAGCGCCGCCGTCGTCCGCACCGCCGCCGGCGCGTCAGCGCATGCCGACAGGCGCCGCGCCACGGCTGCCGCGGCGCACCGTCCTACAACGCGCATCGTTCGCGTCCGGGCTGCGAAGCAGCCGACGCAGCAGAGCATGACGCTGTCATGTCTCATGCCCTGCCCGCCCCTGCGCTGATGCCGCCCGACGACGCCCGCCGTGGCGGCGCGATGGCGAACGCGCGCTGGGAGGGCGAGGGCCAGCAGTGGCGTCTCGTGCTGGCGGGCGACTGGGGCGCGGCCGATGCCGAGTTGCCCAAACCGCCTGCCGACATGCCCGTCAAGCCAGGCACCCAGCTGAGCTTCGACAGCGCGGCGCTGGCGCACTGGCAGCCGCCCTTTGCCGGGGCGCTGTGGCAGGCGCTGGCACCGCTGGCACGCGGCGGCGTCGCGCTGGACCTGAGCGGCCTGCCGCGCGGGCTGCAGCCGCTGTTGACCTTGAGCCTGCCGCAGCCCGAAGCCGCAAAGAACAAGCCATCGACCGCCGAGGCGGAGGACGAGCCCGACCCCGAGTGGCGCAAGACCCTGGTCTTCATCGGCGACACGCTGGCTGCCGTCGGCCGCCTGGCGCGGGGCCGCAGCGCGATGCGCATGAGCGACTGGCTGTGGCAGATCGAGCAGACCGGGCCGCGCAGCCTGCCCATCGTGTTGCTGGTCAGCAGCCTGGTGGGCCTCATCGTGGCCTACATGGGCGCCCAGCAATTGCAGCGCTTCGGCGCGCAGAGCTTCATCGCCAACCTCGTCACCATCGGCGTCGTGCGCGAGATCGCGGCGTTGGTCGTCGGCATCGTGCTCGCCGGCCGCGTGGGCGCGGCCTTCGCGGCGCAGATCGGCAGCATGCGCGCGGGCGAGGAGATCGACGCGCTGACGACGCTGGGCGTGGACCCGGTCGAGCACCTGGTGCTGCCGCGCATGCTGGCCTTGCTCGTCACCGGCCCGCTGTTGACGCTGTGCGCCGGCGTGGCGGGCCTGGCCGTGGGTTGCGGCGTCGCCGTCGTCCTCTACGACGTGCCGGCTGCGGCGTATCTCACGACCACGCGCGAGGCGCTGGCCGGCTGGGACTTGTTCGTGGGCCTGCTCAAGGGCAGCGTCTACGCCGTGCTCGTCGCACTGGCGGGCTGCCGCCAGGGGCTGAACGCCGGGCGCAGCGCGCAGGCGGTGGGCGAGGCGACGACGGCAGCGGTCGTGCAGGCCATTGTCTGGATGGTGGTCGCCGCGTCGGCGCTGACCGTCATCTTCCAACGCTTGGACATCTGATGCCCGAACAGAACAAGCAGCCAGACGGGGTGCTGATGCGCGTCGAGAACCTGAGCCTGCATGCCGGCGGCCGCGAGCTGCAGCATGGACTCACCTTCGACGTGCGTGCCGGCGAGGTGCTGGCCATCGTCGGCGCCAGCGGCTGCGGCAAGAGCACGCTGCTGCGCCACATGATCGGCCTGCAGACGCCCAGGACCGGCCGCGTGCTGTGGACGGCCGGCGGCACCGAGCGCGATGTGCAGGGCGACGACCCGCCGCGGCGCGAGATCGGCGTGGCCTTTCAGGCCGGCGCGCTGTGGAGCAGCATGACCGTGGGCGAGAACCTGATGCTGCCGCTGGAGCTGTACACCGAGCTCGACGAGGCCGAGCGCGAGCGCCAGGCACGCTTCAAGCTGGCGCTGGCCGGGCTGGACGACCCCGCCACCTTCGACGCCGAACCGGCCCAGCTCTCGGGCGGCATGAGAAAGCGCGCCGCCATCGCCCGCGCGCTGATGCTGGACCCGCCGCTGCTGTGCCTGGACGAGCCCTCGGCCGGCCTGGACCCGTTGACCTCCGCGCGGCTGGACGGACTCATCATGCAGCTCAAGCGCGACCTGGGCACGGCCATCGTCCTCGTCACGCACGAGCTGGAAAGCCTGTTCGCCGTGGCCGACCGGCTGCTCTTTCTCGACGTGGAGGCGCACACCGCCACCGCATTGGGACCGCCGGCGGAACTGCGCGACCACGGGCCCGACGCGGTGCGCGAGTTCCTGACGCGTGGCCAGTACGAACCCGACCGGAAAGCAGCATGACCCGGCGCCGCACCAGCCCCTTCGTCATCGGCGCCTTCGTCGTCGGCGCGCTGGCCCTGCTCGTCGTGGCTCTCATCGCGCTGCCGGGCCAGCATTGGTTCAAGCGGCCGCAGCGCGTGGTGATGTTCTTCTCCGGCTCGGTGTTCGGGCTGCAAAAGGGCGCGCCGGTCGTGTTCCGCGGCGTGCGCATCGGTGACGTGACGGAGATCAGCGTGCACTACGACAGCAAGACCGACAGCTTCGCCATCCCCGTCGTCGCCCAGCTCGACGCCGACGCCGTGCGCGGCCTGGATGGGCGCTTCGACAACGACGACATCGGCCATGCGCTGCCCGCACTCATCAAGCGCGGCTTCAGCGCCCAGCTGGGCACGCAGAGCCTGTTGACCGGCCAGCTCTACGTGGACCTGGACATCCGCAAGAAGCAGCCTGCCGTGCTGCACGGCGGCTACCAGGGCGACGCGACCGAGATCCCGACCACCGCCACCGCCTTCCAGGCGCTGAAGGACCAGCTCGAGGGGATGGATCTGCGCAAGATCCTGGAAGACCTGAGCCAGATCGCCAACTCCACGCGCAACCTCGTCGCCTCGCCGGAGTTGAAGCAGGGCATGAAGGACTTCGCCGCCACGGCCGGCCATGCCCGCAAGCTGGCCGCCCAGCTCGAGCAGCGCGCCACGCCGCTGACGCGCGGCGCCGAGCGCGCCATGGCCAGCGTGGACCGCGCGGGCGACAAGGTGGCCAGCACCGCCGACAAGCTGGGCTTGGGCGCCGACAAGGCCAGCGCGCTGCTCGACCCGAACGGCCCGGTCGTGCCCGATCTGCGCAAGACACTGGCCGAACTGCAGCGCGCGAGCAGCCAGCTTCGCGAGGCCGCCGACGGCGACGGCCCGCTGCTGCAACAGACCGAGAAGACCATGCGCGATCTGTCCCTGGCGGCAAAGGCACTGCGCCAGTTGGCCACCTCGCTGGAAGCGCAGCCCGAGGCGCTGCTGCGCGGCCGCAAGCCCGATCCCGCGCCCTCAGCCACAACTGCCAGGGAGCCCGCACGATGAAGCCCGCCCCAACGAGTCGCCGCGATGCCTTGCTGCTGATTGCCGCGGCGGCCCTGGCCGGCTGCGCCACGCGCGACACGCCGCCACGCCGCCTCTACGCGCTGACCGGCACGCCGCCGCTGCCGCCCGACGCCAAGCCCGGCCAGGACGGCCGCGCCTGGGTGCTGAGCCAGCAGATCGCGCTGCCCGAACTGCTGGACCGCGACGAGATGCTCGTCGGCGAAGGCAGCGCCGGCTTGAGGCCCTGGCCCGAGTCGCGCTGGGCCGAGCCGCTGCGCGACGCGCTGCCACGCGTGCTGGCCGAAGACCTGTGGCGGCTGCGCCAGCCCTACCCGGTCACGCTCGGCACGGCAGCGGCCAACGGCGCCGAATCGCTGCGTCTCATCGTGCGGGTAGACGAGTGGCTGGCTCGCCCGGATGGCGGCGGCCTGCAACTGACATTGCGCGCACGCTGGCACTGGGCGCCGCTGCATGCGCCGGTCAACACGACGCTGCCCGCCGCCGGAGCTGCCGAGCTGGTCGTGCCCTGCTCAGCCCAGGCGGATGCGCTGGCCGATGCCTACCGCCGCAGCGTGATGCTGCTGGCGGCACGCATCGTGGCCGCGTCCTAGGGCGCGGTCAGCTTCGCAGCGAACGCCTTGTGCACCGCCAGCAGCGCGGTCGCGCGGCCGGTCTGCACCTGGATGAGCGCGTCCTGCGCCGCAAGGCGCTCCTGCTCGGCGTTGAGCAGCGAGTAGAAGTCGGCCACACCGGCTTCGTAGCGCTTGAGCGCCAGCTCGCGGGCGCGGGCCGTCGCCTCGGCGGCGGTGGCCTGGGCCGTGGCCTGCAACTCGGTTTCGCGCAGCGTGGACAGGCTGCCCTGGGCGTCCTGCAGTGCCGTCAGCTGGGCCTGCTCGGCGCTGGCCACGGCCGCTTCGAAGCCGGCACGGGCGGCCGACTCTTCGGCCTTGCGGGCGCCGAAGTCCAGGAAGTTCCAGTTCAGCGCGGCCGCCAGGCTGTGGATCTGCGTGCCGCTCTTGAACAGGTCGCCGGCACTGCCGGCGCTCCAGCCGATCTGGCCCGTCAGGCCCAGCGTGGGCCAGCGCGCGGCCCAGGCGACATGGGCGCGTGACGCGGCGGCCTGGGCGCGCACGGCGGCGGCCTTGACGTCGGGGCGTGCGCTGAGCAAACCAGCCGGGTCGGGCAGCGTGCCGAGGCTGATGAGGCGCGGCGAGGGCATGGCGGGCAGCGGGTCGCTGTCGGCCTTGTCGCAATCGGCGGGCGGCTGGCCGCGCAGCACGTCGAGCTGCAGGCGGGTCAGGCAGGCGGCGTTGCGCAGCGCGGGCACGGTGGTGGAGGTCTGCGCCACCAACGCCTCGGCGCGGGCCTGGTCCAGCGCCGTGCCGCGGCCGGCGCCGACGCGGGCCTTCACCAGGTCGAGCAACTGGTTCTGCACGACCAGCGCCTCCTTGGCGAACTTCAGGCGATGGCCGAGGCCGATGAGCTGGGCCTGCAGGTTGAGTGCCGTGCCGGCCAGACTCAGCGCGGCGGCGTCGCGGTCCAGCGCGGCACTCTGGGCGTCATAACCGGCCGCCTGGGCGGTGGCCGACACGCGGCCCCAGAGGTCGACCTCCCAGCCTGCCGTCGCATTGACGCCGTAGCTGCTGAAGTTGTTGAACTGGCCCTGGTCGTTGGGTGCGCGCTGGCGGCTGGCGCTGGCGCCGGTGCTGACCGAGGGCAGGCGGCGGGCGCCGGCCGCGTCGGCCAAAGCCTCCGCCTGCTTGAGCCGCGAGGCGGCGGCGCGCAGGTCGCGGTTGTTGGCCAGCACTTCGTCGACGATACGTTGCAGCTGGGCGCTGTCGACGAAGGCGGCCGTCATCGTCGCGGCGCCAGGGTTGGCTCCAGCGTCGATTGCAGGAAGCTGGGCGAACTTCTCGGGCGCCAGGTTCTTCGGACCCGACGAAAGACCGGGGGCCGCGCAGCCGACGAGCGCGGCAAGGGCGAGCGGAGTGAGGCGGGCAATCATGTCAGTGGCCCTCCTTCTTGGTCGTGGGGACATCGTCGTCGATGCCCGGGTGGAAGGCATGGGCCGAGGCCTCGACCTGGGCGCGCAGCGCGGCGGCGCGGGCACGGCGCTTCTCGGTGCTGGCGCGCAGCAGGCTGTAGAACACCGGCGTCAGGAAGATGCCGAACAGCGTCACGCCCAGCATGCCGGCGAACACGGCGATGCCCATCGCACGGCGCATCTCGCTGCCGGCGCCGGAGCCCAGGATCAGCGGAATGACGCCAGCGCAGAAGGCGATGGACGTCATCAGGATGGGGCGCAGCCGCAGGCGGCAGGCCTCGATGACGGCGTCGCGGATGCTGCGGCCCTGCTCCTCCAGCTCCTTGGCGAACTCGACGATCAGGATGGCGTTCTTGCACGCCAGCCCGACCAGCACGACGAGCGCCACCTGCGTGAAGATGTTCAAGTCACCGCTCTGCCCGAACGGCGGGAAGTGCGACAGCCACACGCCGAACAGCGCCGACAGGATGCACATCGGCACGATCAGGATGATGGCCAGCGGCAGGCTCCAGCTCTCGTACTGCGCGGCGAGCACCAGCACCACCAGCAGCACCGAGAAGGCCAGCACCGCGGCCAGCGTGGGCACCTGGATGTTCAGCACCGGCACGGTGACGTTGCGGGTCAGGCGGTCCTGGTAGCTCAGGTCGGTGAACTCGTAGCCGAAGCCGCGTGGCAGAGTCTTCAGGATGCGCTCGATCTCGGCCTCGGCCTGGCCCGACGAGAAGCCGGGCTTGGGCGCGCCGTTGATGTCGGCGCTGGGGAAGCCGTTGTAGCGCGTCACGCGCGTGGGGCCGAAGGTGGGCTCCACGCTCATCAGCGAGCCCAGCGGCACCATCTGGCCGGCGTCGTTGCGGGTCTTGAGCTGCACGACGTCCTCGGCCTTGGCGCGGAAGGGAGCGTCGGCCTGCACGATGACCTGGTAGGTCTTGCCGAACTTGGTGAAGTCGTTGACGTACAGCGAGCCGAGGTTGATCTGCAGCGTGTCGTAGATGGAGCCCAGCGGCACGCCCATCTGCTTGGCCTTGGTGCGGTCGACGTTGGCGAACAGCTGCGGCACGTTGATGTCGTAGTTGGAATACGGCGTGCCGATGGTCGTGTTGGGGTTGCCGTAGATCTGGCCCAGCGAGCCCCAGGTGGCGCCGTACAAGGCTTGCTCGCCCTGGCTGCTGCGGTCCTGCACCTGGATCTTGAAGCCGCCGGCAATGCCGAGGCCGTCCACCGGCGGCGGCGGCACGACGAACATGCGCGCGCCCTGGATCTGCTGGATGGCGCCGTTGACCTGGCCAAGGATGGCTTCCTTGCTCAGGTCGCGCGTGGTGCGCTTGTCGAAGCTGTCCAGCGCGAAGAAGACGATGCCCTCGTTGGGCGAGGCCGAGAAGCCGGCGACCGACAGGCCGGGGAAGGCCACCGAGTCGACGATGCCCGGCACCTTCAGCGCAATGGCGCTCATCCGGCGGATGACTTCTTCCGTGCGGTCCAGGCTGGAGCCGGCGGGCAGCTGGGCCACGCCGATCAGGTACTGCTTGTCCGGCGCGGGCACGAAGCCGCTGGGGATGCGCGTGAACACCAGCGCGGTGGCGCCCAGCAGCAGCGCGTAGACGACCAGCGCCACCGACTTGCGCTTCAGGATGCCGTTCACACCGCGGCCGTAGTCCTCGGAGCGACGGTGGAAGACGCGGTTGAACCAGTGGAAGAAACGGCCGAAGACCTTGTCCATGCCACGCGTGAGCGCGTCCTTGGGCGCGTCGTGCGGGCGCAGCAGGATCGCGGCGAGCGCCGGCGAGAGGGTCAGCGAGTTGAAGGCCGAGATCACCGTGGAGATGGCGATGGTGACGGCGAACTGCTTGTAGAACTGGCCCGACAGGCCCGGCACGAGTGTGAGCGGGATGAACACCGCGCACAGCACCAAGGCGATGGCGATGATGGGGCCCGAGACCTCCTGCATGGCCTTGACGGTCGCGGCATGCGGCGTCAATCCGTCCTGGATGTTGCGCTCGACGTTCTCGACCACCACGATGGCGTCGTCCACGACGATGCCGATGGCCAGCACGAGGCCGAACAGCGTCAGCGTGTTGATGGAGAAGCCCAGCAGCAGCAGCACGGCGAAGGTGCCGACGATGGACACCGGCACGGCCACCAGCGGAATGATGGAGGCGCGCCAGGTCTGCAGGAAGATGATGACGACCAGCACGACCAGGCCGACGGCCTCGAACAGCGTGTGCACGACCTTCTCGATGGATGTCTGCACGAAGCGCGTCGGGTCGTAGACGATGGCGTAGTCCACGCCCTTGGGGAAGCTGGGCTTGAGCCGCTCCATCGTGGCGCGCACGTTGTCGGAGATGGCCAGCGCGTTGGAGCCGGGCGCCTGGAAGATGGCGATGGCCGCGGCTTCCTTGTTGTTCAGCAGGCTGCGCAGCGCATAGGTGTTGGCGCTGATCTCGACGCGGCCGATGTCCTTCACGCGCACCATGGCGCCGGTCTTGGTGTCGCTGCGGACGATGATGTTGCCGAACTCCTCCTCGCTGGCCAGGCGCCCCTGCGCGTTGATGGCGAGCTGGAAGTCCGTGCCCTTGGGCGACGGCGACGCGCCGACCACGCCGGCCGCGACCTGCGTGTTCTGCTCGCGGATGGCGCCGACGACTTCGGACGCCGTCATGCTGCGGGCGGCAAGCTTCTGCGGGTCCAGCCAGATGCGCATGGCGTAGTCGCCCGCGCCGAAGCTCAGCACCGAGCCCATGCCGGGCACACGCAGCAGGTCGTCACGCACGTTCAGCGTGCCGTAGTTGCGCAGGTAGAGCGCGTCGCGCGAGTTGTCGGGGCTGACCAGGTGGACCACCATCGTCAGGTTGGACGCGGCCTTCTCGGTCGTCACGCCGATAGTGCGCACGATCTCGGGCAGGCGCGGCAGCGCACGGTTGATGCGGTTCTGCACCGCGGTCTCGGCGGCTTCCGGGTGCGTGCCGATCTTGAACGTGACCGTCAGCGTCATGCCGCCGTCACCGGTGGCCTGGCTCTCGAAGTAGAGAACGTTCTCCAAGCCGTTGATCTGCTCTTCCAGCGGCGTGGCCACCGTTTCGGAGATCACGCGCGGGTTGGCACCGGGGTACTGGGCGCGCACGACGACCTGCGGCGGCGCGACCTCGGGGTACTCGGAGATCGGCAGCAGCGGGATGGCCAGCGCACCGATCAGGAAGATGAAGAGGGACAACACGGTCGCGAAACGCGGCCGGTCGATGAAGAAGCGTGAGATGTCCATGACCGAACCGCCTGCTTACTTGGAGGCGGCGGAAGCCGGGGCCGGAGCGGGAGCGGGAGCGGCGCCTTGCTGGCCTTGCGGCGCGGCGGGAATCGGCATGCCCTTGTCGTCCACCTTCAGCACCTGCGGCGTGACCGGCGCACCGGGGAAGGCGCGCAGCAGGCCGTCGACGATGACCAGCTCGCCCGGCTTGACGCCGTCGACGACGCGCATGCCGTCGATCAGCGCGCCCGGGTTGACCGGCCGCGGCTGCACGATGTTGTTGGGGCCGACGATAAGGATGATCTTGTGCGTCTGGTCGGTCGTGATGGCGCGGTCGGGCACGACGACGCCCTGGTAGCTGCCGCTGCCGCCGAGCTTCACGCGGGCATAAAGGCCGGGCGTGAACTGGCCGCCCTTGTTGTCGAACACCGCGCGGGCGCGGATGGTGGCCGTGGCCGCGTTCAGGCGGTTGTCGACGAAGTCCAGCTTGCCGGTGTGCGGGAAGCCCTGCTCGTTGGACAGGCCCAGCTGCACGACCGTCGAGACGGGCTTGGCCGAGCGCATGTACTTGAGATAGGTCGCCTCGCTGGCGTCGAAGTAGGCATAGACCTTGTCGCTGGACACGACGGTGGTCAGCACCGGGTCGCCCACGCCGACGAGGTTGCCCGGCGTCACGTTGGCGCGCGAGGTGCGGCCGCTGACCGGTGCCGTCACGTTGGCGTATTCGACGTTGAGCTTGGCCTGCACGAGGGCGGCCTCGGCGCCCTTCTGGTTGGCCTCGGCGCTGCGCAGCGCGGAGCGCAGCTGGTCGATCTCCTGCTGGCTGACCGCGTTGACGCTGACCAGCTTCTCGGAGCGCGCCAGATCGGTGCGTGCCAGGTCGGCCTGGGTCTTGAGCGCGGCGATCTGCGCCTCGGCACGGGCCACCTCGGCCTTGAAGGCGCGGGTGTCGATGGTGAAGAGCGGGTCGCCCTTCTTCACGAGCTGGCCTTCCTTGAAGCGCACTGCCTCGACGGTGCCGGCCACGCGGGGCCGCACGTCGACGGTGTCGGGCGCCTCCAGGCGGGCCGTGAATTCGTCGAACTCCTGCACCTCGCGCTGCGTGGCCGGCGCGACCGACACAGGCGGCGGGCCACCGTGGCCGCCCGGGCCGCCGGCGCCGTCCTGTTTCTGGCCGCAGGCGGCGAGCAGGAGGGCAACGAGGGGAGTCAGCGACAGTGCCAGGCTCTTCTTGGTCATGGGGGGCTCCGAATGCAAGCGGGCGACTGTAAGCACTTCGCCCCTGCGCCATCACCCCGAACCTGAAAGCCCATTCAGCCTGCTGACATTACTTGTCAACAGGTCGGAACTGTGAACAAAAAAGCCGCCGGGCACGAGGCCGAGCGGCTTTTGGCGTAACGCACGGGTTTCATGACCCCGTGCGGACTCGGCGTCATCAGTGCACGCCGTGCATCCACTTCTTCATCAGCGGGCTCAGGGCCATCAGCACCACGCCGGCACCGATGGGGATGAACGTGAAGATCAGGAAGAACACCGACATCGAGTACTGGTTGGAAATCTGGTCGATGAAGGCGCCGGTGGAGCCGGCGATCTTGTTGGCGATGGCCGTGTTCAGGAACCAGACGCCGAACATCAGGCCCAGCAGGCGCGTCGGTGCCAGCTTGGAGATATAGGACAGGCCGACCGGCGACAGGCAGAGCTCGCCCATGGTGTGGAAGAGGTAGGCCACGCTCAGGTAGAGCATGCTGACCTGCGCCGTCTTGGCGCCCTGCGGGATGCCGGCCGAACCGTAGGACAGCACGGCAAAGCCCAGGCCCAGCAGCACCAGGCCGACGCCGAACTTGACCGGGCCGGACGGGTTCCAGTGCTTCTCCCACATCTTGGAGAACAGCGGCGCCAGCACGACGATGAAGAGGCTGTTCAGCACGCTGAACCAGGTGGCGGGCACCTCGCTCTGGTCAAGGGCGAACTCGCGGCCCAGCATCCACAGGCTCAGTCCCCAGATGATGGCGAAGGCGGCGGCCAGCGACAGATTGGCCATGGCAAGCTGGCCGCGCGTGGAGTGGTAGAGCTTGAACAGCAGCCAGGACAGGATGGCCGCCGGGATCAGCGTCATCGCCGTGTTGAGGATCTTGAAAGCGAAGCCGGCGGTACCGACCAGCGTGCGGTCGGTGTAGTCGGCCGCGAAGATGGTCATGGAGCCGCCGGCCTGCTCGAAGGCGAACCAGAAGAAGATCGTGAAGAAGGAGAAGACGACGATGGCCTTCAGGCGGTCGGCCACGACATGCTCGGGTGTGTCGTCCAGCTTCTTCTCGACGATCTTCTTGGCGGCATCGATCTTGTCGCCGACGGCACCGAAGATGCCCTGGCTGAGCCAGAACTGGATGGCGCCCAGGATCATGAAGACGCCGGCCAGGCCAAAGCCCAGGTTCCAGGAGATCTTCTCGCCGATATAGCCGCAGAGCAGGATGCCGTAGAAGGCGCCGGCGTTCACGCCCATGTAGAACAGCGTGTAGCCGCCATCCCGGGCGTTCTCGTTGTCCTTGTTGTAGAGCTGGCCGACGATGGCCGAGATATTCGGCTTGAACAGGCCCGTGCCCAGCACCACCAGGCCCAGGCCAGCGTAGAAGCTCGGTACCGTGTCCATGAAGAGGGCGATGTGGCCCGCCGCGATGATGAAGCCGCCCAGCAGCACCGAGCGCCGCGTGCCCAGCAGGCGGTCGGCGATGTAGCCGCCCAGGATGGGCGTCAGATAGACCAAGCCGGTGTACCAGCCGTAGAGGTTGGTCGCGTCGGCCCGGCTCCAGCCCCAGCCGCCCTTGCTGGCTTCGGTCACCAGGAAGAGCACGAGCAGCGCTCGCATGCCGTAGTAGGAGAACCGCTCCCACATCTCGGTGAAGAACAGCACGAACAGCTGGTTGGGCTGGCCGAGGATAGCGGTGCCGGCTTGCGGGGTCGCCGCTCGGCCGGACACGGGGGCAGTGGTAGTCACGTCTGTCGTTCCAGGTAAACCGCAGGAGGCGGGCGGTAGCCCGCGCTGAAGGCCGGAATTGTCCCGCCGGCAGGGCGTTTTCCACGGACGAGTGGCCCAGGGATTGCCCTGTGTCGGCCTAAACTGACTTGATGACCAAAGCCGTGATCCTTGCCGGGGGCCTGGGCACCCGCATCGCCGAGGAAACCCATCTGCGGCCCAAGCCCATGATCGAGATCGGCGGCCAGCCCATCCTGTGGCACATCATGAAGATCTACGCCGCCCACGGCATCCAGGACTTCATCGTCTGCTGCGGCTACCGCGGCTACGTCATCAAGGAATACTTCGCCAACTACTTCCTGCACAGCTCGGACGTCACCTTCGACCTCGCGCACAACCGCATGGAGGTGCACGAGCGCCACGCCGAGCCCTGGCGCGTGACGCTGGTGGACACCGGCCAGGACAGCGGCACCGGCGGCCGCCTGAAGCGCGTGGCCAGCTACCTGAAGGACGAGCAGGACTTCTGCTTTACCTACGGCGATGGCGTGGCCGACGTGGACATCACCACGCTGATTGCCCAGCACCGCGCCCGCGGCCTGGCCGCGACCATCACCACGGCCATCCCGCCGGCCCGCTTCGGTGCGCTGGACGTGGACCCCGACACCGGCCTGGTGCGGCGCTTCCGCGAGAAGCCGCAGAGCGAGAGCGCCGGCGTCAATGCCGGCTTCTTCGTGCTCAAGCCCGAGGTGCTGGACCTGATCGACAGCGACGCCGACGCCTGGGAAGCCCGGCCGCTGGAAACGCTGGCTGAGCGCGGCCAATTGGGCGTCTACGAGCATCCGGGCTTCTGGCAGCCCATGGACAACGTGCGCGACCGCACCCATCTGGAACGGCTCTGGGCTGAAGGCCGAGCGCCGTGGAAGCAGTGGTGAATGCATCCGCCTGGGCCGGCCGGCGCGTCTTCGTCACCGGCCATACCGGCTTCAAGGGCGGCTGGCTGGTGCTGTGGCTGAAGAAGCTGGGCGCGCAGGTCAGCGGTTATGCGCTGGCGCCCGAAGCCGGTGGTTTTCATGACCTCGCCGGTGTCAGGCAGACGCTGCAGGCCGACTGGGCGGCCGACGTGCGCGACGCGCCCACGCTGCTGAACGCGCTGATCACCGCCCAGCCCGAGGTCGTCTTCCATCTCGCGGCCCAGCCGCTGGTGCGCGCCTCCTACGCCGACCCGCTGGGCACTTTCGCCACCAACGTGATGGGCACGGCGAACCTGCTGGACGCCGTGCGCCAGGTCGGCGGTGTGCGCGCCACCGTCGTCGTCACCACCGACAAGTGCTACCGCGACCTGGGCCCGCCCTGCCGCGAGACCGACGCCCTCGGCGGCCACGACCCCTACAGCGCCAGCAAGGCCGGCGCCGAGATCGTCGCGGCCAGCTACGCGGCGTCTTACAGCCTGCCGCTGGCCACGGCACGCGCGGGCAATGTCATCGGCGGCGGCGACATCAGCACCGACCGCCTCGTGCCCGACCTGCTGCGCGCCATCGACGCCGGCGCGCCGCTGCATCTGCGCCACCCCGACGCCGTGCGGCCCTGGCAGCATGTGCTGGAGCCGCTGGCGGGCTATCTGCAGCTGGCCGAGGGCCTGCTGGCAGACGCCAGGGATTTCGGCGGCGCCTGGAACTTCGGCCCCGCCGACCTGCACGGCCAGCCCGTGCGCAACGTGGCCAGCATGCTCCTGGCCCATGCCCGTGCTGACGGGGCCGCCTTGCCCGAGCTGAGCTTCGGCAACGGCGGCGGCGTGCACGAGGCCGGCGTGCTGCTGCTGGACTCCAGCAAGGCCGCCAATCAGCTGGGCTGGCAGGGCCGGCTGACACTCTCCGAGGCCCTGCGCCTCACCTGGCAATGGCACCAGGCCCACCGCGCCGGCCAGGACCTGCAGGCGCTGACGCTCCAGCAGATTGACTCCTACGTTTCTTCTTTCGCATGAACCCCGACCAACTCAAGCTGCGCCACCAGATCCTGCAGCTCGTCGAGCAGTACGCCGCCGCTGCGCCTGCACCTGGCGCCTTCCAGCCTGGCCAGACCGTCATCCCGCCCTCCGGCAAGGTCGTCGGCGCGCCGGAGATGAAGCTGATGGTCGAGGCGTCGCTGGACGCCTGGCTGACGACCGGCCGCTTCAACGCCGCCTTCGAGGCGCGGCTCGGTGAGCGCCTGGGCGTCAAGCATGTGCTGACGACCAACTCCGGGTCGTCGGCCAACCTGCTCGCCTTCTCGGCGCTGACCTCGCCGCTGCTGGGCGAGCGCGCCATCAAACCGGGCGACGAGGTCATCGGCGTGGCAGCCGGCTTCCCGACGACGGTGAACCCCATCCTGCAGTGCGGCGCCGTGCCCGTGCTGGTGGACGTGCACCTGCCGACCTACAACATCGACGTCACCCAGCTGGAAGCCGCGATCACGCCGCGCACCAAGGCCATCATGCTGGCCCACACCCTGGGCAATCCGTACAACCTGGATGCCGTGACCAAGCTCTGCCGCGAGCACGGCCTGTGGCTGGTGGAAGACTGCTGCGACGCGCTCGGCTCCACCTACAACGGCCGCCTCGTCGGCACCTTCGGCGACATCGGCACGCTGAGCTTCTACCCCGCCCACCACATCACCATGGGCGAAGGCGGCGCGGTGTTCATGAACGACGACACCTTGAAGCGCGCCGCCGAATCGCTGCGCGACTGGGGCCGCGACTGCTGGTGCGCCCCCGGCAAGGACAACACCTGCGGCCAGCGCTACTGCTGGAAGCTCGGCGCCCTGCCCGAAGGCTATGACCACAAGTACACCTACAGCCACCTCGGCTACAACCTGAAGATCACCGACATGCAGGCCGCCTGCGCGCTGGCGCAGCTGGACCGGCTCGACGGCTTCATCGCCGCGCGCAAGCGCAACTTCGCGCGGCTGCACGAGCGCCTCAAGGGCTGCGAGGAGTTCCTCATGCTGCCCGAGGCCACGCCCGGCAGCGACCCGTCCTGGTTCGGCTTCCCCATCACGCTCCGCCCCGAGGCCAACCTGCGCCGGGTCGACCTGCTGACCCACCTCGACCACCACCGCATCGGCACACGCCTGCTGTTCGCCGGCAACCTGACGCGCCAGCCCTACATGCAAGGCCGCAACTACCGCGTTGCCGGCCCGCTGACCAACACCGACATCGTCATGAACGACACCTTCTGGATCGGCCTGTACCCGGGGCTGTCCGACGACCAGCTGGACTACGCCGCCGACGAGATCGCCGGCTTCGTGGGGGGCGGCCTGTGAACGCGGCGGAGCGCATTGCCGCCTATCTCGCTTCCAAGGGCCTGGCCCAGGTCTTCGCCGTCACCGGCGGCGGCGCGATGTTCCTGAACCAGGCGCTGGCGACTCAAGCAGGCCTTAAGTGCAGCTTCATGCACCACGAGCAGGCCTGCGCGATGGCGGCCGAGGGCTACGCGCGCATCGACGGCCGCCCAGCCATCGTCAACGTGACGACCGGCCCCGGTGGCCTGAACGCGCTGAACGGCGTGTTCGGTGCGTTCACCGATTCCATCCCGATGCTGGTGCTGTCCGGCCAGGTCAAGCGCGCCACGGCGCTGGCGCATACGCCGGTGCCGGGCTTGCGACAACTGGGCGACCAGGAGGTGCCGATCACCGCCATGGTCGGGCCGGTCGTCAAGCGCGCCTGGGCCATCGGCTCGCTCGACGAACTTGCGCGCGCACTGCCCGAGGCCGTGGCACTGGCCACGGCAGGCCGCCCGGGTCCCGTCTGGCTGGACATCCCCATCGACCTGCAGTCCTCGACCGAAGCCTTCGATTTCATCGAGCCCGCCGCCGCGCCTACCCCGGCCGCACCAGACGTGAGCTCGGTCCTCCGATGGCTGGGCGAGGCCAGGCGCCCACTGATCCTCGGCGGCACCGGCGTGCGCTTGGCCGGCGCGGTGGACGAATTGCGCGACCTGGTGGAAGCCAGCGGCATCCCGCTGACCACCGCCTGGACGCACGACCTCATCGAGTCCGACCACCCGCTCTTCGCCGGCCGCCCCGGCACCATCGGCACGCGCGCCGGCAACCTCTGCCTGCAGGCGGCCGACCTCGTCATCGTCATCGGCTCGCGGCTCAACATCCGCCAGGTCAGCTACAACTGGGGCAGCTTCGCCAAGGATGCCCGCGTCGTGCAGGTCGACATCGACCCGGCCGAATTCGACAAGCCCCTCGTCAAGCCCACGTTGACGATCACCGCCGACGCCAAGGCGTTCATCCAGGCCCTGCGCGCCGGCATCACGGCGCGCGCCTTCACGCCCTGGGCCGCCTGGTGCCGCGACATCGCCGCTCGCTACCCGGCGCTGGAAGCCGACAACGCCAGCGCACCTGGCGTCATCAACCCCTACAGCGCGGTCGCTGCGCTGTTCGAGGCCCTGCCCGATAACGGCATCGTCGCCAGCGGCAACGCCTCGGCCTGCATCCTGCCCTTCCAGATCAGCCGGCTGAAGCGTGGCCAGCGGCTCTTCAGCAACTCCGGCTCGGCATCGATGGGCTACGACCTGCCCGCGGCGCTCGGCGCGTCCATCGCAGCCCCCGAGCGTCGCGTCGTCTGCCTGGCCGGCGACGGCAGCCTGCAGATGAATGTGCAGGAGCTGCAGACCCTCAAGACACAGCAGCTCAACGTCGCCGTCGTCGTGCTGGCCAACGACGGCTACCTGTCCATCCGCCTCAGCCACGAGAACTTCTTCGGCCGCGTCGTCGGCGCCGACCGCGCCTCGGGCGTGGACTGCCCGGACTATGTCGCGCTGGCCCGCGCCTACGGGCTTCAGGCGGTGGACATCGCGACACCGGAAGACCTTGCCCGCCTGCCCGAGCTGATCCAGGGCAGCGGTCCGCTGCTCGTGCAGATCCACGTCGACCCGACCCAGGGCTTCGCGCCGAAGCTGAAGTCGCGCGTCGACGAGCACGGCAAGTTCCTGACACCGGAACTGGACGACATGCATCCCTTCCTGCCGGCCGAAGAGCTGCAGGCCTTGCGCGACAGTGCAGCCGCCGTGCAGCGCTGAGTCAGGCGATGCCGCCGAAGCGCCGCGCCAGGTCGCGCAGCCCCGTGCGCCAACTCGGTGGTGCCGCGAGCAGGCCCGCTTCCAGCAAGGCATAGAGCCCGGCCAGCAGCACACCGCCGGTCGCCATCAGGTAGCCGGCTCGCCAGGGCGAGGCCAGCCCCGCGACCCAGGCCCGCGGCGAACGCCAGAGGCTAGGCAGTGGTGACACGATGAGCGCTGCGCTCCAGCCCGCTGCATGTCCCTCGGCGTGGCGCAACCCCATCGCGGCCCGCCGGGCAGCGGCGTTCGGGAAGTAGGCCAAGCCCAGCAGATGGGCTTGCGCCTGACGACGCCACATCGCCGGCTCGCCGATCTGCGGCTGGCGGGCCGCAGCCACGACAGCTTCCAGGACGCCCTCGCGGATGGGTTCGCGCCATGCGGCGTTCTCGCGTTCGCTGTCAGCATCCGGCGCCGCATCCGCGAGCCGCGGCTGGACGGGGTCCATGCCGTCATAGCCGATGACCGGCGCCGAATGCTCGCGGCAGATGGCCTCCAGCAACAGTGCCAGTTGGTAGACGGCGCCCTCGCGCAGGCTGCGCGCGCGGCGCCAGTCGCCAAGCAGGCCTTCAATGCGAGCGGGCGTTTCGGGCAGCGGCAGGGCCTCGCTCCAGTGGCCGAGTTGGTACAAGCGCACCCGCTCGCCCGGCGCGCACAAGGCTTGCTGCAGCGTGCGCACGATGCTGCCCTGCCAGCCGATGTCGACCAAGGCTACGTCCGGCGCCCCGGGCAGGTCCCACGTGCCGAGGTAACTGCGCAGTTGCTGGAACAGGCGTTCGCGCTGCGCGGTGAGCTGCTGCTGGAAGGTCGCGGACGCAGCCAGTTGCGGCAGCGCCTGCGGCGCGGTGGCGGCGATCTGCGCCTGCAGGGCTTCGGGCAGCGCGTCCACATCGATGCCCAGGAAGCGCAGCAGCGACGCCGCCGTCGGGCGGCCGCCGCGGACGGCCAGCGCCTCGTTCACGGCGGCCGCGTCGATCCGCTCGTGCCGCAGCAGGTTGGTCGAGCGCCGCGACAACCGGGCGTAGTGCAGCTGGAGTTGCGGCGACACGCCTGCGGTCGATTGCCAGCAGCGCTGCACCTCACGCAGGAACTCACCGTCGCGCGCGATGAACACGAGGCGGTGAACGCCATCGCGCCGGGCGGCCGCGTCCAGCAGCCTGGCGAAAGCCGCGAAGACCGGGCCGAGCTGCTCACGCCCGAAGTCGCGGCGCTGCTGCGGAGTGGCCGGCAGGTTCATGCCGTGTGCTGGGCAAGCACGCGCCGGTACAGGTCCAGAAAGTTCGCCGCCATGCGTTCCCGGCTGAACAGGGCCACGGCGCGCTCACGCGCCGCCCGGCCCAGCGCGGGCAAGGCTTGCTGCGACACGGCTTGGGCCACGGCGAAGGCGAGCGCGGCCGTGTCCTTGCGGGCGACGACCACGCCGCCCTCGCCGCCCAGGATTTCCGGGATGCCACCGGTCTCGAAGGCGAACACGGGCGTGCCGCAGGCCATGGCTTCGATGACGGCCAGCGGCTGGTTGTCGGCCAGCGAGGGGTAGAGCATCAGGTCGGCGGCGGCGAGCAGTTCGGCCAGGGCAGGCCCGTTGTTCACATAGCCGACCCAGTGCACCGGCATGCCCGCAAGGCTCGCGGGTGCATCAGGCGGCATCACGCCGATGCACAGCAGCCGGGCCTGGGCGCGAAGAGCGTCGGGCAGTTGCTCCAGAGCCTGCACGCCCCAGGCGAAGCCCTTGTTTCTGTCGGTCAGGTTGCCGGCCATCATGACGATGAGCGGCCCCTCGGCGGGGATGCCCGCACGCGCTCGCGCGGCCGCCTTGTCATGCGGGACGAAATCGCCCGTCACGTCGATGCCATTGAAGATGACCTCAGGCCGGCGGCCCGTGTAAAGCGCCGAGCGGGCCGTCTCGTCGGCCATCCAGCTGGACGGCGACACCATCGTCAGCCGCCCCTGACTGGCCAGTCGGGACTTGGCGCGCCAGAGCAAGGGGACACCGTTCATGAAGCCCCAGAAGGGATACCCACGGCCGGCCCGCAACGGGCAACTCGCATTGCAGCCCGGACCGTCGGCGCGCCAACGCGTGCAGCCCAGCGGCTCGCCTTCGAACGGCGTGATGCAGCCAGCGGTCAGCGGTGAATAGTCGTGCAGGGTCCAGACGACGGGCTTGCGGCGGCTCAGCCACAAGAGGCTGCGCGCCGACATGAGCTCGGTGATGTCATGGACATGAATCAAATCGGCGTCCAGCAGCCCCGAGCAAGCCAGCGAAGGGCGCTCCACGGAGAAGGCCTCCGGCGTTCCCAGGAACCATTGCGCCGCAAGACCCACCTTGACCGCCACCCGCACGGCCCGGTGGGTGCCGAAGACCGGCGTGACGTTGGCAGGGTAGCGGTCACGCAGGCGTGCCTGGCCGCCCCAGCCGGCGTAGTGGCGAACGTCCACACGCATCGCAGCGAGTGCCGCCGTCATCTCGGCGGCGACACGCGATGCCCCGCCGCCGAAGGCGTCGGCCTTGCTCAGGACGGCAACTTTCATCGGGTGGCGATGCAGAGGTAGTTGGGCGCCAGCGGCAGGCGCGCGGCTGTCTCCAGGCCGAGCTCACTGGCGATGAGAATCCGCCGCCATCCACGGAACAACGGCGTACCGAGCCGATAGAACGCCTCTTTGAGCAGCGCGCGCGGGTAGGGAAGGAATCGCCACCAGACTTTCGACCAGGGCTCCTGCCACGGCAGTTCGTCGCGCGTCTGCACCGCACTGAACCCGGTGGCCTTGAGCAGGCCTTCCAGTGCATCTACGGTAGGGGTGAAGCGGTGGGTGTAGTCGCCGTACATCATGCGCATGCCCACCAGGCTGTCCGGATTCGGGTTGCGCAGCATCAAGCGCCCGCCCGGTTCCAGTGCCTGAAACAGCAACGCGACGAGATCAATCTGGTCGGGCGCTGACAGATGCTCGATCACGTCCAGCAAAAAGATGGCAGCCCATCGCCGCCCGCCAGCGACCTGATCCCGCAGCCAGGCCAACGAATCCGGCACGTGTTGGGCGGGCACGCCAAACCCGCATGCCGCCTCGACCTGCTCGAGGCAGATGTCGACGCCAAGGCAGGCCACGCCACGCTGTTGCAGGGCCTCCAGCAAGAAGCCCCATCCGCAGCCGAAGTCCAGCACCTCGCCTTGAACCGGCATGGCCAGCAGATCCACATACTTGTGCATCTGGCGCACAGCAATGCTGCGCTCACCCTGCACCTGCCCGTAAAGATCGCTGTACGAAATGCCCATCACGCCCTCATTGCCCCACGCTGGAGCGTAACCGCCGCAACACATGCCGCAGGTACAGCCAGGCGCGCAACCACGGCCCCAGGCCGGGCTCCTGCCGCAAGCCCAGCGGCAAGGCGGCCACGTATTGGAGGAACAGTGCCCGATCGCGCCGTGAGGCCAGGCTGCGCAGCGCCGCGCGCGGCGACACGGCGTCGGCCATGTTCACCACCTGCCCGAGCCCGAAAGTCTCCTCGTGCCGGTAGCGGCACAAGGCCTGGAACAAGGGCAACGGCATTTGCTGGCAGTTGCGCCAGAAGTCCATGGCCTCCTGGCGCCAGCTGACGAGCGTGCTCTCGTCGGGCACCGCCTGCCATTGCGCCGCGCGTGCAGCGGCATCCTCCAGCACCGCAGCCTGGAAGGCCGTGCTCACGGGGTCGTCTGCCTCGCGCCCCAGGGTCCTGGGCTGGCCCTCCTGGTAGCCAGCCACCGTGCCGACGGCCTGGTGGAACAGATATTCGATCGGCATGAGGTTGTCGCCTGGCATGCGGGCCGAGCTGACGGCATCGAAGAGCAGCGCCCGCTTGACCGCGTTCGCGGGCTGTGGGTTCATGAAGGGGTAGAGGCCGATGTAGACGCCTTCCCAGCGCACGCCGGGCAAGGCCAGCGCGAGGTTGTCCTGGATGGTGCCGCGCCAGCCGATGTCCACCACGAGGGCACGCCCATCACGCTGGATGTGCGCATGCGCGGCTTGCAGATAGGCCGACAACTCGGCGTGGCGCCGGGCGGCCACTTCGGCCAGCCAGGCACGCAAGGCGGGGGTGCCCGCCACCAGTTGACCCAGCGCCTCGCCGCAGGCCGCCATGGATGGCCCGGGCCATATTCCAGGCTCACCGAGCGAGGCCAGGAGCTGTGCCGTACCAGCCTGCGGGTACTGGGAGAAGAGGCGCGCCAAACCCTCGGCGCCTTGCCCATGCAGCGAGGCGGCAAACGTGGAGAGTCGGCTGACCTGCAGCAACTCCGCGCCAGGCACGGCCGCGCCACGCGCCGCCTGGAACCGCTCGAAGTACGGCTTGAAGAGCAGGCCTTCCCGCGTCATGAACAGCACTTGCGCCACCCCAAGGCTGCGGGCGTGCGCATCCAGCTCGATGCTCAGCCAGGCGAGCAGCGCGCTGGCCTGGCGGGCCATGGGTTGCAACTCTGGCGCCAGCGTCGTCATGGCCGAACATCCCTGTACAGGCGGGGCAAGCGCGGACACCACTGCGCCCACGCGATGGGACGCAGGGCCGGAAACGCCACCGACGTCAACATGGCCGTGGCCACATAGGTGAACCCGTCCGACCAGAGCGCCCCCCGGAAACCGTACGCCGGCAACAGCAGCGCCAGCATGGGCACGCCCAGCGCAAGGCCAAGTAGCGCGCACAGGAGGTGGTAGGCATGCAGGCCTTCGATGGAAATCGCAAAGCCACGCACCGTGCCTGACAGCAGCGGCACACCGAGCAGGCAGATCAGCGTCGAGGCTGTGGCCACCGGCGCGTACGCCGCCCCGAGAACCCAAACGATCAAGGCCTCCCCTGCCAGCGCGTTGAACCCGATGATGGCCAGGGCGATCAGGTAGGCCAGCCCGAAAGCCGATCGGAGGTGGTCGGCGTAGGCACCCGGCGACTCTCGATGGCTCTGCACCAGCTGGGGCAGGAACTGCATCAGCGCGAGGTTGCCGACCGCCATGTAGAGCTCGAGCACGCGCATCGCTGACGCGTAAAGGCCCAACTCGTAGTCATTGGTCAAGCGCGCGAGCATGAAGTAGTCCAGCCGCAGAAAGGCTGTCACCGCGAAACCTGCCGCGAACAGCGGCAAAGCTGCTCGCACCAGCTGTCGGAGTTCCTCCCGCCACGCATGCGGTAACGCGCCGCCCGCGCCGGGCCAAGGGTCGTTGCTGCGGCTGACGACCACGGAGATGGTCAGCATCACCAGCGCCTCGACCACACTCAAGCCCGTGACCCACCAGACGCTGACGGTCGCCGGCCAATGGGTAAGTGCCCCCAGCTTGGCCGCAAAAAACAGGCTGGCCGCCAGAATTCGCCAGGGCGACTGTCGGTGCAGACTGTTCAGCGCCTGCGAGCGCAGCCGCCACACATCCACCACCCCGACGGCCGATTGCAGAAATGCCAGCAGCGGCAGCAACCACCAGGGCCCGAGGGCCTGGGTCATGGCCGCCGTGCCCACGGCGAGCGCTCCCAGCGCCAGCAACGTCGACGAAACCCTCAGCAGCAGCACGACCCGGGCCAGCCGCGCCGGGTCGCGCTCGCCGACGAAGCGAGTGATGACGATCTGGTCCGTGCCCAGTTGAGCCACCATGGCGCAAAGCGCCGCCATGGAGAACGACAGGGCCGTCACCCCCGCCAGTTGCGGGCCCCAATGGCGGGCGCAGAGCAGGCCGAGCACCGCACCGAAGGCGGAAAAGACGACACCTTCCACCAGCACCACCGTCAGCCCGTGTGGCAACCTCATGCGCCCACCTCGGCGAAGGCCTGATCAACGGCTCCCCAGGCGCCTCGCGGGTCGTCCCGCCGGGCCGATGCCATCGCATGTTCCAGAGGCGCGGCCAGCGCCTGGGGGGGCAAGTCATCTGCGCCAAAACGCTCGTAAAGCGCCATTGCGACTTCGCCCAGGAAACTCGACTCGAACGCCGTCCGCGGCTTCGTGGCGAGCGCGGGGAGCAGCCCCAGAAGCAGGTCGCGTGGCGCACGCACCTGACAGGCTTGCAGGCCGTGTTGCTCGGCCATCGCGATGTCGGCATGCGGGTTGTCGCCTACATGCAGCCACGATGCGGGCGGCACCCCGAGTTGAGCACCCACATGAGCGAACAGGGCGCCTCCGGCGGACTTGCTCCGATTGACATCGGATGAGGCGTAGACCGGAACATCCGGAAATCCGGCGTGACGCAACAGCCGGGCAATCTGCGCGCCGCTGAGGTACATGTCCGACAGGGCAGCCAGCCGCACGCCGTCGGCGACGAGCCGCCTGACCAGGTTCAGGCAGCGGGTGTTGGGACGGCAGAGAGAAACCTCCAGCGCCATCTCGTCCTCGGGATCGAACGGAAACAGGCGGTAGATGTCAGCCAGCCGCGGCTCGCGCCGCAACACACGGCGGCACCAGGCCGTGGCCCCCATCTCCGCCAGGATGCGCCAGGCGCGGGCGTGCCGCCCGCCACGCATCAATCCGAACGCATCGGCCGGGAACAGCACGCGTCGCCACAGCAAGGTGTCGAACACATCGAAGGTCACAACCTGGCCGCCGCGTGCGAGAAATGACGAAACGGCCGCCGCCGGGTCCGTCATGGGAGGCGGCATGGCGTCACCATCAGCCGGCGGAGCGCACAATCCGGGCGCCTGGAATTCCCGCCGCTTTTGAGGCATTGCATGAACAAGATATTCAGTGACCTGTTTGTCCTGGAACTGGCCAACAACCATTGGGGCAGCGTCGAGCGGGGCCTGAAGATCATCAATGCCTTTGCCCAGGTCGTGCGCTTCAACAACGTGCGCGCCGCCATCAAGCTGCAGTTCCGTGACGTCGATCACTTTATCTCCCCCTCCTTCAAAGGCCGCGAGGACCTGCGCTACGTCAAGAAGACCGAGGCCACCAAGCTCGAGAAACACGAGTACGCGACGCTGATCGCCGCGATCCGTGACCAGGGCTGCATCCCCATGGCCACGGCCTTCGACGAAGCCTCGGTGGACCTGTGCGAGGAGTTCGACCTGCCCATCATCAAGGTGGCCAGCTCCGACCTGAACGACTGGTTCCTGCTCGACCGCATCGCCAAGACGCGCAAGCCCGTCATCGTCTCGACCGGCGGCTCGTCGGAGAAGGACCTGGACGACCTCGTCACCTTTTTCGCCAACCGCCACATCCCGCTGTCGCTGAACCACTGCGTGTCGCTCTACCCGTCGGAGGACGACGAGCTGGAGCTCAACCAGATCGATTACCTGCGCAGCCGCTACCCTGGCCTCGTCATTGGCTTTTCCACGCACGAGTACAGCGACTGGAGCAGCTCCATGCTGATGTCCTACGCCAAGGGCGCGCGCACCTGGGAGCGCCACATCGACATCGAGGACGGCGGCATCGCGGTGTCGCCCTACTGCTCGCTGCCGCACCAGATCGACACCTGGTTCAAGGCCTTCCACCAGGCCCGCGAGATGTGTGGCGCCAGCGGCCAGAGCAAGCGCATCCCGAGCCGGCGCGAGATCGAGTACCTGGACCAGCTGGTGCGCGGCGTCTACCTCAAGCGCGACCTGCCGGCCGGCTACGAGTTCCACCACAACAGCGTGGACCGCGACTTCTACCTGGCCATCCCGCTGCAGAAGGGCCAGCTGTCATGCCGCGAAGTCATGAACGGTCAGCACGCCACCCGCGAGCTCAAGGCCGACGCGCCGCTGATGATCGACGACCTTGAGAGTCCCTACGCCAGCACGCCCGCGCTGCGCCAGCTGATCTACAACCGCGGCCTGTGAGCGACCTGGCGGCCTACCTGGCCGAAGACTTCTCGCGCATCGCGGCCGTTGCCCCCGGTCTCGACGCGCTGGATGGGCAGCGCCTGTTCCTGAGCGGCGCCACGGGCTTCTTTGGCAAGAACCTGCTGGCCCTGCTGGCCCACCAACACGCGCGCGGCCTGCGCTTCGAGGTCGTGGCCCTCAGCCGTGACCCGCAGCGCTTCCTCAAGGCCCAGCCCTGGACCGCACGGCTGCCGTGGCTGCAACTGGTACCGGGCGACGCTCGCGAGCCCTGGCCGGGCGACGGCGCCTTCGACCTGCTGCTGCATGCAGCCACCGACACGCACGCGAGCGCACATGTGCTCCCGCAAGCCGTCTTCGATGGCGTGCTGGCCGGCTCACGCCAGGCGCTGGCTTTCGCAGCCACGCATGGCGTGCGTCGCTTGTTGTTGACCGGTTCCGGCGCCCAGTACGGCGCGCTGCCGCCCGAGCCCGTCGCCGAAGATGCCTCTTTGGCCTGCGACCCGACCAGCCCCGGCAGCGCCTATGGCGAGGCCAAGCGCGCATCGGAATTGTTGGCCGTCATGCATGCGCAAAGCCACGACTGCACTGCGGTGCTGACGCGCTGCTTCGCCTTCGTCGGCCCCGGGCTGGACCTGGACAGTCATTTCGCGATCGGCAACTTCATCCGCGATGCGCTGGCTGGCGGCACGTTGCAGTTGAATTCGGCCGGGCAGGCCGTGCGCAGCTACCTTTACGGCGCCGACCTGGCCTGGTGGCTGCTGCTGCTGTTGCTGAAGGCACCCGCCGCCTGGCCCGTCAATGTCGGGGGCGGCGAAGGCATCCGGGTCGTCGACCTCGCGAGGCGCGTGCGCGACCTGCTGGCGCCGCAGGCCGATATCTCGGTAGGCCCCGAGCAACCCGGCGAAGCGCGTCGCTTCTACCTGCCCCACATCGACCGCGCGGCAAGCCTGGGCCTGAAGGCCTGGACGCCGCTGGACCTCGCCATCCAGCGCACGGCGCGTTGGCACTCCCTGCAGGCCTGACCATGCCCCGCATCGCCACTCATTGCATTTGCTGCGGCTCGACGGCGCTCGAACGCCAGAGCGCCGTGCTGATGCCCTTCGTCGCGCTGCGCACGCTCGGCTGGGAGCCCTGCGAAATCACAGCCGACTGGGGCCTGCGCGACCTGCCACTGGGCCATGCCCAGGCGCTGTGCGCCAGCCTGCATTGCCCTGGCTGCGGCGTGCTGTTTCTCGACATGCGCTTCGACGACGCCGAGATGGCGCGGCTGTACCGCGACTACCGCGGCCCGGAGTACGAAGCCCAGCGCGAGCGCTTCGAACCCGGCTATGCCGCCCGCAACCGTGCGCTGCTGGCCGGCGACGGCCACATTCCGCAGGTCGAGGCCTTCCTGCGCCCGCACCTGCCGGCAAGGCCCGTCGTGCTGGACTGGGGCGGCGACACGGGCCGCAACACGCCGCTGCGGCACGAGGCGGCGCTGCACCACGTGCTCGACATCTCGGGCCGGCCGCTCGTCGAAGGCGCGCTCGCTGTCGCCGCGCCGCAAGCGCCTTACGACCTCATCGTGCTGGCCCATGTGCTGGAACATGTGCCCGAGCCGGCGACGCTGGTCGACGAGATTCGCAAGGTCATGGCCCCCGGAACCCGGCTCTACGTCGAAGTGCCCTTCGAGGCGCTGATGTGCGCCGCCGAGACCGATGCGGCGGCCTGGCGGCGCAAGCGCCATTGGCACGAGCACATCAACTTCTTCAGCGCGGCCGGCCTGCGCCGGCTGCTGGAGGGCTGCGGCCTCCAGGTCGAGGCCGAGACGCGCCTGGCGCTGGGCAGTCAGGGTGCCGAGGCTCTGGCCTTGCTCTGCGGCAAATCCTGCGGCTGACGCAGCAGGTTGGCCATGGGCCCCGGTGCCAATCGGCCCACGTAGTGCCAAGCCTGCCCCTCGTAGCTCGCCATGCTGCGTCCGTCATCGGGCCAGCGCGAACCCGGCCGCGTCTGACGCCATAGCTCCTGTGCCGGCGTGGCCACGCCGACAAGCAGCATCACGACCACGGCGAACCGCCAGCGCGCCGGCGTTGCGGCATCGCCGATGGCTCGCGCCGCGCACAACATCAACAGCGTGACCGGCGCGATGCCGGCTCGCATGACCAGGTCGTTGCCCGGCCCGAAGCGCAGCAGCGGCAACGCGAACAACAGTGCACAGGCCGTCCAGAACGTCCAGCCCAAGCGGCGTGGCCCCATCGCCAGCAGCGCGCCGGCGAGGAAGCCCCACTCGAACAGCTGGAACCAGATCCATTGGTACCAGGTGACCACCGAGGCCACCACGTCGGCCGATTCGCGTCGCTCCGCCGGCAATGCCTCGGTGACGATGCCGAAGCTGACGAACGCGGCCAACAACGCCATCACTGGCAGCACTGCGAGCACGGCCGGCCGCCACAACTCGCGCAACCAGGCGCTCAACGGCAGCCGGTGCAGCGTCGCCATGGCCAGCACCGGCAGCAGCCCGACGCAGGCCAGTGGCGACCAGAGCGCTGCGGCCAGCAGCAGCAAGGCCGCCGGCGCGAGCGCGAGCCCCGCCTCGCGGTGCCGCCATGCGAGGGTGACGCCCAGCCAAGCGGGCAGCGCATGGTTGGGCGCCCAGAACAGCAGCGTCGTCTGCGACGAGTACTGCAGCCAGGGCGCCCACCATTCGATGTGCTCGCCGAGATCCGGTGTACGCGCCTTCTCCAGCATGAAGCCTGGCAGGTCCATGCCGCTGAACAGCACGAGGACCGCCAGCAGCCCGGCCACGACCAAGGGCCGGCGGCTGGGCCAGGACTGCACGACGAGGGCCAGAAACAGCAGCACGCCCAAGGCCGTCCAGGCCCCGAGCAGCAGCCGCGCCGCATCCACGCCACCGATCAGGCTGCCCAGACCGGCCGGCACCAGGTAGTAGCCCACGGAGAAGCGCAGCACGCCCTCGCCGCCGGGCAGCGCTCCGTAGCCCACAGGCCACGCACCGACCGCCAGGTCGTGCAGCGCGACCATGCGCACGCTCCAGTCATTCATCAGCGGCAGCCACCCCAGCAGGCCGCTGGACGCGACCCAGGCCAGCGCAACGCCTGCGAGCGCGAGCCACAGCCCGGTGCTCAGCGGTTGCCGCCCTCGCCGGCGGCGCGACCACACCGCATGGCCGGTCAGCGCCAGCAGACCGCTGAGCAGCAGGGCGACGGGCAAGCGCCACCACCCCCCTACAAACGGCAGCATGGGCGCGAGCAGATAGCCCAGCGCCGCCAGCTCCAGCCGGTCGAGCTGGCGAGGATCGCTGGCCTCGCTCACGCGCGCGGCTCGCCGGAGTGGCGCGGCAGTGCGTCGCCCGGCGGCAGGTTCACGCGCTCCTTCTCCACCACCAGCGGCCGCTTGCTGACCTGGGTGTGGATGGCCGCCACGTACTCGCCCACCAGCCCGATGAAGAAGAGCTGCACCGCGCCGAAGAAGAACAGGCCGATGATGATGGGCGCCGTGCCGATGGCGAACTGCTCCCAGAAGATCAGCTTGGCAACCAGATAGCCCAGCGACACCAGCAGGCTGAGCGCGCTCAAGGAGAAGCCCGCCAGCGTGGCCAGCCGCAGCGGCAGCTTGGAGTGGCTGGTCAGCCCCAGCATGGCCAGGTCGTACAGCGTGTAGAAGTTGTTCTTCGTGATGCCGCGCATGCGCGCCGGCTGCTCGAACTCGACCGTCGCGTAGCGGATGCCCAGCTCGGCGATCAGGCCGCGGAAGTAGGGATAGGGGTCGCCCAGCGCGCGGATCATGTCGACGACCGAGCGGTCGTACAGGCCGAAGCCGGTGAAGTTGGCGATCAGCGGCACGTCGGCCATGCGGCCCAGCGCCCGGTAGTAGAAGCGCCGGATGACCGCCATCGCCCAGGTCTCGCGCGAGTGCGGCTTCACGCCCAGCGCGATCAGATAACCGGCGCGCCAGTGCGCGATGAACTGGCCGATCAGCTCCGGTGGGTCCTGCAGGTCGGAGGCCATGCAGATGACCGCCTGGCCACTGGCCTGGTACATGCCGTGCAGCGGCGAGCGCACATGGCCGAAATTGCGTGCGTTGACGATGAGCTTGACGCGCGGGTCGACAGCGGCAATCGCCTTCACCTGGGCGACGGTCTCGTCGGTGGACCCGTTGTCCACGTAGATGTGCTCGAACTCGAAGTCAGCCGCGGGGCCGCCAGGCTCGAACTGGGCCTTGATGCGCTGGTGCAACTCGGCGACGTTGTCGGCCTCGTTCAGGCAGCTGGTGACGATGCTGATCAGGGTCATGCGCGGGCATCCTAGGGCCAGAGCGCATGGCCGGGGAACTCAGGGTGCCGCAGCGTGTGACGTACCGCCGGCAGACGCGACGACGGGCTCGCGTTCCGGCAGGATGTAGACGAGGCTTTTGCCGCCGCCCAGCGTGGGGAGCACGACCTGGTCGAAGAAGGCCGGGTCGACGACGACGCAGCCGAGCGTGATGCGGCGGTCCTGCAGGTTGGCGGAGGCCAGCCGCTCGGGGCGGTGCTGGCTGGCCGGCGCGGGGCGCAGGCGGTGGATGGCGAGGTTGGCTTCGTAGTCGATCCAGACGATGCGCTCGCCGCTCAGATTGCGGCCGGGCTGGGCCTCGAAGCGGCCGGCCGGCGTCACGCGCTCGTGCAGTTGCAGGGCCGACGGCGCCTTGCCGCGCGAGCTGGGCGGCTCGGTGTCGCCAGGCGTGAGGCCGAGCAGGGCGGGCGTGCGGCCGACGAGGCTGCCGTCGGCGGCGTAGACGGACAGCGTTGCCTGGCGCTTGTCGACGATGGCGAAGGGCCGGCCGTCCTGGGCGTCCGCCGCCAATGGCCGCGACATGCCCTGCGCGCCCGCGGCCGACGCTGCAAGAACGCTGCACGCGGTGGCGATGCCGCACACCCCTGCCCTGGCACGAACTGCCCAACTGCTGCCCACTCGACGCCCCTTGTCCTGGGCGGCGCAACCCTCGCGCCTGCCTTGCGAGGCAGTCTAGGAAGGGGTTCTTGTAACCAACAGATCAGTAGTTCACGGTTTGGCGTTGTTACCTGACCTGGAACCGGCCTGCGCCAGCAGCTGCGGCGCGGCGGCGGGGAAGAACGCCGTCAGCGGGCGGCGTTCGGGCAGCACGTAGACGATGGCGCGGCCCCGGCCCAGGTTGGGCCAGACGGTGCGGTCGAAGAAGTCGACCGGCACGTTGATGCAGCCCCAGCTGATGCGGTTGTCGGCCGGCGTCGGCGTGGCCAGGCGCTCCAGGCGGCGCTCCTTGGGGTTGGTGGCGCGCACGCGGTGCATGGACACGGCGGCGCCGTAGTCCACCCAGACGACGTCGTGGCCCAGCGAATTGCGGCCCGGCTCCGACACGAAGCGGCCGGCCGGCGTGGTGCGCTCCTGGGGCTTGATCTCGTCGATGGCCTTCTGGCCGATGCCGGCGACAGACATGTCGCCCGCTGCATAGCCCAGCAGCACGGGGCTGGTGCCCAGCAGGCGGCCGCCGGCGGCAAAGACATAAACCTGGGCGCGGCGCTTGTCGACGATGGCGAAGGGGGCGGCGCCGTTGTCGGCCTCGCGCACGGCCCAGGCGGCGACGCGGGTGACGTCGCTGGGGGGTGTGCGGATGCCGCCGAAGTCCAGGCGGCGTTCGATGACGGCCGGCGCCGGCGCTTTGGCCGGTGCAACTGCGGCGACGTGAGCGGGCTGCGGAGGGTGTGCGGGCTTGCGCTTGAGCCTGTCGCCGAAGAACAGAAAGAGGACGGCCAGCACCAGGGCGGCGATCAGGCCACCCTGGAACAGGCCGGAAAGAACGTCACGCCGCCGTGCCGCGGCAGCGAGGTCAGCGCTTTCTCCGAAACGCATGGCGGATGACGGAGAAAGTGCTCAGCCCACGCGATCAGTTGCGGTCGGCGCGGGGTGCGGGCTCGTAGCGGGGGCTGGCCGTGGGGGCGGGCGTCGGGTACGAGTTGTCCGTGGCGGGCTGGGCCGGGCTCGTGCTGGGCAGTGGTGCCGTGGCGTCGGCCGGCGGCGTGGCGAGAGCCGGGTCCGTAACCGGCGGCGTTTGCTGCTGCTCCTGGATCTGCGCGGTGTTGTCGGCCGGCATCACGGCGTTGGGGTCGGCGGGCGTCTGCTCGCTGGTGGGCACGGCGGTCGCGGCAACCATCGGGTCGGCCGGCTGCTGCTGGTCTTCGGTCTGGGCGACGGCCAGGCCGATGCCGGCCACGAGGAGAGCGGCGGTCAGTGCGCTGGTGGCGGTCTTGAGGCTGGACATGGGGGGACTCCTTCAAAGCGGGGGACCGGCGGGGGGCCGGGCGGCGAGGCCGGGCGTTTCCACCGGCTGGAATCCACTCTAGGGCGCGGTCATCTCGCGCGGCGTCGGCCCACTGTCCAACCCGCTGTAGGAGGCACCCCCACCCCGTAGCCGCCGGTTACGCAGCACTACGCGGGGGTCACAGGCTGGGGGAGAGACTTACAGGGAAAAGTCGTAATCGATGGCCAGCGGCGCGTGGTCGCTGAACATCTGGCCGGTGTAGATGGCCTCGCGCCGGGCCAGCGCGGCGATGCCGGGCGTGGCGAGGTGGTAGTCCAGCCGCCACCCGACGTTGTTGGCGCGCGCGGCGCCCCGGTTGCTCCACCAGGTGTATTGCTCGGCCTTGTCGTTCAGCGTGCGGAACACGTCGACCAGGCCGCCCCCTTCGGCACCATCGTCAAAGAGCTTGGTGAGCCAGGCGCGCTCCTCGGGCAGGAAGCCGCTGTTCTTCTGGTTGCCACGCCAGTTCTTCAGGTCGATTTCCTTGTGCGCGATGTTGACGTCGGCGACGAGGATGAACTCGCGCTCGGCCTTGAGTGCCATCAGGTGAGGATGCATCGCGGCCAGGAAGCGGTACTTGACCGCCTGGCGCTCCTCGCCGCTGGTGCCGCTCGGAAAGTAGACGCTGATGAGGCTGAGCTTGCGGCCGGGCTTGTCGAAGCGTTTCTCGACCCAGCGACCCTCGCTGTCGAACTCGGTGATCCCCAGGCCCGTGATGAGGTCGCTGGGCTCTTCCTTGGTGTACAGGCCCACGCCCGAGTAGCCCTTCTTCTCGGCGTAGTGGAAGTGGCCGCTGAGCTTGTCGCAATGGCGGAACTTGGCCTCCACCACATCCGCCTGCGCCTTGAGTTCCTGCACGCCGACGGCGTCGGCCTGCTGCTGGTCGAGCCAGTCGAAGAAGCCCTTGCTGGCGGCGGATCGCACGCCGTTGAGGTTGGCGGTGATGAAGCGCATCGGGATTAGGGAGAGGGTTTGACCTGGAGAAGTATCGCAGTGCAGCAAATGAACAACACAAGCAGTGCGCTTTCATCACGGAAACGTCACGTGATCTTTACGATCCCGTAGGAATCAGAGGCGTTACGAGCGCCCATTTTTTCGTCCCCGCATGCCTTTCCCCCCGCCAACCCGAGGATTTCTCATGCCGAAACAACGCATTTACCCGACCCTGCTCGCGCTAGCACTGGGTGCGGCCTTCCCGATGCAGGCCGCCGTGGCGCAGACCGCGCCGGCGCCGGAGGCCAAGAAGGACGTGAGTCAATTGGAGGCCGTCATCGTGACCGGCAGCCGCCGGGCCGAGAACCTGAAGGACGTGCCGCTGTCGATCTCGGCGATCAAGGGCGAGCAGCTCGACGCCTACAACGCCAGCGGCCAGGACGTTCGCGCGCTGTCGGGCCGCGTGCCCAGCCTGAACATCGAATCGGACTACGGCCGCACCTTCCCGCGCTTTTACGTGCGCGGCCTGGGCAACACCGACTTCGACATGAACGCGTCCCAGCCCGTGGGCTTGGTGTACGACGACGTCGTGCAGGAAAGCATCGCGCTGAAGGGCTTCCCGGTCTTCGACATGGAGCAGGTCGAGCTGCTGCGCGGCCCCCAGGGCACGCTGTTCGGCCGCAATTCGCCCGCCGGCGTCATGAAGTTCGACTCGGCCAAGCCGGGCAAGCGCCTGGAAGGCTTTGCCAACTTCAGCTACGGCCGCTGGAACTCGGCCAACCTGGAAGCCGCCGTCAACGTGCCGCTGAACGACGACTGGCAGATGCGCGTCGCCGGCATCGTGCAACGCCAGGACAACCGCGTGCACAACCCGCTGCCCAACGCGACGGCCGACCTCGAGGGCTACAACGACAAGGCGCTGCGCCTGCAGGCCGCCTACAAGAACGGCAACTTCTCGGGCCTGTTCAAGGTCCAGGCGCGTGACTTCAAGGGCACGGCCACCACCTTCCGCGCCAACATCATCAAGCGCGGCTCGAACGACCTGGTCGACGGCTACGACGACGCCAGCTACCCGACCGACGGCTACAACTCGCAGACGCTGACGTCCAGCGAAGTCAGCGCGCGCCTGCGCTGGGACTTCGACGGCATGTCGCTGTACTCCATCACCGCCCACGACCGCGCCAAGTTCTACAGCCGCGGCGACGTGGACGGCGGCTTCGGCTGCCGCTTCTGCAACATCCCCGACGGCCCGAAGTACTACCCCTCCGGCTCGACGACGCCGTACCCGTCCGTCATCCCCTTCGACGCCCAGACGGCCGACGGCATCCCCACGCTGCGCCAGACGACGCAGGAGTTCCGCCTGCAGTCCAACACCAGCGACCCGCTGCAGTGGATCGCCGGCCTGTACTACTTCAACGAGAAGCTGCAGGTGGACAGCTTCAACTTCGACAGCTTCGCCGTCGGCGACCCGCAGAACGGCTACGCCGTGCAGCACCAGACGGCCAAGTCCTGGGCCGCGTTCGGCAACGTGAACTTCGCTGTCACGCCCGACTTCAAGATCCGCGGTGGCCTGCGCTACACGAACGACAAGAAGGACTTCGACGCGGTGCGCACCTGGACGCCGGGCAAGGCCAACAACGTCGACGTCATCGGCCCGTTCTACACCTCGCCGAAGTCCACGAACTGGAGCTGGGACCTGGGCGCCAACTACAACGTCGACAAGGCCACCAGCCTGTTCGCACGCGTTGCCACCGGCTACCGCGCGCCGTCCATCCAGGGCCGCGTGCTGTTCGGTGACTCCATCTCGGTGGCCAACTCGGAGAAGGTGCTGTCCGTCGAGGCCGGCTTCAAGGCCGACCTGCTGGACAACACCGCCCGCATCAGCGGCACGGTGTTCAAGTACCGCGTGAAGGACATGCAGCTGACGGCCGGTTCGGGTTCGACCAACCAGAACCGCCTCGTCAACGCAGCCAAGGCCGAGGGCCAGGGCTTCGAGCTGGATGCGCAGGCCATCATTGCGCGCGACTGGCGCACGACGCTGGGCTTCTCGTACAACGACACGAAGATCAAGGACGCCAACCTCTTCGTGCTGCCCTGCGGCAATGCGGGCTTCCAGTTCCTGACGCCCAACACCGGTTGCACGGTGCTCGACCCTGCCGGCCCGTTGGCTGGCACCGTCAGCATCAACGGCAACCCGCTGCCGCGCGCACCCAAGGTGGTGTGGAACTGGACGCTGAAGTACAGCACCGAGATCGGCGACGGCGAACTGACCGTGCTGACCGACTGGGCCTACAAGGACAAGTACAACATGTTCCTGTACGAGGCCGTCGAGTACAAGGCCAAGTCGGCTCTGGAAGGTGGCCTGCGCGTGGGCTACGGCTGGAACAACGGCAAGTACGAAGTGGCTGCCTATTCCCGCAACATCACCAACCACCGCCAGGTCGTCGCCGCCATCGACTTCGACAACCTGACCGGCATCGTCAACGAGCCGCGCAGCTACGGCGTTCAGTTCAAGGCCAGCTTCTGACAGTGCGGGACAGACCAGGCCATGTACTCATGGACTGCTCTGTCCTCACCTGACTCAGTGGGTTCCTTGCGGGACGGACCTGGCCAGGTACTCCTGGACAGCTCGGTCCCCAACTGACTCAGCGCTAGACGTCATGCGGGCCTCGCCCGCGACTTGGTGAAAACCAGCTGATGGCCCGGCCCCTTCTAGGGGTCGGGCCTGTTTTTTTGACCCCTAGAATCTTTGGACATGTCCGCCGCGCCCGTTGACTCCCTCGCCCAGTCCTTTGTCTCGTTTGCCGTGGAGGCGGGCGTACTGCGTTTCGGCGAGTTCAAAACCAAGGCCGGACGGCTCAGCCCCTACTTCTTCAACGCCGGTTTGTTCGACGACGGCGCCAAGCTCGGCCGCCTCGCCGGCTTCTACGCCGAGCGCCTGATCGCGTCGGGTCTTGCCTTCGACATGATCTTCGGGCCGGCCTACAAGGGCATCACGCTGGCGGCCGCCGTATCGATGGAGCTGGCGCGGCGCGGCCACAACGTGCCCTTTGCCTACAACCGCAAGGAAGCCAAGGACCACGGCGAGGGTGGCACCCTCGTCGGCGCACCGGTCAAGGGCCGTGTGCTCATCATCGACGACGTCATCTCCGCCGGCACCTCGGTGCGCGAGTCCATCCAGATGATCGAAGCCGCCGGCGCAACGCCCTGCGGCGTGAGCATCGCGCTGGATCGGCAGGAGAAGGCGGCCGAGGGCGGTGTCGACAGCCCGCAGTCCGCCGTGCAGCAGGTGCAGCAGCGCTACGGCCTGGCGGTCGTCGCCATCGCCGGCCTGGCCGACCTGCTGGGCTTCCTGGATGGCGCGCCGGAACTCGCCGCCCACCGCCCCGCCGTGCTGGCCTACCGAGAGCGTTACGGGGTCTGACTGGCTGTGATGCGCACGCTACCCGTCGTTGTCGGACTGTTCATCGCCAGCACCGCGCTGGCGCAGGACACCACGCCCGGCAAGGGCATCTACACCTGCACGACGGCCGATGGCCGCAAGTTGACGAGCGACCGTCCCATTCCCGAATGCACGTCGCGCGAGCAACGTGTGCTCAACCCCGATGGTTCGCAGCGCACGACGCTGCCGCCCTTTCTCAGCCCCGAGGACCGCGCGGCCAAGGAGGCCGCCGACCGGCGCGCTGCGGCAGACCGCCTTGCCCAGCAGGACGCCATCCGTCGCGACCGCTCGCTGATGCTGCGCTACCCCACCGAGGCCGCTCACCAGCGCGCTCGCAACGCCTCGCTGGACGACGCCAACAAGGCCATGCGCATCTCCGAGCGCCGCATCAAGGACCTGACCGCCGAGCGCAAGCCGCTGCTGGACGAAGCCGAGTTCTACAAGGGCAAGCCCCTGCCGGCCAAGCTCAAGCAGGCGCTGGACGCCAATGACGCCGGCGTCGAGGCCCAGCACGTGCTCATCGAGAACCAGAAGGCCGAGCTCGTGCGCATCAACAAGACTTTCGACGCCGAATTCGCACGGCTGAAGAAGCTCTGGGCCGGCGCTACGCCAGGCTCGATGCCGCCACTGGGCGAATTGCCGATGACGGCACCGGCTCCGACGCCCAAGCGCTGACAGCGCCCGGGCGCCGTCTCGGCTTCAGCCCAGCTTTTTCTTCAGCAGTTCGTTCACCAGCGCCGGGTTGGCCTTGCCCTTGGTCGCCTTCATCGCCTGGCCGACCAGCGCGTTGAAGGCCTTGTCCTTGCCCGCGCGGTACTCGTCCACCGACTTGGGGTTGGCGGCCAGCACCTCGTCGAGGATGGCCTCGATGGCACCGGTATCGCTGACCTGCTTCAGGCCCTTGGACTCGATGACGGCATCGACGTCACTCGCTTCACCGCTCCACAGCGACTCGAACACCTGCCGGGCGGCGTTGTTCGAGATCGTGCCGTCGGTGATGCGGGCGATCAGCTGGGCCAGCAGCTCGGAGCTGACCGGCGCCGCGTCGATCCCGCGGTCTTCGGCGTTCAGCCGGCGCGAAATCTCGCCCATGACCCAGTTCGCCACCAACTTGGGCGCCGCGCCCGCGGCCTTGGCGGCCTCGTAGTAGCGCGCCGTCGCCAGGCTCTGCGTCATCATGGTCGCGTCATAGGCCGGCAGGCCGTCCACGCTCTCGAAGCGCGCCGCCATCACGCGCGGCAGCTCGGGCATCTCGCCCTTCACGCGCTCCACCCATTCCGGCGCAATCACCAGCGGCGGCAGGTCGGGGTCGGGGAAGTAGCGGTAGTCGGCCGAGTCTTCCTTGCTGCGCATCGCGCGGGTCTCGCCGGTGTCGGGGTTGTAGAGGATCGTTGCCTGCTGGATCTTGCGGCCGTCCTCGATCTCGTCGATCTGCCAGTTCACCTCGTAGTTCACCGCGTCGACCAGGAAGCGGAAGCTGTTGAGGTTCTTGATCTCGCGGCGCGTGCCGTAGGGCTCGCCGGGCTTGCGCACCGACACGTTGACGTCGCAGCGGAACGAGCCTTCCTGCATGTTGCCGTCGCAGATGTCCAGCCACATCACCAGCGCGTGCAGCGTCTTGGCGTACTCGGCGGCTTCCGCGCCCGAGCGCATGTCGGGCTCGGAGACGATCTCCAGCAGCGGCGTGCCGGCGCGGTTCAGGTCGATGCCCGACTGGCCGTGGTAGTCCTCGTGCAGGCTCTTGCCCGCGTCTTCTTCCAGGTGGGCACGGGTCAGGTTGACCTTGTGCTTCACGTCGCCGACGAAGAACTCCACCGAGCCACCCTGCACCACCGGGATCTCGAACTGGCTGATCTGGTAGCCCTTGGGCAGGTCCGGGTAGAAGTAGTTCTTGCGGGCGAAGATGGACAGCGGCGCCACCTTGGCACCCACCGCCAGGCCGAAGCGGATGGCACGCTCGACGGCGGCGCGGTTCAGCACCGGCAGCGTGCCGGGCAGGGCCAGGTCCACCGGCGAAGCCTGGGTGTTGGGCGCCGCGCCGAAGGCGGTGGAGCTGCCGCTGAAGATCTTGCTCTGCGTGGAGAGCTGGACGTGGTTTTCCAGGCCGATGACGACCTCGTAGCCGCGGATGAGTTTGGGCGTGGTGGGCATGATCAGAATCCTGCGGGCTTGGCCAAGTGCCAGTCGGTCGCCTGCTGGAGGGCGTGCGCGGTGTGCAGCAGCTGCCCTTCCTTGAAGTAGTTGCCGATGAGCTGCAGCCCGACCGGCATGCCACCGGCGCCAGAGCCCACCGGCACGCTCATGCCAGGCAGGCCGGCCAGCGAGCCGGGCAGCGTGAAGATGTCGGCCAGGTAGGCCTGGGTCGGGTCGTCCTTGCCCTCACCGTGCTTCCAGGCGACGGTGGGCGCCACCGGGCCGGCGATCAGGTCGCACTGCGCGAAGCACTGCTGGAAGTCGTCCGCGATCATGCGGCGCAGCTTCTGGGCCTGCAGGTAGTAGGCGTCGTAGTAGCCGTGCGAGAGCACGTAGCTGCCGATCATGATGCGGCGCTTGACCTCGGGGCCGAAGCCCTCGGCGCGCGTCTTCTTGTACATGTCCAGCAGGTCGTCGTACTGCGCGGCACGGTGACCGAACTTGACGCCGTCGAAGCGGGAGAGATTCGAGCTCGCCTCGGCCGGGGCAATGATGTAGTAGACGGGGATGGCCAGCTCGGTACGGGGCAGGCTGACGTCCACCAGCGTGGCGCCGAGCTTTTCCAGCTCGGCCAAGCCGGCGCGCACGGCGGCGTTGACGTCTGCCGACAAGCCGGCCGGGAAGAACTCCTGGGGCAGGCCGATGCGCAGGCCCTTCAGCGGCTGGGTGGCCGTCGCGCCGTCGCGGGCTGCCAGCATCTGCGCATGGAAGTCCTGCGGCGGCTGCTGCACGCTGGTCGCGTCGCGCTCGTCGAAACCGCTCATGGCCGACAGCAGCAGCGCGCAGTCCTCGGCCGAGCGGGCCATGGGGCCGGCCTGGTCCAGGCTGGAGGCGAAGGCGATCATCCCGTAGCGCGAGCACACGCCGTACGTGGGCTTGATGCCGGTGATGCCGGTAAAGCTGGCCGGCTGGCGGATGGAGCCGCCGGTGTCGGTGCCGGTCGTGCCGGGCACGAGGCGCGCGGCGACGGCGACTGCCGAGCCACCCGACGAGCCGCCGGGCACACGCCCCAGGTCCCAGGGGTTGTGGGTCGGGAAGTAGGCGCTGTTCTCGTTGGCCGAGCCCATCGCGAACTCGTCGCAGTTCAGCTTGCCCAGGGCCACCGTGCCGGCAGCGTTGAGCTTGGCGATGACGGTGGCGTCGAAGGGGCTGCGGTAGCCGGCCAGAATCTTGGAGCCGGCCGTCGTGGGCATGTCGGCCGTGACGTAGATGTCCTTGTGCGCCAGCGGGATACCGGTCAGCACGCCGGCATTTCCGCCTGCCAGCGCCGCGTCGGCTGCGGCCGCGCGGGCCAGGGCGCCGTCGGCGTCGATGTGCAGGAAGGCACCCAGCTGCTGGTCGTGGGCGGCAACGCGATCCAGCAGGGCCTGCGTGGCCTCACGGCTGGACAGGGCACGGCTTTTCAGGGCGGTGGCCAGTTCGGCCACGCCCATGTCGTGAACGGACTTCATTCGATGACCTTGGGAACGAGGAAGAGGCCGTCCTCGACGGCCGGGGCGCTGCGCTGGTTCAGCTCACGCTGGTTGCTCTCGGTGACGACGTCCTCGCGCAGGCGCAGCTGCACCTGCTGGATGGCCGACAGCGGCGTGTACAGCGGCTCGACGCCGGCGGTGTCCACGGCGCTCATCTGGTCCACGATCTTGAAGAAATCGTTCAGGTTGCCGAGCAGGCTGGCGGATTCGGCAGGCTTCAGCTCCAGCCGGGCCAGGTTGGCAATGCGGCTCACGTCGTCGGGGGTGAGGCTCATGGGGTCGTTTTCAGGTGTAAGGATTGAGCCGAAAACCCAGTGGCGGCGGGCTCAAAACAAAGGTGATCGGTTATTATCGCCGCCCATCTTCCAAGCCTTCGAGGCTGCCCACTCAGCGACGCGATTCGTCGCAGGCCGGGCGGCCTCGTTGCTTATCCAGACCCCGATTTTCAAGCCGCGCCCGCCGGCGAGGCCCCCTGCGCCACATCCATGTTCGCCTCCCTGCGCCGCTATTTCTCGACCGACCTCGCCATCGACCTCGGCACCGCCAACACCCTGATTTACGTGCGTGGCAAAGGCATCGTCCTCGACGAGCCCTCGGTCGTTTCCATCCGCCACGAAGGCGGCCCCAACGGCAAGAAAACCATCCAGGCCGTCGGCCGCGAGGCCAAGGCCATGCTGGGCAAGGTGCCTGGCAATATCGAGGCCATCCGCCCGATGAAAGACGGCGTCATCGCCGACTTCACTGTCACTGAGCAGATGCTCAAGCAGTTCATCAAGATGGTCCACGACTCGAAGACCTTCAAGCCGAGCCCCAGGATCATCATCTGCGTGCCCTGCGGCTCGACCCAGGTCGAGCGCCGCGCCATCCGCGAATCGGCACTCGGCGCCGGCGCCAGCGAGGTCTACCTGATCGAGGAACCCATGGCCGCCGCGATCGGTGCCGGCCTGCCGGTGTCCGAGGCCTCGGGCTCCATGGTCGTCGACATCGGCGGCGGCACCACGGAGGTGGGCGTCATCTCGCTGGGCGGCATGGTCTACAAGGGCTCAGTCCGCGTCGGCGGCGACAAGTTCGACGAAGCCATCATCAACTACATCCGCCGCAACTACGGCATGCTGATCGGCGAGCCCACGGCCGAGTCGATCAAGAAGAACATCGGCAGCGCCTTCCCCGGCTCCGAGGTCAAGGAGATGGAGGTCAAGGGCCGCAACCTCTCCGAAGGCGTGCCGCGCAGCTTCACGATCTCGTCCAACGAGATCCTGGAGGCGCTCACCGACCCGCTCAACCAGATCGTCTCCGCCGTGAAGAACGCGCTGGAGCAGACGCCGCCCGAGCTGGGCGCCGACATCGCCGAGCGCGGCATGATGCTGACCGGCGGCGGCGCGCTGCTGCGCGACCTGGACCGCCTGCTGGGCGAGGAAACCGGCCTGCCGGTGCTCGTTGCCGAAGACCCGCTGACCTGCGTCGTGCGCGGCTGTGGCATGGCCCTGGAGCGCATGGAGCGCCTGGGCTCCATCTTCACGTCGGAATAAGCCGCTAAACCCGCCAGGCGCGCAATGCCCCTCGGCACCCTCGACCGCTCCCCACCGCCGTTCTTCCGCCAAGGTCCGTCGGCGCTGACCAAGCTCGCGCTGTGTTCGGCGCTGGCGCTGCTGCTGATGGTGGCGGACGCCCGCTTCAGACTGATGGCCCCGGCGCGCGCCGCGCTGGCGCTGGTGCTGCACCCGGTGCAGCGCCTGCTGCTGACACCGGTGGACGCCTGGGAGACAGCCGGCGACTACCTGCGCGGCACCAAACGCGCCATGGAGGCGGAGGATCAGGCCAAGCGCCAGCTCGCCCAACAGGCCGAGCGCTTGTCCCGCGCCGAGGCGTTGCAGGCCGAAAACGACCGCCTGCGCAAACTGCTGGGCCTGCAGCCCTCGCTGAGTGCATCCTCCATGCCGGCCGAGGTGCTGTTCGAGGCACCCGACCCCTTCTCCCGCCGCGTGGTCATCGACCGCGGCGCGGCACAGGGCGTGGCAGCGGGCTCGCCCGTCATCAACGAGGCCGGCGTGCTGGGCCAGGTGACGCGGGTCTACCCCCTGTCCAGCGAGGTGACGCTGCTGACCGACAAGGACGCCGCCATCCCGCTGCTGAACTCGCGCACCCAGATGCGCAACGCCGCCGCAGGCCGCTCGGACGGTGCCGGCATGGAACTGCGCTTCCTGGCCGCGAACGCGGACATCAAGGTCGGCGACCTGATGACGACATCCGGACTGGACGGCGTCTACCCGCCGGGCCTGCCGGTGGCCAAGGTCGCCATCGTCGAGCGGCGCGGCGACTCCAGCTTCGCGCAGGTGCTGCTCGCACCTATCGCGCAGCCGGACAGCGCCCGCCATGTGCTCATCCTGCTGCCGCAGGACCGGCACTTGGCGGCCAAGAAGGAAGCCGAGGTTGCGGCCGCCGCGGAAGCCGCCTCCGCCGCCGCCACGAAGGCCACCATCCGCGCCGCCAAGAAGGCCGAGCGCGCTGAAAAAGCCGCTGCCAAGGCCTCGGGAGCCTCCCAATGATCATGCCGCGCGCCGCCGACCAGCTGCTGCTGCCGGCCAACCCCTGGTTCATCGGCTTCACGCTGATCGTCGCGCTGATGGTGGACATGGTGCCCGCCGGCCGGCTGGCGGCCATGCCTGACGTGCTGGCCGTGGTGCTGGTGTTCTGGGGCGTGCACCAGCCGCGTCGCATCGGCGTGCTGTGGGCCTTCGTCTTCGGCCTGCTCGTCGACGTACATGACGGCGCGCTGCTCGGCCAGCACGCTTTGGCCTACAGCGGCCTGAGCTTTGGCGCGATCTCGCTGCACCGCCGCCTGACCTGGTTCCCCCTCGGCGCCCAGGCCGTGCAGGTGCTGCCGCTGTTCTTCGGCGCCCATGCGCTGGCATTGATCGTGCGGATGATCGTCGGCGGCATGTGGCCGGGCTGGGGCATGCTGCTGGCGCCGGTCTTCGAGGCTGCGCTGTGGCCCGTCGCAAGCGTGCTGCTGCTCGCGCCGCAGCGCCGCGCGCCCGACCGCGACGCGCATCGACCCCTGTAAACCCAAGTGGTCGTCCTCAAGAACCTCCACCAGGAGCTGTCCCGCTTCCGGCTGCGCGTGCTGGCCGCGGGCGCTTTCGTGCTGTTTTGCTTCGGCCTGCTGGTGGCGCGCTTGCTGTGGCTGCAGGTGGCGCAGTACGACAGCTTCGCAGAGCGGGCCGAGTCCAACCGCATCGCCGTCGTGCCCATCGTGCCGAATCGCGGCCTCATCAAGGACCGCAACGGCGTCGTGCTGGCCAGCAACTACTCGGCCTACACGCTGGAGATCAACCCCGAGAAGGTCACCGACCTGGACGCCACCATCGAGGCGCTGGGCCAGGTCATCGAGATCCAGCTGCGCGACAAGCGCCGCTTCAAGCGCCTGCTGGAAGAGGCCAAGCACACCGACTCCCTGCCCATCCGCACCAAGCTGACGGACGAGGAAGTGGCGCGCTTCACGGCCCAGCGCTTCCGTTTCCCCGGCGTGGAGATCAAGGCGCGGCTGTTCCGCTCCTACCCGCTGGGTGACGTTGGCGCCCATCTGATCGGCTACATCGGCCGCATCAACCAGGCCGAGAAGAAGGCCATGGACGACTGGGAGGAGGAAGACCTCGCCAACTACCGCGGCACCGAGTACATCGGCAAGCTGGGCCTGGAGCAGGCCTACGAGAAGGAGCTGCACGGCGCCACCGGCTTCGAGCAGGTGGAAACAAGCGCCGGCGGCCGCGCCGTGCGCCGGCTGGACCACAAGCCGCCCACACCCGGCAACACGCTGAACCTGTCCATCGACATCAAGCTGCAGGCGCTGGTGGAGCAGCTGTTCGGCGAGCGCCGCGGCGCGCTGGTGGCCATCGACCCGCGCAACGGCGAGGTGCTGGCCTTCGTCTCCAAGCCCACCTTCGACCCCAACCTCTTCGTCGACGGCATCGACGCCGACTCCTGGCGCGACCTGAACGAAGACATCGACAAGCCGCTGCTCAACCGCGCGCTGCGCGGCACCTACCCGCCCGGCTCCACCTTCAAACCCTTGATGGCCATGGCCGCGCTGAACAGCGGCAAGCGCTCGCCTAGCACGGTCATCATGGACAACCTGACCTACAGCTTCGGCGGCCGCACCTTCGGCAGCCCCGAGACCGACCGTGCCGGCCCCAAGGACATGCGCCTGGCCATCGTCACCTCGTCCAACGTCTACTTCTACAGCCTCGCCAACGAGATGGGCGTGGACCTGATCCACGACCAGCTGATGCCCTTCGGCCTGGGCCGCAAGACCGAGATCGACGTGCAGGGCGAGGTCACCGGCGTGCTGCCCTCGCAGGAATGGAAGCGCAACTACTTCCGCAAGAGCCCGGCGAACCAGAAGTGGTTCGCCGGCGAGACGATCTCGCTGGGCATCGGCCAGGGCTACAACAACTTCACGATGCTGCAGATGGCCACGGCCTACTCCACCATCGCGTCCGGCGGCCAGCGCTACAAGCCGCGCCTGGTGCGCGAGATCGAGGACGTGGTGAAGCACGAGCAGCGCCGCATCGCCAGCGATGCACTGGAGCCGCTGCCGCTTAAAGCCTCCGACGTCGCCATCATCCACAACGCGATGAACGGCGTGACGCTGGAAGGCACCTCGCGCCTGGCCTTCCTGAACGCGGGCTACCAGAGCGCCGGCAAGACCGGCACGGCCCAGGCCATCGGCCTGAAGGCGGGCGAGAAGTACAGCAACATCAAGGCCGACGAGCGCAAGCGCGACCATTCCCTGTACGTCGCCTTCGCGCCGGTGGACCAGCCACGCGTGGCGCTGGCCGTCATCGTCGAGAACGCTGGTTTCGGCTCCATGTCGGCCGCGCCCATCGCGCGTCGCGTGTTCGACTACCTGCTGATGGGCAACTACCCCAGCGAGGAAGATATCGCCAAGACGCAACTGGGCCAGACCTTCGCGCCCATCGGCACGCCGCGCAAGGCCGTGGATGTGCCTTTGATGGGTCAGGCAGCCTCGGCACCGGCCCAGGCCGCCGCTTCGGGAGCTTCCAAATGACTGTCATCGAGCGCCCGCCTCTCTGGCAACGCCTGCGGCCCTGGTTGAGCGGTTTCGACATCCCGCTGCTGATCGCGGTGTTGTGGATGTGCGCCTGGGGCCTGCTGTGCATGTACTCGGCCGGCTACGACCACGGCACGCGCTTTGTCGACCATGCGCGCAACATGGCGCTGGCCTTGGGGCTGATGTTCATCGTCGCCCAGGTGCCACCTCAAAAGCTGATGGCGCTGGCCATCCCGCTGTACGCCTTCGGCGTGGCCCTGCTCGTCGCGACCGCGCTGTTCGGCGTCACGAAGAAGGGCGCGACGCGCTGGCTCAGCATCGGCGTCACGCAGATACAACCGTCCGAGCTGCTCAAGCTCGCCACGCCGCTGATGCTGGCCTGGTGGTTCCAGAAACGCGAGGGCCTGCTGCGCTGGCCGGACTTCATCGCCGCGTTCGCATTGCTGCTGCTGCCGTTCTTCCTGATCGCCAAGCAGCCCGACCTCGGCACCGGCATCCTCGTGCTGGCCGCGGGGCTGTACGTGATCTTCTTCGCCGGCCTGCCATGGAAGCTCATCGTGCCGGCCGTCGTGCTGGCCGCCGCCGGCGCGACAACGCTGGTGCTCAGTGAAGACAAGATCTGCCAGCCCGATGTGACCTGGCCGGTGCTCAAGCCTTACCAGAAGCACCGCATCTGCACGCTGCTGGACCCGTCCAAGGACCCGCTCGGCAAGGGCTTCCACATCATCCAGGGCGAGATCGCCATCGGCTCCGGCGGCGTGACCGGCAAGGGCTTCATGCAGGGCACGCAGACTCACCTGGAGTTCATCCCCGAGCGCACGACCGACTTCATCTTCGCGGCCTTCGGCGAGGAATTCGGCCTGATGGGGGCGCTGGCGCTCTTGGCCGGCTTCACGGCGCTGATCCTGCGCGGGCTGATGATCGCGTCGGACGCACCGACGCTGTTCACGCGGCTGATGGCCGGCGCGGTGACGCTCTCCTTCTTCACCTACGTCTTCGTCAACATGGGCATGGTCAGCGGCATCCTGCCCGTCGTCGGCGTGCCGCTGCCCTTCGTCAGCTATGGCGGCACGGCCATGGTGACGCTGGGCTTGTCGCTGGGCCTGCTGTTGTCGATCGCCCGAGTCAAGAAGCTCGTCAAGACGTAGACACAGCCCCGGCCGGGAAGCGGATCGTGAACCTCGCCCCCGGCCCCTGGCCGTCGGGCGACTCGCCGCCCGCCGCGCGGCGCACGCGGGTGTCGTCCAGCGTCAGCTCGGCCTCGTGCTGTTGCACGATCTCCTGCACGATGGCCAGGCCCAGGCCCGAGCCTTCCGCGCCGCTGCCGAGAGACCGGTAGAACGGCTGGAAGACCTTCTCGCGCTCGGTCGGCGCGATGCCCGGCCCCGTGTCCTCGACCTGCAGCACAACGACCTGGCCGAATGGGTCCTCGACGACACGCACCGTCACCAGCCCGCCCGCCGGCGTGTACAGCAGCGCGTTGTCGACCAGGTTGCGGATCAGCTCGCCGAGCAGCACCGGTTGGCCATGCACGCGCAGCCGGCTGTCGTCGGGCACGACGCCGTCATAGCCGAGGTCGATGCGCCGCTCCAGCGCACGCGGCACGAAGTCGCGCACCGTGTCGATGGCGATTGCCGCCAGGTCGACCGGCTCGCGCCGCAGCGCCTGCTCGGCGTCCTCGGCACGCGCCATCGCCAGCAACTGGTTGACCATGTGGGCCGCGCGCTCACTGGCCCTCGCGATGTGCGAGAGCGAGCGCTTCAGCTCCTCGGGGGACGCCCGGCCGGCATCGATCTCGCGCTGGATCAGCTCGGCCTGGGTGCGCAGGCCGGCCAGTGGCGTCTTCAGCTGGTGGGCAGCGTCGGCGAGGAAATGCTTTTGCCGGCTCATCGACAAGTCCAGCCGCGCGAGCAGGTCATTGATGGCGCGCACCAGCGGCGCGACTTCATCGGGCACGCGCTGCTCGTCGATGGGGCTGAGGTCCGAACTCTCGCGCGAGCGGATGCGCCGCTGCAGTTCGTTCAGCGGCGAGATGCCGCGCGCCAGCGCCAGCCACACCAGCAGCACCGCCAGCGGCAGGATGACGAACTGCGGCAGGATGACGCCCTTGATGATCTCGTTCGTCAGCCGCGCCCGCTTGCCCAGCGTCTCGGCCACCTGCACGAGCATGGTCCTGCTCGCCCCGGCCTGACCCTCCGGCGCAATCCAGAGGTAGGCGACGCGCACGGCGTCCGAGCCGACCTCGTCGTCGCGGAAATGCAGCTCCCAGGGCACGGTGGGTGCGTCCTCGGCCGGCACGGGCAGCGCCGCGTCCCCGCTCAGCAGTTCGCCACGCAGGCCCAGCACTTGGTAGAAAACCGTGTCCGACGCATCAGCCCGCAGCAGCGCCGCGGCCTCGGGCGCGAGGGCATAGCGGTCCTTGCCTTTGCCAAGGGGTGCCGGCGCCGGCACTGAAGCCGCCGCCACCTGCAGCCCCAGGCTGCGCGCCATCTCGCCCAGCTCGCGGTCATAGGGCCGGCTGGCGATGCCCTGCGCTACCAGCCAGGTCAGCGCGACGCTGATCGGCCAGATCAGCAGCAGCGGGGCGAGCATCCAGTCGAGGATCTCGCCGAACAGCGAGCCCTGCGCAGCAGGGGCGCCAGCCCGGGCCATCGAGCCCTGCTCGGGGCTGGCGCCGTCTTTACTGGGCATCGATCAAGAGGCGATCTTTTCGAGGCAGTAGCCGAGACCGCGCACCGTCGCGATGCGGATGGGGCCTTGCTCGATCTTCTTGCGCAGCCGGTGGATGTAGACCTCGATCGCGTTGTTCGAGACCTCTTCGCCCCACTCACACAGGCGCTCGACGAGCTGGTCCTTGCTGACCAGCCGCCCGGCGCGCTGCAGCAGCACTTCCAGCAGCGACAGCTCGCGCGCCGACAACTCCAGCATCTGCTCGTTGATGTAGGCCACGCGGCCGGTGGCGTCGAAGCTCAGCGGCCCGTGCTTGATGATGCTGCTGGCCGTTCCCAGGCCGCGCCGGGTCAATGCCCGCACCCGCGCCTCCAGTTCCTGCAGCGAGAACGGCTTGGCCATGTAGTCGTCGGCGCCCAGGTCCAGCCCCTTGACGCGCTGCTCCACGCTGTCCGCCGCGGTCAGGATCAGCACAGGCATCGTCGACCCGCGCGCGCGCAGCTTGCGCAACACCTCCAGCCCGTGCAGGCGCGGCAAGCCCAGATCCAAGATGACGAGGTCGAACTCGTGTGTGGCCAGCGCCGTATCGGCCTCGGTGCCGCTGCTGACACGGTCCACGGCATAACCTGAGGCGCGCAGCGCACGCAACAGCCCGTCAGCCAGCACTTGGTCGTCTTCCGCAATCAGGATGCGCATCGTCTTGTCTCCTGCTCCGATGTTATGTGCGGCGGCGATGCAGACGGCTTGCGGCAGCGCAAGCCTGGCTCACGTCATGAGCCACCTCATGCCTAAGCTGTCCCCAATCCTGAGACGGCAAGCCGCCGCACATCGGGGGACAAACCACTGTACAAACATACAGATTGCCCCATAATTCAGCCATTCCCCACGGAGATTCGCATGGACGCCCCGGTCAAAGCCCTCAACACCGAAAAAGCCAAGGCCCTGCAGGCCGCCCTCGCCCAGATCGAAAAGCAATTCGGCAAGGGTTCCATCATGCGCCTGGGTGAAGGCGAGGTCATCGAAGACATCCAGGTCGTCTCCACCGGCTCCCTGGGCCTGGACATCGCGCTGGGCGTTGGCGGCCTGCCGCGCGGCCGCGTCGTCGAGATCTACGGCCCGGAATCCTCCGGCAAGACGACGCTGACGCTGCAAGTCATCGCCGAGATGCAGAAGCTGCAAGGCACCTGCGCCTTCATCGATGCCGAGCACGCGCTGGACATCCAGTACGCCCAGAAGCTGGGCGTCAACCTGCAGGAGCTGCTGATCAGCCAGCCCGACACGGGCGAGCAGGCCCTCGAGATCGTCGACGCGCTGGTGCGCTCCGGCTCGGTGGATCTCATCGTCATCGACTCGGTTGCGGCGTTGACGCCCAAGGCCGAACTCGAAGGCGAAATGGGCGACAGCCTGCCCGGCCTGCAGGCTCGCCTGATGAGCCAGGCCCTGCGCAAGCTGACCGCCACGATCAAGAAGACCAACTGCATGGTCATCTTCATCAACCAGATCCGCATGAAGATCGGCGTCATGTTCGGCTCGCCCGAAACGACCACCGGCGGCAATGCGCTGAAGTTCTACGCCTCCGTGCGCCTGGACATCCGCCGCATCGGCTCCATCAAGAAGGGCGAGGAAGTCATCGGCTCCGAGACCAAGGTCAAGGTCGTCAAGAACAAGGTCAGCCCCCCGTTCAAGACCGCCGAGTTCGACATCCTCTACGGCGAAGGCATCAGCCGCGAGGGCGAGATCGTCGACATGGGCGTCATCGCCAAGATCGTCGAGAAGTCCGGCTCCTGGTACGCCTACCAGGGCGAAAAGATCGGCCAGGGCAAGGACAACGCCCGCGAATTCCTGCGCGAGAACCCCGATGTCTCCCGCGAGATCGAGAACAAGATCCGCGAATCGTTGGGCGTGGCTCTGCTGACAACGGCAGCACCGGAATAAGCCCGCACGGCTGGCGGCCATGGCGCGTGCGCCCCTGTCGCTGAAGGCCCGCGCCATCGGCTTGCTGGCCCAGCGCGAGCACAGCCGGGCCGAACTGAGACGCAAGTTGCTGCGCATTGAGCAGCAGCAACTTGCGCGCCTTAATTCGCCGCAAGACAACAAGGACGCAGTTGACGGCGACTTGGCGCCCGAAGACTGCGATGTGGACGCCGATGTTGGCGAATCCGCGGTCGACGCGCTGCTCGACGCCCTCGCCGCCCAGGGCTATCTCGACGAAACCCGCTTTGTCGAATCTCGCCTGCATGTGCGTTCGGGCCGCTTCGGCGCACAGCGCATCCAGCAGGAGCTGGCCCGCCACGGGCTGAAGCTGGACGCCGAGCAACAAGCCACCTTGCGTGAAACCGAGCTGGACCGCGCTCGCGAGGTCTGGCTCCGGCGTTTCGGCGCGGAACCACCCCGCGACGCCACGGAGCGGGCGCGCCAGACTCGTTTTCTGCTGGCACGGGGGTTTGCCCCCGAAGTGGTGCACCGCTTGCTCAGGGCCTAAGGGCTGCTTGACCGAGCGCGCAGGGGTGAATTTCACCCTCCGTGCTACATTGCCGGCTGCCCCGAAAACGGTGGTTCACCCGGTTACATGCCCTCTGCGCCTTGCGGCAAAGTGGTTGCGAGCCTCGGTAGAGCTGCCGTACCGGCACCGGCCGGGTTGTTTTGCTTGCCTCCCGCCCATGCCCCCCGCCCAACCGACCATCACGCGCCGCCCGCTGCATCGCCGCGCCCTCGATGTGCAGGTGTTTGCGCGCGATGACGGCCTGTTCGATGTCGAAGCCAGCCTCGTCGACACCAAGTCGCATGACGTCCCGCTGGCCGGCGTGCCGCGCAAGGCGGGCGATCCCATCCATGACATGCGCCTGCATCTGACGGTCGATGCCGCGTTGACGGTCACCGCCGCCTCGTCCGACACCCTGTGGATGCCCTACGAGGACGCCTGCGGTGGTCACGGTGACGCCTACGCCCAGCTGGTCGGCCTGAATCTGATGAAGGGCTTCCGCCAGGCCGTCATCGCCCGCCTCGGCGGCACACGCGGGTGCACCCACCTGACCGAGCTCTGCCAGGTGCTGCCAACGGCTGTCATCCAGGCGATGGCCGGCTCCGTCATCGACACGCGAGAGGGCGACGCCGCCGGCAACCCGCCTTTCCAGCTCGATCGCTGCCATGCGCTGCGCCGCGACGGCGCGACCGTCGCCAAGTTCTATCCTCTCTGGCACATCAGCCCCTCCGAGGCTGAGCCAGCGCTCGGCACGCCCTCCGAAGGGGGCGAGGCACTCGGAAGCAGCCCTTCGCTCCTCAAGGCCCCCGAGCCAGCCACTTCCTTTTCCTGACTTCCCGACCCGAAAGACCAGCCATGAAAATCCACGAATACCAGGGCAAAGAAATCCTGCGCCAGTTCGGCGTGCCGGTGCCGCGCGGCATCCCGGCCTTCACCGTGCAGGAGGCCGTCGAGGCTGCCCAGAAGCTGGGCGGCCCGGTCTGGGTGGTCAAGGCCCAGATCCACGCCGGTGGCCGCGGCAAGGGCGGTGGCGTCAAGGTCGCCAAGAGCATCGATGAGCTGAAGGAAAAGGCCGAGGGCATCCTGGGCATGCAGCTCAAGACCCACCAGACCGGCCCCGAAGGCCAGAAGGTCCGCCGCCTCTACATCGAGGACGGCGCCGACATCGGCAAGGAGTTCTACGTCTCGCTGGTCACCGACCGTGCGACGCAGGCCGTCGCCTTCATCGCGTCCAGCGAAGGCGGCATGGACATCGAAGAGGTGGCCCACAGCACGCCCGAGAAGATCATCACCGAGATCATCGACCCGCTGACCGGCATCACGACCGAGCAGTCCAAGAAGATCGCCGCGGCGATCGGCATGGAAGGCCACACCGTCGACCAGGCCGTCGACGTGTTCGCCAAGCTCTACAAGTGCTACATGGACACCGACGCGTCGCTGGTGGAAATCAACCCGCTGAACCGTGACAGCAAGGGCAACCTGATGGCGCTGGACGCGAAGTTCAACTTCGACGCCAACGCGCTGTTCCGCCACCCCGAGATCGTGGCCTACCGCGACCTGGACGAAGAAGATCCTGCTGAAGTCGAAGCCAGCAAGTTCGACCTCGCCTACATCAGCCTGGACGGCAACATCGGCTGCCTGGTGAACGGTGCCGGCCTGGCCATGGCCACGATGGACACCATCAAGCTGTTCGGCGGCGAGCCGGCCAACTTCCTGGACGTCGGCGGCGGCGCCACGGCCGAGAAGGTGACCGAGGCCTTCAAGATCATGCTCAAGAACAAGAGCGTGAAGGGCATCCTGGTCAACATCTTCGGCGGCATCATGAAGTGCGACACCATCGCCGAGGGCGTCATCACCGCCTGCAAGGCCGTGAACCTGTCCGTGCCGCTGGTCGTGCGCATGAAGGGCACCAACGAAGAACTGGGCAAGAAGATGCTGGCCGAGTCCGGCCTGCCCATCATTGCGGCCGACACGATGGCCGAAGCGGCCACGAAGATCGTCGCCGCCGTCGCTTAAAGCCCAGGAGTACAAGACATGTCGATCTACATCAACAAAGACACCAAGGTCATCACCCAGGGCATCACCGGCAAGACCGGTCAGTTCCACACGCTGGGCTGCCAGGCCTATGCCAACGGCAAGAACGCCTTCGTGGCGGGCGTGAACCCCAAGAAGGCCGGCGAAAAGTTCTCCGAGATCCCCATCTACGCGACCGTCAAGGAAGCCGCCTCGCAGACCGGTGCGACCGTCTCCGTCATCTACGTGCCGCCCGCCGGCGCGGCCGCCGCGATCTGGGAAGCCGTCGAGGCCGACCTGGACCTGGCGATCTGCATCACCGAAGGCATCCCGGTCCGGGACATGCTGGAAGTGCGCAACAAGATGAAGGCCAAGGAAGCCGCCGGCGGCAAGCGCACGCTGCTGCTGGGCCCCAACTGCCCCGGCCTGATCACGCCGGAAGAAATCAAGATCGGCATCATGCCGGGCCACATCCACCGCAAGGGCCGCATCGGCGTCGTCTCGCGCTCCGGCACGCTGACGTATGAAGCCGTGGCGCAGCTGACCGAGATCGGCCTGGGCCAGTCGTCGGCTGTCGGCATCGGCGGCGACCCGATCAACGGCTTGAAGCACATCGACGTGATGAAGGCCTTCAACGATGACCCGGACACCGACGCCGTCATCATGATCGGCGAGATCGGCGGCCCGGACGAGGCGGAAGCCGCCCGCTGGTGCAAGCTGAACATGAAGAAGCCCATCGTCGGCTTCATCGCCGGCGTCACGGCTCCGGCAGGCAAGCGCATGGGCCACGCCGGCGCGCTGATCTCGGGCGGTGCCGACACGGCCGACGCCAAGCTCGCCATCATGGAAGAGTGCGGCTTCACGGTCACGCGCAACCCCAGCGAGATGGCCAAGCTGCTGAAGGCATTGCTCTAAACCGCGCTGCCTGACCGACGGGGGCCGTTCGTTTGAGCGGCCCTTTTCTTTTTGCCGCCTGCGTACTTGCACGCAGGCGCAGCCCGCCCGGGCAGACCGACACTCGGGCGCTCCACCCTCATCGCCGCCATGGACCTGCTGAACGCCGCCTTCTTCATCGCGCTGCTGAAGATCATCTGGGTCAACATCCTGCTCTCCGGGGACAACGCCGTCGTCATCGCGCTGGCCTCGCGCAACCTGCCGGCCAGCCAGCAGAAGAAGGCCATCGTCTTCGGCAGCGGCGCCGCCATCGTGCTGCGCGTCGTGCTGACGCTGTTTGCCGTGCAGCTGCTGCAGCTGCCCTGGCTGAAACTGGTGGGCGCCGTGCTGCTGTTGTGGATCGGCGTGCAACTGCTGGCCGACAGCGATGACGACGCCGACGTGCATGCCAGCGGCAACCTGTGGACGGCCGTGCGCACGATCCTGATCGCCGACCTCGTCATGAGCCTGGACAACGTCATCGCCGTTGCAGCGGCCGCCAACAGCGCGCCCGAGGGTTCTCGCGTGCTGCTGCTAGTCATCGGCCTGGGCCTGTCCATTCCGCTCATCATCTTCGGCAGCACGCTGCTGTTGAAGCTGATGGAGCGCTTCCCGGCCATCATCACGCTGGGTGCCGCGCTGCTGGGCTTCGTGGCCGGCGAGATGGCCACGACGGACGCCGCCGTCCACGAATGGTTCGAGGCCCACATGCATGGCCTTGACTACGCTGTCAGCCTCAGCTGCGCCGTCCTCGTCGTTGCCATCGGCCTGGCACTCTCCCGCCGCGCCAAGCGCGAGGCCCCCTAAGATCGACTGCATGGCAAGCGGCGGCAAACCAGGTAGTCCGGGCAAAGCGGGCGGCTTTTGGCAGCGCCTCATCGGCCGTGTGGCCGACGCGGGCGACGAGCCGCGCGACGAAGCGTCGACGCTGCAGCAGCCCCCGGCACAGACCAAGAGCGGCCCGCCGCCACCCGACCTGACCGATTTCGACATCGGTGCCGAGATCGGCCGTGGCGCCATGGCCATCGTCTACAAGGCCACGCAACGCTCCACCGGCCGCCAGGTCGCCATCAAGCGATTGGCGCTGAGCCGCGAGTTCTCGGCGGAAGACCTGGCCGACGTGCGTGACCGCTTCATGCGCGAGGCCAGGGCCGCAGGAGCGCTGGAACACCCGGACATCCTGCAGGTCGTCGACGCCGGCCAGGACGGCGCCGACGCCTGGATCGCGCTCGAGTACGTGCTGGGCCGCGACCTCAGCCTGTTCACCAAGGCCGGCCAGCTGCTGCCGGCGCGCGAAGTGGTGCAGCTCGGCGCCCGCCTGGCGCGTGCGCTGCACTATGCGCACAGCCAGGGCGTTATCCACCGCGACATCAAGCCGGCCAACGTCATGCTGGACCGCGTCAATGGCAGCCTCCGGTTGATGGACTTCGGCATCGCCCGCGTCGGCGACGGCAGCCGCACCCGCACCGGCCTGGTCCTGGGCACGCCGTCCTTCATGTCGCCCGAGCAGCTGGCTGGCCTCACGGTGGACGGCCGCAGCGACCTGTATTCCCTGGGCGTCCTGCTCTACCAGTTGCTCTGCGGCCGGCTGCCGCACCAGAGCGACTCGATGGCCCGGCTGATGCAGCAGATCGCCACGGAGCCCGCGGCCGACATCCGCAGCCACCGCCCCAGCCTGCCCGAGTCACTGGCCCTGGTGCTGGCCGTCGCGCTGGAGAAACGCCCCGAGCTGCGCTACGCCTCGGGCGAGCAGATGGCCCGCGACCTCGACGCCGTGCTCGTCATGAGCCTGCAGGCTGAGCCTGCCGAGTCCGCTGCACCCGAGAGCCCCCAAGTGCAGGCCGAGGCCTTCGCACAAACACTGCGCTTGACGCCCGAGGAAGCAGGGCAGAATCGTCGCTCCCCTGCACCCGGCGCCGAGCCGCCAGACCCACGCCAAGCCTCATGACCCTGGAGTTCTTCAGCGCCACCGACGTGGGCCGTGCGCGCGACAACAACGAAGACTCGGTCGCCCTCGACGAGGCCGCCGGCTTGGCCGTGCTGGCCGACGGCATGGGCGGGTACAACGCCGGCGAGGTGGCCAGCCAGATGCTGACCAGCTTCGTCAACACCGAACTCGGCCGCTGGTTGAAGGACGCCGGCCGCGAGGCGCGCGCCGGCGAGGTCAAGCGCGCGATGGACATCTGCGTGGACAACGCCAACCGCGCCATCTTCAATGCCGCCAACACCAACCCGCGCTACGCCGGCATGGGCACGACGCTGGTGCTGGGCGTCTTCCGCCCCGAGGGCCTGTTGCTGGGCCACGTCGGCGATTCGCGCGCCTACCGCCTGCGCGCCGGCCGCCTCATGCAGATCACGCGCGACCATTCGCTGCTGCAGGAGCAGATCGACGCCGGCCTGCTGACGGTCGAAGAGGCCGCCTTCTCCAGCAACAAGAACCTCGTCACGCGCGCCGTGGGCGTCGAAGACACGGTGCTGCTGGAGCTGCATCTGCACGAGGTCCAGCCCGGCGACACGTACCTGCTTTGCTCCGACGGCCTGTCCGACATGCTCGACGACGACAGCCTCGCCAATCTGCTCAACGGCAATCCGGCCTTGCCCGAGGCCGCACGCGCTCTGATCAACGCGGCCAATGACGCCGGCGGTCGCGATAACATCGCGCTCATCCTGGCCCGCGCCGAGGGCCGCCAACGTACCGAAGGACGGGGCTGGTGGCCCTTCGGTCGACGTGGCGGCAAAGACTCCGTTGCCTGAAGAGTCGCGGCACGCACAACAGAACTTGAGGTCATACATGGGCAAACTGGTGGTTTCGCTCGACGGCGTGGTGATCAAGGAGGTCCAGATCACCAAGGACAAGACCACGCTCGGTCGGCGGCCGTACAACGACATCGTCATCGACAACCTTGCGGTGTCGGGCGAGCACGCCGTGCTGCAGATGGTCGGGGCCGATGTCTTCATAGAAGACCTCAACTCCACGAACGGCACCTACATCAACGGCAAGGCGATCAAGAAGCAGTTGCTGGCCGACAACGACACCGTCGAGATCGGCAAGTACAAGATCAAGTTCCTGCTGAACGATGGTGGCGACTACGAGAAGACGATGATCCTCAAGCCTGGTTCCGGCGCACCGCCGAACCTGGGGCTGAGTTCGTCCTTTGGCTCGCTGGGCAACGGCGTCGTCATCGGCCCGGCGTCCATCAAGGTGCTGACCGGCGCCGCCGCCGGCCGCGAGGTGGCGCTGACCAAGGTCGTCACCACGCTGGGCAAGCCCGGCGTGCAGGTGGCCTCCATCACCAAGCGCCCCACCGGCTACGTCTTCGCCCATGTCGAAGGCGCCCAGCGCCCCAGCGTCAACGGCATCCCGCTGACGGGCGAATCGATTGCATTGCGCACCGGCGATCTGATCGAGCTGGCCGGCACGCAGATGCAGTTCATCCAGGGCTGAAGGCCTTGCCGGCAAAGCCCGATTGACGGGCTTTGCCGGGAGCGCAGCCCACCTCGCGGCTGCTGTGACTTCCTCACGGAAGGGATGCCCCCAACTCGGTAATCCGACCGTCCGACCGCCTGGGCGGGTGCGTACATTCTTGGCTCTGCCTCGCCTGACGCGAGGCACCCAATCAGAGCCACGCCCCGCATGAACATCCGCGTCCTGGGTTGCTCCGGCGCCATTGCCGCCGGCTACAAGACCACTGCCTTCCTGCTTGACGACGATGTCCTCATCGACGCCGGCACGGGCGTGGGCGACCTGCCACTGGACGCCCTGGCGGCCATCGACCACATCCTGCTCAGCCACTCCCATCTGGACCACGTGCTGGGCATTCCGCTGCTGGCCGATGCGGTGCTGCGCCTGCGGGTGGCTGCCGGTCGCCCGCCCATCCAGGTTCACGCCCTGCCCGAGACGCTGGCCGCGCTGCGCCAGCACGTCTTCAACGGCGTCATCTGGCCCGACTTCACCGCGCTGCCGACCGCCGAGGCCCCCGTGCTGTCGATGCATGCCTTCCAGATCGGCGACCGCCTCGACCTCGGTGGCCGCGTCATCGAAGTCCTGCCAGCCGTCCACACCGTTCCTGCAGTCGGCTTTGCCGTGGATGCAGGTGCCACCGCTGGCCACGCCCATTGGATCTTCACCGGCGACACCGGCCCCAACCCGGCGCTGTGGCGCCGCCTGGCCGAGCTGCGCCTGTCCCACCTCGTCATCGAAACCGCCTTCAGCGACGACGAAGCCGAGGTCGCCCACGTCAGCCGGCACCTCTGCCCGAGCGACCTCGGCCACGAGCTGACCCAGCTGGCCGGCAGCGTCGACGTGCGCATCACGCACATCAAGCCCGGCGAGGTCGAGGCGGTCATGCAGGGCGTGCAGGCGCTGAACAGCCCGCACCGGATCAGCGCGTTGCAGGCCGGACAAGAAATGCGGCTCTGAACCCGCCCCCCTCCACCGGCGCCCTCGAGGCGCCATTTTTTCGCCTGACGTTTCTCGGCCCGGCGGGCGGTGATGACAGAACGCGTCAGCCAAAAGTGACGTTTTTTGTCAGCCGCCAACCCTTCCAGCACCGATCCGTGCGCTTTCGCACGCGCCAAAGGCCAGAAAAAGCTGGCACGGCACCTGCATTCAGGGGGTGTGCCCTCCCCTCACACTCACCTTCGCTGGAGTACCGACATGAACCTGAAGCAACGCGCCCAACAGGGTTTCACCCTGATCGAACTGATGATCGTCGTGGCCATCATCGGCATCCTGGCTGCTGTGGCGATCCCGCAGTACAAGGACTACACCGCCAAGGCCAAGCTGGGCAACGCCCTGTCTGCAGCTGACACGGCCAAGGCAGCCGTCTCACTGTGCGCGCAGGAAGAAGGTGGCCTGTCGACCTGCACCGGCACGGGTGTGCTGTCCAACTACACGTTCACGCCCACGGCAGAAGTTGCGTCCGCAACCATCGGCACCAACGGCCTGATCACCATCCAGTTCAATCCCGCCACCAAGGTTGGTAACGACCTGGGCGGCAACACCATCACCTTCACCCCCACCCTGGGCAGCTCGGCCGTCACCTGGAAGACCGATTCCGCCAACATCACCAATGCGGTGCTGCTGGCTGCCCTGCGCAAGAACAACACCTGATCGATTTGAGATCCTGCGAGCAGGGGCCTTCGGGCCCCTGCTTTCTTTTGGTGCCCCGTTTTTCACATGCATCGCCGGGCCCACACACGCTGACCCGCAAATGCAGCTCAACGAGTCAGGCACCTTCACTCACCCTGCGCAGCTCCCAGCCATCGAGCTTGGCCTCTTGCATCCATGATTGACCGCATGCCTGCCGCGTCCACACCTCGCCAGATCGACCGGTGGAGCGTCCTGGCGGGCCTGATCACCATCGCAGCTTTTGCGTTGGCGGCGCGTCCCTACCTCGGGATCTGGCACGACGGCAGCCTCTACTTCGGCCAGGTGCTTCGGCACTCACGTGTGCCGGAACTCGCGCACGACATCTTCTTCGCGAGCGGCTCACAGGATCGCTTCTCCATCTATTCGCAACTGGTGATGCCGCTCTATGGGCTGCTGGGAGAGGGCGTCACGCACATGGCGGTGGTGCTGGCCTGCTGGCTCTGCACCGGCAGCGCCGTGTTCGCGCTGTTGACCCTGCTGGATCAAAACCGTTCGACAGCGCTGTGGGGCCTGATGGCCTTTGCGGTCATTTCGCCGATGTATGGCGGCGGCTGGGCCTTCAGCTACAGCGAACAGTTCCTGACAGCACGTAGTGCCGCGGAACCGCTGCTGGTCTGGGCCCTGGTGGCCATGCTACGCGGGCAATACAAGTTGCTGGTGACGCTGCTCATTTCGGCGGCTCTGATTCACCCGCTGATGACGCTACCCGTCCTCGCGGCGCTGTACGTCTACCTCGCCCGGCAGGACAGGCGATGGCTCTGGCTGCTCGCAGCGTTTGCGCTGCCGTTGATCGCTGGCACCGCTGACCTGCCCCCCTGGGGCAACCTGTTCAAACGCTACGACGCCTATTGGTGGTCACTCTTCGACACCGCCAGCCCGCAAGTCTTGCTGCAGAACTGGTCTGTACTGGACTGGTCTGGTGTCGCCCTGGACGCGGGCGTCCTGCTGGGCGCGGCTTACCTCAGCCCCTCGGCAAGATTTTCTCGACTGCTGAGTGCCACAGCTGGTGCCATGGTGTTGTTGCTGGTGCTCGCACTGGTGTTGGTGGACGGCCTGCATGGCGTGCTCCCGACGCAACTGCAGCTTTGGCGCGTGCACTGGATCGCCCACCTGCTGGCCGTCGCCACGTCTCCCTGGCTGGCCCTTCAGCTGTGGAAGCGGGGCGGCCTGTGGCGCGCCAGTGCCTGCGCGTTGGCGCTGGCGATAGTGAATGTGCATGTCGGGGGCTTGCACGGACCCGCAACGTGCATGTTGCTGGCCCTGACCACCGCGCTCGCCTGGAAACTGCCGGCCGGCTCCGTCTCCCGGACAACGACCCTTCTGGTGTGCCTCGTGGTCATGGCCGTTCTGTTGATGCTCTCTGCCGCACGGCTCAACGACTTGCTGCTGCTTCTGCAATGGCGCTTTCCCACTTCCGGTTGGAGCACCCCTGCCCAGACCGTGCTTTCGTTCCCGGTGATGGCACTGCCGTGCTTCGGCGCGCTGCTATGGCTCAGCCGCATGGGCCAGGTGGGCCGGTGGGGGGCTGTATGCCTGAGCACAGCCCTGCTTGCGCTCGCCATTCAGGCCTGGGATCAGCGATCCGACCTTGCACGCGCCGTGGAGTCGCCCAGGGCTGCTCCTCATCAGTTTCAAGCCCATCTGCCTCCCGGGGCCAGTGTCTATTGGCCTGACCAGTTGGCTGCTGTCTGGGGACTGTTGGAACGCAGCAGTCATTTCGCGCCGCAGCAGGGCTCCGGCATGCTTTTCAACCGGGGCAACGCGATGGCCTTTGGCGAGCGCCGCGAGCAGTACCGGGCCATTGCACGGGATCGCTCAGCCTGCACGATGGCTGCCTCACTAACGCGCGATCGACAAGGCCTGGTGGCCTGCGACACCCCCTCCAGCGCCGCGCTCGTCGAACTGTGTCGCACAGCGGATCCACCAACCGCCATCGTGCTGCCAGGCCTGCTGAAACCGGCGCCCCTCGCCACGTGGCAGCCCCCTGCTGAACGCGACTCGCCGCAGACGTTTGCGCTCTATTCGTGCCAGCAACTCGCCGCGCTACAGCCTTGACCATGCCCCGTGCCTTCCAAGAGTTCTGGCGGTACGTCGCTGCCAGCGCGCTGGCGCTGGCGCTGGATACCACCCTCTTCACGTGCAGTCTGCGGTGGGGCGCCAGCGTACCTGCCGCATCCGCCGCCGGATTTCTGAGCGGGCTGGGCCTGATCTACACGCTCAGCACACGCCACGTCTTCGCACAGCACCGCATCGCAGACCGGCGCATGGAGTTCCTCGGCTTTGCAGCGATAGGCATGGCCGGGCTGGGGCTGACGGAGCTGATCCTCTGGCTGACGATCACCCAGGCCGGCATGCCCGCCTTGCCCGCCAAAATGATCAGTGCGGGGGCGACCTTCATGTCGAACTTCCTCCTCCGACGAGGGCTGTTGTTCACCCGACACCCTGCCCCACCGACACAGGCCCCATGACGTCCACCCTCATCATCGGCGCCGGCCCCGCCGGCCTCACCGCCGGCCTGGAGCTGCTGCGCGCGGGCTACCCGCAGGTCACGATCCTGGAAGCCACCGACGCCATCGGCGGCATCTCCAAGACGGTCAACTACAAGGGCAACCGCATCGACATCGGCGGGCACCGCTTCTTCTCCAAGTCCGACTGGGTGATGGACTGGTGGCGCGACGTGCTGCCGGTGGCCAAGCCCGCCAACGGGAATGGCGAGGCATTGCTGGGCTACCAGGGCCAGCAGCGCCTGCTTGGCAGCCACGCGGCCACGGCAAGCGAGGCGGACGACGCCGTCATGCTGATCCGCAGCCGCCAGTCGCGCATCTACTTCGGCGGCAACTTCTTCGACTACCCGCTCAAGCCCAGCCTGGATCTGGTGCGCAACATGGGCGTCGGCCGCTGCATGCAGTTCGCCGGCAGCTACATGGCCGCCGCGGCCAGCCCCATCCAACCCGAGCAAACGCTGGAAGACTTCTTCATCAACCGCTTCGGCCGCCAGCTCTACCTGCAGTTCTTCAAGGACTACACCGAGAAGGTCTGGGGCGTGCCCTGCCGCGACATCAGCGCCGACTGGGGCGCACAGCGAATCAAGAGCCTGTCCATCGGCAGCGCGGCCAAGCAGGCGCTGAAGAAGATCGTCACCGGCAAGACCGACACCCAGCACACCTCGCTGATCGAGAGCTTTCTCTACCCCAAGTACGGCCCCGGCCAGATGTGGGAAACGGCCGCGCGCGAGTTCGAGCGCCTGGGCGGGCAGCTGCTGCGCAGCCTGCGCGTGGACGAGATCCACCGCGAGGACCGGCGCATCACGCGCGTGCTGGCGCGCGACGACGCCGGCCAGCGCCTGGCCTTCGACGCCAGCGCCGTCGTCTCGACCATGCCCATCCGCGAACTCGCCCAGGCGCTGCGCCCCGCGGCCGACGCGCCGGCGCTGGCCATCGCCTCCGGCCTCGAGTACCGCGACTTCATCACCGTCGGCCTGCTCTACCGCCGCATGTCGCCGAAGGTGGCCGGCAAGGCCCGCCAGGTGAACGACAACTGGATCTACATCCAGGAACCTGGCGTCAAGGTCGGGCGCGTGCAGGTCTTCAATAACTGGAGCCCGTACATGGTGGCCGACCCGAACACCGTCTGGCTCGGCCTGGAGTTCTTCGCGCGCGACGACGACGCGCTGTGGGCCATGAGCGAAGACGCGCTGAAAAGCCTGGCCGTGCGCGAGATGCAGCAGCTGGGCCTGGCCGACGAAGCCGAGCTGCTCGATGGCACCGTGCTGCGCCAGCCCAAGGCCTACCCGGGCTATTTCGGCGCCGCCTTCCAGCGCTTCGACGAACTTCGTGGCTGGCTCGACGGCCTGGACAACCTGTATCTGTGCGGCCGCAACGGCATGCACCGCTACAACAACCAGGACCACTCCATGCTGTCCGCGCGCCTGGCCGCGCAGGCCATCATGAACAACGGCGCCGGCCGCGACGCGATCTGGGCCGTCAACATCGACGACGACTATCACGAGGAAGCGCCGACGAAAAGCTGAAGGCTGCACGTGCCATGATGCGCGCCCATGTCTTCCGCGACGTCCTCCCCCGCTGAGCAGGCCGCCTTCTTCGGCCTCGTCCTCGCCGCCGCCCTGCCGCCGCTGCTGGCCTTCAACCAGACGCCGGCCGCCACCCTCTACAACCAGCTGCTCGCCCTCGCCGGCTGGGGCCTGGCCTTGCTGGTGTGGGCCCGCTTCACGCCCGGCTGGCCCGCCGGCCTGAAGAGCCCTGCCGCCATCGCGCTGGCCCTGCTGCTCGCCGCGCCGCTCAGCTCCATGGCCTGGCGCGGCCTGCCCGCATCGCTCGGTCTCGGTGCCACGGCCATCATCGGCACCGGCCTGGCCGTGCTGCTCATCGCCCAGGGCCTGTCGCGCGAGCAGCGCAGCCGCGCGGCCGAGGGCCTGTGCTGGGGCCTGCTCTCGGCCGGCCTGGCCAGCATCGCCATCGGCCTGGTGCAGGTCTTCCTGCCCGACTGGGCCGACGGCAGCTTCATCGCGCGCTCGGGCATCGCGGGCCGCGCCGTCGGCAACCTGCGCCAGCCCAACCACCTGGCGAGCCTGATGATGTGGGCCGCCGTCGCCGCCGTGTACATCACCGAAAAGCGTGGCTGGCATAAAAGCGGCTGGCGCATGGCATTGGCGCCGCTGCTGTTCGCCTGCGTCTTCACCGTCGTGCTCAGCGCCTCGCGCACCGGCTTCATCGGCATCGCGATGCTGGCTATCTGGGGCCTCGTCGACCGCAAGCTGTCGCGCAGTGCACGCCTGCTCCTGCTCGCCACGCCGCTGATGCTGGGCTTCAGCTGGTGGTTGATCTCGCTGTGGTCGGCCGAGAGCGGCCATGCCTTCGGCGCCGCGTCCCGCTTGGCCGAAGGCGCCGGCTCGCCAACGCGCCTGGCCATCCTGCGTGACGCCTGGGCGCTGACGATGGCCAATCCGCTGCTGGGCGTCGGCTGGGGCGAGTTCAATTTCGCCTGGAGCCTGACGCCCTTCCCGACCCGCCCCATCGCCTTCTTCGACCACACCCACAACCTGCCCTCGCAGCTCGCCGTCGAACTCGGCCTGCCCTGGGCCGGCGCCGTGCTGGGCCTGCTGGGCTGGGCGCTGTGGAAGGCCACGCTTGGCGCCGTGCGCGCCGAAGCGGACGCGCCACTGCGCCGCGCCGCGCTGATGCTGGTGCTGACCATCGCGCTGCACAGCCTGCTGGAGTACCCGCTCTGGTACGCCTACTTCCTGCTGCCGGCCTGCTTCGCGCTGGGCCTCACGCTGCCGGCCGATGCTGACGCCACGCCAGCGTCGGCAACACCCTGGCAGGGCATCGGCGCCCTGCTGATCGCCGGCAGCGCCTTCGCCGTGTGGGACTACCAGCGCATCGTCGTCATCTACGCACCAACTGCCGATGCCGCGCCGCTGAACCAGCGCATCGCCACCGGCCAGCACTCGATCTTCTTCAGCCACCAGGCCGACTACGCCGCGGCCACCAGCTTCCCGCCCGGCAAGCTGGCCCTCGCCGCCACGCGCCGCACGGCCTTCAGCCTGATCGACGCGCGCCTGCTGATGCACTGGTCGCGCTCGCTGGAAAACACGGGCGACCTGGAAGGCGCGCGCTACCTGGCGGACCGGTTGCGCGAATTCCGCAACCCGACGGGCGAGACCTGGTTCACCACCTGCGAGGACGCAGCCTCAGCGCCGGCCATGCCGCAATGCCAGCCGGCATCGGGTGTGCGGGACTGGCGAGCCCTGCGCTGAGCCTAGGCGGGCTCGACGACGGCGTGCCAGTCGCCCGACTTGCCGCCCTGCTTCTCCAGCACGCGCACGTTCGAGATGACCATGCCGCGGTCCGCGGCCTTGCACATGTCGTAGATGGTCAGCAGGCCCACCTGCACGGCGCACAGCGCCTCCATCTCGACACCGGTGCGGCCCAGCGTCTCGACCTGCGCGCGGCACAGCACGCGGCTGCCCGCCTCGTCGAGCTGGAAGTCCACCGCCACGCGCGTGATCGGCAGCGGATGGCACAGCGGCACCAGGTCCGAACAGCGCTTGGCGCCCTGGATTGCGGCGATGCGCGCCACGCCCAGCACATCGCCCTTCTTGGCCGTGCCGCTGGCGATCAGCGCGAAGGTCTCGGGCTTCATGCGGATCTCGCCGGCGGCGACCGCGACGCGGTGCGTCTCGGCCTTGGCCGACACGTCCACCATGTGCGCTTGGCCCTGGGCGTCGAAATGCGTCAGGGGGGTTGTCATGCCAAGAAACATTCAGGAAACCGAGTTGCAGGCATCATAGACAGCCGGCTCCCGCCGGCCGGAGTTCCTGTTCGATGAAGAAGTCCCTTGCCTCTCGCGCCCTGCTGACCCTGGTTGCGGCCGCCTGCCTCATCACCACCGCCCCGATCCAGGCCCAGGTCAACCTGCCGGCCCTGGGCGACTCGGTCTCGCAAGACCTCGATGTCGGCGCCGAGCGGGCACTCGGTGAACGCTATATGCGCATGATCCGCCTCGACCCGGCCGTTGTGCAGGACCCGCTGCTGACGGAATACATGGCGAGCATCTTCGAGCCCCTGGTGGCTGCGTCGCGCAAGCTCGGCCACATCGGCGAAGACATCCAGACCCGCTTCGCCTGGGAGAGCTTCCTCGTCGAGGACAAGAGCATCAACGCCTTCGCGCTGCCGGGCGGCTTCGTCGGCACCCACCTGGGGCTCATCGCCATGACGGTGTCGCGCGACGAGCTGGCCTCGGTGCTGGCGCACGAGATCTCGCACGTGACGCAGCGCCACATCGCGCGCCGCATCGCCGGTGACTCCAAGAACAGCATGGTCGCCATCGCCGGCCTGCTGCTGGGCGTGCTGGCCGCGTCGCGCGGCAACATCGAGCTGGCCAATGCCGGCATCGTCGGCGGCCAGGCGGCGGCCACGCAGCTGTCGCTGAACTTCTCGCGCGACATGGAACGCGAGGCCGACCGCGTCGGCTTCAACGTGCTCGTCGAGGCCGGTTTCGCGGGCAGTGGCATGGTCAGCATGTTCGAGCGCATGGAGCAGGCCTACCACCTGATGGACAACGGCGCCTTCCCGTATCTGCGCTCCCACCCGCTGACCAGCGAGCGCATCGGCGACGCACGCACGCGTCTGGCGCTCGAGTCGTTCGCGCGGCCGCGGGGCCTCGCCGAGCACGCGCTGATGGCGGCACGCTCCCGCGTGCTGATGGACCCGCGTGTCGAGGCCTGGAAGGTGCTCGAGAACTACGACGCCGGCGCCCGCAACATCCGCGAGAGCGGCGGCTACGAACAGCTCGGCGCGCGTTATGCCGCGGCGCTGGCCTCCATCAAGCTGCGCAACTTCGACCGCGCCGAGACCACGCTGCGCAGCGCCGAGGTGACGCTGCAACTCATCAACCCCAGCCCTGCCGAGACCGTGGCGGCCAGCCGGCAGCTGACCTATCTGCGTGCCGAGCTGGCACAGGCTCGCGGCCGGCCGATGGAGGGCACGGCCGCTCTGGACACACTGGCGGGCGAGAAGTCCCGCCCCATGCTGATGCAGCGGGTGGGCCTGGCGCTGGCGACCGGCCCGGCGTCGCCCGCCTTGCGCGACGCCGCGGATGCGCTGCAGACCCATGTGAGCCTGGATCCCCGGGACTCCCTGGCCTGGGCCCAACTCGCGCTGATCTGGCAGAAGCTGGGCCAACCGCTGCGGGCCGTACGGGCCCAAGCCGAGGTGCATGCCGCCGCCGGCGACCTCAACGGCGCCATCGACCGCATGCGTTCGGGCCTGCGCCAGTCGCGCGGGCCTGATGCCGACCAGGTCGAGGCCTCGGTCATCGACGCCCGGCTGCGCGCCCTCGTCTACGAGCGCCAGTCCCTCCTCGGCGAGATGTACCGCGGACGCTACATCCCGCCCGACGTCGAACTGCCCAACTGAACTTCAGGCAGCGCGCAGGCGCTGCTCTTCCTGATAGAGGACGAACTCCTCGCGCAGTGCGCGCGCCACCGCCTCACGCTGGCTGATGCGACGGTGATACGCCTTGACCGCCGGCCACGCCGCCAGCTCCACACCTGCATAGGGCGCCCAGTTCAGCACGACCGCGAGGTAGATGTCGGCGATGCCGTAGCCGCCCTCCAGGTGCTCGTGCCGCTGCAAATGCGCTTCCAGCGTGTCCAGGCGCAGCGCGGCCTTCTCCATCGAATAGGTCTTCACGTCGGCGCTGGCCTTGGGGTCCAGCAGGGGCACGAAGACGGCCTTGTGCAGTTCGGTGCCGATGAAGCCCAGCCACTGGCGCACGCGGGCGCGCGCCGCGGCGTCTTCAGGCAGCAAGCCGGCGGCCGGCCAGGCCTCGGCCAGGTACTGCAGCACCGCGGCGTTCTCGGTCAGCACCCAGCCGTCTTGCGTACGCAGGGCCGGCACCTGGCCCATGGAATTGATCTGCCAATAGTCGCGGCCATCCAGCGTGCGCTTGGCCTTGCTGTCCACCTGGGTGAACAGGGCGTCGGCTCCCGCTTCGTAGAGCACGGTGCGGCTTGCCAGCGAACAGGCCATCGGGGAAAAGAACAGCTCCATCAAGGTCTCCAACAGTGTTTCTGTACTATATTGAACAGAATTCAATGACGTCAATGAATTTCATTCATCGTGGTACAAAAATCTGAAGAAGAGGCCGGCAAGCCCGCCCCGCGGCCCCGCGGCCGGCCCCGCAGCTTCGACACCGAGGCCACGTTGGCCCGCGCGACGCTGACCTTCTGGCAGCGCGGCTATGCATCGACCTCGCTGGACGACCTGAGCGCGGCCACCGGCCTGAACCGGCCCAGCCTCTACGGCGCGTTCGGCGACAAGCACGCGCTTTATCTGCAGGCGTTGCGGCTCTACACGGAGCAGTCCGATGCGGCCATCGCGGCAGCACTGGACGGGCGCCCGCTGCGCGAAGGCCTGCAGCGCGTCTACGAGCTGGCACTGCAGCTCTACTGCCCTGCCGACGAGGCCGGGCGCGGCTGCCTGCTGATCGGCACGGCCGCCACCGAGGCGCCGCGCGACGAGGCCATCCGCCGCCAGCTCGGCGATTCGCTGCGCGGCTTCAATGCCGCCTTCGAGGCGCGGCTCAAGCGTGCGGTGGACGACGGCGAACTACCGGCCGGCACGGATGTGACGATGCGCGCCCAGCTCGCGTCGGCGGTGCTGCATTCGATGGCGCTGCGTGCCCGCGCCGGAGATCCGCGCGAGGCGCTGGCCGCGCTGGCCAGGGCCGGCGTCGAGATGGCCTGCGGCTAGTCGCTCGGGAAGATCCGCTCGATGACGACGTCGATGACCATGCCGCACAGGCTGTAGATCAGCGAGCCGATCAGCGCCGCCCAGAAGCCGGTCACGGCCAGGCCCGTCAGCAGCGAGGCGGCGGCCCAGAACATCAGCGCGTTGATGACGAAGAGAAAGAGCCCCAGGCTCAGCACCGTCACCGGCAGCGTCAGCAGCACGAGGATGGGCCGCAACAGCGTGTTCAGCAGGCCCAGCACCAGGGCCGCGATCAGCGCCGAGGTGAAGCTCGTCACGACGACGCCAGGGTAGAGATGGGCCACGAGCAGCAACGCCCCGGCCAGCAGCAACCAACGGGTGAGGGTCTTCATGGCCGTGAAGCATATCGGGCGCCGCCCGCCGAGGCTGTCGTACAGCCGCCGCAGCTTGACATGCATCAAATAGGAATCGTTCGCATTCGTGTTAAGATTCTTTCAGTCCCACACGTCTCGTCTTGCTCGTGAAGCCCGCCCTCGCCTTTGTTGCCCCCAGTTCGGCCGCTCCCGCGCCGGTCGTCGCGCCGTCGCGACCCGCGCTGGTGGTGCCGTTGCGGCTGCAAGAACCGCGGCCAAGCTTTGCCGACATGTCGCGCCCCACGAGCAAGCAGCGCGGGCTGATGGTGGGCATCGTTGCGCTGCATCTGCTGGGCCTGTGGGGTCTGAGCCAAGTGCAGGACCTGCACCGCGCGGTGGCGCGCATCGCCCCCGTCGTCGTGCGCCTGGTGGCGCCGGCCGAGCCGCCCAAGCCGCTGCCGCCGCCCCCCGTGGCGATACCGCAGTTGAAGGTGCCGGCGCTGGCGATGATCGACCCGCCACTGATCGCCGTCGCCACGGCGCCTGCCCCCTCGCCGGTCTTCGCGGCGATTCCCCTGCCACCGCCATCGCCCACACCGGTGGTGGCGGCGCCGACGCCCGTCATTCCCATCACGCCGCCGCCCACGCCGCAGATCAAGCAGATCCCCGCCAGCGCGGTGCGCTATCTGAAAGAGCCGCGCATGACGGTGCCGCTGATGTCCAAGCGGCTGCGCGAGTCCGGCGTCGTGCATCTGCGCGTCGTCGTCGACGTGCGCGGCCAGCCACGTGAAATCACCTTGGCGAAGTCCTCCGGCTTCGCCCGACTGGACGAGCAGGCGCTGCAGGACATGCGCAGCGCCCGCTTCGCGCCGTACACGGAAAACGGTCAGGCCGTCGAGTGGGAGGTCATCGCACCGATGTCCTACGAAGTCGACCGCTGATCCCGTCTCCTTTCCCTGAGTAGCCATGCCGTGGGCAGCGCTTTGCGCTGTCGTGGGCAAAGCCATGCCCATTCACGATCCATCGGAGAAATCCATGTCCCGCAAGAACAAATCGAACAAGGCGCAGGCAGCGCTGCTGCCCCTGGGCGCACTGGCCGCTGGCTTCGGCCTGGCCACGGCTGCCCTGGCCCAGACCGCCCCCGCTCAGAAGGCGCCCGCCAAGGAAGAAAGCGTGCTGCCCACCGTGCGCGCCAAGGCCACCGCCGAACCCCAGGGCAAGGACGGCTACCAGACCACCGAGACGCGCATCGGCAAGGGCAAGCAGGACATCCGCGACATCCCGCAGTCTCTGACCGTCGTCACCGAGAAGCTGATCGACGACCGCAACCTCGACAACGTCAAGGAAGTGCTGAAGAACACGGCGGGCATCACCTTCCAGGCCGCCGAGGGCGGCGAGGAAGACATCAAGATCCACGGCATCTCGCTGCAGAGCACCGGTGACATCTTCATCGACGGCATGCGCGACCCGGCCTTCTACGACCGCGACACCTTCTTCCTCGACAAGATCGAACTGCTGCGCGGCTCCGGTGCCCTGATGTTCGGCCGCGGCTCCAGTGGCGGCGCGGTCAACCAGGTCACCAAACAGGCGCTGCTGGCCGACCAGAACGAGATCAACATCGGCATCGGCAGCCACTCGCAGTTCCGCGCGGTCGGCGACTTCAACCGCCGCAGCGGCGAGACGACGGCCTGGCGCATCGGCACCATGGTCAACCGCGGCGACAACGACGGCGCCGGCAGCATGATCAACAAGGCCGGCGTCGCCGGCTCGGTGCGCACGGGCATCGGCGAAGACGACGAGTTCTCCCTCACGCTGTATGCGCTCGAGAACGAGAACGGCATGAACTACGGCATGCCCTTCATCCGGCCCTCGCTGACCTCGCCCACCAGCGCCACGACGCTGCTGCCACTGGACCCGACCGCCTATTACGGCATGGCCAGCGACCGCAACAAGGGCTCGGCCCGCTACGTGATGGGCCAGCACACGCACAAGTTCAGCCCCGACGTGGAGCTGGTCACCAAGGCCCGCTACGCGAGCTACACCCGTGACCAACGCGCCGGCACCGTGCGCTTCGCCGCTGCGAACCTGCAGCCCGGTGGCATTGCCGCGTCGCTTGCTACCTTCGGCCCCAACACCGTCATCAACCGCGGCACCCAGCTGAAGGTGCAGGACATGCAGACGGTGACGGCGCAGAGCGACCTGAACGCCAGGCTGAAGCTCGCGGGTATGGAGCACAACATCACCACCGGCGCCGACTTCTCGCAGGAGAAGAAGCAGGTCTACGCCGCCTACTCGGCCAACCAGGGTGGCGTCGTCCCGACCAAGCCGACAACGACCATCGGCCGCCCCGATGACGGCGCATCGATCAACGAAGGCCTGCGCAGCTTCCGCACCAACAATGACTACGTCTCCAAGGGCTACGGCGCCTATCTGCAGGACTTGATCCAGGTCGCGCCGATGTGGAAGGTGCTGGCCGGGCTGCGCTACGACAAGCTCGACGGCGACTACAAGGTCTACAGCATCCCCAACAACGCCCCGTCGCCCACGACGACCCAGCCCTACGCGATGAACGTCTCGGAGTGGAGCAAGCGCGCCGCTGTGCTGTTCCAGCCGAGCGCGCAGCTGTCCTTCCACCTGATGGGCGCGACGTCCTTCAACACCTCGGGCGACACGTACTCGCTGAGCGCCGCCAACCAGAACATCCCGCCCGAGAAGTCGGTCAACCTCGAGCTGGGCGGCCAGTACGACTCGGCGGACGGCAAGCTGACGACGCGCTTCGGCATCTTCCGCGCCACCAAGCTGCACGAGCGCAACACCGATCCGCTAAGCAACCTGGTCGAGCTGTCCGGCAAGCGTCATGCCTCGGGCATCGACGTCGACATCACCGGCCGCATCACGCCCGAGTGGGAGATCTTCGGCACCTTCACCTGGATGCCGGTCGCCAAGATCGACATCGGCGCCGAGGGCGCGGAAGGCCAGGGCTCGCGCCCGTCGCTGACGCCGCAGTACTCCGGCAGCCTGTGGACGACCTACAAGCTCAACGCCCAGTGGCGCGTCGGCGGCGGCTTCAATGCGCGCAGCAGCCAGCAGCCGCTGCGCAACCCCGGCTTCTACGTGCCCAAGTTCATCATCGCCAACCTGATGGCCGAGTACACGGTCATCGAGGACGCGCTGCTGTTCCGCCTCAACGTCGACAATGTGGCCAACAAGCTCTACGCCGATTCGCTCTACACAGGCCACTACGTGCCGGGCAAGGGCCGCAACGTCACGATGACGGGCACCTACAAGTTCTGACCCCCCCGACGGAGACCCGCGCCACGCCATGCTGCTGAAGATCCCCCAGATCCTCGACGCTGCCGGCGTGGCCCGGGCCCGCGAGCTGCTGGCCACGGCCCCCTGGGCCGATGGTCGCAGCACCGCCGGCCGCCAGGCCGCGCAGGTCAAGAACAACCAGCAGCTGCAGCCCGGCAGCGAGCAGCACCGCGAGCTGCAGGCCCTGGTGCTGCAGGCGCTCGAGAAGCACCCGCTGTTCTTCTCGGCCACGCTGCCCAAGCGCGTGCTGCCGCCGCTGTTCAACCGCTACGCCGGCGCGAGCAATGCCTACGGCAGCCATGTCGACCAAGCCGTGCGCTACCTGCCCGGCGGCTTGCAGCGTGTGCGCACCGACATCTCCTGCACCCTCTTCCTGAACGAACCGGCCGACTACGACGGCGGCGATCTCGTCATCGAGCACGCCTTCGGTGAACAGCGCGTCAAGCTCGCGGCCGGCGACATGGTCGTCTACCCCGGCACCAGCGTGCACCGCGTCGAACCCGTCACGCGCGGCGAGCGGCTGGCCAGCTTCTTCTGGATCGAGAGCATGGTGCGCGCCGACGAACAGCGCCGCCTGCTTTACGAGATGGACATGAGCCTGATGAAGCTGCGCGGCGAGCATGGCGAAACGCCCGAGCTCGTGCAGCTGACGGGCACGTATCACAACCTGCTGCGGATGTGGGCCGACACGTGAGCGCCCCGCGCATTGAATCCTTGCCGGATGGCCTGGCCAACCTGACCGACTTCGAGGCGCCCGCCAAGGCCCGCGTCGACGCAGCCGCCTGGGCCTATCTGAACGGTGGCGCGGCCGACGAGATCACGCTGCGCGCCAACCGCACCGCCTGGGATGCCATCAAGCTGCAGCCGCGCGTACTGCGCGACCTCGGCAACGGCCACACCCGCGTGAACCTGCTCGGCCGCGAGCTGCGCCACCCCATCCTGCTCGCGCCCATCGCCTACCAGCGCCTCTTCCACGCCGACGGCGAGCTGGCCATCGCCCACGCCGCTGCCGCGCAGGAGGCCGGCCTCATCCTCAGCGCCCAGGCCAGCATCGACATGGAAGCCGTGGCCGCGCCGATGTTGGGCGACGCCGCAGCCGGCCCGCTGTGGTTCCAGCTCTACTGGCGCGACGACCGCGACTTCATGCGCGCCCTGCTCAAGCGCATCGAAGCCGCCGGCTACCAGGCCCTGGTGCTGACCGTCGACGCCCCCGTGCACGGCGCGCGCGACCGCGAGCGCCGCACCGGCTTCAAGCTGCCGGACGACATCCGCGCGGTGAACCTGGGCGGTCTGAAGAAGCCCCTCAACCTGCAGCCCGGCCAGAGCGCGCTGTTCGACGGCCTGATGCCGCGCGCCGCCACTTGGGCGCAGGTCGACTGGCTGCGCGCCGAAAGCAAGCTGCCGCTGTTGCTCAAGGGTGTGACGCATGCCGACGATGCGCGCGAGGCGCTGACCCGCGGCGTCACCGGCTTCGTCGTCTCCAACCACGGTGGCCGCGCGCTGGACACGCTGCCACCCACCACCGAGCTGCTGCCGCCGCTGCGCGCCGCCCTCGGGCCCGACGTGCCGCTGCTCGTCGACGGCGGCATCCGCCGCGGCACCGACGTGCTCAAGGCCATGGCCCTGGGCGCCAACGCCGTGCTGCTCGGCCGCCCCTACATCCATGCCCTTGCCGCCAGCGGCGCCCTGGGCGTGGCCCACGCGCTGCGCCTGCTGCGCGACGAACTGGAGATCGCGATGGCGCTCTCCGGCTGCAAGACTCTCGCCGACGCCGGCCCGGCACTGTTGTGGCCCGGCAGCTGTTCCGAAAGGACACCCCGATGAAACGCATCCTCACCACCATCGCCCTCGCCATCGCCGCCGGCGGCGCGTTCGCCCACGGCGCCGTCTCCTGCCCCGTCGTGCCCAAGGAAGAGAAGAAGCCGCAGATGGAACTGCAGCGCAAGCTGGAGGCCGAAGGCTGGAAGGTCCGCAAGGTCCAGAACTACAACGGCTGCTACGAGGTCTATGGCTTCGACGACAAGGGCGCCAAGGCCGAGGCCTTCTTCCACCCCAAGACCTTCGAGCGCGTCTACCCCGAAGGCGAGCAGCCGGCTGACAAGAAGTAAAGCCGCGCAATGACCGGTGCCGCGCGCATCCGCGTCTGGGACGTCCTCGTGCGCGTGCTGCACTGGACGCTCGCGGCCACGGTCGCCACGTGCTGGATCAGCGGCCACTGGCCGTCGCGCGCCTTCGACGCCGTGCACCACACCGCCGGCTACGTGGCCGGTGCGGCCGTGGCGCTGCGGCTTCTCTGGGGCTTTGCGGGCGGCCCACGCTCGCGCTATGCCCGCCTCGCGCAGTTCGTGCGTGGCCCGCGCACAGTGCTGGCCTATGCCCGCGCGATGCGCTCGGGCGGCGAGCCGCGCTACGTTGGCCATAACCCTCTGGGCGGTTGGATGGTGCTGGCGCTGTGGAGCACCGCCGCGGCCCTCGTCATCAGCGGTTGGCTCTACACGACCGATTGGCTGTGGGGCTACGAGTGGCTGTCGGACCTGCACGCGGCACTCGCCTGGCTCGTCATGACCCTCGTCGTGGGCCATCTCGGCGGCGTCGTTTTGACGAGCTGGCGGCATCGCGAGAACCTCGTTGGCGCGATGTTGAGCGGCATGAAGCGCGCGCCCGAAGGCAGCGACATCGACTGAGTGCAAGGCTCTGGAAGGCCCAAGTGATGCGGCCCCGCGACAAGCAAGGCCTCAAAGGGTCGATTTCATGGGCCACTGCGGGTCATCCCCTCTATGAAAGCCTTCTCTTCCCCTAGGGAGAGCAGTACCATCGCTGCCGCAGGGTGCTAGCGAGTATTGAAGGCTTACGCGGCCTTCACCCAGGCCCGGCACATCAACAACTTTTGATGGAGTGAATCGACATGGCAACTGCGAAGAAGGCCGCGCCCGCGAAGAAAGCGGCGGCACCGGCTAAGAAGGCCGCACCGGCGAAGAAGGCGGCAGCGCCCGCGAAGGCGCCTGCAGCAAAGAAGGCGGCAGCTCCGGCCAAGAAGGCGGCTGCACCTGCGAAGAAGGCAGCTCCGGCCAAGAAGGCCGCTGCACCCGCCAAGAAGCGCACGCCCAACGCCGCCTTCATGAAGGCCCTGACCCCCAGCGCCGCTCTCGCGGCCATCGTTGGCGCCAGCCCGCTGCCGCGCACCGACGTGACCAAGAAGGTCTGGGAGTACATCAAGAAGAACAAGCTGCAGGACGAGCTGCAGAAGCGCGTCATCAACGCCGACGCCAAGCTGAAGGAAATCTTCGGCAAGGCCAAGGCCGACATGTTCGAGATGACCAAGCTGATCAACAGCCACCTGAAGTGATGCAGTGCCGCGCAAGCGGCCTGCGGAACGAAGCCCGGCGCTGCCGGGCTTTTTTTTGACCGTCGCGTTTTCAGCCGCCGCGTTTTCAGCCACTGCATTCGGCAGCGGCGAACCACCGGTTCAGGCCAGCAGCTTGTGCAGCGTGGTCTGCAACTGCGGCACGTCGATGGGCTTGAGCCAGTAGTCCTGGAAGCCCGCCGCGCGCGCGGCGCGCACGACGCTGCCGGGGTCGTCCGCCGACAAGGCCACCCAGCGCAATGCATCGAACCGAGGTGCCAGCTCGGCATCGGTCTTGGCCCTGGCGATGAGCTCCAGCCCCGTCATGTCCGGCAGGTTCATGTCGACGAGAACGAGGCTGGGCCGGCACTCGCCCAGCGCCGCCAACGCCTCGGCACCGGTCTCGGCACAGCGCAGCTCCCAGCCCGGCAGCAGCCGGAACACCTCCTCCATCAGGATCAGGTGAATGCGGTCGTCTTCGACGTAAAGCACCAGCGGCGGGGCGCGGTCGGGCATGGCGGGTTCGGGGGGACTGCAGGAAGCGGTCGGCACGATAGCAGCAATGCCGGGCCGGGCCGCCGAGGTCGCTCTGACAAACGTTTTCAGCCCTTTGCGTGATTTATCTCACCCGCTTGACACCCCCTCTTTGCGGGTCTTCAACGCGGATAAACCCTAGGAATCCCTAGTATTGCGTCCATGCGTCCAAACCCGGGCGCCTTCTTTTTTCGGACCGCCAAATGTCCCTGATTGCCATCCTCGCCCTCGCCGTTTCCGCCGGCTCCACGCTGCCGCAATGCAGCTGGGACCGCCCGGGCGTCAACCCCTTCATGGGCGACGTGGTGGCCGCCGTCGATCGCTATCAGGACATCCCCGCCGCGACGCGCGAAAAGCTCAAGGCCCGCATGAAGGTGCGCAACTATGACGACATCGCCGTCATCGAGCGCGACGGCATCAAGGGCAAGGCGACCTACGCGCCCGAGATCCGCGACATGCACTTCGGCCCCGGCGCTGTCTGCACCACGGTGACGCGCACCAAGTGGACGGCGACCACGCAGGAGCGCGGCCTCGTCTACTGCGAGGACGGCCAGTGCATCCTGGTGCCCACAGTCTGCCGCAACGTCAGCCGCATCCGCCGCCTGGACAAGCCCAGCGCCGTCGCGCCGGCCCAGGCCGCCAACGTCGCCTCATCGACGCGCGAGGGCGAAGAAACACCGCTGGAGTTCGAAGCCCCGGCCGCCGGCCCGATGGCCGCCGCGGCACCGGACAGTTTTGCCCGCGCATCCGGCGTGCCCTCGCTGGGCGGCGCCCCGGCCGAAGGTGGCGGCTTCAGCCTGCCCGGCGGCAGCGCACCCACGACGGCAGCCGCCCCCGGCGGCAGCGTGGGCCTGGTCAACCTCGGCATGCCGGCGCTGCCGCCGGGCCGCGTGTCGACGGCCGACGCCGGCCTGCCCGGCGACAGCGTCCCGGCCGTGCCGGAACCCGGCACCTGGGCCATGATCGCCCTGGGCCTGCTCGTCGTCATCTTCCGCGCCCGCCAGCGCCGGGGCTAAGCCCCTCGTCCAAGGAGTACCTTGGCCGGTCCCCCGAGGGGACGGCGATGCATGCGGCATTGAGCCGCACGCACATCGCCCGGCCGGGCCGGCTTGGGAGCGGCCCGGCGCTCGGCCCGCGAATTACCAATCAGCGCCTGAGCAGTGGCGCCAGATAACGCCCCGTATGGCTGGCCTCGCAGGCCGCCACATCCTCCGGCGTGCCGGCCACCAGCAGCGTGCCGCCGCCGGCGCCGCCTTCCGGCCCCATGTCGATGAGCCAGTCGGCCGTCTTGATGACGTCCAGGTTGTGCTCGATGACGACGATGGTGTTGCCCGCGTCGCGCAACTGGTGCAGCACCTTCATCAAGAGGGCGATGTCGGCGAAGTGCAGGCCGGTGGTCGGCTCGTCCAGGATGTAGAGGGTGCGGCCGGTGTCGCGTTTGCTCAGCTCCAGCGCCAGCTTCACCCGCTGCGCCTCGCCGCCCGACAGCGTCGTCGCGCTCTGGCCCAGCTTCACATAGCCCAGGCCCACGTCCAGCAGCGTCTGCAGCTTGCGCGCGAGCGTGGGCACGGCGTTGAACAGCTCGAAGGCGTCCTCCACCGTCATGTTCAGCACCTGGGTGATGTTCTTGCCCTTGTAGAGCACTTCCAGCGTCTCACGGTTGTAGCGCCGGCCCTGGCAGACATCGCAGGGCACGTACACATCCGGCAGGAAGTGCATCTCCACCTTCAACACGCCATCGCCCTGGCAGGCCTCGCAACGGCCGCCGGCCACGTTGAAGCTGAAGCGCCCCGGGCCGTAGCCGCGTTCGCGCGCCGTGTTCATCTCGGCGAACAGCTCGCGGATGGGCGTGAACAGGCCCGTGTACGTCGCCGGGTTGGAGCGCGGCGTGCGGCCGATGGGCGATTGGTCGACGTTGATGACCTTGTCGAAGGCGTCCAGGCCCTCGATCTCGTCATAAGGCGCCGGGTCGGCATGGCTCTGGTAAAGCTTCTTGGCGACGGCCGTGTAGAGCGTGTCGTTGACCAGCGTGCTCTTGCCCGAGCCGGACACGCCGGTCACGCAGGTGAAGAGCCCCACCGGGATCTCGACCGTCACGCCCTTGAGGTTGTTGCCGCGCGCGTTGACGATGCGCAGCCTCGCCTCGCCCGTCGCCTTGTGACGCTCCTTGGGCACTTCGATGCGCGCCGCACCACTCAGATAACGGCCGGTCAACGAGTTCGGGTCGGCCGCCACCTGGTCGGGCGTGCCTTGGGACATGACGCGCCCGCCATGCACGCCGGCGCCAGGCCCCAGGTCCAGCACCCAGTCGGCCGCGCGGATGGCGTCCTCGTCGTGCTCCACCACCAGCACCGAGTTGCCGAGATCCCGCAGCCGCCGCAGCGTGGCGATGAGGCGGTCGTTGTCGCGCTGGTGCAGGCCGATGCTGGGCTCGTCCAGCACATACATCACGCCCGTGAGGCCCGAGCCGATCTGCGACGCGAGGCGAATGCGCTGCGCCTCGCCGCCCGACAGCGTGTCGGCACTGCGGTCCAGGCTCAGGTAGTTCAGGCCCACGTCGTTCAGGAAGCGCAGCCGTGACGCGATCTCGCGGATGACCTTGTCGCCGATCTCGGCCTTGTTGCCCTTGAGCTTGAGGCCCTCGAAGTAGTCCAGGCATTCGCGCAGCGTCGAATGCTCGACCTCGAAGATGGGCCGGCCGCGCACACCCGCCGGCGCGTCGGCCGGCTGCAGCACGACGTTGCGCGCCTCGCGCCGCAGCCGCGAACCTTCGCAAGCGACGCAAGGCTTGGCGGCCATGTAGCGGGCCAGGTCCTCGCGCACCGCCGCCGAGTCGGTCTCCTTGAAGCGCCGCTGCAGATTGGGCAGGATGCCCTCGAAGGGATGCTGGCGCTTCACCGAGCGCTTCTTGCCCGACGCCGTCTCGGCCTGGTAGACGAAGCTGATGTCCTCGGTGCCCGAGCCGTGCAGCAGCACGCCCTGGGCGGTGGCGGGCAGGCCCTCCCACGGCGCCTCGACATCGAACTTGTAGTGGGCCGCGACTGACTCCAGCAGCGAGAAGGTGTAGGGGTTGCGCCGGTCCCAACCCTTGACCGCGCCGCTGGCCAAGGAGAGCGTCGGGAAGGCGACGACACGGTCCGCATCGAACACCGTGACCTGGCCCAGGCCCTCGCAGCTCGGGCAGGCGCCCACCGGCGAGTTGAACGAGAACAGGCGCGGCTCCAGCTCGGGCAGCGAGTAGGAGCAGACCGGGCAGGCGAACTTGCTGGAGAACAGCGTCGTCTGCTCGGTGTCCATGTTCATCACCAGGGCCCGCCCGTCGGCCAGCCGCAGCGCCGCCTCGAAGCTCTCGGCCAGGCGCTGGCGCAGGCTGTCCGCCGCGTCATGGCGCAGCTTGATGCGGTCGATGACGACGTCGATGTCGTGCTTCTCGGCCTTCTTCAGTGCCGGGATGTCCGGCGCCTCCACCGTCGCGCCATCGACGCGAAAACGCACATAGCCCTGGGCCTGCAGGTCGGCAAACAGGTCCAGGAACTCGCCCTTGCGGTCGCGCACGACGGGCGCCAGCAGCATCAATTTGGACTCGTCGGGCATGGCCAGCACGGCGTCCACCATCTGGCTGACGGACTGCGCCTCCAGCGGCAGATCGTGGTCGGGGCAGAAGGGCGTGCCGGCGCGGGCGTAGAGCAGCCGCAGGTAATCGTGGATCTCGGTGACGGTGCCGACCGTCGAGCGCGGGTTGTGCGAGGTTGCCTTCTGTTCGATGGAGATCGCGGGCGACAGGCCCTCGATGATGTCCACATCGGGTTTGTCCATCAGCTGCAGGAACTGCCGCGCGTAGCTGGACAGGCTCTCCACATAACGCCGCTGACCCTCGGCATACAGCGTGTCGAAGGCAAGCGACGATTTACCCGAACCGGACAGCCCCGTGATGACCACCAGCGCATGCCGCGGCAGGTCGACGTCGATGTTTTTCAGGTTGTGCGTACGCGCACCGCGCACGCGGATGAATCTGGACTCGGGGGGCGCGGGCAAATCCGGGAGGGCCATGGCAGTTTTCACAAGCGAACCGGACATGATAGGCCGCCACAATTCCGCGCTCCAAACCGACAGCTCCGCCCTCATGAAGAACTGCCTGGCCGCTGCCCTTCTTGCCCTGTCCACCGTCATGGCCCCGAACGCTGGCGCGGCCGAGCCGCCGTCCGCCACCGCCTTCTTCAAGCGCGCCGCGGTGCGTACGCCCAAGCTCAGCCCCAGCGGCCGCTTTCTCGCCATCCAGGCCGCAGGCAAGGGCGACCGCATGTGGCTGGCCGTCATCGACCTGCAGACGATGGCCGAGCCTAAGTTCATCGCTGGGTTCAACGACGCCGATATCGCCCAGCACCATTGGGTGAGCGATGACCGGCTCGTCTACCAGGCGTCCAACAGCCCCGACGGCTCCAGCCGCGTCGAAGCGGAAGGACTGTGGGCGGTAGACCGCGATGGCACCCAAAAACGTCAGCTCATCAATGCGCAATTCAGCTCTGGCTACACAAGCAGCATCGCCATGGTCGACCGGCGGCTTGAGTTGATCTGGACGCTGCACAGCGTCCCGAGTGAAGCCGGAAACGACGTCATCGTGCTGCGACGCCGTTGGTCGCACGAACCCGGCTCCAGCGGAGTGCAACTGGCCCGGCTGGATACGCGAACCGGCCTCACGCGCACGCTCAGCGAAGGCATCCCCGACCACACCTCGCACTGGCTGCTCGACTGGCGGGGCCAGCCGCGCGTCATCGACACGCAGAACCAGGGTCGCAGCCGGCTGTTCCGCCGCGACGAGGCGGGCCGCTGGCAATTCTGGTACGAGGACGACCCCCATGCGCGCAAGCACCCCTGGCCGATCTGGGCCGGACCGGACGGCCTGATGCTGGGCGAGCGCGGCCACGGCGGCTACGACGCTGTCTTCCGCATCGACCCCAAGACCGGCCAGGCGGACGGCGAACCGCTGATCTCCACGCCGGGCTACGACTTCACCGGGGACCTCATCACCGAGCCCGGCACGGGCCGGCTGCTGGGTGTGCGCTTCGAGACCGACGCGCCCGGCACCGTGTGGCTGGACAAGACGATGAAGGCCACCCAGGCCGACATCGACGCCCGCCTGCCCGGCAGCGTCAACCTGATCGAATGCCTGCGCTGCGTGGACGCGAGCCACCTCATCGTCACCTCGCTGTCCGACGTGCGCCCGCCGCTGTACTACCTCTACAAGCCAGCCGACAAAGACCTGCAGCCGCTGGCCGGCACCCGCACCGACCTGCCCGCCGCCGCCATGGGCCAGCGCGACTATCACCGCATCAAGGCCCGCGACGGGCTGGTGCTGCCGGTGCTCGTCACCCAGCCCGCCGGCGGCATCAAGGCCGCCACGCCCACCATCGTGCTCGTGCACGGCGGGCCCTATGTGCGCGGCACGCACTGGCGCTGGGAGCCCGACGCCCAGTTCCTGGCCAGCCGCGGCTACCTCGTGCTGGAGCCCGAATTCCGCGGCAGCACCGGCTATGGCTTCAAGCATTTCCAGGCCGGCTGGAAGCAGTGGGGCCTGGCCATGCAGGACGACATCGCCGACACGCTGGCCTGGGCCGTCAAGCAGGGCTGGGCCGACCCAAAGCGCGCCTGCATCATGGGCGCCAGCTACGGCGGCTACGCGGCCATGATGGCCGCCGTCACGCAGCAGGACCTGTTCAAGTGCGCCGTCAACTGGGTCGGCGTGACCGACATCGGACTGCTCAGCAACCTCCACTGGAGCGACATGTCCGACGAGTGGAAGGACTACGGCATGAAGCGCCTCGTGGCCGACTCCGAGACCGACGCCAAGCAGATGAAGAAGACCTCACCGCTGGCGCGCGCCAGCGAGATCCGCATGCCGCTGCTGATGGCCTATGGCGGCGAGGACCGGCGCGTGCCGCTCAAGCACGGCACCGATATGAAGTCCGCGCTGCGGGCCGACCAGCCGCTGGAATGGGTCGTCTACCCCGAGGAAGGCCATGGCTGGTTCAACCTCAAGACCAATGAAGACTTCTGGGGACGCGTCGAGCGCTTCCTGGCCCGCAACATCGGCACCACCCCGAAACCCTGATGAAAGCACTGATCCTCGCCCTGCTGGCTGTCACCTCCCTCGCTTCGGCCGCCCCTGCGGCACCACCCAGCATCGAGGACTTCCAGCGCCCGCCGGCCTTCTCGGGCCCGGTGCTGTCGCCGGACGGCCGCCATGTCGCCGCCATCATCAACCCCGACGGCAAGACCACCAGCCTGGCCATCATCGCCACCGACAAGCCGAACGAGGCCACGCCCATCAAGGCCTTCGGCCGGGCCGACATCCGCGAGATCTTCTGGATCGACAACGAGCGCCTGGCCTTCACGGTGAGGGCGCGCGTGGACGGCGAGGGCTGGCGCGTCACGCCGGGCCTGTGGACGCTCAACCGTGATGGCAGCGGCTTCAAGCAGTGGGTCGATGCCGGACCTCAGGACGTCCTCTGGAAGTTGGTCGACACGCCGCAAGGCGGCCGCACCGTCCAGAAAAGCAGGGAAGGCTTTGGCAGCGTTGACAGCACCCCGCAGAACAAGCGCGTGCTGCAGGGCAACTGGAGCCTGTTCCAGCCCCCGGCGCTGGACCGCCCGGGCCGCCTCGTCATGCGGCTCAACATCGGTGACCTGCAGCGCTACGTCGCCCACATCGACCTGGCCACCCTGGACATCGCCACCGGCCAGCGCCAGCCGCTGACCGAAGGCGCCCCCAAGGGCATCACCCACTGGGTGCTGGACGCCGCCGGCAACCCGACCTTCGCCGCCGGCAGCAACGGCCGCGGCGGCACCCGTATCCAGTGGCGCGACGGCGATGCGGGCTGGAAGCTCTGGCACGAGTCCGGGCAGGGCGAGCCTGAGCGCTGGCCGCTGGCCATCGATCGCGCCGGGCGGCTGTACCTGCTGGTCAGCGAGCAGGGCCGCAAGGCCCTGCACCGGGCGGACAGCGTCTCGCCCGACGCCCCGACCACGCGCGTCGTCGCCTCCGGCACGCACGACATCAACCCCCGCCTGCTGCGTGATGCCGACGACGACCAGCTGCTGGGCGTGCATTTCGAAACCGATGTGCCGCAGACCGCCTGGTTCTCGCCCGTCCTGGCCGAGGCCCAGGCCGAGATCGACCGCCGCCTGCCCGGCGCGGCGAACATGATCCAGTGCCGGCGCTGCCTGGCCGTGCCCAGGCTGCTCGTCACCTCGATGAGCGACCGGCGCCCGACGCGCTATTTCCTGTTCGACCGCGAAAGCCGCGAGCTGACGCCGCTGGCAGGCTCCATGCCGTGGATGCCCGAGGGCCAGCCGCGCCAGACCGCCAGCACCGCGGCCCGCGACGGCCTGCGCCTGCCCATGGTGGTCACCCACCCCGGCACGCCCGGGCCGGCCCCCACGGTGCTGCTCGTGCACGGCGGCCCCTGGGTGCGCGGCAACCACTGGGCCTGGCAATCCGAGCCGCAGTTCTATGCCTCGCGCGGCTACCTCGTGCTGGAGGTGGACTTCCGCGGCAGCACGGGCTACGGCCACCGCCACCTGCATGCAGGCGATAAGCAATGGGGCCTGAAGATGCAGGACGACCTCGACGACGCCCTCGCCTGGGCCGTCAAGCAGGGCCTGGCCGACCCCAAGCGCGTCTGCATCGTCGGCGCCAGCTACGGCGGCTACGCGGCGCTGATGGGCCTGGCCCGGGGTGGCGTGAGCTGCGCGGTCGCGGCGCTGGCGCCCACCGACCTCGCCAAGCTCACGTCGCGCCATTGGTCCGACGTGTCCGCGGACGCCATGAACTTCAGCATTCCCAAACATGTAGGCGACCCCCAGGCCGACGCCGCCATGCTGGCAAGCACCTCGCCCATCCGCCTCGTCGACAAGTTGCAGGGCCCGCTGCTGCTGGTCTACGGCGAACGCGACGAACGCGTCCCTCTGATCCACGGCACCGCACTGCGCGACGCGCTGACCGCCGCTGGGCGCCCGCCCGAGTGGGTGTCCTACCCCGGCGAAGGCCATGGCTTCTATAAATGGGAGCACCAGCAAGACTACTGGCGCCGCATCGAGGCCTTCCTGGCCACGCATCTGGCGCCGAAGAACTGACCGTTTATCGCGGCCGCATGCAGCTCGCGGCCCGCGTCCGGCGATTCATCGCAGCGCCGTGGCGGCGCCTGGGTCCAGTGACGAAACTGCTTCCATCGACACAGCAATACCGCTGAACGAAACCCCAAGGAAGCATCATGAAAGCCACCGTCCTGATCCAAGCCGCCGCCGTCGCCGCCTTCGCGTTCACCGCCTTCGCCGCCAGCGCCGCCCCCCAAGAAGTGCAGAAGCTGCCCCGCGTCGTCATCACCGGCAAGGCCACGCAGGAAGTCGCCCAGCTGCCGCGCGTCGTCGTCACCGGTTACGCCGTCCGTGAAGTCGCTCAACTGCCCCGCGTGACCATCACCGCCCGCCGCGCCTGAGCCCCGCATGACGATGCGAATCACCGAAAACAGCCGAGCCGAGTCGCCGGCGCAGCGGGGCGCCAGCCACCGCTGTGTCGACGAGTCGGCTTGGCGTCAGCAACAGACCGTGCTCTGAAAGACAATCCGGGCTTCTGATTGGAGCCCGCTTGTGAAAGAAGAGCTGCGCAAACGCCGGTCCTGGCTGGATGGCTTCATGGCCTACCCCGCCCCGGCAGGCCTGAGCGAAACCCAGCTGCGCGACAACATCATCCTGCTCGACCAGGCGCTGTACGCGTTGTGGAACCTGGGTGACAACCTCATCTACGGCTGGACGCCCGAGCCCCGTGGCCTGCGCGTGCTGGTCGCGCCGCACCCCATGCTGACCGAGTTCGCCCTTGGCGACGGCACCTTGTCGTCCGAGGAGCTGACGCGGCGCGCACGCCTGCTGGACAAGCTGCTGTCCAACCAGGAACACCTCGACAAGCACGCCTTCGACGCCGTCAGCGCGGCGCTGGGCATCACGCCGCGCCTCATCACGCTGCCCTTCGCGCCCGAGCGCGGCCTGGGCCTGCCGCTGATCGCGGCCATCACCGCACGCTACGGCATCCGCCTCGTCGAAGACCGCGCCGTCATCCTGTTCGACGCCGTCGGCTTCTCGCTGCTGACAGCGCTGCAGCAGGTGGTGCAGCTCAACAGCCTGTCCTGCTCGGTGAACGCCGCCTACGCCAAGCTGCTGGACCGCGAGATCAACATCAACTTCGCGCGCACCACCACCGGCGACGGCTTCTACATCTGGAACCGCATGCGCGGCGTGGAGGCCAACATCGAGCTGTATCAGCTGATGCAGTTCATCCTGGCCGACAACGCGCTGGCCCAGGAGCGCGCCACGCGGCCCGAGTCCGTCCCGAAGCTGCGCGCCTGCTTCCACGTCGGCTCGCACTACGAGTTCTACCAATCCGAGGGCCTGAACCCGACCTCGTTCAGCTATTTGGTCGGCCAGGTCACCATCGAGCTCGCCCGCATGATCGAGCGCGCCGAACCGGGCCAGATCCTCGTCGGCAAGTTCAACACGCTGATGCACGACGCGACCACCGGCGAAGACGTGCGCATCGACAGCCTGGACTTCGTCGAGCGCACGCGCGCGCCGCTGCGCAGCCTGAACGGCCTCAAGCTCGCCGGCTCCGAGGTCGACGAGATCGCCTGCTACCTGACCGGCCGTCGCGACGCGACGGGCCTGTGGGGCATCAGCGAGTACCAGATGGCCGACAAGCACGGGCTGATCCACCGCGTCTACAACGCCAAGATCAACATCCACCGCCGCAACGGCGAGCCCATCTACCTCGGCCTGCGCGAGGAAGACCTGCCGCCGGAGGCGCCGCGCACCGTGGCCGACACCGACTTCGCGCCCATGCAGGGCTAGGCTAAACAGTTCTGACTAGAGCCGGCGCTCCAAATGGGCTTGTTCCGGCCTTCTCCCCAGAGCCGCAGCGGCTAGGATCACCGGCGTCGTGACCGAGTCCCCCGCCTCCACCGCCGCCAGTCCTCCTGCCGTCGGCCAGCGCCGGCTGCTGACCCTGCTCTTCGTCGATCTGAGCGGCTCCACGGCCATGGCCGAGTGGATGGAGGCCGAGCACTACGCGGCCATGCTGGGGGGCTTGCGCGAGCTGTACGACCGCATCGTGCCCCACCACGGCGGCGTCATCGCCCGCATCCAGGGCGACGGCATGCTGGCTGTCTTCGGCCACCCCGAGGTGCGCGAGGACGACGGCCGCCGCGCCACCGAGGCCGCGCTGGAACTGCACACCGCCGTGCGCGGCCTGCTGCCGCCGGGGCCCAAGCCGGCCGATTTCGCGGGCCTGACGCTGCACAGCGGCATCCATGCCGGTATCGTCCTCGTCAACGAGGGCGACCAGATGCGCGGCCGCTTCGAGCTGCTGGGCAACGCGCCCAACATCGCCGCCCGCCTGTCCGAGGCCGCCAAGCGCGACGAGATCATCGCCAGCGAAGAAAGCCTGGGCCTGCAGAGCCAGTTCTTCGAGACCGGCCCGCGCTTCTCGCTGCAGCTGCGCGGCCGCGCGACGCCGCTGGCCGCCTACCGCATCCATGGCCGCGCGGCGGTGGGGCGGCGCTTCGAGGCCAGCGTACGCCGGGGACTGGCGCCCTTCGTCGGCCGCGGCAGCGAGCTGACGGCGCTGTACACGGCCCTCGCCCGCACACTGGCCGGCCGGTCGCTGTGGCTGGGCCTGCGCGCCGGTGCCGGCGTGGGCAAGACCCGGCTCACCGAGGAATTCCTGCGCCACGCCGCCGATCAGCACTGCCAGATCCACCGCGGCTACTGCGAGAGCTACCTGAGCGCCGAGCCGCTGCAGCCCTTCGTGCAGATGCTGCGCGCGCTGGACGGCCTGAACGACGCGCCACCCGAGCTCTTCGCCGCCCAGCAGAGCGCCCCGGCCCAGCGCGCCGATGCGCTGCTGGCCCTGCTGCTGGCGCTGGCGCGGCGCACGCCCCAGCTCGTCTGCATCGACGACCTGCAATGGGCCGACGACGCCTCGCTGCGCCTGCTGCACCGCCTGCGCGCCGCCGCCCAGGCGCAAGGCCTGCCCCTGCTGCTGCTGACGGCCAGCCGGCCCCAGCCTGCATTGCCCGGCGCCAACGACGGTGATGCCGACATCATCGAGCTGCCACCGCTGACCGAGACCGAGGCCGCCCGCGCCGTGCAGCAACTGCTGCCGCAGACCGACCCCTTCATCGCCTCCGAGGTGCAGCGCCACGCCGGCGGCAACCCCCTCTTCATCGAGGAGCTCTGCCACGCCGCGGCCGACAGCGGGGGCGGCCTCGTTGCCGGCCAGAGCAGTTCGGCCTGGCTGGCCGCCCTCGTCGAGTCACGCGTGGGCCGGCTGCCACCCGAGCAGGCCCAGCTCGTGCGCATCGCCGCCGTCATCGGCAACGTCATCCCGACCTGGTTGCTCGAAACCCTGACCGGCTGCGGCGAGCAGCATCCGGCCGTGCAGGCGCTGGCCGCGCAGGACTTCATCTTTCCGGACCAGCGCCCCGGCCGCCTGCGTTTCAAGCACGGCATCACGCGCGACGTCGTCTACGAGGCCACCGGCCTGCACGAGCGCCAGGCCCTGCATCGCCACATCAGCGCCGCGCTGATCGCGCACGGTGGCGCCGAGGATCAGCTGCACGAGCAGCTGGCCTATCACGCCGCCGCCGCCAACGACTGGCCCGCCGCCGCCCACCACGCCGAGTCCGCCGGCGACCAGGCGCTGGCCGCCTCGGCGCTGGACCGTGCCAAGAAGCAGTTCCGCGCCGCACTGGCGGCACTCGAATTCCTGCCCGACGGAGACGACGAGGGGCGCGCCCGCCGGCGCCGCTGGATCGGCATCGCGCAGCGCCTGGGCATGGCCTGTGTCTTCGACGCCTCGCAGGACGACCTGCGCGTGCTCCGGCATGCCGCCAGCCTGGCCCAGGCCGATGGCGACCCCGGCCTCGTCGCCCGCACCGAGTACTGGCTGTCCTATGTCGGTTATGCGCTGGGCGAAACGCGCGACAGCCTGCGCCATGCGCGCGCGGCCGTCCAGACCGCCCAGGAATGCGGCGACCACGCGCTGCTGGCCCAGTTGCCCGGCACCGTCGGCCAGCTGCAGGCCGCCGCGGCCGACTACGCCAACGCCCTGCCCATGCTGGACCTGGCCATCGCCCGCCAGCGCGCCCGCGCCAGCAAGAGTGCGGCCAACCAGATCGGCCTGTCCTACTCGCTGTGCTGCCGCGCCTACGTGCTGGGCGACCAGGGTCACTTCGCCCAGGCCCATGAGGTCTTCGCCGAGGCGCTGGCCCCCTTCGACGGCAGCGGCCATGCGGTCGAGGCCAGCATCCAGGGCTGGCGCGCCGCCGTGCTGCTGTGGCAGGGCCGCTGGGCCGAGGCCCGCGAGGCCGCGGCGGTGGCCCACCGCGTCGGCGCCCAGGTGCGCAGCATGTTCACCTGCGCCATGGGCCATGCGGCCGGAGCCTACGGCGCCTGGATGCAGGACGCCGACGCGACCGCGCGCCAGCACATCCTCGACGCCACCGCCTGGCTCGCGCCGCGCGGCGGCGGCCTGTACAGCAGCTTCAACCACGGCTGGCTGGCCGACATCCTGGCCACCCAGGGCGATGCCGGCGCGGCCCGCCACCACGTCGCCCTGGCCCTCAGGCGCGGCCGCCAGCACGACTGGATCGGCGGCGCCATGGCCTACCGCGCGGCCGCCCGGCTGGCGGCCAGCGTGGGCGACGGCGACCGCGCCAAGCGCTACCTGGGCCTGGCCCGCGGCGCTGGCGAGCAGCGGGATTCGGCCCACGAAGCCGCCGTCACGGCGCTGCTGGAAGCCGAGCTGCGCCTGGACGACCGCTGGCAGGCCGCGCGCGACCGCGCCGCGCGGGAGTTCGAGCGGCTGGGGATGACCGGCTTCGTGGAGCGGGCGCTGCAGCTCTAGCGCCCGGGCCGCCTGGTTGCTTGGCCGCTTGCGCGGAAAGCGCTCGGCACGGAACGAAAACAGCGCAAGCGCGCGAACGCCGCCGCCCTACATTCCCCGGCTTTGCTCACCCACCCTGGCCGAGGATGGACACCGCAACCCACGCGCCGACCCGCCCGACGGACCTCGTCTACGACCGCGATTTCATCGTCATCTACCGCGGGCTGGACCCCGCCGTCTGCGACGCCATCGTGCAGAAGTTCGACGGCGACCCGGCCAAGCACCGTGGCCGCATCGGCGCTGCGGGCAACGCCCGCTACGCGCAGGACACCAAGGTTTCCTGGGACCTCGAAATCGGCCACGAAGGCGCCTGGGGCCACGTCTTCCGCGACATCCACGGGCCGATCCAGGCCTGCATCGCCGAGTACCTGTCGCGCAGCCCCATCCTGCAGTCCTTCCCGCTGCAGGCGACGGGCTACAAGATCCAGATGTACGCCCGCAACGAAGGCCATTTCCGCTGGCATGCCGATTCAGTCGGCGGCGGCAGCGGCGAACGCGTGGTGGCGATGGTGCTGTACCTGAACGATGTGGAGCGTGGCGGCGAGACCGAGTTCTTCCACCAGGGGCTGAAGATAGCGCCCAAGGCCGGGCAGCTCGTCCTGTTCCCGGCCGGATGGAATTACATGCATGCGGGCACAAACCGGAATCGGGCAACAAGTACGTCATCTCGACGTTCATACGGGTCAAGCATTGACGGGTGGCGCCGGCAGCCCGCGGATTGCTCCCCAGTATTCATCGTGCACGTCCGCGTCGACCTCCGGCTTCACATGCGTGGCGTAGAGAGCGTCCCGACCATTCTTGTGCGGCCCTGAGATCCAGTAGCGTTCACCGGTCTCGACGTCGAAGTAGTTCGACTTGAAACCGCTCCCCTTCAGGCTCTGGAATGACTTGCCGGCGTAGTACAGCGTCGCACCAGTCTTGGAGAACGAGACGAGCCCGATGCGGGCCGACCCCGCCAAGCCGCCGGCCTTGCACTCGATGTACATGATGCGGGTCTTCACACAGCCAACGCCACCACCGTCGGCGCCCCCGTGAAGCGCATCACCCCCGCATCCAGCACCGCCGCGATGACGCCCAGCATGACGCCCATGCCCATGCCGTAGCCCGGGCAGGCGTGGGGCGGTGCGCCCAGCGGGTCGGCGCGGTCGCCGCCGAAGGCGACGTGGTGGCGCAGCGGGTCCTGCTGGGTGGCGGAGCCCAGGCCGACGATGAGGGTGTCGCCGATGGCTACGTCCACCTCGCCCAGGCGGTGGGCGGCCGATGCAAGCCGCCAGATCTGGAAGGGTGTGGGGCGCAGGTTGATCGTCGCGACCAGCGCCGGGCGCAGGCGGGCGACGGCCTCGGTGTAGCGCTGGGCGTCGGTCACGGCCTCGGGCACCTCGTGCCAGACGGGCTGCAGCTCCCACAGCTTGCGCGTCAGCACCCAGCCGCCCAGCACGGTCAGCAGGTTGCCGTGCGTCGTCGGCGGGAAGCCGAGCATGACGCCGGCCAGCGTGCGGGCGGGCAGGTCGGCGGGCGCACCGGGCAGGCCTTCAGCGACTTTGACGATCTTCTCGGTCAGCGCGGGCCACTGCGCGCGCGGGGTCTGCTGCAGCCAGGCGGTCGTGGCGTCCAGGAAGCTCTTGCCGGCCTTGGAGCCGGTGTCGCTGACGAACTTGCTGGGATACGGCCCGAAGACGTGGCGCGACACCTGGAACAGGGCGCGCGGGCAGCGCGGCGGCTCGGCGGCGGCAGGCGCCGCGGGCGGGTGCAGCTCCGTGCCCCAGACCAGCTTGCCATCCGGCATGCCGAACCAGTAGCGGCACAGCGCGGCCAGCACGCCTTCGCTGAGGCGCTCCAGGTCCAGCGGCGTGTCGGCCGGGATGCCGTCGGGCTTCTGGCCGGGCGGGAAGGCGGCAAGCAGTGCACGGGCCTCGGCCTTGAGCTGCTTCATGCCGCCGCTGGCGTATTCGTAGGCCTTGGCGAAGGACTCGGCTTCGCTGATCTGCTCCAGCACCTTGTTGATCTCGGGCGCCTGCTCCTTGTGGCCGTTGTCGTCGTCCATGCCGAGGAAGCCCTCGCCGATGGAGCTGCGCATGCGCTCGCCGTAGCCTTTGACGGAGTAGCGCTCGCCCTGGTTGCGCAGCACGTCGCAGACGCGCTCCGGCGCGCCAACGAGCACGCCGTATTTCGTGCTGACGACGCCGCCCGGTTGGGCGCGCACCCAGGCCCAGGCGGCGTCACGGGTGTTGGTGTCTTCGAGCCAGCTCCGCCAGGCGGGGAAGTCCTGCGGGTCGGGCGCGCGCAGCGGCACGGGCGTGGGGGCCGGCAGCGGCAGGGGCAGCTCGGCCAAGCCAGGCAGCGCCCGCAGCGCCGGGATGGAGGGCACGAAGAAGTAGGCACCCCACTGCAGCGTGACGAAGGGCTGGTTGCCCAGGTCGATCTCGTAGGGCTTGCCGGCGTGCTCGAAGGGGTAGAGGCGCTTTTCCTGGCTGGGATCGACCACGCCGAGGAGAGGGTCGCTCTGCGCCGAGTAGCCGCCGCTGGCATTCGCGCCGGCCATCCAGCGCTGCACCACCTCGAACTGCTCGGCCAGGTGGGCGTTGTAGGCCATGAAGACGAGGCCGCGGTCTTCCTTGTCGTTCGGGCTGAGGCGGTCGGGCGGCGGGCCGTAGCTCATGCCGCGGCGCAGGATGCGCGGCATGCGGTCCTTCAGCGCCGAGTCCTCCGCCTTGTCGCGCGGGTTGGCGCGGCGGATGTGCGCGTGGAAGGGGCATTGCGAGCCGCGGCCGTCCTGCTCGTAGTGGAAGTCGTTGCCGTCGGTGCTCTCGTCGGCCAGCGCCTTGCCGTCCAGCCGGCGGCCCATGAGCTTGGCCATCAGCAGGTCGGCCGGCAGGTTCATGCGCTTGGACTCGCGCTCCACGCGGTCGTGCAGCCGGCCGCCGTACTGGCGCAGCTTGCGCACGACGAGGAAGCTGCCGCAGTCCAGCAGCGCGTCGGCCTTCTCGGGCACCGGCCAGCCCTTGTCGCGCAGCGTGGCGAAGCCCTGCACGATCTCGCCCTCGGGCACCTGGTCGTTCCAATGCTTGTGCGCGACGGGGTCCAGGCTGGGCTGGCTGATGCCGTCCTTGAAGCCGAAGTTCTCCTTGTCGGCGAGGTTGCTGCGCATGGGCTCGATGGCCATGACGGACAGGCCGGTGCCGTCGGTCAGCAGCTTGGCGGCGGCGGCGATGCGGGTGCGGTCTTCGTCCGTCAGCGCCTCGCCGCCGGCCGGGTTCTCGAAGCGGATCTGCACCAGCAGATGGGCACCGGCGGGGTCGAAGCGGTCGCGGTTGTTGACGTGGGCGCTGAGCGCCCAGTGCGCCGGGTGGTTGTGGCGCACGTCGCCCAGCAGGCCGGCACGGGCGGCCATGCCCTCCTTGAAGGCCTGCGGGAAGCGCGCAAGGCGCGACTCGGGGATGCCCAGGGCCTTCAGGCCGGCGAGCGTCAGCGCCAGCTGGCGCCAGACGCCACCGGGCCCGGCCTTGCCACCCTCGGCCTCGACCTGCGCCGTGGACAGCCAGGCCAGGGCGCGTGCCGGCTGCTCGATGCGCAGCAGCAGCAGCGCGCCGCGGTTGGTGGGCAGCTTGCTCAGCATGCCGGCCTGCAGCTGGGCGCGGTCCAGCTTCAGCCGGGCGGGGGGCTCGTCGGCCACGGGCAGCTTGGTTTCGAACCAGCCCAGCATCTCGTGGTGGCGCAGGCGCAGGCGCTCGCCCGGCGTGACCTGCTCGGGCGGCTTGCCCGGCGCGGGCGTGGGGAACTGGGTGCCGGTGCCGAGCTGGGCCAGCTCGAAGAGCACATCCTGCGTGGCGCGCAGCAGGCAGGCGCCGTCGGGCGCGCCCGGGCGGAAGAAGCGCTGCAGCGTGAACAGGCCGGCCAGCGGCACCAGGCCGCGGGCGGCCATGGCAAAGCGCTCTTCCGGCTTGTCCAGCGGGGGCAGGGGCCTGACCTGGCCGGACGAGGGCGCGCGCTGGCGGTCGGCCTTGAGCTCGTCGGCATGGCCGCGCTGGGCGGCCTCCAGCAGGGCCAGGTACTCGGCGTCGGCCACCGTGCGGCCGGACTCGATGAAGAGGAAGTCCGCCGAGATCTCGTGCGCCCGCACCCAACGCGCGTAGGCCTCGAAGCTGCAGCGGCAGGACAGCTCATAGCCCTCGGTGTGGCAGAGCATCAGGTCCAGCGTGGAGCCGAGCTGGTCCCAGATGACCCGCATGTAGGGCTCCCAGCCGCCGTCGAAGTTGACGCTGAGCAGCAGCCGGTCGGGCGCGCCGTTCTTGCCCTCCACCACCGCCCAGCGAAAGGAGTGGACGATGCGCCAGCGGGCGACGATGTCGGTGTAGGGCGAGGCCGGCGAGCTGGACTCGCGCGAGCCCAGGCGCAGGCCGTTGAGTGTGCGCAGCACCTTGCGCAGCCGGTCCACGTAGGTGACGACTTCGAGCGCGTCGACGAAACCGGATTTGATGTCGGCCAGCAGCACCAGATCGGTGATGCCGCCGAGTTGGACGTCGTTGCCGCGTGCCATGACTTTTCTCCCCTGGGCCTAGCGGGGAAGTATCCCGGCACCGCCCGACGGCGGCGTCAGGGTCGGCCCTCAAGTTTGACGACGGATTCTGTTGATCCGCGCCAGCCGCATTTCATCCGCGAAAAGCAGCGACCTATCGCAAACCCTTAGATCGAGAGGCCTCTCCGAAACACACTGGCGGCACAGACAGAGAGGTAAACATCATGAACCGCATCAGCACCACCACCGCCCGCACCACCCGCCTGCAAGCCGTCAGCGCCGCCGCCCTCGTCGCGCTGATCGCCCTGACCGGCGCCGCCTGGATGACCATCACGGTCCCGGCCGCCGAATCCGAAGTCGTGCAACTGGAGCGCGTCGTCATCAGCGGCGTGCACACGCCGGAAGCCACGGTCGCCCAGCTGCCCCGCGTCGTCATCGAAGGCCGCCGCAATGCGGGCACCCAAGTGGCCAGCGCCTGCGTCGCCCCGGCCGTCTGCTGAATCAGCTTGCGGTGATGAGCGCGGCGGGCCGAGCGCCGGGCCGCTCCCAAGCCGGCCCGCACTGGCGATGTGCATGCGGCTCGATGCCGCATGCATAGCCGTCCCCCCGGGGGACCGTCCAAGGTACTCCTTGGACGAGGGGCTTCACCTACCGAGTACCCGAAGAATCTCGCGGCCATAGGCTTCGAGCTTCTTCGCCCCCACCCCGCTGATCTCTCCCAGCTCCACCAGGTCAGCCGGCAGCACGCGCGCCATCTCGGCCAGCGTCGTGTTCTGGAAGATCACATAGGCCGGCAGGCCATGCTCCTTGGCCACTTCGGAGCGCCAGGCCTTCAGGGCCTCGAAGCGCTCGTGGCCCTCGGCATCCAGGCCCAGCGCCGGGTCCGTCTTGGGCTTGGCACCGGCGCGCGAAGTCTTTGACTTGCCGCGCGGCTTCTTCTCCTCGGCCTCGCGCAGCCGCAACTCCACCTCACCCTTGAGCACCGCCCGGGCACTGTCCTGCAGGGCCAGCGTGTTGAACTCGCCCTCGGCGGCCACGTGGCCCAGCGAGATCAGCTGGCGCAGCACGGCCCGCCATTGCTGCTCGGACAGGTCGGTGCCGCAAGCCCAGGTGGACAGCTTGTCGTGGCCGTATTGCCGCGTCTTGTCCGTCTCCTTGCCGCGCAGCACGTCGATCAGGTGGCCGGCGCCGAAGCGCTCGCCACGTTGGTGGAAGCGGTAGATGCAGCTCAAGAGCTTGCGCGCCGCTTCGGTGCCGTCCCAGGTCTGCGGTGGGTTCAGGCAGTTGTCGCAGTTGCCACAGGGCGTGCTCTCTTCGCCGAAGTAGCCCAGCAGCCGCACACGCCGGCAGTCCGTCGCCTCGGCCAGCGCCAGCAGCGCATCCAGCTTGCCGCGCTGGCCTTGCTTGAAGACCTCGTCAGCCGGGCTGTCGTCGATCATGCGGCGCTGGTTGACGACGTCGGCCAGGCCGTAGGTCATCCAGGCCTCGGCCGGCGCGCCGTCGCGCCCGGCACGGCCGGTCTCCTGGTAGTAGCTCTCGATGTTCTTGGGCAGGTCCAGATGGGCGACGAAGCGCACGTCGGGCTTGTCGATGCCCATGCCGAAGGCGATGGTGGCCACCATGACGAGGCCCTCCTCGCGCAGGAAGCGGTCCTGGTGGCGGCGGCGCACGTCGGCGTCCAGGCCGGCGTGGTACGGCAGGGCCTTGATGCCCTCGCTCTCCAGCCACACCGCCGTCTCGTCCACCTTCTTGCGGCTCTGGCAGTAGACGATGCCGGCCTCGCCCTCGTGCTCGTCGCGCACGAAGCGCAGCAGCTGCTCGCGCGGCGAGGCGCTCTTCTCGGCAATGAGATAGCGGATATTGGGCCGGTCGAAGCTGCTGATGAAGACGCGGGCGTCCTGCAGCTGCAGCCGCTCGATGATGTCGGCGCGCGTCAGGTCATCGGCGGTAGCGGTCAGCGCGATGCGCGGCACATCGGGGAAGCGCTCGTGCAGCAGGCTGAGCTGCAGATACTCCGAGCGGAAGTCGTGCCCCCACTGGCTGACGCAATGCGCCTCGTCGATGGCGAACATCGACAGCAGGCCGCGCTCGTGCAGCGACGTGAGCTGAGCCAGGAAGCGCGGTGTCGTCAGCCGCTCCGGCGCGGCGTACAGCAGCGTGAGGCGCCCGCTCATCATTTCGCGCTCGATGCGGCTGGACTCTTCGCCCGTCTGGCTGGAGTTCAGGAAGGCCGCGTGCACGCCGGCCTCTTCCAGCGCACCGACCTGGTCGTGCATCAGCGCGATCAGCGGGCTGACGACGATGGCCACGCCCTGCTGGCGCGTGTGGCGCACGATGGCCGGCACCTGGTAGCACAGGCTCTTGCCGCCGCCGGTGGGCATCAGCACCAGCGCGTCGCCGCCGGCGGCCACTTCCTGAACGATGTCGGCCTGCTGGCCGCGGAAGGCCGTGTAGCCGAAGACTGCTGACAGGACCTGGTGAGCTGCGGATTGCAGGTCGTCGGTGGGGCTTGGAAGATGCAGGGGCGGATTCATTCGACCGCCATTGTCCCAGGAGCTTCCCCGTGACCACACCCGCCGAACTGCGTGAGCGATTGATCCGCAATTTCAACGACGCGCCGCGCGAGCGCTTCCTGCGCGCGCCGCGCTACGACAGCGAGACCGCCTCGATGACCAAAGGCACGGTCGCCCAGCAGATGGGCGCCAGCTTCGACATCGTCGCGCCCGGCCAGCAGAGCTGCCCCTACCACTACCACTACGCCGAGGAGGAGATGTTCATCGTCATCCAGGGCGAGGGCACGCTGCGCGTGGCTGGCGAGCTGGTGCCGATCAAGGCCGGCGACGTCATCACCATCCCGGCGGGGCCGGAGTACCCGCACCACATCATCAACACCTCTGGCGCGCCGCTGCACTACCTGTCCATCAGCACCCAGAAGGAGCCGGAGATCTGCGTCTACCCGGACTCGGGCAAGGTCGGCAGCTTCGCGCCCGGGCTGCGCCTGCTGCAGCGCCAGGATGCCGGGCTGGACTACTGGGACGGCGAGGCCTGACGGGCTTTCAGGACTCATGCCGGTCTGCCTGCATGCAGCCCGTCCTTCGTCCGGCGTCGGACAGACTGAGCCCGGACTCATTCAGTCCTGAGGACTGGATGTGCCTGGCGAAGGCCTGAGCCTCTGGCTCAGGCACGCAGGGTCTGTCCTCGGTCCGGACTCAGTACTTGGCGTTGGTCGGGAAGTAGTCCAGCCCGCCGGTATTCCAGTTGTACTTGTTCTTGTCCTTGTTGTTGCCCCGTGAACTCGCGGTGTCCACGACGATGGGCGTGACCTTGTATTCGGACTCGTCGAGCTGGTAGACAAAGGCCACGCCGCCGCTGCCACCGTCGACGTGGGCATGCCCCTCGAAGCCCACCTTGAGCACCGAGCCACCGATGGTGTTCGATTTCAATTGGCCCTTCTTCAGCAGGGCTAGCTGCTGCGAGCTCATGCTGGAGCTGGAGGTGCCGTTGCGGTAGACCACCGCATTCATCACCCAGGTGTGCGCCAGGTTGTAGACGTAGACCGACTTGCGGCCGGCCACGGTGTTCAGGTCGACGGCCGTGGTGGGCTTGAGGGCGTCGAGCATCAGCGTCAGGAGCTTGTCCTCGGCGTCGATGAGGGCGACAAAGGGCTCGTAGCGATCAGCGATCAGCACGGTGTCGGGCGCCTTGTCGGCCAACTGCTTGACCGCTTTCTCCAGCGTGTCCAGCTCCTTGCGCTTGACGCGGGCCACGGCCACGCGGTCCTTCTTGGCAATCTCCTTGGCCAGCGCCTCATGCTCCGCCTTCTGGTCGCGGAACATCTGCGCGAGGTCCGAGGCGGTGTCCAGCAGGGTCTCGACGACGTCGAGCTTGGCACCCTGCGTGGTCTCGTTGAGGGGTTCGGAGGCTTCCACGGCCGTGCGCACCGACTCGAAGGCCTCGTTGACGGCCTTGATGTGCTTGGCATGCAGCGGCGGCTTCTTGAACCGGTCGCGCTGGATCTCCAACGCCTTGATGCGCTTTTCCAGGGCCTCCGCCGTCGCGGCATGTTCATGCTCGATCAGCTCCAGCACCTTGATGACGCCGACCACCGCCGTGGCGGCTTCCTTGCCCGACTTCGCCTTGACCAGTTCGTCATACTCCTTGACGAGTGTGGTCAGGCGCAGTTTGTGGTTGTCCGCGGCGCGCTTGAGCCCAATGGCCACGCGATCCTTCAAGCCCTCGTACGCCTTCTGCGCCTTGTCGATCAGCGCCGTGTCGTCCTTGCTCGGCGCAGCGCCCTTGCCGGACGAAGCGACCTTGCTGAGCTGCTCCAGCGCCGCATCCACGTCCTTCACCCGCAGCACCGGCTTGCGGATGCTGGCGTCCAGCAGCTGCACCGTCATCGCCTTGTCAGTGAGCTGGCTGCCGATCTCGAACAGGAAGGCCTTCTCGGTCTCGGCGATCTTGCCGATCAGCACCTTGATGCCGGAGTCTTCCTTCTTCATCAGCGTGACCATGCCGGCCCCGACGTCGCCCACGAAGACGACGGCCGGCTGCTTGTCAGCGCGGTCGTAGATGTAGCGCAGCGGCACCGCAGCGCCCGCGCTGTCCTTGAGTTCGGTCTTGAGCAGGCGGGCGTAGTTCGCCGGCAGCAACAGGTCCAGTTTTGCGGTCGTCATGAGGGGCTCCTTGGGCCCCGTTGGTCACGCGCCAGCGCTGCTGGTTCCACTTCAATAGTGGGGGGGCAGTTCGTCGCGCAGGCTGCGAAAACCGCCCGGCTCGGCCGACGCCGCCTGGTTGCGCAGCTCCACAAGTTCTCGGATCAGGCGTTCGAGCTGATCCTGCTGGCGCACGATGACCTGGTTGAGCTGCTCGACCGTGTCCTCGGTGAAGCTGGCCTTGATCTCAAGATCGGTGATGCGCTGTTCCAGGGCTTGCAAGGTGTCCATGGACGCTATTGGGCCAGAAGCTGAAATTCGACCCGCGCCCAGTGCCCCAGGCCGTCCATGACCGTGAGCCGGTGCGGGCCCGCGCGTTCGACGCGCAGCGTCTGCGCGGCGGCGGCCGTGGTGCTGGCGGCCATCCACTGGCCGTCCAGCAGCCAGGTCAGGCCCTGCTGCGCGCCGATGGCCTGCAGCTTGAGCACGACCTCCCGCTGGCCCGGCGCCGGGCGCAGCACGGTGCCGGGCTCCAGCCCCACGACACGCAGGCGGTTGGCCACCAGTTGCTGCCCGGCGCAACCGGCACGCCAGGGCAGGCGCTCGAGCGGGTGGCGCTGCTCGGCATCCAGGAAGGGCCCCAGCAGCGCCGGCCAGCGCACGGCCTCTTGGCGCTCGGCCATGGGCGCGCAGCTGGGCTGCACGCGCTGGCCGGCTTCAACCCAGACGGGCTCGGCCAGCGGCCCGGGGCGCAGGCGGTCGGGCAGCGTGGGCGGCACCGCGCCGTCCAGCGTCCAGGCGGTGCGGCGCTGCAGGCATAGCGCGGGCTCGGTGGCCGATTCCGCCAGGCCCTGCGGCCAGCAGATGGGCACGGCGGCCACGCTGTCGGGCCGGCGGCGGGGGCCCAGCTGCTGGCGCGCCTCGGCGGGGCCGAGTGCGGCGGCCAGGTCGCGCAGCAGCGGCGCTGCCGAGTTGGCGCCGAAGTGGCCGGGATTGGGCGTGCCATCGGGCCGGCCTATCCACACGCCGAAGGTGTAGCGGTCCGTCACGCCCAGCGCCCAGGCGTCGCGAAAGCCAAAGGAGGTGCCCGTCTTCCAGGCCACACGCTGCGCGCTTTCGCGGAAAGGGCTGCCGGGCCGGCCACCGCTCTCCAGGATCTCGCGCACGATGAAAGCGGCGCCCTCGCTCATCAGCCGCGCTTCCTTCAGCGGCTCGTCCGGCGTGAGCCGCGGCCGGGCCGCGATGCCGCCGCGCGCCAGCGCCGTGTAGGCGCCAACGAGTTCCTCCAGCGACGTGCTGCCGCCGCCGAGGATGAGGCTCAAGTTGGGCGCCGCGTTGGCCGGCATGCGCAGCCGCAGGCCCGCATGGCGCAGCCGGCCGGCAAAGCGCTCGGGGCCGAGGCGGTCGAGCAGGTCGACGGCCGGCACGTTCAACGAGCGCTGCAGCGCCTCGCTGACGCTGACCGGGCCGGAGAAGTCGGCCTGGAAGTTGCCCGGCGCATAGCCGCCGAAGTTCTGCGGCGCGTCGATGAGCAGGCTCTCGGAATGGATCAGCCCTTCGTCCAGCGCCATGCCGTACAGGAAGGGCTTGAGCGTGGAGCCCGGCGAGCGCTTGGCGCGCACCATGTCCACATGGGCGCCGCGGCGGGCGTCGGTGAAGTCGGCCGAGCCGACATAGCCGCGCACTTCCAGCGTGCGGTTGTCCACCACCAGGGCCGCCAGCGAGACGGTGTCGGGCAGGCTGTTGAGGCGGTCCGTCAGCAGCTGCTCCAGGCGAGCTTGCAGGCCGGCGTCCAGCGTCGTCTGGATGACGGCGGCCGTGTGGCCTTGGCGCCTGGCGTCCTGGCGCAGGCGCTCGGCCGCCAGCGGTGCCAGCCAGCGTGCGCGCAGCGGCGGCGCGAAGACGCGCTCCAGCTTGGCGTCGGCTACGTCGGCCTCGCTCCAGATGCCCAGCGTCTGCATGCGCGTCAGCACCTTGTCGCGCGCCGTCTGCGCAGCTGCAACGGCCCGATCCGGTCGCAGCCGCGTGGGTGACTGCGGCAGCGCAACGAGCAACGCGGCCTCGGCCTTGGACAGGTCGGCCGCACCTTTGCCGAGGTAGGCGCGGCTGGCCGTCTCCACGCCCTCCAGCGGCCCGCCCATGGGCGCGAGGTTCAGGTAGAGCGCCAGGATCTCGCGCTTGCTCAAGTGCAGCTCCAGCTGCAGCGCGCGGGCGATCTGGCGCAGCTTGGCCGGGATGCTGCGGCCGGCAGCCTTGTCGTCCACCAGCCGAGCGACCTGCATCGTCAGCGTCGACCCGCCCGACACGATGCGCCCATGCCGCGCCCATTGCCAGCCCGCGCGCGCGAGGGCCACCGGGTTCACGCCCGGGTGCCAGCGGAACCAGCGGTCTTCGTAATGCAGCAGCGCCTCGACGTAGTTCGGCGACACCGCCTCGGGCGTCGTCGGTTGACGTTGCGCGCCGTCGTCACCCGGCCAGGCGCGCAGCGGCGTGCCGTCCGCGGCGAGGACGGTCAGCGTGGGCGACTCCGCCGCCGGCTGGGGCAGCGGGCAGGCGAGATCGAGCACGAGGACGGTGGTGAGCAGGCCGGCGAGCGCGAGCTCGGCGCGGCGGCGGGTGATGCGCATCGGCATGCCGAAGACGATAGCCGACCTGACCCCCCTAGCTTGACCCAAGCGGCCTTGCATCCACGCGCCATGCGCTGCGTATGAGAGGAGCCGCAGCGCTGATTGTTTCCATCTGTTTGCGGCCCATCACGAACAGGAGCCTCCATGAAACTCTCATCTCGCGCGCCCACCGTAGCGCTCATCGCCGCAGGCGTCCTCGCCAGCATCGCCGCTCTGCCGGCCCATGCCTCCAGCCACCGCGAAGCCCCGTCGATCGGCGGCATGCCGCGCCTGGATGGCACCGACTTCTACATGTTCAACAGCTATGAAGGCGTGGCCGCCAACGGCACGGGTGGCCGTGCCGGCTACGTGACGCTGATTGCCAACTACCTGCCGCTGCAGGACGCCTACGGCGGCCCCAACTACTTCAAGCTGGACCCGAACGCGATCTACGAGATCCACATCGACAACAACGGCGACGCGCGCGAAGACCTCACCTTCCAGTTCAAGTTCACCAACACGCTCAAGAGCATTGCCCTGCCCATCGGCAACCAGATGGTGCCCATCCCGCTGACCCAGGCCGGCACCGTCAGCTCGCCCAACGCGGCCAATCTGAACGTCAACGAGAAGTTCAGCCTCACCCTCGTGCGCGGTGACCGCCGCACGGGCACGGCCACCCCTGTCGCCAACCCGGCCGGCGGCACGCTGTTCGACAAGCCCGTGGACAACATCGGCACCAAGACGATTGCCGACTACCCGGCCTACGCGGCCCAGCACATCTACACCGTCAGCCTGCCCGGTTGCGCCATGCCCGCCAAGGTCTTCGTCGGCCAGCGCCAGGAGGCGTTCGCGGTGAACCTGGGCACCATCTTCGACCTGGTGAACGCGCCGGTGGGCGTGCTCATCGACCGCGCCGCGATCAACGCCGCGGCGGCCAATTCCATCCAGGACAAGAACGTCACGTCGCTGGCGCTGGAGGTGCACAAGAGCTGCCTCACGCAGGGCAACGAGACCGTCATCGGCGCGTGGACGACGGCCAGCGTGCGCCAGAGCCAGATCGTCAACGCCGCACCGCCCAGCGGCTACGACACGGCCGTGAAGACCGGCGGCGCCTGGGTGCAGGTCTCGCGGCTGGGCAACCCGCTGGTCAACGAAGTCGTCATCGGCCTGCCCGACAAGGACAAGTTCAACGCCTCCTCACCCTCGGGCGACGGGCAGTTCGCCACCTACGTGACCAACCCGACGCTGCCGGCGCTGCTGTCGGCCGTGCTGCCCATCGGCAACGCCGCCCCCACGAACCTGCCGCGCCTGGATCTGGTGACCACCTTCCTGACCGGCATCCCCGGCGTCAACCAGCCGGCCAACGTGGTGGGCTCGGAGATGCTGCGCCTGAACACGGCGATCGCGCCGCGACCGTTTGCGATGCAGAACCGCCTGGGCATCGTCGGCACGCTGCGTGACGGCGACAGCCCGGCCGACCTGGCCGGCTTCCCCAACGGCCGCCGGCCCAAGGACGACGTCGTCGACGTGTCGCTCGCCGCCGTCATGGGTGGCCTGTGCTGGTTGAACAACGGCGGCGCGCTGTTCGGCGCTGCCTGCAACCGCGCCGCGGTGCCGCTGGGCGCCACGTCGCTGGAGCTGCACGACGCCGTCGACCAGGCCGTCGTGCCGCTGCTGCCCGGCTTCCCTTACCTCAACACGCCGAACCCGGGCGCGGGCGCCGCTGCAAGCACTGCGGCCACCGCCAACGCCATGCGTCGCGCGGCGCGATGAGCACACCCACCAGGAGCACAGCCATGAATCGTTTCCTCGGTGCCGTGGCCCTCGCGGCCGCGATGTGCAGCGGTGGGGCGGCACACGCCGGCCTCATCAACTTCGACAACCCCGGTGTGGTCGACATCGACAACAACACCGGCATCGCCACCTACGGCGAGGCGGGCTTCGTCTTCAGCGGCCCGGCCGCGAGCTTCCTGCCGCTGGACGGTGGGCTGGTCGGCGGCTTCGACACGACGCCCTTCACGCTCAGCCTGCTCGGCGGCGGCGCCTTCGGGCTGCAGTCGCTGGACGTGGCGGCCTATGACCTGGGCTTCGGCCCCGGCATGCTGTTCGTTTCCGGCCTGCTGGGCGGCACGCAGGTGGCCTCCCTCAGCGTCGACCTGGCCAGCCCGGGCAGCGTGTCGTTCGACAGCAGCTGGGCCAACCTGACATCCGTCAGCTTCTCCGCCACCGGCGGCTTTGCACTCGACAACATCAGCACGGTGCCCGAACCGGGCAGCTTCATGCTGGCGGGTGCAGGGCTGCTGCTCATCGCGGCAGCGCGCCGACGCCGCTGACCTGCACGGCGTCGTTCAGGGGGCGGCTGCGGCCGCCCTTTTCCGTTGCAGTGGCGCCGGAATACTCAGCGCGTTGGCGCCGAGGCCGCGCGCACCGCCTGCAGCTCGGCCGTCAACCACTTGGCGCTCTCGACCGGCGCCTTGCCCGCGCAGCGCACCTGATACGGCTTGCCGCTCACGCTGCTGGTGGCCGCGCCGCGCTCGATGAACTGCTCGGCCGTCTGCACCATGCCCTTGCCTTCCAGATAGTCCAGCTTCTTCAGCAGATGCGCCTTGGCTTCGGCGCCGGCATACCAGCTGCCGTTGCGGTTGAACTCGCAACCGGAGGACTGCAGTCGCGTCAGCAGCGCATCGACCTCGGCACGCGCGGCGGGCGGAAGCGGGGCGGCGGTTGCGGTGACGGCGGCGAATGAAATCAGCAGGGCGAGAACGGTGCGCATGCTCCGGATGCTACGAGTTCCGCACGAGGACAAACACGTGCCCGGCCACAGCCGCCACGGGCGTAAAACCGGTGCATGAGCGACACGCAACACCGCTGGCAAGTCCACCCCGAGGTCGCCCGCGCCGAGACGCTGGACAAGGCCTTCTACCTCGACCCCGCCGCGCAGCGCCTGCAGCACGAGCGCGTGCTGGCGCGCAGCTGGCAGTGGCTCGCCGACCTGCATGGCGTGCAGGCGCCCGGCAGCCTGCAACCCGAGACGCTGCTGCCCGGCAGCCTGGACGAACCCCTGCTGCTGGCACGTGACGCGGCCGGTGCGCTGCGCTGCCTCAGCAACGTCTGCACCCACCGCGGCAACCTGCTCGTACAGCAGCCCTGCCAGGACGCGGCGCAGATCCGCTGCGGCTACCACTCGCGCCGCTTCGAGCTGGACGGGCGCATGAGCTTCATGCCCGAGTTCCAGCAGGCGCTGGACTTCCCTCGCCCCTGCGACAACCTGCCGCGCGTCGCGCTGCAGGACTGGGGCGGCCAGGGCTTCGTCGCGCTGGAGGAGCCGCTGGACACGTTTGACGCCTTCTTCGGCCCGGCCATGCAGCGCCTGCACTGGCTGCCGCTGCAGGACTTCCGCCTGGACGCCAGCCGCAGCCGCGACTACGAGTTCGACGCGCATTGGGCGCTCTACGTGGAGAACTACCTCGAAGGCCTGCACATCCCCTTCGTGCACCCGGGCCTTACGCAGACGCTGGACCTGAGCCAGTACCGCTACGAACTGCACGAGTGGAGCAACCTGCAGCTGGCGGTGGCGCGGGCCGATGAGACGGCGTTCGACCTGCCGCCCGAGGCCGCGGAATTCGGTCAACGCATCGCCGCCTATTACTGGTGGGTGTTCCCCAACCTGATGCTGAACTTCTACCCCTGGGGGCTGTCGCTGAACCAGGTCACGCCCATCGGCCCGGCGAGAACGCGGGTGCGCTTTCGCAGCTACGTGTGGAAGCCCGAACTGCTGGGCAGCGGCGCCGGTGGCGCTTTGGATGAGGTCGAGATGGAAGACGAGGCCGTCGTCATGACGGTGCAGCAGGGGCTGCGCTCACGCTTCTATCAACACGGGCGCTACTCGCCGACGAGGGAGCAGGGGGTGCATCACTTTCATCGGTTGATTGGGCGGGCGATGGCGGGGTGAAGCTGATGGCGCCGCTATCCGGCGCCTGATTTGGACGCAGCCATTCCTTGCTGCAGGTCGATCTCGTGTTCGCCCTGATACAGGGCGAGCAGAGAAAGCTCGGGCGTGGGCACCTGGTACTTGTGCGCCTGTCGGATCCGGACGGACGTGTAGAGCACAAGCCCAAGCAGCGCCACCGCCATGCCGGCGATCACAATGCCCAGCCAAGCCGGCGCAGGGATCCACTCAGCGATCACTGCGACACCCATGCCGGCCTCGGCCAGGGCCAGCAGCAGGCAGACACCCCGCACGATGGCGCCAGCAGTCCACTGAATCGTGAATGCGCCGCGACTGACCGTTGGCGGAATGCGGGTCCTGATGTTCCACAACCGATAGCCCGCGCTGTCGGCACCCAGCATGTACTTGCGGGTCTCGACCATGATGTCGCCGTAGGCGTTGAGGACGAAGCCGATGCGGACGATGTTGGCCCAGATGAAGAAGGAAAAGACGAACAGCAGCACGCAGAAGACAGACAGCGCACCGGTCAACAACGACGGCTTGAACTTGTCGAGATCCTTCAGCAGCGTGACCAGGAAGCCGCCGGAGGTCAGAACGACTGTGGCGAAGAAGGCGAGATATTTCGTCCGCGTCTCCTCCATGTGCCGGTAGTGCGTCCAAGCCTGGGTCGCTTCCGCCAGCAGATAAGCCTCGGTCTGATTCTTCAGTTTCATGGTGCTCCTGGGGCCGCCTCAAACCAGCAGTTCGCCACGCGGCAACATCGCAGCGCCGGCATCGAAGGTCACGAATCTCGTCCGCCCCATCTGAGCCGCGCGAGCATTGAGCAGGCAATCGGCAAAGTCGGCGCTAGGGTGCTGGGTCCAGATATACAGCGCTTCTTCGACGGTGGGTTCGTGCTCGAAGTCGACGCCCTCGCTTTCAAGCAACTGCGCAAAAGCCGCGGCAATCGAGGCCTTGTCGAGCTTGTAGCGGCTGCGCAGCACCCACTCGGTTTCGAGCAGCGCGCCGAGCACGATCAGCAGCGACTCACCAGCAGCTTCGGCCTGCTCAACAAGGCGCTTGGCCGCGTTGAACTGCGCCACGTCGTCGCGCACCAGCAGGCGCACGAGGACATTGGTGTCGATGGCGATGCTCAAGGGGCACTTACCGCATCAACCGTGGAAGACGCTTCATCTCATCCACGCCGACCGCCGGCTGGCCAGGTCGCGTCAGGCTGCCGGCGAGGTCTAGCAGGCGGCGCGTCTTGGCGCGCATGACAACGGTGCCATCGCTGAGCGCAGTGAACACGAGCTTGTCACCCGCCTCCAACCCCAAGCGCTCTCGGATTTCCTTGGGGATGGTGGTCTGGCCCTTGGCGGTGAGAGTGGCGTCGGCCATAGCTATTCCTTTCGAATAAGAAGATCGTAAGGAATTAGACGCCTCTCGGCAAGGGCCGCCACCAAGGTCAGTACTCACCCGTCGATCGTCAGCGCATGCCCCGCCATCCCAAGACAATCTCACCTACATGGCAGAAGAAGCTCGATATTTCACATCCCATCCTTAACAATCATCTCTATCTAGTTGATTTAATTGAATTTCCCAGATAAAAATACAAAATGGATGGGATGTGCTGAAGAAAAAGCTTGCGCCATCCCGTCGGCCAGCTTTAGACTTGGTCAACGCTTGGGGACCTTTATGACCAACTTCAGCAAACTCAACCTCAACCAGTTCTTGGACATGGCTGTGCTGAAGGGCTTGGTGAACACGAACACCGGCGGCGCATGGAAGGCAGCGGTAAACAAAGTCCTGGGTGATCTCACCGACGATGACGACGTTCAGAACATCGATGTGCACGACGCAGTGATCCGCTACAACAACAAGTTTCCAGGGGACCTAACACCGGATTCATTGAAGAAGTACGAGCAGCGTGCGTCGATGGCCATCGAGCAGTTCGTGAAGTACAAAACCGATCCGATGAACTACCGGTCGCCCTCTCGTGGCATTAAGAGCGGAACCGGCGGCGAAGCGAAAGCAAAAAAGAAATCCGTTGAGTCAAAGGCAGTTGCGCCTTCCGGCAACGGCGCCGCGTCGAGCGGCCATCCTCCGAACCTTCACGTAGGAAAACCCGTTGACCCCGGGCTTCACATTCCCTTCCCGCTTCGGCCTGACTTTGTTGCGCAAATTCACATACCGCGCAATCTCAGCACCGACGAGGCCAAACGCCTGAGCGTATTCATCCAAGCGCTTGGACATGACGCTCCCGCGTCCACCGGGGGCAGCCAGTGACTCTGAAAGGCGAAGGGCCGATCGTTCCACCGATCGGCCCCTCTAGTGCAACTTTGTCCCGCGAGGACAGCGCAGTTCGTGCGCTTGATCGAGCGAAAGGATGGGTGACGTCAGTGACTATCAGGAGGTCCTATCGCTGACTGCGCCGTTGCGAAGCGCAGCTGTTCAACTTTACTTCACCGGCCTTGCAGTACCTGCTTGGCCGGTTTTTCTATTGGCCAAGGCATGCTGCTGCAAGCGGGCAACGTCACTTCTTGTCTACCACCGTGATCTCCCCCTCCGCCTTCCCAATCCCCCTCACCTCCGGCCTATACATATCCTCCGCAAACGTCGCCGGCACCACGTACTTGCCCGGCGTCACGGCGCGCACGAGGTAGAAGACGTCCAGCGTCTGGCCCAGCGCCGCGGCGGCCACGAAGCGGTCGTCGCGGTACTCCATGTGGACGATGCGTTCGTTGGCGTTGGCCTGGGCGATGTTGACCCCCTCCACCGTGAACTCGCCGGCCTTGGGGCCCTGGCTGAGGTTGAGGTTCTCGATCTCGAAGCCGGCCGGGATGCGGTCCACCACCAGGCCGTCCTTGATGGACTGCGAGGCCTTCACGCGAAGGCGGACCACGAACATCTCGCCGGTGGTGAACTGCCGCGCCGTCACCGGCTTGCCGTCGGTCGTGAACATCGCGCGCTCGACCGAGATGCGGTCGCTCGTGGGCGCCAGTGGCTTGGTCGGGTAGCCCTGGGCGGTCACGTCGAGGTAGAGCGGCGCGGTGCCGTCGTTCTTCAGCGCGATGCCGGACTTGAGCTGGGCCAGCGCAAAGCTCTGCTGGCCCACGCCGCTGCCGGTCCAGGGGTCGGCCTTGGCGCCCACGCTCAACGCGGTCTTCCAACCCTCGTCCTTCGCCGAGCCGTTGGTGGCGGCCTGCACGGCGAGGAAAAGGGCCAGGCGCTCCTGCGTGGAGTAGTAGTTGCGGCGGCTGAAGTCGTCGGACAAATCGAACAGCAGGTTCTCGCGCTTCTCGTGCGCAACCTTGTGGCGCAGCAGCAGCGCATAGGCCAGCGCCCGGTCGCGCACGCGTGAGCCGTAGTCGCCCAGCCATTGGCTCCACCAGTAGTTGTTCGGGTCGTCGGGCTGGTAGCCGTAGCCGCGCTGCATGGCGTCGTCCAACGCCACCTTGGCGCGGGCCTCGTCGCCCATCAGCTTCAAGGCCAGGCTGAGCTGCACCAGCGGCAGCGGCGACAGCGCATGGCTGCGGTACTGGTCGTGCAGCGTGCGCAGCGTGGCCAGCGGCGCCTTCTGCTCGCGGGCCAGGATGTAGCCGGCATGCGCTCCTTCAGCGAAGCGCTGGTGGGCGATGCGCAGCGTCTCGGCGTCGCGCCAGTCGGCGATGCGGCCCTTGTCATCGCGCTTGGGGTCCTTGGCCGGCGCGGTTTGCTGGGCGGGGGCGCGCTGGAACTGCTCCAGCAGGTTGTCCAGCGAACGCTTGAGCATGGCCTCGGGCACGGCGAAGCCGGCGTCGCGCGAGTCCTGCAGGAAGCCGGTGACGTAGGCGCTCAGCCAGCCCTCGTAGGACCCGCTGGCCGCCCACAGGCCATAGCCGCCCTTGGGCTGCTGCATGCTGGCCAGGCGGGCGAAGGCGCTGTCCAGGCGCTTCGCGCGTTCTTCTCGAGAGCCCGGCTTCAGGCCCCAGCGCTTGGCGGCCTCGTCGTCGATAAACACGAGCGGGTAGGCGCTGGACGTCGTCTGCTCCAGGCAGCCGTAGGGGTACATCAGCAGGCCTTGCACCTGGTCCTTGATGTCGATGGGCGGCGTGTTGGATACGCTCAAGGCCACGCTGGCCGAACCGGCCCAGAAGGCGTCGAGCAGCGCCTTGTCCAGCGCCTGCGTGGTGCCGGGCTCCAGGCGGATGCGGCGGCTCTCGCGCACCAGCGGCGTGGCGGGCTGCACCTGCAGCGCGGCTTCCCGCGTGATGCTCAGCGGGCCTGCCGTCACCTTCACCTCGATGGGCGCCAGGCCCCAGGCGTCCAGTGCCTCCGCCTGGAAGCGCAGGATCTGGCGCTGCTTGTCGGCGAGCTTGATCGACTCCACCGCACCCGTGATGCGCACCGGCCCGCTCGACGTGACCGACACCTTCACATCCTGCGGCGCACCGCTGAGGTTGGTGACATCCAGCGCGATGGTCGCCTTGTCGCCCGGCGACACGAAGCGCGGCATGTTCAGCTCGGCCACCAGCGGCGCGGCCACCACGGTCTCGGCCTGCGCCGAGCCATAGCTGTCCGCACTCGACACGACGGCCATCACCCGCAGCGTGCCGTTGAAGTCGGGCAGCTTCAGCTGAATCGTTGCCTCGCCCTTGGCATCGAGCAGCACCGGCCCGCTGAACAGGTCCACCAGCAGCACCTTGCGCGGCATGGCTTGGGTGTCGCGCTTGCCGGCGTCGCCGCCGAAGCGCTGCTTGGCCGTGTTGCCTTCCATCTTCTCGATGAGGCGGCCGTAGAGGTCCAGCATGTCGGCACCGTAGCGGTGCTTGCCGAAGAAGTAGTCCTGCGGGTCGGGCGTCTTGTAGTTGGTGATGTTCAAGATGCCCACATCCACCGCCGACACGGTGACGATGGCGCCCTTGCCCGCGAGCTGCGGCACCTTCACGGTGACGGGCAGCGCCGTGGACGGCTGCGTCTTGGCCGGCACGGTGAGCGCCACCTTGGCCTTGCGGTCTTCGCGGTTGAGCGGCAGGTGCACCAGGCCCAGCGCGCGGGCGGGCGTGACCTTGTCACCCTGGCTGCCGGGGCGGAAGGCGGCGACGGTGATGTAGAGGTCGTGCCGCGCCCAGCTCGCATCCACCGGGATGTCCAGGTCCGTGCCGCTGGCCTTCACGCCGATGCGCTTGGTCCACAGCACGCGGTCGCCTTCCACCGTGACGATGGCCTCGCCATCATGCGGCGGCTTGATGGCCAGCTTGGCCACGTCGCCCGGCTTGAAGGGCGCGCCCTGCAGCTTGAGCTGCACGCGGTCGGGCCGGTTGCCGATGTCGTCGGCGTCCTGCGCGCCATAGCCGGCGTAGAAGCCGTAGCGCAGCGCCAGGCCGGTATCGGGGTCCATCACCTCCAGGCGGTAGCGGCCCCAGCGCACGGGCAGGGCGATCTTGGTGCGCTCCTTCAGCGCCAGGGTGCGCGCCTCCACCAACTCCTCGTTGACGTTGAAGCCGGAGTTCCAGCCGCGGCCGTCGTCATAACGCCAATACCACTGGCGCTCTTCGTAGATGAGCTTGAGCTGCACTTCCTTGGCGGGCTTGAAGGCACCGGTGGCGTCCACGCGCACCAGCTCGAACTCGGCCAGGCCGTTCTCGGGCGACACGTTGCGGTCGAACAGCGGCCGCGCGCCGACGAGCACCGGCGCGGGCCACCAGCTGCGCTCCAGCGTGCGCACCACGGGCCGCCCGCCGCTCTCCAGCAGGCTGAAGGCCGCGCGGATGCGCATGGGGCTCTTGCGCTCGCCAAAGGCCGTGGCGATGGTCATGCCGGCCTTGCCTTCGGCGTCCAGCTCCTGTTCGTCCAGGTCTTGCCGGTTCTTGGCCTTGTCGTCGGCCAGGTCGCCAAAGATGAAGCCCGGCAGCTTGGCCGGCAGCGGCATCAGCAGCCGCTCGGAGTACGCGCTGCCCTGCAGGCGGTTGCCCGCGGCGGGGGCGCCGTAGAGATAGTCGCCCTGGGCCTGCACGGCCACGCCGGCCGTGCCCGTGAGCGTGCCCTCGGGCGCCGTCAACGCGAGCTTCATGCGCTCGGGCAGGAACTCCTCGACCTTGAAGGCCCACTGCGCATCAGGCTGCTTGGCGCCGGGGTCGATGCGGGCCTGCACGGTCCAGCCGCCGGTGGGGGCGTCGGCGGGCAGCGTGATGGCCTGCTGGTAGTAGCCGGCGCCTGTCTTGCCGGGCTGCACCAACTGCTCGACGAGCTTGCTGCCATCGGGCTTCTTGACCGTCAGCGTGACGGGCAGCGGCTTGGGCAGCGGCTTGCCGTCGGCATCGCGCGCCAGCACCGACACCTGGAAGTTCTCGCCCGGCCGGTAGAGGTCGCGGCCGGCGTAGACGAAGAGCTTGTTGCTGCGCGAGGGGTGGCCGGTGGCGTCGAACTCGCTCAGGTCCAGCGCGGCGTCGCGCAGCGACAGGATGGACATTTCCTTGCCGCCTCGGCGCGCCAGCACGGCGCGGGCCTTGTCGCTGCGGCCGGTGAACACGGCATGGCCGTCGCCGTCCGTCTGCGCTTGCGCGAGCGCCTTGCCGGCCTCGTCGACGAGGCTCAGCTCCACGCCCGACAGCGCGCCGCCGCTCTTCAGCGACGTGGCGAACACGTCCATCTGCGCCGCATGCCGGCGCAGATGCAGGCCGATGTCGGTGACGTAGTAATGCGTGACCTGGTAGTCCCAGCCGAAGCGACCCGGCTGGTTCATGATGGCCACGTAGATGCCGGGCTCCTGCAGCTCCTTGATGCCCTCCACAGGCAGGAAGCTGACGTTGCGGCGGTTGGAGCGGGTGTCGGTCGTGAAGCGGCCGATGTAGACGCTGTCGCTCATCGCGCGCAGCTCATCCAGCACCCAGCCGCCCACGGTGCCCTTCAGGCGCCGCTGGTTGTCGCTGTAGCCGTCCTGGTAGTAGCCGCCCTCGCCGTCTTCCTCGCCCGAGTTGACGTTGCGCTCGCGGCGCCCGCCCACCTGCTCCAGGAAGGCCGGCAGCGACGCGGGCTTGATGCGCAGGAACTGCACGTCGACCTCGGGCGTGTTGATGGTCACGACCGGCAGGCCACCGTTCTGGCCGGCCGGCAGCACGAGGCCGCGGCTGGCGAAGTAGTAGCTGTCGGGCATGGCCTCGCTGACGGCGTCGCAGGTCTGCGCGGTCGCGAGCTTGGCGCCGGCCTTTGCCGCCAGCTGGGCGTTGAACGCGAAGCGAAAGCTGCGGTCCGGCGTGACGAAGGGCAGGTAGAGCACGCGGGGGTTGTCGCCCAGCACCCAGCGGGCGGCCAGCGGCTTGAAGCTGGCGTCGGGGGGCGGCGTCTTCTTGTCGCCTTCCACGGTGGGCGCAGCGCCTTCCTGGGCGGTGACGAGGGCGCCGAAGTCTTGCTTGCCGTCCAGCGGCTGCGTGAAGCTCAGCGCGATGGCCGGCGCGCCGTCGAAGAGGCGGGCCTTGCAGTCCAGCAGCGCGAAGGCTGCCTGCTCGCCACCGATCTCGGCACTGCTGGGCGGGGCTGGCTGGCCCAGCTTCTGCGACGCCCACCAGCCACCGCCCACCACGGCGCCCGCACCCACCAAGGCCATGACGGCCTTCTTCCACGCAACCATGAAAGCACTCCCTGCAATGTGCCGGGGAGTTTAGGCAGCGATCAGCGGCCGTCCACGGAAGCTTTCTTCTCGCCGGTCTTTTCACCCTTGGCGCTGATCGACCCCATGCCCGACACCGAGCGCTGCACCTGCGGGTTGCCGAAGTAGTCCACCGAGCCGATGCCCGAGATGTGGGCCGAGAGGTCGTCCGTCACCCAGAGCACGACATTGCCGATACCGCTGACGCTGACGCGCGCACGCTGGGCCTGCAGCCTGTCTGCAATGACCTTGCCCTTGCCGGAGATCTGCAGCGCCAGGTCGTCGACGCGGCCGCCGAGCTGGCCGTCGCCGGCGCCCGAGATCGCAAAGATGAGCTGCTTGGCCTGCAGCTGGTCCAGCCGCGCCGTGCCGGCGCCGCTGATGCTGAGCTTGAGCTGGTCGCAGCGCAGCGGGCCGGGCGCGTGCACGTCGCTGGCACCGGAGATGGACAGCTGGCGCAGGTCGCGCATCTCCACCTGCACGAAGAGCTTGTGGCTGTGCCAGAACTTCCAGCCGCCGGTGGGGCGGATGACGAGCTGGCGGTCGGCCAGCTCGACCTCGACCGTCTTCTGCACCTCGGCGTCACCGGCGATGAAGGCCTGGTCTCGCTCGCCCTGCACGACAACGACGCGGGCTGCGCCAGCCAGCTCCAGGCGGTCGAAGGCGCCCGGGGCGTAGACCTTGCCCGGCCCGGCGGGTGGCGCTGGCGGCGCCGGCAGCGGGGCTGGAGCCATGGGTGCAACCGGGGCCACGGGTGCCGTAGGCGCTGTCTGGGCCTGGGCCAGGCCAGCGGCCAACAGCAGCGGCAACAAACGAAGCTTGTTCATAGCGACTGCTCCCTCAACATCTTGGACACCTCGCGGTTGGCCGTGATGCGCGTGCCGTCACGCAGCTGCACGACGAGCTGGGAGTTCTCGTCCGGCGTCATGCTCTCGACGAAGTCGAGGTTGACGATGCAGCCGCGCTGCACGCGCAGGAAGCGGGCCGGGTCCAGCCGCGTCTCGAAATCGGCGATGGGCAGGCGCACGAGGAAGCTGCGGCCCTTGCTGGTGATGGCGGTGTACTTGTTGTCGGAGCGCAGGCACTCGATGGCGTCCACCTGCAGCGGGAAGATCTTGCCCTGGTCGCGCACCAGCAGCCGCGTCAGCGGGGCGTCGGCCGGCGCGCCCAGGGCCTGTGCCACGTCGGCGGGGCTGGGGGCGGCGTCGCGCAGCACATGGGCCACCGCCTCGTCGAAGCGCTCGCGCGAGAAGGGCTTGAGCAGGTAGTCCACCGCGTGCAGCTCGAAGGCCGTCAGCGCGTGCTGGTCATAGGCCGTCGTGAAGATGATGCGCGGCTGGTGCGCGTCGCCCTGCAGCGCCTGCACCACCTGCAGGCCGGTGAGGCCGGGCATCTGGATGTCGGTCAGCACGAGGGCGGGCTTGAGCGCGCGGATCTGTTCCAGCGCGTCTTCGCCGTCTTCGCACACGGCCACGAGCTGCAGGCCCGGCGTGGCCTTCACCCAGTCGGCCAGCGCCTCGGCAGCCAGGTGTTCGTCTTCGGCGATGAGAACGGTGGTCGTGTTCATAGCTGTGGAATGAAGAGGTCGACGCGGAAGCCGGCGCCGGGAGCGGTGTGGATGCGCAGGCGGGCCTGGCCGTCGTAGTCCAGCGCGAAGCGTTTCTTGAGCGCCGCCAGGCCCACGCCGCGGCGCTGGCCTGGCTTGGGTTCCAGGGCCTCGGGCTCGCAGCCCGGGCCGTCATCGGCCACGGCCAGGTCCAGGCCATGGTTGAGCGCGTTGCGGCGCGCGGTGATCGTCACGCGGCCGCCGCCCTTGCGGTTGGCCACGGCGTGCAGGATGGAGTTCTCCACCAGCGGCTGCAGCGTGAGCGGCGGCAACTCGTCGGCCATCACGCGCTCCTCCAGGTCCCAGTCCACGCGCAGGCGGGAGCCCAGGCGCAGGGCTTCCAGGGCCAGGTAGTCGCGCAGGAAATCGATCTCGTCGGACAGCATCACGCGGTCGTCGGCGCCGCGCTTGGTGTCCAGCACGTAGCGCAGCATGGACGCGAACTTCAGCAGCGAGGCCTCGGCGGCGGCGGGGTCCTTGCGGGTCAGCGCGATCAGCGAGTTCAGCGTGTTGAACAGGAAATGCGGGTTCAGCTTGCCGCTGATGGCCGACAGCTCGGCCTTGGCCAGCGCGCTCTCGGCCTGCGCGGCATGCACGGCCGCCGAGCGCGCCGCGCGGGACTGCAGCACGGCCGTGAAGGCGGTAGCGATGGTGGCGTAGACCACAAAGCCCCAGACCGAGCGCCACAGCAGGCCGGCCAGCAGCACGGCGCCGGCGTGGTCGGTGCCGAACAGCGCGGCGTTGACGCAGAACTCGCCCGCCTGCCAGAGCGCCGCGAAGGACAGCGCCGCCATCCCATGCGCCAGCGCCGTCGCGGCCGGGCCGGCGTCGTTGGCATGCAGGCGGCGCGCCACCGGCCAGACGGCAACGCCCAGCAGCATCGGCGCCCACAGCATGGTGGTGGCCTGGTAGACGGCCAGCCAGAAGGGGTCCAGGCCCCGGTCGAACTCGCTACCAGCCAGCACGAACAGGCACCAGGCCAGCGCGCAGCCACCGGCATACGCCAGCCAGAGGCGGCGGTTGCTGTGGGGGTGGCCCGAGGAGTTCATGGCTTCATCTTAGGGAGGGGCGCCAGCCCGGCGGCGGGTGGGGAGACGAAGTGCGGGCCCCGAGGTGCGGGATGCGGTCTCCGGGGTGTTGCTGACAAGGCCCGCAGACCCTCCCCGGCATAATTCGCACCCTTCCCCATCGAATTCGGACGAGCGTCATGGCCAGCGTCAACAAAGTCATCATCATCGGCAACGTCGGCAAAGACCCCGAAGTTCGCTACAACCCCAGCGGCGGCGCATGGGTCACCCTCAGCCTGGCCACCACCCGCAACTGGAAGAACCGCGAGAGCGGCGAGCGCCAGGAAGAGACCGAATGGCACCGCGTCGTCTTCAACGACCGCCTGGCCGAAATCGTCGGCGAGTACGTCAAGAAGGGCCGCCCGCTGTACGTCGAGGGCCGCCTGAAGACCCGCAAGTGGCAGGACAAGGAAGGCCGCGACACCTACACGACCGAGATCATCGCCAGCGAAATGCAGCTGCTCGGCGGCCGTGATGGTGGTGGTGGCGACGAAGGCGGCGGTGGCGGCAGCTACAGCCGTGGTGCGGGTGCTGGCGGTGGTGAAGGCGGCGGCGGTGGTTACAGCCGCGGCGGTGGCGACGAGGGCGGTGGCCGCCCGGCGGCGCGTCCGGCGGCGGCTCAGCGTCCGCCCGCACCGCGTGCACCTGCCCCGGCGCCCAAGGCGTCGACGGGGTTTGACGATATGGATGACGATATTCCGTTCTAGGATCGAACTTAGTCAATTCGTAAACAAAGGCCCGGACGGCAACGTCGCGGGCCTTATTCATTCGTCGCAGGTTTTTGTATTCGCGTGCTAGACCGAATAGCAGCGGAAGCTGCCCATCTATCCGTAGCCGTGGAAACGGCTTCCACCAACCATTGCTACAACTGCAAGTCAGAGAGCCATCGCACAGGAAGATATCTCGATTTGCCGCCCTTCAGCCGACGGGCACGTTTTGAATATCAGTGGAGCTCCAACGCGCTTGCGCCATTCGAAGAATGGTTAGAAACATAAGCCCCAATAATAGAGAGGCGAATGTACTGATTTCTGAAACAGGTGTCAGCGCCGCAAACCTGAAGCCCCCTATCGATGCTTCCGAGAGTATCCCTTGGGGAACGTACAGCGCTCGAAATACCCCAACGCCTCCTGCGAAACTTGCGACATCAACCTCTGCAGTTACTGAACCGGAATCCATGTTTCTGCTGTAATATGTCCAAATCATAGTGCCATTGAAATACACGTGAATTTCCGCGAGCGATTCTGGCGTTGCGCTTATATCAAAAAGAAGATAATCAACGGCGTTCGGCACTGCAAGATCAAATTCGAATTCCACAGGGGAATGCGGGGTCATGCGAATGCTCAAGACGCCGTTCTGCAAAACTGGTGCCACGCCACCTTGCAAAGCTCGGATCGACTCCGGCGCAATTCTTGGATCTGAAAAAGAGGTGGAATATGCAGTTGGATTCCAGATGGCCTGTGAATTTATTGAAGCCAATGGGGAAATCCAATTGACTACCGACTCAACCTGTCCAACATAGTAGACACTATGGATAGTTTCATGATTAGCCCACTCCACCTTGGAGCCTTGACATATGGCGGCATTGTCTGGATCAGTTGTGCAAGGATTCGCACCAGTAATCGGCGCGCCAAATAGGTTCAGCTGCGCGCCGCTTTGGCCACTGTAGTAATTGTCAACGTAATCCACCTTGCCAGCCAGCAATTTACCATGAAAAAACTTCTCTCTAAATGGACTATCTAATATAGTAAATTGCTCAACACTTATTGAATCAGACAACTTACTCACAGCCTCCGCATTTACTCCCGCCCCTAAGGAATGCCCAATGAAGTGAATAACCGGATCATAGCTGGAATCAAGAGCTCGACCGGCGTCGACGATACTTTGGATTTGTTTTGCGAGCCGCCAACCTGCTTGTTGCACGTTAGATTTCGCGTAGTAATAGTCACCTGACGTGAAAGGCGTGTCGGCCTCTTTCCACCTAAAGTCAATGAACGCAGTGTCTTTTAGCGAGTGCCCAAGGGATGGTAGTGCGTCTGTTATCGCAGACTTAATCTCAGGAAGTCCAGAGCTTGAACCTCTCCAACCATGAGTTAGGACTACGATGTTTTTTGGAACAACATCCCATTCGACGGAGCCTCTTGCGATATATGGCCCAGGAACGATAATTTGACCATCGGAACTCCATCTTGCCAACTGCACCACACTTTCCAAAGAATAGTGGCCAGCATTGAAACCAGCGGGGTTTGCACTAACGTAAGAGATTGGACTTGCAAATAAACTGGAGCCTGGCGTAAGAACCGGAGGAAGGTTCCAGCCGCCACCACCAAGATACCGAAGACCATAAGGATCTGGCTGCCCATTTATATTCGGATTACCGAGATATAACTGCTGAAGCATGGTCCACGAGCCGAAACTGTAGGAGTTGGGAGATGTATTGTTTAATGTCCAAACTATGTTCAGCTGATCTGTTGCCGAGATAACCGGATTGGTGACTATTCCGCTTAGTTCAAGTTGCGCAGACGCGTCATTTATTTGAAGCAAGGCCGCAAAAAAAATACCCACTGACCGCAAGAATTTGCGAGAAATTCCAGGGAATTGCGCAATTGAGTTCACGACGCTCACCTTAAGTCGAGACGGGCGAGTCTCGCAGGGAACATAGCGTCACAGGGCTCTTCTGTCCTCAACCTGACGGATGGATTAAATATGCGGGCAGCGCATACCGACGCCCGCCGAGAACCTGAAGCGGAATTGCTTCGTCGTTACCCGCCCCGCGCCGCACTCGGCGCATGCCCGATCACCCGCTTGAACGCCCGGCTGAACGACGCCTCCGACTCATAGCCCAGCCGGTCCGCCGCCGTGGCGACGCGCATGCCGTCCTGGGCGATCCAGCGGCGGGCCTGGAACATCTTGACCTTGGCGACGTACTTGGCCGGGCTTTCGCCCATGGTGCGGGTGAAGGCGTCGGCGAAGCGGGAGCGTGAGGCGCCCATCAGCCCGGCCAGGCGCGGCACGCTCCAGTCGCCTTCGGGTTCGGCGTGGATGGCGGCGATGACCTTGCCGATCTTGGGGCAGCGCACGGCAGCCACCCAGCCGGTGGAGTCGTTGCAGCCGCATTCCACCCAGGCGCGGATGAGGCTGGCGGCCAGCGCATCCGCCAGCCGGGCCAGGATGCCGCAGGCGCCGATGCGGTCCAGCGCCACCTCGCGCTCCATGGCGTCCAGCAGCGCGGGCACAGTGGCGTCCTTGGCGGCCAGATCGCCGGTCAGCATCAGCGGCGGCATCATGGCGATGAGCGGGTGCAACGGGTCGAGGTTGAAGCGCAGCGCGCCGCTGAACATCACGTCGGCCGGCGGGCCTTGGATGTTGTCGCTACCCGGCGGGCCACCGACAAGATAGATGTTGTCGGACACCGGCACGCGGGCCAGCGTGTCGATGTCCACCGTGGGCACGTCGGGCGCGCTGGCCAGCACGTGGAAGCTGCCGTGGGGCAGCAGCACGGCGTCGCCAGGCTTGAGGCGCACCCAGTCCGTGCCGGCGGTGCGCAGCCAGCAGCCGCCGCTGCCGACGAAGTGAAAACGCGCCGCGCGCTGTGCCGGGAAGGCCACCGCCCAGGGCGCGCGCATGATGCAACGGCCGTACTCCACGCCGTCGAGCCGCAGGCCCAGCAGGATCTGCGTCAGCGAATCCGGCCCGCTGGGTAAGGCGGCGATGCTGGAGGATTGGTCAAGCATTTGGTCTCTTTCGGCATTCAAACGCCGAAATCCTAGCCCTAGCATCCCCTTCCGTTTCCCTGAAGGGGTTTGTGTTGTCCTCCTCGTCTTGCTCTGCCTGCCCCGCCGTTGGCGCCCTGCCGCCCACACCCGCCCCAGCCACCCCCACCTCGAACTGGCCCGCCATCGCCTCGCTGACGATGGGCGTGTTCGGCCTCGTCATGGCCGAGTTCCTGCCGGCCAGCCTGCTGACGGCCATGGCCACCGACCTGGGCGTGAGCGACGGCGCGGCCGGCCAGGCCGTCACGGCGACGGCCCTGGTGGGTGCCATCGCCGCCCCCTCGCTGCCGCTGCAGACGCGCAAGCTGGACCGCAAGCGCGTGATGCTCGCCTTCAGCCTGTTGCTGCTGCTGTCCAACGCACTGGCCGCCACGGCCAGCACCCTGGCTGTGCTGCTGGCGGCGCGGGTGATGCTGGGCGTGGCGCTGGGTGGGTTCTGGTCCATGTCCGCGGCGCTGGCGATGCGGCTGGTGCCTGAAGGCCAGTTCGCGCGGGCCATGTCCTTCATCCTGGCCGGCGTGTCCATCGCCACCGTCTGCGCGGCGCCGGTGGGTGCGTGGATGGGCGACGTGTGGGGCTGGCGCAGCGCCTTCATCGCGGCGGGGGCGGTGAGCCTCGTCACGCTGGCCGTGCAGGCGATGACGCTGCCCGCGCTGCCGCCGCGCGACAAGCCCGACCTGCGCGTGCTGGCCGAGCTGCTGCGCCGCCCGCCGGTGCGCGTGGCGCTGCTGGCGGTGCTGCTGGTGATCTCAGGGCACTTCGCCGGCTTCACCTACATCCGCCCGCTGATGGAGCAGGTGACGCACTTGTCCGTGGGCGCCATCTCGGGCGTGCTGCTGGGCTATGGCATCGGCGGCTTCCTGGGCAACTTTGCGGGCGGCTGGCTGGCCGGGCACAGCGAGCGCGCGGCCATCGTCGCTGGCGGCGTGCTGATCGCCGGGCTGGCCGGCTTGCTGCTGGTGGCGGGTGGCTCGCCCATCGTCACGGCGGTGGCCGTCACGCTGTGGGGCTTTGCGTTCGGCGCGTTCCCGGTGGGCTTCCAGACCTGGATCGTGCGGGCCGCGCCCGACCAGGCCGAAGGCGCGGGCGGCCTGCTCGTGGCGGGTTTCCAGATCGCCATCGCCAGCGGCGCCATCGGCGGCGGCTTGCTGGTGGACCGCTTCGGGGCGCTCGGCGGCCCGGCCTTCGCCGTTGTCGCGCTGACGCTGGGCACGCTGCTGACGCTGCGCCACGGCCCGCGTGCTGTTGCGAAAGCGTCGGCCTGAACCACCGCCTGATGCTAGCGGCCTAGCCCTGGGGCCTGCCCGGCATCACGGCCGCGGTGGCGCGTCCAGCGCCTTCAGCGCACGCTCCAGCGCGCCCTTCTTCATCGGGTGCGCGGTCACGGGCAACAGTTGCTCGATGGCCAGCCGCTGGGCGAGCGTGAAGGCGTCGGCAGCAGGAACCTGATGGTCGGGCGTGACGCCCTTGCCCTCCCAGTTGCCACCGCCCACCGGGTCCACCGAGCGGCCGGTGGGGATGAAGGCGGTGAACAACGGGCTCAGGCGGTAGATGTCGCCCGGGTGCGCGCCGCCGGCGGTGGTTTCGCCGATCAGCGTGGCGCGCTGGCGGGCCTTCATGCCGTAGGAGAAGTCTTCAGCGGCCGAGAAGGTCTCGCGCTCGGTCAGCACGTAGACCGGGCGGCGTTGGCCGTAGCGGGGGCCGGCCACCTTGGCCGACGTCCAGTGCTGCTCCAGGCGGTTGCCGGCGCGCCAGCGGATGTCGATCAACCGCGTGGGCTTGTCGAACAGGTAGCTGGCCAGCAGCGCCACCGTCTCGGGCTCGCCGCCGCCGTTGCGGCGCAGGTCGATGATGAGCGCGTCGGTGTTGGCCAGCAGCGTCATCGCGGCGGCAATCACCGGGCCGGCCTGGCGCACGGGGGCGAACTGGCGCAGCTCCAGATAGCCGATGTTGCCGCGCAGGCGCTCCACGCGGGCCACGCCGTAGTTGCCGTAGCGAAAGCTTTCCATCATCTCGGCGGCCTCGGCCTTGGCGGCGCCGGGCATCTCAGGCCTCACGTCCACGCGCAGGTGCTTGTCCTGCGTGGCCTCGGCGAGCACGGCGCTCAGCTTCTGGGCCAGGGCGGGCGGGTCGGTGGCGTCGGCCGCGGCGGCTTGCAGCTTGGGCTCGATGTCTTTGACGCGCTCGGGAAAGATGTAGCGGTCGCGCAGGTGGCGCGCCAGTTCGCGGGCCACTTGGGTGCGGGTGGTGGCATCCAGCGGCGGGCTGGAAGGGCCCTCCGGGGCGGGCTGGCTCCAGGCGGTCAGGCAGGTGGCGAGCAGGGCGGCAAGAGCCAGAGTTTTCATTGCTTTTCGGTCGTGTGGTGAGGGGAACGTGCGGCCGCGGCATCGCGGCGGCGCTGGGGAAAGGAGCGGGCGCGCAGTGCGGCGATGGCTTCGTCCAGCAAGGCGGACAGCGGCGTGGAGAGCTCGGCGTCCAGCCCGCGGGCCGCGCCTGCAGTGGTGGCCCAAATGGCCCGCAGCTGCGGCAGTGCCGCGTAAGCCTTGGCGCTGAGCGCGAAGAGGCGTCGGCGTGCGTCTGCCGGGTCGGCTTGCGGCGTGACCCAGTCGCGCGCCAGCATCAGGTTCAGCGTTTGCGTGGCCGCCGGCTGGCTGATGCCGGCCTTGGCGGCGATCTGGCCCACGGTCAGCGGCGACTCATCCAGCAGCGCGCGCAGCACGGGCGTGAAGCGCGGCCGGTAGTCGAGGCCCTCTGCCGTGTAGATGGATTCGAGTTCACCGTCGAGCAGTTCGAGCAGGGTGCGCAGCTGAGTGCCAAGGCCGGGGCGTGTCATGCAGCGAATTTGATAAGCGCTTATGCAAATTGCCGAAAGTCATGGCGAACGGGCAGAAAGCCCGCGGCGGGCAGCTCAGCCCGCTCGCGCCTTCTCGATCGCGGCGATGTCGATCTTGCGCATGGTCATCATGGTCTCGAAGGCCCGCTTGGCCGCCGCCCGGTCGGGGTCGGAGATCGCTGCGACGAGCGCGCGCGGGGTGATCTGCCAGGACAGGCCCCAGCGGTCCTTGCACCAGCCGCACTGGCTCTCCTGGCCGCCGTTGTCGACGATGGCGCTCCACAGGCGGTCGGTCTCGGCCTGGTCGTCGGTGGCGATCTGGAAGGAGAAGGCCTCGCTGTGCTTGAACACCGGGCCGCCGTTCAGGCCGATGCAGGGGATGCCGCAGACGGTGAACTCGACCGTCAGCACGTCGCCCTGCTTGCCGTCGGGGTAGTCACCCGGCGCGCGGTGGACGGCGCCGACGGTGCTGTCGGGAAAGGTCGCGGCATAGAACCTCGCGGCGTCTTCGGCGGTGCCGTCGAACCAGAGGCAAAGGGTGTTCTTGCTAGGCATTTCGCTGCTCCATAAAAACCAAGCCGCCAGGCCGCACGACCACGCTTGCAGCAGCAGCGTAATTTGCCAGCGCCGCCTTGGGCTTGGGCACCTCGTCGGGCCGCGACGGTAGCGGCACCTCCTTGCGGCAGGCCGACAGCGCGGCCGCTGCGAGCACCGCGCCCGTCATCAGCTGAAGCAGTCGCGGCGCCATGGCAGCTTGCTCGCGGCTCAGATGCCCCAGGGCGCGCCGTAGTAGTCGTAGACGCCGCGGCCGTAGGTTTCCGAGTACGTGGGCTCGGCATCCTTGGCATAGCGCGGCCCGCTCTTGAGCTGCTCCATGTCGAGGTTGACGACGTAGCCGTCCTTCTCGATGTCGTAGGTCAGCATGCTCCAGGGCAGCGGGAAGCGGTCCGTGCCCAGGCCCAGAAAGCCGCCGAACTCCAGCGCGGCGTAGCGCACATGGCCGTTGCGCTTGTCGATGACGAGGTCGTCGATGGCGCCGAGCTTCTCGCCGGCGAGGCTGTAGACGTTCGTGCCTTCGACCTTGGACGAAGAGATGGTGGGATGCAGGCTCATGGCGGGGCTCCGGGGTGGGGTGTCAAACCACTATCGGAGCTGCGCCCCGCCGCTGCCGTCAGCGCCGCGGCTGGCCCGCTGTAGGCGGGCGCCGATCACCACGGCGCGTCCCTTCAATCGGGGATGTGCGGCCCCAGCACTGCGCCAACATCATCAGAATCGAAGGCCCAGCCGAGGACGCCCACCATGAAGACCCTGCTCATCTACGACGACCTGGTGTCGCTGAACCGCGACCAGCACCGGCAGCTCAAGCTGGCGCAGGCCCCGGGGGCGTTCGCATTCGCCCGCGGCACGAACTCGGTGCTGATCGCGGCGAGCGAGCTGCCGCTGGCCGCGCTGGACGTTCCCTGCGTGTTCGTCGAGGCCGACGGCGGCCACAGCCTGGCGGCCATCGTGGGGCTGCGCGACCACGAGAACCTCTTCGTGCAGCCCGACGGCGCCTGGGCGCGCGGCGCCTACCTGCCGGCCTTCTTCCGCCGCTACCCGTTCGTGCTGGCCGAGGCCGAGGGCAACCCGAGCTTGACGGTCTGCCTGGACCGCGCCTACCCGGGCTTCAATGTCGACCACGGCGAGGCCTTGTTCGACGCCGAGGGCCGCGAGACGCCCTGGCTGGAGGACATCAAGCGCTTCCTGCTGAACTTCCGCCAGGAGATGCTCGACAGCCGCGACTTCGCCAACCATCTGGCCGCGCTGGAGCTGCTGCAGGACGGCGGCATCGACTACGTGGTGGACGGCGCAACGAGCACGCTGCGCGGCTTCAAGACCATCAACGAGGCGCGTCTGCGGGCGCTGGACGGCGCGGCGCTGCAGGACCTGGCGGCGCGCGGCTGGCTGGGCTTCGCCTACGCCCAGCTGCTGTCGATGAATCAGGTGCAACGCCTGGCGCTGCGGCTGGAGGAGCGCCGCAACCAGGACAGCGCCGAGCGCGACGCGGCCCCGGCGATGCACTGAGCCTGCTTTTAGGCGGGCCTAGGCCGGCGACAGCTCCGGCTGCGCGAAGGCCGCCAGCAGCGCCTCGTGCAGCGCGTCCATGTCGATCGGCTTGGTCAGGAAGGCGGCCATGCCCAGGCGCTCGCACTGCTCGCGCTCCAGCGGCATGGCGCTGGCCGTCAGCGCCAGCACGGGCGCGCTGAGGCCGGCGTCGCGCAGGCGGCGCGTGACCTCGAAGCCATCCATGTCGGGCAGTTGCAGGTCCATCAGCACGGCGTCGAACGTGGTGGCCGCGGCCTCGCGCAGGGCGCTTGCGCCGTCGGGCGCGACGGTGACGTCCAGCGCGCCCTGCGCCAGCATGGCCAGCGCAATCTCCTGGTTGACCGGGTTGTCCTCGACGAGCAGCACGCGCCGGCCATGGCAGCGCAGGCGCAGCCGCTCGGCGGCCGACAGGCGCAGCGAACGGCCTTCCTCGAAGCCGCGGGGGCGCTTGTCGAGCGCGAAGCGGGCCGTGAACCAGAAGCGCGCGCCGCACCCCGGCTCGCTGGCCAGCCCCACCTCGCCATCCATCATCTCGGCGATGCGCCGCGTGATGGCCAGGCCCAGGCCGGTGCCGCCGTGGCGGCGCGCGATGGACGCGTCGCCCTGCTCGAAGGCGCTGAAGAGGCGGCGCGCAACCTCCGGGCCGAAGCCCGGGCCGGTGTCGCTGACCTCGAAGCGCAGGCGCACGCTGTCTGCGGTGGCGTCGAGCACGCCGACGCGCAGCACGACCTCGCCGTGCTCGGTGAACTTGACGGCATTGCCGACGAGATTGAGCACCGCCTGGCGCAGCCGCGTCGGGTCGCCGAGCAGGCGCTCGGGCAGGCCGGTGGCGCACAGCCGCAGCGCGATGCCCTTGGCCTGCGCCTGGACGCCGAACAGCCCGAGGGCCTGGTCCAGCAGCTCGGGCAGGGCCAGCGGCAGCTGCTCCAGCGTCATGCGGCCGGACTCGATCTTGGACAGGTCCAGCACATCGCCGATCAAGGTCATCAGATGGTCGGCAGCGACCTCGATCTTGGCGACACGCCCGGCCTGCTCGGGCTCGACGGCCGAGCGCGCCAGCAGCCGGGTCATGCCGACGATGGCGTTCATCGGCGTGCGGATCTCGTGGCTGATGTTGGCCAGGAAGGCCGATTTGGCCTCGCTGGCCGCACGCGCCTCGGCCGTGGCGTGCTCCAGCGCCCGGGTGCGCTCCTGCACGCGCGCCTCGAGCTCGCGGCGTGAGGCCTCCAGCGCGTCGATGGCATAGCGGCGGTCGGTCACGTCCAGGTGGATGCCCAGCGCCCGCACCGCGTGGCCCTGCGCGTCGCGCTCGACGACCTGGCCGGCGTCCAGCACCCAGATCCAGTGGCCGGCGCGGTGGCGCAGCCGGTGCTCGCAGCGGTAGCTGTCGGTGTCGCCGCGCAGATGCGGCAGCAGGGCCGAGTCGATGGCCGACCAGTCGTCGGGGTGGACGAGAGCGCGCCAGCTGTCCAGGTGCGGCTCGATCTCTTCGACGCGGTAGCCCAGCATCTCGGCCCAGCGCTCGTTGACCTGCACTCGCCCGCTGGTGATCTGCCAGTCCCACAGGCCCAGCGCCGCGCCACGCATGGCCAACGAGAGCTGTTGCTCGTTGCTGGCCAGGCGCGAGGCGTCCTGGCGTTGTTCGGTCACGTCGCGGGCGACGAGGTAGCGCGGCTCGACGTCGCCCGGCGCATTGCCGGCCAGGCGCCCGCGGTGCACGCGGTACAGGCGCGGGCCCGAAGGCGTCTGCCAGAGCTCGGCGTCGACGGGCTCGGCGGGGCCGTGCAGCATCGCGTCGGGCAGGCGGCCGACAAGGCTGCTGCCCGGCAGCGGCGCCACGGCCAGGCCCGCCACGCGAGCCGCCTCGGCGTTGCAGAGCAGGCAATGGTCGTCGGCGTCGCGCACGACGACGATGACGCCGGCCTCGGCCAGCACGGCGTCCAGCATCTGCAGGGCCTGGTCGCCCAGCGGCCGCACGCGGCGGCGCAGCTTGCCCATGCGACTGAAGCGGCTGGCATCCAGCAGGCGCCGCCACCAGCGCACCGGGCGCGACGCGGGCATGAACAGCGCCGTCATGAAATCACGCCGGCCAGGCCCGCCAGCGCCGCCAGGCGCAGCTGGGCCTGCACGCGCGCCAGCAGCACCAGCGGGCGCAGCGGGAGGCTCAGGCAGTCCGACGCGCCCAGCGCCAAGGCCAGTTCCTCGTCACCGCCGCGTGACACGAAGAGCAGCGGAATGGCGCGCGTGGCATCGTCGTCCTGCAACCGGCTCAGCAGGCTCAGGCCCTGCTCGTCGCCGACGGTCTCGCCCAGCAGGATGAGGCGGGGTGCGGGCTCGGCGCCGGCCAGGCGCAGCAAGGCGGCGGGCGAGGCGGCGCTGCGCACGCGGCAGCCAGCCTCGCGGAGCAGCTCGGCGGCGCTTTCGGGCGCCGTGCCAGCCAGCAGGATGAGGGCGCCGTCGGACGGGGTTGGGGTGGACATGGCGTCATCTTGGCCGCCCGGTGCCGACATGGCGAGGGGGCGACGGGGGGTTTCGGGCATCCCCGACAGCGCGAAACAAGAATCCCCTACACAACCCGCATGGCGCTGTTACAGATGTGCGCCCAAAGTGCAGCCTGGGCCCAACGATCAGCGAGGATCAGCGTGAAGGCATCAGCAAGAGGCGACGTTGGCGGCGTTGGCGGCGCCGCTACAGTGACCGCATGATCGCTGCCGCCGCCCAGCTGAACTGGCTGCACGCGCTGGCCGACGCGGCGCTGGACACGCTGCTTGCGACGCTGGACCTGGAGGGCCACGTGCTGGACTGGAGCCGCGGCGCCGAAGGGCTGAGCGGCCACGCCAGTGCGCAGGCCTTGGGCCACCCGATCAACACGCTGCTGCCTGGCGCCGCCGACTGGGCCGGCTGGCTGCGCTGCGCGGGCGACGACGGCCGCTGCGCGGTGACCGTGCACACCGGCACACACCGCCTCGAGGGCTCGATCTACACCCTGGGCCTGGCGCCGGGCCCGGCGCGCTTCGGCGTCATCCTGCGCGACGTGACCGAGCGCGCGGGCCAGCAAGCGCTGCTGGAGCAGACGCGCGACGAACTCGCCCAGCTCAACCGCCGCCTGCTGGAGCAGGAGAAGCTCACCAGCCGCAAGCTTGCGCAGTCCCTGCACGACGAGCTGGGCCAGACGCTGGCCGCGCTGCGCCTGCACTGGGAGGCCTACAGCACTGCCGAGACCGCGCAGAAGGCGCGCATGGACGAGCGCGTCGCCAACCTCGTGGTGCTGGCCAACCGACAGATCCGCAGCGTGCTGGCCGAGCTGCGCCCGCCGCTGCTGGACGAGCTGGGCCTGGCCGCGGCGCTGGACAACGAGATCCGCCAGCTGCACCCCGCCGAGGGCGAGGCCGTGGCCAGGCTGGAGGCCAGCGACGAGGCCCAGCTGCAGCGCTGGCTGCCCGACGTGGAGTACGCCGCCTTCATGGTCGCCCGCGAGGCGCTGCTCAACGCGCTGCGGCATGCCTCGGCGCAGCACATCACCGTGAGCCTGGCCGGCGACGAGCACCGGCTGGTGCTTGGCATCCGCGATGACGGCGTGGGCATCGAGCCGGGCATGCGCGGCAGCCGCCCGGGCCGCATCGGGCTGGTGGGCATGCGCGAACGGGCGCTGGCCATCGGTGCCCAATTGCGCATTGACGGCTCTCCCATGCATGGCACCATGGTCACACTGACATGGGACGCCCTGGATGAGCCGCATCTACCTGGTTGACGACCACGCCATCATGCGCGATGGCCTGCGCGTCGTGCTGGAAAGCGCGGGCCACGAGGTCATCGGCGAGGCCGCCGGCCCCACGCCCGCGCTGGCCGACCTGGGCCGGCTGCTGCCCGACGTGGTGCTGCTGGACCTGCGCCTGGGCCAGCGCTCGGGCTTCGAGCTGCTGGAGGAGCTGCGCAAGCGCGGCATGCAGTTGCGCGTCATCGTGCTGACCATGTCCGACCAACCCCGCCACGTGGCCGAGGCGCTGCGCCTGGGCGCCTGGGGCTATCTGCTCAAGGGGTCGGCCAGCTCCGAGGTGCTGCAGGCCGTGGACGCCGTAGCGGCGGGCAAGCGCTTCCTCAGCCCGCAGGCGGCCGAGTTCGCGGCCTCGATGCTGACCGAGGGCACAACGCGGCAGGACGAGGACGGCCTGTCGCCACGCGAGCGCCAGATCCTGCTGATGGTGGCCCAGGGCGCCACGAGCAGCGCCATCGGCGAGGCCCTGCACCTGTCGCCCAAGTCCGTGGACACCTACCGCAGCCGGCTGATGAAGAAGCTCGGGCTTAACGACATCGCCAGCCTCGTGAAATGGGCCATCCGCGAGGGGCTGATCAGCCTGGATGAGAACTAACTCTCCGGTATCTCATGGCCTGCATCACGCAGCGCCTTGACCCAGCGACGGATGGTTGCGCGCAGGCTGCGTTGCTGCTGATCATCCAGCGGCATTTGTTGGACCAGATTCAGGGCTTGGTTCGGGCGCAGGTAGTGGTGCTCGAGCATGGCCATGCAGAACTCGCGATCCTTGTCTCGGCCTGCCACCGCCTTTGACATGAACAGGTCTGGCAGGTCCAGGCAGTAGCCGACGCGGTCGTTGGTGTTGCCGTTCTGAACTCGATGTACGCGGCGGAACCAGCCGTCCGGCAGGATCGCGGTGTCGGGGCCAACGCCCTGCGCGTAGTAGCCGTTCTGTTCGTGGAACTGCGAGCCTTCACCGATGGCGCCATCGATTTTGTCGGCCAGTTCAGGTGCCTGGAGCGGGTAGATGTCTGCTTCAGCCGAAGCAGTGAAGACCGAGTCAGGGTTGGGAACAGCGCCAAGGATGGACTGGCTTCCTACGATGACGAATTCGTACTGATCGGTCACGTCCGCACTCGCGCGGATGATGTGTTCCAGTTCCTCGCGAGTCACGGCGCTTCCCTCTCGATGTCGCCACCCAGTCGTACGCCGCTTTTGAGTTCGCTGACTGCAGCCAGTATGTTCTGTCGCGCAGCCTCAGGCAGGATGGTCGGCAGCGGCGAGGCTTGGCGCAGCTCCTGCGCACGCCGCGTGCGGCTTAGCACTTTGCGCCAGTTGCGGCCTTGAAGTATGTTCCGCCACTCCTCCCATAGGCTCGCTGAGCGAGAAGAGGGCTTGGTGCTCAGCCAAAGCTGTAGCGTCTCCTTGGCTTTGTCGAGCAGCGCCGGGTTCTGTTGCACTGTCCGGATTGCCTCCTCGTGCAGCGCAATGCTTTGGAGGTCTTGGATCTGGTGACGGGACTCGTCGGCAGAAACGAGCACCTGCACGACAGGTTTTCTGCGCTTGGAGCGAGCCGCCGCAGATCCTGAAGGCGCAGGCTGCAGCGCATCTCCAGCCAGCAATGCAAGCTCGCCGCTCACGCCCAGCACGGACATGACCCGCAAGTACGTTCCGATGGCAGTGCCTGGGTCGCCGGCTTCAACCGCGCTGAGCGTTGAGCGAGACACCCCGACACGCTTCGCCATCTCAACCGTGCCCAACCCCTTTTCCTGGCGAAGGCGCTTCAGACGATCGCTCAGTTGCAGCAGCAGCTGGCGATCGAGCATGGAAAGGTTGGCCGCAGTCATTTGTCCGGTATTTTAGACAAAACTTATTTATTTGCCTACTTTGTTGGACAAATGATCGGATTGATTGCTGTCAACTTGTCAGTCAAGCCTCGATCCGTAAGACCTCGTGATCGAACATCGGATCCAGGGCCTGTTGCCGTGGTGCTGGCCGGCCCATAACCGAGTCACCTCGCGGTCGGTCAACTCCTACAGCGCCGGGGGGCTCAGCCCGACTGTGCCGGGGCCGCCAAGCGCGCACATTGAATGCATGGTGCTCAGCACCTGGCGGGGCCGCAAAACGCCTGCCCCGTGACCCGTGTTCAACCCTTCCAGGAGTTCCATCATGGCCAGCATCAGCCCCACCATTTCCTCGTCCAAGGTCGAAGGCACCAAGGTCTACAGCCCCAGCGGCGACAAGCTCGGTTCCATCGACGATCTCGTCATCGACAAGCAGTCCGGCCAGGTCCGCTACGCGGCGCTGGAGTTCGGCGGCTTCCTCGGCATGGGTACCGACCGCTACCCGCTGCCCTGGGATCAACTGAAGTACGACACCAGCAAGGACGGCTATGTCGTCAACGTCGACAAGAGCCAGCTGGAGCGCGCACCGCGCTACACCGCGGACGAAGCGCCCACCTACAACGACGAGTACGGCCGCAAGGTCTACGACTACTACGGCTCGAGCTGGTGGATGTAAGCCCGGTCGTTTCGTGAGTTGAGTTCAGGGGCGGCGTTGCCGCCCCTTTTTCCTGGAGACCGCCATGCACGACCCCGCCCGCAGCACACCGCCCGACCATCCGCCCCTGCCCGTCGAACCTGACCGGCCGGCCAACAAGGATCAGACAGCGCGCCAGGTCAAGGACGGCGCCTTCGATGACGGCTCCGTGGCAGGTGAGGAAGACCCCGGCGCCGGCATAGACACGATGGCGCCCAGGCCCAAGGCCGAACGCTAGCCGCCCAGCAAGCGCATCAGCGGTGACGCGACGCGGTCCGGGGCATGCTCATCCTGCTCGTCCTTCAGTGCAATGCCGCTCAGCCGGCGCGTTCGCGCTTCGCGCAGCAGCGCATGCAGCTTGGCCGCCGCGACGCCCGACGGCAGGCCCTCGGGGCGCACATTGGAGATGCAGTTGCGCTGCGCATCGACAAGACCCGGGTGCGGCGCCCAGCTGAAGTAGACACCCAGGCTGTCCGGCGCCGACAGGCCGGGGCGCTCGCCGATCAGCACGACCACGCAGCGCGCGTTCAGCAGCGTGCCGATCTCGTCGCCCAGCGCCACGCGGGCCTGGGTTGCGATGACGGGCGGCGCCCAGGCCCAGCCGCCTTCCAACAGCAGCCGCTCGCGCAGCGCGGTGAACAGCGGCAAGGCCTGGCGCTGCAGGGCCAGCGCGGAGAGGCCGTCGGCAAGGACGAAGGCGAGGTCGCTCGCCGGGGCCTGCAGCGCGGCCAGCGCCTCGGCCGAGGGCTTGCTGAGGCGGCGGCCAAGGTCGGGCCGCTGCAGGTAGCTCGCGCGGTCGGCGGCCTGGCTTTGCACCAGCAACGGGGCCTCGCCCAGCGTGCGCAGGCCGGCCAGCAGCGCCTCGGCATCCAACGGCGCATGCACGGCGTCGCGCGCTTCGGCGTGCGCCTGCTGGAAGGCCAGGTGAGCGCTCGTCGGCACGCTGACGCCGGCTCGGCCCAGGCCGATGCGCGCGGCCGTGTAGCGGCGCAGGCTGGCCCAGGGTTGGTCGACGACGGGCGGTTTCATGACTGCGCCAGCAGCGCGGCAAAACGCGCCGGCAGCCCATCCGCCAGCCGCGGCTCCGGGCCGGCCTCGAACACGCCCACACGCTGCAGCCAGGCCTCGAACTCCGGCGCCGGCCGCAGGCCCAGGAGCCGGCGCATCGCCAGCGCGTCGTGAAAGCTGGTGCTCTGGTAGCCCAGCATGATGTCGTCCGACCCCGGCACGCCCATGATGTAGTTGCAGCCCGCCGCGCACAGCAGCGTGAGCAGGCTGTCGACGTCGTCCACATCGGCTTCGGCATGGTTGGTGAAGCACACGTCCACGCCCATCGGCAGGCCCAGCAACTTTCCGCAGCAGTGGTCTTCCAGGCCCGCGCGCAGGATCTGCTTGCCGTCGAACAAATACTCCGGCCCGATGAAGCCGACGACGCTGTTGACCAGCAGCGGCTCGAAGCGCCGCGCCACCGCGTAGGCCCTGCACTCCAGCGTCTGCTGGTCGCAACCATGGTGCGCGCCGCTGGAGAGGGCACTGCCCTGGCCAGTCTCGAAGTACATGACCTGCCGCCCGCCGCGCTTGAGCTGCAGCGCCGCCCGCTGCGCCTCCTCGAGCAAGGCCAGCGTGATGCCGAAGCCGCGGTTGGCGCCCTCGGTGCCGGCGATGGACTGGAACACCAGGTCCACCGGCGCGCCACGGTTGATGGCTTCGATCGTCGTCGTGACGTGGGTGAGCACGCAGCTCTGCGTCGGGATCTCGTGGCGGGCGATGACGGCGTCCAGCATCTGCACCAGGCGCATGACCTGGGGCAGGTTGTCTGTCGCCGGGTTGATGCCGATGACGGCGTCGCCCGCGCCCATCAGCAGGCCGTCGAGCAGGCTGGCGGCGATGCCGGCCTCGTCGTCCGTCGGGTGGTTGGGCTGCAGCCGCGTGGCCAGGCGCCCGCGCAGGCCCAGCGTCGAGCGGAACTGCGTGACGACCTCGCAGCGGCGCGCGATCAGCATCAGGTCCTGCACGCGGCAGAGCTTGCTGACGGCGGCGGTCATCTCGGGCGTGAGGCCCGGGGCTGTTTCTGCAGGGTCCACCGCGTCGGCCAGCAGCGCGTCGCGCAGGCCGCCCACGGTCAGGTGGGCGATGGGCGCGAAGGCGGCGGCGTCATGCGTGTCGACGATGAGGCGCGTGACCTCGTCGCTTTCGTAGGGCACGACGGCTTCGTTGAGGAATGCCTTCAGCGGCAGGTCGGCCAGCGCCAGCTGCGCCGCCACCCGCTCGCGCGCATTGGCCGCCGCCACGCCGGCCAGCTCGTCCCCCGAGCGCCGCGGGCTGGCTTTGGCGAGCAGCGTGCGCAGGTCAGCAAAGCTGTATCGCTCGCCGCCGAGGGTGTGCGTGTAGGCCATGCGCGAAGTGTGCGCTGCCGCGGTGGCGACTGCATGACCGCGGGATGACCCGGTGTCGGGAAACTTGACGCAACGCCGTGGGATGGCCCGGCCGCCGCGTGCAAGTGCCTGTTCGGTCTAACGTTCTTGTCCGGGTGCGCGACTTGCTTTCTACCCACCCTCAACCTAGGAGACTTCATGAACGGATCTGCAACTCTCGCCGCCTGGCTGCGCCGCGGCGTGATGGGCTTGCTGATGGCCAGCATGGCTGCCGCAGCCAGCGCTGCACCGGCCTGGGTCGAGTCCAACGCGCTGCAAAGCACGCTGGACAACAACTTCACCTACGCCTCCGACGCCGGCACCCGCACGGCCACGGTCAGCTTCCACAACCAGCACGCCACCAACAGCAGCGCCAGCACCGCCCACCTCGGCATGTACCTGGGCTGGGCGTGGAGCTATGACTCCAGCAACGCAGCCACCTCGCTGTTGTGGAGCAATGCCGATGCTGCCTTTGTGGGCGGTGGCGTGAAGCTGAGCGTTGGTGGAGCTAACGGCAGCATCAAGCTCGGCGACGTGGGCAATGACACCTGGATCGGCACCCCCTGGACGCCCGGCGCCCCGGCCGCCGGCATCGCCACGCAAGCCGACTGGGTCGTGCCGCTGTTCGACTTCGGCACCATGGCCGCCGGCGCGACGGTGCTCTACGACATCACGCTGAACTTCAGCTTTGCCACCCAAGGCGCCTTCGACGACTGGAACCGTGGCGGCAGCTTCTACCTGGGCGGCCAAGGCCTGGCCGCGCCGCTGCCCGAGCCGGCCAGCCTGGCGTTGGTGTTGCTGGCGCTGGTGGCGTTGGGCATTTCCTTCAAGCCCAGGGCTCGTTAAGAGCAAGCAGGGCGTGGCGCCTCACGAGGTTGTCACGCGGGCGGCCTAGGCTCGGCGCTTCACGCCGCCGAGCCCACGCCATGCCCCTTTCCGGTCTGCCCTCTCTCCCGACCTGGGCCTGGGGCCTGTTTGCGGTGCTGGCGCTGTCGGCCGGCCTCATCAGCCTGCAGGGCAAGCTGCTGTTCGGCCGCACCTGGGTCATCCGCCGCACCGACCCCGGCCCCGCCGCGGCCCGGCGACGCGCCGGGGCCGTCTGGCTGGCGCGCCCGGGTGGCGTGCAGTTGCAGGGCTGGCTGACCCTGCCGGTGGACGCCCCGCCGCCGCGCCGCCTGCTGCTGTGGTTTGGCGGGCGCAACGAAAACGTGGCCTGGACGCCCGACCTCGCCGGCTGGCTGCCCGACGACTGCGCGCTGCTGGCCTTCAACTACCGCAGCCTGGGCGCCAGCGGCGGCTGGCCCTCAGAGGCCGCCTGCGTGGCGGATGCCGAAGCCGCCGCAGCCTGGGGGTTGGCGCGGCTGGCGCTGCCACCGGATGCGCTGCACTTGGCCGGGCGCAGCCTGGGCACCGGCGTGGCCATGCAGCTCGCGGCCCGGCTGGCCGCGGCCGGGCGCCCGGTGGCCAGCGTCGCGCTGATCACGCCGCTGAAGAGCCTGCGGGCGGTGCTGCGGCGCAACCTGCTGCTGGCGCCGCTGACGCCCTGGCTGCGCTCGCCGCTGGACAGCGTCGCCGCCGCGCGGGCGCTGAACTGCGAGGTGCTGGTACTGCTGGCCGAGCGCGACACGCAGGTGCCGCACGCGCATTCGCACACCCTCGTGCAGGCCCTGCGCGGCGCGGGCTCGGCCGTGACCGTGCACCAGCTTGCCGGCACCAACCACCGCAGCCTGGCGCGCACGCCGGCGGCAATGCGGCAACTGGGCGGCTGGCTGCAGAGCGCACCCACCGCGCGCTGACGCAGCCGCCCGCCCACCCCCCACACACCCTCGCCTCGCTGGCTAACCCTCTTGCCAGCGCGGGGGCAGGTGCCTAGCGTCGGTCTCCCACAAAAGCAATGGAGACGACATGACACATCCTGTTCGCGGCCCCCTGGCTGCAGCGGCGCTCGCAGTCCTGTTCGCTGGCCCCGCCAGTGCCGCCGGCTTCAGCAACGCCTACTTCTTTGGCGACAGCCTGTCCGACACCGGCAACATCTACACCTACTACGGCGGCGCGCTGCCTGTGGCGCCCTACTACAACGGGCGCTTCTCCGACGGCCCGGTCTGGGTGGAATACCTGGCCGCCGGCATCGGCCATGCCGACGCGTCCAAGGCCAGCCTGCTGGGCGGCAACAACTTCGCCTGGGGCGGCGCGCGCACGGCCGGCGGCAGCATCCCCAGCCTGCTCGTGCAGATCGGCAGCTTCACCAGCGCCCTGCCGGCGGTTGACCCGAACGCGCTGTACGTCGTCGTGGCCGGCGGCAATGACATGCGCGACGCGCGCAGCGGCAACCCCGCCAACATCGGTGCGGCCGCCGTCACCGCCACCGACAACCTCAAGACTGCGCTCGGCCTGCTGGCGGCCAAGGGCGCCAAGAACGTGCTCGTGGCCAACCTGCCCGACCTCGGCGCAACGCCCGAGGCCGTGGGGCTTGGGGTGACCGGTGTGTCCACGCAAGCCACCAACGCCTTCAACGCGCTGATGGGCGGCGTGGTCGGCTACGGCCAGGGTATTGGCCTGAACATGAGCTTCTTCGACTTCGCGGCCCTGGGCGCCGCGGTGCGCAACGACGCGCTCAACAACGGCGGCGCGGTCTACGGCATCACCAACGTCCTCACACCCTGCGGCGCCTTCCAGGGCTCGGTCGGCGTCTCGTGCAGCGTCTCGCAGTTCTCCGACGCCCTGCACCCCTCGGCCCTGTCGCACCAATTCATGGGCGCAGCAGCCATCGCCGCCGTGCCCGAGCCCGAAACCTACGGGCTGATGGCGCTGGGCCTGGGCGTCATCGGCGTGATGGCGCGGCGCCGCCAGCGCGCGGCCTGAAGCCCAGCGCCCCTGCAGGCGGGCGGCGCGCTCGCCTGCAGGGTTAGGCATAGGCGCTGAACGCCGCCGGGCTGGAAGAATCGCGGCCCATGAAGATCACCCACGCCCTGCCGGCCCTGGCCGCCGCCGCCATCTCCAGCACCGCCCTCGCGGGCGACGGCCAGTTCCAGCTGTTGGTGCTGGCCATGCCCACCAAGTACCACTACGAGTACATCCCCGTCGCGCGCGACAGCTTCGAGAAGCTCGCCAAGCTGCATTCCTTCGAGCTGACCTGGGCGGCGCAACCCTATGCCTTCGAGGGTGACCTGAGCAAGTACGCCGCGGTGGTGCTGCTGAACAGCTCGGGCGAGGAGTTCAACGAGGCCCAGCGCGCGGGCTTGGAGCGCTACATGAAGGCCGGCGGCAACGCCGTCGTCGTGCACCGCGCCATCATCAGCAAGCCCGGCCTGTGGCCCTGGTACGAGAAGCTCGTCGGCCGCAGCTTCGTCATCCACCCCATGCTGCAGACGGCGGTCGTCACCAAGGCCGACGCCAGCCACCCCGCCACCTTCGGCCTGCCGGACCGCTGGCTCTGGTCAGACGAGTGGTACGAGTTCAGCAACCCGCACGGCGTGAAGATCAACCCCGTGCTGGCCGTGGACGAGCGCACGTACGACCCCACCAAGATCTGGCCCGGCCAGGTCGCCAAGGGCATGGGCGCCGACCACCCGGTGAGTTGGTGGCACCCCTACGAGAAAGGCCGCGTGTTCGTCACGGCGCTGGGGCACAACGTCGAGATGTACAAGGACCCGCGGTATCTCGACCACCTGTGGGGCGGCGTGTGGTGGGCCGCCACGGGGCGCTGACCACCCCGCTGCGCGTTACTTCGAGAACCAGCCGACGATGCGCTGCTTGATGCGCAGGAAGAATCCGGCGCGCTCCACGTCGGCCAGCGCGACGACCGGCTGCTCCCCGAGCTGCTTGCCGTTGGCCGTGGCCACGACCTTGCCGATCACGGCACCCTTGGCGATCGGCGCCTCCAGGCCTGGGTTCAGCGACACCTCGGTCTTGACCGCGGCACCTTGGCCCTTCGGGATCACCAAGGTCCACGGTTGCGCAGTGCCAGCCGCGACCTCAGGCGCCACGCCGTACAGCACCTTGGCCGTCGCCAACGTCGCGCCTGCCTGGGCGGGGGTGGCCTCCTCGAAGTTGGCGTAACCCCAGTTGAACAACACCCGGGTCTGATCAGCGCGAGCCTGCTTGCTGTTCGCGTTCATGATGACCGAGATCAGGCGCATGCCATTGCGCTTGGACGAGGCGGTCAGGCAATAGCCTGCGTCCTCCGTGTGCCCCGTCTTGAGCCCGTCGACCGTCGAATCGGTGTAGAGCAGAGCGTTGCGATTGCCCTGCTTGATCTTGTTGTAGGTGAACTCGCGCTCGGCATAGATCGGGTAGTACTCGGCGCTGTTGCGGATGATGGCCGCGGCCAGCACGGCCAGGTCCTTCGCCGAGGCCTTGTTGTTGGGGTCGGGCAGGCCGGCCGCGTTCGCGAAGTGCGTCTTCGTCATGCCGAGCTTGGCGGCTTCGGCATTCATCAGCGTGACGAAGCCGGCCTCCGAGCCGCCGACGTGTTCAGCCAACGCCTTGGACGCGTCGTTGCCGCTGGCGATGACCACGCCGCGCAGCATGTCCATCAAGGAGGCCTTCTCGTTGAGCGGCACGAACATGCAACTGTCGCCGTCCTTGCCGCCGCGGCACCACGCGCTCTCGCTCATGGTGACCATCTCGTCGGGCTTGAACTTGCCGCTCTTCAGCCCCTGCTCCACCAGGTAGCTGGTCATCATCTTCGTCAGCGACGCGGGCGGCAGCGGTTCATCCGCATTGGAAGACGCCAGGACCTGCCCGGTGTTGTAGTCCAGCAGCACCCACGCCTTGTTGTCGAGGACCGGCACCGACTGTCCGTTCGCGTCTGTCGTCATCGCCTGCTCGGCGGGGGCGGACTTGGCCTTGCGGGCCGCAGCTGCGTGGGGCTTGGACTTGGCATGCGTCGCGGCGCTGGCGGCCCCAGCCGAAGCGATCAGGATCGCGCTGGCAAGAACGGAAGGGAGCAGATGGGAAATGCGCAGTTTGCGGGTCATTGAGAAATGCTTGCTGAAGAAGGCGGTATGTCGCTCACGATCAATTCCTTGATCACTGAGAAGGGCAGTTGTTTGTGCTGGCGCGAAGCGCACCCGAGGTTTCCCATCGGGTGGGCCGGCCAGGGACGGCGAAACGCGCCTGGAATGCCATCGACACGGGATCGCGCCAAGCGACTCGGAGCCAATTGTCTCCGCTTGCACCTTCACAAGCTGGGCAGGCGACGGCGATCTCACGAATCTCTACAACTGCGCCGGCCTCCAATCACTCACCGCCGTGAGCAGCCTGCAAAGGCAAACTGCACCGCAAAGACTCTGAAGGGCCTGAACACCGGCCCGCCGAACGCATGCAGCGCCGCCCACTGATCCTGTCGCCCTTGTTGACCCTGCTGCCGACGATCAGCCGGGCCGCGCCCGCGCCGAACGTGCTGCCGCTCTGGCCCGAGGGCGTGCCCGCCGCCGTGCGGGCGGATGCGCCAGCAGCGCGGGGCGACCTCGGCTCCGAACGTGTAGACGCGAACGGCAGCATCGCCAACGTGTCGCAGCCCACCCTGACCGCGGTACCGCCCGCTGTCGACCGCCCCAACGGCACCGCCGTCGTGCTGTGCCCGGGTGGCGGCTACAGCTACCTGTCGATGAACCGCGAGGGGCATCAGTACGCGGCCTGGCTGAGCACTCTGGGCATCACCACCTTCATCCTGAAAAGCCGCCTGCAGGAGTGGGGCCACCCCGCGCCGCTGCAGGACGTGCTGCGCGCGCTGCGCCTGGTGCGCTCGCGCGCGGCCGAGTTCGGTGTCGACCCGCAGCGCATCGGCGTGATGGGCAGCTCCGCCGGCGGCCATCTGGCGGCCAGCGCCAGCACGCTGTTCGACCACGCCGACGGCCGCACCGGTGCCGCGCTGGACAACAGCGTCAGCGCCCGGCCCGACTTCGCCGTCCTCGTCTACCCCGTCATCACGATGACCGACCCCGCCGCCCACCCCGGCTCCAGACTTTCTGGATCAGGGTCGAAGTATTCATTTCAAGCTATCGAGAGGCCGCCATCGCGGCAGCAGTTCAGGAGCGCGGCTGGGCCGTCACTCCTCTGCGAAGAAATCGGAATCCAGCCGCTTGAGCTGGTAGGTCGCCGATACGGACACGCCCAGGTCGTGCTCGATCATCAGCTCGGCCAGCCGCGCGCCGTCGATCAGCACGATGCGATACGAACGGCTGACCCGCGCCGCCTCGATGGCCGCTGGCGTGAAGCTGCTGGTCGTGATGAACACGCCCTTTTGCGCGCCCTTGGCATCGAGCGCGCCCTTGAAGTCGCGTACAGGGCCCTCGCCCACTGAGCCCTCCCAGCGCTTGGCCTGCAGGTAGATCGCGTCCAGGCCGAGGCGGTCCTCGTTGATGATGCCGTCGATGCCGCCGTCCCCCGAGCGGCCCACCGCGCGCCCGGCCTCCTGGCGACTGCCGCCGTAGCCCATCCTCAGCAGCAGCTGCACTACCAGGCGCTCGAAGAACTCCGGCTCGCAAGTCTTGATCGTGGCGATCAACTCGGCTGCCAGCGCCGCGTGCGCGGCCTTCAGCGTGCGGTCCATGCGCTCGTCCGGCGCCTCCAGGCTGTCGTCGTCCTCCTCGTCCTCACCCGGCGCAACAACGGCGGCGACCCCCGGCGCAGCGGCGACGGCGATCTGGCTAGTCTTCCACGCGCGGTAGCGCCGGTCCAGCTCGGCGAGGTAGGCCTTGGGCTCGATGCCCCGCTCCAGCACCGCACGGCCCTCGGGCAGCAGCGTCCACACGCCGCGCTCCTTGCTCACGTAGCCTGCCTTCACCATGCCTACCGACGAGAACGCGAGGATGGAGCGCCAGCGCGTATGCCCCGTGGTGGCGTAGGTCTCGCGCGCCCAGTCGTCCAGCGGCACGGTCGCCTCGATGGCCTGCTTCAGCGCGCTGGCCTTGAGCTGGCCGCTCGGTGCGGCAGCCAGGGCCTGCAATGCGGCCCGGTGCATGGCGGTGATCAACGCATCGGATCGGGAGAGTGTTATGTCGTTCATCCGGTCAACTCATCAAAAGTTGTTCGATCCACTCGTGGTCTGCGCTTCGCAAACCTTTGAGAACGAAGCGCATGTCTCCACTGAATTGAGCGGTCGTGTCGATGACTCGTTTGATGCGCTCCAAAACCCTATTGAAAGACTCTTCATCGCCTCCACCACGCGTGATCAAGTCCCACAAGCGCTTGCCCTCTTCCACATCTTCCCGGAACTGAACTGCGATTCCATGCCGTTGCAAGCATGAGGGCCCGTAGTCCAAGTGAAGAATTTCTATGGACGCCAGGACTCGCTCGGCGTCCTGTGCCGTATTGCTCGCCGGACAAGGCGAGCCGTCTTCCCATTTGCAGCCGATCAGCAGGTGATCTCTGATGTGACACGGATCGATAAGGACGGGCCCCTCCATGCCCAATGGCCCAGCTGCGTAAACGCGCCTGGCCTCGTTCAGCAAGGGAAACCGATCTGCTTTCCCACCGGCGGTGCCGCCATCGACATCCTTGCGCCGGCTATTGCAGAAGGTGCAGGCATACCGGAAGTTCTTGACCTCGAACGCCAACCAACGGTAGCCCGGATGCGAAGGCGCCTCTGCCACCCGACCTTTCGGTCGAAAGTGGTCGACGGCGTTGTCAGATCTAGCGATCTTTGTCTCGCAATACCAGCACTTATCGTGAAAGTACGCGCCGAGCGCATCCTTCAGGTCACGCCAGACCGATTCGTAATCTTTGGGGTCGGCGCCAGCGGCTACTGCGGCCGTGGCCGCACTAGCCTTGGCAGTCCACCCCGTCGGAAGCGGTAGGTTTGCGACGTCAATGTGCCTCACATCAACACCCCTCACGCTTCGCCGCGAAGCTGCAGCTGGTCGATCAAGCGCTTCGCTAGTTGTTCCCGGGCATCGCGGCTGAGCGCCACAGCGTGCCTCGCGAGCAATCGATGATCAGCCTCGTCGAACATCTCCTGCAGGGCGGCATTCCGCAAACGCAGAAAGCGGGAGAACTCATCATCGGGGTGGAAGAAGCGAAATCCCAATCGATTCAGTTCAAGGTTGAGCTTGTCAAGTTCGGCGAGCTCTTCGGAGCTTAATCGCTCCTTGCTAGCCAACGCACGCTGCTCCTCCAGAAGCACCTGCGTACTGCGATCCAACGTCGAAGCAATACCGAACATTTCGCTGGTCACGATGGCCGCGTAACCCATACCGCGCGGATCCAATTCGGGATGGCAGGCCACGATGCGCCGTTGATCTTCCGACTGTTGAAGATGAAGTATCTGCACCTGATTGCGAACCAGCTCCGCGACAGCAAGCGGGTTGTGAGTGGTCAACAAGATGTGACTTGTCTCCTCCCGCTGCAGCCCACCCGTCACGAACTGCTTGAGGTAGCCGATGTAGTCCACGCTCCACTTCGGATTCAAGTGGGTGTCGGGCTCATCCAGCAAGAACAAGCTTTCGTCTGGGTTTCGGTGACGACGAGTTGTTCGCCGGCGTCGTCGCGCTTGGCCTCGATGACGCCGGCTGCGTCGCGGTTGACGAACAGCACGTAGTCGGCCGGACCGGTGTCGGTGGGGTACTCGCGCACCGCAATGCCAAGCGCCGCGCCGAGGTTGAGCTGGCGGTAGTCCTGCACCAGCCAGCCGGCCGCCTGCAGGCGTTCATCGATGACTTGTCGGGCCTGGGCCTCTGGGGTCATGGGGCTCCCTCGCCGCGTTCGAGCAGTCGTGGCTTGCTGTCGTTTCGCTAGAAGCTGGATTGTGTGCCCACCATGAAGCTTGCAAAACGTCGCCTTTATGGCAACAACCGTCGCCCAATGAGCAACGACTCGTCCGTGATGGACCTGCTGTTTCCCGCTGCACGGCGGCCGGTGCTGGCGCAGCTGTACGAGGCGCTGCGGCGCGGTCAGGCTTTGGGGCTGCGAAGCCGATTTAGATGCCGTAGAGAGCGACCTGCTCGGCCTCGACGCGCTGGCGCAGATAGGGGTTGCGCAGGCTGTTGGAAGTCAGCAGATCCACAGGCCGCTCGAACAGCGTTTCCAAGCCCTGCTTCAGCTCGAAGAAGGCGTTCGCGTAGTCGACCGGTGGCAGGTCGTCGAAGGTGACGACGAAATCGAGGTCGCTGCGCTCCGGCTCGAAGTCAGCACGCGTGGCTGAGCCAAACAACGCCAGCCGCCGCGTGTGGGTGCGCTCGCAAAGCGCCGCGAGCGCGGCGTGGCGATCGGTGATGAAGCGGGGCAGCGTGTGAGCCATGGCTCGCATTGCACTGCCGCCGCTCGACGCCTCAAACGTCGATATTCCCCGCCCTCAACGCATTCGTCTCAATGAAGTCGCGCCGCGGCTCCACCTCGTCGCCCATCAGCATCGTGAAGACCTTGTCCGCCTCGATGGCGTCGTCGATCTGCACGCGCAGCAGGCGGCGCACGGTGGGGTCCATGGTCGTTTCCCAGAGCTGCTCCGGGTTCATCTCGCCCAGGCCCTTGTAGCGCTGGCGGCCGACGGCGCTTTCGGCTTGCTGCATCAGCCAGGCCATGGCGGCGCGGAAGTCGTCGACCTTGCTTTCCTTGGCCTTCTCGCCCTCGCCCTTGCGCACGATGGCGCCGGCTTGGATGAGGCCTTGGAAGCTGAGGCCGGCGTCGGCCAGCACTTCGTAGTCGGCGCCGTGCACGAAGTCGGCGTGGATGACGCTGGCGCGCACGTTGCCGTGATGGGTGCGGGCGATCTTCAGGAAGAACTTGTCGGTGCGCGGGTCGGTCTCGACCGTCACCAGCGCGTCGTGCAGCAGGCCCTTGAGGTCGGTGGCGCTGGCGTCGGCGTCTTCGCGGGTGTCGAGCTTGAGCGCCAGGCCGTTGGCCAGGATGTGCAGGGCTTCGATGTCCATCCAGTTGGACAGGCGGCCGATGACGGACTGGGCTGCAACGTACTTGCGGGCCAGCGTGTCCAGCGTGTCGCCCTTGATCGTGTTGCCCGTTCCGGTGTCGAGGCTGGCGTCTTGCAGCGCGACCTTGAGCAGGAAGCTGTCGAGCTCGGGCGCGTCCTTCAGGTATTGCTCGTGCTTGCCGACCTTGACCTTGTAGAGCGGCGGCTGGGCGATGTAGATGTGGCCGCGCTCGCAGAGCTCGGGCATCTGGCGGTAGAAGAAGGTCAGCAGCAGGGTGCGGATGTGGGCGCCGTCCACGTCCGCGTCGGTCATGATGATGATGCGGTGGTAGCGGAGCTTGTCGGGGTTGAAGTCGTCGCTGCCCGCGCCGCGGCCGATGCCGGTGCCTAACGCGGTGATCAGCGTGATGATTTCATTGCTGGTGAGCAGCTTCTCGTAGCGGGCCTTCTCGACGTTCAGGATCTTGCCGCGCAGCGGCAGGATGGCCTGGAACTTGCGGTCGCGGCCCTGCTTGGCGGAGCCGCCGGCGGAGTCGCCCTCGACGATGTAGATCTCGCACATCGCCGGGTCTTTTTCCTGGCAGTCGGCCAGCTTGCCGGGCAGGCCCAGGCCGTCGAGCACGCCCTTGCGGCGCGTCATCTCGCGGGCCTTGCGGGCGGCTTCGCGGGCGCGGGCGGCGTCGAGGATCTTGCCGCAGATGATCTTGGCGTCGAGCGGGTTCTCGAGCAGGTAGTCGGTCAGCAGGCGGGAGACGATGTCTTCCACCGGGCCGCGCACTTCCGAAGAGACGAGCTTGTCTTTCGTCTGCGAGCTGAACTTGGGCTCGGGCACCTTCACGGAGACCACGCAGGCCAGGCCTTCGCGCATGTCGTCACCGGCAACTTCGACCTTGGCTTTCTTGGCCAGGTCGTTGTCGTCGATGTACTTGTTGATGACGCGGGTCATCGCGGCGCGCAGGCCGGTGAGGTGGGTGCCACCGTCGCGCTGCGGGATGTTGTTGGTGAAGCAGAGGACGTTTTCGTTGAAGCCGTCGTTCCACTGCATCGCCACTTCAACGCCGATGTTGGTCTGCTGGTCGCTCATCTTGTCGCCCTGGGCGTGGAAGATGTTCGGGTGCAGGGTGGTCTTGCCCTTGTTGATGAACTCGACGAAGCCCTTCACGCCACCGGCGTAGGCGAAGTTGTCTTCCTTGTTGTTGCGCTCGTCGACAAGGCGGATCTTGACGCCGTTGTTCAGGAACGAGAGCTCGCGCAGGCGCTTGGCGAGGATGTCGTAGTGGAAGTCGTTGTTCTGCTGGAAGATTTCCGTGTCCGGCAGGAAGTGCACTTCGGTGCCGCGCTTGTCGGTGTCGCCGATGACTTTCATCGGGCGGGTCTCGAAGCCGTTGACCATGACGCTTTCACCGTCCTGCGGCACGCCCTTGGCGAACTCGATGAAGTGGACCTTGCCGTTCTGGCGCACGGTCAGGCGCAGGAACTTGGACAGGCCGTTCACGCAGCTCACGCCCACGCCGTGCAGGCCGCCGGAGACCTTGTAGCTGTTCTGGTTGAACTTGCCGCCGGCGTGCAGCTCGGTGAGCGCGATCTCGGCGGCAGAGCGCTTGGGCTCGTGCTTGTCGTCCATCTTGACGCCGGTGGGGATGCCGCGGCCGTTGTCGATGACGGAGATGGAGTTGTCGGTGTGGATGGTGACGACGATGTCGTCGCAGTGGCCGGCCAGGGCCTCGTCGATGGAGTTGTCGACCACTTCGAACACGAGGTGGTGCAGCCCGGTGCCGTCCGACGTGTCGCCGATGTACATGCCCGGGCGCTTGCGGACGGCTTCCAGGCCTTCGAGGATCTGGATGGAGTCGGCGTCGTAGACCGCGCCCGACTTGGCCTCGGCCGCGGCGGCCGCTTGCTGGTTGGCGTTCAGGCCATCGGGGTGCTCGGCGCTGCTGGAAACATCACTCATCGGGAACTCTCTCTCACTCGCGGGCGACAAACTCATCACCCTTTAAAAGCACTGAAGCGGGCCGAAGCCCGCTGTGTCCAAGCCAGGGGTGCTGACTCAGATTCGCATCGGCATCACGACGTACTTGAAGCCGGTGGTGTCGGGGATGGTCAGCAAGGCGCTGCTGGCGCTGTCGTTCAGGTCGACGCAGACCATGTCCTGGCTCATGTTGGCCAGGGCATCCATCAGGTAGGTGACGTTGAAGCCGGTCTCGATCTTGTCGCCGGCGTAGTCGATCTCGATCTCTTCCTTGGCCTCTTCCTGCTCGGCGTTGCTGGACGCGATGGAGAGCAGGCCCGGCTCGAAAGTGAGGCGCACGGCCTTGAACTTCTCGCTGGTCAGGATGGCGGCGCGCTGCAGGCTGCTCAGCAGCGGCGCGCGGCCCAGCGTCAGGCGGAACTTGTGGTTCTTGGGGATGACACGGTTGTAGTCGGGGAACTTGCCCTCGACGAGCTTGGTGACGAACTCCATGCCGCTGAAGCTGAACTTGGCCTGGTTGCCGGCAAAGCGCATCTCGATAGCGTCGTCTTCCTTGCCGTCCTTCAGCAGGCGCTGCAGTTCCAGCACGGTCTTGCGGGGGAGGATGACTTCCTGCTTGGGGATGTCGGTGTCCAACTCGGCCTGGGCCAGGGCCAGGCGGTGGCCGTCGGTGGCCACCAGCGTCAGGTTCTTGCCTTCGGCAACGAACAGGATGCCGTTCAGGTAGTAGCGGATGTCGTGCACCGCCATCGCGAAGTGCACCTGGTTGATCAGGCCCTTGAGCGCCTTCTGCGGCACGCTGAACGCGGGGCCGAAGTCGGCAGCTTCCTGCACGAGGGGGAAGTCGTCGGCCGGCAGGGTTTGCAGCGTGAAGCGGCTCTTGCCGCCCTGCAGCGTCATCTTGTTCTGGTTGCTCGTCAGGCTGACGACCTGGTCGGTCGGCATGGAGCGCAGGATGTCGATCAGCTTGCGCGCGCCGACGGTGGTGGACAGGTTGCCCGTGTCGCCATCGAATTGCACGGTGGTGCGCACCTGGATCTCGAGGTCGCTGGTCGTGAGCTCCACCTGGTTGCCGGTCTTGCGGATCAACACATTGGCCAGGATGGGCAGCGTGTGGCGCCGCTCAACGATGCCGGCCACTGCTTGCAGCGCGCCGAGCACCTGATCCTGGGGAGCTTTCAAAACGATCATGAGGACCTCTTGGGGGGAGAGATTTCAGCTGGGGCCAAGCCCAAAAAACGCGCGCGCGCGTGAAGCTGCGATTGTCGCCCGGAATGGGTGCACGACCGGTCGACAGGGGCTTGGTTGGAGCTACGGGTCAACCCGAAGGCGACCCGTTCGGGGGTTAGCCCTTCAGCGTTTGCTCCAGCACGTGCAGCTGCTGGTTCAGCTCGGTGTTCTTCTGGCGCTCGCCGCCGATCTTGCGCACCGCATGCAGCACGGTGGTGTGGTCGCGCCCGCCGAAGAGTTCACCGATCTCGGGCAGGCTCTTCTGCGTCATCTCCTTGGCCAGGTACATCGCGATCTGGCGCGGCCGGGCGATGCTGGCCGGGCGCTTCTTGGAGTACATGTCGGCGATCTTGATTTTGTAGAAGTCGGCCACCGTCTTCTGGATGTTCTCCACACCGATCTGGCGGTTCTGGATGGACAGCAGGTCCTTCAGCGCCTCGCGGGCCAGCGTGATGCTGATTTCCTTGTGCGAGAACTTGGCATAGGCCAGCACCTTGCGCAGCGCGCCCTCCAGCTCGCGCACGTTGGCACGCACGTTCTTGGCGACGAAGAAGGCGACGTCCTCGGGCATGGGTGCGCCTTCGGCGATGGCCTTCTTGATCAGGATGGCCACGCGCATTTCCAGCTCGGGCGGCTCGATGGCGACCGTGAGGCCGGCGTCGAAGCGGGAGGTGAGGCGCTCGTCGATGTCCACCAGCCCCTTGGGGTAGGTGTCCGACGTCATGATGATGTGGGCCTTCTTGGCCAGCAGCGCCTCGAAGGCGTTGAAGAACTCTTCCTGCGTGCGGTCCTTGCCGGCGAAGAACTGCACATCGTCGATGAGCAGCAGGTCCAGCGAGTGGTACTTGGCCTTCAGCTCGTCGAAGGTCTTGCGCTGGTAGTTCTTGACGACGTCGGAGATGAACTGCTCGGCATGCAGGTAGAGCACGCGGGCGTCCGGCCGGTCTTTCAGCAACGCGTTGCCGACGGCGTGGATCAGATGGGTCTTGCCCAGGCCCACGCCGCCGTAGATGAACAGCGGGTTGTAGGTGATGCCCGGTGCGCCGGCCACGTGCAGCGCGGCGGTGCGGGCCATCTGGTTGGCACGGCCGGGCACCAGCGTGTCGAACGTGAGCTGCGGGTTGATGCGGTGCTTGGCCGAGGCGGGCGCCTGCGAGGGCAGCATGATGGCGCTGGCGGGCGGCGCGCTGACCGGCCGGAGTGCGGCGCTGGGCTCGGCCGGCGCTGCCGATTGGCCCGGCAGCGGCTGCGGCGCCGCGGCAGCACCCGACATCGAACTGGGCATGGTGATGGGCGCGCTGGACGCATCGCGCGCCACCAGGGCCAGCTCCAGCCGCGTCGGGCGGCCGGCCAATTCGGTCAGGATGGCTTCGATGCGGGCGGCGTACTGGCGGCGGATCCAGTCGCGCTTGAAATGGTTGGGCACCTTCAGCGTGGCCACCAGCGCGCTCGCGGCGTCGGCACCGTCGCCCGAAACAGTGGCGGGCGGCAGCGGGCGGATCCAGGTGTTGAACTGCTGCTCAGGCAGCTCGGTGGCCAGGCGCTCGCAGCCGCGCCGCCAGAGCTCGGATGCCCATTCCGCGGAATTCACGCCCCCTGCGCCAGTCATCTCGCCCGTCTTCAAAGCCTGCACCCCATCCACCCTGTGTTCTTCTTCGCTCATTGTGGAAAACTTCTTTTCGAGCGGCCAGATTGTACGGACCCGAGGCCACCGAAAGACGGGTTATCCACAGAATTTGGAAGGGGGTCAATCCCTGGCAAACCCGGCTTGAGACTGGCGACTTATTGACCGAGCCGGCTGCTTCTGCTGTAATGCCGGGTTTTCGCGCATTGCGACTTGATCGCCATGCGCTTTTTTCGCCGGAGTTCCTTGAGAGCACCGGCCGTCCTGCCGGGTGCCAACCGCTGCGCCCAGCCTGCACAAACCCTCCAAAGAGGTTTCTCATGAAGCGTACGTACCAAGCCTCCAAGACCCGCCGCGCCCGCACCCACGGCTTCCTCGTGCGCATGAAGACGCGTGGCGGCCGTGCCGTCATCGCTGCTCGCCGCGCCAAGGGCCGCAAGCGCCTGGCTGTCTAAGCCGCGCCGGTGATTGACGACCGCGCCTGCGTGCGTCGTCAGCCCCCGGGCACCCGATGATCGGAAAGCTGAACCGCCCGGTGGACTTTGAGCGTGTGCTCGGCCGTCAAAGCCGGGTGCGCAGCGCGCATTTCGCGCTGCACCACCTGTCGGCCAATCCGGCGCCTAGCGCCTGGCACGCCGCCAAGTTACTCACAGCCTCAGCCGAGTTATCAACAGGCGACTCACAGCCTGCCCACAACGCTGTGGACCATGACCCGCCCGCTGCGCCTGAAGGCTGCTGGGTGGGCATCGTTGTTCCCAAACGGCACGCGAAGCGCTCGGTGACGCGGGCGCTCTTGAAGCGGCAGATCCGCGCCGCATTTGCGGAGCGTCCCGGCATGCCGCCGGGTTTGTGGGTCGTCCGCTTGCGCTCGCCGTTTGACCGCCAGAAGTTCCCCAGCGCCGCGTCCGACGCGCTGCGCCAGGCCGCGCGGGCCGAGTTGGCGCAATTGCTGGACCGCGCGCTGAAGCCTCAGTCGCCCAAACCGGTGACGGCGGCATGAACCCGAGTTGGCCCGCCCGCGCGCTGATGGCCCTCGTGCGCGGCTACCGGCTCATGCTCAGCCCCTGGCTGGGCAATGCCTGCCGCTTCGAGCCGACTTGCTCGCGTTATTCGCTCCAGGCCCTGGAACGCCATGGCGCGCTGGCGGGCAGCTATCTGACCGTTCACCGCATCCTGCGCTGCCAGCCGCTGTGTGATGGCGGGCACGACCCCGTGCCTGACAATGCGCCGCGGCTGTTTTCCTGCCTGGTCTCCCCCTCCATCGCGCGCGCTAGCGCGTCGTCTTCCTCGTCCGAGTCTTCTCATGACTGATATTCGCCGCACTGTGCTGTGGGTGGTGTTCACGATGTCCCTGTTCCTGCTCTGGGACGGCTGGCAAAAGCACAACGGGCATCCTTCGATGTTCAGCCCCTCGGCGCCCAAGGCCGTCTCGACGGCGCCGGGCATGCCGGCTTCGGCCGGCGTACCCGCAGCCATGGGCGCGGCGGGCCAGGCCCCCACAACAGCTGCCGCGCCGGCCGCCGCTCCGTCCGAGAAAGTCACCATCCGCACCGATGTGCTGACCGTCACCGTGGACACGCTGGGCGGCGACATCGTCCGCACCGAGCTGCCCAAGTACCTGACCTCGCCGGACCCCACGGTGACGGATCAGCTGCTGCAGATGGTGCATCTGCAGAAGAAGCCCGAGTTCACGCCCGAACCCGTCGTTCTCTTCAACGCCGCCCAGCATTACCGCGCACAGACCGGCTTGGTCAGCGCCCAGGGCCCGCTGCCGGCTCACACGACGCCGATGACGGCGGTGGCCGGTGAGCGCGAGCTGAAAGACGGTCAGAACGAGGTCAAGCTGCGCCTGGAATCGGCCGAGGTCGGTGGCGTCAAGCTCATCAAGACCTTCACCTTCACGCGCGGCGCCTACACGGTGGGCGTCACGCACGAGGTGATCAATACCGGTACGGCACCGGTCACGCCCCAGGTCTATCTGCAACTGGTGCGCGACGGCAGCACGGTCACCGGTGGCGCGGCCTTCACGCCCAGCTTCACCGGCCCGGCGGTCTACAACGACAAGACCAAGTTCCACACGATCAAGTTCGAGGACATCGACAAGAACAAGGTCGACATCGAGAAGCAGGCCAATGACGGCTGGGTCTCGATGGTTCAGCACTATTTCGCCAGCGCCTGGATCGTCAACGAACCGGGCAACCGCGAGTTCTTCGTGCGCAAGCTGCCCGGCCAGGCCGGCGTGCGCGGCGACGCCTATGCCACCGGCATGGTCTTCACGCTGCCCACCCTGGCGCCCGACGCCACCGCCACCCAGCAGGCCACGCTGTTCGCCGGCCCCCAGGAGGAGAACAACCTCTCCAAGCTGGCACCTGGCCTGGAGCGCGTCAAGGACTACGGCATGCTGACCATCCTGGCCGAGCCACTGTTCTGGCTGCTGGACAAGCTGCACGGCTTCATCGGCAACTGGGGCTGGACCATCGTCACCCTCGTGCTGCTGCTGAAGATCGCGCTGTACAGCCTGAACGCCAGCGCCTACAAGTCCATGGCCCGCATGAAGGCCGTCGCGCCCCGCATCAACGACATGAAGGAGCGCCTGAAGGACAAGCCGCAGGAAATGCAGCAGGAGATGATGAAGATCTACCGCGAGGAGAAGATCAACCCCATCGGCGGCTGCCTGCCCATCTTCCTGCAGATGCCGATTTTCATGGCGCTGTACTGGGTGCTGCTGTCCACCGTCGAGATGCGCCAGGCGCCGTGGATGCTGTGGATCACCGACCTGTCGGTGCGCGACCCCTACTTCATCCTGCCGCTGCTGATGATGGCGTCCAGCCTGTTCCAGGTCTGGCTCAACCCGCCGGCCGCCGATCCCATGCAGCAGAAGATGATGTGGATCATGCCCGTGGCCTTCGGCGTCATGTTCTTCGTCTTCCCCGCCGGCTTGGTGCTGTACTGGTTGACGAACAACATCCTGTCCATCGCCCAGCAGTGGATGATCAACAAACGGTTGGGCGTGAACTGATTCACACCCCCTGGATGAGCCCCCGCAGCCGGGGGCTTTTTTCTTGGTGCCGTCAGCAGTTCAATAGCTTCGCGGGGCAGAGAACACCGGCCCGGACGGGGCTCACGAGAGATTCCGAACCGAGCCTCCCCCGCGCCAATTCCGCAAACAGCCACCTACGGGTGGCTGTTTGCATTGCGCCGCGACAATTGCCGACATGCTGTCTCGCCACGCCGACCCCATCGCCGCCATCGCCACCGCCCCGGGGCGCGGCGCCGTCGGCATCGTGCGCGTGTCGTCGCCGCAAGACCTGGCACCGCTCATCGAAGCCGTCTGCGGCCGGGCTTTGAAAGCCCGTGAGGCAACCTATCTGCCGTTCCGTGACGCTGGCGGCGCGGCCATCGACCAGGGCCTGGCGCTGCACTTCCCGGCGCCGCATTCCTACACCGGCGAGCACGTGCTGGAACTCCAGGCCCACGGCGGCGCTGTCGTCATGCAGCTGCTGCTGGCCCGAGTCATCGAGGCAGGCGGCAACCTTCGCCTGGCCGAGCCCGGTGAGTTCACGCAGCGCGCCTTCCTGAACGGCAAGCTCGACCTCGCCCAGGCCGAGGCCGTGGCCGACCTCATCGACGCCAGCACCGAGGCCGCCGCGCGCAGCGCGAGCCGGGCGCTCGGCGGCGCGCTGTCGCACGAAGTCGGCGTGCTGCGAGACCAGCTGATCCAGCTGCGCATGCTGGTGGAGGCCACGCTGGACTTCCCTGAGGAAGAGATCGACTTCCTCGAAAAAGCCGACGCCTTCGGCCGGCTGGACCGCCTCACCGCACAGTTGCAGGCCGTGCAGGCCCGCACACGCCAGGGCGCCCTGCTCCGCGACGGCCTCAAGGTCGTGCTCGCCGGCCAGCCCAACGTGGGCAAGAGCTCGCTGCTGAACGCGCTGGCCGGCGCCGAGCTGGCCATCGTCACGCCCATCCCCGGCACCACGCGCGACAAGGTCAGCCAGACCATCCAGATCGAAGGCGTGCCGCTGCACATCACCGACACCGCCGGCCTGCGCGACGCGACGGCCGACGAGGTCGAGCGCATCGGCGTGTCGCGGTCCTGGGACGCGATTGCCGACGCTGACGTCGTGCTCTTCCTGCACGACCTGGGCCGCGTCGGTCAGCCCGACTACGAGGCCGAGGACGAGCGCATCCGCGCGCGATTGGCAGGCGTTGATGCCAGCCGCATCGTGCAGGTTTTCAACAAGGCCGATCTGGCCACGGCGCCCGAGGGTGAGATCGCGCTGAGCCTGAAGACCGGCAGCGGGCTGGAAGCGCTGCGCCAGCGCCTGCTGCAGACCACCGGCTGGCAGGCCGTGCCTGAGGGTTTGTTCATCGCCCGCGAGCGCCACGTGCAGGCGCTGGCTCGCACGGCCGAGCACCTGGCGCTGGCCCGTGAAGTCGCCACCCAGCGTGATGCGGCGCTGGATCTGCTGGCCGAGGAACTGCGCCTGGCGCACGACGCACTTGGCGAGATCACCGGCGCGTTCTCGGCGGATGAACTGCTGGGCGTCATCTTCAGCAGTTTTTGCATTGGCAAGTAGTCCGCCGGCCGTCCTGATGCGTTCTTGATGCACGCGGCGTCAAGCTCAACACCGGCTTGATACCGCGTTGCCTAGAGTGGCCTGCAACGCATGAGGAGGTCGGATGCGACGCCTTCAACACTTCAGCTTCACGACCGACCCCGCGCCGGCCGCCCGCAGAGCCGAGCCGCAAGCTCGGGTCGGCGCCTCCGCCAACCCGCAACCGCGCGACGAGATGTGGCGCTCGCGCCGGGTGCTGTCGGGTTCGGACTGGATGGACGCCTGGGTGCAGAAGCCCGGGCGGCGCTGATCAGGCGTCGTTGAACAACGCCTCGGGCAGATACAGCCCCGGCTCGACCGCCATGCCGAACAGGCTGCCCGACAGCGGCCGGGCCATCAGGTCGGCGGTGCTGAGGCCTTCGCGGGCGGTGGTGACGAGGATGTGCTCGCCATCCGGGCCGCCGAAGGCAGGGCAGGTGACGTTGCTGACGGGCACCGAGTAGCGCCCCAGCAGCCGGCCATCCGGCGCATAGCGGGCCACCGCGGCGTTGCCCCATTCGGCGTTCCACAGGCAGCCCTTGGCGTCGATGGTGGAGCCGTCGGGCCAGCAGTCGTCGTCGAACTCCTTCTTCGCGAAAAGGCGCGGCTCGCTGACACGGGCGCTGTCGGCGTCGTAGTCACAGACCATCATGCGGGTGGTGGTCGTGTCGCAGTAGTGCATGCGCTTGCCATCGGGGCTGAAGCAGATGCTGTTGGAGATGCCCACACCATCCAGCGCCAGCCGGCGCAGGCCATGAGCCAATGAGTATTGGTAGAAGCTGCCGATGCGCTGGCGCGGGTTGGCTTCATCCAGCGTGCCGAAGACGAAGTTGCCACTGCGGTCGCAGCGGCCGTCGTTGGCGCGCGTGGTGGGCAGGTGGGCCTCAAGCGGCGTGAGGGTTTCGGGCTCGCCGGCGATGCTGCCGGTGGCCTGCAGGTCGGGCAGCGTCAGGCGCGCCAGGCGCTTGGCCATGGCCAGCACGATGGCGCCGGAGCGGCTGTGCACGAAGCAGCCGACGCGTTCGGGCAGGCGCACCTGCAGCGTGGTACTGGCGCCGGGCGTCCAGGCGTAGATGCAGGCGCCTTCGATGTCGGTCCACCACCAGCGGCCGCTGGGGGCATGCCATTGAATGCCTTCGCCGAGGTTGTTGGCTTGGGCGAGTGCGAGGGCGAAGGGGTGTTCAGTGCTCATCGGGTCGGACTTCAAGGGCCGCGCGGGCCTGCTTGCGGGCGATGGCGCCGGCGTGGCGGCGGCGCTCGTCGGGGGTGACGGGGCGCAGTGGCGCCACAGGCACGGGCTTGTTGTCGTCGCCCACCGCCACCATCGTGAAGTAGCAGCTGTTGACGTGCCGCGTCTCCTGCGTGCGGATGTTCTCGGCCACAACCTTGATGCCGACTTCCATCGACGAAGAGCCCGTCATGTTGATGCTGGCCAGGAAGGTGACCAGCTCGCCAACGTGGATGGCCTGGCGAAAGATCACCCGGTCCACCGACAGCGTGACGACGTAGCGGCCGGCATAGCGGCTGGCGCAGGCATAGGCGACCTGGTCCAGCAGCTTGAGGATGTTGCCGCCATGAACGTTGCCGGAGAAGTTGGCGGTGTCCGGTGTCATCAACACCGTCATCGTCAGTTGGTGGGCGGGCAGGTCCATGGCGGGGCTCCTCAGGCAATCAGGTGAAGCGATGCAGCGTCGTGCTGCGCCAAGTGTCACCGGGCCGAAGGATGGTCGAAGGCCAGTCGTTGCTGGCTTCGTGATGCGGCGAATCGGGGTTGTGCTGGGTCTCCAGGCACAGGCCGTCGCCCTGGCGGTAGATGCGGTCGTTCGGGCCGGCCAGGCTGCCGTCGAGGAAGTTGCCGGAGTAGAACTGCAGGGCTGGCTCGCTGGTCAGCACGTCCATGCGGCGGCCGGAGTGGGGGTCTTCCAGCGTGGCCGCTGGGCGAAGGCCTTCGGCATTGAGTTCGCCGTCGAGCAGCCAGTTGTGGTCGTAGCCCTTGGCGCGCAGCAGCTGCGGGTGGGCTTTGCGGATGCGCGCCACGATCGCCGTCGACTGGCGGAAGTCAAAGGGCGTTCCCTCCACCGAGGCATGGCGCAGCGGGATCAGGTGCTCGTCGACCTCGCTGTAACGCGACGCGGGAATCGTCAGGCGGTGGCGCAGCACGCTGCCGTCGCCGGCGAGGTTGAAATAGTCGTGGTGGGTCAGGTTGACGACGGTGGCGCGGTCGGTCGTGGCTTCGTAGTCGATGCGCCAGCTGTTGTCCGTCGCGCTGATCGAGTAGCGCACGCTGACGGTCAGCTCGCCGGGGAAACCTTGCTCGCCGTGCGGGCTGGTGTAGCTGAACAGCAGCGCCTCGGCCTCACCGGCGCGCGGCTCCGCGGGCTCGGCGTTCCACAGCCGGTGGCCGAAACCCTCGGTGCCGCCGTGCAGGCAGTTGAGGCTGTCGTTGCGGGCGAGCGTGTGAGTCTCGCCATCCAGCGCGAAGCTGGCGCCGGCAATACGGTTGCCGTAGCGGCCGACGATGATGCCGAAGGACGGGTTGCGGTAGACGTAGTCGTCGAGGTTGTCGAAGCCCAGCACGACGTTGCCGCTCCGGCCTTGCGAGTCCGGCACCCACAGGCCGGTGACGATGCCGCCCAGCGTGATGGCGGTCAGCTTCAGGCCCAGGCCGTTGCTCAGCGTGTACTCATGGACGGCTCGGCCGTCGGGCAGCCGCCCGTACTCGACGCAGTTCATGCTCAAACCCAGCCACCGTCGACGATGAAGTCCTGCGCCGTGCACATCGCGCTGTCATCGGCCGCCAGGAACAGCGCCATGCGGGCGATGTGGTCGGGCATCAGCGGCTGGTTGATGCACTGGCCCTTGGCGATCTCTTGCTTGGTCTCTTCGGTGACCCAGAGCTTCAACTGCTTCTCGGTCATCACCCAGCCGGGCACCAGCGTGTTGACGCGGATCTTGTGCGGGCCGAAATCGCGCGCCAGGCAGCGTGTGAGGCCTTGCGCCGCCGCCTTGCTGGCCGTGTACGCCGGCATGCCGCCCTGCTTGAGCATCCAGCTGATGGAGCCGAAGTTGATGATGCTGCCGCCGCCCGCTGCCTTCATGTCGGGCAGCACCGCCTGGGCAGTGAAGAACTGGTGCTTGATGTTGACGGCGACGCTGGCGTCCCAGAACTCGGGCGTGGTGTCTTCAACGGCGTGGCGCTTGTCGTTGGCGGCGTTGTTGAGCAGCACGGTGAAGGGGCCCGTGCGTTCACGAAGTGCAGCGATGGCAGCCCGCAGCGATTCGATGTTGGAGAGGTCCGCAGCCGCGAACTGCGGCGCGTAGCGCGACGTGGCGGCCAGGCGGGCGGCCAGCGCGTTGCCTTCGTCGGCAGCCAGGTCGATGAAGGCCACCTTGGCGCCCTGGGCGGCGAAGGATTCCACGAGCGTTTCGCCGATGCCGGTGGCCCCACCAGTGATCAGGACACCCCGGTCCTGCAGGCTGGGGTAGAGGGCGTAGGAACTCATCGAACTGTCTCCGGTCGAAAGCTGGCCGGCTGCTTTGGCCGGACGATGGCGAGATTATTAGTCATACTTTTTTGTTTGCAAAGTCGCTGAATTCCGGGTTAACCCCGATGATCAACGATAAATAGTCATACTTTAATGAGCGCCATGCCGGCGGCACAGCCGGCCATGCGCCGCGCGTCGGCGCTGGATCCAACTTCCCACAGAGACAAGGGACCGCATCATGAGCGCCTCCACCACCCGGCCGTACCGCGGCGTCTTCCCCGTCGTTCCGACCATCTTCCACGCCGACGGCACGCTGGACATCCCCGGCCAGCTGCGCTGCATCGACTTCATGATCGACGCCGGCTCCACCGGCCTGTGCATCCTCGCCAACTTCTCCGAGCAGTTCGTGCTGTCGGACGCTGAGCGCGAAACGCTGACGCGGGCCATCCTCGAACACGTGGCCGGCCGCGTGCCGGTCATCGTCACGACGACGCATTACTCGACGCAGATCTGCATCGAGCGCAGCCAGCTGGCCGAGTCGCTTGGGGCAGCCATGGTCATGGTCATGCCGCCGTATCACGGCGCCACCTTCCGCGTGTCTGAAGGCCAGATCGAGAGCTTCTACCAGCGCCTGTCCGACGCGATCGGCATTCCGATCATGATCCAGGACGCCCCGGTGGCCGGCACGCCGCTGTCGGTGCCCTTCCTGGCCCGCATGGCGGCCAACATCGCCAACGTGAAGTACTTCAAGCTCGAGATGCCGCAGGCCGCCAGCAAGATGCGCGAGCTGATCCGCGTCGGCGGCGCGGCCATCGAAGGCCCGTGGGACGGCGAGGAAGCGATCACGCTGCTGGCCGACCTGGATGCCGGCGCCACCGGCGCGATGACGGGCGGCGGTTTCCCGGACGGCATCCGCAAGATCTTCGACGCCTTCCACGCCGGCGACCGCGAGGAAGCCGTGGTGCAGTACGGCCGCTGGCTGCCGCTGATCAACTACGAGAACCGCCAGGGCGGCATCCTGACCGCCAAGGCGCTGATGAAGGCCGGCGGCGTCATCCACAGCGATGCGCCGCGCCACCCCTTCCCCGAGATGAGCCCCGAGACGCGCGCCGGCCTGCTGGACGCGGCCAAACGCCTCGATCCCCTGGTTCTCCGCTGGGGCAAGTGATGCGTGCGCTGTTCGCAGCGCTGCTCGCGCTGTGTCTGGCCGTACCCGCGTACGCCGTGGAGCCGCAGGGCGACACGGGTGCGCACGACCCGACGTTGCTGATCCAGGGCGAGCGCTGGTTCGTCTTCACGACGGGCAAGGGCCTGCAACGGCTGGAGTCCACCGACGCTGGCAAGACCTGGCGTCGCCTGGCGCCGGTGTTCAGCCAGGCGCCCGACTGGTGGGCCGAAGCCGTACCCGAGCACAAGGGCCTGGACGTCTGGGCACCCAAGCTCTTCGCGCACCGCGGCCGCTTCTGGGCCCTGTACTCCATCTCCACCTTCGGCAAGAACCGCTCGGCCATCGGCCTGGCCAGCAGCGACAAGCCGGACGGCAGCGACTGGCGCGATGAAGGCCTGGTCGTGCAGAGCATGGCGACCGACAACTTCAACGCCATCGACCCCGACCTCTTCGTCGAGCGCGACGGCAAGCTGTGGCTCAGCTACGGCTCGTTCTGGGGCGGCATCCGCCTGACCGAGCTGAGCGCCGACACGCTGCGCCCCGTCGGTGAGAGCAAGTTCATTGCCCGCCGCAAGGGCGGCATCGAGGCGCCCACCATCGTGCGGCGCGGCGACTGGGTCTATCTGTTCGCTTCCTACGACCTGTGCTGCAAGGGCGCCGACAGCAGCTACAACGTCCGCGTCGGCCGCGCCCGCAGCGTGACGGGGCCTTACCTCGACCGCGACGGCAAGGACATGATGGACGCGGGCGCCTCGCCGCTGCTCGCGGGCGGCGCGCGCTGGAAAGGCCCGGGCCACCAGGACGTCGTCGGCGACTGGATCGTCCACCACGCCTACGACACCGAACGCGGCGGCAAGCCGCATCTGCGCATCAAGCGCCTGAGCTGGTCCGACGATGGCTGGCCCGTGATCCCCCAAGAAGAATGAACCGGAGATATCCACCGTGGCTGGCTTGAAGTTGGAGAACGTCTGCAAGCGCTACGGCGCGGTGCAGGTCATCGAGAACCTGTCGCTGGACGTCGCCGAAGGCGAGTTCGTCGTCTTCCTCGGCCCGTCGGGCTGCGGCAAGACGAGCCTGCTGCGCATGGTGGCCGGGCTGGAAGAAGTCAGCGGCGGGCGCATCCTCATCGGCGACCGCGACGTGACGGTCGCGCCACCCGGCCAGCGCAACCTGGCCATGGTGTTCCAGCACTACGCGCTGTATCCGCACATGAGCGTGCGCGAGAACCTCGCGTTCGGGTTGAAGAACATTGGCGTGCCGGCTGATGAAGTTGCCAGGCGCATCCAGGAGTCGGCCCGCATGCTGGAGCTGGACACGCTGCTGGACCGCAAGCCCGGTCAGCTGTCCGGCGGCCAGCGCCAGCGCGTGGCCATCGGCCGCGCGGTGGTCAAGGAGCCCGGCATCTTCTTGTTCGACGAACCGCTGTCGAATCTGGATGCGGCGCTTCGTGGCCGCACACGGCTGGAGCTGGCGCAGTTGCACCAGCGCCTCGGCGCAACGATGGTGTTCGTCACCCACGACCAGATCGAGGCGATGACGCTGGCGACGCGCATCGTCGTCATGAAGGGCGGCGCCATCGAGCAGGTCGCCACGCCGGCCGAGCTGTATCGCCGGCCGGCCACGCGCTTCGTCGCAAGCTTCATCGGCACGCCGGGCATGGGCTTTGTGCCGGTGCAGCGCGCGCCGGATGACCGCGGCCGCGTCGTCGTGACGGTGCCGGGTGGGCAATGGGTCACCACGCGCGTCGCGACCGAAGGCCTGCCGGCGCAGGGCCTGACGTTGGGCGTGCGGCCCGAGAACCTGCGCGTGGCCGAGCAAGGCCCGCTGCGCGGCCGCGTCGAGCTGGTGGAGTTCCTCGGCGAGCGCACGCTGGCCCACTTGAAGCTTGAAGGCGGCACCCCGCTCATCGTCACGGTGCCGGCTGGCACCTCGCCCAAGCTGGGCGCGTATGTTGCCATCAGCGTGGACGTGGCCGAGGCCCATCTCTTCGACGAGGCCGGCCGCGCCCACCACGCCCAGGAGTCGCTGGCATGAGCACCAGCACCGTCGGGCTGCGCGCCTCGCGCCCGGCCTACGCCCTCTTCGTGCTGCCCTTCGTGGCGCTCTATGCGCTGCTGCTGCTGTGGCCGCTGGCCAAGGGTGTGTGGATCAGCTTTCACGACCACGACCTGCTGTCCGACGACAGCCTGTGGGTGGGCCTGGCCAACTACCGCGAGCTGTGGAGCGACGAGGTCTTCCACCAGGTCGTGTGGAACACCATCCGCTTCGTCGCCATCAGCACGCCCATCTTTGTCGTGCTGTCGCTGATGCTGGCGCTGGCACTCAACCGCCCCGGCAAGCTCGCGACCCTGCTGCGCGCCACCTTCTTCTGCGCGTCGGTGTTCTCCGTCACGCTGATCACGCTGGTGTGGAAGCTGGCGCTGATGCCCGAACGCGGCCTCATTGCCCAGTTCTTCACGGCCCTGGGCCTGCCCGAGCTGCCCCTGCTGACGAGCGACAACCTCGCGCTGCTGACCGTGGCGCTCGTGACCGTGTGGTGGATCATCGGCCTGCCGATGATCATGTTCCTGTCGGCGCTGCAGCAGATCCCGTCGGACATCTACGAGGCCGCGGCCCTGGACAACACGCCGCGCTGGCGCGTGCTGACGCACATCACGCTGCCCAGCCTCAAGCGCGCCATCGTGCTGGTCGCGCTGATCGAGGTGATCCGCCAGTTCCAGGTCTTCCCGCAGATCATGCTGATGACCAACGGCGGCCCAAACAACACGACGCGCTCCGTCGTGCAGTTCATCTACGAACAGGCCTTCATGCAGCTCTCGCTGGGCTATGCCACGGCCGCCTCGCAGGTGCTGCTGGCCATCATGCTGGTGGGCGTGTCGACGCAGCTCTGGCTGGAACGTGACAGAGGAGGCCAGCGATGAATCCGCTGCTGAGACGCGGTTGGTTCGACCGCTTCGTGATGGCAGCTCTCACGCTGCTGGCCCTGGCCTGGATGGCGCCGCTGCTGTGGGTGCTGGCGCTGTCCTTCAAGCCCAACGAGTTCCTGCTGACGCACACCGACGTCTTCCTCGCGCCGCCCTACACGTTGGCCAACTACCTGGACATCCTGCAGACCTCGCAGGTGTTCCGCTGGCTGGGCAACAGCGCGCTGGTGGCGCTGCTGCAGACGGTGGGCGTGCTGGTGCTGTCGTCGCTGGCCGGCTACGGATTTGCGCGCTGCGAGTTCCCGGGCCGCAAGTGGCTGTTCGCCCTCGTCATGTTCGGCCTGGCCGTGCCGGCGCAGTCGGTGTTCATCCCGCTGCACCGCTTGTTTTCGGAGTGGAACCTGCAGAACACCATCGCCGGGTTGACGCTGCCGGGCCTGTCGGCGCCCTTCGGCGTCTACCTGATGACGCAGTACTTCAAGGCCATCCCCACCGAGCTGGAAGAGGCTGCGCTGCTGGACAACGCCTCGCGCTTCAAGACTTTTGTCCGCATCATCCTGCCGCTGAGCCTGCCGGCGCAGGCGACGCTCGGCATCTTCACCTTCCTGGGCTGCTGGAACGACTACCTCTGGCCGCTGGTCATCGCGACCCAGCCAGACATGTACACGCTGACCCGCGGCCTCGCGTCCACGCAGACCAACTTCGCACAGTCGGAAGGCTTGGGCTTCCTGATGGCACAAGCCGTGTTCGCCGGCATGCCGGCGCTGATGCTGTATCTCTTCTTCCAACGTCACCTCGTCACCGCCGTGGCCGGGACGGGCAAGTCATGAAGCGCCTTGCAGTTCTCCTTTGTACGGTTCTGCTCGCCGCCTGCGGCGCCAGCAAGGACAACTCGGGCAAGACCGAGATCACGCTGATGCGCTTCTTCGGCAGCTGCGAGGCGCAGTACGGCCAGGTGGTGAAGACGTCCGAAGGCGTGGGCGAGTGCGGCATCGTCACGGCCCTGGTCAACGAGTTCAACGCGACCAACGCTGACGGCATCGTCGTGAAGACGCAGATCGGTGAGTGGGGGCCCTACTACGACCAGCTCACCGCCCGCCTCGTCGCCAAGGACATCCCGACCATCGCCGTCATGCACGAGTCCGCCCTGGGCGACTACGTGCGCCGCAAGCTGGTGCTGCCGCTGGACGAGGACTTCAAGCGCATCGGCGTTCCGGTGGACGACTTCACCGCGCATGCGCGCCGCGGCACCTCGTTCAACGGCGAAACCTACGCGCTTCCCTTCGACACCTGGGCCTGGCTCTGGCACATCAACACCGGCTTGATGAAGAAGGCGGGGCTCAGCGAGCTGCCGCGTTCACCGGAGGAATTGCTGGCCCAGGCGCGGCAGTTCAAGCAGCGCACCGGCAAGCCCTATTTCGCGTGGGCCGTGGCCAACGAGACGGCGGCGAATGACCGCACCTTCCTGACGCTGGTCGCGCAGCAGAACGCCAAGCTGTTCTCCGACGATGGCAAGACCATCGACATGCACCAGCCGGCCGTCGTCAACGCGCTGACGCTGATGCAGACGCTGTACCGCGAAGGCCATGTGCGGCCCAACCTCGACTACGCCGCCGCCAATCAGGCCTTCCTGAACGGTGAGGCCGGTGTCGTCGTCGTCGGCACCTGGACCATCGATCAGTTCCTGCGCGAGTCGCAAAAGCCCGAGTCCAAGCTGCAGGGTGCCTACACGGTGAAGCCCTTCCCGCAGCTCTATGAGAAGCCCGCGGTGTTCGCCGACGGCCATTCCTGGGCGCTGTTCAAGGGCGGCGCCAAGGATGCCAAGGCCCACGAGGCGAGCGTCAAGTTCCTGAAGTTCATCTGGGACCGCAGCGCCGAGTGGTCGCGCACCGGCCACCTGCCCGTCAGCAAGACGGTGGCCGAGAGCGCCGCCTTCCGCGCGCTCCCCATGCGCGAGGCGCTGACCGAGATCACGCAGACCGGCGCCGGCATGCCAGGCAATGTGCCGACGCAGCGCGCCATCGAACTGCTGATCGGCGAGGACGTGGCCAACGTGATGATCTCGGGCAAGCCCATCGCCGAGGTGCAGGCCAGTGTCGAGAAGCGCGTTAACAAGGCACTCAAGAAGGCAAGGCGATGACGTTTGAAGCCTCACTGATCGTCGACCGCGATTTCGACATCGCGCCGCTGGACCGCCGCCTGTTCGGCGTGTTCGTCGAACACCTCGGTCGCTGCGTCTACAACGGCATCCATGAGCCGGGCCACCCGACCGCCGACGAGCATGGCTTTCGCGGTGACGTGGCCGAGCTGACGAGGGAGCTGGGCGCCACCATCGTTCGCTACCCCGGCGGCAACTTCATGTCGGGCTACAACTGGGAAGACGGCGTTGGGCCAAAGGACCAGCGCCCGCGCCGGCTGGACCTGGCCTGGTTCTCGACCGAGACCAACCAGGTCGGCACGCACGAGTTCATGGCCTGGTGCAAGAAGGTCGGCATCGAGCCGATGTTCGGCGTCAACCTCGGCACGCGCGGGCCTGACGAAGCGCGCCACTACCTCGAATACTGCAACCACCCCGGCGGCACGGCGCTGTCGGATCTGCGGCGCAGCCACGGCGCCGAGGAGCCGCTGGGCATCAAGTTCTGGTGCCTGGGCAACGAGATGGACGGCCCCTGGCAGATCTGCCAGAAGACGCCGGACGAATACGGCCGCACCGCCAAAGAAACGGCCAAGCTGATGCGCTGGGCGGACCCGAGCATCGAGCTGGCCGCCTGCGGCTCGTCGGCCTACGACATGCCGACCTACGGCGCATGGGAAGACCGCGTGCTGGAGCACTGCTTCGAGTTCGTCGACTACCTGTCGCTGCACAGCTACTTCATCAAGCCACCAGCGGACACGAGCACCGAGAGCTTCTTCGCGCAGATCGAGACGAATGCACGCTACATCGAGGACACGGTGGCGATTGCGGATTCGGTCGCCACGCGCAAGCGTTCGACGAAGCGCCTGAAGCTGTCCTTCGACGAGTGGAACGTCTGGTACCGCGCCCGCCACGGCGAGCACTTGAAGCAAGCGGGCTGGCCCGAGGCGCCGCGGCTGCTGGAAGAGGTCTACACGGCGGAAGACGCCCTGCTCATCGGCGGCATGCTGACGATGTTCATGAACCATGCGGACCGGCTCAAGGTCGCCTGCATGGCCCAGCTGTGCAACGTCATCGCGCCCATCATGACCGAGCCCGGCGGCGCGGCGTGGCGGCAGACGATCTTCCACCCCTTCGCGCAGGCCGCGCGCTGGGCGCATGGCGACGTGCTGCGCTCAGTCGTCAAGTCGCCCGGCTATGCCAACGCCAGGCACGGCGAGCTGCCCTATCTGTGCGCCAGCGTCGTCGACGACCCGGCGACGGGCCGCACGGCCGTCTTCCTGCTGAACCGCCACCTGAGCGAAGAGATGGACCTGTCCATCACGCTGCGCGGTCTCGGTGTGGAGCGCCGCCTCGTGCAGGCCGAGCAGCTTTACAGCGCCGACTTGAACGCCACCAACACCGCCGACGCACCCGACCACGTCGCGCCTCAGCCTCTGGATGGCATCGCCATCCTCGACGAGCAGCTGAGCGTGCGGCTCAAGCCCACCTCCTGGAACGTCATCGTCACCCAAGCGATTCGCGCAGCATGACCTGGAACAACCCCCTCATGCCCCAGCGCGCCGACCCGCAGATCAGCCTGGTCGACGGCCGCTACTGGTTCACCGCGTCGGTGCCCAGCTACGACGCCATCGAGATCCGCAGCGCCGACAGCATCGCCGGTCTCTCGACCGCATCGCCCAAGACCATCTGGCACAAGCACGAGAGCGGCCCGGCGAGCTTTCACGTGTGGGCGCCCGAGCTGCACCGCATCGACGGCCGCTGGTTCGTCTACTTCGCAGCCAGCGAGCGTGGCGACATCTGGAAGCTGCGCATGTACGTCCTCGAGTGCGAAGGCGACGACCCGTTGCGCGACCCCTGGGTGGAGCGCGGCCAGATCGCGACGCTCGAGGAAGGTTTCTCGCTGGACGCGACGCCCTTCGAGCATGGCGGCAAGCGCTACCTGTGCTGGGCGCAGAAGAGCCCGCCGACGGAGAGCAACCTCTACCTGGCCGAGATGGCCAACCCGTGGACGCTGGCCAGCGCACCCGTTGTCATCACGCGGCCCGACCTGGCTTGGGAGCGCATCGGCTTCTGCGTCAACGAGGGCCCGGCCGTGCTGAAGCGCAACGGCCGCGTCTTCATCGCCTACTCAGCCGCGGCGACCGACGCCAACTACTGCATGGGCCTGCTGTGGGCCGACGAGAACTCCGACCTGCTGGACCCGGCGAGCTGGCACAAATCGCCCACGCCGGTGTTCACGACGGATGAGTCGGCAGGCCAGTTCGGCCCCGGCCACAACAGCTTCACGACGACGCCCGACGGCCAGACGGACCTGCTGGTCTATCACGCCCGCAACTACCGCGACATCGTCGGCGACCCGCTGAACGACCCCAACCGCCATACCCGTGTGCAGGCCTTCGGCTGGCGCGACGACGGCTTCCCCGACTTCGGCACGCCCGTGGCTGATGGTCTCTATCAAATCCCCCCGATCTGAAACCATGAAGCTCATTGCCTCGTTCCTGCTCGCAGTACCCGCCCTCGCCCAAGCCCTCAGCAGCCCCGATGGCCAGCTGCAGGTCGACGTGTCGGTCAACGCCCAGCAGCAATTGGTCTACACGGTGCAGCGCGCCGGACAGCCCGTGCTGCTGGCCTCGCGACTCGGCTTGGTGCTGGAGCAGGGCGATTACGCCAACGGCCTCAAGCTCGTCACCACGTCGCCCGTGAAGGCCCACCGCGAGCAGTACACGCTGGCCGCAGGCAAGAAAAGCAATGTGGACTACCGCGCCAACGAGCAGCGCTTCACCGCCGCCAACGCCGCCGGCCAGAAGTTCACCCTGACGCTGCGCGCCTCCAACGACGGCCTGGCGCTGCGCTACACGGTCGACGGCGCGGGCCAGAAGACCTTCAAGGACGAGCTGACCAGCTTTGCGTTCCCTGCAGAAGCCCGCGCTTGGCTGCAGCCCATGTCCGTCGCCAAGACGGGCTGGAAGCGCACCAACCCCTCCTACGAAGAGCATTACCAGACCGACATCCCCGTCGGCGCCGCCGCGCCGTCGCACGCGGGCTGGGTCTTCCCCGCGCTGTTCCGTTCGGGCGCCAACTGGGTGGCGCTGACCGAAGCCGGCATGGACGGGCGCTTCCACGCGTCGCGTCTCGCGAGTGACTCGACCGGCGGCACCTACCGCATCGGCCTGCCCGAGGCGAGCGAGGTCAACACCAACGGCCACCTGCTGGCCGACATCGACGGCCCGCTGACGACGCCCTGGCGCGTGCTGGCCATCGGCCCGCTGAAGACGGTCATGGAGTCCACCCTCGGCACCGACCTCGCCGCACCCGCCGTCGCCTTCGATAGAGCCAAGCTCAAGCCCGGCCACGCATCGTGGAGCTGGGCCATCCTGAAGGACGACGCGACCGTCTTCGACGTGCAGAAGCGCTTTGTCGACTACGCCGCCGACATGGGCTGGAACTACACGCTGGTGGACGCGGACTGGGACCGCAAGATCGGCGACGCCAAGATGAAGGAGCTGGCCGACTACGCGAAGACGAAGAACGTCGCCATCCTGGCTTGGTACAACTCCTCGGGCGCCTGGAACGACACCGAGTACAGCCCCAAGAGCGCGTTGCTGACGAAGGCCGACCGCGCCAAGGAGTTTGCGCGCATGAAGGCCATCGGGGTGAAAGGCCTCAAGGTCGACTTCTTCGGTGGCGACGGCGCCTCCATGCAGGCCTATTACGTGGACCTGCTGAAGGAAACGGCCGCGGCCGGCCTGCTGCTGAACTTCCACGGCGCCACGCTGCCGCGCGGCTGGAGCCGCACCTACCCCAACCTGCTGACCGTCGAGGCTGTGAAGGGCTTCGAGTTCGCCACCTTCGAGCAGAAGGACCAAGACAAGGTCGTCGGCCACGCGGCCATGCTGCCGTTCGCGCGCAACCTGTTCGACCCCATGGACTTCACGCCCATGGTGTTTGCCGGCATCCCCAACATCAAGCGCGCCACGCGCAACGGCTTCGAGCTGGCGGAGAGCGTCGTCTTCCTGTCGGGCATCCAGCATTTCGCCGAGACGCCCGAGGGCATGGCCACCGTGCCGGCCTACGTGAAGGGCCTGCTGCGCGAGCTGCCGCGGCATTGGGACGAGGTGCGCTTCCTGGACGGCGAGCCCGGCAAGTTCGTCGTGCTGGCCCGCCGCGCCGGCAAGCAGTGGTTCGTTGCCGGCATCAACGCCGACGAAACGCCACGCGATGTGCAACTGGACCTGACTTGGCTGGGCGCCCGTGAAGGCCAGCTCATCACGGACGGCGCCGGTGAGCGCGAGTTCGCTGAGCTCAAGCTCACCGCACCCGCGGCCAAGCTGACGCTGGCACCCCACGGCGGCTTTGTCGCCCGCTTTCGATAATGAAGGCTTTTGCGGCTAGCCTCGCGCCCATGCGAACCCGAGCGGACCACTCCACCTACAGCGCCCAGACCGAGGGCAAGAGCCAGCATGGCCGCATCGTCAGCGAGCTGGGCCTGGCCATCGTCGGCGGTGAGCTGAAGCCCGGCGACAAGCTGCCGCCCGAAGCCCAACTGCTGGAGCGCTACGAGATCAGCCGCCCCGTGCTGCGCGAGGCCGTGCGTGTGCTCGTGGCCAAGGGCTTGGTCGTGTCGCGCCAGCGCGCCGGCGCCATCGTGCGCCCGCGCAACGAGTGGCATCTGCTGGACCCCGACGTGCTGTACTGGCTCATCCAGTCCCGCCCGCAGCGCGACTTCGTGCAGACGCTGCTGGAAGTGCGCCAGATCTTCGAGCCCGCCGCCGCCGCGCTGGCAGCCCGCGCCGCCACGGACGAGCAGCTGACGGCTATCGCCACCGCCTACGAAGGCATGGCTGCCGCCAAGACGACCGAGGAGCTGCTGGAGCCCGACCTGGCCTTCCACCGCCGCATCGCCGAGGCCACGGGCAACGACCTGCTGGCCTACATCGGCAACATGCTGTCGCTGGCACTGCGCGAGTCCATCACGCTGTCTAGCCAGCTGCCCAACACGCACGAACTCTCGCTGCCGCGCCACAAGGCCATCCTGACTGCACTGCAGGCCCGCGACCCGCTGGGCGCGCGCCAGGCCACGCTGGTGCAGCTGGACGAAACCGGCGACGACATCAACAGCGTCTTGGCCAACGACGGACGAGTCAATCTTGCTTAAGAAAGTTGCCATGGCTCGCGACGACGATGACGACGGCAGCCTGACCGACGCCAGCCCCAACCCCAACTGGTTCCTGCGCGCTCGCCTGAAGACTCGCCAGCTGCTGCTGCTGATCGCACTGGACGACGAGCGCAACATCCACCGCGCCGCCGAGGTGCTGTGCATGACCCAGCCGGCCGCGTCCAAGCAGCTGAAGGACCTGGAGGACATGCTGGACGTGAAGCTCTTCGAGCGTCACCCGCGCGGCATGGAGCCCACGCTCTACGGCGAGACCATGATCCGCCATGCGCGGATGGCGCTAACTTCTTTGTCGGCCGCACACGACGACATCGTCGCGTTGAAGCATGGTCTGTCGGGCCAGGTCGAGGTGGGCGTCATCATGACGCCGGCCATGGGCCTGCTGCCGCGCGCCATTTCGCGCATCAAGCTGCAGGCACCCAAGCTGCGCATCGGCGTGCACATGGAGAGCAGCAAGGTGCTGCTGGACATGCTGCAGCGGGGCAAGCTGGACTTCATGATTGGCCGCATCGTCGAGGAGGAAGGCGCGGCCGGCCTGCACTACGAAGAGCTGACGGTGGAGCCCGCCTGCGCGGTGGCGCGCGTGGGGCATCCGCTGTTGAAGGCGGACAACCTGAAGCTGGCCGATTTGGCGAATCAGCCCTGGATCTTGCCGCCGCAGGGGAGTGTGTTGCGGCATCGGTGGGAGGTGATGTTCCGGCGCGCGGCGTTGGAGCCGCCGGGCAATGTGGTGGACACGACGGCGTTGCTGTTGATCACGGCGTTGTTGCAGCAAACGGATTCGTTGCATGTGATGCCGGTGGAGGTGGCGCGGTATTACGCGTCGCTGAACGTTTTGGCGATCCTGCCAATTGAGTTGCCGTGTCACATGGATGCGTTTGGGATCATCACGCGTGAGGGGCATCTGATGTCGCCGGGGGCGAGGCAGCTGCTGCATGAAGTGCGGTTGGCGGCGCGGGATTTGTACTGAGGGTTGGTTTGGGTTTGGTTGTTTTGGCGGGGAGCGTGTCTGCTCGCTGCATTGCCGGGAGTCCCGCCCGGCGGCGGGGTAACTTTCTTCTGCGGGGCCAGAAGAAAGTCACCAAAGAAGAGGCCCTGAACCGCACACCGTCGCGACGACGCCATGAGCGGCGCGCGATAACAGCCGGCGGGATTGCGCCCAGACGCGAACCGCTTCGCTCTCGCTGCTGTCCCTGTGACGAGCACCATCCATCGCCACTTCACGCCCGTTAACGCCGGCTGCACGCCGGGCTCATCAGGAAGCCAATGCAGCGCCGCTCTGGCGCGTGGCTTCAGTCTTCGTCGGATTCGGCGAACCTGGCCTGAAACGCCTCGGCGAACTCGGCCGACGCGCTGAACGTCAACGTCACCGTCACCCACCCGCCCGCCTCGTGCTGCACCAGCAGCTCGTGGTCCCAGGCATTGCCATCCTCCACCGGCCCCTGCCGGCCGCCGAACTCGCCGCGCGCCCAGGCCAGCACCTGCTCCACCTCAGCCATCACAGCCGCATGCTCGCTTTCGCGCGTGGAGGCCATCGCTTCCAGCGTGAGGATGCCGTCGGAGCTGTCGGTGAGGTCGAAGGTGAGGTGGCGCATACCCGAAGTGTCTGCGGATCCCACATACGCTGACATTCACCTGAGCCGTCATGTGAAGATCGACTGCGCAAAGACCGCCCAGATGCACAGTGAACAATCGAGAACGTTTCCTCGCGGCGAATCCCTTCTGTGTATTTTGCGGCGGGGCAGTGTCTGCCACGACCATTGAGCACTGCCCGCCACGTGCGCTCTTTCAGCACAAGCACTGGCCAGAGGGGTTTGAGTTTGCATCTTGTGATGCATGCAACCACGGCACGGCAGATCAAGATGCGATCGTTTCAATGCTCGCGCGCATGGACCCAGAAGATCTGTCGGGGAATGATGACGGTCGGGTTCCAGGGCTTATCAAGAATGTTGCCAACCAGTTCCCAAACATGATTCCAAAGATGCTTCCGTCCGCCCTCGAGGCGCGACAGAAGAATCGGATTCTCGGTATCAAGCCTGGCCCAGGGCAAACACATCAAGACGTAGCGCCCCTCCTAGTTCCGGAAGAAATGAGCCAAGCAGTTGCGACGTTCGCTCGCAAGCTCGCCAAGGCGGTGTACGTCCGAGAGGTCGGTGCGATTTTTCCTACACAGGGAACGCTGCTACTCAATTGGTTCACCAATGCCGAGGTAGTTCAGCATGGGAAGTACGTGCTCTTTGATTTGCTCAAGGATGTTGCCGGGCGAGCAGTACCGCTTCGACGTGGAGGCAAATACCTCGATGAGCAGTTTCAGTACAAGCTGTCTATAACGCCCGAAAACCATCTCTTCATACTGCAAGCAAGGTTCGGCGTAGCTTTCGGCCTCGTAGTCTTTGGAAGCATCGCCCCGCAAATTCTTGAGCCCGTGTTGGACCAACTGAAAGAGAAGTACAGCAAGGAAGGCCATTTCATCGTCCTGCAATCTGCGGAGCCACCGCCTGGCAGCTCGTAGGTTGGGATGAACGCAGTGAACACCAACGATTTCTCCACGCAACTGTGGAGTTCGCAAATACCGCGAGCGTCGCCCGAGCGACGCTGACTTCGTTTTTCTGATGAGTCCGGCGTGCAGCCGGCGTTAAGCGGGCAGGTGGTGCGAGGGCTGGTGCTCGTCACAGGGACAGCAGCGAGAGCGAAGCGGGTCGCGTCTGGGCACAAAGCGATCAAGTGTTTTCGCGCGCCGCTACTGGCGTTGTGATGCTCGTGTGCAGTTCAGCGCCTCTTCTTTGGTGACTTTCTTCTGGCGCCGCAGAAGAAAGTTACCCCGCCGCCGGGCGGGACTCCCGGCAACCACAGCACCGAGCAATGAGGATCTTCCCAGAGCCTCCTCAAACCATCAAGGCTTGCAAGCCGAAGAAGGATTCGCCCTCGGCCCCGTCTTCGTCTGATGAATGAACGGAATCGTCCCATCCGCCCGATACGAGATTTCCTCGACGGCCACCGACCGCCGGAATTCCCCGCCGCCCGGCAGCTCCGCGTTGTGATACGCCACATAGCTGCGACCGTTGAACTCGAAGAACGCCTGATGGATCGTCTTCGTCTTCAGGTTGCGCTCCATGACGACGCCCTGCGGCGTCCAGGGGCCGGTGGGTGACGGGCCAGTCATGTAGGCCGTCTCTTCGGGGAAGTGCTGCGAGTAGCTGAGGTAGTAAGTGCCCTTGTGCTTGTGCAGATAGGACGCCTCGACGAAGTTGGCCACCGGCACGGCCGTGATCGGGCCATCCAGCTCGGTCATGTTGGCCTTGAGCTTGGCGTACTTCATGACCGTGTTGCCCCAGTACAGATAGGCCTGGCCGTCGTCGTCGATGAACACCGCGGGGTCGATGTCGTCCCAGGCGATGTCGGTCTGCTTGGTCATGTCGTTGGTGATGAGCGCGGAGCCGCGCGCATCGACGAAGGGGCCGGTCGGCGAGTCCGACACCGCCACACCCACCGCGAAGCCCGGCACCGTCGCGTGCTCGACCGTTGAATAAAACCAATACTTTCCGTGGCGCTTCACCACGTCCGACGCCCAGGCGCGGCCCTTGGCCCAGGTGAAGGTCTTGGCCTTCAGCGGCACGCCGTCGTCGCGCCAGGTCACCATGTCGCAGGTAGAGAACACGCGCCACTCGTGCATGACGTAGTCCTTGCCGTCGGGCAGGGCCTCGTCGCGGCCGACGTAGAGGTAAGCGCGGCCACCATCCACCAGCACGGCCGGGTCGGCGGTGTAGAGCGGGGCGAACAGCGGGTTCGGTGCGGCATGCGCCAAGCCCAGGCCGCACACGAGGGCGGCGGCAGTCAGAAGCTTCTTCATCAGGCTTGAACCTTCTTCAGGGACAGCAGCCGCTGCACGGCGCAGAAGACGAACAGCAGCGCGCCGATGACGATCTTGGTCCACCAGGAGCTGAGCGTGCCGTCGAAGGCGATCAACGTCTGGATGAGCCCGAGCACCAGCACGCCGGACAGCGCACCGGCCACGTAGCCATAACCACCCGTCAACACGGTGCCGCCGATGACGACAGCGGCGATGGCGTCCAGCTCCACGCCTTGCGCGTGCTGACCGTAGCCGCTGAGCATGTAGAACGCGAACAACAGGCCGGCCAGCGAGGCGCAGAAGCCGCTGAGCGCGTAGACCGCCACCTTGGCGCGGCCGACATTGAGGCCCATCATCAGCGCCGAGGCCTCGCTGCCGCCCAGCGCGTAGACGGTGCGGCCGAAGGCGGTGCAGTGCGCCACCCACAGGCCGGCACCCAGCACGAGCAGCGCGATGACCGCGCCTGGCGACAGGAAGGCGCCGCCGAACAGCGGGATCTGCGTCTGCGACAGCGTGACGAACAGCGGCGCGTCGATGGTGATGCTGTCCACACTGATCAGGAAGCACAGGCCGCGCGCCAGGAACATGCCGGCCAGCGTGACGATGAAGGCCTGCAGCTTGAACACGTGGATGACGACACCCTGCAGCGCGCCGAAGGCCGCGCCGCCCAGCAGCACGACGACGATGACCAGCTCCGCCGGCCACTGCGCCACCTGCAGCAGCCAGGCGGCGACCATCGTCGTCAGCGCCAGCACCGAGCCCACCGACAGGTCGATGCCACCAGACAGGATCACGAAGCTCATGCCCACCGCGATGACAAGCAGAAAGGCGTTGTCGATGAGCAGGTTGAGCACCACCTGCGTGGAGCCGAAGCCGGTGTAGCTGCTGGCGCCGGCAATGAAAAGCAGGGCCATCAGCGCAACGCTGACCCAGGCGGTGAACGACGGGGCGGAGAGCAGGCGCTTCATGCGGACCTCCGTGCCGACCAGAACGACGACTGCGAGATGCACACAGCGAACACGACCACCGCCTTGACGACCATCGTGACCTGCGGCGGCACGCCCAGCGCGTAGATGGTGGACGTCAGCGTCTGGATGATGAGCGCGCCGATGAGGCTGCCGGCCAGGCTGAACTTGCCGCCGCTGAGCTGGCCACCGCCGAGGGTGACGGCGAGGATGGCGTCCAGCTCCAGCAGCAGGCCGGCGTTGTTGGCGTCGGCGCTCTTGATGTTGGACGAGATCATCAGCCCCGCCAGGCCCGCGCCGAGGCTGCAGTAGACGTAGACGAAGAAGACGATGGCCGCGGTGCGCACGCCGGCCAGGCGGGCAGCGACGGGGTTGATGCCGACGGTCTGGATGAACAGGCCCAGCGCCGTGCGCTTCATCAGCAGCGCGGTGAGGCCGCCCACGGTGGCGACGACGAACAACGACACCGGCAGGCCCAGCAGGTAACCACCGCCCAGCCAGAAGAAGCTGGCGGGCTCGTAGACGGTGATGATCTGGCCGTCGGTCAGCAGTTGCGCCAGGCCACGGCCGGCGACCATCAGGATCAACGTGGCGATGATGGGCTGCAGGCCCAGCGCCGACACGAGCAGGCCGTTCCACAGGCCGCACAGCAGCGCGGCGCCGAGGGCTGCGGCGAACGCGACGGCCAGGCCATGAGAGCCGACCAGCACGCAGCCGACCGTGCCGGCGATGGCGACGACGGCGCCCACCGACACGTCGATGCCGCGCGTGGCGATGACCAGCGTCATGCCCAGGGCCGCGAGCATCAAGGGAGCCGCGCGGTGCAGGATGTCAACGAGGCTGCCGTAGAGGTGGCCGTCCTTGATCTCCAGGTGCAGGAAACCGGGCACGAAGAGGGCCGCAACAGCGAGCAGCAGCGCGAGCGCGGCGAGGGGCCGCGCGAGGGGGTGGTTCCAGGCCCTTGATCGGGCGCTTGGCGTTGACATGGCGAGACTTTGATTCATGCGGCTGCAGTGGCGGGCTCGGCGGCGATGACCTCGAGCACGCTGCGTTCGTCCAGCTCGCCGCGGCGGTATTCGCCAGCAGCGCGGCGGTCGCGCAGCACGAGGACGCGGTCGCTGCAGTGCAGGACCTCGGGCAACTCGGACGAGATGAAGACGATGGCCATCCCTTGGCCATCGTCACGATGGGCGAGGGCACGCACGAGGTCCATCAAGTCCTCCTTGGCGCGCACGTCGATGCCGCGCGTGGGCTCGTCCAGGATGAGGACGGCGGGCTGCGTGGCCAGCCAGCGGGCCAGCAAGGCCTTCTGCTGGTTGCCGCCGCTGAGCTGGCCAATGGGCGTGTCGGCGTTCGGCGTCTTGATGCCGAGGCGCTGGATGTAGTCGTCGGCCAGTGCCTGCTGCTCATCAAAGCTCATGACGAGGCGCAGGCCGTGGCGGGCTTGCAGCGCGAGCACGATGTTGTCGCGCACGGAGAGGTCCAGGATGGCGCCTTCGTGCTTGCGGTCCTCGGAGCAGAAGGCCACGCCGGCGGCGATGGCCTCGCGCGGCGAGTGCCAGCGGCCGCTACGGCCCTCGGTGGCAACGTGACCCGCGTCGGCCGCGTCCGCGCCGAACAGCAGGCGCGCGGCCTCGGTGCGGCCCGAGCCCAGCAGCCCGGCCAGGCCCAGCACCTCGCCGCGCTTGAGCTCCAGGTCGAGCGGGTGGAGCGCGCCGCGCCGGGTCAGCCCCTCTACCTTCAACACAGGGGCGCCGGTGTTCGGGGCGCGGCTGTCCAGGCGGGTGGGTTGCTGGTCGGGCGGCGCGCCCACCATCTTGTTGACGAGGGCCAGGCGGCTGAGGTCGCTCGCCAGGTACTCGCCCTCGGTCTCGCCGTTGCGCATGACCGTGATGCGGTCGGCCAGCGCATAGGTCTGGTCGAGGAAGTGGGTGACGAAGAGGATGGCCAGGCCCTGGTCGCGCAGGCGGCGCAGAACAGTGAAGAGACGCTGCACGGCCGCGTCATCGAGGCTGGACGTAGGCTCGTCGAGGATGAGCACCTTCGCCTGCACGCGCAGCGCGCGGGCGATGGCCACCATCTGCTGCACGGACAGCGAGTAGCGCGACAGCGGCGCGGTCACGTCGATGTCCAGGTCCATCTGCGCGAGGACGCGTTTGGCTTCGGCGTTGACCGCAGACCAATCAATGCGACCCCAGCGACGTGGGAAGCGCCCCGCGCAGATGTTCTCCGCCACGCTGAGGTTGGTGCAGAGATTCACTTCTTGATAGACGGTGCGGATGCCCAACGCCTGGGCATCCTCGGTGCGGCGCGGCGCAATGGCCTGGCCTTCCAGCGTGACCTCGCCGGCGTCGGGCGCGTACAGCCCCGTCAGCACCTTGATCAGCGTGGATTTGCCGGCGCCGTTCTGGCCCATCAGCGCGTGCACCTCACCCGGGAACAGGCGCAGGCTCACGTCGCTGAGGGCCTTCACGCCCGGAAAGCCTTTGTGGATGCCGGACAACGCCAGCACCGGGGCCGATTGATCGAGGTTCATAGCTCTCATCTCATGCCACGGCGCTTGCATGCGCCGTGTCCTTCACCAGGCGTCGGACAGGACGCAGGTCCTGTCCTCGGTCCTGGTTCAGTACTTCCGATTCGGCAGTTCCTTGGCGGCCACTTCGGCCGGGAACACGCCTTCCGTCACCGTGATGCGCTTCTCAATCGGCTTCTTGGCGACGACGTCCTTGGCCAGCTGCATCAGCTGCGGGCCCAGCAACGGGTTGCACTCGACGGTCACGTTCAGCTTGCCCGCCTTCATCGCCTCGAAGGCGCCACGCACGCCGTCGATGGAGATGATGACGATGTCGACACCCGGCTTCAGGCCGGCTTCCTCGATGGCCTGGATGGCGCCGATGGCCATGTCGTCGTTGTGCGCGTAGAGCACGTCGATCTTCTTGTCGCGCTGCTTCAGGAAGGACTCCATCACTTCCTTGCCCTTGGCGCGCGTGAACTCACCCGACTGCGAGCGGATGATCTGCAGCTTGGGGTTGGCCTTGATGACTTCCTCGAAGCCCTTCTTGCGGTCGATGGCCGGGGCCGAACCCACGGTGCCTTGCAGCTCGACGATGTTCAGCGCTGCGGCGGGCGTCTTGGCCGCGCGCTCCAGCAGCCACTTCGCTGCTTTGCGACCTTCCTCGACGAAGTCGGAGCCGATGAAGGTGACGTACAGCGACGGGTCGGCAACCTTGACGGCGCGGTCGGTCAGGATGACGGGGATGCCGGCGGCCTTGGCTTCCTTGAGCACCGTGTCCCAGCCACTTTCCACGACCGGCGAGAAGGCGATGACGTCGACCTTCTGCGCGATGTAGCTGCGGATGGCCTTGACCTGGTTCTCCTGCTTCTGCTGCGCGTCTGCGAACTTCAGCGTGACACCGGCCTCCTTGGCCGCGGCCTTGATGGAGGCGGAGTTGGCCGTGCGCCACTCGCTCTCGGCGCCGACCTGGGAGAAGCCCAGGACGAGGGGCGCGGCGAAGGCGCTGGTAGCGGCCAGCGACAGTGCAGCCGCGAGCAGGGTGCGGCGGGCAACGAGCTTGATCATCATTCGGTGGTCTCCTTGTTGTGGGCGGATGCTGGGAAGCGTAGCGATGCAGGTGCAACGCATGTCGATTTCAGGAGGGCTGAGGGCATACGTTTCTCAGGCAATGCGAAGAACATAGGCCGGCAGCGCTGCGATCCCGTCGGCAGGCAGCTGTACCGTCAGGCCGTCGCCGCGTTGTTCAAAGCGCAGCGCCTCGGCGCCGCCCAGCAGGTCGACGCGTTGCACCGGCCGGTGCTGGCCGCGCGCCAGGCTGCGGATGAGCGCGCGGCCACCCTCGGGCGCGCCGAAGCCGCTGGCGTAGACGATGTCGCCGCGCGCGGTGAAGCGGAAGTCCGCCGCGCCTAAAGCGGCACCCTTGCCTTCGTTGAAGCCCTGGGCCGTCAACGGCGCTTGGCTGGCCAGCGCCGGGCCTTCACCGAACACCCGCCAGGGGCGTGTGCCGTAGATGCTTTCGCCGTGGCGCTGCAACCAGACGCCGATGGCTTCCACCACGCGGCGCTCGGCGTCGTCGATGCGGCCATCGCCCTTGACCGGCACGTTGAGTAGCAGGTTGCCGTTCTTGCTGACCACGTCGATGAGCATGCGCACCACCGTCTCGGCGGACTTGTACTGCTGCCGCTCCAGGATGCGCTTGTCGTAGTGCCAGCCACCCAGGCAGGTATCGGTCTGCCAGGGCAGGGGCTCGATGCCCTGGGCCTGGCCGCGTTCGATGTCCCAGACCATGCAGCGGCGCTGCTGCTCGTCGAGGATCTTGCCGAACAGCACGGCCTGCGTGCGTCCGGCCACGTCCAGGTGCTGGTTGTAGAGGTGCGCGGCGATGTCCAGGCCCACGGGGCTGACGGGCCACAGCGGCAGCGCGGTGTCGTCGAAATAGACCAGCTCGGGGCGATGCTGGTCCAGCAGGTCCAGCGTGCGGGCCAGGAAGTTGCGGCAGTAGGCCTCGCTGGGCTTGCTGGCGCCGTCACCCCAGTCCCATTGCTTGTGGATGGCCTTGGGGTCTTGCGCGTCGGCGCTGGGTGCGTGGTCCTGCGCGTAGAGGGCCTGCGGGTCCAGCCCCTCCCACCACTGGCCGCGGCCGTCTTCCTTGCGCAGCCGGCCGTCGTACGGCACACCGGCCTTCGGGCCTTTGGCGTCGGCGCGCTGGGCTGGCTCGTACCAGGTCCAGGCATGGGCGGCGTGCACGCTCACACCGAGCGGCAGGCCCTGCGCCCGCGCGGCGGCGGCCCAGCGCTTCATGATGTCCTGGCGCGGGCCGATGCGCGTCGAGTTCCAGGCGTGGTGGCGGCTGGCGAACAGGTCGAAGTTGTCGTGGTGGTTGGCCATCGCCATGAAGTAGCGCGCGCCGGCCCGCTTGTAGAGCGAGACCAGCTCCTCCGGCTCCCAGCGCTCCGCCTTCCAATCGCGGATGACTTCCTTGAAGCCGTAGACCGACGGATGGCCGTAGGTGGCGATGTGGTGGCGGTTCTTGGCGCTGCCCTCGATGTACATCTCGCGGGCGTACCAGTCGCCCGCCTCGGGCTGGCATTGCGGCCCCCAGTGCGCCCAGATGCCGAACTTGGCGTCGCGAAACCAGTCAGGGGTCTGGTAGCTGGCGAGTGAGTCCCAGCTGGGCTTGAAGCCGGTACTCGGGGCAGCGTGCAGGCGGCCGGCAGCGCTCAATGACGCGAGGCAGCCGAGCTGTTGGAGGAGATGCCTACGTTTCATGTGTGACCTCAGCGCAGCAGCCGCAGGCCGTAGAGCCCGCCGGCGATGGAGCCTGGTTTGGCGACGAACTTCACGTTGAGCTTGCCGCCTGCGGCGCGCACCAGTTCGGCAGGCAGCGGGAGCTCGCGCGTGTAGACCTCATCGGGCGTGTCGGGTTTGCCCAGCTCGATCTCCGCGATGAGCTGGCCGTTGACGAGGAGGTCGAAGCGGCGGCCTGCGTCGCCCTTGGCAAAGCTCAGGCGCAGCGTGCGGGCTTCGGCCTTGACGTCGTTCAGGTCGTAGCTAAACCACTGCTTTGCATGCCGCCAGCGGCCGGCCGGCGCGATGCCGTTCTCGGCGCCTTCGCCCTTGAAGCCGTGGTCGGACTCGGGCTGCTGTTCGCCGGGCGCGACCTGGTCGATGGTCTGCGCGTTCAGCGCCAGGCGGGCCTCCTCGGCCTTGGCCAGCTCCACGCGCAGCAGGCTTTGCTGGGCCGGCGTGGACCGCGCCCAATAGACCATGTAGCGCGAGTCGTGCAGGCGGAAGAAGGGGATGAGCTGCAGGCGGTCCGCGTCCTTGCGACCCTGGATGAGGCCGGGCGCGGTGAAGGTCAGCGGCTGGCCGGGCACGGGCTTGAAGCGGCGGATGAAGTCGGCCTGACTCAGGTTCGGACTGACGAACACGGGTGCCGCGTCCTGCGGGCAGACGGCGCCCTGCGCGATGTGGCCCATGCGCGAGCCGTCGGCGGTGAAGTTCAATTTCTCGCCGGCCTGCGGCGTCTTGGCGGCCAGCACGATGGGGCCGTGCAGCACGGCCACGTAGTTCTTCAGGCCGGGCATGGGCTCCAACGTCGTGCGCATCGGCAGCTCGACGTCGACCTGATCGCCCACCGTCCACGCACGGCGCAGTTCGACATGGCCGCCCGGTTTCGCTGTCACCTTGATGGGCTTGCCGTTGAGCCTGACCTTCAGCGCGCCGGGCGCGACCCAGCCGGGGTAGCGGATCTTCAGCGCGAAGGCGCCGGCGTCGTGCACCGTCAGCCGTGTGCGCGACTCGTCGGGGAAGCGGGTGCTCTGCGTGACGTGGATGCCGCGCTCGCGCCAGTCCAGCTTGGAGGCGATGAAGAGGTTGACGTACAGCGAGTCGCCATCGTGCGCGTAGATGAACTCGCCGTGGCGCGCGTGGCTTTCGATGCCGGAGCCCACGCAGCACCACATGCCCTCGTCCACCCTGGAGTAGACGCGATAGTGCTGCGGCCGCATCGGCGTGAAGTAGACGAAGCCGCCCTCGCCCGGGTGCTGCGACGCGAGGATGTGGTTGTAGAGCGTGCGCTCGTAGAAGTCGCTGTAGCTACCGTTCTCCGGCTGGGCCTGCGCCAGCAGCGCGGTCAGCTTGAGCATGTTGTAGCTGTTGCAGGTCTCGGGGCCTTCCACCTCGTTGAGCATGGGCCGGAAGTCGTCGGCCGGGTGGAAGTGCTCCTTGACGCTGTTGCCGCCGATGGCCACCGTGCGCTTGTCCGTCACCGTGCGCCAGAAGAACTCGGCGGCACGTCGGCCCTCGTCCTCGCCGCCCAATTGCGCGATGCGCGCGAAGCCGATGACCTTGGGGATCTGCGTGTTGGCGTGCAGGCCGGTGAGCTTGTCCTGGCCGGCGGCAAGAGGCTGCAGGATGGCCTGGTGCGAGAAGCGCCGCGCCAGCGCCAGGTAGCGCAGGTCGCCGGTCATCTCGGCCACGTCGGCCAGCACCTCGTTCATGCCACCGTGCTCGGCGCGCAGCATGTCTTGCATCTGCGCTTCAGAAAGCGGCGTGGTCAGGCGCAGCGCCCAGTCGCTCATGCGGATGAGCATGGCCTTGGCATCGGCATTGCCGGCGTGCACCCAGGCATCACGCAGGCCCGCGAACATCTTGTGGATGTTGTACCAAGGCACCCAGCGGCCGTTGACGGAGAAGCTGTCGACCTTGAGTTCACCCGCGGCCACTTCGCCCCAAGCCTTGGCGCCGTCGGGGATGCCGCCGATGTAGCCCGTGCCCAGCTTGTCCTGGCAGCGCTTGAGTTCGGCGATGACGTGGTCGAGGCGCTTCTTCGCTTCCGGGTCGCCGGTGGACGCCACCATCAGCGCCAGCGCCGACACGTAGTGCCCGCCCATGTGACCGTCCAGGCCGCTGGACTCCCAGTTGCCGTAGCTCGGCGTCGGCACCGGCAAGCCGGCCTCGCGGCGGAAGGGCGCGAGCAGGCGCTCGGCGTCCAGCGCCAGCAGGTAGTGCAGGTCGGTGGTCTGCGCGTCGAGGAAGGGGCCGTCGAGCAGACGCACGCTGTTCAGCGGGAACTGCTGCGTAGCCGCACCTGCGCCGGTGACGGCGAAGGCGAGGGCCAGCAGCAGCGCGCGCATCAGGCCCCCGTGCGCACGGCCCACAGCGACACGCCGCCCGACGACAGCGCGCTGAAGCTCACGACGAACGCGCCGGCGTTGGTATTCCATTGCCGGGACAGTACGCCGGCATAGGTCGATCCACCGCTCACGACGCTGAGTTTGTTGCTGCCCTTGTGCGTCCACGTGCCCGTCATGCCGCCGCTGACCGTGCCGTCGGCATTGAGCGTGACGACGATGGACGCCTTGCTCACGGCCGTGATGTCCTTGCCGTGATTGACGAGCTTGTAAGTGCCAGCCGCCTGTGCCGAACTGACATCGGCCGTCTGCGCCGGCGTCGCCAGGCTGAGCGGTGCATAACGCAGCGGTGCGACGACCAGCCAGCCGTCTTCGCTCAGGTGCATCTCGTGCACGCGCACCTCGTGCGCTTCGCCGGTGTTGGGGAAGCGCGTGTGGAAGATGATGAAGTACTGACCCGTTAGCGCGTCGTAGTAGGCCGAGTTGTGGCCCGGCGACACATAGCCCAGGGGCGTGCCAGTTTCGCCGTTGGCCAGCGCGAACTGGTGGCCGCCCATCAGCTTCATCGCGTGGGGGGTGATGGCGGCGTCGTCGAAGAAGCTGCCGTTGGCGCCCTTGACGGTGGCCATGTCGGTGCCGACACCGTCCAGGTAGGGGCCGTCCGGCTGCAGCGAGCGCGCCACGCGCACGTTGTAGCCGCCCGCGGCGTCCAGGCCGCCGAAGGACATGAAGAGGTAGTAATACTTGCTTTGTGGGCTGTACAGGACGTAGGCACCTTCGATGCGCGAATGGTTGCCGCCGATGAGGCGCTTGCCATAGCCCTGGCCCGCGAGCGGCAGGCCGGTCGTCAGGTCCAGCTGCAGCACGAAGAGGCCGCCCGAGTAGGAGCCGTAGACCATCCACAGCTTGCCCGTCGCGTCCTTGAACACGGCGGGGTCGACAACGTTGGGGTGCTTGGTGGCGTCGTAGTTGGTGCCGTCTTCGGACGTGCCCACCATGCCGGACTTCAGCAGCAGCTGCTTGTTGGCATAAGGCCCGTCGACCTTGCTGGCCACGGCGATGCCCAGCGCCGACAGCGGCGAGTCGCCCTTGCAGGCGCAGTAATACATGTAGAACTTGCCGTCGTCGAGCTTGGTGACGTCGGGCGCCCACAGCGTGGTGGTCTGCGCCCAGGTCAGCGCGGCGGACAGGTCGGTCGTGACCTTGGTGAACAGCGGGTTGGCGTCGTTGACGCCATCGGCCAGCTTGGTCCAGTTCATCAGGTCCGTCGTCTTGGCGGCCGCGAGATGGGAGCCGAAGACGTAGAACGTGCCGTCGACGCGGATGACCGAAGGGTCATGCACCGAGGCGTTGTTGAAGGTGACGGGCGCCTGCGAAGGTGCCGGGGCGGGGGCCGGCGCAGGAGCGGGTGCAGGAGCGGGTGCAGGTGCAGGTGCAGGTGCAGGTGCTGGGGTTGGCGCGGGAGCGGGGCTGGGTGCAGGCGCACTGCCACCACCGCCGCCGCAGGCGGTCAGCGCGAAGGAGGCAGAGCCCGCAAGGAAGTTGCGTCGGTTCTGGAAGGCCATGATGTGTTTGTCTCCGGGTCTGATGGTGGTGGCCGGCGCAGCCTAGGAGGCTCGGCGGCAGCGCACCAATGACATTGCAGACACGGTCGATCCCGGTTTTGATATGCCCCGTGCTGACCACGGATGCAGCGCAACGCCTGGGCAAGCAACACGGCGGGCCCAGGGGTTGCGGATCAGCAAAGATGCCTGCCGTGCGAGGGCGATCAGCCCTCGATGGCGACAACGACGATGGACTTGGCCGGCAGCTTCAGCGTGAGCTTGCCGTCGACGGCCTGGGCTTCAAACGCCACGGGCACGACTTGCGCCGGCTTGCCGAGTTCGTTCTGCGCGTCCATCGCTGCGGCGGTCAGCAGCTTGCCCTTCACAGCCTTGGGTGCCGAGGCACCGACCTGCAGCGTCAGCTCCGTGGCCTGCGTGGCGTTGGAGTTCACGAGGCCGATGTAGACCTTGCCGTCCTTGCCGCGCGCGGCGGTGGCGGACAGGCCGGGCATCTCGGTCGCGCCGACCTTGTAGACCGGGTTGTTCTCTAGGGTGGCGGGCAGCGAGGTCGCGTCCTGGAAGGGCGTGTACATCGCGAAGGCGTGGTACGTCGGTGTCAGCACCAGCTTGTCCTTGCTGGTGAGGATCATGGCCTGCAGCACGTTGACCATCTGCGCAACGTTGCTCATCTTCACGCGGTCAGCATGGGCGTGGAAGACGTGGAAGTGCAGGGCCGCCAGCTGTGCGTCGCGCAGCGTGTTGCGCTGGACGAGGAAGCCGGGGTTGCTGCCGGGCTCGGGGTCGTACCAGCTGCCCCACTCATCGAAGTACAGCGCCAGCTTCTTCTGCGGGTCGTTCTTGTCCAGCACGGCCGTGCTCTTGGTCAGCGTGCTGTCGATCTTGCTGACCTGCTGCAGCATCGAGATCCACTCGCTTTCCGGGAAGCCCGCCGCCGAGCCCTTGCCTTCCCACTTGCCGCTGGGGAAGGTGTAGGCGTGGTGGGCGATGGCGTCGAAGTTGTGGCGGATGTTCTTGCTCAGCACCTCGGTCCAGGTGGTGTCCTGGTCGTTGCCGCCGCTGGCGATGAACTTGGGCCGGTTGTGCTCGGGCGTCTTCAGGAAGGTCGCGACCTGGCGGTACTGGTCGGCGTAGAACTCGGGGCGCATGTTGCCGCCGCAGCCCCAGGTCTCGTTGCCGACGGCGAAGTAGTGGACGCGGAAGGGCTTGTCACGGCCGTTCTTGCGGCGCAGGTCGGTCAGCGTGGACTTGCCCTCGGCCGTCATGTACTCCAGCCACTCGGCCATCTCCTGGGCACTGCCGGTGCCGAGGTTGCCGTTCACATACGCTTCGGCGCCAAGCTGCTCGACGAGGTCGAAAAACTCGTGCGTGCCGACGGCGTTGTTCTCCTGCACGCCACCCCAGTGGGTGTTGACCTTGACGGGGCGTTTGTTGCGCGGGCCGATGCCTTCGCGCCAGTGGTATTCATCGGCGAAGCAGCCGCCGGGCCAGCGCACCAGCGGCACCTTCAGGTCCTTCAGCGCGCCGATGACGTCCTTGCGCCAGCCGCGCACGTTGGGAATCTTGCTGTCGGGGCCGACCCACATGCCCTCGTAGATGCCGGTACCGAGATGCTCGGCGAACTGGCCATAGATGTTGCGGTGGATGACCGGGCCGGGCTGGTCGGCTTTGACGACCAGCTTGATGTCGGCAGCCAGCGCACTTGCGCTTACCGCCAGCGTGGCCACGAGGGCCAGCAGTTGTTTCTTCATCGTCTTGTCTCCTTCGTTGTTCTGTTCGGGCCTGCGCGTCTTAGTTGCGCGTCAGTGCCCCGTCGCGGCGCCGCCAGACGCCGCGCTCATTCGGTTCACGCAGCACCGCGGGCAGCAGCGCGCGAGGCATGTTCTGGTAGCAGACCGGGCGCAGGAAGCGCTGGATGGCGGCTGTGCCGACCGAGCTGCTGCGGCCGTCGCTGGTGGCCGGGAAGGGGCCGCCATGGACCATGGCCGTCGACACCTCGACGCCCGTGGGATAGCCGTTGGCCAGGATGCGGCCGACCTTGCGCTCGAGCGCGGGCAGCAGGCGGCGGGCGGTGGCGAGGTCGGCCTCGTCGTCGTCCTGCAGCTGCAGCGTGGCGGTGAGCTGGCCCTCCAGGCCTTCGATGACGGCGAGCAGCTCATCGATGTCGCGGCAAGCGACGAGCAGCGAGGCCGGGCCGAAGATTTCGGCGGACATCGCGTGGTTGGCGAGGAAGGCCGCGCCGGTCGTCTTGAACAATGCGGGCGCGCCTTGGCAACCGCTCGATTCGCCTCGCGTCAGCGTGGCGACCTGGGCCTGGGCGGCGAGCTGGTCTTCACCGCGCTGGTAGGCGCTGGCGATGCCGGGCGTCAGCATGGTGCCGGCGGCCACGGGCTTCAGCGCCTCGGCAGCGGCGGCGGCAAAGCGATCGAAGTCGGCACCAGCCAGGCCCAGCACGAGGCCGGGGTTGGTACAGAACTGGCCGACGCCCATGACCAGCGAGCCGGCAAAGCCGGTGGCGATGTCCGCGCCGCGCTTGGCCAAGGCGCCAGGCAGCAGGACGACGGGGTTGATGCTGCTCATCTCGGCGTAGACGGGGATGGGCTGCGGGCGCGCGGCCGCAGCGGCCATCAGCGCGATGCCACCGCTGCGCGAGCCGGTGAAGCCGACAGCCTGGATGGCCGGGTGTCGCACCAGCGTGTCGCCGATGCCGTGGCCGCTGCCGGTCAGCAAGGCGAAGACGCCAGCGGGCAGGTTGCTCAGGCGCACGGCCTCGACAACCGCGCGGCCGACGAGCTCCGATGTGCCCGGGTGGGCCGAGTGCGCCTTGACGACGACCGGGCAGCCGGCGGCCAGCGCGGCGGCGGTGTCGCCACCGGCCACGGAGAACGCGAGCGGGAAGTTGCTGGCGCCGAACACGGCCACGGGGCCGACACCGACGAAGCGCAGGCGCAGGTCCGGCCGCGGCGGCGTGCGCTGCGGCAGGGCGGTGTCGATGCGGGCGTCCTGCCAGCTGCCTTCGCGCAGCAACTCGGCGAAGAGCTTGAGCTGGTTCATCGTGCGGCCACGCTCGCCTTCGAGGCGGACACGCGGCAGGCCGGTCTCGGCCATCGCGCGCACGATCAGGTCGTCGCCCAGCGCCAGGATCTGCGCGGCGATCTGCTCCAGCAAGTCGGCACGCTCCTGGTCGGTCGTGGCACGGAAGGTGTCGAACGTGGCGCCGGCAAGCGCGCAGGCCTCGGCGACCTGGGCGGCGTCAACGGCATTGAAGTCGGGGCCGAGGGCTTCGTTCTTGCCCGGGTCGAAAGCCTGGAAGGGCTTGCCGGCGCCGCGTACGGCCAAGCCGCCGATCAGCGCCAGGCCTTGGATGGTGTTGGTCATGAATGAATCTCAGTGGGAGTGGCGCGGGACGGCGGAGCCGCGCTTGCCGCGCAGGAAGTCGAAGTCGCAGCCTTCGTCGGCTTGCAGCACGTGCTGCACATAGAGCTGGCGGTAGCCGCTGGCGTCTTGCGGGTCCACGGTCTGGGCGGCGGCCCAGGCGGCCAGGCGCTGTTCCAGCTCGGCCTCGGGCACGTCCAGGTGCAGGCGGCCGGCGGCGCAGTCCAGCTCGATGAAGTCGCCTTCCTGCACGACTGCCAGCGGCCCACCGGCGCGCGCCTCGGGCGCCACATGCAGCACGACGGTGCCGTAGGCGGTGCCGCTCATGCGGGCGTCGGAGATGCGCACCATGTCCTTCACGCCGGCGGCGAGCAGCTTGGGCGGCAGGCCCATGTTGCCGACCTCGGCCATGCCGGGGTAGCCCTTGGGGCCGCAGTTCTTCATGACGAGAATGCAGCTGGCGTCGACGTTGAGATCGGGGTCCAGGATGCGGGCCTTGTAGTCGTCGAAGTTCTCGAACACGACGGCGCGACCGCGGTGCTTCATCAGCTCGGGCGTGGCGGCCGAGGGCTTGAGCACGGCGCCGCGAGGTGCCAAGTTGCCACGCAGGATGCAGATGCCGCCGTCTTCGATGAGCGGGTTGTCCAGCTGGCGGATGACTTCGTCGTCGTAGATGGGTGCGTCCACGCAGTTGGCCCACAGGCTCTTGCCGTTGACGGTCAGCGCCTCCGGGTTGGGCAGCTTGCCGGCTTCGCCCAGGCGGCGGATGACGGCGGGCAGGCCACCGGCGTAATAGAACTCTTCCATCAGGAAGCGGCCCGAGGGCAGCAGGTCCACCACCGTGGGCGTGCCGCGGCCGATGCGGGTCCAGTCTTCCAGCTCCAGGTCCACGCCGATGCGGCCGGCGATGGCCTTCAGGTGGATGACGGCGTTGGTGGAGCCGCCGATGGCCGCGTTGACGCGGATGGCGTTCTCGAAGGCTTCCTTGGTCAGCACCTTGGACAGGGTCAGCTCTTCCCACACCATCTCGACGATGCGCATGCCGGACAGGTGGGCCAGCACATAACGGCGCGCATCGACCGCTGGAATGGCCGCGTTGTGCGGCAGCGAGGTGCCCAGCGCCTCGGCCATGCAGGCCATCGTGGACGCAGTACCCATGGTGTTGCAGGTGCCGGCGGAGCGCGAGTGGCCGGCCTCGGCGGCCATGAAGTCGTGCATGCTGATCTCGCCGGCCTTGACCTGCTCGTGCAGCTGCCACACGGCCGTGCCCGAGCCGATGTTCTTGCCCTTGAGCTTGCCGTTGAGCATGGGGCCGCCGGTGACGACGATGGCCGGCACGTCGACGCTGGCCGCGCCCATCAGCAGGGCCGGCGTGGTCTTGTCGCAGCCCACCAGCAGCACGACGGCGTCCATCGGATTGCCGCGGATGCTTTCCTCGACGTCCATGCTCGCCAGGTTGCGCGTCAGCATGGCCGTGGGGCGCAGGTTGCTCTCGCCGCTGGAGAACACCGGGAACTCGACCGGCCAGCCACCCGCTTCGATGATGCCGCGCTTGACGTGCTCGGCCAGCTTGCGGAAGTGGGCGTTGCAGGGCGTCAGCTCGCTCCAGGTGTTGCAGATGCCGATGATGGGCTTGCCGTTGAACTCATGGTCCGGGATGCCCTGGTTCTTCATCCAGGAGCGGTACATGAAACCGTTCTTGTCCTGGGTACCGAACCATTCGGCCGAGCGCAGCTTGACCTTGCTCTTCTTGTCCTCAGTCGTCATGTCTTGTCTCGATGTCGTTCTTGCGGCGCTGCAGAGGTGAGCCGCTTGAACCGATGCTAGGCAGCCGGGGAATTGCAATCCAATCAATTTCCACGGTGTACCGATGCTGTTTTTGATATCAGTCGCGGCGGGAAGGCTTGCCGAACAGCGGTATGCCGTCCGAATTCCAGCGCAACGGCTTCACGAAGGTGTGGCGGTCGGGGTTCCACAGCGGGTCGCCCTCGATCTCGGTGTAGGTGCGGGCGTGATAGACCAGCAGCACGTCGTCCGGCGCATCGCCCACGGTGAAGCTGTTGTGGCCGGGGCCGAAGACGCTGTCCTCCGCCGCGCTGCGCATCACGGGCTCGGCGGACTTGTGCCAGCTGGCCGGGTTCAGCAAGTCGGCGCCCTCGTCGGCCCAGAGCAGGCCCATCGCGTAGTTCTCGTCCGTCGCGCTGGCCGAGTAGCTGATGAAGACACGGCCGTGGCGGATCAGCACCGACGGGCCCTCGTTGACGAGGAAGCCGCGGCATTCCCAGTCGAACTCGGGCTTGCTCAGCAGCACCGGCGCGCCGGCCAGCTGCCAGGGCGTCTTCATCGGCGCGATGTAGAGGTTGGAGTTGCCAGGGATGGCCGGGTCCTTCTGCGCCCACAGGTAGTAGAGCTGGCCGTGGTGGGTGAAGGTCGTCGCGTCCAGGCAGAAGCTGTCGATGCCGGAATCGATCTGGCCCAGGAACTCCCACGGGCCGCCGAGCGGGTCCTTGGCGGTGTTCCTGATCGCGAACATCCGGTGCTGGAACATGCCCTGGTGGTCCAGCGCGCGGGTGGCCGCGGCGGCGAAGTAGACGTACCAGGCGCCGTCGTTGAAATGCAGCTCGGGGGCCCAGATCAGCTCGGAGTAGGGGCCGGTGTCGGGCTTGTGCCAGACGTCGAAGACGGGTGCGTTCACCAGGCCTTCGATGCTGGTCGCGCGCCGCACCTCGATGCGGTCGTACTGCGGTACCGAGGCGGTGAAGTAATAGAAGCCGTCAGCGTGGCGGCTGATGTGGGGGTCGGCGCGCTGGCGGATCAGAGGCTGGATCGGGTCAGTCATGAGTACTACGTTGTCGATTGGGCGGAGGCTGAGATCAGCGGGTGAGGGGTTCCGCTCATGTCCCCCGGCCCGGGCAAGCCCGGACCTCCTCCTTTACTTCGCTGCACCCCTCACCCACTGCTCTCAGCCTGCACCACCGGCTTGGTTCGACGAAGGACACCGAAGCCGGAGCGGGACGGCTGGGCGCCCTGCGTAGCGAGGTAAAGGAGGAGGTTCGGGCGCAGCCCGGGCCGGGGGACACGAGCGGAGCAGGGTGCGCAGGCGGCCCGATCCAGCGAACAAAGAGAAAGGGGCGTAACCGCTTCGACACGGCAACGCCCCTCATTCAGAACACCGAAAGGCTTACAGCTTCCAGCGCACCGACACGCCCACCGTGCGGTCGTAATAGCGCACGTCACGCACCAGCGCCGGGGTCTGGTCGAAGTAGTCGTGGTACGACTGGTTCAGCAGGTTGGTCACGTCCACCGACAGCGTCAGCTGCTTGTTGATGGTGTAGCCGAACGACGCGTCCAGCGTGCGCAGCGGCGCCACCCACAGCTCGCGGCCGGTGCTGCGGTAAGGCTTCTCCGCCAGGAACTTGGCGCGCCAGTTGTAGGCCAGGCGGGCATACAAGGGGCCCTGCTCGTACAGGCCCACCAGGTTGTAGGCCGACTTCGACTGGCCGAGGAAGGGGCCTTCCAGTCCGGTGTTCGGGTCGGTCTGCTTGCCGGTCATGTAGGTGTAGTTGGCCTCCAGCCCGAAGCCGCTCAGCCAGCCCGGCAGGAAGTCGTAGAACTGGCGGTAGCTCAGCTCGTAGCCATGCAGGTTGGCGTTGCTGACGTTGATCGGCTGCGTGACGTTGTATTTCACGCCGTTGATCGTGGTCGAGACGGTCTGGGAGAACACGCGGTTCTTGAACTTGTGCTCGAACAGCGTGCCGGTCACCGAGCCGGTGCGGGCGAAGTAGTACTCCAGCGCCGCGTCCAGGTTGGTGGACTCGGTCGGCTTCAGGTCGGGATTGCCGCCCGAGATGGTGCCGAAGGTGACGCCGCCGCCCGGGGGGGTGATGGTCTGGCCGGGGTTGTAGTCGACGAAGTTGGGGCGCTCGATGGCCTTGCCGGTCACCAGGCGTGCGATCAGCTTGGAAGTCAGCTCGGCCTTCAGCGACAGCGTGGGCAGCGCGTCGGTGCGCGAGGTGTCGATGTTGACCGGCGTGATGACGCCGGTGCTGGCATTGCGGGAGTTGCCCATCAGCTTCTGCGCGGTGCGCACGACGCGCAGGCCGAACACGCCGGTCACCGGCACGCCGCCGGCGTCGAAGCCGAACTTGGTGCGGCCATAGACGGCCTGCGTCGTCTCCGAGTCGTCGAACAGCGTCATCGGGTCATACGGCGTCAGCGCGCCGTTGCCGTTGGTCAGCAGCTTGCGGAAGGCCTCGCCGTTGTTCAGCAGCCAGTCGCGGTCGGCATAGACGTATTGCTTGACGCCGTAGTCGCCCCAGGTCGCCGGCGACACCGAGAACATGTCGGCCAGTGCAGGGTCAGCCGTCGACTTGCCCACGGCCGAGAAGCTGGTCGTCCAGGGCATCGTGGTGCCGATGGACATGGCCGTGCGCTTGGCCAGGCGCACGCCGCCGCTGACCTCGCGGAAGAAGCCGTCGCCCAGCTCATAGGTCGCGTCGCCGCGCCAGTCGGTGTTGTGGCCATCGCGCTCGCCGCGCACGTCCACGCCGCCGTTGATGCGGAAGTTGGCCTTGTTGGTCAGGTCGAGGTTGGGGTAGTTGATGTAGCCACCGCCGTCCTGCACCTTGGCCACCGTGCTGGTGGGCGAGTAGCCGGTGTCCAGGATGCGATTGACCCAGTCGATCTGGCTGTTGGTGCGGGCCAGCTCGGTGGACAGGCGCAGGCGGTCCGTCACATCCCAGTGGCCGCCCAGCGCCACCTGGGCGTTGCTGACCGTGTCGTGCTTGGCCTGGGTGGAGGTGAAGCCCCAACCGTTGTAGTTGGTGTTGGTGACCGTGTCCATGAAGTTGGTGCCGGGCTTGACCGTCACCACTGAGGTCGGCTCGAAGACGGGCGCGCCGGCCACCAGGAAGGACTGCTGGAAGCGGTGGTCGATGCTGGTGCCGAAGCCTTCCAGGTAGACCTCCTTGTCGGCGCTGGGCTTCCACTGCAGCGCGAAGTTGCCGGCCAGGCGCTTGCGGTCGCCCAGGTCCAGCACGCGGCCGACGGCGTCGGAGCCGACGATGCTGCGGCCGGCGTTCGTGAAGGTCAGCGGGTCGCCCACCCAGGCGCGCTCGTCGTGGTACTTGCCGCGCTGGTAGGACAGGCCGAACAGCGCGCCAACCTCGCCGAGGTCAGTATTCCAGCGGTTGGAGGCCATGCCGCTGAGGTCGGGGTTGTTGACGTCGGCCTTGTCGCGGTGCTCCAGGCGGCCGTTGACGACGAGCTGGGCGCCCTTGAAGTCAAACGGGCGGTTGGTGCGCACGTCGATGACGCCGGCGGTGCCGCCTTCGGGCAGGCTGGCTTCCTGGGTCTTGTAGACGTCGATGCGCTTGAGCATCGTGGCCGGCACGTCGGCCAGATACAGGCTGCGGCCCGAGTCGGAGAAGAACTCGCGGCCGTTCAGCAGCGTGACGATGCCGCCCAGGCCGCGCACGATGACCGTGCCGGCCTCGCCGTTGCCGCGCTGGATCTGCACGCCGGTGACGCGGCCGAGCAGCTCGGCGACGTTCTTGTCCGGGAACTTGCCGATGTCTTCGGCAACGATGGAGTCGACGACCTGATCGGAATTCTTCTTGATGGCTTGGGCCGTCTCGGCCGAGGCGCGGGCGCCGGTGATGACCACCGTCTCCAGCGAATTCCCGGCGGCCGCTTGCTGGGCCAGCGCGGAGGACGACAGCGCGGCCAGTGCGGCGGCGGCGGTCAGGCTGAGGGCGAAGCGGGAGTGGGTGGAATAGGCGGCCGCGCGCAGCGGCACCAGGGCTGGTTTGTTCATCGTGTCTCCGGAATCGTTATAGGGATCGGCCAACCCTGAGCCGTTCTGGGCCTCTAGAGCGGGCCGTGGGCTGGGGTCTGAATTCATGCTATGAGCCCGACCGATCCGCGACTAATCACATTTTTGGACTTCTCGATGCCGCTTTTCGCATCGCCACCGCGGGTATCCCCTGGGGTTGCCGCGAATGCCCTAACGGCGCGGTCGAGGCGCACCCGTATTATCGAAAACCGCTTTTCAGACGCCTGATTCCATGTCCGCTGAGGCTGTTTCTCCGCCCACCAAAAACCCCCGCCAACCAGCCGGCCTGTTCGTGCTGGCCGGTGCAGAAATGTGGGAGCGATTCAGTTTCTACGGCGTGCGCTCGCTACTGGTGCTGTATCTCGTCGAAGCGCTGCAATATTCACGCGCCGATGCGCTTTCGGCATATGGCATGTATACCGGCTCGGCATTTTTCTGCGCCATCTTCGGGGGCTGGCTGGCCGACCGTTTGCTGGGCCAGCGCCGTGCCGTGGTGCTGGGCATGCTGCTGATGATGGCGGGCCATGTCGTGCTGGGCATGGGCCAGCCCATCGCACTGGCCCTGGGTTTGCTGGCGGTGGGCACCGGTTTGTTCAAACCCACCACGACGGCCATGGTCGGCGCGCTATATCTGCCGGACGATGCGAGGCGCCAGGGCGGATATACGGTGTTTTATATGGGCATCAATATCGGCGCGGCCTTGTCGGCGTTGATTGGTGGATATCTGGCCCAGCGCCACGGCTGGGGTTATGGATTCATGGCGGCGGCGGTGGGCATGGCCATCGGCGTGGTGGTCTTCATGGCCGGCTGGCGCTTTCTGCCGGCTGTCGCCGCGCCCGCCCCCGAACCGGCGCGCGCCACCTGGACTGATGCGCGGGCGCGACGCCGCATCCAGGTCATCCTGCTGATGTCGCTGGTGGCCATCTGCTTCTACCTGGGCTACGAACAGGCGGCCGGCGTGATGACGCTGTTCGTGCGCGACCATGTCTCGCCAAGCTTCCTCGGCTTTGAATTGACGGCCGCGCAGTTCCTGGCCGTGAACCCCATCCTCGTCATCCTGCTGGCGCCGCTGTCGGCGCGGCTGCTGTCGCGGCTGAACTGGCCGGAGTTCCGCGTCCAGGGCCTGGGCATGCTGGTGCTGGCAGTGAGCTTCCTGATGCTGCAGGCCCTGCAGGAGCTGGCGCAGGGGCGCGGCACGGTGCCGGCCTGGATGATGGTGGCCGTCATCGGGGTGCAGACCGTGGCGGAGCTGCTGGTCATCCCGATCGGGCTGGCCGTGGTGTCGCGCTACGCGCCGGCCGGCTGGGGCGCCACGCTGATGGGCGCCTGGATGCTGGCCAAGGCCACGGCCGGCTTGCTGGCCGGCCAGCTCTACGGCTGGCTGCTGCCGACGGGGCTGTCGCTCTACCTGGTGCTGACCGCGGTGTGCGTCGCCGGTGGGCTGCTGCTGATCGCGCTGTCCGGCGCGCTGCGGCGCTATGCCGGCATGGTCTAGCGCGACAGCCCGGCGGTCAGCTCGCGACCTTCAACGCCGCCTGGTGCAGGCGCACCATGTGATACGGGTCGGGCTGCTCGTCCTTGCAGGTGCCGCTCTTGCAGGGCAGGCTTTCTGCAGCGCGCCAGCCGCCCTGCTCGGCATCGACGAGCTGGGCCTTGATGAGGCCTTGCGTCTGCTCGTAGCGTCGCCACAGGTCGGTGCGGCCCGTCGCCTGGGCCGCAACGAGCAGGGCGTGCAGGCATTCGGCCTGCTGCCACCAGCCCTTGCGCGCATCGGTCTTGGCGCCGTCGGGGAAGGCACGCTGGCCGCAGCCGCCGTCGATCTCGTCATAGCCGGCCGCGACGGCATAACTCAGCAGACGCTCGGCCACCTGCGCATACACCGGCGACACGACGGCCCCCGTGGCCAGCAGATGGCTCCATTCGAACTGGTGCCCCAGGTCGACATAGCCGCCGGCCTCCTTCGTGGGCAGCGGCTTCCAGGCATCGTCGTAAGACTCGGGGATGAAGGCGCCGCCGTCGGCCTGGCCTTGCAGCAGCTTGTAGGCGGCGAAGTCGCCCAGGCGCCGTGCGCCGGTCTCGGCCACTTTGTCGCCGCTGGCCTCGCGCAGGGCGAGCAGGGCCTCGAACATGCGCATGACCGGGTTCTGCATGCGCACACCTGGGATGGGCTTGAAGTCGCGGTCGCATTCGGCGTAGAGGCCGCCGGCAGGGTCGGTGAACCCCATATCGATGTCGCGCCAGGCCTGCTGGGCCGCGTCGCGGTAGCGCACATCGGCGCTCACGCGGTAAAGCTCGGCCAGGGCCAGCAGCACGAAGGCGTGGTCGTGGGCGCGCTTGACCGCGGCCCGCGGAAGGCCATCGGCGCCCACGGTGTGGAAGAAGCCGCCGCCGATCCCGTCGCGATAGCGCTCCAGCATGAAGTGGGCGCCGCGCCGCGCAACCTTGAGATAACCCGCGTCCGGAAAAAACTCGTGGCCGGCCGCGAAGGCGTAGACCAGGCGGGCCTGGCCGGTCAGCTCCAGCTCGGGCTGGGGCAGGGGTTTCCAGGCGCGGTCGAAGAGCACCTGGAAGCTGCCATCCGGCCGTGGCGCGTGGCTGTGCCAGCGCAGCAGCAGGGCTTCGAGGTCGTCCCGGTGCCAGCCGGTGTCGATGCGGTTGCGGTAGCTGCCGTCGGGGTCGCTGCAACCGGCGAGCCCGGCCAGCAAGGCGAGCAGGGGGCGGCGGCCGATCTTCACGCCTGCATCCATCTCAGCACTCCTCTCAGCGACCGTGGGGCCAGGTCGCCCTCTTCGTTGGGCCCTTGCTGGCCTTGCCGCGCGCTGCCCAGAGCTTGTAGGCCGCCGGCGTCAGCTCACGCTTGAGCAAGGCCACCAGCTCCCCATGGCCGATGCCATGCATCAGCAGCACCTTGGTGTAGGGCGGCGCGTCCTCGAAAGCGGTGGCGATGACGCGCTTGACTTCGTCGGGGCTGAGTTTGGGTGCGGGTTTGGCCATGCCCGCGATTTTGCAGGTCTTCTTAGCTGAAGCGCTCCCCCACCCAGGCGGCGCAGGCGCCGGCAACCGTGCTGGCGAAAGTTCCCCAGGCGGTATCGACCAGCGCCAGGCGCAGCGGCCAGTGGCGCAGCGTGGCGAGGTTGGTCAGGTCATAGACGCCGTAGGCCACCAGCCCGACGAGCGCGGCGCGGGCAATCTGCTGGCCCATGGGCTGGCCGGCCGGGAAGAGCGCCAGCGCCACCAGCGCGGCCGGGTAGGCGAAATAGAAGGCCAGGGCCGGCGCCCAGCGGATCTGCTCGGCCATCTGCGCGCCCATCTCCTGGCGGTAGAAGTCCTTGGCCAGCACGCCCAGCCAGAGGGCGTCCAGCACACCCATGACGAGCAGGGCGGCGAGATAGGGCTTGAGGAAGGCGTTCATGGCGCTGGCAGTGTGCCCGCTGCCGCGCTGCCGGCCGCGTAGGAAGCCACCGCGTCTGTGCTTTGTCCTACAGCGGCTCAGCCGTCGCACTGGCACGGCGCGGGGTCACAGCGCGCCAGCATCGGGCCACGGAATGAACCCGGCTCCGCCGCTCACAACCATGACCACCTCCACGCCCGCCGTCACCTTGACACCCACGCCCGCCGCCGCGCCCAGCCGGCGGCCTGCCCTGTCGCTGCTGGCCTCGGAGCCCCTGCGTGCGACGCTGGAGGCCGTGCAGGCCCTCGGGCATTGGCGCAAGAAGCCCGAGCAGGTCGGGCGGGACCACACGGTGGTGCTCTTCCCCGGCCTGGGCACCGATGGCCTGACGCTGTGGCCGCTGCGCCGCCACCTGGAGCGCTCGGGCTTTCGGGCGATGGACTGGGGCCAGGGCATGAACACCGGGCCGCGCGGTGATGTCGATGCCTGGCTGGACAAGCTGGCCGACGCGCTGCATTCGCGCGTTGCCCCGGCACGCGAGGTGAGCTTCGTCGGCTGGAGCCTGGGCGGCTTCTATGCCCGAGAACTGGCCAAGCGCTGGCAGGACCGCGTGCACCACGTCGTCACCATCGGCACGCCCTTCAACGGCAGCGTCGACGACACCAACGTCGGCTGGCTGTTCCGCCTGCTCAATGGCCGGCACGCGCCCAACGAGGCCGCGCTGCGCGAGCGCCTGGCCGAGCCGCCGCCGGTGCCGACGATCTCGCTGTACAGCCGCCGCGACGGCGTCGTCTCCTGGGAGGCCTGCACGCATGCGCGCCGCTGGCCGCTGGCGCGCGACATCGAGGTGCAGGCCAGCCACATGGGCATGGGCTGGGCGCCCGAGGTGCTCAACCGCGTGACAGGCGTGCTCGCCTGCCGCCGCGGAGTGCCGGCATGAGCGCAGCGGTGACCTTGCCGAACCGCCTGGGGCCGCGTGAAGACTCACCCAGCCCCGCCCCGCCGCCCGAGAAGCTGCCACCGCGCGAACCCCTGAACGAGCCGATCCCGCCGGCCAAGCTGCGCACCACCCTGAAGCGGGTGTTCGGCCTGCAGGCGCTGCGCCCCGGCCAGGGCGAGGTCATCGCACGTGTGCTGGCCAGGCAGAACACGCTGGCCGTCATGCCCACGGGCGCCGGCAAGTCGCTGTGCTACCAGCTGCCGGCCGTGTTGAGCGGCGCGCTCACCGTCGTCATCTCGCCACTGATTGCGCTGATGAAGGACCAATGCGACGCGCTGAGTGCCCTCGGCGTGGCCGCGCGCCAGCTGCATTCCGGGCTGGACGCCAACACCCGGCTGGAGACCGAGGCGCTGCTGATACGTGGCGCCGTGCGTGTGCTGTTCACCACACCCGAGCGCCTGGCCGACGCCCGCACGCAGGGCCTGCTGCAGGAGCAGCGCGTGGGCCTGCTGGTCGTGGACGAGGCGCACTGCATCGCCCAGTGGGGCCACGACTTCCGGCCCGCCTTCAGCGCCCTGCGCGACGCCCGCCGCGCGCTCGGCCGCCCGCCCGTGCTGGCGCTGACGGCCACCGCCTCGGTGCCCGTGCAGCGCGAGATCGCCGAGGCCCTGGGCATCCCGCGCGACGGCGTGCTCTGCCACGGCGTCTACCGGCCGAACCTGCGCCTGGCCGTCGAGCTGCCGCAGACGGAAGATGAAAGGCGTGCCTTCATCCTGCGCCGGCTGCAGGCCTGCGAAGGCAGCGCCATCGTCTACTGCGCCACCGTGCGCGAGGCGACCGCCCTGCAGCGCCAGCTGCGCGACGCCGATCTACCCGCCGGGCTGTACCACGGCAAGCTGCCGGCCAAGGCTCGCGCAGCCGCGCAGGAGGCCTTCATGGCGGACGAGAGCCGCATCATGGTCGCGACGAATGCCTTCGGCATGGGCATCGACAAGCCCGGCATCCGCCTCGTACTGCACGCGCAGATGCCCGCCTCCATCGAGGCCTATGTGCAGGAGTTCGGCCGCGCGGGCCGCGACGGCGAGGCGGCGGATTGCGTGCTGCTGTTTCGCGAGGGCGACCGCGCGCTGCAGCAGTTTTTCACCAGTGGCCAGATCCCGAGCCGCGAGGAACTGAGCACGGTCTGGCGTGCGCTGGCCAGCCACACGCCGCAGCGCGGCTGGCTGCCGGCGGCGCTGGCCGAGATGGCGAGGCTGCCCCAGCGCCGGCTGGAGCAGGTGCTGGCCGCGCTGCGCTCGGTGCGCGCACTCCGGGGCAGCGAGGCCGGTGGGCTGCGCGCCTCGACGCGGCGCGGGGCCGATGCCGTCATCGATGCGGCCGAGGCCGCGGCGCAGCAGCGCCAGCGCAACGACCGCGACGGCCTGGCGGCCATGGTGCTTTATGCCAAGGGCGGCAACTGCCGCTGGGCCGGCGTGCTGGCACATTTCGGCGAGGCGCTGGACGACGGTGCCGCGCGCTGCGGCCACTGCGACAGCTGCATTCGCTTCCAGCGCCTGCTGGCTACCGAACGCGAAACGCCCGCCGAGCCGCAAGCCGCCGCATCACCCTCGCCGGCGCCGGCCTTCGAGCCCGGCCAGCGCGTGCGCGTACGCCGCTTTGGCTGGGGCGAGGTGCAGGCCTGCAGCGCCGACGCCGTGCGCATCGCCTTCCCGCGCCACGGCCAGCGCGACATCCACCCGGACTTCGTCCTGGCGACAGCGCGCAGCTGAGCTTGCGGGCCGAGCGCCGGGCCGCTCCCAAGCCGGCCCGCCTGGGGCGATGTGCTTGCGGCTCGATGCCGCGAGCATCGCCGTCCCCTCGGGGGATCGACCGGGCATGCCCGCATTCAGCGAGGCATGCACGGGCGAGGGGCTCCTGTTTCAGGCCCCGCGCGTCACCGGCATCTGCATCTTGTCGGTTGGCAGCTTCATGTGGCTGGCCAGCTCCAGCTTGGCCAGCGAGTTGCGGTGCACCTCGTCCGGGCCGTCGGCCAGACGCAGCGTGCGCTGGTGGGCCCACATCATGGCCAGCGGCGTGTCCTGCGAGACGCCCGCGCCGCCGAACACCTGGATGGCCCAGTCGATGACCTGCAAGGCCATGTTGGGCGCGACGATCTTGATCATCGCGATCTCGGCCTTGGCGACCTTGTTACCCACCGTGTCCATCATGTAGGCGGCCCGCAGCGTCAACAGGCGCGCCTGCTCGATCATGCAGCGCGACTCGGCGATGCGCTCCTGCGTGACGGTCTGCTGCGCAATCGTCTTGCCGAAGGCGGTGCGCGCAATGGCGCGTTCGCACATCAGCTGCAGCGCGCGCTCGGCCGCACCGATGCTGCGCATGCAGTGGTGGATACGGCCGGGGCCAAGGCGACCCTGCGCGATCTCGAAGCCACGACCCTCGCCGAGCAGGATGCTGCTGGCGGGCACGCGCACGTTCTTCAGCTCGACCTCCATGTGGCCGTGGGGCGCGTCGTCGTAGCCGAACACGGACAGCGGGCGGATGACGGTGATGCCGGGCGCATCGGCCGGCACGACGATCATGGACTGCTGCTCGTGGCGGCCGGCCTCCAGGTTGGTCTTGCCCATGACGATGTAGACGGCGCAGCGCGGGTCGCCGGCACCGGAGCTCCACCACTTGCGGCCGTTGATGACGTAGTCGTCACCGTCGCGCTCGATGCGGCATTCGATGTTGGTCGCGTCGCTCGACGCCACGGCGGGCTCGGTCATCAGGAAGGCCGAGCGGATCTCGCCGCGCAGCAGCGGCTCCAGCCACTTGTCCTTCAGCGCCTCGGAGGCATAGCGCTCCAGCGTCTCCATGTTGCCGGTGTCGGGCGCCGAGCAGTTGAAGACTTCGGGCGCCCAGAACACGCGGCCCATGATCTCGCACAGCGGCGCGTACTCGAGGTTGGACAAGCCCTCGGGCGCACGGCTGGACTTGGGCAGGAAGAGGTTCCACAGCCCGGCGGCGCGCGCCTTGGGCTTGAGTTCCTCGATGACCTTGGTGGCCACCCAGACGTTGCCGGCGCGGCGGTTGGCCTCGACCTCTTCGAGATAGCGGCGCTCGTTCGGGTAGATGTGCTCGTCGAAGAACGCCAGCAGGCGTTCGCGCATCTGCTGGACCTTGGGGCTGTAGTCGAAGTTCATGGCGCAGCTTTCGATTGGGGTGCCGCCAGTTTGGCGCAGCCAGGCCGCAGCGCTTGTCGCGCAGGTGGCATCAGAGGCTGAGGGCTTTTCGGTCGTGCCCGAAAGGCTCTCAGCCTCTCAGGCCAGAAGCTTGGCTTCGGCCAATGCCAGCGCGGCCGGCATGCCACTGATGACCAGCGTGTCGCCACCGGCCAGGGCTGCCTGGCCATCGACCAGCACCGCCTTGCCATTGGCGCGCCGCAGTGACACCACGGCGACACCCATGGCTTGCAGCGCGAGGTCGTCCAGCGGGTGGCCGGCCAGCGCGCTGGCGGTGGGCAGCGTGACAGAGGCCAGGCGGGCCTGGTCGATCTCGTCCGAGGTGTCGTCGTCGGCGCCGTGGAAGTAGCCGCGCAGCAGGCCGTAGCGCTTGTCGCGGGCGTCACGCGTGATGCGGATGACGCGGCGCATCGGCACGCCCACCAACGCCAGCGCGTGCGAGGCCAGCATCAGCGAGCCCTCGATGGCCTCGGGCACCACCTCGGTGGCACCGGCGGCCTTGAGCTTCTCCAGGTCGCTGTCGTCGATGGTGCGCACCACCACCGGCACCTGCGGTGCGTGCGCCTGCACGAGGTGCAGGATCTTCAACGCCGACGGCGTGTCGTGATAACTGACGACGACGGCACTGGCGCGCGCCAGGCCCGCGGCCATCAGGCTCTGCACCTTGGCCGCGTCGCCGAAGACGACGCTCTGGCCGGCCGCCGCGGCCTGGCGCACGCGGTCGGGGTCCAGATCCAGCGCCATGTAGGGGATGTGCTCGCCGTCCAGCAGGCGCGCGAGGTTCTGGCCCGAGCGGCCGTAGCCGCAGATGATGACGTGGGCCTCGGTCTTGATGGACTTCTTGGCGATGCTGGTCAGCTGCACGGACTGCATCAGCCAGTCGCTGCTGGACAGCTTCATGACGATCCGGTTGCTGTACATGACGATGATGGGCGTCACCAGCATGGACAGCACCATGCTCGCCAGCACCGGGCTGACCCACTGCGCGGCGATGAGCTTGTGCTGGGCGCCGAGCGTCAGCAGCACGAAGCCGAACTCGCCGGCCTGCGCGAGGTACAGGCCCGTGCGCAGGGCCACGCCGGGCGGCGACTTGAACAGGCGCGCCAGGCCGGCGATGAGCGCGAACTTGGCGACCACCGGCAGCGCCGTCAGCATGATGACCAGCCACCAGGTGTCCACCAGCGGCCGCCAGTCCAGCTTCATGCCGATGGTGATGAAGAACAGGCCGAGCAGCACATCGTGGAAGGGCCGGATGTCGGTCTCCACCTGGTGCTTGTATTCGGTCTCGGCGATCAGCATGCCGGCCACGAACGCGCCCAGCGCCAGGCTCAGGCCGGCGTGCTCCGTCAGCCAGGCCAGGCCCAGCGTGACGAGCAGCAGGTTGAGCATGAAGAGCTCGTCGCTCTTGCGCCGCGCCACCAGCGTGAGCCACCAGCGCATGACCTTCTGGCCGCCGTACAGCAGCAGGCCCAGCAGCACGGCCGCCTTCAGCCCGGCCCAGGCCAGCGCCTCGGCCATCTCGCCGCCGCTGCTGTTCAGCGCGGGGATGAGCACCAGCAGCGGCACCACGGCCAGATCCTGGAACAGCAGCACGCCCATGACGAGCTTGCCGTGCGGGCTCTCCAGCTCCAGCCGCTCGGCCATCAGCTTGACGACGATGGCCGTCGAGCTCATCGCCATGGCCGCGCCCAGCACCAGCGCACCTTCCCAGCTCAGGTCCCAGGCTCGGCCCAGCAGTGCAAAGCCGGTGGTCAGCAGCAGATTGCCCACCAGCGAGCCGCCAATGGTCAGCAACACCTGCGACATGCCGAGGCCGAACACGGCCGTCCTCAGCGCGCGCAGCTTGGGCAGGTTGAACTCCAGCCCGATGGCGAACATCAGGAAGACGACGCCGAACTCGGCCAGGTACTGGATGCTGGCCGAGTCGTGCGCGAAGGCCAGCGCATTCGGGCCGATCAGCACGCCGACGGCCAGGTAGCCCAGCATGGGCGGCAGCTTCAGCGAACGACAGACCACCACCCCCAGCACGGCGGCTACGAGATAGAGCAGGGCAAGGTCTAGGGAGGTCACCGGCGGGATAGTAGACGGCCGCCACGCCGCCGAGACACACTGCAAGTGCCTCGATTGGGAGACCCTCCATGATCCGTACGATCCGCCCTTGGGCTGCGTCTTTTGCCGCCGCGTTCTGCGCCTTGGCGGTGGTGCCGGCCTCGGCCATCGTCGGCGGCACAGCCACGACCGAATTCGGCCAGGTTTCCAACGGCGTGCAGGTGCTGCCCAACTGGGTCATCACCGCGCGGCACGTGGGCCTGGGCGTCGGCGACACCTTCAGCAACGGTTACGGCAGCGCCACCATCGCGGCGCGCTATGACGCGGCCTCGGGTGCCTTCCCGCTGGACGACCTGACGCTGCTGAGGCTGGACACGCCCATCGCGGCGCCGTCGCTCAACCTGGTGGCCGACCTGCTGGCAGCCGGCGGCAGCTACGCCCTGGACGCGACGCTGACGACGGGGCTGAACCAGGTTCCGCGGGGCTATGGTTTCAGCCAGGTACGGGAGTTCTGGCCGCTGGTGGACCCCGACGACACCGGGCCACTGACGGACGTATCGGCCAATTGGCTGGTCGTCTACACGGACGGCTACACGACACCCTATGTCCAGGGCGGCGACAGCGGCGGCGGGCTCTTCATGGGTCATGTCACCAGCTTGGCAAGCGGTGCGCCGCTGTGGGGCATCGCGTCGGCCTACATCACCGACAAGGACGCCAACGACAACGATATCAACCCGCGCTCAGGCTATGTGCAGCTGTCCAGCTACCGTTCCTGGCTGGATGCCACGCTGGCCGCTGACGCCGCAGACGTCCAGGTGCTGGGCTGGGTGACCACCGCCGTACCGGAGCCTGCAACGGGCCTGCTTCTGGCCCTCGGACTGTGCGGATTGGCACACCGACGCCGCTGAAAACCGCCAGCTATGCATTGCATGCATGGGCGCATACGCACTTGGCTAGACAAGTTCTGGCGGGCCACCAAACCTTCGCGCTACCGTTCGCCCCACTCAAAGTTACGGAGCGTTTCGTGCCCAACCTGTCCTTTGTCTCGCCCACGCGCAACAGCCCGTGGGGCACCTATCTGTCGCAGATCGACGCCGTGGAACCCTACCTCGGCAACCTGGCCCGCTGGGTCGAAACGCTGCGCCGCCCCAAGCGCGCGCTGATCGTGGACATCCCCATCGAGCTGGACAACGGCAGCATCGCCCACTTCGAGGGCTACCGCGTGCAGCACAGCCTGACGCGCGGCCCGGGCAAGGGCGGCGTGCGCTACCACCCGGACGTGACGCTGGAAGAAGTGATGGCCCTGTCGGCCTGGATGACGATCAAGAACGCCGCCGTCAACCTGCCCTACGGCGGCGCCAAGGGCGGCATCCGTGTCGACCCCAAGCTGCTCAGCCTGAAAGAGCTGGAGAAGATGACGCGCCGCTACACCAGCGAGATCGGCATCATCATCGGCCCGCAGCAGGACATCCCGGCACCGGACGTCAACACCAACGGCCAGATCATGGCCTGGATGATGGACACCTACTCGATGAACACCGGCGCCACCGCGACCGGCGTCGTCACCGGCAAGCCCATCGAGCTGGGTGGCTCGCTCGGCCGCGTGGCCGCCACGGGCCGTGGTGTGTTTGTCGTCGGCCGTGAAGCGATGCGCCGCCTGGGCCAGCCGCTGGACGGCGCCCGCGTCGCGGTGCAGGGCTTCGGCAATGTCGGCTCCATCGCCGCCAAGCTGTTCGCCGCCAACGGCGCCAAGATCGTCTGCGTGCAGGACCACACCGGCACCATCCTGAACGAGAACGGCTTCGACATGACGAGCCTGCTGGAGCACGTGGCCACCTACAAGGGTGTGGCGGGCTTTGCCGGCGCCGACAGGATCGACGACGAGAACTTCTGGGACGTGGCCAGCGACGTGCTGATCCCGGCCGCACTGGAAGGCCAGATCACCGCCGAGCGCGCCAAGCGCATCCGCACCCGCCTCGTGCTGGAAGGCGCCAACGGCCCGACGACGCCCGACGGCGAAGCCGTGCTGGCCGACCGCGGCATCGTCGTCGTGCCGGACGTGATCGCCAACGCCGGCGGCGTGACGGTGTCCTACTTCGAGTGGGTGCAGGACTTCTCGTCCTTCTTCTGGACCGAGGACGAGATCAACGTGCGCCTGGACAAGATCATGATCGGCGCGTTCAAGCACATCTGGGAAACCAGCGAGCTGCACAAGGTCACGCTGCGCACGGCCGCCTTCACGGTGGCCTGCACGCGGGTGCTGCAGGCGCGCGAAGAGCGCGGCCTGTACCCGTAAAAGCGGCAAGCAGGACTCGCCTCCAGTGCGAGTCCATGCCGAACGACGGAACGCCGGCTTGTGCCGGCGTTTTTCATCCGAGGCCCGGAACTGCTCAGGACATGTAGGTACATAGGCACAATTCGGCGTGCACGGATAGACAGCCCATCCGCAGCAGGCACAGTGGCTGACCCACGTCATGACTTCCGAACCTCTTGAATCCTCGTCGGCCGGCTTTGACCGCCGGCAACTGCTGCGTGGCGCACTGGCGTCCACGCTGCCGGTGCTCGGCCTTCCCGTGGCCGCCGCGCCCGACCCGCTCATCGTCGGCGGCCTGCCGGTCACCTGCAATCTGACGCTGCCCATCGCCTGCACGGCGCGCATGGCCTCCAACAAGGCATCGGGCAGCAAGGCGTTCGAGTTCGAGTACAGCAAGTACAACGGCTGGCCCGAGATCAAGGAATCGTTGATGACGGGCCGCATCCAGGCGGCCTACATGCTGGCGCCGCTGGTCATGGACCTGGCGGACAAGAAGATCCCCGTCAAGATCGTCTCGCTGGGCCATCGCTCGGGCGCCGTCATCATGGTGAGCACCGATTCGCCCCACAAGAAGTTCAAGGACCTGACGGGCAAGCGCATCGCCATCCCGAGCCGCTTCGCGGTGGACTTCCTGTTCCTGCGCAAGATGCTGGCCCAGGAAGGCATGACACCCAAGGACATCAAGATCGTCGAGATGCCGCCGCCCGACATGCCGGCGGCCCTGTTCGCCAAGGCCGTGGACGCCTATTGCACCGGCGAGCCCTTCGGTGCCTCGGCCCAGCGCGCCGGCTACGCCAGGCCGCTGCGCATGACGCGCGACGAGTGGCGCAACTACATCTGCTGCGTGCTGACCGTGCGCGAGGAGCTGATCAAGGACAACCGCCCCTTGGTGCAGAACCTCGTCGACCACGTGCAGGGCGCCGGCAACTGGCTGGATCTGCAGGCCGCCAACCGCGAAAAGGCCATCCAGATCGCGGCCGGCCGCAAGTTCTTCAACCAGGACCCCAACATCCTGCGCTTCGTGATGGAGAACCCGACGGACCGCGTGACCTACGGCGACCTGCGCATGATCCGCGCCGAGTTCGACGAGCTGATGCAGCTGTCCATCGAGGCCGGCACGCTCAAGACCCCGGTGGCCTACGAGAAGTACGTCGACGAGAGCTTCGTGAAGGCCGCCAAGGCGGCGCCCATTCCGATATGAAGCGCCGCGCCCTTTTGCTCGCCACCCTGCCGTTGTCCGCCCTAGCGGCGACCGCGCAGCGCCTGAAGGCCGGCGTCTTCGAGCCTGCCCAGCCCGCGCCCGAGTTCGCCCTCAAGGGCAGCGACGGCGCCGAGCTGAAGCTCGCTCGCTTCAAGGGCAAGCTGGTGTTGCTGGTGTTCGGCTTCACGAACTGCCCCGAGGTCTGCCCGACGACGCTGGCCACGCTCGCCCAGGCGCGCAAATCTTTGGGCGCTGACGCAGCCGATGTGCAGGTCGTCTACGTGACGGTGGACCCGGAGCGCGACGACATTGCGCGCATCCGCCAGTACCTCGCGGCCTTCGACATCAGCTTCATCGGCGGCACCGAGGCGCCCGCCACGCTGGCCGCGATGCGCAAGCGCTACGGCGTCGTGGCCGAGAAGATCGCGCCCAAGCAGGGCAACGCCTACGGCATGAATCACTCCACGTCGGTCTGGATGATCGACCGCGCCGGCAAGCTGCGGGCCATGATGCCCTACGGCCATGAGGCCAAGGACTTCGTGCACGACCTCAAGTTGCTGCTGGCCGCGAAGTGAGCAGGAGCTGGCTCTGGATCCTGCCGGTCATCGTGCTGGCACCGCTGGCCTGGGCCGCGCTGGCTCCGATCGAACTGGCTTCCCGCGACGAACTCTTCGAGATCCCGCCCGGCACCTATGCCCGCCGCATGGCCGGTGACAAGGTCGAGATCTTGCCGGACCGCATCGACCTGACGCTGGGCCTGAACGACGTGCTGCTGCTGCGCAACCACGACGAGGTACCGCAGCAGTTCGGGCCCGTACTCATCATGCCGGGGCAGAGTTTTCGCCTGCCCTTCGAGGTCGCGTCGAGCTACAGCTTCGCGTGCAGCGCGCATGCCAGCGGGCAGATGAGCATCGTCGTCGCGCCGACACCCGAGCGCGGTTGGCAGACGCTGCAGTGGCGCTTGCAAAAGTGGAAGAAACGTTGGAAGGAAAGTCGGTGAATCTGCGCCTGAGTCGCATCCTGCCGCCGCTGGCGGTCATTGCCTTGCTCATCGCCGCCTGGTGGGGCATCGTTGTCTACACCCAGAGCCCCATCTTCCCCACGCCCTGGGCCGTCGTCACCGGCACGCTGGAGCTGGCCGAGGACGGCACGCTGTGGGAGCACATCACGTCGTCGCTGTTCCGCGTCGGCATCGGCTTCGGCTTGGCCATGCTGGTGGGCATCCCGCTGGGGCTGTGGATGGGCTGGGTGGGTGGCGCCTACCGCACCTTCAACCCGATCTTCCAGATGCTGCGGCCCATCTCGCCGATCGCGTGGATCCCGCTGGCCATCCTGTGGTTTGGCGTCGGCGACGTGTCACCCATCTTCCTGATCTTCATCTCCTCGGTGTTCCCGCTCATCGTGCAGACGACCTCGGGCGTGCACACCATTGACCGCCGCTACCTGCGCGCCGCCACCAACTTCGGCGTGTCGCGCTCGGTGATGTTCCGCCGCGTCGTCATCCCGGCCGTGCTGCCGGAAATCATCATCGGCATGCGCATCGGCATCGGCGTGGCCTGGCTGGTCGTCGTGGCCGCCGAGATGATCGCGCTGCGCTCGGGCCTGGGCTATCTCATCATGGACTCGCGCAACGCCGGCAACCGCTACGACCTCGTCATCGCCAGCATGATCCTGATCGGCGTCATCGGCCTGCTGCTGGACGGCTTCACCCGTCTGCTGGAAAAACTCAAGACCGTGCGGTGGCGCTATGTCCGATAACAAGATGCCCAAGATCGCCGTCCGCGGCCTCACCAAGAGCTTCAAGGCCGCCAAGGGCGGTAACCTGCCCGTCATCCAGGGCGTGGATTTCGAGGTCGCCGAAGGCGAGTTCGTCGCCATCGTCGGCCCGTCGGGCTGCGGCAAGTCGACGCTGATGAACATCCTCGCCGGCTTCGAGAAGCCCGATGGCGGCAGCCTGCTCATCGGCGGACAGCCCCATCCCGGCCCCAGCCCGCAGGGCATCGTCATCTCGCAGTACGGCTCGGTCTTCCCCTGGCTGACCGTGCAGCAGAACCTGATGTTCGGCCTGACCGGCCAGGAGCATGGCGTCGACACCGAGCGCGTCAAGCTGGCCGACCACTACGCGGCCATGGTGGGCCTCAAGGGCTTCGAGGGTGCCTACCCGCACGAGCTGTCGGGCGGCATGCTCAAGCGCGTGGAGCTGGCGCGGGCCTTCATCGTCAAGCCCGAAATCCTGTACCTCGACGAGCCCTTCTCGGCGCTGGATGCGCTGATGAACCTGCGCATGCGCAATGAGCTTCTGCGTATCCTGGCCGAAGAGAAGCACACCGTGCTGCTCATCACCCACGACGTCGACGAGGCCCTCTACATGGCCGACCGCATTTTGGTGTTGTCACCGCGGCCGACGCGCATCCAGGCCCGCTTCGAGCTGGACATGCCGCATCCACGGCGCTTGATCAGCCCGGAGATGGATCAGCTCCGTGAGGCCATCCTGAAGGAACTGGGTCTGGAGATGCCCGCCTAGTCGAGCGAGACGTTGTAGCGCTGCTCAACCCGGCCTCGCGCGCTCAGCGAGGCTGTTGTGCACGCCGCATGCAAGGCGGAAGAGGACGCTGAGGTCGGCAGCTTCTGATTGATTTCAAATTGGCTAGATGTAGGGGCCGGTTAAGCCGTTCTTGCCCTCAAGGACGTTTTGGGTGCGGCGCATCTCTGCGGGCTTTTGTTTCTGCGCTAGAGCTTTAACCAAGGCCGGAATGCTGCTGGGCTCCATCGCAGCCGCAGTGTTCGACGCTTGCTGACAGCAAGCGCGGTCGAAAGCCCGACGAAGCTATGTAAATCCGGTCGTTTTCTCCAGAGGCATAAGCAAGTTGCGCTATATTGTCAACCGAACTGTAAACCGCCGTCACGGGAGTAGCGATGGGCACGCCACTGAAAAATCCGCCGGTGTACTTAACCCTTGCCCAGGTTCGATTCAATCCGCTGCTCAAGTTGCAGGAGTTCGTCCCGGCAATCCAGGAGCAGATGCGAAAGGACGGATTTCCGGACTTCAGCACCCAAACATCCTTCGTCCTGCAGTTCAGCCTCGACGGCAAGTCGGCGCCGACACCCATACCACGTGAGCGTTTCACGTTTGGGTCGGTGGACCGCAGGCACGCGTTCGTCCTGGACCAAGACTCGCTAACTCTGCAATCGACCCGTTACGGCCAGTTCGAAGAATTCTGCAAGAACTTCATCCAAGGCTTGGGTGTGGTGCATGACGCCGTCCAGCTGTCATTCGTTGAGCGAGTGGGGCTTCGCTACCTGGACCGCGTTGTCCCGCTCGCTGATGACACCCTGGAGGCATATCTCCAGCCGGAAGTTCTTGGACTCAGCGCGCGCCTCAAAGGCAAGGCGATTCAGTCGTACTCGGAGACGCTCTCTCAGGTCGACAACATCGTGCTGCGGTCTCGAGTAGTGATTCAAGAAGGACCGTTGTCATTTCCTCCCGACCTATCACCTGGTGAGATGACATTCGACACGAGCCCCGTGGTGACCTTCTCTGGACGGCACGCTATCCTCGACAATGATGGCGCCATAACGGAACGGTCGGAGTTCAATCTGGACGTCGTTGCGAAACAGTTGGACGCTATCCACGTGGTCATCGGAGACTCATTTCGAGCCTCAGCGACCGAACACGCTTTCGCAGTTTGGAACCAATGATGCCGAGCGCTGCTGACGCGTACGCCAACTTCTATCAAGCAGTCCCTGCCCACCATCTCCGGGTGATGGTGGAAGAGCGTCCGCCTGTTCAGTTCCTGATTGGCGACGTAGGCACTGGCGGCTTGGCCAGCGAATCGTTCTACCGTCTGCGCAACGGCTACCAGCCGTTCGCCATCGAAGAGCGCGTGGAGGAGCCTTCAGCCGGCCCATGGGCGGACAAGATGGCCGAGGTCAAGTTGGGATTCGGCCGCACGATGAGCCGCCTTCCCGAGGTCTTCGGCGTGTCGCGCCAGACCCTGTACAACTGGCTCGCCGGCGAGACACCCAAGGAAGTTCACCAGCATCGCCTGCGGCAACTCGCTGCAGCAGCGGCCGTGTTCACCGAGCAGAGCTTCAAGCCAACCTCGGCGATGCTCGACAAGACAGTATCTGGCGGGAAGTCGCTTCTCGCGCACGTGCGCGATGGTGCCGACGGGGCCGAGGCTGCGCGCAAGCTCATCCGCATGGAAAAGCGCACCGCCGAGTCCCGCGGCAAGCTCGATACCCTGCTCGCCGGTCGCATCGGGCGACCGCAAGTCGGAGAAATGGGAACGCCGGCATTCCGCGAGGACGCCTGACCATCAATGCCGCAGGCTGCCCCCGAGTGGACGCGCGATATGCCATGGCGCCAAGGCCATGCGTTGCCGTCGGCGGCCGCCGCGGCGTTCGGTCTGGCGCATTACTCCTATCCTGAAGACACGTTGGTAATCGTCGTCAGCCATGACTGCGACGTAGCAAACGCCAATCTGGAGGTCGAACCGGATGTTGAAGTCATCGTAGGTCGCTCGATACCGAAGCCTGACGGCAACTATGCCTGGGGAAAGACGCCCAAGACGCTGCACCTCGCAGTGGCGTGTGACGGTGCCCAGGCGTTCGTTGAACTCCAGGGGCGTCGCAAGCTCACCCTCCCAAAGTCAGAGTTAGCTGCCTGGGCGCCGAGGGAGAACTTTGCCCTCGACCCCACGGGGTTGGCAGTGCTTCGGAGCTGGCTGAGCTCTCGCTACAACCGAGCGGCGTTTCCTGACACCTTCAACAAGCGTCTGGAAACAACGGGCTTCGATAAGCGCCTCGCCAAGATTCTTGCAGCTCACGGCGAGCTCATCTCGTTCGTCTACTTCGACCTGGCTGGGCTCGATCAACAAGAGCTGCCCGAAGGTATGCCCTACGAGCTGACCATCGTGCTGGTCTACCCACCGGGCGATGAACCGCTCGACACGGAAGACGCGATCGATGAGGTCGTCGAAAAGGTCCACAAGGCGGCACAGGACCGCTTGTTCGACAAGGACGGTCTGCCCTCCGAACTAGTGACCTTTAAGAGCTGCTTCGCACTGTCGGAGCAGGAAATCACCGTAAGCCAGGCGCGGCTGCTGATGCACTGGCGGCTTGAACACGTGACGCTGAAGTCAGAGGACGACGATCTGGGGCCGGTGCCGCTGTGATACGGGTCATCTCAACGCGATAGGTGGATGCAGCGACGTTGCGCGTCGACCTAGCGTGAGGGAGGCAGCTGAGGGTGTCAGAGAGTCCGTAACTCTTCGAGAACGGCGCTACTCCTTGAGCACGGCGCCCGTGCTGTCCAGCACCCGCAGCGTCACCGGAACAGCCGGCGCCACGCTCTGCGTGACGGTGCAGAAGTCCTCGAAGGTGTCGAGCACGCGCTGGATATGGCCCAGCTCGGCGGCCGGCTTGCCCAGGTGCAGGTCCACGGCCAAGCCCTGAACCCGGCTACGGCCGCGCTCGTTCTTGCCCACGGTGGCCTTCACCTCGGTGCGCAGCGGCGAGGGGTCGTCCTTGTATTTCTGGCAGGCAAACCACAGCGAGGCGCTGAGGCAGTTGCCCACGGCCGAGGCCAGCAGCTCGACAGGGTCGGGGCCGAGGCCGGTGCCGAAGGGCACGGGCTCGTCGGACAGCAGCACCGGGATGTCCGGCGCGTAACGGTGTTCGAACTGGTAGCCCTGCCTCTGGGTCAGGGTGACGCTGGGGTTGTCCATTGAAGCCTCCTGGGTCGGCGACGAGAGCCGGTAGCTGAGTTCCGAAGTAGAGGGCAATGTATCGAACGGGTCCTCGAGAGTCGCGACATGCAAATAATCCCCTGGGCTGCGCTACCTCCGCGTGGACCCGATAGGCTAAAACCGCGCCACCTCCGCAGCCCGCCAGCCTCGCGCATGCTCAAGCTCAAGCTCGATTTCGAAGTCACCCTCCCCGCCGTCAGCGGCGCCTTCGACCAGGGCGTGGGCACCAGCCACATCCTGCCCTTCAAGGACGGGCGCGCCATCGTCTTCGGCTGGGGCAGCAAATCGGGCCAGACGGTGCCCTTCCCCCACGGCTACTGGCTGGCCGAGCTCACGCGCGAAGGCGCCACCACCCGCGTGCTGCCCGAGCCCCTGACGCACGGCGGCGAAGGCCTGCTCGTGCCCCCGCAGCCCGGCGTGTTCCTGCAGGCCTTCCAGCTCGGCGAACGCTTCGGCATCCTGCTCACGCCCGAGGCCCTGCTGCTGTTCGACGGCATCCACGCAGAACCCCGGCGCATCGCCATCAGCGGCCACTTCTCGGGCCTCGGCGAACTGGCCCACAGCAGCCACGCCGCCGACAGCCACTACGAGGTCGTGCATTGCGGCTTTGGCGATGGCCAGCGCATCCCCGTCGTGCTCGCCTCGCCCACCGGCCGCGGCGCCGGCCGGCACCTCGCGCTGCTGGAGATCGACGCTGAGGCCGGGAGCGCCCGCTGGCTGCACACCCAGCCCGACGGCAGCCCGCGCATGCTGGCCGGGGCCGACTACGCCGGCTTCGATGCCAAACCTGGCGCGACCGCCAGCTTGTCTCAGATCGATCAGCAAAGCGCCGCGCCCCTGATCTACGACTGCGCCTGGACGGGCCAGGACTACCTCGTCTACGCCGCCGGCTACAGCAAGAACTACAACCGCTTCGGCATGCCGCTCAGCGTGCTGACGCGCAACTTCGTGGACCTCGGCGTGCTCGCACCCGTCTTCCATGCCGGCGAGCCCAGCCATGGCGACATCGCCGCCTCGCTGGACCGTCTCATCGTCAGCCCCCTGCACAAGAACGGCCCGCGCAAGGGCAAGCAGACCGTCGTCACGTTGGCCGACGGCCAGGAGCACCCCGTCACGCCGCCGCGCGGCTACGCCGGCCACCAGGTGCTGGCCTGCAACGCCGGTCACTACTGGCTGGCACCCATGCCCAGGGGCTACAACCGGGCGCCATTTGCGCTGCAGGTGTGCAAGGAGGCTTGACGGCTGCCCTGGCGCTCAGCCTGCCGAGCCGTCCATGGGCGTGCACCGTATGGGCGGCAACTGGGCCATCTCCCGCAGCAGCGCATAGAGGTTGTCGGTGCCCGTCTTTCCCCGCAGGCTGGCGATATGCGAACGCACGGTCGCCAGTGACACGCTGCGGCGTTCGGCAATGTCGCGCGGCGAGCAACCGGCGGCGATCTCTTCCAGCACCCCCTGTTCGGCGGCGGTCAGCCCGCGTGCGACGCCGTACCAATAGGACGACAGCCTCTCGCAGACGGAGCGCTTGCCCAGCACCAGCAGTACCTCGGTGCCACCACCCGCCAACTCGGCGAGCGGGATCACCGCAACCGTGAAGCGCCCACCGGCGACGCCGGCTTCGACCAGGCGGCGGATGCCGCGGCTTGCGGCCGCGCGGATCGCGCTGCGCAGCGGCTCGCATTCAGGATGCACCGCCGGCCACGATTCACGCGCCGCGTGATTGGCGTGCAGCAGGCGCCCCGAGTCGTCGACGCAGGCGATGCCGTAGTCGATGTGATCGAGAACATGCTCGAGCAACCGGGCAGGCAGGGCCGTCACGCCGCTGCGCACGGCCGGCATCGGCATGCGGCCGGCGACGATCTGACCAACTCTTGCTGTTTCAAAATCAATTTCCATGTTTTGCTCCCTGGTACACGACACCGCGCACCGCTGTGCCGCGTTGCCGATCGCAGGGTCGTCGACCGAGCGGGCAGGCAGCTCCTGAGGCGCCGAAGAAGTCTGCGAGCGGCGGCGCCGTTGCGCCATTGCACCGATGGCCGACGCGATAGGCCTAGGCCCGCGGTTTAGGTGGGCAGCCGCCGGCCTGGGTGCTGTAATTCGATGAAAACGGGAGGCATATGAGAGTGTTGGTCGTCGATGATCACGAAGTCGTCTGGAGCGGCATCCGGTCCCCGTTGGAGTACGCCGCTGCCCAGGTGAATTGCGAACGGCCGCTCATCGAGTGCCGCCGCTCGGTCGAGACCGCGCTGACGATCACGGACCGCGCCTTCGACCTGATCCTGCTGGACTACCACCTGCCCGGCCTGTCCGGCCTGGCTGCGCTGGCACAGATGCGCGAATCGTTCGAAGGTTCCACCATCGTCTTCTTCTCGGGCGACACGGACGCCCGCCGCGTACGCGAGGCCATCAGTCACGGCGCCGCCGGCTACATCCCCAAGAGCACCACCGAACGGGAGACCCGCGAGGCACTGGCACAGGTGCTGACCACGGGAGTCTTCCTGCCGCCCCTGCTGGAGTTCGAAGTCATCCCGGACGCCTCCCCCGAGTCCTGCCTGCCGCACGACGCGATCGAGGACTTCCTGCGTGCCGAGTTCTCGCCGCGGCAGCGCGAGGTCTTCACGCGGGCGCTGCGCGGCAAGCCCAACAAGGTCATCGCCCGCGAGCTGGGCATTGCCGAGGGCACGGTCAAGGTGCACCTGGCGATGGCGTTCCGCGCGCTGGGCGTGCGCAACCGCACCGAGGCGATGTACCGCGTGATGATGGCCAATGCGCAGGGAGCGCTGGCGCCGCTATGAGCGAGCCGGGCAACGCCGCCGCGCAATTGCCGCCGCTCGATGTCGACGTGGCGGTCGTCGGCTCGGGTGCGGCAGGCCTGTCAGCCGCGCTGACGGCGGCGGCGCTGGGCCTGAAGGTGGCGGTGTTCGAGAAGGACGGGCAGCTGGGTGGCACGTCGGCCTGGTGCAGCGGCTGGATGTGGATCCCGGGCAGCGGCGCCATGCCCGCGGAGGGCAGCGACCCCTGCAAGCATGGCGACACCGATGATTCCGGCGACCCCCGCGAAGCGTTGGATTACCTGCGGGTCGAACTCGGCCCCGCCGTGTTCGCCGCCCAGCAGGTGAAGGTGGCGGCCTTCTTGCACAGCGGCCCGCGGATGCTGCAGTTCTTCCGCTCCCGGTTCCCGGGCACGATGGAGTTCGAGAAGGACGTCGACACGCCGGACTTCCACGCCAGCCCGGGCCAGCACCTGGGCGGGCGCATGGTGCGCGTGCCCGCGTTCGACGGGCGGCACCTGGGCAGCAGCATCGAGCGCCTGCGGCACCCGCTGCCCGAGTTCACCTTCCTCGGCATGGCGATCGAGGCGGGCGCCGACCTGAGCGCATTCCTGGCCTCATCCCGTTTCTGGTGCTCGCTGCGCGGACTGCGCGGGCTGGGCCGCGTGATCCGGCGTTCGCTGGGCTACGTCTACGACCTGATCACGCGCGGCCGCGGCATGCGGCTCGTCAACGGCAACGCACTGGTCGCCCGGATGATGGCGTGCACGAAGGAATTGGGCGGCGACCGAGTGAACCTGTACACCGACCATGCCGTCGTGAAGCTGAGCCGAGGCGCGTCGGGCGTGGACGGCCTGACGGTGCGCACGCCCGCCGGCACCCGCGAGGTGAAGGCGACCCGGGCCGTGGTGCTGGCGTGCGGCGGCTTCCCGCACGACATGCAACGCATCCACGAACTGTTTCCCCAAGAGTTGGCCTACAGCGGGCACCGCTCGGCGGCACCCGAGCAGAACACCGGCGACGGCCTGCGGCTGGGCGAGTGCGTGGGTGGCCGGGTCGCCCCGACGTTCGCCCCGGCCGCATCCGCGGCTTTCGTGCCGGTGTCCGTGCGGCGGCGCCGGGACGGCAGCCTGGCGACCTATCCGCACTTCGTGGAACGCTCCAGGCCGGGCGTGATCGCCGTGCAGCGCGATGGCCGCCGGTTCGGCGACGAGGCCGTGGGCTATGACGATTTCGTGCAGGACTGGCTCGTCAATTCGCCGCCGGGCGAGAGCCCGCAGGCGTGGCTGGTTTGCGGCTGGTGGTCGCTGGTGCGCTTCGGGCTGGGCATGGTGAAGCCGTTCAGCCTGCTGCCGCTGGGCTCGCTGTCCAGCGGCTACCTGAAGGCCGGCTGGACGATAGAAGGCCTGGCCCGGCACTGCGGGATGCCCATGACCGCATTGCGCGAGCAGGTCGAGCGCAACAACGCAGGAGCCCCGGCAAGCGACCCGCAGTTCGGGCGGGGCGAGACGGCCTACGACCGCTCGCAGGGTGATCCGCTGACGCGGCCCAACCCCTGCGTCGGGCGGATGAGGGCGCCGTTTTTCGCGGTGAGGTTGCAGGCGGGCAGCCTGGGCACGCTGGCGGGGCTGCACACCGACGAGCACGCCCGCGTGCTGGACGCCTCGGGCCAGCCCATCCCCGGGCTGTACGCCTGCGGCAACGACATGGCGGCCGTGATGGGCGGCAAGTACCCCACCAACGGCGTGACGCTCGCGAGCGCCATGATCTTCGGGCACCGCGCCGGCTGTCACGTCGCGGGTGGCTGCCCATGACCCGCCCCGTGGACGATGCGCAAGACCTCAACGAGGCGCTCACGCTGCGCTGCTTCGGGATCATGGTGGCGCAGGTGCACACGGTGCGCTGGCCGTTCGTGGTGATCAGCAGCGTGATGGCCGCCGTGGCCACGCGCGCAGTGCCGCTGCCCATCGTGGCGGGATGGCTGGCGGTGGTGCTGGTGGTGTTTGCGTTGCGCAATGCCTGGCTGTCGCGGCAGGTTGCCGACATGAGCGTGCCCGCCGCGCGCAAGGTGCACGGGGCGCTGGTGTCCAACCTGGTGCTGGGCGCAGGCTACGGGGTGTCCGCCTTGTTCATGCTGGTGCTGGACCAGACCGCCTCCGCCGTGCTCACCACCATCGCCGTGTCGTCGGCGGCCGGTGCGGTGGCCATCAGCGGCACGCTGCCGCGCGTCTACCTCGCGTACACGCTGGGCATCATGGTTCCTTTCGCCGCGGTCTGGGCCTTCAGCGGCACGCTGCTGGGCGTCGCGCTGGCCGTGCTGATGGGCATGTTCGTTTCGCTGCAGTACCGTTTCACGCACAAGGTCAGCGAGACCTTCAACGAGTCGTTCCTGATCCGGCGCGAGAACGAAGCCCTCGTCGAACAGCTGACGGTCGCCCGCGACCGGGCGCACGCCGCGAGCGTCGCGAAGACGCGCTTCCTGGCGGCGGCGAGCCACGACCTGCGCCAGCCGATGCATGCGCTGTCGATGCAAAGCGGCGCATTGCTGCGCAACCCCCGCGCAGAAGACACGCCCGCCATCGCCAGTGCCATTGCGGAAGCCATTTCGGACGTCAACGCCCTGCTCAATTCACTGCTGGACATCTCCAAGCTGGATGCCGGCACGCTGCTGGCCGACCGGCGGCCCATCCACCTGTCGCGGATGCTGGAGTCGCTCGGGCGGTCGTTCCGGGCCTCGGTCGAATCGCGCGGCCTGCGCTTCGAGCTGGACGTCGTGCCCGAGCAGATCGCCCTGACCGATCCGATCCTGCTGGAGCGTGTGCTGCGCAACCTCGTGGACAACGCCATCAAGTTCACGCCGCGCGGCAGGGTGCGGCTGGCCATGGTGCGCTTGCCGGATCACTTCGAGCTGTCCGTGAGCGACACCGGGGTGGGCATACCGGCGGACGCTCAAGGCAAGGTCTTCGACGAGTTCTACCAGATCGATCGGCACGCGCAGGGGCATACGCAGGGCCTGGGGCTCGGGCTGTCGATCGTGAGCCGGCTGTCCGAGCTGCTGGGAATGTCCGTGGTGCTCGAGTCGACACCCGACGTCGGAACGACCGTCACGTTGCGCATCCCGCGCAGCGAGGAGGATCACCAGCCGACCGTACCCGCTGCGGATACCAGCCAGGAAATGAGCCTGAAGGGCCTGCGCGTGCTGGTGCTGGACGACGAACAGAAGATCTGCAACGCCGAGGCCGAGCTGCTGCGGGGGTGGGACTGCGAAGTGGCAACCGCGCTGACGACGGCGCAGGCACGCGCCACGGCGAAAGCCTTCGAGCCTAACGTCGTGCTGGCGGACTACCGCCTGGGCAACGCCGACAACGGCATCGCAGCCGTTGCGCAGCTTCGCGAAGACCACCCGGGGCTGCTGGCGCTGCTGATCAGTGGCGACACCGGGCCCGACCGGCTGCGCGAGGCGCACGACAGCGGGTTGCGGTTGCTGCACAAGCCGGTGCCCCCCGAACAGCTCAGGCGAGCCCTGGCGGAACTCGTCGCGCGCACCGATTGAACGGCCACGGTGGGCCGCAGCACGAGGCCCGCACATAAGCCGCCGCAGGCGGCAAGGGAGTGAGTCAGATGACGAACAACGCCCAACCGACACCGGAACCCGCGGTACCTCCCGAACGCCCACGCCTGGCGCGCGAGTTCGGCGAGCTGCTGGTCGCTTCCCAGAAGCCGGGCTTTGTCCACGACGTGGTCATCGTCGGCAGCGGCTACGGCGGCAGCGTCGCCGCTGAGACCCTGGCGCGGTCGGTGAAACAGGACGGCACGCGCGTGTCGGTCTGCGTGCTGGAGCGCGGCAAGGAATACCTGCCGGGCGAGTTCCCCAAGCGCTTCGAGGACCTGCCGGGCCACATGCGCCGCACCAACGAGGCGACGGGCCTGGTCACCGGCGACCCGCAGGGGCTGTTCGACGTGCGCATGGGCCCGGACGTCGCAACACTGCTCGCCAACGGCGTGGGCGGCGGCTCGCTGATCAACGCGGGCGTGCTGCTGGAGCCCGACCTGAGCGACTTCGATCCGGCGTCCGATACCCACGCGCTCGTCAGTGCATTGAAGCGCGGCGGGTGGTACGCCAAGGCGCTCAGGGCGCTGGGGGGGCTTGCGAAGGGCGGCGCGGGGGGCAAGAACACCATCGCCCTGCATCGCAACGCCGCCTACGTCAGGAAGACGGCGGCGCTCGGCACCCTGGGCGCCAACATGGACCGGCCCAGCATCAGCGTGGCCATGGCCAACGGGCCGAACAGCGCGGATGTGCAGCTCAGCGAGTGCGAACTGTGCGGCGACTGCATGACCGGGTGCAACGTCGGCGCCAAGGACTCGCTGGACGCGAACCTGCTGGACCTCGCGGTGCGTGCCGGCGCCAAGGTCTATACCGGGGCCAGCGTGTTGTCGCTAGAGCGCGGTCGCCATGGCGACCTCTGGACGCTGCACGTGTGCCACACCGACCCCAGCCTGCAAAAGCGCGAGACCGGGCCTGCCGAGATCAAGGCACGGCACGTGATCCTGGCGGCCGGCACGCTGGGCAGCACCGAGATTCTGCTGCGCTCGCGCACCGACAAGCTGGTGTTCTCGCCGCGGCTGGGGCAGGGCTTCTCCTGCAACGGCGACAACCTTGCGGCCGTCTATGACCTGGGCAGCGCCACCAACGGCTGCGCGGACGAGGACATGCCGCTGGGCAAGCGCTTCGTCGGCCCGACGATCACCGGCAGCGTGACGATGCGCACCACGGCCGACACGCCGGGAACGCCGCCCAAGCGCAGCTTCCAGCTGCAGGAGTTCTCCATCCCGGGTCCGATGAAGCGGATATTCGAGGAGCTCGTCACCACCGCGAAGGCGCTCAACGAACTGCCGTTGTGCGACTCGACACGGCACGGCGATGAGGAGCCCGACGCGCTGGACCCGTTGGCGGTGGACGACGCGGCGATGGCCCGCACGCTGCTGGTGGGCATGATCGGCCACGATGAGGCCGACGGCGTGCTGTACCTGCCGCACCCGCTGCCACCGCTGACGGAACCGGCGCAGCAGGGCACGGTCGGTATCCGCTGGCAGGCCGCCCGCAAGGGCGCGTGGCTCGAAGGCGCGCACCAGCGCGTCGACGAGGCCGTTGCGAGCCTGAAGAAGGAGGGAGCGACCACGCCCATGCTGGTGGCCAACCCGATGTGGCGGCTGCTGCCCGAGAAGCTGGAGTCGCTGGTTTCCCAACCGCGCGGGCCGGTGCTGACGGTGCATCCGCTGGGCGGCTGCCGCATCGGCCCGCGCGGCATGGCCCGCGGCAATGCCGGTGTCGTCGACGGCAGCGGCCGGGTGCGCAATTTCTCGCCTTCGTCCACGGGCCTGTTCGACACGCTGGTGGTGCTCGATGGCTCGATCATTCCGGGCTCGCTGGGCGTGAATCCGTCGTTGACGATCACCGCGACCGCGATGCGCGCGATGGACCGGCTGCGCAAGGTCTGGCGCTATCAGGCCGTGGAACAGCCACCCAGCACGGTCATCTGGGCCCGCCGTCGCGCCCCTGAAGCGGAGGTGCCCAAGCCCGCCAACCTGCCGGAGCCGCCCGCCGGGCGCGGCACCACCGAGATCCAGATCGTCGAACGCCTGCGCGGCCCGGTGCCGCTGAACTTCGGCGGCAGGACGCACAAGTGCATCGTCGAGCTGACGCTGGCCTACCGCCCGCTGCCCATCGGCCGGCTGATGGGCAAGCTGCGGCGCCGGATGACCGTCGATGCGCACAACGAGGCCAGCCGCATCCGCATCTTCGACGAGCACGAGTGGAACGAGAACCACCTCAAGCTGGAGAGCGACGAGGTGCGCCGCCACTGGGTGCTCTTCGAGGGACGCCTCGGCGGCTCGCTGGCCGTGCTGGGGCGCGAGCCCTCACGGCCCTGGGTGCGCATCCTGAACTCGGTGACGGCCTGGATCGTGAACCGGGGGGCGCGCGACTCCTGGCAGCGCTTTACCGACCCCGCACAAACCCAGCAGACCACCACGTTGCACGACATCGCGGATTACATCCTCTCGCTGTTGCGCATGGGCACGCGCGCGGGCGAGGTGCGCCGGCTGGACTACGACCTGGCGATTGCCGAAGTGCTGACGAGGAAGGGGGACCGCACGGCGGTGGACACCAGCGGCCTGCGGATCAGCGCCGGCGACGTGATCCGCGGTGGCAAGCGCCTGACCTACGGGCTGCGTGCCAACCCCTGGCGCCAGCTGACGCTGCTCCCCATCGACGAGATGCCCGCGATGGCCGACGTGCCACCGCCCGTGCTGGAGCTGGACGGCCGCTTCCTGGCTGGCCAGGGATTCCCGCTGCTGCGCATCACCCGCCAGCGGAACTCCGCCGTCGCGCTGGCCGATCTGGCCTCGTTCGGGCTGTACATGACGCGCGTGCTCGCCAGCATCCACCTGTGGACGTTCCGCAAGCCGGACACCCAGCCCCGGCGCAAGCCGGATCGCCTGCCAGGCCCGATCGCTGGCCTCGTCGAGCCGGAGATCACCGAACTGGTGGTGGACCGCTATCCCGACACCGACAAGCCCGTCACGATACGGCTCACGCGCTACCGGCAGCCCATCAAGCCGAAGCCGGGGCGCACGGCGGAGAACATCGCGGAGCTGGGCCGGCCGCTGGTCATGATCCACGGCTACAGCGCCAGCGGCAATACGTTCACGCACGCCAGCCTGCCCACCAGCGCGGCCGCGTACTTCTGCGAACTCGGGCGTGACGTCTGGGTGGTGGACCTGCGCACCAGCTCCGGGATGCCGAGCAGCACCTATCCCTGGGCCATGGAGCAGGTGGGCCTGATCGACATCCCGGCCGCGCTGCTGCACATCCGCAGCGTGACCAACCAGCAGGTCGACGTGCTGGCCCATTGCATCGGCTGCGTGATGCTGAGCATGGCGCTGCTGACGGACGCCAGCGAGGTGCGCAGCAGCAAGATCGAACTCGGCCCTGATACCTGGCTCACCCGCCATCACCTGGGGCAGCTGAAGGCGTTCAACAACCAGGTCCCCGGCCAGGAGCACCCGGTCATCCGCAAGCTGATCCTGAGCCAGAAGGGCCCGGTGCTGCGCTACACCGACGACAACATCTTCCGCGCCTTCGTGCTGCAGTCGGCGCGGCGCTGGCTGATGCAGGACGACTACCAGTTCCAGCCCAGCGACGACCCCGGCGTCACCGAGGAACTGCTGGACCGGCTGCTTGCAAGCATTCCCTATCCGGATGCCGACTACGACGTCGAGAACCCGTTCTGCCCGCTCGCCCGCACGCCGTGGACGGCCACGCGCCATCGCATGGATGCGCTGTACGGCCGCGCCTTCGATGCGAGCAACATGAGCCCGAAGACGCTGGATGCCATCAACGACATCTTCGGCCCGATCAACCTGGAGACGGTGTCGCAGACCATCCACTTCGCGCGTGTCGACGCCATCACCAACCAGGCCGGCCGCGGCGAGTTCGTGACGCGCGACCGCCTGCGCGACCGCTGGGGCAGCATCGACACTTACGCCATACACGGCAAGAACAACGGCCTCGTGGATGTGCTGACGCAGACGCTGCTGAGCGAGCACCTCAGCGGGGCCGGCGTGCCGTTTTCGGAGCCTCCCGCGGACTCGCCGGTGTACGCCCACCTGGGCCACCAGGACGTGCTGATGGGCACCAGCTCGCGCGCCGTCTTCGACGATCTGCAGGTCTTCCTCGAGAGCGAGCCGGTCAAGGTGAAAAAGGGTGAGGAGGAGTGGCCCGCTGTAGTCTCGCTGCCCTGGTCGGGGCCGCGCCTGGCGTTGCCGCATCGCAGGCATGGCCCCGTCCGCATCGGCTGCCTCTCGGACCCGACGCAAGGCGAGGGCCGGCTGTACCTGGTGCCGGTGCGGCGCTTGACAGGCCCCAAGGGCGAGCGCCAGTACAAGATCGTCGACGACGTCGCCTGCCTGGGCTCATCCTGGCGCCGCGGCAGCAGCGCGCGCTGGATGTTTGCCAAGCCCAATGTAGGCGGGATGGCCGTTCACAAGGCGCCGGACAAGGTGCTGGGTTGGCTGGCACTGGTGATCTACCCGCCCGGAGAGACGACGGCTCGGCTGACGGCCCTGGACAAGGCGCCTGCACCGGGTCCGGTGGGCGACACGGGCGACGATTCGGACGCCGGCCCGGTGCTTCGCTCGAAGGCGGGGGCCCCGGAGAGGCGGAAGGTGGTTCCCGAGATCGGCAAGCAGTTCGGGGACAAGTCGCGGGATGACTTCCTCTCCACGCTGGACACCACGGGCTTCACCGAGCACGCACGCACCGTGCTGGAGTGCGTCGGGGACTGGCTGGAGCGCCAGCGCAGCGCGGACGTCGAACTTGCGTTCGTCGAGCTGTCGAACGTGGAGTCGGCGGAAGCGACCGCCAAGGCCGACACACCCGAGGCCGGCTTCGCATTCGCGTTCGGCAGCTGCCAGTACGTAACCGGTTTGGTGGACGCCAAGGTGGGCCAAGCCAGCCTGGACCGGCTGGCCCAGGTGATCGACACCCCGGACGGGCGATGCGACCTGGCGCTCTTCATCGGCGACCAGATCTACGCGGACGCCACCGCCGGCCTCATCGACCCGACCCGCCGCGACGAGCGCTACGACCAGCCCAACGACAAGGCGATGCGCGCCTCGGGCATGCGCGCGGTGCTGCGCCGCATACCGGCGCGCATGCTGCTGGACGATCACGAGGTGAACGACAACTGGGAACCACTGCCGCGCAAGGTGGCGCGGCTGCGGCGCGATGCCGACTGCAGCAACCGCGAGATGCTCGATCGGGGCACGCGCGCCTGGGCGAAGTTCCAGCGCATGCAGCCGCTCAAGAGGCGCAAGTTGCCGTTCAAGAAGTGCCAGGTCCCTCGCTACGGCGCGGGAGACCTCGAATTCATGGCCGGTGGCCTGCCGTTCCGGTTCACCGACACGCGCACCGGCCGGTCGGCGCGCGGATCGACCACCCGGCGGCAGGACAGGACGATCCTGAACAAGTACCAGTGGCAGAGCCTCCAGCGATGGCTGCTGGCCCAGGGCGACAAGGTCAAGTTCATCGTGACGCCCTCCATCCTGCTGCCGCGCCGGCGCACGACGGCGGCCGGCCCGGGCGGCAGCGCCCACAGCGATTCCTGGGACGCCTTCCCGGTGTCCATGGACGAGCTGTTCGCGTTCATCGTCGACCACCAGATCACGAACACGGTGTTCCTGTCCGGTGACGAGCACCATTCCATGATCGCGGAAGCCATCCTGGTGTCGCGCACGGCCCCGGCAAAGCCCCCCGTCAAGATCGTGTCCGTGCACAGCTCGGGGCTCTACGCGCCGTATCCGTTCGCGAACGGCCGTCCTGACGACATGCAGGCGCAGGAAGTGTTCTCGCTGCATTCGGTGGACGTGGCTGTCTGCACGCATTTCGCGCCCGCGGGCGACGGCTTCGCGCGCGTGCGGGTCGAGCAGGGCGTGAACACGGCCGTGCTCGCCGTCGAATGGATCAAGACCGGCGGCCAGGTCTTTTCACAGCGAACCGCGTTGCGCTCTGTCGAGGAGGACGCTGCAGAACTGTGACGTGCGCGTTGCCATGCAACGGCATCACGCCGCTCAGCGCAGGTCGTCGGTCTCGAAGTAGATCGACGTCAGTCCCCTGGCCTTGAAGGCGCGCTGGACAGCAGCGTTAGGCCTCTTGACGCCCTGCAGCGCGACATCGACCTCGCCGCGGACTTGCGGTGCATCCAGGCGCACGATGTGATCGAAATCAGGCCGGCGGTCGATGGTCTTGAAGGCGAACCATTCGCTACCCTTGCCGATCAATCGGTAGCGCCCGTTCGGGGCCTCGCGCTCGGCGGCGCTGAGGCGACGGAACAGCAGCACCTCGTCGACGACGACGCGCTGCTCGGCGGCCTGCGGCTTGCCACCGCGCTCGAAATGGCCCTCGAAGAAGCGCGCCTTGAACTCGCGCAGCGGCTTGGCATGGCCCGGCGTGAAGCGCAGCAGGTCGAAGGCTTCGGGGTCAAAGGTCCACAGCCTGGGTTTGCGCGCCAGCGTCTCGCGCAGCGCTTTGTCGGCGGCCAAATCGGCCAGGTGAAAGCGCAGCAGCACCTGGCTGTCGTGCGGCGTGTGGAACATGGGCAGGTGCGAGGCATACAGGCCCTCGCGGCCGCCGAACACGGCCATGCCGTGGCCGCCGAATGCGGATTCAGCGGTCTCTTCAGCACGGGCCAGCAGCGGCAAGGCTGCCAGGGTCAACAGTGCGCGGCGCTTCATGCTTGAGCCTCCACGATGAGTTTGCCGCGGTGGTCGCTGGTGAACAGGCTCTGCAGCGTTGCCGGCAACTTCTCGAAGCCCTTGACGACGGTCTCCTCGAAGACGATCTCGCCCCGCTGCACCATGGGCCCGACGACGCGCAGCATCTCGTCCATGCGGTGCAGATAGTCGCGGGCCAGCATGCCCTGGATGGTGGCGCGCTGGTAGAGCATGTGGTGCAGGAATCGCGGGCCTAGCTCGGGCGCGTCCAGGCCACCCGAGTACTGGCTGATGGCGCCGCAAATGACGATGCGGGCGCGGCGGTTGATCAGCGGAATGACGGCGTCGGTGATCCAGCCGCCGACATTGTCGAAATAGACGTCCACGCCGCCGGTCAACCTCTTGATCTCGTTCGCGAGCGACTCCGTATCGGCGTGAGCCTTGTAGTCCACCGCCCAGGTCAAGCCGAGCTTGTCGCGCAGCCATTCGCACTTGGCCGCGCCGCCGGCGATACCCAGCACGCGGCAGCCGTTCCTCAACGCGAACTGCGCCACCAGCGAGCCCACGGCCCCGGCAGCGCCAGAGACGACGACGACTTCGCCCGCCTTGGGCCGGCCCGATTCCATCAGCCCGAACCAGGCCGTGCGGCCCGGCATGCCGAGCACGCCGATGGCGGTGGACGGCGGCGCCAGCGCCGGGTTGAGCTTGCGCAGCACCGAGTGGTGCACGCGGGCATGCGTCTGCCAGCCCAGCATGCCTTCGACCCAGTCACCCACCGCAAGGCCCGGCACGGCCGAGGCCAGCACGCGGGCGACGACGCCGGCCGTCTGCACGGTGTCCAGTGCATGCGGCAGCTCGTTGTAGGTGGGCTTGAGCGACTGGTTGATGCGCATATACGGGTCCACCGACCACCAGCGCGCCTCCACCAGCACCTCGCCGGCCGACGGCGCGGTGGCCAGCGGCGTGGTGACGAGTTCGTAGTGCTCGGGGCCGATCAGGCCCTCGGGGTGGCGGCGGTAAAGCCACTGGCGGTTGTCGATGAAGGCGTCCATGGCCCCGATTCTTCTCCCGCGGCTTGTGCCTGTGAAGCAAAACAAAGTCGACAATCGATGCCCAATAAGACACGAACACCATGGATATTGCCGACCTGCGCAGCTTCCTCGTCATCGCCCGCCACGCCAATCTGCGCGCTGCCGCCGACGAGTTGCACCAGACGCCATCGGCCCTGTCCAAGGCCCTCAAGCGCCTGGAAACCTCGCTGGCCACGCCCGTCTTCGACCGCATCGGCAAGGCCATCCGCCTCAACGCGGCAGGCGAACGGCTGCGCGAACGGGCCCTGGCCCTGGTGGCGCTGGCCGACCAGACCGAGGCCGAATTCCGCGGCGTGAGCCTGCGCTCACATTGCCGCTTGCTGGCACCCGCTGTACTGCAGTGGGGCTTTGGCAGCAGCTTGGCTGCCCAGCTGTCGGCCCGGCAACCCCAGGCCAGCCTGGCCTTCGTCACGCTGTTCGAAGACGCGGCCCTGGCCGCCCTGGCCCGCGGCGAGGGCGATCTGGCCCTGGTCACCGGTGTGGCCCTGGGCGCCGCGCTGCCGGCCGGTCTGGAAGCGAAACCCCTCGGCGAGATCCGCATGCAGCTCGCCGCCGGCCGCGGCCATCCGCTGGCCGACCGCGCCGCGGTGCCGACCACCGATGTGCTGCACCACGACTTCGCCTGCCCGCAGCGCTCGATGTTCTGCGGGCTGGAGCGCGGCAGCCGCGCCGACGGCTGGCGCGACGACCGCCTGCCGCGGCGCATCCGCTTCTGGCTGGACGACCTGCAACTGCTGATCAGCCTGGTGCGCAGCGGCCAGGCCCTGGCCTATCTGCCCGATTTCGCCCTCGCTGAAGCACCCGACCTGGTGCGCCTGACGGTGCCCGACTGCCCCTACGAATGCGTCGAGCAGGTCCATCTGGTGTGGCGCCCGGCGACGGCCAGCAGCTGGCTGGCGGGCCTGATGGCAGCACTCTGAAATCCCTGTCATCGCGCGCCACTGCGGCTGCGTTGCCGAGCGTCCCGCCCCCGCGGCCCTCGACAACGGAATAATCCCCCCATGCCTCGCATCCCCTCCCTTGTCCTGCCCGCATTGCTGGCCGCGCTGCTGGCCGGCTGCGGCGGCCTGCCGTCCAGGTCGACGAAAGCCGAGAAGTCGGTCTACCAGGGCGAGAGCTTTGCCGCCGAAGAGACCTTCTCGCGCCTGTTCGACGCCAATGTCGACGCCACCTGCGAGGCCGCCCGCCGCGCGCTGCTGAGCCAGGGCTATGTCATCAGCAAGGCCGAGAGCGGCGTCGTGCGTGGCAGCAAACACTTCCAGCCCGGGGGCGAGGCGCATGTGGAGATCGCCTTCAATGTCGTCTGCGTTGGCGACGGCCCCAAGCTGCAGATCGCCACCGCCTACGTCAGCGCCCAGCAGGACCGCTACGCGCTGAAGAAAAGCAACCAGGCCGCCAGCCTTGGCGTCAGCGCGTTGGGCTCGATCTCGGTGCCGCTGTCGTCCAGCGACGACTCCCTCGTCAAGGTCGCGTCCGAGACCATCCCCGCCGGCGAGTTCTACGACCGCTTCTTCACGCTGATGCAGCGCATGCTGCGCGAGAACACCACCGATCGCTGACGACCCACCCCCGATCCGCGGGGCGTGTCACTGGTTTCAGACACCAGGCGGGTTGAAAGCCGGCGTTGCGCCGCCCAAGCTCTTTGCACCGGAGGGATTCCGGACAAGGAGACATCATGAGAACACTGTCCACCCTGACGGCCCGCGTGGCTGTGGCCGCACTGGCCCTCGCCCCCATGCTGGCCAGCGCCCAGGTGAATTGCGGCCAGCCCGGCAGCACCGCACCCTGCCCGACGCCCGAACCTGGCACCTGGCCGCTGGTGGCCCTGGCCCTGGGCGTGCTGGTGGCGGTGAAGTTCATCCGCCGCAAGTAGCGCCGCGCCACCTCAGTTCGCCAACCGCGCGGCGCGCTCCTGCAGCAGGCCGCGCTGCACCTCGTTGTCGGTCAGCTCGGCCGCGTGCAGATAGGCCGCGCGCGCCTCGGCAGGCCGGCCCAGGCGTTCCAGCACGTCGGCCTGGGCGCCGGCCAGCCAGGGGTAGCGCCGCAGCTGTGGCTCGGCCGCCAGCGCCTGCAGCAGCGGCCAGGCCGCGGCGGGGCCCTGGGCGAAGCTGATGGCCACCGCGCGGTTCAGCGCGATGACGGGCGAGGGGTTGAGCGCAAACAACCGGTCATAGCCGGCCACGATGGCGCGCCAGTCGGTGTCCTCGGCCCGGGCGGCCCGGGCGTGGCATGCAGCGATTGAACCTTGCAGCGTGTAGGGGCCGGGCTCGCCCAGGCCCAGGGCGCGGTCCAGGGCGGCGAGGCCACGGCGGATCAGCAGCGTGTCCCAGCGGCGGCGGTCCTGGTCGGGCAGCAGCACGGGGCGGCCCTGGGCGTCCAGGCGCGCGGGCAGGCGTGACGCCTGGATCTCCAGCAGCGCAGCCAGGCCGTGCACCTCGGAGTCCAGCGGCAGCAGATGCTGCAGCTGGCGCGCCAGGCGCAGGGCCTCGTCGCACAGGGCCGGGCGCAAGAGGCTCGCGCCGCTGCCGGCGCTGTGGCCCTCGTTGAAGATCAGGTAGACAACGGCCAGCACGGCGCCCAGCCGCTGCTCGCGCTCCTCCGCGCCGGGCAGCTCGAAGGCCTGGCCGTTGAGCGCCTTCTTGGCCCGCACGATGCGCTGGGCCACGGTCGCCTCGGGCTGCAGGAAGGCACGCGCGATCTCGGCCGTCTCCAAACCGCCCAGCAGGCGCAGCGTCAGCGCCACCTGGGCGTCGCGCGGCAGCACCGGGTGGCAGGCGATGAAGATGAGACGCAGCAACTCGTCGCCGATCTCGGCCTGGTCGCGGGCGGCGTCGAGGTGGTCGACGAAATCGGGCACGACGTGGGCGCCGGCGGCCTCGTCGTCGGCCGCCAGGTGCTCGTGCTCGCGCGCCAGCATCGCGCGGCGGCGCAGCAGGTCCAGGGCCTTGTTGCGGGTGGCAGTCATCAGCCAGGCGGCGGGGTTGGCGGGCTGGCCGTCGCGCGGCCAGTGCTCCATGGCGGCGATGAGGGCGTCCTGGGCACAGTCCTCGGCTTCGTCCAGGTCACGCAGCAGCTTGGCCGCCGCGCCGACGAGCCGGCTGCGCTCGATGCGCCAGACGCCGGCAGCGATGTCTGCATGGTTCACGGCGCGGGAGAGTGAGGTTTCATATCGGTGCCTATGCCGTTATGGCGACGACGGGCTGTTCTTCGCGGGCCGAGCGCCGGGCCGCTCCCAAGCCGGCCCGCCTTGGGCGATGTGCTTGCCGGTCGAGCCGGCAAGCATCGCCGTCCCCTCGGGGGACCGGCCAGGCACGCCCGCGTTCAGCGTGGCGCGACTGGACGAGGGGCCTCATCCATACGCGCGCTTGAGCGCGGCGATGTCGATCTTCTCCATTTGCCAGACGGCCTGGAAGACACGCTGCACGCGGGCCGGGTCGGGGTCGTAGATCATGTCGAACCAGACCTTCGGAATGAGCTGCCAGGACAGGCCCCAGGCGTCCTTCACCCAGCCGCAGGCCTGGGGCCCGCCGCCGCCCGCGGGCAGCTGCTCCCAGAGGTGGTCGATCTCGGCCTGGTCTTCGCAGGCAACGGTCAGTGAGAAGGCCTCGTTGAGCTTGAAGTGGGAACCGCCGTTGAATGCGGTCATGCCCACGCCCATCAGCTCGTAGTGCACGACCATGACGGTGCCGGCCTCGCCGGGCGCGTTCTCGCCCCAGCGCTGGGTGTGAATGATGCGGCCCTTGTCGGCGCCGAACACCTTGAAGTAGTGGGCGACCGCGTCTTCGGCGCCGCGCTCGTACCAGACGAAGGGAGAAAGCTTGTGCTGGAAGTTCATGATGGTCTCCTGATCAAGCCTGCGGCGGCATGCCGGTCATGTGGACGAGCTCCCAGTGGTGGCCGTCCAGGTCCTCGAAGCCATGGCCGTACATGAAGCCATGGTCCTGCGCTTCGCTCGGAATGTTGCCGCCGGCGACCTTGGCCTTGGCGACGAGGGCGTCGACCTCCTCGCGGCTTTCGCAGCTCAGGCACACCCAGCCGGTGGTGTTGGTCTTGGCGTCGGGAAACGTCTTGGGCGTAAAGGTGCGCGCGAAGTCCTCGGCCAGCAGCATGGCGTAGAGGTTCTCGCCCAGCTCCATGCCGGCGCCCTTGTCGTTGGTGAACTGCGGGTTGAAGGTGTAGCCCACGGCCTCGAAGAAGGCCTTGCTGGCGGCCAGGTCCTTGACGGGCAGGTTGACGTAGATCTGCTTGTGCATGGTGGTCACTCAGGCTTGATGAGGGGTTGGACGAGATGGATGAGGTTGCCGCAGCCGTCTTCGAACATGACGGCCTTGATGGGCCCCATGTTCACCGGCTCGCCGCGCACGACGACGCCGCGGTCGCGCAAGCGCTGCGCCTCGGCATCGACATCGCTCGTCACGAAAGCGGTGGCGGGGATGTTGGCCTCGAACAAGGCTTGTTGATAGACCTTGGCCGGCGCAAAGCCCATGGGCTCCAGCGCCAGCTCGACACCGGCAACGCCTTCGGGCGACACCACTGTCAGCCAGCGGTAGGTGGGGCCCATCGGGATGTCGGCCATCTTCGTGAAGCCGAGCTTGCCCGTGTAGAAGGCCAGGGCCTTGTCCTGGTCGTCGACCATGACGCTGGAAATCTTGATCTGCATGGCGCGGCCTTTCAGTGGATGGATTCGGCCAGGGCCTTCAGGCGCTGCAGCGCCTTGGGCCAGCTGTCGTTCAGGAACTCGGTGAAGCCGTCGTCCCAGCTCTGCAGGTGCACGACGAGGTGGGTGCCGCCCCCGGGCGTGGCGCCGAACACATAGCGCTCGTGGGCAGGCTCCTGGGTGAGGCGGCTGTCGGCCACGGGCCGGCCGTCCTTGATCTCGCCCACCAGCCGAAGCGACAGGCGCTCGTGCGGCATGCATTCGTCGACGATGGCTTCCATGCCGAAGCCCTGGGGGTCGAGGAAGCGGATGCGCCGGCCCGTCGCCCAGACGCCTTCGTAGTAGGAGCCTTCGGCGAAGGCGCTGGTCCAGTCGCGGTAAGCGGTTGCGTCGAACATGCAGTCCCACACCCGCGCCACCGGGGCGGCGACGTCGATGTTGAAGCTCAGGTCTTTCATGGGTGAGCCTCCGCGAGCTGGCGCAGGTTCTGCAGGCCATCCTCGAAGTCGCTGCCCACCATCTTGTCCATGTTGATGAACACGCCCATCAGCTTGGACACGAAGTTGGCGGGGCCGTGCATCGTCCAGCGCACCTCGGTGGCGCCGTCGGCCGTGGGTTGCAGTGCGAACTCGGCGGCGTTGTGGGCCTCGAAGGGTTTCACGAAGTCCAGCTTCATCTGCACGGCCTGGCCGGGCTGCTGGCCGGTGATCTCCAGGCTGCCGACGCCGACCTTGTCGCTCTCCCACGCGTAGCGGGAGCCGACACCGCCAGCCGGGCCGGCGTACTGGCCCTTGATCAGCGGGTCTTTGCGTTCATAGGGGTTCCAGCGGTTGAAGGCACGCAGCTCGCTGATCAGGGGCCAGACCTTGTCTGCGGGTGCTGCGATGCGCGCACGGCGCTCGACACGGAACTCGTCGGGCCGGGTGGAGGCATAGGCCAGCAGCGCGAGGAGGGCCACGCCCAGACAGATGAGGATGATGGACAGGTTGCTCATGTCGCGCTCCTCACTCGAGACGGAAGGCCATGTCGCCGCCGGGCGCAAAGTCGGCGTCTTCGTACAGCTGCCGCACCTCGATCTCGCAGTCCTCGCTCAGGAAGGGCCGCGGGAAGCGGCTGACCCAGGCCCGCGCTTCTTCCACCGAGCGCACCTGGATCAGCGTGTAGCCGGCGATCAGCTCCTTGGTCTCGGCAAACGGGCCGTCGATCTGCTCGATGCGGCCATCGGCGTGATAGCGCTGGCGCCAGCCGTCGCGGCTGGGGCGCAGCCCGGCGCCGTCCAGCAGCACGCCGGCACGGGCCATCTCCTCGTGGAAGGCGCCCATCTCCTCGAACAGCTTGGCGTACTCGGGGCCGGGCGGGTCGCCGCGCTCGCTGGTGGCCCGGGCGCGGACTTGGATCATGAATCGCATGGCAGATCTCCTGGGTTGGGTGAGGCGGCGATCTTTTGCTGCCTTCATCCCCACGACGATCCATGTGACGGCGTTTCGACACGACCCGGGTATCTACCGATATTTCGAAACGTGGGGGTCCGCGGGCCGAGCGCCGGGCCGCCCCAAGCCGGCCCCTATGGCGATGTGCTTGCGGCTCGATGCCGCAAGCGTCGCCGTCCCCTCGGGGGACCGACCAGCTGCGCCCGCGTCCAGCGCGGCGCAACTGGGCGAGGGGCTCACGTGTAGCAGGGTCCGACCCCGCGGATCTCCACGGTGGCCCACTCGGCGGCCGGGCAGCGCTCGGCCCAGGCCATGGCGACGGCTTCGTCGTCGGTATCGAGCAGGAAATAGCCGCCCACCATTTCCTTGGCCTCGGCAAACGGCCCGTCCCAGACCTGCGCACCCCCGTCGCGCTTGGTCAGGCGCTTGGCCGCTGTGCCGAGCGAATTGACGCCGAGCAGCAGACCTGCGTCTTGCAGCTCGCCGGCGAAGTCGAGCATGCGCTGGTAGACGGTCTCGCCGTCCGTGCGGCCGCGTTCGGCGCGTTGGCCGATGGGTTCGACGATGAGCAGCAGTTGGGGCATGGTCAGGGCCTGCGGTCGGTTGGCGACAAGCCGGCATTCTGGCGCCAGCGCCGCCCCGGATTTGGCAGTTGGGTCCGCGGCCAAGATGCGGCACAGTTGGGTTCTTAGGAATCTCAGGTCAAAAAAGACAGCGGAGGCCGAGATGGACGACATGACCCATGTCGCGATATTGCTCGTGAAGGCAACGCCTGAGCTGCCGATCGTCGGCACGGCGGCGGGCCGGGCCAAGGTGCTGGGCTACGACCCGCAGGCCCTGCAAGGCATGCCGCTGTCCCTGCTGTGCCCGCTGCGCCAGCCCGACGGCCGGCCCTCGGCCGACACGCTGGCCAGCCTGGTCACGCAGCTGCAGAGCAGCGGCGCGCTGAGCCTGCCCTGGAGCTTCCAGACCCGCACCGGCGAGACCCGGCCCCACGAGCTGCACCTGACGCTGACCGAGCGCGACGGCGAACCGCAGGTGGCCGTTTGCATGGTGGACGTGAGCCGCATGCAGTTTGCCGAGGTGCTGAACCAGGCCAAGAACGAGTTGCTGGAGATGGTGGCAACCGGCCAGCCGCTCACGCCCGTGCTGGGCCGGCTGACGGCCCTCATCGAGTCGCAGTTCGAAGGCCTGTACTGCACCGTGCTGCTGCTGGACCTGGACGGCCGCCACGTTCGCGTCGGCGCCGGGCCGCGCATGCCGCCCGACTACATGCGGGCGCTCGACGGCGCCGAGATCGGGCCGACGGCCGGCTCCTGTGGCACCGCGATGTTCGACGACCGCCTGGTCATCGTCGACGACATCGCCACCCACCCGCTGTGGCTGGCCTACCGTGACCTGGCCCTGCCCTATGGCTTCAAGGCCTGCTGGTCGGCCCCCATCCACGCGGCCAACCACGGCGTCATCGGCAGCTTCGCGATGTACTACCGCGAGGTGCGCCGGCCCAGCCCTGAGGAGCTCAGCGCCCTCAACGCCGCCAGCCATCTGGCCGGCATCGCCATCGACCAGGCCCGCCGCGACGAGGAGAGGCGCCGCACCGCGCAATGGCTGGAAGAGCAGGTGCAGGCGCGCACCGCCGAGCTGCTGGCCACGCAGGACGAGCTCGTCAACAGCCGCAAGCTCGCGGCGCTGGGCCAGCTGCTGGCCGGCATCGCCCACGAGATGAACACACCGCTGGGCAACGCCTTGCTCAGCGCCGGCGCGCTGCGTGCCGGCAGCGCGGACTTTGCCGAGCGCATGGCTGGCGGCGCGCCGCTGAAGCGCCAGGAACTCATCGACTGGGTGGCGCAGACGCAGGCCGGCACCCAGCTCGTCGAGCAGAACGTGGACCGCGCGCTGCGCCTCGTCAGCCGCTTCAAGCAGCTGACCGAAGGCAGCAGCCGCGCCGTGCGCTCGCCCTTCGACCTGCGCGAGGCCGTGCTGCAGGCCTGGGCGCGCGTGCAGAGCCGCCTCAGCGTCGACCGCGTGCAGCTCGCCTGCGAACTGCCCGAGGGCTTTGTGCTCGACGGCTATCGCGAGGTGCTGCAGCAGGTGCTGGAGCAGCTGCTCGAGAACGCCTGCCTGCACGCCTTCCGCGACGACGGCGCCGGCCGGATCCGCGTGACCGCGCACAGCGCCGGCAGCCCTGGCGCGGAGCGGCTGACGCTGGAGCTGCGCGACGACGGCGCCGGCATGCCGGCGGCGGATCTGGCGCGCGCCTTCGAACCCTTCTTCACGACGACCTTCGGCCAGGGCGGCAGCGGCCTGGGCCTGTTCGTCGCGCACAGCCTCGTCAGCGGCATGCTGGGCGGCAGCCTGGAGCTCGACAGCGCACCCGGCCAGGGCACCGTCGCGCGGCTGGACCTGCCGCTGCACCGCGATACCGCGCTGGCGCTGGCCGCCTGACTTCCCTCACGCGGACCGGCGCCGGGCCACCCCAAGCAGGCCCGCAGGCGATGTGCTCGCGGCTCCATGCCGCGAGCATCGCCGTCCCCTCGGGGACCGACCAGGAACGCGCGCGTTCAGCGGCGCTGGCCTGGGCGAGAGGTTCCATTTCAGCGCCGGATCGGCGAGCCACCACGCCAGGCGGGGTCAGACCAGCGCTGGAAGGCCCCCATCAACGCGGGCTCGCTCGACTGGCGCTCGGTGGCGAGGCTGCTGAGCGACACGACCTCGAAGCTGCGGCGGTATTTGCCTTCGGCACGGAACTCACGCGCCAGCAGCATCTGCGTGCCGCCCGGCACCCAGCCGGCGAACTCCGCCACGCCCAGGCCCGGCTGAGCCGGCGCCGGCGGCATGACCTCGATGCGCCAGCCACCGTCCTTGCCCGGGTTCTTCTGGAACACCCACAGCTCGCGCCAGCCATCCAGCGGCTGCACGGCCAGGGCGAGCGCGCGGCCTTCACGGTTCAGCGACGCCGAGGCCAGCGCCACCTGGCCAAAGCTGCAGCGGCGCACGGCCAGCTTGCCTGCCTCCTTCAGCTCGACACAGCGCTCGCCCTCGGCACCGGGTTGCAGCGTCAGCGTGATGCTGCCGAAATCGCGCGACGCGACGCTCGTGCCCAGCCAGCGCGCGGCGTTCACGCGCATGGCGGTGTCGGCATACGCGGCCTGATCGTCCTCGGTCAGCTCGGTGGGTGCGATGCCGGCGAACTCGGCCAGGGCCGGTACGGCTTCGCCAGCAGCACCACGGCGAGCCTGCGCAAAGGCCAGGCTGGCAGCCACCGCCGCGCGGCGCATCAGCAGGCGGTTCTTCCAGTGGCTGGCGAGCGTGGCCGCGTCGACCTGGGCCAGCACCTGCTGGCGCCACGCGTCGCGCGCCTCCTGCTCGCGCACCGTGGCGCGGGGGTTGAGGCAGTCGGCGCGCGTGAGGGCCAGCGCCGCGCGCACGCGCTGCTCCGGCGTGGCCGCCGTGACGAGCACGCGGCGGAAGGCCTCGCCGTCGTAGCAGACCTGCACGCGGCCGTCCTCGGCCTCGTATTGGTCGAACTTCAGGCCGTAGCGCGCCGCCACGTCCATCTGCGCAGCGAGCTGGCCCTCGGTGGGCTTGGCGGCCGGCAGCGAGGCACGGTCGGCCATGCGCTCGGCAAACGTGCCCATCGCATCCAGCGCCTCGGCGCCGCCGGGGCTGGCGAGCTCCTGCGGCGTGGCGACCTGCACATACGCCGCGGCCAGACCCAGCCCCAGGCCCTCGGTGCCGAACTGCTGGCGGGCCAGGCGCAGCTGCGACAGCAGCTCGGTGCTGGCGCCCTCACCACGCGGCATCAGCAAGACCTGGCTCTTGCGCAGCCAACCGCCGCGCTCGCGGCGGTAGTCCCACACCTGCCAGTGGTCGCCGCGCTCAGCGCGGATCTCCAACGCCTCGCCGCGGCCCATCTGGGCCTGCAGAGAAGCCGTGTCGCGCGGCGCACCGCGCAGCGGCGAGTCCTGCGACACCAGGCCGGCACGCGGAAACTCAGCAGGCGCAGCGTCCGCCTTCGTGATGACCAGGGCCGCAGCCGCGGCAGCCACGACGATCAGGGCAAAGCGGCGCATGGCTTACTCCTTCTCCGCTTCGGTGCCTTCGGCCGCGGCGCCGGCCGGCGTGGCCTTGGGCGCCACGCCACCCAGCAGCGCGTTGCCGATGAAGCCGCCCGAGCCCGGTGGCGCGATGATGACCTGCACCTTGTCCGAGAGCTTGTCGGCCATCGCCTTCTGGATCAGCAGCGGGTGCTTGGTCAGCAGCGCACCCTCGGTGGCCATCTGGCCGGCGTTGGCCTTGCCCACCTGCACCACGCGGTAGGCCTCGGCATCGGCCAGCTTCTGGCGCGCAGCGGCCTCGGCGTCGATCTCGATGCGGCGTGCCTTGGCCTGGCCTTCCGCCTGCTGGATGCGCGCGGCGCTGTCGGCCTGGGCTTCCAGCGCGCGCTGCTCGATCTGCTTTTGCTTGAAGGGCAGCACATGCTTCATGGCCTCCTCCTGCGCCTTGGCAGCAATGATCTGTTCGCGCCCGGCGGCCTCGGCGGCCGTCTCGCGACGCACCTTGTCGGCGGCGGCCTGCAGCTCGGTCTCCTTGACCTTCTTGTCGGCAATCTCCAGCGTGTAGCGCATGCGCTCGCTGGCCAGGCTGTCCGACAGCATCTGGTCCATGCCGCGGCGGTAGTCCGGCGGCAGGTCCACGGAGCCGATCTGCACGCCCTTCAACACGATGCCATCGGCAGCCAGCTTGGTGCGCAGCTCGGCCTCCAGCGCTGTGGCAATCTCGGCGCGTTGGCTGGAGAAGATCTCGCGCACGGTGCGCTTGGCGATCTGCTTGTAGACGACGGCCTGCACGGCCGGTGCGATGACATCGGCCTCGATGTCATCGGGCAGCTTGCGCGACAGCTCGGCCAGGCGGCTGGCGTCCACGCCCCAGCGCACCGTCATGTCCAGGCCCAGCGACAGGCCTTCGACCGACTGCAACGGCGACGGGCCGCCGGCCTTGGCCAGCGAGCCGGGGTGGAAGCTCTGGTCGCGCAGCGGGAAGAAGCGAACTTCATGCAGGCCCGGGACACGGACGAAGCTGCCGTCGCGGAACTCGGTCACGCCACCGCTGAACTGGTTGGTTCGCAGCGCCGCCTGGCCGTGGGGCACGGCTTGGACGGGCGGGTGCATGACGACGGCATAGCCCACGGCGGTGACGGCCGTCAGGGCGAGCAGCGGGGGCAGGACGCGGCGCAGGGAGCGCGTGGCATCGGGGTCGACATCAAACCCGTTGTCGGCGGCGCGGCCGAAGGCGTTGCGGATAGAAGCAGCGAGGGTCTTGAGGCGTTGCAGCATGGAGGGCTCCTGGGCGTTCTGCATCGCTGGGTTGTTGTTGCGATGCATGGCGGCCATGGTTCCCATTGCTGCGGGAAGGAACGAGGGGACGTCGGGGTGGGTGTCTTCCGCGAGGGTGGAAGGAATCTTCCTAAGCGCTCTGCCGCAGCCTCCCCCCGCGGATCGGGGGGGCGGCAGCGGCGGCAGTCGGCTCGCTACCAATATGCTGCCAAAGCTTCTATTAGATATTTGATGGAGGGGATTTTGAAGAGTTACAAGAAGATGGCCCTGGGGGGCGCAGTCCTATTGGCAGCGGGTATTTTCAATATTGCTCAGGCCGCGACCCAATATACGGTCACCGCGCTGAATGCGCCACAACTCCTCAGCAGCCAGGTCACCGGCATCAATGCCAGTGGGCAGGTACTCGGCTGGGGCCCCATCTCGCAGAATCAAACTCAGGCGTTTTATTTCGACGCCCACGCCACGACTTACCTGGGTGATTTCTTACCGACGGGTATCAACGATTCCGGGGACGTCGTCGGAAATTCAGGTGGCCACGCCGTCATCTATCACCAAGGGACGCTTGCCAATCTGCTGGTCGGCGATACCGGCGGTAGTGGTGCCTACGGCATCAACAATGCCGGTCAGGTGGTAGGCGGTACTGGTCAAGGGGCGTTCCTGTATGAAGCCGGGCATATGACGTGGCTGCCTGCCCCCTTGGGTAGCACGTCCATCGGGGCATCGGCCATCAGCAACTCGGGCTATATCACCGGTGCTGCCGCAACTGCCAATGACCAGCAGCCATTCCTGTACAAGGATGGCACGACGTTAGGCTTGGGTACGCTCGGCGGCACGTACGCAAGAGGCATCGATGTCAATGACTTGGGCCAGATCGCTGGCGAATCATTCACTTCGAATGGCAAGATGCATGCATTCTTGTATACCAACCATCAAATGCTGGATATCCATCCGGCTGGCGCTGAAGGCAGCAGCGCTGCGGGCGTAAATTCGGCCGGTCAGGTCGTCGGCACCTTCTCCTTCAATTTCAGCGGCTTCCCTGGCGGTGCCGAGTTTCACGGCTTCCTCTACACCAATGGAACAACCGTGGATTTGAATTCCCTGATTGATCCGACTAGTGGCTGGACGGTCAATGTTGTCCAGGGCATCAATGACAGCGGTCAGATCGCAGCCACGGGATGCAATGGCTCCCGTTGCACGGCACTGCTGTTGACACCGGTCCCCGAGCCGGCGACGGTGCTGTATCTCGTCTTGGGCCTGGGCCTGCTGGGCGTCATGAAACGTCGGCGCAGCCCATAAGAGCCCGCATCACATCCACGAGGTGACGGGCGGCTAGGCCAGATCCTCGTGGATGCAGAGGTAGTTGCCCTCCGTGTCCTTGAACCACGCCGCCTTCTCGGACCCGAGCACGCAGACGTGGTCGACCGTCTTGAAGTCCGGGTAGTCGTAGTCCTCGAACACCACGCCGGCCCGCTTCAGCTCGGCGATGCTGGCGGCGATGTCGTCCACCTTGAAGCTGATGGCCGTGTGGTCGGCCTTGGTGCCACCGGGCTTGGGGAAGAGCGCCAGCGTGCTGCCGCCGACGCTGTAGACGAACTTGCCGTCCGGCTTCAGGCCGCCGGGCACCAGGCCCAGGCAGCCCTCGTAGAAGGCCCGGGCGCGGGCCATGTCGGCCACGGGGAGCATGGTCGTGACGGGAGCGCTGTTCAGCATTTGCAGTCCTTTCGCTCGACCCGGTCACGCTGGAGGCTGGCCGGGCATCGAGCATAGGACGGGAGCCCAGCCGGCGCCACCAGGATGGGAAGGCTAGGCGTCGCCTGCCAGGACGGGCCTGAAGAAGCTGCGCTCATAGCTCAGGAAGCACTGCGTCTGCTTCGCATACGCGAAAGCGGCCTGGCATTCCGGGTCTTGCAATGACCGGTTGCGGTAGTCCTCATAGGCCGCCAGGGACGGGAAAGAGAACAAGGCCAGTGCGATGTTGTTGGCGCCCTCCGACGGCAGGAAATAGCCGTGGTGCGTGCCACCGAACTTCGCCACCAGCGGCAGCCAGAGCTTGCCGTAGTGCTCGAATTCCTGAACCTTGTTGGGATCGATGACGTAGCGCAGGTAGCAGGTGATCATGAAGCGGGTCGTGGGTCGGTGACGCACGGATTCTGCGTTGCGTGGAGGTGCGCGCAGCCCTAGAAGCCGTGCAGGCTCCGGTAAATGAGGCTAGCTATCCGAGGTTGCGCAAGCGGTCCTCCACATCGAGCACGCTCCTCACTCACGTTAATGAGGGAAGTCAGCTAGCGCGATGGGTTCGTCTGAGATGGGACACCAGGTTCACTTCAGACGCCTCCAGAGTGACCAGCCAATGATCGCAATGCCCGCAAATACCCAGGGCATACCGCCTGCGAGTGATGCCATGCGCTCCGGTAGAAAGAATCGAAAGATGTCATCTACCCAGCAGCTAGTGCGGCACAGCTGCTTGCCAGAGATCATGAGCGCTAGGCCGATGAAAACGGCGGACGCTCCAATTGCGAGTTCGATTTTCAAGCCCATAAGCGAGGCTAACGTGGTCTTGCGCGACGGTCACTGCTGCATACCATCAGCAAAAAGCGGTGCGCCGAAAAGCCTGGAGGCGCCACTGGGCGTTACAGCCCCAACATCAGGATCACGATGCCGAAGCTGACCTCCGCCGACACCTCGCAAGCCGTCGACCAGTTCATGGCGCCCCTCGTTCACCCCTTCAAGGCCGAGATCGAGACGCTGCGCCAGGCCATGCTCGCCGTGGACCCGTCCATCGCCGAAGGCATCAAGTGGAATGCGCCGAGTTGGCGCACCACCGAGTACTTCGCCACCACGCATCTGCGCAGCAAGACCGGCCTCGGGCTGATCCTGCATCTGGGCGCCAAGGCACGCGATCTGCCTGAGGGCGGGCTGGCCATTGCGGACCCGAGCGGCCTGCTGAAGTGGCTGGGTCGTGATCGCGCTCAGGTCGAATTCGCCTCCGCCGCCGACTTCGCAGCCAGGCTGCCTGCCTTGCAGGTCCTGCTGAAGGACTGGATCCACCACGTCTGAGGCCTGCACGGCACGGCGGAAGAATCCTTCCAGGGCCGGCCCGGCAGGGCTCCAGATAATCCCCGCCATGCCCCGCATCGCCGTCATCGAAGACGACCCCACCACCAGCGAACAGCTGGCCGGCTGGATTCGCAACGCCCGCCCCGAACTGACCGTCGACCAGTGGTTCGACCGCGACTTGGCGGAAGCCGCGCTGCTGCGCGAACGCTACGACCTGGTCGTGCTCGACATCGAGCTGGGCCGCGAGCGCAATGCCGGCGTGGCGCTGATCAACGAGATCAACAAGCAGGGCCTGGGCACGCCGGTGCTGGTGGTATCGGCCATGCCGGCTGCCATCTACCGCAGCATCATGAAGGCGCTGGACGCCTGGGACTATCTGCAGAAGACGACCTTCGACGAGGCCGAGTTCGTCGAGACGTTTCTCGACATCCTGCGCACCGCGCGGTTGCGTGAGCCGGCACCGAAGCCCAGCGCGAAGGTCAATGACGAGACGCTGCAGCTCGACCCACTGAAGCAGCGCACGCCGATGTGGCGCGGCCAGCGCATCAACCTGCCGCTGACGGCCCAGCGCATCCTCGCGACGCTGCATGCGCGCACGGGCGAGGTGGTCAGCTACGAGGAGCTGTTCGACGTCGTCAAGAGCGGCCGCAACCGCGACAACGTGCGCAAACATGTGGCCACCATCCGCGATGCCTTCCGGGACGTGGACCCGACGTTCGACGGCATCGAGAACATTCCCATGCGCGGTTTCCGCTGGACTGGGGCCTGATAGCACTACGGGGATCGGATGCGTTGCCACTCAAAAGCCCGCGAGCAAGGCGCGAAGTCGAAGCTGGGGTCGTCCCCAGCGAGGCTTCGCAACGCCGCGCGCGGGTTTTTGAGTGACAACCCTTCGGGAGAAGGTCTGCGCGGGCGCATGGCGTCGTTGCGCGCCTTGCCCGGGCACCCAGCCCGGGCTTCAGCGCGTCGCCTAGCCCTGCACCCGCGCAGACCTTCTCGCACCGATTCCCGTAGCGCTATCAGGTCCCACGGATGAAGCTCGGCCGCGTCGATTTCGACATGCCGCGCCTCGGCGTCGCGGCCTTCCGCAACCGCATCGTCTTCCACCTCGTCTTCATTGCGCTGGCGTTGGCCACGCTGGCGCTGGCCGTCGCGCTGCTGAACGAGGAGCGCCAGCGCAACGCGCAGCGCTACGAGCAGACCTTCGCCAAGTCGCTGGCCGAGATCGTGGCCCAGTTGCGCCATCCGTCGGGCCAGCTCGCGCTGCTGAACCCCGAGGCCGCGCAGGTCGACGCCGGTTGGGTGGCGCCGCTGCTGCTGCCCTTCGCGGCCATCGACTTCGACGACGCGACCAAGGCCCAGCGCGCCGTGGAGATGACCGGCTGCGCGCTGCAATACCCGGGCGGCGCCAGCCTGTGCGCGGCCGTGGGCAGCAATGCCTACGCGGGGGGCTTCGTCTACCTCGTCGCCGCCCTCGACGCGCCACCCCTGCAGAGCCGCGAGCGCGGTGCGCTGGACCTGGCCGACGTGCACCGCGTGCGCATCAGCCTGAAGCAGGGCGGCACCGAGCAGCACTGGCTCGCGCCCGTCGAGATGCTGGACGCGCAGCGGGGCCAGTTGCCGGGCTTCACAGTGGACGGCGGCGACAACACGGCCACGCTGCGCGCCAAGGCCCGCCCGCAGCGGGACTTTCGCGGCTGGGTCTGGCGCGAGGGGCCTTGCCTGAGCGCGGCCGAGCCCTGCCCGCGCCGCACGACGGTGTCCATCCGCCTGCCGGTCGAGGCTTTTCGCGAGGCGTTGTTCCGCCCCGGCGGCCCGCAGTGGCCGCCCGCCGACCTGGCCCGCACCGGCCTGCGCCTGGCGCTGCTCGGCCCCGGTGGCACGACGCTGTTCGACAGCGCCTCCGCAAGCGCGCAGCCTCCGCTGACGCTGCCCCGCCTGGCCGGCACGCTGGCCCCGGGCGAGACGCTGCAGATCACGCGTGGCGCCAATGTCGTCGCGCTGCTGCAGGGTGCCGAAGAGGCCGGCGCGCCGCCCTCGCCCTGGCTGACCGCGCTGATCCAGCACCTGCCCGCACCGGCCACGCCGCGCACGCTGATGGCCAAGGACAGCGTCACGACGCCGGCCGGCCGTTTCGACGTGACGCTGACGGGCGACCTGCAGGGGCTGGACCGGTCCTTGAGCGCCAGCGCCGCGCGCCTGGCCTGGCCGGTGGGCGCGATGCTGGGATCAATAGCCCTGGCCTGGCTCATCATCGAGATCGGCCTGATCCGTCGCGTGGCCGTGCTGACGAAGCGGGCCGCGGCGCTGTCCCACCAGCTGCAAAAGCCTGAGCGCTTCGAGCTGGGCACGCTGGACGTGGCCGACCTGCGCGGCCGCGACGAGCTGGGCATCCTGGCCGGCAGCCTGGCCGACCTGCTGCAGCACGCCCGTGACAGCCTGCGCCGCGAGCAGCTGCGCGCCGAGCGCGAGCACGACCAGTGGCACGCCGTGGGCCACGAGATCATGTCGCCGCTGCAGTCGCTGATGCTGCTGCACGCGGCCGACACCGACCCGAGCCGGCGCTATGTGCAGCGCATGCAGCAGGCCGTGAAGGTGCTGTACGGCCAGGCCTCACCCAGCGAGGCCCTGGCTGCCGCGACGCTGGCGGTGGGCCGGCTGGACCTGGATGCCTTCCTGCGCCAGGTGGCCGAGAACGCCGCCTACGCGGGCATCGCCGGCGTGACCTACATGCCCGCGCCGGAGCCCGTCTGGGTGCAGGCCGACGAGTACCCGCTGGAGGACGCCATCACCCACGTGCTGACCAACGCCGACCGCTACCGCGTGGCCGGCACGCCCATCACGCTGGCCCTGCACGCCGAGGGCGAGCTTGCGACCGTCGACATCCACAACCAGGGGCCGCAGGTCGCCGACGACCAGCTCGCGCGCATCTTCGACTACGGCGTCAGCGATGCCGAGCCGCAGGACGGCCAACGGCGCGGCCAGGGGCTGTTTGTGGCCAAGACCTATCTGGCCAAGATGGGCGGCAGCATCACGGCGCGCAACGCGGTGGATGGCGTCGTGTTCGGGATCGGGTTGAGGCGCTCCTAGGCGCCCACACGGCTCAACAGCTCGCGTGCCGCCAACTCCGAGCTGAGCGACATCTCCAGCGGCGCCCGGCACAGCCCGGCGTGGGCGTACTGCAGGTTCTCGTAGACCTCGGCCGCGGCGGGAAAGTGATCCAGCAGGCCAGCCAAAGCCTCGTGGCCTTGCTGCTCATGCAGCTCGGCGGCCAGCTTCTGGACGAGCAGCTGGTACTGATGCGGGTCCGCCGCGCGGCCCAGGCCTTCGAGGCTTTGCAGCAGGTGCGCAAGCCGGGCCAGGGACAGCAGTTCGGACGGGACGGTGAGCTGGACGACAGAAGGCATGATTCATCCGGTGATCGGCTACCCAGCGCAGATGCCGCCGCCGGGCGGCATTTCAAGGCCGTGGCGTTCGGCATGGCGCACGCCGGCCCCGCACAATCAGCGCAGCAGCCCCAGGAGTCGCGAATGAAGTTCCTGCCCGACGAGGTGTATGCCTTGCTCAACGGCGGCGGCGGCGTCTACACGCCGAAGGCCGCCAAGCCGCCAGCGCGCGTCCCTGATCGCGGCGATTGCCGAGGCTTGACATGACCGTGCTGCGAGCCATCGGCCTGCTGGTTGGCCTGGGCCTCGCGATGAACCTGCCCACCTGGGCGCAGCCTCCGAACGACCCCGGCAAGCTGCTGATGCTGAGCAACCTCTATGGGGAAGGGGGCTACAACACGGCCGTCCGTGCGTGCTCGCGGCGCTTTCCCGACGAGGCAGCCCGCTGGACCACATCGCTGTCGGCCTGGAAGACGCGCCATGCCGCGCTGCTGGCCGACCTCCGTGAGCTCGACTCCCAGCTGTCGGCTGCCGTGCGGTCCGCACCCGAAGCCGCAGGGCTGACGCAGGAAGAACTGCTGGCCCTGCGCACCATGGGCACCGTCTGGATACTCGGCGGCCTGGCAGAGGCGCGGGACCCGCAGGCGCGCGAGCTTTGCGACAAGCTCCTGGGGCGGCTGGACAACGACGACGCGCAATCACTCACCGCCGTCGACCAGGCGCAAGTCATGGCCCGGGAGCTGCTGGCCCGGCTGCGCCGCGATTCGCGCTAAAGACGGCGCTAAAGACGCAGGCCCGCCTTGAAAGCCCGCACCGTGCTACCAACTGGGCAGGCCTGCCCCTCTTCCGATCCCCGATGAAATCACTCGGCAAACGCGCCACCGGCCTCCGTCTCGAACGCATGCGGGGCTCAAAGCAATACCTGGTGCGCGAAGGGGGCGAGGGGTTTCGCAACGTCCACCCCATCCAGCCGGGGTTGCGCGACAGCACCGAGCGGCCGTCGCTCGGTGACTTTCTCTGCTCCGAAGGCCGCCGCACACCCGGCGGCACGCTGCCCTCGGTCAACCCGCTGGACGCCTGGCTCAAGCCCACCGACACCGGCCTGCGCGCCACCTGGCTGGGCCACTCCACGGTGATGATCGAGATCGATGGCTTTCGCGTGCTGACCGACCCGGTCTGGGGCAAGCGCGCCTCGCCGTCGCAACTGGCCGGCCCCAAGCGCTTCCAGCCCGTGCCGCTGGCGCTGAAGGCCCTGCCCAAGCTCGACGCGGTCGTCATCTCCCACGACCACTACGACCATCTGGACATGGGCACGGTCAAGGAGCTGGTGAAGCTGCAGGACGTGCCCTTCATCACCTCACTCGGCGTGGGCGCTCACCTGGAAGCCTGGGGCATCCCGGCCGAGCGCATCGTCGAGCTGGACTGGTGGGAGCACTGGCAGGCGCCCAAGGGCGAACTGCGCATCCATGCGGCGCCGTCGCAGCATTTCTCGGGCCGCTCACTCACCGACCGCAACGCCACGCTGTGGTCGTCCATCGTCATCGAGACGCCGAAACACCGCGTCTTCTTCAGCGGCGACACCGGCCTGACGAGCGAGTACGCCGCCATCCGCGAACGCTTTGGCGCCTTCGACCTCGTCATGCTCGAGGTGGGCGCCTTCCATCCGTCCTGGGGCGACATCCACCTCGGCCCCGAGAACGCGCTGAAGGCCCTGCAATACCTGGGCGGCGGCGCCCTCCTGCCGGTGCACTGGGGCACCTTCTCGCTGGCCTTGCACGACTGGGACGCGCCGGCCGAGACGCTGCTGGAGCTGGGCCCCAAGCAGGGCGCCCAGCTGCTGATGCCGCGCCTGGGCGAGGCCGTGGAGCCGGCGCATGGCAAGCCGGCCACGCCCTGGTGGCGCGAGGCCGAGGCGCCCGGCCACAAACGCGCCAAGCCCGTGGAGCCCGACGACCCAAGCAGGATGCCCAAGGCCATGCCCTGGCCCCTGGACTGACGCGACTGACCCCAACCATGATCCTCGACCTGGCCGCCCTGCGCACCCTGGTGCTGGCCGTCGACCTCGGCGGCTTCGGCAAGGCGGCCGAGCGGCTGCACCGCACGCCGGCCGCCATCAGCCTGCAGATGCGCACGCTGGAGGAGCGGCTGGGCCAGGCCCTGTTCCGCAAGGTGGGCCGGCAGCAGCTGCCCACCGAAGCGGGTGAGCGCCTGGTGGCCTACGCGCGGCGCATGCTGCAGCTCAACGACGAGGCGCTGCTGGCCCTGCAGGCCGGCGAGCTGGTGGGCGAGGTGCGTTTCGGCATGCCGCAGGACTTTGCCGACGGCTGGCTGCCCGACACGCTGGCGCAGTTTTCGGCCAGCCACCGCGCGGTACGGCTGGACGTGTCGGTCTGCAGCAGCGGTGAGGTGCGCGAGCGCGTGGCCGCCTGCGGGCTGGACCTGGGCCTGGCCTTTGGCGACGAGCCGGCGGACGCACCCGACGCCATCGGCCAGCTGCCCATCGAGTGGTTTGGCGCGCCCACGCTGGCGGTTCGCCCGGGCGAGCCGGTGCCGCTGCTGCTGTACGAGTCGCCCTGCGTGTTCCGCCGCCTAGCGCTGGACGCGCTGCAGCGCGAGGGCCGCGCCTGGCAGGTGGCGCTGACGAGCACCAGCGTCTCGGCGCTGTGGGCCGCGGCGCGCGCCGGCCTGGGCGTGCTGCCGCGCGCAGGCCTGCACCGGCCGCCCGAAGTGCGCTCGGTCGGCCCGGCCCTGGCCCTGCCGCAGTTGCCGGCCGTGACGGTGTCGCTGCGTCGCCAGGCCGAGGAACACCGCCCCGCCGTGACGGCGCTGGCGGGCATCGTGCGCGACGACGTGCGCGCCCGCTTGGGCCTGCCGAACACTTGAGCATCGCTTAAGCATCCGACGAAAAACTCTCGCTTGTTGTGGAGCGGCGGCCTTCCTAGAGTGAGCCTCCCTTCACCGCCCGAGCCGAGATGCGCAAGACCCTGAACTCCGGCATGGCCGCCGCCCTGCTGCTGGCCTGCGCCGGCCTGGCGACCCCCGCCCTCGCGGCCGACCCCAAGACCATGACCGCCACCATCACCGATCCCACCGACGCCGAGAACCAGCGCATCAACGAGCTGCTGCAGGCCTACACCCGCTGCGTCAGCCAGGGCGACCGCGCGGGCTTCGAGCGCCTGCTGCTGGACACGGCCATCCCCTTCCTCGGCGTGCGGGGCTCGCTGCCCGCCAACTTCGGCCAGGGGTTGCAAGCGGTTCAGAGCTACGCGGGCTTTCGGCAGTCGGTCTTCGAGAGCGGCCGCAAGTACGCGCAGCGCTTCCACGACATCCACATCGAACGCGATGGCGACCTCGCACAGGTGTCGCTGAAGTTCGAGACCCGCCTCGTCGAGCTGGGCGGTGGCGGCCAGGGCTGGAAGATCCTGCACCTGCTCAAGGTCCGAGGCGATTGGAAGATCGCCAGCGAGTTCTACACGGTGGACAGCCTGCCAGCGAACAAGTCCTGAACCCGCTCCGTTGGTCAACGCGTAACGATGGGGAAGGTGCCCTGCGCCTTGTCGATCAGCCCCAGGAAGCGGGCCAGGTCGATCTTGCTGCCGCTGACCTTGATCTCGTCTGAAGTCAGCATGTCCTTGGCGCCTGCCGTGCCGGCCATCATGCGCACGAAGAAGCCCTGTGTCAGCGTCAATGTGGCGTTCGCATCGGCGGCCGGCTCGGCACGGCGGTGGTGCAGCACGGCGTTCTCGATCCACAGCACGTAGCTCTCTTTCGTGTCCGTCAGCACGAGGTTGATCTTGAAGTCCTTGCCCTCGGCGGCCGGGCCATTGAGGCCGGCGGCCATGGCCTCCAGGAAGCGCTCGACGGGCGTCTGCGCCAGCATGTCGACAAAGGCGGCGCGGTTGATGCCCTGCTTCGGAGCCCCGCCGCGCAGCTCGGTGGCGGCCGTCAGATAGCTGTTGCGCCAGGTGGAGGCTTCGGCCGCATAGCCGAGCTGGTCGTAGCTGCGGGCCAGCAGTTCGCGCGCCGCCTTGTGGCCGCCGTCGGCAAAGACGACGTGGTTGAGCAGCTCGGCGGCCCAGCGGTAGTCGCCCGTGTCGAACGCGGTTTGGGCCGCGGCCACGGCTTTGTCGGCGCCGCCGGCCAGGGCGACGTAGCGCTTGGCCATCTCCACCGGCGGCAGCGGGTCGAGGTGGGCGGGGTTGCCGTCGTAGGCGCCGAGGTAGAACTGGTAGACGGCCTTCACGTTGTGGCGCAGGTCGCCGTAGTAGCCGCGGGTGCCGAAGTAGTTCTGCAGCGATTTGGGCAGGCGCACCTGATCGGCGATCTCGGCCGGCGTGAGGCCGGCATTGATGAGGCGCACGGTCTGGTCGTGGGTGTACTTGTAGACGTCGCGGTGCTTGGTGATGAACTCGGCAATGCGCTCATGGCCCCAGATGGGCCAGTTGTGCTGGCCGACGTAGACCTCGGCATCGCCGAGCTGGTCCAGCGCGTCCTGCATATAGCCGGCCCAGCGCAGCGCGTCGCGCACCTTGGCGCCGCGCACCGGCAGCAGGTTGTGCATGGTCTGGGCCAGGTTCTCGGCGCCGCCGTAGACCTTGAGCGCCGGGATGGAGAAGCTCATCTCGGCCGGCGCCTCGGCGCCCGGCACGTTGTGGAAGACGATGCGCACGCCGTCCAGCACGCGCTCTTCCGTCGGCTTGGTGATGAGGTCCGTGGGGGCCAGCACGCCGAAGGTCCCGTAGCCCACGCCCTTGCCCAGGCCGGTGTCCACCAAGCCCTTGGCCGAGCGCTCCAGGTTCTTGCCGAACTGATAGGCCGAGCGCCGGCCCATGGCCGTGCCGACGAGCACGTTCTCGCTGGTGGCCTCTTCCATGAAGCCGACGGACGCGATGACGGGCACGCCGGCCTTCACCTGCTCGGGCGTCAGCACGCCGAGCGCGCCACCGAAGTGGTCGATGTGGCTGTGCGAGAACAGCAGCGCCGTGACGGGCTTGTTGCCCAGGTGCTGGCGCGCGAAGGCCAGCGCCGCGGCAGCGGTCTCGCGGCAGGTCAACGCGTCGACGACGACCCAGCCGGTCTGGCCCTCGATCAGCGTCATGTTGCCGATGTCGAAGCCGCGCAACTGGTAGACGCCGTCGACGACCTTGAAGAGGCCGATCTGGGCGTTGAGCTTGGCGTGGCGCCACAGGCTGGGGTTGACAGTGGGCGGTGCGGCGCCGTCGACGAACTTGAAGGCGTCGAAGTCGATGATGACGCTGCCGTCGGCCGCGAGGATCTTGCCCGTAGGCCGGGCGATGAGGCCGCGCTTGGCGTCCTCGAAACCTTGTTGATCGGCCAGCGGCAGGCTGGCGGCAAAGGCGGCATTGGCCTGCACCGTTGTCGAGCTGGCGTCGCCAGCGGGCGCGGCCGATTCACGGCTGCAGCCGGCCAGCAGCAGGGCCGCCATCAAGAGGGTCGTCGTCTTCATCTGTTGTCTCGTCCGGTTCAGTGCCGCGCGTCGTGGCGGATGAGATCGGCAGCCTTCTCGCCGATCATGATGGTGGGTGCGTTGGTGTTGCCGCCGATCAGCGTCGGCATGACGGAAGCGTCGACGACACGCAGGCCGCCCACGCCATGCACGCGCAGGCGGTCGTCGACCACAGCCATCGCGTCGTGCCCCATCTTGCAAGTGCCCACCGGGTGGTACTGCGTGTCGGCGCGGGCGCGGATGTCGGCGGCGAGGCTGGCCGCGTCGTCGGCACGCACCGGGTAGAGCATGTCGCCGCGGATGCCGTCGAAGGGCTTGGACTCGACAAGGCGCTGCTGCAGCTGTGCGCCCTTCACCAGCAGAGCCAGGTCGCGCTCGTCGCTCAGGAAGCGCGGGTCGATGCGCGGCGCGACCAGCGGGTCAGGCCCGGCCAGCTCGACGGTGCCGCGGCTGTACGGCCGCAGCACATCGACATGGCAGGAGATGCCATGGCCCCAGTGCAGCTTGCGGGCATGGTCGTCGACGATGCCCATGACGAAGACGAGCTGCAGATCGGGCACGGCCACTTCCAGGCCCGAGCGCATGAAGGCGCCGGACTCGGCGATGCTGCTCGTCAGCAGGCCGGTGCGCTGGCGGCGCCACTCGCCGACGGCGCGGGCCAGGCGCACGCCGCCACGCAGCGAGACACCAAAGGTGGGCGTGGCCGAGTGGCAGCGCCAGGTCTGCACATAGTCGATGTGGTCCTGCAGGTTCTGGCCAACGCCGGGCAGGTCGCGCTGCACGTCCAGGCCCATGCGCTGCAGATGGGCGCCGGGGCCGATGCCCGACAACATCAGCAACTGGGGTGAGCCAAAGGCGCCGGCGCTGACGATGACCTCGCGGCGCGCACGCACCAAACGGGACTGGCCATGGACGCGATAGTCCACGCCCACCGCGCGGCCGTTCGCCAGGCGCAGCCTGGTCGCCTGGGCGTGGGTGATGACCTGCAGATTGGGCCTGTCCAGGTTGGGCGTGAGGTAGGCCTTGGCCGCGCTGCAACGTTCGCCGTTGCGCTGCGTGACCTGGTAGATGAAGGAGCCGAACTGCTCGGCGCCGTTGCAGTCGCCCACATGGGGCAGGCCCTGCAGCGCTGCAGCCGCCAGGAAGACCTGGTTGATGGGGCTGGGGCTGCGCGGCAGCGTCACGTTCAGCGGGCCGCCGCGACCGTGCAACGGGTCGTCGCCGAACTGCTCGTTGTGCTCGGCGCGGCGGAAATAGGGCAGCACGTCGTCGTAGCTCCAGCCGCTGTTGCCAAGGCCCGCCCAATGGTCGTAGTCGTGGCGGTGGCCCCGCACATAGAGCATGGCGTTGATGGAGCTGCTGCCGCCCAGCGTCTTGCCGCGCGGCTGGTAGCCGCGGCGGCCATTCAGGCCGGGCTGCGGCACGGTCTGGTAGGCGTAGTTGTTGATGCGCGTGGGCACCATGGCGACGACGCCGGCCGGTGCATGGATGAGCACGCTGCTGTCCGGCCCGCCGTTTTCCAGCAGGCAGACGGACACGGCCGGGTCCTCGCTCAGGCGCGCGGCCAGCACGCAGCCGGCCGAACCGGCGCCCACGATGACGTAATCGAACTCCACTTGCTTTGCCCCTTGCCTGCGTTGCAGGGGCCGAAGGATGGAAGCCGAGGGCCATTACGTCCAACGCATAATTAGTCGCCATTCATTGCGTTTTCTGCATATGAACCTGCGCCAACTGAGCCATCTCATCGCCCTGGCCGACGAAGGCCGCTTCGTCGCCGCGGCGGAGCGCGTTCACCTGAGCCAGGCCGCGTTCAGCCGCAGCATCCAGGCGTTGGAAGAGCACTGGGGCCTGCGCCTGTTCGAGCGCGGGCCGCTGGGCGCGGTGCTGACGCCGGCGGGCCGCACGTTGGTGGAGCGAGCGCGACGCCTCGTCTTCGACGCCGACTGCCTGGAGCGCGATGCCGCCCTGCTGCGCGGCGGCCTGCTGGGCGAACTGGCCTTTGGCGCCGGGCCGGTGCCGGCCGCCGTGCTGGTGCCACCACTGTTGGCCGAGTTGCGCCGCCAGGCGCCGCAGATCGTCGCCCGCGTGCGCTACGGCAATGTGGACAGCCTGATGACGCTGCTGGCCGACGAGGCCATCGAGTTCTTCGTCGCCGACCGGCGCATGCTGCAGGACGAAAAGAACCGCCTGGAGACCACCCCCGTGGGCCAGATCCGCGGCGGCGTCTATGCCCGCGCCGGCCACCCGCTGACGGGCACCACCAGCCTGACGACGGCCGACCTCACGCGCCACGGCCTGGGCATCGTGTCGACCTCGCCCCAGCTCTATGCCTATGTCGCCCTGGGCCTGGGCTTTGCGAGCCCGGCCGAGCTGCCGGTGGCCGTCGAATGCGATGACCTCGGCACGCTGGCGCGGCTGGCCGCCGACAGCGACATGCTGGCCCTGCTGCCCCACGCCCTGCCCGCCGCTGCCGGCCTGGGCCTGCAAAGGCTCAAAGGCTTGAAGACCATGGCCGATCTCTACGTGGACGCCCACGCCGTCTGGCTGCGCGGCCGCACGCTGGCGCCGGCGGCCGAGACGGCCATCCGCCTCTTCAAGGCGGGTTCGGGTCGCTGACGATCAGGCTCAGCGGGGCAGCGCAACGCGCCGGGCGGCCGTCTCGATGCCCCAGGTGACGAGGGTGAGCTTCTGGCGATCGCTTCCGAAGCGCAGTTCGAATGGGCGCTCCAGCGCGTAATAGTGCGTCGGCGAAGCCGGCACGAAAGTCAGCTTGATTGAATGGCCCGGCAAGCTGCCGATCAGCCGGCCATGCTCGGCGTTCAGCTCAAGCCGCATGGGTTGAGGCAGGTCCAGAAGCCATGCGCCTTGGCGGGACCGAACCTCGGCCTCAGGCCGCTTGGCAGCAGTGAAGGGCAGGCCTCCATCACCCGTCACCGGCGTCGCGGTCTCGGCGACGAGCCGCCACTGGCCATCGTCCTCGCGTGCCCACAGCGCCGTCCACCGTGTGCTGCCCTGCCGGGGCAGGCCGCCGAAATAGGTGAAGCTGCCGCGCTCCAGGCCGCTGAGCAGCACCACGCTGTCCGACACGCGCAGGCTTTCTTCCTCCAGCGTCTCGGAAGCGACCTGCCGCAGTTGGTCGTTGCCGCGCCGGATTGCCAGCTGGTCGGCGGTGACGCGGCGGCCGCCGACGTCGACGTAGACATAGTGTTTGGACAGGCCTTGCAGATAGGTGGCCATGTCTCCGCGCCCATGTGCCGCGGACAGCTCGGCATCGCGCGCCTTGACCTCGGCAATCACCGGGTCTACCGCTTCGGCGGCCCGGACCGGGCTGAGCGCCAGGCTGAGCATTGCTGCTGCGATCAACGCGCCGCGACGGAGAGGATCAAAGCGAGTGCGGGAGATCGGCATCGAATGCGCCCCTTGCCAGGATCAAGCCTGTACCGCACATCCTAGGCCGTACAGCTCAGCTCGCCACCGCCATCCTCTCCGCCAACCAATCCACAAACACCCGCACCCGCGACGACAGCTGGCGGGCATGGGGGTAGAGCACATAGACCGGCATGGGCGCCGGCTGCCAATCGGCGAAGACCTCGACCAACTCGCCGCTGGCCAGCTGATCCTCGAAGTTGTAGCGCGGCGCCTGGATGAAGCCCAGGCCGGCCAGGCAGCAGGCGCCGTAGGCCGAGGCGCTGCTGACGGTGACGGGGCCGGGCAGGGTCAGGCTGCGTTCCTCGCCATCGATGACGAAGTCGAAGGGCAGGACGCGGCCGCTGCTGCCGATGTAGTTGACGGCCTGATGAGTGGCGAAGTCCTCCAGCGTGCGCGGGGTGCCGCGGCGGGCCAAATAGTCGCGGCTGGCGAAGGTGCCCTGGCGCAGCTGGGCCACGCGCCGGCCCACCATGGACGAGTCCTTGGGTTCGCCCGAGCGCAGCACGCAGTCCACGCCCTCGCGCACCAGGTCCACGAAGCGGTCGCCCAGGCCGATCTCCAGCTCGACGTCGGGGTAGCGGGCGTGGAAGTCGCCGAGATAGGGCAGCACGAAGCGCTGGGCCTGGTTGCCCTGCATGTCCACGCGCAGCTTGCCGCGCGGCTTGAGCTGGGCGCTGCGGAACAAGTCCTCGGCCTCGCCGACGTCCTGCAGGATCTGCTGGCAGCGCAGGTAGTAGGCCTGGCCGTCCAGCGTCGGGCTCACATGCCGCGTCGTGCGGTTCAGCAGGCGCACGCCCAGGCGCGCCTCCAGCTGCTGCAAGGCCAGGCTGACCGAGGCGCGCGGCAGCTGCAGTTCGTCGGCGGCCTTGGTGAAGCTGGCCAGGTCAACGATGCGCACGAAGAGGCGCATCGCATCGAGTCGGTCCATCGCGCTTTCGCCCAGATTGTTTAGATGGATTGGATTGTGATGTCTTGTTCGTCTGATTTATCCGAACAGGCTCGAACAATACATTGAACTCACAGGGCCGCCACTGGTCCTGCCTTCCAACCCCACCGACTGGAGCACCCCGTGAGCAACACCACTTCTTCTTCCCCCGTCGCCATCGTCACCGGCGCCTCGCGCGGCATCGGCGCGGCCATCGCCCAGCGCCTGGCGGCCGATGGCCATGCCGTCGTCGTCAACTACGCCGGCAATGCCGTCGAAGCGCAAAAGGTCGTCGATGCCATCGTCAGCCGCGGCGGCCGCGCCATCGCCGTGCAGGCCAACGTGGCCGATGCCGGTGCCGCCCGGCTGCTGTTCGACGCCGCCACCGAGGCCTTCGGGGGTGTGGACGTGCTCGTCAACAACGCCGGCGCCATGGCCAACGAACTGCCCCACCTGGCCGACACCAGCGACGAGACCTTCGACCGCCTCTTCGACATCAATGTGAAGGGCAGCTTCCTGGCCATGCGCGAGGCCGCCCAGCGCCTGCGCCACGGCGGCCGCATCATCAATTTCTCCACCAGCGTCATCGGCCTGGGCCTGCCGGGCTATGCCGTCTACGCCGCCACCAAGAGCGCCATCGAGACCATGACCAACATCCTCGCCAAGGAACTGCGCGGCAAGAACATCACCGTCAACGCCGTGGCTCCCGGCCCGACGGCGACGGCCCTGTTCCTGAACGGCAAGACGCCGGAGCAGGTCGAACGCCTGGCCAAGATGGCGCCGCTGGAGCGCCTGGGCCAGCCCGAGGACATCGCGGCGATGGTCGGCGTGCTGGCCGGGCCGCAGGGCGGTTGGGTCAATGGCCAGACCGTGCGCGTCAACGGCGGCATCGTCTGAAGGAGGACACCATGAACAACCCACAAGTCATCCTCGTCACCGGCGCCTCCAGCGGCATTGGCAAGCTGAGCGCCCTGGCCCTGGCCACCGCCGGCCACACCGTCTACGCCAGCATGCGTGGCGTCACGGGCAAGAACGCGGCCAAGGCCCGCGATCTGCGCGACTGGAGCTTTGCCCGCGGCCTGGACCTGCGCGTCGCCGAGCTGGACGTGCTGTCGCAAGCCAGCGCCGACGCGGCCATCGCCACCATCGTGGCCGAGCAGGGGCGCCTGGACGTCGTCATGCACAACGCCGGCCACCTCGTCGTCGGGCCCACCGAGGCCTACACGCCGGAGGAGATCACGGCCGTCTTCGACACCAATGTGCTGGGCGCCCAGCGCGTCAACCGCGCGGCCCTGCCGCAGCTGCGAGCGCAGGAGCGCGGCCTGCTGCTGTGGATAGGCAGCACGACGACGCGCGGCGGCTTCCCACCCTTCCTCGGCCCCTACGCGGCGGCCAAGGCGGCGATGGATTCGCTGGCCGTGACGATGAGCTGGGAACTGGCCCGCTTCGGCATCGAGACCAGCATCGTCGTGCCCGGCGCCTTCACCAGCGGCACGGATCACTTCGCCAATGCCGGCAAGCCGAGCGATGGCGAGGTGGCTTCGGCTTACGGTCGCTATGTCGGCCTGATGGACCAGATCGGCGCCCGCCTGACCGCGCTGATGCCGCCCGAGGCCGACCCGCAGGCCGTGGCCGACGAGGTCGTGCGCGTCGTCGGCCTGGCGCATGGCCAGCGGCCCTTCCGCTCCGTCGTCGATTTCATGGACGACGGCGCTGGCGCCGTGACGGAGGTGGCCGAGCGCGTGCGCGAGGACTTCGCCGTGCGCATCGGCATTGCCGACCTGCTCAGGCCCACCGTCGTTGCCGGCTGAAGGAGGCCACCCATAAGAAGCCTTCTGTTCCTGCTCGCGGGCGGCCTGCTGCTGGCCGCCGCCCTCATCCTCGGCCGGCTCTTCGAGGCCGAGTTCCCGCAGGCGCGGCCGACGGCGCGGGCCGTCTTCGTCGCGGCCTGGGCGGCACTGACCCTCTTCAACCTCTGGGTGGGTGTCAGCCGCGCGGGCTACTCGCTGGCCGAGGAGGTGCCCGTCTTCCTGGTCTTGTTCGGCCTGCCCACCGTCGCGTGCCTGGCGCTGGGCTGGCTGCGCGTCTGACCCTTGGCGCGGCCCAGCTCCTGGGCACTCAGCACCCAGGCCGGGTTGTCGGCGATGCGGGCTGCGGCCAGGTCGATGAAGGCGCGCACCCGCGCCGGCTGGGCAACGCGGCTGCCGTAGTACAGGTACAGGCCCAGATGCTCGGCGACGTGCGCCGTCAGCAGCGGCACGAGCCGCCCCGCGCGGATGGCCGGCGCGGCAACGAGGCCCACCAGCTGCCCGATGCAATGCCCCGCCTCGACGGCCTGCTGCTCCAGCTCGATGTCGTTCATGCACGGGCCTGCCGGCAGTTCGCGCGCAACGATCTCGCCGTCGACCATGAACTCCCACGGCATCAGCTTGCCGGTGCCGGGGCGGCGAAAGCCGCTGCAGCGGTGGCGCGCCAGCTCGTCCAGGCTTTGCGGCGCACCGTGACGCTGCAGGTAGGCGGGCGACGCGCAGACGATGAGCTGCAACGGCAACAGCCGGCGCGCGATCAACCCCTCCTCGGGCGGGCCGCCGGCGCGAAAGCCCACGTCCACACGGTCTTCCACCCAGTTGCCCAAGCGGTCGTCCAGCCGCACATCGGGCTCGATGCCGGGGTGAGCGGCGCAGAACTCGTCCAGCAGCGGCCACAGCAGCTCGCGGGCGATGAAGCGTGGCGCCACGACGCGCAGCGGCCCGGCCATCTGCTCGCGGTCGCGGCGCGCGTCCAGCAGCGCGCGGTGCAAGCTCTCCAGGCCCGGCCGGGCCGATTCAAGAAAGCGCGCACCTTCCTCCGTGAGGCTGAGCTTGCGCGTGGTGCGATGGAAGAGGCGCACGCCGAGGTAGGTCTCCAGCTGCGTCAGCGCCTGGCTGGCCGCCTGCGGCGTGATGGCCTGCGCCACGGCGGCCTGGCGCAGGCTGCCCAGCTCGGCGGCCTTGGTGAAGGTGGCGATGGCGCGGAGTTCGTTGAAAGCCATTGTCACGATTCCCTTGCGAATCAATGGCTGGATTCTGGGCTAGTTGGATCTCAATCGCGGTCCTAAATTTCATCCCATCGGCCGATCGCAACTTTCACCCACCACCCTGGAGCCCAACATGACCACCACCCCCACCTTCAAGCGCGTCTGGATGATCACCGGCGCCTCGCGCGGCATCGGCGCACGCATCGCGGCCGCCGCGCTGGAACATGGCGACGCCGTCGTTGCCACGGCCCGCAATGCGGCCACCATCACCGAGCGCTTCGGCGCCCACCCGGGCCTGTTGGCCGTCGCACTGGACGTCACCGACGAGGCCCAGAGCGCGCAAGCCGTGCAGGCCGCCATCTCGCGCTTCGGCCGCATCGACGTGCTCGTGAACAACGCCGGCTACGGCCTGCTCGGCGCCGTCGAGGAGGCCAGCGCCGACGAGGTGCGCCGCCTGTACGAAACCAACGTCTTCGGCCTGCTGAACGTGACCCGGGCCGTGCTGCCGCAGATGCGCGAGCGCCGCAGTGGCCATGTCATCAACATCTCGTCGCTGGGCGGCTATCGGTCGGCGGCCGGCTTCGGCGTGTATTGCTCGACCAAGTTCGCCGTCGAAGGCATCACCGAGGCGCTGCACGCCGAACTCGCGCCGCTGGGCATCCATGCCACCGTCGTCGAGCCCGGCTATTTCCGCACCGAGTTCCTGGAGGGCCAGTCCCTGGTCACGTCGCCGCGCGAGCTGGCCGACTACGCCGCCAGCGCCGGCCAGGTGCGCGAAGCCGCCAAGCGCATCAGTCTGAACCAGCCCGGCGACCCCGAGCGCCTGGCCCAGGCGATGCTCACCCTGGTCGACGCCAAGACCCCGCCGCTGCGCCTGCCCCTGGGCACGGACACGCTGCAGGCCATTGCCGACAAGCACGCGTTCGTCGAGCGCGAGACGGCCGAGTGGCGCGGCGTGGCGGCGTCGACGGACTTCCCGAAGCTGCAGGCCGCGTGATTCAGCGCACGACGTCGTAGACCAGCATCTGGATGCCGCTGGCCAGGCTGCGCGACGACACCAGCGCCAGCCGCTGCTCGCGGCCTGCCGGCAGCAGCGGGATGCCGCGCGTCAGCAGCACGGGCATGACGGCCACCTCGAGGCGGTCCACCAGGCCGGCCTCGAGGAGCTGGCCCGCCAGATCGCTGCCACCGAAGAGCCAGACATCGCGCTCCGAAGTCTCGGCCTTCAACGCGGCGACATGGCCGGCGATGTCGTCGCGCACGACGGTGACCTCGGGATGCGCTGTCGCATCCAAGGTGCGCGACGCGACGATGACGCGCTTGCCGCGCAGCGGATTGGCCTCGCCCTGGGCCCGCATGACCTCGAAGGTCTTGCGGCCCATGACGAAGCTGTCGAACTCGGCGAACAGCGCGTCGAAGTCGATGCTCGCGTCCTCGACGATCCAGCCATAGCCGCCGTCCGGATCGGCGATGAAGCCGTCCAGGCTGACGGCGCAGTTGTAGCGAAGCTTGCGCATGTTGTGCCCTCAGCCGCGGCGCTTGCCGCTGTCGTGCACCACTTCGCCATCGGACTTGGTGAACGGCGGCAACGGCTCGACCGGCAGCAACTCCAGCACCGCCTCCGAAGGCCGGCACAGCGCGGTGCCCAGCGGCGTGACGACGATGGGGCGGTTCAGCAGCACGGGATGCTGCTGGATCGCATCCAGCAGCGCGTCGTCACTGAGCGCCGGATCGGCCAGGCCGAGTTCGGTGAAGACGGCCTCCTTCTCGCGCAACAGCGCGCGCAAGGGCTGGCCGGTGGCGGTCGCCAGCGCGCGGATCTCGTCGCGGCTGGGTAGGGCGCTCATGTACTCGACGATGCGTGGCTCCAGGCCCGCATGGCGGATCAGCGCGAGCACGTTGCGCGAGGTGCCGCACTTGGGGTTGTGGAAGATCGTGATGTCGCTCATGGCGCCACCTTAGCGTGCGCCGCAATCCACGCATCGATGCGCTTCTCCAGCAGCGACAGCGGCAACGAGCCCGCGCCCAGCACCTGGTCGTGGAAGGCCGCGAGGCTGAACTTCGGGCCCAGCTTCTGCTCGGCGCGGCGGCGCAGCTCCTGGATCTTCAGCGCGCCGATCTTGTAGCCCAGGGCCTGGCCGGGCCAGGCGAGGTAGCGGTCGATCTGCGACGTCGCCTGCTGGTCGCTGGCGCCGGTCACGTCCTTCCAGTAGGCCAGGGCCTGGTCGCGGCTCCAGCCCTTGGCGTGCAGGCCGGTGTCGATGACGAGACGGGCGGCGCGGCTGATCTCCAGGCGCAGCATGCCGGCATAGGCTACGGGGTCGCCGGCATACAGGCCCAGCTCATGGCCCAGGGTCTCGGCGTAGAGCGCCCACCCTTCGCCATAGGCGTTGATCCAGGTGCGGCGGCGGAACTCGGGCAGTTGCGGCATCTCGAGCTGGCGTGCGAGATGGAAGTGGTGGCCGGGCTGGCCCTCGTGCAGGAACAGCGCCGTCATCGTCGCCACGCTGTAGATCTGGGGATCGGTGATGACGGCCCAGAACACGCCCGGCGCGCTGCCATCGGCCTGGCCCAGGGTGTAGTGGTCCGACGCGGTTGCGCGCGTCAGCTCGGGTTCGGCGCGGATGTCCAGCGGCATGCGCGGCAACTGGCCGAAGAGCTTGGGCAACTGCGGCTCGATGCGAGCGTTGATGGCGCGGTAGCGGTCGAGGATCTCGGCCTCGGTCTTGAAGGGCAGGAAGCGCGCATCCGTGCGCGCCCAGGCGAGCAGGCCGCCGTTCTTCAGCGGGTCACCCGTGTAGCCAAGCTGGGGCGCCAGGCGCGTGATCTCGCCCTGGATGCGCGCAACCTCCTGCAGGCCGAGCTGGTGCACCTGCTCGGGCGTGAAGTCGGTGGTCGTCTGCTCGCGCACCAGGTGGCGGTACCAGGCGGGGCCCTGGGGCAGGGCGCTCACGCCGATGGCGTCGCGGCGCGCGGCGGGCAGGTAGTCGGCCTGCACGAAAGCCAGCAGCCGCTGCAGGGCCGGCACGGTGCGCTCGGCCACTTCGCGACGGTAGGCGTCGGCGATGCGGCGGGCATCGTCGGGCGCCAGGCTTTCCGCAAGGGCACGGGCGGGTGCGGCGAAGGGGTTGCGTGCGAGGTCGGGCTCGGCGAGGTCTCGCAGCAGCGGCAGCGTGGCCTCGACGACAGGCCTCGACTGCACGACGCCGCGCTTCATGCCTTCACGCATGTTGGTGATGGCCTGGTCGCACCAGGCAGGCAGAGCGGCGATGCGCTTGAGGTAGGCATCCAGCTGGGCGGCCGTCTTCAATGGCTGCTCGGCCTGGCCGCTGGAGAAGATGGCGAGCTGCAGGGGCACGGCGTCCATCTGCTGCAGGGGCAGCAGATGGTCGGGAAAGCGCTCGAAGGCCAGCCGCCCGCGCAGGCTGCGCTCCAGCAGCTCGCGGGTCAGGCGTTGGTCGGCCGGCAACGCTTTGGCGGGCACAGCGGCCAGTTCCTTCAGGAAGCCGCGGTAGGCGGCGAAGCGGCGTGTCCGCTCGGCCGGGGCCAGAGTCAGCACAAGCTGGTCGTCGAAGCGGTTGTCGCCGCTCAACGTCGCCGTCAGGGGGTCGAAGCGGGACTGGGCGTCGTAGTAGCGCGTGGCCAGGTCGGCCAGGCGCTGCGAGGGGGTTGCCGCCTGGGCCGGCAAAGCCAGAGCGAGGGCGAAGGTCAGGGCAAGCAGGCGCATGGTGACGGCGGGCGGATTCGTTTGGAGGAGCGATTCTGCGAGCCGCTGCCGCCAAGACCTGGCAGCAGCCCATGTCGGCCCCCAAGCCGGCCCACAATCGCGCCGCTGACTTTTCTCACCCGCAATGCGCCACACCCCGACCGCCCTGCTGCTGACCGCCGCCCTCCTAGCCTTGAGCGCCTGCCAGCGCGTCAACGACGTGCCCGCCGCGCTGCCGGCCGCGTCCGCACCGCAGGACACCAACGCCACGGCCAAGCTGCGCGAGGAGGCCGACGGCCTCTTGTCCCTGCACCGCCAGATCGTCGTGCTGATGGACGGCGAGGCCGCGCTGCCGCCCACCCAGCGCCGCGCGGTGCAGTCGCTAGGGCAGCAGCTCTTCCACGAACTGTTGCAGCGCCAACAGCGGCTGGCCGACGCCGCCCTCAAACCCGAGGCGCTGGAAGCCACGGCCGCGCTGCTGACGCGCATCGAGGCCGAGCCGAGCTGGTTCGACGCCGACCGCCTCGCCTTCAAGGAGGTGCTGGGCCAGCTGGCCGCCGGCCTGAAGAACGCGCAGACGCTGGACGGCATCAAGCTCGCCCGCCACGCGCAGGATGACCTGGACACGCTGGCCGAGGTGGAGAAGGCCTATGAGCAGGAGCTGAAGGAGGTGTTCGGCGGCTTTGCCAAGCGCGGCATCGAGCTGAAGCGCGAGCGCTGGACGGACTACGTCGCCAAGCTGAAGGCGCTGCACACGCGCGAGTCCGTCATGAAGCAGCACGGCGCCCAGCTGCCCGCCGCTGCCGACCTGGCGCCCGAGCCACCGGCATCAGGCGCCATGCGCGGCGTGGCCGCCAAGGAGCGCGAGGTCTTTGGCGACAAGCTGCCGCCCAAGACCGTGCTGCTGACCTTCGACGACGGCCCGCATGCGCGCTACACCGACGAGATCCTGGAGATCCTGAAGCGCTACAACGCCCCGGCCGTGTTCTTTCAGCTCGGCCAGAACCTCGGCAAGCTGGACGCCGCCGGCAAGGTGCAGCCGGGCAACGGCAGCGCCGTGGCCAAGCGGGTGCTGGCTGCCGGCCACCAGCTCGCCAACCACAGCTTCACGCATGGGCTGATGAGCAAGTTCGAGCTGGTCAAGGTCAAGGAAGAAGCCGCCAACACGGAGGCGCTGCTGGATGCGGCGGGTCGCAATGGCGACGCCCTGTTTCGCTTTCCTTATGGCGCTCGCAATGATGGCGCGCTGACCACCATCGAGGCGCTGAAACTACGCTCGATGATGTGGAACGTCGACTCGCTGGACTGGAGCGATCCCATCCCCAAGAGCATCGCCGCGCGGGTGATGGCCGAGCTGGACAAGCAGCAGCGCGGCATCGTGCTCTTCCACGACATCCACGCCCGCACCGTGCAGGCGCTGCCGCTGGTGCTGGACCAGCTCGCCGCCGAGGGCTGGCGCTTCGCGAGCTTCAAGGACGGGCAGTTCGTCGTGTCCGCCGAGCGCACCGCTGCCGCCGCGCCGCCGCCCGCGCCGGGTGAGCTGTACCGCGAGAGCCACGCGCTGGTCATCGGCATCAACCAATACACGGCCTGGCCCAAGCTCTCGCATGCGGTGCGCGACGCGCAGGCCGTGCGCGAATCGCTGGTCACGCGCTTCGGTTTCCACGCCGACAACGTCACGCTGCTGACCGACGCCGAGGCCACGCGGGCCAACATCCTGAAGGCGCTCAACGAGCGCTTCGGGGACGCCAAGCGCGTGAAGCGCGACGACCGCGTGTTCGTCTTCTTCGCCGGCCACGGCAGCACACGCAAGCTGCCCAGCGGCCGCGAAGTGGGCTACATCGTGCCGGTGGACGCAGGGCTGAACGACCTGCAGGCCGACGCCATCGCCATGCCCCAGCTGCAGGAAGTGGCCGAGGCCATCACGGCCAAGCACGCGCTCTTCGTTATCGACGCCTGCTACTCGGGCCTGGGCCTGACCCGGGGCGGCTCAGCCGCGGCGGACAGCAACTTCGCCCGCACCAACGCCCGCCGCGTCGGCCGTCAGATGATGACCGCCGGCGGTGCCGACCAGCAGGTGGCCGACGACGGCCCGGGCGGCCATTCGGTGTTCACCTGGACGCTGCTGCAGGCGCTGAACGGCAAGGCCGACCTGAACGGCGACGGCCTCATCACTGCCACCGAGCTGGCCGCCTACGTCGCGCCCGCCGTGTCCGCCATCGCCCACCAGACGCCCGCCTTCGGCAGCCTGCCGGGCAGCGAGGGTGGCGAGTTCATCTTCGAGCTGCCGACTGCGCAGGAACCGGGCTTGAGCGGCGCCGTGGCCCAGCTGGACGACAAGGCCAGCCAGTTCGCCGCCAAGCTGGACGAAGCCAGCAACGCCGGCCGCCAGGTTTCGGTAGCGGCCAGTGGCGCAGCGAGCGGCGTGCAGGTCACTATCAAGGGACTGGACGGGAAGGACCAGGCCCTGGCCGCCACCACCGCCCGTGTGGACCCGGGCGCCCGTGTGGCCGCCCAACGCGCCAACGACCGCGGCCTGCAGCTCTACCGCGAGCGCCGCTACGACGACGCCGAAGCGGCGTTCAAGGAGGCGCTGCAGCTGCAATCGAAGTTCGCGCTGGCGGCCAACAACCTGGGCTTTGTGCTGTACCGGCGCGGCAAGTTTGCCGAAGCTGCCACATGGTTCGAGAAGGCCGTGGACATGGACGCCAGCCGGGCGCTGGCCTGGCTCAACCTCGGCGATGCAAGGCTGCAGGCCGGCGACGAGGGCAAGGCCATGGCGGCCTACAAGACCTTCCTGGAACTGGCGCCCAAGCATGCGAGGGCGGCGGAGGTGCAGGGGTGGATTGCGAATCCATCGGAGGGGACGCGGCCGAAGCCGTTGTGAATCGGCAGCGCTAGCTGCGTTGTTGACACCTGTTCCCAAACGGGGAACAATCCATCTATGTCCCAATTTGGGACCAACACGGAGGCAGCCATGTCAACGGAGAAGTTGCTTCATGAGAATCATTGGCCAAGGGCTTCTGAGTGCCTTCTGTGAAGAACACGCCGACTGCCGCAAGTGGATTGCGAACTGGCTTCGCGATGTCAAACAGCTCGCTTGGAAGACGCCTCAGGACGTCAAGTTGCGTTACCCATCTGCGAGCTTCCTTGTAGACAACGTCGTGATCTTTAACGTGCGGGGCAACGAATACAGACTTGAAACGCAGGTTGCCTTTGGCATCGGCGTCGTTGCAATCAAGTGGATCGGTACTCACGCTGAGTACGACAAGAGGAAGTTCTAGGAAATGACGTACAGAGTCCTTAGGACTGAGGCTGAGCATCAGCAAACGCTTCACGAGGCTGAAGCTCTTGTTGCGCTCGACCCCGCGCCCGGCACGAACGACGCGGAGCGTCTGGAACTCCTTACCCTCCTCATTGAAGACTATGAGAAGCGCACCTTCACTTTTGAGGTACTGGATCCACTCGACGTCATAGAGTTTCGAATGGCCGAGCAAGGTCTTCGCCAAAAGGACCTGATCTCGATGATCGGCAGCCGCAGCCGCGTTTCTGAAGTGCTGGCAGGGAAGCGTCCATTGACCGTTCAAATGATTCGGGCTCTCTCCGTCGGGCTGGGCGTGTCTGCTGATGCGCTCATTGGTGTAGAGCCTCATCGAACGTCGTCACTCACTCCTGCCGCCGCAGCGGAAATTGACTGGAAACAGTTCCCGTATGGGGAGATGGAGCGCCGAGGTTGGTTCAACGGCGTACGAGTGTCAGGGGCGACGACAGCGGAGCGCCTCCAATCATTCCTTAAGCAAGTTCTTCCGAAGGAGTCTGCGGAGGTGCTCTTCCGTCGCCGATTTCTGGGTGTCGAGATCGACGACAAGTCGTATTACTCGACGTTGGCCTGGACCGCGCGGGTGCTAATGCGAGCGCGCGAAGTGAGTGGATCGTTGGCTTCGTTCGATCCGGCGAAGATCACTACTGACACGCTACGCGATTTGGCACGCCTGAGCTGGCTGGCCAATGGCCCTGTCCTGGCCGTCGAATTCCTCGCAAAGCTCGGAATCGTCGTTGTGGTTGAAAAGCGGCTGAGGAACGCCGTCATCGACGGCGCGGCGCTGATGTCCGAAGCCGGTCGGCCAGTCATTGGTCTAACGCTTCGCGTTGACCGCGTCGACTACTTTTGGTTCACACTTCTGCACGAAGTCGCTCATGTCTGGCGACATTTGAACGATTCGAGCGAAGCCTTCATTGATCGAGTCGAGCGTATTGCAAGCGCTGAACGTACGCCTGAAGCTAAGGAGAACGAAGCCAATCGGATCGCAAGGGACGCGCTAATCAAACGTGCCGTTTGGGAACGAAGTCCCGCGCGTTTGGCCCCCTCTCGCGAGAGCATCCAACAACTTGCCGATCATCTACATATCCACCCCGCGATCGTCGCGGGACGAGTGCAGTTCGAGACCGGGCAATACAACCAGTTTCGTGAGTTCTTAGGTCAAGGCGAAGTGCAGAAGCAATTTCAAGAGGCTTTTCCTGAGGAAGGAAGGGATGAATGAACCCCCCGCTGTATGTCCCCATCGTCAAGGGGAAATTGAATGACGTAGTCGCTATCGGAAAGCTCTCGCGCCAAGTGCGTGAACGAGTCAAACCTCTGATAGAGGCAATGCCGATCGATCCGAAGAAGCCCAGCGTTGATGAGCATGTGCACTTGCTGTGCCAGTACGTACGCAAGCATGCCCCGCTTGGCGAACTCTTCGTCGACTTCTATGGCTTGATGCCTGACGCATGTGCACCCCATCGGGCGTTGTCACGTCATGGTCCAGCACGCCGAAGTCATTGCGCGACGCCATGCGGATCTGGATGCGGCCCATGGGTGAGTCGGCCACCACCCAGTGGTCGCCCTCCTGCTCGATGTCGGCCGACGCCAGGCCCGAAGCCCAGAGGTGCAGGTTCTTGCGCTGGCAAGCGAACTCGTAGACCTTGTGCGCCAGCGCGGCGACGGTTTCGCTGACGACTTTGATTTCGCGTGGCATGGGCGGCTCCGGCGATGGTGGGAAGGTCCGACGTGGCAATTCCCGTTCCGCCGGATCTTCAAGCGCTGCGGGCAGCAAGTTCATCCTGGTCGACCCGCACGTCTAACGGACACGTCCCGCGCCCTAGAATCAGTCTTCCCGTCGCGTATCTGCTCAACGGCGCGACATCGGTGGCTGGACGCCGGCGCATTCCTCTTCGCGCCCCCAAGCCTGGCCGGCTCCCGCCGGCTGGCATCGGTCGTCATCCTCCATCAAGCGGCGAGCCCCAACCCGGACCCTCTCGAACAGCCTGTCGAGGCGGCCCACCCCACGGTGCCACGGCTCGTCCGCCCTTGCGTTGCAGCGAAGCGCTCGCTCACCGCCCGGTTCGCGGAAACCACCGAGACATCCACCCCGTCCAGGGCATGCTTCTTGCACGTCGAGAGGCATGCCATCCCTGCCCGTTTGGAGACCTCGATGAAGCGTTCTGCACCCCAGCCCGTCACGCCGCCCGCCACCACGCGCCGCGACACCCTTCGCGATGAACTGCTCGCCACCGTCGACCTGCTCAAGCGACGACGGGCCGCCGAGATCGACGCGGGTTATATCGAGGACTACGTGGCCATGCACTGGATGGAGTGGCACGGCGGCTCGCTGCGCCTGACGACGACGGGCGAGAACGTCTGCAAGCACCTGGCTTCGATACTCGCCCGCTCCACCCCGCGGCCGGCGTTCTGAGCGCCGCCCGGGGAGGCGCCGCCGTGGCCACCATCGACCCCCTGCTGCTGGCCACGGTCCGCATCGGCACGTTCCTGGGTACGAAAGGGCTGACCAGCGCCAGCGGCTTCTTCTTCCGCCGCGACGAACGGCTCTACCTCGTCAGCAGCCGCCACGTCTTCATCGACGAGCCCAGCGGCCACCACCCGGACCGTATCGAGATCGAGCTGCACCCGGACGCCGAGAACCTCGCCGACTCCATCGGCTTGTCGATGCTGCTCTACCGCGATGGCCTGGCCAACTGGCGCCAGGGCCAGGACGACGGCGGCGAGATCGACGTGGCGGTGATGGAGATCGAGGCCGACGCTCTGCCGCCCGCGGCCGCGCTGGCCGCCTTCACGCCGGAGAACCTGCCCGGTGACGACGACGAGGTCGCCATCGGCGAGCAGGTGCTGATCCCCGGTTTTCCGCTCGGCTTCCACGACGGGTTGCACCACTTCCCCGTCGTGCGGCAAGGCGCCGTGGCCTCGCCCTATGGCTGGCGCTTTCAGGGCATGGGCTGGTTCCTGACCGACGCGCGCACCCACCGCGGCATCAGCGGCGCGCCGGTGGTGGTGAGGGCGCCGGGCCGGGCGACGCTGCCCTGGCTGCTGGTGGGCATCCATTCCTCACGCCTGGACATGGGCGACCGCGACCTGGTGGCCGATGAGTCGCTGGGGCTGAACGCCTCCTGGTACCCGGACATCGTCATGACGCTGACCGAGCCTGCCGAGGATTGACCCGGACCGATGGGCCAGCCCGCATGGACACGCCGCACATCGACCTCGCCGACGAACGCCGGCTGATCGCGCTGCGGTGCGAGATCGCCGCGGCCGAGGCGACGCTGCTGACCCTGCAGGCGGCCATCCGGGAGGCCCACAGCGAACAGGGCCTGACCGCAGCGCAGGATGCACGCATCGAGAACGAGCGCCTGCTCGTGCAGAACCTGCTCGTGACCCAGGAGGCCGAAACCGCCCATGCCGCGCTGGAGGTGGCCGTCAAGGCCGCGCAGACCGACGCGCTGACGGGCCTGCGCAACCGCGAGGTGCTGTGGGACCGCCTTGCCCACGACCTGGCGCTGGCGCGCCGCCACGGCGGCCGGCTGGCGATCTACTTCCTCGACGTGAACGGCTTCAAGCAGGTGAACGACGAGTTCGGGCATGCCGTGGGCGACCTGCTGCTGCAGCATGTGGCGCGTGCGCTGACCGCCGCCGTGCGCGCCAGCGACACGGTCTGCCGCTTCGGCGGCGACGAGTTCGTCGTGCTGGCCCCGGCCAGCCGGCGCGAGGACGCCGAGCAGGTGGCCCTCAAGATCGGCCAGGCCCTGGCCGTACCCTGCGCGCTGGCCAGCCACGTGATGGCGGTGTCGGCCAGCATCGGCTTCAGCCTCTTCCCCGATGACGGCGAGTCGCCGGGGGTGCTGGTGCAAAAAGCCGACGAGGCGATGTACCGCGCCAAACGCGCCCTGGCCGCCCGGCGCTGAAGCGCTGTCGCGTGCGGCCTGTGTTCCACTTCCAGCGTGAAGTCCGAGACCCCTGAATCCTCTGCTGCCCGGCCGCCTGCGCCGGCCTTTCCCCTTCCCCAGCCCCGCCACGCCGCCCGCTTCCCCGCGGGCCTGGCGGCTGAAGACTGGGCCCGCGTGCGCCAGGCCGCCCATGCCCTGCCCCAGGTGCTGGTGCCGGCCGATTTCGACGACGGCAGCGATGACTCGCTGGACCGCCTCGGCTGCATCCAGATCTCCAGAGCCGCCGGCGGCGGGCGGCCCAGCCGCTGGATCCTGCCGGCCCACATCGCCGTCGCGATGGCGCAGCTGGACGCGACACCGCAGACCAACACGCTGCGCCCGCAGCTTCAGCAGCGCATGTCGCAGCTCGAAAGCCTGGGGCTGCGCCGCGAGGGCCTGCTGTTCACGCGGCTGTGCATGCACCCCATCCTGCTGGCCCACGAGGGCTGGCGCATCGACCTGTCGCACCGCGTGCCGGTGCCGGAAGGCCCCGTGTGGGCCTTCTTCCGCGATGGCGACGCGGCCGCGCTGCGGCATGCGCTGGGCCAGGCGCCCGAGTACTCCTACACCGCCGAGCTGGCCCTGCACCTGAACCAACTCCTCGCGCGCAGCGAGGCGATGGGCCATGCCAGCCAGCTCGCGTCGCTGCTGCCGCGGCTGCAGGCCGAGTGCGGCGTGCCCATGCCGTTCACCGACCTGAAGGCCGCGCTGACCCGTGCGCAGGACCGCTGGGAGCAGCAGGTCGAGGAGCAGGACACGCTGGCCAGCCTGGGCCGCGAACTGGCCTTCCAGGGCTACCCGGACAGCTTCGACGCCGCGCGCAAGCTGGGCCGCAAGGTCACCCTCTACCTCGGCCCGCCCAATAGCGGCAAGACGTACTCGGCCTTCGAGCGGCTGGCGCAGGCGCTGGACGGCGCCTACCTCGCGCCGCTGCGGCTGCTGGCGCTGGAGGGGCGCGACCGGCTCGTGGGCCGCGGCGTGCCCTGCTCGCTGCTGACCGGCGAGGAGAACGTGCCGGCCAACGGCGCACGGGTGGTGAGCAGCACCATCGAGATGGTCAACACGCGCGACACCATCGACGTGGCCGTCATCGACGAAGCGCAGATGATCTTCGACGACTCGCGCGGCTGGGCCTGGACGCAGGCCATCGTCGGCGTGCCGGCGCGCGAGCTCATCATCATCGCGTCGGCCTACGCCGCGCCCGCCATCGAGCGGCTGCTGCTGCTGTGCGGCGAGAAGCCCGAGCGCCGCGTGTTCGAGCGCAAGCAGCAGGTGCAGCTGATGCCCGCGCCGGTGCCGATGACGCACCTGCAGTCGGGCGACGCGGTGGTGGCCTTCAGCCGCCGCGACGTACTGATGCTGCGCGACCAGATCGCGCAGAACGGCCATGTCGTCAGCGTCATCTACGGTGCGCTGCCGCCCGAGGTGCGCCGCCGCGAGGCCGAGCGCTTTGCGGTGGGCGCCAGCCAGGTGCTGGTCGCCACCGACGCTATCGGCATGGGCCTGAACCTGCCCATCCGCCGCGTGCTGTTCTCGACGCTGACCAAGTTCGACGGCGTGGGCGACCGCGAACTCAGCGTTGGCGAGGTGCACCAGATCGCCGGCCGCGCGGGCCGCTACGGCATGCACGACGAAGGTTTCGTCAGCGTGCTGAAGGAGGCCGAGGCCGACGCGATGAAGACGCTGCGCGACCTGCTGCCCAAGGAGCCCCGCGCGCCGCGCGACTTCAAGTGCCCGGTGGCGCCCAACTGGCGCCATGTGCAGACCATCTCGGCCCGCCTGGGCGTGACCAGCCTGCACCAGGTGCTGACCGTCTTCATGCAGCAGCTGCGCCTGGACGACGCCCACTTCGAGGTGGCCGAGCTGGAGCAGATGCTGGGCCTGGCCGAGATGCTGGACCGCAACGCCGGCTCGCTGCCGCTGCAGGAGCGCTTCCGCTACGCGCAGGCGCCGGTGGACGACCGCCTGCCCCAGGTCGTCGAGCAATTCCAGGCCTGGGCCGCCAGCCACGCCCGTACCGGCAAGGCCGGCACGCCCTGGTTCCTGGACGACGTGGACGAACACAGCCGCCTGGACCGGATGGAGCAGGCGCTGCGCCAGTGCACGCTGTGGCTGTGGCTGGACCTGCGCTTCCCCGAGGTGTTCGGGCATGTCGAGGCGGTCATCGACCTGCGCTCGCGCCTGAACGACGGGATCGAGCGGCACTTGAAGGGGAAGAAGCCGTTGTGGCAGAGGCGGGGGCGGTGAGCCTTGAAGAAGGTTCTGGTCTGGCTCGTGCTCGGCCTGCCGCCGCTGCTGCTGTTGCACTGGAGTGAACGGCACGGCCACAGCGTTTCGCGCTGGGTGCTGTTCCTGTCAGCCGCGCCCTTGTTCATCGGCGCGTTTCTCAACGACGACGATGAAGACTCACGAAGCCGCGCGAGCCGCTCCGCCGGCAACTTTCTGCTTCTGGTCATGGGCCTGGGCGGCATGGCGTTCGGCATCGTCGGCTTCGCCCTGCGGGACACGCAGAGCCTGCTCGGGCTGTTTGCCTGGGTGTTTCCGGTCGGGCTGATCGTCACGGTCTTCGCCGTGGTCCGCAGTCGGTAAGGCGGGTGCACCGGGTTGCTGCGGCTCAACCTCGCAGCACGCCCAGCGAAATCAGGTCCCTCGCCGTCGCCAAGATCGCCTCCCTCGGCGGCCTGGGCACCCACCCCAGCTTCTCCCGCGCATGCGTCGCATCCTGGTGCCGCACCGTGCCCAGCTCGCTCGCCACCGCACGCAAGGTTGGGCTGACCTTCGCCAGCAGCCGCACGGCCCAGTCGGGCATGCGCCGCGTCGGCACGCGCCGCGCCTGCTCGCCCAGCTCGGTGCGCAGCACGGCCGCCACCTCGTGCAGCCAGTGGAAACCGCCGCAGGCAATGAAGCGCTCGTCGGCCATGCCGGGCGCCGTCAATGCGCGCCAGTGCAGCTCGGCCACGTCGCGCACGTCGACGATGCCAAAGCCGATGTTGGGCAGCGCTGGGATGCGGCCTTCGAGCAGGCTGCGCACGATGACGACGCTGGCCGAGTAGTCGGCACTGGCCACCGGGCCCAGCACGACGGACGGGTTGACGGTGCAGAACTCCAGCCCGCCGCCCTCGCGCGCCACCCAGTCTCGTGCGGCGCGCTCGGCCACCGTCTTGGACTGGATGTAGGGCGGGATGCCGGGTGTGGCCAGGTTCGTCCAGTCGCTCTCGGTGAAGCGGTGCTCGCCGGGGCCATGGCCGTAGGAGATGGCGGCGACGGAGGAGGTCATCACGACGCGCCGCACGCCGGCATCGCGTGCGGCCTTCAGCGCCCGCAGCGCGCCATCGCGGGCGGGCACGATGAGCTCGTTGGCATCGCGCGGCACGCCGACCGGCAGCGGCGACGCGACATGGGCCATGTGGCTGCAGCCCGCCGCCGCCTCGGCCCAGCCGGCATCAAGCATCAGCTCGGCGGCGAAGCAGCGCAGCTGATCCTTCTCTGCGCCGCGCTGCGCACCGAGCAGCTCGCGCAGCGCCGGCTCTCGCGCGAGGTCGCGCATGGTGGTGTGCACCTGCCAGCCCTCGGCCAGCAGTTGGCGGATCAGGACGCCGGCGATGTAGCCGGTGCCGCCGGTGACGAGGATGCGTTGTTGGGGCGAGTTCATGTGGCGGATTCCGTGGCGCGCGTTGGTGGCTCCGGCGCCAGGTCCAGCCGGCGACCCGTGCCCGCCTCCTCAAACACCATGCGCTCGATCTTCCATTGCCCCATGTCCTTGCGTGCTTCTACAAAGACGGTGCCCTTGCCCTTGGGGCCTTCCACGCTGAAGGAAAGGCTGGCCGCACCGCGCGGCCCGGACACCTGGATCTGCCCCATGGGAATGCCCGTCGACAGGGGTCTGCCGACGATCTCGGCGACGCGCTCATCCGTATCCAGGCGGGCCTGTGCCAGCTTGTAGGCCTCGGAGTCTTTCAGAACACCAAAGATGACGAAGACGAACGTGCAGGCCAGCACGATCGACGCCAACCAGACGATGACGCCCCACTTGGCCCAGCTGCGCTGAGTCGACTGGAACTGAGCCAGGCTGTCCCAGCGCTTGTTTCGCCACGCCCATTCGCTGCCTTTGGCGCCGAGGACGAACACGAAGAAGATGTTGACGAAGGGGACGAACATCAGCAGCGCGATCAGCGTGTTGTTGCCGATGCCCCAGATCCAGCTCAGCAGGAAGGCGCCCCAGTTCCAGCGCTGCAGTTCCGGTGGTAAAGGGGCAGCTGCGCCCTGGCCTGATGTGTTGTCGGCGTCCATACGCTCCCTGGTTGGCTTCTCAACACATTGCACCAAAAGCCGGGGCTGGTGGGCGCGCGGCAAACCCGCACCCATGACCGGCGGCACCCGCGGGCGAGTGCGAATTGCCACCTCAGCGGCGCGAGGGGACAGTCGCAGCTTTTCGAATTCGGAACCACCCCCTTGACCTCCGCCACCCTCACCGCGGGCCCCGACGCCACAAGCGACGCACGCGCCCGCCACGACCGCGCCTTCCTGGGCCACCCCATCGGCCTCGGCTGGCTGTCCTTCTGCGAGCTGTGGGAGCGCTTCAGCTACTACGGCATGCAGGCGCTGCTGGTGCTCTACCTGAGCAACTACCTGTTCATGCCCGCCAACATCGGCCACGTGGCCGGCATGGACGCTTTCCGTGCCGCCATCGAGAACGTGACCGGCCCGCGTTCGACGCAGCAGCTCGCGTCCATCGTGTTCGGCCTGTACACCGGCCTCGTCTACCTGACACCCATCTTCGGCGGCCTGCTGGCCGACCGCCTGCTGGGCCGCACCCGCACCATCGTCATCGGCGCGCTGCTGATGGCCACGGGCCACTTCCTGATGGCCTTCGAAGCCGCGCTGCTGCCGGCCCTGGCCTGCCTGCTGATGGGCGTCGGTTGCTTCAAGGGCAATATCGCGGCCCAGGTGGGTGACCTCTACGCACCGGGCGACCAACGCCGCGCCAGCGCCTTCCAGATCTTCATGCTGGCCGTGCAGATCGCCGTCATCGTCTCGCCGCTCGTGTGCGGCACGCTGGGCCAGAAGGTGGGCTGGCACTGGGGCTTCGGCGCGGCGGGCGTGGGCATGCTGATCGGCCTGTTCGTCTACCTGGCAGGCCGGCGCTGGCTGCCGCCGGAGCCCGCGCGCAGCGCGGCCAAGGCCGAAGCCCGGCCGCCGCTGGGCCGCCGCGGCGTGATGCAGGTTGTGCTGCTCGTGGCCATCCTGCCGCTGCTGATGCTGTCCATCGTCGGCAACCAGCAGTTCAACAACGCCTACCCGCTGTGGTCGCAGCAGCATATGGACATGATGGTGGGCGGCTTCGAGGTGCCAGTGAGCTGGCTGCAATCCGTTGACGCCACGGTGAGCTTTGCCACGATGCTGGGCTCGATTGCCTTCTGGTCCTGGTGGGCCAAGCGCCGCCGCGAACCCGACGAGATCACGAAGATCGCGCTCGGGTCCTTCGTCGCCGCGTGCGCGCCGGCGCTGCTGCTGATTCCGGCCTTTGCGCTGGAGGCCGGCGGCGGCAAGATCAGCATCCTCTGGACCCTCGCCTACACGCTGGTCAACGACATCGGCTTCGCCAACATCCTGCCGGTGGGGTTGGCCCTGTACTCACGCGCCGCACCCCGCGGCCTGCAGGGCGTCATGATCGGCATCTATTACCTGCACCTCTTCTTCGGCAACACCTTTGTCGGCTGGTTGGCGGGGCTGCTGGAAACCATGCCGGGCTCGCAGTTCTGGGGCCTGCACGCCGTGCTGGTGGCCGCGGCCGGCGTGGGGCTGCTGGCGGTGAAGCTGGTGTTCGGCAAGCTGCTGGCGCCGGACGAAGAGCCGGCTCGTCCCTAAACTGCACCGCATGATCACCGTCCACCACCTCAACAACTCCCGCTCGCAGCGCGTGCTCTGGCTGCTCGAAGAGCTGGGCCTGCCCTACGAGGTGAAGCGCTACGAGCGCGACGCCAAGACCTCGCTGGCACCGCCCGAGCTTCGCAAGGTCCACCCGCTGGGCAAGAGCCCCGTCATCACCGACGGCGGCCTGACCGTGGCCGAGAGCGGCGCCATCCTGGAGTACCTGGTGGACCGCTACGGCCAGGGCAAGCTGAAGCCCACGGGCGAACAGGACCTGCTGAACTACCGCTACTTCATGCACTTCGCCGAAGGCTCGGCCATGCCGCCGCTGGTGATGAAGCTGGTGTTCAACAAGATCAAGCGTTCGCCCATGCCTTTCTTCGTGAAGCCCATCGCCAAGGGCATTGCCGACAAGGTGCTGGGCAGCTTCGTGCAACCCAACATCGACGCGCAGCTGAAGTTCCTGGAGGGCGAGCTGGCCGCGCGGCCATGGTTTGCCGGCGCGGAATTCTCGGCGGCGGACGTGCAGATGAGCTTCCCCGTGGAGGCCGCAGCGGCACGTGGGGGCGACATGAGCGCTTACCCCAAGCTGCACGACTTCCTGCAGCGCATCCACGCACGGCCCGCGTACAAAAAGGCCTTGGAGCGTGGCGGCCCGTACAGCCTGATGAGCTAGGCCCTAGACTGGCCCACGGCTGCACTCCGCAGCCCCGTTCCCGTCTTGCCCCGCCGGCCTGTCGCCCGGCCGCTGTGAACCAGCGGCGCTGACCTCCCCGTGTCGCATTGCGCTCTGACACGCAGGTCACCCGGAGGGCTCTCATGCCCGGCTATGAAATCAAAGTCCAGACGCTCGCCATCGATGGCGCGACGAATCTGCAGATTCGCTCTTTGCTGGACAACGACCAGTTCGCCGACCCGGCCGGTGCGGCCGAGGCCCTGGGCATCTCGTCGGCGCAATGGCCGTTGTTCGGCCAGGTCTGGCCCTCCGGGCTGCACCTGGCCGCCGCGATGGCGGTCCGGCCCCTGACCGACGGTGAGCGCATCCTGGAGATCGGCTGCGGCCTGGCTCTGGCCAGCCTGGTGTGCCATCGCCGCGGCGCCGAGGTCACGGCCAGCGACATCCACCCGCTGGCCGGCGCCTTCCTGCTGGAGAACCTGCGCCTGAACGAACTCGCGCCGATGCGCTATTGCCATGGCGACTGGAGCGAGGACGCCGTCGCCGCTGAGGGCGGTGCGCCGCGCGTGCAGGGCCGCTTCGATCTCATCATCGGCAGCGATGTGCTCTACGAGCGCGACGACGGCGGCGCGCTGGCAGCCTTCATCGAGAAGCACGCACTGCCGAGCTGCGAGCTGCTGATCGTCGACCCCAACCGCGGCAACCGCTCAGCGTTCGGCAAGCGGATGGCGGCGCTGGGGTTTGAGTTCAGCGAGACGCTGCTGAGTGCGGAGGCGGGGAGGCCGGACTATCGAGGGCGGTTGATGCGCTTCGTGCGCAGTTGAAAGCTAGCGCACCAGGCTTTGAATCCAGCGCTCGATGACTTCGAGTTCGTCCGCCTGATCGAAGGTATGAGACCGCACCTCGTGCAGCCGGGCGCCGCGGCCGTCCGGTCCATATCCCCAGAGCGCCAGCCAACCTTCGCGGTTGTCCGCCACAAGCTCGAACCTGCGCAGCCCGCGGCTGAAGTGCGCCAGCCAGTTGCCGAAGAACTGCGTGTGCACTTCAAAGGACACCACGTCAAAGTCCGCCGACTGCAGCGTGGCGCAGAGTGCAGATCGTTCCAAGTGAATGCTTTCTCTACGGCCTGGGCAATGTCCCCTTCGGCCCGTACTCCACCACCCTGCACCCCGCCCCCTGCGGGTTCTCGCAGCAGGCGGCCAGCTTCTTCAGGCTATCGCTGAACTGCTCGTCCCACTGCGCCTTGCTGTGCAGGTTGCCCGGGCTCATCCAGTGCGATTGCGGGAAGCGCTTGGACCATTCATCGCCCCCCTGCTGCGGCGCGTTGCCGGTGGACTGCTTCATCGCGACCTGGCACGAGTTCATGTTGCCCATGCGGTGGCAGGCCGTGCAGGTGTTGCCACGCGTCGTGATGCCGAAGGCGTTGAGCTTGGCCCAGGCGCGCTTGAAGTCCTCGCCGATGGCCTTGGGCTGGTAATAGCCAAAGGGATCGCCGGGCAGCATCGTCGTCTGTGCGATGTAGGGGCTGTACATGAAGGGGCCGCTGTCATGGCAGCCAATGCAAGCGGGCTGCTTGAAGGCCACGTCGTAGGGTGACAGCCAGACCTTGTCGGCCGGCAGCGCCTTCACGCCCTCCACGCTGGGCGGAGGCGGTTTGCGTGTGAGGGTGCTGGGCGAGGGCACCCAGCGGCCGTCGATGCCGGCGCCTTCCGTCAGCGGTGCCTTGGCCTTGGCGGTGAACCAGCAGGTCTTGCCGTCGCGCAAGTTGTGCGAGATGACGTTGATCTCGTCGAACAGCGCGCTGCCCGCCGGCCGCGCCACCTGCTTGCGGCAGACGGCGCTGATCTGCGCGGTCTTGTCGTCGCGCAGCACCAGCGCGCGGCTGCCGGGCACGCACTGGCCCTGGCCGCCAGCATCGTTCTGCGGCAGCAGCGAGGGCTTGTCGCAGCGCGCGGGCGCCGGCTGCGGCGGCACGGCCTTGCCGTCGACGGTGATCGGAATCTCCTCGCCGGCCATGCAGTTGAACGCGGGGATCTCCGTGATCTGCTGGGCGCATTGGCGGCCGTACTCGAACTGTGTCTCGGCCTGCGCGGCGCCGATGAGCAGCAACAGCAACAAGGCTTTCATGCGCGCACCAGGCCTTTCTGCGCCAGCACCACCGCGCGTATCGCCTGGTGGTAGCGGGCGTAGCCGGTGCAGCGGCAGATGTGCTGGCCCACGGCCTCCTCGATGGCGGCGTCGAGCCGGTCACGGTGGACGGGCTGGGCGCGCAGGCGCTCGATCAGCATCTCGGTCGCCATGACGAAGCCCGGCGTGCAGTAGCCGCACTGGAAGGCGAAGTGGTCGAGAAAGGCCTGCTGGATGGCGCTGGGTTTCTCCATGCTGCCGGTGCCTTCGACCGTCGTGATCAACTGGCCTTGCAGCAGGGCGACGGGCGTGGAACAGGCGAGCATGGGTTGCGCCTGGCTGCACGGTGCGCGCCGCGCAGCCACGGTGCAGGCCTTGCAGACACCGATGCCGCAGCACAGGCGGGTGCCGGACAGGCCCAGCTCCTCGCGCAGGAAGTCGACCAGGGGGAGGTCGGTCGGCACGTCGGCGCGCACGGGCCGGCCGTTGACGTGGAATTGGACGGGGACGAGGTCGCTCATGACAAAGCCTTTTCGATGTCTGCAGCGGTGATGGGCAGCGAGCGAAAGCGCTTGGCCGTGGCATGCGCGATCGCGTTGCCGATGGCCGGCGCGATGGGGCAGAGCACCGCCTCGGCGATGCCCTTGGCCGTGGGCTCGTCGGTGGGCAGCGTCGTGATGCCCAGGCGCGCCAGCGGCACGTCGGCCGACAAGGCCACCTGGTACCGGTCCAGGTTCCAGCGCCCATCGCCCGCGCCACCGGCCTCCAACGGCAGGTTCTCCAGCAGCGCATAGCCGATGCCCATCGCGATGCCGCCCTGGGCCTGGCCCGTCAGCAGGTCGGGCTGCAAGACCTTGCCGGCATCCAGCAGCAGCTGCACGTCGACGACGCGCGGCTCGAAGCTCTTGGGCCCGATCTCGACGGCCACGAGCACACCCGATGGCGCGTACAGGCTGCGGCCGTAGAGCCCCGCCTCGGGGTTGGGCGGAATGACGTCCTGCCGCAGCACGGACGTCCAGCTCGACTTGCCGGCGGGGCGCAGCGACAAGCCGTCGATGGGCAGCAGCAGCGCCGGCCCGCGCGGCATCTCGTAGGTGGCCGACACCCACGCGCCTTCGTAGAAGCCGTGCACCATCGCGGCGGCCGTCAGCTTGCTCGAGTGGACCTGGGCAGCCAGCAGCGCCAGCGGCAGCGGATCAAGCCCGGGCGCCACCAACCGGCCGGCCTCCCAGCGCGTGCGCCCCTGCACCTGCGCCAGCGGCACGCCCCACTGCGCCGCGGCCGCGGGCAGCAGCCCGGCTTCGAACAGCACGCGGCTGGCCTGTTCGGTCACATGCACCTGGTGGAAGGCGGTGAGGCAGGCGCTGCTGGACATCGAGAAGCCGGCCGTCCAGTGCGGATCACTCCAGCTGCCGTCCTTCTTGCTGTTCATGTCCAGCCCGTTGAAGCTGCCCACGTCGCCCATGACGACGTCGTGCGCGTTGCGGCCCAGCCAGGTGGCCGTGGAGATGGCCAGCGTCGTCGCTGAGCCGTTGCCCATGTCCACGCAATTGGTGCGCACGGTGAGGCGCCCGTCGGGTGCAAGGGCGACCTCGGCCATGACGCCGTCCGTGCCCGTGCCAAAGGCCTGGTTGGCCAGCGCAAAGCCAACGCCGTAGCGGACGCCCTCCCTGGCCTTGCGGGCCTTGACCGCCTCGCGGTCGCGCCACAGCGGGTGCTCACGGGCGCGGCGGCAGATCTCGCGCAGCGTCATCACCTGGGTCAACGGCGCGCCGGTGATCGTGCGGTCGAACTGGCGCAGTGCATTGATCTCGCGCAGCTCGATGGGGTCACGCTTGAGCTCCACGGCCACCTCGTCCACCAGCGTCTCCACCGCGAAGCTGGCCTGCGGCCCACCGAAGCCGCGCATGGAACCGGCCACGACGCCGGTGCTGGGCTGGGCGACGGCGTCCACATAGGCCCGGCGGATGTCGTAGCCGCTGAGGCCGCAATAGGCCGCCAGCATGGCGACGAACTGGCTGTAGTTGTTCTGCCCGCCTGAGGGCAGCACCTGGTGGCTACCAAAGGCCAGGAACTTGCCGCTCGTCCTGTCCACCGCGATGTGCTGCTTGATGTTGCTGGCGAGCTGCTTCAAGCCACCCTGGAACTGCTCGTAGCGGTCCTGGGCGATGCGCACCGGCCCGTCGGCCAGCGCGGCCGTCACGGCCAGCAGCGGCGGGAAGGTGGACACGTCGCGCCCGCCGAAGCCGCCGCCGGGGTAGCAGGAGTTCAGCACCACGGTCTTGACCTTGATGGGGCAGGTCTCGGCGCCGAACATCGCCAGGCTGTCGGTCGAGTCGCCATTGGTAGCCTGGGTGCCGAGCACGAGGCTGATGGTGCCAGTGCCCGACGGATCCAGCCAGGCCAGGCCGGCCTCGGGCTCCATGAACATCGGGTCCAGCACCTGGGTCTTGTAGGTGCCGCCCATGCGCAGCACGGCGGGGTTGTGCTCCTTCAGCACCGCGTCGATGCGCTGGCGCAAGGCCTTGGCCGTGGTGTTGTAGGGCTGCTCCTTGGAGTCCTTCGCGAAGGGGTCGGACGTGCAACCCACCTGCACCTGAGAGAAGGGCGCGACACCTGCGGCCTCATAACGCGTCAGATAGTTGACCGGGGCGTAGGCCGTGACGGGTGGCTCGGGCGGCGGGGGCGGGGGCGCGCCGGTCTTCACGACGCCGGGCTCGAACTGCAGCGCGCGCTTGGCGCGGCGGTAGGTGTTGCTGTCGGCAAAGATCAGGATGGCCACTGGCTGGCCATAGAACTGCGGCGCCTTGCCCACCGGCACCAGCAGCTGCCGGACGCCATCGGCACCCTCGCTGGAGAAGGGCAGCGCCAGATTCTGCGAAGCCAAGTCGCGCTGTGGCCAGGAGAAGCCGGCCAGCGGCGTCTGCGTGATCGTCAGCAGCGGCTTGGCCTGGGCGTCGGCCAGGCGGCTCAGGTCCAGGCCCGCGAAGGCCAGGCCGGGCTGCGTCGCGCGCAGGATCATGGCCATGCGCTCGGTCCGCGGCCAGCCGGGCATGTCCACGGCGCGGAAGTCGCGGGCATAGATCTTCTGGCCCGTCACCTTGGCCAGGCCGTCGATGCGAAAACGCGCCTTGCCCGGCCCGCCGGACCAGTCGGGCGCGCCGGGCGGCGTGTGCGGCTGCACAGGAGTGTCGACCGGCTGCGGGCTGGCGCCAAGCAGCCTCGGTGTGGGCGGCTTGAGGGCCAGGGCCAGCTCATGCACCAGCAGTGTGACGGCACCGGCGCCAGCGCCGATGACGCGCCGCCGGGTCAGCCTGAATGGCCCGTTTGGGGTCGTCGCCGAGTTGTCCGACACGCCTGCCTCCCATTCATGCAATGAATGGCGAGTTTGGCGCCGCTAGCGTGCCAAACCGGCGGGGGTTTTGCCTGAGTCAGCGCGTCAATCGGTAGATCAGTAGCGCCGCGCGGATGGCGCCGCGTTCAATGGACGCGATCTCCAGCCACTCATCCGGCGTGTGCGCGCCGCCGCCGGCGGCACCGAGGCCGTCCAGGCTGTCGACCAGGGGCGCGACGAACTGCACGTCGCCCGCGCCGCGCTGGCCCGGCGGGAAGGGCACGACGGCGTTCAGGCCGGCGTCGGCACTGGCCTGTGAATAGACCTCCAGCACCTTGAGGTTGCCGGGCGTCGGCGCCATCGGCGGGTAGCTCTCGTGGAAGCTGATCTTGGAGCGCGTGCCGGGCAGGGCCTGCTCGACGATGGCCTGCATGCGCTCGCGGGCCTTCCTGCCCTGCTCGTTCGTGAGGTAGCGCAGGTCGCCGCGGGCCTGGGCATCGCGCGGGATGACATTGGTCTTGCCGAAGGCCTGGCCCTGGCTCTCGCCGTCGTCCCACTTGGCGCTGGTGCCGGCCACCACCGTTGCTGCATTGAAGGTCAGGTCGGGCTCGATGAGCTGCTCGCGGAAGGCGTTCAGCACGCGGGCCGCCTCGTAGAGCGCGCCATAGCCGTCGCGGCCGAAGACGCCCGCCGAGTGGCCGGTGCGCGCCGTCACGTTCAGATGCCAGGTACCCGAGGCGCGGCGGCCGATGGTGGCCGTGTCGCGGCCCTGCTCGTCTCGAGCCGCGCCCTCGAAAGCCAGGGCCACGTCGCTCTGCTTCGCGGCCTCGATCAGCGCCGCACGCGCGACTTCGGCCGGGCTGCCCACGCGCTCCTCGTCGCCGGTGAACACGGCCCTCACCGTGCGGCCCTGCAGCGCGCCGATGTCGTTCAGCGCCCGCAGCGCGAGCAGGATGACGACGTCGCCGCCCTTCATGTCGGACACGCCCTGGCCGCGCACCTTGCTGCCGTCGCTCTGCCAGGGCACGACGGGGCTGTCCTTCTCGAACACGGTGTCGAGGTGGCCGATCAGCAGCACGCGCTTGCCCTTGTCGCCGGTGCGCTCGGCCACCAGATGGCCGGCGCGCTTCATCTCCGCCGGCATCTCCACCCAGCGCGTGCCGAAGCCGAGGGCCTCGAACTCCTTGGCGTAGACGGCGCCCACCTCGCGCACGCCGGCCGGGTTCAGCGTGCCGCTGTTGATGAGGACGCTGCGCTCCAGCAGCTTCAGTGCATCGGGCGTCAGGCGCTTGACGTTGGCGACGATCTGCTGCTCCTGGCTGTCGAGGCCGGCGGCCATGGCCGAAGACGTGACGAGCAGCAGGGCGAGGGTGGTTCGGATAGCGTGCGGCATCTTCATGCCCTGAGTGTCCACGAGCCGCCATGCAACGCCGCCTGCTGCTGACCCTTCCCCTAATGAGCTGTCTGCCCGCACGGGCCGCCGCGCCATCCACGGCCCTGCCGAGCGTGCGCGTGCTGCCGCAGCCGCTGGCCATGCCCGGCCTCGCCCGCAGCCGCACGCTGCGCCTGTGCCTGCCGCCCAGCTACGACAGCGAGCCGCAGCGCCGCTACCCGGTGATCTACATGCACGACGGCCAGAACCTGTTCGACGCGGCGACCAGCTTTGCCGGCGAATGGGGTGTGGACGAAACGATGGAAGCCATCGCCAGGGAGACCGGCTTCGAGGCCCTCGTCGTCGGCATCGACAACGGCGCGGAGAAGCGCAACAGCGAGATGGCGCCCTACGACCACAAGGAGCTGGGCAAGGCCGAAGGGCCGGCCTACCTCGACTTCATCGTCAACACCGTCAAGCCCTTCATCGACGCCGGCTGGCGCACCCGGCCCGAGCGCGAACACACGGCGCTGATCGGCAGCTCGCTGGGCGGCCTCATCAGCCACGCGGCGCTGCTGGGCCATGGCGAGGTGTTTGGCCGCTATGGCCTGTTCAGTCCGTCCTACTGGGCGGCGCCCCAGCTGTTCGACGCGACGGCCGCGGCCCAGCTGCCGGCCGACACGCGCATCCACCTGTACTGCGGCGGCAAGGAAGGCCGTGGCATGGTGGAGCCGGCCCGGCGCATGCACGGCGTGCTGGCCCGCCAGCTGCCGCCGGAGCGGCTGACGCTGAACATCGCGGCCGACGCCGGCCACAACGAGGCGGCTTGGCGCGCGGAGCTGCCAGCGGCGTTGAGAACCTTGTTCAGGCTGGGTTGAGGGCGGAGACGCTGCTGGCGATCTGCAGCCGCGTCTCGGCCCGCCACGCGGCCAGGCCGTCGGGCGCCTCGCGCGGCGACAAGCCGTTGGCGCGGATGGCGCCCACGTAGCCGTCGCGGCCCTGGGCCTTGGCGGCGTACAACGCCGAGTCGGCCAGTGCCAGGCAGGCGCGCCAGTCCCACAGCCGCGGGTGGCGCGGGTCCAGCGGGAAGGCGCAGAAGCCGATGGACACCGTCACGTGCACGGTCTCGCCGGGGCCGATCTCGAAAGGCTTGTCGCGCACCGCGGCGCACACGCGTGCGGCCAGCTCGGCGGCGTCGCGCCGGTCGGTCTCGCGGGCCAGGGCCAGGATCTCCTCGCCGCCCCAGCGCACCAGGGAATCGGTCTCGCGGAAGACTTGGCGCAGCCGCTGGGCCAGTTGCACCAGCACCGCGTCGCCGGCGGCGTGGCCGTGCACGTCATTGACGCGCTTGAAGTGGTCCAGGTCCAGCAGCAGCAGCAGCAGGTCGGCCCCGGGTCCGATGTTCTGGCCCTGGGCTTCGTCGCCGGTGGTCTCGAAGCGGCGCAGGCACAGGCGCAGGTCGTCGTCCAGGCGCAGCTCCAGGTAGCGGCGGTTGCGCAGGCCGGTCAGCGCGTCGGTCAGGCTCAGCTCGCGCAGCTCGGCGGTGCGGTCGTCCACCAAGGCCTTCAGCTCCGTCTCGCGCAGGCGCAACGAGCGGGTGCGCCAGCGCATCCAGCCCCAGATGGCGAGCAGCGTCAGCAGCACGCCGCCGGTGCGGGCCCAGTCCGTCTCCCACCATTCCGGCTCCAGCGTGATGGGCAGCTGCAGCTGCTCGGTGCCCCACAGGCTGTGGTGGGCCGTGGCGCGCACCTGCAGCACGTAGCGGCCGGGCTTGAGCGGCCCGAAGCTGGGGTTGCGGCCGCTGGCGTCCACGCGGGTCCAGTCGCTGTCCAGGCCCTCCAGCCGGTATTCGTAGCGCAGCCGCGTCGGGTCGGCGTAGTCCAGCGCCGCGAACTCGACGGACAGCGTGCGCTTGGCCGGCGGCAGCTGCAGGCCTTCGCGAAGCGAACGCGGCGGCTCGTGCGGCTGGCCGTTCACGCGCAGGCCGCTGATGACCAGCGGCGGGTTGGACGGCTGCGCGCGCCAGACATCGGGCATCACGCGCAGCAGGCCGCGGCTGCCGCCGAACAGCAGGCCGCCGCCGGGCAGCTCGGTGCTGGCGAAGAACCAGAAGCTGCCGAAGTTGGCGCCTTCGGCGCTGCCGAAGCTGTCGAGCCGGTCGGCCGCGGGGTCGTAGACGTAGAGCTGGCTCCAGATGCGGCCCTGGCCGTCCTCGTGCAGATTGCCGCCGAACACGCCTTCCACGCCATGGCGTTCGCTGATGCGCTCGAAGCGCGCGCGGCCTTCGGCGTCCCAGCCCTTGAGGCGGTGCAGGCCGCTGACGGGCGTGTCCACCCACAAGCGGCCGTCGCGCCCCCACAGCAGGCTCATGACGATGGGGCTGGCCAGCGCTTCGGTGGGCGACTGCGGCACCACCTCCAGGCCACCGGCGCCCGCCTCGCGCTCGCGGAACAGGCCCTGCTGGCCACCCACCCACAGCCGCCCGTCCGGCGCTGTCTTCAGCACATAGATGCCGCCATGCAGCAGCAGGCCGCCTAGCGGATGCACGCGCTCCGGCGCCGCCGCCGTGGCGCTGCTCAGCCGGTACAGGCCCTCCTGCATGCCCAGCCAGATGCTGCCGTCGGCGCGCAGCAGCAGCTGCTGGGCTCGGCCGCCGTCCAGCGCCCAGTCGCGCAGCAGCTGGCCCGAGGCGGCGCGGTGCTCCAGGCGGCCCGCCGCGGTCATCCACAGGCTGCCGTCGGTCGCCTCGGCCATGATCTCGACGACGCTTTGCCGCTCGCGTGGCCATTCGCCCAGCGTCGCCAGCTCGCGGCCCGGGCGGCCGTCCAGGCGCACGACGTGGCCGGTCTGCGTCGGCGCCAGCACCTCGCCGTTCTTCAGCGCCAGCACGGCGCGCACATCGGCTTCGGCCAGCGGGCTGTTGCGATCGGCGTCGGGCCCGCGCACGGCCAGGGCCGGGTGGCTGAGGTGGCGCTGCACGCCCAGGCCATAGCCGCTGACCCACATCGCGCCGCTGCGGTCGCGCAGCAGGCCGCTGATGTCGTTGCCGGCCAGGCCCATGGCGCGGCGCGGGTCCTGGCGCAGCACGGCCTCGACGGCGCCGCTGGCCGGGTTGACCCAGAACAGCCCCACCTTGCCGCCCACCCAGAGCCGCCCGTCGGCGCCCTCGGCCAGCGCGTTGATGGGCATGTTCAGCGCCTGCACCCAGCGCACCTGGCCCTGCTCGACAACGCCCAGATGCCCGTCCTGCGTACCCAGCCAGATGCGGCCGGTGCGGTCCTCGGCCAGGGTCTGCACCGGCATGCCCTGCTCCAGGCCAGGCAGGGCCAGGCTCTCCCAGGCCCCGTTGACGAGGCGGCTCAGGCCGCGCCAGTGGCCGGCCCAGACGACGCCGTCGCCGCCCACGCGCAAGGCCAGCACGCGCTTCTCGGGCTGGTCGCGCCAGCGCAGCTCGTGGGCCTCGTAGCGTTTGGCGGCCGGGTCATAGCGGTACAGGCCGCGGCCCAGCGTGCCGACCCAGATGGCGCCGTCGCGCGCCACGGCCAGCGCGCGGATGGTGGGGTGCGGCCCGCTGCCGCCCTGAGCGCTGCCGTGGGCCTCGACGCGGTCCTGCTCGGGGTCGTAGGCCACCAGGCCCTGGAATTCCGTGCCAATCCACATGCGGCCGTCGGCGGCCGGCGCCATGGCCTTGACCCAGCCCAGGCTGCGCTTGGCGGTCGTGTCGCCGGCCAGCTCGATGGGGCGCAGGCGGTAGCCGTCGTAGCGCGTCAGGCCCTTGTTCGTCGCGATCCACATGAAACCGGCGCGATCCTGGGCGATCGCCGGCACCGAGTTCTGCGGCACCGTCACGCTGCGGAACTGCACCTCCAGCGGCCCCACGCCGGCGTCGGCCAGGGCAAAGCCCAGGCCAAAGGCCGCCAACAGGGCCACCAGGCCACGAACTAGGGGGTGCATGAGGCCTGCATCCTAAAGGCGACGATTGACGGTGCCGCCTGGCTGGGGCAGCCGCCCGGGCCTCATCCGGCGAACAAGTCACGCGGCCCACGTCGGGGATCGGCCGTGAAGGCCCGCGTGATGCGCTAATGGTCGGTTGGCCGTGCAGCGACGGCCCCGCCTCAGGCCACCGCGCTCACGGCATCCACCACCACCCGCCCATCCAGCAGCCGCAACGTGCGCGACGCCTGCGCCGCATGCTCCAGCGAGTGGGTCACCATGACCAGCGTCGTCCCCTCGGCGTTCAGCTCGCGCAGGATGCGCATGACTTCGGCGCCGTGGGCGCTGTCGAGGTTGCCGGTGGGTTCATCCGCCAGCAGCAGCGCCGGGCGGGCGGCGATGGCGCGGGCGATGGCCACGCGCTGCTGCTGGCCGCCGCTGAGCTGGCTGGGCCGGTGGCCGGCGCGGTGGGTGAGGCCGAGGCGTTCCATGACTTCTTCGACACGCTCGCGGCGGGCGCGCGCCGGCAGCTCGCCGTACTCCAGCGCCAGCGCGATGTTCTCGGCCACGCTCAGGTCGTCGATGAGGTTGAAGCTCTGGAACACGAAGCCGATGCGGCCGCGGCGCAGCGTGTTGAGTTGCTTCTCGGTCCAGCCCGCCACGTTGTGGCCGTCGAACCAGTACTCGCCGGCCGACGGCGCGTCCAGCAGGCCCAGGATGCCCAGCAGCGTGGACTTGCCGCAGCCCGACGGCCCCGTGATGGCCAGGTACTCGCCGGCCTCGATGTCGAGGTCGATGCGGTCCAGAGCGGTGGTCTCTATGTCGCCGGTGTGGAAGGTCTTGGTCAGATGCTTGAGTTTGAACATGGCTCAGTGCAATTGGAGTGAGGTGGCGCCGGCAAAAGCGCGGTAAGGGGAGACGACGACCTGCTCGCCGGGTTGCAGGCCGCCCAGCACTTCGATGACGCCGTCGGCACGGCGGCCCAGCTGCAGCGGGCGGCGCTCGGCGTGGCGGCCGTCGGCGTCGAGCACGAAGGCCCAGGCGCCGCCGGTGTCGGCGTAGAAGCCGGCATCGGGCAGCAGCAGCGCGTTCTGCTGCTGGCCCAGCGTCAGGCGCACGTCCAGGCCCTGGCCGACCTGCAGCGCCGGCGGGTCGGCGTCGAAGGCCAGCTCGACGGCGAAGCGGCCGTCCTTGACCTGGGGGTCGATGCGCGTGAGGTGCAGCGCGTGGCTGCGCCCCTCGTGCACCAGCTCGGCGGCCAGGCCCTCACGAACGCGGGCGAGGTGGAATTCGTCCAGCCTCAGCTGCAGCTTGAACAGGCCCAGGCTGTCCAGCCGCGCGATGCGGCTGCCACTCTTCACGCTCTCGCCCACCTGCAGCGCCAGGCCCGTCACGCGGCCGGCCACCGGCGCGCGCACGGCCAGGCCTTCGCTGGCGGCGCGCATGGCGGTAAGGCGCTGGTCGAGGTCGGTGACGGCGCGCTGCATGGCCCGCACCGACTGCTCGCGCGTGGCCAGTTCCTCGCGGCCATCGGCCTGCAGCTGGGCGAGCAGGCGCTCGGCCATGCCGAGCTTGTCGGCCGACTCCTCCAGCGCGGCGGGCGACAGAAAGCCCGTGGCGGCCAGCTCGCGGTCGCGCTGGTGGGCGCGGCGGGCGCGCGCCAGCTCGAACTGGCCCTGCGTCAGCTCGCGGCGATGCGCCGCCAGGGCCTGCGCCAGGCCGGCGCGGAAGGTGGCGAGGTTGGCGAGCTGCTGGGCCGCCTCGCTGGAGCGCGCCATCAGCTCCTGCGCACGCTGGCTGCTGGCCAGCACGACGAGCAGCTGGCCGGCCGCGACGCTGGCGCCGTCCTTCACCAGCACCTGCTCGACGCGACCGTCCTCGGTCGCATCCAGCAGCACGGACTGCAGCGGCAGCGTCGTCGCGCGGCCGACCACCACGTCGCGGAAGGGGCCGCTGCGCGCCGCAGCGATCTCCACGTCGGCCCGCGCCACCGCCACGCCGCGCGGCCAGTGGCGTGCCAGCAGGCCTGCCGCGGCGAGCGCCACGGCCACGGCGAGCAGGGCCACGCCATACCGGCGCGGCAGCACGACGCGACGGTCCATCGCGGCGCCGGAGGTCAGCACAGCACTCATCCTTGCAGTGCCTGCAGAGGCCGCAGCGCGAGTGCCGCGCGCAGGTGCCGGGCGACAGCCAGCGCCGTCACCACGGCCAGCAGCGCGACGGCCGCCAGCAGCGCCCACAGCGAGAACGGGCCCACGGGCGCGCGCTCGACGAAGCCGCTCAGGTAGAGCTGCGACAGCCAGGCGGCGAGCGGCAGCGCCACCACGCAGGCCGCGGCCAGCACGCCGACGAACTCGGTCACCAGCAGCCCCGCCACCGCGCCGGCCCCGGCGCCATGCAGCTTGCGCAGCACGATCTCGCGCTCGCGCCGGCGCAGCGTGTAGGCCGCCAGCGCGTAGATGCCCACGGCCGCCAGCAGCAGCGCCAGCGCACCGGTGACGGCCACGAGCCGGCCCAGCCGCGCGTCCTCCGCCACCTTGGCGGCCTGCTGCTCACGCACCGGCAGCGCCTGGGCCTGGGCGTCGGGCAGGGTGCCGTTGACGAGGGCTGTCAACTTGCGCCGCGTCTCGGCGGGGTCGCGGCTGTGCGCGCTGATGGCGCCCGCGCCGCGTTCGGCCACGGGCGTCATCACCAGCGGTATCGGGCGGTCGCGCGGGCCTTGCAGCCGGATGTCGGCGATGACGGCGACGACCGTGACCGGCTGGCCGTCGCCATAGACGGGGCTGACGCCCAGCGTCTGGCCGATGGCGCTCTCGGGGCTGGCAAAGCCCAGGGCCTTGACGGCGCTGCGGTCCAGCACGACGCCATGCCGGGCCTCCTCGGCGCGGTGGTCGGCCGACAGCCGCCCGGCCAGCACCTGCATGCCAAAAACGTCCAGGTAGCCCGGCGTGAAGCCCACGCCGGTGCGCAGGTTCAGCGTCTGGCCGCTGGGGCCGCGGAACTCGGAGAACCAGTTGCTGAAGTCGCGCCCCGGCACGTCGTCGGCCGCGGCCACGGCGATGACCTCGGGCCAGCTGCGGATGCGCGCCAGCAGCGACTGCGTCTGCGCGGGCTGGGTGTCCCAGGGCAGGTCCACGGCCACGCGGTCGTCCACGCCAAAGCCGCGGTCCACGCGGCCGGCATGCTCGGTCTGCCAGCCGATGGTGACGGCCATAGCCGCGAACAGCGCGGCGGCGCCGAACTGCAGCGTCGTCATCAGCCGGCGCAGCCAGCGGCTGGCCCCGCCCTCGCTGTGGCTGCGCCCGGCCAGGGATTCGGACGGCTTCACGCGCAGCGCGATGCCCGTCAGCGGCAGCGCACTCAGGGCCGCCACGGCCAGGCACAGCAGGCCGGTGAGCGCCACCATGCCCGGCGAAAGCACCGGTGCCTCGAAGCTGTGCTGCATCAGCGCCGCCACGGCCGGCGTGCTCCACCAGGCCAGCAGCAGGCCCAGCAGGCCGGCCAGGGCAGCCACGGCCAGCGCCTCGACGAAGAACTGCGCGGCCAGGGCCGCAGCTCCCGCGCCCAGCGACTTGCGCAGGCCGATCTCGCGCTGGCGCCTGAGCGTGCGCACGCTCCACAGGTTGACGAAGTTGATGACGGCCAGCGCCAGCACGCCGGCCGCCGCGGCCGCCAGGCTGCCGAGCTGCAGGCGGCGCTGCGGGCTGCCGGCGCCGTGCAAGCCGATGTCGGACACGGGCAGCGCGCGCAGATAGGCCCAGTGCCCGCCGCCCTTCAGGAAGTCGGCCGGGAGCCCCTGGGGCGCGGGCTGTTTTTCCAGCAGGCGCTGGGCCAGCTCGCCCACCTGCGCCGCCGTGGCGCCGGGCTGCAGGCGGGCGAACAGGCGACCGCTGGGCCGGGTCCAGCTGTCCGAGCTCGCCAGGTAGGCTTTGGCGGCAGGCGCGTTGAAGCCGGCGAGGGCGTCGTAGTTCAGCGTGCCGTTCAGCCTGGGCGTGGGCAACACGGCCTTGACGGTCAGCGCGAACTGCATGGCCGGTGCCCGGCCTTCGGGGTCGGGCGGCAGCGAGATCGTGAACGTGCGGCCCAGGGCCTGCGTGGTGCCGAAGAGTTTTTCGGCGGAGGCGGCCGTCAGCGCGATGCCCTCGGGCGACGCGAGCGCGGCGGCCAGGTCGCCGGCCAGCGGGTGCAGGCCGAGCAGGGCCGGCAAGTCGGCATCGGCCATCGCGATGACGAGCCGGGTGCTGCGCTGCTGCCCTCGCGCATCGGCGGCGCGCGACGGCAGCTGGGTGTAGAGCACGCGGCTCATGGCGCCGACCGGCGCGCCGGTGTCGCGCAGCGCGGCGGCCAGCGGCACCGCGGGCACGTCGCCGGACCACTCGGTCGTGATGCCGCCGGGGCCGCGCGCCCGCCACTCGAAGGCGGCGAGGCGCTCGCTCTCGGGCAGGCCAGCGTCGGGCCACAAGGTGTCCTGCAGGAAGCTCGCCGTCAGCAGCGTGAGCGCCAGGCCCAGGGCCAGGCCGGCGATGACGAGGGCGGCAGGGCCGGGCTCGGCACGCAACTGGCGCCAGGCGCCGCGCCAGAGAGTGGGGGAGGAGAGCAGCTTCATGGCAGGCTGTTGTGCAAGAGGCGGGCCAGCGTCGTTTCCCAGGGAAAGGTGGCTGGGTGATGCCCAGAACGTCCGCTTGCGAACACCTGCGGTGTCCGCTTCCGGACACCGCCTTGCCCGGTGCACAAGGCGCGCATAGAGTCGCGCCCTCTCATGAGTGGCCTGCTGATCCTCGACGACGACCCCGACGTGGCCCTGGCCGCGCGCCTGGCCTTGCGTAAGCTGGGTCCGGTCGCCGTGCGGCACTCGCCCGCGGAGCTGATGGCCGCGCTGGACGAGATCGCGCCCGACGTGCTGCTGCTGGACATGAACTTCACGCCCGGCGCCAGCGACGGTGCGGCGGGGCTGGCGCTGCTACAAGAGGTCGTCGCTCGCCGCAATGCGCCAGTGGTGATCGTCATGACGGCTTATGCCGAAGTCGAGCTGGCGGTGCAGGCGCTGAAGGCTGGTGCAGTGGACTTCATCACCAAACCGTGGCCCAACGAGCGGCTGGTGGCCTGTGTGCAGGCCGCGTTGGCGCGCCGCGCACCGGCGCCTGCCGTGGGTGAGCTGCTGGGCGAGTCGACCGCGATGCAATCGCTGCGCGCGCAGATCGCCCAGGTAGGCGCCAGCGAGGCCAGCGTGCTCATCCTCGGCGAGAACGGTGTCGGCAAGGAGCTGGTGGCGCGCGCGCTGCACCGTGCGTCGCCTCGCGCTGCCGGCCCGCTGCTGGCCGTGGACATGGGCTCGCTGCCCGAGGCGCTGGTGGAGAGCGAACTGTTCGGCCACCGCCGCGGCAGCTTCACGGATGCGCGCGAGTCGCGGCCCGGGCGCTTCGTCGCGGCGGCGGGCGGCACGCTGTTTCTCGACGAGATCGGCAACCTGCCCTTGGCCAGCCAGGCCAAGCTGCTGGCCGCGCTGGAGCGCCGCGAGGTGACGCCGCTGGGCAGCGACAAGCCCGTGGCGGTGGACGTGCGCGTGCTGGCCGCCACCAACGCGCCCGAGGCCGAGCTGTTCGATGCGCGGCGCTTTCGGCCCGACCTGCTCTACCGCCTCAACACCGTGGTGCTGCGCGTGCCGCCGCTGCGCGAGCGCGGCGCGGGCGACGTGGCGCTGCTGCTGCGCCACTACCTCGCGCAGTTCGCCAAGCGCACGGTCGAGCTGACACCCGATGCGCTGGCGCGGCTGTGCGCCTACCGCTGGCCTGGCAATGTGCGCGAGCTGCGCCAGGCCTGCGAGCGTGCGACGCTGCTGGCACGCGGGCCGGTGTTCACGTTCGCGGACTTCGGCCTGGCAGAGGTCGCCGCACCCGCGCCGGCCGAGCCGGGACTGGACCTGGCCCAGCGCGAACGCGAGGCCGTGCAGGCTGCGCTGGCGCAGGCCGAGGGCAACATCAGCCAGGCGGCCAAGCTGCTGGGCGTGAGCCGCGCGGCGCTGTACCGGAAGCTGGACAAGCATGGCCTTTGATCGCGCTCGCGTCGTTGCCGCGGCGCTGGTGCTGGCCGTGAGCGCCGCAGCTGCCGGCGCCTCGCTGGATTCGCCGCGCCTGCTCGTCGCCTGCCTGCTGGCCGGTCTGATCGCTGCCGCCTTCGGCTGGGCCGCGCTGGGCCGCCTCGCCCACCGCCCCACGCCGCTGCCGCCCGACCCACCACCCGCGCCCCGGCCCGACCTGGATGCGGCCCTCGAACATGCCCCGCTCGCGCTGTGGCGCCTCGTCGCCGGCGCCCCGCCGCTGGCGTTGAACGCCGCCGCGCGCCGGCTCGCGGCGCCGGGCCGCGCGGTCGAGCCCGCCGGCCTGCTGGCGCTGCTGGACGCCGAGCCGGGCCGGCGCGTCGTGACGCTGCCGACGGAGCACGGCCAGGAGCGCGCCGTGCTGGCCGTGTCCAGCCTGACCGTGCAGGGCCAGGCCTGGCGGCTGGCGGCGCTGGCGCCCATCGAGTCGGAGCTGGAGACCGAGGCTCTGGCCGCCTGGCGCCAGCTGGTGCAGGTGCTGACGCACGAGATCATGAATTCGCTGACGCCCATCGCGTCGCTCGCCACGAGCGCGCCGGCGCTGCTGGAGGCCGGCGAGCTGGATGAGCTGCAGGCGGCGCTGGCCACGCTGGCGCGGCGGGCGGCGCATCTGCAGGCTTTTGTCGAGCGCTACCGCAGCGTCAGCCAGCCGCCGGCGCCGACGCTGGCCGACATGCCATTGCTGCCGCTGCTGCAGGCGGTGCAGCGCCTCGTCGCGCCGGCCTGGAGCCAGGCGGGCGGCAGTGTCGAAGTCAGCGTCGAGCCCGCGAGCCTCGCGCTGCGTACCGACGCGGCCCAGCTGGAGCAGGTGCTGATCAACCTCGCGCAGAACGCGTTGCAGGCCTGCGCCGGGCGGCCCGCGCCCAAGCTGAGCATCGAAGCGGGCCTGAGCCGCGGTGCGCGCCTGCGGCTAACGGTGGCCGACAACGGCCCGGGCGTGGCGCCGGGGCTGGAGTCGCGCATCTTCACGCCCTTCTTCACCACGCGCGAGGGCGGCAGCGGCGTGGGCCTGGCCGTGGTGCGCCAGCTGGTGCACGGCCTGGGCGGCACCGTGCGCTACGCCAAGCGGCCGGGTGGCGGTGCCTGCTTCGTGTTGACGTTTTGATGCCAAGTTAGGGGGCCGGAACGGCCCAGGGGTCACGGGGTTGTCACCCCGGCTGTCTAGCCTGCAGCGCTACGCCAACCTGGCGCCTGACTGGAGCACCCTTCCCATGTCCAAACACCTTCGCTGGGCCGGCGTCTGCCTGCTCGCCGCGGCTTCGCTCGCCGTGACCAAGCCTTCCCTGGCCCACGACTACTCCCGCGCCCGCGCCGAGAACGCGCCCCTGGTCATCGGCCACCGGGGTGGCGCCACCGGCTACCTGCCCGACCACACGCTGGAGAACTACGCGCTGGGCATCGCGATGGGCGCGGACTACGTCGAGCCCGACCTCGTCGCGACCAAGGACGGCCACCTGATCGTCCGCCACGAGCCCAACCTCATTGCGACCACCAATGTCGCCTCGCTGCCGCAGTTCGCGTCGCGCAAGCGCACGGCCGTCATCGACGGCGCCTCCGAGGTGGGCTTCTTCGCCAGCGACTTCACGCTGGCCGAGATCAAGACGCTGCGTGCCATCCAGCCGCTGGCCGACCGCGACGCCAGCTTCAACGGCCAGTTCGAGATCCCGACGCTGGAGGAGGTCATCACCTTCGTGAAGCGCAAGTCGGCCGAGGAAGGCCGCCGCATCGGCATCTACCCGGAAACCAAGCACCCGACCTACCACCAGAGCATCGGCCTGGCCCTGGAGGACCGCCTGCTGCGCGTGCTGAGCCGCGCCGGCTGGAACCACCGTGGCGCCCCGGTCATCGTGCAGTCCTTCGAGACGGCCAACCTGAAGTACCTGCGCAGCAAGTCCAGCCTGCGCCTGGTGCAGCTGGTGGATGCCGATGACGTCAACGCCGACGGCAGCCTGGCCTTCAACAAGCCCTATGACAAGCCTTACGACTGGGTCGTCTCCGGCCGCGCCGGCCTGTTCAAGGACCTGCTGACGCCGGCCGGCCTGGCCGAGGTCAAGACCTATGCCGACGGCGTCGGGCCGTGGAAGGTCTACCTGCTGTCCAGCGCCTGCAAGACGCTGGCGGCCGGTGGCGGCTGTGCCGACACGAATGGCGACGGCCTCGTCGACGAGCGCGACCGCAAGCTGCTGGCACCGAGCGACATCGTCGCCAACGCGCACAAGCTCGGCCTGATGGTGCACCCCTACACCTTCCGCAGCGAGCAAAAGCGCCTGGCCAGCGACTACAAGGGCACCCCGGTCAACGAATTCCTGGCCTTCTACGAGCTGGGCGTGGACGGCGTGTTCGCCGACTCCGCCGACGCGGCCTTCGTGGCGCGGGCCATGTTCCTGCTGAAGAACGACCCCAGCTACGCCCGCTGCCTGGTCAACGGCCGCGGTTGTGTGACCAGCAAGGACTGAGTAAACGGGCGCAAACCGCCGGCAATTCGTGCGGATATGCCGGCTTTCCTCGGTGGTGCGGGTCTGTGGTGGGTGTTAGGCTGCCCGCTGTCACACCCCGGGGATGGAGATGTTTCACGAGTTGCAGGAGTTGTTGGGCGCCTACTTGATGCCGGTGCTGATCGCGATACCGCTGGCCATCATCGTGCTCATCGCCGCCTTCAAGCGTGACGACTATCGGCCGTCACGCGAGTACACGCAGCCGCCGCGCCCGCCCGCAGGCATTCCGCGCGCCACGGCACCGGTGGTGCTGCCGCCTTTGCCCGGCTCCGCCGGCGCCGGGCCATCCATGGCCAGCGCCTTCGTCACCGCGCCCACGCCGATGCAGCCCCCGAGCACCGCGCCCGTGGTGCCCGAGGGCCCGCCCACCGTGCTGATCGCCGACGACTCGGCCGTCGTGCGCACCAAGCTCAAGCGGCTGCTGGAAGGCGCCGGCTTCACGGTGGTCCAGGTCAACGACGGCAACGAGGCCATGGCCCAGCTGGAAGAAAAGCCTGAGATCGCCGTGCTGATCACCGACCTCGAGATGCCCAACAAGGACGGTTTCGAGTTGATCGCCGACGTGCACGGCAGCCTCACGACCGAGGACCTGCCCGTCATCGCCATCACCGGCCACGACGAGCTGCACGGCCGCGTCGGCCAGATCGAGGGCGTCTACGGCATCTTCAAGAAGCCCTGGAACGACCGCGAACTGCTCAAGCGTGTGGAGTCGCTGGTGCACCTGCGCAGTGCGGCGAGCCGGCGCGGGCGCCGCGCCAGCGACCTGCGCGCGCCGCCAAGCGCTTGAAAGAGTCCGCCACCGGCTTCGAGTACAGCTGGGCCGATCTCCAGCCCATCCGGCCGCTGATGTGGGTGGTCATCGCCGCCCAGGCGCTGGGCGGTGCTGCCGGCCTGCTGATGCCGCACTTCTCCACCTGGTTCGAAAGCCTGTGGTTCGGCGCCGCGATGGCGACGCTGCCGGGCTTCCTGATCGGCCTCGCCGTGCAGGCCTGGCGCAGGCCGGGCAGCCTGGGCGAGCACCGGATCATGGTTCGCAGGCTGGGCCTGATTGCCATCGTGCTGACCGTGTACGCGGTGGCGATGCCGCTGCTGGGCTTGGGGCAACGATAGGCCGTGGGGCGCTCAGGCCTGATCACGCGGGCCGGAAGCTCCAGCGCAGCTTGATCTCGGCCTGACCATTGCCGGCCGGCAGCCGCGCCTGGTCCTGCCCCTCGGCGCTGAGCTGCACGAGGCGCTGCTGCAGCCAGGCTTGGGCCTCCAGCCAGTGCAGGCCGAGCCGGCCCTCTTGCCGCCTGGCGCGCCGACCGGTTTCTTCGCGAACGCGCACACCCTGCACGTCCTGGGCAACGGTGGCCAGCGCCGTCCAGACGCGGCCGTTGCGGGTGTCGAGCACGGCCTGCAGCGTCGGGCAGGGCGTGTCGTCGCGGCGCGTCTCGTGGCCCTGGGCGGTCTCGGTGTAGTTGACGACGCCCTGCACGTCGTTGAAGCGGCCCTGCACGCGCTCGTCCAGCCTGGCCGTCAGCTGCAGGTTGCAGGCCATGACGCCAGTGAAGAGCAGATACGGCGTGGCCGGGCCACTGTCCTCCGGCGCATCGACACCGCCCCCGGCCTGGCGGCGTGCGTCGGCACGGCAGGCTTCGCGGGCCTTGCCGGCGGGCTGGCGTTCGCAGGCGGCCGCGGCATTGCCATAAGCCTGCAGGCGGCCCTGGCTGCCGGGGTTGACGCCGGGCATGGCGCCGGCGCTCAGGGCCGAGGCCTCGCGCATCAGGCAGGCGCTGTCGTTGCCGCAGCGCGCCTGCAGGGCCTGGGCCTTGGCTTGCATCGCGCGCCAGTCGGGCATGGGTGCGGCGGTGGCGCTGCGTTGGGCCACCTGGGCGGCCTCGGCCTGGCGGCGGTGGTCTTCCGGGTCCAGCGGGTTGTAGGGGATGGGCGTGCCGTCGCTCTGCAGCAGGGCGCTGAACTGCCAGCGCTGGCTGAGGGTCTGCTCGCCGCGGTCGGCACCGGCCTGCACGGGGCCCTGGCGCTGCAGTTCAACGTCGAGCACGAGGCGGCGCTGCTGGGCGGGCTGGGCTTGGGTGACGTCGGCCAGCAGCCAGAAGGCGGCGAGGGCGAGCAGCAGCGTCAGGCCGCTGCGCGGGGAGGTTGGCGTTGAGGTGGGCATGGGGGGTTCCGGCAAGGCTGGGATGGCCGGCATCGTCGGCCGCGCAGCCCGGTCGCGCATCGCCCAGGGGAGCCAGCGGCCATGACAAGCGCCATGGCTCCTGCGTGGCTCTTCGTGGGCTACCGCCTTGGGCGCGGGCGCCGCCCGGCGCGTGGATGAATTCACCCCTGTCGCCGTTGGTTACTCGACGACAGAAGCAGCCAGCGAGGATGATCCAGGCAACTCATTGCCGGAGCCGTTCGAATGTCGTACCTGGACCCACTGGATCAGCACGCGCTGGACGTCAAGATTTCCGAGCTGCTGGTGGCCACCGCCGACGGCTACGACCCCGAGCTGGACCGCAGCATCACCCACGTGTTGCTGATGCTGCGCAAGCAGCTGCAAATGGATGTGGTCTTCGTGTCGGAGTTCGTCGACGGCGAGCGTGTGTTCCGCTTCGTCAACGGTGGCGCGGCACTGGGCCTGCACGCGGGCGACTCGGCACCGCTGGAAGAGAGCTATTGCCAGCGCGTCGTCGAGGGCCGCATGCCGGAGCTGGTGACCGACGCCCGTGAGCTGGTCGCGCGCGGCGAGCTGTTCGACCCGGGCATCCCGGTCGGCGCCCACCTGAGCACGCCGGTGGTGCTGCCGGACGGCCGCGTCTACGGCACGATCTGCTGCTTCAGCGCCGCCGCCCAGCCCGCCCTGCAGCAAAGCGCGCTGGCCTGCCTGCGGCAATGCGCCAAGCTGGTCGCGCGCAAGGTGGACTACGAGCCCCACCCCGGCTTCGCGCCGACGCAGCTGGATTGGCCGGCGACGGAGCCGGTGCCTTTCCCCGAGATCACCGGGCAGGGGTGACGCTGCCAGCCAGCATGACGGCCGGGAGTAGCGCTTGCGGCGTCGGCAATCTTTACAGCGGCCTCGCATTCGCCGAGGTGGCCCCCCCTAGGTTGCGGTGTAACTGATTGATTCAGCGCGCAGAACCCATCGCCTCGACGCGACGGCCCAAGCCTTGCTTATCCTCTGCCGGGAGCCCGGCGCCTCCCGTTCAAAGCGTCTCAATTCATCCGAAGGACTGCAAATGAGGCTCAAAACTACGGTGGCACGCACCCTCACACAACTTGTCGCCGGCAGCGTGATGCTGATGGCCAGCAGCCTGGCGCTGGCAGGCCCGGTGCTGTGGACCCTGACCAATGTCGTCTTCGACGATGGGGGCGGCGCCACGGGCTCTTTCGTGTTTGACGCGGACACCAACACCTATTCGAGCGTGCTGATCACCACCAGCGGTGGCGGTGCGCTGCCAGGCGCCACCTACGACACCGGCGAGATGGTCAACGCCCCGTTCACCACGAACAATCTGCACCTCACGCTGATCGACGGCTTGGGCGCTGCCGACCTGACCGGCCAAAACCTGATCGGCCTGACCTATTTCTCGGCGCTGACCAACGCCGGCGGCTCGATCAATCTGGTGGGTGGTTATTTCAATACCTTTGAAGGGGTTTGCGGCGCCCCCGACTGCCTCAGCGGCACGGGCAACCGTACGCTGCTGCGGACCGGCAGCGTCGTGGCCGGCAGCATTCCCGAGCCTGGCTCCATCGCCTTGGTCGGCCTCGGCCTGGGGCTGGCCGCCTGGGGCGGCCGCCGGCGCGCAGCCTGAAGTTACGCCGCCCAGCGCGTGAGAGGCCGACAGACGTCGGCCTTTTTTCTTTCTGCGTCGCAAACCCTCAGGGCAGCACTCTGACCTTGATGTTCCTGAAGTGCACCGTGCTCTCGGGGTCGTGCCCTTGCAGCGCAAAGGTCCCGCTGGCGAGGTAGCGCTGCTCCAGGCCCTTCTTGCGCACGAGGGGGGACTCCTCGGTGTAGTCCGCCGTCTTCTCGGAGCCGACGAAGGTGGTGACGTGCTTGCCCTCGACGCGGATGGTCAGCGTGAACCAGCCCCCGTCCGGTGCGATGACCTTCGGAAAGTCCTGCACGCCCCACAGACCGCCCGTGCGGCTGGGGTCGCTGTGCGAGTTGTTGACCTGCACCTCGTAGCCGAGGTTGGGCCAACCGACCTCCTGCCATCGGGTGTGGAAGTAGACGCCCGAGTTGGCCTTGGGGAAGGTCATCACGTCGGCCTTGAACTCGAAGTTCTTGAAGTCGTGCTGCTGCACGGGGCCGACGTAGAACAGATGCGAGCGCGGGCCCTGGACGATGATGGCGCCGTCCTTGACGCTGAAGCTCCCGGGCGCGTCGCTGGCACGCCAGTTCTCCAGCGTCTTACCGTCGAACAGCAGCTTCCAGCCGGCGGTGGTTTCCTCGGGGCTCAGCGTGTTGACGTTCATGTCGGCGGCGTTGGCTGCGGTGGCGAGGGCGAGGCTGGCGGCGAGGATGGTGAGTTGTCGCATCAGGAGACTCCGACGATCTGCAGGACTTTGAGGGGTGGGCCGTCGAAGGTGACGGACGGGACATTGCCGACGAAGCCGAGGTCCTTGCTGCCTTCGGGCGTTGTGTAGAAACCGCCGGCCGTGAGGTCACGGAAGCGCTTGAAGAAGCGCGCCGCGGCGGCGTGCTCGGGCTTGGCCTTCTCGGCCCAGCAGATGTCGTCGGCGATCTGCGATTGCGCAGCGATATCCAGTTCGGCAAATGGTTTGTGGAAGCGCGAACGGCTCTCGGCATCCAGCCATGCGAGGCCCGGAACGATGACGTCCTTGTCCTTGGCCTGGTCGGGGTAGGGCGCGCTGATCCACTCGTCGATGAAGAGATGCACCTTCAGTTGCGCGGCACTCGGCGAGTGCTCATCGGCCGGGATGATCAAGCCGCACAGGGCTTGCGCGCACCGGCTTTGCGCGGGCGTGAAAGTCAGCGGCCACAGCTCACCGCCGCGGTAGCTTTTGGTCAGCAGCGGGTCGGTGCCGTAGCTCTTGGCCTTGCGCGCGGCGGGCGTTGCACCGGCCGACACCTCCGCGCCCAGGGCCGCGCTGGCGGCCAGCATCCATTGCAGGGTCTGTCTGCGGTCCATGCTCAGAGCTCCTTCTTGCGCAGGCGATCGACGATGTGGTCCGCCTGGCGCCAGGCCAGGGCCATGATGGTCAGCGTCGGGTTCTTGTCGGCGTTGGAGACGAAGGGCGCGCCGTCGGACAGGAAGAGGTTGGGCACGTCCCAGGTCTGGCCCCAGCTGTTGGTGACCGAGGTGCGCGCGTCCGCGCCCATGATGGCGCCGCCGACCTCGTGAATGATGGAGCCGCCCGGCGCTATTGCCTTCTTGCCGTCCAGCTCCGGCCCACCGCCCTGCACGCGGCCGCCCATGGCGGTGACGATGTCGGCGAAGGTCTTCTGCATGTGCGCGGCCTGGCGCGTCTCGTGCTCGGCCCACTGCCAGTGAAAGCGCAGCACGGGGATGCCGAAGCGGTCCTTGGTGGTGGGGTCCAGCTCGCAGTAGGACTGCTCGTTGGGGATCATCTCGCCGCGGCCGGCGAAGTAGACGAAGCTGCCGTACAGCCGCCGCACGTCCTGCTTGAAGCGCGCGCCGTAGCTGCCCTGGGTGAGCCACTCCAGGCCCGCGCCGGTGCCCGAGGTGGGCATGCGTTTGCCGGTGCTGATTTCGATGTGATAGCCGCGTGGGAAGCCCAGCTTCTGCTCCCAGCCGCGGCCCTGCTGCTGGTACAGCCACCAGGGCGAATAGGCATGGCCGCCGCCGGCACCGTCTTCGTTGTGGGCGGGCAGGGCCTCCAGGCCCGGCACCTGGCCGCTGAGGTCGCTGCCCACGGTGTCCATGATGTAGCGCCCCAGCTTGCCGCTGGAGTTGGCCAGGCCGCCCGGCTTGCTGTTCAGCAGGATGCGCACCGACTCGCAGGCGCTGGCCGCCAGCACGACGACGCGGGCCTTGGCTTCGATGTGCTTGCCGGTCTTGCGGTCGACGAAGCGCACGCCACTGGCCTTGCCGCCGGCGGTGGTCACCTCGAAGACCATGGCGTCGCACAGCACGTCGAGCTTGCCGCTGGCCAGGGCCGGCGGCAGGTGCACGGCCGGGCTCTGGTAGGTGGCACCGATGCTGCAGCCGCGGCCGCAGGGCGTGGCCCAGAAGCAGGCGGCGCGGTCGCGCATGGATTGGGCCACCAGCGCTTGCGCCCGCGGGTTGCCAGGGTGCAGCAGGGCGGGGATGCGGGTGTCGTCGAGCTTCTTGGTCAGCACCGCGCGGTGGATGGGCACGACGGGCACGCCCAGCTTGGCCGCGTGCTTCTTGATGAGGCGCTCGCCCACGCGCAGGGCCGGTGCGGGCAGCAGGCAGCCGTCGGGCGAGTCCGGCGTGTTCTCCAGGCCCTCCGCGCTGCCGTAGATGCCGATCAGCATCTCGACCTTGTCGTAGTAGGGCGCGACGTCTTCGTAGGCGATCGGCCAGTCGAAGCCCAGGCCGTCGCGGCTGAAGGGCTTGAAGTCATACGGCCCGTTGCGCAGCGAGATGCGGCCCCAGTGGTTGGTGCGGCCACCCAGCATGCGCGAGCGCCACCAGTCGAAGCGCTGCTGCGGGTCAGTGGACGCCTGCGTGTAGGGTTCGCCCGGCACCTGCCAGCCGCCGTCCACCGTGGCATCGTAAAAGCCGAAGGGCTTGTCCGGCGTGCCGGCGCCGCGCAGGGGCGCGTCGGCGCTGGTCTGGAACATCGGCGTCTCGGTGCGGAAGTCGTAGTTGCGGCCGGCCTCCAGCATCAACACCTTCACACCTTCCAGCGCCAGCGTGTAGGCCGTCTGGCCCCCGCCGGCGCCCGAGCCAACGACGATGACGTCGTAGTCCTTGGCCATGCTGCGCGTCGTCACGAAACCCATGCACCTCTCCCGGGGAAGACGGCGCAGTGTGCCACCAGCCGAAAGCGTTTTCAGTTGCTCGCCGGTTGAGCTCGAGGGCTGATCAGCGCGGCCGCCGTCACCAGCCCCAAGGCCAGCAGCAGCACCGGCAAGACCTGGCGCGTCGCGGGGTCGAACAGCAGGCCGGCCAGGGCCAGCGCGGCGCTGCTGGTCAGCGCGTCGCTGAGCTGCAGCGACGAGGTGTTGCTGCCCTGCTGCTCCGGCGGCGACAGCTTGAGCAGCAGCACCGACAGGATGGGGAAGGACAGGCCGATGCCCAGGCCGACGACGGTCCAGCCGGCGAAGACCAGGCCCGACGGCAGCGCGAACAGCAGCGGCGCGATGACGACGATCAGGCCGAGCGCCGTCAGCCCGAAGCCGCCCGGCAGCAGCAGGCGCCGCGACTCGGGCCGCTGCACGCGCGCCTGCAGTGCGCTGCCGATGCTCCAGGTCACCGCGCCGGCGCTGAGCGCGATGCCGGCCTGCGTCAGGCTCCAGCCGAAATGCTGGATGAGCATCAGCGGCAGGAAGGCTTCAGCGCTGGCAAAGGTCGCCGCGATGAGGCCGCGCAGCAGGATGACCGTCGGCAGGCCCCGCGCCGCTCTCAAGGTGCCCGTGGGCAGCAACAGACGGGCGGCAATGCCGGCGGCCACCAGGCCGGCCGTGAACAGCAGGGCCGAGTAGGTGCCGGTCTGCTGGCTGGCGCTGTGCAGCGTCAGCGCGCCCGCGCTGGCCAGCAGCGCCCAGCGCATTGCGCCCCAGCGCAGCTCCTCCCCCGTGCCCGTGCCCACGCGCTTGAGGGCCGGCAGGATCATGGCCGCCGCAAACGGCACCGCGACCGCAACCGCCAGGAAGACCGAGCGCCAGCTGAGGAACTGCACGAGGAAGGACGCCAGCGCCGGCCCGACCAGGCCCGGCACGACCCAGGCACCCGCAAACATCGCGAACATCCTGGGGTGCAGCTGCGGCGGCACGACCTGGCCGACGCCGACGTACAGCGTCACGCCCAGCACGCCGCTGCCCAGGCCCTGCAGCGCGCGGCCGAGCACGAGCACGGGCATGGAGGACGCAAAGCCCGCCAGCAGCAGGCCCGCCAGGAAGGCCGCGAGGCCGGCCAGCGCCGCGCGGTAGGGGCCGCGCTTGTCGCAGAGCTGGCCGGCGGCCGTCATGCCCAGCACCGACGTCGCCAGCGTCGCGCCGAAGGCCAACGCGTAGTAGGGCAGGCCCTGCAGCGCCTCGGCCACGGCCGGCATCGCGGTGGCGACGGCGATGGACTCGAAGGCCAGCATGGAGATCAGCGCGATGGCGCCGACGCAGGCGGCGCGGCGGCCGGGGGCAAAGAGGCTTTCGGCCGCGGCGGGTGCCGCGTCCACGGGGTCAGCAAGGTTCATGGGACGTAGCCTAAAAGCTCAAGCCAGGTTCAAGTCAAGCGCCCCCTAAAAACCTTGGGAACTCCTGCCGCGGCCGCCGCCACTAAGCCAAGGCTTTGCGCCGTATGGCGCCGAAAGGCGGGTCATGGACAAGAAGGATCTGGACGCGATCAAGCTGGGCGGCCCGGCGTTCACCAAGAAATGGTGGGACGCGCACCGGGGCGTCACGATGAAGGACTCGGGCGTGGGCAAGGCGCTGGACGACTGGGTGCGCTACTGCCCCAAGGACCCCGAGGTCATGGAGGACATCGTCGAGCTGCAGGTGGCGAACGACGCCCTGGAGCGCCTGAAGGCCGCCATGACGCGGGCCAAGCAGAGCTGCGGCACGCTGGCCAAGGAATCCAAGGTCGGCTGCGAACGCTATCTGCTGGCCATCGAGATCTACCGCAAGAAGCTGGTGGCCGCCGAGGCCGACCCGGTCGCCGACGCCGCGACCTGGAAGGAGATCCAGGCGGCCAAGCCCAAGGTCATCGGGCTGCTGACCAAGATGGAGGAGCGCATAACCGCAGCCATCAAGGAGATGGGCGCGTTGGGCGAGACCGCCAAATACCTGGTGGAGCGCGCCAAGGCGCGCAACCAGATGGGCTCGCACGGCGGCCGTGACGACCTCGCCCAGGCGCTGGAGGAGCTGAAGAAGAACTTCCAGGGCCTGGAGAAGTTCGTCAACCGCGAGGCGCCGCAGATCACCCGCCTGGCGGACCCCATCGTCGACCTCGAGGCCAAGCTCAAGACCCGCAAGTACGACAAGGAGATGCGGGCGATGCGCGAGGCCATCGTGCGCGCCGGCCGCACCGAAGGCGGCCTGCGGGACAAGTACACGGAGCTGTCGGTCGCCATCCAGGAGGCGGACAAGCAGGTCACCAAGGCCGTCAAGACGCGCCAGCAGGTGCTGGATTCCATGGAGAACAAGCTGGTGATGTTCTGGGACGGCCCGCAGGGCGCAACCAACCTGGCAGCCAGCATCGCCGACGTCACCAAGCAGCTGAACCAGTTCATCGCGCTGGACGTGGCCAAGCTCAGCGAGGAGGACAAGCGCAAGCTCAGCGCCAAGGCGCGCAAGGTGGATGACGAGCGGCTGATGATCGACGCCGGCCTGACCAACCTCGGCAACATCGTGCGCCAGGTGGCCCAGGAGACGCGCGACTACGTGAAGGACAAGGAGATCGCCGACAAGCTCAAGGAGATCATGGCCGGGCACAAGCAGATCGACGGCACGGTCAAGCAGATGGACATCAAGGCGGAGCTGGTCAGCAAGCTGATCGCCAAGATGTGACCCTCGGGCAGGCCGCCGCCGGGTTGCCGCCCCGCGGCGCGACAATTCGGCCATGTCTGTTTCCGTTCTGCACTGCGCCTCGGCCGGCTTCGAATCGGCCTGCCGCATTCCCGCCCTGCCCGCCTCTCACCGCAGCCATGGGCTGCACGGCCACAGCTATTTCGCCACCGTGCGCACGGCGCTGCCGGCCGGCTGGGCGGCCTTCCCCGGCGGCGAGGTGGAGGCGCTGCGGGCACGCATGGCCGACACGGTCGCGCCGCTGGACCACGCGCTGCTGAACGACCACCTGGCCGAACCCACCGACGAGAACCTCGCGCGCTGGGTGCGCAGCCGGCTGAGCGCCGATGTGCCCGGCATTGCCCAGGTGGGCGTGCAGAGCACCCAGCACAGCGGGGTGGACCTGGACGGCGCCGGCCATGCCCACGTGTGGCGCCGCTATCGCTTCCAGGCGGCCCACCAGCTGCCCAACGTGCCACCGGGCCACCAGTGCGGCCGCATGCATGGCCATGGCTTCGAAGTCATCCTGCACGCGAATGCGGACCTCGGCGAGCGCGACCTGGCCATCGACTACGACCACCTCGACGAGGTCTGGGCGCCACTGCATTTCGTACTGAACTACCGCTGCCTGAACGACATTGCCGGCCTGCAGAACCCCACCAGCGAGAACATCTCGGCCTGGCTGTGGGACAGGCTGAAGCCCGAACTGCCGGAGCTGAGCTGGATCACCGTCTACGAGACCGGCAGCTGCGGTGCCAACTTCAACGGCCAGAGCTACCGCATCTGGAAGGAGATGACGCTGGACAGCGCCGTTCGCTTGGCCGCCGCGCCCACAGGCCATCCGCTGGCCGGCATCCACGGCCACACCTTCACGTTGCGGCTGCACCTGGCCGCCCCGCTGGACCAGGTCATGGGCTGGACCGTGGACTTCGGCGACGTGAAGACGCTGTTCAACCCCATCTTCAAGCGGCTGGACCACCACCCGCTGTTCGAGATTGCCAACCTGCCGGACGGCGACGCGGCGTCGCTGGCGGCTTGGGTGCTGCGCGAGGGCGGCGCGATGCTGCCGCAGATCGACCGCGTGGACCTGTACGAGACTCGCGGCTCGGGGGCGATCGTCAGCCGTGCCGATTCTGAAGAGCTGATCCCCGTATGACCTATTCAGTCAAAGAGCTGTTCTTCACGCTGCAGGGCGAAGGCGCCCAGGCCGGGCGCGCGGCCGTGTTCTGCCGCTTTGCCGGCTGCAACTTGTGGACCGGCCGCGAACAGGACCGCGCGACGGCGGTCTGCACCTTCTGCGACACGGATTTCGTCGGCACGGATGGCGAGGGCGGCGGCAAATTCGCCACCGCCGATGACTTGGCAGGCGCGATTGCCAAGGCGTGGCCAGGCGGAGGGAAGCCGTATGTTGTCTGCACCGGCGGTGAGCCCCTGCTGCAACTCGACACCCCGCTGATCGACGCGCTGCACGCCCGCGGCTTCGAGGTTGCCGTCGAGACCAACGGCACCCAGCCCGCACCACCGGGGCTGGACTGGATCTGCGTCAGCCCCAAGGCCGATGCGCCGCTGGTGCTGACCTCAGGGCATGAGCTGAAGCTGGTCTACCCGCAGCCGCTGGCCCAGCCCGAGCGCTTCGCAGACCTGGACTTCCAGAACTTCTTCCTGCAGCCGATGGACTCGGTGCTTCAGCGCGAGCACACTAAGGCGGCGGTGGCCTACTGCATGAGCCATCCGCAGTGGCGGCTGTCGGTGCAGATGCACAAGGTGGTGGGGATCGCCTGAGCCCGCTGCGCTAGAAGAACCAGACGGTTCGGATCAGCCCCTCGGTCACCTTGTACACGGCGATCGCTTCAACGACGCCTTCCCGCAGTCCTGTGACGTGCTCGTGATCAACGACCGTATCGCCGCTGACCATGCGATTGACGACCTGTGCATTCAGCTCGGGCAGCGTGAAGCGGTTCTTCGCGTAGTGCGCCGCGAACGCCGGCTTGCCTGAGAGAAACGGCTCTGCTGCGGGCGGAAGGAAGACCTGGATGTCATCCGCGTACTCGGCCACGAAACGCTCGATGTCACGTGCGTTGTAGGCCTCGAGTTGGCGCTGCACGGGATCGGCTGGATTCATCGCTGGCTCCTGTGCCCGACAGGGCACGCGCCCATGGTAAGAGGCGACCGACTCGGCTTGCCTGTCAATCGCGGCAGTAGCCTTCACCGGCTTTCACGATCAGGCAATCGCGCTTGTCAGCCAGCCACTTCATGCCTGTCTCGGGGCCGCTGCCGGCACGGATGGTTTCGAGCCGCCCATCACGCGTGAAGGCGAGCATGTCGGTGCCCGCCTTGGCGTCGAAGCTGCGTGGTCCATCCAGGTTCTGCACCGTGACGCTGTAGGTCCCGGGTCCGCCGGTGATCTCCAGATAGGTGCCTTCAGGCCCTTGCCATCGGCCAACCCAGGCGCTGGACGCCGAGGGCGCCGAAGCCGCTGACGCGGCCGAAGAGGGATTGGGCGGTGCCGTGGGTGCATCGGCAGGCCGGCTGCAGGCGCTCAAGGCGGCAACGCCGACGATCAGCATCACGAAGTTCTGGAATCGCATGGCTCGATAGGAATTCACCAGGGTGACCAAGTCTGATCGCGGCCCGCGTCGGGCCGTGTCAGAGGACTGCCCGTCATGCACGACCCCCAGGCCGCGTCAGCAACCGATCTCGACCGCCTGCAGCACTCGGCCATCACGTGCATCCACGGCGACAGCAATCCAGCGGCTGGCATGGCCTGGCTCGGCTGCATTCGCCGGCACGGGCCATGTCGCTGGGGACTGGCCCTCCCAGGCCGGCAGCTTTGCGTATTCGCGCACGACGCTGTCGTGGCTCAGGGTCTCGCCGCGGTTCTCGCCAGCGCGCACACGGCTCTGGTGGCCATCCTCGACGCGAGCCCACCAGAGCTGGATGCGTGAGGGTGCGCCGGGCAGGGCCTCGGCACTGAGCTTCAACTCACCACTGTTGCCACGGCTCCAGGCCAGCCGCACGCGCGCCGCTTCGCTGCTGGCTGCGGGCAGGGATGCACTGCGCCAGTCCCGCCCGTTGATGACGATCTGAGGGGTGTACGCGTAGCGCGCGCCGTTGATGCCGACGCCCTGCTTCTGCCGCTCCGTGAAGGCCGGGCTGGAGAAGCGGTCGGGCCAGCCCAGGCCGTTCCAGTAGTCGACGTGAAAGGCCGCCGCGATGACGCCGGGCTGGCTCTTGAGGCCGCTCAGCCAGCGGTCTGCCGGCGGGCACGAGGAGCAGCCCTCCGAGGTGTAGAGCTCGACGAGGCGGGGCACGGTCGCGCCGCTTTGCACGGTGGTGGCGCCGGGGCAGGTCTGGGCGGACACGATGACGGGGATGGCCAGGGCGAGCAGGATGAGATGCAGCTTCATGCCGGCTGAGTCGTGCGCACCCGATTCAACCTGACAGCGCGACCCAAAGAAAAAGGGAGCCCGCAGGCTCCCTTTCGGTGACAGGGCTTCAGCCCGATCAGAAGCGGTAGCCGACGCCGAACTTGATGGACACCGGGTCCAGCGTGGTTTCGATGGTCTGGCCCGTGGACAGGCTGCCGGTCGTCTTGATGAAGGTCTTGGTGACCGACAGGCTGGCGGACCAGTCCTTGGTGACGTTGTAGGCGCCACCCAGTTCCAGCGTCGTGCCGAAGCGGCTCTTCATAGACAGCGTCGTCGGGTTGCTGGGCGTGCCGCCGGTGATGCCGGACAGGACAGCCGTCGACTTGGGCTTGAAGAAGTAGCCGTAGGTGACGCCCGCGCCGACGAAGGGACGGAACGTGCTGTTGGCTTCGCCGAAGCGGTACTGGGCCAGCAGCGTCATCGGCAGCGACTTGACCGTGCCGAGCTTGCCCACGCCGTCGATAGCACCGGCGCCAACGACGTCGTGCTTGAACGGCAGCGCGATCGGCAGATCGATGCTGATGTTGTCGGTCCAGTAGTAGGTGACGCCGCCAACGAAGGAGCTGGCCTTCTTCACGTCGACCTTGGTGCCCACCAGGCTGGGCGCGGTCAGGTCACCGCTCTCGACATTCGGGTTGATCTGGGCGGCACCGGCGTAGACGACGATGCTGCCGGCCGATTGCGCCAGGGCGCTGCCGGTGACGAAGAGGGCAGCCAGTGAAGCAGCGGCACCGAAGAGGATCTTGGTTTTCATGGGTGGTCTCCGAGTGTGGGGCCGCGGCTTAGAGCCAACCCTTGGTGGCCAGGGCCTTGCCGATCAGCTGCTGGGTCAGCTGGTGGCCGTAGGGCGTCGGGTGGAAGCTGTCGGAGAAGGCATAGCTCTTCCACCAGTCGCCGCCGCCGCTGACACCGGCGGGCGGTGCGGCGGACAGGGCCGTGGCCGTGCAGGTCGGGAAGTCGTAGGTCGGCAGGCCATCGCTGCCCACGCCCTTGATCGGGCAGGCCGGCGTCTTGACGTTGCTGAGGCCGAACTGGGCCGGTGTGGCCACCTGGTCCTGGAAGGCCTTGAAGAAGTCGATGACGACGACGTTGTCGTTGCCGGCGAACTTGGAGGCCAGCTGGGTGTTGAAGGCGGTCATCCAGCCCTGGAACACGGTCTGCGACTGCGCGCGCGCCGCGGCACCGGTGGCGCCACCACCGCTGGCTGCGGCGATGCTGTCCAGCACCATCTGGAAGCGCGGCGTGTAGGTCACGTCGGGCATGTTCATGAGCACGACATGGGTGGCACCCTTGTCAAGCACACTGGCCTTGATCTGGGCGGCGAACTTGTCCGCCAGGGCGGTCATGTAGGTGGCGCCGATCTGGGCCGTCGTTGCGGCGCCGCCTTGCAGCGCAGCGCCGATCTGGGCGGGCGTCAGCAGGGTGCCGAGCAGGGCCGAGTAGGTCTTGGCGGCGTCCTTGGGAATGGTCAGGTAGGCACCGACGAGGTCGGCCGCGTCATTGCCACCGCCGTCGATGATGACGAGGTCGCTGGCCGTGTAGCTGCCGGCCGCCGCGTACGTGGCCATCTGCGTGCCCACGTTCAGCGGGTTGGCTGCGCCGCCCGCGCCGGTGTAGGTGATGCGCCCACCGCCGATGGAGTAGTTGGTGCAACCCGTCTTGGCCGTGTTGGCTGCGAAGGTGGTGCCGGTGAAGACGAAGAAGTTGCACAGCGTCTGGCCGTAGTTGGCCGCAACGCGCTCGGCGTAGATCAGGTTGTCGGCGCTCTGGACGGTGAACTTGTAGCCGAAGGTGCCGCTGTCCTGGATGGAGTCGCCGAACACCTTGACGGCCGAGATCTTGATCGCCGGGGTGGTGTCGGCAGTGGCACCGCCACCGCAACCCGCCACCATCAGGCTGCCCAACAGCGCCACCGAGGCGGCGGCGATCCGGGTGAGGAAGGGTTTCATCGTTGTCTCCTAGGCGACAGCACTGCACGGTCGCATCAAATTCTGGGAGCGCAACTCTAGCCGCAGCTTTTTAGAACGGTCGTTCGTTTTTCCCCTCGGTTCGCGTAAAGAAACAACGCAGAAGGGCTGGAGCAAGTCTGTGGATGGTGCTGGGACAACCTCATAGATATCCACAGGCCGAGGGCCGTTTTCGAAGTTGTGCCCAAACGCGGACACGTCCGTACCCGGCCTGGCACACAGGCTTGTGCCTCGACCAAGCGCTTGCCACGACTGGACTTTTTGGCCTTGTCCACAGCGCGGGGCGCCCTCTACTACGACCACTACCTTTCAAATCTTGAATACCGTTTAGGAATACAGAAGACACTTCCGCATGGATATTTCCGCCCTGCAGCAGCGCCTGCGCCAGTTCGCCGCCGACCGCGACTGGCAGCCCTACCAGACCCCCAAGAACCTTGCGATGGCCATGACGGTGGAGGCCGCCGAGCTGCTGGAGATCTTCCAGTGGCTCACCCCCGAGCAGTCCATGAGCCTCAGCGACGACCAGCGCCGCCACCTGGGCGAGGAACTGTCGGACGTGCTGCTCTACCTGCTGCAGATCGCCGACCACGGCGGCGTGGACCTGGAGGCGGCCGTGGAGCACAAGCTGGCGATGAACGCCATCAAGCACCCGCCCAAGTCTTGAGAGGCGCAGGCATGGAAACCATCGCCGTCATCGACTTCGAGACGACAGGGCTTGGCGCCACCAGCGGCGGCCGCGCCACCGAGATCGCGGCCGTGCTGGTGCGCGGCGGTGCGGTCGTCGACGCCTGGAGCAGCCTGATCAACAGCGGCGCCTGGGTGCCGCCGCATATCCAGGCCTTGACCGGCATCAGCAACGCGATGCTGGCCGATGCGCCGGATTCGACGAGCGTCATGCGCGAACTGGCCCGTTTCACCGAGGGCTGTCCACTGATTGCGCATAACGCGGCTTTCGACCGGGGCTTCTGGCAGGCCGAGATGGAGCGCGCCGCCGTCACGCCCGATCCGGCTCACGCGTTCGCCTGCACCGTGCTGCTGTCGCGGCGGCTCTGGCCCGAGGCCAAGAGCCATGGCCTGGGCGCGATGACGCAGTTCCACGACATCCGCTTCACGGGCCGCGCCCACCGGGCGATGGCCGATGCCCGCGTGACGGCGGAGTTGTTACTGAAAGTTCAGCAAGAGATCGCCCGCCGCTTTGCCCTTGATCTCGGCGACATGGCTGTCGACCACGCCTTGCTGGCCCAGTTGCAGCGCACGCCGGTGCGCTGGTTGCGACGTGCGCTTGTCGAGCATGTGAAGGCGCAACGAGAGATGGCCTGAGAGCAGACGCCCAGAAAAAATTCTGTCAAGGCCCCGCTTGTCGGCATCGGGCTAGGACAATCGCGCCCTTTCGTTCTGTGCCATTGCTCAAGAGTTCCATGTCCGTGATCCAGGTTCGCCCCGCCACCCTGCGCGATGCCAAGGCCATCGCCGAGATCCACGTCGCTGCCAGCCAGGATGCCTACAAGGCCCTGCTACCCGCAGCCGCGCTGGATGCGATGTCGGTGCAAAAGCGCCAGGCCTTCTGGCGTGAAGCCATCGACCTCTGCGAGCCGCAGGTCATCGTTGCCCATCTGGACAACAAGATCATGGGCTTCGCCGGTTTCGACCGTTCCCGTGACAAGGGCACGCCCGCCACGACCGGTGAGGTCTGGGCCATGTTTGCCGACCCCGTCCACCTGGACAAGGGTGTGGGCCTGGCGCTGTGGGATGCCACGCGCGACGGTCTGCAGGAAGAGGGCTGCACCAAGGCCACGCTGTGGTGCTACTTGCGCAACGAACGCGCGCTGCGCTTCTTCGAGCTGGCCGGCTTCAAGCGCGAGCTGGGCAGCGCCCGCACGACGGAAGTCGGCGGCGCCCGCGTTGAAGAGATTCGCCTGCACCGTTCGCTGGTCTGAATTTTCTTCAGCCAAGAAAAAAGCGCCCCGCGGGGCGCTTTGTCGTTCTCGGGTGTTGATCAGCCGCGACGGCGGCGTGCGACGAAGCCGACGGCCAGCAGGCCGGACAGCATCAGCGCATAGGTCTCGGGTTCGGGCACGGCGCTGACCGTGAAGGCCGTCGTGTTCGGGACCAGGTTGGTGCCGTCGGCACTCGTGCCGAGGTCGTTCCAGTTGGCGGCATTGCTGACCAGGCTCTTGTAGTCGGCAAACGTGGCCTGGCCCGCGCGGGCGCCGTTGTATTCGGCGTAGTCGGAGCCGCTGCTCAGCGTGATGGCGCCGTTGCTGGCGGTCAGGCCGGTGCCCGTCAGGAAGCCGGCGGAGGCCGTGCCGTAGCTGCCGGTGGTGACGGCGCTCAGGAACAGCGTGGGCGCCGTGGCGGTGGTGCCCAGGTAGGCGTAGACGGTGTCTTCCGTGGTGCTGATGCCCCAGTTTGCGCTGCCGGAGACGGTGGCGCGGCTGAAGGTGCCGACGGACGCGGCCAGCAGGGTGGCGTTGTCGACCTTGCTGAAGCGGATCACGGTGCCGGCGGCGATGGTGCCCGTGCCGGACACCCAGGATGAGTAGCTCTCGCCCGTGTTGAAGGCCGAGCCGGTCCACTCGTTGTCGGTGAACCAGACCTTGGTGTTGGGCGTGATGTCGGCCAGGGCCACCATCGCGAAGCCGTCTTCGTCGGCGTTGAAGGACGTGAACGTCAGATCGCCGGCCGAGGTGAGTGCGGCGTGCGAGGGCAGGGTCAGCGCGGCGGCGGCCAGCGCGAGCAGGGTCTTGGTCATGAGCGGTTCCAGTGGAATGGCGGAGCAGATGGACTCTGGCCGTCGTCGATGACCGCGCCGTGAATCCGGATCACTGCTTGTTGTGCCAACCCCCCTCGATCGCGGGTCGTCAGGCCATATACCCGCCCGTGGCCAGCGCCCAGCCGTCGGTAGCGTCGTCGTGGCGCTGCACGTGCACGGGGCTGAGCTTCTTGGCCGCCGCGCGCTCGACCAGGTTCTCGGCCTGCTCGGGCGTCAGCTGCAGCGCAAAGCGGGCCCAACGCTTCTGCACCAGCGGCAAGGCCCAGGCGTCTTCGAGGGCCCAGCGGATTTCATGCGGCTCCTGCAGCTCGTTGGCGGCCAGCACGCGCGGAGCCAGGGCGAGCAGGAAGCGGTTGAAGTCGGTGCGCAGCGGGTCGGTCGGCAGCAGGGCCTCCAGCCGGGCCAGGCGGGCGCTCCAGCCCGGCGTGGCGAGCTGGCGGGTGACGAAGGCCTGCAGGGCCTGGATGGGGTTGAACAGGCGCAGGCGGTTGGGCGGCAGCACGCGCAGCGGGATCTGTGCGGCCTCTTCATGGCTCAGCGGCGTGACGAAGCTGCTCAGCACGGCCAGGCGCTCCCAGTCGGCCTCGGTCAGGCCGCCGATGCGGGTGATGGGGCCGGCCGCGCAGCTGGCGGCCATGTCGGCCAGGGCGGCGTGGCCGCGGCTGCCCTTGGCCTGGTTGGCGCGACGGCTCATGACGGCCAGGTTGCCGGCCGCATAGCCGGCGTCGTCGCGAACGCGGTCGATGCTGCGGTTGTCGTCGCCGAGCAGCTCGCGGGTGATGGGGCAGTGCGAGGTGTCGAGCTGGGCCAGGTGGTGGGGCGTGAGCTGGATGTCCTCGAAGCTGCGGCCGCGTGCCCAGGCGTGGGTGCGCAGGGCCAGCCACAGCTCGACCTGGGGGGTGGCGGGGGTGCGTACCGCACGGCCGCGGGCCGACAGCCAGCCGCGCTGCAGCGGCGACTGCGGGTAGAGGTGGGCGATGGGCGGCGTGATGCCGTGCAGCGCGTAGTCGCGGCCCAGGGCCAGGCCGGTGTGCTCGTGGGCGCTGACCAGCGCGGGGGCGTCGTCCATGTCCAGGTCGAACTGGACGAGGGCGGGGCGGCTGGCTGGGGTGGCGTTGATGACGGCTTGCATGTCGGACTCCTGTCGTTTGGGCTCGCCGATGAAGTTCGCGGGCCTTGCAAGCAGTTTGTGAGCCTGGTGGCTCATGAGATGATCCACCTTGAAAACCACTGTAAATATTTTCAGCTTCCTCCTATGGACCGTACCGAACGCTTCTACAAGATCGAGCACCTGATCCGTTCCCGCGGCTGCGTGTCATTCGCCGAGCTGATCGAGGCGCTGGAGGTGTCGCCGGCCACGCTCAAGCGCGACCTGGCCTACCTGCGCGAGCGGCTGGATGCGCCCATCGAGTACGACGCCGCCGACAACGGCTACCGCTTCGGCCAGCAATGGCGCGGCGGCAAGCACGAGCTGCCGGGCGTCTGGTTCAACGAGGCGGAGCTGCACGCGCTGCTGACCATGCAGCAGATGCTGGCCGGCCTGGACGAGCAAGGGGTCGTCGGCCGCCACCTGCAGCCCATGTTCGACAAGATCACCGGCATGTTGGGCGTGGACGCCGCCGAGGCCGACGAGCTGCGCCGCCGCGTGAAGCTCATTGGCACGGCGCGCCGGCGCATGGCCAGCGACAGCTTCGAGACCGTGGGCAGTGCCGTCGTCAAGCGCAAGCGTCTGGCCATTCGCTACCGCAAGAAGCGCGACAAAGCGGACGCACAAGTCAGCGAGCGCGAGGTGTCGCCACAGCGCCTGGTGCATCACCGCCATGCCTGGTATCTGGACGCCTGGTGCCACGCCAGCGACGCCTACCGCCGCTTCGCGCTGGATGGCATCGAGAGCGCGACGCTGCTGGACACGGCGGCCAAGCCCGTGCCCCTGGCCGAGCTGGAGGCCGAACTGGACCAGGGCTACGGCATCTTTGCCGGCGGCACGCCGCGCGAGGCCGAGCTGGTGTTCAGCGCTGAGGCTGCGGCCTGGGTGTCGCGCGAGGAATGGCACCCCGCCCAGCGCAGCGATTTCCTGCCCGACGGCCGCTGGCGCCTGCGCCTGCCGTACGTGGACGACACCGAGCTGCTGATGGACCTGCTGCGCCACGCCGGCCAGGTCGAGGTGGTGGCGCCGGCGGCCTTGCGCGAGGCCTATGCGCAGCGCCTGCGGCAGGCTGTCGCGGCTTTGTAGGACAAGTGCGCGTCATTGCGCTGCGTCATGTCGGCGACGATCAATCGCGTTAGGCTTGAAGCGTGTTTGATCCCCTGCTCGAGGAGCCAGCGATGAGTGAAGCAACCCAGGCGAAGGAAAAATTGGCGTCAGATTTCCGTGCGGTGATGGATGACATCGACGCGCTGATGACGGCCACCACCAACAAGGCCGACGGCGAGGTCAAGGCCTTGCGCGCCCGCATCCAGGACCGGCTCTCCGGTGCCAAGGAGAAGCTGCTGGACGCCCAGCACGAAGCCGTCCAGCGGGCCAAGGACGCCGCGGTCGCCACCGACGACTATGTGCATGCCAACCCCTGGCAAGCCATTGGCGCTGCGGCAGCCGTCGGACTTGCCCTTGGCGTGCTGATCGGCCGTCGTTGAGCGCCACTTGAGCGACGACAAGGAACCCGTCTCCGCGCCGCTGCGGCGGCTCGGGACCTCGCTGCTGACGCTGGGCCGCATCCGGCTCGAGCTGTTCGCCATCGAGGCCCAGGAGGAGAAGGAGCGCATCGCCAGCCTGCTGCTGTGGGCCGTGCTGGCCGCGTTGCTGGCGGGTTTCGGCCTGCTGCTGCTGCTGGTGCTCGTCACCGTGGCGCTGTGGGACAGCCACCGCTTGCTGGCCCTCGGCGGCGGTACCGTCGTCATGGTCGTGGCGGCCATCGTCGCCGTGCTCAAGGTCAAGGGGCTGATCGCTCAGCCGGCCAGCCTGTTCCAGTCCAGCATCGGCGAGCTGCGTGAGGACGCCGAGGCGCTGAGGCGCCGGCCGGGGCCATGATCCCCAAGATCCCGGCCGACCCCGCGTTGCGCAGCGAGCGCAAGGCCAACTTGCTGCTGGCCTCCGAGCTGCTGCGCGGCCAGGCCGCGTTGAGCGTGGAGGACCTGGGCCAGCGTGCCGACGGCTGGGTGCGGCGCATCCTGTCCTGGCGCGATGTGCTGGCCAACCCCGTCGTGCTGGCCGCGGCTGGCAGTGGTGCGGCCTTCTTTGCCAGCGCGGGGAAGGAACGCCGCGGCAAGCTTTGGCGCGGCCTGCGCTGGGCTTGGCTGGCATGGCGGGTCTGGGGTGGGCGCAAGCGCTAGGCGAGCGGGCTGTCGCGGCCCCGCGTGTGCGCCGGAACGCCGGCCAGCTCATGCAGCCAGGGCATGGCCGAGTCTTGCCAGACCTGCACCGTGGGCTTGAGCTGCGCGCGCTCGTTCACGCAACCCAGGCGGATGTTCAGGGTCTTGGGCACGTCGGCTTCCGTGGCGAACAGTTGCGTGCCGCAGTCGCCGCAGAAGGCCTGCACGCGCCGGTTGCCGCTGGCCGCCACCTTCACGTAGTTCTTGGGCGAGCCCTGCAGCTCGACCTGATCGGCGGGAACAGCGATCACGGCCCGGAACGGGCCACCGGAAATGATCTGGCAGTCCGCACAGTGGCAGGCAAAGACCTTGGCAGGATCCGCGGTCGCCGTGAAACGGATGGCGCCGCAATGGCATTGGCCGGTGATTTTCATGAGAGTCCTCCAGCGTCAGTTGTCTGCCGCGTCCAGGCGCTTCATGCGCTCGCTCTGCCAGTAGACGTCGTCGCCGCCCAGCCCATCCAGGTTGGCGCGGTTCAGCACGCGGGCCAGCACGAAGAGCAGGTCAGACAGGCGGTTCAGGTATTGGCGCGGCGCGGCGCGGATGGGCTCGGTGGCGGCCAGCGTGATGACGACCCGTTCGGACCGGCGGGCAATCGTGCGGCACACATGCGCGATGGCCGCGCTGCGCGTGCCGGCCGGCAGGATGAATTCCTTGAGGCGCGGCAGATGCTCGTTGTAGTGCTCCAGCGCCTCGTCCAGGCGCAGCACGGCGGCGTCCTTCAGCAGCTCGCCGCCCGGCCAGGACAGCTCGCCGCCGAGGTTGAAGAGCTCGTGCTGGATGGTGACGATGAGGTCCCGAACGTCGTCGGGCAGCGGCTCGGCCAGCAGCAGGCCGAGGTTGGAGTTCAGCTCGTCGACATCGCCCATGGCCTGCACGCGCAGGTGGTCCTTGGGGACGCGGCTGCCGTCGGACAGGCCGGTGGTGCCGTCGTCGCCGGTGCGGGTGGCGATCTGTGAAAGTCGGTTGCCCATGATGGCGGATGCTGAGTCGGTGGTCGGACCCGCATCCTGCCTGAATCTCAAGGCCAGCGGCGCCTCAAAGCCAGGCCCATGAGGCCGACCAGGGCCAGCATCCAGACTTGGGGCTCGGGCACCGGCACGGCGTCGTTCAGGGCCTGGAAGGTCAACAGGCCGCCGCTGGGGTTGACGTCGTACTGGAAGCCTGCCGCCACGCCCGTGAAGCTGAGCTGCGCCAGGGCCAGGCCCTGGATGCTGCTGGCGTGCAGCAGCGTGAAGCTGTCACCCGCCCTGGGCAGGAAGCCGTCGATGAAGGCGAGCTGGATCGTGCCGCCGGTGAAGGTCAGCGCGCCGCTCACGTCCAGCACGTCGTAGTCTCCCGCGCCCGTGCCTGCCACCTGCAGCTCCAGCACGCCGCCCTTGACCGTCAGGTCGCCCTGCAGGTGCAGCGTGCCGGGCGAGTTGCCGGGCGCGATCATGCCGCCGTGGCGCAGCTCGATGCGCGGGCTCACCAGCGTGCCGGTGCCGGCCAGCACGCCGCTGATGCGGCTGGCGTCACCATTGCCGATGAAGGTGTAGGCGCCGGCGCTGACGACGCCGCTGTCGTTGATCGTCAACCGGCCGAACTGCTGGCGCTCGCCGGTGGAGCCGTCGGTGGAGATCTTCAGGCCGTTGGCCAGCTCGATGCGGCCGTCGCTGTCGACCGTGACCTCGGCGTGGCCCAGGCCGAAGCCGATGTGCATGTCGGTGCGCAGCTGGCCGGCGGGCACGGCGTCGCTCTGCAGGGACAGCACGCCGTGGTCGCGCACGATGAGCTCGGCCCGGCCGGTGCCCTGGAGCGTCGTGGCGTACCAGTCGCTGGCGATCCAGGCGGTGGTGTAGCGGCCGCGCATGTCGACACGGCTGCCGGCGCCCTGGATGACGAGCGACCCGTTGCTGTTGTCGCCGCGGGCGATGTGCAGGCCCGCCTCGCTGCTGCGGCCGTCGATCAGGATCTGGCCGCCGCTCTCGACCGTGCCGAAGCCGCTGCCGCGCAGCGTGCCGGTGCCGCTGAGGTTGGATCGGCCGAAATTCAGGTACGCGCTGTTGCCGCGCAGCACGAGCCGGCCGCCAGTGGCGATGACGACGTGGCCTTCGCCCTCGAAGCTGTTGCTGCCCTGGCCGATCATGATGTCTTCGTCGGCGCCCCAGCCGCCCTGGTCCTGCACGATGAGTTCGGCGCCGGAGCGGATGTCGACGTAGCCCAGCCCGGCGCGCCCGACGTAGAGCCTCGTATCCCCGAAGCCGCCCGGGTTGCTGAAGGCGTCAACGCTCATGCGCGCCTGGGTGCCCAGGTTGAGCACGCCCTTGCCGCCATCGCCGCCCACCCAGAACTGCGAGTTGCTGACGCCGCCCGTGGCGACGCTGGTGCCCGCGCCCTGAACGGACATGAAGCCGTCGGTGACGCCGTTCGGGTTGGTGAGCCCGAAGGCGCCGACCGCGCCCAGGCCACCGAAGGACAGCGCCGACCCCCCCGTGACGTTGAGCGAGCCTTGGCCGCCGCCACTGCTGCCGACGTAAAGGCTGGGCGGCGTGGTGGCGCAGTTGCCCTGGCAGGCCACGGTGGCGAGCGCGGGCGGGGCGCTGGCCGCCAGCAGGACGGACAGCATCGACAACAGCTTTCTCATGACGACTCCCTGGCTTTTTTGAAACCCGGTCCAGGGTATTCAATCCACGGGGCCGCCGAACCCCCTCCCGAGGGGGCATGTGGCCGCTGAGTTCAGGCCATCTCAGGCCACCGCGGCCTTGGGCGGCAAGGTGTTGACCAGGATGCGCTTCATCACCGTGAGGTACTGCCTGAACAGGCTGCCGGTGTTGTAGCGCAGGCCGTATTGGCGGCACAGCGCCTGCACCTGCGGCGCGATCTCGACGTAGCGGTGGGCGGGCATGTCGGGGAAGAGGTGGTGCTCGATCTGGTGGCTCAAGTGGCCGGTGAGGATGTGGAACCAGCGCCCGCCGGTCAGGTTGCTGGAGCCGGCCAGCTGGCGCAGATACCAGTCGCCGCGGGTCTCGTTGAGGCAGTCCTCCTGCCGGTAGATGGCCACGTGCTCGGTGAAATGGCCACAGAAGATCACCACATAGGTCCACAGGTTGCGGATCAGGTTGGCCGTGAAGTTGCCGGCCAGCACGCGCGGCGCGCTCCACAGCGCCAGCGCCGGGAACAGCAGATAGTCCTTGAACCATTGCTTGCCCACTTTGCTGAGGAAGCGGTTCAGGCGCTCCTTGAACACGGGCTTGGGAATCGCGCCATGCTTGTAGCGGCCGATCTCCAGGTCGTGCGAGCCCACGCCGTACTGGAAGCCCATCGCCAGCATCAGGTTGGCCAGCGGCTGCAGCCAGTGGCGCGGCTTCCACTTCTGCTCGGGCGTCATGCGCAGCAGGGAGTAGCCCAGGTCGCGGTCCTTGCCGAGGATGTTGGTATAGGTGTGATGGGTGACGTTGTGCGAGTGGCGCCAGGCCTCGCCGTCGCAGGCGATGTCCCACTCGAAGGTCTGGGAGTTCAGCGCCGGGTCGCCAGTCCAGTCGTACTGGCCGTGCATGACGTTGTGGCCGATCTCCATGTTGTCGAGGATCTTGGCGTGGGCCAGCGCCAGCACGCCACCAATCCAGCTCAGCGGGCCAACGCCGAAGTGCAGCAGCGCGCGGCCACCCACTTCGCTGGCGCGGCAGATGGCGATCATCTTGCGGATGTGGTCGACGTCGGCCTGGCCGAGCGAGTCCATGACGCCGGCGCGGATGGCGTCGAGCTCGGCCTGGAACGCGTCAACTTGGGGGCGGGTGAGGGTATGCATCACAGGTCCAGTTCGAGGTCGGAGCGGGCGGCGCTGACGCACAGCCGGATCAATTCGTTGGGCGCGCTGGACAGCTCGCCCGTGTGCAGGTGCTGCACCGTGCCGCTGCGCTTGATGCACTGGCAGGAGCGGCAGATGCCGATGCGGCAGCCATGCTTGGGCGCCAGGCCGGCGGCCTCGGCCTGGTTCAGCAGCGGGGCCGCACCCAGCGACGCGAAGTGATTGGCACTGCGCAGCAGTTGCACACGCACCGGCGCGCTCAGCGGCTCGGCCGCCAGCGGGGCGGCGGCAAAGCGCTCGCTGTGCAGCGGTGCGGTGAAGCCGTTGGCCTGCCAGTGCGCGTGCACTGAATCCATCAACCCGGCCGGGCCGCAGACCCAGGTGGCGCGCTCGCCCAGGTCGGGCACCAGGGCCTGCAGTTGGTCGGGCGTGAGGCGGCCGGCGCTGGCCGTGAAATGCTGGATCAGGCGCAGACCCGGCATGGCCGCCAGCTCGGCGGCAAAGATCTGCTCGGCCGGGCTGCGGCAGCTGTGCACAAAGACGACGCGGTCGGCCGCGCCACGTGCCTGCAATTCGCGCAGCAGGGCCATCACCGGCGTGATGCCGCTGCCGGCGCTGAGCAGCAGGATCTTGTCCGGCAGCACGGCGGGCAGCACGAAATCGCCCATCGCCGGGCCGAGGGTGAGCACATCGCCCACGCGCACGCCTTCGTGCAGATGCGTGGACACCAGCCCCTGGCGCTTGACCGTGATCGCCAGCAGGCGCGAGCCCGGGCGCGAGGTCAGCGAGTACATGCGCTCGTGGCGGCGGCCGTTGATCTCCAAGGTCAGGCCGACGAACTGCCCGGCGCGCGCGCCACGCCACATCGCGTTGGGGCGCAGCACCAGTGTGCGGGTGTCGGCCGTCTCGGCGATGCACTTCACCACCCGGGCCTTCACCTGGTGCAGCGACAGCAGCGGATGCAGGGCTTGCAGGCTGTCCTCGACGGCGCTCTCGCGCACGATGGCCGCCACCCAGGGGTGCTGCAGCGCGGTGCGCAGCGGGCGGATCAGGGTTTCGAGGCGGGTGGGGTGGAGCGTTTGCATGCCATTATTGTGTACGTTCGTACACAAACAGGCAAGCCACTTAAGCAGGGAGGGGTCGCAAGCCCGTGCAAAAATAGGCAATCAACCCGGGCGAAGCTACGATACGAGTGTTCACAAACGCATCGACATGTCCGATACCGCCGCCGACAAGCTCTCCCGCGCCGAACGCAAGGACCTCACCCGTGCCAGCCTCACCCAGGCCGCGCTGGCGCTGATGGGCGAGGGGCGCAGCTTCACCAGCCTGGGCATCCGCGAGATCGCCCGCGAGGCGGGCATGGTGCCCAACGGCTTCTACCGGCACTTCCGCAACACCGACGAGCTGGGCCTGGCGCTGGTGGAGGAGGTCGGCATCAGCCTGCGCCGCCTGCTGCGCGAGGCACGCCAGGGTGGCGCGGCGCCGGCCGACCGCGTGCGCGTGTCGGTGGAGGTCTATTGCAGCTATGTGCAGCAGCACCGGCTGCTCTTCCTCTTCATCAGCAGCGAGCGCGGTGGCGGCAGCCGCATCCTGCGCCTGGCCATCCGCAACGAGGTGCGCCACTTCACCAACGAGATGGCGCAGGACTTTCGCGCCATCGGCGCCTATCCCGACATGCCGACGGCCACGCTGCAGATGGTGTGCGGGCTGATCGTCAACACCATGCTGGCGGCCGCACCCGAGATGCTGGACCTGCCGCCCCAGCAGCCGCTGCTGGAGGCCGAGATGATGGACAACTTCGTCCAGCAGCTGCAGGTGGTGCTGCTGGGTGCGGCGGCCTGGCGGGTCAGCCCCGGCTGACCCCCGCCCTCAGCGGTGGGCCACCGGCATGCGGAAGGTGTTGACGATGCCGGCCAGCTTCTCGGCCTGCTGCTGCAGGCTCATGCCGGCCGCTGCGGTTTCCTCCACCAGGGCGGCGTTCTGCTGCGTGAGCTGGTCCATGTGCGAGACGGCCTCGCTGATCTGGCCGATGCCGCTGCTCTGCTCGCTGGATGCGCGGCTGATGCTGGTGACGAGCTCGGCCAGCGAGCGGATGGCCTCGACGGTCTCGCGCATCGTCGAGCCCGCGCCCTGCACGAGGCGGGCGCCGTTCTCCACCTGCCCGACGCTGGCCGAGATGAGCTCCTTGATCTGCTTGGCGGCCTCGGCCGAGCGGCCGGCCAGCGCGCGAACTTCCGACGCGACCACCGCGAAACCGCGCCCCTGCTCGCCGGCCCGCGCCGCCTCGACGGCCGCGTTCAGCGCCAGGATGTTGGTCTGGAAGGCGATGCCGTCGATGACCGAGATGATCTCGGCGATGCGCCGGCTGCTGGCCTCGATGGCGCCCATGGTGCTGACGACCTGCTCGACGGCCGCACCGCCCGAGATGGCGATGGTGCAGGCGCGCTGGGCCAGGCTGCTGGCGTCGCCGGCCTGGTCGGCATTGCTGCGCACGGTGGCGGTCAGTTCCTCCATCGAGCTGGCGGTTTCCTCCAGCGCCGAGGCCTGCTGCTCGGTGCGTTGCGACAGGTCGCGGTTGCCCGTGGCCAGCTCCTGCGAGGCCTGGGCCACTTCGCCGGCGTTGTCACGCACCTCGCCAATGACGCCACACAGGCTGTCGCGCATGGCCAGCAGGGCGGTGGTCAGCTGGCCGATCTCGTCGCGGGCGCCGACGACGACGTTGCCGCTGAGGTCGCGCTCGGCAATCTGCTGGGCCAGGCCCGCAGCGTGCTGCAGCGGCACCGTGATGCTGCGCGAGATGGCGCGCGCGAACAGGAAGACGACGGCCAGCATGAAGGCGAGCAGGCCGAAGACGATCCAGCTGCTTCTGCGCAGGCTGGTGACCCGCTCGGTCAGCAGTTCGTCCAGCGCCGTCATCGCGTCCTCGGCGACGACGTACATCGCGTCGATGGTGCGGGTGTAGCTGGCGATGTAGTCGGGCGCGGCGTAGCTGAGCTCGTCCTTGGCGATGAGTTCGTCGCGGGTCAGCTTCAGCGAGCCACGCACCTGCTCGTCCAGCGCGGTGATCTTGCCGCCCAGGCGGGCCTTCAGCGCGGCGTTGACGGTGAAGCTCTTGTCGAAGGCCGTGCCCATGCCGGTGTGCTGGTCGGCGGCCTGCTGCACGAGGCCGGCCAGCAGCGTGCGGCCTTCGGGGCCGATCTTGCCCTCGGCCAGGAAGCCGGCGCCGCGGGCCCGCGCCTGCCCCAGTGCCTCGGTGGCCATGGGCAGGCGGGCCAGCGTGGCGCTGATGAGGAAATAGGTGTCGGCCTCGGGGTCGAGGATGAGGCCGGACTGGTCGACGAGCTGGTCCAGCAGCTTGAAGTAGACGGCGATGAGCTGGGCGTGCAGCGTGCTGCTCTCGGCGGCCTTCAGCGACTTGGCCGCCACCTGGCCCGACAGCGCCGTCCAGCGCTGCTGGGCGTCTTGCCAGGTCTGGCGCATCTTGTCGCTCATCGCGCTGGTCTTCAGCATCGTGTCGACACCGCTGACCTGTTTGGCGACATCGGCGTTCTTGGTGTCGCGCGCGGCCCGCACCGAGTCGTTGCCGCCCAGCATGGCTGCCGACAGGCCACGGTGCTGCTGTGTCAGCTGCGCCAGGCGTACGAGCTGGCGGGCCGGCGCCAGGCCGTCGAGCTCGCCCTGCGCGGCCTGCGCCAATGCGCGCGCCTGCCGTACCTGGAAGGCCGAGGGGATGCTGATGGCCACCAACACCAGCAGGGTCAGCAGCATCAGCTTGCGGCTGATCGTCAATCCATTCAGGCCGTTCATCCGGGTGTTCGTGCTCATGGCGCTCTCCTCGTTTGCAAGGCCTGGGATGACGTTGCGCGTCAATGTCGGCGGCCGCTTCGATGGAAGGCGGGCTTGTGCACCGGCGCGTCATGCGGCCTGAAGCCCTCGGCCGGCGTCCAGCGCGGCGCGGGCGGCGCGTCATGAGGTGGTGGCGTGCCGCCGAAGACCTCGCGCCAGCGTGCAGCCAGCAGGTCGAAGCGCACAGCGCCGAACGCGATGAGGACGACTGCGGCGATGAGCAGCAGCAGGGTCAGGGTGGGGTCCATGCAGATCTCCCGGGTTCGCGGTGTGCCCCCATGCTGTCACCACGGCGTGGCCACTGCAACACAATTGATGCACGCCCCCCCGGAGTTGGCCATGAACGCCCCCGAATCCTTCTTCCCTGCCCCGCCGCTGCCGGCCGCGCTGCTGGCTACCTTGCAGGCGGAGTTTGCCGAGCGCTGCTCGACGGCGCTGGCCGTGCGCGAGCAGCATGGCCGCGATGAATCGGTGTTCGACGTACCGCCACCCCAGGCCGTTGTCTTTGCCGAGAGCGAGGCCGAGGTGGCGCGCGTGGTGGCCTTGTGCGCTGAAGCTCGCGTGCCCGTCATCCCCTACGGCGCCGGCTCATCGCTGGAAGGCCACCTGCTGGCCGTGCAGGGCGGCGTCAGCCTGGACGTGTCGCGCATGAACCGCATCCTGCGCGTCGACGCCGAAGACCTGACCGTCACCGTGCAGCCCGGCGTCACGCGCAAGCAGCTGAACGAGGTGCTCAAGCACGAGGGCCTATTCTTCCCCATCGACCCCGGCGCGGACGCGAGCCTGGGCGGCATGGCCGCCACGCGCGCCAGCGGCACGAACGCGGTGCGCTACGGCACGATGCGCGAGAACGTGCTGGCGCTGCGCTTCGTCGCGGCCAGCGGCGAGGTGGTGCGCTGCGGCTCACGCGCCAGGAAAAGCAGCGCGGGCTACGACTTGACGCGCCTCGTCGTCGGCAGCGAAGGCACGCTGGGCGTCATCACCGAGCTGACCGTCAAGGTCCACCCGCTGCCCGAGGCCGTGTCGGCCGCGGTCTGCTTCTTCCCCAGCATCGACGCGGCCGTGCGCACGGCCATGCAGGTCATCCAGATCGGCGTGCCCATTGCCCGCTGCGAACTGCTGGACGCCAACGCGATCAAGGCCGTCAACGCGCACGACAAGCTGGGGCTGAAGGAAGCGCCCATGCTGCTGATGGAGTTCCACGGCAGCGAGGCCGGTGTGGCCGAGCAGGCAGCTGTCGTTCAAGACGTGGCCGCGGATCATGGTGGCGAGGCCTTCGAATGGGCGACCACGCCCGAGGCCCGCACCAGGCTTTGGACTGCTCGCCACCACGCCTACCTGTCAGGCCTGCAGATGCGCCCCGGCTGCCGCGCCGTGACGACGGACACCTGCGTACCCATCTCGCGCCTGGCCGAGAACATCAACGCCTCCATCGCCGAGGTCGAGGCCGCCGGCCTGCCCTACTTCATTGTTGGCCATGTGGGCGACGGCAACTTCCACATGGCCTATCTGCTGGACCCGGTTGACCCCGTGGAGCTGGCGACGGCCGAGCGACTGAGCGCGCAGATGGTGGCGCGGGCGATTGCGCTGGAGGGCACCTGCACGGGGGAGCATGGGATCGGGCTACACAAGCAGGGCTTTCTGCTGGATGAGACGGGCGAAGCGGCGGTGGGGCTGATGCGGGCGGTGAAGCAGGCGCTGGATCCGTTGGGAATCTTGAACCCTGGCAAGATCTTTCAGGCCTGAGTCTTTGAGCAGGCTGCCCAAGTAGGTTCAACGATCAATAACCACCATGAATAGACGTTGGCAAGTTGCAACGTTGTTGATTGCGCTGGGACTCTATCTAGCGTCACTCAGTCTCCCTGCACTCATGTGCAACAACGACAAAGCGTTGCTCGGTTATCACGTCTTGTTGACGGGGTGGCTTGGGATCCTCGTTCTCGATCCCCGGTGGTACGCGAATCTCGGCTTCCTTTGGATATTGCTAAGCGTGACCTTCAAATTGACGCCGCCAAGACCTTTTATCGTGCTGCTCACCGTCGTCGGTGCCATCGGAAGCCCTTTGCTGCCTGCGCTGAGTTGTGGTGATGGCGCGGGCGCTGCAGCCTTGTCTGTAGGTTTTGGACTTGGAGGCTATCTTTGGATGGGCGCGATGTTTGCGTCGGTTGCTGCCGCGATTGCATACGATTCGTCAGCACCCGTTTCGAGTGCATTTGAGCCAACAGAGCCGTTGGGACCGACTCGGGACGAATAGCCGCCTATCGCGAGGCTAACGAGGCACTCGCGGTAACGGCCCACCGGTATCGCTGCGCGGTACTGAAACGGTCACAGGAAGCGACTTGTCATCGCTTTGCTGACGCGGGTTGGGGTGGCCTCACACACTGCCGCCCTCTCCACCTCAAGGTCACGGCCGTGCCTTATTCCAACCAGTTCCTGCCTGCCTCGCTGATCTGCGTTGCCACGCTGGTGTTCTTTGCGCTGGAACGCTTTCGGCCCGGGCGGCCGCTGCCGCCTTCACCGGGTTGGTATCTCCGTGCCGTCTTGTTGAATCTGCTCCAACTGGCGCTGCTGGGCCTGGGCGGCCTGACATGGAACGAGTTCTTTCGTGGACACGCGTTGATGCAGCTCGGCGGGTGGTCGAGCCCCGTCGCCGAAGGGGCGTTCTATTGGTTTGCCGGCACCTTCGTCTTCTACTGGTGGCATCGCCTGCGCCATGTGGATGGCTTCTGGCATGTGCTGCATCAGATCCATCACAGCCCGAGCCGCATCGAGGTGCTGACGTCGTTCTACAAGCACCCGCTGGAGATTGCGGCGGATGCCGCGCTCGCGGGCTTCTTCATCTATTGCGTCTTCGGCGGCACCGCAGAGGCCGGCGCGTGGACATCGTTCTTCGGTGCCGTCGGCGAGTACTTTTATCACTCCAACCTCAAGACGCCGCGCTGGGTGGGCTGGATCATCCAGCGCCCCGAGCACCATTCGATCCACCATCAGCTGGGCGTTCACTCGTTCAACTATGGCGACCTGACGATCTGGGATCGCCTGTTCGGCACGTTCAAGGAGGCCGATGGTTTTGCAGAGCGCTGCGGCTTCCCCGGGCAGCAGGAGGCCAAGCTCGCCGACATGCTGCGATTCAAGGACGTCTACCTGCCGACCCCGCCGGACACCCCCCGTGCGATGAAGCCGGACGCGGCCGGGGCCTCCACAAAGTGAACGGTGCCACCAGCCAGCGCGGCTCCTAAACTGCCCCGATGAACACCACCGCCGCCCCTCCCGTTGGCGCGCTGCGCCAGTTCGATGACCTGCCCGGCCCGCGTGGCGTGCCGGTGTTCGGCAACCTGCTGCAGATCGACTCGACGCGGGTGCATCAGCAGGTGGAGGCCTGGTGCGAGGAGTTCGGGCCGATCTTCAAACTCAAGCTGGGCAAGCGGCGGCTCGTCATCGTGGGCGACCACGAGCTGATCACCACGGCGCTGCGCGACCGGCCGGATGGTTTCAGGCGCACGCAGCGGCTGGAGGAGGTGGGCCGCGAGATGGGGCTGAGCGCCGGCCTGTTCGGCGTCAACGGCGAGGTGTGGAAGCGCCAGCGCCGCATGGTCATGGCCGGGCTGGACCCGGTGCATGTGAAGCGCTACTACCCCTTCCTGCTGCGCGTGGCCGAGCGCCTCGTCGGCCGCTGGCAGATCGCCGCGCGCGACGGCCGCCGCATCGAGCTGCAGGCCGACCTGATGCGCTTCACGGTGGACGCGGTGGCGGGCCTGGCCTTCGGCGAGGACGTCAACACGCTGCAGTCCGACGAGGACGTCATCCAGCAGCACCTGAACCGCATCTTCCCGATGCTGTTCAAGCGCATCTTCATGTTCCTGCCGATCTGGCGCTGGTGGCCCTCGGCCGATGACCGCGCGCTGGCCCACAGCGTGGCCGAGGTCAATGTGGCGGTGCAGGGCTTCGTGGCCAAGGCGCGGGCGCGCATGGCGGCCAACCCCAAGCTGCGGGAAGAGCCGGCCAATCTGCTGGAGGGCATGCTCGTGGCTGCCGATGAGCCCGACAGCGGCATCGACGACCAGCAGGTGGCCGGCAATGTGCTGACGATGCTGCTGGCCGGTGAGGACACGACGGCCAACACGCTGGCCTGGATGATCTGGCTGCTGTGGCAGCACCCCGAGGCGCTGGCCCAGGCGCAGGCCGAGGTGGACCGCGTTTGTGGTGAGGCCGCGCTGCCGACCCTGGAGCAGCTGGGCGCACTGGACTTCGTCGAGGCCTGCGCCCACGAGACGATGCGGCTGCGGCCGGTGGCACCCATCAACACCATGCAGGCCGTGCACGACACGCGCGTGGGCGATGTGCAGGTGCCCGCTGGCATGGTCGTCATGGGCGTCATGCGGCGCGACGCCGTCAGTGAACGGTATCTGCCGAATGCCGCCGCCTTCGACCCCGCGCGCTGGCTGCTGGATGCCAAGCAGGCCGGCACGGCCAAGCGCCTGAGCATGCCCTTCGGCGCCGGGCCGCGCATCTGCCCGGGGCGCTATCTCGCGCTGATGGAAATCAAGCTCGCCGTGGCCGTGCTGCTGCGGCACTTCGACATCACGGCCGTGGACACACCCGACGGCCAGGCCCCGCGCGAGCTGCTGCAGCTGGCGATGGGGCCGGTGGGCTTGTCGATGCGCTTGCGCTCGCGCGGCTGAGTTCGTGTCCCGGCGCGGTTGGCCACAATCCGGCGCTTCGCATCGCTTCCTGAGGAGACAACCATGTTCAACCACGTGATGGTCGGTAGCAACGACATCGAGCGCAGCAAGCGCTTCTACGACGCCGTGCTGGCCGTGCTCGGCGCGCCCGAGGGTGTTCGAAATCCGGCGCCGTCGGGCCACCTGCGGGTGTTCTACCGCCATGCCGGCAACAGCTTCGGTGTCAGCCAGCCCATCAACGGCGAGCCGGCCTGCCATGCCAATGGCGGCACCATCGGCTTCAAGTGCGAGTCGGCCGAGCAGGTGAAGGCCTTCCACGACGTGGCGGTGGCCCATGGCGGCCAGTCCATCGAAGAGCCACCGGGCCTGCGTGACAGTTCCCTGGGCCCGATGCACCTGTCCTATGTGCGCGACCCTGACGGCAACAAGCTCTGTGCCATTCATCGCGTGAAGGCCGCCTGACCATGAAAAACGCCGCCCGAGGGCGGCGTTTGCTTTCAGGCAGGACCGTTTTAGAACATCGCCTTGAGCTGCACGCCGTAGGTGCGCGGCTCGTTGATGAAGCCGGTCAGGTTGTTGAAGTCGATGGCACCCGTCACGCGGATCTGGTTGGTCACGTTGCGCACGAAGCCGGCGGCCTCGTACTTGCCGTTGCCCCACAGATAGCCCACGCGCACGCCGCCTTCAGTCAGGCTCTTGCCCGTGAACTCGGTGGCCTCGTACAGGAAGAAGTTGACCTTGGAGCGGTAGGCCCAGTCGGTGTAGACGTAGACCTCGTCGCCGCTGGCCAGCGGGATGCTCCAGCGGGCCGTCAGGTTGTAGGTCCACTTGGGCGCGTTGGGCAGCGCGTTGCCGTTCACCATGGCGTTGCCGCCCACGATCGGGTCCTGCACCGTCGGGAAGGTGGTGCCCACCCTCAGCGAGCCACCCGGGGGCACGCCCAGGCCGGCGTCCTTCAGCTTGGTGTTGTTCAGCGAGCCGCCGAAGGTGACGAGCACGTCGGGCGTGATCAGCGCTTCGAGGTTGATCTCGGCGCCGGTGCCGGTGGCCTTCTTGGCGTTGAGCAGGCGCGTGGCGTTGACGCTGCCGCCCACGGCCGTCAGCTGCAGGTCCTTCACGGTGTAGCTGAACAGCGAGCCTGACAGGCGCAGCGTGCGCTTGAGCAGTTCGCTCTTGAAGCCCACTTCGTAGGAGTTGACCGTTTCCGGGCTGGCCTGCGACTGGCCGGCGAAGGCCGACGCGTTCTGCATGGACGACGCGCGGAAGCCGTTGGCGTAGCGGGCGTAGAGGTTGGTGTCGGCGTCGAGCTTGTAGGTGGCCGACAGGTCGGCGCTCCACTTGCCGTCGTCGGTGTTGGCGAAGGTGCCGGTGGAGGTGTTGAACAGGCCCGTGCCGGCATGGGTGGTGGACAGCTCCTTCTTGTCCTTGGTGTAGCGCAGGCCGGCGCGCAGCTTCAGCTCGTCGCTGACGGCGTAGTTGACCGAGCCGAACACCGCGCCGGCCTTGTTGGCCTGGGCGCTGTAGATGTGGTCGACGTCGGCGTGCGTCGTCGTGTTGTAGGTGATGTTGTCGATCGTGTACTTCTCGTCGAAGAGGTACACGCCGGCCTGCCAGCTCAAGGGGCCGGGGGTGTTGGATTCGAGGCGCACTTCCTGCGTGAGCTGGCGGTGGCCGTTCATGCTGCTGCCGGTTTCGGACTGGAAGGGCACGCCGGCCTGGCCGGGCACGCCGCCGTCGATGTCGCCGCGGGACAGCGGCTTGACGTGCTCGTAGCCGGTGATCGAGTAGATGTTGATGCCGGGCAGCGACCACTTCAGGCGCAGGCTGCCGCCGGTCTGCTTGAGCGTCTGGTCGTTCACGCCGTTGAAGGCGGCCTTCTCGGCGTCGAATCCGTCGGCCAGGTCATTCGTGCCGCGCTTGATGGCGTTGGCACGGAACAGGCGCGGGCTGCCGTTGAGGTCACGCACGTGCAGGTTGGCCAGCGCGCTGAACTGCTTGTGCGGCTCGTACAGCACCTGGGCGCGCACGGCGCTATCGCGGTAGCCCTCGGTCTTGGGCGTGACGGCGCCCGGCGCAGTGTTCTCGGCCCAGTCGCCGCGGCGCTGGCTTTGCGCGGAGATGCGGGCAGCCCAGTCGCCGCTCAGCGGCAGGTTGGCTGCGCCTTCGAGGTTGAGCGTGCCGTAGTTGCCCACGGTGACGCTGGCGTAGCCGTCCTGCTTCTGGCTGGGCTTGACGGAGTCGAACTTGACGACGCCGGCCGGCGTGTTGCGGCCGAACAGCGTGCCCTGCGGGCCGGCGACGACTTCCACCGCGGCGGTGTCGAAGATGGGGAAGCCCTTCAGGATGGGGTTCTCCTGGATCACGTCGTCGACGATGACGCTGACGGGCTGCGAGGCGTTGAGGCGGAAGTCGGTGTTGCCGTAGCCGCGCAGGTAGAAGCGCGGGAAGGCGCGGCCGAAGCTGGACTCGATGTTCAAGCTGGGCACGCGGCCCGACAGGAAGCGCAGGTCCTGGCCGCCGGAGGCCAGCACGTCGAGCTTGTCGCCGCTGATCTTGGAGACGGCGTTGGGTACGTCCTTGATGTTCTCGGCACGGCGCTCGGCCGTGATGACGACGGTTTCAAGCTGGCTGCGGTCTTTGGCCGGGGCTTCTTGAGCCAGGGCAGGAAGGGCGGTGCTCAAGGCGAGGGCCAGGAGACTCAGGCGCGGTGCGTTCATCGGACAACGACTCCAGAAAGGAAAACGGCCCCAACTGCAGGGCCGCGGGCGATTGTGCGCACCGTGCCGCGGGGTGGCGGGCGTCATGGCGGAGTTGTTGCGCAAGTCTGACGGGGTAGTCAGTTTTCAGACGGGCGATGCTGGTGCCCCCGCACCGGGGCTGTGCCGGTGCGCACGAGAATGCGGCGCATGAAACGCCGCACCCTGCTCGGCCAGCTGGCCGCCCTGCCCGCCTTGTGCTCCGCCGCATGGCCAGTTGCTGCGGCCACCACCGCGGACTTCGCCGCGCTGGAGCGCAACGTGCAGGGGCGGCTGGGCTTCTTCGCCCTCGACACCGGCAGCGGCCGCACGCTGGCCCACCGGGCCGACGAGCGCTTCTCCACCGCGTCGACCTTCAAGATCCTGCTGGCCGCCCGCGTGGCCCAGGGCGTGGAGGGTGGGCGCTGGCGTTGGGACGACGAGCTGAGCCTGCACAAGAGCGACCGCGTGCCGCACTCGCCCGCCTTCGACCGCCTGCTGCCCCGTGGCCGCGCGACGCTGGGGGAGCTGGTGCAGGGCATCGTCGTGGAGAGCGACAACCCTTGCGCGAACGTGCTGCTGCGCCATTGCTGCGACTCGCCCGCGGGCCTGACGATGTGGCTGCGCCAGCAGGGTGACGAGGTGACACGGCTGGACCGCTGGGAGCTGGAGCTCAACGAAAACGCGCCCGGTGACCCGCGCGACACGAGCACGCCGCGCGCCTTCGCCAGGACGCTGCAGCACCTGCTGCTCGGCACGGGCCTGACGCGGCCCAACCAGGCGCGGCTGTGGGCTGACCTGCAGGCCTCGCAGACGGGACTGAAGCGGCTGCGCGCTGGCGTGCCAGATGCAGCCTGGCGCGTCATCGACAAGACCGGCACGGGCTACCGCGGTGCGGTCAACGACGTGGCGCTGGTGTTCCCGCCGGAGGGCCGCTCGCCCTGGGTCGTGGCGGCGCTGCAGTCGGACTCGCGGGCATCGACGGAAGAGCTCTCGGCCAACCTCGCCGACGCGATGCGGTTGCTGGTCAAGGCCTGGGGCTAGGGCCTGTTCACACGGCGGCAGTGGGTCGCGTTGTGGCCAGGCCCTAAACCAGCGGTGCGAACTCGCTGACCGTGCGGTCGCGCCCGGCCATCTTGGCGCGGTAGAGGGCGCGGTCGGCGCGGTCGATGGCCAGGTGCAGGTCTTCGCCCGGCGCGCACTCGGCCACGCCGGCCGAGAAGGTGATGCGCAGGCCCGGCACGATGGCGTCGAAGGAGGTTGCGGCCAGCGCCTCGCGCAGGCGATCCACCAGCGTGGCGGCTGTCTCGGCGCTGGCCTGGGGCGTGACGATGAGGAACTCCTCGCCGCCCCAGCGGCCGGCGAAGTCGCTGGCGCGCAGCGTGGCGTGCAAGGTGGCGGCGAAATGGCGCAGCACCGCGTCGCCAGCCGCGTGGCCATGGTTGTCGTTGACGACCTTGAAGTGGTCGATGTCGATCAGCACCAGGCTCATCGTCTGGCCGCTCTGGCGCTGGTTGAGCTGCTCGGTGGCCAGGCGCTCGCTGAGGTGGCGGCGGTTGCTGATCTGGGTCAGCTCGTCGTGATGGGCCAGGTACTGGATGCGCGCCAGCGCCGCCCGCAACTCGGCCGTGCGCGCCCCGAGCTTGCTGCGCAGCCGCGCCATGTTGACCGACAGCACCGACACCGCCGTCATCAGGATGGCCGCGAAGCTGAAGTGCAGGCCCTCGACGGCGGGCGGGAAGCGCACGGGGTCGGTGATGGCGCCAAAGGCCATTGCCGCAGCCAGCGCCGCCAGCCCGAACAGATGCAGGCCAAAGGCCTGGCGCTGCGACAGCACGAACATGCCCCACACGAGGTTGAGCAGCATGATGGCAATGATGGCGCCGCGCAGCGGCGGGTCGATGGCATAGCCCCAGGCCGTGATGAGCACGCCGAAGACGGACTGCGGCAGCGTCAGCGACGGGTCGCCGCCCAGGTGCCGGCTCAGGCCGCTGCGCACCAGCAGATAGAAGCCCGCGATGCCGGCCAGGCTGACGACGCTGAGCACCAGGCCGGGGCCGGCCGCCATGAGGCCCAGGCGCACCTGCACCGCCACGTTCAGTGCGAACAGGCCGTACACGGCCAGCGCCAGCAGCGTCAGCTTGACGGCGCCTCGCCCCGGCTCCGCCGGCCCGAGCACCCAGTTGGCCCAGCGCGAGGGGTGTGGCGGGCGGTGGCGCGCGGGGTTCGACACGGTGGGCCGTTCAGGTGGGTGGGGCGCTGAGGATAGCGGTGGTGTGCCCGCGCCGCAGCGGCCGTCACAGTTCGTTGCGCGGCGAAGCGTTGCGGGGCCGGTGCGGCCCACACTGACTGCATCACTTCACGCGAGGACCGCCATGCCCCAGATCACCTGCTTCATCCGCTACGAACTCGACCCGTTCCAGCGCGAGGCCTTCCGCGAGTACGCCCAGGCCTGGGGCCGCATCATTCCGCGCCTGGGTGGCCGGCTGCTGGGCTACTGGCTGCCGCACGAAGGCACGAACTACGAGGCCTGGGGCCTGGTCGGTTTCGACTCGCTGGCGGATTACGAGGCCTACCGAGCACGGCTGAAGGCCGACCCCGAGGCGCGCGCCAACTTCGAGTTCGCGCAAAGGCAGCGCTTCATCCTGCGCGAGGCCCGCACTTTCTGTGAGGATGTGCAGCCATGATTGCCGTCATCTTCGAAGTCCAGCCCACCGAAGAAGGCCGACAGGCCTACCTCGACCACGCCGCCGCGCTGAAGCCGCTGCTGGAGCGCATGGACGGCTTCATCTCGGTGGAGCGCTTCCAGAGCCTGACGCAACCCGACAAGCTGCTGTCGCTGTCCTTCTGGCGCGATGAAGAGGCGGTGCGCGGCTGGCGGGAGGTGGAGCGGCACCGCGAGGCCCAGGCTGCTGGCCGCGGCGGCTTGTTCCAGGACTACCGGCTGCGTGTGGCCCATGTGGTGCGCGACTACGGCTTGAACGAGCGGGAGCAGGTGCCTCGATGAGCGCCGAGCCGCGCCTGGCTCGCGTCGCCGCGGCGATTGCCGACCCGACGCGGGCGCGTGTCCTCGCGCGGCTGCTGGACGGCCGCCTGCACACGGCCGGCGAGCTGGCCACGCATGCCGGCGTGGGCGCCGCGACGATGTCGGCCCACCTGAAGCTGCTTGTCGACGAAGGGCTGGCGCGGGTGAGGCCGCAGGGGCGGCACCGCTACTTCGGCCTGGCCGACGGTGATGTGGCGCATGCACTGGAGGCGCTGCTGCGTGTGGCCGACGGGCGCGATGCCGAGCCTGCCGCCGATCTGCGGCGCTGGCAACGGCCGGAGATGCGCGGGCTGCGGCATGCGCGCAGCTGCTACGGCCACCTGGCCGGCGAGCTGGGCGTGCAGTGGCGCGAGGCCTTGTTGGGCAAAGGCTGGGTAAGGGCGGCGCCGGATGGGCGATATGAACTCAGTGAGCCGGGGCGAGCGGCGCTGGCTGAGTTGACACCTGCGGGCGTGGCGTTGCCGGGCCGCGCGCTCTACGACTGCGTGGACTGGTCCGAACGCCGCGACCATTTCGCCGGGCCTTTGGCGGTGGCGTGGCTGGAGACCATGGTTCAACGGGGCTGGATGCAGCGTGCCGCCGAATCACGGGAGCTGACGCTCACGCCCGTGGGACGGCTGGCGCTGGTGGATGGCTTGCTCTCAGCTTGACTTGCCGCCCATGCCGGGATTGGCCTGTACAACATCGGCCATGAGCACCATCCGCACCCGCAACGCGAAGCTGGCCGACCTCGACGCCAATAGCCAGTTCTACAAGCAGGCGCGCAATGCAACTGCAGTCACGTCCTTCATCCGCGACCGCACACAGCACGAGGTCCATCACGCGTACGGCAAGCAGGTCGAGGCCTGAGATGCCCAGGCTTCTGCTCGCACTCGTGGCCGCCTATTTCCTGGCCAGCCTCGCCCATTTCAGTCACAACGCCCAATACATCGCCTTCTATCCCGGCATGCCTGCCTGGCTGACGCCGGGCAAGGTCTGGTTGTTCTGGTTCGCCGTCACCGGTGTCGGGCTGGCCGCGTTGGCCTTTGCGCGACTGGGTTTGCCGGCCATCGCGCTGCTGGCCCTCGGGGTTTACGGCGCGCTGGGCTTGGACGGCCTGCTGCACTACACGCTGGGCCTGTGCTCGCAGCACACGCTGCTGGCCAACCTGACGATCTGGGCGGAGGCGGTGACGGGGCTGACCTTGCTGCTGGCGTCTGCCGTGCTGTTGATGCGGCGTGGTGCGATGCGTATGAAAAGCAAGGCCATCTGAAGGGAGAAGCGCGTGTCTGACATCGTGGACCCGTCGCGCGGGGATGTGACCCGGAAGTTCCTGGGTCTTTGGTGACGGCCGGCCGCGACCCGACGCCGCAACCACTTCCCCGGCCGCTTGCCGCTGCTGGAGAATGCGGGCCAAAAGGGGGCGTACCGATGAAGAAGATGATGTGTTTGGCGGCGCTGTGCCTGGCGGCACTGCAGGCCGTGGCGGCTGACGCGACGGCACCCTACCCGGTGTCGGTGTGGACGCGGGTGCTGTTTGGCGTCGATGGCAAGCCAGCCGAGTACACGGTGGTCGACGAGGACAAGTACCCCGCCAAGTTCGTGGAGAACGTGAAATCGCGCGTGGCGCAGGCCAAGATCCAGCCGCCGGTGGTGGACGGCAAGCCGGTCACGATGCGTTCGGGCGTGGAGATGCGGTTCACCGTGACGCCCAATGCCGATGGCAGCGGCTCGGTGCGGGTCGACGGGCTGTCGGTCGGGCCCATCCCTCTCAACAAGTCCTTGGCCAGCTATCCCGCTGACATCGCCGCCAACGGCGGCTGGGAAGGGCAGGTCCTCGGCATCTGCACGGTGGGTGTCAATGGCCGGTGCAAGGCGGTCGACGTGGTCGCGCAGGCGGGCATGCCGGAAAGCGTGCGCCGCTATGCCAAGGCCTCGCTGGACGGCTGGGTGTTCGAGCCGCAGTTGGTCGATGGCAAGCCCGTCGAGTCAGAGTACCGGCTGCTGATGTATCTCAACACCCTCGACAGCACGCCTGAGGACTTCCGCCAGGACAAGTTCGAGCGGCTGCTGAAGAAGAAGTGAGCCGGTCAGCCGGTGGGTGTGACCGTCACTGAAGCCCCGGGCCTCGTGCGGTCGTGGGGCGGGCGGCAGAATGCGACGCTCCATCGCACTCCTGCATTCGAACCATGGCTTGGCTGTTGCTCGTCGTTGCTGGCCTTCTGGAAGTCGGCTGGGCCATTGGCCTGAAATACACCGAGGGCTTCACGCGCCCCTGGCCCACGGTGCTGACCGTGGGTGCGATGGTGCTCAGCGTCGGCCTGCTGGGCGTGGCGATGAAGACGCTGCCCGTGGGCACGGCCTATGCCGTGTGGGTGGGCGTGGGTGCGGTGGGTACCGCGGCGCTGGGCATCGTGCTGTTCGGCGAACTCGCCAGCGTCGGCCGGCTGGTCAGCCTCGGGCTGATCGTGGCCGGCATCGTCGGGCTGAAGCTCGCCTCCTGAATCCTGAGGGGCGCCGTCAGGTCGTCTGCGCCGGCACGTTCCAGCGCCGCGTCACGTCGCCGCGGGTGTTGACGCTTTCCAGGTTGACCGCGAAGCCCCACAGCCGGCCGACGTGCTTGAGCACTTCCTGGGCGCTGTCGTGCAGCGGGCGGTTGAGGTGCTGCACGTGGCGCAGCGTGAGGGAACGGTCGCCGCGCAGGTTGACGTTCCAGACCTGGATGTTGGGCTCGCGGGTGGAGAGGTCGTACTGGCGCGACAGCGCCTGGCGCACGTGGCGGTAGCCGCCTTCGTCGTGGATGGCGGAGATCTCGTACTCGCTCTTGGCCTCGTCGTCGATGATGGAGAAGAGGCGGAAGTCGCGCATGATCTTCGGGCTCAGGTACTGGCCGATGAAGCTCTCGTCCTTGAAGTTGCGCATCGCGTGGTCCAGCGTGGGCAGCCAGTCGCTGCCGGCGATGTCGGGGAACCAGTCGCGGTCTTCATCCGTCGGGCTCTCGCAGATGCGCTTGATGTCGGTGTACATCGCAAAGCCCAGCGCATACGGGTTGAGGTTGGCGCTCGGGTGCTGGTAGATGACGTTGGTGTGGGACTTGAGCCACTCGATCATCATGCCGTCGCTCAAGTGGCCGTCGTCATACATCTGGTTCAGCAGCCGGTGGTGCCAGAAGGTGGCCCAGCCTTCGTTCATGACCTGGGTTTGCCGCTGCGGGTAGAAGTACTGCGCGATCTTGCGCACGATGCGCACGATCTCGCGCTGCCACGGGTCCAGCAGCGGGGCGTTCTTCTCGATGAAGTACAGCAGGTTCTCCTGCGGCTCGTCGGGGAAGCGGCGGCTCTCGGCGGCTTCGTCGGGGCGGTCGGCCTTCTTGGGCAGCGTGCGCCAGAGGTCGTTGATCTGCGACTGGGCATGCTGCTCGCGGTCCTTGAGCCGCGCGCGCTCTTCGGCCAGCGACAGCTTGGCGGGGCGGCGGTAGCGGTCCACGCCATGGTTCATCAAGGCGTGGCAGGAGTCGAGCAGGGTCTCGACGGCATCGACGCCGTAGCGCTCCTCGCAGTCGGCGACGTAGTTCTTGGCGTAGACGAGGTAGTCGATTATGGACGAGGCATCCGTCCACATGCGGAAGAGGTAGTTCCCTTTGAAGAAGCTGTTGTGGCCGTAGCAGGCGTGGGCGATCACGAGGGCCTGCATGGCCAGCGTGTTCTCCTCCATCAGGTAGGCGATGCAGGGGTCGGAGTTGATGACGATCTCGTAGGCCAGGCCCATCTGGCCGCGCTTGTAGTTGCGCTCGGTGCTGATGAACTCCTTGCCGTAGCTCCAGTGCCGGTAGTTCACCGGCATGCCCACGGAGGCATAGGCGTCCATCATCTGCTCGGCGGTGATGACCTCGAGCTGGTTGGCGTAGGTGTCCAGGCCGAAGCGCTCGGCGGTGTTCTTGATGACGGTGTGGTACTCGTCGATGAGGTCAAAGCTCCAGTCGTTCGGCGAGGGCAGGGGCTGGCTGGCGCGCTGGGCGAGCGGCTTCATGCGCCGCAGCGGCAGGTGCTGGCGGCGGTCGGGTATGCCGGCCGGCGGGGTGGCGGCGCGCTCGGGGTGGCGGCGGTCTTCCTTGCAGCTCATGTGGAGGCCCCTTCCTTCTTGAACAGCTCCCGGAAGACGGGGTAGATCTGCGAGGCTTCGACGGCCTTGCGCATGGCGAAGTGGCGCGCGTCGTCGGCGAGCTTCTGGTATTCCTCCCAGAGGTTCTGCTCGGGCTCGGCCACTTGCACATAGGCGAAGTAGCGGCACAGCGGCAGGATTTTGTCGGCTAGCAGCTCACGGCAGCGGCCGCTGTCGTGGTGCCAGTTGTCACCGTCGCTGGCCTGGGCGCCGTAGATGTTCCACTCGGTCGGCGAGTAGCGCTCCTTGATGATCTGCTCCATCAGCACAAGGGCTGACGACACGACCGTGCCACCGGTCTCGGTGGCGTGGAAGAAGTTCTGCTCGTCGACCTCCTGCGCCTGGGTGTGGTGGCGGATGAAGACGACGTCGATCTTCTCGTAGTGCCGCGTGAGGAACAGGTAGAGCAGGATGAAGAAGCGCTTGGCGAGGTCCTTGCGGCCTTCGTCCATGGAGCCGGACACGTCCATCAGGCAGAACATGACGGCGCGCGTCGTCGGCACCGGGATGCGCACGCGGGCGCGGAAGCGCAGGTCGATGGGGTCGAGGAAGGGGATGGCCTTGAGCCGCTCGCGCAGGTGCTGGATGCGCTCGCGAGTCTCGATCAGCAGGCGAGGCGTTTCGGGGCGGTCTTCCTTCAGCAGCTCCTGCTCGCGGGCTTCGAGCTCGTGCAGCTCGCGGCGCTTGTCCATGCCCAGCGCAATGCGGCGCCCCAACGCGCCGCGCATGGAACGCACGACGTGCAGGTTGGTGGGCGTGCCGTCGGACACGTAGCCGGCGCGCTGGCTGCGCCACTCGGGCGTGTCGGCCAGCGTGGTGCGGGCGAGGTTGGGCAGGGCCAGGTCTTCAAAGAAGACCTGCATGAACTCTTCCTTGCTGAGGTGGAAGACGAAGTCGTCCTCTCCCTCGCCGGAATCGCTGGCCTGCCCACCACCGCCGCCACCGCCCTGGCCGCCTTTCGGCTTGGCCACGCGGTCGCCCTTCACGTACTCCTGGTTGCCCGGCCGCACCACCTCGCGCACACCGCCGTCACCGTGGCCGAAGACGGGCTCGGAGAGGTCCTTCTTCGGGATGTGCACATCCTCGCCGCGCTCCATGTCGCGGATGCCGCGGCCGTCCACCGCGCGCTTCACCGCCTCGCGGATCTGGTCCTTGTGGCGGCGCAGGAAGCGCTCGCGGTTGCCAATCGACTTGTTCTTGCCCGAGAGGCGTCTGTCGATGATTTGTTGCAGGGACATCGCTACCTTTCCGCGGGCCGAGCGCCGGGCCGTCCCAAGCCGGCCCGCATCCCCTCGGGGGATCGGCCGATGTACCCGTCGGACGAGGGGCTCATGTTCAGCTGGACTTCCTCACGCGCAGATACCACTCGCACAACAGCCTCACCTGCTTGGCCGTGTAGCCCTTGTCCACCATGCGTTGCACGAAGTTCTCGTGCTTCTTGGCGTCCTCGGCGCTGGCCTTGGCGTTGAAGCTGATGACGGGCAGCAGCTCCTCGGTGTTGGAGAACATCTTCTTCTCGATGACGGTGCGCAGCTTCTCGTAGCTCGTCCACAGCGGGTTCTTGCCCGCGTTGTTGGCGCGCGCGCGCAGCACGAAGTTGACGATCTCGTTGCGGAAGTCCTTGGGGTTGGAGATGCCGGCTGGCTTCTCTATCTTCTCCAGCTCGCCGTTCAGCGACACGCGGTCGAAGACCTCGCCGGTGTCGGTGTCGCGGTACTCCTGGTCCTGGATCCAGTAGTCGGCGTACGTCACGTAGCGGTCGAAGATGTTCTGGCCGTACTCGCTATAACTTTCCAGGTAGGCGGTCTGGATCTCCTTGCCGATGAACTCGGCATAGCGCGGCGACAGCTGCTCCTTGATGAAGCCGACGAACTTCTCCTCCAGCTCCTTGGGGAACTGCTCGCGTTCGATCTGCTGCTCCAGCACGTACATCAGGTGCACCGGATTGGCAGCCACTTCCGCCGAGTCGAAGTTGAAGACCTTGGACAGGATCTTGTAGGCGAAGCGCGTGCTGATGCCGCTCATGCCTTCGTCCACGCCCGCGTAGTCGCGGTACTCCTGGAAGCTCTTGGCGCGTGGGTCGGTGTCCTTGAGGTTGTCGCCGTCGTAGATCTGCATCTTGGAATACAGCGACGAGTTCTCCGGCTCCTTCAGCCGCGTGAGCACCGCGAACTGGCTCATCATCTTCAGCGTGCCGGGGGCGCACTTGGCCTCGGCCAGCGACGAGCCGCGGATCAGCTTCTCGTAGATCTTGACCTCTTCGCTGACGCGCAGGCAGTACGGCACCTTGACGATGTAGACGCGGTCGAGGAAGGCCTCGTTGTTCTTGTTGTTGCGGAAGGTCTTCCACTCGCTCTCGTTGCTGTGCGCCAGCACGATGCCGTCGAAGGGAATCGCACCGAAGCCCTCGGTGCCCTTGTAGTTGCTTTCCTGCGTGGCGGTCAGCAGCGGGTGCAGCACCTTGATGGGCGCCTTGAACATTTCCACGAACTCCAGCAGCCCCTGGTTGGCCAGGCACAGGCCGCCGGAGTAGCTGTAGGCGTCGGGGTCGTCCTGCGCATAGGTCTCGAGCTTGCGGATGTCGACCTTGCCGACCAGGCTGGAGATGTCCTGGTTGTTCTCGTCGCCCGGCTCGGTCTTGGCCACGCCGACCTGCTTGAGCACGCTGGGGAAGCGCTTGATGACCTTGAACTTGCGGATGTCGCCGCCGAACTCATCCAGGCGCTTGACGGCCCAGGGCGACAGCACGCGGTTCAGGTAGCGGCGCGGGATGCCGTAGTCGCGTTCCAGCAGCGGGCCGTCCTCGGTGATGTCGAACAGGCCCAGCGGGCTCTCGTTCACCGGCGAGCCGGCCAGCGCGTAGAAGGGCACGTGCTCCATGAGCTGCTTGAGCCGCTCGGCGATGGAACTCTTGCCGCCGCCCACGGGGCCGAGCAGGTAGAGGATCTGTTTCTTTTCCTCCAGCCCTTGCGCAGCGTGTCTGAAATAGGACACCACCTGCTCGATCGCTTCTTCGAGCCCGTAGAACTCGGCGAAGGCCGGATAGATCTTGATGGTTTTGTTGGCGAAGAGGCGCGACAGCCGCGGGTCGTTCCGCGTGTCGAGCATCTGCGGCTCGCCGATGGCCTGCAGCATGCGCTCGGCAGCTGTGGCGTAGGCCAGGGGGTTTCTCTTGCACTCCGCGAGGTAGTCCTCCAGCGAGAGCTCCTCGACCTTGCTGCGCTCGTAGCGCTTCGCGAAATGGCTGATGACGTCCATGCCCCACCTCCTGCGGTTTGAACTCCACAGGGCCACAGGCACGATCCGTGCCCGGGTGAACTGGGGGGTTCTGATCGCGCCTCAACTGCAAGGCGTCATCAGAACTCTCCACTCGACTGATCTGCAGCTTGCCGCCGCGGACCACGCGTCAATCTCAAGAATAAGCCGCTATCTACCCAACAACAGCCTACCAACAAATCAGCTCGGTATTTCGTTGACAGGGTGCCAAGCCAGCATACGCCCGCCATCCAGGCAAGACCTGGCACGTGGAGGACAAACCACACGAACGCGGGGGCCTTGTGGCGAGCCTCAGACAGGCGTTGTCGGTGAAGAACTGTTGCGCGAGTGACGGGTGTCACGATCGCTGCGGCAGCGTGGCCGGAATGCCTTGGCTTCGCTGCCGGGTGAATCAGTGTTGAGCGCTTCCCAGCGCCGTTTTGTCAGACGCCGCCGCAGGGCAATGCGACGGCGTTCGGCGCTGCCTTCAGCCGGCGCGCAGCTTGTCGAGAATGCCCGACAGCGCGTCCAGCGAGTCGAAGTGGATCGCCAGTTCGCCGCTCTGGCCGCCACGCTTGGTGCGCTTCTTCACGCGCACCTCGACGGTGGCGCCTAAAGCATCGGCCAGCTCTTCTTCCAGCCGCAGCACGTCGCGGCTCTTGTCGCTCTTCACGCGCAGCAGCGGCGTCTGGCGCGCGGCGCCCTGGTGCTTGGCAACGAGCTTCTCGGCCTCGCGCACGCTGAGCTTCCTGGCGGCGATCTCGCTGGCCGTCGTGATCTGCGTGGCGCCGTCCAGCGGCAGCAGCGCGCGGGCATGGCCCATGTCCAGGTCGCCGGCCATCAGCATGTTCTGCACCGGCGCGGAAAGGTTCAACAGGCGCAGCAGATTGCTCGCAGCGCTGCGCGAACGGCCCACCGCTTGCGCGGCCTGCTCGTGCGTCAGGCCGAACTCGTCGGTCAGGCGCTTGAGGCCTTGGGCTTCTTCCAGCGGGTTGAGGTCTTCGCGCTGGATGTTCTCGATCAGCGCCATCGCGGCGGCCGACTCGTCGGGCACCGCCTTCACCAGCACCGGCACCTCGCGCAGGCCGGCAAGTTTTGCCGCACGGAAGCGGCGTTCGCCGGCAATGATTTCGTAGGTTGCGCTGCCGTTTGGCGTGATCGGGCGCACGAGGATCGGCTGCATGATCCCCTGCGCCTTGATGCTCTCGGCCAGCTCGTACAGCGAACCCTCGTCCATGCGCGTGCGCGGCTGGTATTTGCCGGCCTGCAGCTGGTCCAGCTTGAGGGTGGAGGGCAGTTCGGTGGCGGGCGCCTCGCTGACCTTGGGGCCGAGCAGTGCTTCCAGGCCGAGGCCGAGGCCTTTGGGTTTCTTCGTGACCATATGAGCGAGGATTGTCGTTCAGAGGCTCATCAGCAGCTCCCGCCCCTCGGGCCAGTCGCCCAGGCCGGATTCGGCATTCAGATGACCCCGCGGCCCCGCGATGACGACGCTGCTGCCCCAGTCGGCGGCCATCTGCGTGCTGCGCTCGGCGGCGCCGTAGGGGTCGTCGCTGCTGATGACGGTGATGCTCGGGAAGGGCAGGCGCTGGCGGCGGATGGGGCGCCAGTTGTGCAGCTGGGGCGGCATGTCCTCGCGCTCGGTGTCGGGCGGGGCGACGAGCAGGGCGCCCTTCACGCGGGCGGTGTGCTGCGAATGCTCGGCCCAGGCGGCGATGAGCTGGCAGCCCAGCGAGTGCGCCACCAGGATGGCCGGGGCGTCGTCCTGCAGGATGACCTCGTCCAGCCGGGCCATCCAGTCGCCACGCCGGGGCCAGTCCCAGTCGTGCTGTTCCACGCGTTCGTCGCCGTGCAGCCGCTCCCAGCGGCTTTGCCAGTGGTCCGGGCCCGAGTTTTGCCAGCCGGGGAGAAGCAGTACTCGCGATGGATTCATGGTTTGCCCTTATCCTTTGCAGTTCGTTTTTATTTTCAGCCAGTGGAGCAGCGGCAATGACGTTCAAGGTGTTTGTGGATGGCCAGGAAGGCACCACCGGCTTGCGGATTCACGAGTACCTCGCGGCCCGAACCGACATCGAGGTGCTGAAGATCGACGCTGAGCTCCGCAAGGACCCGGCCGAGCGCTCGCGCCTGCTGAACGCCGCCGACGTGGCCTTCCTGTGCCTGCCCGACGTCGCTTCGCGCGAGGCGGCGTTCATGGTCAACAACCCCAAGACCTGCCTCATCGACGCCAGCACGGCCCACCGCACGGCGCCGGGCTGGGCCTTCGGTCTGCCGGAGCTGGCCCGCGGCCAGCGCGGCGCCATCCAGGCCAGCAAGCGCATCTCCAACCCAGGCTGCCATTCCAGCGCCTTCATCCTGTTGGTCCGCCCGCTGGTGGATGCCGGCCTGCTGCCGCGAGACGCGGCCGTCAGCGCCACGTCCATCACCGGTTACTCGGGCGGTGGCAAGAGCATGATTGCCGAGTACGAGCAGCAGCCGCTGCCGGCCCATCTGCAGGCGCCGCGGCCCTATGGGCTGGGTCTCAAGCACAAGCACCTGCCGGAGATGGCGGCCCACACGGGGCTGGCGACGCCGCCGGTCTTCCAGCCCATTGTCAGCAGCTTCTACAAGGGCCTGGCGGTCAGCGTGCCGCTGCACCTGAGCCAGCTCAAGGCCGGCACCACGCCTGAGCAGGTCCATGCTGCGCTGGCCTCCCACTACGAGGGTGAGCGTTTCATCAACGTGAAGCCGCTGCGCGATGCGGCCGCGCTGGACGCCGGCTTCTTCGACGTGCAGGCCTGCAACGACACCAACCGTGTCGACCTGTTCGTGTTCGCCTCCGACACCCAGGTGCTGCTGATGAGCCGCCTGGACAACCTCGGCAAGGGCGCCAGCGGTGCGGCCGTGCAGTCGATGAATGTGCATCTGGGCTTGGAAGAAAGCCTCGGCCTGGTCTGAAGCCGAAGTCGGGGGCCTTGCGCTGAGGCGCAGCCCGGCGACATAGGATGACGCCTCTCGGTGGGAGGCGTGATGTCGAAGACTGCAGGCACTGATCCTGTTCTGGCCCGGATCTCGTTGGTCATTCCGGGGCGCGTGATCGCCTTGGGCGGCGAGCCCGAGGACGTGCCCGTGTGCCGGCTCGACACCGAGGCCATGCGCTGGACCTATGTGCTGCGGGCGCGTGAGCGCTGGCTCAGTTCGAGTGACGCCAGCAACAGCCGCGAGGAGCAGGCCACCCGCACGCTGAAGGGCTTCGGCCTGAAGGATGCCGACCTCGAGGCGCTGGCCCGCGCGCCGCGCATCGTCGTGCGCATGCCTTACACGTCGGAACGCGAGGGCTGGCAGGGCCGCATCTTTCCCTGGGAATACCTGCTGGCCAAGGCCACGCGGCGCTATCGCATCGTGGACAACCACCGCTTCACCGTGATGCGTGAAGTGGTGTCGAAGGCGCCGGCCCCGTGGAAAAAGCCCGGGCAGCGCAGCCTGCTCTATGTGCAGAGCGCACCTGGCGGCTTGCGGCAGACCTGGGATTTCAGCGCAGAAACCAAGCGGCTCAAACGCGCGCTGGGTGACATCCAGTTGATCGAACTGCGGGACCCGAGTTGGCAGCAACTGCACGATGTGGTGAAGCAGCACAAGCCCGACCTCATCCACCTGAGCGGCTTTGACAACCTGTCGGGCCTGAAGGCCTTGCGCAATCTGGTGCCGGACGGCGAAGCGGTGGAGGCCGAATTCGGCCCGATGCGGCTGGACGACGTGCTGGCCAAGGAGGCCAGCGTGCCCGACGGCATGCTGCTGGCCGGCGAGACCGGCGGCGCGGCCGTCATCGGTGCGCAGCGGCTGGCCGAGGCGCTGGGGGCGGGGGGCGAGCACTGCGCCTATTTCGTCTCGCTCAGCCTCGAAAATTCGGCCGCGCGCACGGCGGCGCTCATCGTGGCCGAGCGCGCGGCCCTGTCGGCCGTGGGCTTCCAGGACGCGATCGAGAACCAGCTGGTGGACTTCTTCTTCGAGCTGGTCTACAGCCAGCTCGACCAGGCCGTGTGGAACCTGCCGCTGGCCTTCGAGAGCGCCTGGCTGCGCGCCCGCAAGGAGCCCAAGGCCACGCGGGCCACCGGCGTGACGCTGTGGATGGGCGCGCCGCTGAACGAGGCCGCCTTCACCCGGGGCGAGCCCGCCGCGGCCGAGCTGCGCGACGCCGGCACGCCGCCGCGCCTGCAGGCCGTGCCCGAGGAAGAGCTCAACTACGCGGTGCTGCACAACAACGGGCGGCTGTTCCGCCAGATCGTCGTGGAGCGAGGCAACGCCAAGCCCGACGATGGCTTGAGCGTCGACGTGGAACTGCAGCTTGGGCCTGAACAGGCACGCTGGCGCAAGCGCTTCGTGGCCGGCGAGACACGCTTCGACTTGAGCGACGAGGTGCATGTGCCGCTCACGGCCGCGCTCATGCGCTCGCTGCAGGAGGCGGTCAACAGCACCTTGATGGTCCAGCTCAGCCACAACGACAAGGTGCTGACGCGCGACAGCCATCGCCTGCGCCTGCTGCCCGTGGACCAGTGGCGCGACAACGACAAGGACGGCCAGTGGCTGCCCTCCTTCGTGCTGCCGCGCGATCCGGCCGTGGTCAGCGCGGTGGAACTGGCGCAGCGCTATGTGCGCGTCCTGCGCGACAACCCCGCCGCCGGTTTCGAGGGCTACCAGGCCGCGCCCAGCACCGACGAAGAACAGCTGCGCGAGGTCGACCTGCAGGTGCAGGCGATCTGGGCCGCCCTGCTGCATGAATGGCGGCTTGGCTACATCAACCCGCCGCCGTCGTACAGCAGCAAGCTCGATTCGCAGCGCCTGCGCACGCCCAGCACCATTCTCGGCGGACGGGCCGGCACCTGCATCGACCTGGCCCTGCTGTTTGCCGCCTGCCTGGAGCTGATCGACGTCTACCCGGTCATCTTCCTGCTCAACGGCCATGCGCTGCCGGGCTATTGGCGGCACAACAGCTTCCAGGCGGACTATCTGGCGGTCAGCGGCGAGGGCGCGCATGGCGCCATGGCCGGTGCGGCGGATCGCAACTCCTCCGCCAGCCTGCAGCGCTACGCCTGGCAGGCCATCGGCAATGCGCCCTACCGCGAGGTCAGGCAGTTGATCCGCGCGCGACGCCTGGTGCCGATCGAGACGGTGCGGCTGACCGAGCACTGCGGTTTCGTGGAGGCAGTGGAGGCGGGCATCGACGCGCTGTCCGAAGCGGAAGACTTCCATTCGGTGCTGGACGTCGTGACGGCGCGCATGAACGGCATCACGCCCTTGCCCATCGTGGAGGAGAGGCCATGAGCGGTAACCAACTTTGGGCCGATGTGAGCGCCCGTCTGGTGCTCGAAGAGGAGGCGACCGGCGTCAGCACCCTGCCCATCGGCCAGCGCCGCCGGCGTGCCGCGGCGCGCGACGCCGATGGCCGCGCCAAGGTCGAGCTGGTGCGCGACGAGGACGACCTGCTGCGCTGGGTCTATTCGCCGCCGACGACGCCCGGCGGCACGGGGCGGCGCTCCTACCGCTCCATCCGCGTGGCGCCCGACGATGTGGTGCAGAGCTTTCGCTTCAACGACTTCGGCGCCAACGCGGTCACCGACAAGCTGATCGCGGCCGACCGCTGGCTGACGCCCGACCAGGGCATGCAGCGCTGGCAGGACGGCCAACTGGTGGCCGACGCCCAGCCCGCGATCGACAAGGGCCGCGTGCTGCTGCTGGTGCACGGCACCTTCAGCAAGTCGCAGATGTGGTTCGACGAGCTGCAGGCCACCGACGACGGCAAGAAGCTGCTCGCCGGCTGGCAGCAGAAGTACGGCGCCATCCTGGCCTTCGGCCATCCGACGCTATCGGTGGCGGCCTGGTCCAACGCGCTGGACCTGCACCGCGCGCTGCAGCACGTGAGCGCGCCCATCGACATCGTCTGCCACAGCCGCGGCGGCCTGGTCGTGGGCTGGCTGATGCGCCTGCGCGCCGTGCCGGTGGAGCGCGTGGTGTTCGTCGCCTCGCCGCTGGTGGGAACCAGCCTCGCGGCGCCCGACAAGCTGCGCGCCGCGCTCGACATGATCGCGAGCTATGCCGATGCGGTGGCGCGCGTCGGCACGCATGCCACCGGCATCGTGCCCTTCGCCGAGGGCGTGTCGCTGCTGGCGAAAATCTTCGGCAAGGTGCTGCACCTGGGCAGCACCACGCCCATCGTCGACGCGGCGGTGGGCCTGGTGCCGGGCCTCGCGACGCAGCAGCTGGTGAAGAACAACAGCGACGTGCGGCAGCTGTTCGCCGACCCCTGGCTCAGCACGCCGCAGATGTTCGGCATCGGCGCGTCGTTCCAGCCCGACGAGAGCGCGCAGCCGATCTGGAAGTTCTGGCGACGCTTCAGCCACATCGGCGACCAGATCAAGTACGGTGCGGCCGACCTGGTCTTCCCCGGCCCCAACGACCTGGTGGTGGACGTGGACTCGATGTTCCGTCTGGGCGAGGGCGGCAACATCACCTTCGAGGCCCTCGGCGTGGGCCCGACGACGCACCACACCAACTATTTCCGCGATGAGCGGGTGATCGGCTACCTGGGCGATCAGTTGTCGGTTCAGAACTGAGCGGTCTCGTTGTCCGGCTTCCAACGATCTGGTGGCGGCCGGGTGCGCGGCTGAGGTGAGGCCGGCGCGGTGAATAGGCACCGGTGGGCCGGTGTTGTGCGACAAAGGAGCACGTAACCTCGCGCGTGCTCTGACAACCCAGGAGATCCATGCCTGCCATGAAGCGCCTCGTCGCTGCCCTCGCCTTCGCTGCCCTGTCCTGCTCCGCCTTCGGCGTGGAGACGCTGTCCCAGGAAGCGATGTTCACGCGGATGTCCGCCCTCGCCTCGACCGGCAATGCGGAGATCAAATACAACCTCGGCATGTTCCTGAACAACGGCATCGGCACGCCGCGCGACAACCAGGCGGCATACAAGTATTTCTCCGAAGCCGCTGCGGCCGGGCACGAGCTGGCAGCCTACAAGGTCGGCTGCTATCTGGACGGCCAGTTCCGGGGTGTCGTCGCCGTCAATGAGGACGAGGCCCTGAAGTTCAAGCTGCGCGCGGCCGAGGCCGGCTATGAGCTGGCCCAGCTCGATGCGGGCCGGCACTTCGCCAAGAAGCGCGACATGGACCAGGCGCTGCTTTGGTGGGAGCGCGCGTCCAGGCAGGGCAACATGGATGCCACGGCCCGCCTGGCCCATGTGCTGTCTGGCGACGCGTCGCCGAACAAACCCAAGGGCTATGCGCTGTTACTGGTGCTCAAGCAAGCCATGCCGAGCATCCCCCCGCAGCTGACGGAGCGCATCGCCCAACTGGACTCACAGCTGACGGCCGGCGAGAAAGCCGAGGCCGAGACGCTGCGACTCGGCTGGGTGACGGGCAAGACGCCGCTGAGCCTCAAGGCCCAGGCCGGCCTCAGCGCCGTGCCCGCGCTGATTGCATCGCTGGAACGCTGAGCCGTGTCTGCGGCTGACGCACCTCAGCGCCGCAGCTGCGCCGACGTGAACCTGCGCCCCGCCAGCACCACCTTGGCGGTGGCACGGATGTCGTCCGAGCCCGCGCCGAGCTGGACTTCATAAATACCGGGTGCGATCACCCATTCGCCGGTCGACTCGTCGAAGGTGGCCAGCAGCCGCGGGTCGATCTTGACCGCGCTGGTGCCGCTTTCGCCCGGCTTCAGCTTCAGCTTGTCGAAGCCGACCAGACGCCGGGGCGCTTCCCAGTGGGCGCTCTGCGGTGCACGCACATAGACCTGGCCCACGGAGTCGCCCGCACGGCGGCCGGCGTTCCGGGTCGAGAACTTGACCGTCACCTGCGCCTTGGCCTGGCCCGCCGTGAGGCCGCCCAGCTCGAAGCTCGTGTACGACAGGCCATGGCCGAAGGCGTACAGCGGCTTGTGGCCCTTCAGGTCGAACCACTTGTAGCCCACCGCGGCGCCCTCGGTGTAGCGCACGGTGAAGGGCGGGCCGTCGGACTTGCCGCCGATCCGCTGGCGCACAAGTTGATCCGTGCTGGCCGGGAAGGTGATCGGCAGGCGACCGGACGGGTTGACCGCGCCGGTGAGCAGCCGGGCGATGGCTTCGCCGCCCGCTGCGCCGGGGTAGAAGGCCGCGAGGATGCCCTTCACGTCCCGGTGCCAAGGCATGAGGACTGCGCCGCCGCTCTCGACGACGACGACCGTGTTCGGGTTGGCCTTGGCCACCGCGCTGACGACGGCGTCCTGGTTGCCGTCCAGGCTCAGCGACGGCGCATCCAGCGATTCGGCCGTCCACTGGTGGACGAAGACGATGGCGACATCGGCCGCGGCGGCGGCCTTGCCGGCAGCGTCGACGTGGGTGCCTGCATCGAATGCAAATTGCGTCGTCGGCATCAGCTGCTGCAAGGCCTTCATCGGCGACGACGGTTGCCACACCTGCGTCAGCCAGCCGCCGGGGCCGAGGCCCGGCACGGCGTTGCCGCCAATGGGCGTGACGACGGCGGAGCCGCCGCCCGCGAGCACGGCCTTGTCGGCGTAGCTGCCGATGATGGCGACGCGCTTGGGCGCGGCCAGCGAGGCAAGAGGCAGCACACCGGCCTCGTTCTTCAACAGCACCAGCGACTGCTCGGCGGCCGCGAGCGAGACCTTGGCGTTGGCCTCGAAGTCGATGGGGCCGGCCTTGAGCGGGTGGTCCATCACGCCCTTGTCGAACATCGCCCACAGGATGCGGCGGGCCATGTCGTCGATGCGCGAGCGCGGGACGGAGCCGTCCGCGACGGCGTCTTTCAGCGGCTGGGCGAAGTAGGGCACCTTGTCGAAAGGGAAGCCGGATTGCTGGTCGAGCCCACCGTTGGCGTCCTGCACCGTGGAATGCACGGCGCCCCAGTCGGACATGACATAGCCCTTGTAGCCCCAGTCCCCCTTCAGCACCTTGTTCTGCCAGAAGGCGTTCTGGCAGGCATAGACGTCGTTGATGCGGTTGTACGAGCACATCACCGAGCCCGGGCTGGACTTCTCGATGGCCAGCTCGAAGGCCAGTGCGTCGCTCCCCCGCAGCGCGCTTTCAGAGATCTGCGCGCTGACGAGGGTGCGGCCGGTCTCCTGGGAGTTGATCAGGTAGTGCTTGACCGTCGAGATGATGTGGTTGGCCTGCACGCCGCGGATGAGCCCGGCGCCCATCTCGGCGGCGAGCAGTGGGTCTTCGCCGGTGTATTCGAAGTTGCGGCCGTTCTGCGGCTCGCGCGCCAGGTTCACGCCGCCCGCGAGCATGACGTTGAAGCCCGACAGCCGCGCTTCCTGGCCGATCATCTTGCCGCCGGCCTCCGCCACGCGTGGGTCCCAGCTTGCGGCCGTGGCCAGCGATGAAGGCAGGGAGGTGCGCTCCAAGTAGGGGTTGCGCACGCCGATGGAGGCGTCGGCCTGGTGCTGGGCGGGGATCCCCAGGCGCTCGATGCCGGGGATGTAGCCGGCGGAGCCGGGGATCACCGTGGCGATGACGTCCTTGGTGTTGACGCCGGGAATCACGCTGCTGTCCACCTGCGCCAGCTGGTCGCCCGACGCGTAGCCGAACACCAGCAGCAGCTTTTCATCCAGCGTCATCGCCTTGAGCAGCAGGTCCGTGCGCTGCGCGGAGGTCCTGGCAGGGTCCGCCCAAGGCCTGGCCGAGGCGTCTGCCGCACTCACCACCGGCGCGGCCGCGCCGAGAGCGATCAACACGGCCATCGTCACAAGGGAAGCGTTCATTGATTTCATGGCGGGCGGCTTGATGGCGGCGCTTTCAAGGAGGGCGCGCGGACTCTAACCGGGTGGTGACGCGGCGGCGCCTGTTGGCGGTTACCACCGGGCCTCAACATGCGGCGAGGCGGCGCCGCAGCGGGCCCGCTTGCGTTGAGCGGCCCTGGAGGGCGGTCCTCAGGTGCTCGGAGCCCGGGTCGTGCGCAGGCCATCAAGCTGCGCCACGGAGGCGTGCAGCAGGTCTTCAACCAGGCCGAGCACGCGAGCCCGTTCAAGCGCGAGCTGGGCCCTCGTCGCGTCGGGCATGTCGACGCCGGATCGGTCGATGCTCAGCAGCACGTGGAATGGCAGCGCCAGCGGCAGACCCTCCATCAAGCCGCGCGGCCCGTCTGCCAACCCGCCCTGGGGGGTGAATGGGCGTTCGGTCAGGTCGACCATCGTTCCGACCATGCGCACCGCGCGCCCCTCGGCGCTGCGCTCGATGACCCGGCCGCGGGAGTGGACGACGCGATACCCCGAGCCATTGCTGCGCAGGCGGAACCTGGCCTCGTAGCTGGGCTGGCTGCCGCGAGCGTGCGCGCCCATGGCTGCAAGCATGCCTGCAAGGTCATCGGGATGGACCCGGCAGCGCCAGAAGTGGGTGCTGTCGGCGGTGTACGGGTCGGGGAAACCGAGCTGCTGTTTCCACTGCGGTGAATGGTGAACGGTCTCGATGTCGAGGCGAAGGTCCCACACCCCGAGCTCACCCGCCTCGATGGCTTGTAGCCAACGAATTTCAGCCGGTGGTTGCTGCATTTCCATGGGCGGGATTGTCATGTCGCAACGCCGGCACTGGTCAGCGTTGAAATGGCGTGGCCTCGTCCTGCCCAGCTATCGCGAGCATGCCAGCGACCGCTTGAGGGTGGCGAAGGCAGTCGAGCGCAACCGTGAGGATGTGCCCGATACGCTGGCTACTGGGCCACCAGTTCCACGCGCCGGTTTCGCGCTCGCCCGGCCTCGTCGCCATTGCCGGCGATGGGGGCCAGGCTGGCCAGCCCCTTGGGCGCCAGGCGCTTGGCGTCGACCTTGTACGGCGGCGCAGTCAGCGCCAGCACGACGGCGCGGGCGCGCTCCATGCTCAGCGCCTGGTTGGCGTCGAAACCGCCGACGTTGTCGGTGTGGCCGACGATCCAGGCCTTCAGCGCGGGCTGGTTCTTCAGCAGCTCGGCCATGGCATCGAGCTGGGCCTTGGACTCAGGCTTGAGCTCGGTCCTGCCCGTGTCGAAGAACAGGCCCGTCAGCGTGACGCGGCCCTCGGCCACGAGGCCGGCCTGCAGCGCGGCGGGGTCCACGCTGACCTGGCCGGTGGCCATGGCCTTGGGCTCGACGATCTGCAGATAGGTCGTGACCAGGCCGGTCGTCGCGTTCGCGGCCAGCGAGGTGTAGAGCAGCACGGTGGCCTCCTGGCCCGCCTTGCCCAGCGTGCCGACCAGCATGCGGCCCTCGTCGGGGGCCAGCGCCGAGGTCAGGCTGTAGCGGCTGCCGGTGGGCGTGTCGACATCGCCCTTGGCCCAGACAAAGCCCTTGGTGGGCTGCAGCTGGCGGGTCCAGGCGAAGTAGAGGTCGCTGCAGTCGCGCTCGCAGGCGAAGCGCGGCTTGAAGCCGGCCGCCGCCAGCGCCTGCTGGTAGTTGCGCCAGACCTCCAGCGCCGCCTTGCCGCGGGGGGCGATGTAGAGGGTCTGCGTGACCTTGCCTTCCAGCTCGACCAGTTCCTCGAACTTGTACTTGTCGGCCTTCTGGAACTTGGGCGCGGCCGGCACGGCGGCGGCATCCCAGTCGGACACGCGCTGGCCGGCCAGCCAGGAGCCGGCAAAGCGCTTGATCAGCGGGTGGTCGGCGGCGCCTGGCACGTCGACGCCCCGGTTGTCGGCATGGGCGGCGAAGGCAGCGACAAGCAGGACGATAGGAGAGAAAGCGCGGTGAAGCATGAAGCTCATGGGTAATTTGGTTTGGGCTGATCGGTTTACTGCAGGACCATCTCGACGCGGCGGTTCTTCGCACGGCCGTCTTCGCTGCCGTTCGCCGCTACGGGCGCGAAGTTGGCGACGCCGCGCGCCTGCAGCCGGCTCGCCGCAATGCCGCGTTGCGTCAGCGCCGCCACCACGGCCTGGGCGCGGCCCTGGCTGAGCGCGAGGTTGGCGTCGGTGGCACCGACGTTGTCGGTGTGGCCCACGATGAGCACCTTCAGCGCCGGCTGCGCCTTCAGCACGGCAGCCATCTGGTCCAGCTGGGCGGTGCTCTCGGCCTTGACGTCGGTCTTGCCGGTGTCGAAGAACAGGCCGTACAGCGCGATGCGCCCTTCAGCCTGCAGGCCCTGGCCGATGGCCTTGGCGTCGACCGTGACCTGGCCCGTGGGCATGGCCTTGGGCTCGACGATCTCGATGTAGGTGGCGGTGCGGTTGGTGAGGTCGTTCTCGGCCATGGATGTGAACAGCAGCAGGTTCAGCGTGCGGCCGCCGCTGGTCAACGTGCTCACCATCATGCGGGCCTGCTCGTAGCTGAGGGCCATCTCCAGGTTCCAGCTGCTGTCGCCACGGGCCGCGGGCAGGTTGCCCTCGGCCCAGCGCATGCCCTTGGCGCGCTCGGAGCCGTCCAGCGCGAAGTAGGCCTTGGTGCAGCCCTGGGCTTCGTTCTCGCATTGCCAGGTGGTCTTGAAGCCGGCGCCCGCCAGGGCCTGCTGGTAGTTGCGCCAGACCTCCAGCGGGCTCTTGCCCAGCGGCGCGAGGTAGAACAGCCGAGTCACCTTGCCCTCGATGTTGACCGGCCGGGCGAACTTGTCTTCGGTCTTGGACACGCCGCTGGCGTCGGGGAAGCTGCGCTGCTCCCAGTCCTGCTGCGCGTAGCCCACCAGCACGCTGCCGGCAAAGCGCTTGATGGTCGGGTGGTCGGCGCTCTTGGCGACGTCGGCCTTGGGGGCATCGGCGTGCGCCGTGGCGAGGGTGAGAGAGGCGAGGAGGGCAAGCGTGGCGCGGAGCAGCGTCATGGCGAGGCGGGTGTGACGGGAGTGGCGATGTTGCCGCAGTCAACGCGCGGGCCTGTCAGGCGGGAGGCCTGCAAACTGGGGGCATGACCGGGTCGGCCAGGGCTGATTTGTGCCGGGCCGTAACGGCCGACCGCAAACCCTGACGCGTGGCGGATCAGCCCGGGCGCCGGGCCAGCTCGTAGCGCCTCTCGACGCAGGGCTCGCCACGGAACTCGGTGGCGATGTGTTCGATCAGCTGCGCGTTCAGGCGCTCCAGCAGCCGGATGCAGGCGGCGTTGCGTGAGTCGGTCTGCGCGTGAATGCGTTCGACCGAGGTCTGGGCGAACACCTGGGCGATGGCCGAGCGCAGGGCCGCCGTTGCGATGCCGCGGCCTTGTGCCGCGCTGGACAGGCTGAAGCCGAACTCCGCCTCACGACCATCGGCGCTGACGTGGATGCCGATGTCGCCGAGCAGCTCGTCGCTGGCGTCATCGGCGATGCCGAGCTGAGTCCACTGGCCCGGCGCGAACAGCGGTATTGCGGCCATCTCGTTCAGGAAGGCCAGCGCCTCGGCTGCGGGCTGGGGTGTCCAGCCCTGCCAGCGGCCGACGTCGGGGTCGCCGCGGTAGGCCTGGAAGACGGTGAGGTCCGTCGCCGCGAGCCGGCGCAATTTCAAGTCAGCTCCTGCTCGGGGCTGCGGTAGTGGTAGCGGTAGGCGAACACGAACCCCATGCGCGCGTACAGGCGCTGGGCGACGGCGTTGTCGCTGCCCACCTGCAGATAGGCCTGGCGTGCGCCTTGCGCGTGGGCGAGGGTCAGCAGCGCACGGCACAGGCGCTCACCGTGGCCCTGGCGCGGGGCCGCCGAGGCGATGTCGTAAAGGCCCACGATGTCGCCGTCGACCACCATCTGGCCGCAGGCCAGCAGCGCGCCGGTGGCGTCGTTCAGCGCGAATCCTTGGTAGGCGACCGGGGCGTTAGCGATGCGCTCGGCGTGGGCGGCAATGGCCGTCTCTGACGAGCCGCGCAGCGCGCCGACGGTGGCGGCGTACGCGGCCGCGTCGAGGGCCTGGAGGGCCACGGGTGTGGGTTCTGGCGCGAGGGCGTCCAGCACCATCACATCGGCCGCATCGAAGGCGCCCCAGCCCTTGGCGGCCAGCAGCGCGTCCAGGTCGGCCGGCTGGCTCCAGGGCGTCACGCGCACGGCCAGCGGCAGGCCGGCGGCGTCGTAGGCCTGCTTGCAGCGGGCGAGCAGGTCGTCCAGCGGCAGCGTGCCCTGGCGCAGCGCGTTGATGCAGCGTGAGCGCTTGGCCTTGCCCGGCGACAGGCGGATCAGCCAGCCGTCGATGTCGGCCTGCTGAGGTGGCGCGCTGGCGTCCAGGCCGGCGAGTTCAGCGCGCAGGGCGAGGGCGTCAGTCATCGTTGAGCAGCGTGGCCGGGTCGCGCCAGACGCAGCGCCACTTGAGCTTGGGCCGGCCGTCGAAGGGCGTGCTCATGGCCTGGTCGGTGAACTCGGCCCCCAGCCGGGCATAGAAGCGCTTGGCGGGCTCGTTGGCGTCCAGCACCCAGAGGAAGAGGGGCTGCTGGCGGTGCTCGGGCCCGAGTTCGCGAACGACGGCCTGCAGCAGCTGGCGGCCGATGCCGCCGCCTTTGGCGTCGGGGTGGACATGCAGGTTGTCGACCAGCGTGCCCCACTGGGGATCGTTGTCGAGCATCACGTAGGCGAAGCCGATCATCTGGCCGCTGGCGTCTTCGGCCACGATGCCGAAAGCGGGAATAGCGGGCTCGGCAGTCGGGCCTTGCAGGCGCTCCCGCCAGACGGTTTGGCGATCGGCGTCGACCTCGTGGTCGAGATAGTCATCGGCCAGGATGCCGCGGTAGGCGCTGCGCCAGCTGGTGGCGTGCAGGGCGGCGACCGTGTCGGCGTCGTCAGCACGCATGGGGCGCAGCACGGCGTTGCTCACCGCATCGTCTCGATCCGCTTCACCATCTCCTTGGCGAACTCGACGAAGGCCACGGCGCCCTTGGAGCTGGGATCGAACACGACGCCCGGCAGCCCGTAGCTCGGCGCCTCGGCCAGCCGCACGTTGCGCGGGATGACGGTGTCGAACACCTTGTTGCCGAAGTGGGTCTTGAGTTGGTCGCTGACCTGCTGCTGCAGCGTGATGCGCGGGTCGAACATGACGCGCAGCAAGCCGATGATCTGCAGGTCGGGGTTCAGGTTGGCGTGGATCTGCTTGATGGTGTTGACCAGGTCGGTCAGGCCTTCCAGCGCGAAGTACTCGCACTGCATGGGCACGATGACGCCATGGGCGCTGCACAGGCCGTTCAGCGTCAGCATGGACAGCGACGGCGGGCAGTCGATCAGGATGAAGTCGTAGTCGGCCGAGACCTCGGCGATGGCCGTCTTGATGCGCTTCTCGCGGCGCTCCAGGGCCACCAGATCAACCTCGGCGCCGGCCAGTTCACGGTTGGCGCCCAGCACGTCGTAGCCCGACTTTTCAGCCTTGACGCGTGCCTCGGCGATGGAGGCGGACTCCAGCAGCACGTCGTAGACCGTCAGCTCCAGCTTGCGCTTGTCGATGCCGGAGCCCATGGTGGCGTTGCCCTGCGGGTCCAGGTCGACCACCAGCACGCGCTGCCCGATCTGGGCCAGGCCGGCGGCGAGGTTGACGGTGGTGGTGGTCTTGCCGACGCCGCCCTTCTGGTTGGCGATGCAGAAAATCTTGGCCATGGGTTCCAGTTCTCGACTGCCGGCATCGTACCGGGGAGAGGGCGGGTCGACCCTCAGGCGCGACCCGTGAAGCGAGCTCAGCGCGGCCGCATCCAGATGATGCAGCGCTGGGCGTCCAGGCCCGGGACGGCCAGTTGTTCCACGTGAAACACGTCCACGTCGGCGGGCAGGGCGGCGATTTCGTCGGCCGGGTGCTGGCCCTTCATGGCCATCCAGACGGCGCCTTCGGCCAGGTGCTGGCGGGTCAGGCTGGTGAAGTCGACCAGGGAGGCGAAGGCGCGGGACGTGATGACGCCGAAGGGCTCGGTCTTCAGTTGCTCGACGCGGCTGTGGACGCCGTGCAGATTGGGCAGCTTCAACTCGGCCGCCACCTGCTGGATGAAGGTGGCTTTCTTGGCGACGGCATCCACACAACTGACGTCGGTGCCGGGGAAGCAGATGGCGATGACGACACCCGGCAGGCCGCCGCCGGCGCCGACGTCCATCAGCCGGGCCGGCGCGCCGTGGCGCTTCAGCGGCGCGATGACGGACAGGCTGTCCACCAAGTGGTGGCTCAGCATCTGGGCCGGATCACGGACGGCGGTCAGGTTGTAGACCTTGTTCCACTTCTGCAGCAGGGCCAGGTAGGCCAGCAGCTGGTCGAGTTGGATGTCTGTGAGTTCGAGGCCGAGTTCGGTGGCTGCCGCTTGGAGTTGGTCCCTCATGCGGCTTCCGCCTCGGTGAAGCCCTTGAACTTGCCCTTTTTCAGGTGCACCAGCAGCAGTGAGATCGCCGCCGGCGTGATGCCGGAAATGCGCGAAGCCTGGCCCAGGGTCTCGGGCTTGTGCTTGTTCAGCTTCTGGCGCGCCTCGAAGGAGAGGGCGTGGACGAGGCCGTAGTCCAGCTCGTCGGGCAGCTTCAGGTGCTCGAAGTGGGCGGCGCGGGCGACGTCGTCGACCTGCTTGTTGATGTAGCCGGCGTACTTGGTGCTGATCTCGAGCTGCTCGGTGACGAGCGCAGCCAGCTCGTTACCCAGCTCGGCATTCAAGGTTTCACGTGAAACACCTGCCTCCGGGCGTGCAATCGAAGCGACTTCGGCAACGGTGTCGAAGACGACGCCCGGCCGGCGCAGCAGGTCCGCCAAGCTGTACTCACGCTCCAGCGCCTTGCCGACCAGACGTTCGGCGTCGGCCGCAGGCAGGATGCCGGGATGCACCCAGGTGCTCTTCAGCTTCTCGGTTTCACGTGAAACAGCATCGCGCTTGCGGTTGAAGGCGGCCCAGCGCTCGTCGTCGACCAGACCCAGCTGGCGGCCGGTCTCGGTCAAGCGGGCATCGGCGTTGTCCTCGCGCAGCTGCAGCCGGAACTCGGCGCGGCTGGTGAACATGCGGTAGGGCTCGGTCACGCCCTTGGTGATGAGGTCGTCCACCAGCACGCCCAGATAGGCCTGGTCACGAGCTGGCGTCCACGGGCCGTCGCCGCGCACCTGCAATGCAGCATTCAGGCCGGCGAACAAGCCCTGGGCCGCCGCCTCCTCGTAGCCGGTCGTGCCGTTGATCTGGCCGGCGAAGAACAGGCCCTGGATGACCTTGGTCTCGAAGCTGGCCTTCAGGCCGCGTGGGTCGAAGTAGTCGTATTCGATGGCATAGCCGGGGCGCAGGATGTCGGCGTTCTCCAGGCCCGGGATGCTGCGCACGGCGGCGAGCTGGATGTCGAAGGGCAGGGAGGTGGAGATGCCGTTGGGGTAGTACTCGTGCGTCGTCAGGCCCTCGGGCTCCAGGAAGATCTGGTGCGAGTCCTTGTCGGCAAAGCGATTCACCTTGTCTTCGATGCTCGGGCAGTAGCGCGGGCCTACCCCCTCGATGACGCCGGTGAACATCGGGCTGCGGTCGAAGCCGCTGCGGATGATCTCGTGCGTGCGCAGGTTGGTGTGCGTGATCCAGCAGGGCATCTGCTGCGGGTGCATCGCTGCCTTGCCCATGAAGCTGAACACGGGCACCGGGTCCAGGTCGCCGGGCTGGGCTTCGCACTTGCTGAAGTCGATGGTGCGGCCGTCGATGCGCGGCGGCGTGCCGGTCTTCAGCCGCCCCTGCGGCAGCTTCAGTTCCTTGAGCCGGGCCGACAGCGACACCGCCGGCGGGTCGCCTGCGCGGCCGGCGGCGTAGTTTTCGAGGCCCACATGGATGCGGCCGTCCAGGAAGGTGCCGGCCGTCAGCACGACGGCGCGGGCGCGGAAACGGATACCGGCCTGGGTGATGGCACCGACGACGCGGTCGCCTTCCACCATCAGGTCGTCCACCGCCTGCTGGAAGAGTTGCAGGTTGGGCTGGTTCTCCAGCATGCGGCGGATGGCGGCCTTGTAGAGGATGCGGTCGGCCTGGGCACGGGTGGCGCGCACGGCCGGGCCCTTGCTGCCATTGAGGATGCGGAACTGGATGCCGCCTTCATCGGTGGCCAGGGCCATCGCGCCGCCCAGGGCGTCGACCTCCTTGACGAGGTGGCCCTTGCCGATGCCGCCGATGCTGGGGTTGCAGCTCATCTGGCCCAGGGTCTCGATGTTGTGGGTCAGCAGCAGCGTCTGCGCGCCCATGCGGGCAGCAGCAAGCGCGGCCTCGGTGCCGGCATGGCCGCCACCGACGACGATGACATCGAATTCCTTGGGGTAGAGCATCTCGATCCTGGAAAGAACAGCTGCCCGCGCGAGCGCTCGGGCAAACCCGGAATTTTAAAGAGTGGCTGTGGATAAGTCATCCCATATGGCCTTGGCGCGCGGGCGCCCATGCCGCGATGGGCGCAATCCGAACGCTTGAAGCCGCGGGGAATGCAGATGGTCGCGCCGCGCAGGCGGTGGCGGGCGTTGCTGCCCACAATGCGGCACGTCTTGAAAGGACCCCATGCTTCCTCGCCATGTGTTTTTGTCGGCCTGCCTGGCCGCGTCCTGCAGCCTGCCGGCCTGGTCGCAAGGCTTGGCGGTGCGCTTCTATCCGGCGCAGGGCGTCCAGCCCTATGCCATCGACTCCGTGCGCGGGGTTCAAGGGGTGCTGGTGCAGAACATCGCCATCGCCAACGAGGGCAGCGTGCCCGTCACGCTGGATTCGGTGACGCTGGCCGTCAAGGGGCCTGGCACGCCGACCGACTCTCGATTGCTGGAAGCCGCGGACCTGGCCAAGAGCGCCGCCCGCGGCAAGCAGATGGCCGACGCCGGCATGATCGACCAGCTCGACTTCCAGTTCGGCGGCGCCACGCTGCTGGGGCCGAAACCGGTCTTCGCGGCCTCGGCGACGCTGGCTCCGGGCGAGACGCTGATGCTGGTGCAGCAGTTCCTCAGCTACCGCGGCAAGCGGCCGGCCGTCACGGTGCAGGTCGCGGGCCACGACGCCAGCCAGCAGGCGGTCAGTGCCGTCGCTTCGCTGCCCATCCTCAGCGGCGCCAAGAACAAGTATCGATTTCCACTCGCGGGCACCTGGTTCATCGGTGCCGGCCCGACCGCACACTCCCATCACCGCTGGGTGGTGCCGCAGGAATTCGCGCTCGACATCGCGCGCATCGGCGCGGGCGGGCTGAGCTATCGCGGCAAGGGCAGCCGGCTGGCGGACTACTTCGCCTACGGCGCTCCCGTGCTGGCGGCGGCCGACGGCATCGTGCGGGTCGCGCGCCAGGATGTGCCCGAATCCGTGGACGACCTGCGGCGCCCGGGCGAGGAGCAGGCCGCCTACCTCAAGCGCGTCGGCGTGCTGCAGGACAAGCGCATGGCCCAGGGCGAGGACGCCCTCATCGGCAACTATGTGCTGATCGAACATGCCCAGGGCGAGTCCAGCGTGTATGCCCACCTCAAGACGGCCAGCGTGCGCGTCAAGGTCGGCGACACCGTGCGCGCCGGCCAGGTCATCGGCCTGCTGGGCAGCAGTGGCAACTCCACCGAGCCGCATCTGCACTTCCATGTCTGCGACCGGCCGCTGGCGCTGCGCTGCGCGGGTGTGCCCGCGAGCTTCGACAACATCGAGCTGCCTTATGTGGATCAGTTGCGCGAACTGCAGACCGGGGACGTCGTCGTCACCAAGTGATCGCGTGCCTGGAAGGCAAAATTGCGGCTCTCCATGGAATGCCGCCCCCACTGCGCCGCCTGCTGCATCGCGCCCTCGATCAGCTCGCCCATCCCCGGCCACCCGAATGGCAAGCCGGCGGGTGTGCGCTGCCTGCAGCTCGACGACGATCTGCGCTGCCGCATTTTTGGGCAGCCCGAGCGCCCGGCCGTTTGCGGCTCGCTGCCTCCGCACGAGGAGATGTGTGGCGACAGCCGCGAGCAGGCGATGCGCTGGCTGGGCTGGATGGAGCGTGAGACGGCACCCGGCTAGGCCCTAAAGTCGGCCCCAAGCCGACTTCCCCGCCTGCCGCCATGACCGATCTGCAACGCCGCCTGCTGCTGCTGTCCTCCGCCGGTCTGGCCCTGCCCAGCCTGGCCGACACTCCCTGGCCCAGCCGCACCATCCGCCTGCTCGTGCCGTTCGCGCCAGGCGGCAGCAGCGAGATCGTCGCGCGCACCGTCGCGGCCGAGCTGACCAAGTCGCTCGGCCAGACCATGTACGTCGAGAACAAGCCCGGCGGCGCCGGCAACGTCGCCATGGCCGAGGTGGCCCGCGCGGAAGACCAGCACACGCTGGTGCTCGGCCACATCGGCACGCTGGCCGTGAACCCCTTCATCTTCGACAAGCTGCCCTACGACCCGATCAAGGACTTCCGGCCCGTGACGCTGCTGGCCAAGGTGCCCAGCCTCTATGTCGTCCACCCCGACGTGCCGGCCAAGACGCTGCAGGAGTTCGTCGCCTACGCGCGCAAGCGCCCGGGCCAGCTGAACTACGGCTCGGCCGGCAACGGCAGCGCCGGCCACCTGGCGATGGAATACCTGAAGATGGCCGCCAATATCTTCATGCTGCACGTGCCCTACCGCGGTACCGGCCCGCAGCTGACCGACCTGCTGGGCGGCCGGCTGGAAGCGGCGGCCGTGGGCGCGCCGGCCGTGCTGCAGTTCATCAAGGCCGGCAAGCTGCGCTGCCTGGCCACTGGCTCGCGCGAGCGGCTGCCCCAGTTGCCCGACGTGCCGACCGTGGCCGAGCAGGGCTTCCCGGGCTTCGAGATGACGCAGTGGTACGGGCTGCTGGCGCCGTCCAGCATGGCGCAAGCCTCGGTCGATAAGCTCGCGGTCGAGGCCGCCAAGGCCATCCGCTCGGTGGGCTCCAAGGAGCGCCTGGGCGCCGACTCGGCCGAGGCCGTGGGCAACACGCCGGCACAGTTCGCCGCCTTCATCGCGCAGGAACAGCAGCGCTGGAAGCCGGTTCTGCTGCGGGCCAAGGTCAAGCCGGACTGATCCCCGCATGACCGCCGTTACCGACACCGCCGTCCCGCCCGACAGCCTGCTGGGCCGCCTGGCCAGCGCCCGTGGGGCGTTTGCGGATGCCTACTCGTTGAAGCTGCCGGCCCGCGTCAACCTGGCCGATTTCGTCGAGGCGTTCTACACGACGCGGCTCTTCAAGCTGGAGCGCTGGATCATTGCGCGCACCGGTCGGCCGTCCAGCGATGCCGACGTCCGCGCGCTGGCGCGAGGCGAAGGCCAGCGCATGGCGGCCTGGACGGTCGAGGCCCGCGAGGGCGACGAGCTGCTGATGCACGAGGACAGCGGCGCCACGCGCTCGTGGTTCAGGGCCGAGGCGGGCGAGGGTGGTGGCACGACGCTGTGGTTCGGCTCGGCCGTCGTGCCGCGCCGCCGCGAGCCGGGCGGTGAGGCCCGCCTCGGCTGGATCTTTCACGCACTGATTGGCTTTCACCGCTGGTACTCGCGCGCACTGCTGGCCGCAGCCGCCCGGCAATTGGGGCGTTAGGACTTCGTGCCCTTGCCGCTGACTTTTTCCGTCACCGGCTGCTTCGTCGCCAGGTCTTCGATCCACGCCTCGCAGGCCTCGGCCGCGATGCGCCCCGCCACGCGGTAGGCCTTGCCGGCTACCGGTGTGAAGGCGATGTCGCCCTCCACGCGGCAGGTCGGGTTCTGCAGCGCCAGCAGCGGCGCCGCGTACTGCGTGACTGCCTGCAGCCGCACCCGGGCCGGGCGCGGTGGCACCTCGTTGCTCAGCGCCACCGGCTCCGTGCTGAAGCCGCGACCCTGGTTGGCCTGCAGCGTCGCGATGCTAGTGCTGAGCAATCGCCGCCCGTCCACCTGCGTCATCTCGAACACATGCACCAACTGGCCGTTCACCATGGCCGCCTGGTCGCTGACGTTCACGGTGGGGCCGACGTAGTCGTCCGGCGTGGCGGGCTGGAAGCCGCTGAAACTGGAGCAGCCCGCCAGCAGCAGGGCCGTCGTCGCCAGTGCGGCGGCCCTCATCGCGCCACCGCCGCGCGCATCGACCGCGCCACATAGGCCAGCGCCACGGCCGCCAGCGCGAAGCCGACGATGACGCCCGGCATCACCTGGCTCCAGCGCAGCGCCTCGCCCTTGAGCACGCTCATCATCAGCGTGTTCTGCGCAAGACCTGGCACCCAGAAATACCAAGGCGCTTCGCCGCCCGGGTTCAGCAGGCTGACCATGGGCATCAGCGTGACCGCCGTGATGACCAGGGTGCTGCTGGCCTGGGCCTCCTTGAAGGTCTTGGAGCGGATGGCCATGGCCATCAGCAGCGCCGACAGGCCGGCCGCGAGCGGGATCTGCAGCAGCCAGAAGGCCAGCACCTCGGGCCCGCCGAAGCTGAACTGGGCCTGCAGCACGTCGCTCTTCAGCAGCCACTGTGCCGGCACGAAGCTCAAGGAGGACAGCAGCGCCACGGCCATGCCCAGCAGCGCCACGGCGCCCCATTTGCCGGCCACGATGGCGCCGTGCGGCGCGGGGTTCATCAGCAGCGGCTCCAGCGAGCCACGCTCGCGTTCGCCGGCCGTGCTGTCCAGCGCCGCAGTCAGCGCGCCGTAGAGCACGGCCATGATGATGAACATCGGGATGATGCCGGTCAGCCGCGCGGCGCGAGCCTGGGCGCTGGCGAGGTCGCGCTCCTGCACGTCCACGGGTTCCAGCAGTTCGGTGGACACGCCGCGCATCGCCAGGTTGAGCGACGAGCGCTCGCGGTTGAAGCCCCACAGCAGGCCCTTGATGGGGCCTATGCCGGCATTGGCCCGCTGGTTGGCGCTGTCGCTGACGACCTCCACCGTGGGCGTCTCGCCGGCCAGCAGCTTGGCCTCGAAGTCCTTGGGCACGACGAGCACCGGCTCCAGCAGCGTCGTCGCACGCAGCCGCGCTTCGTAGTCCTCGGGCGCGGCCTTGAGCGTGTAGGTCTGGCGCTCGATGTAGTTCTTCAGCGTCGGCGCGGCCTCGATGCCCACGGCCAGCACCTCGCGCCGGTCGGCGCGCTCCTCCAGCGACGCGATCAGGCCGGACAGCGCCATCAGCAACAGCGGGCCCATCAGCAGCGCGGGAATCATGAGGCGCAGCAGCGTGCGGCGGTCCCGCAGCGCGTCGCCCAACTCTTTGACAAAGACGATCAGGGCTTGCTTCACGCGGCCACCTCTTCAGGAAATGCGAGCTTGACGAAGGCGTCCTCGAAGCGGGATTCGCCGGCCAGTTGCAGCAGGTCGGGCACGCTGCCGTGCGCGACGCTGCGCCCCTTGGACACGACGACGACCTCGTCGCAGAGCTGCTCCACCTCTTGCATGATGTGCGTGGAGAAGACGATGCACTTGGCGCCGCCCGCGGGGCTTTTCAGCCAGCGCAGGGCTTCCCGCAAGGCGCGCGTGGCCAGCACGTCCAGGCCGTTGGTGGGCTCGTCCAGCACGATGTTGGCGGGGTCGTGCACCAGCGCGCGTGCCAGCGCCGTCTTCATGCGCTCGCCCTGGCTGAAGCCGTCGGCGCGGCGGTCCAGGATGCTGCCCATGTCGAGCAGCTGGGCCAGCGTCTCGGCGCGCGCGTTCGCGGCGTCGGTGCTCATGCCCTGCAGGCGGCCGTAGTAGACGATGTTCTCGCGCGCCGACAGCCGCGGGTACAGGCCATGCGCGTCGCCGAGGATGCCCATTCGGGACAGGGCCTTCAGCGGCGCGTCCTTGACCGCGATGCCGTCGACCGTGATGTGGCCCGAGTCCGGTGGGAACAGCCCAGCCAGCATGCGCAGCGTCGTTGTCTTGCCGGCGCCGTTGGCGCCCAGCAGGCCGGTGATGCGGCCGTTGGCGGCCTTCACGGTGACGCCTTGCACCGCGTGCACGACCCGCTTGGCCCCGCGCTTGAACAGGCTGCCGCCGCTCTGGGCGATGAACTGCTTGTGAACGTCCTGGATCTCGATCATTGGGCCGTCCCTCCATGGACAGGCTGAACGGGTTGGAAAGCGGCAGGGCGCGGAATGCGCGTGGCGCAGGCGGTGTCCTGGGGCAGGGCCGCCGCATCCGCCTTGGCGTCGATGAAGCGGAACACGAGGTCGCGCATGCAGCCCACAGGCATGACGCCATGGCCGGCCTCGGCGACGACGACATGCTGCACGCGTTCCGGGTGGCCTTCGCCCAAGGCCTTGGCGACATGCTCGCCGTGGCGTGGCGGCGTGGCGGGGTCGGCGCCGCCGCTCAGCACGAGGACGGGGCTCGGCGCGGGCGGGATCTTGTAGAAGTCCGCCGCCACGTCACCGCGAGGCCAGGCCTTGCAGACGCGGGCGTACATCTCGGCATCGGTGGTCCGGAAATCGGCGCCCGGCGCGTCCTTGGATTCGCCGATGCGGGGTGCATCCTCGGCGCAGACGACCGAGAAATGCATGCCCATCGCCAGGCGCATGGCCGGGCTGCTGCCGAAGGCCGTGCTGAGGCCGAAGAGGCCGGCGAAGTTGCCGTCGTTGGCGGCCGCCTGGATGGCCGCCGGCAGCGCGGCGGCCAGGGCCGGCTGGTACAGCGGCATGCGCACCGCGCGCAGCAGCAGGTCGCGCTCCACGGTGAAGCGCTCGGGCACGCCCGTCAGCGGCTGCTGCACGGTGACCTGGCGCGGCAGCGAGGCGAGCAGCTTCTGCCAGTCGGCGCGCAGAGTGGGGTAGGTCTTGGCGTTGGCCTCGATCAGCTTGTCCAGCGCGGCCTGGCCGTCGGTGGAGAAGCTGGCGGGCAGGATCATGTCCGGCGGTGCCACGCCGTCGATGACGCTGCGGCGCACCTTGGTCGGGAACAGGCGCAGGTACTCCACGGCGGCACGCGTGCCGTAGCTCGCGCCGATGAGGTTCCACTGCGGCACGCCCAGCTGTTCACGCACGGCGTCCATGTCCTGCATGGCGAGGGTCGTCGTGAAGAAGCGCAGGCCGCCGTCCTTGCCATAGGGCAGTTTCTCCAGCGTGGCTCGGCAGGTGTCGATGCGGCGCGCCTGTGCGGCGCTGTCCAGCTGCTCGGTGATGGGCAGCTTGCTGTCGTCGGGGCAGTCCAGCGGCGCCGACTTGCCGGTGCCGCGCTGGTCGATGAAGACGAGGTCGCGGCGGTTGTTCAAGCGTGACAGGCGCGGCAGCACGCGCGAAGCCACCTTGATCGCGCTCTGACCAGGGCCGCCGGCCAGCAGCAGCACGGCGTCGGGCTGCTTGTTGCGCGCCAGCGCCGGCACGACGAGGTAGTGGATGTCGACCTTCACGCCGTCCGGCCGGGCCGGGTCCAGCGGGCGCTGCAGGCTGCCGCATTGCAGCTCGTTGGGAATGCCGTCGATGCGGCAGGGCTTGAGCGGCGCGGCTGCGTGAGCCGGCAGCGCAGCGAGTACGAACGCGACTGAAAGGGCGGCGGCGAGCACACAGGCGCGCCGGGCGGGGAAGGGCATGGCAGGGCTCCAGGGATCGGATGGCTGCGAGTATCCGGGCCGTCGGGCCGCGCCCTCACGGTGCGGGTGACGGCTGGCAGTTCGGCGCGTTGAATGGCACCTGACGCGTGATGAATGGCGGCGTATGCTGGCGCCGCTCTTCAGCCAGCCACCGTCCACGGAAGCCAGCCATGACACTTTGCCCCATCGCCATCGTTGCCAGCTGCGCCAAGTGCCCGGCCTACAAGGTCTGCCCACTGAAGACTGTCATCGGTGACGTGCCCAAGGCGCCGCCGGCCAAGACCGCCAAGGCGCGCAAGAAGTGACGGCCGGCGCCCTCGAATGCAACCCCACTGCGGCATCCGCGCCGCGATGAAAGGCTGAGCGTGCAGACACTCGACGAGATGCGCGACCGCTGCCTGCTCACTGACGAGCAGCATGCCGAGATCGGTGCCTGGGTCAGCCAGGCGCGCACCCCCGAGGCCATCCTGGCCATGCCCGAGGGGCTGTGGCGCACACTGGAACTGGCCAGCGTGCTGATGGATGTGGATGCCGACCTGCGGCGCGAGCCGCTGTTGTCGGACTTCTAGCCCGCCGCCAGCGCCCCGGCCATGACGAGGGCCAGCAGGCCCAGGCCGATGATCACCCAGTGCAGCATGGCCAGCAGGCCGGCGCGCAGCAGGGTGGTCCACCAGCTGGCCGCGTGCACCCGCTTCAGGGCCACCACCGGGTAGATGTTGGACCAGGCCCAGACGGCGAACGCCACCACGCCCCAGGGCAGCAGCACGGCCACCAGCAGCATGCCGTACCAGGCGGCATGCAGATGCATCGCGAAGACGAAGTGCGCGCCGTACGGCTGGCGCCAGAACAGCAGCTTGAGCAGGCCGGCGAAGAAGGGCAGCGAGCACAGCACGGCATAGGGCGCCAGCCCGAGCATCGTGGCGCCCATCGCGTGGGCCGCTGCCTTGGGGTCGGCGCGCCAGTTGTCCTGGGCGCGGTGCACCCGGGCCTGCATGCCGGTCGGCAGCTGCGCGGTCAGGTCCTCGCTCAGCACCACGGGATTGCCGTTGGTGTGCTTCCTGGCCCGCTTTGAGGCCGCCGCCGAGGCTGCGCTCGATGCCGGCGCGGACACGGCCACGTCGTCGGTGGCGGCCTCGTCGGCGTCCAGCACATTCGCGCCGCCGCCAGAAAACTTCAGCGCCAGGAAGAACAACAGGCCCAGCGTCAGGATGAGGCGCAGCGGCAGCACATAGCGCTGCTTGCGCCCGGCCAGGTACTCGCGGGTCAGGAAGCCCGGGCGCGCCATCAGGCCCCACAGGCTCTTCCACAGCGTGCCCTCGACGGCGATGTAGTGGCTGACGAATTCGTGCACGAATTCGAACAGCGACGGCGGGTGGTTGGCCGTGTCCTGGCCGCACTGGCTGCAGAAGCGCGCGCCGGGCGCCAGCGCGGTGCCGCAGTTCAGGCAGGCGGTCGAAGCGCCGTGGCCCTCGCCGGCGTGGGCACCGCCGCCGGCGGCCAGGCTGGCGAGATCGGCCGAGGCCACCACCGCCGCCACACCCCCGGGCACGCCGCCCAGCAGTCCATCGTCCATGGGCTCAGGCCTTCTTGGCGGCGGGCTTCATCAGCCCTTCGCAGGCTGACCTGGCCTTGGCGTCGCTGGCGTCCAGCTTGCTGCAGACGCCGTCGACCTGCGTCTTGAGCCGGCCCACCACGGCGGCCTGGGCCGGCGTCTGGTTCCAGCCCGCGAGCAGGCTGGCCACCTTCTTCAGCGAACGCTCGCTGCGCTCGTAGAAGGCGCCGGAATCCTTCTCGGCCTCGCTGAAGAGCTGGGCCGCGGCCTTCTCGATGCGCGGTGTGTCTTCAGGCGACAGCTCCACCAGCGCGCCGAGGTAGGTCGTGCCCCACTGCAGGCGCGTGGCCGGGCCCTCGCTCTTGCTGAAGGCCTCCTCGTACCAGCGCAGCGCGTCCGCCTTCTTGCCCTGCTTCTTGGCGTTGCCACCGAGTTGGCTCATCAGGTAGTAGGGCGAGTGGCTGCGGGCCAGGGCCGACTTCAGCAGCTCGTCGCTCTCCTTCCACAGCCCCGCGCGGCCCAGCAGATGGGCAGCCTCGGTGACCACGGCCTGGCGCTCGTAGCCGTCGGTGATCTCGCGGTTGGCCTTGCCGGCCTGGTCGCGGGCTTCGGTCAGCAGCGCAGCGGGAATCTTGGTCGGATGCGGGTCGTCCTTGGCCGAGTCCAGGCGGGCCAGGTCGATGCGGCCCTGCAGCGCGTTCAGGCGGTCGGCGCGCGACAGTGTTGTGTCTTCGTTGAGGCGCTTGAGCGCCGTGTCGAACTCGGCGACGAGGGCGTTGCGCGCCTCGCCCGGCTGCGGCGTCAGCGCCTTGACGAGATCGGGCGCTTCGTTGGTCAGCACGTCCATCTGCGCGCGGGACTGGGCGGCGTCCGTCAGCACGGCGCGCAGGCGCGGCAGCTGAGCGGCGTCCGCCGTCTTGCCCTCGGCCATCGCGCCGATGGACTTCAGCCACAGCCGCGTGGTGGTCTCGGCGTCCACGCCTTCGCTGGCCTTGGCCAGCTGGGTCAGCGTGGCGGCGCGCTGGTCCACCGGCAGCAATTGCTGTTCGTCCGTCTCCCAGCCGTAGAAGCCCAGCAGCCGCCATTCGTTGGCGCCGAGCTTCTTGCCCGCCTTGGCGTCGGCCAGCACGGCCTTCACCGGGCGGCCGCTGGACAGGCCCAGCTGCAGCACCTTCATGACCTGGGCTGCGTCGGCCTCGCCGGGCAGGCGGGTGATCTCGCTGCCGGCCGGGTTGAACAGGATCATGGTCGGGTAGCCACGCACCTTGAAGCGCGTGCCCAGCTTCTGCGCGCCGGGCGCGTCGCCGTCGATGCCCACCGCCACGAAGGCCTTGCTCTGCTCGATGAAGTCCGCGCGGTTGAACAGCGTGACCTTGAGCTGGTTGCAGGGCGGGCACCACTTGGCGCCCCAGTACAGCAGCACCGGCTTCTTCTCGGCCTTGGCCTGGACGAAGTAGCGGTCGATGTCGGCATCGGCCGCGGCGGCCTGCCAGGACACGCCCGGACCGGTGGCGGCGTGGGCGGGGTTGCAGCTCAGGGTGAGGGCAAGCGCAAGCGTCGAGAAGAGGGGTAGCAGCTTCATGGCAGGCGACGAAATGGGGTGGCGTGATTGTCCTAGGCTTTGCAGCGCGCCACGCGCGATCGCCGAATGGGCTTATGAGCGGGCCGCATGAGCCTTGGCGGATGCGTTCATAGGGAGGGTGCCGGCGGGCGCCCCTGCCTAGACTCGCGTGGGTCATTTCAGGGGAAGCCCATGAAAACCATCGCCGCCGCCGTCCTCGCCCTGTTGCTGGCACCCGCCTTCGCCGCGGGCCCGAACCTGGTCGTCAACGGCAGCTTCGAGGCCGATGCGGCCAACCCGGGCAGTTGGCTGATCGTGCCGACGCTGACCGGCTGGGCCGGCGCGCCGGACATCGAGGTACAGAACAACTTCGAGGGCAACGTCTCCCAGGACGGCATCTATCACGTGGAGCTGGACACCTTCGGCAACAGCGCGATGAGCCAGACCATTGCCGCCACGGGCTGGGTCGAGCTGAGCTTCTGGTATTCGCCGCGCACGAATGTGGCGGCGGGGTCGAACACCCTGAGCTACAGCCTGGGTTCGCTGTCGGGCACCCTGCTCGACAACGTGGCCGGCGGCTCGACGACGCAGTGGCAGCACTTCTCGGCCACGGTGGACTTGGGGCAAAGCGGCAGCGCCCTGCTGCGCTTTGCGGCCCTGGGTGTGTCCGACCAGTACGGCGGCCTGATCGACAACGTGTCCGTCACCGCCGTGCCCGAGCCCGCGAGCGGCTGGCTGGCGCTGGCCGGTGGCGCGGCGCTGGCGGGCTGGCTGCGCGGGCGCCGCGCGGCCCGCTGAGTTCAGGGCGCCGCCTCGGGCGTGCCGAGCACGCGGCAGGCGAGGTCGGTGTCCATGTACTCGGTCACTTCCTTGAGCCGGCCGGCCTGCAGGCGGAACACCATGCAGTAGTGGTTGTCGTAGGCCTCGCCGGCGTGCGTCTGCACCTCGCCCTGGCATTGCACGACGACATGGTCGCCATCGGCGATGAAGCGCTGGGCGCGGCTGCGGTAGCGCGTGGCAAAGCGCTGGAAGAGCGGCTGCAGCAGCTGCCCGCGCACCACGTCGCGGCCGGCCCAGCGGCGCGACCAGGGCGACACGCCGGCAATGGTCCAGCTGAAGTCCTCGTCCATCGCGGCGACGAAGGGGGCGCCGTCGCCATCGGCCAGGGCGGCGTAGATGGACTGCAGCAGGGCCTTGTTGGCGGCGGTGGAGGTGTCGGTCATGGCTTGCTCCTCGGGTTGAGCGGGTCGCGTGCAGGGCGTTGGCCGGTGGCGATCCAGTCGTCGTAGAAATCCAGCTTGTGGTCCAGCGCGGTCAGGGCTTCCTGCCAGCGGGAGATGGTGGCCAGCACGTCGGCCCGGTGAGCGGCCAGCATGTCGCGGCGCGCGGCCAGGCTCTTGCGGCCTTGCGTGACGAGCTCGGTGTAGCGGCGCATCTCGGCGATGGACATGCCGGTCGTGCGCAGCCTCTCCATCAGTTCGAGCCAGGCGACGTGCTGCTCGCGGTAGCGCCGCCGGCCGCCTGCGTCGCGCGCCACGCCCGGCACCAGGCCCTGGGCCTCGTACCAGCGGATCGCGTGGACGGACTTGCCGCAGCGCGCGGCGAGCGCGCCGATCAGCAGCAGGGGAGGGTCGTCTCGGGGTGCCATGGAGGCATTGGACGACCTAGAGTGCACTCGAAGTCAAGGACCCGTTTCATGAGCAGCCCCCGACTCGATCTCGCCCTTGCCCAGCTGCGCGCCGCGGCCCGCCCGGATCAGCTCGACGCGATGGCGCGCTTCGGCCTGACCGGCGACGGGCGCCTCGGCCTGGCGGTGCCGACGCTGCGCGCGCTGGCGCGCGAGTTCAAGCGCGACCACGCGTTGGCCCTGGCGCTGTGGGACACCGGCATCCCGGACGCACAGATCCTCGCCGGCATGGTGGCCGAGCCGGCCCGGCTGACGGTCGAGCAGATGGACCACTGGGTGGCTGGCATGCGCGCCTGGGATGTCTGCGACCAGGCCTGCACCAACGCCTTCGTGAAGAGCCCGCTGGCCTGGGAGGCCATCCCGCGCTGGGTGGCGCGCGAGGCCGAGTTCGAGAAACGTGCCGGTTTCACGCTGCTGGCGGTGGCCGCGGTGCACCAGAAGACGCGGCCGGATGGCGACTTCCTGGCGCGTCTGCCCCTCATCGAAGCCGCAGCCGACGACGAGCGCAACTTCGTCAAGAAGGCCGTGAACTGGGCGCTGCGCCAGATCGGCAAACGCAGCGAGGGCCTACGTGAGCTTGCGCTCACTGTGGCGGAGCGCTTGTGTCAGCGCAGCGAGAAGTCGGCACGCTGGATTGGCAGCGATGCCCGCCGCGAGCTGAGCCGCGCCGGCTCCTAGCTGCCCAGCTGCTCTTCGATGGAGCGGGTTTTCTCGTTCGGCGAGTCGCCGCTGTGCAGCGTCGTCTTGCGCTCGATCAGCATCAGCAGGCACTCGGCCTCGGCAACGGGGCAGTGCTCCACGCCGCGCGGCACGACGAACATCTGGCCGGCCTCCAGCGTCACGGCGCCGTCGCGCAGCTCAATGCGCAGCCGGCCACGCAGGATGTGGAAGAGCTCGTCCTCGTCCGGATGGCGGTGCCAGCCGAAGGTTCCCTGCACCTTGGCCACCTTGACGTAGTTGTCGTCGAAGGCGCCGACGACGCGCGGCGACCAGAGCTCGGTCAGGCTGGCGGCGACGTCGATGGGGCTGGTCGCAGTGATGGGGGCGGTGGGCATGGGTGGGCTCCTGGCAGGCGCGCCAGCCTAGCTCAGCCGGTCCGGATCGGCTTCGATGGGGCATAAATTGACTCCGACCCCATTTTGTATCCCTCTTCGGAGGGAGAGGCGGGGGATGCGCCATGCCGGCATCCCCCCTCGCTCCACCCTCCGGGTGATGTCCGAAAAAAGGCCCGGCGCCGATGCTGACGGCATGGCGTTGAACACGACGCCGCCCCTTCAAAAAACGGAGCCCATCATGCAATTCTTCAACTCCTCGCAATCGCCCTGGTCCAACTCCAAACTGCCCCTGCCCCTGCCGATGCCCACTCGGGCGCGCACCGGGCTCAAGTCGGAAATCTGCGGCTGGTACGACTCCAGCTTCGACCTGGCCACCGGCCTTGAAGTCTCGGAGCAGGACAACGACACCCTGTACCAGCTCTGGGAACTCTCCCAGAACTGAGCCGGGCTACAGCGTGCAGGCCAGTTTCGTGCCCTGCAGGATGGCCCGCTTGGCGTCCAGCTCGCCAGCTTCCAGCGCGCCGCCGATCAGGTGCACGTTGACGCCCGCCGCCTTCAAAGGCGCCTCCAGCTCGCGCAGCGGCTCCTGCCCCGCGCACAGCACGATGGTGTCGGCCTCGATCAACTGGGCGTCTGCCCGCTTCTCGCCGTAGCTGACCCACAGCCCCTCGGGCGTGATCTGCTCGTAGTTGACGCTGGCCAGCATGTCGACGTTCTTCATCTTCAGCGCCGCGCGGTGGATCCAGCCCGTCGTCTTGCCCAGGCCCGCGCCGGGCTTGCCGGCCTTGCGCTGCAGCAGCGTGATCTGGCGCGTGGGCGCCTCGGGCGCTGGGCGCAGCAGGCCGGCGCGCACTTGCTCCGGGTCACCCACACCCCAGTGGCGGCGCCAGGCGGCCGGGTCCAGCGTCAGCGAATGGCCCGCCTCCAGCAGGTACTCGGCCACGTCGAAACCGATGCCGCCCGCGCCGACGATGGCCACGCGCGCGCCCACCGGCTTCTCGTGCCTCAGCACATCGATATAGCTCAGCACCTGGCCGCGTTCTGCGCCCTCCGCCTGGCCCTTGATCTTCGGATCGCGCGCGCTGACGCCGGTGGCCAGCAGCACCTCGTCGAAGCCCTTCAATTCCTCGGCCGAGACCCGACAGTTCAATTTCAGGTCGATGCCGGTGATCTCGATGCGGCGGCGGAAGTAGCGCAGCGTCTCGCTGAACTCCTCCTTGCCCGGGATGCGCCGCGCCATGTTGAACTGGCCGCCGATCTCGGCGGCTGCGTCGAACAGCGTCACCGCGTGGCCGCGCTCGGCCAGCGTCGTCGCCGCGGCCAGGCCCGCCGGGCCGGCGCCCACCACGGCGATGCGCTTCTTCGCGCCATTCACCGGCTTGATCACGATCTCCTGCTCGTAGGCCGCGCGGGGGTTCACGAGGCAGGTGGAGATCTTTTGGGCGAAGGTGTGATCCAGGCAGGCCTGGTTGCAGGCGATGCAGGTGTTGATCTCGTCCGCCCTGCCCTGGCGAGCCTTCTTGACGAACTCCGAGTCGGCCAGGAAGGGCCGCGCCATCGACACCATGTCCGCGCTGCCATCGGCCAGCACGCCCTCCGCCACTTCGGGCGTGTTGATGCGGTTGCTGGTGATCAGCGGCGTCGTGATGCCCTCGGCGCGCAACTGGGCGCGCACCTTGGCCGTCACCCACGCGAAGCCCGCGCGAGGCACGCTGGTCGCGATGGTCGGGATGCGCGCCTCGTGCCAGCCGATGCCGGTGTTGATGATGGTCGCTCCGCCCTTGGCCACGCGCCGCGCCAGCTCCAGCACTTCCTCCCAGCTGCTGCCGTTGGGCACCAGGTCCAGCATCGACAGGCGGTAGATGATGATGAAGTCCGGCCCCACGGCCTCGCGCATGCGTGCCAGGATCTCCAGCGGTAGGCGCATGCGGTTCTCGTAGGAGCCGCCCCATTCATCGGTGCGCTGGTTGGTGTGTTCCACCAGGAACTGGTTGATGAAGTAACCCTCGGAGCCCATCACCTCCACGCCGTCGTAGCCGGCCTCGCGAGCCAGCTTGGCGCAGCGGATGAAGGCGCGGATCTGCCGCTCGATGCCGCGGGCACCCAGCTCGCGCGGCGTGAACGGGCTGATCGGGCTCTGGATGCGCGACGGCGCCACGCACAGCGGCGAGTAGCCGTAGCGGCCCGTGTGCAGGATCTGCAGCGCGATCTTGCCGCCCTCGGCGTGCACGGCGTCCGTGATGATCTTGTGCCGCCGCGCCGCGCCGCTCGTGGCGAGCGTGCCGGCAAACGGCTTGGCCCAGCCCTCGATGTTGGGCGCGAAGCCACCCGTCACGATCAACCCCACCTCGCCCCTGGCCCGCTCCGCGAAGAACACGGCCATGCGCTCGAAATGCTTGCGCCCGTCCTCCAGGCCCGTGTGCATGCTGCCCATCAGCACGCGGTTCTTCAGCGTCGTGAAGCCGAGGTCCAGGGGCGCGAGGAGGTGGGGATAGTTCATGCGGCGGATGCTAACCAGGGCCGCCCCACAAGAATTGGAGTGTTCTCCTCACCCCGGCGGCCAGTTCGCAGCAACAGTTCTTCACCGGCCGCTAGATGGTGGCAATGGCGGGATCGCTGGCTTGGGTTCTAATCGCGAGTCCGCGTTCTTGGCCGCACTCTTGTCAATGAGTGCCCGGCGGTTTGGTTTTTTCGGAGAGTTATCGATGCGATTCACCCCCTGGGCCACTCGGCTGGTCCTGACGCTGAGCCTGTCGGCCACTGCATTCCTGACCGCCTGCGGCGGCGGCGGCGGCGGCGACAGCAACACCCAAGTGCGCCTGCTCAATGCCACGCGTTCCTACGCCCAGCTGGATCTGGTGGTCAACGACAAGACCATCAACAGCAAGATCGCCTACGCCACCGCCGGCGAATACGGCAGCGTGGACACCAATGCCACGGCAACCAAGGTGACCACCAGCGAAGTGGGCACCAGCGTGTCGGCCACGACGCCCACGCTCACCTCGGGCACCAACTACACCTTCATCACCTACGGCTTCGCCGGTGCCGTGCGCACCACGCTGCTGCAGGAAGGCGAAGTGGCGCCCGAAGCCGGCAAGGCCAAGCTGCTGGTGCTGAACCTGGCCCCGGACGCCGGTGCGCTGGACATCTTCGTGACGACCGCCACCGAGTCGATCGACACGGCCACGCCGCTGACGACGAATCTGCAGGGCGGCGCGGGTAGCGGCTACATCGGCCTGAACTCGGGCACCTTCCGCGTGCGCGTGACCGGCTACAACAAGCGCACCGACCTGCGCCTGGACATCCCGGCCGTCACGCTGGACACGGCCAGCGTCAACACGCTGATCCTGACGGCTTCCGATGGCGGCGTGCTCGTCAACGGCATCAGCCTGGTCCAGAAGGGCGCCGTCAAGAACTTCGTCAACACCCAGAGCCGCGTGCGCACCGTCGCTGCACTGACGGCTGCCGGTACGGTGGCTTCGAGCATCAACGGCCAGGCCATGTTCAGCTCGGCCGCCATCAGCCCGCTGATCAGCGAGTACGTGACCACCGCCTCCGGTGCCAGCACGCTGACGGCTACCGTCAACGGCGCTGCGGTCACCTTCCCGGCCCCGACGCTGACGGCCGGCAAGGACTACACGCTGCTGGTCTGGGGCGACGGTGCCGCGCCCAAGATCTCCGTGCTCGACGACGACAACCGCCTGCCCACCGTCAGTGGCAACGTGAAGGTCCGCCTCGTCAACGCGCTGCCGACCGTCAGCTCGTCGCTGAACGTGGACTTCAGCGCGATCGCGTCCAACGTGTCGCCCGGTGCGACCTCGGTGCCCAACAGCATCTCGTCGACCACCAGCTCGCAGGTGGACGTCACGGTGCCGACGTCGGCCACGGCGATCTACACCAACGCCACGCTGGCCTTCCCGGCCAACAGCGTCTGGACCTTCTTCGCGGTGCCCAGCGCTACCGCTGCCCAAGGCATGACCGCCCTGCCCAAGCGCGAGCGTCCGTAAGCTCCGGCTTGCGCCTCTCGCAAAGCCCCCGTGCCCACCGGCCGGGGGCTTTTTTCTTGTCCTGCCGCGGCGAAGATCGCGCCATGCCCGCGCCCAACCGCATCCATCTGCAACGCCTGCGCCTGCTCTGGCGCAGCGCCGGCTGGCCCAGCCAGGATCTCGTCGAGGTCGAGCTGCTCGCCGCCGGCTGGGTCGAGCGCCTGCAGGAGCCGGGCGGCCGCGAGCGTCTGCGCGTGACCGATGCCGGCGTGGCCCTCATCGCCGCCTCGCTCACCCGCAACCGCGCCGCTCGTGATGCGCACGAGACGCTGGTCGAGCGCGTTGCCGTCGAGATGCAGCGCGCCGGCCGCATCGCCTGGCGCGGCCTCGCGCTGCGTGCCGGGCTGCCTGGTGAAGAGGGCAAAACGCTGTGGGTCAACGCCATGCCCGACGTCTATTCCATCCGCCACAGCACGGTGGAGGACTACCTCGAACCCGCCATCCACGAGATCAAGGTGAGCCGCAGTGACCTGCTCGGCGAGCTGCGCCGCCCGGCCAAGTCCGCCGCCTACCGTGCGCTGTGTGGCCAGTGCTGGTTCGTCATCAAGGCCGGCATTGCCGAGCCCGACGAGATCCCGCCCGAGTACGGCGTGCTGATCGGCCACGACAAGCACCTCGAACTCGCCCGCCCAGCGCCCAAGCGGGCCTGCAAGCCCGACTTCGCGACCTGGATGGCCCTGGCGCGCGCCACGCCGCTGGTGCCGCCTGAGGATCCACAATCGCCACTCTGACCCCCGCTCGCCATGGCCGCGCCCAACAAGACCGTCCCGACCGACGCCGATGTCGAAGCGCACTTCGCGGCCCAGCCCGAGGCGCGCGCGGCCGACTGCCGCCAGCTCGCCGCAGTGATGCAGCGCACCAGTGGCCACCCGCCGCGCATGTGGGGCCGCATGGTCGGCTTCGGCCACCACCACTACGTCTACGACAGCGGCCGCGAGGGCGACATCTTCGAGATCGGCTTCGCCAGCGGCGCGGGCGGCAAGGGCGACATCAGCCTCTACCTCAACGTCGGCTGCATGCCCGCCGAACGCGAGGCGCTGCTGGCCCGGCTCGGCAAGCACCGTCAGGGCAAGGGCTGTGTCTACGTGAAGCGCCTGGCCGACGTGGACCTCGGCGTGCTCGAGGAGCTCTGCATGGCGGCACTCCGGGAGCGGCGCGCATGAGCCCCGCACGGCCGCCCGAAGGGGTTCATTCCCAGCGCGCAGCGCGAAGGGGGCACCCGTGAGCGCTCCCCTGCTCGACATGAACTGCCCGCGCTGCGGCGGCGGCTTCGAGTGCGGCGTCAACGCCGGCCATTGCGCCTGCTTCGGCATCCGCCTGACCGACACGCTGCGTGCCGAGCTGGCCGCGAAGTACAGCGGTTGCCTGTGCCTGACCTGCCTGCGCGAGCTGATCGAGGCCGACGCACGTCAGCCCGTGATCGGCTCCGCCAGCGCTTCGGACTGACCGGCGGCCGCCACCTCGGCCAGGTAGCCGGCCAGCCGGGCCGTGTCGCAATGCACCGTCAGCGCGCTGACGCGGCCCCAGCGCAGCTCGAACTCGTGCATACCGACATTGCTGCCCTCGGCGCCGCCCGGTAGCCGGAAAGCGTCGCGCCAGGCCACGACGGCGCGCGTGCGCCAGGGCCAGCCGCTGACCCACACGCCGCCCACCTCGAAGCGCAGCCCCGGCAGCAGGCGCTGCAGCCGGCCGTACCAGCGCGTTGTTGCTGCCAGGCTGCGGCGCTCGCCGCCCAGGGCGTGCGCGCCGACCATGCAGTGGCGGTGCGCGGCGGCGAACTGCGCCGGGATGCCGTCGTAGCGCCCCGCGTTCAGATCGGCAAAAGCCGCCAGCAGCTTGCGGCGAACGATGGCGTGATACATGGCGTGCTCCTCGTTGGCGGGTGCATCCACGTGCGCCCTCAGACCTGATCTTGACGGTGTCAAGATCAACGCAGTATCCACCTTGATCTTGCGCGTGGCAAGATCGAGCGCATGCCCAAGGTCGCTACCCCTCGTTCGCTTGCCTCGCCCGCCTCGGCGGCCAAAGCCAAGCCTGCCACCGAGCGCCCGCCGCGCCCGCGCGCCAAGCCGGCCGGCACCTACCACCACGGCGATCTGCGCGAGACCCTGCTGGACGCCGCCGAGGCGTTGTTGGCCCAGCGCGGTGCCGAAGCCTTGAGTCTGCGCGACGTCGCCCGCGGCGCTGGCGTGTCGCATGCGGCGCCGTATCACCACTTCGCCGGCCTGCCCGAGCTGTTGGCGGCGCTGGCCGAGCGCAGCTTCCAGCAGCTCGGTGCAGCCATGCAGGCGGGCGTCGACGCCCACCCGGCCGATGCGCGCGAGCAGCTGCTGGCCATCGCCGCGGCCTATGTCGACTTCGCGCGGCGCCGGCCGGCACGCTTCCGGTTGATGTTCGGCCCCGTGCTGGCCTCGCGCAGCCGCCACCCAGGCCTGGACCGCGCGGCCGAGGCATCGTTTCGCGTGCTGCTCGACGCAGCCACCCGCTTCGACGCCGCTGCTGGCCCGCTGATCGCGCTGACCGGCTGGAGCCTGGCCCACGGCCTGTCGCACTTGAGCCTGGATTCGGCCTTCGCCGGCCTGCCTCTGGCGGGCCCCTTGCCCGAGCCCGTGGAGCTGGTGCGGCTGATGAGCGCCAAGGTCTTGGGGGCTTAGGCATGATGTCTGGCAAATGTCATCCGTCCTCGACCGCGTTGCCCCGCCGCTCTTCATCTTCATCTGGGCCACCGGCTACATCGTCGCCAAGCTGGCGGCGCCCTATGCCGACCCGCTGACCTTCCTGAGCTGGCGCTACGCCGGCGTCGTCGCGCTGATGCTGGGCCTGGCCTTTGCCGCGCGCGCGCCCTGGCCCGCGCGGCGCGACATGGTCCACCTGGCCATCGCCGGCATCGGCATCCAGGCGCTGTACCTGGGTGGCGTCTGGGTCGCCATCCGCCAGGGCCTGCCGGCCGGCACGGCGGCGCTGATCGTCAACCTGCAGCCGGTGCTGGTGGCCGGGCTGGCGCCGCTGATCGGCGAACGCGTCTCGCCGCGCCAATGGCTGGGCGTGGCCCTGGGCCTGGCCGGCGTCGTGCTCGTCATCTGGCACAAGCTCAACCTGGGTAGCAGCTACGGCGCGCCGCTGCTGCTGTGCCTGATGGCCCTGCTCGCCATCACCGGCGGCACGCTGTACCAGAAGCGTTTCGTGCCCCATTTCGACCTGCGCACCGGCCAGGTCGTGCAGTTCGCCGCTGCGCTGGCCGTGACGCTGCCGTTGGCCTGGGCGCTGGAGCCCATGCGCATCGAATGGAACGCGCACGTCTTCGTCGCGATGGCCTGGAGCATCCTCGTGCTGACGGCCGGCGGCATCAGCCTGATGTTCTACATGCTGCGCCACGGCCGCGTCACGGCCGTCAGCAGCACGATGTATCTGGTGCCCTCTGTCACCTCGGTGATGGCGTGGTTGCTGTTCGGCGAGACACTTGGCGCACAAGCCATCGCTGGCATGGGCGTGACGCTGCTCGGCGTCTATCTCGTCGTCGCGAGGAAACCGGAGACAAGTGCATGACCCCCCGAGCACACCACAAGTTCTGGCCGGCCCGCGTGCCGCACGCCATCGAGCCGCCGGCCACGGCGCTGCCCGACAACCTGTTCGTCAACGCGCGCCGGTTTCCGCAGCGGCCGGCCCTGGTCTTCCTCGGCCACACGACGACGTATGCCGAGCTGGCAGCCCAGGTCGAACGCCTGGCCGCCTGGCTCGCCGGGCGCGGCATTGCCAAGGGCGACCGCGTGCTGGTGGGCCTGCAGAACTGCCCACAGCTCGTCATCGCCCACTACGCCATCCTGCGCGTGGGCGCCGTTGTCGTGCCGGTCAACCCGATGAACCGCGCGGCCGAGCTCAAGCACCTCATCGAGGACAGCGGCGCCGTCTTCGCCGTCACCAGCAGCGACCTCAGCGCCGAATGGCTGGCCGCTGGCATGGCGGCCCAGGACCTGCTCGTCACCCGCCTGGCCGAAGTGCTGCCGGGTGGGCGGACCGACGGCGCCGGCCTGCCCGCCGCCTGGGTCGACTGGCTGAACACCGACATCGCCCTGCCCGCCGGCAGCCCGTGCTGGGCTGAGGCCCTGGCCTGCACGGCCGCAATGCCGGCCGTGGATGTCGGCGCCGACGACCTGGCGCTGCTGCCCTACACCAGCGGCACCACGGGCCACCCCAAGGGTTGCATGCACAAGCACCGCAGCCTGCAGCACAACATCTTTGCCGGCGGCCTGTGGGCCAATGCCAACCATGAAGACGTGGTGCTCGGCGTCGTGCCGATGTTCCACATCACCGGCATGGTCGTCGTCATGCACGGCACGCTGGCCTGCGGCGCGGCCCTGGTGCTGATGCCGCGCTGGCAGCGCGAATACGCCGCCCGCCTCATCGCCACCCACCGCGTCACGCGCTGGACCAACATCCCCACCATGGTCATCGACATGCTGGCCAGCCCCGAGGTCGACAGCTTCGACCTCAGCAGCATGGTGTCCATCGGCGGCGGCGGCGCGGCCATGCCCCAGGCCATTGCCGAGCGCCTGTGGCAGCGCTACGGCCTGCGCTACATGGAAGGCTACGGCCTGACCGAGACCGCCGCGCCCAGCCACAGCAACCCCTACGACGCACCCAAGCAGCAATGTCTGGGCGTGCCCTACCTGAGCTGCGACTCCCGCGTCGTGGACCCCGACACGCTGCAGGAACTGCCCGTGGGCGAGGCCGGTGAAATCATCACGCACGGCCCCATGGTGTTCGACGGCTACTGGGGGCGGCCCGACGCCACCCGGGCCGCTTTCATCGAGTTCGAAGGCAAGCGCTTCTTCCGCACCGGCGACATCGGCTTCGTCGACGCCGACGGCTACTTCTTCATGACCGACCGCCTCAAGCGGATGATCAACGCGAGTGGCTTCAAGGTCTGGCCGGCCGAGGTGGAGAACCTGATGCACGCCCACCCCGGCCTGGCCGAGGCCTGCATCATCTCGGCGCCCGACGCCTATCGTGGCGAAACCGTCAAGGCCGTCGTCGTGCGCCGCGCGGGGCATGAGTCACTGACCGAAGCCGACCTGCGCGACTGGTGCCGCGCCAACATGGCCGCCTACAAGGTGCCGGCCCGCATCGAGTTCGTCGACACGCTGCCCAAGAGCGGCGCGGGCAAGGTCATGTGGCGGGCGCTGCAGGAGCGTGAGAAGACGCGGGGTGGGTGAGCGGGCCATTGCGCTGGGTCCAGCGTAGCCGCCGGGCCGGTGAAGGGCTGGTGTGCAGCGGGAACGGACATCGCGAAAGCCAGACGGGTCACCCCAAAGCCGCCATTGAGCCGGGCTACTGATCTTGTCCGGAGGGAAAACCCCGGGCAGGTCACTGCCACATGCGCCGCTGCTCTCGCTCCCGCAGCAGGATCAATCTGGGATCGGTTCTCGTCAGAGGCTGCTCAGCTAGAACTGCGAGCAGTTTGCCCGTCTCGAATGGCCAGCTCGACGGGTCTTCGCCAAGAGAAGCAGACAAAAGCGCCAACAGCTCGAGCGGATGCTTCAGCGCGATCTGCGTGTGGCTCTCATCGAACAAATTCATGAAGAAGTTGCTCGACACGACGAGGCGACGCTGAACTGCCTCGGCAACCTCCAGAAAGCGCTCGGGCAGTGCCAGCGCGAGATCCACGAGCCGCCCCGATGCGCTCGGCGTGCGGGCAGCAAGCTGCCGAGGCCAGACCTTTGTGAGGAAGGGGATGAGGAACTCGGACCAATCAGCCTCCTCATCCTTATCCTTGGACCAGTGCTCGACGTACCAAAGCATTTGCATGCGAAAGCCGTCGTCCGCGTGGATAAGCACCTCTCGGAGCTCAACGTCGGATAGCTGTGGCGGCTCCTCGCCCCGCCGCTTGCAGTTGCTCCATGTGACCAAGAGCAAGCCGGCAATCGATTTGGTTTGATCGCGGCCAGCCAACTCCGGCGTCTTCGCAAGCCTTATCAGCCCCGCCTTCAGATGCGGAAACAGATCAGCCTGCAGTCCACTCGCGGTCCACAAAAATCCTGACCAGAAGGCCCGAACGGCTGCCTCATCATGACCAGTGAGCACGGAAAGTAGGTGCTCCTCTGTCCACACAGGGTCGGTCTGAAAGAGCCAACCCAATTCTGCGGCGATCATCGCGATCACATGATTCCGGTGATCTTGCGGGAGGCCAAGCAGCTCTTCCGTTCTGAGCTTCCATGCCCCCGGAAGTCCATTGCCGGCCTTGGCTATGTCGGCCAATTGCTGTCGCTGGGCCATGGCGAGTCGCCCTGCAGGACTATTCAAGCCCTCATCGACCCAACGCCTGGGTATGGGAGGGCTTCGCTGAAGCTCCGCCTTGGGCAGGCGCATTGCCTCCAGCATCGCGGTCCACAAGGCCTCAAAGGCTGCAAGACATTCGTGTTCCAACCGCTGATGCATGTTGTGCATCCAGGTGGATACCGGATGCAATATCTCTCCCAACTCACCAGGGCTCAGGCGCGCAGTTCGAGCCGCGATGGCAATCAGCAGCCGCTTCGGAGGGCTCGACTCCGCTTGGGCCGACAGAAAGGACCACCAGGCCGAAGCTGGAAACGCGCCAGTTTTCTTGGCGTGGGTAAGTACGCTCAACGCTCTCGAAGGGCGGCTCTTGGCTAACCCCAGAAACGGATTCCTGCGCACACGGGCAAAAAAGTCGTCTCCAGCAAGTTCCTGCGCCTTAGCCAGAACTTCCACCAGCGGCAGTCTATCGATTGCAGTCGAATTCGCATCAGTCGTCACGGAGAAGGCCTCTGAAACCTGCGGCTGCGCGGTGTGCTGCGCCGATCGCTCGTCCCATCGAGGCGCAAGTGCTCGGAGGTCGGCGGCTACGGTGCCGTAGTCAAAGGTGAACTTCACCCCGCGAGATGAAAGCCAATGCAGCCTATCCAGCCGCTCGTGCGCGATGCCTGCGGCGTGATCCGGTTGCCCCTTTAGCCACGGGACATCACTAGTGAGTAGGCGCGCTTCGATCTGGCTCGCGAGCGCGTCTGGAAACTCTTGCCATCGGTCTCGCAGACTGAACAGCAGATCTCGCTCTTGGCGCGAGGACCAGAACGTCTCATCGTCCAGTTCGAGTACGGTCTGGCAGGCTTGCTCCGGTGTCGTGAGGTCTGATCGCCCCGCAGCCCATATCTTCAGTCGAATGAAGACTTGGTGCTGAAACTGAGACCATTGATCGACCTCTCGCTTGGCGGCATCAATATCGTGCTCCGCCAGTTGGGAAACCAGTTTCGTGAACAGCACAAGATGGCCAGTTAGACCGTGTGCGTCCGTCGGCAGCGCCTTTCCGTCATCGGCGCGAATGGTGTCGAAATACGGCACGTCCCCGCCCGTGACCTCGCGCTCCAGATCCAGTCCGTAGTCCAAGTGCTGCCGGAATTGACCAACACCATAGGCGAGAAGGTCTTCCGGAATCTCAATCGGAACGTGCGGACGCGGATAATCAACGTCAAAGCGCGCCAGGGCGTTCAGCTCTGCCTCTGCATTCGGCTCCGGGGCAATGGCATTGAATGAGCTATCCAGAGTCAGCTGGGGTCTGCAGACATTCATTACCTCACGCACCAGCGGTGTTGACCATCCTTCTGCCTTTGCTTGGGCGGCAATCTTGTGATACCGGTAATCGACGTTGCTCGTCCGGCCTCGCATGCATGCAATTGCCATGCGCCAGCCGGCTCGAAGCGCCGGCGTGAATCCCTTATCAGTTAGCAGCCGGCGGTCGATCCCGTCGAGAACGGACGGGTGAAGCGTCGGATACCTCGCCGCCCACCAAAGCGCAGCAGGCTGGTGGGCCACGCTCGTCAACCAAGCGCCGATCTGCGCCAATCGGCTAGGAAGGTCGATAGAGCCTTCCGTCGCCAGTCCAAGTCTTCGTCCATTCAGTGACCGATAGATGCTGGGGTGCTCATTCACTCCGCAGTCCAGGCCATTCCAGGCATCCTCTGGAATCTTGCGCGAGGCAAAGTGATTTGCCAGGTCGATCGGCGCCGGTGGCTCGTCGAAGTCCAGGCCGTACGCATCGAAGGGATCGAAGCGATTACTGACGTCTGAGTTCAGATCCCGCTGGTGTGGTCGGGCGTACCTCAGATGCGGGTCGATTACGCTGAGCCAAGTTGCCGGGAGGCGTGTTTCGGAACCTGCAAGGAATCGCGCGCCGATCTCGGTCGAGAAAAGGTGCGCGACCATGCCGCGCTCATGCGCAGCCATTCCGGCTGGGCCCCGTTCGGAAGCGGCTTTGATGAGTTGGGAATGCCAGCCTTCGACGTCGCGAGCCCTAGCTGCCCAGGCAGTCAGCGTGTCCCAGAGTGCGGCATGATGATCTGCACTGTCGTAAGGTATAGGCGTAACGCCCTTGTGTGCCCACTGGGCCAAGGCCTCCGACGCATTGCCAGACTGGAACGCATAGAGAGACTGCGAAGGCGTCTCGAAGCGGTTCAACGCCTCTAGCAGGTATTGCACGGGCGGGTCGTCCGCGGAATAACCGAGGAAAACGATGCGAAAACGCTGCAGCAGGGATTGGATATATCGCGATGCCCAGCCGTCGGCCAGATAGGCGTGGCCGAAATCTGCGCTCGAGAGGACGAATTCGTCGTCGCGAGCACCTAGACCGGCATCGTTCACACAGCCGTGGAGATGAACGATGCCACGGAAGTCTTGCGGTCGACGAGGATCGGGCAACTTCGGCGGATTGAACGACTCAATTCCTGGTTCGCAGGCTTCGAAGAGTGCGTCGAAATTCGTCGTCACAAGCCTAGGCACCCCCGCCTTATCTCTCGCCAGGTCGAGTAGCAGTCGATGCGCGCCTAGGTTCACGTTGTTCGAAGGCTGGAGGGCCATCGCTACGGCCTCTCGAACGTCTGAGGAATCGAACTCTCGCTCTAAGAGCCCGAAGATCCGGTCAGTAGCAACCGTTCCAGGTTGCGCCTTTGCTTGATCGAAAAGCCGCCTAGCGGGACTATCGAGGCCAGATCCTAGAGTCTCGAGTACGCGCTCAGCCAAAGTGACGAAATCCGGCAACCGGGCTTTGGCTCGCGACACTCCTGCACCGCAGAAAAAGAGAACCTGACCAGCATCCCGTGCTGTCAGAAGTTCATCGGGAATGCTTGGGCCATTCGGAATGAAGCGCATTTTTCACTCGTGCTTAGGTTGTTGGGCGCGCCGTCAACCCAATACTTCCGCAGGTTGACCAAGAGCAGGAGGCTACCCTGGCAGGGCCACAACTCAGGTGGCGGCGTGGCCTTGATCCATGCCATTGACCTCATGCCAGAGGTCTAGGGACTCACTGCCTGGATCCGTACCGCCGCAAAGCGGCCGTTGGTGAGCGACAGCAGCCAGCCTGAAGCAGACGAACGCGCGCGCCATTCGCCCGGAATCAGTGCGCCTGCGAGACCAGATCGTCGTCCCGGGTCTTTCTCGCCGCCGCCCGCGCCACCGGCCAGAGTGCCCGAAGCCGCGACAGGGCCGCCGCTTCGGGCAGGCCTTCGGCGAGCAACTGGGCCACGCTGGAGAGGAACTCGCCCCGGGGTACCTCGTGGGGCCGGGGGGCATGGTCCGGGCTCATGCGCTCCGCGCGTGACGGGCGGGCGATGTCGATCACGTCGATGGAGGCGCCAGCCCAGCGCTTCCTGACGGACATGACGCAGGCCGACATGCCGCTCTCGATGGCCGTGCTGCTCGAGCCCCTCCCCCGTTGTGCATGCGGCGACGCCAGCATCGGCCCCGCGCGCACGTTCAAGATGGCGCTGTGGGTCCGCTTGCGGAAGTGGGGCAACAGCGCGCCGGTCAGCTGCTGCATGCCCAGCCGGTGGGCTTCCAGCTTCTCGTAGCTGCCGTCGTCGTCCAGCAGCGCATCCAGGCCGGGCAGGTACTTCGCCGGGAAGGCGATGGCGATGTTGACGAGCATGTTGAGGCCCGGACAAGTCGCCGCGACCTGCTCGGAGAAGCCGGCGACGCTCCAGGGGTCGGCCAGGTCCAGGTCGACGGCTCGCATGCCGGGGTTGGCGCGGGCGACGGCCTGGGCGGCGCCGGGCTGGCCGCCAAAGATGAGCACCTCGTTGCCCAGCCGGCACAGCAATTCGGCCAGGCCGCGGCCGATGCCGCTGGTGCCGCCGGCCACGAGCAGGGTGTTGCCTTGCATCCTCATTGCGACCTCCTTGAGCGAAGGCCCGCATTGAATCGGCCGGCGGCCAAATCGAGCAGTCAATTCCGGTCATGTGATTGCACGATTCGCCCATCGTGCGGTTGACTCAAACCAAGCCCCGAGGCCGCCCCAGGGCCGATAGCCCAAAACCGCCAAGCTCTTGCACGATTCGCTCAATACGGCCCGGATCGTGCACCCGCCCCTTGAGCGGGCAAGGCGCAGCGGTTACGGTGGCGGCATGGGTTCACTCGAAGAATTGCGGCAGCTCATCCAGCGCCACGCCACCCCCGTGGGCGAGCGCCACGCGGGTGGCGTTTTCGCGGGCTCGGTGGAGGCTCCCACCGAGATGGTTCACCACGTGATGGAGCCGACCTTCGTGATCGTCGCCCAGGGCGCCAAGCGCGCCATGCTGGGCGATGAGGTGTTCGAGTACGGCCAAGGCCAGTTCCTGGTTGTGGGCGTGGAGCTGCCCATCGCCGGCTGCGTCATCGAGGCCAGCCCCGAGAAGCCCTATCTCGGCGCCGGCATGACACTGAGCGCGTCGACCATCTCCTCGCTGCTGCTGGAGATGGGGCCTGCGGCGGCTGCGTCGGAACCTGCCGGTTACGGTGTCAACGATGCCTCGGAAGATCTCATCGACACCATGGTGCGCCTGCTGCGACTGAAGGACTCGCCGCGCGACGCCGCCGTGCTAGGCCCGCTGGTGGAGCGCGAGCTGGTGTGGCGGCTGCTGCACGGTGCGCAGGGCGCCATGGTGCGGCAAATCGGCCTGGCCGACAGCCGGCTGTCGCAGATCGGGCGGGCCATCCGCTTCATCCGCTCCCACCACGCCGAAGCCATCTCCATCCCCATGCTGGCCGACATGGTGGCCATGAGCGAGTCGTCCTTCCACCGCCACTTCCGCGGCGCGACGACCATGAGCCCGCTGCAGTACCAGAAGCTGATCCGGCTCCAGGAGGCACGGGCGCGCATCCTGGCGGACGCTGGCGACGTCGCGGCCATCGGCTACAGCGTCGGCTACGACAGCCCCTCGCAGTTCAGCCGCGAATACAGCCGCTTGTTTGGCGCTCCGCCCGGGCGTGACAAGCAGCGGCTGGGGCTGCGGTCGATCGGAGTCCAGGCGGCCGTCTGAGCGTCAGCCGCATCTCGTCGCCCGGCCGACCTAACATGGCCAGATGCTGACCCAGCCCCGCTACGTTCTCGCCGTGCCCGACCTTGCGCGCTCGTCTGCGTACTACCGCGACGTGCTCGGCTTCACCGTCCACGACATGGGCGACCCCGGCTGGTGCTGGCTGGAGCGCGATGCCTGCGTCATCATGGCCGGCGAATGCCCGGATGCGCTGCCGCCCGCCCAGCTTGGCGACCACAGCTATTTCGCCTACGTGCAAGTCAGCGACATCGACAGCCTGCATGCCGAGTTCGCGGGCAAGGGCGCCGAGTTCATGAAGCCGTTGCGTGACGAGTCCTGGGGCATGCGTGAGTTCGGCGTGCGCACGCTGGACGGGCATCGCATGATGTTCGGCCGGCCGCTGGCATGAGGAACTGCGAGCAAGTTTGCGCTGGCTGGCTGCGTTAGAGCCGGCGCCTTGGCATCATGTGGGCCCACAAAGGGAGTGCCACGCCATGACGCGTCAGAAACAAAACATGCTTGCCCTGTCCATGCTGCTTTGCGCGGCAGGTGCTCTGGCGCAAGACGTGACGCCGCTGCCGCCCGACGCGCCGCTGGCCGGGGTCTCGCAGCACGAATGGTCCCAGAGATGGTGGCAATGGGCCTTCTCCTTCGATCGCGCGCGCAGCCCCGTGGCGGACCGCACCGGTGAGCGTTGTGCGAGCCGGCAAGAAGGGACGGTCTGGTTCCTGGCTGGCGCCTATGGCAGTCAGCGCGTTGAGCGGACCTGCCGCGTGCCAAGCGGCAAGCAACTCTTCTTTCCGCTGATCAACTACGTCTACTTCCGTTCGGAGGGGCCGACGGACGACTGCCAGGGCCTGCTGATGAAGGTCAAGGCGCTGACCGATGGCCCCATGGCGCTGGTGCTGTCCATCGACGGCCACCGCATCGACGGCCTGCAGGCGCATCGCCAGACGACGAAGACCTGCTTCAGCCTGGTGCCCGGCGGCCCGCCGGATGCCGCCGCCAGCGGCTACTACGTGGCCCTGCCGCCGTTGACGAAAGGGCAGCATCGCATCGAGTTTGGCGGCATGCTGCCCAGCCTGGCGCAGGCGATCAGCTACACGGTCATCGTCGAATGAATCCAGCGGTCAGCGCACGTTGGCAGAAGGCCTGGGCCGCTTTGGGCGCCCGCGATGGCGAGGCCTTGCAGGCCCAGCTGCTGGCCCGTTATGCGGAGCCGCATCGCGGCTATCACACGCAGCAGCATCTGGGCGAATGCCTGGCGCTGTTCGACGAGTTCTCCCACCTGGCCGAGCGGCCCGCCGAGATCGCGATCGCGCTGTGGTTTCACGACGCGATCTACGACGTGCATCGCCATGACAACGAGGCGCTGAGCGCCGACTGGGCGCGCAGCGCGCTGCTGGAAGCGGGCGCTGCGGCGGACGTGGCCGAGCGCGTCGCGGCCCTGGTGCTGGCCACCCGCCACAGCGTCGCGCCGGCCACGCCCGACGAGCAGTTGCTCGTCGACATCGACCTTGCCATCCTCGGCGCGGCACCGGCACGCTTTGCCGAGTACGAGGCGCAGATCCGCCACGAGTACGCCCATGTGCCGGCGGCTCTCTTCAACGAGAAGCGCGGCGCCATCCTGGCCGGCTTTCTCGCGCGGCCCGTGCTCTACGGCACGCCGGCCCTGCGTGGTCGCTTCGAGGCGGCGGCGCGCGTCAATCTGCAGGCTGCCCTCAGCGCCCTGCCACGGCCGACGTCGCCGTGAAGCTGCCGCGGCCCGAGGGCTTGAGCAGCAGATAGAGCAGCGGCCCGAAGGAGCCCGCGGCCAGCGTGATCAGCGCGAATGGCCAGACCGTACGGCCGGTCTGGCGAGCGTCGCGCCAGATGAAGCCCAGCGCGATCCACGACATGATGACCAGGTCCAGCAGCACCTGCCAGGCGCCGAGGCTGCTCATGCCGGCTTGCCAGATGCCCAGGTAGCCCACCTCCCACATCACATAGGTCGAGAAGGCTCCGAAGGCGGCGAGGACGAGGATCAGAACGGGTCGCATGGCGTTTCTCCAGCGGGTTGAACATGGCGCCATGCTCGGCACAGGCGCGCATGGCCGCAATGACCTCCGAGGTCATCGCCGCGCCGTCGTTGATGGCCTAAGGTCACGGCTCATGAAGCTGCTCGTTCCCATCACACTCGCGCTCGTCGCCCTGCTGCATGCGCTGCCGCTGGCTGGCGTGCTGGGCGCCGCCAAGCTGTCGGTGCTCTACGGCGTCGACGCCCGCGACCCCGCGCTGGAGCTCCTGCTGCGCCACCGCGCCGTGCTCTTCGGCCTGCTCGCCGCGCTGCTGGCCTGGGCCGCCTGGCAACCGGCGCTGCGCGGGCTGGGCCTCATCGCCGGCCTGGTCAGCGTTGCGTCCTTCCTGCTGCTGGCGCTGCAAGCCGGCCCGCTGGGGGCGGCGCTCAGCACCGTCGTCAAGCTGGACATCCTCGCGTTGATCCTGCTGCTGGCCGCTGGCATCGTCCACCTGCTGCCCACCCCCACGCCATGACCGCCACCCTCGCCACCCTGCGCAAGTCGCGCCGCGTCAGCCAGCTCGAGCTCTCGCTGCGCGCCGGCGTCTCGCAACGCCACCTCAGCTGCATCGAGACCGGCCGCTCCCGCGCCGGCCGCGAGACGCTGATCGCCCTGCTCGACGCCCTCGGCGCCACGTTGCAGGAACGCAACCAAGCCCTGCTCGCCGCCGGCTACGCGCCCGCCCACACCGAGCGCGCGCTGGACGCGCCCGAGATGGCGTCCGTGCGCCAGGCGCTGGAGCAACTGGTGCACGCCAGCGGTCCGACGACGCCGGCGCTGGTGCTGGATGGTGAGTACAACGTCGTCATGGCCAACGAAGGCCTGGCGCGCCTGCTCTCGCTGCTGGGCCTGCCGGCCGAGACGCTGCTGGCCCAGCCGCTGAACCTGCTGCGCGCCATCTTCGCGCCTGGCGGCCTGCGCGCGCTGTGCGTGGACGAGGCCTGGCTGTGCGGCGAGATGTGGGCCCGCGCCTGCCGCGAGGCCGAGCACCTGCCGCGGCTGCGCGCCCTGCTCGACGACCTGCGCCCGACGCTGGAACCCTGGGCCGCCGTCGAGGCCAGCAGCCAGCTACCCGTCCTCGCCTTCCGCCTGCGCGCGGCGGACGGGCAGGTGCTGAGCTTTTTCTCGACCATCACCAGTTTCGGCACGCCGCTGGACATCACGCTGGCGTCGCTCAAGGTGGAGCATCTGTTTCCGACGGATGAGGGAACGCGCAGGGCGTTGGCCGACGCCGGTGATCGCTTGGCTGTGGGGTGATGGTGCTCGGGACGCAGCCGCTTCAAGCAAGCGGCTGCACTTCGCTATGGGCCGGTCGAGCGACTGGTTAAAAGTCATTTTCACCATGTCATCGCCCACTCGACCCGCGTTGGCGCTCCGCTTGAGCGATGGGTCAGGCCTCAACGCTTGGTCACGGGCCTACTGTCGACGACCGCTTGGCCATTGAAGTGCAACCTCGCAGAGCATCAGGGGAACTGTCCATGACAGCCATGCAATGGTTCCTCCACTACCAAGCTCAGGGAAGGAAGGTATCTGGCCAACCAGTCGACAGAGTACAAACGACCAAACCAAGACGTAGCTTCGAATCATCCATGCTTGGTGTGACGAAAATCGCCGATTCAATGCGGCTCGATAGCCCATGGCTGCACACACAAGCCAAGCTGCCCCAAGTGTTGCCAGCGCCCAGCCGAGATCGTTGGAGCGGAGCGGTTCGACAGCAAACTCGATGGCCGACTTTCTATGTCCGTTGCTGAGCGCAAGGACGATTGCACTGACGGCGCTGATGCTGCCGCCAATGAGGTATGTCAACCCGAGGGGCCTGTGCAGGCGAAAGAACTGGCGAGTCGCGCCCAGATAGAGATTGATCGCTCCGCTTGCAAGCATGAGCGTTCCACCTACGGCATGCACGAACACCTGGGGAAAGTGCGTGGGGTGACTTTTTACGTTGGAAAGGCTCAACACGGGCAGGGCTATCAACCACCACGCGAGACCGCCCGAGAGCACGGCCACACACAGAAGGATGCCCGCAGGCGTAGTGAGCCAATTGCGTTGGGTGACTGAGGTGGGCATTGGATTTGACGCCTGACGTAGAGCTAAACGGAGGGTTAGGCGTCAATTTGCCGCCGCCGAGGACAGCTTGGATTCATGCGATGCCACGACTTGCCATTTCCCATTGCGCAAAAGCCACGTGTCCGTCCACACGGCACGTTCCTCTGTATTGGGGCTCGTCTTGAGGACCATGACGTCCATTCCAAAAGCCAAGGCGGTAGTTCCGTAGACCCTGACTTCTATCTTGGATAGCCGGTTGGATACAAAGTAGCCGGCTTTCGCGTCTTGAATGACGTTCTGCTTTGTGTATCGCTCGCCCTTGGTCGATGTGCCGAGAAAGTCATCAGCGATGATTTCTTCCAAGACGCGTGTATTGCCGCTGACATACGCATCGGTCCATTCTCGCGACCGATCCGCGATGTACTTTTCCACTGACTCTGCTGGCTGTTGACTTGCACATGCGGCAAAAGTGCTTGCGGCAACTATCAGGAAGCGGGAAAACCATCTGCGGTTGAGCGGATTCATGGTGGTTCCTTTGACGCCTAACTACCAGCTTATCCAGCACGCGTTGCCGCATAACTCCGTCGACTGCTGCTTGACCAAGTCAACGCGACCCGTGCAACGCCGGGATCGCCTCTTGTTCCCGCTCGTCGCCGTCAGTGAGCACCTGCCCGCTCCTCAGCCGGCGCCAACGCGATCTCCGGCAACCTCACGCGGATCAGCGTGCCCTGGTTCGGCGCCGACACCACCGACAGCGTGCCGTGCTCGGCCTCGACGCGAAAGCGCATCCCCAGCAGGCCGTAGGCGGAGCCCGCGGCGGCCTCGGTGTCGAAGCCGATGCCGTCGTCCCGCACGCTGAGTTCGGCCTGGCCGTGGGCGACGCTGAGGGTCAGCCACAGCTGGCGCGCCCGCGCGTACTTGCTGACGTTGGTGATGGCTTCCTGAACCACGCGGTAGACGACGAGTTCGGCGTCGGCGGCAAGCCGCACGGGCGCCAGCTCGCAGTGCACCTGCACGCCGGAGCGCTTCGCGAACTCGCCGGCCAGGATGTCCAGCGTGACGGCCAGGCCCAGGGTGTCGAGCGTGGACGGGCGCAGGTTTTCGATGATGTCCTGCTTCAGCGCGATGCCGCTGTTCAGCTTTTCGATCAGGCGCGTGAGCGGCTCCAGCGCCTCGGGCGCAAGGTGGGTGACGCGGGTCCGGATGCGCGCGGCATCGAGCTTGGCGGAGATGAGCAGCGAGCCCATCTCGTCGTGCAGGTCACGCGCCAGTCGGGCCCGCTCCTGCTCGCGCGCCGTCTCGATGTGGTGCGCCAGCTTGACGAGCTGTTCGGTGCGGCGCGCCACCTCGACCTCCAGCCGCTCGCGTTCGATCTGCACCAGGCGCTGGCGCTCCACCTTCTCGCGCTCGCGCTGCTCCTCCAGCGCGAGGCCTCGGCGCAGATACAGGAACAGCGCCACCAGGCTGGCCACGCTCAGCACCCCCACGCCGATGCGGTTGAGCAGCAGCGTGCGGTGGATGTCGGCCTGCTGCTCGGTGGGGGCAGCGCGCAATTCCTCCAGCCGGGTGGTGCCGGCCCGCACGGCACTGAGCTCGCCCAGCACGCCTTCCGACTGCCAGTAGGAGCTCTCCCCAACCAGCACCACGACCAATGCCGCGGCGCAGGCCAGGGGGATCAGGATGGGGTGGCGGATGAAGACGGTGCGGATGCTCACGGCTCGTCAACCGTCCGTCGAGATGGCGTCGGTGCAGTGGTAGGGCAGCTGCAGCTGGCCATCGGCACCCGCCACGGCCCTGATCTGGATGACCGGGGCACTGGAGTTGACCGTGCCGAAGATGGTGGCGAAGGCGACGTCGGCCGCGTCGCGCCCGGTGCCGAAGCGCACGAAGCCCATCGGGATGGCGGTGCCGGAGGGGTCGAAGATGTACCAGCGGTCGCCGAGGTAGACCTCCACGTAGGCGTGGAAGTCGGTGGGCCCGAGGGCCGGGTCGGCGCCGTAGTCGATGCCGGTGGCAAAGCGCGCCGGGATGTTGATGGCGCGGCACAGCGCGATCATCAGGTGGGCGAAGTCGCGGCACACGCCCACCTGGCCGAGCAGCGTGTCGATGGCGGAGGTGTTGGAGTCCGACGTGTTGGACGTGAAGGTCGTTCGCTCCAGCACCCAGTCGCGGATGGCCTGCACGCGGCCGTAGCCCTGCCAGCGCTGGCCGAACTCGCGCATGGCGAGGCGGTGCAGCCGGTCGGACTGGCAGTAGCGGCTCGGGTAGATGTAGCTCAGCACCTCGGCCGGCAAGCGCGCGACGGGCACCTCGCCCACATCGCCCGGCGCGGCGAAGTGATGCGTCAGGTCGACCGTGGCCCGGTAGGCCACCTTCAACGGCCCGGCATGAGCCTGCACGCGCAGGTAGCGGTTGCGCGTGACCGGTTCCATCTCGACGCGGGCCTGCAGCTGCTGGCTCAGCGTCAGCGATTCCTCCACCACCAGCTGCCGAGGCGTGCTGGCGGCGTGGATGTTGAAGATGAAATCACAGCCGGGGTCCGCGATGACGTAATCGAGTTCGAGGGCGATCTCGAGGCGGATCATGTTCGACGCGCAGGAACGCGACCTGCTGCCGGCAACGCGGATCCAGAACGGGGTTTCATGAGGTGCTCCAAGGGCATCCGACCTTACACCCGTTCACGCAGTACCTCTGTTGCTAGCAGGGGATCCGCGCCGGGGGGCGGATTCAGGCGCACGAAGCCGTGCAGTGACGGCGTTTGCTATCGTCTCGCCGCTTGCTGGGAGTCTCTGTCCATGCCCCGTTACGTTGCCCTGCTGCGCGGCGTCAGCCCGATGAACTGCAAGATGCCCGAGCTCAAGCGCTGCCTTGAGGCTGCCGGCTTCACCAATGTGAAGACGCTGCTGAGCAGTGGCAACGTCGTCTTCTCCACACCGCGCTCCGCGTCGGCCGCGGCGCTGCAGAAGCGCGTCGAGAAGGCGATGCTGGACGGCGCGGGCTACCGCTTTGCGACCGTGGTGCGCTCGACCGCGCATCTGCAGCAGTTGCTCGACGCCGATCCCTTTGCCGAGTTCAAGCTGCCGGCCGGCGGCAAGCGCGTCGTGACCTTTCTGCGCGAGCCCGACGCAGTGGACGAGGTCGAACTGCCCATCGCCCAGCATGACGCCAGCATCCTCAAGCGCATTGGCGGCGAGGTGCTCTGCGTCTATGTGCCCAACGAGAAGGGCCCCGTCTTCATGCAGTTGCTGGAGAAGACCTTCAGCAAGAACATCACCACGCGCACCTGGGACACCGTCGCGAAGTGCGCCAAAGCCTGAGGAGATTCGCCATGCCCGCCGTCCTCGACCATCTGCTCATCCCCGCCCGAGACCGCCGCGCCGCCGCCGAACGCCTGGCCGCCATCCTCGGCGTGCCCTGGTCGGCGCAGGCGGCGGTGGGGCCGTTCAGCGCGGTCTATGTGTCGGATGACCTGACGGTGGACTTCGACGAGGTGGCGACCGGCGCGGCGGTGCCGCTGCAGCACTATGCGTTTCGCGTCAGCGAGGCGGAGTTCGATGCGCTGATGGCGCGGCTGCAAGCCATGGGCATTGCCTGGCGCAGCACGCCCATCGGGCCGGACGACTTCCAGGTCAACACCTCGGTGGGCGGGCGCATCGTCTACTGGCGCGAGCCCGACGGCCACGCCTGGGAGGCGCTGACGCAGAGCTACGCCCGCGCGCCCAAGGCCGGCAGCTGACGCTTCAGCGGCGGCGGCGGCGCAACCCCAGCGCTGCCAGGCCGAGGGCCATCAGGCCATAGGTGGCCGGCTCGGGCACGGGTGCTGCGAGGCTGGTGGTGATGGCCGCGCCGCGCACGTTCTCGTAGGCGAAGGCGTTCAGCGTGATGCTGTAGTCCTTGCCCACGGTGATGTCGGCGAAGCCGTAGAACACATCGCTGGCCGAGGCGCCTGACGAGTCGCGCAGCGTCAGGCCAATGAAGCCGCGGCCCTTGGGGAAGTTGCCGAACACCGGGCCCAGGTCGGGGTAGCCCGCGCCGGGGCTCTGGTAGCCCACGCCCGCACCGATGGTGGCGCCGTCGCTGAAGTAGGCCGGGTTGAGGTTGCTGCTGGACGCGTAGATGACGCCGTTGCCGCGCGAGAAGAAGCCCTGCGTGTAGATCAACGCCTCGGGCGTGGCCTGCGAGGCGTCGAGCAGCAGGAAGAACTTGCCGTCCTCGAACAACGGGTTGGGGAAGAAGAAGCCACGCTCCTCGGCATAGCCGGTCAGCGGGTTGAACCAGACGCCGGTGCCGTCGTTGCCGCCGCCGCCCGGGTTGGACGCGGTCGTCAGCGGTGTGGACAGCGCCGTGTAGACGACGGCGGCCGGCGCAACGCCGGTGGCGCCCATCAGCGCCGCGAAGGAGAGGCCGGACAGCAAGGCACGCATGGAGATTCCTTTGGAGGCGGTGGAAGCGACGCGACAGGGTCGAGTCTGCCCAAGACGGGCTCGCCCGGGCATCGCGGCGAACCCGAACGACGGCCTGTCCCGCCCGCGTGTCGTTCCATCGCGCCAGGCTTGAAGCGGGCGGGGGGCGCGGCCGAGCATGCGGGATGACTCATCCACCCCATCGCTTTATGCCACTCTCCTCCCGTGTTCGCGCCGGCGCATTCGCCGCACTGGCCCTGGCCCTGTTCACCGCGCAAGCCGCGCCGCCGGCGTCGGTGGACGTCGTGCAAGGTCGCCAAGTCGAGTCCCTCGTGGCCGGTGCGCCGCAGCGCGGGCCGGTCATCGTCTTCGAGAACGGTGCGCGCCTGACGCTGGACACCTGGACGGCGGTCGTCGAGGCCTTGTCGCGCGACGCCACCGTGTTCACGCACAACCGCGCCGGCTATGGGCAGAGCGCCGCGAGAGATGCACCGCGCAGCGGCGAGGCCGTCGTCGAGGAGCTGCGCGCGCTGCTCGCCCACAAGGGCCTGAAGCCGCCCTATGTGCTGGTCGGCCATTCGCTCGGCGGCCTCTACATGCAGTGGTTCGCGCGCCGCTACCCGCAGGAGGTGCAGGCCCTGGTGCTGGTGGATTCGCTCTACCCGCGCATCATCAAGAAGCCCGAGGACTTCCCCTGGTACGCGCGCCTGGGCAAGCGCTGGCTGATGCCACGCGCAGTGTCCGACGAGGTGGACCAGATCCACGCCACCGGTGAATCCATGCTGGCGCTGCCGGCCTTCGACGACAGCCGCGTCGTGCAGCTCTTCAACGTGCCCACCGACAAGACGGCCATCGCGGTGGACTTCGGCGTCAACAACGACGACGAGGCGACGCGCATCTTCGTCAGGCAGCTCTACCCACGCTCGCGCAAACACATCGTCGACTCGAGCCATCAGATCCAGACCAGCAATCCCGAGGTCGTCGTCGCAGCCATCCGCGAAGCGCTGACGCTCATGCCGGCGCGGCTTCAGGCGTCGTCCGACTCGGGCAGGTGAATCAGCCCGGTGTGGAAATCGTACTCGAACACCTCGCCATACCGCGCCCACTCGATGGCCACGCGCAGCACGCGCTCGGCCTCGGCGGCGTTCATGCTGTCCATCAGCAGCTTCAGGAAGGGCTCTTCCTTGAGCTCGCCGTGGGCCTCCTGCTCCAGGCTGGCGCGGATGAAGGCGGCCAACGGGACATGCGCCATCAGTTGCTGGCCGAAGATCTCGCGACGGAACTCGTGGTCGCCCTCGACATAGCGCTGGCCCAGCGGCGTGATGAAGATGTCGCCCCCGCTGAGCTGGGCCAGGCCCAGGCGGTGCAGCGCGTCGGCCAGCGGCAGCAAGGCCTCGTCGGTGAGTTCGCTCTCCTCGGCGAGCTGCGGCAGGTCGGCGCGGCCCCTGAACTGCTCGTCGGTCAGCAGCTCCAGCAGGCTCTCCATGCGGCCGACGTCGGCCTCGGGCAGGCGGTCGGACAGATGCGGCCGGGCCGGCTCCTCCGCTGCACCGGCAACGGGCGAGGCGCTCGTCATCAGCCGATAGACCTCGTCGATGAGCAGCCGCACCTCGGGGCTGTCGGCACGGCGCGGCCGCGCCAGCGTGATGGGCAGCTCGGCGCGCACGCGGCCCGGGTTGCTGGAGAAGATCAGCACGCGGTCGGCCATCATCACGGCCTCCTCGATGTTGTGCGACACGACCAGCATGGCCTGCGTCGGCATCTGGCCGCCGTCCCACAGCGCCAGGATCTCGTTGCGCAGCCGCTCGCCGGTCAGCACGTCCAGCGCCGAGAAGGCCTCGTCCATCAGCAGCACCGCCGGCTGCATCACCAGGGCCCGCGCCATGCCCACGCGCTGGCGCATGCCGCCCGACAGCTCGCGCGGCAGCGCGCCCTCGAAGCCGGCCAGGCCGATCAGCTCGATGGCGGCCTCGGCGCGGCGCTCGCGCTCCGCCGCGGCCACGCCGGCGGCCTCCAGGCCCAGCTCGACGTTCTGCTGCACGGTCAGCCACGGGAAGAGGGCAAAGCTCTGGAACACCATCGCGATGCCGGCCGCCGGCCCGAACAGCGGCTGGCCGCCGTAGCGCACGTCGCCCGCGTCGGCCGGGATCAGCCCGGCCATGATGCGCAGCAGCGTGCTCTTGCCCGAGCCGCTCTGGCCCAGCAGCGCAACGATCTCGCCCTTCTCCAGCCGGAAGTCCACGCCTTCCAGCACCGAGCGCAGGCTGCCGTCCGCCGACTTGAAGCCCTTGGCGACGTTCTTCAGTTCGATCAAGGTGGTCATCAGAAGTGCATCCTTTCCTCAGCGATGCGATAGAGGCGCCGCCACACCCAGTGGTTCATCGCCATGACGAAGACGCACATGACGCCGATGCCCAGCGCGATGCGCGGGAAGTCGCCGGCGGTGGTCATTTGCTGGATGTAGCTGCCCAGGCCCGCGGCCTGCAGGTGGGTGTCGCCCCAGGTCACGTACTCGGCCACGATGCTGGCGTTCCACGAGCCGCCGCTGGCCGTGACGGCGCCCGTCACGAAGCTCGGGAAGATGGCCGGCAGCAGGTAGCGCTTCCAGGCCAGCCAGCCCTTCAGCCCCAGGTTCTGCGCGGCCAGGCGCAGCTCGGTCGGGATGGTGGACGCACCCGCCACCACGTTGAAGAGCAGATACCACTGCGTGCCGAGGATGATGAGCGGCGACAGCCAGATGTCCGGGTTGAGCTTGAACTTGACGATGAAGAGCACCGCCACCGGGAACACCAGGTTGGACGGGAAGGCCGCCAGGAACTGCGCCACCGCCTGCACGCGGCCGGCGATGCGCGGGTTCAGGCCTATCCACACGCCGATGGGCACCCAGATCAGCGACGCCACGGCAATCAGCACCAGCACGCGGGCCAGCGTGTACAGGCCCAGCTTGAACACATGCGCCGCCTCGCCCCAGCCCACCTCGGTGTGGATGAAGCTCACCAGCCGCCACAGCGCGAACAGCACCAGTGCTGCCATCAGCGCGTCCCAGCCGCGTGACCACAGCGGGTTGGGCGGCGTGGGCCGCGCGCGGATGGAGCGGCCGTCGTAGCTCTTCTTCAGCGGCGCGAAGCTGGCCGTGATCCAACGCCCCGGCCAGGCGCCGAGCTTTTGCAGCAGCGCGGTGCGGCGCAGCCAGGTCAGCAGCCAGGACGTCGGGGCGTTCTCGCTGCCGGACTCCTCGAAGCGGAACTTGTCGGCCCAGGCCAGCAGCGGGCGGAAGAAGAGCTGGTCGTACAGCAGGATGCCCAGCAGCATGCCGAGGATGGCCCAGCCGATGGCGCCGAGGTCGCGCGCCTGAATGGCGACGGCGATGTAGGAGCCCACCCCCGGCAGCTTGATGTCCTGCCCCGCCACCGAGATGGCCTCGGCCGCGACGACGAAGAACCAGCCGCCGCTCATGCTCATCATCATGTTCCACAGCAGGCCGGGCATCGCGAACGGCAGCTCCAGCCGCCAGAAGCGCTGCCAGCCCGACAGCTGGAAGATGCGCGCCGCCTCCTGCAGCTCGGTGGGCACCGTGCGCAGCGACTGGTAGAGGCTGAAGGCCATGTTCCAGGCCTGGCTCGTGAAGATGGCGAACAGCGCCGCCAGCTCCACGCCCAGCAGGTTGCCCGGGAACAGCGCGATGAAGGGTGCCACCGCGATGGCCTGGAAGCCCAGGATGGGGATGGACTGCAGGATGTCCAGCAGCGGCACCAGCACCTTCTCGGCCGCGCGCACCTTGGCCGCCAGCACCGCGAACACGCAGGCGAACACGACCGACGCGGCGAGCGCGATGAACATCCGCAGCGTGGTGCGCAGCAGGTAGTAGGGCAGCCAGGCGACGTCCAGGCTCAGCGGCAGCGACTCGCCGACGTGAAAGGGCCGGGTCATCTGGCTCGCCGCCAGCGCCAGCAGGATGAGCACCGCGAGCACGAGCGGCAGCAGCGCCCAATCCCAACGATTGAACGCGGCCTCGACGGCGGGGCGGGGGAAGAAGCGACGGTCGGACATGGGCGGGCTGGGCAAGGCCCGGCAGGCTAGGGGGCCAGTGTCAACGCTGCGTGAAGCGGGCTGTCGCCAGGCTTGCGCCGGGCTGGCTCGGGGCCACCGTTGGTTGCAGTTGAAGCGCTTGCAGCCCGCATGCCACCTAACGGCACAACTCGCTGCTCCGGCTTACGAATTCGCGGCGCAAGCGGCGCGTTCTCCTACGGGTGCGCGCGCAGCCCGGCCTAAGGTTGCAGACGTGGCGGCGCAATGGTGTGCCGCCCGACTTGATTGAAGGAAAGAGCCATGTCCAACCAGCGCCAATCCAGCGACAAGCAACAGCCGCAGAGCGGTCAGAACGTCCAGCAGGGCGGTCAGAGCCGAGACCAGAACCCCGGCCAGCAAAACCAGTCCGGCACGGGCCGCGACACGCCGCAGCAGGGTGGCAACACCGGCAACCAGGGCAAGCAGGATCAGCAGCAGGGCGGCAAGTCCAGCCCGCAGGGTTCCCGGAACCGCTGACGCAGCGCGGCCCGCTGGGTGGCGGGCCTGACTGTCGTCAACCGTGCGCCCTGCCTGCCCCCGAGGGGTTGGCAGGGCGTGTTCCTGCTCACTCGAACAGATAGCCCAGGTCGTGGTGACCCATGGACTCGGCCTTGGTGCGCAGGTATTTCTCGTTGTCCGGGCCCGGCGCGGTGAGAGAGGCCTCGCGCTCGACGACCTCGATGCCGAACTCGGCCAGCGCGGCCATCTTCAGCGGGTTGTTCGTCAGCAGCCGGATGCGGTGCACGCCCAGGGCGCGCAGCATGCAGGCGGCGGCGTCGTAGCGGCGCGCGTCGATGGGCAGGCCCAGCTGGGCGTTGGCCTCGATGGTGTCGGCACCTGCGTCCTGCTCGGCGTAGGCGCGCAGCTTCTGCACCAGGCCGATGCCCCGGCCCTCATGGCCGCGCATGTAGACGATGGCACCGCGGCCTTGGCTTGCGATGCGCTCCATCGCGCCCTCCAGCTGCGGCCGGCAGTCGCAGCGCAGCGAGCCGAAGACCTCGCCCGTCATGCATTCAGAGTGCACGCGCACCAGGGGCGGCTCGTCGCCGGTGAGATCGCCCATGCTGAGCACGACATGCTCCTGCCCGCCCTCGGTCTCGCGAAAGCCGTGGATGGCGAACTCGCCGTAAGGCGTAGGCAGGCGGGTGGAAACGATGCGTTCGATCTTCATGAGCGGTTGCATTGTCCCCCTGCGCGGGAAAACCCGTGGCGGCAGGGCAAGATAGGCTTTCGGCTTCGTCACAGGAGAGCACCATGCCCCACACCGTCAGCTTCCAGCGTCCCGATGGCGTCAGCGTGCCTGGCTACCTGGCCGAGGCTGCGAATCCCGTCGGTGCGGTGGTTGTGATCCAGGAGTGGTGGGGCCTGAACGACCAGATTCGCGGCGTTGCCCAGCGCTTTGCGTTGGCGGGCTTCACGGCGCTGGTGCCCGACCTCTACCGGGGCAAGAGCACCGTCGAGGCCGAGGAGGCCCACCACCTGATGACGGGCCTGGACTTCGGCGACGCCGCCTCGCAGGACGTGTATGGCGCCGTGAGCTATCTGAAGGGGCTCAAGCTCGGCAGCGGCAAGGTGGGCGTCACCGGCTACTGCATGGGTGGCGCGCTGACGGTGCTGTCCGCAACGATGGTGCCCGAGGCCGACGCGGCCGTCGTCTGGTATGGCATGCCGCCGGTGGAGTACGTGGACGCCGGCAAGATCAAGATCCCGCTGCAGGCCCACTGGGCCGAGCAGGACGAGTTCTTCGCCATCGCCGGGGTGGGTGCGCTGGAGGCCAAGCTCGCCGAAGCCGGCGTGCGCTACGAAGGCCATCGCTACCTGGCCCACCACGGCTTTGCCAACGAGGCGGCGCAGGGGCCGGGCCGCATCGCCAAGACGCAGTACGACGCGGCCTGGGCGCAGCAGGCCTGGGACCGGGCGATGCGCTTCTTCGGGCGCGAGCTGGGGTGAGCCGCGCTTAGGTGTCAGTCCGCCCGATCGGGCTTGGCGGCCTGGCAGCGCGTGACCAGCTCACGGGCGCGATCGTCGTAGGCCTGGCGGGCCGCCGGGGATTGCAGGACCAGGCGGGTGAACAGGGCCTGTCCGGCCGGCGACGCGGAGAAGGCGTCGATGGCCTGCTTGTCTGTCACCGTGATGGCGGGCAGAGGCTCGGGCGCCTTCTCTCCCAGCGCGGTGTAGATGCCCAGCAGCCCCTGCGTGGCGACTTTGCGCCCGGAGATGGAGTTGAAGAACTCGTCGGCTGCCGCGATTTCGCCGGCGCTCAGGGCAGCCTTGGCGACCCGCTCGGTCGTCTCGTGGAACTCGCTGGGCTTGAGGGCCTGGATGCAGGCATTCTGGGCGGCTTGCAGGCTGCCCTTGGCCTCGCGCTGCTTGGCAGCCAGTTGCACGCCCAGTAAGGCCGACTGGGCCGTGATCTGGGCGGTTGTCGAGACGGCTTCGGCGGCGAAGCTGGCCAGCAGGCAGGCCGTCAGCGCGATGGTGCGGTGCATAGGTGTGGGGCGTCTGGAAAGACGCTCATTTTGCGGTGCCGCCGCGGCCCTGCCGTGCATCCGCTCAGCCGCTGCGCCGCACCTGCAGCCTCGGCTCGTTCAGCCAGGCGCCGGTCTCCGGCCCCAGTTCGTCGGGCCGCAGCCCATCGGCGCGCAGCGCGCCCACGTAGCCGTCGCGGCCCTGGGCCTTGGCGGCGTACAGGGCGGCGTCGGCGAGGCTCAGCGTGGCGTCCCAGTCCCAGGCACGGGGTGCTTGGGGGTCGAGCGGGAAGACGGCAAAGCCGATGGACACGGTGACCGGTAGCGTTTGCCCGTCGGCCAGCGTGAAGGGCTGATCGTGCATGGTGGCGCAGAAGCGCGCCGCCAGCTCGGCCGCGCCGCTGCGCGCGCCGCCGCGGGCCAGGGCCAGGAATTCCTCGCCGCCCCAGCGCACCAGCACATCGCTCTCGCGGAACACCGTGCGCAGGCGCCGGGCGAACTCGATCAGCACCTGGTCGCCCGCGGCGTGGCCGTGGCGGTCGTTGATGCGCTTGAAGTGATCGAGGTCCATCAGCATGACGAGCAGGTCGGCCTCGTCGTCGGGGTGACGGTCGGGGTTGCGGTGGCGCGGCTCCGTGTAGTGGCGCAGCGAGAGCTGCAGGTCGGAGGCGACCCGCGAGTCCAGGTAACGGCGGTTGCGCAGGCCCGTCAGCGGGTCGGTGGTGCTGGCCTCGCGCAGCTCCGCCGTGCGCTGCTCCACCAGGGCCTGCAGCGCCGTCTCGCGGCGGCGCAGCTGTGCCGTGCGCCGCGCCACGCCCCAGCGCAGCATCACCCAGGCCAGGCCCAGCAGCGCAAGCGCGGCGGCGGCCTGGGCCCAGCGCGTCTGCCACCAGGCGGACTGCAGCTCGATGTCCAGGCTCAGCGGCCGGTCGCTCCACAGGCCATGGTGGTTGGTGCCGCGCACCTCCAGCTTGTAGCGGCCCGGTGGCAGGCCGCCGTAGCTCGCGAAGCGGGCGCTGGCGTCCGTGGGTGTCCAGTCCTGGTCCCAGCCGTCCAGGCGCATCGAGTAACGCAGCTTGGCGGGGTCGGTGTAGTCCAGTGCGGCGAACTCGACGGCGAAGCTGCGCGTGCCTGCCGGCAGCTTCAGGCCCTGGGCCAAGTCTTGCTCCGGGTGGAAGAGCTGGCCGTCGCGTCGCAGGCTGCTGACGACGACGGGCGGCGCGTAGCGCGACGGCATGAAGGCCAGCGGGTCGAGCACGAGCAGGCCGCGGCTGCCGCAGAAGAGCAGGCGGCCGTCCGGCAGGGCGGCGTCGGCGAAGAAGCGCGGCGTGCCCATTGGCGGGCCTTCGGCGCCGCTGAGCTCGTCCAGGCGGTCGGCCGCCGGGTCGTAGACGGATTGCTGGCTCCACACGCGGCCCTTGCCGTCCTCGTGCAGGTTGACGCCGAAGGGCCGGCCCGGTGCGCCCAGGCGCTCGCTGATGCGCTGGAAGCGCGCGCGGCCCTGCTCGTCATAGCCCGTGAGCCGGTGCAGGCCGCTGACGGCGGTGTCCACGTAGAGGCTGCCGTCGCGCGTGTGCAGCAACCCCAGCACGGCCGGGAAGCCCAGCGCCTCGCCGGGCGCGCCCTGCACCTCGGCGAGGCGCTCGCCGTTCCAGCGGAACAGGCCGGCCAGCGCGCCCACCCAGAGCTGACCGCCGCGGGGCGCCACCTGCAGCGCGTGCACGCCGCCGCGCAGCGGCTCGCCGTCGGCGCGGCGCACGCGCTCGGCACGCCGGGCCTGCGGTGATGGCAGGCGGTAAAGCCCGTCCTGCATGCCCACCCAGACCTCACCGTCCGGCATGGCCAGCAGGCGGTGCGCGCGCCCACCCTCCAGTGCCCAGCTGGCGAGCAGGCGGGCGGTGCGCGGCTCGCGGCGCTCCAGGCGGCCGTTGGCCACCAGCCAGACGCTGCCGTCCGGGCCTTCGGCGAGGTTGTCCACCGGCGTGTCGGCCTCGCGTGGCCAGCGGCCAACGGTGCGCAGCTCGTTGTCCAGCAAGGCGACCGGGCCGCTGTGCGTGGCCACCATCAGCAGGCCGTCGCGGCGGGGCAGCAGGCCGCGCAGGTCGCTGCTGGCCAGCGGGCTGGTGGGGTCGGCGTCGGGGCCGCGCACGGCCAGGGCCGGGTGCTGGTGGTGGCGCTGCAACCCCACGCCGTAGCCGCCCACCCACATGGCGCCGGTCTGGTCGCGCAGCAGCACGTTGACGTCGTTGCCGGCCAGGCCGCCGGGCAGGTGTGGGTTGTGCCGCAGCTGGCGCCGCAGCGCACCGCTGGCGCCGTCCAGCCAGGCGATGCCGTCGGTCAGGCCGGCCCAAACCGTGCCGTCCTGGCCTTGCGACAGCGCCTGCACGCCGCCCTTGAAGCGCAGTGCCAGCCAGTGCGGCTGGCCGTCGGCCTCGATGCGGCCCACGCGACCGTCCACGCTGCCGAACCAGAGCCGGCCTTCGCGGTCTTCCAGCAACGAGCTGATGCCGACCGTGCCATCGGGCAAGGCCAGCTGCGTCCAGCCGCCCTGCGCGGCGCGGCGCGCGAGGCCGCGCCAGTGGCCGGCCCACAACGCGCCATCGCGGCCCACGGCCAGCGCCAGCACCCGGCGCTCCAGCCCGCCGTCCACGCGCAGGGGCTCGAAGTCGAAGCGCCCGGTCTGCGGCTCAAAGCGCAGCAGCCCCTGGCCCAGCGTGCCCACCCAGACCCGGCCGGCGCCGTCCTCCGCCAGCGCGCGGATGGGCGTCGGGCGCTCGCCGCCGGCCCCGGAGCCCAGCATGCGCACGCGGTCGTAGGCGGGCTCGTAGCGGGCCAGGCCATTGACCTCGGTGCCTATCCACATGCCGCCGTCCGCCGCGGCGGCCAGCGAGCGCACCCAGCCGAGGTTGCGCTGCACGGCCGTGGCCCCTTCGCGCTCGATGGCGCGCAGCCGGTAGCCGTCGAAACGGGCCAGGCCGTCGCTGGTGCCGACCCAGATCAGGCCCTGTTTGTCCTGCGCCAGGCTGCCCACCACGTCGCGCGGCACCGGCACGACGGCGAACTGCGGCTCCAGTGCGCTTTGTGCTGGTGGAGCCGGCTGAGCCATGGCCACGCGGGCCAGGGCGACCAGCAGGCACGCGGCCAGCGCAAGGGTGCGGGGGATCATGGGCGACGCGGTCTTCAAAACGCGCATTCTCCGAGCCGCGCCGGTGCCCCTCGCGCCCTGTTTACCCGGCCTTGAGTGGGGATCATGGGCGTGCTGACGTCGGCGCGCCCGAGCAACTCCTGGAGCCCACGTTCCCCGATACGCACGGGTTCATGAAATGCCGGGGTGGCTTTGTTGGTCAAGATGAAGGCCCATGGCTGCCGCCCATCACCGTGAAAACGAACTTGAGCCAGTCGGTGATGTGAGGCGCCGCAGCTTGCAAAGCTTCAGCGCGCGTCCCCATGAAGCGAACGTCCTCTGGCAGCAGAGGCGGCCGCACGAGAACGAAGTAGCAGTCCAGGCCAACAAGCCACGCCCCGCAGCCTGCGAAGAACCCTTCGGCGATGCCTCGCTGCAGGGCGCGATCCATGGTCATTCCACTTTGACCGTTCGAAGCCTCAGCGCGTTCCCGATGACGCTGACCGAAGACAGCGCCATCGCAGCAGCGGCCACCACGGGTGACAGCAGCACGCCGAAGAAGGGGTACAGCACGCCGGCCGCCAGGGGTACCCCGGCCACGTTGTAGGCGAAGCTGAGGAAGAGGTTCTGGCGGATGTTGCGCATCGTCGCGCGCGACAGGGTCCGAGCCCGCACGATCCCCATCAGGTCGCCCTTGAGCAGCGTGATGCCCGCGCTCTCCATGGCCACATCCGTGCCGGTCCCCATCGCGATGCCGACGGTGGCCTGCGCCAGGGCCGGTGCGTCGTTGACGCCGTCGCCGGCCATCGCCACAACGCGCCCTTCTGACTGCAGGCGCTTCACGACGGCAGCCTTGTCCACCGGGAAGACCTCCGCCACGACGTCGTCGATGCCAAGCTCACGCCCCACCGCCTCGGCCGTGGTCTTGCCGTCGCCGGTCAACATCACGACGCGTACGCCAGCCGCCCGCAGGGCCTGCAGAGCCTGATGCGTCGTCGGCTTGATGGGGTCGGCAATGGCCACGAACCCGGCCAGCGCGCCGCCAATGCCGACGAAGATGACCGTGGCAGCCTTCTTGCGCTGCTGCTCGGCGAGCGCGGCAAGGCTGCCGGTGGCTATGCCTTGCTCGGCCAGGAACTTGGCGCTGCCCGACGCGACGGCAAGTCCATCGACGGTCCCGACCACACCCTTGCCGACGGGGGAATCGAAGTCGGTGACCTGCGACAGGGCCAGCTTGCGCTCCTGGGCATCCATGACGATGGCCATGGCCAGGGGGTGCTCGCTGGCTCTCTCGACGCTGGCAAGCTTCTGCAGGACCTCCTCTGCCGAGAAGCCCCCCGCCGCCTCAATGTGGACCACCTTGGGGCGCCCTTCGGTCAGCGTGCCGGTCTTGTCGACCACCAGCGTGTCGACCTTCTCCATCTTCTCCAGGGCTTCGGCATCGCGGATGAGCACGCCATGGTGAGCGCCCTTGCCGACGCCCACCATGATGGACATCGGCGTTGCCAGGCCCAGGGCACAGGGGCAGGCAATGATGAGGACCGACACCGCGGCGACGAGCGCGTAGCTGAAGGCCGGCGAGGGGCCCCACACGAGCCAGGCAACGAAGGTCAGTGCCGCCACGAGGATGACAGCCGGCACGAACCAGCCAGCGACCTGGTCGGCCATGCGCTGGATAGGCGCGCGGCTGCGCTGGGCCGCTGCCACCATGTGGACGATCTGCGAAAGCAAGGTGTCCGCGCCCACCTTCTCGGCCCGCATGACGAAGCCACCGGTCTGATTCAGCGTGCCCGCAGTGACCTTGGAGCCGACGGCCTTTGCAACGGGCATGGGCTCGCCTGTCACCATAGCCTCGTCGACATTGCCCTTGCCATCGGTGAGCTCCCCGTCGACGGGCACCTTCTCACCGGGCCGCACGCGCAGCAGGTCGCCGACCTGGATGGCGTCCACCTGCACCGTCTCGTCGGCGCCGTCGGCCTTGACCTTCACGGCCGTCTTGGGTGCCAGGCCAAGCAATGCCTTGATGGCGCCGGATGTCTTCTCGCGTGCCCGCAGCTCCAACACCTGCCCCAGCAGCACCAGCACGGTGATGACCGCGGCCGCCTCGAAGTACACCGCGACAGCACCCTCTTCACCGCGAAGGCCCTGCGGGAACAACGCCGGCATCAATGTCGCGACGATGCTGTACAGCCACGCGGCGCCGGTGCCGAGCGCAATCAACGAGAACATGTTCAAGCTGCGGTTCTTCACCGACGCTGCTGCGCGCGTGAAGAACGGCCAGCCGGCCCACAGCACGACCGGTGTGCCCAGCAGCAGCTGAATCCAGTTCGACGTGTGCTGCGCGACGATGTGGTGGATGTTGAACAGGTGAGCCGCCATCTCGAGGGCGAACACCGGCGCCGTCAGCGCCATCCCGATCCAGAAGCGCCGCGTCATGTCCCTCAGCTCGGGGCTTTCGCCTTGGTCGGCCGTTGCCACGAGCGGCTCCAGTGCCATGCCGCAGATGGGGCAGTTGCCCGGTCCCAGCTGGCGCACTTGCGGGTGCATCGGGCACGTGTACTCAACCTGGCCTTGTTCCCCATTGGCGCCAGGCTTGGCAGGGGCCGCCGCGCGGGCGTGCGGGCTGTGGTCGTGGTGAGCTCCCTTCATCACCGTGCCGTCGGTCGCGTGGTGATGATGCTGCTGCGCGTGGTCGTGCGGCTCAGGGCTGGGGCTGTTCGGCATCGCGCTCTCCAGTAGTTGTTGGGCAGTCTCAACCATCCCATCGTGGGAAGGTCAAGAGCGCGCTATCGAGCGGTGACGAAGGCGGTGGCAAGCCAGATGCCGAGCGCGGCAAGGCAGACCCAGCACAGCCAGAACAAGGCGTGCTCCCACCAGGACGTGAGGCCCTCCCGACTCTGGAGCCGATGCTTGAGGGTCATGCCGGCCCCGTGCACGACCAGGCCAGCGATGAGAAGGGGAAAGGCATACGCCCTCAGCCAGGTCGGCAGCACCAGGGCCAGCCCAGCGCCCAGCACGAGGGCGCCAAGGCCGGATGCCAGCTCCGCGCCCCTCTCCATGCCACTCGCTTTGCCAGGCCGTCGCATTCGCCGCGCTACTCCCGCTTGGCAGCGTCCTGCTCATCCTGTTCCGGCCTGGGGTGATGGTGGCCGCCCCCGCCGTGATGGTGTCCAAACAGATGCATCAACGGACAGGCCAGCAGGATGAGATACGGAATGGCCTGCGTGACGTGCGTCAGGTGCTCGGTCAGCAGGTAATAGACACCGACCGCGCCCGCCACGAGCATGAAGATGCCCGACGGCGTGCGCCAGCGAGACGAGGGCGTTTGGTTTGCGGTCATGGCATATCCACCCGTGGGCTACTTCACCGCAGGTGCGCGGGCCGCTTCACGGTCCATCATCATCTGCATCATCATTTCCATCCGGTCCATCCGCCTGCTCATTGCCTCTGAGGATGTGCCGCCTGGTTCCCTTTTCATCTGGCTCATCATGGCCATGCCTTCCTGCATGACCTTCATGTGCTCAGCCATCAAGGCCTGGCGCTCCTCCATGGTCTTGGCCGCCATCACCTTGGCGTGCATCTCATGCATAGCCTTCATCGTCTCGTCAGGCGCGGCAGCCTTCTCAGGCTTGCTGGCCGTGACACCTGATGCGGGTGCCGAGGCACCTGCTGGGTGATGGGCGGCATGGTCCTGCTCAGGCTTCGTACCTTGCGCCAACGCAAGATGAGGCATTGCAGCGAGGGCGAGAACAAGGGCGGCGGTGGTGGAACGCATGCAAGGCTCCTGTGGCTGCGTCAAGCGTGGCAGAACCAAAGGACACAGGCTTGATGCGCGTCAACAAAGCGCGGGCCAGTCAGAGGCCCCCACTCAACGGCAGCAACCGCAGCAGCGACCTTGCCCCTGTACCGGCTTCGCGTCAGCAGCTTCCGTTTGAATGGGCGCGGGCGTGTAGCCAGCGCTCTTGATTGCATCGGCCAACTCGGCGGGTTCAGCGGATGCCGACTCCACCCGCACCCTATGCGTCGCCAGGTCGATCTGGACCTTCACGTCGCTATCCATGGCCTTCAGTGCGTTCGTGATCGCGCTGACGCAGTGGCCGCAGGTCATGTCATTGACTTCAAAGGTAAGCATGTGGAACTCCTTGAGTTGATGCACCCAGTCTCGGCCTTCCCACTGTGGCAAGGTCAAGCCTCGGTGTTGCGCCAAATCAAGGTTGTCGCCAGCGAAGTCCTTGACCTTCCCTCAGTGGGAACCTTTAGAGTTCGTCTGCTCGACGAGGATGAATGTCATGCTGAACATTGGACAAGCCGCTACGGCTTCTGGCGTCTCCGCCAAGATGATTCGTCACTACGAGGAGGTCGGCCTGCTGCCGGCTGCTTCCAGAACCGAGTCTGGGTATCGCCAGTACGGTCAGTCGGATGTCCAGACCTTGCGCTTCGTTCGCCACTCCCGGGACCTCGGCTTCTCCATCGAACAGATTCGCGACCTGCTCGGGCTGTGGCAGAACCGCAAGCGGCCCAGCCGCCAGGTCCGGGCGCTGGCTCAAGCCCACATTCAGGAGTTGGACGAGAAGCTTCGGGAACTCCAGGCCATGAAGTCAACCCTCGAACATCTCGTGCACTGCTGCCATGGCGACGACCGGCCAGACTGCCCCATCATCGAGACGCTCGCCGCAGACTCGGCGGCATCGGCGCCCCAGGACCATGGCAAGACGACGGGCTTGCGGCCTGGGCGACGTGCCCACAAGAACAGCTAGTCCTTGTTGAGCTTGAAGCTCAGCGTCGCTTCAGTGGCGCCCTTGTTTGCCCACATCCAGCAGTAGTCTTGCTTGAGCTTTGTGTTGAGCGTGCCGGCACCGTTGGCGACCTGGCTCTTCTTGGCCGGGAACCGGACCTTCTTTCCCTCGTGATAGTGGATGTTGAAGTCCAGCGGCGATGCCGCTTCGAACGTCCAGGCCACCTTGACGCCCTTGGGCAGCTTCTCGCAGGCTTCCACGAATTTCCCTGGCGCAATCGCCAGCTCCTTGCTGAACTGGCCGGCAGCGTCCCATTCAACGGGAACCATCTGGGCGGAGGCTGTTCCGCAAAGTGCAAGGGCGCCTGCGGCAAGCATGAAGGTGAGCTTGGTCATGCCGTCACTGTAGGCAGGCCCAGTGCCCGCAGAGAGAGGGCGGTTCCGGCTTGACCTTGCCACAGTGACAAGGTTTAGGATGCTGCCGCAAGACTCAAGGTTGCGCGTCCGCGACCTGCGAATCCAGCGTGCGCTGGTCTGATCGAAGTGAAAACTGTCCGTCTCTGGTTCCTGCTGCTGTTGACAGTGCTGCTTCCCATCCGGGGTGCGGTCGCAGCAGCCATGCTTTGCCCGGTGGGCAGCAGTGGCATGCAGACCGAGTTGCGCATGCAGGGCCACTCGATGGATCACGCCATGCCTCACGACCATGCTGCCGCGCACAGCCACGCCGGCGATGGCCCCCAGCACGATGGCGACGCCCACCACCAGGCTGGGTCGGACAAATGCAATGCGTGCTCGGCCTTCTGCTCGCTCACGCCTTTGCTGAGCTCCATCCCGACGCTGCTTGAACCTCTCGACCTCAGCGCGGTCGAGTTCTGCAGCCACGCTGCTCCGCCACCGAGCTTTGTCTCGGATGGGGAAGAGCGGCCACCCCGAACCATCTGACCCAGCAAGGCCTCCGCGGGGGGGCCTGACGGGGCTCGTGCGTCCGCGTGATGGTCGACACGGGGTTCTGCTGGCTGTGGCAACGCCGAGCCGATGACTCACATGGTTTCCTACGATGAACAACCTCTTCTCCAGGCTGGCGCCTGTCGCGACGCTGTGCCTGCCGCTGCTTGCGTTCGCCCAAGCGGGACGCCCGAATCCCGCCGACGCCAAGGCACCGGCGCCTCCGCTTCGCTATCAGTCGGCCTTCGCTGACTACAAGCCCTGGCAGGACGCCCAGCCGGGCGACTGGCGGGCACTGAACAAGGCGCTTGGCGACGCCGGTGCAGTTGGCGCTCATGGTGGCCATGTCATGGCGGCTGTGCCTGCATTGGCTGCATCTGCTCCAGCGCCAACTGCCTCACAACCCGCCGTACCTGCGCATGGCGGCCATCACAAGCATGGAGGCAAGCAATGATGAGACTGGCAACCGCCGCAGCCGCCGCGCTCGTGCTTTCGGGTTGCGCTTCCTTCTCGCCGGATGGCGGCGCAGACAAGGTTGCGGGCTTGACCAAGGAACGCACCGGACAGGCTGTCACCTTTCAGCGCAGCGTCGCTGACGTTGATTCGGCCCATGCACGGGTGGCCGAGCTGCTTCAGCAGCCGCTGACGGCAGACACCGCAGTTGAGCTCGCCCTGCTGAACAACCGGGGCCTGCAAGCCAGCTTCTCGGAACTCGGCATCGCCGAGGCCGAGCGCGTGCGCGCGGGCCGCTTGGCGAATCCTTCCATCAGCTTTGGTCGCCTCAGCGGTCACGGCGTGACCGAGATTGACCGCTCGGTGATGTTCAACGTACTGGGGCTGTTGACGATGCCGGTCGCCAGCCAGGTCGCCCAGCGCCAGTTCGAACAGGCGCAGTACCAGGCTGCGTTCGACGCCGTGGGGGTGGCCGCCGAGGCCCGCAAGGCCTTCTTCGGCGCGGTAGCTGCGCAAGACCTCGCGGGCTACTACGAGCAGGTCAAGGATGCCGCCGATGCGTCCAGCGACCTCGCGCGCCGCATGCTTCTGGCAGGCAACTTCAGCAAGCTCGCGCAGATGCGGGAGCAGGCCTTCTATGCCGACGCGACGGCGAACCTGGCCCGGGCGCGGCATCAGGCCGTTGCCGAACGGGAGCGGCTGGTCCGGGCGCTCGGGCTCTCGGGGGGCCAACTGGCCTTCAAGCTCCCCGAGCGCTTGCCGGACCTGCCGAAGGCAGCGCTTGAGCCGAAGGATGCCGAACAGACTGCCATCGACAAGCGCCTGGACTTGCTGATGGCCAGGCGCAACGCCGAGGCCACGGCCAAGTCGCTGGGACTCACCCGCGGCACGCGCTTCATCAACGTCCTCGAGGCAGGCTATGCCAACAAGAGCCAGACCGGCGAGTCACGCCAGAACGGCTACGAAATCCAGCTTGAGTTGCCGCTGTTCGACTTCGGTTCGACCCGCACGGCGCGTGCCGAGGCCGTCTACATGCAGGCGGTCCATCGCACCGCGGAAGTCGCCGTGAACGCGCGGTCCGAAGTCCGGGAGTCGTACTCGGCCTACCGGACGGCCTTTGACCTGGCGCGGCACTACCGCGACGAGGTTGTCCCTTTGCGCAAGCGCATCTCCGACGAGAACCTGCTTCGCTACAACGGCATGCTCTCCAGCGTGTTCGAGCTGCTCGCCGACGCCCGCGACCAGGTCACGACGGTGACCGCTGCCATCGAGGCTCAGCGCGACTACTGGGTTGCCGAGACCAACCTGCAAACGGCGCTGACAGGGCGTTCCCCCAGCGGCAGCCCCGCCATGGGCCCCGCGAAGGCCGCGGCCGCCGAACCTGGCAGCCACTGAAGGACTCCCCACATGAACAACCGCAGAACCTTCTTCAAGACGGCCGGCGCCACCCTCCTTGGCTCAGCCGCAGTCAGCCGGGTCGGAGCGGCTTCCCTTCCGGAAGCCGTGATCCAGACCGCGGCAACGACGCAGATTCCTCCCGCCCCTCCGAATGGCCGGCCCTTCAACCCGCTCGTGACCCTCAACGGCTGGTCACTGCCCTGGCGCATGAAGGATGGCGTCAAGGAGTTCCACCTGGTCGCCGAGCCGGTGGTCCGCGAGATTGCCCCGGGCATGAAAGCCAACCTCTGGGGCTACAACGGCTCCAGCCCGGGTCCCACCATCGAGGCCGTCGAGGGCGACCGCGTCCGCATCTTCGTCACCAACAAGCTGCCCGAGGTGACGAGCGTGCATTGGCACGGCGTGCAGCTGCCCTCGGGCATGGACGGCGTGACGGGCCTGACCCAACCGCCCATCGCCGTGGGCAAGACCTTCATGTACGAGTTCGTGCTGCAGCGGCCGGGCACGCACATGTACCACCCCCACGCCGACGAGATGGTCCAGATGGCCATGGGCATGATGGGCCTGTTCATCATCCATCCCAAAGACCCGAAGCAGTACCGCGTCGACCGCGACTACGGCTTCATCCTCAACGCCTACGACATCGAGCCGGGCAGCGCGACGCCACGCGTGAACACCATGCTCGACTTCAACCTGTGGACGTGGAACAGCCGCGCCTTCCCCGGCATCGACCCCTTCGTCGCGCGCACGGGCGAGCGAGTGCGCATCCGGGTCGGCAACCTGACGATGACCAACCATCCCATCCACATGCACGGTCCCCACTTCGAGGTGACCGGCACCGACGGTGGCTGGGTTCCGAAGAGCGCCCGGTGGCCCGAGGTCACGACGGATGTCGCGGTCGGCCAGATGCGGGCCTTCGAGTTCGAAGCTGCCGCTGGGGACTGGGCCATCCACTGCCACAAGAGCCACCACACGATGAACGCCATGGGCCACAACGTCCCGACCATGATTGGTGTCGACCACACGGAGGTGGCCAAGAAGATCACCAAGCTCATCCCCGACTACATGGTCATGGGCGACAAGGGCATGCACGACATGGCCGAGATGGAGATGCCCATTCCGGACAACACGCTGCCGATGATGACCGGCACCGGCCCGTTCGGCGCCGTGGGCATGGGTGGCATGTTCAGCGTCGTGAAGGTGCGTGACGACGTCAAGCGCGGCGACTACGCGGACCCCGGCCCCTACAAGCACCCGGCTGGAACGCTTGCCAACGAATACACCGCCGAGATGCCCGAGCCCGCGCGCGCAGCAGCGCCGACGAGCGATACGAAGACCCTGCAAGTTCGCAAGCCCAGCGGCCACCAAGGCCATTGAAGGAAGACCCCATGAATACACGACACACGTTGACCCTGGCTGTGCTGGTTGCCATCTCATCGGCTGCCGTTGCTCATGGCGACGAAGAGCATGCCAAGCCGCGCACGTTCGACGCCTCCAAGGTGGAGGCCACCGACTTTGGCCAGGAGGGCGACCCCAGGAAGGTGACGCGCACCATCAAGGTCGACATGGCGGACAGCATGCGGTTCACGCCGGCAGACCTCACCGTCAAGCGCGGCGAGACCGTCAAGTTCGTGGTGCACAACGGCGGCAGGGTGCTGCACGAGATGGTGCTCGGGACCCAGAAGGCCATCGCGGAGCACGCTGCGCTGATGAAGAAGTTCCCGGAGATGGAGCACTCCGATCCGAACATGGCCCACGTCAAACCCGGCAGGAACGGCGCAATCGTCTGGCAGTTCACCAAGCCTGGCGAGTTCCAGTTCGCCTGCCTGCAGCCCGGGCACTTCGAGGCCGGCATGGTCGGCAAGCTGACCGTGAAATGAAGCGCCTGCGCAGCCCAGAAAGGAACCGCGACATGAAGCTCACCCCCCTCCTCGCCATCGCCTCGCTCGCCACGGTGCTTGGCGCCCATGCGCAGACAGCACCCGCGTCCGGCGTTGACCATGCGGCCCATCACCCAGCCTCCGCCGTCGCGCCGCAGAGCGATGGCGAAGTCCGCAAGGTCGACAAGGCCCAGGGCAAGGTGACCCTGCGCCACGGGCCTCTCGAGAACCTGGCCATGCCGCCCATGACGATGGTCTTCAAGGTCGCGGACCCAAGGATGCTGGACGACCTCAAGGATGGGGACAAGGTCAAGTTCACCGCCGAGAAGGTGAACGGCGCCTTCACGGTCACGGCAATCCAGCCAACTAAATGAAGCGCACGTAGCTCGCGTTGTGCGGCGCCTGGCCGCTGGGCTGGTGGGCGCGCGCCGTCACGGGCGCCAAGAGTTGCATGCCGGCGACCCGCACCCTCAGAACGCCAGCGCGTTCGTCGCCTTCACCTCCTCCATCACCGCATACGTCCGCGTCTCCCGCACCCCTGGCAAGGTCCAGATCACGCTGCCGATGAACTCGCGGTAGGCGCCCATGTCGCGCACCCGGGTCTTGAGCAGATAGTCGAAGCCACCGGCCACGAGATGGCATTCCAGGATCTCGGCGCGGGCCTGGACGGCCGCCTTGAAGTTGTCCATCACGTCCATCACCGTGCGGTCCAGGTGCACCTCGATGAAGACCAGCATGGCCGCGCCGAGCTTGTTGGGGTTCAGCCGCGCTTCGTAGCCGAGGATGAAGCCGTCGCGCGTCAGCCGCTTCACGCGTTCCAGCACGGCGGTGGGCGACAGGTGCACCGTCTCGGCCAGCTTGAGGTTGGAAATCCGCCCGTCGGCCTGCAGCACGCGCAAGATGCGGGCGTCGATCTTGTCGAGACTGGTTTCGTCACTCATCTGGATTTTCGTCGGCTGTTCTTGAGATTCTTGGAATTTAATCCAAGAACACCGTGGATACATTGCTGCATCTCACCAGGAGCCCTGCCATGCCCACGCCCTTTACCGCGCCCATCGAACAGCCGCGCCTGCCCGACCCTTATGTGGCCGAGCATGGTGTTGTTCAGGCGCTGGCCGACCGTGTCGGCGGCGCACTGGACTGGCCCGGTGTCATTGCGATGGCCAGCCCTTGGGTCGAGCAGGTGCGCAGGAACCCGGCGCCGTTCTGGGCCATGGAATCGCTGCTGCGCGAGTACCCCATCACCAGCGCCGAGGGCCTGGCCCTGATGCGCCTGGCCGAAGCGCTGCTGCGCGTGCCCGACGCGCCCACGGCCATCGCACTGACGGCCGACCAGCTCGGCCGCGCCGACTTCGATGGCGCCAGCGAGGGCAGCCCGCACAAGATGCTGGCCGCGCTGTCGGCCTCGGCCATCTCGATGTCCAAGCGCTTCCTGCCCGGTGCGGACGACGACGGCGGCCTGTTCAAGCGCCTGGGGGCGCAGACCGTCGTGGCGGCCACCGTGCGCGCCATCCAGCTGCTGGGCCGGCAATTCGTGCTGGGCCGCAACATCGGCGAGGCGATGAGCGAGGCCGACGCCGCGCGCAAGCAGCAAAAGCAGCTGCGCTTCAGCTACGACATGCTGGGCGAAGGCGCCCGCACCGAGGCCGATGCGCTGCGCTATCACGCGGCCTATGTCGGCGCCATCAAGGCCATCGCCGCCGGCCAACGCGCGGCGTCGCCCGAGGCGTCGGACGGCATCTCCATCAAGCTCAGCGCCTTGTTCAGCCGCTACGAGGTGCTGCAGCGTGGGCGCGTCTTCGCCGAGCTGCTGCCGCGTGTGTGGGCGCTGATCGAACTGGCAGCCGAAGCCAACATCAACCTCACCATCGACGCCGAGGAAGTCGACCGCCTGGAGCTGTCGCTCGACGTGCTGGACACGCTGGCCGCGCGCATCGCCACCCATTACCCGCAGTGGCGCGGCTTCGGCCTGGCCGTTCAGGCCTACCAGTCGCGGGCCTTGGCTGTCGTCGACGAAGTGGCCGCCATCGCGCGCAAGCATGGCCTGCGCTTCATGGTGCGCCTCGTGAAGGGCGCCTACTGGGACGGCGAGATCAAGCGCGCCCAGGAGCTAGGCCTGACGCACTACCCGGTGTTCACGCACAAGCAGCACACCGACGTGAGCTACCTGGCCTGCGCCCGCGCGCTGATCCAGCATGCCGATGTCATCTACCCGCAGTTCGCCAGCCACAACGCCGGCACCATCGCGGCCATCGTGCAAATGGCCCGCGCCACCGGCGCGCAGTTCGAGATGCAGCGCCTGCACGGCATGGGCGAAGGCGTCTACCGCGAGGTGCTGAAGGACGGCACCATCCCCTGCCGCGTCTACGCCCCGGTGGGTGAGCACCGCGACCTGCTGGCCTACCTCGTGCGCCGCCTGCTGGAGAACGGTGCCAACTCGTCGTTCGTCCACCAGCTGGCCGACCCGAGCGTGCAGGTGCCCGAGCTGCTCGGCTCGCCGATGCTCGACGTGCGCAGCAACAGCGCGCTGCCGCTGCCACCCGCCCTTTATCTGGACGACCAAGGCCGCGGCCGCGCCAACTCCACCGGCGCCGACCTGACCGCGCCCGCCCAGCGTTTGGCGTTGCACACCGCGCTGGAGACGACACCGGTGCACGCCGTGCCCGAGGCTTCGGCCGCCGAGGTGGACGCCGCCATGCAGCGCCTGCGCGCCGGCTTCGCCGCCTGGAACGGCACGCCCGTCGCCCAGCGCGCCACCATCCTGCGCCGCGCCGCCGACGCCCTTGACGCCCGCCTGGCCGAGTTCTGCGCCCTGCTCGTCAAGGAAGCCTTCAAGACCCAGGCCGACTGCGTCGCCGAAGTGCGCGAGGCCGTGGACTTCCTGCGTTATTACGCGGACCAGGCCGAAGCCGATGCGGCCATAGCGCAAGGCCGCGGCGTCTTCGTCTGCATCAGCCCGTGGAACTTCCCGCTGGCCATCTTTGCGGGCCAAGTCGTCGCGGCGCTCGTCGTCGGCAACACCGTCGCCGCCAAGCCCGCCGAGCAGACGCCCTACGTCGCGCTGAAGTTCGTCGAGCTGCTGCACGCCGCTGGCGTGCCGGCCGATGCGCTGGCCCTGCTGCACGGCCCGGGCGAGACCGTCGGCGCCGGGCTGGTTGCCCACGCCCACACGGCCGGCGTCTGCTTCACCGGCTCAACGGTGGTCGCGCAGATCATCAACAAGGCGCTGGCCGTCAAGCCCAACTCACCCATCCCGCTGATCGCCGAAACCGGCGGCCTGAACGCGATGGTGGTCGACTCGACCGCCCTGCCCGAGCAGGTCATCGACGCCGTCGTGCAGAGCGCCTTCCGCTCCGCCGGCCAGCGTTGCTCGGCGCTGCGCCTGCTGTGCGTGCAGTCCAGCATCGCCGAGGGCGTCATCGAGATGCTCAGCGGCGCGCTGTCGCAGCTGCACGTTGGCCAGCCGGCGAATCTGGCGACCGACGTCGGCCCCGTCATCGACGACGAAGCCCACGCCGGCATCAGCCGCCACGTCGAGCGCCTGAAGCGCGACGCCAAGCTCATCGCCGAGGCACCCGTGGCCGAAGCCATGCCGCGCCAGATCCGCCCCGTCGCCTTCGAGTTGCCGCGCATCGCTCACCTCGGCGAAGAAATCTTCGGCCCGGTGCTGCACGTCGTGCGCTTCGAGGACTCGGTGGACGAGGTCATCAAGGAGATCAACGCCCTCGGCTACGGCCTCACGCTGGGCATCCAGACGCGCATCGACAGCCGCGCCCAGCGCCTGGCCGACGAGGCGCGCATCGGCAACGTCTACGTCAACCGCAACATCATCGGCGCGGTGGTGGGCGTGCAGCCGTTTGGTGGCGAAGGCCTGTCGGGCACCGGCCCCAAGGCCGGTGGGCCGGACTATCTGCGCCGCTTCTGCGCCGAGCCCCAGCTCGACGCCCCGCTGCCGGTGCTCACGATGGACGGCCGCAGCGAGGCCCTGGCCGTGGCGGCTGACGCCAGCTGGCGCGACACGCCGCTGGCCGAGCGCATCGCCACGCTGCGCCGCGCCGCCGACACGCTGGATGCGCCTGCGTCCCTGACCCTGCGCAGCCTCTTCACTGCCGCGCAGACGCAGTTCGCCGACCTGGTCCTGCCCGGCCCCACGGGTGAGAGCAACACGCTGCGCCACCACGCCCGCGGCATCTTCGCCGTGGTCGGCCGCGCCGAGGCGGGCCTGGCGGCCGTTGTCAGCGCCTTGCTGGCCGGCAACAGCGCCATCTGGCTGGGCGGCGACGAACGCGCCTGCCAGGCCTTGCTGCGCGCCGGCCTGCCCGCCAGCGCATTGACGCTGCTGCCCGACGCGGCGCTGCCCGGCCTGCTCGTCGCACCTCAACTCGCCGGCGTCGCGCTGGCGTCGTCGGATGCGGCCGCCGCCCATGTGCTCGCGCAAGCCCTGGCCACACGTTCCGGCGCCATCCTGCCGCTGGTGACAGCCGCCGGCCATGTACGCCAGCTCTATCGCTTCACGGCGGAGCAGACGCTGACGGTCAACACGGCGGCGGCGGGTGGGAATGCGGCGTTGTTGGCCGGCGGCCATTGAGGTCTTGCCGGCTGCCGCCAGCCTGAGCCAACATGTGCCCACACGCCTGCGGTCAGGGCGTGCAGGGAGAAGCAAACATGTTTCCTTGGCTTTGGCTCTGGGCGCCCCAGTTGCGCCTGCCTTTCAGCGGTGACGTGGCGCAGGACATCGAGCCGCGACTCGACTGGTTCTTCGCCGGCATCAAGCCCGAGGCGGGCAACGCTCGCATCGAGGCCCGTGCCTTCGACGTAGCGACCTACGGCCACCAGCTCGGTGTCATCACCGACTTGCTGATCGAGATGGCCGAGCGCCTGCCGGCCGAAGCTCAGGCGGCGTCCAAGCCGCTGCAGGCGCTGCGCGACATCCGAGACCGCATCGCGGCCATCAAGGACGTGGAGTTCGAGCGCGAGCTGGCCGAATTGCAGACGCGAATCCGGCACCTCGAAAGCCGCCGCCCTGCAGCGCGACTGCAGGGCTCAGCTTGAGGCAATTGCCGGCGGCGGTGCACCGGACAAGAAAAGGCCCTCTGCTGGCGGCAAGCCACCTGAAGAGGGCCAAATCCACCCAGGGGCGGTGGAGGAGACAAACGGTCATTGCGACGTTGCAATGTTGCGATGCAGCATAACCGAATCCGCGCCGGTTTTGTGTGACAGATTCGTGCTCCGGGCCGTTGTCAGAACAAGCGGCCGAGAAAGGCTGCAGCCGCGTCGCTGAGGCCGACGATCTTGTTCGTTGCCTGGCGGTAGAACTTGAAGTTCAGCTCGGTCTCGGGCCGGCCGTCGTCCCAGTTCGAAAAAGGCTTGAGTTCGGCGCGGCCGAGGCGGCGTTTCACGAGCGCCGTGCGCTTGACCTTGATGCTCACGCGGGGCGTCTGCCGCTCGACGCCAGGCAGTCGCGGCGTGGGCTCGGCCGCCGTCACGACGCCGCGCGCAAATAGCCCCGCGCCGCCCTCGTTCTCGCTGGCGAAGAGATAGACCACGTCACCAGCGGCGATGCGCTTGCCGCCGTACATCGTCTTCTGCGCGGCGAACACGAAGTCCTCAGCCTGCGTGTCGTGGATCTCGGCTTTGATGGCGAACATCGTGGAACTCTCCGGGCGGGATGCCGCCATCTTCGCTGCCGCAGAATCGATGGTGATGACCGAGCCCGTCGACCCCGATCCCATGCCGCAGCCGCCCCCGCAGCCCGACCTCGACGCCTGCTGCGGCAACGGCTGCGACCCCTGCATCTTCGACCTCTACGACCTGGCCAAGGATGAGTACCGCCAAGCCTTGCGGGCCTGGCGCGAGCGGCATCCGGACGCCAGCTGACAAGGCCCCGCCATGTGCCGCAACATCCGCACCCTCTTCAACTTCGAACCTCCGGCGACGGAACTGGAGATCCGCGACGCGGCGCTGCAGTTCGTGCGCAAGCTCAGCGGCTTCAACGTGCCGTCGCAGGCCAACGCGGCGGCGTTTGACCATGCCGTCGCGGCCATCGCCGACGAGGCGCGCACGCTGATCGCGGCGCTGGTGACGACGGCCGAGCCCAAGAACCGCGAGATCGAGGCCGAGAAGGCGCGGGTTCGTTCTCAGGCGCGCTTCGGCAGTGCAGGCGGATGATGCGCGGCGCGTCGGCCTGACGCGGCAACTTCCGAGGAAATCACCATGCCCAAGCTGCTGTCCCTCGTCATCTGCATGACCCTGCTCACCTGGCTGACCGTGCTCGCGGCGAGCCTGATCCGGGCCAAGGCCTGGACGCCCAAGGGCCTGATGCTGGCCTTCGGCAACCGCGACAACCTGCCCGAGGCAACGCCGCTGGCCGGCCGCGCCCAGCGCGCGGCAGCCAACAGCCTGGAGAACCTGGTGTTCTTCGCCGCGCTGGCCCTCGTCGCGCAGGTGGCGGGTGCCACCAACGAGCGGGTGCTGCTCGGCGCCCAGGTCTTCCTGTGGGCGCGGCTCATCTACCTGCCGGTCTACTTCGCCGGCATTTCCTTCCTGCGCACGGGGGTCTGGGCGGTCAGCATCGTCGGTCTCGCCATGATGGTCATGGGCATGGTCTGACGCACAATCCGCGCGCCTCGTCTCTACCCACACCGTCATGCGCCTGAAGCTCGCCCTGTCCTTCATCGCACTCCTGCTGCTGGTTGCGGCCTGGTTTGCCTTCGCCTGGCGCTGGAGCTATTCCGACGGCGAACGCGCCGGCTGGGTGCAGAAGTTCTCGCGCAAGGGCTGGGTCTGCAAGACCTGGGAGGGCGAGCAGGCCCTGGTGTCGCTGCCGGGCACGGCCAGTGTCGAGAAGTTCTACTTCACGGTGCATGACGAGGCCACCGCCCAGGCCATCAACAAGGTCATGGGCCGCCGCGTGAACCTGCACTACGAGGAGAAGGTCGGCCTGCCGGGCTCCTGCTTCGGCGAGACGCGCTACTTCGTCACCGGCGTCACGCTGGTGGACGAGATCTCGCTGTCGCCCGGCGTCGTCGTGCCCGTGCCGCCGGCCGCACCGGCCTCGGCCGCCAGCCAGTAGGCGCCGCCGGCAGTCCCCCAATTTGACGGAGGCGCACCGCGCGCCGAGTCTCTACAGTGGCGTGCATACCCAAGCCGCCGCCACTGGAGCCTCGATGAACTTCGCCAGCCGCAAAACTTCTCGCCCGCTGTGGGCCGCCCTGTCGCTGGCCGCGGCAGCCTGCTGTGCCGCTTCGGCCGCCCAGGCGCAGACCGTGGGCTCGGTGTCGCTCGCCACGCTGCGTGATTGCAGCAGCGTTGGCGCAGGCGATGTCTGCGACGGCACCGGCCCGGGCCAGGCCATCGCCAGCCGCAGCTACGGCGGTGGGGTCGGCGTGGCAGGCATCAACGACCTCGACGCCGGCAGCGGCAACCGTGCCTGGTCCGACGTCGGCTTCGGCGGCTTCGACCTGCCCGTCATCCGTGGCTGGACCCAGGCCAGCGGCGACGTGCGCATGAACATCAATGTGTTCGGCTTTCAGTCGTATCTGATCGGCGGTGCCGCGCCCACGCCCTTCTCGGTGGCCGGCAGCGTGCACATCGTCGACTCGTCCAGCAACGCGGTCGACACCGGCCTGCCCGGCGGCGCCCACCTGACCGCCTATGTCGGCATCTGGGACCCGGCCATCCTGGCCGGCTACGGCACCGACCCGCAGAGCCTCTTCGACGGCCTGTTCTACGCCGACTGCAGCACGCCCGGCGTGCTCGGCACCGGCACGATCTCCGTGGCGCTGCCAGGCGGCGCCCAGAGCTACAGCCTCAGCACCGCGGCGTGCGCGGCGGGCTCGCTGACTTTCGCGCCGGGGCAGGAGGTGCTCGTCGTCGCCGGCATGCAGCTGCCGGTCAACCGCGGTGCGTTTGCCGACGCGACGCACACCTTCACGACCCAGCTCGACCCGGCCCTGGGCGCCGCGGTGCAGGCCGACATCCTGGCCAACACGCAGTCGGCCATCGCGCGCGGCGCGGTCGTCGTCAGCGTGCCCGAGCCATCGAGCTGGCTGCTGCTGGCGGGTGGCGTGCTGGGCCTCGCGGCCTGGCGCCGCAAACGTTGAGGCCTGTGCCCGACAACGTTGTCCGGCGACACTAGCCGGATGTCGTTGTTTCAGCCCCTGGCCGCGCGCTTCGAGCGCCTCGTCGATCCCTATCCCGAGACCACCGGCGCCGCCCCGCCCACCGGTTTTTTCGCCTTCCTGTGGCGCTGCGCCGATGGCGTGCGGCCGCATCTGTTCGCGGTCACGTTGTTCACGGCCGGCATCGCGGCGGCCGAGGCGCTGCTGTTCAGCCTGATGGCCTCGCTGGTGGACTGGCTGGCCGGCATGAAGCCCGCCGAGCTGTGGGCCAAGCCGCAGCCCGTCGTGCACATGCTGCTGGGCGTGCTCGGTGTCAGCATCGTGCTGGCCTCGGCCCAGGCGCTGCTGAAGTACCAGGGCGTGTTCGGCAACTTCCCGATGCGGCTGCGCTGGATCTTCCACCGCCGCATGCTGTCGCAGAGCCTGTCCTTCTTCGGCGACGAGTTCGCCGGCCGCATCGCCACCAAGGTGATGCAGACGGCGCTCGCGGTGCGCGACACCTGGCTCATCGTCGTCGACATCCTCGTCTACGTGGCCGTCTACTTCGGCACGCTGGTGGGCATCGTCGCCAGCTTCGACGCCTGGCTGATGGCGCCCTTTGCCGCCTGGCTCGCGCTGTACCTGCTGGCGCTGCGCTTCTTCGTGCCGCGCCTGGGCAAGATCGCCCAGGCCCAGGCCGACGCGCGCAGCCTGATGACGGGCCGCATCACCGACGCATACACCAACATCGCCACCGTCAAGCTCTTCGCCCACGGCCGGCGCGAGGCCGGCTACGCCAAGTCGGCGATGCAGGACTTCATGCTGACCGCCTACGGCCAGATGCGGCTCGTCACCGGCTTTGAGATCGTCAACACGCTGCTGTCGGCCCTGCTCGTGGGCAGCACGGCGCTGCTGGCGCTGTGGCTGTGGGGCGTGAGCGCCATCGGCGTTGGCGCCGTTGCCGCGGCCACCGCGATGGCGATGCGCCTGAACGGCATCTCGCACTGGGTGATGTGGGAGATGGCGTCGCTGTTCGAGCACATCGGCACCGTGCAGGACGGGCTGGCCACGCTGTCCAAGCCGCAGACCATTGCCGACGCGAGCGGTGCCACCGAGCTGACCGTGCCGCGCGGTGAAGTGCATTTCGAGAACCTGTGCTTCGCCTATCCCAACGGCAAGGTCGTCGTCGACGGGCTGGACCTCCGCATCAAGCCGGGCGAGAAGATCGGCCTCGTCGGCCGCAGCGGCGCCGGCAAGAGCACGCTGGTGAACCTGCTGCTGCGCCTGTACGACCTGCCTGAAGTGAGCGGGCAAAAGGGCGGCCGCATCCTCATCGACGGCCAGGACATCGCCAGCGTCACGCAGGACTCGCTGCGCCGCCACATCGGCATGGTCACGCAGGACACCTCGCTGCTGCACCGCTCGGTGGCGGACAACATCCTCTACGGCCGCCCCGACGCGACCCCCGACGACATGCAGCGCGCCGCCGTGCGGGCGCATGCCGACGAGTTCATCGCGACGCTGTCCGACCCCAAGGGCCGCACCGGCTTCGAGGCCTTCGTGGGCGAGCGCGGCGTCAAGCTCAGCGGCGGCCAGCGCCAGCGCATCGCCATCGCCCGCGTGATGCTGAAGGACGCGCCCATCCTGCTGCTGGACGAAGCCACCAGCGCGCTGGACAGCGAGGTCGAGGCCGCCATCCAGCAAAGCCTGTACACGCTGATGGAGGGCAAAACGGTCGTGGCCATCGCGCACCGCCTGTCAACAATAGCGGCGCTGGACCGCCTCGTTGTCATGGACGCCGGCCGCATCGTCGAGCAGGGCAGCCACGCCGAGCTGCTGGCGCAGGGCGGCATCTACGCGCGTCTGTGGGCGCACCAGAGCGGCGGCTTTTTGGGGCTGGACGACTGACGGCTGTGCGTTGCGCTTTCCGGGTTTTCTCGGACGCTGGCAGCGTCGCGTCATGCCGGAGCGGGCACTACCATGCCGCCAAACAGGGAGGACAGGGATGGTCGGGTTATTTCGCGACGCGCGGCCGTTGGGGTTGGCGCTGTGCCTGCTGGCCTGTTCATGGCTGCAGGGCTGTGCCTCCTCGACGCAGCTGATCACCAACACCAGCGCCTCCACCGAGCTACAGGCCAAGAGCTACAAGTCCTTCAAGGAAGTCCTGCTCGTTCCACCCAAGGAAGACAAGCGCGAGGTGGTGCCCAAGGTTGTGGCGGGCCTGCAGGCTATGGGCTTTCGCGTCACTGTGATGCCGGCCGGCCAACCGGTTGAGGCGGCGCAGGGCACGGGCTTCGTCGTTGGCAGCGATGGTTTGCTGCTGACCTGCGCCCATGTGCTGGGTGATCTCAAGGAAGCCACGGTCACGCTCAATGGCCAGCGGCTGCTGGCCGACGTCGTCAAGTCCGACAAGAACGCCGACCTGGCGCTGCTGAAGCTCCGCGAGCCTCTGCCTGCCGGCAGCGCGGTGCTGCCTTTTCGCGGTACGAGCAAGCCGGCAGCCATGGGCGATGAAGTCTTCACGATCGGCTACCCGCTGTCGCGGCTGCTGGGCAACGCGGCGCGCATGACGCGCGGCCTCGTGTCGGCCACGGCGGGCATGCGCGACAACCCCAAGGAACTCCAGGTTTCAGCCGAAATCCAGCCCGGCAACAGTGGCGGTCCACTGCTGGACCGCGAAGGCAATGTGGTGGGCGTCGTCAACAAGACGCTGAATGCCAGCCGCGTGGCGCAGGCCAACGGGGGAGCGCTGCCTCAGAACGTCAACTTCGCCATCAAGGGCGGCGAGGTGCTGGGTTTCATGAAGACGGCCGATGAGGGCGGCTTCGGCCGGCTGACTTACGACAGGGCACCGGGGATGGAGGCCGCCAGCAAGGGTGTCGCCAAGATCCAGGCCGGCATCGTCGGTCCGGACACCGAGCGCGCCGACAAGATGGTCGTGAATCTCAGCTACTTGAGCATGTGGGACATCTGGTATCGCTTCCGCGTTTTCGTGCTTGCGGCATTCGACTACGAGACGCAGGAACCGCTCTTCATCGCCGGCCAGGGACGGGACAACATGGTGTCCAACGAAGACGTGGTGATCCGCGACACGCTGGAGCAGTTCCGCAAGGCGATCAACTCGCGCTGACCGGACCCATCGCCGCGTCGCAAAAGGCCCGCATGTCGCGGTTGGCAACAGTGGCGCCGTTGGGCCTACTGTCGACGCGGAGTGATCCCGCAGGCCGTCGCGCCGCGAAGCCAGAACACGTCGAGACCGGCCATCGCGCCCGCTTGGTGCACGCTCCCGTTTGGAAGGTGGGGCGTGTCGACATGTCGTACTGGCACCGAGCGACCTCAGCGCATCGTCAGCGATGCGCCGGCTGGCATCGCCGCGCTGCGCAGCTGAGAGTCCAGGAAGCCGGTGCTGACCCGCAGGGCCTCGTTCAGGTCAGCCTGGGCCGCCTCGGTGGCGCTGCCACTGCGGGGGCCACGCGGCACGCCGCCGGCCGGCCCGTGCTGGCCGCCCTGACCCCCCTGGCCGCCGCCCATGCCGCCGCGCTGCTGCCCGCTCGGCGCTTCGCGCCCGCGGTGCTGATCCTGCTCATGCCAGCCCTCCGGCGCCAGCGTGCCGGCCAGCGCCGGGTGCGACATGGCGGGCAGTGCCAGCAGCCAGCCGGCGCCGGGGCGCATCGTGTCGAAGGCGCGGCGGCGTTCGGCCGGTTGCTTGACGAGGCCGAGGGCATCGCCGTCGCTGTCGCTGGTGATCAGCAGGGCCGGTGGCGTTGCGGCAGCGGCGTCCATGGGCGGCGGGCTGATGGCGATGACGGCGCGGGGCAGCCAGCCATCGGCGTCGCTGCCCAGGTCCAGCACCGTCTGCGCACCGATCTCGTAGCCGGCCATCGCCGCACGCTGCCAGTCCAGTGCCACGCCGGCCGCCGCCGGCTGGGCCTGCAGCGACGCAACCAGGCGCCGCAGCGCGGCCAGCCGGGCGGTGCGCATGGCCGCGCCGTAGTGCAGCTCGCCCAGCGCGCGAAACTCGCCGGTGCGCGCCAGCGCCGAGCGCCAGGCGGCCGCGTCTTCTTCCAGCGGCTGCACGGCCAGCACCGCGTAGCCCGCCAACGCCCAGGCCGCGGCCCAGCGCTGGCCGGCCTCGCTGCCCTGGCCGATACCGGGCAGGTAGACGACGACCGGCAGCGGCCCTGCGGCGCCCGCCCTGCGCGTCAGCGTCAGGTGCCGGCCTTGCAGCTCGAAGCTGCTCAGCGCCAGGTTCAGCTCGCGCGCCGCCGTCTCCGCCCAGGGCTTGGGCGGCGGGGGGCCACCGGCACAGCCGGCCAGCGCGAGGGCGGCAACAAGCAGCAGCGGGCGGCGGGCGAGGGGCATGGTCAGAACTTGCCGAAGAAGGACGTGATGTCGAACCACACCGACAGCTCGCGGCCGTCGGCGGTCGTGATGTCGAGCCGGTCGTAGTGCTTGTCGCCCTGATGGATCAGGGCCTGGAGTTTGCGCTTGTAGCCCGGGTAGCGCTGCGACAGCCAGACGTACTCGGCCCGCACGCCGGCGCCGCCCTTGAGCTGGGTGTTGACGACGACGGCGTTGGCCATGCTGCTGCCGTCGCTGCCGGCGAACACGACGCCCGGCGGGGCCTGGACAGTGGGCGCCGGCGGCGCTGGCGCTGTTGTAGGTGCCGTCTGGCAGGCGGCCAGGGCGGCGCTGAGCAGCAGGAGGGTGGCGAGGCGTGAGAAGGTCATGGGGCTGTGCGCAGGGCACGGTAGTCGGTTGATGTCACTGGTTTGTGTCTCGCCGGTGGAGGCCGGCTTGCCGCTCAGGCGCGGGCATTGTTGACGTGTCCCCGGGGTTCGCACAGCGTGAAATTCCCGACCCTTAGACTTCCGCACCATGAGTGCAGAAATGATCGCCTTCATCGGCGGCGGCAACATGGCCAGCGCCGTCATCGGTGGCCTGCTGCGTGCCGGCATGGCCGCCACGCAGTTCATCGTCGTCGAGCCGTACGCGCCGCAGCGCGAGAAGCTCGTCGCCCAGCTCGGCGTGCAGGCCCTGGCTGCGGGCGATGCCAGCCTGGCCCGGGCGTCCACCGTCGTCTGGGCCGTGAAACCCCAGCTCTTCACCGCGGCGGCCGAGCCGCTGCAGGCCTGGTTGGGCGGGGCGCTGCAGCTGTCGGTGATGGCGGGCATCCCGTCGGCCTCGCTCGTGAAGTTCACCGGCAGCGAGCGGGTGGTGCGCAGCATGCCCAACACGCCGGCCCTGGTCGGCAAGGGCATCGCCGGCCTTTACGCCCGGCCGGCGGTGTCGGCCGACGAACGTGCTTCGGTCGAGCGCCTGCTGGCGCCCACCGGCCAGACGCTGTGGGTCGAGCGCGAGGATGACCTCGACGCCGTGACGGCGCTGTCGGGCTCGGGCCCGGCGTATTTCTTCTTCTTCGTTGAAGCCATGATGGCCGCGGCCGTGGACATGGGCCTCACGGCCGAGCAGGGCCGGCGCCTGGCGCTGGCCACCTGCGCCGGCGCGGCTGCGCTGGGGCTGGCTTCGGACGAGTCGCCGACGACCTTGCGCGAACGCGTGACGAGCAAGGGCGGCACGACGCACGCGGCCATCACGTCCATGCAGGCGGATGCCGTCGACGACGCCATCCAGCGTGCCGTGCTGGCCGCCCATAAGCGCGCCGCGGAATTGGGCAAAGAGTTCGGCTGAGTGGGCATTGCGACCAGAGACAGCCTGCGCGACTGGCTGCGGGCGCCGGGCTCGTTGAGCCGCCGCCTGGCCCGGCTGGGCCAGCGCTTCGAGGTGCAGGTGCTGCGCCAGGGCGTGACGCCGTTCCGGACGCTGGAGCGCGCAGCCCTGGGCCTGCCGCCGCGTGGGCTGACCGTGGTGCGCGAGGTCATCCTGAGGGTGGATGGCGAGCCGCTGGTCTGGGCCCGCTCGGCCGTGCACCAGCGCGCCACCACCGGCCCCTGGCGGGCGCTGAAGGGCCTGGGCGCACGGCCGCTGGCGCATCTGCTCTATGACGACCACCGCATCAGCCGCAGCGAGCTGCAGCCACGCCGCCTGGCCCGCCAGGGCCACACGCACCGGCATGCCGGGCGGCAATGGCTGGAGGCCACGGGGGCGGCCATGTCGCCGCAGATGCTGTGGTCGCGCAACTCGGTGTTCAGCCGCAGCGGCACGCAATTGCGCGTGATGGAGCTGTTTGCACCCGCGCTGGCAGGCCAGCGGCCGGGGCGGCGCGGCCGCTAGGCGCCAGCAAAACCTGGGAAACCCGCCCCGGGCGCTTGGCTGTCGCGGAGCTGACGGTGTTGCGATGGAAGTGTTTTCACGGAGTCATAAATTCGCGACAAGCCCATAAACGCTCATAAACTCAGTCCGTACCAGAGAGGCGTTAGTAAAGAGACTTGCCGCGCAAAGACGCGAAGGCGAGCTGAGTGACTGGGGGCAGTTATGAACACGCGAGACGTGATGATCTTCAGCGGCGAGCACTTTGTCGTGCCGCAATGCATTCAAAGAATCGATCATTTGTCGACACACGGCTGGCAGCTGCGCTACGGCGGCACCAAGCTGTATTCCGACCACAGCCAGGACGGCAGCGGCGCACGCAAGGCGCTGGCGATGGCAACCAAGGAACTGCTCAAACGCATCGCGACGCTGCCTGCGCCGTCGCGCCTGCGCCGCACGCCCAGCCGCAAGAAGCAGAGCGATCTGCCTTCCGGCATCTCCGGCCCCATCGTGCGCCAGCGCGCCGGCAGCCGTGTGCGTGACTGCAGTTTTGCCGTGACGCTGCCGCGCTTCGGCGAGACGCCGCTGGCCCGCAGCGTCTACATCGGCACCGAGAACACCTACACCGTCGAGCGCTACCAGGAGGCGCTGGAGCGCGCCGTGGCCCTGCGCGAGAAGGCCGAGACCGCCTACCAGCGCGCCGCGACCAAGGAGCGCCGTGCCCAGGCCCTGGTGCTGAAGGTGCAGATGAGCGGGTTGCTGCTCGGCAAGGCCTGAGAGTTATCTGAAACCCGCTTGATCCGGCGCGGGCGCCGGTGGCGGACACAATCGGCGGCTCGGCTCTTCTGCCCTGCCGCCGCCCATGTCCACTGCCTTGTTGCCTGACCGTGTTCTCGTTTGGTTGAACGCGCTGCGGCCCGCGCCGCAAGCCGTCAATGCGCGTGAGCGCCTGCGCGTGGTGCTGGGCGCCGGGCTCGGCCTGCTGCTGGCCGGTGCGCTCAGTCATGCCGCCATGGCGCCGGGGCTGCCCTGGCATGTCGTGGCGCTCGTGGCACCGCTGGGCGCGAGCGCGGTCCTCGTCTTCGGCGTGCCGGCCAGCCCGCTGGCCCAGCCCTGGGCCGTCGTCGGCGGCAACACGGTGTCGGCCCTGGTCGGCATTGCCTGCATGCACTGGCTGCCGTTGCCGCCGCTGGTGGTGGCCGCCGCCGCCGTGGCGCTGGCCATCGGCCTGATGTTCCTGCTGCGCTGCCTGCACCCGCCCGGCGGTGCAGCCGGCCTGCTGATGGTGCTGACGGCGACGCAGGACTGGCACTTCGCCTTCGTGCCCATCGCGCTGAACTCGCTGCTGCTGGTGCTGGCCGGCATGGTCTACAACAGCCTGACCGGCCGCCGCTACCCGCATGCGCAGCACGCGCAGGCGCCCACCGGCGCGCAGATGGCGCAGCCGCGCTTCGGCGACGCCGAGCTGGACGCCGTGCTGGCCCGCTACAACCAGGTGCTTGACGTGCCGCGCGACGACCTCGCCGACCTGCTGCACGAGGCCGAGCTGATGAGCTACCGCAGGCGCCTGGGCGGCCTGCGCTGCACGGACATCATGTCCAGCCCCGTCGTCACCGCCGAGTTCGGCATGCCGCTGGCCGAGGCCTGGGCGCTGCTGCAGCAACACCGCATCAAGGCCCTGCCGGTGGTGGACCGCGTGCAGCGCATCGTCGGCATCGTGACCCGCGCCGACTTCATGCGCGCCGCCGAGGCCGACCGGCGCGAGGGCCTGGGCGGCCGGCTGCAGACGCTGCTGAAGCCCTCGCCGGCCACGCACTCCACCAAGCCCGAGGTGGTCGGCCAGATCATGAGCCGCCAGGTGCGCGTGGCCAGCGCCGAGCGCCCCATCGCGGAACTCGTGCCGCTGTTCTCCGACACCGGCCACCACCACATCCCCATCGTCGGCGAGCAGGCAAGGCTCGTCGGCATCCTCACCCAATCCGACCTCGTGAAAGCGTTAGGCAACCATGGCTCATGACGACACCAAAGTTTTCCGCTGGGGCGTGATCGGCCCGGGCGGCATCGCCAACCGTTTTGCCGGCGCCCTCGCGGCCGTGCCCGGGGCGCGGCTGGCCGTCGTGTTCGCACGCGACGCGGCCAAGGGCCAGGCCTATGCCACGCAGTGGCAGCGCGAAGGCGAGGCGCCTGCGCGCGTGACGACAGCGCTGGCAGACCTGCTGGCCGACCCGACCGTGGACGGCATCTACATCGCCACGCCCCACTCCAACCACGGCGAGTACATCCGCGCCGCGCTGGAGGCGGGCAAGCCGGTGCTGTGCGAGAAGCCGCTGGTGACGACGCGGGATGAAGGCCAGGCCCTCGTGAACCTGGCGCGCGCCAAGGGCGTCTTCCTGATGGAGGCGCTGTGGACGCGCTTCCTGCCGGCCTACGACCTGGCCGGCCGCTGGCTGCGCGACGGCGCCATCGGCGAGCTGCGCGCGATGCAGTCCAGCTTCTGCTTCTCGTCCAACTACGACCCGCTGCATCGCCAGTGGAACCCGGCGCTGGCCGGCGGCGCGCTGTGGGACATCGGCATCTACAACCTGGCCGTGACGCGCTGGGTGCTGCAGCAGATGAACGACGGCGTCTGCCCCGAGCCGGTGGCGATGGACGTGCAGGCCAAGATGGCGCCAACCGGCGTGGACGCCGCCGTCAACGTGACGCTGCACTTCCCCGGCGGCGTCACGTCGCAGTTCCGCTGTGGCTTCGACGCCGCCTCGGTGAACGCCTTCGAGGCGCTGGGCTCCAAGGCTGGGCTGCGCTTTCCGGTGGACTTCTGGCAGGCCGAAGCGGTGGAGCTCGTCACACGCAAGGCGCCCGCCGAGCGTGTGGCGGCCCCCTTCGTCGTCAACGGCTTCGAAGGCGAGATCGCGGAGGCCCAGGCCTGCATCCGCGCGGGCCTGGTCGAGAGCCCGCGCATGCCGCACGCCGAGACGCTGGCGCTGCTGGGCTGGATGGATGCCATCCGCGCCCGCTTCCCGGGCGGCGTCAACAAGGCCTGATCCGCAGGCCTGGCTCGTCGGCATCCTCACATGACTCGTGACAACGACATGTTCCGCTGGGCCGTGATTGGCGCCGGCGGCATCGCCAACCACTTTGCCGCCGCCTTGGCCGCAGCGCCCGGCGCACGGCTGGCCGCCGTGTTCGCGCGCGACGCGGCCAAGGGCCAGGCCTATGCCACGCAGTGGCAGCGCGAAGGCGAGGCCCCAGCGCGCGTGACGACAGCGCTGGCAGACCTGCTGGCCGACCCGACCGTGGACGCCGTCTACATCGCCACGCCCCACTCCAACCACGGCGAGTACATCCGCGCCGCGCTGCAGGCGGGCAAGCCGGTGCTGTGCGAGAAGCCGCTGGTGACGACGCGCGCCGAGGCTCAGGCCTTGGTGGACCTCGCGCGCGCCCAGGGCGTGTTCCTGATGGAGGCGCTGTGGACGCGCTTCCTGCCGGCCTATGACCTGGCGGGCCGCTGGCTGCGCGAGGGTGCCATCGGCGAGCTGCGCGCCATGCAGTCGAGCTTCTGCTTCGCGGCCAACTACGACCCTCAGCACCGGCTGTGGAACCCGGCACTGGCCGGTGGCGCCCTGTGGGATATCGGCATCTACAACCTGGCCGTGACGCGTTGGGTGCTGCAGCAGATGAACGGCGGCGTCTGCCCCGAGCCCGTGGCGATGGACGTGCAGGCCAAGATGGCGCCGACCGGCGTGGACGCCGCGGTCAACGTGACGCTGCACTTCCCCGGCGGCGTGACCTCGCAGTTCCGCTGCGGCTTCGATGCCGCGTCGGTGAACGCCTTCGAGGCCCTGGGCAGCGAAGGCTGCCTGCGCTTCCCGAGCGGTTTCTCATACGCGCAGTCCGTGGAGCTGATCCGCCGTGGGCAAGAGCCCGAACGCAAGGAGGCGCCCTTCGTGCTCAACGGCTTCGAGGGCGAGATCGCGGAGGCTCAGGCCTGCATCCGCGCGGGCCTGGTCGAGAGCCCGCGCATGCCGCACGCCGAGACGCTGGCGCTGCTGGGTTGGATGGACGCGATTCGCGAGAGGTTTTAGCCCCTCGTCCAAGGAGTACCTTGGCCGGTCCCCCGAGGGGACGGCGATGCTTGCCGGCTCGACCGGCAAGCACATTGCCAAGGCGGGCCGGCTTGGGAGCGGCCCGGCGCTCGGCCCGCAAACCCGGTACACGACGTTCTGGCCGCCGCGGTCTCAGCGCACGTACCGCTTCTCGATGCGCGCGATGCTGCCGTCGCGCTGCATGCTGGCCAGGCCCACGTCCATGGCCGCCAGCGCGGCCGGCGTGCGCGGGCTGGCGCGGGAGAAGCCCATGAAGGTGGGCTCGGGGTTGAAATGCTGCAGCGGCTGGCGATCGAGCCGGCCGGCGAGGCCGAGCTGGCGCACCTCCCACAGCCCCACCAGCGCGGTCACGATGACGACATCGGCGCGTTCGTGCTCCACCAGCTGCACCGCGGCGGCAACGTCTCGCGCGTACTCCACCTGGCCGTTCACCTGATCGAGCACCGGCTTCGGGTAGATGTAGCCCGCGCTCACCGCCAGCCGCAGGCCGCGCAGATCCTCCAACCGCTCCAGCTTCAGCCCGGAGCCGTGCCGCGTGTAGAAGTGGTAGTGCTTTCCCGCGCGGTAGCTGACGCTCCAGCGCAGGAAGTGGTCCCGCTCGGTGCTGTAGTTGACTGTCGTCGTGAAGTCCGCCAGGCCGCGCTCCAGCATGAAGAGCACGCGCTTCCACGGCACCCACTGAACCTCGATCGCCGCCGCATGGCCGCCGCGCTTCAGCGCCTCGCGGGCGATCTCGATGTCGATGCCCTCGCCACTGGCATGGCCCTGCGGGTTCACCAGCGGCGGGTAGACGGTGTTCACCAGCACCAGCGGGCCGGCCGCCGGGCCGCCCGCCGGGGCGGAGGCGGCCGGCTCGGCGCCCGCCCAGCCCGGCGCCAGCAGCGCGCCGCCACAGCCTAGAAAGCGGCGCCGCGTGTCCATCAGCGCAGGGCCAGGTCAACCACCGTGCCTGCGAACACCGCAAAGCCCAGCCAGTGGTTGGCCCGGAAGGCCGTGAAGCAGCCCGCGCGGCTGCGCCGGCGGATCAGCGTGAAGTGCCACGCGGCCTGGGCCGCAGCCGCCGCGATGCCGAGCAGGAACCAGCGCCCGAGGCCCAGGCGCAGGCCCAGGCCCGCCCACATCGCCAGGTAGGTCGCGTAGAAGATCATGATGCCGGCCACGTCCCAGCGGCCCAGCGCGATGGCCGAGGAGCGCACGCCGATGCGCAGGTCGTCGTCGCGGTCCACCATCGCGTACTCGGTGTCGTAGGCCAGCACCCAGAACAGATTGGCCACCAGCAGCGCCCAGGCCGACAGCGGCACCGAATGCAGATGCCACTCCACCCCGCCCAGCGCCGCGGCAAAGGCCATCGGAATGCCGAAGGAGAACGCCACGCCCAGCACGGCCTGCGGCATGGCGAGCACGCGCTTGGCAAACGGGTAGGCGATGGCCACGGCCAGCGCCGCGAAGCTCAGCAGGATGGCCGGCGGGTTGGTCGTCAGCACCAGGCCGAAGGACACCAGCGACAGCACCGCGCCGAGCACCAGCGCCTCCTTCACCGACACCGCGCCCGTCGTCACCGGCCGCTGGGCGGTGCGCTGCACGTGGCGGTCGAACTCGCGGTCGGCCACGTCGTTGACGCAGCAGCCGGCCGAGCGCATCAGCACCGTGCCCAGCGTGAACACGGCCAGCAGATGCCAGCCCGGCCAGCCGTCCGCCGCGATCCACAGCGCCGACAGCGTCGGCCACAGCAGCAGCAGCCAGCCTGCCGGGCGGTCCCAGCGGATCAGCTGCAGATAAAGCGCAAGCCGCGACGGGGGCGTGGCGGCGGGGGCGGTGGTGGACATGGCCGCATTTTCACGCCGCACGGCGGTACTGGTGAATCATCACCGGGCATAGTCTTTCGCCCCTCCCGTTTGCCTGGCCCCTGAATGGTCCTGAAGCATCCTCTTGTTGCCGCCGTGCCGATCCAGCGTGTATCGACGCTCTACGGCGCCGAGTTGGCGCGGCTGGCTCAACTGCTCGCCGATCCGGTGCACCAGAAGTTCCGGCGGCTGATGGCCTCTCGCCAAGGCCGGCAACGCATGATGGAATTGATGGTGAGGGCCATGCTCGCTTCCTTCGGCGAGATCAATGAGGTGCTGCGCCGTCACGGCCTCAAGGAAATCCACTGAACTGGAGTCAGTCTCATGAGCCTGTCCACCCGCGACCTCGTGCTGCTGCACTGGCAGCTCGCCAACGCCCAGGACTGGGCGGGCCTGGGCCGTTTGCTGCATGCCGACCTGGTCTACGAGGCGCCGCAGAGCCGGGAACGCATCCGCGGTGCGCTGGGCTACGTGGACTTCTTCGCCACCTGGCCCCAGCCCTGGCGGGCCGAAGTGCTCCGTTGCATTGCCGATGACGCCAGTGCGATGACCCAGATCAACTTCAGCAGCAGCGCGCCGCCCATGATGGGCCTGACACTCTTTGACGTGAAGGACGGCCTCATCCTGCGCGTGACCGACTACTGGCCTGACCCCTACGAGCCGGGGCCGCGGGCGTCGGCGCATGTCGAGCGATATTGAAGATCATGAGCCGGTCTGCAGCAGCATTGTTTCTCTCGGTCTCGCTGGCCGCGTGGGCCGCGCCGGCGCCGCTGCCCAAGGAGGTCCAGACCCTCCTCGACTTGCGCGAGGCCTGCGATCACTACCGCGGCCAGCGCGGATTTGACGCGGAGCGCCAGAAGGACATCGACTGGTCGGCCTGCCAGAGCTGCCCCGGCACCGATGCCGAACTGGCCCGGCTGAAGCAGAAATACAAGGGCAACGCCCGCGTGGGCGAAGCCCTGGCAGGCCTCGAGCCGCGCGTCGAGCCCGAGGACAAGGCCGCGCAGGCCCGGTTCTGCCAGGCCACGCGCAAGCCGGCCGGGGCGCGCTGATCTCGCGGCCTCCTCGCCGACCCCTCGCCATCGCCTACGCCCGCGCCGAAATCCTCGCCCGTCTCAGGTCTTGGCCGGCGCGCCTAAAGTCGCGCTCCCCGTCGCCCCGAACCCCTGTCATGACCGATCTCAGCGCCTTCCCCATCACGAAGAAATGGCCCGCCGCCCACCCGGAACGCCTGCAGCTCTACTCGCTGCCCACACCCAACGGCGTCAAGGTGTCGATCGCGCTGGAGGAAACCGGCCTGGCCTATGAGCCGCATCTGGTGAGGTTCGACACCAATGATCAGCTCAGCCCCGAGTTCCTGTCGTTGAACCCGAACAACAAGATCCCGGCCATCGTCGATCCCGACGGCCCCGGGGGCGAACCGCTGGCGCTGTTCGAGAGCGGCGCCATCCTGATCTACCTGGCCGACAAGACCGGCCAGCTGCTGCCCAAGGATGCGGCGCGCCGCTACGAGGCCCTCCAGTGGCTGATGTTCCAGATGGGCGGCATCGGGCCGATGTTTGGCCAGGTCGGCTTCTTCCACAAGTTCGCCGGCAAGGACTACGAGGACAAGCGCCCGCGCGACCGCTACATCGCCGAGGCGCGCCGCCTGCTCAACGTGCTGAACGTGCACCTCAAGGGCCGCGACTGGCTGGTGGGTGACGAGTACACGGTGGCGGACATCGCCACCTGGCCCTGGGTCAACAACCTGATCGGCTTCTACGGTGCAGGGGAACTCGTCGGCTTCGATGATTTCGCCGAGGTCAAGCGCGTACTGCAGGCCTTCCTGGCGCGGCCAGCCGTGCAGCGCGGGCTGAAGATCCCGGCGCGGGACTGAAGCTCAGTGCAGGCCCGTCGTGGCTCTGGCGCGCTGCAGCGCGTCGGCCACGATATGGGCCGCCGTCTGCGCCAGGGCCGGCGTGTGGTCGGCCATGACCTGCATGCGCAGCCGCGCGCTGTTCAGCGACACCGCCGGGTACTCCACGAGGTTGGCCAGCAGGCCGGCCTGGGCCATCTCGCGGCTGGCCACGCGGGCCAGCGCATCGGCGCCCAGCATGACCGGCACGATGGGCGATGGCTGGCCCAGCACGATGATGCCCTGCTCGGTCAGTGCCGAACGCAGGCCGAGGATGGCCCGCATCAGCCGCCCGCGCCGCTCCACGCCCTCGCTGGAGCGCACGATGGCGAGGCAGGCCCGGATGATGGCCACCTGCACGGGTGACAGCGCGTTGGAGAAGGTGTTGGGCGCGGCGTAGAAGCGCAGGTACTCCTTGATCGCAGGGTCATGGCTGGCGACGAAGCCGCCGTTGGACGCGAAGGTCTTGGAGAACGAGCCCATCACCAGGTCCACCTGGCCGAGCAGCCCCTGCAGCTCCAGCTGGCCCCCACCGCCCGCGCCCATGGAGCCGAGGTCGTGCGCCACGTCCACCATCAGGAGCGCGCCGTGCTCGCGCGCCACGGCCTGCAGCCGGGCGATGTCGGGCGCGTCGGCGTCCATCGAGAAGCAGCCCTCGGTGACGACGAGGATGCCGTTGTGCGGGTCGCGCTGGCGCACGCGCTTGAGCAGGCGCTCGGCGTGGTCCACGTCCAGATGCCGGTGCAGATGGATGTTGGGCGTGGCCGCGCGGGCGCCTTCGTGCAGGCAGTTGTGGGCCAGCTGGTCGATGATGATGTGGTCGCTCTCGCGCACCAGGCCCTTGATCGCGCCGAAGCCCGCCGCCCAGCCGGTCGGGAAGAGCAGCACCTCGGGCATGCGCAGCAGCTCGCCCAGCTCCGCCTCCAGCGCCACGGCTTCCTCGACATTACCGGCCAGTGCCGTGGAGCCGGCGCTGTGCACGCCGTAGCGCTCCATCGCCGCCTGGGCCGCCGCGCACACCTTGGGATGGCGGGCCAGCGACAGGTACTCCTGCGACGAGAAGTTCAGCCCCGCATGGCGCTGGCCGTCCAGCAGCGTCAGCTCGGCCGTTGCACCCGGCCGGCCACCCAGGCGCTTGGCATACGGGAAGACGCCGTGCGACACCCGCGTTTGCGCCCAGGCATGGAAGGCTTGGGCCTTGGCGGCCAGGTCGGTGCCGGGTTGGGTCAGGTAGTCGAAGGACGAGCCGCGCAGCTCGGCGCCGTCGGTGGTGTCGTTCGTGGTTTCGGCGGGCGGCGCGTCGGCAGCCCGGTCCAGCAGTTCGTCCATGTCGGTGCCCCAGTCAATCAATCGATCTTGTGGGGCGGACTGTGCGCAGCCGTGCTGCGCCTGGCATCCGCACTTCTGTCGAATTCGCGATCAGGGCTTCAGGCCGGGCGCCTCTCGCGCTGCTTCTCCGCCACGGCCTTGACGACGGTCTTCAGCGGGGGTGCCGCGGCAAAGTCGGCCTCGTGCGGCGCGAGTGCCAGCGTCAGCAGGCGCTGCACGGCGGGCTTGTCGATGTCGTCCGGCGACGCGAGGCGGATGCTGCGCACGCGCACGCCTTCGCCTTCGAGCAGGCCGTCGGGGTCGGGCAGGTCCTTGCCGTAGAGGAAGAACAACGTCACCCAGCGCGGATAGGCAGCCATGGACACGAGGCTGGCCGAGGCCTTGTCCGCCCAGGCGTAGCCGATGGCCAGCGCGTTGTAGTTGTCGTAGACCAGCTCGAAGCCGCGCGGCACGCGGGCGCAGAGCTTGCGCCTGCAGGTCGTGATCGCGTCGGCCATCTCGGGCGTGTAGCGGGCGATGCAGTCGGCAACCTGGCGGGCGGTGGGGTCGGGCTTCATCGCGCGGCCGCTTCAATTCAACGCGGTGACCCGGTCACCCGCCTGCGCCACGCAGCCCGCCGCCAGCGGTGCACCGCCCTCGCGCTGCACCACGCCCTGCGGCCCGTGGCAGAGCTCGATGTGGCGGGCGGCAGGCCAGCGGCGCAGCGCAAAGGCCTCGATGCTTTGGGGCAGGCTGGTCTGCACGGCGCCGGCGTTGAGCTGTTCGTCTGGGTGGTCGTCGAAGTGCAGCCAGGGCACGAAGCGGCCCGCCAGCATCAGCCACGGCGAGGCATGCACCGGCTCGGGTGCATAGCCCTCGGCGCGCAGCCAGGCCTGGGCCTGCGCACGGGCGCTGCCGCCCGCGATGGCCGAGGCGAGCAGTTCGGCCACCCACTGGTTGCAGTTCTGGTAGCTGGTGCTGAAGGGGTAGGCGTTGGCGCTGTAGCGCGGGTTCAGCAGGCCCAGCGCGAGCTCCTTGTCGAGCGCCGCCTTGGCCAGCGGCGCGGCAGCTTCGGGGGGCAGCAGCAACAGGCTCACGTAGCCGACGTCGACGTCGTCGCTGCCGGACACGAAGCCCGCCAGGCCCTGGTCGAAGAGGCGGGGCTGGCCTTCGGCGCAGGCGTAGTAGAGCTGGCGCACGGCCCAGGGCGTGTCCAGGCCATCGGCCACCGCGACGGCGGCATGCGAGTAGCGCAGATCGAAGCGCGACAGGTCGGTGCCCGAGCGCGAGATCAGCGCGGCCTGCGTGCCCGAGGCGGCGAGGGCTTCGCGCACGATGGCGGCGAAGCGCAGCAGGCGGTCCTGTTGCGTGGCCGTGACGTTCACCGGCCGGTCACAGCCGCGGGGGGGCAGTGACGCCGCCTGGGCCGCGCCGGCTGCCGTCAGCAGCGACGCGGCCAGCGCCGCACGGATCAAGGCTTGACGACGCGCGCGGCCAGTTCCTTGTGCCAGGCGTCTTCCAGCACGAGGAAGAAGGCCTGGCCGGTGTCGGCATGCGCGAAGGCGACGCCATAGGCCTGGGGCGTGGCCTGCACCTCGTCGCCCACGTTGACGGCGCGGGCGGCCAGGGCTTTTTGCGGCAGCGTCAGCTCGACGGGCTCGGCACCGTCGCGCGCCAGCGTCAGGCGCAGCTTGCCGGCGTCGGCCTGGGCCACTTCGGTGACGCGGTAGCGGCCTTCGGCGCGGCGCTCGCCACCGCCGCTGCTGTTGGACGAAGCCTTGAACGAGTCCGACACGCTGCCGGACGCCGACGAGCCGGCCTCCGCGGCGGACGATGCGAAGGAGGTGGCCTGGGCAGCGGTGGTGGCGGCCAAGGCGAGGGAAACGGCAGAAGCGAGAAGAGCAAGGCGCATCGTGGGCTCGCGGGCTGGTGAGGGTGGCCAACGATAGCGCGGATGTGTCAGCGCTTTGTTACCGCGATCCGGCCTCCAGGTTTTCGAGGATGGGGCAGTCGGGCCGGTCGTCGCCGTGGCAGCTGTGCACCAGGGCTTCGAGAGTCGCCTTCATCGCCTGCAGCTCGGCGAGCTTGGCCTCCAGCTCGGCCAGGTGGGTCTGCGCCAGCGCGCGCACCTGGCGGCTGGGCCGGGCACGGTCCTGCCACAGGCCCAGCAGCGCGCGGATCTGCTCCAGCGAGAAACCGAGGGCGCGCGAGTGGCGGATGAATCGCAGCAGGTGGACCTCGCGCTCGCCATAGACGCGGTAGCCGGCCTCGCTGCGCGCCGGCGCCGCGAGCAGGCCGATGCTCTCGTAGTGCCGCAGCATCTTGGCCGACACGCCCGAGGCGCGGGCCGCTTCGCCGATGTTCATTGGGTGCCTTCCGTGGCCTTGCCGCGCCAGCGCTTGAGCGTCAGCGCATTGGCCACGACGCTGACGCTGCTGAAGGCCATGGCCGCACCGGCAATCACCGGGTTCAGCAAGCCCAGGGCCGCGAGCGGGATGCCGACGACGTTGTACGCAAAGGCCCAGAACAGGCCCTGGCGGATCTTGGCGTAGGTGCGGCGCGACACGTCCAGCGCGTCGGCCACCAGGCGCGGGTCGCCGCGCATCAGCGTGACGCCGGCGGCCTCGGTGGCCACGTCGGAGCCGCCGGCCATCGCAAAGCCCACCGATGCCGCTGCCAGCGCCGGCGCATCGTTGATGCCGTCGCCGACGAAGGCGACGACCGCGCCGCCCTCGCGCAGCTGCTGCACGATGGCCGCCTTGTCGCCCGGCAGCACCTCGGCATGGACCTCGGTGATGCCCAGGGCCGCGGCCACGCCGGCCGCCGCGCCGCGGCTGTCGCCGGTCAGCATGACGGTGCGGATGCCACGGGCCTGCAACTGCGCAACGGCGGCAGGGGCCGTGTCCTTGATGCGGTCGCCAAAGGCCAGCAGGCCGAGCAGCCGGCCATCGGCGATGAGCCAGGAGACCGTCTGGCCCTGGGCCTCCAGCCGCTGCGCCTCGGGGGCCAGCGGGCCGGCGTCTGCGCCCAGCTCCTGCGCCAAGCGTGCGCTGCCCAGGGCGAGCTTGCGCCCCTGCACAACGCCTTCCACACCCCGGCCCGGCAGCGCACGCGCCTGCTCCACGGGCAGCGCGGCCAGGCCTTGGGCCTCGGCCAGCACGGCCAGGGCCAGCGGGTGGCTGCTGGAGCGCTGCAGCGCCGCGGCGAGTTGCAACACGTCCTCGCGATTCATGCCGTCGGCTGGCAGCACGGCGGTCAACGTCGGCTGGCCGACCGTCAGCGTGCCGGTCTTGTCGAAGGCGACGACCGTCACGCCATGCGCCAGCTCCAGCGCCTCGGCGTCCTTGATGAGGATGCCCTGGCGCGCCGCGACGCCGGTGCCGGCCATCAGCGTCGTCGGCGTGGCCAGACCCAGCGCGCAGGGGCAGGCGATGACGAGCACCGCCACCGCGTTGACGAGGGCGGCTTCAGCGTCGCCGTTGTGCAGCCACCAGCCGGCGAAGGTCAGCGCGGCAATACCGAGCACCACGGGCACGAAGACGGCGCTGACGCGGTCGACGATGCGCTGGATGGGCGCCTTGGCCGCCTGAGCCGACTCCACCATGCGGATGACGCGCGCCAGCGTCGTCTCGGCGCCGATGGCCGTCGTGCGCACGGTCAGCGCGCCCTCGGCGTTGATGGCGCCGCCGGTGACGCGTGCGCCCGGAGCCTTGGCCACCGGCAGGCTTTCGCCGGTGATGAGGGACTCGTCGACATGGCTGCTGCCCGTGACGATCTCGCCATCTACCGGGATGCGGTCGCCGGGGCGCACGGAGACGAGGTCGCCCACGCGCACGTCGGCCACGGGGATGTCGACCTCCACCTCGCCGCGCAGCACGCGTGCCGTGGTCGGCCGCAGCGCGTTCAGCGCGCGGATGGCGTCGGTCGTCTGGCGCTTGGCGCGCTGCTCCAGCCACTTGCCCAGCAGCACCAGCGTGATGACGGCGGCCGAGGCCTCGAAGTAGAGATGCGCGTGGCCGGGATGCCTCAGCATCAGATAGACCGACAACCCGTAGGCGGCCGACGTGCCCAGCGCGACGAGCAAGTCCATGTTGCCGCTGCCGGCACGAAGCGCACTCCAGCCCGCACGGTAGAAGCGCGCGCCGAGGCCGAACTGCACGGGGGTGGCCAGCAGCAGTTGCAGCCAGCCAGGCAGCATCAGCGCGATGCCCAGCGGGCTGAGCAGCATGGGCAGCACCAGCGGCAGGCTCAGCAGGGTGCCGGCCGCCACCGGCCACCAGGCCGGCAGGCCCGCGGCGGGTGGTGCCGCGGGGGCGTTGGTACTGGCCGCCGTGGCGGGGTAGCCGGCCTTGGCCAGGGCCGCCGTCAGCGCCGCGACCGGCACGTTGGGCAGCGCCTTCACCGAGGCCTTCTCGGTGGCGAGGTTGACGCTGGCTTCCTGCACGCCGGGTACGGCCTGCAAGGCCTTCTCCACGCGCCGCACGCAGGATGCGCAGCTCATGCCGCTGACCTGCAGGGTCACGTCATGGAGGGAAGAAACGGAGGCGGTAGTCATGGCGGGCCTGGGTGTTCGGATGATGCGGCCATGCTCAAGCTTCCCACCGTGGCAAGGTCAATAGGCTGACCGGGATCAAACCAGCACCAGTGCTTTGGCCAGGTGGCTGTAGACGGTGTGCACGCGCTGCAGGTGGCGGGTCTCGGGGTGGGTCAGCAGCCAGAGCTCGGTCTCGGCCTCGTCCAGCGGCTCGGTCAGCCGGCGCAACTCGCGCCTGGGTTCGGCCAGGAAGAGCGGCAGCACACCCACCCCCAGGCCCTGGGCCACCAGCTCGGCCACGCTCTGCACGCTGCCGGTGCGAAAGGCCGGCTGCAGCGTCGGGAAGTGCTTCTGCCGCCAGCGCACCGACGGGTGCTCGGGCAGGCCGTCGTCCGGCGCGACCCAGGCCGCCGCGCCGGCCTCGACCTGGCTCCAGTGCTTGATGGCGCTGCTGCGCGCGGCGTACAGCGCCACGCGAATGGCCCCGACGCGGCGGCCGATCAGGTGGGGCGGTGGCTTCGCCGTGGCGCGCAGCGCGATGTCGGCGTCGCGCCGCGTCAGGCTGGCCAGCTCGTTGCCGGTGTGCAGCTCGAACTGCAGGCGCGGCTGCTCGCGGTGCAGGGCGGCCAGCGCGGGCGCCAGCAGGCCGTGCAGCAGCGTGTCCGTCGTGGTGATGCGCACCGTGCCGGCGGCCTGGCCGGGCTGGGCCTGGGCGGCGGCACGGGCGGCCTCCAGTGCGGCCTCCATCTGTTCGGCCTGGGCGGCCAGGGTGCGTGCCAGCTCGCCGGCCTTGTAGCCGCGCCGGCCGCGCTCGAACAGCGGCTGGCTCAAGCCCCGCTCCACGCGCTGCAGCATGCGGAACACCGTGGACGCATTGACGCCCAGCCGCTCGCCGGCCGCGGCCAGCGTGCCGGCGCGGTGCAGGGCCAGCACCAGGGCGAGGTCGGCGGGGGCAAGTTCGTATTGCATGGCTGCAATCAAGGTTGGCTGAGTTGCGTATTTTGCTGCGTGCCTTGCCTACCTACATTGGCTGCATCAACCACTCTCTGGAGATGCCTCATGGCTGCCTCGACCCCGCTCGGCCTGCTGTTGCTGCGCCTGTCCCTCGGCTTCATGTACCTGGCGCATGCCGGGCTCAAGCTGTTCGTCTTCACGCTGCCGGGCACGGCCCAGTTCTTCGCTGGCCAGGGGTTGCCGGGCGCGCTGGCCTACGCGGTGTTCGCGGCGGAAGCCGTTGGCGGCGCGCTGCTGCTGCTCGGCGTCTACCCGCGCCAGGTGGCGCTGGCGCTGCTGCCCATCCTGCTCGGTGCCGCCTGGGTGCATGCGCCCAATGGCTGGGTCTTCAACGCACCGGGCGGTGGCTGGGAGTACCCGGTCTTCCTGGCCGCGATGTCCGTTGTGCTGTGGCTGGCGGGCGATGGTGCGGGCGCCCTCGCGCGCAGCGAGCGCTTCACGCTGGGGGCTGTGGCATGAGGGCGCTCACGCTGATCAGCCATGCGCTCTGCCCTTATGTGCAACGCGCCGCCATCGTGCTGAAGGAGAAGAACGTGGCTTTCGAACGCCTGGATGTGGACCTGGCCCACAAGCCGGACTGGTTCCTGCGCCTGTCGCCGCTGGGCAAGACGCCGGTGCTCAGCGTCGGTGGCGAGGCGTTGTTCGAGTCCGCCGTCATCTGCGAATACCTCGACGAGACCGAGGCGCCGCGCCTGCACCCGGCGGAGCCGCTGGCGAGGGCGCGCGAGCGGGCCTGGATGGAGTTCGGCTCGGCCGTGCTGAGTGGCATCGCGGTGCTCTACAGCGCGGCGGACGAGGCGGCGCTGGACCGTGCCTATGCCGTGCTGCGCCTGCGCTTCGAGCAACTCGAGGCGGTGCTGAGCGACGGCCCCTGGTTTGCCGGCCGTCGCTTCGGACTCGTCGACGCGGTGTTCGGTCCGGTGTTCCGCTACTTCGACGTCATCCCGCCCGAGGGCCTGTTCGACGGCCTGCCGCGCGTGCAGGCCTGGCGCACGGCACTGGCCGGCCGGCCCTCGGTGCGCGAGGCCGTCTCAGAGGGCTATGCCGAAAGGCTGCGCAGCTTTTTGCTCGAGCGTGGCGGCGCGCTGTCACGGCGGCTGTGCGGCGTGCAGCCGAACAGGAGCGACGAAGTCCGTTGCACGTGATCACCCGATGCGGCTTCTTCAATACCGCAAGAAATATCGATTCGCCAAAATATAGATAAAAAGATATAATCCGATAGGCGTCGTGAAAATGCTTCTGACCAGCTGTTCACGGCCCAACCAGGGCGCAGCTTGCGACCTTCCACACTTTTCGGGCGGGCAGAGCAGCGGCCAACCGACCCAAAAAGTACTCCTGCCGGGCGATTCAAGCCGACCCCTTCCGCGTGCTGACGATCTGGTCCCGCCAGATCCCGTCCACACATTCCACCCGCTGCGGACTCCCGATTCGCAGATTCGCACCCGCGCCCGCATCTTCGCGGTGCGCCAATACTCAGAAAGGCTCGTCCATGAGCAGCAAGATTTACGTGGGTAACCTGCCCTACTCCGTGACCGACTCCAGCCTGAAAAGCAACTTTGCCGAGTTCGGCACCGTGTCCTCCGCCAAGGTCATGATGGACCGGGAAACCGGCACGTCCAAGGGCTTCGGGTTCGTGGAAATGGCTTCTGCCGAAGTCGCCCAGGCTGCCATTACCGCCCTGCACGGCATGACCGTCGATGGACGCTCCATCGTCGTGAGCCTGGCCCGTCCGCGCGAAGCGACAGGCAAAGACTCGAGCGGCTACAGCGCGACCGGGTACACCGCAGCCAAGCGTTCCGATGTCGGCTACGGCACGGGTGGCTTTGGCGGTGGTCGCTACTGAACCCAGCGGCTCCCTGTGAAAGACCGGCTCTCCTGAGCCGGTTTTTTTTCGTTCCGGCCGAGCCTGTACCGGGCGGGCTGCGCAAGTTCGCCGAGCAACGCCGCGTCTGGCCACAATGGCCCGATGAGCCTCCCCCGCCGCCTCGTCCTTCTCGCTGCCCTCGCCTCGACGCTCGCCGCCGCCGAGCCGGCCTACTTCCCGCCGCGCGGCGACTGGCAGCGCGCCGAGCCCGCCGCGATGGGCCTGGACGCTGCCAAGCTGGCCGAGGCCGTCGCCTACGCCCAGGCACACGACAACCCGGCGCCGCGCGACCAGGCCCTGGCCCTGGTGCAGAGCTTCGGCAAGAACGAGCCCTACTTCGGCGGCCAGATCGGCCCCACGCGCGAGCGCGCCGCCATCAACGGCCTCGTCATCCGCCGCGGCAAGGTGGTAGCCGAGTGGGGCGACACGCGGCGCGTGGACATGTCGCACAGCATCACCAAGACTTTTCTGTCGACGGTGGTGGGCCTGGCCTGGCAGAAGGGCCTGATCCGCAGCACCGATGACCGCGCGGCCGACGCCATGCCGCCCGGTGTCGATCTCTTCACCGCGCCGCATAACGCGCCCATCACCTGGGAGCACCTGCTGCGCCAGACCAGCGACTGGCAGGGCACGCTCTGGGGCAAGCCCGACTGGGCCGACCGGCCCGTGGGCAAGACGCCAGAGGACTGGCCCAACCGCCCGCTGTACGAGCCGGGCAGCCACTACAAGTACAACGACGTGCGCGTGAACGTGCTGGCCCTGGCCGCCCTGCAGGTCTGGCGCCGGCCGCTGCCCGAGGTGCTGCGCGAGCAGGTCATGGACCCGATCGGCGCGTCCAACCGCTGGCGCTGGCATGGCTACGAGAACTCGTGGGTGGAGCTGGACGGGCAGCGCATGCAGTCCGTCTCCGGTGGTGGCCACTGGGGCGGCGGCCTGTTCATCGATGCCTGGGACATGGCGCGCTTCGGCTATCTGCATCTGCGCCAAGGTGAGTGGAATGGCCGCCAGCTGGTGTCGCGCGACTGGATCGCCAAGGCCCGCCAGCCCGGGCCGGCGAATGCCGAGTACGGCTACTGCAACTGGTTCCTGAACACCGGCCGCAAGGCCCTGCCCGCCGCACCCGAGAGCAGCGTGACCTTCCGCGGCAACGGGCAGAACATCATCTACATCGACTGGGAGAACGACGTCGTCGCGGTGGTGCGCTGGATAGACAACGGGCCGGCGTTGAACGAGTTCATCGGTCGGCTACTCGCCGCCGTGAAGCAGTGAGGAGCCAGCATGAATCGACTTCAATCCGAGTTGCAACGCTTGTACCGGGCGGCCTCACCAGACCAGATCAGGGCGATGGTAGTGGAGCTGAGCCACCCTGCTGATTGGGATGTGCTGTCCAAGGTATGGCGCGGCGTGCAGGCGGACCTCCAGCTGCCGGCACCCGCCATTGCCGTGTCGGGCACCGACGGGCTGCAGCTGTGGTTCTCCCTGAAAGAGCCGGTGAGCGCACCAAGCGCGGCGGAGTTTCTGGCCCGACTGCGTGCGCGCTACCTTGCCGGCATCGCACCGGCACGCCTGCGTTTTAATCCGTCGGCAACAGAGCCGCTCGTGCCCCAGCAACAGGCGTCAACGGGCAACTGGTCGGCCTTCGTGGCGCCCGACCTCGCGCCGGTGTTTGCCGACACGCCCTGGCTGGACATTCAGCCCGGCGACGACGGGCAGGCGGACCTTCTTGCGCGGTTGGAGAGCATCAAGCCGGCCGCTCTCGAGGCCGCGATGCAACGCCTCGCGCCCGTTGTGCCGGACTCTCCGGTGCCGAGCACCGGCGCAGACCTGCGGCTGCATCAGCCGGCCGGCGACGCGCCGGCCGTGGACCCGCGGCGATTTCTGCAGCAGGTGTTGAACGACGAGACGGTGCCGCTGGCTCTTCGCATCGAGGCGGCGAAGGCGCTGCTGTAGGCCGGCCATCAGATACATCCGGCAGCATTGAGCCGGTGTGATTGATGCAGACTCGCCCGATGACTCTTCAGATTGATGACATTCAACCGACGCTGACTTCGGCGCAGACTTTGACCGGCTGGCGCAGGGAATTTTGCGTGGAGCTGGTGGGCGATGGCCACGCCCGCATATTCCTGCGTGCCTTGGAATTGGCCTCACTCAAGGCCACGGAGCTTCAGCAAGCCATCCTGTTCCACCGCGTGGGTGCGGGGTTCGCTGATCTGGAAGGTTGTGTCGAGGCCGCGCGCGCGCCGCTGGAACTCCTTGCCCGCACCGCGGTACGGCAGCTGCCCAGCAAGGACAACCTCTTCGCGGCGGTCACCTACGACCGTGGTGCCTGGGACGCCGTCGTGAACGTCGTCGACAGCTGGCAGCGGCGTAGGCACGCCGTAACGCGTTGATGCAGTGACGCGGCGGGCGGCCGCCGGGCTCAATCCAGGAAGGTCCAGGTGTCCGCGCCATCGAACCGGCGCACCTGGACGGTCTCCAGCAGCCGCGGATCGAAGTTGTTCAGGTTCACGCCGTGCCGCGCGCCTGCCGTCGGCACCAACGGCTCCCAATGTGTCGCGCACCCGCAGTGGGCGCAGCGCACGGTGCGCAGCGTCTTGTCACCCCAGACGTACTCGGCCGTGTGCTCAGGGTGCCCTTCGATCTTCACCGTGCCGAACTCGTAATAGGTCCACAGGCCACCAAGGCGGCGGCACAGCGAACAGTTGCATTTCGTCGCCTTCTCCGGCGCGAAGGGCAGGGTGAGGCGCACGGCGCCGCAGTGGCAGGCACCTTGGAGCAGGGATTCATCCATGGCGTGGTTCCTTGGTTCAACGGGCTGAGCGGGCAGCCTGCTCGCGCAGCTCTGCCAGGCCGGACAGGGCGCGCTCGGTCGACGCCTGGAGAGGGTCGTTCAGCTGCTGGCGAATCGCGAGCGCTTCCTCGAACCTGAGCTGCGCCTGATCCAGTTCGCCTTGCTCCACCAGGCTGCGACCCCAGTGCTGCAGCACGAAGGATTGCAGCCGCACCCAGCCGCCGGCGCGCGACAGTTCCAGCGCCTTGGCAAAGGCCGGGTTGGCCTGGGCGCGCTGGCCGTTGTATTGCAGCGCCGTGGCGTAGGTGTTCCAGAACCAGCCGGACTCTTCCGAGCTGGAGAACTGCTCGACGCGATCGAGCTGCGCTTGCAACAGCGGCAAGGCCTCGGCCTCGCGGCGCGCCGTGGTCAGCAGGCCGGCGAGGTCAGCGGTGCGGTCGACGAGGGCGAGGTCGTCGCCCGCCTGCAGCGCCGCCAGCTTGAGCCGGTGCTCATCAATGCGGGTTTCGAGTGCCGCGGCGTCGGGCGCGGTGAAGCGTTGGAATTCCATATCTGCAGCGAAGTTGCCCAAGCGCCCTGACGATAGCGGCGTTTCAGCGCCGCGGGCTACCGATACCGATCCAAGGCGGGCCGGGCCAGCGCGGCCAGCATGGCCACGCCGGTGTAGTGGCCGACCAGCTCGGTGATCTCGATCAGCGCCGCTTCGTCGAAGTGGCCACGCAGCCCGGCCCAGGTCGCATCGTCGACGTCCAGGCGCTGCACGAGGCCATCGATGAGCCGGAAGACGGCGAGCAGTTCCGGCGCCCACAGCGCCGCATCGGGCGTGGCCACGCGCAGGTCCGCAATCTGCGCATCGCTCAGGCCCATGCGCCGCGAGATCGTCTGCTCGTGCAGGTTGAACTCGTAGTCGCAGCGCGCCGCGGCACAGGTGCGCAGGATGATGGCTTCGCGCAGCGCGGGTGCCAGGCGCCTGCGGTCCGCCAGGCCGGTGGGGCCGAGGAAGCCGCTGTCCACCATCTCCTTGAACAGCTCGCCGTGGCGGGCCACGGTCAGGAAGATCTGCGGCGGTGGCAGGCCGGCGGGCAGCAGGCGGTTCATGCGCTCGGCCAGGTCGGGCGGCAGCGGCAGCGTTTGCGGGGCGATTCGGGGCGTGGGGGCTGTGGCGTTGTTCATGCTTCGAAATCAGAAGCGTTGCGGTGGGCGAACTCTAGCCGGAGTTGCTTCTAAAATCAAAGCATGACGACAAAACGCCTGGCGCGACTGGCCGCGGCCGACGCGCCCCCTTCGGGGAAGGACGCACTCAACGCCGCGCTGGAGCTCTTCCACCGCCGCTGGACGCTGCGCATCCTGTGGGAGCTGCGTGCCGAGGACGCGAGCCTGAACTTCCGCGCGCTGCAGGCCGCCTGCGGCGATCTGTCGGCCTCGGTGCTGAACCAGCGGCTGGCCGACTTGCGCGCGGCGCTGCTCGTGGAGCACGACACGGGCAGCGGCTACCGGCTGGCACCCCAGGGCCGCACGCTGCTGGTGGCGATGGCACCGCTGCTGAAATGGGCGCCGCAGTGGGCGCACGATGTCCAACGAACCACCCAGGCCTCATGACTATTGCCGACGTCCCCAGCCCGATTGACCTGCGCTCCATGGCCGACGCGCGCGAATGGGCGGCCACGGCCCTGAGCAAGCGGCCCTGGCGGGTCGAGTTCTTCACCCGCTTTGCCGACGAATTGGCCGCGCGCGCGGCAAGCGGCTTGCGCGTCCTGGAGCTGGGCTCGGGGCCGGGCTTCCTCGCCGAGCATCTGCTTCAACGGCTGCCGCAGCTAAGTTACGTGGCCCTGGACTTCTCCGCCGCCATGCACGAGCTGGCGCGTGAGCGTCTTGGCGACAGCGCGGCGGGTGTGGTGTTCGTCGAGCGCAGCTTCCGCGACGAGGGCTGGCCGCAGGCGCTGGGCCGCTTCGACGCCGTCGTGACGAACCAGGCCGTCCACGAACTGCGCCACAAGCGCCACGCGCCTGCCCTGCATGCCCAGGTGCTGTCGTTGCTGGCACCGGGTGGGGTCTATCTCGTCTGCGATCACTTCGCCGGCGAGGGCAGCATGAGCAACGACCAGCTCTACATGACGGTCGATGAGCAGCGCCAGGCGCTGCTGGATGCCGGGTTCGGCCGTGTCGAGCCGCTGCTGTGCCGGGGTGGCCTGCTGCTGCAGCGGGCCTCGGCGAACTAGGCCGGCACACGCGCGGCCAGCCGCGCCTTCTCGATGGCGGCGATCAGCGTCTCCTCCGAGTAGGGCTTGCCGAGCAACTGGGTCACGCCGGCGGCCTGGGCCTGGGCCTGCTTGTCGTCGGAGGACGTGATCATCACGACGGGCAGGGCGGCCGTGACGGCGGCGGCGCGCACCTGGCGAGTCAGCTCGAAGCCGTCGATGCCGGGCATCTCGACGTCGGTGACCAGCAGATGCGGCCGCTCGGCGGCCATCAGCTCCAGCGCCTGCTCGCCACTCTCGGCAAGGGCCACGCGATAGCCCTGGCCGGTCAGCAGGCGGCTGATCTTGACGCGGACGATCTTGGAGTCGTCGGCGACGAGCACCAGGGTTTCGTCGGCACGCAGCTCGCGGGTGGGCTGAACGGCGGCGGCCGCTGCAGCCGCAGCAGCTTCGATAGCAGCGCGTTCGGCTTCAGCGGCCTGCTGTTCCGCCAGGCGCTCGGCGGCCGCGCGCTCGGCCTCGGCCAGTTGCAGGGCTTCGGCTTCGCGGGCCAGGCGTTCTGCCTCCAGCCGCTCCGCCTCGGCTTCCTCCCGGGCGGCCTGCTCGCGCGCCAGGCGCTCGGCTTCGGCCTGTTGTCGGGCTTGTTCCTCGGCTTGCTGTTCAGCCAGGCGCTGGGCTTCGGCCTCGCGCGCGGCGGCTTCCTGGGCGAGACGCTCCGCCTCGGCGCGCTCCTGTGCGAGGCGTTCGATTTCGGCGGCTTGGGCCGCTTCACGGGCGGCCTGTTCTTCGGCCTCGCGGGCCAGGCGCTCGGCTTCCAGCCGCTCCGCCTCGGCGCGCTGTTGCGCAACGCGTGCTGCCTCGGCTTCGCGTGCTGCCTGGGCATGTGCTTCGATGCGGGCGGTTTCCTCGCGCTCGGCGCGGGCTCGCTCGGCCTCGATGTGCTCTTCCTCGGCACGCTGCTGGGCCAGGCGTTGATGAAGACCGATCTCGACCTCGCGCAAGGCCTGGGCATCGGCCTCTTCGCGTGCGGGGTCAGCCGCGACGCGGTGGGCACGCGCGGCGTGTTCGGCCTGCTCCTGGGCGATGCGCTGGGCCTCGCGGCGCTCGGCTTCGGCGCGGGCGTTGTGCTGGCGGCGCCGGCCCAGCCAAAGCAGCAACAGCACGACGGCAGCCGCCACGGCGGCCAGGGTCCAGGTCAACAGCTCGTTCATCGTCGGGACGGAAGTGCTACATCAGAGTCGCACATCATCGCGCCAGTGAGTGTCTGCTTCGCGAACAGGCCTTTCGGCGCGTGGCCAGGTGGCGTCGTTTGTCACGCCACGGCGCGCGAGCTTCAGCGCTGCGGCGGGGGCAGCAGGCTGGCGGTGGCGATCGGGCTGTCGGGCGAGCTGTCCTCGCCGGGCACGAAAAGCGTCAGCACGACGGCCAGCACCGACACCAGGACGGTGGCGTTGAACCTGAAGCGAGCTGACGTGGCCATGCCGAGATACTGAGCCAAGTCGGCCGGCCGCGCGCCCCCTAACTCATTGGTGAATGCTGACGGCGTAGTGGCAGCAGGCTGCGCCCGCGGCGGCGTCAGCGGCCGCCGAGCGTGCGCCGGAACTGGCCCGGCGTGGCGCCCGTGGCGCCCTTGACGTGGCGGCTGAGGTGGCTGGCACCGGCGTAGCCGCAGGCGGCAGCGATGTCGGCCAGCGGCAGCGCCGTCTCGCTCAGCAGCGCGCGGGCGCGGGCCAGGCGGCGTGCGGCCACCCAGTCGTGCACGGTGCAGCCCATGGAGACGCGGAACATGCGTGCGAAATGGAATTCCGACAGATTCGCCTGGGCGGCCAGCCGTGGCAGGCTGAGGTCGGCGCTGTCCAGGTGGGCGTCGACGAATTCCAGCACGCGCCGCCGTGCGGCGCCGGCCAGGCCACCGGCCGCCCTGTCGGCGCGCTGGCGCTGCCGCGGCTGGGCGGCCTGCAGCACGAGGTGGTCCAGCGCGGCCTGGCTCAGCGTGTCGATGCGCAGGCGCTCGGCTGGGTCTTGCCAGTCCCGCGCGGCCACGCCCTGGGCCCAGGCGGCCAGCGTGGCGTCCTCGCCAAAGATGCGTTGCTCCAGCGTGATGGCGCGCGGTTCGGCGTCCAGCAGCCGCACGACGCGGTCGGCCCAGGCGTCGGCGGACAGGTAGAGGTGCACGAAGCGCAGCGGCCCGGCCACGTTCCAGCGCGACTCATGCTCGGCAGGCAGCACGCAGTGGCAGCCGGGGTGACCGGTCTCGCGCGGCGTCTCGACGAGGTGGGTGTCGTGCCCGCCCTGCAGGTAGACCGACAGCGTGTGGTGGCCGGGCCGCTGGTAGTCCATGCGGCCGCCGTGGTTGCACCACTGCACCAGGCGCAGGCCGTCGGCCAGCGCCAGCTCGCGCTCGCGGCGCGCGCTGGAGCGGCCCAGCACGTCGAAGACGGGCTGGTGATCGGTCGCGCCGGCGGTCAGATCGAGCATGCCGCGATGCTAGGGCCGATGCCCTTTTCCGTGCCGTGACGGGGTTGACGATGCGCAGGAATGTGCAATCGCGCGGCAGGTCTCGGCGTCACGATGCCGGCATGAATGCTTTGCTGTACGTGCTGGTCGTGCTCATCTGGGGCACGACGTGGATCGCCTTGAAATGGCAGCTGGGCTCCGTGCCCATCGCGCTGTCCATCGCCTACCGCTTTGGCCTCGCGGCGCTGGTGCTGTTCGCGTGGCTCATCTGGCGGCGCCAGCTCGTCGTGCCGCGCGGCAAGGCGCTGGGCTGGGTGCTGGCGCAGGGGCTGTGCCTGTTCTGCCTGAACTTCGTCTGCTTCCTGAACGCCAGCCAGACGGTGGCCAGCGGCCTCGTGGCCGTGGTGTTCTCCAGCTCGGCGCTGTGGAACGCGCTGCTGGCGCGGGTCGTGCACGGCCGCGCCATCGCGCCGCAGGTGCTGGCGGGCGGCGCCTTGGGCCTGGGTGGCCTGGTGCTGTTGTTCTGGCCCGAGATCAGCGGTGGGCATGCGAGTGCGGCCGGCCTGGCCTGGGCCTTGGGTGGCACGCTGTGCTTCTCCACGGGCAACCTGCTGTCAGCGGCACTGCAGGCCGAGGGCCTGAAGCCGGTGCAGACCAACGCCTGGGGCATGGCCGTCGGCACGGCCATCCTGACGGGCTATGCGCTGCTGGCCGGCGTGCCTTTTGCGTTCGACGCGAGTGCCCGCTACGTCGGCGCACTGCTGTATCTCGCCATTCCCGGCTCCGTCATCGGCTTCACGGCCTACCTGACGCTGGTGGGGCGCCTGGGACCGGAGCGCGCAGCCTACAGCACGGTGCTGTTCCCGGTCGTCGCGCTGAACGTGTCGGCCTGGGTTGAGGGCTATGTGTGGACGGCGCCGGCGCTGCTGGGCTTGCTGCTGGTGATGGCCGGCAACGTGCTCGTGTTCAAGCGGCGCGCTGCAGCGCAGGCTCCTCAACATCGATCCGCACCACCGCAAGCCACGTAACCACGAGCACGGCGGGCACCAGCGCCAGGAAGCCGATCTGCATGAACGCTGCCGCCCCGGCCATGGCGCCGGCGCCGAAGGCCAGCACCGGCCAGAGCAGCTTGCGCAGCCGCTCGCGCGTGCCGGGCTCGGCGCGGCCCAACGCCACGTCGGTGGCGTCGATGACGAGCTGGGTCACGTTGCCGGTCATCACCGTGTGCGGCGTCAGCTTGGCCAGCGGCAGGCGGCCGGCGGCGTTCTGCACGCCCATGGCCGCCGCGCCCAGGCAGCCGGCGAACAGAACCCAGGGCGCATCGGCCTGCTGCGCCGGCTGCGCTGCCAGGCCAGCAGCCATGAAGGCGGCCAGCAGCAGGGCCTGGGTGCCCAGCAGCCAGGGCTGGGATGAGCGCTGGCGCTTCTCGCAGGCCAGCGCAATCAGCCGCGCCAGCACCACCGCACCGATGAAGGCCGGAAACGCCAGCAGCTTGAGCAGCACGCCATGGCCGGGCCGGGCCAGCTCCGCGCCGATCAGCACGAAGTTGCCGGTGACGTGGGCCGTGAACAGGCCGAACAGGGCGACGAAGCCCAGCGTGTCGACATAGCCCGCCACGGCGGCGAGCAGCGGGGTGGCGCGAGCGGGTGACAGCGCCATGATCAGAAGGCGAAGCAGCTGCAGCCCAGCGCTCCCCAGAAGCCGCGCACGTCTCGTGCCGGAGTTTCACGAGCCAGGGCCGCGCCGTGGGCATGGGCGTGAACGCCACAGGCGCTGGCGCACAGGCAGTCGGCGCTGACCGACTTGAGGCGGCGGTAGTGGCCCGGTACGGTGGCGACGGGCGACCAGCTCGGCAGCACGGGCAGGGCCGGTGGGTCGAGGTCGCGGAACTTTTCGGCCGCGTGCACGACGCGGCCGCCCACGACGGTCAGCACCGACTCGATGCCGCCGATCTCGTCTTCCGGCACGCGCAGGTAGTCGGCCGACAGCACGGCCAGGTCGGCCAGCTGGCCCACCTGGAGGCGGCCCTTCTTGCCCTGTTCGCTGGAGAACCAGGCGCTGCCGGCCGTCCACAGCTCCAGCGCGGCTTCGCGGCTCAGCCGCTGCGCACCGGGGTAGAGCGTCAGCCCACCGACCGTGCGGCCGGTGACCAGCCAGCTCAGCGCCGTCCAGGGGTTGTAGCTGGCCACGCGGGTGGCGTCCGTGCCGCCGCCCACCGGCACGCCCATCTCCAGCATGCGGGCCACGGGTGGCGTCTGTTCGGCCGCCTTGGCGCCGTAGCGTTCGACGAAGTACTCGCCCTGGAAGGCCATGCGGTGCTGGATGGCGATGCCGCCGTTGAGGGCCTTGACCCGCTCGATGTTGCGCGTGCTGATGGTCTCGGCGTGGTCGAACATCCAGTGCAGGCCGTCGAAGGGGATGTCGCGGTTGACCTTCTCGAACACGTCCAGCATGCGCGAGATGGACTCGTCGTAGGTGGCATGCAGGCGGAACGGCCAGCGGTGCTCGACGAGGTGGCGCACGACGGCTTCGAGCTGGCCTTCCATGTCGGGCGCGAGCTCGGGGCGGGGTTCGAGGAAGTCCTCGAAGTCGGCCGCCGAGAACACCAGCATCTCGCCGGCGCCGTTGTGGCGCAGGAAGTCGCTGCCGTCACCCGGCTTGACCTGTGAGGTCCAGCTCTTGAAGTCGTCCAGCTCCATGCCCTTGCGCTGGGTGAACAGGTTGTAGGCGATGCGCACGGTGAGCTGGCCCTCGTCGGCGAGCTTCTGGATGATCTGGTAGTCGTCCGGGTAGTTCTGGAAGCCGCCGCCGGCGTCGATGGCGCTGGTCACGCCCAGGCGGTTCAGCTCGCGCATGAAGCGGCGCGTGGAGTTGATCTGCGCCTCGGGCTCCAGCTTCGGGCCCTTGGCGAGCGTCGCGTACAGCAGCATCGCGTTGGGCCGGGCGATCAGCAGGCCGGTGGGGTTGCCGGCCGCGTCGCGCTGGATCTCGCCGCCCGGCGGGTTGGGCGTGTCGCGGGTGTAGCCCACCGCGCGCAGCGCCGCGGCGTTGAGCAGCGCGCGGTCGTACAGGTGCAGGATGAAGACGGGCGTGTCGGGCGCGGCGGCGTTGATCTCGGCCAGCGTGGGCATGCGGCGTTCGGCGAACTGGAACTCGGTCCAGCCGCCCACCACGCGCACCCACTGCGGGTGCGGCGTGCGCTGCGCCTGGGCCTTGAGCATGGCCAGCGCGTCGGCCAGCGACGGCACGCCTTCCCAGCGCAGTTCGAGGTTGTAGTTCAGGCCGCCGCGGATCAGGTGCAGGTGGCTGTCGTTCAGGCCCGGAATGGCGCGGTGGCCTTGCAGGTCGACGACGCGGGTGGCCGGGCCGGCCTGGCGCATCACGTCGGCGCGGTCGCCGATGGCGCTGAAGACGCCGTCGGTGATGGCCACGGCCTCGGGGTTGGGCACGGCGCGGTCCAGCGTCGTGAAGCGGCCGTTGACGAAGATCAGGTCGGCGGGCATGGGGTCACTCCTGGCTGTTGTCTTTGAGTATGGTTTGGAGCGACTGCCCCTGAATCACCCTTTTGGCCAGGGGAACAGCCTGCTCTCCGGCCAGGATGCCCAGCAGACCGATCAGCGCAATGACCGGCGGCGCCGGTGAACGCACGTTGATCAGGCCGTAAATCACGCCGACCAGCAGGCCGGCACCGAGGGACAAGAGGTAGACCTTCATGGTGCCGGCTCCTGGCTGTGGGTGGCGTGCTCAGCCTTCGTGGCCGCCAAACATCGTCTGCGCGTAGGTGATGCCCAGGCCGTAGGCGCCGCCCAGCTTCTTGGCGATGCCGGTGGTCTGCTCATAGGTCTCGGTGCGGGCCCAGTCGCGCTGCAGCTCCAGCAGGTATTGCACCGACGTGATCGGGCGGGCGCCGGCCTGGATCATGCGTTGCATGGCGCGCTCATGCGCTTCGGCGGACACGTCGCCTGAGGCGTCGGCGACGACATAGGCCTCGAAGCCTTGGTCGATGGCCGACAGCACCGGGCCGACGATGCAGACCGAGGTCCACAGGCCGGCGAAGACGATGCGGCCTTTGCCGATGCGGTTCACTTCCTTGATGACGTTGACGTCTTCCCAGGTGTTCATCGACGTGCGGTCGATGGCGGCCTGGCCGGGGAAGGCCGCCTTGATCTCGTCGAACATCGGGCCGGAGAAGCTCTTCTCGGCCACCGTCGTCAGGATGGTGGGCACCTTGAACTCGGCCGCGGCGTGGGCCACCAGGCCGGCGTTGTTGCGCAGCAGCGTGGCGTCGATGGAGTGGGTGGCGAAGGCCATCTGCGACTGGTGATCGATCAGGATCAGCGCGTGGTCGGTCGGGTTCAGCAGGGACTTGGCGGGTTGGGCAATGGCGGTGGGCATGGCGATCTCCTGAAGTTGGTCAAAAAATTGAACTGCGAGCTGCCTTCGGGAATTCCTCAGGCGTGTCGCTACTCTAGGCAGACCGCCTCGGTGAAGATAGCGATGCTTTCTCATCGACTTCATCAAATAATCTGACCAATGAAACTGAGCCTGGAAGTGTTGCTGGTGCTGGACGCCATCGACCGCCGCGGCAGCTTCGCGGCGGCGGCCGAGGAGCTGCACCGCGTCAGCTCGGCCATCAGCTACCAGGTGCAGAAGCTCGAGTCCGACCTCGGCGTGACGCTGTTCGACCGTAGCGGCCACCGCGCCGTGCTGACGCCGACCGGCCGGCTCATGGTGGACGACGGCCGCCAGCTGCTGCGGGCGGCCCAGGCGCTGGAGGTGCGTGCGCTGCGCATGGAGCGCGGCTGGGAGACGACGCTGCGTATCGCGGTGGACGTGACCGTGCCCTTCGCGCTGCTGGTGTCAGAGGCCGCGCGCTTTGCGAGCGACCACCCCGAGACGGAATTGCGCTTCAGCCGCGAGGTGCTTGGGGGGCTGCTGGGATGCGCTCGTCACGCGCCGGGCCGACCTGGCCGTGGGCGCGGTGGGCGAGCCGCCGGCGGGCGTGGGCCTGTCGGTGCGGCCGCTGGGCGAGCTGGAGGTGGCCTTCTGCGTGGCGCCGGGTCACCCGCTGGCCGACGCGCCCGAGCCGCTGACCTGGGAGCAGATCCAGCCGCATCGCGTCGTCAGCATGGCGGACAGCTCGCACCGCCTGCCGGCGCGCAGCCTCAACGTGGCGGCCGGCCAGCCGGCGCTGAGCGTGCCCGACCTGGATGCCAAGCTGCAGGCCCAGCTCGCCGGCCTGGGCTGCGGCCACCTGCCGCGTTGCATCGCCCAGCCGCACCTGGACGCGGGCCGGCTGCGCTGCAAGAGCCTGGCCGAGGCCCGGCCGCCGCAGCGCTTTCACCTGGCCTGGCGCACGGCGGACAACGGGCCGGCCTTGAGCTGGTGGCGGGACCGGCTGAACCGGCCAGATTTCATCTCGGCCGAGGTGATTGCCGCGCAGCTTTGATTGCCGCCCAGCGCTGGTCAGGCCTTCTTGCGCTCCAGCAGCGCCATCGCCTCACCCACCAGCCCGCGCCGGAAGGCCAGCACGCAGACGATGAAGATCAGCCCGGTGACCAGGCTGACCGACTCGCCCAGGCTGTTGAACCAGGCAATGCCGGTCAGCTCGCCCAGCCAGTTGCCGAAGTCGCCGATCTTGTTCTCCAGCGCGATGATGACCAGCGCGCCCACCATGGGCCCGACGAGCGTGCCCATGCCGCCCACCAGCGTCATCAGGATGACGAGGCCGGAGGTGGTCCAGATCGCATCGGTCAGCGTGGCGAAGCCCAGCACCAGCGTCTTGGTGGAGCCCGCCAGGCCCGCCAGCGCGGCCGACAGCACGAAGGCCAGCAGCTTGAAGTGGCCGGTGTCGTAGCCCAGCGACGTGGCACGCGCCTCGTTCTCGCGGATGGATGTCAGCACCTGGCCGAACGGCGAGTGGACGATGCGGTAGATGAGCCAGAAGGCGGCGATGAAGATGCCCAGCACGACGTAGAACAGCGTCAGGTCGCTCGTCAGGTCCAGGCCGAGGAAGTGGCCGCGCGGTACCGACTGCAGCCCGTCTTCCCCGCCGGTGAACGGCGCCTGCAGGAAGAAGAAGTACAGCATCTGCGCCAGCGCCAGCGTGATCATCGAGAAGTAGATGCCCGAACGGCGGATGGCCAGCAGGCCGAACAGCAGGCCCACGCCGCCCGCGCCCAGCATGCCGACGATCAGCCCGACCGGCGTCGGCAGGCCCCAGACCTTGAGCGCATGGCCGGTTACGTAGGCCGCCGTACCCAGGAAGGCCGCGTGGCCGAAGGACAGCAGGCCGGTGAAGCCGACGAGCAGGTTGAAGGCGCACGCGAACAGCGCGTAGCAGAGCACCTTCATGACGAAGACGGGATAGACGCCGAACGCTGGCAGCAGCGCGATGGCGACGAAGAGCGCGGCGTAGCCGAGGACTTTCTTGTTCATTTCTCTTTTCCGAACAAGCCAGCCGGGCGCACCAGGAGGACGATGGCCATGACGACGAAGACAACCGTGTTGGACGCTTCGGGGTAGACCACCTTGGTCAGCCCCTCGACGATGCCCAGGCCCAGGCCGGTCAGGATGGAGCCGAGGATGGAGCCCATGCCGCCGATCACGACGACCGCGAACACCACGATGATGAGGTTGGTGCCCATCAGCGCCGACACCTGCAGGATGGGCGCGGCCAGCACGCCCGCGAAGGCGGCCAGTGCCACGCCGCCCGCGTAGGTCAGCGTGACCATCAGCGGCACGTTGATGCCGAAGGCCTGCACGAGCTTGGGGTTCTCGGTACCGGCGCGCAGCTTGGCGCCCAGCGAGGTCTTCTCGATCAGCGCCCACACCGCGAAGCAGACGATCAACGAAGCTACGACCACCCAGGCTCGGTAGTTGGGCAGGATCATGAAGCCGAGGTTGGTGGCGCCCTGTAGCGCGTCCGGCACTTGATAAGGCTGGCCCGACACGCCGTAGACCGAGCGGAACACACCCTCGATGACGAGGGTGATGCCGAAGGTCAGCAGCAGGCCATAGAGGTGATCCAGCTTGTAGAGCCACTGCAGCATCGTGCGCTCGATGACGATGCCGACCAGGCCGACGGCAAAAGGCGCGAGACCGAGCATGAGCCAGTAGTTCAGCCCCAGGTATTCCAGCCCCATCCAGGCGAAGAAGGCCCCCATCATGTACAGCGCCCCGTGGGCGAAGTTGATGATGTTGAGCATGCCGAAGATGACCGCCAGGCCCAGGGACAGCATCGCGTAGAACGAGCCGTTCACCAGGCCGAGCAGCAGCTGCCCCAGCAGCGCGGGCAGTGGAATACCAAAGATCTCAGTCATCGCGCCCTCAGAGGATCACTTCTTCACCAGCGGGCACTTGCTGTCGGCCAGCTTGGTGAACGCCTCGTCGCCGGGGATGCGGGTCACGACCTTGTAGTAGTCCCACGGCTCGGTCGATTCCTTGGCCGACTTCACCTGCATCAGGAACATGTCGTGGATGCCGCGGCCGTCTTCCTTGCGGATGGTGCCGGTCGTGTAGAAGTCCTTGATCGGCAGCTCCTTCATCTTGGCGATGACCTTGTCGGCGTCGTCGGTCTTGCCCGCTTCGACGGCCTTCAGGTAGTGGGTCACGGCCGAGTAGTCGGCGGCCTGCAGCGACGAGGGCATGCGCTTCATCTTCTCGAAGAAGCGGCGGCTCCAGGCGCGGGCTTCCGGCGTCTGGTTCCAGTACCAGGAGTCGGTCAGGTACATGCCCTCGGTGGTCTTCAGGCCCAGCGAGTGCACGTCGTTGATGAACATCAGCAGGCCGGCGAGCTTCATGCTCTTGGTGATGCCGAACTCGTTGGCCGCCTTGATCGTGTTGATCGTGTCGCCCCCGGCATTGGCCAGGCCCAGGATCTGCGCGCCCGAGCCTTGGGCCTGCAGCAGGAAGCTGGAGAAGTCGCTCGCGTTCAGCGGGTGCTTGACGCTGCCCTTGACCGTGCCGCCGCTCTTGGCCACGACGGACGCCGTGTCGGCCTGCAGCGCCGCGCCGAAGGCGTAGTCGGCCGTCAGGAAGAACCAGGTCTTGCCGCCGCTCTTGGTCACCGCGGCACCCGTGCCGTTGGCCAGGGCCACGGTGTCGTAGGCGTAGTGGATGGTGTAGGGCGTGCAGTTGGCGTTCGTCAGTGCCGAGCTGCCGGCGCCGATGGAGATGAAGGGCTTCTTCTTCTCGGCCGCGACGGTGGCCATCGCCAGGTTGGCGCCGGAGTTGGTGCCGCCGATCAGCAGGTCCAGGCCCTGCGTGTCCATCCACTCGCGCGCCTTGGCCGAGGCGACGTCGGCCTTGTTCTGGTGGTCGGCAAAGATGAACTCGATCTTCTTGCCGGCGGTCACGCCCTTCAGGTCGGCAATCGCCATCTTGATGGCCTCGACGCCACCGGCACCGTCGATGTCCGCGTAGACGCTGGACATGTCGGTCAGGAAACCGATCTTGATGACGTCGCCGGAGATCTGCGCATGGGCAGCAAGGCCGCAGGCAGCGAGGGTGGCGGCAATGAGAGTCTTTTTCATGGTTGTCTCCAGTGATGTGTCGGGTTAGACGCTGAGCAGCTCGTCCATCTTGGCCTGGTGGGCCGGTAGGTCGGCTGCGGGAAAGGACAGCACGACTTCGCCGTGCTCGATGACGATGAAATGGTCGGCCAGCGGCGCGGCGAAGCGGAAGTTCTGCTCCACCATGACGATGGTGAAGCCCTGGCTCTTCAGCGCGCGGATCATGCGGGCCAGGGCCTGGACGATGACGGGCGCCAGGCCCTCGGAGATCTCGTCCAGCAAGAGGATGTCGGCTCCCGTGCGCAGGATGCGCGCGACGGCCAGCATCTGCTGCTCGCCGCCCGACAGCCGCGTGCCGGGGCTGTTCCTGCGCTCCGCGAGGTTGGGGAACATCGCGTAGATCTCGGCCTCGCTCATGACCTTGCCACGCTTGGCCTTCAGCACCGGCGGCAGGCGCAGGTTCTCTTCGGTCGACAGGCTCGCGAAGATGCCGCGCTCCTCGGGGCAGTAGCCCAGGCCCAGCTGGGCGATGCGGTGGGTGGAGAGGTTGACGGTCTCTTCACCGTGGATCTTGATCGAGCCCTTGCGTGCGCCGGTCAGGCCCATGATGGCGCGCAGCGTCGTCGTGCGGCCCGCGCCGTTGCGGCCCAGCAGCGTGATGACCTGGCCGGGCTGCACGCTCAAGGACAGGCCGTGCAGGATGTGGCTCTCGCCGTACCAGGCGTGGAGGTTGGTGATCTCGAGGGCAGGTGTTGCCATCAATGTGCTCCCTGCAGCTCGGTCGCCTCGGTGCCCATGTAGGCCTCGAGAACCGCGGGGTGCTTGGACACCGTCGCGTAGTCGCCCTCGGCCAGCACGGCGCCGCGGGCCAGCACGGTGATGCGGTCGGCAATGCTGGCCACGACTTTCATGTTGTGCTCCACCATCAGCACCGTGCGGCCTTCGGCCACGCGCTTGATGAGGGCCGTCACACGGTCCACGTCTTCGTGGCCCATGCCTTGCGTCGGTTCGTCCAGCAGCATCAGCTGCGGCTCCATGGCCATGGTGGTGGCAATCTCCAGCGCGCGCTTGCGGCCATAAGGCAGGTCGCCGGCCTTGACGCCGGCCATGTCGCGCAGGTCAACGAGCTCCAGCAGCGACAGCACCTTGGCGTCCAGCGTCTTCAGGCCGGTGAGCCCCTTCCAGAAATGGAAGCTCGTGCCGGTGAAACGCTGCAGGCCGATGCGCACGTTCTCCAGCACGGTCAGGTGCGGGAACACCGCCGAGATCTGAAACGACCGGATGACGCCGCGCCTTGCGATCTGCGCCGATGTCTCGCCGGTGATGTCGGTGCCCGCAAGCACGATGCGCCCGCGCGTCGGCGTCAGGAACTTGGTCAGCAGGTTGAAGCAGGTCGTCTTGCCTGCACCGTTGGGGCCGAGCAGCGCATGGATGTGGCCGCGCTGCACGCGCAGGTTGACCGAGTCCACAGCCGTGAAGCCTTTGAACTCTTTGGTCAGATCCTGGGTCTCGAGGATGAATTCGCTCATGGACTTCCGGGTTAGCTGCGCGACTCTAGGCCTTGAAGCATGACGCTGGCTTACGGGCATTCACGGGGTTTGGCCCGCGGAGAGGAAACGTTCGATGAGGCCGATCTGCTCGGGCGTGTTCAGCGCCGGTGCGTGGCCGCAGCCGGGGATGAGCGCGACCGCCGCACGAGGGCCGCGCTCGCGCATGGCCTGCGCCGTCTCCGCGGTCAGCAGCGTCGAGTCCTCGCCGCGCAGGCAGAGCACGGGCAGGTCGAGCTGGTCCCAGGCGTCCCACAGCAGATAGTCCTCGGGATGGTGCTCGAACTGCTCGGCCATGGCGGGGTCGTAGTGCGTGGTCACGCGGCCGTCGGGCAGGCGGCGCAGCGAGGTCTCGGTGAGGTGGCGCCACTGCGTGTCCGTCAGATGGCCGAAGCTGGCGTAGATCTCGCGGAAGTAGCTCTCCAGCTCGCTCACCGTCGAGAAGCTCGGTGGCTGGCCGGCATAGCTCTTGATGCGCGCCAGCGCCGGTGCGGCCAGCTCGGGGCCGTTGTCGTTCAGCACCAGGCGCTTGATGCGGCCGCGCAGCTTGGTGGCGGCGGCCAGCGTGCCGATGGCGCCGCCCATGGACGTGCCGACCCAATGCACCTTGTCGAGGCTCAGCTGATCCAGCAAGGACTCCGCCTGGTCAACGTAGAACTCCAGGCAGTATTCGTTGGCCGGGGAGATCGCCCATTGCGACAGGCCGCGGCCCAGGGTGTCGGGGCAAACGACATGCCAGCGCGCGCTGAGGGCGGCGGCGAAGTCGTCGAAGTCGCGGCTGCTGCGCGCCAGGCCATGCCAGGCGATGACGGTCGGCGCCGCCGGGTCGCCCCACTCGGTTAAATGGATCTCGCGACCCAGGCAACTCAGGTAGCGCGATCTCATTTGTTTTTTCTCCCTCGCGTCCACGCCGCCAGCCGCAGCCGCCCGACGATGCCGCCGGGGAAGTGATAGACGGCCAGCACGAACAGCAGGCCCAGCCACAGCAGCCAGCGGTCGGGTGAGACCAGCGTGCTGACGACCGGCACGCCCTCGACCAAGCTGCCCGCCCACTTCAGCAGCGCCTGCAGATAGTTCTGCGCGACGATGAAGAGCACGCTGCCGATGACCGCGCCATAGACCGTGCCCATGCCGCCGATGACGACGATGAGCAGCAGGTCCAGCATGATCTCCATGCTCATGGCCGTCTCGGGGCCGGTGTAGCGCAGCCACAGCGCCAGCAGCGCGCCGCCGCAGCAGGCCAGCAGGGCCGCGACGATGTTGGCGCCGGTGCGATAGACGACGGTCCGGTAGCCGATGGCCTCGGCCCGGAACTCGTTCTCGCGGATGGCCTGCAGCACGCGGCCGAAGGGCGAGTTGACGATGCGCAGCAGCAGTGCAATCAGTGCCGTGACGGCGACGAAGAGCAGGTAGTAGGTCAGCAGCCGGCCGTCGAGCATGACGCCCAGGAACGGGTCGTCCATGAACTCGGTCGACGGCCGCAGCACCTCGGGCAACTGGAAGTTCAGGCCGTCCTCACCGCCGGTGAAATCGGAGAGCTGCGAGGCCAGCGTCATGAAGGCCGACGCCACGGCCAGCGTGATCATCGCGAAGAAGATGGCCTTCACGCGCAGGCTGGCCAGGCCCATCGCCAGCGCCAGCACGGCGCTCAAGAGCAGGGCGGCGACGAAGCCGATGCCCAGCGATGTCCAGTCCGACCCCAGCCGCGCCGAGGCGATCGCGATGCCGTAGGCGCCGATGCCGACGAACATCGTGTGCGCAAAGCTGACGATGCCGGTGTAGCCCAGCAGCAGGTCGTAGCTGGCCACGAGCAGGATGAACACGAGGATCTTGGCCGCGACATTCAGCGCCTGCGTGCCGGGGAAGATGAACGGCGCACCGGCCAGACCGACGAGGCAGGCCAGCAGCAGCACGGCGAGCAGCTTGCTGCGTGGCAGGTCATGCGAAAGCAAGGCGCGGATCATTTCGCACCCACCGGATAGAGGCCTTGCGGGCGCCACAGCAGGATGGCCACCATCAACCCGATGTTGGAGAACAGCGCGGCCTTGGGTGCGATGAAGCCCACGTAGTTGGCGACGAGACCCACCAGCAGCGCGCCGATCAGGCAGCCCACCGTCGACCCCAGGCCGCCAATGATGATGACGATGAAGATCAGCAGGTTCACCTGCCCGCCGATCTGTGGCGTGACGCCCTGCTGCACCAGGCCCCACAGCACGCCGCCCAGCCCGGCAAGCGCCGAGCCGGCGACGAACACGCCCACGAACAGCCGCCGCACGCGATAGCCCAGCGCCTCGACCATCTCGCGATCCTGCACGCCGGCGCGGATCAGCAGGCCGATCTTGGTGCGGTTCAGCACCAGCAGCAGCGCGATGAGCACGACCAGGCCGATGACCATGGCCAGCACGCGGAACTTCTCGACCGCGACATCGCCGAGCAGAAAGATGCCGCGCAACGCATCGGGCAGTGGCAGCGGGATCAGCTGCGCACCCCAGGTGGCCTTGATCAGCTCCTCGCCAATGATCATGCCGCCCATCGTGATGAGGATCTGCTTCAGATGCTGGCCGTAGACCGGCCGCACCAGCACGCGCTCGAAGACGACGCCCACAGCCGCCGCGATGGCCATGCCGGCCAGGCAGGCGGCGGCAAGTGCGGCGAGGTTGGAGGCGACATCGGGGCTGGTGGCCCAGGGCGCGAGGAAGGCGAGCACGGTGGTTGCCGTGAAGGCGCCCAGCGCGATGAACACGCCGTGGCCGAAGTTCAGCACGTCCATCAGGCCGAACACCAGCGTCAGGCCCGAGGCGATGACGAAGATGATCAGGCCCATGGCCAGGCCGGCCAGCGTCAGGTTCAACCAGGTGCTGGCGCTGCCCGTGAGGGGCAGGGCCAGCAGCATCAGTGCGGCGAGCAGCGCGAGGGGGCGGGGGTCGAGCTTCGTCATTGGTGCGCTGCCAGGGAGAGGCCCAGCAGCCGCTGCTGCAGGCTGGAGTCTTCGATCAGCTCGCGCATCGCGCCGCGGTGCACGATGCGGCCGTCGTCCATCACCGCCACCTTGTCGCCCAGCTCGGCGGCAACGCGGAAGTTCTGCTCCACCAGCAGCACGGTCGTCTGCGAGGTCTTCTTCAATTCGCGCAGCGCCGTGATGAGGTTCTGCACGATGGCCGGTGCCAGGCCCTTGCTCGGTTCGTCGATGACCAGCAGCTCGCGCGGTTCGATCATGGCGCGGGCAATGGCCAGCATCTGCTTCTGGCCGCCGCTGAGCTTGCCGGCCGGGTGCTGCCAGAAGGTCTTCAGCGCGGGGAAGAGGCCGAACAACCATTCCAGGCGTTGTGCGTCCAGGTCGCCTAACCGCTTGGCAGAGCGGGCCGCCAGCAGCAGGTTCTCGGCCACGCTCAGCTCGCCGAAGATGCCCATGGTCTCGGGCACGTAGGCGATGCCGCGCGATGCGATGTCGGGCGTGGCCAGCTGGGTGATGTCTTCGCCCTTGAAGTGCACCGAGCCGCTGCTGGCCGTCCACAAGCCCATCAGCGTGCGCAGCGTGCTGGTCTTGCCAGCGCCGTTGCGGCCCAGCAGCATGGTCACCTGGCCAGCGGGCACTTCGAGGTCCACGCCGTGGAGGATGTGATACGCCCCGACGTGCGTGTGCACGCCCTTCAGCTCGAGCAGGTTCATGCTGCCACCCCGAGGTAGGCTTCTTGCACGATGGGTGAGGCGATAACGGTGGCGGGGTCGCCGTCGGCCACCAGCTTGCCCTGATGCAGCACGATGATGCGGTCCGCCAGTTCGCGCACGACATCCATCTTGTGTTCCACCAAGAGCAGCGTGTGCTTCTTCTCGGCCTTCAGCGCGCGGATCAAATCGAGCACGACGGGCACCTCGTCCACGCTCATGCCGGCCGTCGGTTCGTCGAAGAGGTAGACCTTCGGATCCAGCGCGATCAGCATCGCCACCTCCAGCTTGCGTTGGTCGCCATGCGGCAGGCTGGCGGCGAGGTCGTCGGCGCGCGAGGCCAGGCGCACGCGCTCCAGGATGGCCCGCGCCTCGTCGATCAGCTCCTTGTGCGACAGCCACACCGACAACATGCGCAGCCCCTTGCCATGCCTTGCCTGCACCGCCAGCCGCACGTTCTCCAGCACCGTCAGGTGCGCGAACAGCTGCGTCAGCTGGAAGGCTCGTCCGAGTCCGCGGCGCGTGCGCACCGGTGCGGGCAGCTGGGTCAGGTTCTCGCCATCCAGCCACACCTCGCCGCTGCTCGCGGGCAGCTGGCCCGAGATCAGGTTGAAGTAGGTCGTCTTGCCCGCACCGTTGGGGCCGACGATGGCCGTCAGCGTGCCGGGCTGGAAGGCGCACGACACGCCGTCGACGGCCACATGGCCGCCGAAGCGGATCGTCAGGTTCTTGGTTTCGAGCACGGGCCGTCCGGGATCAGCGCTTGTTGCGGATCGGGACCTGCATTTCCTCGGGCTTGATCTCGCGCACCAGCTCCGGCACACCCCACGGGAAGGCCGGGTCCACCTTGATGCGGAAGTGGTACATGGACTGCATCGCCTGGTGGTCCTCGGCGCGGAAAGTCATCTTGCCCTTGGGCGTCTCGAAGCTCATGCCTTCCATGGTCTTGATGAGCTTGTTGGTGGCCGTGTCGCCGTTGGTCTTCTTCAGCGCTTCAACCAGCGCGATCGCCGCGCTCATGCCGCCGGCCGTGAAGAAGTCGGGCGGGTTCTTGAACTGCTTGTAGTGGTTGGCCACCAGCCACTCGTTGACCGGGTTCTTCGGGATGCCGAAGTAGTAGTAGGTCGCGCCTTCCATGCCGGGGAACTGCTTGTAGGCCGTCATGGCCGGCAGGATGTTGCCGCCCGAGCCCACGCCGATGCCGTAGCGCTTGTTCAGGTCCAGGGCTGCCAGCGCGCCGAAGGGCGGTGTGGCGCCGGCCCACACGACGGCGATGACCTTGGGACCGGGCTTGTCCTTCAGTGCGTCCACCAGGCGCTGGATGCCGGCCGTGAAGTCGGTCGTCGCCGTGGGCAGGTATTCCTCGTGGACGATCTTGGCCTTCTTCAGCGCTTCCTTGTAGGCCTTCACGGCGTCACGGCCGAAGGCGTAGTCCTGGGCCAGGATGCCGATGTTCAGGCCGGCGATGTCGGAGGCGACGGCGTTGCCGATGGCGTCCTGCGACGAGTTGCGGCCGGTGCGGAAGATGTACTTGTTCCACTTGTCGCCGGTGATGGAGTCGGCCACGGCCGGCTCCACCAGCAGGATCTTCTTGTACTCCTCGGCCACCGGCAGCATGGCCAGCGCCACGCCGCTGGACGACGGCCCGACGGCGATGTCGGCCTTGTCGTCGCCATAGGCCGCGGCCAGCAGGCTCTTGCCCACGTCCGGCTTGCCCTGGTCGTCCTTCTCGATGATGACGAGCTTCTTGCCGGCCACGGTCATCGTGCCGCCGGTGGCGTAGTCCAGGCCCATCATGAAGCCGGTCTGCGTCTGCTTGCCGTAGGCCTCCAACGGGCCGGTCTTGCTGTAGACGTGAGCGATGCGGATTTCTTTGCTGTCGGCGGCCAGGGCGAGGCCGGGCAGGGCAACCGCAAGGGTGGCAGCGGCGATGGCGAAGCGGCGCGTGGTGAGGCGCATGGGCTTGTCTCCTGAAGTTCGTCAGGTCTGCTCTATCGGCAGACGGTGTCTTCCCTTTTTGCAAGGGCCGTGCCCGGCGGGGAAGGGGGCGCCTGGGCCGGATTTAGTCCGGGTTGTCCCGAGGTTTTTATCCGTTAGGGACCGCGCAAGTGTCTGAAATTCAGGCGCTGCCTGGAAATTGGACTGTCGATTGCCAATGGCGGGCGCTGAGTTTGCCGCGCAACGCCTTGCATTGGCTTGGCAATGCTGAGCGGTTGCGCCAGTTCAGCATCTGACGCAATCGGTTGGGCGGCGTGGCAATCGAATCAAGCGCTTGTTCGTCACCTGACAGATCCGCGTTCTTGGGCAGGGATTGGCGCATGAGCGTGGCCATCATCACCGCTCATGCTTGAAGATTCACTGCGCTTGGCAGCGCACGTCCACCCAGTTGGCGGACATGCCTTGGTTGTAGCGTTTGGCATCTGCCTTGCAGACATCTTGGTTGGCCGCGTCCGCAGCATTCTCCCGTGCCTTATCGAGACTAGACGCGTTGACAGATACCGTGAAGCTGCTCCCGTTTTTCAACCAGGATCCAGTGCACTTTCCCGTGCAGACAAAAGTCCCGCCAATGGAACCCGAGCTCGAACCGGAGCCCCCGCCTCCGGAAGGCGGTGCCAACAGCCATTTCAAGACGCTAAACAGAATATCGCCCGATCCATCCGAGTTACCGACTGCAACGTCGCTCTCGGAATAGGCTTTCCCGGTCGAGGAAGAACTGGGGCCGTGCCCAGCCGGGTACTGAGTGGCTGGCGTGCCGCTGATCAGGATGTTCTTCTTCGCCTGTAGTTCCTGGACGGCCGCCTCGGGGCGGATCCTGCCCATGTCTTCGGTGCGCCAACGACCATCGCTTCCTCTTGTCGAGCGAGCCTGCCTATACCCATGGTAGGAAAAATGCCATATTTCGGGGTTGCCATTGTCGGCTCCGCCGAAATATGAATACCAGCCGATATTCCCGCTGTCGAAAACAACTTCTTTGCTCCATTCCCGACTCGAATCGAGTCTGAATGCATAGCCAACCATGTTGTAGTCAGTGTTGTCTGGGCCTTTTCCGATGGCGAAGATCGTTAGCGCCTTTTGAATCGGATCGATCAGGAATGCAGGACGCATTCCGTCACCGTTGTATTTGAGGTCCTGTGGCGTATAGAGCTCAGTGGCCAGCACGCGTTCACTGCGCCCGCGGCCCCCTTCCTTCTCCAAGGCGACTTTGTATTTCGTTCGATAGAACAGATTTCCGTCGCCATTCTTTCTTTGATCGGCTAAATCAATGGAGCGAAGCAAAGTGACGCGTGATGTGTCAATGGAGGTGGAAGCGATTTCCACGAACTTCGTAGGTGCCGCGTTCGCTGTGGGAGAAAGAAAGACGGTCAGTAAAAAAATGATTGCTTTCATTTGACGGAAGCTCGGCGATTGGTTGATTCAAAAGATCATCTACGATGAATTGATCGCGACTTCGAGTATCCGATCCGAGAGCATTGGGGTTGCCGCGAGAAAACCCGCGAGTTGCGCGCCATGTCTCATTCGAGAAGCGGCATCACCTGGATCACCGGGACCCGCAGGTTCACGCCGTTGCATGCCAGGGAGCGCAGCGCTGCGATCAGCCCGTAGCGCTCGTGAAACTACGCGCGCGGGTCGGAGAGTTGCTCTAAATCCGGCCAGCGCGCCAGCCTTTCGTACAGCGATGCCCGCGAGATCTGCAGCAGCCGGGCCGCCGCCATGCGGTTGCCGCCGGTGGCCTGCAGGGCGCGGCCGATGGCGTCGCGCTCCAGCGCCTCGATCAGTTCGGGTAACGGGGCAACGGCCTGGGCGGTCGTCACGGCGGGCGCGGTCAGCTGCGGCGCAGGGGTCGGTGCGGCAGTGGCAGTCGTCGCCGGCAATGCCGCCCCACCCTGAAAATGCGCCGCCGTCAGCTGCATGTCGTCGCTCATCAAGCTGACCTGCTCCAGCGTGTTGCGCAGCTCGCGGATATTGCCGGGCCAGGCCTGCTGCATCAGCCATTCGATGGCGTCGGGGCTCAGGAGCTTTTGCGGCATGCCGCTGCGGCGGGCGATGTCTTCGCCCAGCGCCTCGGCCAGCGCCTCGATGTCGTCCAGCCGTTCCCTCAAAGCCGGCACGCGGATGGGCAGCACGTTGAGGCGGTAGTACAGGTCGGCGCGGAAGGTGCCTGCGGCGACCATGGCGGCGAGGTCGCGGCTGGTGGCGGCAATGACGCGCACATCGATGCGCAGCACGGTGTTGCTGCCCAGCGGCTCCACCTCCTGCTCCTGCAGCACGCGCAGCAGCTTGCTCTGCAGCGCCAGCGGCATGTCGCCGATCTCGTCGAGGAACAGCGTGCCGCCGTCGGCCAGCTTGAACTTGCCGTCGCGGCCCTTGCGGTCGGCGCCTGTGTAGGCACCGGGCGCGACGCCGAAGAACTCGGCCTCCAGCAGCGTCTCGGGCACGGCGGCGATGTTGACGCCCACCAGCGGCCGGTGCGCGCGGCGCGAGGCCGAGTGGATGGCATGCGCCATCAGCTCCTTGCCGGTGCCGGTCTCGCCCAGCAGCAGCACGGTCGAATCCGTCTGCGCGACGCGGCGGGCCTGGCGCTTCACTTCCAGCGCCGCGGGGCTGGCGCCGATGAAGCTGGCGATCGTGTACTTGGGCCGGCGCTGGGCGGCGAGCTGGCGGCGCGTGTCCTCCAGCTCCTGCTGCAGCCGCGCGAACTTCTGGATCAGCGGCTGCATCGTCGTTTCGGGGTGGTCCAGCAGGACCAGGCCGAGGGCGCCGATGACCTCGCCCGCGTCGCTCCTCAGCGGCAGGCGGCTGACGAGGAAGGTGCCGGCCTTGTTCGTCAACAGGTCCACCAGCACGGGCTTGCCGCTCTCCAGCACCTGCAGCATCTGCGTGTTGGGGACGACGTCCTCCACGCGCTTGCCGACGAACTCGTGCTCGTCGTTGAACCCCAGCGCCGGCAGGAAGCGCTTGTAGCCGTCGCTGATCCAGACGACGCGGTGGTTGCGGTCGATGACCATCATCCCTTCCGTCGACCGGGCCAGCACGTCGAACATCGACTGCGCGGCCAGGCGCAGCAGCCCGTCGACATCCTGCGGGATGCCGGCGGGCGCGGGTGTCTGGTTTTTGGACAGGGGCATGACTGGCGCAATGTACCGCGCCGGCCCGCTCCCTTCGGCAAGGCCGAAACCGCTCAGTCGCACGCCTAGAACTTCAACGTGCCGCCGATCGTGAACGTGCGCGGCGGGCCGTAGTAGGCGTCCAGCACGCTCAGCGCGGCGATGTTGTAGCCGTCGGTCTTGTAGGCCTTGTTGCCCAGGTTGCTGCCCTGCAGGAAGAAGCTCAGCTTGCTGTCCTTCTCCCAGATCAGGCCGGCGTTGACCAGCGTGTAGGCATCCTGCGCCAGCGTCTCGGCCAGATCGGTCGTCGGGTAGACCTTGCTGCGGTGGCTCAGGCTCAGGCGCGAGCGCAGCGTGCCCATGCCGAGCTTGGCGTTGTGCTCGATGTTCAGGCCGGCCTGGTACTTGGGCGTGTTGGTGAACTTCTTCTGGTCGGCCACGTTGACGCCGCGGTCGAAGTACTCGTCGTACTTGGCGTCCAGCGTGGCGAGGTTGCCGCTGATGCGCCAGGCGGTGGTGGGCATCCACAGGAACTCGACCTCGGCGCCCTGCACCGTGGCCTTGCCGGCGTTGGTGAAGTCGCCGAAGAAGCCGGGCTGGCCGTTGGCCTGCGTGTAGCTGGTGAACACCGACAGCTGCACGTTCTTGTACTTGTTGTGGAAGACGGCAGTGTTCAGCTCCAGCCGGCCACTGTCCAGGATCATCTTGGCGCCCACTTCCAGCGAGTCCAGCTTCTCGTCGCCGAAGGGCTTGCTCGACGTCGGGAAGGCCAGCGTGTTGGCGCGGATGTTGTAGCCACCGCTCTTGAAGCCGCGCGAGACCGTCGTGTAGAGCTTGATCTCCTTGCTGGCCTTGTATTCCAGCGACAGGCGCGGCGAGGTGTTGGTCACCGAGCGGCTGTTGTCGAAGTTGGCCGGCACGGCGATGGGGGCACCGCTGAACTGGTCGTTCGCGAAGGCCTGGTTCAGCACCACGGCGCGCTTGGTTTCGTCGGTGTAGCGCAGGCCGGTGCTGACGCTGAACTGCGGCGTCAGGCGCCAGCTCCAGTCGCCGAAGATGGCCTTGCCCTCGGTGTAGACCAGGCCGTTGGTGGTGCCGAAGCTCGCGTTGAAGAAGTTGTTGCGCACGGTGCCGCCAGCGCGGCCGTCGAAGTAGTACGCGCCGACGATGCCAGAGCTGCTGCTGCCTTCGTAGGCGGCCTGGATCTCATGGCTCGTCGAGCTGTCGTGGTACTCGGCGCGCACGTCGGCGATCTTGTTGGGCAGGCCGTCGAAGTCGATGGAGGTGGCCGTGTCTGAAGCACGATGGGCCAGGACGTACTTCAGGCTCCAGGCCTCGCTGACGCCCCAGTTCAGCGTCAGCGATTCGCCTTCGCTGGTGGTGCGGTTGGCGTTGGGCATGCCTGACGCAATGTCGTAGCGGCCGGGGGTGGGTGGCGTCTTGGCGGGGTCGAAGGCGCTGACGTTCAGGCGCTGGAAGCCGCGCATGTGCGAGGCGTCCTGCGTGCGGTCTACCGACACCTGGGCGTTGAACGTGGAGCCCGTGGGGAACCAGCCGGCCGAGAAGCGGCCGCTGGTCGTGGCCTGGTCGCTGACGGGGCTGCCGTCGGTCAGGTTCTTGCCGTAGCCGTCTCGGTTCAGGCTGGCGCCGGCGACCCGGAAGCGGAACTGGCCGTCGGCAACGGCCGTGCCCGCGCCGCCCTTGGCGTTGACCTGGCCGTAGCTGCCGATGGCCAGCGTCACCGAGCCTTCAGTCTGCTGGGGCAGCGGCTTGGACACGTACTTCACCGCGCCGCCAATGGTGTTCTTGCCGTACAGCGTGCCCTGCGGGCCGCGCAGCACTTCCACGCGCTGCACGTCGTACACATCCAGCAGCGCGCCCTGCGGCCGGGCGATGTAGACGTCGTCGAAATAGATGCCCACGCCCGGGTCTACGCCCCACAGCGGGTCGGCCTGGCCCACGCCGCGGATGAAGGTCGTGATCGTCGTGTTGCTGCCGCGGGCGGCGTAGATCGTCAGGTTGGGCACCTGGCCTTGCAGGTCGCCCAGGTCCTTGATGGCCAGCTTGTCCAGCTGGTCGGCGGTCAGCGCCGTGACGGCCACCGGCACGTCCTGCAGCGACTCCTCACGCTTGCGCGCCGTGACCTTGACGACGTCCAGCGTCGTCACCTGGGCTTCAGCGGCCGGTGCGGTTTGCGCGCCGGCGGGCAATGCAGCGCCGAGCGCGGCGAGGATGGCGAAATGCAGCGGCGAAGGCGCCGGTAGGCGTCGGGGCATGGCTTGTCTCCTGGTTGTTGTCTTCGGGTACCAGCCCCTCTCAGCGCAAAAGCCATGCCCGCGCCAACAAGGGGCGAAGTCCAGGCAAACCCTTGCGAGCTAACCCGCGATTTGGGCCGCAAAAGCGGCAGAGCTGTCCGGATTCCAGTCATTTGCCGGCGCGGGCTGTGTCCAGTTTGCAGGCAACAACCCTGGGGGCTGCAAGGTGCCAAGGCCGCCGCTATCCTGCGCCGCTTCCCTCAATCCCCCGGAGACGAACGATGCTCAACCGCCTGCTCCCCGCTGTCCTCGCCATGGGTTTCAGTGCCACGACGGCTCTCGCCGCCGGTCCGCAGCTCAAGGGCCAGGCGCCCGGCTGGTATCGCATGCAGCTCGGCGATTTCGAGGTCACCGCCCTGCTCGACGGCACGCTGGACCTGCCCGTCGACAAGCTGCTGCAGCAACCCGCGCCCAACACCGTCAAGGCCCTGCAGCACGCCTACCTGGGCCTGCCGCTGGAGACCTCGGTCAACGCCTATCTGATCAACACCGGCTCCAAGATCGTGCTGGTGGACACCGGCGCCTCCGGCCTGTTCGGCCCGACGCTGGGCCGGGTGCTCGCCAACCTCAAGGCCGCCGGCTACAGCCCGGAGCAGGTGGACGAGGTGGTCATCACCCACATGCACGGCGACCACATCGGCGGCACCGGTGCCGACGGCAAGGCCAACTTCCCGAACGCGACGCTGCGCATCGACAAGCGCGATGCCGACTTCTGGCTGGCGCCCGAGCAGGTGGCCAAGGGCGACGGCGCCAAGGCCATCGCGGCCAACGTGAGGGCCTATGCCGACGCGGGCCGCTTCAAGCCCTTCGAAGGCAGCGCCGCGGGTGTGGAGATCGTGCCCGGCGTCAAGGCCTATCCGGCCTATGGCCACACGCCCGGCCACAGCAACTACGTGGCCGAGAGCAAGGGCCAGAAGATGATGTTCTGGGGCGACCTGATGCACGTCGCCGCCGTGCAGTTCCCCGAGCCCGGCGTGACCATCCAGTTCGACTCCGACCCCAAGGCCGCCGCACCCGCCCGCGAGAAGGCCTACGCCGCGGCCGCCAAGGACGGCTACTACGTGGCGGTGACCCATGTGTCCTTCCCCGGCATCGGCAAGCTGCGCGCCGACGGCAAGGGCTATGACTGGCTGCCGGTGAACTACAGCGCCAATCGCTGAGCGGGATCAGCCGGCCATGACGCGGTCGCGGCCGGCGCGCTTGGCCGCGTAGAGGGCGGCATCGGCACGCGCCAGCAGCGCGGCCGCGTCCTCGCCCGTGCGCCAGGTGGCCACGCCGACTGACACCGTGACCGTCACGCTGGGTGCCAGCGGCGCGCCGGCCACGGCCAGGCGCAGGCGTTCGGCGGCGTCCAGCGCCAACTCGGTCGCCGTGCCCGCCAGCACCACGACGAACTCCTCGCCGCCGTAGCGGAAGCAAACGTCCGAGCGCCGCAACTGGCCCTGGATGCGCTGCGCAAAGGCGCGCAGCACGGCATCGCCCACGCCGTGGCCGTGGGTGTCGTTGACGGCCTTGAAGTGATCCAGGTCCAGCATCAGCACGGAGAACGGCCTCCCTTCGCGCTGCGCCATTGCGAGCTGGGCCGCCAGGGCCTGGTCCAGCGAGCGGCGGTTGGGCAGGCCGGTGAGGGCATCCGTCGCGGCCTGCTCCGCCATCGCGGCCAGCGCCTGGCCGAGCTGGGCCGCCAGCGCCGCATTGGCGAGCTGCAGCCGGATGCCCTCGACGATGCGTGCGCCGATGCCGTGCATGTAGAAGCACAGCAGTGTCAGGAAGAGGGCCAGGCCCAGCGCGATCACCTCGGCCAGTGGCGGCGCGGGCACGCCCAACAGCCCCGTCAGCACCGACAGCCACAGCGCGGCGCAAAGGCAGAAGTAGGCCTGGATGCGCGTGATGTAGACCGGCGCGTTGACAGCCGACACCCCGCACAGGATGGCGGCCAGCCCGGCGTTGAGGATGCCGTCCAGGCCCATCAACAGCGGCGCGATAGCGCCCCAGCAGGCCCCGTCGATGGCGGCCACGGCCAGCAGCAGCGGTTGGTGGCGGGCGGCGTCGGCGCCCTGGCGGCGAATGAGTTCCAGCAGCCCTTGGCAAAGCAGCCAGCCGGCCACTGCCAGGGCCAACCAGCCGCGCAACGCCGGCCAGTCGACGCGCTCCCAGCACACCCACGCCACCAGGGCCCAGCCCAGCGGTGTCGTGCGCAGCGTGCGGCCCAGCGCCGCCACGCACTGCGCAAAGGCGATGCGCTGCACTTCGGCGTCGTCGGTTGAGGGGGGCTGGGAAGGAGACGTCAGCGGCGCACTCATGGGTCGGAGTATCCGGGCGCCGGCCTCGCCGGACGGGTGCTAATCGCCCAACAGTTCGCCAACCGGCTGCAACCCATCCACCCGGTCGCACACCGCCTTGACACTGGCCAGGATGGGCACCGCCAGCAGCAGGCCCCACACGCCCCACAGCCAGCCGAAGGCCAGCACGCCGACGAACACGACGACGGCGTTCATGCGGCTGCTGCGGCTGCTCAGGTAGGGCATCAGCAGGTTGCCCGACAACGTGTGCACGCCCAAAGCAATGCCCGACACCAGCAGCACCATGTCCACGTTGCCGAACTGCACGAAGCTCATCAGGCCGGCGCTGGTGGTCAGCACGGCGGCGCCGAGGTAGGGCACGAAGTCCAGCACAAAGGCCACCGCGCCCCAGACGGCCGCATGCTCCATGCCCACGAGGAAGAAGGTCAGCCAGATCGTCAAGCCCACCATGGCGCTGGTGAACACCTGCACCAGCAGGTAGCGCTGGATCTGTGCGCCGATCTCGTCCAGCGTCTGGACCGTCAGGCGCCGCCTGGCGAAGGTCGGGCCGGCCAGGTGCACCAGCTTGCGCCGGAAGGTGTCGCCCGAGGCGAGCAGGAAGAAGGCGATGAACACCACCACCGTTGCCGCGCCGAGCGAGGCCAGCAGGCCCATCGTGCCGGTCCAGAGGTAGTCCTGCAGGTTGAAGCGCGGCCGCTCGATGATGACGCGGGTGGCGCCGCGCGAGGCTGCGGCCGGCGCCGGCCCACCGGCCTCGGCCGCCTGCTCCAGCTGCGTGGCGGCCTTCTGCACCTGGGCCAGCGCGCTGTCCGCGCCGGGTCGGCGGGCCGCCACGGCCGCGCGCACCTTCTCGGTGGCGGCGGGCAGTGATTCGAGCAGCTTGCTGGCGTCGTCCGAGAGCGCGTAGCCCGTCCAGCCTGCGCCGCCCACCAGGCTCATCAGCACCAGGGCCGCCGCCAGGGCGCGGGGCAGCCGCAGCCGCTGGAGCTGCTCCACCAGCGGGGCCAGCGCATAGCTCAGCATCAGGCCGAGCAGCACCGGTACGAAGACCGCGGCGGCCACGTGCAGCGTGAACAGCACGGCCACCAGCGCCAGCAACGCCAGCGAGAAGCTGCGCACGTCGACCGGCATGTGCAGGCGCAGCGGCGCCGCGTCGGGCAGGGCGGGGTCGGTGCTGGAGGGCAGTGTGCTCATGGCTGAGCAGCGTACGCGCTGTTACACCCGTCTGTGCTTGCTCCGGCGCGCGTCACGGCGCCGTCCGACAAGGGAGCGTTGTGCCCGCCGACAAGCCGCAGCCGCTGCGGGGGCCGACCCTGGCGGCATGCAACTTTTCACCCACAGGTTCGCTCGCCAGACTGCCCGCGTGCTGCACAACCCCTGGGGCTTCTTCTGGCAGACGCTCAAGGCCTTCCGCGCCAACCAGGGCCTGCTGCTGGCGGGCGCGGTGGCCTACTACGCCCTGCTGTCCATCGTGCCGCTGATGATCCTCAGCGTCATCACGCTGTCGCACTGGGTCGAGCAGGCGCTGCTGCTGCAGACGGTGGGCCGCTATCTGGAATGGCTGGTGCCGGGGCAGTCCGCCGCCGTGGTGGCCGAGCTGGCGCGTTTCCTGGCGCACCGCGAAGTGATGGGCTGGGTGCTGCTGGTCAGCATGCTGTTCTTCAGCTCGCTGGCCTTCTCGGTGCTGGAGAGTGCGATGTCGGTGATCTTTCATCACCGGCACAAGCTGCAGCGGCGGCACGCCCTGATGTCGGCGCTGATTCCCTACGTCTACATCCTCTGCCTGAGCCTGGGCTTGCTGCTGGTGACGCTGGTGGCCGGCCGCTTCCAGGCCCTGGGCCAGCGCGAGGTGGAGTTATTGGGTCTGAGCTGGTCGCTGGACGGCGTGTCCGGCGTCATGCTCTATCTGCTGGGCTTTGCCGGCGAGGTGTTCGTGCTGGCCTCGGTCTACATGGTCATGCCGGGCGGGCGGCCGTCGCTGCCGCTGGCCTTGATCGGTGCGCTGGCGGCGGCCCTGTTGTGGGAGCTGTCGCGCCATGTGCTGGTCTGGTACTTCGGCACGCTGTCGCAGATCGGCACCGTCTACGGGTCGCTCACCACGGCCATCGCCGTGCTGCTGAGCCTGGAGATCGGCGCCACGCTGCTGCTGTTCGGCGCCCAGGTCATTGCGGAGTTCGAGCGGCTCGGCGAGCCTTGAGCATCCGCGCGATCGTCGTCAGGTTGACCGCCGCGACCACCACCTCCAGCGCCGTGCCGCCGATGGAGCCGGCGATCAGGTTGTTGGCGATCCACAGTCCGGTGCCGCACAGCATCAGCAGCCGCATCGGCACGCCCTGCAGCGTGAACAGGGCAATGGTGCCCAGGCACGAGGCGGTCAGAGGCAGCCAGTCGCTGGGCTGGGTGGCAATGGCCAGGCCGAACCCGATATTGGCCGCCACGACCACAACGGCGACCCACTTCGAGCGCGTGTGCAGCGACAACACCGAACGCAGCATCGACAGCAGCGAACTCGCCACCGCCGTCGGGTTACCCAGCAGCGCGAAGTGGGCGACGTAGGCGATGCACTCGCCCGTCATGAACCACTTGAAGCGGCGGTCGTCGGTCTGCAGGAAGCAGGCGACGCCGAGCACGAAGGCGACGTAGCCGAAGAGTTGGGCGGGGGAGAGCCAGTCGGTGGCGGGCATGCGGCGGAGTGGTTCGGAGGTCATCCCCCGAAAACTAGGGAGGCGTTTCGGCAGGGCCGCGGATTGTCCTGCCGACGCTGGGAAAGCCGCCCTTCGCGCGGCACCGAGGCGCATTCCAGCCGGTTATGCCGGCCAGCCGAATTGGCAGCACGTTGCCGGACTAACCCGCTGGTCGCTGCACAGCGTTGTGCAGACCATGCGACCCGCCTCCAGCTCACGCGACGTCGTCGCACCCCCATCCATGACCAAGAAGACGCTGCTTGCCGGCCTGGCAATAACCGGTTTGTTGATTGGTGCCACGGCCCGTGCCGATCTCCAGCCGCGCGCCAACGGCACGATGATCTACGACACGCAGACCAACCTGACCTGGCTGGCCGATGCCGCCGCCGGCGGCCTGCGCACCCAGGCCGATGCGACGCTGTGGGCCGAGGCCCTGAGCTTTGGCGGTTTCGACGACTGGCGCCTGCCCACCGTTGCGCCGGTCAACGGTGTCGCGCTGCAGCTCGACTACTCGGAGGACGCCTCCACCGACATCGGCCTCAACAACGCCGGCGCCAACTCCGAGCTGGGCCACCTCTTCTACGCCAGCCTGGGCAACACGGCGGCCGGGCTCACGCAGGCCGGCTCGTTCAGCGGCCTCGTCGATCCCAGCAACGCCATCGGCCCGGTGTTCTGGACCCGCACGGCCACCGACCCCGGTTGGGGTTTGAGCTTCTTCATGGGCATGGGCCTGCAAGACCAGCTGTCCACCGACACGCTGGCCCAGGCCTGGGCGGTGCGCGTGGGTGACGTGGCCGCCGTGCCCGAGCCCGGCCGCCTCGCGCTGATGCTGGCCGGCCTGGCTGCCGTCGCGGGCATCGCCCGCCGTCGTTCCTTCTGAGGGGGCACCATGAAAAGACGCTTCATCACCTTGTGCCTGGCCCTCCTGGCCCTGGCCGGCACGGCACACGCCGCCTACACCGCCACACCCAACGACTGGGCCTGCACCAACAAGGTCGGTGGCACGTGGACGCACGGCCGCGCGCCCTCGGGCTGCGACGCCTCGGCCTTCGGCCCCGACAGCTTCGTGCGGGGCAACTACGCCGGCGTCGTCTTCAACGACGCATCGAGCAGCCTCGTCACCGAGCGCCAGCGCTACATGCAGGCCATGTACCCGGTGATCCGCGACGCCAGCAGCCGCTACCTGCTGTCGCGCAAGCCGGCCGTGTCGGCGCGCGAGCTGGAGGCCTTCCAGCGCGGCACCTATGCCACGCTGCGCCAGGAGACCTTCTGGTCGCACTACCGTGATGCTCAGCTTGCCGCCGGCCAGCCCTACACACTGAAGATGATGCGCGGCGACAGCGGCCATGGCCACGGAATGATGCAGGTCGACGACCGCTATCACTTCGTCCAGCTCCAGCAAGGCAAGGGCTGGAACATGATGCAGAACTTCACCTACGCCATCGACATCTACTACGCCGCGTGGGAGTCGGCGCCCGCGTCCTGCCTCGGCGGCGTGACCGCCCCCACCGGCACCACGGCGCAGATCGACGAGTACTGGCGCGGCCGCGCGCGCTCGGCCTGGTCGGCCTACAACGGCGGCCCCACCAAGGTCTGCCGCTGGCAGAACGCGGCCGATGCCAACGTCGCCAAGGACAACGGCTACCGCGACAACTACGACACCCGCCTGTGGCTGCCCGACGTGGCCGACCTCAACAAGGCCGCCGGCATCGACGTGGCCTGCCTGATGGACAACGGCCCGTCCTGCCCCGTGCCCACCGGCGGCAACGTCGAAGCCGGCAAGCTGCTGCAGGTTGGCAGCGCCGCCTGCGTGCTCAACGGCAGCACATTGGAATGCGTGGATGACGTGCGCGACGCCGCCTGCCTGGCCGGCCGCGCGAGCTTCGACGACAGCAGCATCACCCAGGTCTACGTGGCGCAGACGGCCAGCTACGGCCGCATCGACCACAACCGCCACCAGCTCTGCCGCGCCCAGGTGCCGGGCCTGCAGTCGCTGGCCAGCGCCATCGCCACGCTGCAGCCGCTGGACCTGCGCTCCGCGCCCGACGGCATGGTGCTGGGCCAGGCCGCGGCGGGCACGTACCAGGTGCTGGACTTCATGGTCAGCGGCGCCGTGCAGCAGCGGCGCCTGTACCGCATCCGCGCCCCCATCAACGGCGTGCTGACCGATGGCTGGATCGACGCCGGCACCGCGGCCACGCAGGCCTCGCTGGCCGTGGGCGCGGCGCCCACCGGTGCCGGGGCCATCGCCTACGCGGGCGACTGGGTCAAGGTCGTGCCCAACCTGAACATGCGCGCCACCCCCGGCGGCACCCTGCTCATCGCCATCCCGGCCGGCTCGCCGGTGCAGGTCAAGGAAGTGTTCGGCACCGCCTCGGCCAACAACCTCTACTACCGCCTCGAGTACACGCACACTGACGGCGTGCTGCGCGAGGGCTGGATCTTTGCCGGCAACCTCTACCCGGCGTCCACGCTGGCGAGCTGGGCCGTGCCGACCGCGGCGCCCAGTGCGGCCAAGCCCGCGCACTGCCCCAACGGCACGCGCTACGACAACCACCTGCGCCAGTGCATGAGTGGCAGCCAGACCTACGGCCCCTTCACCGCCGCGGCCGTGCAGGCCTGCGTGGATGGCGGCGGCGGTGCGGTCTGCATGGCCAACCGCGCAACGGTCGTCGACGGCGTTGCCGTTGCCATGCCGATCTGGAGCAAGGCCCTCGCGGCAGCGGCCACCGGCAACGGCGACTGCCCGCGCGGCGCGGTGCGCTCCGTGGCGCATCGCTTCCATTGCACCGAGAGCGTCACGCGCAACGGCGCCGCCGAGACCGACGTCTACGGCCCCTTCGGCACGGCGCTCGTCAACGCCTGCCTGGCGCGCTCCGGCAACGCCGCCTACTGCCGCGGCAACCGCTGGCCGGCGTCGGCCTTCCTCGCCTTGCAGCCCTGAGGGATGAAAACGCTGCTGGTCCTTGCCGCTGCCGCAGCCCTGGTGACGGGGCTGTGGTGGGCGCAGCGCGGCGACTCCGCGCCCCTGCTTGCAGCCCCCCAGGCGGCCTCGCCCGGCTTGCCCGCCAGCGCTTCGCCGCTGGCCTGGGCGCAGCCTTCGGCTGCTTCCATCCCTGCGGCCCGCATCGAGCCTGCCGCGGTCGCATCACTCACGACCGCGCCGCCCGCCCAGGCGCTGCGCACGCTGACGCAGTGCTACGCCGCCAACAGCTGCCGCCTGACCCGTGGCGAGGGCATGGACGAACACTTCGAGGTGGTGCGCCTGCTGCTCGAACAGCTCGACCGCCTCGTCGCCCAGGGCAGCGCCGCCGAGCAAGCCGCCTGGGCGCGTGAGCTGCTGGCCTTCCCCGACGGCCATGTGCAGGCCGCAGCCCTCGCGCTGGCAGCCAGGCTGCCCCCCTCGGCCGAAACGACGGCCGCGGCCGTCTCGGCGCTGGGCAAGAGCTACGACGCCGTGCTGCTCGGCAAGGCCTACCCGGTGCTGCGCCAGTGGCAGCAGCTGGGCCTGACGAGCGGCTACGACGACATGTTCGTCGGCCTCGTGCACACCGGCGGCTGGCAGGCGGCGCAGTCGGTCGCCGAGAACGTCGGCCCCTTCCTGAACGCCGGCAACGTGGCGCGATTCGAGCAGGTGGCCCGCGAGCTGCAGCCCGGCGCCCGCCAGCAGGCGCTGTTGCGCTCGCTGCGCGACTACCAGTTGCAGCAGCGGGGCGGCTGAAGCCCAGCCTGCGAGCTCAAGCCTCCTGCGACGGCAACCGCTCCGTCCTGCCGTCCGCGTGCTTGGCAAAGCGGCCGCCCTCGTCGCCATGCACGGGCGCCGTGTCGCCCCAGGGCCAGTCGCCGAACTGGGTGCGGCGGTAGTCCTCGAAGGCCTGCTGCAGCTCCTGCTGGGTGTTCATGACGAAGGGCCCGTACTGGGCGACGGGCTCGCCGATGGGGCGGCCTTGCAGCATCAGCAGCTCGGCCGCTTCGGCGCCGTCGTTGACAAGCGTGACGGCGGCGCCGGCCCGCACCTCGATCGCGTGCCGCACGGCCACGGCCTGGCCGTCGATGGCCAAGCGTGCGCCAGCAAAGAAGTAGAGCTTGCGGCGCGTGCCCGCTCCCGTCGCCGGCGGCAGCACCCATCGCGCGCCCGGCGCCAGGCGCAGGGTCCAGATCGCCACGTCCGCCTGCTGGCGCGAGGCCCAGGAGTCGGGCGGCGGCGCAAGCGGCTGGGTCACCCCACCCAGCGTGGGCAGGGCACCGGCGATGCAGACGACGTCGGTCGCGTGCCCGGCCTCATCGACGAAGCGGTGCCGCGGAATGTCCTGCGACCAGAACATCGTGAAGTGCGGGGCCACCATCTTGCTGGCGGCCGGCAGGTTGAGCCAGATCTGGAACAGCTCCAGCGGGTTGGGCTTGTCCGTGTGCAGCAGCGGGAACATCTCCGCGTGCACGATGCCCTTGCCGGCGGTGAGCCACTGCACGTCGCCGCCCCCGAAGCGCGCGCCGGCGCCCAGCGAATCGGAATGGTCGATGCGGCCCTGGCGCACGATGGTCACCGTCTCGAAGCCGCGGTGCGGGTGAGCCGGGAAACCGGGCACCTGCTGGCCGTGATACATGCTCCAGCCGGCCTGCCCCGAGAAGTCCGAGCCCATCTGGCGCCCCTTCAGCAGCGCCGCGTCCGGCCCGTGGCGGCCATTGCCGGGCGGGTAGGCGTCGTCGTGGTGGACGCAGAACAGGAAGGGGTCGAGCGTCTCCCAGGGCATGCCCAGGGGCGAGATGGAGACGATGGCGGGCGATCCGGTGGGTGGGGCGTCGGTGGTCATGGCGCCAGCCTAGCGCGTGCCGGGTGACCTTGCTGCGGGTGCCCTTGTTGGGTAGCTTGTCGATTTCAGCGATGCCCGTTCGTCGTTTGGTGGGGCTGGCCGCATGCAGCGCGCCCGAACAAGGAGCCATGAAGTGACGCAATACCTGATCTCGTTCAACGACGGCGCGATGAACCACATCCCGCAGGAGGATTTCCCGGCCGTGTCCAAGGCCGCGGTGGCGGTCGTGCTGGACGCCATGGACGCAGGCGTCTTCCTCTTTGGCGGCGGGCTGCTGGACCCCGCCCTGACGACCGTTGTGGCCACGGACGGCACGATCACCTCAGGCCCCAACCCGGCCTACCGGGACTTCATCGGCGGGTTCACCATCGTGGAAGTGGCCAACCGGGAGGCAGCCCACCACTGGGCTGCCAGGATCGCCGTGGCGTGTCGATGCGCGCAGGACGTGCGGGAGTTCATGCCGTTGCCGGCGGAGATGGCGGGGCGGGCGTGAGGGGGAGGCGTGGGTCGACGGCTATCGGCCCAAAGCGCAAGCAGCACAAGGCCTGATGAGACGCCCCGAAGCTGACGTTCAACGTTTGACATGAAAGGCGCTTGGAGGCCGAAGGCCGGAAAGCATCCTCTCGATGGAAGGGTTGGGCGGCTGCTCGCACGCCGCCGCATGACCGCCACGGGATGCACTCACCGCAACTCGACCCCACAGTGGCTGCAGTTCTTTGCGTAAAGAGCGATGCCATCTAGTTCGTATAGGTTTGCGTCGCAACTTGGGCAGTTCAGTTTCTTTAGGACGTGTGATTGGTGCCACAAGCCAAGAAGAAAGAGTGCAGCGAAGGCGATGACTAGAAGGCTCTTGTTTGGCAGAAGGTACAGGCATGCAACGCCTATGACGAACAAGCCACCCAACGCCAGTGCAACATTGAAGTAGAAGTACCTTCGCAAGGCTCTCATCTTCTGCTTGATGACTGACGGGTCTTGAGAGTGGTTGTTGCGCATACAAGAGGGTTGATTTGGGCCGAGAGTCCCGCTGAGCCGCCTAACGTGAAAGCTAAGCGGGCGGCGAAGCAATCCGCTGCAGTGAAAGGTTGGCCCGCATGGCTCACCCTGCGAAAAGGTAGCTCACGACAGCAGCCGTGACTAACACACCACCGGTTGAAGCGGCCCACCCCTCTAACCAATTTAGGCGAGGTTCCCATCGCTGCCATGAGAGCCACTGGCCGGTGCGAAAGGAGTGCGCGATAGCAGCGACAAAGATGAAGAGGAAGCCGACAGGAGCGAGCCAGAACGCGGGTGGAGACAGCGCACCGATCAGTGACGCCAAGGCTAGAACCCCCGCAAGCCAACTTACGATCCCACGGTTCCGGAAAGTGAAGACCTCACGCTCTTCCATGCTGGCTAACGTTGAAGCTGAGCCGCGAGCGGCGGCTTGCCGACGCGAGTCGGCTCGAGCGACTGGTTCGGCCTCATACGAAGTCGCTCGATCTACGCTTACGCAGTGCAGCCAGGGATAGGTAAACGGCACCGAATCCGAACGAGGCCGCAAGCCATGGCCTCACTGCGTTGTCAGATCGCCAGCCCTCCGCCGAGTCTGCCCAAGATCGGACTAGCTTGCCACCAACAGCGATCTCCCATGCATCAAAGACATCGCCGTCGACGAGCAACGGCCTGCGAGGCTTTGGATTGAAGCGAACAATGACTGGCTGATTCGCTGCCGCGGAGAGGGAGTTCTCAACCAACCCATTTGCACGCGCCTTCGATGGATAGTCGAATACGCGAGGGTCGCCTGCGAATCGGAATTTCACGCCATATCTATGAGCACCTACCCAAGCGACTTGGCCCGTCGCAGCGGCAAGGTCTGAAGCGTTCGGAATGCCGTCGTCAGAACCGAACCACGGCACAGCCACACAAGCTAGCGCTGCCGATAGGGCCGCATACAGCCAGAGTCTCGTTTGACCGATACCCTGCGGGGAGGCAAACAGTCTTTTCATGAGGCCGAACTATTAGTTAATCCAGCGCGTCGTGCCGCATAACTCCATCGGCTGCTGTTTAACCAAGTCCATGAGGCTCGCGGTAAGGCCTTGTGCAGCATGGGAAATTCGTCCGACAGACCGAAACTGGGCGCCATTAAATTGATGTGAAAAGCGGCATTCATCGGCGCGACTCTGCCGGCCGCTCGACCCCGGCGCAACGGTGGAATTTCCCTCATGGAAACCTGGCAACCGAACCTGTGCCGATCGGCCATGCTGGCCTCCGCATACCAGCCGCCCGAGGGTGACTGCTGCTGGCCGTCTGCCGTCACCCAAGCGACGGACGAACACTTGACTCCTGAACTGCTCGTCACTCGCTCCCCTTCTCGCTCTTCTCCTCGCTCACCACCACCTTGGCCACCTTCGCCGGCCACGCCCCACCCGCGCTGAACGCGGCCCAGGCCCAGCCGACCCAGCGCAGCAGCGACACCGCCAGCCACAGCGCCCAGGCCAGCATGGCTGCGCGGTAGAGCCACACCGGTGCGCTCAGCACCCAGGCGCTGGCCGTGTGCTCGGTGAAGCGGTCGCTCGTCCAGTTCAGCAGCGTGCTGCTCGACCCCGGCCCGGCGACGAGCAGGTCCGGGTAGCCCAGCAGGCCGGTGCGCAGCACGTCCAGCAGCGCGCCGATGGCCGCCAGCGTCAGCAGCACGAGCAGGATCTGCACGGCGATGCGCAGGCTGCGCCGGCCGAGCGGGCCCCAGCGGCGCCGGGCCTCCAGCGCGCCGAACCAGCCGGCCAGCACGGCCAGCGCGCCCAGCGACACCGGCGCCACGCCCAGGGCCAGCACCATCCAGGCCGGCCGGCCCATCAGCCCCGGCAGGCCACGCGGCGCCAGCCAGGCCAGCACGATGACGACGCCCAGGGCGCCCCAGATCAACACGGCCGGCCCGATCAGCGGGCCGCCCACGGCGAGCACGATGCGGTCCTCAGGCACGTTCAGCGTCAGTGCGTCGTTGACGCCGGGCAGGCCCAGGGCCAGGCCGCTGTGGCGCCACAGCGCGCCCATGCCGGCGGGCTCGCGCCAGCGGATGTCGACCAGTTGCTGGCCCGGCGCCAGCGGCAGGCTGAGGGCGCCGTCGCGCAGCTGCAGGGCCAGCTTCTGGCCGTTGATCTGTACCTCCAGCAGCTCGGCGCCGGCCGGCAGCTTCAGCGCGTGCGTGCCGCCGAGGCTGGTGCGCAGGCGCATGGACAGCTCGCCGTCGCTGCTGCGCTCGCCGGGCTTGAGGGTGGTGTGCACGTCGTCCAGCGTCAGCGTCTGGCCGCCCACGCCGGCGGGCTTGGCGATGGCCAGCTTCAGCGTCTCGCCGGGCCAGGGCCGCCACTCGGGCAGCCATTCGCCGCCCTGCTGCAGCGCCGTTGCGGCCAAGCCGCTCGCGTCGACATGCCATTGCGCCGACGCGGCCAGCGTCCAGCGCTCGACCTGGTGGGGCTCTTTGCCGGCCACCAGCGTCAGCGCCTCGGCAGGCGGCAGGCTGCTGGCGACCTCGGCTGTTTCCTCGCCGCCGAGCTGCAGGCTGGCCACGCCGTCGTCCACCGTCACGCGCGCGTCGCTGACGGCCTCGCCCGGCAGCAGCGCCCAGCGCACGCGCAGCGGTGCCCGGCTCGCGGCCAGGCGCTCGATGCGCGTCTGCACCTGCCAGCGCAGGCCCATCTCCAGGCGCCGGTCCACGCGCACCAGCGGCGGCAGCGCGTCGCGCTGGGTGCCGGCGTCCTGGGTGCGGGTGCTGCCGGCCACGGCCTCGCGGCTTAGCGTGATCGCCCCGGTGCTCTGGCCGCGCGGGTCCAGGCCGGCCAGCGTCCAGCCTTTGAGTTCCGTCTGTAGCGTGCGCGGCGGTAGCGGCAGCGCGATGTCCAGGCCGCTGGCGTTGCCGACGTCGGCCGTCAGCACTACCTGGTGCACGCCGGCTGGCACTGCGATCAGCAGGCGCCCTTCGTCGTCGCGCCGCGTAGCGGCGGGCTGGCCGTCCAGCAGCACGCTGGCCGGCTGCCAGCCCGTGCCCTGGCCGGGCAGCGGCACGGCCACCAGTGCCTGGGCGTGGATCTCGGCGCGCAGTTGCACCGCCGAGCCCGACGCGCTGACGAGCAGGCGCGCCAGCTCAGCGCAGCGTGGCAGGCAATCGGGCGGCGCGGCGAGCTTGCCGCGCAGCGCCTGCAGCTGCTCGTCGCTGGGCCACGGTGCCGATGAAGAGGCCTGGGCTTCGCTCGGTTGCGGCGCCAGGCTCAAGCCCAGCAGCAGGGCCGCGGCCGCAGCGCCGCCAACCCGCGGCAGGGACGGCAGGCGAGGCAGCTTCCAGCCCGCCACGGCCGCCAGCGCCAGCGCGAGCAGGCCCAGTCCGACGAGCTTGAGCAAGGCTGTCGCCCAGGGTGGCAGCAGCCACAGGTTCAGCGTCTCTTCGGGCGTGACGGGGCCGCTCCAGCTGAGCTGGTGGGCGCGCCAGCGCCAAGTCGGCAGGCCGGGGCCGGTCTGCACGCGGGCACCGGGGTCGACGCGGCCGAGGTCGCTGCCAGCGTAGGCGTCCTTGCGAACCCTGCTGCCCGAGACGACGACGGACTCCAGCCGCCGTTCGGCAGCGGGCGCCTTGCGATCGGCCGGGGCTGGGGCTGGCGCGGTCACCTGCAGTTCGGGCGGCGGCACCATCTCTTCCTCGACGATGCGTACCCCCATGGGCGCCGCCTGCTTGGCCATGCCCCAGGCCAGGCCGTCTCGCTCCAGGCTCGGATAGATCGCCTGGCGCAGCTCGGCCACCGCGAACACCAGCAATGCCAGCGCCAACATGAGGGCCACCGCCAAACGGCCACGCGCAAACGCGGCCTGCGCCCGGCCCGCCGGCAGCAGGCGAGCCAGCGCCGTCAGCGCCAGCAGCCCGAACCACAACGCCGCCGGCGGGCTGCCGGGCGTGTGCCAGGTCAGCGCCAGGGCCACGCCCAGCAGCACGCCAACGCGCCAGCCCAGCAGCCGGTAAGCGGCCAGCGCGGCCAGCAGCACGAAGAAGAAGTCCCACAGCGTCCACATCGCCACCCAGGCGCCGTCGGCGCGGCTGGGCCCCTGCGCGTGAAGCAGGCGCCAGCCGGGTGGCAGCTGCAGCGTGGCGCTCAAGGCATCCACGCTCGCGCTCCAGCCGCTGGCGGGCAGGGCGCCGTCGCGCGGCCAGCGGCTGTCGGCCTCGATGCGCGCGTTGCGCTGGCGCACCTCGAAGCCGGCGGGGCCATCGGTGGCCAGGCGGGTGATGGGTTGGTCCTGCCCTGCAAGCGCCGCGCGGCCGAGTTGGCCGGGCGCGGGCATGGACAGCCGCGAGCTGGCCGACAGCTGGCCCTCGAACCGGTCGCTCGCCGTCAGGCCGCGGCCGTCGAAGTCCAGCCACAGCCGGCGCGCCAGCGTCAGCGTGTCGGGCGCGGGCTTGGCGTTGCCGCGCTGCAGCTCGGTCAGCTTCAGTGCCTCGCCGGGTTTGAGGCGGAAGGCCGGCAGCGCGCGCCAGTCCGCGGGCATCTCGACCTGGCGCGGGTCCACGCTGGCCGGGCCTTCGGGGCGGATCAGGCGCAGCGCGGGCTGCGCCTTGACGACCCAGACCTCTTCGTCCGCTGCCGTGCTGGGCAGCGTCAGCGCCTGCACCGGCGCGTTCAGCCGCGCGCGCAGCTCGATGTGCCAGTTGCCAGGCCGGGCCTGCACGACGAGGCGGCCGTCATCGGCCAGGCGGGCGGGCAAGGGGCTGTCCAGCTGCATCGCGCGCAGGCCTGGCAGCAGGGCCAGTGGCAGCTCCACGGCGCGGGCGCGGCCGGCCACGCGCAGCTCGATGGCGGTGGTCACCGTCAGCGGCAGGTCGTCGTCGACGAGGCGCGTGGTTTGAATGCTGACGCTGTCGCTGGCCTCGGCGGGGCTGGCGACGGCGCGCAGCCACAGCCGCCCTTCACCGTCCGGCGCACGGGCTTGCGTGGCGCCGTCGCTGGTCACGACGATGGCGGCGAGGCCATCGGGCACGGCGAGGTTCTGCGGCATCTGCGCCCAGACGATGCGGCCTTCGACGACATGCGTGCCCGGCGCCAGCCAGACGGCCGGGTGCTCGTCGGCCTCGACGACCGCCAGCGCCTTGCCACCGGCCTTCACGTCCTGCGGCCACGCGCCGGCCTCGCCGGGCAGGGCCACGCGCGCCGGGGCGCCGAACACCTGCACTTCGAGCCGGAAAGTGGCATCACGCGCGCCGGCGCCGAGCTGCAGCCGGCCGGGCCAGACGCAGACGGCCGGCTCGGCGGCATCCATCGGCGTCGGGCAGCCCAGCGGTGGATGGCCTTGCGCGGCCCAGGGCAGCCAGTCGCGTGCCGTGGCGGGCAGCTCGGCGGGGGTCAGTGGCGCCGCTTGGGCGGCTACAGCGGCCACGGCGGCGAGCGCCAGCAGCCCGGCATGAATGGAGCGTGCGAACGGAGCAATCAGCAGCATGAGCCCTCCCTGGGTTCAGGGCCGCATGCTCGCAGAACTTTCTAGGGCGGGCGCGCCCGCAGGCGCAGCGCCACCGTCTGGCTGAACTCGGGCGGCAGCGGCGCACCGGGAATGAGCCAATGCACGCTGAGCGTGTAGTCGCCGGGCGGCAAGCCGTCGGGCAGCGCGGCCTGCAGCAGCGGCCGCCAGCCGATGTTGCGCTCCAGCTCCTGGCCGGTGGCGCGCACGCGGCTGTGCTCGACGGTGATGCTCAGGCGCATACCCTCGCGCTGCCAGCCCAGGGCGGTGGCCTGGTCGGGCTGGTCCAGCACAGGGCCGGTGCTGAGCAGCATCAGCCGGGTGCCCGCCACGAACTCTGCCGGCCCGGCCGCGGCCAGCTGCATGGCGAGGGCCGCGGGCGCCGCCGCTTCGGCCGCGACGACGGCGGCCATCTCCCGCTGGGGCGGGCTGTCGCGCGGCAGACGGTGCACGGTGGCCGTGCCTGCCCAGCAGCCGGTGGCCAGCATCAGCGCGGTCCAGGCAGGCAGTCGTTTCATGCGCGCCTGCGCCAGCAGGACAGCGCCGCCAACCCGAGCAGCAACAGCGCTGCCGGATGGGGCTCGGGCACCGCCGTGGCGAAGCCGCCGATGAGGTCCTTGTACTGGGTGTCTGCCGGGAAGGCAGCCAGCGCTGCGATGCCGCCCACGCTGTTGGTGGCGCCGCCCGTGTAGGTCCAGCTGAAACCCTCGTGCCAGCTGTGGAAGCTGCCGTCCGCGTTCAGGCTCACGAGCCAGGTATTGAAGATCTTGTTGCCGCCGGCCGGGTAGTCCTCGAACTTCAGCGTGTTGCCGCCGCTCTGGTTCTTGAGCTGGTAGCCGGGGTCGTAGGGCGTGCCGTCGGGGTTCTTGCCGTTGGCGGGCGAGGTCTCGTCCCAGTACCAGGGCAGCTTGTCGGCCCAGCCGTAGCCCCAGCCGCCGGGAGGCGGGTCGACGAAGGGGATGGTGGGGATGGTGCCGTCGGCCGCGGGTGGCGGGGCACCGCCGCCGACGCGGACCTGGTACCAGTTGAAGTGGTCTTCATTGCAGGCAGCGGCGGCGGCCGCCAGTGTGGCGGGCGGGCCGCCAACGCTGCTGACGAAGCTGCCCTTGACGCCGCTGCCATCGGCCGCCACCGTGATGCTGCCGACGAGGCTGCCGCCGCACTTCACGTCGATGCTCAGCGCCTGCAGGGCCGCCGGCACCAGCGCCAACAGGGCGGCCAGCGTCAGCGCGCCAACTCGGGAGAGGGTTCGAATGCTCATGCGTGCTCCTGTTGAGGCAGCGCAACCCAACATCGCCCTCGTCCTCGCCCCGCTGCCGTGGCGAGGGAGACGCGTTCAAACAGGGCCAACGGAGAAACTTAGTTCACCGAGGTGGCGAATTCATCCCGCGGCCAGGGGTGGCCGCGGGATCGCTATTCACCGCTCAGGGCTTCACCCGCACGATGCGGCCGTGCGCTTCCAGCACAAGGTAGAGCAGGCCGTCCGGCCCCTCGCGCACGTCGCGCATGCGGCCGGCGTCGGGGAAGAGGCGCTCCTGCTCGGCGGGCCGGTTGTCGGCATCGAGCTTCACGCGTTCCAGGTGGCCGAACTTCAGGGAGCCGATGAAGAAGCTGTTCTGCCAGGCCGGGCCGTACTTGGCGCTCTTGAGGCGCGCGAGGCCCGCGGGCGCGATGGACGGCACCCACTTCACGACGGGCTGTTCCATGCCGGTCTTGGCAAAGATGCCGTCGCCGATCTTGCCGCCGCCGTAGTTCTCGCCGTAGGTGATGACGGGCCAGCCGTAGTTCAGCTTCGGGCTGATGAGGTTGAGCTCGTCGCCGCCCTGCGGGCCGTGCTCGTGCTCCCACAGGCGCCCTTGCGCGTCGATGACGAGGCCCTGCGAGTTGCGGTGGCCGTAGCTCCAGATCTCGGGCAGGGCGCCGGGTGTGTTCACGAAGGGGTTGTCGGTGGGCACGCTGCCGTCCTTGCCCACGCGCACGATCTTGCCGAGGTGGTTGTCCAGCGTCTGCGCGCTCTGCATGCCGCTGAAGCGCTCGCCCAGGCTCAGGAAGAGCTTGCCGTCCGACGCCTCGGCGATGCGGCAGCCGAAGTGGTGCTTGCTCTCGACCTTGGGCTTCTGGCTGAAGATGACCTTGACGTCGGTGAGGCGCTTGGCGTCGTCGCTGAGGCGGCCGCGGGCCAGGGCCGTGCTGTTGGTTTTCTTGTCGGCGCCAGGCTCGGCGTAGCAGAAGTAGATCGTGCGGTTGCGCGCGAAGTCGCTGTCCAGCTGCACGTCCAGCAGGCCGCCCTGGCCGACGGCGTCCACGGCCGGCACGCCCGCGATGGGCGCGCTCGGCTTGCCACCGGGCTTGGCGGTGCGCATCGCGCCGTCGCGCTCGGTGATGAGCAACTGGCCGTCGGGCAGGAAGGCCACGGCCCAAGGCGTCTTGAGGCCTTCGACGACGGTTTCGAGTTCGGGGGCGGCTTGGGCGAGGGTGCAGCTCAGGGCCACGGCCAGGGGGAGGAGGCGCTTGCTCATCGGATGGCTGGGGAGGCGGGGAAAGGGGTCGGCATCATCGCAGTGCATGGCGCCGCGCGTTGGGCGAGGGCGGCATGGGCGGGCGATGCCCGGGGAATTCAAGGTCGGCGCATCACCACCAGCAAGCCCTCGACGCCCTCGTCGCTTTCCTTGCGGATGACGCAGCGCTGCGACGACTCGACGGCGAGGCCGTGGGCGGCGGCCAGGCGCTGCAGATAGGCCAGGGAATGGGCATAGCGGCGCGTGGGGCCGAGGCGGAAGTCGCTGCTTGCATCGGCGCTGCAGGCCTCGACGGAAAAGGCGAACAGGCCACCCGCGCGCAGTGCGGCCGCAGTGGTGGCGAAGACGGCGTCCAGGTCGCCGATGTAGACGAAGACGTCGGCGGCGACGGCGATGTCGAACTGCTGCGGCCGTTCCTTCAGCACGCCGGCGATGTCGCCCTGCACGAGTTCGTCGTAGTGGCCCTGCTCGCGGGCCTTGGCCAGCATCAGGCCGGACAGGTCCACGCCCACCAGGCGGCGGCTCAGCGGCCGCAGCAGCGGGCCGCACAGGCCGGTGCCGCAGCCGAGGTCGATGACGTCGACGCCGCTGGGCGGGTGGGCGCGCTGCAGCTCGGCCATTAGCAGCTCGGGCGTGCGGTAGCCCAGGCGCTGGACGAGGTGTTCGTCGAAGGTGTGCGAGTAGGTGTCGAACAGGGCTTCGACGTAGTCCGCCGGCGCGGTGGTGGGCGCGTCGCCCACGCCCAGCGAGGCCAGTGCGTAGCGGACCTGGTCGACCTCCTTGCCCAGGGCCAGCGCCTGCTGGAAGGTGGCGATGGCCTGGCTACGGCGGTGCAGGGTCAGCAGGGATTCGGCGCGGCCGATGAGCGCATCGGCGTAGTCGGGCTGCAGGGCCAGGGCGGCGTCGAAGCTGGCCAGCGCCTCCACGGGCCGCTCCAGCGCGCGCAGGCTGGTGCCGCGGTTGCGCAAGGCCTTGGCGTCTTCGGGGCGCACGGCCAGCGCGCGCTCGAAGGCCTGCACGGCCTCCTGGTGGCGGCCCAGGCTGCCCAGCGTGTTGCCGAGGTTGTTCAGCGCCGGCGCGCTGTCGGGTCGTAGCGCCAGGGCCTGGGTGAGCAGCGTGTACGCCTCGTCGAAGCGGTCGGTCTGCCCGCAGAGGACGCCCAGCAGGTGCAGGGCGTCGAAGTTCTTGGGCGCCGTGCGCAGGATGCGGCGGTACAGCGGCTCGGCCTCGGCCAAGCGGCCCTGCTGGTGCAGGGCGAGGCCCTTGTCGAAGTCGGTGGGCATCAGTCTTCCCAGAGGCTGCTGACCAGGTTGAGGCCGACGGCGAACAGGTCCACGGCAATTGCCGCACCTGTGAACCTGGAGTGGGTTGGCCAGGCATCCCGCCGTTCGGTTCGCGTGCGTTCGCGAGCCATCGCGACGAGGGCATCTGCCACGGCGGTCGAGGGGGCCGCCTGCTGCGCAGGCGCCTTGGCGTAGCTTTGCAGCGCCTTCTCCACCGCCTCGGGGTCCAGCAGCGACAGCGCCGAGCGGCAGTGCGAGCAGGCGTCTTCCTTGCGCAGGTCCACCGGTGCGCCGCAACTGCTGCAGCTGATGACGCCCACCTTCCTGGCGATGTCGGCGATCTCGGGCTTGGTGAGCTGGCGCACGAAGCCCTTCTCGATCATGAAGGACGAGAAGCTGCTGAAACGCCCGTGCCGGTTCTCGCAGCGGTGGGTGATGAAGCGGCCACTGCGCACGACGTCGAAACCTTGCACGAGGCCGCCGCGGCATTGCGGGCAATGCAGCTGCCCGGCGAGCGGCGCATGCGGTGCGTCGCGGTGCCGGTGCATTTCCTTGAACATCGTCGCGATCGCCTCGGGAGCAAGCCGGAGGTTCTCCATGCTGTCGAACCAGATGCCCTGGCAGCCGAAGCAGAAGTCGATTTCCACCTGCGCGCCGTGGTGCGCGGGCAGCGTCTGCACCTGCATCGCGTCGCTGCAGGAGGGGCAGGGTCTTGAGGCGGGAGTCGGCATCGTCAAATGTTAGACGCCCGCCCGTGTCGTTCAGCCGTCCAGTCGTTGCTGGAAAACCAGGCCCGCGTGCTCGCGCAGCGCGTGGAACTTGATCTTGGGCCAGTTGCTCTCGATGGCACGCAGTTCGGGCGCGTACTCCACCAGCACCGTCGGCGCGTCGACGGCGTCGTAGGCCATGCGGTGGTCGTTGGCGTCGATGAAGCGCTTGAGCTCCTTCTCGCCGCCATCCTCGGGCGCGCAGGTGACCCAGCGCGCAACCTGGAAGCGGCTCGGCATGATGCGGGCCTTGCAGCCGTACTCGTGCTCCAGCCGGTGCGCGACCACCTCGAACTGCAGCTGGCCGACGGCGCCCAGCAGCAGCACGCTGCCGGCGATGGGGCGGAACACCTGGATGGCACCCTCTTCGCCCAGCTGCTGCAGGCCGGCCTTGAGCTGCTTGGTCTTCAGCGGGTCGGCCACTTCGACGGCGCGAAACATTTCCGGCGCGAAGAAGGGCAGGCCCGTGTACTGCAGCGCCTCGCCTTCGGTGATGGTGTCGCCCAGCTGCAGCACGCCGTGGTTGGGGATGCCGATGATGTCGCCGGCAAAGGCCTCGTCGAGCAGCTCGCGCTTCTGGCTCATGAAGGTCACCACGCTGTTGGGGCGCAGCGTCTTGCCCGAGCGCACCACCTTCAGGTTCATGCCGCGCTCGAAGCGGCCCGAGGCCACGCGCAGGAAGGCGATGCGGTCGCGGTGGGCCGGGTCCATGTTGGCCTGGATCTTGAAGACGACGCCGGTGAACTTGGGCTCCTCCGGCTGCACGGTGCGCTGCATGGCGACGCGCGCGTCCGGTGGCGGGGCCAGCTCGACGAGGGCGTCCAGCACCTCCTGCACGCCGAAGTTGTTGACCGCCGAGCCGAAGAACATCGGCGTCTGCTTGCCGGTCAGGAAGTCGGCGCGGTTGAACTCGGGCGCGGCCTCGCGCACCAGCTCGATCTCGCCCTCGGCCTGCTCGTACTGCATGCCGAAGCGCTCGGCATAGGCCGGGTTGTCCAGCCCTTCCAGCACTTCCTCGGTGCCGGCCGCGCGGTCCTCGCCCGGCGCAAACACGCGCATGCGCTGCTGGCGCAGGTCCATCACGCCGTGGAACTGCTTGCCCATGCCGACCGGCCATGTGAAGGGCACGACCGTCATGCCGAGCTCCTGCTCGATCTCGTCCATCAGCGCCAGCGGGTCTTTCACCTCGCGGTCCATCTTGTTGACGAAGGTCAGGATGGGCGTGTTGCGCGCGCGGCAGACCTGCAGCAGGCGGCGCGTCTGCGGTTCCACGCCGTTGGCCGCGTCGATGACCATCAGCGCCGCGTCCACGGCGGTCAGCACGCGGTAGGTGTCTTCGGAGAAGTCCTGGTGGCCCGGGGTGTCCAGCAGGTTGATGACGCAGTCGCGGTATTCCATCTGCATGACGGACGACGCCACCGAGATGCCGCGCTGCTTTTCGATTTCCATCCAGTCCGACGTCGCATGCCGGCTGGCCTTGCGCGCCTTCACCGAGCCGGCGATCTGGATCGCACCCGAGAACAGCAGCAGCTTCTCCGTCAGCGTGGTCTTGCCGGCGTCGGGGTGGCTGATGATGGCGAAGGTGCGGCGGCGGCGGACTTCCGTCTCGATGCGGCTGGCGGTGGGTTCGGACATGGAGTTCTTCTAGCGGGCTAACCCGGGATTATCCGTGGCTACCCTGTCGCTCTCGCTGACCACAGGTCGTGAAACCGCAAGCGATGGCTGTCAGACGGGCGGTAGAAACGGCTTGACGACGCCGAGCAGCCGATCGACGTAGGCGTCCTTCTCGCCCACCGGTGCCGCGTAGTGCAGCGCGCTGCGCGCGGCGTCCAGCCCGGCGCGCGAGGCCATGACCCAGGCGGCCAGGTATTGCGAGGCCAGGCAGCCGCCCGCCGTGGCGATGGGGCCGCGGGCGTGGAAGGGCTCCTCGATGACGCGCACGCCGGCTTCGACGACCCAGGGCTTGGTGGTCGAGTCGGTGCAGGCGGGCATGTCGGCCAACAGGCCCAGGCGGGCCATCAGCAGCGTGCCCGAGCATTGGCCACCGATGAGCTGGCGCACCGGGTCGAGCTGCAGACGGTCCAGCAGCGCGCTGTCGGCGGCGATGGCGCGGGTGTGGATGCCGCTGCCGAAGAGCACGACGTCGGCCTCATTGGCGAATTCCAGCGGCTGCTGGGCCGTGACGACGACGCCGTTCATCGACGTGACCTGCGCGCTCGGGCTGGTGATGGCGGCCGACCAGCCCCGGGCGTACAGCCGGTTGATGAGGCCGAGCGCGATGAAGCTGTCGAGCTCGTTGAAGCCGTCGAAGGTCAGGATGGCGACCTTCATGCCGTCCTCACTCTTCCAGCAGGCTGCGCAGCATCCATGCGGTTTGCTCGTGCACCGTGAGGCGCTGCGTCAGCAAGTCGGCCGTCGGCTCGTCGCCAGCCTTGTCGACCAGCGGGAAGATGGCGCGCGCCGTGCGGGCGATGGCTTCGTGGCCCTGCATCAGCAACTCGACCATCTTCATGGCCTTGGGCGGCACGGCGGGCGCGTCGGGCAGGCCGCTGAGCTTGGTGAACTGGGCGTAGCTGCCCGGCGCGGGGTGGCCCAGCGAGCGGATTCGCTCGGCAACCGGGTCGACCGCGTTCCACAGCTCGGTGTACTGCGCCATGAACATCGCATGCAGGCTGTTGAACATCGGCCCCGTGACGTTCCAGTGGAAGTTGTGCGTCGTCAGGTAGAGCGTGTAGGTCTCGGCCAGCAGCTTGGACAGGCCGGCGGCGATCGCGGCGCGATCCTTGTCGCTGATGCCGATGCTGATGGACGGGGCGGCGGATTTCTTGGCCATGACGGCTCCAAAAACATAACGGGGCGAGCCTAACGGATTCGGCTCGCCCCAGTGGGATCGTGAGGCCAGCTAGCGGGCTGGCCGCGTGGCTTCACTGGATGTCGAAGCGGTCGAGGTTCATGACCTTGGTCCAGGCGGCGACGAAGTCCTTGACGAACTTGGCCTTGCCGTCGGCACTGGCATAGACCTCGGCATAGGCGCGCAGCACGGAGTTGCTGCCGAAGATGAGGTCGGCGCGCGTGCCGGTGTACTTGACGGCGCCGGTCTTGCGGTCGCGGCCTTCGAAGATCTCGGCGCTGGCGTCCGTCGGCTTCCAGACCGTGCCCATGTCGAGCAGCTTGACGAAGAAGTCGTTGCTCAGCGTGCCGGGCTTGTCGGTCAGCACGCCATGCTTGCCGCCGTCGACATTGCTGCCCAGCACACGCAGGCCGCCCACCAGCACGGTCAGCTCCGGCGCGGTCAGCGTCAGCAACTGGGCGCGGTCGATCAGCAAGGCTTCGGTGGAGGCGCCGAGCTTGCCCTTGCTGTAGTTGCGGAAGCCGTCGGCCAGGGGTTCCAGCGGGGCGAAGGACTCGACATCCGTCTGGGCCTGCGTGGCATCGACGCGGCCCGGCGTGAAGGGCACGTCCACCGTCACGCCGGTAGCCTTGGCGGCCTGCTCGATGCCGACGACGCCGGCCAGCACGATGACGTCGGCCAGCGACGCCTTGCCCGAGGCCTGCTGGATTTCGGCGAGCTTGGCGACGGCCTGCGCGACGGGCCGGTTGACGGCCCAGTCCTTCTGCGGTGCCAGGGCGATGCGGGCGCCATTGGCGCCGCCGCGCTTGTCACCGCCACGGAAGGTCGAGGCTGAGGCCCAGGCGACGGAGACCAGCTCAGCAACGGACAGGCCCGAGGCAGCGATCTTCGCCTTCAGGTCCGCGATGTCGCCGGGCGTGGGGTGATGGCTGGCGGCCGGCAGCGGGTCCTGCCAGATCAGGTCTTCCTGCGGCACCTCGGGGCCGAGGTAGCGCGCCTTGGGGCCCATGTCGCGGTGGGTCAGCTTGAACCAGGCGCGGGCAAAGGCATTGGCGAAGGCCTGCGGGTCGTCGCGGAAGCGCTGCGAGATCTTGCCGAACTCGGGGTCGAAGCGCAGCGTCAGGTCCGTCGTCAGCATGGTGGGCTTGTGGAACTTGCCCGGAATGTGAGCGTCGGGGATGTCCTCGGGCGCGTTCTTGGCCACCCATTGTTTGGCACCAGCCGGCGAGGTGCTGGCCTCCCATTCGAACTTGAAGAGGTTGTCGAAGAAATGGTTGCTCCACTGCGCCGGGGTCTGGGTCCAGGTGACTTCCAGGCCGCTGGAGATGGTGTCCTTGCCGTGGCCGCCGCCGAAGCCGCTGGTCCAGCCCAGGCCTTGCGATTCGATGCTGGCGCCCTCGGGCTCGGCGGTCTTGTAGTGCTCGGGCGCGGCGCCGTGAGCCTTGCCGAAGGTGTGGCCGCCGGCGATCAGCGCGACGGTCTCCTCATCGTCCATGGCCATGCGGCCGAAGGTGGCGCGGATGTCCTTGGCCGCGGCCAGGTAGTCGCCGCTGGCGTTGGGGCCTTCAGGGTTCACATAGATGAGGCCCATGTGGGTGGCGCCGACGCTGGCGATGAGGTTGCGGTCGCCCTCGAAGCGCTTGTCGTCGGCCAGCCACTTGGTCTCGGCGCCCCAGGCCACGTCCATGTCGGGTTCCCAGACGTCCTCGCGGCCGCCGGCGAAGCCCATCGTGCGAAAGCCCATGGACTCGAGCGCCACATTGCCGGCCAGGATGAAGAGGTCGGCCCAGGAGATGGCCTGGCCGTACTTCTGCTTGATGGGCCAGAGCAGCCGGCGGCTCTTGTCGATGTTGACGTTGTCGGGCCAGGAGTTCAGCGGCGCGAAGCGCTGCTGGCCGCGCCCGCCGCCGCCGCGGCCGTCGGTGGTGCGGTAGGTGCCGGCCGCGTGCCAGGCCATGCGGATCATCTGTGGGCCGTAGTGGCCGAAGTCGGCCGGCCACCAGTCCTGGCTGTCGGTCATCAGCCTGACGAGGTCGGCTTTCAGCGCCTTGTAGTCGAGCTTGGCGAAGGCCTCTGCGTAGTTGAACTCGTCACCGAGCGGGTTGGACTTGCTGGAGTGCTGGTTCAGCAGGTCGACGCGGAGCTGGTTGGGCCACCAGTCCCGGTTGCTGGTGCCGCTGCCTGCGGCGTGGTGGAAGGGGCACTTGCCTTCGGGGGTCGGGTCGGTCATGTCGGCTCCTGGTGTCTGGGGGGAGACCCAAGCTTAATGACGACTATTGGTTATTGGCGTTAAATAGAACTAACCTACCAATAGCCAAAATCATCATCAAGCGCCGCGTAGGCGGCGCCCGATGTTGCGCCGTCTCGCCCTAAACGCCCAGCCTTGCCAGCTCGCCTTCGACCTGGGCCAGCCACACGCGCAGGCGCTGGCGCTCCAGCAGGCCCAGCTTGGCGCCCTCGCTGCTCGGCGCGTTGCGGGCCGACCAGAAGCTCGCGTCGGCCGCGTCGATCTTGCGCAGCACGGCGTCCTGCAGGTGCTTGAGCGGCATGGTGCGCGCACCCAGGCCTTGGGCGCGGGCGAGCTGGCCGGAGCGCTCCAGCTGCGAGAAATCGTCGCCGCGCAACTGGTTCAGCACCAGCACGTAGCGCAGCCGGTCGCCGAAGCGGTCGAGCAGGCGGGCCAGCAGGTCCACCGAGTCGCGGCCGGCGTCCATCACATGCCAGTAGTTCACGGCCACGCCGGCCTCGGCGGCCAGCTCCAGCACGCCCGACTCGTCCATCCAGCGCGCCAACGGGTCATGCGTCTGCGCGGCGAGGTCCACCAGCACGCGCCGGCCCGGCTCGGCCAGCGCGCTCTCGACGATGGCGTCCAGCGCCTCGAAGTTGTCCACCAGCGCAGGCGACGCGTAGTCGGCATAGAAGCGCAGCAGCGCGCCGTGCGAGCGGTCGGTGTCGAAGCCGGTGAACGGCACGCCGCGGTCGATCAGGTACTGCGCCAGCAGCCGCGACAGCAGCGACTTGCCGACGCCGCCTTTTTCACCGCCGACGAAGTGGATGGCGCCGGCCGTGGGGTCAACGGGAGGGTGGCTCATGGCGGAAGGCGCGCGCGGCGCGAGGTTGGAGTTGCTTTGCATTGTGCAGCGCAGCAATGCGGCTTGAGGGGCTCATTGCGACAGCCGGGCCACGCTGTCCAGCTCGCAGGCGTAGATGGCATTACGCAGCGCCGCAATGGCCTCGTAGCGCGTGAAGCTGCGCCGCCAGGCGAGCACGACACGGCGAGTCGGGATGGGCTCGCTGAAGGGCACGAAGCGCAGGTGCCGGCTCGGCTCGCGCGGCACGCTCAGCGCCGGCACCACCGTCACGCCCATGCCCGAGGCCACCATGTGCTTGATGGTCTCCAGCGACGAACCCTCGAAGCTGCGGCGGATGCCCTCGGCGTCGCTGCTGAAGCGCGCGAACTCGGGGCAGACCTCCAGCACGTGGTCGCGAAAGCAATGGCCCGTGCCCAGCAGCAGCATGGTCTCGCGCTTGAGCTCCTCGGCGCTGATGGTCTCGCGCGTGGCCAGCGGGTGGGTGGCCGGCAGCGCAACGACGAAGGGCTCGTCGTAGAGCTGGGCCGTGGCCAGGCCGGCCTCAGGGAAGGGCTCGGCCATGATGGCGCAGTCCAGCTCGCCGGTGCGCAGCATGTCCAGCAGCTTCACGGTGAAGTTCTCCTGCAGCATCAGCGGCATCTGCGGGTAGAGCTCGATGGTGTGCTTGACCAGCTCGGGCAGCAGGTAGGGCCCGATCGTGTAGATGATGCCCAGGCGCAGCGCGCCGGCCAGCGGGTCCTTGCCGCGCTTGGCGATCTCCTTGATGGCGCCGGCCTGGTCCAGCACCGACTGCGCCTGGCGCACGATCTCGTCGCCCAGCAGCGTCACCGACACCTCGCTGCCACCGCGCTCGAAGATCTTCAGGTCGAGTTCCTCTTCCAGTTTCTTGATGGCGACGGACAGCGTCGGCTGCGACACGAAGCAGGCCTCCGCCGCACGGCCGAAATGCCGCTCGCGGGCGACGGCGACGATGTAGCGGAGCTCAGTCAGGGTCATAGAGGCGAACGCTACACTGCGGCCGCCCCGGGGGTGCCCCCCGGGTTTTCACCGAGAGGGTGCCATGACTGATCGCAAGCCGATGACCCTGCCGCGCCTCGCGCAGATGCATGCCAGCGGCGAGAAGATCGCGATGCTGACCTGCTACGACGCGGCCTTCGCGAGCCTGCTCGACGAGGCCGGTGTCGACATCCTGCTGATCGGCGATTCCCTGGGCAATGTGCTGCAGGGCCGCGGCTCCACGGCGCCGGTCAGCCTGGAGGACATGGTCTATCACACGTTCTGCGTATCCCGCGGCCACAAGTGGGCCTGGATCATTGCCGACCTGCCCTTCGACAGCTATCACGTCAGCAAGGAGGAGGCCTGGAAGAGCTCGGCCGCGCTGATCAAGGCCGGCGCCCACATGGTCAAGCTCGAAGGCGGTGGCTGGACGGCCGAGACCGTGCGCTTCATCAGCGAACGCGGCATCCCCGTCTGCTGCCACCTCGGCTTCACGCCGCAGACGGTGAACGCGCTGGGCGGCTTCAAGGTGCAGGGCCGCGACGAAGCCGGCGCGGCGCGCATCAAGCGCGAGTCGCAGGAGCTGGTGGACGCCGGCGCCGCCATGCTGCTCTACGAGATGGTGCCCGCCGCGCTGGCCGCTGAGATCACGGCCGCCTCGACGGTGCCCGTCATCGGCATCGGCGCGGGCGTCGACTGCTCGGGCCAGGTGCTGGTGCTGCACGACATGCTCAACGTCACGCCGGGCCGCAAGCCGCGTTTCGTCAAGGACTTCATGGCCGGCAAGGACTCCGTCCTGGCGGCCGTGAAGGGCTATGTGGACGAGGTGAAGGCCAAGAGCTTCCCGGTCAACGAAGTGCACGGGTTTTGACATGCAGGTGATCCACACCATCGGCCAGCTGCGCGACGCGCTCGCCATCCACCGCCAACGCGGCTTCGTGCCCACGATGGGCAATCTGCACGAAGGTCATCTGGCCTTGGTGAAGGAGGCTCGTGAGCTGGTCGGCCCGGCGGGCGCGGTCGTCGCCAGCATCTTCGTCAACCGGCTGCAGTTCGCGCCGCACGAGGACTTCGACACCTACCCGCGCACCTTGGCGCGTGACTGCGAGCTGCTGGAAGGCGCGGGCTGCGACATCGTCTTCGCACCGAGCGAGAAGGAGCTCTACCCCGAGCCCCAGGGCTACAAGGTGCTGCCGCCGCCCGAGCTGGCCGACATTCTCGAAGGCCATTTCCGCCCCGGCTTCTTCACGGGTGTGTGCACCGTCGTGCACAAGCTCTTCAACATCGTGCAGCCCACGCTGGCCGTGTTCGGCAAGAAGGACTACCAGCAGCTGATGGTGCTGCGCCGCATGACGGCGCAGATGGCGCTGCCGATCGAGATTTGCGGCGGCGAGACGCGCCGCAGCGAAGAGGGATTGGCGCTGTCCTCGCGCAACGGCTACCTCAGCGAGGCTGAGAAGGTGGAGGCGCTGCGCCTGTCACGCACGCTGAAGAGCTTGATCGCCCGCTGGCAGGCCGGCGAGCGCGACCTGGCCGCGATGGAGGCCGACGCGCTGCAATCGCTGCGCGACGCCGGCTGGGCGCCGGACTACCTGACGCTGCGCCGCCAGCACGACCTGGGCGCGGCCATGGACGGCCAGCCGCTCGTCGCGCTGGGTGCCGCCCGGCTGGGCAGCACCCGGCTCATCGACAACCTGGAAATCAGCTGACGCTGATCAGCTCGATGTCGAACACCAGCGCGGCGTTCGGCGGAATGACGCCGCCACCGGCGCCCGTGCTGCCATAGCCCAGGGTGGCCGGGATGGTGACGGTGCGCTTGCCGCCCACCCGCATGCCGGTGACGCCGGTATCGAAGCCGGAGATGACCGCGCCAGCGCCCAGCTTGAACGACAGCGGCGTCTTGCCGACCGAGGTGTCGAACTGCGTGCCCTTGGTGTTGGTCACGCGCACGTCGTACAGGTAGCCGGTGTAGTGCACCGTCACGGTCCGGTTCGTTTCGGCCTGGGTGCCGGTGCCCACGGTCGTTTCCGCGATCTTCAGCGCGGTCACGGCGTTCCAGCCGTTGGGGTCGGTGTTGACGGGCGCGCCCGAATCGCCGCCGCCGCCACCGCAGGCGACGAGACCAAGGCTGGCGATGAGCGCGCTGGAGGCGAGCAGGAGGGCGGTACGGCGGGAAGCAAACATGGGCATGACGGGTACGGCAAAGGGTGAAAAAAAGCCACTCGTGGCAGCGGCGCGGACTATAGCCAGCCCGCGTAAAGGCATGTAAGCAGAGTCAACAACGTGCCGCCGCAGCCGTTGAGCCGAGTAGTTACCGGAGTTGCCCATGTCCCTGCCTACCCGCCGCAATGCCCACCTCGCCCGTCTCGCCAGCCTCGTGCTGGCCCTCGGCACGGCCGCCCTGTTGAGCGCCTGCGGCGGTGGCGTTGAGGTCGAAATCGGTGGCGGCGGCGGTGGGGGCGGAGGTGGCGGCACGCAGTACCCGCGGCCCAATCCCAACCCGAACCCCACCACGCTGTCCTGCAGCGCGGCCGGCCTAGCCGCGTCTGCGGCCAGCAAATGGGGCACGGTCTGCATGCTGACGAGCAGCGGCGAGATCGTCGTCGAGCTCTACGACACCTACTCGCCGCAGACGGTCGCCAACTTCTACAAATACGTTTCCGCGGGCTTCTACACGAACACGCTCATCCACCGCGTCGACCGCGACTTCGTCATCCAGGGTGGCGGCTACACCAGCGGCATGGTGCCCAAGACTGCGCTGTACGCACCCGTCAAGCTGGAGAGCAACAACAACCTCTCCAACCTGCGCGGCACCATCGCGATGGCCCGCCGCAGTGACGCCGACTCGGCCACCAGCCAGTTCTTCTTCAACGTGCAGGACAACACCAGCCTGGACTACCAGAGCGCCGCCAACCCCGGCTACGCCGTCTTCGGCCGCATCATCTCGGGCCTGAACACGATGGACGCGATCAACGTCGTGCCCACCTACACCTACAGCCCGACGGACATCGAGCCGCGCACCGAGGTGCTCGTCTACTGGGCGCAGCGGTTGAAGTAGCGCGCCGTTCGCCGCCGCGTCTCGCCATTCGTCTGCGCGGCCCGCCGTTCGTCATCCGGCGGCGGGGTGCCCGCCGCAATGCCGGCAACATGCGTCCCATCACAACCTCGATGGAGACCTGCATGTCCAAGCGTTCCTGGATCGGCCTGTTCGGTGCTGCCGTGGGCATTGCCACTGCGCTGTGGGTGAGCAACAGCCAGGCCGCCCCGGCCGAGTTTCGCGACCTGCGCGTCGACGTCGTCGGGCAGGGCCGGCCGGTGCTGATGATCCCGGGCCTGAACAGCGCCGCTTCCACCTGGACCGAAACCTGCGCCGCGCTGCAGCCCGGCGTGCAATGCCACATCGTGCAGCTGCCCGGCTTTGCCGGCGCGCCGGCCGTGGTGACGGACAACTTCCTGAACGGCATGCGCGACCGCCTGCTGGCCTACCTGGACGACCGCAAGCTCGACAAGCCCGTCGTCATGGGCCACAGCCTGGGCGGCGTGCTGGCCCTGCAGATGGCGGCCGAGAAGCCCGGCCGCATCGAGCGCCTGGTCATCGTCGACTCCCTGCCCTTCCTTGCCGGCCTGCGCGGCATGACGCCCGAGGCCGCGCGCGGCGCCGCGGTGGCCATGCGCCAGGGGATGCTGAACTCCACACCAGCGCAGTGGGAGGCCGGTGCCCGCCAGGGCGCCATGGGCATGAGCCGCACGCCGGCCAACAACGAGCGCGTCTTCGCCTGGAGCATGGCGACCGACCGCGCGACGGCGGCCCAGGCCATGTCCGAACTCTGGGGTGACGACCTGCGCCCGCTGCTGCCGCGCATCACGGCACCCACGCTGGTGCTCGGTGCCTGGGCGGCCTACGAGCCCATGGGCTCGACGCTGGAAAGCACGAAGAAGATCTTCGAGACCCAGTACGCCGGCCTGAGTGGCGCCAAGGTGTCCATGAGCCAGCGCGGTTACCACTTCCTCATGTGGGACGATGCCGACTGGCTGGTCGGCGAGGTCAAGGGCTTCCTGGCTGCCGCCAAATAAACCAGGGAACCGCAGGGCATGAACACGCGCAGGCGAGCAGTCGTCCAGGGGCTGCTGTGGAGCGGCTACGTCGGCATCTCGCTCGTGATGATTGCCAACTTCGGTCCGCTGAGCGGCTCCATGGTGTTCGTCATGGTGTTGGTCGCTGCGGGTCTGTGGGTGGTCAGCGAGGCGCTGCGCGCCCTGGCACTGCGCCGGGCCTGGCTGGATCAACCGCCGCAGGGCCTGCTGCTGCGCCTGCTGCTGGTGCCGCCGCTGTTTGCCGTTGCCCTGCAGATCCTGGTTTTCTTCGTCAACAAAGCCGGCGTGGCGCTGGGCCTGCTGGAGTTCCCGCCCGGCATGCCGAGGAACTGGCTGGTCCTGCTGGTCTACACGTTCAACACCAGCATCCTGCTGTGGCTGTGGATGGCCGTCTGGGTGGGGCTGCACATGATCGAACGCTGGCGCTCCGGCGAGATCGCCAAGTGGCAGGCCGAGGCTGCCGCCCGCGCGCTGGAGCTGCAGGTGCTGCGCGCCCAGATCAACCCGCATTTCCTGTTCAACGCGCTGAACAACCTGCGCGCCCTCATCAACGAAGACCCAACCCGCGCCCGCGAGATGCTGAGCCGCCTGTCCAACACCCTGCGCCACACGCTGCAGCACAGCGCCAAGGAGCGCGTGCCGCTGGCCGACGAGCTGGCCGTCGTGCGTGACTACGTGGCGCTGGAGCAGCTGCACCACGAGGAGCGGCTGCGTGTGGACTGGCAGGTCGACCCCGCCACGGCCGGCGCCAGCCTGCCACCCATGCTGCTGCAGTTGCTGGTGGAGAACGCCATCAAGCACGGCGTGGCGCGCACGCCGGGCGGCGGTGTCGTGGACATCCGCATCGGGCGCGAAGGAGGCAAGCTGAGCATCGCCGTCGACAACCCCGGCCAGTGGAAGCCAGGGTCGACGGACAGCACCGGCCTGGGCCTGGCCAACCTGCGCGAGCGCCTCGCACGCGCCGGCGGCGAGGGTGCGGGTTGCCGTATCGACACGGCCGACGGCCGCGTGAAAGTCAGTGTGGAATTGATGGCATGAGGATCTTCATCGTCGAGGACTCGCGCCTCGCCCGCCAGGAGCTGCGTACCCTGCTGGCGGCCATCCCCGATGCCGACATCGTCGGCGAAGCCGCCGAGCTCAGCGCCGCGCGCGAGGCCATCGAAACGCTGCAGCCCGAGCTGCTGCTGCTCGACGTGGAGCTGCCCGGTGCGACCGGCTTCGACCTGCTCGACCAGCTGGAGCACCTGCCCCTGGTCGTCTTCACGACCGCCTACGACCAGCATGCGCTGGCCGCCTTCGAGCGCAACGCGCTGGACTACTTGCTCAAGCCCATCGATGCCGGCCGGCTGGAAGCGGCACTGGCCAAGGCCCGCGAGCGACTGCGGCCCGCACCGGTCGCAGCGCCGGCTTCGGCGTTGAAGGGTGCCGACGACATGGTCTTCCTGCGCGACGGCGAGCGCTGCTGGTTCGTGCGCCTGGGCGACGTGGCCGGCTTCGAGGCCTGCGGCAACTACGCCCAGGCCTGGTTCGACGGCCAGCGCCCGTTGATCAACCGCACGCTCACCAGCCTGGAGGAGAAGCTGGACCCCCAGCTCTTCTTCCGCGCCAGCCGCAGCCACCTCATCAACCTGCGCTGGGTCCAGGGCATCGAGCCCTGGCGCAACGACGGCTACCGCGTCACGCTGCGAGACGGCCACCAGGTCGAGGTGTCGCGGCGGCAGGCCAAGCTGCTGCGCGAGAAGCTGGAGCTGTGACGCTGGCCAGCCGTCGGGCCGGCATGCAGCCTGTCCGAGGCGATCTGCAGTCCGTCGCCCGCCGCGCGAACCGTTGGTCCGCGCCGGCGACGATGCGGCCTCTTCAACACCTGACCCCGAGAACTCCAATGAACCGTTTCGCCGCCTTCACCCTCGCCCTGACCGCTTCCGCCCTGCTCAGCGCCTGTGTCTTTGCGCCGCCCATCACGACGTCGACCGACTCCGCCGCCATCACCCGGATGAGCGACCAGGCCCTGGCCACCTGCGGTGCGGGCAACGTGAAGGAAGTGAACGCGAAGAGCTTCACCTGCAAGTAAGGTCCTAGTCCACCGATTTCACTGATTCGCTGGACTAGAGGAGTGCTTCGAGGCGCAGCGGCCGGCCCTGCGCCGCCGGCGCCTGCAACCGGTCTTGCAGCTCGCGCTGCAGGACATCCAGCGGGTGGCCGGCGGGCATCTGCGGCGGGCGGGCACGCGCGGCCTGCGCCAGTGCCTCGCTGGCCTCGGGCGCACGCAGCAGCACCAGCGTGGCGGCCAGGTCCAGCCGGGCCTGCCAGATCACCGGCACGGCCTGGTCGGGGCTGGTGGCGAGCAGCGCAACGCGCTGGGCCAGCAGCTGCCGGCTGCGTGCGAGGTCGCCGCGCGCGCGCAACAGCTCGCCTTCGACCTGCGCCACGCGGCTGTCCAGGCCGTGGTTCTCACGCAGATTCAATTCAGCGTCGCCACGCAGCCTGGCCACGGCCTGGGCGGCCAGCTCGCCATCACTAAGCAGCAGGCCGGTACGGGCCAGCGCCAGCCAGGCTTCGGCGCGCGCCGGCCCGAGCTGGCGGTGCTCCGCGTCGATCTGCGCCAGCAGGCCGCGCGCGTCGGCCAGCAGCGCCGCGGCCGGCAGGGCCTGGGCCCGGCTCTGAGCCAGCAGCAGTTCCGCCCGCGCCCCCGTGCGGGCGGAGGTGGGCGCCCCCGTGTCCTTGGCCAGAAAGGCTTCGCGTTCGGCCAGCGCGGCCGCGTGCTCGCCGCGGTCGGCGTGGTAGCCGGCCAGCGCGGGATGCATGAAGGCCCGCATCGAGCTGCCGGGGCCCAGCAACTGGTCGGCCTCGACGGCGATCGCCTGCCAGCGTGCCGCCAGGCCCTCGTACTGGCCGACCTGCATCTGCATGGCCAGGGTGTTGCGGCGCAGTACCAGCACGTGCCGGCGCGCATCGGGCGCGGGGTGGGCCCAGGCGGGCTCGGTCAGGCGCAGCTCGGCGAGCGACTCACTCAGCCGGCCCTGGCGGGCGTACAGCACCGACACGATGTTGTGGTGAAAGGCCCGCTCGAAGCTGTCGGGGCCGTAGTTCAGCTCGGTCAGCCGGCCGGCCTCGCCCAGCGTCCGCGTGGCCGCGTCGAACCGTCCGATCTTTGCGTAGCAGCCCACCAGGGCGTACAGCAGCTCGCGCATCTTCTCGGACTGCGGGCCGTACAGCCGGGCCACCTGCGGGCGCAGCGGCTCCAGCAGCGCGATGGCGCGCTCGTAAGGCCCCACCGGCGTGTAGAGCTGGGCCAGCTTGATGCGGCCGTCGACGGTGCGCCGGTCGTCCTCGCCAAAGCTCGCGGCGCTCAGCGCGATCCACTCCTCGGCCAGCGGCGCGGCCAGGTCGAAGCGGTTCAGCGATTCGTAGGTGGTGGCCAGCACCTTGAGCAGGCGCGCCTTGGTCTCGGGCTCGTCGTTGAACTTGGACGCCACCTCGCGCCGGCTCTTCTCCAGCAGCTCCATGACGTTGGGCGACTGGCCGCCGTGCACGTCGGGGCTGGCGCTGGAGAGCAGCTCGGTGAGGTAGGTGGTGACCTGGTCGGACTGGCGCGCGGCCCCTTCCGCACGCTTCCACTGCCAGCTGGTGGCTGCCAGCCCGGCCAGCACCGCCAGCGCCAGCGTGGCCGAGAGACTCGCGGCCAACGCATGCCGGCGCAGCCCCAGGGCCAGCCGGTGGCGCCAGCTGCGCTGGCGGGCACGCACCGGGCGGTGGCCGAGCCAGCGCTGCAGGTCGTCGATGAAGGCACCCACCGAGGCGTAGCGGTCTGCCGGCGCGCGGCGCAGGGCCTGGGCGACGACGGCTTCGAGGTCACCGAGCGCCAGCGGCGCATCGAGCGGGCGGGCGGCCGCGCCGGCGGGGTCGAGCAGGGCGTCGCGCAGCCGGCGCGGCTCGCCGTGCAGCAGCGCGAATTCGGCCTCGGCGCGCGTGCTGCCCAGGGCGGTGGAGGGCAGCACGCCGCCCAGCATCTCGAACAGCATCACGCCGAGCGAGAACACATCGGCCCCGACGCCGATGGCGCCGCCGCCGAGCTGCTCGGGGGCGGCATAGGCCAGCGTCAGGCCGCGGCCGGTCTGGCGGGTCAGCTCGCCCAGCGCCTCGTCGTCCAGCAGCCCGGCGATGCCGAAGTCCAGCAGCTTGACGGCACCGGCCGCGGTCACCATCACGTTGGAGGGTTTGAGGTCGCGGTGCACGATGAGCTGGGCGTGGGCGTGCGCCACCGCGTCGGCGATCGCGATCAGCAGGCGCACCCGCGCCCCCACCGTGGGGCAGGCGCTGGCCACGTGCTCGGCGAGGCTGCGGCCGGCCACATGCTCCAGCACCAGGAAGGCCAGGCCGTCGGCGATGCCCGCGTCCAGCAGCCGCGCGATGCCGGGGTGGTTCAGCCGCGCCAGCGCGGCCCGCTCGCGCGCGAAGCGCTCGGAGAGCTGGGCGCGCTGCAGGTCGCCGCGCAACAGTTTGATCGCGGCCTGGGCCTCGTACAGTCCATCCCCGCGTCGGGCCAGCCACACCTGGCCCATGCCGCCCTCGCCGATCTTGTGCAGCAGCTGCCAGGCGCCGAGCTGGCGGCCGGCCAGCTCGGGCTCGGGCAACGCGGGCCGGGCATCGTGCTGCAGGGCGGCCAGCAGCAGGCCGTCGAAGGCGCCGCGCGGCGCCGGCACGTCCGCCTCGGCATGGCCCAGCAGCCGGGCCACGGTGGCGGCCAGCGCGGGGTCGGCGTCAGTCAGTGCCGCCAGCCACGCGGCGCGCTCGGGCGGGGCCAGGGCGAGGCCTTCGTCCAGCAGCGCGGACACACGGGCCCACGGGGCGGTGCCCAGGGGGCTGTCCGTGCTCACCAGTACAACGTGGCGGGTGTGGCGCCGAGCAGGTCGGTGAGCAGGGCGCGGGCCTTGACGAGGTCGCGCTCCACGGTGCGCCGCGACACACCGCGCAGGCGCGCCACCTCGTCCGGTGGCGTGCCGGCGAAGGTCAGCATCTCCAGCAGCTCATAGAGCTCGGCGTCCATCTGCTGCAGCTGGTGCAGCGCGCGGTCCAGCGCGATCAGCTCGATGGCGGGCGTCACCGGCGCGGGCTCATCCTCGGCGGCCGACAGGGTCAGCAGCGCGCCGGCATCGCCGCCGCGCTTGTCGGCACCGGTGGCACGCAGGTGGTCGATCACCACCGAGCGCAGCACCCGGCCCACGTAGGCGAAGAACTGGCCACGCGAGGCGTCCTGCAGGCCCTCGCCGTCGGCCATGCGCAAAAAACCCTCGTGCACCAAGGCCGTCGTGTTCAGCCCCGGCAGCCCGCCCGAACGCGCCAGCCGCGAGTGGGCCAGCCGCTTGATCTCGGGGTAGAGCCGCGCGAACAGCGCGTTGGAGGCGCCGTCCTCGCCCCGCGCGGCGCTGGCCAGCAACTCGGTGACGGTGGGTGCGGCGGGTGGGGGGCTGGGCGGCATTTGGCGCGCAGTATGGAGGCCAGGGCCGCGCTCCAATGGACGAAGGCTTGCCGGAGGGTGTCAGGGCCGCGCCGCGCCGGCGGGCGGCGGCATGTCAACGCCGCGGTCCAGCGGCAGCCGCAGCTCGACCCGCTGGCCCACCGGCTGGCGGATGAAGCTCACGCTGCCCTGCAATCTCGTCACGACCTGCTGCACGATGGCCAGGCCCAGGCCGAAGCCGGGAACGCCGCGGCTGGCGTCGCCGCGGGCAAAGGCCGCCATCAGGCCGTCGACCTCGCCGGCCGGGATGCCGGCGCCCTGGTCCGTGATGCCCAGCAGGGCCGTGTCGCCGTCCAGTTGCAGCGTCAGGCGCACCGGCGGGCGGCCGTGCTTGAGCGCGTTGTCGATCAGGTTGACCACCACGCGCTCCAGCAGCAGCCGGTTGGCGCGCTGCAGCACCAGGCGGGGTGGCGCATCCAGGTGCAGCAGCGCGTCGGCGCGGCCGAAGCTGGCCACCGCCTGGCGCACGGTCTCGGCCAGGTCCACGGTCTCGTCCAGCGGCTGGTCGCCGCTGCGGACGAACTCGAGGAAGCTGGAGATCAGTCGATCAGCCAGGTCGACGTTGCGCGTGATGGTCGCCACGCCGTTGGCGTTGGGCGGGGTCTCGGGCAGCAGCTCGGCAGCCAGGCGGATGCGCGCCAGCGGGCTGCGCATGTCGTGCGACACCCCCGCCAGCAGCAGCGCGCGCTCGCGCTCGATGCGCAGCAGGTGGCCGGCGTAGCGGGCGAAGGCGGCGTCCAGCGCGCGCAGTTCGCTGGGCGCGGCGGCGTCCAGCACCGGCAAGGCCTCGGCATCCAGCGCGGCCGGGCTGGCGCCGGCCCAGCGCCGGCTCAGCACCGCGATGGGCGTGGTGAGGCGGCGCACGAAGCGCAGGTTCAGCGGCACCACCACCCCCATCAGCAGCGCCAGGCCCAGCAGCGCGCGCCAGCCGATCAGGCCGGCCAGTGGTGCATCGGTGGGGCTGAGCCAGCGCGGTGCCGGCCGTGCCGCCGCGGCGGGCAGGCGCAGCCACAGCTGCAGCCCGCTGGCGCCATGGGCCAGCAGCACCTGGTCGGCGGGCACGCCGTGGCGCACCAGCGCCTCGCGCAGCAGCTGCGCGGCGGGCCACGAGGTCACATCGAGCGCGTGGGGCGGCGCCGTGGCGTGCATGCGCAGCTGGCGGGCAAGGGCATCTGCTTCGGTGCTGCTGAGCGCGTCCTCGGCCAGCGCCTGCTGCAGGCGCGGTGCCCACATCGCCGCCATCGGCTCGGCCAGCAGCGCGTTGCGCTCGTAGTTCCAGAACACCGCCAGGCAGGTGACCACCAGCACCACGATGAGCACCTGCACCGCCACCAGGCGGGTGGTGACGGAGTCGGTCACCCGCAGACGCATCGTCATGCGGTGCCGTCAGTGCCCGCGCGGCACGAAGGCGTAACCCTCGCCGCGCACGGTGTCGATCCAGTCGATGCCGGGCATGGCGGCGTTCAGGCGGCGGCGCAGCCGGCCCACCTGCACGTCCACGCTGCGGTCCAGCGGCCGGTAGCCGCCGGCCTGCACCGCCTCGCTCAGGGCCTCGCGCGACACGGCCTGGCCAGGCTGGCGTGCCAGCGAGACGAGCAGCTTGTATTCAATGCTGGTCAGCGGCAGCACCTCGCCGTGCGCGGTGGCCTCGCGCCGGGTGAGGTGGATCTCCAGCGACCCGAACGACCACACCGCTTCCGCCGGCGCCGCCACGGGCTGGCGGCGGCGCAGCACGGCGCGCAGCCGGGCCACCAGCTCGCGCCGCTCGAAGGGCTTGGGGAGGTAGTCGTCGGCGCCCAGCTCCAGCCCCAGCACGCGGTCGATGGGGTCGCCGCGCGCCGTCAGCATGACGATCCCGAGGCTGGGGTAGCGGCGGTGCCAGTGGCGGCACAGGTCCATGCCGTTGGTGTCGGGCAGCAGCACGTCCAGCAGCAGCAGGTCGGGCATGCGCTGCTCGATGGCGCGCTGCGCGTCGGCGCCGGTGCCGGCCGTCTCCACCGTCCAACCCTCGGACTGCAGCAGCTGGACCAGCATGGCCGACAGCTCGGCGTCATCGTCGACGACGAGCAGGTGGGCAGGTGGGTGGGGCGACATGAGGGGAGCCGGCAGGCGAGGAAGGCGCCCGAGTGTCCCGCCAAACCTCGCGGGCGCCGGCAATTGCGACAGCCTTGTCGCAGAGCGTCTTGCCTTGTCGTGCCGCGACGCCCGGTGACGCCAAACGTCTAGCGACGTCGCGCTCGAAACGCCTCTTCGTCGGCAGGATTGCACGGTCAAGCCAACGGGCCCCAGCTCGGAGGCGGCGAGGGCTGCTAGGGCCTCGCCATCCCGGCCTGTCGCGATCGGCCGCCGAATGCGTTCTACCCAGGTAGGAAGCCTCGCTCAGAGGCCGACATCCCTGAATCAACCCCAGGTGCTCTCATGAAGAACTCACTGTTTTCCGCGCTGCGCCGTGCCGCGGCCTGTCTCGCGCTGCTGGCGCTGTCGGGCTCGGCGCTGGCCCTGTCATGCCCCGCCGGAAAGGTGGAGCAGGGCGGGCTTTGCTACAACCCGCCGCGCGCCGGCTACACCTGCACGGCGGCGGCCTGCATGCAGGACTGCCCGAGCGGCTACTCGCCCAGCGTGCCGGGGTTCTGCCATTACCGGGGCTCGACGACCTATACCGAGCCCCCGTATCTCACGAAAAGCAGCGGCCACCCGCATAAATGCCTGGCGCTGTATTACGGCAATTGCCGCGCCAGCTACAGCATGGATGTCTGCGGTATCTGCAGCTACAAGGGCGCCTGGGATACCACCCGCAATACCTATTTCCGTGAACCCGGCATCAGCCCGGATTTCTCGGCCGCCTTCACGCAGATTGCCTCGACGGCGCAGGCCACTTACGGCAGCTCCCTCGGACAAATCAAGAGCGGCTATGACCAAACCCTCGCCGTCGTGAACAGTGCGCTGGATGCGGTGACCTTGCGGCTGTTTCAACAGGCGGCCAAGGTGGCCATGGGCAATAACGATCTCGGCCCCTCGCTGCAGAAAACCATCAAGGCATTCAAGGACTCTGCCAACGCCGCCGACGGTGTTGATCTGAACGACATGAAACGCGTGCTGAGCGTGGTTTCCAGCACCAAGTCGCTGTCGGCGGACCAGATCAATGACGTGGGCAGCACCATGCTCCGCCTCTCGGGTAAATATGGCATGTTGTGCGGCACCGGCTGGGCGCCCGGTACCCAGACCTCGAATTTCCCGTCGAATTTCACCAACTCCTCCGGTGGTATTTATGCCGGCGTGGGCGGCGCGTATGTCGGCGGGGTCGATGGTTCCATCGGCCTGGTGCACAACTGCAAGCTCGACAACGGCAAGATGAAGTTCGCCGTGGTGGCCAGCGTCGGTGGCTCGGTGGGCTATGCCTTCATCGCCGGCGCGGGCGTGGGGCTGCAGTGGGGCCCCGGGCCGGTGGACCAGCAAAGCGGCGGTTACGTCGGCCTGCTCGGCGCGGCGACCGTCGTGGACGGCAGCATCACCTGGAGCGTGGCCAAGGGCATGCGCGGGGCGCAGAACGCGATTCCCGGCATCGGTGTGGGCACGGGCGTGGGCGCGGGTGTCCAGGCGAGTTTGACTGGGGGTTATTCCTGGGTTGTGAATACCTTCTCCTACACCGTCCCCAGCAACTAAGCCAAACCACGATACACAGGGATTGACATGAACAAGCATTGCATTGAATCGACCGGTCGCGTGGCGGCCCATTACCGTATCGCCCGGGCGCCCCGGCGTTTGCCGCTGAGTATGGCGCTGGCGGCGGTGTTGAGCGCCGGATTCCTCGCGCCGAGCGACGCGGGCGCGACGACCTATACCTGGACGGGTAACGGGGGTAACGCCACCTGGGGCAATGGGAATAATTGGAATTCTCCAGGTAACAACGGAGTCACCATCACCAACCTGGCGCCAACAGAACATTCGTCCGTTTATTTCAATAACAATGTGCCTGCGACGATCTATGGCGTGCCCGCTGGCAATGGTTTCGACAGCATCACCTTCAGCATCAGCGCCGCTGCCACGAGTTTCGAAATAGCCGGCGGCGGGGCGATCGGTCTCTCGGGGGGGATTGTCAATTCCAGCGGCAAACAGCAGATTTTCAAATTCCGCATCGACGCCCAGGGTGACCAAACCTGGGATGGCGGCCCGACCGCGCTGAAGGGGGTGGTGGTCAGGAACACGGGCGACCTGAACTATTCGTTGAACCTGAAGTCCGGGGTCACGATGGTGAATGAGGGCAATGTCAACACCACGGTGGGCAGTACGGGCACCGGCGTCTTGACCCTCGGCATCGAGAGCTCCCTGGCGGCGCCGGAGGTCATGCTCGGCAAGGACTACGGCAGCAAGGGCACGGTGAATCTCACGCATGCCGCGGCCAAGCTCAGCGCGGTTGGCAATCTGATCGTGGGCTTTGCCGGCGAGGGCATCCTGAACGTCGGCCCGGGCCAGGCGAGCAGCAACCAGGCCTTCATCGGCATGAACTACGGCAGCCAGGGCACCGTGCTGATCGACGGCGCGGCGTCAAAGCTGGCGGTCAGCGGCGTGATCGAAGTGGGCCGCGCCAGCACCGGCACCGTCACCGTGCAGAACGGCGGCACGCTCACCAGCGGCGATAGCTTCATCGGCACGGCCCTGGGCGGCGACGGCCTGGTGCTGGTCAAGGGTGCGGGCTCCACCTCGTCCAGCAACTCGCTGTGGGTGGGCGAGGTGGGCGTGGGCAGCCTGCGGGTGGAGGCGGGCGGCAAGGTCTCCAGCTTGAACGCCACCCTGGGCCATCAGGCCGGCAGCGCCGGCCTGGCCACGGTCACGGGCGCGCAGTCCAACTGGGTGACAGCCGGCCAATTGCAGATCGGCAACCTGGGCGAGGGCTTCCTGAGCATCGAGCAGGGCGGCCTGGTCAGCACGGCCAGCGCCACCCTCGGCACGATCGGCGACGCGGGCACGAGCACCGTGACAGTGACGGGCGCGGGTTCGCGCTTGCAGTGGTCAGGCAAGCTGCGGACGGACAGCGGCACGCTGACGGTGGCCAGCGGCGGCGCAATCAGTGGCGATGAAGCCGTCTTCGGCGAAACCGACAGTGCCCTGGCCCGCGTCAACCTCAATGGCGCTGGCTCGGCCGTAACCTTGTCGGGGCGCCTCACCATCGGCAGCACCACCGGCACGGGCACCACGGGTGCCGTGAACCTCGGCAGCGGCGCCACCCTGAGCGTCGGCACGGACCTGCACATCTGGCGCAGCGGCGTGCTCACCCTGGACGGCGGCACGCTCAACGCGGGCGAGACCACCGTCAACGAGGGCCAGGTGATCTGGAACACGGGCACCGTCAACTTCCCCAGCTCGATTGCCACGGGCGACAGCCTGCTGGCGCACAGCACCGGCTTGGGCGTGGGCATGAACATCAACGTCAACGGGCTGCTCACCATCAAGTCCGGCGATGACCTCAGCCTCAATGGCGGCCAGGCGCAAGCCTTGGGCGTGTCCGTCGTCGGGGATCTGGCCATCGGCAGCTTCAGCCAGCTCAGCGTCGGCAGCTGGGGCGGGGTCATCAACGGCAGCCTGCAACTGGCCGGCGGCACGATCAGCAGCGTCGGCCGCCTGGACAACCCGGGCCTGGTGACCGGCTACGGCGTCATCGCCGGCTCGGGCGGCTTCGTCAACAGCGGCCTGCTGCGCCAGGGCGACGGCGCCCTGGTGCTGAGCAACAGCGGCACCAACCTCAACACCGGCACCTGGGAGATGCAGGCCGGGCGTTCGCTGACCCTGAACGCCGACCTGAACAATGGCGGCACGCTGGCGCTCAACGGCGGTACCGTCGGCGGCACGGGTGTGCTCGTCAACCAGGCGGACGGCACCATCAGCGGCAGCGGGCGCATCGCCTCGGGCTTCTTCAACCAGGGCAGCCTGGTGGTGGACACCGGCCGCCTGCAGATCGACCCGAGCTTCAGCAACCGCGGCCAGATCCTGCTGGGCTCCAACGCCGCCACGCTGGCCGGCGGCCAGATCGGCAACCACGGCCTGATCCAGGGCCTGGGCAAGATCACCAGCAGCATCTCCAACGTCGACGCCATCGGCGTCATCGAGGCCCAGGGCGGCACGCTGACGCTCGGCGGGCAGATCGTCAGCCCCAACGGCGGCATCCTGGCCGCGGGCACGGGCGCCAAGCTGCTCATCAGCCAGGGCCTGGCCAGCAATGCCGGCAAGGTGCAGCTTGCCGGCGGCACGCTGGACAACAACGGCCACACGCTGAGCAACGAGGTGGCCGGCGTCATCAGCGGCTACGGCACGTTGCGCGGCGGGCTGCTGACCAACAACGGCCGCATGCTGCTCAGCGGCGGCACGTCGGCCGTCTACACGCCGATCGTCACCAGCAACGGCAGCCAGATCGTGGCCTCCGGCAACAGCAACACCACCTTCTACGCCACGGTGGACGTGCAAAGCGGCGCCGAGTTGCGCGTCACCACCGGCTCGGTGGCCACCTTCTTCGAGCTGGTGCAGCAGCGCACCGGCTCGAAGTTCACCGGTGCGGGTGCCAAGCGCTTCGAGGGCGGCGTGGCCGTGGGCGCCTCGCCGGGCCTGGGCACCGACGAAGGCGACGTCGAGTTCGGCGATAGCAACACCTACTTCGCCGAGATCGGTGGCCTCACCGCCTGCACGCTGGCCTGCGGCAGCGACGACGTCGTCAAGAACAGCAGCTACGACAAGTACAGCGTGGCCGGCAGCCTGACCTTCGGCGGCACGCTCAAGCTGACGTCCTGGAACGGCTTCACGGCCCAGTCAGGCCAGCGCTTCGACCTGTTCGACTGGGGCACCGTGAGCGGTACGTTCAACAGCATCGACGCCAGCGGCTTCAAGCTGGCGGCCGGCACGCAGCTGGACTACTCGGCGCTGTACACCACGGGCGAGATCGTCGTGACCACTGCCGTGCCCGAGCCCGAAAGCTATGCGCTGCTGTTGGCGGGCCTGGGGGTCATCGGCTTCGTGGCGCGCCGCCGCCGTTCAGGCTTTTAAAAACTCCGCCTTCGTGCCCAGCCAACGCCGCACCTGCGCGGCCGCGGCGGCCGGGTGGCGGTCCAGCAGCTCGGGGGCGAGCTGGCGCGCGGCGACGAGCAGCGGCGCGTCCTCCTGCAGGTCGGCGAAGCGCAGCAGCTCGGCGCCGCTCTGGCGCGAGCCCATGAACTCGCCGGGGCCGCGGATGTCGAGGTCGCGCCGCGCGATCTCGAAGCCGTCGGTCGTCTCGGCCATGGCCTTGAGGCGCGACTTGCCGGTGTCGGACAGCGGTGGGCTGTAGATCAGCACGCACACGCTTGCCTTCGCGCCGCGGCCCACGCGGCCACGCAACTGGTGCAGCTGCGCCAGACCGAAGCGCTCGGCATGCTCGATGACCATCAGGCTGGCATTGGGCACGTCCACGCCCACCTCGATGACGGTCGTGGCCACCAGCACGCTCATCGCGCCGCTGGAGAACTGCGCCATCACGGCGGCCTTCTCGCCTGGCGGCATGCGGCCGTGCAGCAGGCCCACAGAGGTGCCAGCGAGAACGTCACTCAGCTCGGCATGCGTCTCGGTCGCGTTGCGCAGGTCCACCGCCTCGCTCTCCTCCACCAGCGGGCAGACCCAGTAGACCTGGGCGCCGTCCGCCACCGCGGTGCGGATCTTGTCGAGCACGTCGTGGCGCTTGGACTCGGTGAACACCTTGGTGACGATGGGGCTGCGGCCGGGCGGCAGCTCGTCGATGGTGGACACGTCCAGGTCGGCGAAATAGGTCATCGCCAGCGTGCGCGGGATCGGCGTGGCGCTCATCATCAGCATGTGCGGCTCCAGGTCCATCGCCTTGAGCTTGTTCCTGAGCGCCAGCCGCTGCGCGACGCCGAAGCGGTGCTGCTCGTCGATGATGGCCAGCCCCAGCCGGGCGAACTTCACCTTGTCCTCGATGACGGCATGCGTGCCGATGACGAGCTGGGCCTCGCCCGACGCGGCCGCGTCCAGCATGGCCTGGCGCTGCTTGCCCTTCACGCTGCCGGTGATCCAAGCGACCTTCAGCCCCAGCGGCTCCAGCCAGCTGATGAGCTTGCGGAAATGCTGCTCGGCCAGGATCTCGGTGGGCGCCATCAGCGCGCACTGCCAGCCGGCGTCGATGGCCACGGCGGCGGCGAGGGCCGCCACCACCGTCTTGCCCGATCCCACGTCGCCCTGCAGCAGCCGGTGCGTGGGCTGCGGCCGGGCCAGGTCTTGCGCGATCTCTTCCGACACGCGCTGCTGCGCGGCCGTGAGCTGGAAGGGCAGGGCCGCCAGCAGCTTCTCGTGCAGGCCACTGGGTAGCGCGCGCAGAGCCGGTGCCACCAGCAGCGCCCGCTCGCGCTGGGCTTGCAGCTGCGACAGCTGCTGGGCCAGCAGCTCCTCGAACTTCAGCCGCTGCCAGGCGGGGTGGCTGTGGTCTTCCAGCGCGGCCAGCGACGCGCTGGGCGGCGGATGGTGCAGGTAGTTCAGCGCGTCCTTCAGCGCCGGCAGCCCGCGCGGCACGACGCCGGCCGGCAGCAGCTCGCGCAGGTCGGCCCGCGCCAGGCCCGAGGCCACCGCCTTGCGCAGATAGGCCTGGGGCAGCTGCGCCGAGGCGGGGTAGACGGGCGTGAGCGACTGCGCCAGCGGCGTGTCGTCGTCCACCACCTTGACGACCGGGTGCACCATTTCGCGGCCGAAGAAGCCGACGCGCGCCTCGCCGCGCACGCGCAGCCGGCTGGCGGCGGACATCTGCTTCTGCTGTGACGGGTAGAAATGCAGGAAGCGCAGCAGCAGCGTGCCCGAGTCGTCCTTCACACGCACCAGCAGCTGGCGGCGGCTGCGCAGCTCCACCTGGCAGTCCACGACGACGCCCTCCACCTGGGCCGCTTCGTTCTCGCGCAGCGCGGCGATGGGGATCAGCTGGGTCTCGTCCTCGTAGCGCATCGGCAGGTGCAGGGCCAGGTCGATGTCGCGCACCAGGCCGAGCTTTTCCATCGCCTTCTGGGGCGCGGACTTCGGCTTGTCCTGGGGCTGCGCTGTCGCGGTCATGGCCGGCATTCTGGCGGCACGGGATGGTTGCCGGCCCCGACGACCTCGTGCGGGGCTCGCTGGAGCGAGCCTGTCGGCCGGCGCAGCGCAGGCCCTATCGGAAATACCGCTGCTTCAAGCGCTCGTAGCGGCCGTCGCGCCGCATGGCGTCCAGCGCTGCTTGCAGCCGGCGCACCAGGGCCGGGTCGGCGTCGGCGTGCAGGCCGTAGAAGTAGCTGCGCGTCGTGTCCTGCTCCATCACAGGCTGCAGCGTGCCGTAGGGCAGCTGCAGCTGGCGCAGGTTCCAGGCCGCGGCCCAGTCCAGCAGGGCCAGGTATTCCATGCGCCCGGCGAGCAGCTTGCGCACGTTGGTGGCGTCGTCCAGGCCCTGCTCCAGCTGCGGGCCTGGCCTGAGGCCCGCGGCCTGCAGCTGGCGGTCGGCCGCGGAGTCGCGCACGACGCCGATGCGCGCCGCGCCCAGCTCGCTGAGCTGCGTCAGCGCCAGGTCGGTTCGGCTGGCCAGCTTGTAGAGCAGGATGCGCCGCTGCGCGATGGGCCCGACCCACTGGAACTGGGTCTCGCGCTCGGGTGTGCGCGTCAGCGAGAACAGCACGCTGTGGGCGTTGGCCTCGGCCACCTGCATGGCCCGCTGCCAGGGCAGCACCTGCAGCTCCAGGCGCATGCGGGCATGGGCAGCCATCAGCCGCAGCAGCTCGACGCTGAAGCCCTGCGCGTCGCCGTCGTCCAGGTAGTTCAGCGGCGGCAGGTTCTCGGTGACACCCAGCAACACGGCATCGTCGGCCGCGGCGACCGGGAGTCGCGCACCGAGGAGGATTGGCAAGGCAAGGCAGGAGCGGCGTTTCACGGCGGCGGGATCTGGGGCGCCGCGAGTCTAGGTGGCGCACATGACAGGTCCGGCCCAGCCGGGCGGCCAGGTGTGAGATTTCCCGCAGCCGGCGCTGCCGCCGCTGCCGACCTGCCGCTCAGCCCGGCGTGGGCACGCCGGCCATGCGGTCGTGGGAGAGGAAGAACAGGCGCGCCATGGCCAGCATCTGGCCCTGGCTCAGCGGTGCGGCGGGCCGGTAGTCGGCGATGCGCGGGGCCAGCTTGGGCCGGTGCTCGTTGACGTAGTGGCGGAACTGGCCGATGACCGGGTGCGAGCCGGTCACCAGCACCTCGGGCGTGTCCTGCACGGCCTGGCAGATCGCCTCGAAGAGGGCATGCTCGCTGTGCTCGTCGTGGCCAGGGGCTCGCCGGTCATGCGGCTCGATGCGGGCTGCATGGACCTGGTGGGCATCGAAATGCAGCACCTGGGCGTGGTGGTGGTCGAGGTGGACGACGGCGTGGAACATCGGGGGTCTCCTGGGAATGCGGATAGATGCGGTGGGCAGGTTCAGCGTGCGCCTTCGGCGGCGGCCTGGCAGTCGATGCAGCGCAGGGCCTGGGGCTGGCGTTGCAGGCGGTCGAAGGGGATGACGGCTGCGCAGTCGATGCAGCGGCCGTAGCCAGGGGTCTTCAGGCGCATCAGTGCGTCGTCGATGGCCTGCAGCTCCGCCAACAGGTGGTCATCGCGGGCCTGGTCGAGCTCGCGGTCTGAGCCGTGCTCGCGCAGTTCGCGCGGGTCGTCCGCCACCAGCGCCGCGGCGTGGGCCAGCCGGTCGCTGCCGTCGCGCTGGGTCTGCAGGGCGGTCTGCGCGCGCTGGTGCGCCAGCCGCAGCTCGCTCTCCAGCAGCGCATGTTGTCCGGGGGTGAGGGCAGTGGTCATGGAACCTCCTGGCGCTCATGCTGGCACCGCGCCGGTGGCGCCGCCTTGAGCTGCATCAAGGTGGGGCGATGGGAGAATCCGGATCCCTTCTCCTTGGTTTGGCACGGGTCTGTCAGGCCCTCAAGCGTTCATGACCCAATCCGCCCCGCCGGCCTACGCGGTCGCCGACTTCGATTTCGACCTCCCCCCCGAGTTGATTGCCCAGCACCCGGCTGCTGAGCGCAGCGGCTCGCGATTGCTAGACGCCAGCGGTGACGATCTGGTGGACCGCGTGTTCCGCGAACTGCCGGACCTGCTGAACGCCGGCGACCTTCTGATCTTCAACAACACCCAGGTCATCAAGGCGCGGCTGTTCGGCGTCAAGGCGACGGGTGGCTCGGTGGAGGCCCTCGTCGAGCGCGTGCTGCCCGGCACGCAGGAAGTCTGGATGCACCTGCGCGCCAGCAAGAGCCCCAAGCCTGGTAGCCGGGTGCGCTTTGCCGAAGCCTTCGATGCCGAGGTGCTGGGCCGCTGCGGGCCGGACAACGGGCTCTTCCATCTGCGCTTTGCCGGCGACCCCTTCACGCTGCTGGAGGCCCACGGCCATGTGCCGCTGCCGCCGTACATCGCCCATGCCGACGGCGAAGACGACGTGCGCCGCTACCAGACCGTGTTCGCCAAGGAACCCGGCGCCGTCGCCGCGCCGACGGCGGCCCTGCATTTCGACGAAGCCTTGCTCGCGCGGCTGGCCGAGCGTGGCGTTTCGACCGCCCATGTGACGCTGCACGTGGGCGCCGGCACCTTCCAGCCGGTGCGCGTCGAGCAGTTGGCCGACCACAAGATGCACAGCGAATGGTTCGAGGTGCCGCAGGCGACGGTGGACGCCGTGGCTGCCTGCCATGCCCGCGGCGGCCGGGTCGTGGCGGTGGGCACGACGACGCTGCGCGCGCTGGAATCGGCCGCTCGCGGTGGCCAGCTGGAGGCCGGCGCGCGTGAGACCGACATCTTCATCACGCCGGGCTTCCAGTTCCGCGTCGTCGACCGTCTCGTCACCAACTTCCACCTGCCCAAGAGCACGCTGATGATGCTGGTGAGCGCCTTTGCGGGTTACGAGCACATCCGCGCTGTCTACGCGCATGCCATCGCGCAGCGCTACCGCTTCTTCAGCTACGGCGACGCGATGCTGCTTTCGCGCACTGGAGGCTCTGAGTGAGTTCCCGTGATGCAGCGCGCCCTGGTTTGGGATGGGCTGCCAGGCGCAAACCACAGCCATAGCCGCTGCTATGGCGAGGATTTGCAACGCCGCAGACCGCCCAAAGCAGGGATGCGCTGCGCGCGAGGGACTTGCTCAGAGCCTCCAGACCACACGGCCCTGAGCCGCTTCGTCGACAGCGGCCGTGAACGCGGCCCGCGCCGTGACTGGCAAGCTGAAGCGCATGCTGACGCGCGCCTGGTGGCCCACATCGACGAGCTGCGCACCATGCTGCTCGGCCAGCCGGCGCAGCCGACCCTCCAGCTCGTAGGGCAGCTCGCAACCCAACTCCACCTGGGCCACACGCTCGACCTTCTCGGCCGTCAGCAGCGCCTGGGCGATGCAGTCGGTGTAGGCCCGCACCAGGCCGCCGGCGCCCAGCTTGACGCCGCCCCAGTAGCGCACGGCCGTCGCTAGCACGCCGTCCAGGCCCTGGTGGCGCAGCACCTCCAGCATGGGCCTGCCGGCAGTGCCGCCGGGTTCGCCGTCATCGTTGGCGGCCGAATGCCCACCGGCCAGCAGGGCCCAGCAGACGTGCGCGGCGCCGGGGTGGGCGGCGCGCAGCTCGGCGACACGGGCCAGCGCGGCTGCGCGGTCGGCGCAGGGCTCGACGCGGCCGAGGAAGCGGCTCTTCTTGATGACGAGTTCGTGTTCGGCCGGCGCCGCGAGGGTCAGGGGCATGTCGCGGGATTGTCCCGCCGCCCCGGCCCGGTTCAGTCGCCGGTGTAGGCCGCCGCCTTGGCGCCCTTGTCGCCCAGATGGCGCTTCAGGATTTCGTGGACCTTGCCCTCCGCCAGCATGGCCTGCAGCGCGCGGCGCAGGCGCAGGCGGTCGGCCTCCGGCATGCCGCGCACCATGGCCAGTGCGACGGCGTTGCGCTCGTTGGGAGTCACGTCCACCGCTACGAGTTCATCCGGGTCGTCGAAGGCCGCCATGGCGATGCCCCAGCCACTGGGCAAAGCCAGCAGCGCGTCGGCGCGGCCGGCACGCAGCATGCGGGCTGCCGTGGCGAAGTCGCCGGTTTCGACGAGCCGGCCCTGGCTGCGCATGCGCAGCACCCAGGCGTCGATGGTCGGGCCGTGGACGTAGCCGCGCACGTCCAGCAGCTTCAGCTTGGGGTCGGCCTCGAAGGCGGCGATGCTGGAGATGCGCGCCGCCAGCTCGCGGCTCATCAGCACCTGGTAGCGGCCCTGGGCATAGGGCACCATCTCGGCGATCTCGCGGCGCTCCGGGCTCATCAGCGCCGACAAGGTCAGCTGCACGACGCCGCGCCGCATCTGGTCCCAGATGCGCACGCGCGACTCCACCACCGTCCGCAGCTGGCAGCCGGAGCGGCGGGCCAGTTCGTCGAACATGTCCTTGTCGATGCCGGCCGGCCCGGTCTGCGGGTCTTCGTAGTAGAAGCGGGCGTAGGGGTACAGCGCGGCCGTGTAGGGGCCGCAGGCGTGGGCGGCCAGGCTGATCGAGGCCAGCGTCAACCCTGCAAGCAGGGCGGAGATCGGCGCGTGAGGCATGGGCCGATGTTGTGAGTGATGCAGCAGGTTGCCCCAGACTAAGGCGGTGTGGGGTTGCATGGCATCGATTGCAACCCTGATGGCGGGTTTGCCGGTTCTAGGCGGCGCTGGCCGGCAGGCCGTAGGCCTGCCGGAGCCGCTCGACGGCGCCGCTGCGGCGCAGCTGATCGAGCGCGCGCTGCAGTGCGTCAGCCAGCGCGGGATCGCCGTCCACCCGCAGGCCGAAGCAGTAGTCGGCGCTGGCGTCGAGCACGGCCACTTCCTTGATCCGGTCCGATGGTTCGCGCATCTGGTGCAGCTGCCAGTAGACGTTGAGGTCGCCGATCACCAGCAAGTCCATGCGCCCGGCCATCAGCTTGCGCACGCTCGCCTCGTAGCTGGGCGACACCTCCAGCTCCTTGCCCGGCTTCAGGCCCTCGGCCAGCAGTTGTTCCAGCGTGGCCGTGCCGGCAGTGGCGCCCACGCGCAGGCCATCGAGCTGGTGCAGGCCGCGGAAGCGGATGTCCGTGCGTTGGCTCAGGCTGTAGATGCCCACGCGGCGCGGCAGGATCGGCCCGACCCAGCGGTAACGGTTCTCCCGTTCGGGCAGCCGGGCCAGCGGGAAGAGCAGGCTGCCGGCAGTGTCGAGAAAGGACTTCTCGGCACGCAGACGGGGTTGCAGGGCCAGGCCCAGCTCCAGGCCGGCCTGTTCGGCCATGCGGCGCAGCAGGTCGACGGCCAGGCCGGCCACCTGGCCCTCCTGCTCGAAGCTCAGCGGCGGCAGCGCGTGGCAGAAGGCCGGCAGCGGCGCTCGAGCGGCCGCTGCGGGCAGGGGCAGGGCCGCAGCGAGTGTGAGCAGGGGGCGGCGGCGCAGCATCAGGGGTGTCCTCTCACGCACTCAGGGTCCGCTGTCGCCGTCAGGCAGGCGCAGGGCAGGGGCCAGCTTGTCACCGGCATGCCGACGCACGATGGCGTCCAGGCTGCCATCGCGCCGCATGGCCAGCAGTGCTTCGCGAAGCCGCTCGCGGTCGGCCTCGGCGACCCGCTCCCGCGACATGGCCAACGCACCGACGACACGCTCCGAAGGGGCCCAGACGGCGGCTTCGTACGCCTGGAGGTCGGGGTCCAGCTGGCGCAGCCGCGCCAGGCTGGCGACGCCGATCAGCAGGGCGTCGGCGCGGCCGGCCTTGAAGGCGCGCACGGCGGTGGGTTGATCGGGCGCCTCGACGATGCGCCCGCGCTCCTGCAACCGGGCCAGCACGGCCTCCATGCGCGGGCCGTCGCGCGCCGCCCTCACCTTCAGCAGCCGGCGCCGCTCATCCTGCAGAAAGGCGTCTGGCGTGCTCGGCACGGTGCGGTCGTGCAGCAGTACGACGCGACGCGACTGGATGTAGGGCACCAGCTCGACGATGCGCCCGCGCTCGGCATTCATCACCGCGGAGACCGTGATGTCCACGCCATCCGAGGTGAGCAGGGCCCAGGTGCGTGCGCGCGACTCCAGCCGCGTTTCGAAGCGGCAGCCGCTGCGCCGCGCCAGTTCGTCGATCACGTCCTTGTCGATGCCGCGGTACTGGCCATCGGCATCGCGGTGATAGAGGACGGCGTACTCGTAGAAGGCCACGCGGTAAGGGCCGCAGGCCAGCGCCGCGGTGGGCAGCATGAGGCAGGCCAGCAGCAGATGGAGCAGCCGGGATGTGACCGTAGCGGGGATCCTCATCGCGATTCAGTGTAGGCGTGCCCTTCCCCGCTGCGACAATCCCATCCCCATGCTGAAGTTCGACCTCCTCAAGACCGAAGGCCGCGCCCGCCGCGGCACGCTCACGCTCAACCACGGCGTCGTGCAGACGCCCATCTTCATGCCCGTGGGCACCTACGGCACGGTCAAGGGCGTCACGCCGCGCTCGCTGGAGGAAATGGGCGCCCAGATCATCCTGGGCAACACCTTCCACCTGTGGATGCGGCCGGGCCTGGACGTCGTCACGCAGTTCGGCGGCCTGCACCGCTTCGAGAGCTGGAACAAGCCCATCCTGACCGACTCCGGCGGCTTCCAGGTCTGGAGCCTGGGCGCGATGCGCAAGATCACCGAGGAAGGCGTCAAGTTCGCCTCGCCCGTCAACGGCGACAAGCTCTTCCTGACCCCCGAGGTCAGCATGCAGATCCAGACGGTGCTCAACAGCGACATCGTCATGCAGTTCGACGAGTGCACGCCGTACGAGAGCAAGGGCGTGCTCACCACCGAGCGCGAGGCCAAGCAGTCGATGGAGCTGAGCCTGCGCTGGGCCAAGCGCTGCATCACCGAGTTCGACCGCCTCGAGAACCCCAACGCGCTGTTCGGCATCGTGCAGGGCGGCATGTTCACCAACCTGCGCGACGCGTCGCTGGCCGGCCTGGCCGAGCTGGACCTGCCGGGCTATGCCATCGGTGGCCTGTCGGTGGGCGAGCCCAAGGCCGAGATGCAGCGCGTGCTGGAGCACACCGGCCACCAGCTGCCGGCGAACAAGCCGCGCTACCTGATGGGCGTGGGCACGCCGGAGGATCTGGTGGAAGGCGTGTCCCAGGGCATCGACATGTTCGACTGCGTCATGCCCACCCGCAACGCGCGCAACGGCCACCTGTTCACCCGCTTCGGCGACCTGCGCCTGCGCAACGCCCGCTACAAGTCCGACGAGAAGCCGGTGGACGAGACCTGCAGCTGCGAGTGCTGCAAGGGCTTCACCCGCGCCTACCTGCACCATCTCGACCGCTGCGGCGAGATGCTGGGCCCGATGCTGACCAGCGTGCACAACCTGCACTACTACCTGAACCTGATGCAGGAGATGCGCGACGCGCTGGATGCCGGCCGCTTCGAGGCCTGGCGGGCGCAGTTCCACGCGGACCGGGCGCGCGGGGTCTGACTTCTTGGTAAACGCCTGAGCGGCCTCAAGATAGCGGCATGCTGAAAGCCCTGCTCGCTCCGCTGCGCTGGCTCTTCCGGGTCGTCTTCGCACTGCTCATCCTCTTCGAGGAGTGGGGCTGGGAGCCGCTGCAGCGCGTCTTCGCGCTGCTGGCCAGGCTGCCGGTCATCCGCCAGTTCGAGGCCCTGCTCAAGCGCCTGCCGCCGCGCTGGGCCTTTGTCGTGCTGCTGCTGCCCAGCCTGCTGATCCTGCCGGTCAAGCTGCTGGCCGTGTGGCTGATCGCGGAGGGCCGCGTGACGCTGGGCCTGGGCGTCATCGTCGCGGCCAAGCTGATCGGCACGGCGTTGCTGGCCTGGCTGTTCCAGCTCATCCAGCCGGCGCTGATGCAGCTGCCCTGGTTTGCCCGCGTCTACGCGCGCTGGACGGCCTGGAAGGCCGAGCTGCTGGCCTGGGTGCGCGCCAGCGCGGCCTGGCGCACGGCGCGGGCCATCAAGCTGCGCGTGAAGCGGCTCTTCAGGCGCGCACGAGAGGCGCCGCCGCCTTCGGTCTGAACTGCAGGCGCTGTTCGCGCTGCGCGTCAATTTCGGCGCGGATGGTGGCCAGTTCCGCCTGGCGCTCGTCGCGGTAGAAGAGGTTGTAGGCCTCGAACGGAATGAGGCGCCCGTCCGGCCGTGCGATGTGGATGCAGCTCTTCTTCAGCGCGCGGATGTCCAGCGACTGCGCGTCCATGAACTGCACGATGAGCACGCGGAAAACGTCGCGGTAGCTGAGCTGGGGTGCGTCGATCTTCGGCAGGCAGCACAACAGCTCGGACAGGCAGTTGGACTGGCTCTCGGGCGAGTGGTTGGTGGAGAACAGCTTGAAGACCGAGGCCTTCAGCGCCGGGTCGCCCTCGAAGACGATGGTGCTGCGGTCGCCGCTCAGCAGCGTGGCGGCGTCCAGATAGCGGGTCAGCGGCACCAGGCCCTTCTCTTTGTCCGGGCTGCGCAGCGCGTAGGCCATCGCCAGCGTGTCCGGGTTGCAGGGCACGGGCAGCACGTCGGCCAGCGTGAACACGCCGCTCTGCTCGGCGATGCGGCGGCGCAGCTCGCTGACCGTCAGGCGATGTTTGGCCGCGTCGTAGGCCTCCACGCGGCCGGCGTTCTGGATGGGCTGCAGCGTCACGCCGCGCACGCAGGCGTAGCTCTGGCCGTGGCGGATGACGTCGCCGATCTCGTCGTCGTTGACGCCGCGCTTGACGGTCATCACCAGCGTCGTCGAGATGCCTAAAGCGTCCAGCCGCGCGAGCGCCGCGTCGTGCGGGCCGCGCAGGTCGGCGCCGCGCAGGTCCATCAGCGCCTCGCGCTTCAGCGAGTCGAACTGCAGATAGACCTCCAGCCCCGGCGCGTAGCCCGCCAGCCGCTCGGCGAAGGCGGCGTCCTGGGCGATGCGCAGGCCATTGGTGTTGACCATCAGATGCTTGATGGGCCTGGCCTTGGCGGCATCGAGGATGTCGAAGAACTGCGGGTGCAGCGTCGGCTCGCCACCGGAGATCTGTACAACGTCGGCCTCGCCCTCGCTGGCGACGATGGCGTCCAGCATCGCGATGACTTCGTCCATCGTGCGATGGCTGAGCCGCTCCGGCCCGGAGCCCGCGTAGCAGGTCGGGCAGCGCAGGTTGCAGTGGTCGCTGATCTCGACGATGGACAGGCAGCTGTGCTGCATGTGGTCGGGGCACAGGCCGCAGTCGTAGGGGCAGCCGTATTTCATCGGTGTCGCAAAGCGCTGCGGCATCTCGGGCGGCTTCACGAATACCTCGCGGCACTGGCGGTAGTAAGCCGCGTCATCGCTGACGAGCACGCGCTCGGTACCGTGGGCGGGGCACCACTTGTCCATGTAGACCTGGTCGTCCTTGATGAGGATCTTGGCCTCGCAGTGGCGAAGGCAGGTCGTGCAGACGGACTGCGTCGTGTCGTAGAACAGGTAGGGGCGGACTTTGCGGTTCATGGCGTGGCAAGCAGGAGCGGCCGGCGCCAGGCGCGCAGCACGAGGGGCAGGTAGACGACCAGCGCAACGAGGCAGGTCCACTGGATGCCCGACAGGCCCAGCGGCCAGGCGATGGGCACCGGTTTGAGGAACTCGACGGCGAAGCGCCACAGCAGGTAGCTGCTGAGGAACAGCTTGAAGGCCAGGCCGGGCGTGGAGAAGCGCGCACGGCTCAGCGCGATGGCGAGAGCGAGCACGGCGACGATCTCGTAAAGCTGGGTCGGATGGCGTGGGACGCCGTCGCCGAAGTCCACGCCCCAGGGCAGCGTCGTCGGCAGGCCGTAGGTGTCGTCATGCAGGCCGGCGAGGAAGCAGCCGACGCGGCCGATGACCAGGCCCACGGCGATGGGCAGCACCATTGCATCACCGGTGCTGCGCGTCTGGCCGATGAGCTTCTTGGCGATCTCCACGCCGATGAGGCCGCCCAGCAGGCCGCCGACGATGCTCTGGCCGGGAATGATGAGCTGGCCGCCCTGCCAGATGGCCATCGCTACGTCCGGTCGCTCGATGAGGAAGACAAGCTTGTTGCCCAGGGCCGCGCCAAGCAGCAGGCCGACAAGAACGCCGAAATTGCCCGGCGTCAGCGCGCCGCCCGTGGATTGGCGCCGCAGCGTGGCCCGCCACATCGCCGCGCCGATGGCCATGCCTGCGTAGGCAAAGGCGCTGTGGACCCAGGCGGCTGTGGTGGCGTCGGCGATCAAACGTCGGTTTTGTCTTCGGGGCCGCTGATGCGCCTGTACATCGCCCGCCCGCAAAGCCAGGCCAGGCCTCCGCCGATCAGCAGGCTGGGTACCGAGATGACCAGAAAGGCGCCGGAGTAGTTCTCCGGGCCACCGGAAAACGCATCGGGCAGAGAGAAGACGGTGACGGCTGCGCCACACAGCCCGGCGGCGCCGAAGCCCAGCGTCGCGATCATCAGCACCGTGAGCACGAGGTAGCGGCCGACGGCGGAGCTGCGGTCGTCGCTCATGATGCAGCTCCCGCCAGCAGGGCCTGCACCCGCGTGCGCAGGCCGTCAGGCGACACGGCGGCCGTCGGCATCGGCTGGTCCACCGTCAGGCTCACCGGGCTCCACACACCACGCCGCATGGGCTTGACCATCGCCTTGCCGCCCTCGACGCGCGAGAAGAAGCTGCCCCAGAGATTACCCAGCGCCATCGGGATGACGGGCACCTCGGGCATGCCTTCGATGAGCTTCATGACACCGCCCTTGAAGGGCTGCAGCTCGCCGTCGCGCGTGAGGCCGCCCTCGGGGAAGATGCAGACCATCTCGCCATCTTCCAGCACCGCGCGCGCGGCCGCGAAGGCGGCTTCGTAGGTGGCCGGGTCGGCCTTGGCGGGCGCGATGGGGATGGCCTTGGCGAGCTTGAACATCCAGCCCAGCACGGGGATCTTGAAGATCTGGTGGTCCATCAGGAAGCGGATGGGCCGTGGGCTGGCGGCCATCAGCAGCACGGCGTCGACGAAGCTCACGTGGTTGCAGACGAGCACGGCAGCGCCCGTGGTGGGCAGGCGTTCATCGTTGATGACGCGGAAGCGGTAGACGATGCGCGTCAGCACGAAGGCCACGAAGCGCAGCAAGTACTCCGGCACGATGAGGAAGATGTAGAACGCCACGATGGCGTTGGCGATGCCGACGGCCAGGAAGATCTGCGGAATCGTCAGGCCGGCGCCCAGCATGGCGCCGGCGATGACGGAGCTGGCGATCATGAAGACCGCGTTCAGGATGTTGTTGGCCGCGATGATGCGGGCGCGGTGGCTGGGCTGGGCGCGCAGCTGGATCAGCGCATACATCGGCACGCTGTACAGGCCGGCGAACAGGGCCAGCAGCGTCAGGTCGGCCAACACGCGCCAGTGCGCCGTCACGGCCAGGAAGGCGCTGACGCTGTAGGGCTCGCTGGCCGGCAGGCCGGTGGCGGCGAAATAGAGGTCGATGGCGAAGACGCTCATGCCGATGGCGCCCAGCGGCACGAGGCCGATTTCGACATGGCGCTTGGACAGCATCTCGCACATCAGCGAACCGATGCCGATGCCGATGGAGAACACCGCCAGCAAGAGAGACGCAACCTGCGGGCTGCCGTGCAGCACTTCCTTGGCGAAGGCCGGGAAGTTGCTGAGGAACACGGCGCCGAAGAACCACATCCACGAGATGCCCAGCAGCGAACGGAACACCGCCAGGCCCTCGTGCGCCAGCTTGAGGTTGCGCCAGGTCTCGGTGAAGGGGTTCCAGTTGATGACGAGATCGGGGTCGGTCGACGGGCTCGTGGGAATCGCCTGCGCCGTGACGCGGCCGGCCACGGCCAGCGCCAGGCAGGCCCAGGCCACATGCTGCGGGCCTACGACGGGCGTGTCGACCAAGATGCCACCCAGCAACTGGCCCAGCAGGATGGCCACGAAGGTACCCATCTCCACCATGCCGTTGCCGCCGGTCAGCTCGCGCTCGTTGAGCTGCTGGGGCATGTAGGCGTACTTGACCGGGCCGAACAGCGTGGAGTGCAGGCCCATCAGGAACACGCAGCCCAGCAGGGCGGGCACGTTGGCGGCGTAGAAGCCCCAGGACGCGATCACCATGATGGCGATCTCCAGGCTCTTCACCAGCTGCATCAGCCGTGCCTTGTCGTGCTTGTCGGCGAGCTGGCCGCTGGTGGCCGAGAACAGCACATAGGGCAGGATGAACAGCGCCCCGATGACCAGGCCCGCCATCTTGGACGGCAGCCAGTCCAGCTGCAGCTGGTAGGTGATCATCAGCGTGAACGCGAACTTGAAGACGTTGTCGTTCGCGGCGCCGAGGAACTGCGTCCAGAAGAAAGGCGCAAAGCGGCGCTGCTTCAACAGCGCGAACTGGTTCGGATGTTCTTGGCTCATTGCTGGACGAGTTGGGGTGATTGGGACAGGCCGGCGCGCGGCAGCCACGCGAACATCGAGTCCACGGTGACCGTGTCGATGTGGCTGCTGAAACGACGCGCACTCGGATGATCGTCGAAAGCGATGTTGGCGCGAGTCAGGCGGCCCCCTAGGCGGGTCATCGTGGACAGGTGCAGGTCGCTGGGCTGGTAGCCTTGGGCTTGCAGCCAGTCCTGCGCCGCACGACGGCTGACGACGCCGGGTGCGGCTGCGCCGGCCAGCGTCTCCAGCACCCACTGGTTGCTCTGCTGGTATTTGGTGCCGAAGGCATAGGCCACCATGCTGTAGCGGCGCTCGTTGAAGCGTGCCACGCGGGCGTTGTCGGCCAACACGGGCAGCAGCGCCTGCTGCAGCTCGGGCTTGAGCACGACGAAGGCGGCCTCGTAGCGCGCCGGGTTGTCGAGGAAGAACTCGCCCAGGCCCTGGCGGTACAGCGCCGCGTGGTCGGTGCCGCAATGGTTGAGCTTGTGCACGACGCGCCAGACGGCGGGCTGCTGGCTCGTGTCCTTGTAGACGAAGCCGAGGTGTGACCACTGCAGGCCGTACTTGGACAGGTCCTGCCCCGCGCGGGCCAGCATGGCGACCTGGGCACCGCTGGCGTCGAGCTGCTGGGCGGTGGCGACGGCGAGGTTCAGCCCTTGCTCCACCTGCCGCGTCGTGGGGGGCTTTTCGTCGCAGGTCCGGCCGGCGTGGGCTGCGGTGGCCAGGGCCAGTGGCGCGAGGGCCAGCAGACGACGCCGCTTCAACGCGTCACCTGCTCGTTGTAGAGCAGGGCCTTGCCGATCTCGCTGGGGATGAAGGCGATGACTTGGCCGGCGGCCGACAGCACCGTGCCGGCGCCGATGACCGACACCGCCACGGCGGCGCCCGTGGACACGACGATGCCCTCCGCCAGCTTGCCGGCCGTGCGCAAGCTGATGCGCACGCCGTCGGACACGCGCTCCAGCACCCACACCGTCGCGCCGCCGATGACCTCGACGCTGACCACCACCAGCGTCGCTCCCGCTGACAGCAGGCCCGCGGGAACGGCGCTCAGTGCGACACCAGCAGCGCTGATCGCGCCGACGGACAGGACAAGAGGTGCGGCCGACACGGCCAGGCTCAGCTCGGAGGGGCCACGCTGGGCCTGCGCCGGCAGCGCGAAGGCGCACAGGGCGAGGGAGAGGCTGGAGACGGCAAGCAGGCGCTTCATGAAATGACTCCTGGGGTGACAAGGTCCGGCTGCGCCAGACGGCCGCGATCTTGCGTGAAGCCAGGGTGGCCATCCCGGGAATAGTGCCGAGGCGCGTGGCAAGCGCCGCAAAGTAGCGCTTCATGACACCGGTTGGGGTTGAACACGCCAGCGCCTGCGCCCGATGGACGCGTCATGCGCTACCGTTCATGCCCATGTCGAGCACGCAATCGCTGGTGGCCCTCATCAAGGCCGAGCTGAAAACGCAGGGGCTGAGCTATGCCGAGCTGGCCCAGGCGCTGGACCTGTCGGAGTCCAGCGTGAAGCGCATGCTGGCGCCGGGTGGCGAAATGCCGCTGTCGCGCGTGGACGAGATCTGCCGTGTGCTGAAGCTGGAGTTCGCTGAGCTGGCCGCGCGCCTGGCAGCCCAGGCGCCCGAGCTGCGCGAGCTGAGCCTGGAGCAGGAGCGCGCCGTTGTCGCCGACCCCAAGCTGCTGCTCGTCGCCATCTGCTGCCTGAGCCACTGGGCCGTGGAGGACGTGCTGTCGCGCTACCGCATCAGCGAGGCGGATACCGTCGCCGCGCTGGCCCAGCTCGACCGCCTCGGCGTCATCGAGCTGCGGCCGCACAACCGCTACAAGCTCAAGGTGGCCAAGACGCTGCGCTGGCGGCCGCAAGGGCCGGTCATGCAGTTCTTCCGCGAGCGTGTGATGGCCGACTTCTTCGCCGGTGGTTTCGACGGCGAGGGCGAGCTGCTGACGCTGGTGCACGGCGAGTTCGGCGCCGGCCATGCGCGTGAACTGGCCGATCGGCTGCAGCGCACGGCCGATGATTTCGCGCGGCAGCATCTGCTGGACCAGAAGCTGCCGTCCTCCGAGAAGCGGCCCTACAGCGTCGTCATCGGGCTGAGGTCGTGGGTCTTCGAGGCCTTCAGGGACCTGGAGCGGCCCGGCCTGGGTCAGCGCCGCGCCGGTCGTGCTGGATAGGATGCCGCATGGCCGCCCCCGATCCTGATCCGTCCCGCCTCGCCGTCGGCTCCCAACCCGTCAACCGGCGCACGCGGCGCGTCCAGCCATCAGACCCTGTCGAACGGCCTGAGGTGGTTCAGCAGCGCCAGCAGCAATTGCGAGCCCGCCATGAGCTGGGCCGCCCATTGGCCGCCGGCCCGCGACCGGTGGCAGCAGCGCCGTTGCCGGTGGCCGCCCGGGTGCAGGCGGGCCTCGGCGTGGCCTCGCTGTCGGGCGCCTTGTTCGTGAGCCAGCCGGTGTTGGTGGGCGTGCTCGTCGTCATCGGCACGGCGGGCCTGGGCTGGGCCGTGCGTGGGGTGTGGCGCCAGCGTCGCGGCCTGGGCGAGGCGGGGCTGCAGCAGGCCTTGCTGTCACCACAGGCCCTGGATGCGTTGGACGCCCTGCTGGCCCGCGCCGCACCGGTCTTGCCGGCGCCCGCCACGGCGGCCGTGAAGGCCATCAAGCAGGCGCTGGAACTGGCCCAGCAACCCGGCGCTTCGGCGCGCCTGAGCATGCAGGACGTCGCCTTCGTGCAGCAAAGCGTGGCGCGCTATCTGCCCGACAGCCTGGAGGCTTATCTGAGCGTGCCGGCGGATCGCCGCGCGCAGCCGTTGTCGGAAGGCCAGCCCAGCGCCGACGAGGCCCTGGCCCAGCAGCTGACGACGCTGCTGGAGGGGCTGCAGCGCCGCCTGCGCCCGCTGCACGACGAGGCCGGTGAAGCGCTGCTGCGCCAACAGCGCTTCCTGGACGTCAAGGCCCGCGAGTAGCGGGCCGCTTCAAGGTCACGCGTCCTGCTCGCGGCCGCCGCGGGCGTTGGTCTGCTCGAGCAGGTCGGCTTCGTGGCGGTCGCGCAGCGTCTTGGCCAGCGTGAAGGTGCTGGAGACGAGGAAGAGCCAGGACACGGCCAGGTAGCGCTTGATCCAGTCGTCCATCTGCATGCGCCACAGGCCCCAGGCCGTCAGGGCCAGCGCCGCGACCAGCGCGATCCAGACCATCATGACCCAGCCCTGCGTGTCCACCTGGCCGTCGCGGTTGTCGCGCTGCGTCTTGGCAACGGCGAAGCAGGCGAACACCGAGAAGAACAGGCCGATGGCGAGGAAGGCGCGGTCCAGGTCTTGGCCCGGTGCGCCGAACACGCCCCATGCGCAGGCCAGCAATGCAAGGACGAACGAGGTCCAGACCTGGAGGCGCCAGGAATTGGTGTCGCGTTGCATGACGAAGCGGGTGCCCATGAGGTGGTTTCCTTGCGGTGGTGGTGTATGGGCCGCGATCTTGCGTGAAGCGGGGCGCGGCGAGCTTGGGAATAGTGCCGAGGCGCGTGACAAGCACCACGCGGTAGCGCCGGGCGACACCACCGCCTTGCGGCTACCAGAACTCCCAACGGCCGGTCCAGATGACCCAGATGCCCAGCAGCCCGTTCGTCACCGCGTGGGCGATGACCGCCGTCCACAGCTTGCCGCTGCGGCGGTAGAGCAGCGCATAGGCCAGGCCGGCAACCACCGCGGCCAGCCACAGCGTGTGCGCCAGCGTGAAGACGAAGGTGGACATGACGACGGCCTTCAAGCCGACCGTCTGCGGGTCGACGCGCTCGAAGCCGGGGTGCTGCACCCAGCGCATCAGGAAGCTGCGCCAGAACAGCTCCTCCATGACCGGCACCACCAAGGCCGCCCCGGCCAGGCGAAGCGCCACCAGCGGCCAGATCAGCTGGCCGTTGCCATCCAGAGGCACGAAGCTGGCTGTCGCGGTGCTGAGTTGCATCCATGGCGCGTCCAGCTGCACCCAGATCGCGAAGACGGCAATGCCGACGACGACGGCCCAGCCGGTCTCGCGCGCATCGGGCAGGTTCTGCCGCACCAGCTCGCCGTAGTCGCGCCAGTACCAGGCGAGCAGGCCGGCGACGATGACGGTCTGGACGCCGTAGATCCAGCGCGCGTCCACGCCTGCTTCCGCGGGCAGATAGCCACGCAGGGCCAGCAAGGCCATGAAGACGAAGAACGGAATGCAACGGGCGAGGGCGGCGGGGGTGAGCGCGGGCGTGTCGGCAGGCATATCGGCTGTTAGCTTAGCCCGAGCCCGTGACGGCCCGAGGCACCGCCGCTCCCTAGAGTTGCAGCAGGCCGCCGATGACATCGATTTCACCCATCGGGTGCACCGGGCGGTGCGATGCCGCTCGCAAAAGGCGCATGCTGGTGGAGCAAACCCCGACAATCCGCGCCTATGAGCACTCAAGACCTCACCGACGCCGAGTTCGCCGAACTCGACGAACTCCTCGCCGCAACGCCCGAGCCGCTGCAACCGCTGGACGCGTCCATGCTGGACGGCTACCTCTGTGGCGTCATCGTGCAGCCCCGCCTCATCGAGGCCGACGAGTGGCTGCCGAACATCTTTGACTACGACGGCGGCCTGCTGCCCGAGGCGGTGGACGCCGGCTGGCTGGACAAGTTGACCCAGCTCGTCGAGCGCCGCCATGCCGCGCTGAACCGCAGCCTCGTCGAAGACAACTGGTTCGACCCCGTCATCCTCGACATCGAGGAAGACCAGGAGCCCGACCCGCTGCCCGAGGATGCGAGCGAGGAAGAGCGCTCGGCCCGCGCCAGCTACGACGCGCTCGGCCCCGTGTCGCGCGCGCTGATGCCCTGGGTTGCTGGTTTCCAGCACGCCGCCCTGTGCTTCCCCGAACTGGCCGACATGCCGAATGACGACGTCGCCACGGCCCTGGCGCGGCTGTACCGCCATCTGCCCGCCGAGACGGACGAGGAGAAGGAAGTCGTCGCGACGCTGAACCGCGAGCATCCGCTCAAGGACGTGGACGACGCCATCGAGGAGCTCGTCGCCACCGTGGCCGACCTCGCCGACCTGACCGAAGCCGAGCGCTACCGCGTCGACACCATCGTGCGCGAAGGCCCCAAGGTGGGCCGCAACGATCCCTGCCCTTGCGGCTCGGGTCGCAAGTACAAGCAATGCCACGGCAGCAACTAATGACTTGCAGGACGGGCCGTGGGCGCGCAGCGTCCCGCGCTGTCCTCAACTGACTTGAAACTCCAGCTCCTCTCCGACCTCCACCTCGAAACGGAGTCCTACCAGCCCGTGCCCGCCCCCGGCGCCGAGCTGCTGATCCTGGCCGGTGACATCGACACCACCTGGCGCAGCTTCGAGTTCTTTCGCGGCTGGCCGGTGCCGGTGCTCTTCGTGCCCGGCAACCATGAGTTCGACCGGCGCGATGTGGACGACGCACGCGAGGCCTTGCGTGCCCATGTGAAGGCCGTCGGGCTGACCATGCTGGATGACGAATCCATCGTCATGACCGACGCCGAGGGCCGGCGCGTGCGTTTCATCGGCTGCACGCGCTGGTGCGACTTCGATGCCTTCGGTCCGTCGGGCCGCGAGCGCGCGATGCGGGCCGGCGGCTATTTCCAGCAGGTCATGCAGTCCACGCGCCATGGCGAAGTCTTTGGCGTGGAGGCCGTGCGCGAACTGGCGCTGGAGCAGCGCGCCTGGCTGGCTGATGAGCTTCAGCGCACCGGGGACTGGGACGCCACCGTCGCCATCACCCACTTCGCACCCAGCCTGAAGAGCGCCGACCCGCGCTACGGCCGCCAGCCCGGCACGGCCAGCTTCTGCAATAACGACGAGGACCTGCTGCCGAGCGCCAGCCTCTGGATCCACGGCCATCTGCATTGCCGCCACAACTACCGCATTGGCGAGACGCGCGTCATCAGCAACGCGCGCGGCCACACCAAGCGTGGTGAGGCCGATGGCTTCGATGGCCAAAGGGTGTTCGAGGTCTTCTCGGCCTGAGCCCAGCATCGCGGCTCCTGTGGCCGCATCAGTGAATGTCCCCGGGTCGCGTTACCAAACGTCCTGCTGCCGCGGGCCGACCCCGGGGGTGCCTGCCGGGCCTATGGCCAATCTGAAGCCGGCCTGAAGGCTTCGCAAGGCTTTGAAGAATCAGGCCTTGCCGCCCACCGGGGCATCGCGAATGACGCTGCCGTCGTCCCTAGAGTGGTTCTCGACCCGCGCTAGACGGGTCTCGTGAAGACCACTACGGAGACAAACCGATGCATACCCAACCGGCCAAGAAGCCAAGATTCAGCCGCCTTATCGCCTGCCTGCCTTTCCTGGCCCTGGCAACCACCATCCACGCTGCCACCTTCCAGGCCGAGAGCGCCTCGCTGAGCGGGGGCACCGTGACGGCCACCGACCACACCGGCTACACCGGCAGCGGCTTTGTCGGCGGCTATGTGGACGGCAACAAGGGCAACGCGCAGACGAGCTTCACCGTCAACGCTGCCGCCGCCGGCAACTACACGCTGAAGCTGCGCTATGCCAACGGCACCGGCTCGGCCAAGAGCTTGACGCTCTATGTCGATGGCGTGTCCAAGGGCCAGGTCAGCCTCGGCGCCACCGCCAACTGGGATGACTGGCTGGTGCAGACAACGACCGTCGCGCTGACCGCCGGCAACCACACGGTGGCCTACAAGTTCACCACCGCCGACAGCGGCAACATCAACCTGGACAAGCTGGATGTCGATGCCGTCGTCACCACCCCCGGCAGCCCTCAGGCCGAGGACGCCGCCCTGAGCGGTGGCGCCACCGTGGCGACCGACCACACCGGCTACCAGGGCAGCGGTTTTGTCGGCGGCTTCACCGACGGCAACAAGGGCAATGCCCAGGTTGCCTTCAGCGTGACGGCAGCCACGGCCAGCAGCCACGAGCTGGCGCTGCGCTATGCCAACGGCACCGGCGCGGCCAGGACGCTGACGCTGTTTGTCGACGGCGCTTCCGCCGGCCAGGTGACGTTGCCCGCCACCACCAACTGGGACTCGTGGGCCACCCAGACGTCCACCGTCACGCTCAGCGCCGGCGCGCACACGGTGGCCTACAAGTTCACCACGGCCGACAGCGGCAACGTCAACCTCGATGCGCTCGCCGTCACCGCGGTGACCGGGGGCGGCACGGGCAACCCGGCGGTGACGCCGGCCGAGGCCGAGACCTGGTTCATGTCCGGCGGCGCTGCGGTGTCGACCTCAGCCTCCGGCTACAACGGCAGCGGCTATGCGGCCGGCTTTTCCAGCGGCGGCGCGCGGGCCATCCGCACCGTCTTCATGAGCGGCGATGGCAGCGCCACCGCCAGCCTGCGCTACCGCAACACCAGCGGCAGCGCCCGTGTGCTGGACGTCATCGTCAATGCGGCCAAGGTCGGCACCGTCAGCATCCCGGCCGGCACCGGCTGGGCCACGATGAACCTGCCGCTGACGCTGCGCACCGGCCACAACACCGTCGGCTTGGCAGCAGCATCCGCCGGCGCCGATATCGGCATCGACAGCCTCACTGTGCCCGGCGAGCTGACCGCGGCTGCCCGTGGCGCCACCGTGCGCACGACGCTGTACGAAGCCGAAACCGCTTCCACCAACGCCACCGTGCTGACCGCCAGCCGCACACCCTTCACCGTGCAGGCCGAGTCCAGCGGCCGCAGCCTGGTGCGCCTGGCCAACACCGGCCATCAGGTCAGCTTCACGACGACCCAGCCGACCAACTCGCTGGTGCTGCGCTACTCCATCCCCGACGCCCCGGGCGGCGGCGGCCAGTCGGCCACGCTGGCGCTGTACGCCAACGGCGCCAAGGTGCAGGACCTCAACCTGACCTCGACCTATGCCTGGGTCTACGGCGGCTACCCCTTCCGTGGCGTGCCGTCGGACGGCACGCCGCGCCACTTCTACGACGAGATCCACGTGCCGCTGGCCAGTTACCCGGCCGGCACCGTGTTCAAGCTGCAGAAGGACGGTGGCAACACCGCGGCCTATTACGACATCGACTTCATCGAGACCGAGGTCGTCCCGGCCGCCTACGCCATGCCGGCCGGCGCCTTCTCCATCACCAGCTATGGCGCGGTGTCCGGCGGCGGGGATGCCACGTCCGCCTTCCAGCAGGCCATTGCCGCGGCGCAACCGAGCGGCGGTGTCGTATGGATTCCCGCCGGCACCTTCAAGCTGAATACGCGCATCAACATCTCCGGCGTCACCATGCGCGGCGCCGGTCCCTGGTACTCGACGGTGGAGCTGGGCAACGACGGCCACGGCGGTCTTTACGGCACGGGCAGCAACGTCAAGCTGGCCGACTTCCTGATGCTGGGCAAGGTCACGCTGCGCGACCCCGACGGCCAGGTGATGACCGACGCGCCGCTGGAGGGCAACTTCGGCACCGGCTCGCAGTTCCAGAACCTGTGGTTCGAGCACACCAAGGTCGGCATGTGGATCGACTCGGGCACCAACGGCCTCTACGCCAGCGGCCTGCGCATCCGCAATGTGTTCGCCGACGGCGTCAACATCCACGCCAACGTGCAGAACGTGGTGATGGACCAGAGCGTCGTCCGCAACACCGGTGACGATGCGCTGGCCATGTTCTCGGAAGGCGCCGCGGTAACCAACAGCGCCTTTGTGCGCAACACCGTGCAGTCGCCGGTGCTGGCCAACGGCATCGGCATCTACGGCGGCAACGGCAACCGGGCGGAATACAACGTCATCACCGACACGGTGGTCGGCTCGTCCGGCATCACGGTCAGCTCGCGCTTCAGTCCGGTCCCGTTCAGTGGCACCACGCGCATTACTGGCAACACGCTGGTTCGCACCGGTGGCTTCGAGCCGAACTGGAACGATCAGTTCAGCGCGCTGTTCCTGTTCGCCGATACGTCGAGCATCACGGCACCGCTCATCATCAAGGACCTCATCATCCAGGACAGCACCTACTCGGGCATCTACATCAGCGGACCCAACCAGGTGCAGGGCGCGCTGTTCGACGGCGTGACGATCAGCGGGGCCGGCACCTACGGCATCCAGATCAAGTCCGCTGGCAATGCGACCTTCCAGAACGTGACCGTGAGTGGCGCCGCGCAGGGTGGGCTCAGCAATACCGGCGGGTTCGTGCTGAACCGTGGCACCGGCAACAGCGGGTTCTAACTGTGCTTGACGGGCTTGATGCGTAAAGCCCAGACCACGCCGGCGATCAGCAGCAGCACCCCTGCCAAGGTCGTCGGCGGCGGTACGCGCTGGTTCCACGCGAACGCGTAGGCCAGCGCGGCCAGCGTCTCGAAGACGATCAACTGCCCGGACAACGAGGTCGGCAGCCGCTGGCTGGCCTCGTTCCAGCACAGCGTGCCCAGCCAGGACGAGCACAGGCCGATGGCCACCATCAGGCCGATGTAGGCCAGCGGCCTCTCGCCGAAAGGAAAGGTGTGGTCGGCGGGGACCAGCGTGCCCGGCGCCGTCAGGTGCACGAGCGCGAGCAGCAGCGCACCGATGACGGCCATCGGCAGCGTGACCAGCCCCTGCGCCGTCGCCCAGGCGCGCGGGCTGCGGTCACCGTGGGCACGCAGCCAGTCGGCATTGCGGATCGGATACCAGGTCCAGCAGGCCACGGCCGCAATGGCCAGCAGCGCGCCCTCGGCATAGCGGCGCGGGTCGCCGGCTTCGGCCTGCAGCACGGCCAGCTCGTCGCGATTGACGCAAGCCAGGCCCGCCGCGATCAGCAGCAGCGAGGGTGCCAGCTTGGCCCAAGGCAGGTGGCCGTCACGTACGCGGTTGCGATGGTTGGCGCAGATGGCGATGACCACCGGCAAGGTGCCGATGATCATCGTCGGCAGTGGCGCGCCGGCGCGCTGGATGGCGGCCGACAGGCAGAGGTAGTAAAGGAAGTTGCCGATGAGGCTGAGTTTGGCGGCCTCCCACCAGTCGGCCCGCTGCAGCTCGCGCAGCGCACGCCGGTCCAGAGCCAACGCCAGCGGCAGGGCGATCAGCCCGAAAGCCAGGTAACGGCCCACCGTCAGCAAGGCGGGCGCATAACCCGGCAACATCACAGGGGCGACAAACACCAGCCCCCACATCAGCCCGGCAGCGAGGGCGAACAACAGACCAAACAGCATGGCCGGCATCATCTCCCATGCCCTCGTCACACAGTGGCGCTAGGCTCTCGCCACCCATGCCTCGCTCGCGTCATGCCATCGCCCTGCCTCTGCTGCTTGCCGCCAGCGCCGCCCTGGCCGGCCGGCCGCTGCAGGCCGAGGACGCCGCCGTCATGGACCCCAAGGCCTGCGAGCTCGAAGGTGCCCACGGTGACTGGCGCCTGGGCGGAGACGGCCAGCGCCAGACCAGCCTGCAACTCGGCTGCGGCATCGGCTGGAGCACCGAGGTCGCGCTGAACGTCATCCGGCCGCGCGAGCTGGCGCTGAACGGCAAGACCCTGCTCGCCAGCGCCGGCTGGGCCGATGGCGACGCCCAGCTCACGCTGGCCTGGGCACTCTCTCACCGCCATGTCGACACGGTGTGGCGGCGCAGCAGCGCGGGGCTGATTCTTGTCGGCAGCCTGCCGCTGATGCGTGACCTGACCCTTCACGCCAACCTGGGCCACCAGCGCGACGAGATGGTGGGCCGGCGCAGCACGACCTGGGCGCTGGCCGTCGAGCATGGCGGCTTCGGCGAGGGCGGGCGCTGGCAACCCATGGCCGAGGTCTTTGGCGATGACCGCGGCCGGCCCTGGGCCAATGCGGCCTTGCGTGTGGCCTTGCTGCCCGACAGCGTCTTTGTCGATGCGTCCTATGGCCGCCAGTTCAGTGGTCCGCGCGCGCGGCTGACCACGGTGGGCTTCAAGCTCGCGTTCTGAACCAGGCCGCCACGGCTTCGCGCTGTTCGGCCGTGTAGTGCAGGCCGAGCTTGCTGCGCCGCCACAGCACATCCTCGGCGCTCGTCACCCATTCGTTCTCCATCAGATGGTGCAGCTCGGACTCGAACAGGCCTGGCGCGATCTCGGCGCCGGGTGGAGCAGCCAGAAGCTCGCGAGCTTTGCTGCCGTAGGCGCGGGTAATGCGTCGTACACCCGGTCGGCCCGGGTGCGCGGCTTGCAGCTCGGCGGCAAACGCCTCGATATTGACGCCATGCGCACCGAGGTCGCCGCCGGGCAAGATCGTGCTCGCCGTCCACGGCTTGCGCGCATCGCCCAGCAGTTCGCCGATCTGGGTCGCGCCGTCCTCGGCCAGCTTGCGATAGGTCGTCAGCTTGCCGCCCCAGACATTGAGCAGCGGCGCGCCACCATCCTTGTCGCTCTCCAGCAGGTAATCGCGGGTGACGGCCGAAGCCGAGCCACCTTCGTCCAGCAGCGGGCGCACGCCGGCATAGGTCCACAAGACATCGCCGGGCTTCACCGGCTGGACCAGGTAGCGGCTGGCCTGTTCGCAGAGATAGGCGATCTCGTCCTCGGCGATGGTCGCGCGCGACGGCGGGTCTTCGTGTTCGGGCAGCTCGACGTCGGTCGTGCCGATCAGCGTGAAGTGCTCCTGGTAGGGAATGGCGAAGATGATGCGGCCATCGGCGTTCTGGAAGATATAGGCGTGGTCGTGGGTGAAGCGCTGGTCCACGACGATGTGGCTGCCCTTGACCAGGCGCAGGCCGCGCGCCGGCAGCGGCTGGCCGTTGCCGGCCTGCGTGTGGTCGCGCAGGAAACGCTCGGCCCAGGGCCCGGCCGCGTTGACGAGGGCGCGGGCTCGCAGCTGGCGGCCGTTCTGCAGCGTGACCTGCCAGCCGTCCTTGCCGCGCATGGCCTGCGTGACAGCGCAACGCGTCAGCACCTCGGCGCCACGGGCTTGCGCGTCCTGCGCGTTCAGCACAACGAGGCGGGCGTCGTCCACCCAGCCGTCGGAATAGACAAAGCCGCGCGTGAACTCGGGCTTGAGCGGCGCGCCATAGACGCTGCCCGTCAGGCGCAGGCCATGCGAGCCCGGCAGCAGCTCGCGGCGGGCCAGGTGGTCGTAGAAGAAGAGGCCGATGCGGATCATCCAGGCCGGGCGCAGATGCGGCGCATGCGGCAGCACGAAGCGCAGCGGCTGGATCAGATGAGGCGCGCTGCGCAGCAACACCTCGCGCTCCTGCAGGGCCTTGCGCACCAGGGAGAACTCATAGGTCTCCAGATAGCGCAGGCCGCCATGCACGAGCTTGGTAGATGCCGACGAGGTGTGCGAAGCCAGGTCGTCGCGCTCCGCCAGCAGCACGCGCCAGCCCCGGCCGGCCAGGTCGCGGGCCAGGCCCGTGCCATTGATGCCGCCTCCCACCACCACGACGTCAAAATCATCCATTCGACGACTCTAAGTGAACGACAGCCATGGATGCACTGCTCGCGCTGGACCAGGGGACTTCTAGTTCACGTGCTCTAGTTTTTGGCCGCGATGGCCGGCTGCTCGCCTCGGCGCAGCGCGAACTGCCCCAGCATTTCCCCCGGCCGGGCTGGGTGGAGCATGACGCCGAGGAGATCTGGACCCACCAGGTCGAATGCGCCCGCGAGGCCCTGGCCAAGGCCGGCGTGAAGGTGGCCGCCATCGGCATCACCAACCAGCGCGAGACCGTCGTGCTGTGGGATCGCAAGACCGGCAAGCCCCTGCACAAGGCCCTGGTCTGGCAGGACCGCCGCACGGCGGCCTTCTGCGAGCAGCTGAAGGGCCAGGGCCTGGAGCCGCGCGTGCGCGAGCTGACCGGCCTGGTGCTGGACCCGTATTTCTCGGCCACCAAGCTGCGCTGGCTGCTCGACAACGTGCCCGGCGCCCGCGAGCGCGCGGCCCGTGGCGAGCTGGCCTTCGGCACCATCGACAGCTGGCTGCTGTGGAAGCTCACGGATGACGGAAAGGGGGGCAACGTCCACGCTACCGACGCCAGCAATGCCTCGCGCACCCTGATCTACGACATCCACCGCGGCGACTGGAGCGACGAGTTGCTGGCGGCCTTCGACATCCCGAAGAGCCTGCTGCCCGAGGTGCGCTCGTCGGCCGGCGTCTTCGGCCAGGCCGCCGAGTTCGGCGTGCCGATCGCAGGCATCGCGGGCGACCAGCAGGCGGCCCTCTTCGGCCAGGCGGCGCTGCAGCCCGGCCAGGCCAAGAACACCTACGGCACCGGATGCTTCCTGCTGATGCACACCGGCACCCAGGCGCGCACCTCCACGCAGGGCCTCATCACGACGCGGGCTGCGCAGGTTGACGCGGCCGCGCAGTACGCGCTGGAAGGCAGCGTCTTTGTCGGCGGCGCCGTTGTGCAATGGCTGCGCGACGGGCTCAAGGCCATCGGCGGCAGCGGCGAGGTGCAGGCGCTCGCGAGCAGCGTGCCGGACGCCGGCGGCGTGATGTTCGTGCCCGCCTTCGCCGGCCTCGGCGCGCCCTACTGGCGGACCGATGCACGCGGCGCGCTGCTGGGTCTCACGCGCGGCACGACGCAGGCGCACATCGCCCGCGCGGCGCTGGAGAGCATTGCCTTCCAGAGCGCGGCGGTGCTGGCGGCGATGAATGCCGACGTTGGCGCCAGCGAGCGCCTCACGGAGCTTCGCGTCGATGGCGGCGCGTCGGCCAACGACCTGCTGATGCAGTTCCAGGCCGACTTGCTCGGCATCCCGGTGCTGCGCCCGCGCGTCATCGAGACGACGGCCCTGGGCGCGGCGCTGCTGGCCGGGCTGGGCGCTGGCGTCTACGCGTCAACCGCGGAGATCGGTTCGATCTGGCAGCTCGACCGCGCCTTCGAGCCGCGCATGTCGCGCGACGAGGCGGGGGCGCACATGGCGCAGTGGGAGCGCGCCGTGCGGCAGGTGCTGGCTCAATAGCTCTCGCTGCTGCTTTCCTGGGCCAGGAAAACGATCATGACGATCCACCCGATCAACGGGATCAGGCCGATCAGCTGCCACCAGCCGCTGCGGCCGGTGTCGTGCAGCCGGCGCGTCGCCGCGGCCACCTGGGGCAGCAGCGTGCCGAGCACGAAGAGCAGATTGAGCCAGAAGCTGACATAGGACAGCACGAGGCTGCCCAGGAAGATGAAGAGCACGAACCACCAGAATTCCGGGCGGCTGGCGCGGCCCGAGAAGTCGGCGTACTTCTTGAAGCAGACCTCGATGGATTCCTGGAAGGTCATGGCTTCTCCGTGAGATGTGGAAGTTGCGCGGATGCTAGGCGGCGATCATCGCCGGCGCAGCCCCTCAAAACCCCAGGCTATCGCCTGCGCCGGCCAGCGTCGCGATGCCGAGCACCGCAAAGATGACGGCAGCCACCGTGTGCACCAGCTTCACCGGCAGCTTCTGCGCGAGCTTGCCGCCCACCAGCACGGCCGGCACGTTGGCCAGCATCATGCCGGCCGTCGTGCCGGCAACCACGCCGATGAAGTCCGCGGGGAAGCGCGCTGCCAGCGCGATGGTCGCGATCTGCGTCTTGTCGCCCATTTCGGCGAGGAAGAAGGCGATGACCGTCGTCACGAACACGCCGTGGCCGGGCTTGGGCGTGTCGTCCTCGTCGAGCTTGTCGGGGATCAGCATCCAGCCCGCCATCGCGATGAAGGACAGGCCCAAGCCCCAGCGCAGCGCCGTCGGGCTGATGAGGCCGGTCAACCAGCTGCCGAGGGCGCCGGCGGCGGCATGGTTGAAGACGGTCGCGACGAAGATGCCCAGCACGATGGGCGCCGGCTGCCGAAAGCGTGCCGCGAGCATGAAGGCGAGGAGCTGGGTCTTGTCGCCGATCTCGGCGAGTGCCACCAGGCCGGTGGCGATCAGGAAGGCTTGCATTGGGATGCATTGTCCAAGGCGCTCCTGACACGCGCTGACAGGCGACCGAGCGCAGCATGCGGGCTTTCCAACCTCAGGAGCCCCACATGAAATTCGCCTACACCCTCGTCTACGTGTCCGACGTGGCCGCGTCCCTCGCCTTCTTCGACAAGGCCTTCGGCCTGAAGCAGCGCTTTCTGCATGAGAGCGGCGCCTACGGCGAGGTCGACACCGGCGCGAGCGGCACGACGCTGGCCTTCGTCGACCACGCGACCGCTCGCGACAGCGTGCAGCACGACTACGTTGCGGCCGACGCCAGCCCGCAGCCGCTGGGCATGGAGATCGGCTTTACGGTGAGCGATGTGCAGGCTGCCTATGACAAGGCCATCGCCGCCGGCGCCCGCGCGCTGGCCGCGCCCGTCACCAAACCCTGGGGCCAGACCGTGGCCTATGTGCGCTGCCCGGACGGCACGCTGGTGGAGCTCTGCACAGCGATGGGCTAAGAGCGTGGGAGGGCACCTGTCACGCCCGCTCGTGCCGCCCAAGCCAGCCCCCTCGTCGTTGCAAATGCTCGCCGTAGCCTGAGCTACGGCTGTGCTTTGCGCCTAGACGGAGCCGCCTTGGACGACCCGCTCGGCCGCGCCCGGTGCCCTCCCTCGCTCTGCCTGCCCTTTTTCGGGGCGGCTCCGCCCCGTCGCGGCGCGTGCCGTGAAGAGCTGGTCTTGGGCCAGGGAAGCCAGCGGAGCGCTGATGGCGCCCAGCGTGGCCAGTTCGGCGCCGCGGGTGCCGCGGGCCTGGAAGGAGGCGTAGATGGCCATGATGATGTTCGACGTCGTTGTCGGTGACGGGTGTCTTCTGCAAGGGTCATGCCTGCTGCCCTACAGTGCCAACCCATGCGCCGCGCCGACCGCCTCTTCCAGATCGTCCAGCTCATCCGCGGCCGCCGCCTCACGACGGCCGACTACCTCGCCCAGCGGCTGGAGGTGTCGATGCGCACCGTCTACCGCGACATCGCGGCGCTGGGCCAGCAAGGCGTGCCCATCGAGGGCGAGGCTGGCGTGGGCTACCGCATGCGGGCCGGCTTCGACCTGCCGCCGCTGATGTTCAGCAAGCAGGAAGCCCAGGCCCTGGTCGCCACCGTGCGCATGGCCGAGTCGCGCCTGGACGCGGCGCTGGCCCGCCAGGCCGAGAACGCGTTGTCCAAGATCCTGGCCGTGCTGCCGCTGGACGCTCGCGCCGCGGCCGAGAGCCTGGCGCTGTACGCGCCGCTGCCCGCGCTGGACCCGGCCACCAGCGCCCACCTGACGGCCATGCGCGAAGCCACCGAGGCCCGCCGCAAGCTGAAGGTGGGCTATCTGGACCTGGGCGGCGTGAAGAGCGAGCGCATCGTGCGCCCGCTGGCCTGCCTGTTCTGGGGCCCGGTCTGGACGCTGGCCGCCTGGTGCGAGCTGCGCAACGACTTCCGCAGCTTCCGCGTCGACCGTGTCGAGACGCTGGAAGTGCTGGAGGACGCCTTCCGCGACGAGCCGGGCAAGACGCTGGCCGACATGAATCGCCAGCGCGAGGCGCAGGACAACGGCGGCGCTTGAGTCCATCCAGCAACGCCATGCAACCCGCGCATCTCAAACGGGCGCTCTTTTTCGTCGGCTGGGGAGCGCTTGCCGTTGGCATGGGATTCCTCGCCTATGCCGCTTATGCGCTGTTCATCGGTGAGGTCGTTGTCGCGTCCCGTGCCATGGGCGACGCAACGATTCCCATCCGTGCCGGGTGGCCATTTGGCTTGGGAATCGCGCTCTACCTTGGCGGCGCCGGGATATTCCTTTGGATGGCTCGTCAGCTGCTCAAATCCCCTGGCGGTTGAAGCCGTCAGGTGAAGTGCGCGCCCTTGTCCGCCAGCAGCGCGCGCAGCACCGACCGATGGCACCGCGCCTCGTCCTCGCAATAGCAGCCCACCGAGAAATTCGTCTGCGCCGACAGCGTGGCCAGCAGGGTCAGCGCGTGCTGGGCCTCGGGCTCGGCCATTTCGGTGCGGTATTTCTTCGTGAAGGCCGTCCAGTCGGCCGCGCTCTCGGCGGCCTGCCCCAGCTTCATCGTCTCAACGCTCGGTGCGAGGTTGGGGAACCAGACGTCGTAGAAGTCGCGCGATGCGAACTCGGCCTTGGGCACGCCGCGCGGTGGGCGGCGCACGGTGCCGATGCGGGTGCCCTCGTCTGCGGCACGCGGGGTGCCGAGCCTGACGATGCGGATGGCCATGGCTGCTCTCCTGCTCAGTGGCGGCCCAGCACGCGGATGACGTCGTCCTCGGCCACCGGCTTGGCGATGAAGCCGTTCATGCCCGCGGCCAGCGCCGCCTGGCGTTCCTGGTCGAGCACGGCGGCGGTGAAGGCGTGGATGGGCAGCTGGGCGGTGGTGGGGTCGGCGCGCAGCAGCGCCGTCGCCTCCAGGCCGTCGACCTTGGGCATGTGCAGGTCCATCAGCACGCCGTCCAGGCGCCCGGCCTGGTCGCGCGCGAGGCGAACTGCCTGCTCGCCGTCCTCGGCCTCGACAACCTCGGCGCCCAGGCGCTGCAGCAGCGCCGTGATGATGAGGCGGTTGACCGGGTTGTCCTCGGCCACCAGCAGGCGCTGGCCGGCCAGCGGGTAGCGCGGCGGCAGCGGGATGCGTTTGCGGGCGGCGGTGTCGTCGATGGTGAGCGCGGTGGGCAGCGCCAGTTCGGCCCAGAAGTTGGAGCCGTTCACGCCGTCGCTCTGCACGCCGACGCGGCCGTCCATGCGGGTGGCCAGCTCGCGGCAGATGGACAGGCCCAGGCCCGTGCCGCCAAAGCGGCGTGTCGTCGAGTCGTCGGCCTGCGCGAAAGGGCGGAAGAGCCTTTCCTGCAGCTCCGCCGACACGCCGATGCCGCTGTCCGCAACCACGATGCGCACGCGGTCATGGTCGGCCCGCGACAGCTTCAGGCGGATGTAGCCCCGCTCGGTGAACTTGAGCGCGTTGACGAGGAAGTTGGCCATGATCTGGCGCACCCGCAGCGGGTCGCCGATGACGAGGCGCGGCACGCCGGGCGCAAGCTCGATCTGCATGTCCAGACCGCGCTCGCGGCCCAGTGCCGCACTGCCCTCGAAGCTGGCCTGGGCCAGCGCATGCAGGTCGAACTCGATCTTCTCCATCTCCAGGTGACCTGCCTCGATCTTGGACAGGTCCAGCACGTTGGAGACGATCTCGTTGAGGGACTCCGCAGCCGCGACGAGATGGGCCAGGTATTGCGGCCGGCGCTCGTCGGGCCCGGCCTGCTGCAGCAGGCGCGCCAGGCCGAGCACGCCGTTCAGCGGTGTGCGGATCTCGTGGCTCATCGTGGCCAGGAAGGCGCTCTTGGCGTGGCTGGCGCCTTCGGCCTGCAGCTTGGCGTCCTGCAGCTCGCGTTCCTGGCGACGGCGCTCGGTGACGTCCTCGGCCACCCATAGCGTTGCGCGGTCGCTGTCCGGGTCGGTGCGGCCTTCGCTGCGGCCCGGCAGCGCGGCCGGCAGGCCACGCGCGTTGAACTGCACGGTGATGCACCGGCCGTCGGGGCGGATGAAGTCGCGCTCGAAGGCCAGCGCGGCGCCCGCGACCTGCTGGGCCGAGGGCAGGCTGGCCTGCGCGTCGGCGAGCTGGGGCTCGGTGCCGCCGAAGATCTCCTGCCAGTGGCGGTTCACGCGTTCGAAGCGCTCGCCGCGCGTCAGCGCGATGCCGACGCTGGCGTGGTCGAGGATGGCCTCGGCCTCGATGCGGGCGAGCTCGCGCTCGGTAATGTCGCGCGCGATCAGCATCGTCGCGGGCTCGCCGTCCCAGTCCAGCGACGCGGCCGACACGAGCAGGTCGCGCCACTGGCCGTCGACGAGGATGGCCGAGCGGAAGTCGCGCACCAGGCCCGACTCGGCCAGCTCGGCAGCCAGCCGCAGCGGCTCGCTGCTGTCGGGCCACAAGCCCAGCTCGCGGCCCGAACGGCCCATCAGCTCATCGCGGCTCAGGCCCACCAGCGTGCAGAAGCCCGAGTTCGCGAAACGGATACGGCCGTCCCCGGCGTGGGCCACGCAGATGGCGTCGGGGCTGGCGCGCAGCACGCGGTCCAGCATGTTGGCCGTGCGCTGGTGCTGCTGCAGCGCCAGGCGCTCGCCGGTGATGTTGTGGCTGACGCCGCGCCAGCCGGTGTGGCGGCCGGCGGCGTCAAACACGGGCTCTCCCGAGCTCAGCGTCCACAGCAGCCGGCCGTCGGGCGCGCGAAAGCCGTTGATGCGGTCGCGGTAGGCGCGCTTGGCGCGGATGTCCTCCAGCAGGGCCTGGTACTCGGCATCGCGCACGAGCATGGCGCCGCCGGGCTCGCCCATGCGCAGGTAGTCCTCGCGCTTGTGGCCCGACAGCGCCTCGAACTCGTCGGAGAGCATCGTCACGCGGAACCTGGCGTCGGCCTCCCAGGCCCAGTTGTGCGCGGCCTGCACGAGGCGCGCCAGGCGGGCTTCCTCGCCGATGGCGCGCCGCAGCGCCGCGCCGAGGATGCGGTTGAGCAGCAGGGCCGAGGCCAGGCCGCCGACGGTGAGCAGCAGGTGGGCGCTGACGCGGCCTTCCAGCGTGGGCTGCACGGCGGCGAGCCGGCCGGGCAGCACGCCCTGGGCCTCGAGCGCGGCCAGCCCGAAGATGGCGACGATGTGCAGCAGGGCCAGCGCGCAGGCCGCGGCGTTGCCGGCCACGCCGCCAGCCACGGCCACCAGCACCGGCCCGGCCGCGAGCGCGAAGGTGTGCACCCCCAGGCCGCCCTGCACGGCGTTGCCGATCAGCACGAGCAGGGTGCCACCAAGCACCAGCGTCATCGCGGCGCGCTGCTGGCCGGCCCGGCGCAGCAGCTCGGCCACGCCACCCAGGCCGAGCAGCATGGCGCCGACGATGACGCGCTGGCTCTCCCAGGGCACACGGCCGCCCATGCTCGCCATGACGATGCCCACCACCAAGGTGATGGCGCCCACGCTGGCGAGGATCCAGACCAGCGTGCGCGCGGCCTTGTCCTGCAGCGCTTCGCGGCCGACGAGGGGGTCAGTCCGCGCTGAAGCCATTGCGTGCGTGGGTACCGTCACAGAAGGGTTTGGTCTGGCTGCCGCCGCAGCGGCACAGCCGCGCCTGCGTGATGCGGCAGACCATGCGGCCGGTGCCACTCAGCACCTCGACGTGGCCGCGCAGCTGCAGCGGGCCGTTGGGCTCGGGCTCGATCTCGACGGCGCCGTCGCGTACCGCGGGCATGTCGGTGGAGAGGCCCAGCATGCCGGTCTCGGGCTCGCCGGTGGCGGCGAAGTGGATGTCGTGGTGGCTGCCGTCGCAGAAGGGCTTGTTCTTGCTCGCGCCGCAGCGGCACAGCGTGGCGCGCATGCCGATGGCCTGGCCGCGCAGCGTGAGCGCACCCCGGATGGCGTAGGGGCCGGACTCGCGCACCGACAGCAGGTTGACCGGCGGCGCGGCTTCGTCGGCCTCACCGTCCTTGCGGCGGTACTGGATGGCGCCGGACGGGCAGGCGTGGGCGATGTCGGCGAGGCGCTCGACCGGCATCGCGTCGGGGTGGAGCCAGGGCCCCTGCACATTGGCGAGGAAGACCTTGGGCGCGCCCGTCACGCAGAAGCGCGCATGGATGCAGCGCTGGGCCTCGAAGCGGAGTTCGAGCTTCTCGCCCTGAACGATCTCGACGCCGTCGACGTTCTCCGTCGGCGGTGCGGGTGGAGGTGGTGCGGCAACGGGCTTGGCGGCGGGCGCCGGGGCCGGCGCGTTCAGGTCCAGCCCGCGCTCGGCGCGTTCGCGCAGCGCCTGCAGTTGGCGCGCGGCGCGGCCGCTGCGGTCGGCGCCCAGCTGGGCATGCAGGCTCGCGGCGGCGTCAGAGAGCTGGCCCAGCCTTTCGATGACGTAGCGCCGCGCCGCCGGGCCCGGCGGCATGCCGGCCGCATCGCGCAGCGCGGTGAAGCTGGCGCCGGCGTGGCAACCGGGGTTGCTGGGGCCGGCTGGCAGACGTGCGGCATGCTCGGCCAGCGGCGTGAAGGCGCGCATCAGGCCGATGCCGAGGTCGACGATGAGGCTCTTCTCGGCCGAGGGGCCGGGCATCAGATAGCTTTGGGCCAGCAGGCGAAGCATCAGGCCGTAGCTGGCGTTGGCCACGTCCACGGTGGCACTGGCGTCGGGGTTCTCCAGCCACACCCGGCCCTCGGGCCGGGGCGGGCGGCGCAGCACCGGGTTGGTGGCGGCCGGCCAGGCGGGCTCGAAAGCCGGGTTGGCCTGGCGCAGCGCGGCCAGCTCGGTGCGGATGGCGGCGAAGCGGTGGTAGTGGGAGCGGTCGCTGTCGGTGGGCGCACCCTCGCCCTGGCGCACGATGGCGTCGAAGGCGGCCAGCGCCGTCTTGGAGCACAGCACATGGCGGGCGCCGCAGAGGTTGAGCTCGTCCGGCCCCAGCTGCAGCCAGCGATCGCCGCTGAAGGCGGCAGCCTCGCCGTGCAGCTCGACGAAGCTGCGCAGGTCCGCGCTGAGCTGCTGGTAGAAGTGGCCCACGGTGTCGTAGTCGCAGGCCATGGGCGTCACGCGCGGCACGTCCGAGCCGCGTGTGAACAGGCGGTCCGCCGCGAAGCCCTCGCCGTCCTGCTCGGTGCTGCCCTCGGGGCGCTCCAGGAAGATGAAGTGCTGCAGCGTCGCCTCGCTGAACGGGGCGAGCTTAACGACCACGCTGGCCGGCAGATAGCCCGGGTCCAGCGGGAAGTTGCCGCGGCCGATGCGCGGTGCGCCGCCCAGGGCGGCCGTGATATTCCAGACCGCGACGAGGTGGCCCATCTCCTCCACGGCGACGGCGGTGATCTCGCGCCGCCAGCGCTCGGTGGCCTCGGCTTCACCCTGCTCGAGGCCCTCGGCCTCGCCCTGCTTCAGGCTGAAGGCCGCGTAGAGATAGGTGCACATCAGGTTGTGCTCCAGCTCGGCGGCCTCATAGAGGCAGTGCAGCAGTTGCTCGCGACTCGGCGGCGCGACCTGGGTGGGAGTCGTCATGGGAGCGCGTCCTGAGGCTGGCTGACTGGCTGCGCGCGACATTAGCACGCAGTCGCGGCCGGAGGCCCCGTGGTTTCTCAGGCCGTGCGCAGGCGCGGCAGCCAGGCCAGCGGATCCAGGCGTGCGGCCGGCGCCTCCACCCAGCGTTGGAAGGGCACGGCCAGGCAGTTGGCCAGCAGCCAGGTGGCCACGAGCAGCAGCATGCCCACGGCCGGCGTCGCATCGGGAAGATGAGCCAGCAGCGCGTTGGTCAGCAGCAGCACCGGGAAGTGCAGCAGGAAGAGGGAGTAGGACGTCGTCGAGCCGCTGGCCAGCTTGGCCGCCCAGGCGGTGGGCACCAGCGGCCGGCCTTCGGCATGGCGCTGCTGCGCCCAGGCCAGGCACAGCGCCGTCAGCAGCGCCAGGGCCAGGCGGTCGCGCCAGTCCAGCATCAGCGCGGCGGCCATGGCCACGGCCAGCAGCAGGAGGCCGGCGCGGCGGTGGCGCCACAGGCCCAGCCAGTGCACCAGCGCGCCCAGGCCGTAGGCCGCGAAGAAATAAGGAGCCCAGGCGTCAAGCTCCGGCTGGCGGTTGAAGACGAAGGCCGAGGCCAGCGCGCCCGCTGCGACGAGCACCGGCCCGACGACCAGCCGGCTCGGGTGCCGCCAGCCGCGCCGCGCCAGCCACAGCAGCCCGACGAGCAGGGCGAACAGCTGCAGGTCGATGGCCACATACCAGGCGCCCACCGTGAGCGCCTCGTAGCCCAGCACGCCGTGCAGCAGCAGTGCGTGGGCGAGGAGCTGGCCCAGGCTGATGTCGGTGGGCACCAGTTCGGGCGAGGAAGAGGCGATCAGGCCCGATGCGCCCAGCGTCAACGCCAGCGCGGCGAGGAAGGGCAGCACCAGGCGCAGATAGCGCCGCCACAGCAGCTCCGGCACGGCGGCCTGCAGGGCCTTGCCGCGCGGCGACAGGCCGCGCGCGCTGAGGAAGCCACCGACGACGAGGAAGATCTGCACCGCCATGCGCCCGTACTGATGCATGGCACCGGCCAGCCACGGCAACACCTCGTGCGCGGCACGGGCGATAGGCCCGTAGCTGACGAGGTGGTGCAGCACGATGGCCTGGGCCGCGAACGCCTTGAGGGCGTCGATGTGGGGCAGGCGGCGGGAAGAGGTAGACATGAGTGGGTACAAAAGGAACGGGCCTGCTCGGCGCAGGCCCGTTGCTTCGGATTGGTGAAATTGTACCGGTGTGCTCCCTGGGAAAACCCCATCGGTTTCAGGTGGTCACCAACACGGCCTCGCGGCTCGTGGCACCGCGCCAACGGCGCTCCAGCCACCACATCGTGGGCAGGTAGGCGGCGACGATGACGAGGGGGATGAGCACCATGCGCTGGGTCGGGAAGGCCCACCACACCGCGAGGATGGCGACCGTGCGCACGAGGGTGTGGGCGGCCGGCACCCAGTGGCCGATGATCCAGCCGAAGGGCAGCCACATCAGCCCGGTCAGGATGCCGACCGTCAGCGGCAGCGAACTGCGGTCCAGGGCGTAGAAGGGCAACGCGATGGCGTAGACCAGCACGGCCTGGGCCACGCCCGTCATGAAAAGGCTGTCGAAGCGGTTCTTCGGCCGCGACTTGTCCATGAAGTTCTCGCCGGTCAGCCTGGACAGCCCCATGCCCAGGTAGACGATGCAGCCGGTGCAGATGAAGAGGGCGATGCACGCCGCCTGCAGCGGCAGCAGCGCGCCGGCCACGCCGACAGCGCCCCAGGCGAGGGTGCCGGCCAGCGGCATGGCCAGGAAACGGCGTTGGCGGAACAGGGAGAGTTCTTGGTCCAGCGTGCTCATCGGGGTCTCCTTGGGAATCGATGGACGCAGTCTGGCCAACGCGGCGCGCCGGGTCAGCGGCCTGGCGACGAATCGACAGCCGGCGCGGTGAACGGCAAGTTCAGCGGAAGAGCCGGCGCAGCCAGTCGCGCAGGCGGCGCAGGCGGCTCGGTGACAGCGTGGGTGCAGGCTCCGCTGCAGGTGCAGCCTGGGCCGGCGGATGCCGCTCCACGAGCGCCGCCTGGAAGCGCGCGAAGAAGTCCTCGGCCAGCTTCTGTGCCGCCAGGTCGACGAGGCGGGAGCCGATCTGGGCCAGCTTGCCGCCGACGCTGGCCGTCACCTCGTAGCTCAGCCGCGTCTGCTGGGCGGACAGCGCTTCCAGCGCGACCATCGCCTGGCCCTTGCCATGCCCGGCCGCGCCGCCCGTGCCCTCGAAGCTGAGGCGGTAGCGCTGCGGTGGCACCAGGTCGGACAGCTGCAGCCTGCCCTTGAACTTGGCCTTGACGGGGCCGATGGACACGGCCATCAGCACGTCGAAGGCGTGCTCGCCCGCCGGCGTGATGGCCTCGCAGCCCGGCACGGCGGCCTGCAGCACCGTGGTGTCGTTCAGCGCGGCCCAGGCCTGGGCCTGGGAGACGGGCAGGGTCTGCTGGCCGGTCAGGTTCATCGTGTCATTCTGACGGCCGGCGGCGGAAAAAGACACGGCCCGCCAGGGCGGGCCTGGCGGGCCGTGCGGTTCGAAGGGCTGGCGCGCGATTACTTGGCGGTGATGACCAACTGGTTGTCGACCGACTTCACGCCTTCGACCGCCTTGGCGATGGCTTCGGCGCGGTCTTTTTCGACCTGGCTGGCGACCTTGCCGGTCAGCTGCACCCAGCCGTCGGCATCGGTCTCGACGTGGACCATGGCCAGCGACGAGACCTTGCTGGTGGCCAGCTGGGTCTTGACCTTGGCGGTGACGAGCGAGTCCTTGACCCAGACCTTGGCGGGGCCGGCGGGCTTGTCCGCGGCATAGCTGGCCAGAGGAGCCGCCAGAGCGCCGATGACAACCAGGGAAGCGAGTTTCGAGATCTTCATAGCAGTTCCTTTCAGCGGAGGCGGTAGCGCCGGATGCGCATCGCCGAAACCGAAATCTAAGCAAGGCTCGGGGTGGCACGCGGCGGACGGTGCGCCGCCCGTGTGTAGGACGGTGGCTTACCGGCCTAACGCGTCCAGCAGCCGGCCGATGCTGTTCAGGTCGTGCACGGGCAGATGGCGAGTCACTTCGGGCAGCAGCGCCTTCACGCCGGCGGCGCGGGGCTCGAAGCCGTCGAAGCGCAGCAACGGGTTCAACCAGATCAGCTCGCGGCAGTTCAGGCGCAGCCGCTCGGCCTCGAAGGCCAGATGTGAGCCGTCCTGCGCATCACGCTCCAGGCCGTCGGTGACGAGCAGCACCGTAGCTGCACCGCCGCCCAGCACGCGGCGCGCCCAATCGCGGTTGAAGGCGTGCAGGCTCTGGCTGATGCGCGTGCCTCCGGCCCAGTCGGGCACGGCGGCGGACACGGCGGCCAGGGCCGCGTCGGGGTCGCGGCTCTTCAGCTGGCGGGTGATGCGTGTGAGGCGGGTGCCGAAGACGAAGGCCTCGACGACGGGCGCGTCACGCAGGCCTGCGCCAGGGTTGAGCAGGCCCTGGGCCAGATGCAGCAGCACGCGCGAGTAGCGGCCCATGGAGCCCGAGATGTCGGCCAGCAGCACCAGCGGCGTGGGGCGGCGGCGGGCGCGTTCGCGCGTGGGCAGCGCGAAGTCGCTGCGGCCTTGTGCACGCAGCGTGGCGCGCCACGCAATGCGGCCCTGGGGAGCGGCCGCGTGGCGGCGCGTGAGCTGCTGTGCCAGGCGCGGTTGCAGCGCCGCCAGGGCGCGGCGCGCGGCAGCCCATTCGGTGGCCGTCATCGTGTCGAAGTCGCGCCGCTGCAGCAGCTCGCGGTTGCCGGCGTCCAGCCGCGCCTCGATGTCGATCTGCTCGGTGCGCGGCTGGAGTTCCTGCGCCGGTGCGGGGAAGAGGGCGTCCGCCAGGCGCCGGTTCTCGGGCGGTGGCGGCGCGGCCGTGCGGCCCTGGGCCTGGGGCAGCAGCAAGGCCATGATGCGGCCGAGCAGATCGGGGTCGCGCCAGAAGACGTGGAAGGCCTGGTCGAACAGCGGCCGGTGCTCGGGGCGGTCGACAAGGCAGGCGGCCAGCGTGGCCTTGAAGTCGGCACGCGAGGCCAGGCCGCCGGCCTCCAGCGCCTGGGTGGCGAGCAGCAGGCGGTCCGTACCCACCGGCAAGCCGGCCGTGCGAAGCACGCGGCCGAAGTGGAGGACGTTCTCGGCCAGCCTGTCCATGGCTTCAGGCCCGGGCGACCTCGCGCATCTCCGTCAGCAGCCGCGCCGCCTCGCTGCCCTGCACGCGGGCGATGTCGTCTTGGTACTTGAGCAGCACGCCCAACGTGGACTGCACGGCGGCGGGGTCGAGGCTGACGGCGTTCAGCTCGACGAGCGCGCGCGACCAGTCCAGCGTTTCGGCCAGGCCGGGCAGCTTGTAGAGGTCGAGCTGGCGCAGCCCCTGCACGAAGGCGACGACCTGGGCGGCCAGGCGCGCGTCGATCTGCGGCAGGCGGGCGCGCACGATGGCCAGCTCGCGCGCGGCGTCCGGGAAGTCCAGCCAGTGGTAGAGGCAGCGGCGCTTGACGGCGTCGTGGACCTCGCGGCTGCGGTTGCTGGTGAGGATGACCAGCGGCGGCGTGGCGGCCGCGATCGTGCCGAGCTCGGGGATGGTGATCTGGAAGTCGGCCAGGAACTCCAGCAGAAAGGCCTCGAAGGGTGCGTCGGCGCGGTCGAGTTCATCGATGAGCAGCACGGGCGCCGGCGTGGTGGTGAGGGCCTGCAGCAGCGGGCGCTCGATGAGGAAGCGGCGCGCGAAGAGTTCGTCCGCCGTGCGCTGGTGTTCACCGGCCTGCGCCAGGCGGATCTCCAGCATCTGGCGCGCGTAGTTCCACTCGTAGGCGGCGGCGGCCAGGTCCAGGCCTTCGTAGCACTGCAGGCGGATCAGCGGCCGTTGCAGCGCCGCGGCCAGCGCGGCGGCAATGGCCGTCTTGCCGGTGCCGGGCGCGCCCTCCAGCAGCAGGGGGCGCGACAGGCGCAGTGCCAGGAAAGCGGCCGTGGCGAGCTCGCGCGAAGGCAGATAGGCCTGGGCCTGCAGGCCGTTGGCAATGGCGTCGATGCTGGCCGGGGCGGGGTCGAGCACGGCGGGCCTCACGTATGAGTGGTTGGCGCAAGTATGCGGCGCGCTGCGGCTGGTTACATCTGCGCGGGAAGGAAACCGGCTCGGGCGGCGTTGTCGGGTTGAAGGGGCTGGATCGGCCAGCCCTCCGACAGAACTCGAGCCGCCCATGAAATCGCCCCTGCTGTTGACCGCCCTGCTGCTGACCACCCTCGCCCAGGCCGAGGAGCCCGCGCCCAACGCCGACAAACGCGCACTCAACCTCGCCGTGCAGCGCGATGGCCAGCGCAACCAGAGCGCCGCCGCTGCCGTCAGCCTGCCGGTGGGGCAGAGCGCCTGGGTGCAGGCCGGCGTCGGCCAGTCGCGCAGCCGTGATGCGGCCAGCGGCATCACGTACAAGCCCAGGCAGGTGTCGGTGGGCGGCGGCGTGGCCGGCAAGGCCTGGCAGGCCAGCGTGAACGCCAGCCAGCGCCGTGATGGCGACGCGCTGCGCCAGACAGACTTGGCCGCGGCGGCGGATTGGCGGCCGGCCGAGGGCGTGAACATCGGTGTGGAAGCCGTCAAGCGCACGGCCCGCGCGCGCGGCACGAGTGCTGGAACGCCGGTTGAGCAGCGGGTCAAGGGGCATGGTGCGGGTGTGCATGGGGCCGTGGCCGTGACGCAGCGCCTGACCGTCTACGGCGCCACGATGCACAACCGCTACAGCACCACCACGACGCAGGCGACGAACGGCGGCGGCCTGCTGGCGGGTGTGCCGCTGCTGGGCAGCCGCGTCAGCGCCGTCAACCGCGACGAAGCGGCGCTGGACCGCAGCCACCAGCTCGGCGTGACCTATCGCGTCAGCGAGAACATCGCCCTGAACGGCGAGCTGCAGCAGGACCGCCTGCATGGCGGCGGCGATCTGCGCAGCGTGCAGATGAAGGCAGCCATCGCGGCCGGCGCGGGCTGGACGCTGACGCCCGGCATCGGCCGCAGCCGCGGGCCCCAGGGCGAGAGCGTGAACTACGGGTTGCTGGGGGCGAGCTACGCGTGGTGAAGCGCCTAAGCTCGGCGCTTTTCCGCATTCAGGAAGCGAGCTATGAACTTCACCAAGATCGTCGGCGTGCTGTTCCTCATCGCCGGCGCCGTCAGTCTGGCCACGGGCGGCTTCAGCTATACCAAGGACAGCACCGTCGTGAAGCTCGGGCCGCTGGAGCTGTCGGCCAAGCAGAAGGAGGAGGTCAACCTGCCGGTGTGGCTGGGCGTGGGCGCGATTGCCGTGGGCGGCCTGCTGCTGGTGTTCGGCGGGCGCAAGGGTTGACCGTGCCCGAGGCCATCCTGCGCTTCTGGTTCGAGGAGATCCAGCCCGCCCAGTGGTGGAAGGTCGACCCGGCTTTCGACGAACTGGTCCGCAGCCGCTTCGGCGCGCTGCATGAACAGGCCAAGCGCTGCGAGCTCTTCGCCTGGCGCACGACACCCGAGGGCCGGCTGGCCGAGGTCATCGTGCTGGACCAGTTCGCCCGCAACATCTTTCGCGGCGCGCCGGGGGCTTTCGCGGCCGATCCGCTGGCGTTGGCGTTGGCCCAGGAAGCCGTCGCGGCCGGTGACGATCTCCAGCTGCCCATCGAGCAGCGAGCCTTCCTCTACATGCCTTTCATGCACAGCGAGTCTGCCGCCATCCACGCGGCGGGGGAGCCGCTGATGAAGGAGCGGGCGCCGCAGCACACGCACGAGTTCGAGCTCAAGCACAAAACAATAGTCGACCGCTTCGGGCGCTACCCGCACCGCAACGCCATCCTCGGCCGCGTGTCGACGCCGGAGGAAGAGGTCTTCCTGATGCAGCCGGGGTCGAGCTTCTAGACGTCGAGCAGATAGACCGTGGCGGCCGCGCGTTCCTCGGCGCTGTGGCCGGCGAGGGCCTTGTCCCACTCCGCACCGCTGGCGCTCGACGATGCCGTGGCGCTGCGCGTCATGACGGCAACCTCCTCGGTGCCGACGTCGAATTCACCCGCCGGCTCGCGGCTGTCGAGAAAGAGCTTGGCAACCGGGCCGGCACCCGACTCGATGACGATCAGGTAACGGGAGACCTTGCGGTGCTCCTGCTGCACATGCCGTGCCGGCATTTCATGACCAAAGCCTTGACTCATCGGGGCTCCTTGCGCAAGTCGAGCCATTGTGCGCCGCCCCTGCGCAGGAGTAACCCTGAAGGCCGTGCTTCGTGGCGCGTGATCCAATCGGGAAAGTGGAACCGATTCCAACAAACGACAGCCAGAGGTCTGGCGGGGATGAGACATGCAGTGCAAACGAGCGATGGCGGCCGTGCTGGCCGTGGGCCTGACGGCTGTGGCCGTGGCGGCTGACCAGCCGGACTTCGGTCCCAACGTCCACATCTTCGACCCGGCAACCCCGGGCCTGCAGCAACGCATCGACGAGGTCTACGCCACCCAGCAGGCCAACCACTTCGGCGCGCGCCGCGATGCCATCCTGCTGCGGCCCGGCACCTACCCCGACCTGCGCATCCCGGTGGGCTTCTTCACCCAGGTGCTGGGCCTGGGCGCGCACCCCGACGATGTCCACGTCATCGGCGACCTGCGCTCCACCGCGCTGCTGGACAACGACAACGCGACGCAGAACTTCTGGCGCGGCGCCGAGAACTTCTCCGTGACGCCGTCGCTGGGCATCGGCAACAACACCATGCAGTGGGCGGTGTCCCAGGCCATCCCGTTCCGGCGCATGCATGTGCGCGGCAACATCCGGCTGAACCAGAACAATGGCTGGGCCAGCGGCGGCTGGTTCTCGGACGTGCGGGTGGACGGCCAGGTCAACTCGGCCACGCAGCAGCAATGGCTGTCGCGCAACAGCGAGTGGGGTAGCTGGACGGGCTCGAACTGGAACATGGTCTTCGTCGGCGTGCCCAACCCGCCGGCGGGCGAGTTCCCGACGCCGGGCCAGCGCTACACCAAGGTCGAGAAGACGCCCTGGGTGCGCGAGAAGCCGTATCTCTTCGTCGACGCCAAGGGCCGGTACGCCGTGCGCGTGCCGGCGCTGCGGCGCGACAGCGTGGGGGTGTCTTGGGCGAACGGCGCTGGGAAGCCTGTCACGGCGCCTGGCAAGACGCTGCCCATCGCACGCTTCTTCATTGCCAGGCCGGGCGACACAGCGGCCGCGATGAACGCCCAACTGGCCGCCGGCAAGCACCTGCTGCTCACACCGGGCGAGTACCTGCTGACCGAGACGCTGCAGGTCAAGCGCCCCGGCACCGTCGTGCTGGGCATCGGCTTCCCGACGCTGCGCTCCGACAACGGCCAGCCCCTGGTGAAGACGGCGGACGTGGACGGGCTGACGATTGCCGGCCTGTTCCTGGATGCGGGCAAGGAGGATTCCGGCGTGCTGATGGAGGTGGCCCCCGCAGGCGCCAAGGCGCGGCACAAGGCCGACCCCATCGTGCTGCACGACGTGTTCTTCCGCATCGGCGGCGCGGCGCCCGGACAGGTCACGACGGCGCTGCGCATCAACGCGCACGACACGCTGGTGGACCACACCTGGCTCTGGCGCGCCGACCATGGCGCCGGCGTCGGCTGGGCGAGCAACCCGTCGGCCCACGGCCTGTGGGTCAACGGCGAGGACGTGACCATCTACGGCCTCTTCGCCGAGCATTTCCAGAAGGAGCAGGTCGTCTGGCAGGGCAACGGCGGGCGGGTCTACTTCTACCAGTCCGAGATCCCGTACGACCCGCCCACGCAGCCGGAGTGGACGAGCGCCACGGGCCGCGGCTACGCGGCCTACAAGGTGGCCGACACGGTGACGCGCCACGAGGCCTGGGGCCTGGGCGTCTACAGCGTGTTCCTGAAGCCCGACGTGGTGCTGGACCGCGCCATCGAGGCACCCAAGGCACCGGGCGTGCGCTTCCACCACATGATCACCGTGTGCCTGGTGGACAAGGGCAGCATCGAGCGCGTCATCAACGACGCCGGCGAGCCGGCGCGCTGCAAGGGCGGCAGCAACACGGTCACGTTGAAGGACTATCCCTGAGCGTTGGGGTGTCGGCCTTGTCTGACAGCGGGTTGCGCCGTTGGACACCGTTTGTCACAAGCTGCCGGCCTTAGCCTGAGCGCACCTCAAAGCCAAGGAGACCGCCATGGGCGCGACCAAGATCATTGCCATCCTGCTGCTCGTCGTTGGCGCGGCCAGCCTCGCGATGGGCGGTTTCAGCTACACCAAGGACACCACCGTCGTGAAGCTCGGCTCGCTCGAGGTCTCGGCCAAGGAGAAGGAGCAGGTCAACGTGCCGGTCTGGCTGGGCGTGGGCGCCATCGCCATCGGCGGCCTGCTGCTGGTGTTCGGTAGCCGCCGCTAGAAAAAAGTCGGGCGCCCGAAGGCGCCCGTTCAAGGTGCTACCGAAGGGTCAAAGGAACACGTTCAGCCGGCCTCTTTCGCGAGGCGCTCTTCGATGCGCGCCTTGACGGCGGGCAGCGCGGCGGGCAGATGGAAGGCGAGCTGGGCAAACAGCTCGTCATGCAGCTTCATCTCGGCCTGCCATTCGGCGGCGTCGATGCGGGTGACGGTTTCGAACTTCTCCTGCGAGAAGTCGAGGCCGTCCCAGTTCAGGTCGGCATAGCCGGGCGACACGCCGAAGACGTGCTCGCTGCCGCCGCCCTGGCCTTCCAAGCGGTCCAGCATCCACTTCAGCACGCGCATGTTCTCGCCGTAGCCGGGCCAGACGAACTTGCCGTCGGCGCCCTTGCGGAACCAGTTGACGCAGTAGATGGCGGGCAGCTTGGCACCCGAGGCCTCGAGCTTGGCGCCCAGATCCAGCCAGTGCTGGAAGTAGTCGGCCATGTTGTAGCCCATGAACGGCAGCATCGCGAACGGGTCACGGCGCACGATGCCCTGCTGGCCGGCGGCTGCGGCAGTGGTTTCACTGCCCATGGTTGCGGCCATGTAGACGCCCTCGGTCCAGTCGCGCGCCTCGGTCACCAGCGGCACGGTCGTCGAGCGGCGGCCGCCGAAGATGAAGGCGTCGATGGCGACACCGGCCGGGTTGTCCCAGTTGGCGTCCAGCGCGGGGTTGTTGGTCGCGCTCACCGTGAAGCGAGCGTTGGGGTGGGCGGCCTTGGCGCCCGTTTCCTTGGCGATGGCCGGCGTCCAGTCCTTGCCCTGCCAGTCGATGGCGTGGGCAGGCGGCGTGTCGCTCATGCCTTCCCACCAGACATCACCGTCGTCGGTCAGCGCCACGTTCGTGAAGATCACGTCGCGCTGCAGGCTGTCCATGCAGTTCGGGTTGGTGTGCGAGTTCGTGCCCGGAGCGACGCCGAAATAGCCGGCCTCGGGGTTGATGGCATACAGCTTGCCGTCGGCGCCCGGCTTGATCCAGGCGATGTCGTCGCCGATGGTCGTGATCTTCCAGCCGTCGAACGCGGCGGGCGGGATCAGCATCGCGAAGTTGGTCTTGCCGCAGGCGCTGGGGAAGGCGGCGGCGACGTGCATCTTCTTGCCGGCAGGGCTTTCAACGCCCAACACCAGCATGTGCTCGGCCAGCCAACCCTGGTCGCGGCCCATGGTCGAGGCGATGCGCAGCGCGAAGCACTTCTTGCCCAGCAGCGCGTTGCCGCCGTAACCCGAGCCATAGCTCCAGATCTCGCGCGTTTCGGGGAAATGGACGATGTACTTGGTCTTGTTGCAGGGCCAGCTCACGTCAGTCTGGTCGGCCTCAAGCGGTGCGCCCACCGTGTGCACGCAGGGCACAAAGTCGCCATCCGTGCCCAGCAGCTCGATGACGGCACGGCCCATGCGCGTCATCGTGCGCATGTTGACGGCCACGTAGGGGCTGTCGCTCAGTTCCACGCCGATGTGGGCGATGGGGCTGCCCAGCGGGCCCATGCTGAAGGGCACCACGTACAGCGTGCGGCCGCGCATGCAGCCCTTGAACAGCGCCTTGTCACCGGTCTGCAGCAGGTCGCGCATCTCGGCTGGGGCCATCCAGTTGTTGGTCGGGCCGGCGTCTTCCTTGTTGGCCGAGCAGATGAAGGTGCGGTCTTCCACGCGGGCGACGTCGCTCGGGTCGGAATTGGCCAGGTAGCTGCCGGGGCGCAGCGCGGGGTTGAGTTTCTTGAAGGTACCGGCCGCGACGAGCTGATCGCACAGGCGCTGGTACTCGTCGGCGCTGCCGTCGCACCAGTAGACGTCGGCGGCTTCGGTGAGGGCCGCGATCTCGGCCACCCAGGCGATCAGCCGGGCGTTCTTGACATAGGCGGGCAGGTTCAGCCGCAGCCCCTGCATGGCGGGTTGGTTCATGGCGAAAGCTCCAATCATGGGAATGTGTTTGGGGCAGCTGGCAAGCTGGCCGAAGCACACCGAACCTGGGGAGGTGGATTGTCGAATCCAATGTAATCACGCCGTAACCACCGAGATCGGTGGGGTCATGCAAAACCGGAATAACGCCATGCTGGCGCGGCTGGGAGGCTCACGGCAGTTGCGAAGGCGTCCTAGGGTTTGCGCGAAGTCAGCGTGAAATTGGCCGCAACTTTTGGGCTCAATTACCGATGTCGGTATGAGTTGCCCAAGGCCCTGGGGCCGGAGTTCTTGCCTCGGGCCTCAGGTTCGCGGCAAGACCGCGGAGCGTTGCGACGCCGTTGGGGCGGGTGTATAAAACCCCGGAACATCACCTTGTCTCACTGATTGCGAGTAACGGGAGGTCACGATGACTCCTCGCATCGACAGGCTGCCGCCGAATGCCCAGAGTGCGCGCGAAACCGGGAGGTTTTGCGGCTCGCACAGCACCAGGTCTTGCCTACGGTTGACGCGCCGCACGGGCGCTCACCAGGTCAAGCCGGCACAGGCTACGCATCCTGAGCCCTGCCTTGAAGCAGGAGAACCGAGCATCCCGGCCTTCCCATAGAGGCCCGGCTTGAGAAGGAGATAGTCATGGAGCTCCAATTGCCTTTGCGCGACTGGACGCGGCGTACGCCCGATTGGACGGCCGCGGTGGTGGCCGGCCTCGCCGCTGGCGCCGTGTTGATGGTGCTGGACCTGCTCTGGCCACTGATGTACGGCGACGGCAACCCCTGGGCCACGTCGCACAAGATCGCCGCGCTGCTGCTGGGCCAGCAGGCCTTGCAGTCATCGGGCTTCGAGTTCGACGTCGTGGCCACCGCGTTGCTGATCCATTACGCGCTGGGCATCTTCTCGGGCCTGGTCATCGGCGCCGCCATCGCCGGTGTGGGCCGCGAACCCGGCCTGGTCATCACGCAGGTGATCGGCTACGTGTTCGGCGTCGTCGTCTACATCGTGAACTTCTACGTGCTGGCGTCGCTGTTCCCGTGGTTCCAGGAAATGCGGGGCGAGGCCACCTTCCTGGGGCAACTGGCGTTCGGGGTCAGCGCTGCGCTGATCTACCGCAAGCTGAGCCGCGCGCCAACGACGACCTGAGCGCCCCCCACCCATCAACGAGGAGCAGCAGCTCATGTGGATGGTCATCGTTCTGCTCGCCATCATCGGCGGCTCGCTGTTGTTCCACTTCATGAGCCCGTGGTGGACGACCGCGCTGGCTTCGAACTGGAAGCAGATGGACGACACGCTGACGATCACGGTCGTCATCACCAGCATCTTCTTCGTCGTCATCAACCTGTTCGTCGTCTACTGCCTGCTGCGCTTTCGCCACCGCGCAGGCCAGCGTGCCGCCTACCAGCCCGAGAACAAACGCCTGGAGCGCTGGCTGATCGGCGTCACGACGGTGGGCATTGCCGCGTTGCTGGCGCCGGGGCTGTCGGTCTACGCGAGCTATGTGAACCCGCCGGCCGACGCGCTGGTGCTCGAGGTGGTCGGCCAGCAGTGGCAATGGCGCTTCCGCTTCATTGGCGAGGCCGGCAAGCTCGGCGCCAGCGACGCCCGTTTCGTCAGCGGCGCAAATCCCCTCGGGCTGGACCCCGACGACGCGGCGGCGCGCGCCAACATCGTGGTCACCGGCAACGAGGTCCACCTGCCGCTGAACGTGCCGGTCAAGGTGCTGGCGCGTTCGCACGACGTGCTGCACGACTTCTTCGTGCCGCCGATGCGCGCGCGCATGAACATCGTGCCCGGCCAGGTGAGCAGCTTCTGGTTCACGCCCACCGTCGCCGGGCGCTACGAGGCCATGTGCGCCCAGCTCTGCGGCATCGGCCACCCCAACATGCGCGGCACCGTGGTGGTGGAGGACGAGGCCGCCTTCAAGGCCTGGCTTGCGACGCAACCCACCTTTGCGGCCACGCTGGCACCGGCTGCACCAGCAGCCCACGCGACCGGCGGCGACCTGATCGCCCTGGGCAAGGCGCTGGCGCAGGGCAAGGGCTGCGTGGGTTGCCACTCGGTGGACGGCAGCGCGGGCGTGGGCCCGACCTGGAAGGGGCTGGCCGGCAGGACGGAGGCCTTCGTTGACGGCTCGACCGCGCTGATGGACGCCGCGGGGTTGAAGCAGGAGATCCGCGATCCGCAGTCGCGCGTGGTCAAGGGCTTTTCGCCGTTGATGCCCAAGCTCGACCTCAAGGACGATGAACTCGACGCGCTGGTCGCGTACATCCAAGCCCAGACCCAGGCCCAGCCCCGTTGAAGACCCAGTGCTTGCGAAGGACTGCCATGGCCCACGACGCTGCCGACGACTCCGATGACGAAGGGCACCACGCGCCCACCACCTTCATCACCAAATACGTCTGGAGCCAGGACCACAAGGTGATTGCCGTGCAGTACGCCAGCACGGCCATCGTCGTGGGCCTGATCGGCGTGCTGCTGTCCAACCTGATGCGGCTGCAGATCGGCTTCCCCGGCCACTTCGCCTTCATCACGCCCGAGCGCTACTACCAGTTCGTCACCATGCACGGAATGATCATGGTGATCTACCTGCTGACGGCGCTCTTCCTCGGCGGCTTCGGCAACTACCTGATCCCGCTGATGGTCGGCTCGCGGGACATGGTGTTCCCCTACATGAACATGCTGAGCTTCTGGGTCTATCTGCTGTCGGTCATCGTGCTGCTGGCCAGCTTCTTCGCGCCCGGCGGCCCCACCGGCGCGGGCTGGACGCTGTACCCGCCCCAGGCCATCCTGCCCGGCACGCCGGGGCATGACTGGGGCATCATCCTGATGCTGGTGTCGCTGGTGATCTTCATCGTCGCGACGACGATGGGGGGACTCAACTACGTCACCACCGTGCTGCAGGCGCGCTGCGAGGGCATGACGCTGCTGCGCATGCCGCTGTCGGTGTGGGGCATCTTCACGGCCACGGTGCTGGCGCTGCTGGCCTTCCCGGCGCTGTTCGTCAGCGGCGTGATGATGCTGCTGGACAAGACGCTGGGCACCAGCTTCTTCATGCCGGCCCTGGTGTCGATGGGGCAGCTGGCCGGCTACAAGGGCGGCACCCCGCTGCTGTTCCAGCACCTGTTCTGGTTCTTCGGCCACCCCGAGGTCTACATCGTCGCCCTGCCGGCCTTCGGCATCGTGTCCGACCTGATCAGCGTGCATGCGCGCAAGGCCATCTTCGGCTACCGCATGATGGTGTGGGCCATCGTCATCATCGGCGCGCTGAGCTTCGTCGTCTGGGCCCACCACATGTTCGTCAGCGGCATGAACCCGTGGTTTGGCTTCTTCTTCGCCACCAGCACGCTGATCATCGCGGTGCCCACCGCCATCAAGGTCTACAACTGGGTGCTGACGCTGTGGCGCGGCGACATCCATCTGTCGGTGCCCATGCTGTTCACGCTGGCCTTCATCCTGACCTTCCTGTCGGGCGGGCTGACCGGCCTCTTCCTCGGCAATGTCAGCGTCGACATCCCGCTGTCGGGCACCTACTTCGTCGTCGCCCACTTCCACATGGTCATGGGCGTGGCGCCGCTGCTGGTGGTGTTCGGCGCCATCTATCACTGGTTCCCCAAGGTCACCGGCCGCATGCTGGACGACAGGCTCGGCCACCTGCACTTCTGGGTCACCTTCATCGGCACCTATCTGATCTATTTCCCGATGCACTACCTCGGCATGATCGGCATGCCACGGCGCTACTACAACTTCGATGGCTACCAGTTCATCCCGCAGTCGGCCCATGACCTGAACGCGTTCATCACCGTCGTCGCGTTGGTCGTCGGCGCTGCGCAGCTGGTGTACGTCTTCAACCTGGTGTGGAGCACCTTCCGCGGCCGCGTGGCCGACCCCAACCCCTGGCGCGCCGCGTCGCTGGAATGGTTCACGCCGCAGACGCCGCCGGTGCACGGCAACTGGGGGCCGCGGCTGCCGGTGGTGCACCGCTGGGCCTATGCCTACAGCGTGCCCGGCGCGGCCGAGGACTTCATTCCGCAGAACGCACCGCTGGCGGCCGGCGGGCTCGAACCCGAAGCGGACCACGCCGCGAGCACACCAACAGCCTCGAAGGGAGCGCCCGCATGACTGCCGCCGCCCTGACCCCACCGGTGGCGCTGCGCCTGCGACCGGGCGCGGCCCAGAGCATCGGCCTGTGGGCTTTCATGGGCGTCGCGACGGCGCTGTTCTCGCTGTTCGGTGTGGCCTATGTGATGCGGCTGAGCGCCAGCGACGCCACCGCCATCGGCATGCCCTGGCAGCTCTGGCTCAGCACCGCCTGGTTGCTGGCGGGCAGCGTGGCGCTGCAGCGGGCTGCGTGGCGCGCGCAGCGTGGCCTGGCGGCGCGGGCGCCGCTGCTGGCCGGTGGTGCCTGCGCGCTGGCCTTCGTGGCAACGCAGGGCTGGGCCTGGCAGGCATTGCTCGGCGCCAAGGTGTCGTTCGCCGGCAATCCGGCCGGCAGTTTCTTCTTCGTGCTGACGGCCCTGCATGCGCTGCACGTGGCCGGCGGCCTGGTGGCCTGGGCGTGGGTGCAGCGCTCTCCCGAGCCGGCGGCCTGGCGCATCGCGCTGTGCGCGCGCTACTGGCACTTCCTGCTGTTCGTCTGGGTCGCGCTGTTCGCCATGCTGCGCTTCATCGACCCCGCCATCGCCGCCCAGATCTGCGGCACCCGCTGAGGAGGACCCACCACCATGAGTGCCATTCCCAGCTCAGCGGCCATGCCGCTCGGCCTGCGCGGCCTGGTGGCCGACTGGTCGTCCGACCGCCAGGCCTTCCACGTCGCCTGGGGCAAGGTGATGATGTGGATCTTCCTGCTCAGCGACACCTTCATCTTCGGCAGCTTCCTGACCGGCTACATGACGGTGCGCGCGTCGACCACGGTGCCCTGGCCCAACCCGAGCGAGGTGTTCGCGCTGCACATAGGCGGCACCAACCTGCCGCTGATCCTGATCGCCATCATGACCTTCGTGCTGATCAGCAGCAGCGGCACCATGGCCATGGCCGTGAACTTCGCCTACCAGCGTGACCGCCGCAAGGCCGCGCTGCTGATGTTCGCGACGGCCGCGTTCGGCGTGGTGTTCGTGTCCATGCAGGCCTTCGAATGGACCAAGCTCATCATGGAGGGCGTGAGGCCCTGGAGCAACCCGATGGGGGCCGCGCAGTTCGGCTCCTGCTTCTTCATGATCACGGGCTTCCACGGCCTGCATGTCAGCGCGGGCGTCATCTACCTCAGCGTCGTTGCGACACGCTTGCTGCGCGGGCGCTACGAGAAGCGCGGCAACTACCAGATCGTCGAGATCGCCGGCCTGTACTGGCACTTCGTCGACCTGGTCTGGGTCTTCATCTTCGCGTTCTTCTATCTCTGGTGAGGTGCAGCATGAGCAGCCCCGGAACCCCTCAACAACACCAGCAACATCCCATTGGCCTGTACCTCAAGGTCTGGCTGCTGCTGTTCGTGCTCAGCGCGATGTCCTATGGCGTCGACTACTTCCACGTCCAGGGCCTCCTGCGCTGGAGCCTCATCCTCGTGCTGATGATGCTCAAGGCCGGTTTCATCGTGGCCATCTTCATGCACATGGCCTGGGAGCGGCTGGCGCTGATCTGCGCCATCCTGCTGCCGCCGCTGGCGCTGCTGGTGCTGGTGGGGCTGATGGCCTCCGAGGCCAGTCACACGCTGCTCAGCCGGCTGCTGTTCTTCAAGTAGCCCATGACCACCGCCGAACTCGCCAAGCCGCTGCCGGCCGCCCGCCCGCGCTGGCGCGACTACCTGGAGCTGACCAAGCCGCGCGTCGTCGCGCTGATGGTCTTCACCGTCGTCGTCGGCATGCTGCTGTCCTCGCGCGGGCTGCTGCCCTGGCAGCCGATGCTGTTTGGCACGCTGGGCATCGCGCTGGTGGCCGGCGCCGCCGCGGCCATCAACCACCTGGTGGACCGCCGGCTCGACGCGCTGATGGCCCGCACCCGCGGCCGGCCGCTGCCGCGCGGCGCGCTCGGGCTGGGCAGCGTCTCGCTGTTCGCCGCGGCGCTGTGCGTGGCCGGCATGGCGCTGCTGCTGGTCTTCACCAATCTGCTCTGCGCGCTGCTGACCTTCGCCTCGCTGCTCGGCTACGCCGTCGTCTACAGCCTGTTCCTCAAGCACGCCACGCCGCAGAACATCGTCATCGGCGGTGCCGCCGGCGCCGCGCCGCCGCTGCTCGGCTGGGTGGCGATCACGGGCCAAGTCGACGGCGGCGCGCTGCTGCTGTTCCTCATCATCTTCGTCTGGACGCCACCGCACTTCTGGGCCCTGGCCATCCACCGCCGCGACGACTACGCCAAGGCCGACGTGCCCATGCTGCCGGTCACGCACGGCGTGCCGTTCACGGCCCGCCGCGTGTTCATCTACGCCGTGGCGCTGTTGCCGATCAGCCTGCTGCCGGTCGCCATCGGCATGAGCGGGCTGCCTTATCTCGTGGCTGCATCGCTGCTGGGCCTGCGCTTCATCGGCCACGCCTGGCGACTGAAGCAGGACGCCCGCTGGGGCATGCCCACCTTCAGGTTCTCCATCGTCTACCTGTTCGGCCTGTTCGCCGCCTTGCTGGGCGACCACTACCTGCTGGCCTGACGTCAGCGGCCATGCCAGCGGCGGGTGGCGCGCCGCACCATCTCGGGCAGCAGGTGGTTTTCTTCCTCGATGCACCGCAGCCAGGTCGCGTCGTTGCCCATGCCATTGATCTCACGGCGCAGCAGTTGCAGCGCGGCCTCGGCGCGCAGGTCGCCGGCGTGGGTGTCCAGGCGGCTCAGCACGGTGATGAGGTCGTCGCGCAGCACGCGGTGCTCGCCGGTCTCGGGGTCGACGAAGGTGCCGTCCAGGCCGAAGCGGCAGGCCTGGAAGCGGTTGAAGGTGTAGGGCAGGTAGTCGTCCTCGCTGAGCGTGAACGGCTTCTCCACCGTGATCCAGCGCGCCAGGCACTGGATGAAGCCGGCCAGTGCCGCGGCCTTCTCGATGGTCAGCGGCGTGTCCAGCACGCGGACCTCGATGGTGCCGAACTCGGGCTTGGGGCGGATGTCCCAGTAGAAATCCTTCATGCCCGAGACGACGCCGGTGCGGGTCATCTTGGCGAAGTAGGCCTCGAAGTCGTCCCAGGTCTGCACGAAGGGCGCGCGGCCACTCAGCGGGAAGGCGAAGACCGAGTTCAACCGCGCCGAGTCGAAGCCGGTGTCCTCGCCCTGCACAAAGGGCGACGAGGCCGCCAGCGCGATCAGGTGCGGGATGAAGCGGCTCATGCCGTGCAGCAGCACCAGGGCCTCGTCGGCGCTGGGGCAGCCGATGTGCACGTGCTGGCCGAAGATGGTGAACTGCTTAGACAGATAGCCGTACAGCGACGACAGCTCGTGAAAGCGCGGCGTCTCGAAGATGCGCTGGCGCTTCCAGTGCTGGAAGGGGTGGGTGCCGCCGCCGCACAGGCCCACGTCCAGCTGCTCGGCGCAGCCCACCAGCGCGTCGCGGATCTGGCCCAGCTCCGACAGCACCTGGCCGTAGCCCGCGCACACGCCGGTGGCCAGCTCGATCATGCTGCTGGTGATCTCGGGCTTCACGTCGCCCGGGATGCTGCGCTTTTCCATCAGCCGCAGCAGGTCGGCCGAGACGGGCGCCAGGTCGTAGTCGGCGCTGTTGACGATCTGCAGTTCCAGCTCGACGCCCAGCGTCAGCGGTTGCGATTTGGAGAATGCACCCAGGCTCATTCGCGGGCCTCCTTGTTGCGCGAGGCGGGTTTGGGCGCCGGCGGCAGCTCGCCGGCCAGGCGCAGCGCGAACTGCACGGCGATGGGGCCGATCAGCTCCAGCACCGCGATGCTGGCCAGGATGATGGGCACGGCGCCGGCGGCCAGTTCGGGCTCGGCCCGCATCAGCTCGCTGAGCATGACCAGGGCCGTGGCCGACAGCGGCGTCATGGTGATGGACAGCGCCAGGCCCTGGCGCCAACTCGCCTTGGCCAGCGGCGCGAGGGCCACGATGGCGATGGTCTTGGCGATGAAGCGCGCCGCCAGCAGGGCCAGCGCCGCAAAGCCGCCGGCCACCAGGATCTTGGGCGACCAGGCCGAGCCGACGATGACGAAGAGCATCAGCACCAGCGCCCCGCCCGAAGTGCCGAAGTGGCGTGGCCACACCCACGGCCGTTCACTGGTGTTGCGCAGCAAGAGGCCGGCCAGCAGCGGCATCAGCAGCGTGGACACGCCGATGGCGCGCGCCGCGACGATGGCGAAGGCCACGAGGCCGAACAGCAGCAGCACGGCGCTCTCATTGCGCAGATCCAGCCGCCGTGCGACGAGGTAGACGGCGCCCGCCAGCAGCGCGGCCAAGCCCAGCGTCGTCAGCAGCGAGATCGCCAGCCCGGCCAGCGCCTGCGACAGGCTGCCGCCATCGTCGGCGGCCCACCAGGTGCGCATCAGCGTCAGTGCGACGACGGCGTAGAGCGTGTTCAAGGCCGTCAACAGCGAGGCCCGTTGCGTGACTTGACCCTCGGCGCCCAGCTCCATCGCGACGCGGCCGGACACGGCGGCCGGTGCCGGCATGGCCAGGATGGCGCAGGCGATGGCCGTCTGCCAGCCGAGATCGAACAGGCGGAGCACCAAAGCCACTGCCACCGCACTGAGCAGTGCTTCGGCCAGGCTCGTCACGGCCAGGCCCGGGTTGCGGGCCAGCCAGCGCAGGTGCACGCGGCTGCCGATCTCGAACAGCAGCAGGCCCAGCGCCAGGTCGGTGACGGTCTGCGCGGCGCCGGCCAGCGGCATGGCAACGCCGTGGCCGAAGGCGGCCGCGACGCAGCCCGCCAGCGTGTAGCCGACCACGCGCGGCAGCCGCGTCGTCGCGGCGATGAATTCGCCGGCCAGCGCGCCGGCCAGCAACACGCCGACGACGAACATCAGCCCGCTGGACGGCGGGACGGCCAAGCCGGCCCAGACCCGGGCACCGGTGTCGAGTGCGTTCATGTCTCCCCTTGGAGGTTCTGAAGTTTTGCGGATAAGCCTAGAGGGGCACCGTGACGGGGCGTGTAGGCCAAGACGCCGAAAACCATGCTGAAAGCGCTCTCCCGGAGAATGGCGGCATGCAACTTCTCAGCGTCAACACGGCCCGCGTCGAGCACTTCACCGCCACCGATGGCCAGACCCTCGCCTCTGCCATCCGCAAGCGTCCGCGCGCGGGTGCGGTCGCCGTCGGGCCGCTGGGCCTGGAGGGCGACGAGCAGGCCGACCCGACGGTGCACGGTGGCTTGGCCAAGGCCATCTACGCCTACCCGCAGGAGCACTACGCGTTCTGGCAGACGGTGCGCGGCCAGGCCAAGGTGCCCGTGGAACTTCAACCGGGGGATTGCGGCGAGAACCTGACGCTCGCCGGCCTGCTGGAGAGCAAGGCGTGGATCGGCGACGTGCTGCGCTTTCCGGACTGCGAACTCGTCGTCTCCGAGCCGCGCTACCCCTGCTTCAAGTTCAACGCCCACATGGGTTTCAACCAGGCCGCCAAGCTGATGGTGCAGAGCGGCTACTGCGGCTTCTATCTGGCCGTGAAGCGCGAGGGCACGATCGCGGCCGGCCAGGCCTTCGAGGTGATCGCGGGGCCGCGCGAGGTCGGCATCGTCGAGCTGTTCAAGGCGAAGATGCGCAAGCGCTGAGCACGCGCCGGACGGCGGCGAGGCTGCGCGTCACGTCCTCGTCCGTCGTGGCCCAGGAGCTGACGCTCAGGCGCATCGCCGTCTGCCCCTGCCAGACGGTGGGGCCGGCCCAGCAGCTGCCTTCCTGCTGCAGCGCCGCGATAACGCGCCGCGTCATGCCGGCATCGCCAAAGCTCACCAGCACCTGGTTCAGCACCACCTCGTTCAGCACCGGGCAGCCGGCGGCCGACAGCTCCTCGGCGAAGCGGCGCGCATGCGCACAGCAGCGCGCCACCAGCTCGGCCACGCCGCTGCGGCCCAGCGTGCGCAGCGCGGCCCACACGTCCACACCGCGCGCGCGGCGCGACAGCTCGGGTGTGTAGTCGGACGGGTTGCGGAACTCGCTCTCGGTGGGCAGGTAGTCGGCCGAGATGGCCATGGCCGCGCGCAGCGGCTGCGCATCGCGCACCAGCGCCAGGCCGCTGTCGTAGGGCACGTTGAGCCATTTGTGCGCATCCGTGGCCCAGGAGTCGGCCTCGGCCATGCCGCGCACCAGGTGTGCGTGCGCCGGGCTGGCTGCGGCCCACAGGCCGAACGCGCCGTCCACATGCACCCAGGCGCCCCGCTCGTGCGCGGCGGCCACCAGCGGCTCGAAGGGATCGAACGCACCGGTGTTCACGTTGCCGGCCTGGGTGCACAGGATGGTGGGGCCGCGCAACGCAGGCAATTGGTCGGCGCGCATGCGGCCCTGCCCGTCCACGGGCACGCGCACGACGCGGCTGCGCCCCAGGCCCAGCATGCCGAGCGATTTCAGCAGCGTCGGGTGGGCCTCGTCGCCGATGACGACGGTGATGGGCGGCGCGCCGAACAGGCCCTCGGCCTCCACGTTCCAGCCCTCGCGTTTGAGCAGCGCATGGCGGGCCGCGGCCAGTGCCGAGAAGTTGGCCATCGTCGCGCCGGTCACGAAGGCGCCGCCGGCCGTGGCGGGCAGGTGCAGCAGGTCCAGCAGCCAGCCCAGGGCCACGCTCTCCAGGGTGGCGGCGCCGGGCGACGCGGCATGCAGCGCGGCGTTCTGGTCCCAGGCGGTGGTGAGCCAGTTGCTGGCGATGCTGACCGGCAGCGAGGCGCCGATGACGAAGCCGAAGAAGCGTCCGCCGTTCATGCCCAGCGTGGCCGGCGAGCCCAGTTCGTCCAGCTCGCGCAGCGTTTGCTGCGCCGGCTGCGGGCCCGCGGGCAACGGCACGCGCAGGCTTGCGAGGGCGGCCACCGCCTCGTCACTGGGGGCCACGCTGCGTTCGGCCATGCCGTCGAGATAGGCGATGGCACGCCGGGCCGCGTCTTCGAGCAAGTCCTTCATGGCGTGGGCCCTCGCGTTACGAATGCCGGCGATTGTGGGGTGCGTGATTCAATCGCCGCCATCCTCAACAGCTGGAACGTGCACCGCGCATGCCCCGTCTCGATGTCTCGCCGCTGCGGCGACGTGCCCTGCTGATCGCCGGCCTGGCACCCGCGCTGGCGCATGCCGGGCCGGTGCTGCAGGTGGGCCCGCGGCGCGCCGTGAAGTCGCTGGCCGCCGCAGCACGCCAGGCGAAGGACGGCACGCTCGTCGAGGTGGATGCGGGCGAGTACCGGGCCGACGCCGCCACCTGGCCCCAGCACGAGCTGACGCTGCGCGCCGTAGGCGGTCGCGTGAAGCTGGTGGCGGCCGGTGCCCATGCCCAGAGCAAGGGCCTGTTCGTGACGACGGGCCGGCGCCAGCGCATCGAGGGCTTCGACTTCTCCGGCGCCGCGGTGCCCGACGGCAATGGCGCCGGCATCCGGCTGGAGGCCGGCTCGCTGACGCTGGTGGACTGCACGTTCAGCGACAACGAGAACGGCGTGCTGACGGCCAACGACGAGAGCATCGAGCTGGACATCGTCGACTGCGACTTCGGTGCCATCCTGCCGCGTGATGGCAAGACGCATAACCTCTACGCCGGTGCCATCAAGCGCCTGGCCGTCAGCGGCAGCTACTTCCACCACGGCCTGCACGGCCACTTGCTGAAGAGCCGTGCGGCGCTGAACCACATCCTCTACAACCGCCTGTCTGACGAGATCGGCGGCCGCGCGAGCTATGAACTGGAGTTTGCCAACGGGGGCGTCGCCGTCGTCATGGGCAACCTCATCATGCAGAGCTCGACGACGGAGAACCCCCACGTCATCTCCTTTGGCGTCGAAGGCGCGAAATGGCCAAGGCAGGCGCTCTACCTCGTCAACAACACGCTGGTGGACCAACGCCCCAGCGGCGGCATCTGGCTGCGCGTGACGCCGACGCAGACCGAGGTGGTGCTGGCCAACAACCTGCTCGTCGGTGCGCCCAAGCTTGCGGCCGAAGGGCACTGGACGCGGCGCGCCAACTTCAGCGCCGATTGGGACGAGTTCGTGCGCGCGGCGCGCGACGACTACCGGCTCAAGCCCGGCTCATCGCTGCGCGGCAAGGCGCAGGACGCGGGCGAGGCCGAGGGCATGAAGCTCACGCCGACGCGCGAGTACCGGCACCCGCGCGGCACGGTGGCCCTTGCCGCGCCGGCGGCCAGCCCGGGCGCCTTCCAGTCCTGAGGGCCGGAATGCAAGCTCAGGTCTTCTTGTCGAGGAAGGCGCCGAGGATGCGGTCCATGAAGGCGAACACCAGCTCGGTGCTGTAGCCGGCCACGAAGGCCAGGGCCCACACGGGCAGGTTGGCCCATTGCGCGCCGCCCACGTCCTCGGGCTTGAGCAGCCAGCTGGACGCGATGCCCGCCAGGGCACCCATGCCGACGCGCACGATGTGGCCGAAACCGGCGTTGGGCGCGAAGCTGCGTTCGCCGATGGCCTTGCTCATGCTGCGCAGGATGAAGGCGTGCGCGCCCAGCCAGCCCATCAGCAGCAGCAGGTACACGCCGCTGAGCCGCGCAGCCACGGCGCGGGCGGCGTCGAGCTTGTCGGCGAGGGTGAGCTTGGACTGCGCGGCCGTCTTCTGGGATTCGCTGCACAGGAAGTACTGCTGTATCAAGGTGGCGCTCGGGCTGCAGGGCCGGGCGGCCCAGGTGCTGACCCGGTCGGGGATGGCGTCCTGCTCGGCCTTGGCGAGTTTCTGAGCGTCCTGCGCGAGCTTCAGGGCGGCGTCTGCGTCGTCATCGGCCTTCCTGGCCGCGGCCAGCGCGGCGCCGTCGGCAGGCTTCTTCTCGGCGGCGGCCAGCGCCAGGGCGGTGCCGGCCTTGGCGCTCGTCTTGGCGGTCACGTCCTTGTTGGCTTCGGCAATGATCTTGGTCAGTTCCTGGTAGCGGTTCAGGCCGAAGGTGCCTTCGGCGTAGTAGCTGAGCGTGACGCAGGTGACGATCAGCACGACCAGGAATACGGCGACGTTGAAGAGGCGGCCAAACGACCAGCTCCGCAGATCGAGGATCGCCCTCGACCAGCCGGGCAGCACCGTCTCGGAGGCGGCCAGCGTCTGCACGTTGACGGGGGCCAGCGCGACGGTGAGGCCCTCGTAGGCCTCCCGGAACTGCTGCTCGTCGGTGGCGGTCAGCGCACCCGTGTTCACTGCGACGCCCGTGTTGACGATGCCGTCGCGGATGGTGTCGTCGATCTTCCTGCCGTTGCCGCCGGCAAAGGCCAGCAGCAGGTCGGCGTCGGCCTGCAGCGGCCGCACCACTTCGCAGCGCACGAAACCGGCGTAGACGGGCAGGGTGATGGCGTGGATGGTGGCGTTGTAGGCCGCGAAGAACTCCTCCTGGGCGGCGCCGGGCATCTGCAGCGCCGCTGCGTTGGCCGTGGCACCCAGCAAGGCCGTCAGTTGCGCGGGCGTCAGCTGGACGTTGCGCTGCTGGGCAAAGGCCGCGAGCCGCGAGGCGTTGGCAATCATGTCGTCGATCTGGGCCATGGGGCCTCCCTTCGTCAGTCGTTGTCTTCGGTGCGTGCATGGCCCGCGTTCAGAACGGGTCCTTGAATTCCATCGTGAGGAAGAAGGCGCCGCGGGCCTCGCCGGCCTGGCGACGCATGTTGACCATGTAGCCCAGGCTGAAGTCCACGCTGTCCACCAGCGTGGCGCGCAGCCCCGTGCCCAGGCCGATGCGGGTGCGCGGCGCGCCGGCCGGGCGGGGGCCGAGGGTGACGACGTCCAGCAGCAGCAGGGGGCTGACGGCGACGATGTTCATCTCGTTGAACAGCGTGTGGACGATGCGGCGCACGGGCTGGATCTCGCGCTCCGCCGCGGCCTTGGCCACGTCGGTGTCGGCGACGAACCAGGCCGCCAGTTGATCGGCGGAAGCCCGCAGGGCGGCACCCAGTTGGGCAATCTGCGGGCTGTGGGCCGTGGCGTTGAAGACGTCGGCGCACGCCGCCGCCGCTTTCACGAGCAGGTTGCTCCCGGCGGGCAGCAGCATCCTGAAATAGCCCACCTGGGCGGAGCCCGTGCGCTCCAGCACCTTCACCGTGTTGGACTGGGCCTTGGCCACCTGGGCCCGGCACGCGGTGAAGGCCGCGCCGGCCGGGGCGCCCGCCGGCGGCTGGGCGGCCACCGCGGCGCTGTCCAGCGCGGCCAGCGTCTGCTGCACCTGCGGCAGGTGGGCGATGGCTTGGCGGAAGGCGGGCAGGTCGGGCCGCATGTCGTTGGCCAGCGAGCTCGCGGCCGAATTGAGCTGGCCTTGCAGCAGGTCCTCGACCTGATCGGGGCTGTCGTAAAGCTCCTTGGGCACGAGCGGCGTGTTGTAGACGGGTGCCGAGGCCGTGAGGTTGAGCGCCGCGAAGCGCTGGTAGCCCGGGCTGGCGGCCACGTTGGCCAGCGCGTTGGTGCCCAGGCTGCGCAGCAGCGGGGCGGCGCGGATCTGCCACTCCTCACCGCCGATGAAGCGCTGCTCGCGCCCGCCGGCGTAGAAGCGCGCGCTGTGGGGCACGACGCCGCGCTCGCTGAGCTGGCCGAAGCTGAGCCGGGTGTCGACCGACAGGAAGCGGTGGTCTCCCACGCGCCAGCGGCCCTGGTGCGCGACGTCGACGATCTGCTTGACCCAGTCGATGCTGCCCGCGCCGCCGTTGCCGGCGCCGAACTCGACCGCGTAGCTGGCCGCCAGGCTCTGGCGATCCAGCCGCGCGGTGGTGCCGGCCATGAGCTTGAGGGACTGGGTGTGCTGGTTGGCCGTGAGGCCGGCCGCCGGGTTGTCCTGGCCGCCGCTGCGGTGCTCGCCGGCGTCCAGTGCGGCACCCAGGCGCAAAGGCAGGCTCCAGTCGCCCAGGGGCCGGGTCTGGGCCAGCAGTTGCGCCTGCAGGCCGCTCTGCCCCAGGCGCGACACGGCCTTGGCGGGGGCGGATTGGTCGGCATAGCCCAGCCGCCAGGACAGATGGGCCCAGGTGCCGCTCTTGGGGTCGTGCCAGCCCTCCGCCGCCAGGCTCAGGTCGCGCAGCCGGTCGCTGACGTAGCCGTCGACGGCCAGCGTGCGCCAGTAGGCGTCGGCGCCGGCGTCGATGCGCTTGTACAGCGCCGCCGCGCCGGCCCCCAGGCCTTCGCCGGCCTGATAGCCCGCGCGGGGCTGCAGGCGCAGGCCCTTGCGCAGCGCTTCCTGGCCCGCCTGCTGCTCGGGCGCGGCAAGCTCGCGCTGGCGCGCCTCCCAGGTGGTGGCGATGGACAGCGAGGCCTTGATGGCATGCACGTGGAACGTCAGGTCCAGCGTCTCGCCGGGCTGGCAAGTCACCACCGCTGCGAGCACGCGCCCCCCCACGCGGGCTTCGCGGTCCAGCCGGGCGAAAGGCAGGTCGCCGATCTGGTCCTGCACCTCGCTGATGCGATTGGCGTCGTAGGGCTGGCCGACCAGGCGCTGGGCCAGCCCCCGGGCCTGCTTCAGGTCGGCGGCGATCCAGGGCAGGAAGGCCAGCGGCGTGCGCACGTCCACCGACTGGATGCGCCAGCCGCCGAAGGCCTTGTTGGCCGGGCAGCCCTGCGGGATGACGGCCTTGTCTTCCTGCTTCGCTTCGGCAGGCTCGGGCGGCTCGTCTCCCTCGGCCCGGGCGGGCGCCAGCGCGGCCAGCAGAACGCCGGCCGCCATCAGTCGCGCGGCAGGTTGCATGGGGCGGCCCTCGCGGTACGGGGTGGGGTGGCAGCCGTGCGCCGGCCTCACTCCGTCTGGTTCAGGGTGTCCTTCACCTCTTCCGTGGGCGGCGTGCCGCCGGGCTGAGTGCTTTCCTCCGCGGCATCGGCGACGGGGCCGGACAGGTGGGCCTCCTGGGCCGTGTTGAGGCCGTTCTTGGCCGTTTCGGCCGCCTTGTCGTGCAGGTCCTTGTCCACCACGACATCCAGGCTCACGCGCGGCTTGGTGTAGTCGACGGACGTGCTGTTGCGCTTGAAGAGCTTGAAGTGGATGACCCACTTCGGCAGGCCGTTCTCGTCGGTGCTCTTCTCCAGCCCGAAGACGATCTGGCGCAGGTCGTCCTCGGTGTTCACCACCAGGTCGACCTTGATGTTGACGACGACCTTCTTGGCTGCGGGCATGGGCGTGGCCGCAGCCACGGCCGTGGGTTTTGGCTTGGGGGCCGCGGCAGGCGTTGCAACGGTCTTGGCCGCCGGCTTGGGCGCGGACTTGGATGCGGGCTTGGTTGTGGCCATGGTGAACTCCTGGTCGGTGCGATGCAGTTCGGGGCGGATGCGGCGGCCGAGGCGGCACGTTACCGCTGTGCTGGCAGTAGGCGCCGGGTGTGGGCCGAGGTCATCCGCAGCAGTGATGAAGGCGGCGCTTTGGACTAGGGGCCTGCCCCCGCCCCCCTCACCCTCCCGCCAGGGCCACCACTTCCTTGCCCACCCTCGCCAGGTCCTGCCGGAGCTGCTCTGGCAGCAGCGCCAGGTCCGCCGCCTCCACCAGCGTGTACTTCACGCGGCCGTCGCCCACGTCGCTGCCCAGCGCGGTGACGAGGTCCAGCAGCATGTTGTAGGCGCCACGCGTCTTCTTCGAAGCCGGGTCGCGCGGCTCGGCGGGCGTGACGGCGGCGAAGGGCTGGCAGCTGACGAGACGGTTGGCGGGGTCGACGTAGACCGAGCCGGTGATGACCTGGCAGCCTTCGGACCAGTTGTTCACCTGCCCCAGCAGGCCGCGGCCGCCCCAGTGGACGTTGATGGTGGCGTTGACCTCCAGGCCGCGCGCCAGGTCGTCGGGCGTGAGCTTGGCGTCAGCGCCTGCGCGCACGACGAGCACGCCCGCGCCCTCGGGCTTGAGCGCGAGGTAGGTGCTCTTGTGCCAGCCAAAGTGGTAGTTGTGCTGGCCGGGCACGAGGAAGGGCATGCCGGCGGGGTTCTCGGTGGCGCCGGGGTCGGTGGTGCCCTGGAACTTGTAGACCAGGCCCTTGATGAGCAGCACGAAGATGTCGTCGAACTTGCCGGACATCACCTCGCGGCGGATGCCGATGAGGTGGATGCCCGCCTGGGGCGAGAAGTCCCAGTCCGCGACCTTGCGCGTGTCGCCGGTCCTGCTGGCGGCGTTGACGAGCGCCAGCACGGGGCTGGGTGCGGCCTGGTACTTGGCCTTGACGGCGTTCAGCCACGTCAGCCAGTCGTCGAACTCTCCCGTCGGTTTGCCCGCCGCCCAGGCCGCGACGGCCCCGTCCCAGCTCGGGCGCAGGCCGCCGGCCAGCCAGCGCCGCAGGTGCTCCTGCGACTGGGGGCCGAACTGGCCGTCGGGCGTGCAGGCCAGCTTCTCGACGCTGCGCACCTGCTCCTGGAAGAGCCGGATGGCCGACTGCGTGCGGTAGCCGCAGATGCCGTCCACCTGGCCGCCGGGGAAGAAGCCGAGGGTCTTGAGCGCCTGCTGCACCTCCTTCACGCTCATCGTGCCGGCGGCTGCCGCAGGCAGGCGCTGCACCTGGAGGTGGTCGCTGCCGGCCTGGATCTCGGTCAGCGGCCGGCGCGTCAGGGTCTCGACCTCTTTGAGGTAGGCGCTGCACTGCGCATCCGACACGCCATCGTCCACACATCCCAGGCTGATCATGCGCATCTCCGTTCGCGCCGGCACCGTGCCGGCTCGCGCGCAAGATAGTGAGCCTGGGAGTCGCCGCCATCCTCGAACTTGAGGATGGGCGGCGCGAGCGTCAGGCTCGCTGGAGCTCGGCCGCCACGGGGTAGTCCGTGTAGCCCTCGGCACCACCGCCGTAGAAGGTCTCCTTCTGCGGTGCGGCCCAGGGCAGGTTGTCGCGCAGGCGCTCGACCAGGTCGGGGTTGGCGATGAAGGGCCGGCCGATGGCCACCGCGTCGGCATGGCCGCTGGCGACGGCGTCCAGCGCCATCGTGCGGTCATAGCCGTTGTTGACGATCCAGGGGCCGTTGAAGCGGCGGCGCAGCTCGGCGTAGTCGAACGGGGCCACGTCGCGCGCGCCACCGGTGGCGCCTTCCACCACTTCCAGGAAGGCCAGCTTCAGCGGGCTGAGCTGCTCGGCCACGTAGTTGAAAAGCGCCTGCGGATTGCTGTCCTGGCCGATGTCGTTGCTGGGCGTCACCGGGCTCAGGCGCAGCGCGGTGCGGCCGGCGCCGATGGTGCCGGCCACGGCCGTCATCACCTCGATCAGCAGCCGCGCGCGGTTCTCGATGGAGCCGCCGTATTCATCGGTGCGGTCGTTGGCGCTGTCGCGCAGGAACTGGTCCAGCAGATAGCCATTGGCGCTGTGGATCTCGACGCCGTCGAAGCCGGCTGCGATGGCGTTCTTGGCGGCCTGCACGTAGTCGGCGATCAGCTGCGGGATCTCGTGGGTGGCGAGCGCGCGCGGCACGTCGGTCGGCACCAGCTCGCCGTAGGCGGCGTAGGTCTTGGTCTTGGCCGCGCGGTTGGTGGACGACACCGGCTGCTGGCCGCCCGGCTGCAGGCTGTTCAGCGAGATGCGGCCCACGTGCCAGAGCTGCACGACGATCTTGCCGCCCTCGGCGTGCACGGCATCGGTCACCTGCTTCCAGGCGGCGATCTGTTCGGGCGTGTGGATGCCGGGCGTGTCGAAATAGCCCTGGCCGTCGGGGCGGATCTGGGTGGCTTCGGTGATCAGCAGGCCGGCACCGGCGCGTTGGCGGTAGTACTCGACGTGGAGGTCGTGCGGTGTCTGGCGCGTCGCGCGGTTGCGCGTCAGGGGCGCCATGACGACGCGGTTGGCGAGCTGGATATCGCCGAAGCGGACGGGGTCGAAAAGGGTAGGCATGGCAGTGAAATAGGGGCAGAAACGATGACTGCAAGGCTAGTCCTGCCTCGCTTTCCCCGGTTCGGCGGGGTTGATCCGGGTTGTGTTAGCGACAATCGCCCCATGCTCGCCTACCGCCACGCCTTCCATGCCGGCAACCATGCCGACGTTCTCAAGCACCTGGTGCTGACCCGCGTGCTGCGCTACATGGCTGAAAAGGACAAGCCTTTCACGCTGATCGACACCCACGCCGGCGCCGGCGGCTACTCGGTCGAGGGCCGCTACGCGCAGAAGAAAGGCGAGTACGCCGAGGGCGTTGCGCGGCTGTACGACCGCAAGGACCTGCCCGCGCCGCTGGCCGACTACCTGGACCTGGTGCGCGCCTTCAACCCCGACGGCCAGCTGCGCCAGTACCCCGGCTCGCCGGCCATCGCCAACATGCTGTTGCGCGAGACTGACCGGCTGCGCGTCTACGAGCTGCACTCGACGGACCACCGCATCCTGGCCAGCTACCTCGACACCCGCCCGCAGACCCAGGTGCGGGACACCGACGGCTTTGCCGCCATCAAGGCCGAGCTGCCCTCGCCCACCCGCCGCGCCGCGCTGCTGATGGACCCGTCCTACGAGATCAAGAGCGACTACGGCAAGGTGCTGACGGCGCTGCGCGAGGCGCTGGAGCGCGCGGCCGACACGGTCGTCATGGTCTGGTACCCGCAACTGCAGTTGCTGGAGTCGAGCCAGCTGGCCGCACGACTGAAGGGCAGCGCGGACACGAACGCCAAGAAGGGCTGGCTGCATGTCCGCCTGACCGTGGCCGCACCCGCGGACCGCCCGGACGGCAAGGGCCTGGGCATGCTGGGCAGCGGCATGTTCATCGCCAACCCGCCGTTCACGCTGCACGACGAGCTGGCCGAATGCCTGCCGGTGCTGGTGGAGAAGCTGGGCCAGTACGACGGCGCGAACTACGTGCTCGAACAAAAAGCGGCTTGACCGGCGGCAAGCCGGTTGAGCCAGCCGTTTGCGCGGCTCAGTCCAGCACGACTTCCGTACGAATCACGCCGGCGCGCTCCGCGCTGGCCGACAGCGCCAGTCGCGTGCCCACGGGCGCGCGCACCACCCACTCCGCCACGGCGCGGTCTCCGGTGGGGTGCTTGTTGAACAGGAAGGCGAGTTGGCTTTGCTTGGGCGCATGGCCTTCGAGCTGCGGGCCTTCCATGCGCTCCTTGCCGCTGACCAGGCTGATGGCCGGGTCGTTCACGGGCATGTGGATCTCGAACATGACGCCGCGCACCGTCTTGCGCTCCAGCGCCCGCTGCGTCACATAGGCCGGCAGATAGCCGGCATTGGCCACAGCCAAGCGCACCCGCCACATGTCCGGCCCCAGCGCCCGAACCTCGGTGCGGATCAGCTCGAGCTTGGGCAGGCTCATCGCAATCTGAGATAACCAGCCAGGGAAGCGCGCGGCCTCACGCTCGCGCAGGGCGGGCGGCGGGTTGCGCCAGTAGTTCATCTTGTCCCAGCCGCCGATCTCCACCGAGCCGAGCTGCGGATGCTGGAAGGGCGTCCAGTCCACGTGGGCCTTGCCACCGCACTTCTCGTCGCTCCACTTCAAGAGCTTGAGGTCGTCCTCGACGGGGTGCTCGCGGTACCAGTCGATCCACTTCTCGGCCTCGACGCCGGCCTCCTTGTTCGGCGACCACAGCTCCACGACCCAGAACAGCGCGCCCAGGTGCTCGTAGACCCAGTCCTGCGTGCCGGTGATGACGTCCTTGGGGTGGTAGCGGAACTCTTCGTAGATGCTGATGGCCGGGTAGCCCGTGTGCTTTTCGCCCAGGGCCGAGAGGTTCTGGATCAGCCACAGGTCCTCGGGCGTCATGTCCTTGTCGCTGCGCGTGCCGCAGGGGCGCAGGATGACGCCGCTGTGGGTGTGGAAGCTGACGGCCGCGCCGATGTTGGGATGCTGGGTGATGAAGTCCACCATGGCCCGCACCTCGGGCTCGCTGGTGGGGTAGGGCCCGGCGCCGAGCTGTTCGAACTCCTGGCGCCATTCGCCGGGGAAGTTGCGGTTCAGGTCCAGCCCTTCGCGGTCGGCGTTGACCTTGACCGTCAGCCCGTCGTGGTTCTTGATGAAGCCCTCGGGGATGAGGCGGAAGTACTCGCCACCGAACTCGCCCGGCTCGCGCGCCACCATCAGCCGCGGGTCAGCGGCATATTTCTTGTAGCCGCCGTGCGGGTCGGGCACGCGCATCGTCAGGATGCGGCCGTCGCCGTCGATGTCTTCGGCAGTCAGGCCTTCCACCGGCTCCTCGGTGTAGGGGTAGGGCCGCGTGGAGCTGCGGATGTGGCGCGGCCGGTCGGCCAGCGCCAGCTCGGCGCCGTCGGGATTCAGGCGCGGCACGAGGTAGATGGCGCGCGTGTCGAGCAGGCGGTTGACCTGGGCGGCCTCAGGCGACGCACTGCCGTGCAGGTTGAGCAGCTGGTGCAGGTAGTAGAGGCAGGTGGTCGACGCGGTCAGCTCGGCCGCGTGGATATTGCCGTCCACCCACAGCGCCGGCTTGTCGATGTCCGTGCCGCTGGCGAGATTCGTGACGACGACCACCCAGATGTCGCGGCCCTCGTAGCTCTTGCCGATGGAGCGCACGGACACCAGGTTGGGCCGCGCCTCGGCATAGGCGAACAGCAGGGCAGTCAGTTCGTCGTGGCGGTAGAAGTGGTCGAAGCGCGGGTTGGGCAATGGGGTGGGCATGGCGGCGTTGTCCTGGGTACGGGGTCCCAAGATCTAGGGGTCTCTGTGTGGCGCGGATTGTCGGAACTCGCCCCGCCGCCCAGGCCAGGGTTTGCCCTCGGCGTCTGTCTATTGACCCTTGAACAGAGCCTGGAACTGCCGCGATACCGGCAGCTTCTCGTCCCGGCCGCGCAGCGTGACGACCATGCTGCCCTCGTCGATGCGGATGGCGCGCGCGATGCAGCGGCTGTTGACGAGCACGCTGCGGTGGATCTGCCAGAACTGGTCCGGGTCGAACTGCGTCAGCAGCTCGCGCAGCGGCGTGCGGATCAGCGCATCGCCGCCTTGGTGGACGACGCGGGTGTAACGCTGGTCGGCCTCGAAATAGATGACCTCGTCCGGCTGGATCAGCAGCACCTCGCGGCCGACGCCGGCCTGGATGGGGCGGGGCGCGGGCTTCGGCGCCGCGAAGCTGGCGAGCAGGCGCTGCAGGGCCGTCGTGTCGGGCGCCGGTTGAGCCAGGCGGGCGCGCAACCGGGCCAGCGTCTGTGCCAGCCGCTCGTCGTCGACCGGCTTGAGCACGTAGTCGACGGCGCCGGCGTCGAAGGCGGCCAGCGCGTGGTCGTCATAGGCCGTCACGAAGATGATGAGCGGCGGCGTGGCCAGGGCCGACAGGCGGCGCGCAACCTCCAGGCCGGTGAGGCCCGGCATGCGGATGTCGAGGAAGGCGATGGCCGGCTCGTGCGCCAGGCAGTCGTCCCAGGCTTCGACGCCGTTGGTGCTGGCGGCCACGATGTTCAGCTCGGGCCAGAGGCGGGTGAGGGCGGCGCGCAGCTGTTCGCGCGGGGCTTCCTCGTCGTCGGCAATCAGGGCGGTGAGGGTCGTCATGTGAGAGGGGGGGTCGGCAGGGTCAGTGTGGCGATGCAGCCGGGCGCGGCATCGGCCAGGGTCAACGTGGCGTTGGGGAAGGCGCTCAGCAGCCGGCGGCGGGTGTTGGACAGGCCCACGTCCTCGGCCCAGCCGGGCGCCAGGCCCGGGCCGTCGTCGCGGATGGTCAGCACGAGGCGATCGGCCTCGCGGCGTGCGGCGATCTCGACATGGCCGCCACGCAGCTGCGGTTCGATGCCGTGGGCGATGGCGTTCTCCACCAGCGTCAGCACGATGCCGGGCGGCAACGGCGCATCCAGATCGGCCGGCACGTCGATGGTGAAGGCCAGCCGCGCACCCAGCCGCGCCTGCATGATGGTCAGGTAGCGGCGCACCATCTCCGCCTCATCGGCCAGTGGCTGCAGCTCGCGTTCGAACATCGGCAGCGTGGCACGCAGGTAGGCCGTGAAATCGCGCAGCAGCGGCGCCGCGCGGGCGTCACCGGTGTCCACCCAGTGCTGCAGCGAGGCCAGCGTGTTGAACAGGAAATGCGGCTGGATCTGGGCGGCGGCCAGGCGGGTCTGCAGCCGCAGCGCCGCTTCCTGCTCGGCCAGCTCGCGCAGCCGCGCCTCGATCTGGTCGACGCGGTAGAGGGTCAGGATCCACCAGATCGAGACGATGGCCGTCAGGATGGCGAGCTGCAGCGGCAGCAGCTCCAGCACCTGCTCGCGCCAGCCCAGCTTGGCGGCGGCGATGGAGACGGCGATGACCACCGCGAAGAGGGCGTAGCAAGCGGCATTGAGCCGGTGGCGCGTCGGCTTGCGCCAGAGCCAGTGAGCCGCCGTCAGTACGGCCCAGGCCAGCCCCAGCACGATGGGCCAGAGCCACGGGATGTGATGACGCATCATCGGCGCCGTGTTGACCGCCAGCAGCATCACGAGATTGCCGTAGACGCATTGGTCGATGGCCTGCGGCCAAGGCTGATTGCCGGCACGCGCCAGCTCGTCCGGCGTGAAGACGCGGCGCGAGCCGGGGTAGAGCCATTGCTGCCAGTCCAGCAGGAAATGGCGCGGCTTGGGGCTTGAAGCTGACATGGCACACAGTCTAGGAGGCGCTCAACGCCGACGGCGGCGGGCGGCGGCGAATGGCAGGCTGGGACGCCTGAACGGCTCAGTCGACCGATCGGTCGGGAAAAGTGCAGAATGCCGCCCATGCCTTCCTGGACCTCCCTCGACCTCCAGCGCAGCGACACCGGCGTGGCGGTGCTGACCATGAGTCGGCCGGCCGTCTTCAACGCCTTCGACGAGACCTTGATCGCCGAACTGGACGCGGCCTTTGCGCTGCTCGGCGGTGACGCCAGCGTGCGCGTCATCGTGCTGGCCGGTGCCGGCAAGCACTTCAGCGCCGGCGCCGACCTGCAGTGGATGCAGCGCGCGGCGGCCGCGTCTCAGGACGACAACCTGGCTGACGCGCGCCGCTTCTCGGCCATGCTGGCCCGCATCGCCGAATGCCCGAAGCCGACCCTCGCCCGCGTGCAGGGCGCGGCGCTCGGCGGCGGCGTGGGGCTGGCGGCGGCCTGCGACATGGCCGTCGCGTCCGACGCGGCGAGCTTCTCGGTCAGCGAGGCCCGCATGGGCATCCTGCCCGCCGTCATCGGGCCGCATCTCGTCAACGCCGTGGGCCTGCGCGAGGCGCGACGGCTGGCGCTGACGGCTGCCCGCATCGACGCCGCCGAGGCGCAGCGCGTGGGCCTCGTGCAGCGCGTGGTGCCCGCCGAGGGGCTGGATGCCGCGGTGGAGGCCTTCGTCGCCGACCTGCTCGCCTGCGGCCCCGCCGCCCAGGCCGAGATCAAGCAGCTCTACGCGCGGCTCGCGCCCGGCCCGGTCACATTGGAAGTGCGTGAGCTGACGGCTCACACCATTGCCCGCGTGCGCAAGACGCCTGAGGCCCGTGAAGGCTTTGCCGCCTTCCTTGGCAAGCGCAAGCCCAACTGGACATCGAACGAATGAACCTGAACGACTCCCGCATCCTCGTCGTCGGCGCCGGCCTGATGGGCGCCGGCATTGCCCAGGTGGCCGCCCAAGCCGGCCATCAGGTCGCCCTGTTCGACGCCCGCGCCGGTGTGGCCGAGGCTGCCAAGGCCAAGCTCGTGCAGACGCTGGAAGGCCTCGTCGCCAAAGGCAAGCTGACGGCCGAGGCTGCCGCCGCGACGCTGGCCCGCATCACGCCGGTGGAGGCCCTGGTGCCGGTGGACCTCGTCGTCGAGGCCATCGTCGAGAACCTCGACATCAAGCGTGCGCTGTTCGCCGAGCTGGAGGCGCTGCTGCCGACGGAGGCCGTCATCGCGACCAACACCTCGTCGATCTCCGTGACGGCGCTGGCGCGTGGCATGAAGAAGCCGGAGCGGCTGGTGGGCATGCACTTCTTCAACCCCGTGCCGCTGATGAAGCTGGTCGAGGTGGTGTCGGGCCTGGGCACCGACCCGGCCATCGCGCAGGCTGTCTTCGACCTCGCCGGCCGCTGGGGCAAGACCGCGGTGCACACCCGCTCCACCCCCGGCTTCATCGTCAACCGCATCGCCCGGCCCTACTACGCCGAGGCGCTGATGCTGCTGCAGGACCACGCGGCCACGCCCGAGCTCATCGATGCCTGCCTGCGCGCGGCGGGCTTCCGCATGGGCCCGTGCGAGCTGATGGACCTGATCGGCCACGACACCAATTTCGCGGTGACGAACTCGGTCTTCGCCGCCAACTTCTTCGACCGCCGCTTCACGCCGTCGCTGGTGCAGCAGGAGCTGGTGGACGCGGGCTTCCTGGGCCGCAAGAGCGGGCGCGGCTTCTACCGCTACCCCGAGGGCGCGCCAGCGGTGCATCACCACAGCTATCCGCAACCGAGCGCGAAGCGCCTGGTCGTGCATGGCCAGGGCGCTGTCGCGGAGCGCTTCGCTGCCGCCTTTCCGCAGGCCGAGCGTCAGCCCGCCAGCGACTGGGTCGGCCTGGAGGCCGATCGCGCCCAGATCCGGCTGACGGACGGGCGCACGGCCCGGGAGATCGCCGCCGAGCGCGATCTGCAGGCGCCGGTCGTCGTCTTCGACCTGCCGCTGGGCGCTGCTTCGGACCTGGCCTATGCCAAGTCCGGCAATTTCAGTGATCCGGTGGGCTGGCTGGCGGCGCTCGGATTCAAGCCGCTCGAAATGGTCGACACGCCGGGTCTCATCGTCGCCCGCACCATCGCCATGCTGGTCAACGAGGCCAACGACGCCGTGCAGCAAGGTGTCTGCGACGAGGCAGGCGCCGACGCGGCCATGAAGCTGGGCGTCAACTACCCGGCCGGGCCGTTCGAGTGGCAGGGGCAGTGGGGCGCCGGGCCCATCGTGGCCCTGCTGGACCGACTCGACACCTACTACCGTGGCGAACGCTACCGCGTCAGCCCCTATCTGAGACTCACGTCATGACCCACGCCTTCATCTGCGACGCGATTCGCACCCCCTTCGGCCGCTACGGTGGCGCGCTGTCCTCCATCCGCACCGACGACCTCGGGGCGCTGCCGATCAAGGCCTTGATGGCGCGCAATGCCGGCGTGGACTGGGCCCAGGTTGCCGACGTCATCTACGGCTGCGCCAACCAGGCCGGCGAGGACAACCGCAACGTCGCCCGTATGGCCGCGCTGCTGGCCGGCCTGCCGGTGGATGTGCCGGGCAGCACCGTGAACCGCCTGTGCGGCTCGGGCCTGGATGCGGTCGGCACGGCCGCGCGGGCCATCCGCGCTGGCGAGGCCGGGCTGATGATCGCCGGCGGCGTGGAGAGCATGAGCCGCGCGCCCTTCGTCATGCCCAAGGCCGAGAGCGCCTTCAGCCGCGCGAACGCGATCTACGACACCACCATCGGCTGGCGCTTCATCAACAAGGCGATGAAGGCGCAGTACGGCGTGGACGCCATGCCGGAGACGGCGGAGAACGTCGCGGCCGACTTCGGCATCGAGCGCGAGGCCCAGGACCGCATGGCGCTGGCGTCCCAGATGAAGGCCATCGCGGCGCAGAAGCGCGGCTTCTTCGAGCGCGAGATCGTGCCGGTCGAGGTGCCGCAGAAGAAGGGCGACCCGTTGCGCGTGCTGCTGGACGAACATCCGCGCGAGACGAGCCTGGAGGCGCTGGCCAAGCTCAAGGGCGTCGTGAAGCCCGACGGCAGCGTGACGGCGGGCAACGCCAGCGGCGTCAACGACGGCGCCTGTGCGCTGCTGCTGGCCAGCGAGGCCGAGGCTGCGCGCCATGGACTGAAGCCCCGCGCCCGTGTCGTCGGCATGGCCACGGCCGGCGTGGCGCCGCGCATCATGGGCATCGGCCCGGCGCCGGCGACGCGCAAGGTGCTGGCGCTGACGGGCCTGACGCTGGCGCAGATGGACGTCATCGAGTTGAACGAGGCGTTTGCCGCCCAGGGCCTGGCCGTGCTGCGCGACCTGGGCCTGGCGGACGACGACGCCCGCGTGAACCCGAACGGCGGCGCGATCGCGCTGGGCCACCCGCTCGGCGCCAGTGGCGCGCGCCTGGTGACGACGGCGATCAACCAGCTTGAAGTGACGGGTGGCCGTTATGCGCTGTGCACGATGTGCATCGGTGTCGGGCAGGGGATCGCGCTCATCGTCGAGCGGGTCTAGCTACTCGAAGAACAGCCTGGAGATGCCCTTCAGGCTGACCAGATTGCCCGGGTTGCTGGTCTCGTTGAGCACGCCGCTCATGCGCTTGAGCAGCCGCGGGCTCTTCTTGGCGCGCCAGATCAACAGGTCGGCCAGCCAGGGGTGGGCGTTGACGCGGTTGGCACGCTCGTAGAGATCGAACTTCGGCTTGAGCGCAGTCAGGCCGGCCTCGTACGCCGCGCGTGCGGCCGTGTCATCGGTGTGCCCGAGGATGGCGTCGGCCGCCAGCATGCCGGTCTCCATCGCCTTGCCAATGCCTTCGCCGGTGAAGGAATAGGTGCTGCCCGCGGCCTCGCCGGTGACGAGCAGCCCGGGCCGGGTCCACTTGGCACCGGTCAGCGTGCAGCGCAACGGCGCGCCTTTGAGCTCGCCCACCAGTTCGCCCACGCGCATCAGCTCGGCGGCCGGCGCGTACTTGGCGACGAAGGCATCGAAGATGGCACGCAGGTTGATGTCTTTCTTCTGCCCTTTGCCGCCGCCGAGGTCCTTGTGGCTGTCGGTGACGCCCACGCCGATGTTGAAGTGGCCGTCCGGCGCCGGGAAGATCCAGCCATAGCCCGGCCGCACCGACTTGTCCCAGACGACTTCCAGCGCCTTGATCTTGCCCACCATCTGCGGCGCCTTCACGTAGCCGCGCAGCGCGACACCGCTGGGCGTGTGGCGCTCGCACATGCCGGCCGCGGTCAGCGCCTTGGGCACCGCGCCGGTGGCGAGCACCACCCAGCGCGCCGCCACTTCGACGATCTCGTCACCGCGCTTGAGCCGCGCGCCGATGACGCGGCCATCCTGCTCCAGCGGCGCCTCGAAGCGCGCCTGCTCGAAGCGGGCACCCGCGTCACGGGCCGCACGCAGCAGCAGCGCGTCCAGCTCGCGCCGCGGCAGCACGGCCAGCGACCCCGGCACATCGATGCGCCCGCCGCGCGGGCCGATGCAGCCGACATGGGTCACGGCCTGGGCCAGCCGCATGACCTCGTCCAGCAGGCCGAGGCGGGCCAGGGCCTTGTGCGCATCGGGAATGAGGCCGTCGCCGCAGATCTTGTCCCGGCCGGGCGGCTGCTGGTCAACCAGCAGCACATCGACGCCAGCGCGAGCCAGCAAGCGGGCGCACGCGCTGCCCGCGGGGCCGGCGCCAACGATCAGGACCTCGCAGCCCGGTCCGGCGGGCTTGGCGCCCGCCTGTGTCTCAGCAGTCAATTCGATGGGGTATTTCGAGGAGGTCGGCGATTCTAGGAGGCTGTCCTCGCTGGCGCCTTGCCTCGCCCCGCAACTCGCCCCGGCGCGCACGCGGCCCAAAGCCCGACAGCCTCCTGGAAGTGGCCGGCAGCCCAAATAGCACCCGCGGGGCTGCCCTGACTCATTTAGGGGATTTGGATTTGTGTGGTCATGTGACAACGCCCGTGCCGTCCGTCACCCCCCGGTTGGGGCGGTGATTGCCCTAGGTTTCCGCCATGTAAAGCACACAGACCCCCTGGTTGCTGAGTCTATTGGGGCCTACCCGGATCGGCCGGGTTGCCCGCAGTCGCCAGACTCGCCCCGCGAAAACGCGTTTCCCCGCGAGGGATTCGTACTTCCAAATCACCTGCAACACAGCGTCGAGAACGTCCTCACGAAGGAGTAGTCATGTTTAAACGAAACGCCCGAAGCGCAGCTGCGCTGGCGATGATCGGCACGCTGAGCGCCGTCTCGGCAATGGCCCAAGAGGCCTCGCCGGAGAAGCTCGAGCGCATCGAGATCACCGGTTCGCGGATCAAGTCCGTGGGCGCCGAATCCAGCAGCCCGATCACCTCGGTCGGCAAGGAAGACATCAGCATCAAGCAGCCCGTCGCTGTTGAAGAACTGGTGCGCGGCCTGCCCTCCGCCTACCCGGCCATCGGCCCGAACGTGAACAACGGTTCGAACGGCACCGCGTCGATCGACCTGCGCGGCCTGGGTTCCAACCGTACGCTGGTGCTGATCAACAGCCGTCGTATCGTGCCCGCCACCCTGGGCGGTGTCGTCGACACCAACACCATCCCGGTCTCGCTGCTTGAGCGCGTCGACCTGGTGACCGGTGGCGCGTCTGCCGTGTACGGCGCTGACGCCGTGTCGGGCGTGGTGAACTTCATCACCAAGCGCAATTTCTCCGGCGTTGAAGCCACCTCGCTGTACAGCGCCTCTGAAAAGGGTGACGCCCAGCGCTACAAGAACGACCTGACCGTTGGCGCCAACCTGGCCGACGGCAAGGGCAACGTCGTGCTGCACATCGGCAACACGCGTACCAGCCCGCTGAAGCTCGCCGACCGCGACTACTCCGGCACCGTGATCTCCTCGTCGACCGGCAACCCCGGCGGCTTCTCCGGTACCGCCGTGCCGGCCGTGTTCTCGGGCATGCCCGCACCGATCGCTGGCAGCCGCGTTGTCGACGGCACCACCGGTCTGCTGCGCGCCGCCGTGACCTCCGGCCCGCCGGATGGCTACAACACCAACCCGCCGAACTACTTCGAAACGCCGCTGACCCGCACCCAGGTCACGGCTCTGGGCCGCTACCAGATCAACGAGTACGCCGAGGTCTACGCGGAAATCTTCCACACCAAGTCCAACGTGACGCTGAACCTGGCGCCGTCGGGTACCTTCGGTGTGGCGCTGAACATCCCCATCGGCAACCCGTACATCACGCCGGCCGTCCGCGCCCAGCTGTGCGCGGCCTACAACATCTCGGCCGCCAACTGCGTGCCTGGCAGCGCCACCGAGTTCCGTGCCAACGTCGCCCGCCGCTTCGTCGAAGCCGGCCCGCGTATCTACAGCTACGACAACGCGACGACCCAGTACACCGCCGGTGTGCGTGGCGACATCCCGATGTTCGAAGGCTGGAGCTACGACGCCTACTTCCAGTCTGGCCGTTCGGACCAGATCCAGCGTACCGGCAACGGCTTCTCGGCCACCAAGCTGCAGCAAGCTGCTCGCGCCACGACCGCTGGCGCCTGCACGGTGACCACCGGTGGTTGCGTGCCGATCAACCTGTTCGGCGCTGCCGGCACGATCACGCCGGAAATGCTGGCGTTCATCGCGACGCCGACCTTCCAGACCACGCGCGTCGACCAGAAGGTCATGGCTGGTTCCGCCAGCGGTGAAGTCGCTATCGCCAAGAGCCCCTGGGCCAAGAACCCGCTGGGCGTCGCTATCGGCTACGAAGACCGCACGGTGTTCGGCGGCAACGCGTCCGACGCGGTCGTGCAGACCCAAGGCGAACTGCTGGGCTCGGGCGCTCCGACCCCTGACCGTAGCGGTACGCTGAAGTTCCGTGAGATGTACGGCGAAGCCACGATGCCGCTGATCCAGGGCAAGCCTTTCATCCATGCCTTGAATGTCGGCTACGGCTACCGCGACACCGAGTTCGACTCGATCGGCGGCGTGAAGAGCTACGGCAGCTGGAAGAAGTCCTTCGACTACGCGCCCATCAAGGGTCTGCGTCTGCGCGGCGAAAGCCAGCGCGCTACCCGCGCTCCGAACGTGAACGAGCTCTACGCTCCGGTCACCACGGGCCTGTCCACCCGCTCCAATGACCCCTGCCAGGCTGGTCAGATCTCGGCGGCTTCGGCTGGCGTGGCTGGCTCGCTGACCAACCTTTGCCAACTGACCGGCGTTCCCGTCTCTCAGATCGGCAATGTGGCGGCTCCTTCGTCCAACCAGATCAACAACACCGGCGGCGGCAACCCCAACCTTGGCCCTGAAAAGGCCAACACGACCACCCTGGGTGTCGTGTGGGAACCGGACTTCATCGACAGCCTGTCGGTGACCCTGGACTACTGGAAGATCAAGATCAATGGCGCTGTGTCGGCCCCGACCAGCAACCAGGTGATCGACGGCTGCTACACGGCCGCGCTGAACCCGGGCCTGACCTACAACGCCTTCTGCCAGCTGATCCAACGTGATCCGCTGAACGGCGGCTTGAACGGCACGGGCAGCAAGGGCGTGAGCACCCAGTCGTCCAACCTCGGCTTGTACAACTTCTCGGGTATCGACCTGGGCGCGAACTATCGCCTGCCGCTGAAGAAGATCGGCTTCGCCAACTGGGGTCGTATCGACCTGAGCATGCAGCTTGCCTACCTCAAGCGCGCTGACTTCAAGTCGCTGCCGACGACGGCAACCCTGGAGCAGGCCGGCTTCTACGGCGTCGACGTGGGTACCCCGTACAGCAAGGTCCGCTTCAACCAGCGCACCAGCTGGACGATGGGCGACTACTCGGCAGGTCTGAGCTGGCGTCACATTGGCGCGTCCAAGGTTCAACCTGACGCCGCCGGTAGCTACCTGCCGCAGAACGAGACCATCAAGGCCTACGACTACTTCGACCTGAACGGTACCTGGCAGGTCACGAAGAACCTCAAGCTGTCCCTGACGGTCAACAACCTGTTCGACAAGGCGCCTCCGTTGGTCGGCACGGGCATCGGCCCGGGCTCGGTCAACTTCGGCAACACCTTCCCGACCGCCTACGACATCATCGGCCGCCGCTACACCGCGACCGTCCAGGCCAACTTCTAAACCAAGTCTGGCTTAGCCACCCCTCGGGGTGGTGTTGTCGAACGGGCCCTTCGGGGCCCGTTTTTCATTGGCGCCGACAATTCCGGCTTCATCCCTGCACCGACCCATGGCAGCCATCCATCCGGCCTCCTCGCTGGGCCAGGGCCTGCGCGCGCTGGCCGCCGGCCAAGCCGACGCCGCCCACACCCTGCTGCAACGCGCACTGCGCGAATCACCGGCCGCGCCCGAGGCGCCCGCCGCCCTGGGCCAATTGGCCGCCCAGCGCCAGCAATGGGCCCAGGCCGAGGCCTGGTTCCTGCGCTCGCTGCAGCTGCATGCCCGCCAGCCGCGCGTCTGGCTGGCGCGGGGCCAGATGCTGGAGATGCTGCAACGCCCGGCCGCCGCGGCCGAGGCCTTCGCCCAGGCCGCCGAGCATCAACCCGACCTGGCCGCTGCGCACTACCAGCACGCCAGGTTGAGGCGCGAGCTGGGCGAGCGCGAGCGCGCACTGCAGGCGGCCCACCAGGCCGTTCGCCTGGCGCCGCAGGACGCCAACGCGCTGCAACTCCTGGCGATGCTGCAGGAGGAAGGCGGAGAGCTGGCGGCCGCGTTGCCGACGCTGGACGCCGCGCTGCGGCTGGCACCCGAACGGCCCGCCCTGCACCACAACCGCGGCGTCGTACTGCACCGCCTGGGCCGCCATGCCGACGCGCTGGCGGCGCATGAACGCGCGCTTGGGCTGGGGCTGGACGTCGCCGAGGCGCACTACAACCTCGGCAACACGCTGCAAGCCCTGGGCCGAGCCGATGCGGCGCTCGCTGCCTACCGCCGTGCACTCGCGCTGCAGCCGCTTCATTCCCTGAGCCTCTACGACCTGGCCAAGTTGCGCTGGGCGCTGGGGCACGCCGATTTCACGGCCGAGCTGGAAACCGCCGCGCACATCGCGCCCGAGTCCGAGGTGCCGCCCAGCCTGCTCGGCCTGCTGCTGCTGCGCGCTGAACGGGGCGAAGCTGCGGCCGCGGCCTACCGCCGCGCCGCGGCGCTGGCGCCCGGCAATGCCGCCTATGCCGACGGCTTGGGCCAGGCCTTGTGCCTGCAGGGCCGCCACGAGGAATCGTGCGCCGCCCACCGGCAGGCGGTCTCGCTCGCGCCCGAAGACGTGGCCGTGCTCGGCAACGCCGCACGCAGCCTCTACACGGCGGGTCAGTCCGCCGAGGGCCTGGCCCTGGCCGAGCGCGCCTTCGCGCTGGCACCGAAAAACCAGCATGCGCTGGCCCTCGTTGGCACGGGCTGGCGGCTGACGGGCGACCCGCGTGCCGACTGGCTGAACGACCTGGACCGCTGCGTGGCCGTCATCGACATCGAGCCGCCGCCGGGCTGGGCCGATATGGCCCGCTTCAACGCCGCGCTGGCCGAGGAACTCACGCGGCTGCACACCGACGCCGAGGCGCCCATCGACCAGACGCTGCGCCACGGCACGCAGACGCGTGGCGACATCTTCGATCTCGACCTGCCGCTGGTGCAGGCGCTGAAAGGCCAGATCACCGCTGCCATCACGGTTTGGCTGGCGACCCTGCCGGCCGAGCCGGACCACCCCTTCCTCGGCCGCCTGCCGTCGCCCCCGCAGGCCTGGCATTTCACCGACAGCTGGAGTTCGCGGCTGCGCCGCAGCGGCTTCCACACTAACCACATCCACAGCCACGGCTGGCTGAGCAGCTGCTACTACGTCTCGACACCGCCCAGCGCCTTGCGCGAGGGCAGCCGCGACGGCTGGATCAAGTTCGGCGAGCCCGACCTGCCCGAGCCGCTGCGCTCAAGCCTGCCCGCGGGGCGCATGGAGGCGCCGCAACCGGGGCGGCTCGCGCTGTTCCCGTCCTATCTGTGGCATGGCACCACGCCCTTCCAGGACGAGGCCTACCGCTTGACGGTGGCCTTCGACGTGCTGCCCGACTAGGGCCTCACTCCACGCGGCGCACCCGCGGCGAGGTCTTCAGGCCTTCGATGTCCAGGTAGAAGGATGACAGCGCGCCGCGCTTCACGCTGACCTTGCGCGGGCCTTCAGGCAGCGAGACGGACGTGCCGTCGACGACCTGCCAGACCTGGCCATTGGCAAGGCGGATGCGCGAGTTGGGCCCCCAGCCTTCGAAGCTCGGGCCGACCGAGCTCTCGACCGACTCCACGGCCTCGGGGCGCCTGGATTCGGGCAGGCCGAAGGTTGCCTCACCCACACGGGCCGGCGCCGCTGCGGTAGCCACGGCCGTTGCAGGTGCCGCGGTTCGCGCGACTGCGGCCGGTGCGGCGGGCTTGGCAGGAGGTACCGGCTGCACGGGCACGCGTGCCGCGTCGGCCAGCGCGTCGTAGCAAACCAGTCGGGCGGCGCCGTCCGTCATCGCGCGGCAGCGTTGCAGGCTGTCCTGCGCCAGGGCCGGCATGGCAGCGAGCGAAAGGGCGATCAAGGTGAAGGTACGCATGGGTCAAGCCTAGCAGCAGTCGGCCACGAAAGAGCCGCCAGACACTGGGATTGGCGGCCGTGAACCGTCGCGCGCGGGCTCAGTGCGCGGCCTTCACTTTCAGGCGCCAGGCATGCAGCAGCGGCTCGGTGTAGCCGCTCGGCTGGGCCTCGCCCTTGAAGACCAGGTCCAGCGCCGCCTGCATGGCCGCGCCCTGCGGGTTGGCAGCCAGCGACTGGTACGCCGTATCGCCTGCGTTCTGGCCATCCACGACCTGGGCCATGCGCGTGAAGGTGGCGCGCACCTGGTCGGCTGACACGACGCCGTGGCGCAGCCAGTTGGCGATGTGCTGGCTGCTGATGCGCAGCGTGGCGCGGTCTTCCATCAGGCCGATGCCGTTGATGTCGGGCACCTTGGAGCAACCCACGCCCTGGTCCACCCAGCGCACCACATAGCCCAGGATGCCCTGCACGTTGTTGTCCAGCTCCTGCTGGCGCTGCTCGGGCGTCCAGTTGGCCTCGGGTGCCACGGGGATGGTCAGCAGTGCGTTCAGGATGCCGTCGCGCTCGGCAGCGAAGTCGACCTTCTCCAGCTCCTGCTGCACGGCGGCGACGCTGACCTGGTGGTAGTGCAGGGCATGCAGCGTCGCGGCCGTGGGCGAGGGCACCCAGGCCGTGTTCGCCCCGGCCTTGGGGTGGCCGATCTTCTGTTCCAGCATCGCGGCCATCAGGTCGGGCATGGCCCACATGCCCTTGCCGATCTGCGCACGGCCACGCAGGCCGCAGGCCAGGCCGGTCAGCACGTTGCTGCGCTCGTAGGCCTGGATCCAGCTCGACGTCTTCATATCGCCCTTGCGCAGCATGGGGCCGGCGCGCATGGCGGTGTGCATCTCGTCGCCGGTGCGGTCCAGGAAGCCGGTGTTGATGAAGGCCACGCGGCTGGCAGCGGCGGCGATGCAGGCCTTGAGGTTGACGGACGTGCGGCGCTCCTCGTCCATGATGCCCAGCTTGACGGTGCTGTCGGGCAGGCCCAGCAGCTGCTCGACGCGGCTGAACAGCTCGGACGCGAAGGCCACCTCGGCCGGGCCATGCATCTTGGGCTTCACGATGTAGACCGAGCCGGTGCGGCTGTTGCCGCGGCGCTTCAGGTCATGCATCGCGATCGTCGTCGTGACGACGGCGTCCATGATCCCTTCGGGGATCTCGCTGCTGTCGGCCAGCAGGATGGCCGGGTTGGTCATCAGGTGGCCCACGTTGCGCACGAACATGAGGGAGCGGCCATGCAGCGCCAGCGTGCCGCCGTTCGGGGCCGTGTAGACGCGATCGGCGTTCAGGCGGCGCGTGAAGCTCTTGCCGCCCTTGGCCACTTCCTCGGTCAGCGTGCCCTGCTGGATGCCCAGCCAGTTGCGGTAGGCCAGCAGTTTGTCCTCGGCGTCAACGGCGGCAACAGAGTCCTCCAGGTCGAGGATGGTCGACAGCGCCGACTCGACGATGACGTCGGCCACGCCGGCCGCGTCGGTCTTGCCGATGGGCGTGCTGCGGTCGATGCGGATGTCCAGGTGCAGGCCGTGGTGGACCAGCAGCACGCTGGTCGGCGCGGCGGCGTCGCCCTGGTAGCCGGCAAACGCGGTCGGGTCCTGCAGGCCGGTCGTCTCACCGGAGGCCAGCGTGATGGCGAGCTTGCCGCCGTCGATGCGATAGCCGGTCGCCTGGGCGTGGGAGCCGCTGGCCAGCGGCGCGGCTTGATCCAGCACCTGGCGAGCGAAGGCGATCACCTTGGCGCCGCGCACCGGGTTGTAGGCGCCGTCACGCGTGGCGCCATCGGCTTCGGAGATGGCGTCGGTGCCGTAGAGAGCGTCGTACAGCGAGCCCCAGCGTGCGTTGGCCGCGTTCAGCGCGTAGCGGGCGTTCAGGATGGGCACGACGAGCTGCGGGCCGGCCTGCAGGGCCAGCTCGGCGTCGACGTTGGCGGTGCTGGCCTTCACCTGGGCCGGCGGCTCGACGAGGTAGCCGATGCGGGTCAGGAAGGCGCGGTAGGCCGGCATGTCGGCGATGGGGCCGGGATGGGCCTCGTGCCAGGCGTCCAGTTCTGCCTGCAGGCGGTCGCGCTCGGCCAGCAGCGCGCGGTTCATCGGCGCCAGCTCGTGGGCCAGCTGGCTGAAGCCGGCCCAGAAGGCATCGGCCGCAATGCCGGTGCCGGGCAGCACTTCGGTGTCGATGAAGCGGGCCAGGTTGGCATCGACCTGCAGGCGGTGGAGAGTGGTGCGGCTGGTGGTGGACATGGGGCGGACTCCAGGCAAGAACAGATGCTCCCAATCTAGCTGCGCGGCGTGTCGGATTCGTTGTTCGCCGCGCCATTCATCTGTGACTAAAACGCAAAGGTGCGGGCTGAAACCGCTGTCTTTGCGTCGCTGGCCCAGCACAATGCCGGCATGGACAAGCTCAAGCAGATGGAGTCCTTCGTCCTCGTCGCCGCCAAGGGCAGCCTGACGGCGGCGGCGCAGGTGGAAGGGCTCGCGCCGGCCGTCATGGGCCGGCGGCTGGACGCGCTGGAGGCGCGTCTCGGTGTCAAGCTGATGCTGCGCACGACGCGGCGCCTGACGCTGACGCCCGAGGGCCAGGCCTTCCTGGAGGACTGCCAGCGCCTCATCGCTACGCTGGCCGACGCCGAGGCCGCGGTCAGCGCCGGCGGCCTCAAGGCCAGCGGCCATCTGCGCGTAACGGCCCCGGCCGGCTTCGGCCGCCGGCATGTCGCGCCGCTGGTGCCCGCTTTTCTCGCCGAGCATGCCGATCTCAGCCTGTCGCTCAACCTCAGCGACCGCGTCGTCGACATCGTCCACGAGGGCTTCGACTGCGCCGTGCGCGTGGGCGACCTGCCGGACTCCAGCCTCGTCAGCACCCGGCTGGCCGACAACCGCCGGCTGTGCGTGGCGGCGCCCAGCTATCTGAAGCGTGCAGGCGTGCCCAAGCATCCCGACGAGCTCGGCCGCCACGCCTGCCTGACGCTGAGCTCGGAGGCCAGCCAGACGCGCGGCTGGGCCTTCCAGATCGACGGTGCGGTGCAGCATCTGCGGCCCGAGACCAGGATGCAGGGCCGGCTGGACTGCAGCGACGGCCAGGTGCTGCACGACTGGTGCGTGGAAGGCCTGGGCCTGGCCTGGCGCAGCACCTGGGAGGTCGAGGCCGACCTGGCCGCCGGGCGGCTCGTCAGCGTGCTGGACGACTTCGCGGCGCCGCCCAACGGCATCTACGCCATCTTCCCGCAGTCACGCCATCTGCCGCTGCGCACGCGGCTGTGGGTGGAGCATCTGCGCGCCCACTACGGGCGAGCCGACTACTGGCGCAGCTAGCCACCGTCCTCAACCCTGGGGACGGCGACGGGTATGCCCCGATGCAGCGGCTGTTGCCGAGTCCTCTGATGCCCTTTCGCCTGGTGGCCACGTGGCACCAGGCGTCTGCTGTGGCGGGTTGCGCGATGCCCACCTGCCACGGCCCGTGCATCGGGCGTCGCAGCTAAGGAACGGAGAATTTCCATGAAGAAGACGACCGGTTTTCGAGAGCGGACCGCGCCGCGGCGCACCATCCTCGCGGCGGTGGCCATGGCCCTGCCGCTGATGGCAGCAGCGGCGCAGGGCAGTGAATGGAGCAATGCGGGGGGCGACCGCGAGAACACACGCAGCCAACCGTCCGAGCACAAGCTCGGCGTCGGCAATGTCAACCAGCTGGCCGTCAAATGGGCGTTGACGACGGCAGGCGATGTGTCGGCCACGCCGGCCGTCGATGGCGACACGGTCTATGTGCCCGACTGGGCCGGCTATCTCTATGCCGTCAACCGCAGCAATGGCAGCGTGCGTTGGGCCGTCTACCTGCCCTCGGTGACGGGCATCCCGCGCGACAAGGCCCGCGCCACACCGGCGCTGGGCGGCGGCAAGGTGGTCGTCGGCACCCAGGGGTCCATCCTGTCGGGCGGCGGCCCCGGCGGCAAGGTGCTGGCCTTCGACAAGGACACCGGCGCCCTCGTGTGGAGCACGCAGGCGGACCCGCACATCGCGGCCATCATTACGCAGTCGGCCACCATCCACGGCAACCAGGTCTTCGTCGGCGTCGCCTCGCAGGAAGAGGCGCTGGCCGCCTTCGTGCCGGGCTACCAGCTGTCCTTCCGCGGCAGCATGCTGGCCCTGGACCTGAACACCGGCGCCATCCGCTGGAAGACGACGCTCGCGCCGGCCGGCTACACGGGCAACGCGGTCTGGGGCAGCTCGCCCGCCGTCGACACCTCGCGCGGCGCGGTCTTCATCGCCACCGGCAACAACTACTCGGTGCCGCCGGCCGTGCTGGCCTGCGTGTCGGCCGCAGGCGCCGATCCGGTGGCCAAGGCCGCCTGCCTGCCGGCGAACGACTATTTCGACAGCGTCCTCTCCCTCGACATGAAGACAGGTGCGGTGCGCTGGGCGACCCGCGCCATCCCCTACGACGCCTGGACGGTGGACTGCATCCCCTTCTTCGGCGACGGCAGCAACTGTCCGTCGCCGGCAGGCCCCGACTACGACTTCGGCCAGGCGCCGGCGCTGTTCAAGTCCAAGGCCGGCAAGGGCAAGCCGGTGGAGCTGCTCGGCCTCGGGCAGAAGAGTGGCCAGTACTGGGCGCTGAACCCCGACACCGGCGCCGTGGCCTGGGTCACCCAGGCCGGCCCGGGCGGCACGGCGGGCGGCCTGCAGTGGGGCTCGGCGACCGATGGCACGCGCATCTACACGGCCAATGCCAACAGCAACGGGGTGCCCTGGGTGCCCATGGGCGCCGGCGCGTCGACGACACGCGGCGCCTGGTTCGGCCTGGATGCCGCCACCGGCGCCATGCTGTGGCAGACGCCCGATCCGCTGCCGCCGGGCGGCATCGGCGGCGGCCCCTCGGGTCCGGTGACGACGGCCAATGGCGTCGTCTACGGCTGCTCGCTGGACGCCAGCGGCCGCATGTACGCGCTCAACGGCGCGAACGGCGCCGTCCTGTGGAGCTATCCGAGCGGCGGCTCCTGCCTGTCGGGTGCGGCCATCGCGGACGGCACGCTCTACTGGGGCTCGGGCTACAGCAACTTCGGCTTCGGCACGCCGAACAGCAAGCTCTACGCCTTCACGGTGCCCGACTGAGCCGTCTAGCGTGAATGCCGGATGACGACGAAGCCCTCGTCGTCGTCCGGTGGCTGGAAATAGGCGGTGATGGCGTCGAACTCCGCCTCCGTGGTCCAGGGCGCGCCCTCGGGCAGGCCCTGGCTGCGCCGGCGCAGCTGTCGTTTGCAGAGCTCGTCCGGCGCATCGATGAAATGCAGCTCGTGGGTGACGCCGGCCTGCTCGAACAGCGCGCGGAACCAGGCCCGGTGGACGCGCGTGTTGGCGGGGAAGTCCAACACGACGGACAAGCCACGGCCCAGCAGGGCCAGCACGTGCGGCTGCAGCACATCGCGCAGCCGCGCCGAGCAGCGCACGTAGTCCGGGATGCTCAGGATCTCGCCGGGGAAGAGCTTCTCCAGCCAGTCGTCCTGCACCAGCAGCACGGCGTCATGCCGCGTGGCCAGCTCACGGGACAGCGTGGACTTGCCCGCGGCCATCTTGCCGCACAGGAAGAACAGGGTGGGCGAGGGCATGCGGCGAGCTTAGCTCGCGCATACCGATCTTCGGTGCTCACTCATGCCTGCCGGCCTGCATGCCGGCAGTCCTTCGCAGGCCGTCGGACAAGCCGCAGGGCTTGTCCTCGGTGCCTGCTCAGTCCCCCAACTGGACCTTGGCGCGCTTGCCTGCCCACGCGTCGAACTTGGGCGCATAGGCCTCCTCGATGCGGTTGCGCTTGACCTTGAAGGTCGGCGTGATGAAGCCGTTGTCCACCGTCCAGGGCGTCTTGATCAGCACGAGCGTGTCGAGCTGCTCGTGCGGGTCAAGCCGCGCGTTGACGTCGTCCAGGTGCTTGCTCAGTTCGGCCATCAGCGCGGTGCGCTCGGCCTCGGAGCTGGCGCGTTGCAAGCCCTGCGGCGACAGCATGGCGATGCCCAGGGGCTGGCCCATGTTGGCACCGGCCACGCAGCAGGCCTCGATGTTGGGGTTCATGCCCAGCCGGTCCTCGATGGGCGCGGGAGCAACGTACTTGCCCTTGCTCGTCTTGAACAAGTCCTTCACGCGGCCGGTGATGCGCACGCAGCCGTCGGCGTCCTGCGTGACCTTGTCGCCGGTGTGCAGCCAGCCATCGGGCGTCAGCGCGTCTGCCGTCAGGCCGGGCTCCTTGTAGTAGCCCAGCATCAGCGCGGGGCTGCGCATCTGCAGTTCGCCATTTGCCGGGTCGATGCGCGTCTGCACGCCGCCGTAGGCCGGGCCGACGGTGCCGCGCTGGTTCTTGCCCGGCATCGTCATGTGCGACAGCGCCAGGTTCTCGGTCATGCCGTAGCCCTCGTTGATGTGCAGGCCCAGCGTGCCGTACCACTCCAACAGCGCCACCGGCATGGGTGCAGCGCCGCCGACGGCGATGCGGCATTGGTCCAGCCCCAGCGCCTTGAGCACCTTCTTGCGCACCAGGCCGCCGATGATGGGCAGGCGCAGCAGCTTGTTCATCTTCTGCGGCGGCATCTTGGCCTGCACGCCCTGCTGGAACTTGACCCACAGGCGCGGCACGCTGAAGAAGATGGTGGGCCGCGAGCGCTGCAGGTCGATGGTGAAGGTGTCCAGGGATTCGGCGAAGAACACCTTGAGGCCGACCTTCAGCCAGCTGTGCTCGACGAGCACGCGCTCGGCCACGTGGGCCAGCGGCAGGTAGGACATCATGCGGTCATTGGCGCTCATCGGGAAGCGCGCCAGGCCCTCGGCGATGGCCCACGCGAAGGCGCCGAAGTTGTGCATCACGCCCTTGGGGTTGCCCGTCGTGCCCGAGGTGTAGATCAGCGTGCAGAGCTCGTCGGCGGCGCGCGTGGGCTCGCCCTTCAGCGGCTCGGTGCGGGCGCAGATGGCGTCCCAGCCTTCGTACTTCTTCTTCACGTCGTCGGGCGACAGCGCGTAGCTGGCACCGGCCAGGCTGGGCGGCACGCCGGGCTTCATGCCCTCCCAGCCGTCGAGCTTGCCGATGAAGATGAAGCGCGCCTCGCTGTGCGTGAGGATCTGCGTGATGGTCTCGGCCGCCAGCGTCGGGTACAGCGGCACGGACACATAACCGGCCATCCAGATGGCGAGGTCGGTCATCAGCCACCAGGCGCAGTTCTTGGACAGCATCGCCACCTTGGCGTCTGCCGGCCAGCCCTCGGCAGCCCCGCGGGCCTTCAGGAAGGCAGCCATGCGGCGCACCTGGTCGCTGACCTGGGCCCAGGTGAAGTTCTTGACGTCAGGCCCGCCCATGGGCTGTGTCAGCGTGACCGCACTGCCTGCCGTGCGCTCCCAGTGATAGAGGCGTTGCAATGCAAGTTGGTCGGCGGCGATGGTGGCCATGGGCTGTCTCCTCGGAGGATCTTTTCGGATCCCGAAAGTTAACCGCGTGTAAACCGCCCGCTGCTACGGGAAAACACCCTGCGGCGTGATGCTCTGCCCAGAGCGCCTAGAGCGGTGGCTCTAGAACTGGCCGGCCCACTGCGCCTTCCACTGCCCGCGGCCCAGCTCGGCACGCAGGCCGTCCAGCGGGTGGGGCTGCAGCCAGTCGGGGCGCAGCGCGTCGGCGCGCTTCAGGGCCTCGGCGGCGTCCGGCGTGCCGGCCAGGCTGGCCGCCAGGTCGAGCTGGGCGCGCCAATGGGGCAGGCCTTGCGGCGAGGGCAGCGCGTCGAGCACGGCGACGCGCTGGCGCAGCGCGGGCAGGCTGGCCTCGGGCTGGCCGCGGGCACGGGCCAGTTCGCCGGCCAGCTGGCCGATGCGGCTGCGCAGCTGCTGGTGTGCGGCCAGCCAGGGCTGGGTCTGCAGGTCCAGCAGCGGCGCGAGCGCCCGCTCGGCCAGGCGCAGGTCACCCAGACGCAGGCCCACCCGCACGAGGGCCAGGCCGGCCTCGGCCCAGGGCGGGCCGCTGATGTCGGGGCTGCGCGCGAGCTCGTCCACCATGCGGCGCGCCTGGGGCAGCCAGTCGGACGCCCGTTCGGGCCGGGCCAGCGCCCGCGCCAGCAGCGCGGCGCTCTCGCGCGGCAGGCGCAGCGTCGGGTGGCCGGCGGCCTCGGGCGGCAGCCAGGTCTCCAGGTCCTCGTAGGCCTGCACGGCCTGGGCGTAGTCGCCCAACTCGACGAACTGCCGGGCCAGGTCAGCACGCATGCGCTGGCTGCTGGAGTTGCCGGGCCCCAGCAGCGCGTCCATGTCGGCGATCAGCTGGCGTGCGTTGTCGACGCTGCCCTCGGGCCGGCCGAGCCGGGCCTGGATGTTCCACAGGTTCTGGCGGGAACTCAGCACGAAGCGCGCGCGGTGCGCGGGCGCCGTGGCCCAGGAGGCACGCATCGCTTCGACCAGCTTCTCGGCCTCCAGCAGCCGACCCTCGGCGACGCGCAGCTGGTAGAGGTAGTTGTTGTAGTAGGGGTATTCGTAGTCGCTGGGCTTGTAGAAGCGCTGCACCATCGGCCAGGCGCGTGCGTGGATGGCCTCGGCGTCGGCAACGCGCGCCGTGCCGGCGTAGGCAACGATGAGCTGGTAGAGCAGGCTCTCGTACTCGTCTTCCATCACGGTGCCTGGCAGCGCGGCGGCGAAGGCCGGCAGCATGGGCTCGCCCAGCGCGATGACCTCCAGCGGCGATTTCAGCGCCGTGTAGATGCGCGCCAGGCGCAGCTTGGCGATCAGCGTGTGCTCGTCGGCCTCGCCCCAGTGCCGACCGCTGACCTCGATCAGCTCCTTGGCCAGCGGGATGGCGATGTCGTGGCGGTTCATGTCCGAGTAGGTCGCCACCATCACGTCCAGCACGCGGGCGTAGGTCAGGTCGTCGCCGGCAAAGCGCTGGCGCAGTTCGGCGCGGCTCTTCTCCAGCACCTCGAAGATGGTCGGGATGTGGCCGCCATGCTTGTCGGGGTTGGCCGAGGCCAGCAGCTCGGTCAGGTAACGCGTGACCTCCTCGCTCTGGCGTGCCGCGGACTGGGCCTGGTTGCGCTGCCACAGGCTCACGCCCAGGCCCAGGCTCAGCGCGGCCAGCACCAGGGCGCTGCCGAAGGCCAGCGCGGCATTGCGTCGTGTCCACAGCCGCACGCGGTGGCGCCAGTCCTCGGCGCGCACGCTGACCGGGCGCTGGGCCAGCCAGTGCTCCAGGTCGTCGACGAAGCTGCCAACGCTGGCGTAGCGCTCCGCCGGGTTCTTGCGCATGGCCTTGGCGACCACGGCCTCCAGGTCGCCGCTGGCGCGGCCGGCGTCCAGCGGGCGGCCGGGCCCGGGGCCGGCTTCGGCGCCGGGTTCATCGCCAACGGTGGTGCGCGCAATGCGCTTGGCCTCGCCGTGCAGCACCGCATGCTCCAGCGCCGTGCGGCCCAGGCCGCGCTTGCCGAAGGGCAGTTCGCCGCTGGCCAGCTCGTAGAGCATGACGCCCAGCGAATAGATGTCGCTGGCGACGCCGACCGCCTCGCCGGTGATCTGCTCGGGCGCGGCGTAGGCCGGCGTGAGCCGCCGGCCGGTGACCATGGTCAGCTGGTGGTCGGACTGCAGGCCCGAGTCGTCCAGCAGGCCGGCAATGCCGAAGTCGAGCAGCTTGGTGCAGCCGCTCTCGTCCAGCATGACGTTGCTGGGCTTGAGGTCGCGGTGCACGATGAGCTGGGCGTGGGCGTGCTCGACGGCACGTGCCACGTCGACGAGCAGCTTCACGCGGGCGGCCAGTGGCAGGTCCTTCTCTCGCACATGCTCGGACAGCGTGCGGCCGGCCACGTACTCCAGCACGAGGAAGGCGCGGCCGTTCTGTTCGCCGGCGTCCAGCAGGCGGGCGATGCCGGGGTGGGTCAGGCGGCCGAGCAGGGCGCGCTCGCGGGCGAAGCGGGCCGCCAGGCCGGGGCTGGCGAGGTCGTCGCGCAGCAGCTTGATGGCCGCCTCGCCCTGGTAGAGGCCGTCGGCCCGCTCGGCGCGCCAGACCTGGCCCATGCCGCCTTCGCCCAGCAGTTCAGCCAGGCACCAGGCACCGAAGCGGTCGCCGGCCTGCGGCGGTGGCAGGCCGGTGGGCTCGGCCAGCGCCACGGCCAGGTGGGCGTCGAAGCCCGGCAGCGCGGCCAGCACGGTGGCGTCGTCGTCGGGCAGCGAGGCGAGCATGCGGGCCAGCCGCACGGCCAGCTCGGGCGGCTGCACGGTGGCCAGGCGGGCCTCGCGTTCGCGGGTGGGCAGGTCGGCGAACTCGTCGAACAGCGCGGACAGGCGCTGCCAGTCGTCGGCCTGCAAGCCCGAGTCCATCAGTAGACCGTGTCAGGCTTGTCGCCCAGGAGCTCCTGCAGCAGCGCCCGCGCCTTCAGCAGCTCGCGGTTGATGCTGCGTGTGGACAGGCCGCGCAGCACCGCGACCTCGGCGATGGTCAGGCCGGCGAAGCCGATCATCTCGATGAGTTCGTACAGCCCGGTGTCCAGCGCCCGCATGCGCTCCAGCGCCTGGTCCAGGCCGATCATGTCCACGGCCTGGCTCTGCACGGAGGCCACGTCGTCGGCGGCAGACAGCGTGACCATGAGGGCGTCGCCGCCGCGCTTGTCTCGCCCTTCCGTGCGCAGGTGGTCGATGACGACGGAGCGCAGCACGCGGCCGACGTAGGCGAAGAACTGGCCGCGCGTCTCGCCCTGCAGGCCTTGCTGGTCGGCCATGCGCAGGAAGCCCTCGTGGACGAGGGCCGTGGTGTTCAGGCCGGCCGACCTGCCGCCGGGGCCGCACTGTGCGAGACGGATGCGCGCGACGCGCTTGATCTCGGGGTAGAGCAGCGCGTAGAGCTGCTGCAGCGAGGCCGCATCGCCGCGCGAGGTGCCGATCAGCAGTTGGGTGATGTCGGCCATGTCAGCGGCTCAAGCGTCCTGGAAGGCGGCCAGGGCCGCGGCGATGTCGGCATCGCTGGCTTCGCGCTGCACGGGGGCATCCGTGGGCAGCCCTTCCCGCTTCAGGCGTGCCACCCATTGGCCGGCGTCGCGGCCCTGCTCGAAGCCGCTGCTTTGCAGCAGCAGCTCGCCGCCGGCCGACAGCAGCTTGAAGTAGAACTTGCCGTCTGCCTCGCGGTACTGCTTGAACACCGGCAGCGCGGCCTTCTCGGCCTTGCCCACGGCCGTCGTAGCGGTGGACGTGTAGGGCCGCAGGCCGCAGGCCTCGCGCAGGGTCCTGAGGAAGGGCACGGCGACGGCGCGGGCCTTGGCGGCGCCAGCCTGCAGCGTGGCCTCGAGCTTCTCGGGGTGAGCCATCAGCTCGGCATAGCGCTCGCGCATCGGGCCGATCTGGCCTTCGATGAGCGCGACCAACTGCTGCTTGGCCTCGCCCCAGCCCAGGCCGCCGCGCAGTGCGGCGCGGAAGGCGGCGCGCTGCTCGGTCGTCGCGAAGGCGTCGTAGATGGTGACCAGGGCCTGGCCCTGCGGATCCTTGGGCTCGCCGGGCAGCTTGGAGTCGGTGACGATGCGCGCAACCGCGTCCTTCAGCGCCGCGCTGCCGCCTTCGAAGAGCGGGATGACGTTGTCATAGCTCTTGCTCATCTTGCGGCCGTCCAGCCCGGGCAGCAGCTCCATCTCGGCGTCGGTCACGGCTTCGGGCAGCGTGAACAGCTCCTGGCCTCGGCCGAACAGATGGTTGAAGCGCTGTGCCACGTCGCGCGCCATCTCGATGTGCTGGACCTGGTCCTTGCCCACCGGCACCTTGTGCGCGTTGAACATCAGGATGTCGGCGGCCATCAGCACCGGGTAGCTGAACAGGCCCATGGTCACGTTGGCATCGGGTTCCTCGCCGGCGGCCACGGCCGCATCCACGGCGGCTTTGTAGGCGTGCGCCCGGTTCATCTGGCCCTTGGCGGTGACGCAGGTCAGCAGCCAGGTCAGCTCGGGGATCTCGGGAACGTCGCTCTGGCGGTAGAAGGTGACACGGTCAGCGTCCAGGCCGGCGGCCAGCCAGGTGGCGGCGATGGCGCGGCTGGAGTGGGCCAGGCGATCCGGCTCGTCGCACTTGATCAGCGCGTGGAAGTCGGCCATGAAGAAGAAGCTCTCCACGCCGGGCGCGCGGCTGGCTTCGATCGCCGGGCGGATGGCGCCGACGTAATTGCCGAGATGCAGGGTGCCGGTCGTTGTAATACCGGTCAGGACGCGTTGGGTCATGTCAGTGGCGCCCGGCCGTCCGAAGTCACTGACGCACCCCCTCGGGGGGCCATGAGTGCAACGAGCGTGGGGGCTAGGGAATTCGGTTTGGTGAAAAGTAACCAAACCGGATTGTGGCCTCAGCTTCGTTTGCGCGAAGGGGGTGCTGCTACCGAGGCGCGCCAGGTGACGGTGATGTCGAACTGCCGGGAAATGGGCAGCTCCTGCCCGTAGCAGCGGTTCAGCAGCCAGTGCAGGCCGGCCAGCGTCACCTCGTGGCTGGGGATGTGCACCGAGGTCAACCTAGGGGCAGCGAATTCGGCGCTGGGAGAGTCGTCATAGCCCAGCACCGAAACCTCGCGCGGCACCGACACGCCGCGCTCCTGGAAGTGGGCCAGCAGGCCGATGGCCATCTCGTCGTTGGCACAGAACACCGCGGTGGGCAGGCGCTTGAGCTTCAACAACACGTCGGCGGCGTCCCAGCCGGCCTGGTTGGAGAAGTCGCCGGGCACAGTCAGGATCTTGGCGGTGTCCAGCCCGCGCAGCGCCAACTCGCCCATGAAGCCGGCCAGCCGTGCGACGTTGTCGGGCGAGGTGGACGGGCCGGAGACGACGGCGATGTCCTTGTGCTTGTGCTGCAGCAACGCACGCGCGGCCTGCACGCCGCCCTGCACGTGGTCGGCCGTGAAGCACTGGTCCTTGATGCGGTCGAAGTGCCGATTCAGCACGACGACCTGGCGGGCCGCCGGGCCGAGGGCCTTGATGTCCTCGTCCTGCAGCGCGTTGGACAGCACGATGAGGCCGTCGCAGTCGCGGTCCAGCAGGAAGCGCATGCCGTCGTTGGTCTCGACACGCTCGTCCTCGATGCCCTCGCCGAAGGCCACCACCATGTGCAGGCCTTGCGAGCGCAGCACCAGGTCGATGGCGCGCAGGATGGGCGTGTAGTAGGTGCCGCGCAGGAAGGGGATGTAGACCCCGATCAGCTTGGACGTGCCGGCACCCAGGGACCGCGCCGTGTGCGAGGGCCGGAACTTCAGCTGGGCGATGACCTTGCGCACGCGCTCGGCCGTGGCCGGTGCGACGGAACCGTTTCCGCTGATGACGCGGGACGCGGTGCCCACGCCCACGCCAGCCAGCCGCGCCACATCCTTGATCGTTGCCATTCGCCCTCTGCTTTTACAGGGGCGGATTGAATCACAGGGGGCAGATGGGTTGGGGGTCCGCCGGCTCGGGCAGGGGCTTGGTGTTTGCCTGGGGCTCCTTGCCGCTCAGCCCACCGCCGACGGGCCACCAGGGCTTGGCTTCATGGCTGCTGAACTGGCAGGGGCCGGCAGGCCAGGGGAAGGAGAGGCGGCCGGTGAAGCCGGGCCAGGCCTTGCCATCGGCCGGCGCGACGAGCACATCGGCCAGGCCTGCACCCTCGGTGCCCGGCTGCCAGGCGGCGATGAAGGCGTCGCTCTTGTTGGCCAGGTCGTTCACATAGAGAGGCCGGCCCGAGTACAGCAGCGTGACGACCGGCGTGCCGCGGCCGGCCACCCGTTGCAGCACGGCCAGGTCGGCGGGGTGGCGGCGGCTGTGGCGCAGGTTTTCGGTGATGCGCACATCGCCCTCGCCCTCGGCGTACGGCGTCTCGGCCAGCACGGCAACGACGGCGTCGAAGTTCTTGGGGTCGCTCTTGCTGCCATCGGCATCGAAGCTGACGTTGGCCGCACCCAGGCGCTGGCGCAAGGCGGCCAGCAGCGAGGTGCCCTGCGGGTAGTCGACATTGGTCGTGTCACGGCCCTGCCAGGTCACGCTCCAGCCACCGCTCTGGTGGGCCAGGCTGTCGGCCGCGGGGCCGACGACGAGCACGCGCGCCGTGCCCTTGAGCGGCAGCAGCCCCGGCGTGCTCTTCAGCAGCACCAGGGACTCGCGCACCGCGCGGCGCGCCAGCTCGGGCGCCTGCATGGCCTCGACGGTGGCCGGCGCGGCGGGCTGCATGCCGATGCTGAACTTCACACGCAGGATGCGACGCACGGCGTCGTCGATGCGGGCCATCGGGATCTTGCCCTGCTCGACATCGCGCAGCGTGTTGTTGAAGAAGGCCTTCCAGTGGAAGGGCACCATGACGACATCGATGCCGGCGTTGATGGCCGCCGGGCAATCGTCATTGCGGCAGCCGGGCACCTGGCCGACGCCGTCCCAGTCGCTGACGATCAGGCCGTCGAAGGCCAGGCGTTCCTTGAGCACGCTGGTCAGCAGGACCTGGTTGCCATGCATCTTGCCGTGCTCGACATAGCCAGCGCTGTCAGTCCAGCTGTTGAAGGACGCCATGACGGTCAGCACGCCGGCGTCCAGCGCGCCGAGGTAGCCGGCGCCGTGCACCTGGGCGAGTTCGCTCGGCGTCGCGGCGCTGACGCCCTGGTCGATGCCACGGCGGGTGCCGCCATCCGCGATGTAGTGCTTGGCGGTGGCGAGCACGCCGCGGCCTTCCTTCATGCCGTCCTGCAGGCCTTCGACCGAGGCCTGGCCCAGGCGCTTCACCAGCGCCGGGTCAGCGCCGAAGCTCTCATAGGTTCGACCCCAGCGCACGTCCTGCACGACGGCCAGCGTCGGTGCGAACGCCCAGTGCAGGCCCGAGGCGCGGATGGCCCGTGCGGTGGCGCGGCCGATGTCGCGCACGAGGTCGGCGTCACGCGTGGCACCGAGCGCGATGTTGTGCGGGAAGAGCGTCGCGCCGCGCACGTTGTTGTGGCCATGGACGGCGTCGGTGCCCCAGATCAGCGGGATGCCCGGCGTGGCCTGCAGGGCCGCGGCCTGGAACTTCTCGGACAGCTCGCGCCACTGCGCCGGCGTGGACGCGCGGTCCTGCCCCGGCCAGCCGCCACCGCCGTTCAGGATGGTGCCGATGGCGTATTCGCGCACCTGCTCCGGCGTGATCGCGCGGATCTCGGGCTGGGTCATCTGGCCGATCTTCTGGCGCAGCGTCAATGTCTTCAGCGCCGCTTCGACACGCGCCTCCAACGCCGCGTCACGAACAGGCTTTCGCGCGGGCCAGGCTTGCACGATGGCTTCGGTTTCCGCGGCGCCCGCGGTGGTGGCCAGGGCAAGCAGGGCAGCAAGGATGGGGGTTGTGCGGGTCATCGTGAGCGGTCGGTTGGGAGCGCGACGGTAGTGGGTGAGACAAAAAAACGTCAACCCCTGGGCCGACGAGATTGACAACGCGAACTGTGACGCATTAGATTTGCGTCGCGTTTGGAACCGGTTCCATTATGCGATGCGCCCAACAGTGGTTGCACGTCATCGAGGGCCTCCCAAGCAGCGAACAAGATCGAACCAGGAGACAGAAAAATGCCCAACTTCAATCTGCACGCCGCAGGGCGCGCCTTCACGTCCATCCCATCCCGACGGCGCCTCACGCCCGTTGCCGCCGTCTGCGCCGGCCTGCTGAGCGCGCCGCTGCTGGCGTTGGCCCAAACCGCGCCTGCGCCGGCCAACGACCAGAAGCTCGAGACCGTGACGGTCACGGGCTTCCGCGCCAGCCTGGAGTCCTCGCTCAGCACCAAGCGCAATTCGGATTCCATCGTCGAGTCCGTGTCGGCGGAGGACATCGGCAAGCTGCCCGACGTGTCCATCGCCGATGCCATCTCGCGCCTGCCCGGCCTCACCGCCCAGCGCGTGGGCGGCCGCGCCTCGGTCATCAGCATCCGTGGCATGGCGCCGCGCTATGGCGTGACGCTGCTGAACGGCCGTGAGATCGTCAGCACCGGCGACAACCGCTCGGTGGAGTTCGACCAGTTTCCGTCCGAGCTGATCAACGGCGCGGACGTCTTGAAGACGCCGGATCCGAGCCTGTCCGTGCAGGGCCTGTCCGGCACGATCAACATGAAGACGCTGCGCCCGCTGGACTTCGGCAGGACGCAAGCCGTCGTCAGCGGCCGCATGGAGCGCAATTCCAATGGTTCGCTGAACCCCGAGATCTCGGGCACCGGCAACCGGCTGAGCGCCTCCTATGTGACGCAGTCGGCGGACCGCACCTGGGGTGTGGCCGTCGGCTTCGCCCACCTGGATTCGCCCAGCCAGGAGAAGCACTACAAGAGCTGGTGGTGGGCCAACACCAACAACTGGGGCGCGCCGCTGCCCGGGGTGCCGACGGACGCCGTCGCGCTGCAGGGCTTCGAGCTGGGTGCGGCCTCGTCGCGCCAGAAGCGTGACGGCCTGATGGGCGTGCTGGAGTACAAGCCCAACGGCGACTTCCACAGCACGCTGGACCTGTACTACTCCAAGTTCGACCAGACCGAGGCGCGCCGCACGGTGATGTCGGACATGTCGACCTGGTCGGGTGCGACCTGGGCCAATGCGCAGACGACCAATGTCAACGGAGACAAGATCGTCACCAGCGGCATCGTCAACAACACCACGCCGGTGGCGCTGACGACCTTCAACAAGCGCCAGGACGACGTGCGCGCCATTGGCTGGAACAACGAGTTGAAGCTGGCGGACTGGAAGCTGGTGGGCGACCTGAGCTGGTCCAAGGCCAGGCGCGACGAGCAGAACGCCGAACTGCAGGCGGGTTCGCTGAACCGCGTGAGCCTGGGTCAGGTCAACATCGTCACCGGTGACGGCCGCTCGACCTTCGCGCCGACCTTCGACTTTGCCGACGCCAAGAACGTCTACCTGCGCGACCCCGCCAACTGGGGCCGCGAGGGCCGCAGCCAGTTCCCCAAGGTCAGCGATGAGGCCAAGGCGGTCAGGCTCAGCGCCAGCCGCGTCTTCGACAGCTGGCTCTCCAGTGTCGAGGGCGGCCTGCTCTACTCAGAGCGCGACAAGGACATGAACCGCACCGAGGTGAACTACAACCTCAAGAACGGCCGCGCACCGATGCTGGTGCCGTCCAACCTGCTGCGCGAGCCGACCGACCTCAGCTTCGCCGGCAGCAACATCCGCATGGTGAACTTCGACCTGCCAAGCGCGCTGGGCCTGTACGACGTCGTGCCGACGGCCGCCGATCAGGCGCCGGGTCGCATCTGGCAGGTGCACGAGAAGGTCACGACGGCCTACGCCAAGCTGGGCTTCGAGTTTGATTGGGGCCTGCCCATCCACGGCAACCTGGGCCTGCGTGCCGTGCATGCCAAGCAGTGGAGCAACGGCCTGCTGTGGAACAGCAAGACCAGCACCACCGAGCCGGCCTCCGGCGGCACGAGCTACACCGACGTGCTGCCCAACCTGAACGTCGTGGTCGACCTGACGCCCAACACCATGCTGCGCTTCGGCCTGGCCAAGGTCATGGCGCGCCCGAACATGGAGGACATGCGCGCCGGCTTCGCGGGCATCGGCGTCAGCACGACCGAGCCGCATCTGTGGTCGGCCAACGGCGGCAATCCCAAGCTGGAACCCTGGCGCGCGGACGCGGTGGACCTGTCGCTGGAGCATTACATCGACAAGCGCAGCTATGTGGCGCTGGCGGCCTTCCATCGCAACATCAAGAACTTCGTCTACTCGCAGTCCATCAACTTCGACTTCACCGGCTTCCCCAACCCGACGGCCTTCACGCCCTACAGCAACATCGGCACGCTGAGCACGCAGTCCAACGGCACGGGCGGCATGATTGCCGGCTCCGAGGTCAGCGGCGTGCTCGACGGCTCGTTGATCAACAAGTCGCTGGACGGCATCGGCGTGCAGTTGGGCTTCTCCAAGACGCGCAGCTCGCTGCACGAGGGCAACGACCTCACCAAGCCGTTGGACGGCATGTCGGGTGTGGTGACCAATTTCACCGTCTACTACGAACGCGACAACTTCTCGGCGCGCATCGGCAGCCGTCACCGCTCGCCGTTCGTGACGACGGTGCGGGGCACCTTCGGCGAGAACGTGCCGAGCATGATCTCCAGCGAAACCGTCATGGACGCGCAGATTGGCTATTCCTTCGAGTCCGGCATGTTCAAGGGCCTGTCGTTGACGCTACAGGTCAACAATCTGCGCGATGAGCCCTACCGCACCCGGGTGGGCATCTCCACAGGTTCCGCCGATCCCACGGCCACCCTGCCGGAGCGCTACACGTCCTATGGCCGCCAGTACCTGATCGGTGGCAGCTACAAGTTCTGAGTCTTTTAGTTCCTGAAACCGCGCCGGCTCTCGTGGCCGGCGCCCTCACATCCGAAGCATGAGCTCCCACACCGCCCCGAAACGCCAAGACTTCCCCGCCGACTTCCGTTGGGGCGTGTCCACCTCCTCCTTCCAGATCGAAGGCGCCGGCCATGAGGATGGCAAGGGCGAGTCCATCTGGGACCGCTTCTGCAGCGAACCCGGCCGCATCCGCGACGGCTCCAACGCGCTGGTCGCCTGCGACCACTACCACCTGTTCCCGCAGGATCTGGACATGGCCAAGCAGCTGGGCGTCAACGCCTACCGCTTCTCCATCGCCTGGCCGCGCATCCTCCCGCAAGGGCGTGGTGCCGTGAACGAAGCGGGCCTCGCCTTCTACGACCGCCTGGTGGACGGCATGCTGGAGCGCGGCCTGGACCCCTGGGCCACGCTCTACCACTGGGATCTGCCGCAGCTGCTGCAGGAGCAGGGCGGCTGGGTCAACCGCGACACCGTCGGCGCTTTCCTCGAATACACCGACGTCGTGACCCGCCGCCTGGGCGACCGCGTCAAGCACTGGATCACGCACAACGAACCCTGGTGCTCCTGCATGATGGGCTACTGGGAGGGCGTGCACGCCCCCGGCGGCAAGAGCCTGGCCGACGCGATGCAGGCCTGCCACCACGTGCTGCTGTCCCACGGCCAGGCCATTCCAGTCATCCGCAACAACTCGGCCAACGCCCAGGTTGGCATCACGCTGAGCCTGCACCCCATCGCCGCGGCGTCCGACAGCGCCGAAGACATTGCCGCGCTGAAGCGCCACGACGGCCTGCGCAACCGCTGGTTCCTCGACCCGCTGTTCGGCCGCGGCTACCCCGCCGACACGCTGGAACTGCTGGGCGACGCCTCGCCCAAGGTCGAGGCCGGCGATCTCGATGCCATTGCGACGACGACCGACTTCCTCGGCGTGAACTACTACTTCCCCGAGATGGTGGGCAACGACCCCAGCGACAAGGGCGGCCCGATGCGTGCCAGCCTCGTCGAGCGCGAAGGCGTCGAGCGCACGGGCTTCGGCTGGGAGGTGTCGCCGCAAGGCCTGGTCGACCTGCTGACCCGCATCCAGCGCGACTACAACCCGCCCGTCGTCCAGCTGACCGAGAACGGTTCCACCTTCGAGGACGTGCTGACCCCCGACGGCCGCGTTCACGACGCCGAGCGCCTGAGCTATCTGCAGCGCCACCTGAGCGCCGTGCGGCAGGCCATGGACGCCGGCGTGCCGGTCAAGGGCTACTTCGCCTGGAGCCTGCTCGACAACTTCGAGTGGGCCGAGGGCTATCTGCGCCGCTTCGGCATCGCCTACGTGGATTACGCGACGCAGCAGCGCACGCTGAAGGACAGCGGCCTCTGGTACGGCCGGTTTCTGAACAAATAATTAACGGCCTGCAAGCCGCCTGATGCTGGGTACAGGCGGTTTCTAAATGAAATATTACAGGGTCAGCCCTCAGGCGCGCCGAGGCTGACCGCGCGACACTGCGTTCGCCAAACGACAAGATCCGGAGACAAGATGAAGTTCCCCCGCCATGCCCTGGCTGCCGCTGCGCTTGTCGCCGCGGCTTTCCCTGCCTTCGCCCAGCCCGCCCAGCCGCTCAAGGCCGAGGTCATCCACTGGTGGACTTCCGGCGGTGAATCTGCCGCGGCCAAGACCCTGGCCGAGGCCTACAAGGCCCAGGGCGGCATCTGGGTGGACACGGCCATCGCACTGGGCGAGCAGGCGCGCTCGGTCGCCATCAACCGCATCGCCGGCGGCAACCCGCCCACCGCCGCGCAGTTCAACACGACCCAGCAGTTCCGCGACATCGTCGACCAGGGCCTGCTGAACAACGTCGACGAAGTCGCCAAGCGCGACGGCTGGGACAAGTTCCTGCCCGAGACCGTGTTGAGCGCCATCCGCGTCAACGGCCACTACTACGCCGCCCCGGTCAACATCCACAACATGACCTGGTTCTGGTTCTCCAAGGCCGCCTTCAAGAAGGCCGGCATCGCGGAAGAGCCCAAGAACTTCGACGAGCTCTTCGCCGCGCTGGACAAGCTCAAGGCCGCCGGCCTCGTGCCGCTCGCGCATGGCGGCCAGCCCTGGCAGGACGGCATCGTCTTCACCGCCACGCTGGCCCACTTCGGCGGCCGCGACCTCTACCTGAAGGTCTTCCGCGACCGCGACCCCAAGGCCATCCTGGGCGAGGACTTCAAGAAGGTGCTGCTCGCCTTCAAGCGCCTGCAGAGCTACACCGACAAGGGCTCGCCGGGCCGCAACTGGAACGACGCCACCGCCATGCTGATCAGTGGCCGCGGCGGCGTGCAGATCATGGGCGACTGGGCCAAGGGCGAGTTCGCCCAGGCCAAGCAGGAAGCCGGCAAGGACTACGGCTGCGCCCCCGGCTTCGGCCCGAACGCGCCCTACATCATCCAGGGCGACGTGATGGTCTTCCCCAAGACCACCAAGCCCGACCAGGTCAAGGCTCAGCAGCTGTTGGCCAGCGTCATCACGCAGCCGGCCACGCAGGTCGCCTTCAGCATGAAGAAGGGCTCCATTCCCATCCGCACCGACGTGGACGTCAGCAAGATGGACCTGTGCGCGCAGATGGGCGTGGCGGCGATGAAGGACAAGTCGCGCCAGCTCGGCAACGGCGAGATCTACATCACGCCCGACCAGAACGGCGCCCTGCAGGACGTGCTGACGAGCTACTGGAACCGCAACCTGCCGGTCGAGAAGGTCCAGAAGGACATCGTCAACGCACTGAAGTCCTGACATGCGCCGCCGCTCTCTCGCGGCCTGGGGTGCGTTGCTGCCCCTGGCCCTCGTCGTCTTCGTCGGCTATGTCGGCACGGTGCTGTGGACGCTGCGCACCTCGGTGTCCAGCTCGCGCACCTTCCCCAAGGACGACTTCGTCGGCCTGCAGCAGTTCGAGCGCCTGCTCGACAACGACCGCTGGCAGCACGCCATCCACAACCTCGCCGTCTACGGCGTGCTCTACATCGTCGCGGCGATGCTGATCGGCTTCCTGCTCGCCGTCTTCATCGACCAGAAGGTGCGTGGCGAGGGCGCGCTGCGCACGGCCTTCCTGTACCCGTACGCGATGTCCTTCGTCGCGACGGGCCTGGTCTGGCAGTGGGTGCTCAACCCCGACAGCGGCCTGCAGAACGCGATGCAGCAAATGGGCTGGAAAGACTTCCAGTTCGACTGGATCGTCGACCAGGACATGGTCATCTACACGGTCGTCATCGCCGGCACCTGGCAAGGCGCGGGCCTCGTGATGGCGCTGATGCTGGCCGGCCTGCGCGGCATCGACGAGGAGATCTGGAAAGCCACCAAGCTGGACGGCATCCCCACTTGGCGCGTCTACCTGTCCGTCGTGCTGCCGATGATGGGCCCGACGTTAGCCACCGTCTTCACGCTGCTGGCCACCGGCGTGGTGAAGGTCTTCGACACCGTCGTCGCGATGACCCAGGGCGGCCCCGGCACGGCGAGTGACGTGCCAGCCAAGTTCATCATGGACCACTTGTTCGGCCGCGCGAATCTGGCGCTGGCGTCGGCGGGTGCCGTGGTGCTGCTGATCACCGTGCTCGCACTCGTCGCGCCGCTCGCCTATGCGCGCAGCCGGCAAGTGGCGAAGGGAGGCCACGCATGAAGCGCAAGGCCACAGCCCAATGGGCGCGCATGGGCGTCTACGCCTTCCTGCTGTTCGCCGCGGCCTTCTTCCTGCTGCCGCTGTACGTCATGCTGACGACCTCGTTCAAGAGCATGGAAGAGATCCGGCTCGGCCAGATCTTCGCGCTGCCGTCGTCCGTCACGCTGGACGCCTGGCGCGCCGCCTGGAGCGAGGCCTGCACGGGCGTCAGCTGCGAGGGCATCCGCGGCGGCTTCTGGAACTCGGTGGCCATCACGGTGCCGTCGGTCATCCTGCCCATCCTGCTCGGCGCCATCAACGGCTATGCGCTGAGCTGGTGGAAGCCCAAGGGCAGCCAGTGGCTGTTCGGCATCCTGATGATGGGCGCGTTCATCCCCATCCAGGTGATGATCTTCCCGCTCGTGAAGCTGGAGGCCGCGGTCGGCATCTACAGCAGCCTGCCGGGCATCGTCGTCGTCCACCTCGTGTTCGCGATGCCGGTGATGACGCTGCTGTTCCGCAACTACTACGCCAGCCTGCCGATGGAGCTCTTCAAGGCGGCGCGCGTGGATGGCGGCGGCTTCTGGCGCATCTTCATCCAGCTGGTGCTGCCGATGTCCACGCCCATGCTGATCGTCGCGGCCATCATGCAGATCACCGGCGTGTGGAACGACTACATCCTGGGCCTGACCTTCGCCGGCCGCGAGAACCAGCCGATGACGGTGCAGCTCAACAACGTCATCAACACGACGACGGGCGAGCGTCTCTACAACCTCAACATGGCAGCCACGATCCTGACGTCGGCGGTGCCCCTGTTGGTCTATCTGATTTCCGGGCGCTGGTTCGTCCGGGGCATCGCGGCAGGAGCCGTCAAATGAGTGGCGTGAACATCCAGGCCTTAAGCATCCGCTTCGGCCACAACGAAGTCATCAAGGGCCTGGACCTCCAGGTCATCGAAGGCGAATTCCTCGTGCTGCTCGGCCCCTCGGGCTGCGGCAAGTCGACGCTGCTGCACAGCATCGCCGGCCTCATCGACGTCAGCGGCGGCAGCATCCACATCGGCGGCCAGGACATGACCGACGCCGAGCCCTCCGAGCGCGGCATCGGCATGGTCTTCCAGAGCTATGCGCTGTACCCGACGATGACGGTGGAGCGCAACATGTCCTTCGGCCCGCGCGTGGCCGGTGTGCCCAAGGCCGAGATCGAACGCCGCGTGACGCGCGCAGCCGAGATGCTGCAACTCACGCAGCTGCTGAACCGCAAGCCCGCGCAACTGTCCGGCGGCCAGCGCCAGCGCGTCGCCATCGGCCGCGCACTGGTGCGCGAGGCCGGCGTGTTCCTGTTCGACGAGCCGCTGTCCAACCTCGATGCCAAGCTGCGCGCCGAGCTGCGCCGCGAGTTGAAGCTGCTGCACCAGACGCTGGGCAACACGATGATCTACGTGACCCACGACCAGGTCGAAGCGATGACGCTGGCCTCGCGCATCGTCGTCATGAAGAGCGGCGTCATCCAGCAGATCGGCACGCCCAGCGAGGTCTACGAGCGCCCGGCCAATCTCTTCGTCGCCGGTTTCCTCGGTGCGCCGGCCATCAACCTGGTGCCTGCGAAGGTCGGTGCCGATGGTCGGTCCCTGGAAGGCGCGCTGCCGCTGCAACTGGCCGAGGGCCGCGTGAAGGCCGGCCAGAGCGTCGTGCTGGGCGTGCGCCCCGAGCATGTGCGCCTGCAATCCGACGGCCGCTGGCGCGCGACCGTGCAGCTCGTCGAGCCCATGGGCAACCACCAGGTTGTCTGGATGAAGCTGGGCGAGCAGGGCTTCTCCGTCCTCATCCATGACGGCCGCCGTGTCGCCGCGGGCGACGAGCTGGCCTTCGACATCGACGAGACCGCGCTCAGCGTCTTCGACGCCGCCACCGAGCAGCGCCTGGCCTGATGGACGCCCTGCGCCGCATCGTCATCGTGGGCGGCGGCAGCGCCGGCTGGATGTGCGCGGCGGCGCTGGCGGCGCGGCTGGGGCAGGGGCGCTGGCAGATCACGCTGATGGAGTCCGATGACATCGGCATCGTCGGTGTCGGCGAAGCCACCATCCCGCCCATCCGCGGCTTCAATGCGCTGATCGGGCTGGACGAAGACGAGTTCCTGCGCGAGACCGGCGGCACGTTCAAGCTGGGCATCGAGTTCGTGAACTGGGGCGCGCAGGGCGAGCGCTACATGCACGCCTTCGGCGACATCGGCCGGCCGCTGGACGGCCTGCCCTTCCACCAGCACTGGTTGCGTCAGGGCGCTGCACTGCCGCTGGCCGAGTTCTCCATCAACAACCAGGCCGCGCTGGCCGGCCGCTTCATGCGGCCGCGGCCGGACATGGCCGGCTCGCCGCTGGCGGAGATCAACTACGCCTTTCACTTCGACGCGTCGCGCTACGCCGCGCTGTTGCGCCGGCATTCGGAAAAGCTGGGTGTTCAGCGCATCGAAGGCCGCATCGACCGCGTCGATCGCGATGAGGCCGGCATCCGTCGACTGCATCTGCACGATGGCGCCGCGGTCGAAGGCGACTTCTTCCTCGACTGCTCCGGCCTGCACGCACTGTTGATCGGCAAGACGCTGGGCGTGCCGTTCGAGGACTGGTCCAACTGGCTGCCCTGCGACCGCGCCTGGGCCGTGCCGACGCCCTACACCGGCCCGCTGCTGCCCTACACGCGCGCCACGGCGCACGACGCCGGCTGGCAATGGCGCATCCCGCTGCAGCACCGCACCGGCAACGGCCATGTCTTTGCCGGCGCCTTTGTCGACGAGGCCACGGCGCGCGACACGCTGCTGAAGAACCTGGAAAGCGCGCCGCTCGCCGAGCCGAGGTTGATCCGCTTCCGCACCGGCCGCCGCCAGCAGTCCTGGGCCGGCAACTGCGTCGCCATCGGGCTCTCCAGCGGTTTCCTGGAGCCACTGGAGTCGACCAGCATCCACCTGATCCAGAGCGCCGTGCTGCGCCTGATCGAGCTGTTCCCCAGCGCAGGTCTGGACGCCGCCGACATCGCCGAATACAACCGCCAGACCGCCGCCGAGATGGCCGCGGTGCGTGACTTCATCATCCTGCACTACAAGCTGACGCGCCGTGACGACTCGGCCTTCTGGCGCCACTGCCGCGCGATGGCCGTGCCTGAATCGTTGCAGCACCGCATGGACCTGTTCGCCAGCAACGGGCGCCTCTACCGCCAGGGCCAGGAGCTGTTCTCCGAGCCGAGCTGGCTGCAGGTGCTGCTCGGCCAGGGCTCGATGCCGCGCGGCCACCACCCGTTGGCCGCCACCTGCTCGCGCGAGCAGGCCCAGGCATTCATCGATGACACGCACCGAGTCGTGCGCCGCTGCGTGGACGTGATGCCCGCACACGCCGATTTCATCGCCGCCCACTGCGCGGCTCCATAAGCCAGAGACCATGAAGACACTGCTTCTGACCCTGACGGCCGCCCTCGCCGGCATTGCTAACGCTGCAACTGTACGGGCTTTCCTGACCACGGCCGACCAGCAGCACCTGCTCGCGCCCAGCGCCGTCACGGCCTCGGCCAAGGCCGGCGCCGTCATCCGCATCGACCCCGCGCGTCAGCATCAGCGCATCGCCGGCTTTGGCGCCGCCATCACCGAAGGTTCGGCCTGGCTGATCAGGAACGGCATGAGCCAACCTCAGCGCGACGCATTGATGCGCGAGCTGTTCACCCGCGAAGGCAATGGCCTCGGTTTCGAGCTGACGCGCTTGACCATCGGCGCGTCGGACTTCTCGCGTCGCCACTACAGCCTGGACGACATGCCGCCGGGCCAGACCGACCCCGAGCTGAAGCACTTCTCGCTGGCGCCCGAGCGCGACGACGTCGTCCCCGCCACCAAGCAGGCGCTGGCGCTGAACCCCAAGCTGCAGGTCATGGCTTCGCCCTGGAGCGCACCGGGCTGGATGAAGACGACCGACAGCCTCGTGCAGGGGCAGCTCAAGCCCGAGTTCTATGGTGCCTTTGCGAAGTACATGGTGCGCTACGTCGAGGCGATGCAGGCCGAGGGCGTGCCCATCTTTGCGCTGACGCTGCAGAACGAGCCCCACTTCGAGCCGCCGGACTACCCCGGCATGCGCGTGCCGCCCGCCACGCGCGCCGCCGTCGTCGGCCAGCACCTCGGCCCGCTGCTGAAGAGCAAAGGCATGAAGACGCAGATCCTGGAGTGGGACCACAACTGGGACGAGCCCTGGAGCCCGCTGGCCATGCTGTCCGACGCCACCGCGCGCAAATACGTGTCGGGCGTGGCCTGGCACTGCTACGCGGGCGACGTGTCGGCGCAGTCACAGGTGGCCCAGCACTTTCCCGAGCTGGACGTCTGGTTCACCGAATGCTCCGGCGGCGAATGGAAGCCGCAGTGGAACGAGACCCTGCCCTGGATCACGCGCAACCTCATCATCGGCAGCACCCGCCATGGCGCGCGTGGCGTGCTGATGTGGAACCTCGCCCTGGACCCGGCCTACGGCCCGCACCTGGGCGGCTGCAAGGACTGCCGTGGCGTCGTCACCATCGACCCCAAGACCGGCAAGGTCACACGCAACATCGAGTACTACGCCTTCGGCCACGCCAGCCGCTTTGTGCAGCAGGGTGCGCGGCGCGTCGATTCGGAAGGCGGTGCCAAGGGGCTGGATCATGTCGCCTTCACCAATCCCGACGGCAGCAGCGCCCTCATCGTCAGCAACTCCGCCGCCGAGCCGCGCCGCTTCACGGTGCAGGCACCGGGCCAGCGCTTCAGCTATGAGCTGCCGGCCAGTGGCGTCGTCACCTTCACCTGGTGACTCCCATGCGCACGCTCCTCATCGCTGCTTTGCTGGCCGCCGGCAGTACGGCCCAGGCGTTGGAACTCGCGGGCGTGTTTGCCGACCACATGGTGCTGCAGCGCGACGCGCCACTGCGCGTCTGGGGCCAGGCGGAGCCGGGCCAGCACGTGCGTGTGCAGATCGCTGGCCGCGCAGCTGCCGCAACGGCAGGCAAGGACGGTCGCTGGCAGGCGACGCTCGCGCCGCTGAAGGCCGGCGGCCCGCACCGATTGCAGGTCAGCGCGGGCGGCGATCAGCGCGCCCTCGACGACGTGCTGATCGGTGACGTCTGGATCGCCTCGGGGCAGTCGAACATGGAATGGCGGCTGGCCGATTCCAGCAACGCCGCCGCCGAGATCGCCGCTGCGGGTGCGCATCCGCAGATCCGCCACGCCAAGATGCCGCATCGCATCAGCCTCACCCCGCTGCGCGACGCGCCGCCGCTGCGTTGGGACGTCAGCAGCCGCGCCACGGCGGGCGACTTCAGCGCCGTGGCCTGGCACTTCGCGCGTCGCGTTCAGGCGGACGTCAAGGTGCCCATCGGCATCCTGAACCTCAGCTGGGGCGGCACCCATGTCGAGACCTGGACCAGCCCGCGTGCCGCAGCGACAGACCCCGATCTGGCCGACACCCTGCGCGCGATGCCGGCCGATGCGGCCGCCTTCGTGCAAAGCCGCCGCGACCTGATGCTGGCGCGCGTGCGCCGCTTCCAGGGCGAGATGTCCGAGGTGGCCGGGGCCGACCCCACGCTGGTTGATGCTGCCTGGCCGACGCTGAATGCGCCCCAGGTCTGGGAGACGCAGGGCCTGCCCGGCATCGATGGCCGCGTCTGGCTGCGCCGCCATGTCACGCTGACAGCGGCGGAGGCCGCCGGTGTCGCCACGCTGCACCTCGGCGCCGTCGACGACTGCGACGAGAGCTTCGTCAACGGCCAGCCCGTTGGCAAGACCTGCGGCTGGGAGACGCCACGCGCCTACGCCCTGGCCGCCGGCCTGCTGCGCGCGGGCGACAACCTCATCGCCGTGCGCGTGACCGACACCGGCGGCGATGGCGGCATCCACGGCTCCGCCGCGAACCTGCGGCTGGACACGGCCGCCGGCTCCAAGCCCCTCGCCGGCCGCTGGCAGGCTCGCGTCGAGTCTCTGCAGCCCGTGCAGGAACCCGGCCCCAACGATCTGCCCAGCCTGCTCTTCAACGGCATGGTCCAGCCCTTCACGCCGTTCGCAACCAAGGGCGTGATCTGGTACCAGGGCGAGACCAACGCGCCGCGCGCGGCCCGCTATGCCCAGGCCTTCCCGCGTCTCATCGAGGACTGGCGCGCGCAGTGGCAGCAGCCGGCCATGCCCTTCTACTTCGTGCAGCTCTCTTCCTACGGCCCGCGCCCGCCTTTGCCCGAAGGCAGCGCCTTCGCCGAGCTGCGCGACGCCCAGCGCCAGACGCTGGCCCTGCCCGCCACCGGCATGGCCGTCAGCATCGACGTGGGCGACGCCAACGACATCCACCCGCGCGACAAGCGCACGGTGGGCGAGCGCCTGGCCCGCATCGCGCTGGCCCAGGCCTACGGCAAGCCCATGCCTTTCAAGGGCCCGACGCTGCGCACGAGCCGCGTGCTGCCGGAGGGCCGCTTCGAGCTGGTCTTCGGCGACATCGCCGGCGGCCTGGCCACGCGGGGTGGCGGGCCGGTGCTGGGTTTTGCCGTCGCGGGCGACGACCAGCGCTTCGTGCCGGCCCGGGCCGAAATCGTCGGCAAGGACCGCATCCGCGTCTGGAGCGAGGCGGTGCCCAGGCCCGCCGCCGTGCGCTACGCCTGGGGCGACACACCGCTGCAAGCCAACCTCGTCGACGGCGCCGGCCTGCCGGCCACGCCCTGGCGCAGCGACGCCTGGCCGCTGGCCACGCGTGACATTCGTCCGGAGTTCTAACGACACGGAGCCTGCACACGCTCGCGTTCCACGCCCCATCCTCGCTAGGATGGCGCGATGACCTGGCTGCTGCTGATCAGCTCCAGCCTCCTGCTGATGCTCGGGGTTGCAATGCTCGTGCTGGCCAAGCTGGAGCCGGCGCATAACCACATCAGCGATTGGGGCTGGAGCCAGATCTTTCTCGCTTTCGGCCTGGCGCTGGGCGTGGCCCTGGTGCCGCCGGACTCGCAGTCCCTGCACTACAAGCTGCAGGCCACGGTGGCCACCGCCTGCATCATCGCGTCGCTGGCCTGGCAACTGGCCGGCGCCAGCCACTACCGCGGCCGGCCCTGGCACTGGAAGCAGACCACGCCGCTTTTCATCGCGCTGCTGGGCTTCATCCTGGCGCTGGCCATCGTGCAGCAGCGGCTGGGCGTCTTGGCGGCGGCGGCCATCCTGACCGGTGGCGCCTGGCTGGCGGCCTGGTGGCTGTGGCGCGGCGGTGCACCGGACGAGCGCTTCGTCGCCGTCTGCTACACGGGCCTGGGCTTCGTCCACCTGAGCGGCCCGCTGCTGGACCCGCTGGCGCGCTCCCCGGCCACCCATGTCGTCGGCACCTATGTGCAGGGCACGCTGGCGATGGCGTTGATCCTGCTGTCGGTGCGGCGCGCGCACCGCGAGGCCAAGCGCATGAGCGAGCGGCTGGGCCAGCTCTACGAGCAGTCCATGCAAGGCCTGCTGGTGGTGCGCGAGGGCCAGGCCGTCTACGCCAACCCGGCCGCGCTGGCCATGTTCGGCTTCAGTGGCGTGGAGGCCATTGGCGCCATCGGCCCGCTGATCGCCTCATCCGACATCGAGGCCGCGCGGGGCCGCTATCAGCGCCTTCTGCAGGAGCGCAGTGGCCAGATCGCCTGGGAAGGCGAGCGCTACCGGCGCGACGGCAGCGCCATCTACCTGCGCGGCAGCTCCAGCTACATCGAATGGGAGGGCGGCCCGGCCCTGCTCGTGCTGATCCTGGACGAGACCGAGCGCCAGCGCGCCACCGAAGCGCTGCGCCGCCAGGCCCTGCACGATGAGCTGACCGACCTCCCCAACCGCCACGCGGCGCTGGCCCGCCTGACCGAGCTGACGGCGCCCGGGGCGCCGGGTTTTGCGCTGCTGTCGGCCGACCTGGACCGCTTCCAGCTCGTCAACGAGAGCCTGGGGCACGAGACCGGCGACGCGCTGCTGCAGGCCATCGCCGCCCGGCTGCGCGAGGCCCTGCCGCCCGAGGCGCTGCTGGCGCGCCTGGGCGAAGACCAGTTCCTGCTGCTGCAGCCCGGCGTTGTCGACGACGCGGGCGCGCTGCTGACCGGCCAGCGCGTGCTGGCGCTGATGAATGCGCCGTTCGCCGTCGCGCACCGGGAGCTCTATGTCCATCTGTCGGTCGGCGTGGCGCGCTTCCCGGCCCACGGCCAGGACGGCGCGGCCCTGCTGCGCGCGGCCGACATGGCCATGCACCAGGCCAAGCAGCAGGCCGGCGCGGCCGTCGTCGTGTTTCATCCCGGCATGGCCGCGAGCGCCGGTGGCCTGCTGGAGATCGAGCAGGCCCTGGCCGCTGCCATCGAGCAGCAGGAGTTCCAGCTCGACTACCAGCCCAAGTTCGAAGCCGTCAGCCGGCGCCTGACCGGCTTCGAGGCCCTGGTGCGCTGGCAGCGGCCCGGGCGTGGCCGTGTCAGCCCGGCGGACTTCATCCCCGCCGCCGAGCGCACCGGCCAGATCGTGCCGCTGGGCGCGTTGATCCTGCGCCAGGCGGCCCAGCAGCTGCGCGCCTGGCAGCAGCAGGGCCTGGCCGTGATGCCGGTGGCCGTCAATGTGTCGCCGCTGCAGTTCGAGGACGCCGGGTTTGCCGACTGGCTGCTGGCACTGGTGCGCGCCCATGGCGTGGACCCGACGCTGATCGAGGTCGAGATCACCGAGACCGCCGCGATGACGCACATGGACCGCGTGCTGCCCCAGTTGGCGCGGCTGCGCGAGGCCGGCGTGGGCGTGGCGTTTGACGACTTCGGCACCGGCCAGAGCTCGTTGACGCTGCTGCGCCGCCTGCCCATCACCACGCTCAAGCTCGATCGCAGCATGATCGACCCGCTGCCCGAGCCCTCGGCCGGTGCCGTCGTGCGCGCGGCCTGCGTGCTGGCCCAGGCGCTGGGCCTGTCCATCGTCGCCGAGGGCGTGGAGACCGAAGTGCAGGCCACCGCCGTGGAGGCCCTGGGCTGCACGCATCTGCAGGGCTGGCTGCTGTCCCGGCCCTTGCTGGCCGAGGCGGCGGCGGCCTTGCTCAGCGCGCCATCAGCTCACCCATCCGGATCGAGCCACCCGGCTGCCACGCCGGGTTGAACTGCAGGCCGCTCTTCTCGAACAGCATGACGACGGTGGAGCCGAGCAGGAAGCGGCCCATCTCGTCGCCCTGGGCCAGCGTGACCTGGCCAGGGGCGTAGTCCCACTCCCGCACCGGGCCGCTGCGCTTGATGAGGCCATGCCAGGGCGTGGCCATGCTGCCGACGATGGTGGCGCCCACCAGCACCAGCACCCAACGGCCCAAGGTGTCGTCATCGAACACGCAGACGACGCGCTCGTTGCGCGCGAAGAGGCCTGGCACGCCGCGGGCCGTCGTCGGGTTCACTGAGAACAACTCACCCGGCACGTGCACCATGCGCACCAGCCGCCCGGCGGCGGGCATGTGGATGCGGTGGTAGTCCTTGGGGCTGAGGTAGAGGTTGGCGAACAGGCCGTCCTGGAACTGCGCAGCGAGTGCCGCGTCGCCACCGACGAGCGCCGTCGTCGTGAACGCCTGGCCCTTGGCCTGGTAGATCTGGTCGCCCTGGATGCGGCCGACCTGGCTGATCGCGCCGTCCACCGGGCAGATCAACGGCGCCTGCGTGAGCGGCCGCACGCCGGGTTTCAGCGCCCGCGTGAAGAAATCGTTGAAGGTCGCGTAGGTCGTGATGTCCGGCTCGGCCGCCTCGGCCATGTTGACGCCGTATCGCGCAACGAAACGTTGGATGGTCGACGTCGTCACGCCGCCCAGGGGCTTGGACGCCAAATACCCGGCCAGGCGCGTCATCGCCAGCTTGGGCATCAGGTATTGGGGCAGGACTTTGAGGCTGTCGGACATGGGCGATGAAGGTCGGCGCACCGCGACGGTGCTGCTGCGGGCGTGCGGATTATCCGAGCGCCACTCGCTAATCCGAGTGCCCCGAGCCACGAGGAAACCAGAAGGCAACGCAGGATCCGGCCGCTATCCTGTTGGCTGCCGGTTGCCCTTGCATTCACGGGCCACGGAAAACAAGCAACACAGGGAGATCACAGATGTATCGAAACAGAGTCGCCGCAGGCTTCTGCGCCCTTTTGTTGGCACCCGCTACCTGGGCGAGCGTGGACTGGGAATGGTCGTTCACGCAGGCCACCGTCAATCTTGCACTCAGCCCCTCGGTCTATCTGACGCTCACCAACTTGGCGACGTCGGACGAAAGCATCACCGATGCGCGTATCGATTTCATGACCCTTGGCACGTACGGGGTCCTTGTCGACCCGTCCAACGGCAGCGTGCTGACGGCGACCCTCCGCGACCGCTCCGGTTTGGTTGCGCCGGGTCAGTCGGTGACCTTCGAGGCATTCAGGTTCTTCTTCGGCGGGCCGGTCGCACCAGGGCTGCCGTCGAACGGTTTTCAGCAGGTCGTTGCGCCTTCGATGATCATCACCAGCTGCCCGAACCCGGTCTACTGCACGGACTCGAAGCCGAGCCCGTCGGCGTTGACGTTGACCTATGTGCCGAGCCCCGTGCCCGAGCCGGCCACGTGGGGACTCATGTTCGCCGGCCTGGTCGGCGTGGGCAGGCTGGCGCGCCGCCTTCGGTAAAAATGGCCGGGTGAATCCCGGTCAAGTCCACAGCTCCTTCTATCGCTTCACCCTGATCGCTGATCCGGTGCAGTTTGCCGCCTGGGTGCGCGAGGCGGCACGGGGGCTGGGCGGCGTGGTGCTGGTGGCCGGGGAGGGCCTGAGCGCCGCCGTTGCCGGCCCGGCCGAGGTGCTGACCCGCTTCGAGACCGCGCTGCAGCAGCAACCGGGCTTTGCCGGCCTGCATTTCAAGCACAACGCCTGCGAACGACCGCCGTTCAGCCTGCTGAAGGTCTCGGTCAAGCGCGAGATCGTCGCCTTCGGTGTGCCCGGCGTGAGCGGAGAGGACACGGGCACCCACGTCAGCCCGCAGCGCTGGCGTGAACTGCTGGCCGACCCCGACACCGTCGTCCTCGACAACCGCAACAGCTTCGAGTTCAAGCTCGGCCGTTTTCGGGGCGCCATCGACCCCGGCGTGGCGCACTTCCGCGACTTTCCGGCCTATGTCGAGGCGCACCGCGACGAGTGGCAGGGCAAGACGGTGGCGATGTACTGCACCGGCGGCATCCGCTGCGAGAAGACGGCGGCCTGGATGCAGGAGCGCGGCCTGAAGGTGGCGCAGCTCGATGGCGGCATCCTGAACTTCCTTGAGGCCTTCCCCGACGCCGCAGCGGACTGGCAGGGCGAGTGCTATGTCTTCGACAAGCGCATCGCGATCGACGCCCAGGCCCGCGAGACCGGCACGACGGCCGAGCAGGTGTTCAGCGATCCGGCGGACGCCTGGCGGCTGGCGCGGGCCAGGCGGCTGGACCCGGCTGCGGAGGACTGAGGCTGGACCGAGAACAGGCCCTGCGGCCTGTTCGACGCCTGCCGAAGGACGGCCGCCATGCAGGGCGGCCGGCATGATTCCCACAGCTCGGAACAAAGCTTCCGGGCCGCGGCCGATGCGCCGCGCCGCAAACGCCGACAATGCCACTGCGCGCCGCTTGCGCGCACTGAAATCCAGTCATTCGATGTCCCATCTGATCGTCCACGGCGGCACACCCCTGTCCGGCCGCATCGTCCCCTCGGCCAACAAGAACGCCGTCCTGCCCATCCTCTGCGCAACGCTGCTCACCCGGCAGCCCGTGCGCCTGCGCGGGGTGCCCGAGATCACCGACGTGAAGAAGATCGTCGAGGTCTTCCGCAAGCTCGGCTCCCAGGTGGAGCTGGACTTCAAGACCGGCATCCTTGACGTGCACCACCGCGACACCCACTTCGACCCGGCGACCGACCGCCTGCCCGAGGAAATGCGTTCGTCCATCATGCTGGTGCCCGGCCTGATGGCGCGCTTCGGCGCGGCGCGCATCGAGGACGACGTCAAGGGCTGCACGCTGGGCGCGCGCGAGATCGACCCGCACGTGGAGGTGTTTGAGCGCTTCGGTGCCCAGGTGCAACGCCTGCCGGACGGTCTGGTGCTGCGCGTTCACCGCCCGCTGACGGCCAATGCCCATTGGACCGACTACGCCTCCGTCACGACGACCGAGAACTTCGTGCTCTGCGCGGCCCTGGCAGACGGCGTGTCCACGCTGACCAACGCTGCCAGCGAACCGCACGTGCAGGAGTTCTGCAACTTCATGTCGCTGCTGGGCGCGAAGATCGAAGGCCACGGCACGTCCAAGCTGAAGATCACCGGCGTCGAAGCGCTCGGTGGCGCGGACTACACCTTCACGGAAGACTTCCACGAGATCGTCACCTTCCTGGCCTTGGGCGCCATCACGGGCGGCGACGTGCGCGTGAAGAACAGCGCGCCGGAGATGTTCCCGCTGCTGGACCGCACCTTCGCCAAGTTCGGCGTGCAGATCGTGCACGAGGACGGCTGGAGCCGCTGCGTGACGACGGGCCCGCTCAAGGTGAAGGAGCCCTTCACGCGCAACATCCTGCAAAAGGTCGAGGCGGCGCCCTGGCCCTATGTGCCGGTGGACCTGCTGCCCATCTTCGTGGCGCTGGGCGTCAAGGCCGAGGGCAGCGTGATGTTCTGGAACAAGGTCTACGACGGCGCGATGGGCTGGACCAGCGAGCTGGCCAAGTTCGGCGCGCACGCCTTCCTGAGCGACCCGCACCGCATGATCACCTTCGGCGGCAAGCCGCTGAGCCCGGCCGAGGTCGAGAGTCCCTACATCATCCGCGTCGCCATCGCGCTGCTGATGGTGGCGGCCAGCATCCCGGGCAAGAGCGTGATCAAGAACGCGACACCGATCCGCCGCGCCCACCCCAACTTCGTCGAGCACATCGGCGAACTGGGCGCGCGCATGGAGTGGGTCGAGGGAGATTGAGTGTTGCGCTGCTGGCTCGCGGCCGCATGCCTGGTGGCTTCGGCTGCTGAGGCCGCGCCGCCCGTCGACACCATCCGCTGGGTGGCCCAGGACGTGCCGCCCCACTTCAGCTTCGTGCAGGGCCGCCCGCCGCGCTCCATCGCCGAGCTGGGGCATGGCGAGGTGGACGGCTTCATGCGCGTGCTGCTGGCGCGCATGCCCGCGTACCGGCATGAGTTCGTCGAGTCCAGCACGGCCCGCTACGAGGCCGAGAGCCGGCGCGGCCAGACGCTGTGCTCGACCATGCACGTGCGCACGCCCGAGCGCCTGCAGTGGGCCTATTTCTCCCACCTCTACCCGCCGCTGATCTCGCGCGAGCTCCACGTCATCGTGCGGCGCGACCTGATGGACAAGCTGTCTCAGGGGCGGCCGCAGGATGGCCGCCTGCTGCTGTCCGAGCTGCTGAAGCGCTCCGAGCTGCGCCTGCTGGTGGCGCGCGACCGCGCCTTCGGTGCGCAGATCGACAGCCTGCTGTCCCAGTACACCGTGCCGCGCATGGCCGTCGGCGCGCAGCTCAGCAGCCAGCTGCTGGACATGCTGCGTGCCGGCCGCATGGACTACACGCTGGAGTACCCGTCCGTCGTCAAGGACTACCTCGGCCGCGTCGGCGACCCCGGCGCGTTGGTGGCCCTGCCGGTGGCCGAGGGCCTGAGCACGCTGCTGGCCACCGTGTCCTGCAGCCGCACGCCCGAAGGCCGGCGCCACATCGAGGCCATCGACGCCGCCGTGCGCGAACTGGCGCGCGAGCCCAGACGCGAGGCCTGGGTGCGGGAGTGGCGCGGCGAGCGCTCCGACCCGCAGGACATGAGGCGCTTGAACGCCTACATGGATGAGCGCGCCCGCGGCGGGGCTCGCATCGAGTGAGCCGCCCCCCCAAGCCGGCGCTGCCGCTGCGCGAGGGCGTGGCGGCCAGCGCGGTGTACTGCCCCGCAGGCCCCTGGCCTACGCTGACGGCTTTCCTCGACGAGCGCCTGCCGCGCGTGCTGGACTGGGCCGATCGCATCGCGCGTGGCGACGTGGTGGACGATGCCGGCGTGCCACTGCCCGCGGCGCCCTACGTCGCTGGGTGCCGCGTCTACTACTGGCGCCACCTCGATGTGGAGCCCGAGGTGCCGTTCGAGGCGCGCATCGTCTTCCAGGACGAGCACCTGCTGGTGGCCGACAAGCCCCACTTCCTGCCCGTCACGCCCAGCGGCATCTACGCCCGGCAGACGCTGATGTCCCGGCTGCGCCACGCCACCGGCCTGGTGGACCTCAACCCCGTGCACCGGCTGGACCGCGAGACGGCCGGTCTGGTGGTGTTCAACCTGCGGCGCGAGGAGCGTGATGCCTACCACCGCCTGTTCCGCGACCGTGCCGTCGAGAAGGTCTACGAAGCCATCGCGCCGCTCGGCGCCGGACCCTGGCCGCGCGTCCTGCGCCATCGCCTCGTGGAGCCCGGCGGTGAGGGCTTCATGCAGATGCAGGTCGTCGACGGTGAGCCCAACGCGGAAACCTGGGTCGATCTCATCGAGCCCCTTTCCGGCGGCCTGGCGCGCTACGAGCTGCGCCCGCACACCGGCCTGCGCCACCAGCTGCGCGCCCAGATGAATGCGCTGGGCCTGCCGCTGGTGGGCGACCGCATCTACCCCGTGCTGCAGCCGCACGAGAACCCGCCGAGCTTCGACGCGCCGCTGCAGCTGGTGGCCCGCGCGATCTCGTTCACGGACCCCGTCACCGGCCTGTCGCGAGCCTTCCAACGCGGCACCGCGACAATCGCGCAGCCATGACCGCCGCCACCCCCCAAGCCCAAGTCCAGGAGCTGCGCCGCCAGCTGCAGTCCCTGCTCGACGCTGCCACGGCCAACGAGCGCAAGCTGGACCGCTTCGACGCGCTGGAGCGCCGCCTGATCGCCGTGACGTCGATGGAGGAGCTGGTCAACCTGCTGCTCGTTGATTGCCGCGCCGACTTCGGCCTGGACGCCGCCGAGCTCTGGCTGCTGGACCCCGACGAGGAGTTGCGCCGCGCGCTGCCGGCCCTGCCCATGGTCAAGGCGCCCCAGCTGCTGGACGGCCATGGCCCGCTGAAGGACTTGTTCGGCGCCGCGCGCACGACCCGCCTCATCGGCCCCGGGCCGGACGAGGGGCTGCTCGCCAAGGCCTTCGCGCCGGAAGCCGGCGTGCGCTCGGCGGCCCTGCTGCCGCTGATCCGCCAGGGCCTGCTGATCGGCAGCCTGCACCTGGGCTCGCGTGACCCGGAGCGCTACGACGCCGCCTCGGGCACCAAGTTCCTGGATCGCCTGTGCGCCATCGCTGCCATCGCCATCGAGAGCATGCTCAACCGCGAGCGCCTGCGCCGTGCCGGCATGACTGACGGCCTGACCGGCGTGCACAACCGGCGCTACTTCGACCACCGCAGCCTCATCGAATTCAGCCAGGCCGTGCGCCACCGCTATCCGCTGGCCTGCCTGTTCCTGGACATCGACCACTTCAAGGCCATCAACGACCAACACGGCCACCCGGCCGGTGACGAGGTGCTGCGCCAGGTCGGGGGGCTGATCCTGCGGTCCCTGCGCACCGGCGACCTGGCCGCGCGCTATGGCGGCGAGGAGTTCGTCGTGCTGCTGCCGCGCACCGACCTGACCGGTGCCTGCGAGGTGGCGGAGCGCATCCGGCTGATGGTGCAGGAGGCGCCGTTCATCACGCCGGACGGTGGCACCGTCGGCGCGACGCTGTCGGTCGGCCTGGCCATGCTGCCGGCCGGCGCGACGAGTTTTGCCGAGCTGCTGTCGGCGGCCGACCGGGCTGTCTACGAGGCCAAGCGCGCAGGCCGCAACCGCACCGTGGCCGCTGAAGGCGGTGAGCCGATCAGCGCAGCCACTGCAGTTGCATCGTGAACATGTCGCCGCGGCTGCCGTAGGTCTTGCCGAACACATAGGCCGCGTTCAGCGTCACCGTGTCCGGCCCCTGGTCCCACAGCGTGGCCAGCAGGGCCGGCCCGGCGCGGTGTGAGCGGCGCGCCCGCGGCGCCCAGTGGTTCCACTGGCCCACCTCGCTGAAGCCCTCGACACCGACGCGCCAGCCCGGGGCCACGCGGTAGACACCGCGCCACTGCAGCTTGAGCCGCGTGTCGTGCTTGGCGCTGTCGTACTCCCAGAACACGCCGGCATTGAGCTTGAGCCGCCCTAAGTCGGTCTGCCAGACCGGGCCCAGCTCCAGCGCATTGCTCTCGCCGCGGTTGCGCGTCAGTTGGGCGTGGATGCCGAGGTCATAGGGTTTCTCGCCCTGGGTCAGCAGCACGACGTTCTGCCAGTTCAGCGTCGACAGCACCTGGTCGGACGCGCCGTAGCCGATCCAGCTGGCCAGCAGCCGTGTCGTCCAGCGCGTGTTGACCCCGTAGCTCAAGCCCAACTCGGGCCAGAGCGTGGCCTCCTCGCCCGGCGACTTGACGGTCCAGTAGCGTGCCTCAGTGCCGACGCGGCCGGCCTGGTCATAGGGCGTGACGATGTAGTACCCAGGGTCGGCCGCGGCCGGGCTGGAAAGTGCTGCAAGCATCAACCAAAGCCAACTTCGCATGAGCAGACTCTAGGGGGCTGAATCACAATGGCTCGGCCATGAAAACCCTGCCGCCGTTCCTCCTCGCCATGGGTCTTGCTGCCGCTGCCCATGCCGGCCCGGCGCTGGAACGCATCCAGTCAAGCGGTCGCATCGTGCTCGCCCACCGCGAGTCCTCCGTGCCCTTCAGCTATCTGCTGCCGGACGGCCGCCCGGTCGGCTACGCCGTGGACCTCTGCCTGAAGGTGGCCGAAGCGGTGCGCAAGAAGCTCAAGATGGGCACGCTGAACCCGCAGTTCCTGCTGGTGACGCCGGCCAACCGCATCCAGATGGTGGCCGACGGCAAGGCCGACCTGGAATGCGGCTCGACGACCAACAACGCCGAGCGCCGCGAGAAGGTGGCCTTCACGGTGCCCCACTACATCACCGGCGCGCGCTACCTTGTCAGAGCCGACAGCGGCATCACCGAACTGGCGCAGCTGGAGGGCAAGACGCTGGTGTCCAGCAAGGGCACGACCCCCCTGAAGTCCATCACCCAGGCCAACAATGAGCGCGGGCTGCGGATCAATATCGTCGAGGCGCCGGACCACGCCAAGGCCATGGAGATGCTGGCCGCCGGCCAGGCCGATGGTTTTGTCATGGACGACGTGCTGCTCTACGGCATCGTTGCCGGCCGCCCCGACGCGGCCAAGTTCCGCGTCGTCGGCAAGTTCCTGACCATCGAGCCCCTGTCCATCGTGCTGCCCAAGGGCGACGCCGAGCTCAAGGCCATCGTCGACGAAGAGATGAAGCGCCTCATCGGCAGCCGCGAGGCGCACGCGCTCTACGAGCGCTGGTTCATGAAGCCCATCCCGCCCAAGAACACGGCGCTCAACCTGCCGATGAACTACCTGCTCAAGGACTTCTGGAAATACCCCTCGGATCAAGTGCCTTATTGAGCCGAGCGTCGCGCCCCCTGACAAACCCCGAGACAACAGCCCGCACAGGGCGCGCTGTGGCCGTGACAATTTGTTCAGCAGTCCGCCTCTCCGATGAGCACCGATTCCCTCGCCGAACCCTTGAGCCACGTCAGCCCGCGCAGGCTGGGTTCGCTGCGGTTGCGGCTGACGCTGGCGGTGCCGCTGCTGACGGCCCTGATCGTCGCCGTCTTCGAGTGGAGCCTGGGCGGCTACGAGTCGCCGACTGAGGGCCTGGCCCGCACGGCCTGGCTGGTGCTGCTGATCAGCGCTGCACAGCTCATGCTCATCGAAGCCCTGCTGCTGCGGCCGCTGCGCCAGCTGGCGGCCGGCTGCGAGGCGATGGAATCGGCCCCCGTGCCGTTGACACCCGAGGCCGCGGTGCCGACGCCCGGCCTCACCGTCGAGCTGGACCGCATCGGCCACGCCATGCTACGCGCCCGTGGCTCGCTGTGGCAGCAGGACCAGGACGCCCGCGAGTTGCGCCGCGAGCTGGCTCAGCAGCGGCATCAGCTGCAGGAGGCCCATGCGGCGCTGGAGGCCAACCAGCGCGAGCTGGCCAGCCTGGCGCGCACCGATGCGCTGACCGGCATCGCCAACCAGCGCGCCTTCGACGAGGCCCTGCGCCGCGAGTTCAAGCGTGCCCAGCGGCTGCGCGGCCTGATGGCCGTGGCCGTGCTGGATCTGGATCAGTTCAAGCAGTTCAACCTCGCCCACGGCACGGCTGCTGGCGACGCGGCGCTGCAGCGCGTGGCGTCGCTGCTCAACGACCGCTTCAAGCGCGACACCGATGTCGTCGCCCGGCTGGGCGGCGAGGAGTTCGTCGCGCTGCTGCCCGGCTTCGGCATGGCCGAGGCCCAGGGCGTGCTGGAGTCACTGCGCGACGATCTGCGCGCGCTGCGGCTGCCGGATGGGCAGGGCGGCTTGACGCTGAGCGTCGGCCTGGCGGCCGTCAGCCCGGCTCACCCGTACCTGAGCGCTCAGGCGCTGCTGCAGGCGGCCGACGAGGCGCTGTACATCGCCAAGCACGCCGGGCGGGATCGCCTCAGCCTCGCAGCTTGAGATTCAGCGCCCGTGTTCCTGGGCGGCCATCAGCTGCTCGTTGACGCGCCGCGCCGCGCGCAGCACCAGCGTCTCGTCGAGCTGCGCCTGGGGCGCGATCTGGCTGGCGATGTCGTCGAGCTGATCGGGGTGGCTCAGCAGCGCCCAGGCCACCGTCGAGATCGCCGCGACGCTGCGGCGCGCGAGGGCCTCGGGCATGGTCAGCGAGGCCTGGATGTCGACGTGGTGGCGCACGCTGGCCACCGCCGCAGGGGCCAGGCCCCAGCTCTCGCACAGCGCCGCGCCCAGCGCGTCATGGCTGACGCCGAAGGCAGTCCGCTCTAGCTCCACGAGCTCGGCGTCGCGCGGCGCCGCGCGCAGCATGGCCGGGTAGTGGGTCGGTGCGTGGCGGTACAGCACCGCCTTGCCGCATTCCTCGAACAGGCCGGCCGAGTGGGCGGCCCAGGGGTCCACGCCCAGCATCTGGCCCATGCGGCCCATCAGCAGGCCGCGCTGCGAGGCGCGCGTCCAGACCTGTTCCAGCTCGGCCGCGGCCGGGAAGGCGGCGCGCAGGCCCATCTCGAAGGTGATGGCTGCCACCTCGCGCATGCCGAGGTAGGTGAGCGCCTGGTGCACGGTCTGCACCCGGCCGCGCAGGCCGTAGAGCGAGGAGTTGACCGCCTTCATGACGGCGGCCGCCAAGGCCATGTCGGTCTCGACCAGGGAGGACATGGCCTGCAGGTCGATGTCCTCGGCTGCCATCAGCAGCGAGAGCTTGACCAGGACCTCGGGCTGGGTCGGGATCTCGATGTCCAGATTACGCAGTTGAGGATCGACGGGCATGGTGAATGTGGGGCGCTGGGGAATGCTTGATGGTAGATCAGCGGAAGAAGGCGTCCCAGGCTGTTTTGAGGATGAGAGCGCCGACGACCGTGATGAAGACGCCACGCACGAAGCCGGCGCCATGCTTGAGCGCCAGCCGCGTGCCGGCCAGGCTGCCGATGACGTTGGTGACGGCCATCACCCCGGCGACGTGCCACCAGATGTGGCCCTTGCTGACGAAGAGCACGATCGCGAACGCATTGGTCAGCAGGTTCATCAGCTTGGCCGTGGCCGACGCGTGCAGGAAGTCGTAACCCAGCAGTCGCACGAACAGGAAGACGAAGAAGCTACCGGTGCCGGGGCCGAAGAAGCCGTCGTAGAAACCCACCGTCAGCGCGATGCCGCCGGCCACCAGGGCCTCGGCCCGGCCGGTGAAGCGCGGGCGGTGCTCGCGGCCGAGGTCTTTCTTGGCCAGCGTGTAGAGGAACACCGCCAGCAGCACCAGTGGCAGCGCCTTGCGCAGGCCGTCGGGGCTGACGAGGGTCAGCACCCAGGCGCCGGTGAAGCTGCCCAGGCCGGCCAGCACGGCGGCGGGCATCAGGCGGCGCCAGGGCAGGGAGACGCGTTTCACGTACTGCACCGTCGCCCAGCCCGTGCCCCAGATAGCCGCGGCCTTGTTCGAGCCCATCAGCGTGGCTGGCGGCGCGTTCGGGAAGGTGCTGAACAGGGCTGGCGTGAGGACAAGGCCGCCGCCGCCGGCCACGGCGTCGATGAAACCTGCGAGCAGGGAGGCGAAGGCGACGATAGCGAGATCGAGCATGTCTTTGGTTCTATCAGAACGTGCGACGCGGCCGCCGTGCCTTCATCGGGCCGAGCGCCGGGCCGCTCCCAAGCCGGCCCGTCAGGCGATGTTGACCGGGCTCGATGCCAGGTCAATCGCCGTCCCCTCGGGGGACCGGCTAGGCACGCCCGCGTTCAGCGGGGCGAGACTGGACGAGGGGCCAAAAGAAAACGGCCACCAAGGGGTGCCTTGGTGGCCGGTGTGATTGTCTTCGGGGTTACGAAGCAACCTTGTGCGCTTGTCGCTTGTCTTGTCTCCTCACAACCCGCCCGGCGGTCCTGAACCGGAGTCCGGAACCGCGTCGAGTGCCGAGAATGTATTGCCCCGCCACGGTGCATGAAACTGGGGTAAGCCCGGGTTCGCTGGCTACGAAAGGTGCGTTTGCGCCCCAAATGAGTGCATTCCGCGGGCCGTCGGGGCTGTGAGAATCCAGCTCATGCGCCGCTTCTTCCCTGTGCTGCTGACCCTGTTGCTGACCCTGCTGAACGCCTGCGGGGGCGGTGGAGGCGGCAGCAGTGGTGGAGGCGATGACGGGGGTGGTGGCATAGGGCAGACGTTGACGTTGACCCTGCCCGCCACTGGCCTGGCGCCGGCCGATCTGGCGGTCGTCGTGGCCGAGGGCGATGCCCTCAGCGAAGCGGTGAGCGCGGCCTACCTGGCGGCGCGTGGCGTGCCGGCCGCCAACCTCGTCCGCGTACGGGTGAACACCGCCCTCGACGTGATCTCGGCCGCCGACTTTGCGTTGCTTAAAGCCGACATCGACGCCAAATTGCCGGCCGGCGCCCAGGCCACCCTGCTGACCTGGGCCGCGCCCAGCCGCGTTTTTGGCACCTGCAGCATGGGCATCACGAGCGCGATGGCCTTTGGCTTCGACGCCCGCTACTGCAACCCCAGCCCGTCGACTGACCTGTGCGCCAACACCGCTGCGTCGCCGCTTTACGACAGCGAGGCGCGCCGGCCCCAGGGCGAACTGCAGATGCGCCCGTCCATGCTGCTGGGGGCGCGCACGCTGGCGGCGGCCCAGGCCTTGATCAACCGTGGTGTTGCCGCCGACGCCAGCCGCCCGGCCGGCGAGGGTTGGCTGGTGCGCACGACCGATACCGACCGCAGCGCGCGCTCGAACGATTTCGTCGGGCTGCCCTCGGCCTGGAGCGGCGCGCTGGCGCTGAACTACGTCGACAACAGCGCCGGCCCGGCCAGCGCCAATTCGCTGTCCGGTAAGAGCGGCGTGCTCTTCTATCTGACGGGCCTGGCCAGCGTCGGCAATCTGTCGACGCTGCAGTTCCGCCCGGGCGCGCTGGCCGACACGCTGACCTCCAGCGGCGGCGTGCTGCCCGCCGGCAACGGCCAGATGCCCATCACCGCCTGGCTGGATGCCGGCGCCACCGCCAGCTATGGCACCGTCGAGGAGCCCTGCAATCTGCAGCAGAAGTTCTCGCGCGCCTCCGTGCTCATCGACCAGTACTGGCGTGGCGCGACGGCTATCGAGGCCTACTGGAAGGCCGTGCAGTGGCCGGGGCAGGGCCTGTTCGTCGGCGAACCGCTGGCCCAGCCCTTCCGCGACGCGCCCAGCTTCGCCATCGTGGCCGGCGAGTACCAGATCAAGACGCGCAGCCTGCGCCCGAACAGCCGCTACAGCCTGCAATACCTGCAGGGCTCGACCTGGACGACGCTGGCCAGCTTTACAGGCGTGCGCGGCCAGCTTCTCGACGGCCGCGCGCCGCTGCCGCCGTCTGCGGCCACGCGCATCCGCTGGCAAGGCCCCTGCCCGGACAACGCCGCCAATACCTGTACGCTGGCCCAGTCGTCCTGAGACCCGTTCACATCCGACCCTGAGAATGCGGGTCGGTCAAATCCCGATTGCCCAGCGGCGCCTGCCGTTGAACAGTCGCCCTCCCGCTGTACCCTGCCCGACCATGTCCCGCCCTTTCTTTGCTCGCCCGCGCGGCTTCACCCTGCTTGAACTGCTGGTCGTCATGATCATCATCGGCCTGCTGGCCGGTTACGTCGGGCCGAAGTTCTTCGGCCAGATCGGCAAGAGCGAGGTCAAGGCGACCCGGGCCCAGATCGACGCGCTGACCAAATCGCTGGACCAGTACCGCCTGGACGTCGGCCGCTATCCCAGCACCGAGCAGGGCCTGGCGGTGCTCGTCACCAAGCCGGCCGACGAGCCCAAGTGGGCCGGGCCGTATCTCTCCAAGGCGGTGCCCAAGGATCCCTGGGGCAATGAATACCAATACCGCAGCCCTGGCGAACATGGCGAATACGACCTGCTGAGCCTGGGCAAGGACGGGCGCCCCGGTGGCGAGGGTGAGGACGCCGACCTCACCTCCTGGTGACCCTGACCGTGCCTCAATTCCAAACCCGCGTGCTGCGCGCGGGCGCCGTCAGCGCAGAACGAGTAGAGGCCCCCGACCGCGCCGCCGTGGCCGCGGTTTTGGGCGTGCCGCCCCAGCACGTGTTGGAGGTCCGCGAGGTTGCGGCGGTCGAGAGCAAGAAGCCCTGGCGTCGCAACGCCCGATTCCCGCTGCAGCTCTTCAGCCAGGAACTCGCCGTGCTGCTGGATGCCGGCATCGCGCTGCTCGAGGCGCTGAACACGCTGCGCGAAAAGGAAGGCCAGCCCGGCGTGCGCGCCGCGCTGGACGCCGTCATCGGTCAGATCGAGCAGGGCCAGCCGCTGTCTGTCGCGCTGCGCCAGCAACCGCAGGCGTTTGATGAGCTGATCTGCGCCATCGTCGCGGCCAACGAGCGCACCGGCCAGTTGTCCACCGCGCTGGCCCAGCACGCGCGCTACCTCGGCTGGGTCGACGCATTGCGCTCGCGGCTGGTGGCGGCGCTGGTCTATCCGCTGATGCTGCTGGGCGTCGGCTCGCTCGTCATCCTCTTCCTGCTGCTGTACGTGCTGCCGCGCTTTGCCGGCATCCTGGAGCAGACCAGTGGCGACCTGCCCTGGGCCTCGCGCGTGCTGATCGAGTTTGGCCAGACGGCCGGTGCGCATCCGGGCCTGGTCATCGGCGGCATCGTGGCCGTGGGCTTTGCGATCTTCACGCTGCTGCGCCAACCGGTGGTGCGCCAGCGCGCACAGGCGGCGCTGTGGACGTTGCCCGGCCTGGGCCCGCGGCTGCGCGTGCTGGCGCTGGCGCGGCTTTACCGGTCGCTGGCCATGCTGCTGGCCTCGGGTGTGCCAGCACTGGCGGCGCTGCGCATCGTTGTCGACGTGGTGGCCGCACCCTGGCGCGCCGCCGTGCAGGCCGCGGCCGCGCAGATCGAGCGCGGCGAGCGCTTGTCGGCTGCCTTCGATTCACAAGATCTCGCAACGCCGGTGGCGCGCCGCATGCTGCGCGTGGGTGAGCGCAGCGGCGAGGTGGCGGCCATGTTGGAGCGCGCTGCCGCCTTCCACGACGAAGAGGCGGCGCGGCTGACCGACCTGCTGTCGCGCCTGGTGAACCCGGCGCTGATGCTGATCATGGGTGTCTTGATCGGCGGGATCATCGTGCTGATGTACTTGCCGATCTTCCAGCTGGTGGAGCAGGTGCAATGACGACCTCCCTGGCGGACTGGCTGCCGGCCGAGCAAGGCCCTTGGCACCTCGACTTCGAGCAATGGCCCCAAGCCCAGGCCCAGCGCTGGCGCGCCGTGCTGGCCGTGGGTGCCGACAACAAGCGCGTGCTGCTTGCCGAGCGCGATGAGGACGCGATGCTGCTGCAAAGCGTCGAGTCGCGGCTGAACGCGCCGGTGGGCTGGCAGCGTGCGTCGGCCGAGGCCGTGACGCACTTCCTCGGCGCCGGCGAGGCCGACTTCCGCGCGCTGTCCGACGTCGAGGACGCACTGACCGCTGTCGAGGACCATACCGAGGAGCTGTCCGCTCTCGCGATGTCCGAACAGGCCAGCCCCGTCGTGCGCCTGCTCAACGCGACGATCTACGACGCGTTGCAAGACACCGCCTCCGACATCCACATCGAATGCACGGCACGCGGCGCGGCGATCCGCTTCCGTGTCGACGGCGTGATGGCCGTCGTGCGCCAGGTGGAGAGCCCGCAGGTGGCCGAGCAGCTGGTGTCGCGCCTGAAGGTGATGGCCGAACTCGACATCGGTGAGCGCCGCCTGCCGCAGGACGGCCGCTTCAAGCTGCGCGTGCAGGGCCGCGAGATCGACTTCCGCTTGAGTGTGATGCCCAGCGTGTTCGGCGAGGACGCCGTCATCCGTATCCTGGACCGCGCGGCCATCGCTCGCGCCGGCTCGCTGACGCTGGACTCGCTGGGCTTCGGCGACGACGAGCGCGCCGCCATCCGCCACCAGGCCCGCCAGCCCCACGGCATGCTGCTGGTGACCGGCCCGACCGGCTCCGGCAAGACGACCACGCTGTACGCGACGCTGGCCGAGATCCACACCGGTGCCGACAAGATCATCACGATCGAAGACCCGGTCGAGTACCAGCTCAGCGGCGTCGTGCAGATCCCCGTCAACGAAAAAAAGGGCCTGACCTTCTCGCGAGGCCTGCGCTCCATCCTGCGCCACGACCCCGACCGCGTCATGGTCGGCGAGATCCGCGATGCCGAGACCGCACAGATCGCCGTGCAGGCCGCGCTGACGGGCCACCTGGTGTTCAGCACCGTCCACGCGAACAACGCCTTCGACGTCATCGGCCGCTTCATGCACATGGGGCTGGACCTCTACAACGTCGTGTCGGCCTTGAACGCAGTGCTGGCCCAGCGCCTCGTGCGCTTGACGTGCAAGCACTGCGCGCAGCCGTTCGAGCCCGACGCCGTGACCCTGGCCCGACACGGTGTCATCAACGGCAACTTCCTGAAGGGTGAGGGCTGCGGCCACTGCCGCGGTACCGGCTACAAGGGCCGGCGCGCGGTGGCTGAGCTGCTCAAGCTGGACGACGGCCTGCGCGACCTGATTGCTGCGCGTGCGCCGATGTCCGAGATCAAGGCTGCCGCCAAGGCGCGTGGCATGAAGTCGCTGCGCGAGATGGCGCTGGCCGCCGTCTGCCGCGGCGACACCACTTTCGAGGAGCTGGAACGTGTCACCCTCGATGAGTGAGCGCCTGCGCCAGCAACTTTCCGCGCGGCTCGCCAAGCCGCGGCGGCTCTTCGTCACGCCCGGCGGGGACGAGTTCGCGGCCTGGTGTCGCGACATGCCCGGCACCGCGGTCGAGCTGGTCGTCAGCGCCAAGGCGCTGCATGAATTGGTCGCCGAGCCCGGCCTGCCGCTGGCCGACCTGGACGCCGTGCAAGCCTATGCCCAGCAGCAGTTCGCCCACTACTTTGGCGCCACCGCGCAGCGCTTTGCCATCGCGCCTTGGCGGCTCGGTGAGGCAGCCGGTGCGTCGGCTCTGCATGGCCTGGACCTGGCCGCGCTGCGCGCCCAGGCCGACGCCGCCCGCGTGCGCCTCGCCGCTGTGCGGCCCGCCTGGAGCGCGTGGCTGGCTTCGCTGCCGGCCGCAACCCGCGCCGGCTCCGGCCGCGCGGTCTGGCATGAAGGTGACGTTGCCGTCGTCATCCAGCTCGACCGCGGTCGGGTGACGGGCCTGCAATCGCGCCGCGTGCAGAGCCTGGCCGACCTCGGCAGTGACGCGCCACTCGCCATCGGCACGCCCGCCGACGAACTCATTCCCCAACCCGGGCCCGCAACGCCGCAGCCCGATTTCCTGCCGCGCTCGGGCCGGTCGCCACTGGCTTGGCCGCTGGCCGCGACCGGCGCCCTGGTGCTGGCCACGGCCGCGTGGAGCGCCGTCGACAGCCACCGCACGCTGGATGCCGCCCAGGCCGCGCGCGACCGCGTTGCCACGCTGCGGCCTGCGGCAACGCCCAAGCCCGCCGCACGCAGCCGCACCGAGCCTGCCGAGAACCGTGCCGCCCTCGAAGCCCGCGCCTTGCTGGCCATGCCCTGGGAGCCGCTGCTGACCCGTGTCGAGACCGCAGGCGCCGACGCCAAGACCATCGCCTGGCTTGGCCTGGAAGCCAGCGCCGGCCGCGGCGAGCTGCGCCTGGAAGGCCTGACGCCCGACAAGCTGCTGGCCCTGCAACTGGCCGAGCAGCTCGGCACCACGCCGGGCTGGCGCCAGGTCGTGCTGTCGCGCTTCTCGGCGGCCGAGACGGGCCTGACCGGCCAGCGCTTCGAGATCAATGCCCGCGTGGTGAACGGAGGCGGCTCGTGAACCGGCCCGCTGTCGTCATCAAAGCCCTCGGATGGCCCGGTTTCGCCGGCCTCGCCGCGCTGCTGCTCGCGGTGGCCGCCGTCGTGCTGGGCCAGCGCTGGGACGCCCAGGCCGTCAAGCTGCAGGCCGAAGCCCGCGAGTTGCGTGCCAAGGCCCGGCCCGCCGCTGCAGCCACGGCGGCGCCGATCAGCGTGCAGCAATGGCAGGCCACCTTGCCGTCTTCCGCGGGCCGTCAGCAGCGCCTGGCCGACCTGCTGGAGCTTGGCATCCGCCTCGACCTCAACGGCGCCCGCACCGAGCACCGTTTGTCCACCAGCGAGGGCCTGGAAAGGCTGCGCGTGACGATGCCGGTGACCGGCAGCTACGCCCAGGTGCGCCGCTTCATCGCCGCAGCGCTGGAGCACGACCCGGCGCTGAGCCTGGACGCGATCAAGCTGCGCCGCGTCAGTCCGATGAGCGCCGATGTGGACGCTGAGTTGCAGTGGTCGCTGCACGGGAGGGCCGCGCCGTGATTCAGCGACGTCAGCTCATGCTCGGCGGCGCCCTTGTCGCGACGCTGGTGGCGACTGCCTGGGTCGCTACACGCCCCGACGACGAGGCAGCCACCACGGTCGCCGCGCCGGCTCGCCGCCCGGCTGCCGTCGCTTCATCCACGCCCGCCGCGCCCGCGCCGGTGGACGGAACCCGTCAGCCTTGGGCCGAGGCGCCCGCCGCCCAGCTCGCGGCCTGGCAACCACCGCCTCCCCCGCCACCGCCCCCTGCGCCGCCACCCGCTGTGGCCGGGCCACCGCCGCCGCCCGTCGCACCGCCGCTGCCCTACCAGATGATCGGCCGCGTTGTCGAAGGCGAGGGCAGCAAAGCCGTCGAGGTTGCGCTGCTGACCGGCCCGAACAAGGCCTTGAGTGCCAAGCGCGGCGACGTCATCGACGGCCAGTGGCGCGTCGAGCAGGTGTCCGACAGCGGCGTGCGCCTGACCTGGCTGCCCGGCCAGCTCCCCCAGAACATCGTCTTCAGGCCCATCCCATGAAGCAGCTCCTCATTCTCTTCAGCGTCGTGCTGCTCGTGGCCTGCGCCAACCCGGCGCTGCGCGAGGCCGAAGACCTCGGCCGCAGCAACCAGTGGCCGGTCGCGCTGCGCGTGCTGGATGACGCCCGCGCCAAGGACCCGAGCGACCCGCAGCTGCGCGCCGCCCAGGTGCGCGCTCGCGAGCAGGCCACGGCCCGGCTCATCCTGCAGATCGAGGCGCTGCGCGGCGCCGGCCGCTGGGACGAGGCCGCGGCGCTGCTGAGCCAGCTGGCCTTGGCCGACGCCAGGCACCCGCGCCTGGCCGCGCTGACGGCCGAGGTTGAACGCAGCCGCCGCCAGGATGCGCAGCTCGCCAGCGGCCGCGCCGCGCTGAAGGAAGGCCGCATCGAGCGCGCCGACGCCGTGGCGCGCGAGATCCTGGCCGAGTCGCCCCAGCACCCCGGCGCCCGCCTGCTGGCCAGCCAGGTCGCGCAGTCGCGGCCGCTGGAGTCGGCGGTCGGCGAGCTGGGTCCGGCCTTCCAGAAGCCGGTCACGCTGGAATTCCGCGAGGCGCCGCTGCGCCAGGTGTTCGAGGCGCTGGCGCGTTCCAGCGGCGTGAACTTCGTCTTCGACAAGGACGTGCGCGCCGATGCACGCGTGACGATTTTCCTGCGCAACGTGACGATGGACGAGGCCATGCGCGTCATCCTCAACACCCAGCAGCTCGACCGCAAGCTGCTCAACGAGACCTCGGTGCTGATCTTCCCGAACACGGCCGCCAAGCAACGCGAGCACCAGGAGCTGATCACCCGCACGCTGTACCTCACCAACGCCGACGTGAAGCAGGTGCAGGCGCTGGTGCGCACGATTGCCAAGGTGCGCGACATCCACATCGACGAGCGCCTGAACCTGCTCGTCGTGCGCGACACGCCGGAGGTGCTGCGCCTGGTGGAGAAGCTGATCGCATCGGTCGACCTGCCCGAGCCCGAGGTGATGTTGGAGGTCGAGGTGATGGAGCTGGCCACCGACCAGGTCGACACGCTGGGTCTGCAGTGGCCCGAGGAAGTGCAGCTCGGTATCAGCGATGCGTCGGGCGCGGTCCCGTCGCGCGTCTTCATCGGCGGCAGGAACCCCATCAACTTCCGCGCCAGCATTGCCAACCCGAGCGTCATTGCCACGCTGCGCGGCACGGCGGGCAACTCCAACATCCTGGCCAACCCCAAGATCCGCGTGCGCAGCCGCGACAAGGCCAATGTTCATATCGGCCAGAGGCTGCCCGTCTTCACCACCACCACCAACTTCACCGGCCAGACCTCAGTCGCCGCATCGGTGAACTATCTGGACGTCGGCTTGAAGCTCGATGTCGAGCCGACCATCCAGCTCGACAACGACGTCGTCATCAAGATCGGCCTGGAGGTCAGCAACCTGATCCGCCAGGTCTCCGGCCCGGGTGGCACGACAGCCTACGAGATCGGCACGCGCAAGACCTCCACCGTGCTGCGCCTGGCCGATGGCGAAACGCAGGTGCTGGCCGGCCTCATCAATGACGAGGACCGCAAGAGCGGCGCCGGCATCCCGGGCCTGTCGCGCATCCCGGTGCTGGGCCGCCTGTTCGGCACGCAGACCGACACGCGCAACAAGACCGAGGTGGTGCTGCTGATCACGCCACGTGTCGTGCGCAACCTGGCCGTGCCGGATGCGTCGCTGACGCGCCTGGCCAGCGGCACGGACGGCAGCCCCGGCGCGTTCAGCAGCCTGCTGCGGCGCGAGGCCAGGGTGGGTGTGGCGCCGAGCAGCGGCACGGTGACCCCGATGGCCCCTGCTGCGGCTGCGGCCCAGCCCGCTGCGGCACCCGCCGAGGCCGCGCTGAAGCTGGACGTGACGCCCCAGGTGCCGGCCGGCGGCACAGTGTCGGTCGCGCTGAAGAACGACAGCGGCCTGCAGATCAAGGGCGAGCTGGAATATGACCCGGCCAAGCTGGCGCCGGCGCAGCCGATGCCGGGCGCGGCACCGGGCCGCTATCCCATCGAGCTGCCGCCGCGGGGCGAGCGCGTCGTTGCGCTGCGCGCCTTGCCGGCGGCCGCGGGCCAGGTGCTCAACATCAACTTGAGCAGCCTGTCCGCCTCGGGCCTGAACGGCGAGTCGGCACCGGTGCGGGTGGATGGCACGGGGCTGCTGGCCGTCGAGGCGGCGAAGTAGATCGAGGCCATGCGCACCCGGGGCTTCACGCTGATCGAGATGCTGGTCGTGCTGGCCATGCTGGGCGTGCTGGCGTCCGCGGCGCGGCCGCTGCTGGAGCTGTCGGTGCAGCGCAGCCGTGAGCATGAGCTGCGGCAGTCGCTGCGCACGCTGCGCGAGGCCCTGGACGCCTACAAACATGCCGTCGAGGCCGGGAGCGTCGCGCAAAGCCCGGAGGACAGCGGCTACCCGCAGAAGCTGGAGCAGTTGGTGGACGGCGTGGCCGATGCGAAGTCGCCCAATGGCCGCAAGCTCTATTTCCTGCGCCGCCTGCCGCGCGACCCCTTCGCGCCGCCGGAGCTGCGTGCCGCGGAGAGCTGGGGCCTGCGCGCCTACGACAGCCCGCCCGACGGCCCGCGTGCGGGCAAGGACGTGTTCGACGTGTTCTCGCGCTCCGAGCGCAAGGCGCTGGACGGCTCGCGCCTGAAGGACTGGTGATGCGGCGCAACCGTGGCTTCACGCTTATCGAGCTCATCGTCGTCATGGCCATCGTGGCCCTGCTGGCCTCCATCGCCGCGCCGCGCTATTTCGCGTCGCTGCACAAGAGCAAGGAGACGGCGCTGCTGCAGTCGCTGACGACGATGCGCGACGCGATCGACCAGTACGCCGCCGACAAGGGCCGCTACCCGGACTCGCTGCAGGAGCTGGCCGCGGCGCGCTACATCCGCGACATCCCGGAGGACCCGCTGACAGCCAGCCGCGAGAGTTGGGTCGAATTGCCGCCGCCGGCCGACATGCAGGCCACCGGCCGCGTCTGGGACGTGCGCAGCGGCGCCGCCGGGCGCAGCGCCGATGGGCGGCTTTACGCTGATTGGTGATGGCTAGGCTCTCTGCCGCGCAGACTCCTGGGGGCCAGCGCGGCTACAGCTACTTGGCCGTTCTTTTCCTCGTCGCGGTGACGGCCGCCGCGCTGGCCGGCCTAGGCCAGGCCTGGAGCACGGCGGCGCAGCGTGAACGCGAGCGTGAGCTGCAGTTCCGCGGCGAGGCGATTGCCGACGCGATCACGCGTTACCAGAAGGCAGGCGTGACGGCGCTGCCCGAGCTGCCGCGCAGCCTGGACGATCTGCTCGAGGACCGCCGCGGCGCTGCGGTGCGGCATCACCTGCGCCAGCGCTATGTCGACCCCTTCACCGGCGAGGCGGACTGGGAGCTCGTGCCCCAGGATGCCGACAAGTCGCGCTTCGGTGCAGTGCGCAGCCGCTCCGCCCACGCGTTGCTGCGCGAGCAGGCGCCGGACGGCACGGTGTTGCGCAAGGCCAGCGACTGGTTGTTCGTTGCCCCTCCGCTTGAGGGGCGCCAGAAACCCGCGGTCGCCGCGCCGGGTGCCAGCGCACCTGCATCCGTGCCCCGCTAACGGTCTGTCTTACTAGAAAGAAAAACCCTTCGCGATGCTTGTCGGTCAGGGAATACCCGTGACCCCCTCAAGCGCGGGAAGGGCAAGTCGGGATGCCCCCCTTAGCCCCCCGTCAGAAGAATCGGATCCCTGTCCATTCCTTCACGGAGTTGGCCGGCAAGCGGCTTGCTGGTCGGTGTTCGGGTACAGCCCGGCCCCTGGCCTCCACCGTATCAAGGTGCGCAACACCAACATCATTGGTTTTCGATTGGGGTCCCACACATGAAGCATTTCTGGAAAAAGTCCGCGCTGGCCGCGGTCACCCTCTTGAGTCTGGGCATTGCCCAGGCCGCCGTCATCGATTTCGAGGAGCCGATCAACTCGCCGTTCGCGCCGTTCGCGCCGCTGTTCACCCACAACAACGAGTTCTACCAAGGCAACTTCTGGATCGACACCCTGTCGGCCAAGGCTGGCGCGGTTGACACCGACATCGTCGGCGCGTTGATCGACGGCACCGATCTGGCAGGCACCTGCGTCGGCATCACCTGCCCGACCAACAACAGCTCGCATTTCATGGCGATGCTGAACGACGGCTACTTCTACGTCGGTTCCATGACCGGTGACAAGGTCAAGTTCTCGAGCGTCAAGGCTTCGTTTATCGGCGCCTCCGGCGACACGATTCCTGCCGTGGCCGCCCTCCTGCAGGTGTCCGCCTACAACAACGCCGGCACCGTGCTGGCAACCCAGAACTTCAACATCGCCGGCCTCACTGGTGGCGTGCTGAGCTTCGCGACCCTGACCGGCAACGCCGCGCTGCAGGCCGCCCAAGCCGACTTCATCCGCATCCGCGCCTACGCTTGCGATGCTTCCGGCTCTTGCCTGGCCAACGGCAATGACAAGGCCCAGTTCGCACTGGACGATCTCAACGTCACCGCGGTTCCCGAGCCCGCTACCTTCGGCCTGATGGGCCTGGGCGTGGTTGGCCTGCTCGCCTATTCGCGCCGTCGTCGCGACGCCTAAGCCGTCGACACGTCCAAACGCAAAGGAACCCAACATGATGAAACTCAAGCCCGCAGCTCTGGCCACCCTGGTGCTGCTGTCCACACTGGCCGCCGGCGCACACGCCCAGGCCCGCAAGACCTACATCGTCCAACTCAAGGATGAGCCGGCCGTCACCTACAAGGGCACCGTCGCTGGCCTGGATGCCACCGCGCCCGCCGCCGGTGAGTCCTTCCGCTACGCCCGCCCCGAAGTGCTGGCCTACACGGCCTACCTGGAGCAAAGCCAGGCCACCGTCGCTGCAGCCATCGGCAACGCACCCGTGCTGGCCCGCTACACCAACGTCTTCAACGGCATGGCGCTCAGCCTGACCGAAGACCAGGCCCGCCAACTGGTTGGCAACAGCCAGGTCGCCGGCATCTGGGAAGACGAAGCCCGTCAACTCGACACCATCTCCACCAGCAAGTTCCTGGGCCTGACGGCGCCGGGCGGCCTGTGGTCGCAGACCGTGGGTGGCTTCGCCAACAAGGGCGAGAACATGGTGATCGGTGTGGTCGACCTGGGCATCTGGCCCGAGAACCCCGCCTTCTTCGACCGCGTTGACGCCAATGGCGTGCCGAGCAACAACCCGGCCGACACCCAGGTTTTCGGTCCCAAGCCCGCCACCTTCACCGGTAGCTGCATGGCCGGCCCTGGCATCGACCCGGCCAAGCATTGCAACAACAAGCTGGTCGCCATCAAGCACTTCAACGCTGGCTTCATCGCTTCCGGCAACACCCCGCACTGGACCTCCTTCGCGTCTGGCCGGGATGACCTGGGTGGTGCCACCGGCCACGGCGGCCACGGCGACCACACCGCCTCGACGGCGGCTGGCAACTCCAATGTCGGCGCCATCGTGAACGGCATCGTGCTGGGCCAGGCTTCCGGCATGGCGCCGCGTGCTCGCGTTGCGTCCTACAAGGTCTGCTACACGTATGTGAACGCCGCCGCGACCGACGGCACTGGCAGCCAGAACAGCTGCTTCAACTCCGACTCGGTCGCCGCCATCGATGCGGCCGTGGCTGACGGCGTCAACGTCATCAACTACTCGATCAGCGGCTCGCAGACTTCGGTCAACGACCCCGTCGAGCAGGCCTTCTACCGTGCCGCCCTGGCCGGTGTGTTCGTCGCCGCCTCCGCTGGCAACAGCGGCCCGGGTACGGCCGTCGCCCACATCAGCCCGTGGCTGTCGACGATCGCTGCCTCCACGCACGATCGCGCCTTCTCGGCCGACGCGACGCTGGGCAATGCCGCCAAGTACACCGGCGCCTCGGTGAACCAGACGGCCCTGGCCTCGGCCTCGCTGATCCGCGCGGAAGACGCCGGTATCGCCGGCGCCAGCGCCAACCTGAACCTGTGCTTCAGCAACCCGCTCGAACTGGACCCCGCCAAGGTGGCCGGCAAGATCGTGATCTGCACGCGCGGCAACAACGCCCGTGTCGACAAGAGCTTGGCTGTGCTGAACGCCGGTGGCGTTGGCATGATCATGATGGACAACGGCAGCGGCCTGGTTGCCGAAGCCCACTCGGTGCCGACAGTTCACGTCACGACCGCCGACGGCACGGCCATCAAGGCCTACGCCCAGACGGCCGGCGCGACCTCCAGCATCAGCCAGTTCTACATCGGCACCACCGCGGCGCCGATCATGGCCAACTTCTCGTCGCGTGGCCCCAACCAGGGTGACAGCAACATCCTGAAGCCTGACCTCACCGCCCCTGGCGTTGACGTCATCGCTCAGGTGACCCCGGCTCTGAGCCAAGTCGACCGCGACGCCGTCGCCGCAGGCACGCTGGTGCCGGGACCGGCCTGGGCTTCCTACCAGGGCACGTCGATGTCCAGCCCGCACGTGGCTGGCATCGCACTGCTGCTGAAGCAGGCTCACCCGACCTGGGGCCCCGCCGCGATCAAGTCGGCGCTGATGACGACCGCCTACAGCACGCTGAACGACGGCCTTGCTGGTCTGTCCAACGGCCTGCTGCCCTGGTCGCAAGGTGCCGGCCACATCGACCCGAACAAGGCCACGGACCCTGGCCTGGTCTACAACGCTGGCAAGAACGACTGGGTCAAGTACCAGTGCAAGGTGAACCGCGCAGCGGTCTCGCCGGCCAGCGACTGCACGACCATCGGCACGCTGAATGACTCCTACGAGCTGAACCTGGCCAGCATCACCGTCGGCAACGTGCTCGGCAGCGCTACGGTGCCGCGTACGGTGACCAACGTCGGTGCCGCCAGCGCCACCTACACGGCCACCGCCAGCGTGCCCGGCTTCACGACCGTCGTGACGCCGTCGTCGTTGACCCTGGCCCCGGGTGCGACCGGCTCCTTCACGGTCAAGCTGACCGCGACGACGGCCGCCGATGGCGTCTGGAACTACGGCCAACTGGTCTGGAGCGATGGCACGCACAGCGTCCGCGCCCCGGTGCAGGCCAAGATCGGCAAGCCGATCTCGGCACCGACCGAGTTCACCGACACCAAGACGTCCGGCAGCAAGCTGTTCACGGTCCGCACCGGCTTCGCCGGCAAGATGGGCGTGACCAAGGGTGGCATGAAGGACGTGACGATGGGTGCACCGGTGGTTCTGACGTCCGATCAGAACGCCGACCTCGTTGCTGCCTGCCAGGCTGGTACCGACACGGCTGCTGTGAAGGTCTACAGCTTCGCCGTGCCGGCCGGCACCATCGTCGCCCGCTGGGCTCTGCGCAATGCCGACGTGCTGCCGGTTGCCAGCGACCACGACCTCGTTGTCGTCGGTCCGGCCAACACCGTGCTGGGCTCGTCGGGTGGTTCGACCTCGCAAGAGCAGGTGCAACTGGTTGCCCCGGCAGCCGGCAACTACAAGGCTTGCGTGCAGGCCTATGACGGCGCCGCCGCGATGACCCACTCGCTGTCGAGCTGGATCGTCAAGACCGGTGACGGTGCTGGCCTGAACGCCCTGGTGCCTTCTACGGTCTACGCGGGCGGTTCGTCCACGGTCGGCCTGAGCTGGTCTGGCCTTGCCACTGGCAAGCGCTACGTTGGCGGTGTGCAGTTCCAGGATGCCGGCGGTACCACGCAGGCCACCACGACGCTGCGCATCTCGACCGACGGCAGCGTGCCGGTGCTCAACGAGCCCAACCCGACGTCCGTCAAGTCCAAGGCCACCACCGTCGCTGCACAGTAAGCGTCGATGAAAGGGCGGCTCCGGCCGCCCGGTCTCAGCACGATGGCCGCATGCCGAAAGTTATGCGGCCTTTTTCGTTGGGTTTGGCCGTCGTCAGCGGGCCGAGGCGCCCGCCGTGCTGGCGATCTCGCAGCGGCGCGCCACGCAGGCCGCGCCCGGGTCGGCCACCATCGCGCAGTTGGAGAGCATGCCGCTGGCCTCGATCTCGCGCTTGTGCGCTTCAGACTGGCGCTTGGCCAGCTCTGCCAGGCGCTTGGCGTCCGTGCCCTCGGTGGACCAGGCCCAATACCCGGCTGGCCCGCCGCAGGCCTTGGCGCCCACCGGCAGGCTGCGGCATTGGCTGTCGGTCGTGCAGGCGGCCGGCCCGATCAGCGTGCGCAGCTCGCGGGCCAGCCGTTGCGACTCCGGCTCGGCCGGTGTCTGGGCGCAGCTGGCCAGCGCAGAGGCGGCCAGCAGGGCCGTCAGCAGATGTTGAAGTGGTTTCATGGTGGGCCATGTTGCGGCCGCCACCGCGGCTTGGCAACTAGGATGCCGGTATGCGTGCCTGCCTGTCCCTGCTGCTGTTCGCACCGGTGGCTCTGGCCCAACCCGACTGCCAGCCTGCGAGCGACGCAGCGCGGGTGGCACTGAACGCCTTGCGTGCCCAGGCCCAGCAGTGCGGGGAGAGCCTCTGGCCGGCCGCACCCGCGCTGCGCTTCAACTCGCTGCTGGCGGCTTCGGCGCGTCGTTACGCACAGGAGCTTGCCGCGCGCGACCGCGTCGATCACGTGGCCTCGGCCGGCGCGTCCCTACGCGCACGGTTGCGCGACGTGGGCTATGCGATGCGCCTGTCGGGCGAGAACCTGGCCGGTGGCCCCGAGACCCTGGATGAGGCCCTGGCCCAGTGGCTGGCGAGCCCGGCTCACTGTGAGAACCTGATGCTGGCCGACTTCCAGGAGTTCGGCCTGGCTTGCGTGAACGGGCCGGGGCGCTTCCAGCGCTACTGGGTGCTGCATGTTGCAGCCCCGGCCTCGGCGCCCGCTCGGCAGCCTAGATCCAGCCCAGATCAATCGCCCTGAGCACCGCCTGCGTGCGGTCGCGCACGCCCATCTTGGAAAAGATGGCCGAGCAATGGTTCTTGATGACGCCTTCGCTGTTGCCCAGCAGGCCGGCGATCTCGGTGTTGCTGCGGCCGCTGGCCACCAGGCGCAGCACCTGCAGCTCCTTGGGGCTCAATGGATCGGGATGGTCGGCCGCCGTGAAGGCGCGTTCGCCGCCCTTGGCTTCCATGCGCGTGGTGAGGGACGGCCGCAGCGCCGTGCCGCCGGCGTGCACGTCGCGCAGCGCCTGGGCCAGCGTCTCGGGGCTGATGGCCTTGAGCAGGAAGCCGCGGGCACCGGCGCGCACGGCCTCGTCGAAGGCGGCGGTGTCGTCGAAGGTGGTCAGCAGGATGACCGGCAGGCGCAGCGCACGCGCGGCCAGCGCGCGGATCAGGCCGATGCCGTCCAGGCGCGGCATGCGCATGTCGGAGAGGATGACGTCGGGCATATCGTCGGCCGCGGCGGCGGACAGCCACTCCAGCGCCTCGGCGCCATCGCTGGCCTCGCCGACGACCTGCACGTCGCCCTGCAGCGCGAGCAGGCCCTTGAGGCCTTCACGCACCAGTTGCTGGTCCTCGACCAGCAGGATCTTGATCACACCCATCGCGGACATCTCAGCTCGATTCGAAATCCAGGGCTCGTGCGCGTCACGCGCATCTGCCCGCCCAGTTCGGTCATGCGCTCTGCCATGCCCGAGAGGCCATTGCCAGCACGGCCTTCGTGCCAGTTCGGCGCGCCTCGCCCATCATCGTCGATGCTGACGGCGATCTCATCACCCTCGCCGCGCAGTTCAACCTGAACGCGACGCGCGCCGGCGTGGCGCACGCTGTTGGTCACGCCCTCCTGCACGCAGCGCAGCAGCGCGTGGGCCGCACGGGGCCCCAGGTCACGCGCGGCGTCGTCCAGCATCAGCTCGATGCGCATGCTGGCAATGCCTTCGGCCAGCGCCCGCAGTGCAGCGGACAGATCGATGCGCTGCGAACTGCGCTGCTGCGAGACGGCCTCGCGCACGTCCGCCAGCAACTGCGCCGCCACGCTCTCGGCCCGGCCCATCGCCTGGCCGGCGCCGCCGGCATCCTCGCGGGCCAGCAGCGCGCCGCCCAGCTGCAGCTGCAGGTTCAGCGCGGTCAGGTGGTGGCCCATCAGGTCGTGCAGTTCGCGGGCGATCTGCATGCGCTCGCTGTAGCGCATCTGCTCGGCCAGCAGATGCTCGCCGGACATCTGTTCGGCCAGCACCGCCTGCAGCCAGCGGCGCTTCTCGCCCTCGGCGGCAGCCATGCGGCCCAGGCCAAAGGCCAGGCCGTGCAGGGCCAGCATGGAGGACAGCAGGCCGAACTGATCCAGCCAGGCCGCAGCCTGAGGGACGGCGTAGATGCCCGTGTTCAGCAGCACCTGCGCGAAGCCGAAGCCCAGCGCCAGCCGCGCCGGCAGCAGCACGGCAGCGAGCGCCGTGACGAGGAAAGGGAGGCCTGGCGTCACGCCGAAGGCCAGCAGGTCCACGAGCAGCAGCCAGGCCAGGCGGCGGTTCACGGTGACGACGCTGCCGCCCTGGCTGGCCAGGCGCCACATCAGCGCGACGAAGGCCAGCAGCAGGCCCACACACAGCAGCAGCAGGCCGCGGTCGTTCGCGCCACCGCCGCCCGCGCGCCAGACCCAGGCGACCAGGCCGTCGTAGGGTTCGGTGCGGGCGCCCAGCAACGCCGCCCCGGCACTGACGAGCTCCATCGCGCAGACGACCAGGGCTGCCAGCCGCAGCACGACGCCGGGTTCGGCGAGGCGGGCGAGCAGGCGGTCGAACTTCGTCATTCAGTGAGAGCCGCAGCGATCACGCCGCCACCCAGGCACACGTCACCGTCGTAGACCACCGCGCTCTGCCCCGGCGTGACGGCCCATTGCGGGTCGGTGAAGCGCAGCGTCAGGTGGTCGGCTGCGTCGAAGCTGACGTTGCAGGCCGCATCGGCCTGGCGGTAGCGTGTCTTGGCTGCGGCGGTGCGGGTGGCAGGCGAACGGCCGGCGATCCAGCTCAGGTCGTCGGCGACGAGGGCCGGGCTCTGCAGCAGCGGGTGGTCGTGGCCTTGCACAGCGATGAGGGTGTTGCTCGGAATGTCCTTGGCGGCAACGAACCAGGGTTCGTGCTCACCACCTCCGCGTGGGGCGCCCTTGTCCTTCACGCCGCCGATGCCCAGGCCCTGGCGCTGGCCCAGCGTGTAGAAGGACAGGCCCACGTGCTCGCCCAGCTTGCGGCCGCGCTCGTCCTTGATCGGGCCGGGTTGGTGGGACAGGTATTTGTTCAGGAACTCCCGGAACGGCCGCTCCCCGATGAAGCAGATGCCGGTCGAGTCCTTCTTCTTCGCATTCGGCAGCGCGATCTCGGCGGCGATGCGGCGCACCTCGGTCTTGGGCAGGTCACCCACCGGGAACATCGTCTTGCTCAGCTGCGCCTGGCTGAGGCGGTGCAGAAAGTAGCTCTGATCCTTCAGCGGGTCCTGGCCTTTGAGCAGCTGGAACTCGCCATCAAGCTCACGAACTCGCGCGTAATGCCCCGTGGCGATCTTCTCGGCGCCCAGCCGCATCGCATGGTCGAGAAAAGCCTTGAACTTGATCTCGGCATTGCACAGCACGTCCGGGTTGGGCGTGCGGCCGGCCTGGTACTCGCGCAGGAAGCTCTCGAAGACACGGTCCTTGTACTCGGCGGCGAAGTTGACGTGCTCGATCTCGATGCCCAGCACGTCGGCCACGGAGGCGGCGTCCAGGAAGTCCTGCCGCGTCGAGCAGTACTCGTCGTCGTCATCGTCTTCCCAGTTCTTCATGAAGATGCCGATGACCTCATGGCCCTGTTGCTTCAGCAGGTGGGCGGTCACGGCCGAGTCCACGCCGCCGGACAGGCCGACGACGACTCGATGTTTCTTGGCGGAGCTCATGGGGCCGATTGTCCCAAACGCCCCTTCAACCCGGGCCGAACAGGCTTTCCGCGCGCTGGTAGAGCACCCAGGAGGTGGCGATGAACTTGTCGCCGCCCTTGGGCCGGTTGCCGCGGTGGGTGTGCGTGAAGCCACCTGGCGCGATCAAGAGGCTGCCGGTGCGCGGCGCAATCTTGCGGCCCTGGTACAGGAACTCGGTCTCGCCTTCGGCAAAGTCGTCGTTCAGGTAGATCGTCCACAGCACCGCGCGGTGCAAGGCTTCACCCTGGTCGAGCTTGGGGTATTGCTCGCAATGCCAGTAGGGGTAGCCGCCCTGGTCGGCCGTGTAGCGCTGCAGATTGATGGCACCGGGGCGGAAGACCTTGGCGACCAGGCCCATCAGCAGGTCGTCGTTCAGCGCGGCAACACCGTCTGCATCCAGCAGCGTCATGCTGCCGTCGGGCTTTTGCATCTGCAGCTTCAGCGGCGCCAGCGCCAGATGCGCATAGCGGCGCAGGTAGTGCCTGAAGCCGGCGATGACGGCGTTGTTGAGCTGCTCGCAGGCATCGGCCCACTCGGGGTGGCGGCTGATGGCGATGTCCCAGCTGTCCTTCATCGTCACGTCGACGCCGCTGCCGGTCTCGCCGCGCTGCAGGCGGTGGCTGGCCTGGAAGCGCTCGATCAGCGCGCGGCAGGCTTCGGGGCTCAGGGTCTGGTCGTAGACCTCGATGAAATCAGGGGGCTGCGTCATGCCGGCATTTTCAGCCGCCGCCCTGGCGCTTGAGCAGGGCCTGCAGCGTGGACTGGCGCAGGGCCTCGAGCTCGCCGCTGGCCTGCAGGCGCAGCAAAGCGGCGTTGAGCTTCAGGGCCAGCGCCGCGTGGCGGCCGGCCAGCACGTGGTGAACGGGGTGCTCGTCCAGCACGATGTCCAGGCGCTGCAGGCCCGAGATGCCGACGGGCCTCTGGGCGGGGCTGCCGGCCAGTTCGCTGAGGATGGCCACGTCGGCCGCCTCGCTGGCCAGCAGCCGCCACAGCTCGCGCAGGCTGCCGGCCTCGACGCGTTGCACGCCGGCAGGCATCAGCTGTTCGACACGCACGATGCCGCGCAGGTGGGCGACACGCCAGCGCGGCAGGTCGGCCCAGCCCGAAAGCCTGAGAGCCGGGTCGCGCGTGTAGGCGCGCAGCACCGCCTGGCCCAGCGGCGTGGGCACGGCGACAACGCCCGGGTTGGCGTCCAGATAGTCACGCGCCCGGTGCGTGTTGGCATCCACCTCGCCGCTGGCCAGCATCAGGCCCGCGCGGCGGGCCGGCAGGTCGATGAACTGCATGGGCTGGCCGATGTCGGCGTACAGGCGCGTCAGCACCGCTTCGCTGACGCCGATCAGCGGGTTGGTGCTGCGGTCCCAGCTCGCGACCTGCAGCGGCTGCGGCTGGGCAGGCGCTCCCACGACATGGCCCAGCAGCGCCAGGCAGGCGGCCACGCGCTGGCGGTGAAAGCGGGAAGGCGTGTGGGGCATCGTGTGGCGGGGAGGGCGAAAGATTGTGACGCTAGCCCAGCTGCCGCGGCTCGCCCAGCGATGTGTCGGCGTCCACGCTGTCCAAAGGCAGCCGGCGGCCTGCAGCGTGATCCTCGATGCAGCGCAACACCAGCGGGCTGCGGTGGCGCTCCTGGCTGGCTCGGATCTCGTCCAGGCTCAGCCACAGTGTGCGGCGTATGCCTTCGTCCAGCGTGCGCCCGGCAATCTCCTCACCAACCGAGCCGCAGAAGGCCAGCCGCACATAGGTGACATCCTCTAATCGAGCCGGCCGCACGAAGCGGGCCAGGTAGACGCCCAGGAAAGCCTCGGGGCTGAAGGCCCGCGCCGTCTCCTCCAGCGCCTCGCGCACGACGGCCGCTATCGGCGTTTCGCCCAGCTCCAGATGGCCCGCCGGGTTGTTCAGCCTCAGGCCCTCGGGGGTCTCTTCCTCGACCAGCAGATAGCGGCCGGCGCGGGCAATCACGGCGGCGACAGTGACGCTGGGACGAAACCGGGCTGTGGCAGTCATGAAACCTCCTCGCGAATTCCCGCAGTGGGCGGGCACGGGCATTGTGTAAGCTGCCGCGACCCCGTTCCTCGGAGGAGACCCCATGCAGATCGGCGTACCGCGCGAACGCGCGGCCGGAGAGACCCGTGTGGCTGTGACGCCAGAGACGGCCAAGAAGTTGAAGGCTGCCGGCCACACGCTGCGCATTGAATCGGGCGCTGGCATCAGCGCCAGCGTGACCGACGCCGCCTACGAGGCCGTGGGCTGCGAAATCGTCGACCAGGCCGCAGCCCTAGGCAGCGAGCTGGTGCTGAAGGTGCGCGCGCCCGGCGCCGACGAGCTGCCGCTGATGAAGCCCGGCACGGCCCTCGTCGGCATGCTCAATCCCTTCGACCGCGACGGCCTCACGGCCATGGCTGGCGCCGGGCTGACGAGCTTCGCCCTCGAAGCCGCGCCGCGCACGACGCGCGCGCAGAGCATGGACGTGCTGTCCAGCCAAGCCAACATCGCCGGCTACAAGGCCGTCATGATCGCGGCGGACCGCTACCAGCGCTTTTTCCCGATGCTGATGACGGCCGCCGGCACCGTGAAGGCGGCGCGCGTCGTCATCCTCGGCGTGGGTGTGGCGGGCCTGCAGGCCATCGCGACGGCCAAGCGGCTGGGCGCCGTCATCGAGGCCAGCGACGTGCGGCCCTCGGTGAAGGAGCAGGTTGAGTCCCTGGGCGGCAAGTTCATCGACGTGCCCTACGAGACTGCCGAGGAGAAGGAAGCGGCCGAGGGCGTGGGCGGCTACGCGCGCCCGATGCCACAGAGCTGGCTGGACCGGCAGAAGGCCGAGGTTGCCAAGCGCGTAGCGGCGGCCGACATCGTTGTCACGACGGCGCTGATCCCGGGCCGCGCGGCGCCGGTGCTGGTCACCGAGGACATGGTGAAGAGCATGAAGCCCGGCTCGGTCATCGTCGACATCGCGGCCCCTGCCGGCGGCAACTGCCCGCTGACGGAGGCCGGCAAGACGGTCACCAAGCATGGCGTCGTCATCGTCGGCGAGACCAACCTGCCGGCGCTGGTCGCGGCCGATGCGTCGGCGCTGTACGCGCGCAACGTGCTCGATTTCCTGAAGCTCGTCATCACCAAGGAGGGCACGTTCAACGTGCCGCTGGATGACGACATCGTCGCGGCCTGCCGCGTCACGCAAGACGGCCAAGTCACGAGGAACTGACCATGGAAATCGTTGACCACACCATCATCAACCTGATCATCTTCGTGCTGGCCATCTACGTGGGCTACCACGTGGTCTGGACCGTGACGCCCGCGCTGCACACGCCGCTGATGGCCGTCACGAACGCGATCTCGGCCATCGTCATCGTCGGCGCCATGCTGGCGGCGGCGCTGACCGAAACGCCCTTCGCCAAGGGCATGGGCGTGCTGGCCGTCGCGCTGGCCGCGGTCAACATCTTCGGCGGCTTCCTCGTCACGAGGCGGATGCTGGAGATGTTCAAGAAGAAGGAAAAGAAGACCAGCGTGGAGGCCAAGCAATGAGCCTCAATCTCGTCACGCTGCTCTACCTGATCGCGAGCATCTGCTTCATCCAGGCGCTCAAGGGCCTGTCGCATCCGACGACGTCCATCCGCGGCAATCTCTTCGGCATGGTGGGCATGGCCATCGCCGTGCTCACGACGGCGGCGCTCATCGTCAAGCTGGCCGGCCACGGCATGGGCCTGGCCTGGGTGCTGCTGGGCCTGGTGGTCGGCGGTGGCTACGGTGCCTGGCGGGCCAAGACGGTCGAGATGACCAAGATGCCCGAGCTGGTCGCCTTCTTCCACAGCATGATCGGTCTGGCCGCCGTCGCGATCGCGGTTTCAGCGGTTGCGGAGCCCGCAGCCTTCGGCATCGCCGAGGCGGGCGGGCACGCGATTCCCGGCGGCAACCGCATCGAGCTGGCCCTGGGGGCGTTCATCGGCGCCATCACCTTCACTGGTTCGGTCATTGCGTGGGGCAAGCTGTCCGGCGGCAGCAAGTTCCGCCTGTTCCAGGGCGCGCCGGTCACGTTCAAGGGCCAGCATGCGCTGAACGCCGTGCTGGGCCTGGCCTCGGCCTTCTTTGTGTTCGGCTTCTGGCACTCGCAGTCGCCGATCGACTTCGGACTGATCGTGGCGCTGGGCTTCCTGCTGGGCGTGCTGCTGATCATCCCGATCGGCGGCGCCGACATGCCGGTGGTCGTCTCGATGTTGAACAGCTACTCCGGCTGGGCGGCGGCAGGCATCGGCTTCTCGCTGAACAACAGCATGCTGATCATCTCCGGCTCGTTGGTGGGCAGCTCGGGCGCGATCCTGAGCTACATCATGTGCAAGGCGATGAACCGCTCGTTCTTCAACGTCATCCTGGGCGGCTTCGGTGGCGAGGCCGGCACGGCGGCCGTGGGTGACGGCAAGGCCCGCCCGGTCAAGAGCGGCAGCGCCGACGACGCGGCCTTCGTGCTGGGTAATGCCGAGAGCGTCGTCATCGTGCCGGGCTACGGCCTGGCCGTGGCGCGCGCCCAGCACGCCGTGAAGGAACTGGCCGCCAAGCTTACCGAGAAGGGCATCACCGTCAAGTACGCCATCCACCCGGTGGCGGGCCGCATGCCCGGCCACATGAACGTGCTGCTGGCCGAGGCCGAGGTGCCTTACGACCAGGTCTTCGAGATGGAAGACATCAACGGCGAGTTCGGCCAGGTCGACGTGGCCATCATCCTGGGCGCCAACGACGTCGTGAACCCCGCTGCCCACGTGAAGGGCAGCGCCATCTACGGCATGCCCATCCTCGAGGCCTACAAGGCCAAGACCATCATCGTCAACAAGCGCTCGATGGCGGCCGGCTATGCTGGCCTGGACAACGAGCTGTTCTACATGGACAAGACCATGATGGTGTTCGGCGACGCGAAGAAGGTCGTCGAGGACATGCTGAAGGCGGTCGAATAAACAACCGCGGCCTGACTTAGGCGCGGCCCCCTAGGCCGCGCTATCGAATCCCCTGACCCGCCCACTGTCAGCCTTCGGTCAGAATCGGCTCAACAAATAGAAGGAGACAAGGCATGGAGCCGATCTGGCTGAAGCACTACCCGGCCGAGGTGCCGCGTGACATCAACCTGTCGCTGTACCCCAGCCTGGTTGATCTGCTCGACACCTCGTTCAAGAAGAACGCCGCCAAGCCTGCCTATCTGATGATGGGCAAGAGCGTCAGCTTCGCGCAGGTGGACGAGGCCTCGCGCGCGCTGGCCGCCTATCTGCAGAGCCTGGGCCTGGAGAAGGGCGACCGCGTCGCGCTGATGATGCCCAACCTGTTCCAGTACCCAGTGGCCGTGGCCGCCGTGCTGAGAGCGGGTTATGTCGTCGTCAACGTGAACCCGCTGTACACGCCGCGCGAGCTGGAGCATCAGCTCAAGGACTCCGGCGCCAAGGCCATCGTCATCATCGAGAACTTCGCCTCGGTGCTGCAGCAGGTCATCAAGAACGTGCCGACGAAGCACGTCATCCTCGCCGCTATGGGCGACATGCTGGGCTTGGTCAAGGGCAGCATCGTCAACTACGTCGTGCGCAAGGTGAAGAAGATGGTGCCGGCGTTCGATCTGCCCGGCGCCGTGCGCTTCAACGACGCCATCTCCAAGGGCCGCGGGCTGACCTACAAGGCGCCCAAGCTCGGCCCCGAGGACATCGCCGTGCTGCAGTACACCGGCGGCACGACGGGCGTGTCCAAGGGCGCGGTGCTGCTGCATCGCAACCTCGTCGCCAACATCCTGCAAAGCGAAGCATGGTACCAGCCTGCGCTCAAGAAGATTCCGAAGGGCGAACAGGTCGTCACCATCTGCGCGCTGCCGATTTATCACATCTTCGGTTTCAACACGAACATGATGCTGTCCATGCACATGGGCGGCGCCAATGTGTTGATCCCGAACCCACGCGACCTGCCGGCCGTGTTCAAGGAACTGGCCCAACACCGCTTCCACAGCTTCCCGGCCGTCAACACGCTGTTCATGGCGATGGCCAACCATGCCGAGTTCGGCACGGTGGACTGGAGCAAGCTGGTCATCTCCGTGGGTGGCGGCATGGCCGTGCAGCAGGCCACGGCCAAGCTGTGGCTCGAGAAGACGGGCTGCCCCATCGTCGAGGGCTATGGCCTCTCGGAGACCTCGCCGTCGGCTACTTGCAACCCGACCGACAGCACCGCCTACAGCGGCACCATCGGCCTGCCCATGCCGCTGACCGAGCTGCAGCTGCTGGACGACGACGGCAACGAAGTGCCCATGGGCCAGCCCGGCGAGATCGCCATCAAGGGCCCGCAGGTCATGGCCGGCTACTGGCAGCGCCCGGATGAGACGGCCAAGGTCATGACGGCCGACGGCTATTTCCGCACCGGCGACATCGGCACCGTCGACGAACGCGGTTATTTCAAGATCGTCGACCGCAAGAAGGACATGATCCTCGTCAGCGGGTTCAACGTGTATCCGAACGAGGTCGAGGATGTGCTCACGCAGATGCCCGGCATCCTCGAATGCGCCGCCGTGGGCGTGCCGGACGCCAAGGCTGGCGAGGCCGTGAAGGTCGTCATCGTGAAGAAAGACCCGAATGTCAGCGAGGCCGACGTGCGGGCCTATTGCGAGGCCAACCTGACGGGCTACAAACGGCCCAAGATTGTTGAGTTCCGCACCGAGCTGCCCAAGACGCCCGTGGGCAAAATCCTGCGCAGGGAATTGCGGGACAAGAGCTGAAGCTTCCCCCCGATGGCCTGCGGCCGGTGATCCCGTCCGTGGGCGAGGTCTGACAACGTGCTCGACCAGCTGCATTCCAAAACTGACGCCGGCCGCGCGGAAATCCGCGCGCGCACCCTCCCGCTGTCCCGCACCGCGCGCAATCTGCTGCTCGTGCTGGATGCCAGCAAGGCGGCGGGTGATTGGGTGCGCATGGTCACCGGGGCGACCGAGGCCGATCTCGAAACCTTGCGCCAGCACGGGCTGATCGCGCCGCAGAATGCGGGCGGCCAGCCGCTGGCGCCCCAGCCCGCACCGGCGCCGGCAGCTGCTCCCGCGGCGCCCGTCGCCGCGCCCGCATCGGGCAGCCCGGCCATTGCCGGCGGTTCACCGCTGCTGGACCGTGCCGCCCTGTACACCTATCTGAGCGGCGAGGCGACCAAGCTGCTCGGCCCCTTCAAGGGCTACGCCTTCGCGCTGGAAGTCGAGCGCGCCGACAGCCTGGGGGCACTCCAGGCGCTGGCGCTGCAGCTCGTCGAGCGCGTGCAGAAGGCCAAGGGCGACGCTGCCGCCGCCGCCGTGCGCGACGCACTCGGCCTGCGCTGATCTGGGACACTGGCGGGCCATCAGCCCAGCCCGTTCCGCCTTGCCCCGCTTCTTTGTCGATCAGCCCCTCGCCGCCACCGATGGCGACATCGCCCTGCCACCCGGTGCGGCGCGCCACGTCCAGGTGCTGCGTCTGCAGCCGGGCGACGCGCTGACCTTGTTCGACGGCAGCGGCCCTGAATGGCGGGCCGAGGTCACGGCCATGGGCCGCAGCGAGGTGCGCGTCAAGCTGATCCAGGCCGAGCAGCCGCAGCGCGAACTGGCCCGTGCGGTGACGCTGGCCGTCGTCATGCCGGCCAATGACCGCATGGACTTCATCGTCGAGAAGGCCACGGAGCTCGGCGCTGCGGCGCTGCAGCCGCTCGTGTCCGATCGCTCGGTACTGCGCCTGTCCGGCGAGCGCGCCGACAAGAAGCGCGCGCATTGGCAGGGCGTGGCCATCGCCGCGGCCGAGCAGAGCGGGCGCACCGTGCCGATGCGCGTCGAACCCGTCATGCCTTTGGCGGCCTGGCTTGCCGCGCTTCCACAACGCGACGACGAATGGCGTGGCCTGCTGAGCCCGCGTGCCGCCGTACCGCTGAGCAACTTTCCGCAGCAGCGCGCCCTCTTTCTCAGCGGCCCCGAAGGCGGCTTGGGTGATGCCGAAGAAGACGCCGCCCGCGCCCGCGGATTTGCTGCCGTCACCCTCGGCCCGCGCATCCTGCGCGCCGACACGGCACCGCTGGCCGTCCTGTCCTGGCTCGCTTTGACATGAGGCCCCCACGCGCGCATTCGCGCGCTGCCCCCCAAGGGAGTGCTCCAGCGCCTTCGGGCGGCCGGGCGGTGCTGGCGTGAACCGTAAGCTGGCTCTTCTCGTCCTCGCCCAGGGCCTCTTCCTCACCAACAACATCTGCTTCATGGCCATCAATGGCCTCGTGGGGCTGTCGCTGGCGCCGCGGCCGTGGATGGCGACGCTGCCGATCTGCGCCTATGTGACCGGGGGCGCGCTGATGGCGCGCATGGTCGGCCGCCACCAGCTGCGCTTCGGGCGCCGGCGTGGCTTTCAGATTGGGTTGTGCGTCGCCCTCGTCAGCTGTGCGATGTCGCTGTGGAGCGTGCTGAACCAGCAGTTCTGGGGCGTGGTCTTGGCGACGCTGATCGCCGGCTACTACACGGCCAACGCCGCGCTCTACCGCTTTGCGGCGACCGAACTCGTCGCGCCGGCCAAGCGCGAGGCCGCGATCTCCTGGGTACTGGGCGGCGGCTGCCTGGGTGCCATCCTCGGGCCCTGGCTGGCCGGGGCGAGCAAGAACCTGCTCGTGGCGCCTTTTGCGGGTGCCTATCTGCTGCTGATGGGCGTCGCGCTGACCGGCCTGGTGCTGATCTCGTTGATCGACTTCCCGGCGCTCGCCCAGCCCGCGCCTGGCGCCGGCGGCCGCAGCAGCGCCGAGCTGGCGCGGCAACCGGTCTTCCTGGTGGCGCTGGCGGCGAGTGCGCTGGGTTACGGCGTCATGAACCTGCTGATGGCGGCCACGCCGATCGCGATGGGCCAGTGCGGCCTGCCGTTCTCGGATGCCGGCATGGTGCTGCAGTGGCATGTGCTCGGCATGTTCGTGCCGAGCTTCTTCACCGGGGCGCTGATCAAGCGCGTGGGGGTTCTCCCCGTCATGTGGGCCGGCGTGGCGCTCAATCTGGGCTGCGTCGCCTTCGCGTTGTCAGGGCAGGATCTGCACCACTTCCTCGGCGCGTTGCTGCTGCTCGGCGTGGGCTGGAACTTCCTCTACATCGGCGGCACGACGCTGTTCACGCAGGCCTATCGCCCGGAAGAGAAGACGCGTGCGCAAGGCCTGCTGGACACCGGCGTCTACGCAACGATGACGCTGACCTCGTTCTCATCCGGCGCGCTGGTGACGACGGGTGGCTGGCAATGGATGAACTGGGCCAGCCTCGTGCCCATCGCGCTGTGCGCGGCGGCTCTTGCCGGTCTGGCGCTTTATCAGCGACGGTCGTGCTGAACGTACTCGGCGGCCATCTGCTGGCCGACCAGCTCAGGCTTCAGGCGTAGCAGCGCCTTCAGGTCCAGGTCGCGCTGCGTCACGAACAGCGGCGTCCCGATGCGCAGGCCAACGATGGCGCCGCCGTCGCCAAGCGTCGGCAGCAGCGGGTACACGCGCAGGCGCAGCACCAGCGTGTCCTGCTCGTCGGCAAATGCGGCGGTCTCCACGAGGGTGGCGCAGTTCAGGCGGTCGGCCTCCCGCAGCAGCGCGATGCCGGCGGCCTCGGGGTCGATCTGCACGGCAGACGCCGTCATCGGGATGACGCGCCGGCCATCGGCATCCAGCGCGTTGGCCACGGCGGCGTTGAAGCGCTGATTCAGCCCGTCCCAGTCTGGGCCGCCCTTCATGGGTGGGTTGCGGCCCTGGCCGAAGACCAGCGTGCAGGGTTCAGCCTGCACGGCGACGGCCGTGAGCGCCAGTGCCGTCGCGGCAATCAGCTCACGCAGGCGCATCGCCTTCGGTCGGCTTGCGCGCCGAGCCCTTCACGAGGTCGAAGCGGAACAGGCGGCATTCGATGGGGCCGTTCCACATCGGCACGCGGCGCGACTCCTTCAGCCGCATCTTGTTGGGCAGCTTCATGTCGGGGCTCAGCATCCAGGCCGTCCAGCCGGCCGGGTTGCCGGTGTACTGGCGCTTCCAGTGGGAGGCCAAGCGCGGGAAGAAGTCGTCGCCGGCGTCCAGTTCTTCGGAACCCTGCGCGTCCCGGGACATGGCCGCCTTGCCGCGCACCTCGATGCGCTCGCCGTACGGCGGGTTCATCAGGATGCTGCCGGCCATGCCTTCCGGCAACTGGGGCGCGGGCCGCTCCAGCGCGTCGCCGCCGTTGAACTGGATGTAGGCGGCCACGCCCGCGCGCTCGGCGTTGCGGCGCGCGAAGTCGACCATGCGGAAGGCCACGTCGCTGGCGTAAATCGGCACGGCCGGCGCGTGGATGCGCGCGCGGGCGGCCTGCGTCAACGCCGCCCAGGTCGTCTTCATCGCGGGCGTCGAGAACGGGATCTGGCGCTCGAAGGCGAAGCGGCGCGTGAGGCCGGGTGCGGAGTCGCAGGCGATCAGCGCCGCCTCGATGGGAATGGTGCCGGAGCCGCAGCAGGGGTCGTGCAGGGCGCTCTCACCGCGCCAGCCGGCGGCGGCCAGCATCGCGGCGGCCAGCGTCTCCTTCAGCGGTGCGTCGCCCTTGTCGATGCGCCAGCCGCGCTTGAACAGCGGCTCGCCCGAGGTGTCCACGTACAGCGCCGCGCGCTCGGGGCCGACGTGCAGCAGCACGGGCAGGTCGGGCGAATGCGTGTCCACGCTGGGGCGCTCGCCGGTCTGCTCGCGCAGCTGGTCGCAGATCGCGTCCTTGATGCGCAGCGTCGTGAAGTTCAGGCTCTTCAGCGGTGAGCGCTGCGCGATGGTGTCGATGCGGATGGTGTGCCGGGGCGTGATCCAGTCGCTCCAGTCGACGCGACCGGCGAGCACGTAGAGATCGTCCTCGTGGCGGTAGGGGCCTTCGATCAGCTCGATGAGCACGCGCTGCGCGAGGCGGCTCTCCAGGTTGATCTGCATCGCGTCTTCAAGGCTGCCGACCAGGCCGCAACCGCCACGCAGAGGTTCCACCTTGCTGCGCACGCCGGGCGGCAGGAAGCGTTTCAGCTCTTCCTCGAGCAGCGGCTCGACGCCACCGGCACAGGACACGAACAGGGAAAGTTTGTTGGGCAGGCTCACGAGCGTATTGTCGCCGCCCTCTAAACTGACAGCGTTGCCATCCTCCGCGTGCGCCGCCTGCCATGAAGCGATTCGTCCTGACCCTCGCCTTCCTGTTCACTGCGTTCCAGGCGCAAGCGCAGAGCCCGCCGAGCTACCCGCCGCACGCGGTTCCGAACACGCAGCTGCGCGCCCTGCCCAAGAACGCCGATGGCCGCAGCTATCAGCTGCACGTCCACCTGCCGGCGTCCTTCGCCAAGGACCCCAAGCGCCGCTACCCGGTGCTCTACGTGACCGACGGCTACTGGGATTTCTCGACAGTCGTCAGCTCCTACAGCAACTTGAACTACGACAAGGTGGTGCCGGAGTTCATCATCGTGGGCTTGGGCTATGCGGGCGACAACCTCGACTACGGCGACCTGCGCGGCTGGGAGCTGTCGCCGGTGCGCCTGGGGCCGCTGGCCTTCGGCACCGGCAACGCCGACAAATTCATCGCGTCGCTGGAGAAGGACATCTTCCCGCTCGTGGAGCGCGACTACCGCGCCGACCCGGCCCAGCGCTACGTGGCCGGCAGCTCGCTGGGCGGTCTGTTCGTGCTGCACGCGATGTATGCCAAGCCCGATCTCTTCAAGGGCTATATCGCGGCCAGCCCGGCGGTGGTGGTGGGGGGTGACTGGATCATCGGCCAGGCCAAGGCCTATGCCGCCACCGGCAAGCCCATCAAGGCACGGCTTTATGTGACAGGTGCGGAGTACGAGTGGCCCGGCTTCCTGGCCGGCATCAAGCGCTACCAGGCGCTGCTGCCGGAGCTGAAGCATCCGGGGCTGGTGTTCCAGAACCGCACCATCGACGGCGAGCGGCATGCGGGGACCAAGGCGGAGAGCTACACGCGGGGGATGCGGTTCGTCTTCGAGCCGCTGGCGCCGGAGACTGGGCCTTCCAAGGACTGAATGCCGCCGGGTTCAGTCCGGCGGCATCGTCTTGCTTACTGGCGCACGAAGTCCAGCAGGTCCTGGTTGAGGCGGTCCTTGTGCGTGTCGGTGATGCCGTGCGGGCCGCCGGCGTACTCGATCAGGCGGGCACCCTTGACCAGCTTGGCTGTCGCGCGGCCGGTGGTCTCGATGGGCACGATCTGGTCGTCCGCGCCATGGATGACCAGCGTCGGGATGGTGAACTTCTTCAGGTCCTCGCGGAAGTCGGAATGGAAGAAGGCCTCGATGCTGTCGTAGGTGGCTTTGCTGCCGGCCTGCATGCCTTGCACATAGAAGCTGTCCGCCTGCCCCGCTGACGGCTTGGCGCCCGGGCGGTTGAAGCCGAAGAAGGGGCCGCCGGCGATGTCCTTGTAGAGCTGGGCGCGGTTGTCCAGCGAGGCCTTGCGCAGGCTGTCGAACACGGCTTCGGGCACGCCGTTGGGGTTGGTGGGGCTCGCGCCCAGGATGGGCGTCACGGCGCTCACCAGCACGGCCTTGGCGACGCGCGCCGTGCCATGGCGGCCGATGTAGCGGGCCACCTCGCCCCCGCCGGTGGAGAAGCCCACCAGCGTGGCGCGCTTCACGTCCAGGGTGCGCAGCACGGCGTCGAGGTCGTCGGCGTACTGGTCCATGGTGTTGCCGGCCCAGGGCTGGCCCGAGCGGCCGTGGCCGCGGCGGTCATGGGCGATGACGCGAAAGCCGCGCTCGGCCAGGAACTGCATCTGCGATTCCCAGCTGTCGGCGTTCAGCGGCCAGCCGTGGCTGAAGACGACGACCGGGCCGGTCTTGGGGCCCCAGTCCTTGACGTAGAGAGGCGTGCCGTCGGCGGCGGCCACGTACTGGCTGGCCACCGCGGCGGCGGCTGTCGGGGCGGCGATGGCCTGGGTCTGGACGGCGAATCCACCGATGGCAATGGTGGCGGCGAGGGCGAGGCGGGTGAAGGCGTTCATGGTGGGGCTCCGAGGGTGATGGGGTGCGATGGCGTGGCGGCGATCAGGCCTTGGCCGGGGCGCGGACGGTCTCGCCGCGGCGTGCGGCGTACTCGGCCACCAGGGCGGCATAGCGCTCGCCTTGGCGCAGCGCGGCATAGCGCGCGCGGGCGGCCTGCAGTTCGGCGGGGTTGTGGCCGGTCTCGGCGGCCGTGCGCTCGGCGGCAGCCAGGCCGGACTCCTGGTAGATCTTCAGGTCGGCCAGCACCTCGGCGCGCGACACGGTGGACTGCACGCTGACGCCCTGGCCCGACTCGGGGTCGGTCACATAGGACTGGGCCTGGGCCGAGGCGCCGACGAACACGGCGGCGCCGGTCAGCAGTTGCAGCAGGGCACGGTTGAAAGCGGGTTGGCGGGTCATGGTGGGCTCCTGGGGGGCGTCGTTGAGGGTGGGGGTTCGAGTGGTCTTGCGACAGAACGAACTGTGCCGACGATGCGCGTACCTGAAATGCCATAAAGTACTTTTAACTTTGCATTCCGTACTGACCATGGCCGACCGACTTGCCGCCCTGTTCACGCACTTCGCCGTGCGCGCCGAGACCTTCCAGACCGGGCCGCTGTGCGGCGTCAACAGCCTGGAGCCCCAGGCGGGGCGCGGGCAGTTGCACCTGATCCGCGAGGGCGGCGTGGAGGTGCACCACGGCACGCCCGAGCCGCTGCGCATCGCCGAGCCCAGCCTGCTGCTCTACCCCCGCCCGCTGGCGCACCGCTTCGTGACGGACCCGAGCTGCGGCGCGCAGTTCCTGTGTGCCCACATGGCCTTCGAGGGCGGCGCCAGCCACCCCATCGCAGCGGCGCTGCCGCCGTGGGTCTGCCTGCCGCTGGCCTCGGTGCCTGGCTGTGCGCCAGTGCTGGAGCAACTATTTGCGGAGGCTGAGGCCACCCACTGCGGTCGCCAGCTGATGCTGGACCGGCTCTTCGAGGTGCTGCTGATCTGGGTGCTGCGCGAGCTGATGACGCAGGGTCAGGTGGAATCCGGCATGCTGGCCGGGCTGTCTCATCCCAAGCTGCGCAGCGCCCTCGTGGCCCTGCACGAGGCGCCGCAACGCGAGTGGCCGCTGGAAGAGCTGGCGGCGGCGGCGGGCATGTCACGCACCGTGTTCGCCAACACCTTCCGCGACGTGGTGGGCTGCACGCCGGGCGTCTACCTGCAGCGCTGGCGCATCGGCCTGGCGCAGAAGGGGCTGCGCGAGGGCCGGGCCCTCAAGCACATCGCGGCGGATGTGGGCTACGGCGGCGAGGCTGCGTTGTCACGCGCCTTCCGCGCCCACACGGGGCAGTCGCCGCGGGAGTGGCGCAAGGAGGCCATGCCGCAGGGCTGAAGCCGCAGCGGCGCCTAGAGCGCCTTGCGCAAATTCGCCGGCGCGATCTTCATCGCTTCGCGGTACTTGGCCACCGTGCGCCGCGCGCACTGGATGCCTTGCTCTTCCAGCATCGCCGCCAGCGCGCTGTCGGACAGCGGCTTCTTGATGTCCTCGGCCGCGACGAACTGCTTGATCAGCGCGCGCACGGCCGTACTGGAGGCCTCGCCGCCGGCTTCCGTCGACAGCCCCGAGCCGAAGAAATACTTCAGCTCGAAGGTGCCCCAGCTCGTGGCCATGTACTTGGCCGTCGTCACGCGCGAGATGGTGGATTCGTGCAGGCCCAGTTCGTCGGCGATCTCGCGCAGCACCAGTGGCTTCATGGCCAGTGCGCCATGCGTGAAGAAGCCGCGCTGGCGCTCGACGATGGCCGTGCTGACGCGCAGGATGGTGTCGAAGCGCTGCTGGATGTTCTTGATGAACCAGCGCGCCTCCTGCAACTGCCCACCCAGCGGCGAGTTGCTGATGCCACCGCGCGTGGCGCGCAGCGCGTTGGCGTAGAGATCGTTGATGCGCAGCTTGGGCGCCACCTCGGGGTTGAGCATGACGCGGAACTCGCGGCCCACCTTGCGCACGATGACGTCGGGCACGATGGCCGCGGCGGCGCCCTGCGCGAAGCGGCGGCCGGGCTTGGGTTCGAGCTTGGTGATCAGCCCTTGCGCCTCGCGCAGCAGCGTCTCGTCGGCACCGGTCTCGGCCATCAGCCGGCGCATGTCGCGGCGGGCCAGCAGTTCGAGATGACCCTTGCAGATCACGACGGCGAGGGCCTGGGCCGGGCAGGGGCGTGACGCGCGCAGCTGCAGCACCAGGCATTCGGACAGGTTGCGCGCGCCGATGCCAGCGGGCTCCAGGCTCTGCAGCAGGTGCAGCCCGATGCGCAGGCGGTCCAGCAGCTCCTCGCGCATCTCGTCGTCCTCGGTCAGGGCCGCGGCGATCTCTTCCAGCGGGTCTTCGAGGTAGCCGTTTTCGTTCAGGGATTCGATGAGAACCTGGATGACGGCGCGGTCCTCGGCCGACAGGTAGTGGCCCGCCAGCTGCTGGGCAAGGTGCTCGGCCAGGGTCAGTTCGGCCGACTCCTGGCTCTCGCGCTCGCCGTCGTCCTCGCCGCTGCCGCTGCCACTGCTGGAGGGCAGCTCGCGGATGCCGTCGAAGTCGTCACGCTCGGTGCCGTTCTCCCAGTCCTCGCGCTCGGTGCCGCCGAAGTCCTCGGCGCTCAGTTCGGGCGCCTCGGCGACCTCACCGCTGCTTTCCGATTCACCCGCAGAAGCCTCGGTGCCACTCTCGGCCGGCGCATTCGAGGCCAGCTCGGGCGTGCTGACGGAGAACTCTTCCTCCGTGTCGAGCAGCGGGTTGCTGGCCAGCATCTGCTCGACTTCCTGGTGCAGCTCCAGCGTCGACAGCTGCAGCAGGCGAATGGATTGCTGAAGCTGGGGCGTCAGCGCAAGGTGCTGACTGAGGCGGACCTGAAGCGTTTGCTTCATGGTCACATGCGGAAGTGTTCGCCGAGATAGACCTTGCGCACGTCGGCGTTGGCCACGATCTCGTCGGGCGTACCTTCAGCGAGCACGGCGCCCTCGCTGATGATGTAGGCGCGGTCGCAAATCCCCAGGGTCTCGCGCACGTTGTGATCGGTGATCAGCACGCCGATGCTGCGGCTCTTCAGGAAGCCGATGATGCGCTGGATCTCCAGCACCGCGATGGGGTCCACGCCGGCAAACGGCTCGTCCAGCAGGATGAAGCGCGGCTGTGTGGCCAGCGCCCGGGCGATCTCGACGCGGCGGCGCTCGCCGCCCGACAGCGCCGGCGCCGGGCTGTCGCGCAGGCCTTCGATGGAGAGGTCGTGCAGCAGGCCATTCAGCAGCTCGTCGATGCGGCCCTTGGACAGCGCCTTGCCGCGATCGTCCTGCTGCAGCTCCAGCACGGCGCGGATGTTCTGCTCGACAGTCAGCTTGCGGAAGATGGACGCTTCCTGCGGCAGGTAGCTCAGGCCCAGGCGTGCACGCGAATGGATGGGCAGGCGCTGCACCTCGGCACCGTCGATGCGGATGATGCCGGCGTCCGAGCGGACGAGGCCGACGATCATGTAGAAGCTGGTCGTCTTGCCGGCGCCGTTGGGGCCCAGCAGGCCGACGACCTCGCCGCAGTCGACGCGCAAATGCACGTTCTTGACGACCTTGCGCACGCCGTAGCTCTTGGCCAGGCCCTCGGCTTCGAGCCGGCTGCCGCAGGCGGGCGTCGCCCCCGTGGGGTTGACGGACGCGTCTGCCATCACGAAGGCTTGCCCGGCTGCAGCGTCGTCGACGGCTTCAGCGGCAGGGGCGCTGCCGGCGCGGAGGCCGCTTCGTCGCCCGGCTGCAGGCGCGGCATCATGACGATGCGGGTGCGGCCGTTGGGGTTGGGCGACGCACTGCCACCCTCCAGCGTGAAGACCTCGGTGCGGCTGTCATAGACGATGACCGCGCCCGTCACTTCCTCGGCCACGGCCGTGCCGCGCAGGCGGCGCACGGTGGCGTTGCCGATGAAGCGCACGGTCTCGGTCTTGGTGTCGTATTCGAGCTGGTCGGCCACGCCGTCAACGGCCTCGCCGGGCAGGTCGCGCGCCTGGCGGAAGCTGACCGGCTGGCCGGCGACGCCGCTGGCATAGGCCTGGTGGTAGCCGTCGCGGGTTTCGCGCACGTCCACCTTCTCGGCTTTCAGCAGCAGGCTGCCCTTGGTGATGATGACGTTACCCAGCAGCTCGGTGCGCTGGTTCACGCCGTCCAGCCGACCCTGCTTCTCGGCCGTGAAGATCATGGGCTTGAGCCGGTCGGCCTTCTCTGCCTGGGCGGCAGGGAGGGCGAGCACGAGAGCGAGCGGGATCAGGAGGCGTTGCATGGCGGCACGGAAGTTGCAGGCCATTCTAGGGGCCTGCTGCCGTCATCAGCCTTTCCTTCGCGGCAAGTGCGTCAGCAAAAGCTCATGAAGTTTTGCCGCTGCGCGCCTGTTTGATGAGGAAGTCCGCCACGGCCAGCGCCTGCTGGCCTTGAGCGGCCTCGCTCTGCCCCGGCGTGCCGCCCATGCCTGGGCCGGTGCGCCAGCGCCCCGCCACGACCAGGGCGGGCACGGTGTCCGCGCCGCTGAGCTCGGCCAGCTTCATGCCCTGGCTCACCTTGGTCTGCACGCCGAAGGAACCGAGGGCCAGCTTGAACTTGGCGGTGTCCACGCCCAGCTTGCCGACGAGGGCGACGACCGCCGCCTCGTCATTGGCCTCGACACCGGCGCGGTGGAAGGCGTTGAAGATGCCGGCATGCACGGCCGGCGTCAGTGCTGCCATAGCTTCGAGCGCGTAGAACATGCGCTGGTGCAGCTTCAGCACCGCTTGGGCACCCACCGGCACGCGTCGGAAGCTCACGTCAGCCGGCAACTGGTGCACCCACGCCTCGATCAAGGGATCAAGGGCGTAGCAGTAGAAAAACTCGATGACCTCGATCTTGCCGGGCGTGCCTGGCAGCGACTGGCCCAGGCGCGCGTAGTGCCTGCCTTCGACCGGGCCGCCCTGCGCCCAGACAGCGGGTGCCAGAGCAGCCGTCGTCAGCGCAAGGGTGGCGTCGCGGCGCCTCATGTGTGCACCCTTCGGCCTGCGGCCTGTCTCGCCAAGCGGGAGCGAGCTTGCTTGGGACGGCCCGGCGCGGCGCTCATGCCTTATTACGTGCGCGCTGGATCAGGAAGTCAGTGATCTGCAGGGCGCGCTGGCCCAGTTCCAGCTCGGACACGCGCTGGCCGGCGCCGGCCTGGCCGGGCGAGGTCAGGAAGCGGCCGCCGATGCCGATGCTGGGCACGCCGTCGATGCGGTAGGCCTCGGACAGCTTCTCGGCCTGGGTGCATTTGGTCTGCACGCCGAAGGAGTTGTAGGTCTCCTGGTACTTGGCCGGATCAACGCCCAGGGGGGCGAGGAACTTGGCCTGGCTCTTGGCGTCGTCCAGCGCCTGGCCCTGCTGGTGCATGGCGTTGAAGATGGCGGGCCGGGTGGCGGCTTCCTTGCCCAAGGCTTCCAGCGTGTAGAACATGCGCTGGTGGATCTTGACGTTGGCGCGGAAGGCCACGTGCACCTTGCGGAAGGCGATGTCGGCCGGCAGCTGCTTGGCCCAGGCCTCGATGGCGGGCTCGAAGGCAAAGCAGTGCGGGCAGCCGTACCAGAAGAACTCGACCACCTCGATCTTGCCCGGCGTGGTTGCCAGCGGCGGGTTCAGCACCATGTAGTGGCGGCCCTCGACGGGGCCACCCTGGGCGAGGGCGGTGCCGGCGGCGCCAGCGAGAGGGGTGGTGGCGAGCAGGGCGGAGAAATCGCGGCGCTTCATGGCGTCAGGCTTCCTTAGATATCAGACGTGATCAACGTTGTACACGAACGAGGTTGGCCTCGAAGCCAGCCCCCTCAATCTTGCGCTGCAGGCCTTCGGCCTCGTCGCGCGAGTCCATGGGCCCGAGGCGCACGCGGAAGACGGTGCGGCCGTTCTGCTCGCGCTCCATGACCTTGGCCGTGAAGCCCTGGATGGCCAGCTTGGCCTTCTGGCTCTCGGCCTCTTCGGGGCGGGTGAAGGCACCGGCCTGCACGAAGTAGACGTAGGCCTCGGCGCCGGCGGTGGCCGCGGGTGGTGCCGGCGTGGCGGCGGGCGCTTCGGTCTTGGCGGCCGGCTGCTTGGGCTGGGCCGGCGGCAGCGTCGCGGTGGCCGCGGCGCTCGCCGTTGCGGCAGCGGCGCTGGCCGTGGTGCTCGGCGGCGGCGGGGCGGTCAAGGCCGGGGCGTTGACAACACCGCTCGCGCTGCGCGCGGCGGCCTTGCCGGCCAGCGGCGCGTTCGGGTCCCAGTTGCGGTTGCGCTCGGCTTCCTGCGCGTCCTGCTCGGCGGTGCGCTGGGGCACCTTGTTCACGAAGGGAATGGGCACCTTGGTGATGTACAGGGCCACGCCCAGCGCAACGGCCAGGCCGACCAGCAGGCCGACGATGAGGCCGAGGACGAAGCCGCCTTTCTGGTTCTTGTGGCCGGCGGGTTTGGAGGCAGCAGTCATTCGTTCTCCGGGGTTTCCGAATGGGTTTCAGCAGTGTCGCGGTTCATCTGTTCAGGCGCGCTGACGCCCAGCATGCCCAGGGCATTGGCCAGCACCTGGCGCGTGGCGGCCAGCAGCGCCACGCGGGCGCGGCTGAGCTCGGGAGCCTGGTCCATCACGCGCTCGGCGCCGTAGTAGGAGTGATAGGCACCGGCCAGGTCGCGGGCGTAGAAGGCCACGTCGTGCGGCGCGATGCCGGCGGCGGCGCCAGCCAGCATGTCGGGGTAGGCGGCGAGCTTGAGCATCAGCGCCTCTTCGGTCGGTGCGGTCAGCAGGCTGAGGTCGGCGCCGGCGATGGTCGACACGTCGCCGCCCCACTTGCGGATCACCGAGCAGATGCGGGCATGCGCGTACTGCACGTAGAACACCGGGTTCTCGTCGTTGGCCTTCAGCGCCAGGTCGATGTCGAAGATGAACTCGGTGTCGGCCTTGCGGCTGATCAGGAAGAAGCGCACCGCGTCGCGGCTGGTCCAGTCGATCAGGTCGCGCAGCGTCACATAGCTGCCGGCGCGCTTGGAGATCTTGACCTCCTCGCCGCCCTTCATCACCGTGACCATCTTGTGCAGCACATAGTCCGGGAAGCCCTGCGGGATGCCCAGGTTCTGCGCCTGCAGGCCGCCGCGCACACGGGCGATGGTGCCGTGGTGGTCGGTGCCCTGGATGTTGATGCACTGCGTGTAGCCACGCTCGAACTTGTTGACGTGATAGGCCACGTCCGGCACGAAGTAGGTGAAACCGCCCTCGGACTTGCGCATCACGCGGTCCTTGTCGTCACCGTAGTCGGTGGAGCGGAACCACAGCGCGCCGCCTTCCTCGTAGGTCTTGCCGCTGGCGACGATGCGCTCGACCGCCTTCTCCAGCTGGCCGCCCGCGTAGACGCTGGTCTCCAGGAAGTAGTTGTCGAACTTCAGACCGAAGGCCTGCAGGTCCAGATCCTGCTCGTGGCGCAGATAGGCCACGGCGAACTGGCGGATGCTGTCCAGGTCGTCGATGTCGCCCGAGGCCGTGAACTCGCGGTCGTCGGCCTTGACGGTTTCCTTCTTCAGGAAGGCATCGGCGATGTCCTGGATGTAGTCGCCGTTGTAGAACTTCTTGCTCTCCGGGTTGTCCGGATCGGTCGGCCAGACGGCGTCGCCGGGCTTGAAGCCCTTCAGGCGCATCTGCGTGGACTTGGCCAGCGTGGCGATCTGCACGCCGGCGTCGTTGTAATAGAACTCGCGGGTCACGTCGTGGCCCTGGCTCTGGAAGACCGAGCACAGCGAATCGCCCAGGGCGGCCTGGCGGGCATGGCCCACGTGCAGCGGGCCGGTCGGGTTGGCCGACACGAACTCGATCATCACGTGCTTGCCCGTGGCTGGGCGGTGGCCGAACTTGGTGCCGGCGGCCAGCACCTCGCCGACGACGGCCTGCTTGGCCTCGGGCTTCAGGCGGATGTTGATGAAGCCGGGGCCGGCGATTTCCAGCGCCTGCACCCAGGTCTGGAAAGCGGGCTTGGCTTCGAGGGCGGCGATCAGGCGGGTGGCCAGCTCGCGCGGGTTGGCCTTCAGCGGCTTGGCCAGCTGCATGGCGGCCGTGCAGGCGAAGTCGCCATGGGCGGCCTGCTTGGGGGATTCGAAGGCCACGGCGGCGTTGGAGCCGGGGGCGATTTCCTGGAGAGAGTCGGCGAGTGCGGCGAGCAGCGCCTGCTTGGCTTGGATCATGGGGGCGATTTTAGGAGGCGGGCCTCGTCCATCCAGAACGCATGGGTCGCGCGTTCGGCTGACTCAAGGCTAGGGCGCGTCGTGACATGCCACACAAAGCTTGTTGCCGTCCGGGTCGCGGAAGTAGGCGCCGTAATAGTTCGGGTGGTAATGCGGCCGCAGGCCGGGCGGGCCTTCGCAGCGGCCGCCATGGGCAAGGGCCAGCGCATGGGCCTGGTCCACCAGGGTGCGACTGGCGCCCAGCAGCGCCACCATCTGGCCGTTGCCGGGTTCATGCTCGCCGTCGAAGGGGCGGCCCAGCACCAGCAGCGGGCGTGGCCCGGGGGTGCTCTGCCAGCCGGCCCAGCCCTCGGCCGGATTGCAGAAACGCTCGGGCTGGCCCAGCAAGGCCATCAACGGCCGGTAGAAGGCCAAGGCGCGCTCGAAGTCACGCGTGCCGAGAAATACGTGGGAGAACAAGGCGCTGCACCTCCGGGAGCGGCCCGTATCATGCCCTGCGATGACCGCTCCCGCCGATGATCTGCCCGCCCATATCGGCCGCTACCAGGTGCTCAAGCGCCTGGGCGAAGGGGCGACCAGTGATGTCTTCCTGGCCCGCGACCCCTTCCAGGACAAGGACGTGGCCATCAAGCGCATGCGCGCCTGGGCACCGCCGGCGGATGCGCCCTCGAGCGACTTCAGCAACCGCTTCTTCAGCGCCGAGGCGGCCCTGGCCGGGCGGCTGCACCATCCGAACGTCGTCGCCATCCTCGACGCCGTGTCCGAGGAGGCCTCGCCCTACCTCGTCATGGAGTACGTGCCCGGCGTCACGCTGAAGCACTTCTGCCGTAGCGACCGCCTGCTGCCGCTGGACCAGATCGTCGAGCTGGGTTTCAAGTGCGCGATGGCGCTCTCCTACGTCTATCGCCAGGGCGTCATCCACCGCGACGTGAAGCCGGCCAACCTGCTGGCCGTGCTGGATCCCGGCGGCCAGCTCGTCGACGTCAAGGTCAGCGACTTCGGCTCAGCGTTGAACCTGAACGCCGATGCGACGCAGATCCACCGCGTCGGGTCGCTCGCCTACATGCCGCCCGAGCAGATCGAAGGCGGCGACGTGGACTGCCGTGCCGACATCTATGCGCTGGGCGCCGTGCTCTACCACCTGATCAGCGGCCGCCCGCCCTTCGACGCGCCGCACCAGATGGCGCTGATGCATCAGATCTACCACCAGCCGCCGCTGCCCCTGGTGGGCCAGCGCCAAGGCGTCACGGACGGGCTGGATGCGGTCGTGCTGCGCGCGCTGGCCAAGAGCCCGCACGAGCGCTACGCCGACTGGGAGAGCTTCGCGCAGGCCCTGTCGGCGCTGGTCGCCAGCCAGCAGGTGCCGCTGAACCGCCTGGGCGAGGTGCGCGACTCCGAGCGTTTCAACCTGCTGCGCTCGCTGGAGTTCTTCGCCGACTTCGGCGACGTGCAACTGTGGGAGGTGGTGCGGCGTGCGCGCTGGAAGCGCTACCCGCTGGGTCATTCGCTGTTCCGGCGTGGCCAGGAGGGCAACAGCTTTCACATCATTGCCCAGGGTGAGGTCGAGGTCTTCCGCGAGGGGCGGCTGGTGGCCAAGCTGGGCCAGGGCACGTCGGTGGGCGAGATGGCCTACCTCGCGCCCAACCCCGCCCTGCGCCTGCACAGCGCCGACATCAAGGTCAGCCAGGAGTGCACGACGATCTGCTTCACGCCCGAGTCCGTCGGCCAGTTGAGCCCCGAATGCCAGCACCGCTTCGACCGCGGCTTCATCCGGGTGCTGGTACGCCGCCTGCACGCCGCCCACGAGTCCTTGCACCATCCGCGAAGAATTCTGTGACGCCGATGAAACACGGCTTGGCACCGTCATGGGGGCATGCTTGAATCAATCGCCCACCCACCTCCCGAGGAAGGAGTCCCCGATGAAACGATTCGCCATCCTGCTGGCTTGTACCGCCGTCGCTTTCGGCGCCCAGGCCACACCGCAACAGGACAAGATGAAGGCCTGCAATGTCGAGGCCAAGGAGAAGGACAAGAAGGGCGACGACCGCAAGGCCTTCATGAAGGAATGCCTGGCCGCCAAGCCGGCTGCCGCTGCGCCGGCATCGCCCGTCTGCGAGAAGTCCGCCGCCGACAAGAAGCTCCACGGCGCCGCCGCCAAGAGTCACATCAAGAAATGCATGGCCGACGCAGCCTCGGCGCCCAAGTAATCACCCAGCCGATCGGCCGACAAAGCCTGTAGGACGAGAGCCACCCACGGGTGGCTCTTTGCTTTGGGCGGTAGGTTGTGTCCGACATCGCAGCGGGTGGTGCGCCGGTTCCGGCCGGAGCCTCGAGCACTGATAGTTGACTTACGAGATGCCAACCCTTCAGGAGCACACCATGAACAACCACCACATGACCCCCAGCGCCGGCACTGCCTACTTTCGGCTGACCCTGCTGTCCCTCGCCGCAGCGGCCACGCTGACGCTGACTGCTTGCGCCGGCATGTCGGCGCGTGAGACGAGCACCGTTGTCGGCGCGACGGCCGGTGCCGTCGTGGGCGGCGTGGTGACCGGCACGACGGCCGGAGCCGCCGTCGGCGCCGCAGCGGGTGGCGTCATCGGCAACGAAGTGGCGAAGAAGCGCGACCGCTGAGGCGCCACTAAAAAAGCCGGCGTGAGCCGGCTTTGATGAGTGCTGTCGCCAGCGCTCAGAACTTGTAGCGGGCTTCCACGTAGTACTGGCGCCCGGACGAGTCCACCTTCTGCGGTTCCAGTTCGCTGTAGCGGTACTGGCCGCGGGACGGGTTGGTCAGGTTGGTGCCGCTGAACGACAGCTCCAGCCCAGGCATCACTGTGTAGTTCAACGTCAGCGCGACGTTGGTGACGGGGGCCTGGATCGTGGGCGCCGTGGGCATCGTGATGCCCTGCACCACCGACAAGCCCTGGCTGTTGGCCGTGGGCGCCGGCGCCGTCGTGCTGTTGATGTACTGGCTGCGGTAGTTCCAGGCCAGGCGCACGCTGAAGGTGTCGGTCTCGAAGTAGCCCACCAGGTTGGCGCTCTTGCGCGACGCCCCCACCATCGGCCGGCCGTCCTCCACGCTGGTGTCGGCATAGCTGAGGTTGGACTGGAAGCCGAAGCCACCCCAGATGGGTTGCTCCCAGCTCAGCTCGGCGCCCTGGATGCGCGCACGCTGCTGGCCGGTGGAGTTGATCTGGTAGGTCTGCACCACGTTCTGGTTGTCCAGCAGGTCGACCGTGACGCCTTGCCGCACCGTGCCGGTCTTGGCGTAGCCGCGCACCAGCGAGTCGAACAGGCTCAGCACCACGGCCGAGCGCTTGGCGTAGTACCAGCCCAGCGACAGGTCGGTGTTGGCCGCCGTCATCGGCTCCAGCGACGGGTTGGGGCCGTTGACCGTGCAGCCGGCGGCGACGCAGGCCTGGCCGGTGAAGCCGGCGCCGTACAGGTTGTAGTTCTGGCGGCCCAGGGTCTTGGACAGGCCCAGGCGTGCAATCCAGCCCGGCGCCACCTGCCAGCGCAGGTTCAGGCTGGGCAGGATGTCGTCGAACACCTTGTGGCTGGGCACCTTGTAGTAGATGGTGCCGGTGCTGGGGTTGAAGGGCACGCCGTCGAAGTAGTTCGCGCCGTCACCGGCCGTGACGATGGCCGTCGGGAAGGCCGCGCACGGCACCTCGGTCTTGCCGGGCTCGATGCGCAGGCACTTGCCGGTGGGCACGGGCGTGGCGATCTGCGCGTCGACGATGGTGCGCGTGTAGCGCAGGCCGATGTTGCCGCCCAGCATGCCGTCGGCCGTCTCCAGGTTCTGCTGGAAGTACAGCGCGCTCTGGCGCTCGCGCATCTCGATCTCGGCGGCCACACGGCGCTCGAACTCGGGCGTGGTGGCCTTGGTGATGCCGTTGTAGAACGAGCGCAGCACCTCGCGTGGGTAGTAGAAGCCGGTGTTCTCGAAGCCGCTCCCCAGGTCGGCGCCGAAGTCGCCCGGGTAGGACACGGCCAGCGCCGGGTCGGGCGCCACGGTGGAGGCGCTCTTGAGTGCGGGCGCCGAGCGGCGGTGGTCGCGGCGGTGGTCGGCATGGCGTGCGCCGAACTCCAGGCTCTGGAAGATGCCGCTGTTCTGCTGGTACTCGGCATCCACCGCCAGGCTCTTCTCGCGGTCGATGGTGAGGTAGCGGGTCGGCACGGAGCGCGCGATCAGCGCGTAGCCGCTGCCGTCGGCGGCCAGCACGGGCTTGCTGCCGTCGCCAGCGCCCTGGTAGCTCCAGGTCGGTGCCTCGTTGACGCCCTGCAGCTGGTAGGTCACGCCGGTGCCGTAGCGGGCGTAGGTGACGCCGCGGTCCTGGTCGGTCGTGCCCACGCCGCGCGTGGTGCTGAACAAGCCCTTCACCTTCAGGTCGTTGCTGAACTTGTAGGTGGCGTCCAGGTCCAGGAAACCGCTGCTGGCGCTGGCGCCGCTGCGGAAGAAGCCTTCGGAGTTGCCGACGTACTGCGGCGTCGTGCCCGGCGCGAACGCGATGGTGGCGCCGCGCAGCACGCGGATCTTGTCGCCGTAGATCGTCGTCTCCTCGACGATCTGCGGGTTCTTGATGGACGCGAACACCTGCTGGCCGTTGGAGCTGGTGTTGGCCGCCGCGGCCGTCACCGCGCCAAACGGTTCGGCCTTGCCCACCAGCATGGAGTACATCGCCCCTGCGGTGAGTCGGCCGTAGTTGTCCGAGTCCATCTTGGAGTGAAAGCCCGTGATGCCGATGTCCAGCTTCTCCGTGGGCCGCCACTGGGCGGACAGCATGCCGCCCTTGCGGTCGCGCACGCCTTCGACGAACTCGGTGGACATGCTGCCCGGCAGGCGCACGCCGTTCAGGTCGGCGGCCTTGTAGGGCGTGCCGGCCAGCGACGCGTCGGTGATGCCCTTCATCGTCGCCGTGTTGATGACGTCCCAGCCGCTGCTGGCGCCGTAGGCGAAGCGCGAGGCCGAGTCGCGGCGCACGTAGCGCTTCTCGGCGAACACCTGGCCGATGACGCCGATGCGGTCGTCGTCGCTCTTCCAGTTCAGCGTGGCGCTGAGCTGCGGGCTGGTCTTGTCGGGCAGCGTGGCGTGCACGCCGCCCACGCTGACGACGCCGCCGAAGCGCTGCTTCTCGTCCAGCGGCCTGCGCGTGGTCACGTTGACGGTGCCGGCCAGGCCGCCGTCCAGGATGTTGGCCTGCGAGGTCTTGTAGACGGTGGCCGAGTTCAGCACCGAGCTGGGCATCAGGCTCAGCGACGTGGAGCGGCTGCTGGAGGTCTGGTCGGAGATGTACCAGTCGCCGCCGCTGACCGTGTGGCCGTTGAACAGGATCAGCGTCATGTCCGGGTTGGTGCCGCGCATGGCCACCTTCTCGGCCTCGTCGTAGTCGGTGCGCACCGCCACGCCGGCCACGCGCTGCAGCGAGTCGGCCAGGTTCTTGTCGGGCATCTTGCCCACGTCCACGGCGGTGATGACTTCGACGTTGGCCGACGCATCGCGCTTGGCGTTCAGCGAGGCCTCGGTGGACGCGCGGATGCCGGTGATGACGACCTTCTCCAGGGCCTGCGCATCGGCCTTGGCCTTGGCGGCGTCCTGCTGGGCAAGCGCCGCGCCCTGCAGGCTCAACAGCAGGCCGGCCAGGCCGCAGGCGATGGGTGTGGGCTGGAATCTCATGATCTTGTCCTTGCGTTGCCGAATGCAAAGATTCTTGCGATGCAAGTCACACCCCATCAGGGGCCAAGCCCGCGAAGTTGGCACCGGAGCAACACTCCGCGCATCACGGAATGGCGGCGGGGCATGTGCCGTGGTTATGCCCCGCTGCGAGTCAGCTCACACGACGTGGCAGGCGACGCGCCGCCCATCCACCTCGCGCAGCAGCGGCACCTCTTCGCTGCAGCGTGGCACGGCCAGCGGGCAGCGCTTGTGAAAGGCGCAACCGCTCGGTGGATTCAGCGGGCTGGGCAGCTCGCCGTGGATGACGATGCGCTCGCGCCGGTCGGCCTTGCGCAGGGCCGGCGTCGCGCTCATCAGTGCCCGCGTGTAGGGGTGCAGCGGGGTGCTGAAGAGACGGGCTTTTTCGCCCACCTCCACGGCCGCGCCGAGGTACATCACCATCACCTCGTCGGCCACGTGCTCGACGACGCTGAGGTTGTGTGAGATGAACACATAGCCCGTGCCGAACTCGTCCTGCAGGTCCATGAACAGATTCAGGATCTGGGCCTGGATGGACACGTCCAGCGCGCTCACCGGCTCGTCGGCAACGACGATGCCCGGGTTCAGGATCATGGCCCGCGCGATGGCGATGCGCTGGCGCTGGCCGCCGGAGAACATGTGGGGGTAGCGGCGCAGATGCTCGGGCCGCAGGCCCACCTTGGTGGACAGCGCCTCGACGCGCTCCTGGCGCTCGGCAGCGCTCAGCGGCGTGTTGATCAGCAGCGGCTCGGCCAGCGTCGTCGCCACGGTCTTGCGCGGGTTCAGCGATGCGAACGGGTTCTGGAACACCATCTGCACGTAACGGCGCAGCGTCTTCAGCGTGGCGTTGTCGGCGGTCGCGGCGTCGGTGCCGCGGATCTTCAGCGAGCCGCGTGTGGGCGGCTCGATCAGCGTCAACTGCCGCGCCAGCGTGCTCTTGCCGCAGCCCGATTCGCCAACGACGGCCAACGTCTTCTTCGGCGCGAGGGTGAAGCTGACGCCGTTGAGCGCCTTGACGGTGGCCTTGGCTTTGAAAAGGCCGCGGCTGACGCTGTAGTGCCGGGCGAGGTCGGTGGCTTCGAGGAGGAGCTCAGACATGCGCCGCCTCCTCGACCGGGAAGAAGCAGCGCACGCCGCTCTCCAAGGCCGGCCGCTCGGCCACGCAACGTGGCTGCACGCGCGGGCAGCGCGGCGACAGCAGGCAGCCCGTGGGCCGGTCCAGCGCGCCGGGCACGATGCCGGGCAGCGCAGACAGGCGCTTTGCGCCCTTGTTGTGCTCAGGGATCGCGGCAAGCAAGGCGTTGGTGTACGGGTGGCGCGGCGCGTCGAACAGGTCGGGCACGGGGCCGGTCTCGACGATCTGGCCGGCGTACATCACGGCGATGCGCTGGGCCATCTCGGCCACGATGGCGAGGTCGTGCGTGATCATGATCAGCCCCATGCCCTGCTCGCGCTGCAGCTTCAAGAGCAGCGCCATGATCTGGGCCTGGATGGTCACGTCCAGCGCCGTGGTCGGCTCGTCGGCGATCAGCAGCTTCGGCCCGCAGGCAATGGCCATCGCGATCATCACGCGCTGGTTCATGCCGCCGGAGAGCTGGTGCGGGTAGGCGCTGGCGCGGCTGGCCGCGTCGGGGATCTCGACCAGCTCCAGCAACTCGATGACGCGTTGCTTCGCCGCCGCGCCGCGCAGGCCCAGATGCGCCTTCAGCACCTCGGCAATCTGCGCGCCGACGGTGTAGCTCGGGTTCAGGCTGCTCAGCGCGTCCTGGAACACCATGGCCACGTCGCGGCCGATCAGCGCGCGGCGCTCGGTGGCGTTGAGCTTGAGCAGGTCGCGGCCCTGGAACTCCAGCGCGTCGGCGGTGACCTTGCCCGGCGCGTCGATGAGGCCCATCAGCGCCAGCATCGTGACCGACTTGCCCGAACCCGACTCGCCGACGATGCCGAGCAGCTCGCCCGCGTCCAGCGTCAGGTCCACGCCATCGACGGCGGGGAAGTTGCCGAACTGGACCTTGAGATTCCTGATGTTCAGCAAAGGCATCAGGCCACCTTCTTCAGCTTCGGGTCCAGCGCATCGCGCAGGCCGTCGCCCATCAGGTTGATCGCCAGCACCGACACGAGGATGGTCAGGCCCGGCAGCGTGACGACCCAGGGCGCCCGCGTGATGTAGTCCCGCGCGGCCGACAGCATCGTGCCCCACTCGGGTGTCGGCGCCTGCACGCCCAGGCCCAGGAAGCCCAGGCCCGCCGTCTCCAGGATGGCCGACGAGAAGCTCAGCGTCGCGTTGACGATCAGCGGCGCCATGCAGTTGGGCAGCACGGTGATGAACATCAGCCGCCACACGCCGGCGCCGGCCACGCGGCTGGCCGTCACGTAGTCGCGTCCGGTCTCGGCCAGCGCCGCGGCGCGCGTGAGGCGCACATAGCCCGGCAGCGCACCGATGGCGATGGCGATGACGGTGTTGACCAGGCCGGGGCCGAGGATGGTGATGACGCAGATGGCCAGCAGCAGCGCCGGCAGCGCCAGCACGATGTCCATCACGCGCATGATGGCCGGCGACAGCCAGCGCTGAAAGAAGGCCGCCAGCAGGCCCAGCAGCACGCCCGGCAGCAGCGACATCGTGACCGCCGCCAGGCCGATGCCCAGCGACACGCGGCCGCCGTGCAGCAGCCGGCTCAGCATGTCGCGGCCGAGTTCGTCCGTGCCCAGCAGGAAGCGCGTGCTGCCGCCTTCGGCCCAGATGGGCGGCGTCAGCATGAAGTCGCGGTACTGCTCGATGGGGTCGTGCGGCGCGATCAGCGGTGCGAACAGGGAGGCGATGGCAATGACCGCGAACACGATCAGCGCCACCAACGCGCCGCGGTTGGCCGAGAAGCCGAGCCAGAACTCGCGCAGCGGGCCGGGCGGCTCGATGGGTTTGTCGAGGACGGCGCTCATCAGTGACCGCCTCCCCGGATGCGCGGGTTCACAACCCCGTACAGCACGTCCACGATCAGGTTCACGCCGATGAACGTCAGCGCCGAGATCAGGATGCCCGCCTGCACGACCGGGTAATCGCGCCGCCCGATGGAGTCGATCAGCCACTTGCCGATGCCGGGCCACGAGAAGATGGTTTCGGTCAGCACGGCGCCCGCCAGCAGGCTGCCGGTCTGCAGGCCCACCACGGTCAGCACCGGGATCAGCGCGTTGCGCAGCGCATGCACGACGACCACACGCGTGGGCGACAGGCCCTTGGCGCGGGCGGTGCGCACATAGTCCTCGCGCAGCACTTCGAGCATGCTGGATCGCGTCATGCGCGCCACCACCGCCAGCGTGCTGGTGCCCAGCACCAGCGTGGGCAGGATGAGGTGCATCAGCGCCGACCTGAACGCGCCTTCCTCGCCGCTGAGCCAGGCGTCGATCAGCATGAAGCCGGTCACGCGCTCGGGGTCGAACTCGATGCCGATGCGGCCCGACACCGGCGTCCAGCCGAGGTTGACCGAGAAGAACATGATGAGGATCAGCCCCCACCAGAACACCGGCATGGAATAGCCCACGGTGGCCACACCCATGACGCCCTGGTCCAGCAGCGAGCCGCGTTTGAGCCCCGCGCTGACGCCCAGCAGCAGGCCGAAGCCCACCGCGAAGATCAACGCCGCCGTGGCCAGTTCGACCGTCGCCGGGAACAGCGCCGCGAACTCCTTGCTGACCGGCTCGCGGCTGACCAGGCTCTGGCCGAGGTCACCGTGCAAGAGCTTGCCGACGTAGTCCGCGTACTGCACCGGCAGCGGCCGGTCCAGCCCCATGCGCTTGACCAGCGCGGCGTGGGCTTCCGGGTCCAGCCGGCGCTCGCCCATCATCACCTCGATGGGGTCGCCGGGCACGAGGCGGATCAGGCCGAAGGCGACGAGGGTGATGCCGATCAGCGTCGGCACCAGCGTGGCCAGGCGTTTGAGCAGGAAGGCGAGCACGAATCCTTACCAGCGCGAGGTGTAGGGCCGCGTCTCGGTGTCGGTCGCACCGGCCACGCGCATCACGCTTGGCGTGGACACCACCTCGATCAGCGCGGCCGTTTCGGCGTCGGGCGTGCCCGAGATGTCGCGCGGCCGGTACTTCATCTGGAAGGTGGAGATCACTTCCTTCGTCAGCACATCCAGCTGGCCGGAGCGCGACACGTTGTAGCCGATGCGCGCCAGCCGCTCCTGCAGCCAACCCACGTCGCGCGGCGCGACCTCGTGCTCCAGCGTCTTGACGATGACCGACGGGCCGTCCGGCCACGGGATCAGCCCGGCGTCGGCCAAGGCCTTCCACGGGAAGTTGGGGCCGGGGTCCTGCTTGCGGCCGGGGGCGATGTCGGCGTGGCCGATGATGCGTTCGGGCCGCACGTTGTGGCGCTTCTGGATGTCGCGCACCAGGGCGACCACTTCCTCCACCTGGGCCTGCGGGAAGGGCGCGTAGACGCGGCCGCCGGGGCCGTCCACATAGCCCGCGTTGACGATCTCGATGCCGATGGAGGCCGAGTTCAGGTTGGTGTTGCCGGCCCAGAAGCTGGCGCCGGCGTGCCAGGAGCGGCGGTTCTCGTCCACCAGCGCGTAGCTGGCCACGGGGTTGTCGCGCACCAGGTAGTGCGCCGAGACCTGGCCGCCGGTCGTCAGCACCTTGAGCGACTTCTCCCAGTCCAGCACCGTGTAGTGCAGCACGATGTAGAGGGCCCGGCTGTCCTGGTTCTGCGAGGTGTAGCTGCGGTCGATGTTGGGCGCGCGCACGGCAATGCCGGGCGCCGCGGGCGCGGCAGGCATGGGCGGCGCTGGCTGTTGGGACGGCACCGAGGCAGGCGGCGTGGGGGCCACGCTGGCGCAGGCGCTGAGCAGCAGGGCCAGGCTGAAGGCAAGAACGGCTTGTTTCATCGAACGGCAGTCATCGCGAAGTGCGCGATTGTTGCAGTGCGGCCGGCTCTTGCTCCCATGCCTGACACGCCGACGGGTATGCCGCCGGCTTATGCGCCGCTGCGGCGGGCTACTGCAGGGGCACGCGGTATGCCGAACTGCCAATCGAGAAGAACAGCCATCCGTTGCTGACGAAAAGGGAGGACGGCATGGTGTGCAGCAGCAGCGCCGAGGTCGAGGTGGCCGCATTCCAGCTGTAAAGCTTGTCCACCCCCGGGCCGACGACACCGGCGCTGTAGAGCACGTAGCCGTTCGAAACGGCGCGAAGCAGCAGGCGTGGCTGTGCCGAGATGCTGGTGATTTTCTCGACGCCGTTCTCCAGCACCGAGGCTTTCAGTGTCGTCGCCACGATGCTGCCTTCCTGAAAGGCCAGCACGCCGTCCTGCAAGAGGAACTTGATGGCCGAGCTGGAAACCATGCCGGCCGTGCCGGCCGGCAGCGTCTTCGACACCAGCCAGAAGGGCAGGGCGTTGACCGTGCTGATCGGCATCGCACGCCAGGCAACGCGGGCACCGTCCGTCAAGGGGAAAAGGTTGTTGCGTGCGCTGTCCGTCAGCATGCGCACGGCCCCCGTGTCGGAGCGCCACTGGTAGATGTCGTAGATCGCCTGGGCTCCCGAATTGACGTAGATCGGAGCTCCAAACTGGAGCTGTGCAACGCCGGACGCATTGACGAACAGGTCCGCGCCGATCGAGACGCCGTCGTTCACGCCGGCTGGTGCCTGGACGACGCTGTACAGGCCGGTCGACGGGCGATAGACGGTGTACTGGACCGTCCCGCTGCCGCCGGCGCTCACTGCGCCCTTGTTGCGCCAGACCACGAAGTCGCCCTTGGCCATGGGCTCGACGTCAGTGGTCCAGCCGCCGGGCGTCGCGGTGTTGCGAGAGAACGGATTCGCCGCCGTCAAATTGGTGAGGGTGCCGCTGGCATTCCAGCGATAGATGCAGGTCGAAGCGCAACTCGCACCGGTGCTGCTCGCGAAGACGTCGGTGCCGGTCAGCTGCCAGTCCGTCAGCGTCGGCAGGGCGGCGCTGCCTGCCAGCGCTACTTCGGTGCCTGACACCAGGTCGCGCACATAGGCGCCGCCGCCATTGGTCGTGCGGGCCAGCATCCGTCGGCCGTCGAAGCCCAGCACGGTGGTTGGAGCTGGCAGCGTCGTAGCGGGTGTGAAGGCATGGGCCGCGTCCGGCGCGACGTAGACGGTGCGACGGATTTCCGAGTTGGCGAAACCGACCCCGGAACTCACCGTCAGGACATATTCGCCCGCGGTCAGGCCGCTCAGGTCCACGGTGGTATCGAAGGTCTTCTCCTTGGTGGAGAAAACCTCGGCGTCCGGGCCGCCGCCGGTGAACTTCGCCGTGACGGTCGTTCCGCTCACGTCGCTGCTCATCGTGCCGGTGATCCGCAGGCTGCCGGACACCATCACGCCGTCGGCCGGGCTGCTCAGCTGCAGCTGGGGCGCGTTGTAGACGTTCATGCTGAAGTTGATCGAGCGGGTCAGCCCGTTCATGTCCGTGGCCACGACGTCCACGCGGTGCGTGCCGCTCACCGCGGTGACGGGGAAGCGGAACACGTCGTACGGCTGGTAGCAGCCGATGGCGCAGGCGTTGGGGGCGCTCAGGCTGCCGATGTCGACGCCATCCAGGCGCGCATTGACCGAGCGGATGCCCGACGGCGCACTGGCACGCACCTGCACGTAGTAGGGCGCGACAAAGCCCAACGGACCGCCGGTCAGCGTGATGTCGCTGCTCTCCAGGCGCACGACGCGGATGACATCCTGGAAGGTCGCCGCCGTGGCCGGTGTGCGCAGGCGGGCCAGCACCTGGTGATCGCCAGCGGCGGCCGAGGTGGCATCCCAGTTGAGGGTGTGGCCGCCGGCTGCCGTGGTGGTGCCGATTTCGCGGAGGTCGACGAGCCAGGTCACCTGCGCCGGCAGGGCAATGCCCGCAAGAGGGGTCAGGGTCAGCGACTGCAGGGTCGGGCGCTGGGCGTCAGGTGTGGCGGCGATGCTGAAGGCGGTGGCCGCGGCGATGGCCGTCGCCGTGGTGGCCGCCGTCGCTGTGCCGCCCTTGCCATCGCGCACGGTGAGCGAGAGGCCGTAGCTGCCGGGCAGGTCCGGCGTCAACGTGGCCTTGGCCGCGGTCGCGTCGCCAACCGTTGCGGCGCTGCCCTGCGGGGAGGACGTGAGCGCCCAGCTGTAGGTGAGCGCATCAGCGTCGGGGTCGCTGCTCGCGGAGCCATCCACCACCAGCGGTACGCCCAACACGGCGGATGCCGCTGCGGCCACGCTGGCCACGGGGTTGTGATTCACGGCGACCGGCGGCTCGGGGGGGCCGTTGCCACCACCACCGCCGCCACACGCCGCCAGCGACAGCAGCGCCAGCGCCCATGCGCCATTTCCGAGCCAATTCATTTTCAACATGACGCCCTGACTGATCGAATGCCAATGTACCGGGCGTTCGTGTCGAAAGGTGTCCGCCTCCTTGGGGAGCTGGCGACAGAATGTGTTCCCGCTTGCCCGCTCCGCCATGCCCTACACGACCCTGCACGCCACGCCCGACGTCGATACCTACCAGCGCCTGCGCACGGCCTCCGGGCTCAGCCCCAAGTCCACCGAAGCCGCCGCGCGTGGCCTGCCCAACACCTTGTTCGCGGTGCAGATCCTGTGCGACGACGAGCCCGTCGGCATGGGCCGTGTCACCGGCGACGGCGGCACGGCTTTCCAGGTTGTCGACATCGCCGTGCTGCCCGAGCACCAGGGCAAGGGCCTGGGCAAGCGCGTCATGGCGGAGATCGCCGCCTGGCTGCGCGACAACGTGCCGGAGACCGGCTACGTGAGCCTGCTGGCCGATGTGCCGGCCGACGGCCTTTACACCCAGTTCGGCTTTGTGCACACGGCGCCCCGCACGGTGGGCATGGCCTGGAAGCGGCCTGCCGCCTGAAGCTGCTGCTTCCTGATCGCCGAGCCCTGGACCCGAGAGCAGGCCCAGGTGAATCTGACCAGTCATGGCAAACGCGCCCCGGCACCCTCATCAAGCGTTGCCACAATCCGCGCCCGTTCCGTCGTCGGTTTCGGGCGCCTCCTTCATGGGCGCGCGGAGGATGTCAACGGAAGGAGGCGCCGCACGGTCAGGGCCGTGCGGCGACGCAAACAACGACTCAACTCAGGAATTCGAAAAATGAAGAAGCTTTTGCTGGCCAGCGTCATCGCGATGAACCTCGTCGGTTGCGCCTCGGTCAACATGGGCAGCGCCCAGCAGGACGCCGCTGCCAAGACCTTCAAGGCCCCGGCCGACAAGGCCGCGATCTACGTCTATCGCAACGAGACCATGGGCGCCGCCATCAAGATGGATGTGTCCGTTGATGGCCAGCGCGTGGGCGAGACCGCGGCCAAGACCTTCCTGTACAAGGAAGTCGCACCGGGCAAGCACACCATCGAGTCCCGCGCCGAGAACACCGACAAGCTTGAAGTCGATGCCAAGCCGGGCGCGCTGTACTTCATCTGGCAAGAGGTGAAGATGGGCATCATGTCGGCACGCACCAAGCTGTCCCTCGTCGGCGAGGACGAAGGCAAGAAGGGCGTCAACGAGAGCAAGCTCGCCGAATCCAAGTGATGGCCGGGGCCTTGGCCCCACGCACTGCAAAGGCCCGGTTCTGCCGGGCCTTTTCATTTCTCTCGTTCAGACCGGCGGCAGCTCCGGCGCGCTCAAGCCCTCGAACGGATCGGCCCAGGCGGGCAGCGCCATCAGCCTTTCATGCCAGGCGGCCAGCGCCGGGTAGTCGGCCAGCGGCAGCCGGGCTACATCGTTGTAGGGCAGGAAGACGGCCATGCGGAAATCGGCATAGCTGAGGCCGCTGGCAAGCAGCCAGTCCTGCCTGGCGAGATGGGCTTGCAGGATGGTGGCCGTCTCGTGGAAGCGCTCCAGCCCGCTCTTGACCAAGGCCTCGTCCAGCGGGCCGATGCCATAGCGCTGCTTGGTGCCGCGCTCGAAATGCACCCTGTCGCAGGCCTGCATGAAGTTGTCGCGGCTCCAGCTCACCCAGCGAATCATGTCCGGCAGCTCAGGCCCCGTGCGCCAGAACTCGGAGCCCACCAGCTGCGACAGCCGGCAGGCGATGGCGTCCGCCTCGAACAGCGAGCCGCCATCAGCCTCGGCCAGGATGGGCAGGCGCAGCGAGGGGTTGAGGTGGCGGTACTTGTCCGCCTGGCCCGGTGCCAGCGGCGCGGCGAATTCATACGTCACCGGCGCCGCCAGATGCCTGGCCACCGCAACTGCCAGGCGCGGGTTGGGGTTGCGGGAGAAGTAGAGGATGGGCTGCATGGCGCGCAGTCTCGGCGTTTCGGTACTCGGCGCCAAGGTGGCCGCTTCACTGAAGCTCGTCGAGCAGGCGGGCGCGGTCTGCCGGACTGAGGCCGGGTGCCCCGGCCAGCAGCGGCGCCACCTGTTCGGGGTCGATGTCGTGCAGGCTGCGAGCCAGGGCCTGCCAAGCCTGCCAGCGGCGTTCGGGCGCGGCGATGCGGGCCACCAGGTCCATGGCCTCGTAGGGCGCGTGGCGGGCCAGTTCGTCGGCGCTGGCGTGGCGGGCTATGGCGTCGTCCAGCTCGGGCAGCGGGGCCATCGAGCGCAGCCAGTCGCGCGCGCCGGGGCCGTCCTGCGCCGTCCAGCGCGACAGGCCCTCGTCCAGCAGCGTCTGGCGCTGCTCACCGCGCGGCAGCGTGCTGGCGAAGACGGTGGCGGAGCGCGCGTCTTGCTGCAGCCAGCGGTCGTGCAGCGGGGCCAGCAGCGCGGCCTGGCCGGGGGTGTTGAGTGCCCAGCGCGCGGCCTGGTCGGGTGCGGCCTCCGCCCAGCGGCCCAGCAGCCGTTGCTGCAGCCGCTCCTTGGCGTCGGCGTCCAGCGGCGCGCGCGCAAGTGCCAGCATGGCCTGCGCGTGCTGGCGCAGGTCGGCCCAGCGATTCAGCAGCTGTTCGTACAGAGGCAGGGCGCGGTCGGGCCATTGGGCCGCTAGGGCTTCGAGCCTGGGCAGGGCGGCCTGGCCGTCGCGCCCTAACAACTCGCGCAGCAGGGCATTGGTGTCGATGGGCGCGACCGCATTGGCGGCCGGTGCAGCCAGCGCGATCAGCGGCAGGAAGGGCCGCTGATCCGTGGGCCCGTCCGCCGCGGCTGCCAACGGAGCGGGCTCGGTGCCCGGCAGCGCCCATGCGAGCACTGCCAGCCCAGCCGCCGCCGCGAGCAGCCAGGCCAGCGGACGGGTGGCCATCACTTGAACACGCAGGCGCGGGCGACGTTGCTGGCGTTGGTGTCCTTCACCGGTTCATTGCCCGAGCCGGTGCCGACAAAGCCCTCGCACTTGGTCTTGGAGCCGCCGTAGACCAGGTCGGTGATGGTGGCCACGTCGTACTTGCCGGCGATGCCCGACTTGCTGTCGTAGCTGCTGTTCATGCCCACGCCGGCCGAGTTGACCGTGCCCAGGCGCACGCCCGTCACCGTCAGCTTGCGGGCGTACTGGGTCGAGCAGTTGCCGCAGGAGCGGTAGAGCTTGCCGATGTTGTCGGCGTAGAAGTCCTGGATCACCAGCGTGCCGTCGCCGTTGTGCTGGAACAGCTTGTCGGCCGCCTTGAAGGCCGCGCCGCCGCTGATGGTCAGCTTGCTGGTCACGCCGCTGAGCTTCTTCACCGTGGCGCCGTCCTCGCCCACATCGGCCCAGTAGACGTTGGTGATGTTGCACACGCCGTAGCAGTGCACGCCGTCGGCACCGCCGGCGGCCAGGTTGGTGCCGCTGCCGAGGGATCCGTCGCCGATGACGACGTTCTTCACCGTCGCGCCGTTGTTCAGCTTGAACATCGGGACCTGGCTCTCGCTCTGCGTGCCCTTCATGTTGGAGGCCGTGCCCACCAGGCAGACCCATTTGCCGTACTTCGCCACGCCGTCCCAGGTCGTGCCCGCGGGCACGTCGATGGTGGCGCTGATGTTGACCTTGGTGCAGGCTGGCACCGTGCGCACGCCCGGTGCGGCGGCGGCGCTGCCGGCCACGGCCACGAGGGCCAGACCCAGAAAACCTTGCCAGATGCGATGCATGTTGCGGCGCAGCAGATGGCTCGTCAGAGTGCTGTTCATACCTTGTCTCCTATCGATGCTTTTTGATGTCGGCCGCCGCGGGAGCGGCGGCAGGGCGTCAGCGCAGCGTCGAGGCCAGCAGGGCATCAACAAGCAAGGTCAGCGGGAGCTTGGAACAGCAACTCCGGCCCGTCGGCATGGACGGTCGAGGCCTCCAGGTGAGGCGGATTGCGCTAAACGAAACGCATGTTCATTTTTTTGAAACGCCATTCCAATGAGTATTTGCCTGAGACAGGTTCAGGCGGCTTGGGGCGTTTCTTGGCGGTGGCAAAGGCGCGCGGCGCGTGACCTGGCCGCCGTCGTTTCAGCGTCGGCGCGGGGCGGCTGGCTTGCGGCCGGGCTTGTCGGCCCCCGCTTCGGCGGCCTGCAGCGGCGCCAGGGCGGCCAGCGCGTCCAGCTGGGTCAGCAGGCGCTGCAGATAGTCGGGCGACAGGTCTTTCAGCTGCTGCAGCGCGCGGGCCACCAGCACCTGGCTGTTCAACGGCCCCAGGTGCTCGGGCACCGGCGCGCTGACCTCGGCCATGCGGCGTGTCAGGCGCAGCGCGCTCCAGGTGCGGCGGTGCACCTGCACGTTGCGCAGCTCGGGGCCGGCCTGGAGTTGGGCGACCAGTTCGGCCAGCGGACTGGGCGCACTCGCGGGCCGCGGCGCCGGCAGTGCGATCGGCGCGGCTTCGGCCCGCTGCACGAGCTTGGCCACCAGCCGCTCGCGCAGCGCGCCCGACTGCGCTGACGCGCGCTGCGCGAGGCCTTCCAGCACGCGCCGGCGCACCGGGTCGGCCTCGGCGCGGGCCTGCAGCCAGGCGAGCGGGTCGTGCAGCGCGTCCGTCATCACGGTGCCGATGCAGCCGCCCGCCGCGGCCGCGGCGTGGGCGCGATCTCCACGCGCCGGTTCAGCGCGCGGCCGGCCGCGTCGTCGTTGGAGGCTACCGGCTGCTGCGGCCCGAAGGCCGCGGCAAAGACGGCATCCGGCGGCAGGCCCTCGGCCATCAGCGCACGCGCGACGTTCAGCGCCCGTTGGGCCGACAGCTCCCAGTTGTCCGCAAACTTGGGCGCGCCCTTGCCGCCGATCAGGCCGCGGTCATCGGTGAAGCCGCTGACCATCAGGATCTCGTCCCGCTGCGCGAGATAGGTGCGCAGCGGCAGGGCCAGGCTCTTGATCAGCGCGCGGCCGTCGGCGTGCAGCTGGTCCGAGCCGATGGCGAACAGCACCGCACCGCTGATGCCGATGCGGCCTTCGATGAGCGTGATGCGCCCATCGGCCAGCGGGCCGGCGAGTGCGCGCTCCAGCGCCTCGCGGCGAGCCTGCTCGGCCTGGCGTTGCGCCACCTCGGCTTCGAGCTTGGTGGCCAGGTCCAGCTGGCCGACGAGGGCCGCGGCCAGCACCAGCACGAAGGCACCGAGCACGCCCGCCATCAGGTCGCCAAAGGCCGCCCATGCGGGCGCCCCGACGCCTTCCTGCTCCATGTCCAGCGGCTCATCCATTCGCGGCCGCCGTGGTCTGCAGCGCGTCCAGCACTGCTTTTTGCGAGCCGATGCACAGGTCGATGACCTCGCGTGCCTGGGCCACGTAGTAGCCCAGCTGCTCGTCGCTGCGCGTCATCGCGCCGGCCAGGCGTTCCTCCAGCGCGGCCAGGTGCCGCACCAGCTCGGCGTTGGCGCCTTGGAACTGCTCCACCGCGGCGCCAAAGCCCTCGCCCAGGCTGCCCATCTCGGCGGCGCTGGCCGCAAGCGTCGTGGCCGCCTCGGCCAGCGTCTGGCCGGTCGCGTCGGCCTGCGCGGCGAAGCGCTGGCCCAGGGCGTCGAGCTGGGTGGCCGAGCTGCCGACCAGTGCGTCCACCTGCGACGCCGTGCTGCCGACCAGCGCATCGATGGCCGCGCGCTGCTCGCCAGAGGCCTGCTGCAGCGACGCCAGCAGCGTCGACACGGTCTGCATCAGCTCGGCGCGCTCGGCCAGGGCGGTGCGGTCCTGAGCCTGGCTCTGGGCCAGTTGCTCGCGCATCGCGGCAACGACCTCGACCGCGGCGCGCGGCGCCTCGCCGGCTGCCTTCAGCAGCGCGCCGGCTTCGGTCAGCGTCGTTTTCGCCTGGGCTTCGGTCTGCGCCACCAGGTCACGCGTGTTCTGCAGCAGGCTGTCGGCGAGCTGCTGCTGCTGGGCCGTCTGCGCGGCGCCTGCGGCTTGCAACTCGGCGCGCCAGGTGGCCAGGCGTTCGGCGTCGTGGCTGGCGTGGGCGGATTGCAGCTGGCCATGCGCCTCCGCCAGCGCGGTGATGGCGGTTTGGGTCTGGTGGGCGAAGCCGGCCGTCAGCTCGGTCAGCGCGTCCTGCGCGCGTTGGCCACTGGCGGCCAGCAACTGCTGCGCGGCTTCGCGCTGGGCGGTCAGCAGCTTCTCGTTGGCCTCGCGCTGCTCGGCCAGGGCCAGCGCTTCGGCGCGCGCCTCGGCGCGTTGCTGGGCATCCAGCTCGGCCTGCAGGGCCGCGTGGCGGGTCTGCGTGTCGGCAATGCGGTCGAGCAAGTCCTTGGTCTGCGCGGCGAAGCCGGTAGTCAGCTCGGTCAGCGCGTTCTGGGCACGGGCGCCGCTGTCGGCCAGCAGCTGTTGTGCGGCGTCGCGCTGGGCGGCAAGCAGCTGTTCGTTGGCTTCGCGCTGCTGGGCCAGGGCCAGGCTGTCGGCGCGGGCCTCGGCGCGGCGCTGGGTGTCCTGCTCGGCCTGGGCGGCCTGCTGGCGGGCCTGCGCTTCGGCGGCACGGTCGAGCAGGGTCTGCGTCTGCACGGCGAAGCGCTCGGCCGTGTCGGCCACGGCTTGCTGAGCAGCGGCGCGCTGTTCTGCCAGCGCGTCGATCTGGCTCTGCAGCATGGCGGCGCGGGCGGTGTCGGCCTGCGTCTGCGCGGCCTGCTGTTGCGCGGTGGCGCTGTTCAGTGCGGCCAGCAGGGCTTGGGCTTCGACGGCCCAGCGGTCACCCAGGCGTTCAACGGCCTGTTGCGTTGCCATGCCCGTGTCGGCCATCAGCGTCAGGGCGGCTTCGCGTTGCAGGGCCAGGCCTTCGGTCTGCGCGCGCGCGGCGGCTTCGCCTTGGCTGGCGATCTGGGCCACGCCGGCCTCGAAGCGCTGGCCGAGGGCGCCGAGCTGCTGGCCCACCTGTGCGCCCACGCGCTCGTGCAGGGCCGCGGCCTCGCGGGCGATGCCGGCCATCGCGGCCTCGGCGGCGGGTTGAATGGCCGCGCCGGCCAGGCGGGCGCTCTCGGAAAGGCTGGTGCGCAGCGTTGTGTCCACGCTGGCGGCCAGGGCCTGGTAGGCCTCGCGCGTTTCGCCGTGGAATCGGTTTTGCGCGGCGGCTTGCGCCTCGTTGAAGCGGGTGTTCTGCGCGGCGAGCTGGCCGGCCATCGCTTCAGCGTACTGCTGCAGCTGGGCGACGAGTTCCTGCTGGCGACGCTGCGCAGCTTCGGCGGCGGCAGCCTCGGCAGCCTGCTGCGCCAGTTCGCGGCGGTAGGCCGCGGTCAGCGGGCGCAGGCGGCCGAGCACGGCGGTGTCCAGCAGGCCTGCGACGGCGGCGCGCTCACGCCGCGCCAGCGCCACCATCAGGCCCAGCATGGCCGAGCCTGTCACGCCGGCCACGCTGGCGCTGAAGGCCAGGCCCAGGCCCTGCACCGGCGCGCCGAGTGCCGTGCGCAGCGCGGCGAGGTCGGCCGTGGCGCCCAAGGCGCTGGCCGTGCTGCCCAGCGTGATGACGAGGCCGATGAAGGTGCCCAGCATGCCCAGCAGCACCAGCAGGCCGGCCAGCGCCGGCGCAAGCGCCAGGCCGGGCAGCGCCACGCGCAGGCCATCCAGGCGCTGCTGCACGGCGGCGCGTAGCGCGGCCGGCAGCGTGCCCACCCAGGCTTCGCCCGGCTCGGCGTCCAGCGCGGTGCCCAGCTCGCGGCTGGCGCGGCGGAAGGCGGCCAGCTCCCACGCGCCGATGACGAAGAAGGCTGCGATCAGCACGGTCATGGCCAGCGCCACCGGGTGGTGGCGGGCGGCGGCCAGCGCAGCGCCGGCAATGCCCGCGAGGCCGGCGGCCAGGGCGAGGGGGTAGAGAGCGTTCAGGAAACGGTTCATCAGGCTTCGGCTTGGCGCAGGGCTTCGACGAGCCCCTGCACCGGTTGCAATCTCAGGTCCAGTTCGGCCCGCAGCGCACGCTGCAGGTCGGCCCAGAAGCGGGCGCGCCAGCGGCGCGGGTCGGCGGTGTGGTGGTCGGCCGCGCGCCGGGTCAGCAGCACGGGCAGGGTGGCGAGCAGCGGGCGCTCCTGCGCGGCAATGGCGCGCTCGAACATCGCGTCCAGCTGCGCCAGGCGGGCCAGCGCTCCCGAGGCTTCGGCCAGCCGCGGACGCAGGCGTTCGCGCAGCGTGGCGACGCGGGCGGCCATGCTGCGCTGCTGCTGGGCGTGGTGCAGGCGGTAGGGCGCCAGCAGGTCGGCGAGCGGCACGCCCTCGGGCGCGGTTTCGGCGGATTCGCGAGCCAGCAGCGCGTCGTCGAAGGCGGCGGTCAGGTCGGCTTGCAGCCGCTCCAGCGCGGCGCCGGCCCAGTCCAGGGCTTCCCTGCGTGCAGTGGCGTTGGTGCCGGCCGCCGGCGGCGTGGCCAGCACCTGGGACAGCCCGATGGCGTCTGCCCAGCCCAGCCAGCCGCCCAGGCGCTGGGCGACAGGTGCGGCGGGCACCGGCGCCACGCCCCATTGCAGCAGCAGCCGGGCCAGCGGCTCGGGTGCGGATTGCTGCGGTTGGAGGGCTTGCATCGGGCTGGCGCGCCTATGCGGGCGCGCGAGGAAAAAGGGCGAGAGTTTAGTGAACCCCGTCGGGACGGGCCTTGCGGCCCGATCCGGTGGCGCCGCGAGCTGCCGTCATGGGCCCGGCGCAGAATGCCCCGCATGCACTCCCATGACCTCGCCGAGTGGCGGCATGACCATGTCTTCGACACCGGCAACGCGGCCGGCGAGCGCGGCACGCGGGTGGTGATGTGGATCACCGCCGCGATGATGCTCGTCGAGATCGCCGCGGGCTGGTTCTACAACTCCATGGCGCTGCTGGCCGACGGCTTCCACATGAGCAGCCACGCCGTCGCCATCGGCCTGAGCGCCTTTGCCTACGCCACCGCGCGCCGCCATGCGCAGGACCCGCGCTACGCCTTCGGCACCTGGAAGATCGAGGTGCTGGGCGGCTTCGCGAGCGCCGTCTTCCTGCTCGTCATCGTGGCGCTGATGGTCTACGGCTCGGTCGAGCGGCTGTTCAGGCCCGAGCCCATCCACTATCCCGAGGCGATGGCGATTGCCGTGCTGGGGCTGGGCGTCAACCTCGTGTGCGCGCTGATCCTGGGTAAGGCGCATGACCATGGGCATCACCACCACGGCCATGATCACCAATACTCGCACGAGCACCATCACCACCACGACCTCAACCTGAAGTCGGCCTACCTGCATGTGGTGGCCGACGCCGCCACATCGGTGGCCGCCATCGCGGCGCTGGCGGGTGGCTGGTGGCTGGGCTGGGCCTGGCTGGACCCGGTCATGGGCATCGTCGGCGCCGTCATCGTGGCCGTCTGGGCCAAGGGCCTGATCGCCGAGACGGCGAAGGTGCTGCTGGACCGGGAGATGGACCATCCCGTCGTCGACGAGATCCGCGAGATCATCCAGCAGCACGGCGCAGACGGCGAGACGTTGATCGCCGACCTGCATGTCTGGCGCGTTGGCCGTGCCACCTATGCCTGTGCCATCAGCCTCGTCACCCACCAACCGGCGCTGACGCCGCGCCAGGTGCGCGACTGGCTGAGCGTGCACGAGGAGATCGTGCACGTCACCATCGAAATTCACCAATGCGAAGCTGACCACTGATGGCCACCGCCCCCTACGCCAACACTGCCCCCAACGCCGACGTCGAACTGCGCAAGCGCTGCACCCGCTGGCTCAACGGCCACCGGCCGGCGCTGTCCATGCGCGAGTCGTTGCTGGCGCTGGCCGAGCTGCCCGATGCCGAGCTGCCGCTGGACGTCTACGGCCAGGGCCAGGCCTTCCAGGCGCTGGAGGCTGAGGTGGCCGCCTTGCTGGGCAAACCGGCCGCACGCTTCATGCACAAGGGCGTGGCGGCGCAGCTCGCGGCACTGCGCGTGTACTGCGGCGACGGCGATGGCCCGGTGGCGCTGCACCCGCAAAGCCATATCGCCATCGACGAGGCCGAGGCCTTCGAGAAGCTGCTGGGCCTGCGCGGCCTGCGCGTCGGCATGACGGACGCGCCCTTCAACACCGCGCAGCTGGCGTCGCTGCCGGGCCGGCCGGCTGTCGTCACCGTCGAATTGCCGCTGCGCCGTGGCGGCTACCGGCTGCCCGCCTGGGATGAGCTGGTGGACATCAGCCGCTGGTGCCGCGAGGCGGGCGTGCCGCTGCACTTCGACGGCGCCCGGCTGTGGGAAGCTTCAGCTCACTACGGCCGGCCGCTGGCCGAGATCGCGGCGTTGGCCGATTCGGTCTATGTGTCCTTCTACAAGGGCCTGGGCGGCCTGGCTGGTTGCGTGCTGGCCGGTAGCGAGGACTTCATCGCCCAGATCGCGCCCTGGCAGACGCGGCTGGCCTGCAATCTGTTCACCGCCTACCCCTTCGTGCTGAGCGCGCTGCAAGGCCTGCGCACGCAGCTGCCACGCATGCCCGCCTACCGCGAGCGCGCGCAGGCATTGGCTGCCGTGCTGGCGGCCGAGCCCGGCTGGCGCGTGGCGCCGGAGGTGCCCCAGGTCAACGCCTTCCAGCTGCACCTGCCGGCCGCGCCCGAGGCGCTGCGCGAGGGTCTTCTCGAAGTGGCGCGGCGCGACGGCTTCTGGCTCGGCGCGCGGGCCGTGGCGTCGCACCTGCTGGAAGGCGGCGCGATGGTGGAGGTCGTCATCGGCGATGCGGCCGAGGGCTGGCGCGACGGCGAGGCCGTGGATGCGCTGCGGCGGGCGGTGGCGGCCGCGTCGGCCTGATCAGAGCTCGGGCGGCCCGTTGACGAAGGCCGCCACGTCGTCCAGCACGGGCGCCAGCCAGCGCAGCGGCACGCCGAAGGCGGCGATCAGCGTCGCGTGCCCGACACGGTCGTAGAACTTCAGCGTCACCGGCGTGCCTAGACCCCGCAGCTTTGTCGCCAGGCCCTGCGTGTTGCGCTGTGGGTTGACCAGCGTGTCGTCCTTGGCTGCCCCCAGAAAACTGCGCGGCGCGGCCTTGCTGGCGTGCTGCAGCGGCTGCGTGCCGGGCGGGTAGTCGGGGTGGAAGAACACCGGTTTGGCGTCGGGGTTGTCGATGGGCAGGAAGTCGTAGGGCCCGGCCAGGCCGATGAAGCCGGCCAGTTCGCGCGGCGTGCGGCCTCCGCCCGGAGTCTGTTGCAGCCAGCGCGCGTCCAGCGCCAGCATGGCGGCGTTGTAGGCGCCAGCGCTGTGGCCCATGACGAAGACCCGCCGTGGGTTGCCGCCCAGGCCTTCGGCATGGCTCAGGCCCCAGGCCAGGGCTGTGGCGCTGTCACGCAGGAAGTCGGGGTAGCGCACCTCCGGATAGAGGCGGTAGTCGGCCACCAGCGTCAGGATGCCGCGCGAAGCCAGCGCTTCGCCGACGAAGGCGAAGTCGCCTCGCTTGCCGCGGTTCCAGGAGCCGCCGTAGAAGAACACCACCACCGGCCAACCACCGCGCGGTGCGGCGCGGGCGGGTTGGTAGATATCCAGCTGCTGGCGCGGGCCCGGCCCGTAGGCCACGCCGACCGTGCGCGTGTGCGTGTTGCTGGATGCGAGCGCGTTCAGCGCCGTCACGGGCGAGCAGGCCACCAGTGCACCTGCGAGCACGCAGGCAGCGAGCAAGGCCAAGCCGATCTTCAACAGAGCCATGCCGAGCCTACGCAGGCCGCGCCCGCATGGATGCGACCCGCCAAAGCAATCGGCCGCCAGGGTATGTCATGGCGGCCGATCGAGGGTTGCGAGCCGTGAGGCTCAGCGGCGCTGTTGGCTGCCGCCACCGGACGGCGGCGGACCGCGGCGTTCCAGATGGCGGAAGGTGATGCGGCCCTTGCTCAGGTCATAGGGCGACATTTCCAGCGACACGTTGTCGCCGGCCAGGATGCGGATGTGATGCTTGCGCATCTTGCCGCCCGTGTACGCGATGACCTTGTGGCCATTCGACAGCGTCACGCGGAAGCGCGAGTCGGGCAGGATTTCATCCACGACGCCTTGCATTTCGATCAGTTCTTCTTTGGCCAAGTGTGGGGCTCCGTTGCGAAAGTTAGACGGGAGGCCGGGCACGTGGCCGTGCCGGCGCGTAGTGCGGCCGGTGACCGCGAACGCTGCTCAATGGCAGCTTGCCCAGGCGAGGCCTTCGGCCCGGGCGTAGCGCAACGCTGCCTGCGGGCTGATGAACTGCGGCGTGAAGCGCATGACGCGATCCACGCTGGCCATGCCGCATCCGGAGCGGATCGACACCAATGCGTCGAAACCGCCACCCTCGCGGGCCTGGGTCATGGGCGAAACGAGAAAACGTCCCACCTCGATTCTGTTCTTGTTTGTATGCATGTTGTTCTTCTTTTTAGGTGGTTGCCGCGCCGGCTCATGCCGGTCGCGGCGGTGGGCGCACCAGGCGCCCTGCACGAATTACAGCGTGCGGATGTTCGAGGCTTGCGGGCCCTTGGCACCTTGAGTCGCTTCGAACGACACCTTGGCGCCTTCGGCCAGCGAGCGGAAGCCGCCAGCGTTCTTGATTTCGCTGTGGTGGGCGAAGAGGTCCTTGCCGCCGTTGTCAGGCGTAATGAAGCCGAAGCCCTTGCCGTCGTCGAACCACTTCACGGTGCCGGTTTCTGTAGTCATGGAGTTTCCTTAGGAAATTTGTAGATGGATAAATACCCTCCGCTGGCGTCATGCCGCGCGGAGACAGAAACACTCAAGAACACTCACCGGGAGTTGAAGCTGTAGCGAGCCGCTCGCAAGAAGGGCCAGGGGGTGGCCAGCGGGGCTGCAGATAAGACCTTGAGGAAACGGTCTTGTGCGAATCTATGGCGCCGAATGTACCACGCCGCTCCAAATCCCTTGTAGGACGGGGGCAGCAGGCCTGCCTGCAGCGTCGTTAGGTCACGGTTGTGGCCGGAACGTGCGGGGCAGGCCGGCCCTGTGCATCTGGGGATGGCGGCCGCTACAGCCCCCGCCTAAGTTGGTTCTTTAGCCGGGCCAGGGAGGCCGACATGAGATTCAACACGCGCATGCGCCTGGCCGGGTTCGCCGGCGGCCTGCTGCTGGGCGGTCTGGGCGGGTTGGCGATGCTGCGCCGCCGCCGCGGGCGCCGAATCAACCGGGCTGCGGCCCGTCATAGCCCTCGACGATGACGATGTCCGCTTCGGCCGAGGCTTGGCGCAGCGTGATCTGGGGCGCGTACTCGGGCGAGCGGTAGCAGGCCAGCGCCACCTCGTAGCTCGGGAACTCGATCACCACCTGGCGGCTGCGGCTGGTGCCCTCCGGGTTCTCGAACTGCCCGGCGCGCACGAGAAAGCGGCCACCGAATTTGGCGAACACCGCGTCGTTGCGCTGCACATAGAGCTTGTATTGCTCGGCGTCGCTGACGTCGACGCGGGCGATCCAGTAGGCCTTGGGCATTGGGGGTCCAGTCGGCGGGTTGAGTCAGGCGGCAGTGTGCGCCTGAGCCCGTCACGGGCGCACGGGCCGGTCTTTCGGGGCCAGGTCGTCGCCGCCGGCGATCTCGGGGCGCAACCGGTTTGGGTTCCTGCGCGCCCCGCGCCGAGCCAGGGAGGCAGGCGCCACACACCGCCCGGCCGCCCAGCTGTCGCGCAGCGTGCCATGCACCTCATGCAGCTCCCGGCGCTGGGCCACGAGCATGTGGATCAGCGCGTCGATCTCCCCGAGGCGCTCCCCCAGCCTGGCAAGCATCATTTCCTTCGAGAAGCCCTGGCCGGCGTCGAACACGGCGCGCAAGCTGTCCAGCGACAGGCCAAACGATTGCGACAGCGTGACGATCTGCAGGCGCTGCACGGCGTCTTCGCCATAGACGCGATAGCCATTGCTCGCGCGCCTGGCTACAGGCAGCAGGCCCTGGCTTTCGTAGAAGCGGATCGCCGATGGGGCGAGGCCGGTGCGCGTCGCGAGTTCGCCAATCTTCATGTGTGCCCTGCTTGACCTTCAAGTCGCCTTGAAACCGAGCATAGGCAGCCGCATGACCCTTTCACGTCAGGAGACCCATGAGTTCCCACCCCGCCAGTCTCGACAGCTACTTCGCCGCGTGGAATGCGCGCGATGCCGCCTCCATCCACCGCCACCTCGGTGAAGCCTTCGGCGAGAACACCCGCTACTTCGACCCGCACCGCCGCGCAACTGGCGTCGACGAGGTCGCGGCCTGCCTGTGGGCCTTCCGTGCCGAGTCGCCAGACGCCACCATCACCTGGGCCTCAGGCATCGACTCGCACCACCACCTGCACCGCTATGCCTGGGAGCTGCGCGTCGGCGACCGGAGGCTCAGCGGCTACGACGTCGTCGAGCTGGATGACAACGGGCGCATCGCCACGGTGCTGAGCTTCTTCGGGCCCCTGCCGGCGCTGGCACCGGCCTGACTTCAGCCGTAGGCGTACCAGAGCGCCGCGAAGAAGTGGCACACGGTGCCGCCCAGCACGAACAGATGCCAGACGAAGTGCGAGTAGCGCACTTTGTTGTCCAGCAGGAAGACGAACGCACCCAGCGTGTAGCTCAGGCCCCCGGCCACCAGCAGCGTCAGGCCCGCAGCCGGCAGGCGGTCCATCAGCGGGCCGGCCGCAAACACCACCACCCAGCCCATGGCCAGGTACAGCCCCGTGGACACGAAGCGGTGCTTGAGCCGGTTCAGCAGCTTGATCGCTACGCCGAAAGCCGCCGCCGCCCAGACGGCGATCAGCAGCGTCACGCCCGGGCCGGTGTGCAGCACGCCCAGCGTGAACGGCGTGTAGCTGCCGGCGATGAACACATAGATGGCCGCATGGTCCAGCCGCAGCAGCACCGCCTTGGCGCGGCCCTCGGGCAGCGCGTGGTACAGCGTGGAGACGCCGTAGAGCAGGATCATCGTCGCCGCGAAGATCGCCGCGGCCACCACATCGCCCGCGCCGCCATGGCCCACGGCGCGCGTCACGAGGATGGGCAGGGCCGCGATGGCCAGCACCACGCCCAGGCCGTGGCTGATGGCGTTGGCGATCTCCTCGCCGAGGGTCTGGGGGCGGTCGGGGGTGGGGGCGGTGTGCAACATGGTCGTCTGGAACTGCGGACGGGAGGGGCGAAGCATGCCAGCTCCGTGTGACGGCGCCGACCCAAGGTTTGTGGAGGCAGGGCCGCACCTGCGCTCCCCTTGACCCGCATCAAGCGCTGCCGAAGCAAAGCACGGGTTCAGGAAGTTGACACGCCCTCCGCGCCTCTCCGATACTGAATTGGAACCGGTTCCAAATCAACAACGGAGACAAGACGTGGTGAAACGATGGTTCGTGAAAGGTGCTGCTGCCGGCATCGGGCGTTCGGTGCGCGGCGCGCTGCTGGGCAGCCTGATGGGCGCGGCAGTTCTGGTGGGCTGTGGCGGCTCGGGCGGCGATGCCGCCAATGCGTCGCCGGTCACACCGGCCCCCACCCCCACCCCCGCCCCGGAGGGCCCCACCCTGCTGAAGACCGACGGCACGAAGTGGGTGGATGCCAGCGGCAAGCAGGTGCTGCTGAAGGGCACCAACCTGGGCAACTGGCTGGTGCAGGAGTTCTGGATGATGGGCCAGGGCGGCAACGGCGTGACCGACCAATGCACGCTGGAAGCCAAGCTGACCGAGCGCTTCGGCTATGACGAGAAGGAACGCCTGATCAAGCTCTTCCGCGACAGCTGGATCACCGAGCGCGACTGGGATCAGCTCAAGGCCTTCGGCTTCAACGTCGTGCGCCTGCCCATCCTGTGGAGCGTCATCGAAGACGAGAAGAAGCCCAAGACGCTGCGCGCCGATGCCTGGAAATACCTGGACTGGAGCATTGCCGAAGCCAAGAAGCGCGGCATCTACGTGATCCTCGACCTGCACGGTGCCCCCGGTGGCCAGACGCCCAACGACCACACCGGCTGCGCCGGCCAGAACAAGTACTGGACCGATGCCGACGCGCAGGAGCGCGCTCGCTGGCTGTGGCAGCAGATCGCCACCAAGTACAAGGACGAGCCGGTGGTGGCCGCCTACGACCCGCTCAACGAGCCCTGGGGCTCCACGGCCGAGGCCATGGTGACGCGGGTTGAGGATCTCTACAAAACCATCCGCGCCGCAGACGCCAAGCACATCGTGCTGTTGCCCAGCCATTACGGCAGCATCGACGCCTACGGCAACCCGACCGCCAAGGGCTTCACCAACGTCGCCTTCGAGATCCACCCCTACCCCGGCCTCTTCGGCGACCGGCCCGGGGACTCGGCCTACATGATCCACCGCGACTGGCTGCGCTGCGGCGCTAGCGGCACCACCGGCGTGTGCGCCTACAACAAGCAGATGAGCGACCTGAAAGTCCCGCTGCTCGTGGGCGAGTTCCAGCCCTGGCAGGGCGCGGGCCTGGACCTGGGCGGCCAGATCGGCCGCGCCACCTACGACACCTACGCCAGCTATGGCTGGGCCTCCACCTCCTGGTCGTACAAGCTGGTCAGCCCAGCCGGTGGCTCCGGCAAGGGCACGTGGGGCATGGTCACCAACGCGGTCAACGCCAACTTCGACACCGGCGTCGGCATGGTGGCCAAGGCCAGCACCTGGGATTGCGCCGGCTGGAACGTCAGCTTCGCCAACGCCTGCGCCGTGAAGGCGCCCACCATCAAGGTGGGCGGCACGGGCACCAAGACCTACTACTTCGTCATCAAGAGCGGCGCGGTGGCGGGCAGCAACCCGGACGTGAGCTTCGACAAGATCAGCATCGTCAACACCACCACCAACGCGGAAGTCGTCACCAACGGCGGCTTCGGTTCCAGCACGGGTTGGACGCCGCTGACCATCAGCGGCAGCCTGAACCTCGACTTCAACGACACCAACGCCGGCAAGGCCCCCACCGGCAGCGACGGCGCCGTGCTGCGCGTGACGCGCCCGGCCGGCGCCACCGGTGAAGTCAACGGCGGTGTCTACCAGGCCATCACGCTCGAAGGCGGCAAGAGCTACACGCTCAGCGGCGTGTTCAAGGACAACGGCAGCGCCAACACCTGGGCCGAGATGTACCTGCTCGACAAGCCGCCCGTGCAAGGCAAGGACGTCATCGACATGAACGGCAAGGTCGACTTCACCACCGCCACCGTGGCGGAGATCGAGAGCCTGTTCAAGAGCTACGCCACGCAGGCCAACGAGCCGCATTCCGGCCTGGCCCAATGGTTGGTGAGCGCCACGGCGCCGGAGGTCTTCCAGCTGCCAGAACGCCCGGCCGGCCTGAAGCTCACCGAGGGTGCCGGCGGCAACGCGCTCAGCTGGAACGCCAGCACCGACGCCAAGGTCACGGGCTACAACGTCTATCGCGCCACCGGCGCGGCAGGCAACTACACCAAGCTCGCCGACAAGGTTGCCGTCCGCACGTACACCGACGCCTCCGCAGCGCCTGGCACCACCTACTTCTACGTGGTGACCTCACTCACGGCCGCCAACGAAAGCTTCTACAGCGACGCCGCCAGCACCACCATCGCCTACGTGGCGGTGCCGGCAACGATCCAGGCCGAAGCCTTCACGGCCATGAGCGGCGTGGAACTGGAGAACTGCAGCGACACCGGCGGCGGCCAGGACGTGGGCCACTTCGACCCGGACGACTACATCGAGTTCAAGATCAGCGTCGCCACCGCCGGCAAGTTCACCCTCGACTACCGCCTGGCAACCGCCAACGGCAGCACCGGCTTCGAGGTCTGGGTGGACGGCGTGAAGGCCGTGGACGTGATGGCCGTGCCCAACACCGGTGGCTGGCAAACCTGGGTCACCCAGGCCAGCACCCCCTTCACCATGGCGGCCGGCAACCACACGCTGCGCCTGAAGTCCATCGGCAAGGAATGGAACCTGAACTGGCTGAAGGTGAACGCCCAGTAAGCCGGCTTGAAGCGCCGTCGATCCCGGGGCCACCACCGGGGTTGAATAGACAAGCCGACAGGCATTGCTGCTTGTCGGCTTTTTCGTTGGCTTCTTCTTTGGTGAGGGCGGCCCGGGCTCAGATTTGAAACCGGGCACGGCCTCACTTACTTCAGCACCAACTCCTGCAACTCCATGCTGCCCGCCAGCTTGCGCATCACCTTGCGCTCGCCGGAGGCCGCGTCCATCTTGTGCGGGTCCATGGCCATGAAGGCCTCGTACTTCTTCTGCACGTCCAGCTGCTGCGCGGTCGTCAGGTAGTCCTTGGACTCGATGGCCAGGATCAGGTCGGGTTCGTTCTCGCGAGGGTTGTTCACCTGGAACACGTGGTACGACACGATGTAGCCCTCCTTCTTGCCGAACTCGTTGTTCTTCTTCCAGGTCTTGGCCAGGAAGTCCATGTAGTTCTCGAACTGCCCGGGCTCGATCTTGATGCTGGAGAAGTTCCACACCGTGCTCGGCTTGTAGCTGGATTCCTGGGCGAATGCAGCAGCGCCAATCATCATCAAACCTGCCGCCAACAGCCCCGTCTGGATGTGCTTCTTGAAGTTCATTTTGAAGACCTCCTCACCTGTCAACGCCGGTGAGTGCGTTCGCGCGGTGGTGCGCCGGGGCACTGTGCGCCTGCAGCCCCTTTTGCGGTGAGGCGGGCGGCACAGGGTGGCGCGAAGCGTCCTTCATCTTCAGGATGCCCCGGGGGACGGGGCGGGCCAGCTTGATCCTCGTCAAGCGCCGCGCAGCCACGGCGGCGCATGCTGGGGCGAAGCCGTTGGAGTGCACACCATGAAGCCCTTTGCCCCTGTTCTCGTCCTGGCGCTGGCCCTGGCCGGCTGCGCCGCCCCCGTGCCCCAGGGCCACAGCGCCCAGGCCGTCGGCGCCACCGATGGCGCCCGCAAGGAAGCCGGCAAAGGCGGCAAAGGCGGCAGCATGATGGACGAGATGTGCAAGCGCCATGCTGCCGAGCCCAGTCGTGTCGCCAGCGCCCCGGGCATGATGGACAAGCATTGCCAGGCCCGGGCCGAAGCGCCAGCCGGCGCGGCGTCGCACACGCACTGAACCCGGGTGCCGTGTGGGCGGCGCGTCGGTCAGGTCGCCTCGGCCACCAGCACGAAGGCCGGGGCCCAGCAGCAATCGCAGAGGTGTGCCAGGCGCGTCTCGCGCCAGCCCAGGCTTTCGAGCTTGTCGCGCCACACCGGCGTGGGGTCTCCCAGTTCGTCGCGGCCGCCTTGATGCCGGCTTCGACGCTGCGGCTCAGCGACGCCTGCAGGCCGAAGTTCTGGGCCGGTGGCGCGGTAGACCAGCTCGCTGCGCGTGGCCGTCGATGCGCTGTTGCCGCGTTCAGCCGGCTGCCGGCAGTGGGCTGCCTCCCCATCCGGCAAGCTTGCGGCGCGCTGCCCCTCCCATCTCATGCCCATCCCTGCCCATCTCCAGCCGTTCTGGCATGAATTCGCCCAGTCCGCCGGCGGGGTGGACGAGGCGAGCTTCTACGAAGCGTTCAGCTTTAGCGACAGCGAGGCGCTTGCCAACGAACTGGGCGAGCTGGTGCTGCGCGGCGCCAAACAGGCCACGGCGGGGTCAGCCTGGTCCTTCGAGGCGCGTGGCCAGCGACTGCCGGCGGCTGGAGATCTCAGCATCGTCACCAACTGGGCGCGGCAGCCGCTCGCCATCATCGAAACCCAGGCCGTCGAGATGCTGCCCTTCAGCGAGGTCGGCGCGGCCTTCGCGGCAGCGGAGGGCGAAGGCGACGGCTCGCTGTCGTTCTGGCGGGAGGCCCACAGGCAGTACTTCACGCGCGAGTGCGCGGCGGCCGGCCGGGTGTTCAACGAGAGTCTGCTGGTTGCTTGCGAGCACTTCGTCGTCGTGTTTCGGCGGTCCTGCGCAGGTTGATCCTGCGGGGCGCGGCAGGACTTTTACAGACCTTCACCAGCGCTTTCGGGTGATCATGCAGGCCTTGCAACAGTCCCCGCCCTAACCGCCTCATTGACGGCCAAGCAGGTGTTGCAGTTGGGATTTTGAGCCGCCAACCGTCGAGAAATACAAGGGCTGGGATATGGCTGTGAGCTGTGCTTCGAACGCCGGAAAAGCTGTGCGCATGATCGCGTTGGCCGTTTCCTGCGCTCTGGCGGGTTCCTCCTGGGCTGAGGACCAGAAGTTGAGCATCGTCACGGAGGAGTGGGCCCCGTATAACTACAGTGAAGATGGCGTACTGAAAGGATTCTCGGTAGAAATCGTCCGGGCGATCGCCCAGGCGCTCAACGCAGATATCGATATTCAGCTGATGCCCACCATGCGTGCGAAAGCATCGCTGGAAAGCAAGCGAAGAACGATGCTCATTTCGATGTTGCGAACCCCGGAGCGCGAGACCAAGTACAAATGGATCGGCCCACTCGGCGACAGTTCCATCTATTTCTACAAGCGCAAAGGCAATCCTCTTGAAGTCTCGACACTCGAGGACACCAAGAAGGTCCGCTCGATCTGCTCTCGGCAGGGTGGCCTGACGACTGCCAAGCTGCAGGCAGCGGGCTTCACCAATCTCGAGGCAAGCGCATCCGACGGCAATGCCGTTTACAGGATGTTGATATTCGGCAGATGCGACTTGGCCGTCAGCGATTCACCGTTGGGCGTAATCCATCTATTGAAGCAAATGAACTATTCGCTGGATGCAGTCGTTCAAACGCCCGTCAAACTGATCGCCGCACCAATATACATTGCATGCAGCAAGGACATTTCCGATGCGGAAGTCGCTCGCTGGCAGATGGCGCTCGATAAGCTGAAAACTTCAGGCGCCGTTCAGGCCATACTCAAAAAATACGATGAGTGAGTAACTGGCTTTGCTGCAGAGAAATGGCAGCGCGGCCTGAGGTCAACCCTAGGCGCGCCGCCCGCATGAGCATTAGAAGAACACGATCCCGCCCAACGCGACCCCGCTCATCTTGGCGTCGCTACCCACCACAGGCTTCGACGTCGTCCGGCTCACTTCCGCCACCAGCGTCACGCTCTTCGTCAGCCCGTAGTACAGCCCGGCGGTCACGTTGGTGTTGCTGCGCAGGTCGCTCGCCACGCCGTCCTTCAGCTTGCTCTCTCCCCAGTTCAGGCCGAGCTTGGTCTTGGCCGTGGCCTGCCAGGTGGATTGCAGGAGCAGGTTGGTCTGCTTGCGGTTGCCGCTGTCACCGTCGGACAGCACACCCAGGCCCTTGCCGCTCTGCAGGTTGGCCGACAGGCCCAGCGCGCCCGCGGTAACGCTGCCGCCCACCTCCACGCCGTTCATCGTGAAGCCGGTGTTGGTGGGGCCGTCGAACTTCTGGCTCTTCGCGCCCAGCCACACCTTGCCGCCGCTGAACGCGACGGTGGCCAGGGCTTGCAGCTGGGGCGAGTTGCGGCCGGTGAAGCTGGTGCCGCTGGCGTCCACGGGGCTCATCAGCGCGACGGTGGCGCTGAAGCCGCCGCTGGCGGGCAGGCTGTAGGCCAGCTGGCCGTAGGTGCCCAGGTAGGTGTAGCCCGAGCCGATGTGGCCCAGCGTGACGCGGTTGCGTTGCGTGGCGCTGACCGGGGCGCCGGCGCCGAGCAGGGTCATGTCGCCGAGGATGGCGCTGGAGCCGAACAGGCCGTAGTCGCGGCCGAGCTTGACGGTGCCCATGTCGGCGTTGCCGAAGGTGAAGAAGCCCTGGCGCACGTCGACGTTGTTGTTGTTGGAGATGGCGTCGCCCGAGGCCACGGCGGCGCCGATCATCAGCGTGGCGCCGATGTCGATGCCTTCCTGGCGGGTCTTGGCCGTCGTCGTCAGCGCGTTGGGCAGCAGGCCGTTGCCGATGACGGTGCGGCCGTCGGTGCCGCCACAGCCCAGGCCCTTCGTCGCGAGGGCCAGGCCACCCACGGTTTGCGAGCCGGAGCAGCTGGTGTGGGTGTAGTAGGCGTTGACGATGCCGCCGAGGCTCAAGTCCCACTCGCCGGCCTTGAAGTCGGCGGCTTGCGCGGTGATGCCGGCCGTGGCGAGCGCGGTGGCGATGAGGGTGCGGGTGATGTTCATGTTGTCTCCAGTGGTTGTGGTGTTGCAACCGCCGTTTGCGCAAGGGCTGTGCCAGTGCCGGCCTGGAGCGGGAGAGGGCTTGAGACGTTGCGGCGCGGCGCAGAAGGCACAACCTGGCGTGCCGCGCTGGCACGCTGTTGCGGGTCGCACCGGACGCGCGGTGTGGCGCGATCCCCGGTGGGTGCTGCGCCGATGCGCAGCGCCGTTGTGGCGGCGCGGAGCAGCTGCCGAGGGCTTGTGCGTAGGAGCCTGCCGGCCCAAAGCCCGGCAGGCTCCTAGAACGTGTACTTCACGCCCACGGCCACGCTGCGCGGTGCACCCGGCGCGTAGAACGTGCCGTGGCGCAGCGGCCGGTCGCCGTTCGTGTTGGCGGGGAAGGGCCGGCTCTGGAAGTTGCCCGCGTCGGTGAAGCCCGTGGGGCCGAGCTGGGCGGCGGTGGCGTAGGCGCGGGCGAGCAGGTTGTTGACCTGGGCGAAGAGCTTGAGCCCCTTCGTCGGCGTCCACGCCGCGTTGACGTACAGCACCGCGTAGCCGGCGCTGCGGCCCGCGCCGAGGTAGTGGGTGCCATCGGGCCGGTGCTGGCCGTTCTCGTTGCCGCGCGCGGTGGCGCCGCCCATCGCGACGGCGTCGGCGCCGAGGCTCCAGGCGTCGCCGAGGTCGAGGTCGGCGTAGAGCTTGAGCATGCGGCGCGGCACGAAGGGGATGTGGTCGCCGGGCCGGATCTGGATGTTGCCGTCCACACCGGGCAGGCCGGCCTGGGCGGCGTCGTTGCTGCTGTTGGATGCGCCGTTGACGAGCTCGGCCGTGCGGTAGGTGGCGTCCAGCAGCGTGAGGTTGGCGCCGGCCGTCATGCCCTTCGTGGGTTGGCCGCTCAGGCCCAGCTCCACGCCCTGGCGGCGCGTCTTGCCGAAGTTCTTGAAGTAGCCGAAGCCGGCCGCGTCGTCGGCCACGAAGAGCAGGTCGCTGCGGTTGTCGGCGCGGAACACGCCCACGCTCCACGCTAGCGGCCCGCCTGCTGCGCTGCGCACACCCGCCTCGACGGTGGTGGTGACGACCTGCTTGAGCGGAGGATCGCCCGCGAAGGCGTTGGGCAGCTTGCAGGGGTTGGCCGGGTCGGCGCAGCCCAGCTCGATGGAGGATGGGTCGCGGCTGCCCTGGCTCACGCCAACCCAGCCGTTGACGCCGGCCACGGGCGTGAAGGTCAGGCCCAGCGCCGGGTTGAGGCGGCGGAACGCGTGGTTGCCGTCCAGTGAACCCGCGCCACCGCCCGGCGTGATCGCGTCGCGGTTGCGCGCGGTGCTGTGGTTGTAGCGGGCGGACGCGGTCAGGTGCGTGCCGCTCGCCAACCTGAGCACGGTGCTGGCGAAGACGCTGAACGTGTGCGTGCGGCCCGTCAGGTCCACGCGGGTGTCGTAGGGCGCCCCGTCCACATCGCCGCCGTTGATGCCGTCGCCAAAGGCGCCGACGCCGGTGATGCTGCGGTCGGCGTTCAGGTAGCCCAGCTCCGAGCCCTGCACGAATTGGCTGCAGCTGAAGTCCGCCGCCGCGCCGATGAGGGACTGGCTGGGCAGCCCCAACAATGGGCCGTCGTAGCTGAGCTGCGCGCTGAAGCCGGCGTTGTGCTGGTTCGTGCGGGTCTGGTTGATGACGCCGTTGCACTTCTCACCGGGCTCGTCCTTCAGCAGCGCCTGCGCGATGCAGCGCCACTTCGGGAAGGGCGTGTTGGCCGCGCTCTCGCCCGCGGTGGGAAAGCCGGTGTACCCGCCCGCCGTCAGCGCGGCACGCTCGGCGGCGCTGGGTTGGTAGAGCGACTGGTCCAGCGCGTCGTCGTTCAGGTCGCCGTTGTAGGTGCGCGTGCGGATGCTGCGGAAGTAGGCGTTGCCGGCCAGCTTCCATCGGTCGCCAAGGTACTGCGACAGCGCGAGGCTGAGCAGCAGCGCGCGGTTCTTGGTGTTGTCCGGCTTGGTGTAGACGCTGGCGCGGTCGCGGTCGAGCAGGCGCTGCTCCTGCAGGCCGTTGCCGTTGAGGTCGGTGTCGGCGAGGGACGCAGTCAGTGCGAGGTCGGTGTCGCCGCTGCGGTGGCCGAGCTTGCCGAACAGCTGGTTCACGTCGGACGGCGAATCGGCGCGCCAGCCGCGCTCGCGGAACTTGTTGCCGGCCACGTACCAGTGCCAACCGTTGGTCGCGTCGGCGCTGCTGCCACCGTGCTCGAACTCGGTGGCGCGGCGGCCGTTGGAGCCGGCCTGCAGCTGCAGCGACGTGCCCGCGTTCTTCAACCCGTCCTTGGTCTGCACGCTCAGGGCGCCGCCCAGCGTGTTCAGGCCGAACAACGGGTTGGAGCCCGGGTTGAGCGCGACTGAGGCGATGGCGACCTTGGGGATCAAGTCCCAGCTCACGACGTCGCCGAAGGGCTGGTTCAGCCGCACGCCGTCGAGGTACAGCGACAGGCCCTGCTGCGAGCCCAGCAGCGGCGAGGCCGTGTAGCCGCGGAAGTTCACGTCGGGTTGCAGCGGGTTGCCCTGCACCTCGTTGAGATGCACGCTGCCCAGGCGCCGGTTCATGAAGCTGCTCAGGTCCAGGGCCTGGCTGCGTTCGATGTCGGCGGCGCGCGCCGTCTGCACGTTGGCGGCAATCAGGTCGCGCGCCACGTCGACGCCGGGCACCGGCGAGACGCCGACGACCTCGACGCGTTCCAGCTGGATCTGCGCGCTGGCGGCCGTGGCGGCAATCAGGGCCAGCGCGGCGAGGGCAAGCTTGTGGTGGGTGGGGTTCACGAGGTCTCCGTTTTTTGAATCAGTGCTTGGCTGCAAGTGATTCTTCGGAGCGAGGAGGTGCGACGCCCGGGAAGATTTCCCGGCACAGGCCCCGAGGAACTACGGCCCTGTGCTTCGCGTTGGAACAGTCAACGGATCACCACTCCCCACGGCAGCTTGCCCACCGCCACATCGGCCACCTTCAGCTGCGTCTCGGTGTCGATGACCGACACGGCGCCCGAGCGCCCGCAGGCCACGTAGAGCTTGCGGCCGTCGGGCGTCAGCGCCATGTTCCACGGCCGCTGGCCGACCGGGATGGTGGCCACCAGCGTCATGCTGGCCAGGTCCAGCACCGAGACGCTGGCGTCGCCGCCGTTGGAAATGAAGACGCGCTTGCCGTCCGGGTGCACGCTGATGCCGTTGCTCTTGGCGCCGGCCTTGAGCTTGTTCAGCACCGTGAAGGTCACGGTGTTGATGACGTAGATCTCGCTGGACATCTCGGCCGCAACGAAGGCGCGCTGCCCATCGGGCGAGAAGCCGATGCCGCGCGGCCGCGTGCCCACCGGGATCTGCGCCACCTGGGCACGCTTGTCGACGTCGATGACGTCCACGGCGCTGCCCTCTTCGGCGCTCACCAGCACCCAGCGTCCGTCGGGGCTGAACACCGCGTGCTCGGGGTTCTTGCCCTTCACCTTGACGGCGAAGCTGCGGGCCATGGTGCGTGTGTCGACGAAGACGATCTCGTTGGCCTCCTCCACGGCGGCCACCACCCAGCGGCCGTCGGGCGACTGGCCCAGGCCCTCGGGTGATTCACCGAGCGGAATCTCGCCGGCCTGGCGGCGCGCGGCCAGGTCGATGACGACGAGGCGGTTGCCGGGCTGGTCGCTCACGTAGGCGCGGCGGCCGTCGGGGCTGATGACGGCGCCGCGCGGTTTGGCGCCGGCGGGCAGTTCGTAAAGCACGGCGTCGGTGGCGGTGTCGATGACGCTCAGCGTGCCCGAGCCCTCGTTGGACACATAGGCCAGCGGGCCGGCGTGCGCCGAGGCGATGGCCGTGACGAGCAGGGTCAGGGCGGGGAGGAGTCGTTGCATGGCATGCCCCGATCAGAAGCGGTAACTGGCATTGGCGCTGGCCAGCCAGGTGCGGCCCGGCGCGGGCTCGAAGAAGCGGCTGTTGCCGTCGTTGACGATGACCGAGCCGGCGTAGCGGCGGCCGGCCAGGTTGTCCACGCGCAGCAGGGCGCCCAGGTCCCAGGGGCCGGCGCTGAACTGGTAGCCCGCGTGGGCGGCCAGCGTCGCGTAGCCGGGGGCGGCGTCGTTGTTGAGGTCGTTGACGTAGACCTTGCTCAGCGCCCGCCCTTCAACGCCCAGGCGCCAGCCACCGGCCGGCTGCCAGGTGAGCGCGCCGTAGGCCGAGGTGCGGGCGATGCCGGGGATACGGTTGTCGGCATTGACTTGGCTGTTGGCCGCGGCGCAGGGCGTGGCCGTGCAGGTCAGGAAGCCGTCGCGGTAGCGCGCGTCCAGCCAGGTGGCGGTGAGCTGGGCCTGCAGCGTGGGCGTGAGCTGGAAGGCGCCCGACGCCTCCAGGCCGCGGCGGCGTGTGGCGCCGGCGTTCTGGAAGGTGGCGCGGCCGCCCACGTTGGTTTGCGTGACGATCTCGTGCTCGGTGCCGGTCTGAAACACGGCCAAAGTCAGTTCGCTGCCCGCCCAGGGCTTGGCTTTCACGCCGGCCTCCACGCTGCGGCTGGTGGCCACCTGCAGGCCGAAGTTCAACCCCGTGGCGCCGCTGGCGCGGTAGGCCAGTTCGTTGAGCGTGGGCGTCTCGAAACCGCGGCCGGCGGTGGCGTAGACGTGCAGCGTCTCGCTGACGGCGTAGCTGATGCCCAGCACCGGCAGGTTGGCCGAGTAGCTGGCGGCGCCGCTGTCGTCGGGGTTGGTCTTGGTGATGTAGGCGTCCGTCGAGCGGAAGTCCACCTTGCTGCGCCGCACGCCGGCGCTGAGCAGCCAGGCCGGCGTGGGTCGCCATTCGGCCTGCAGGTAGGGGTCGGCGTTGCTGACGCGGTTGGTCTCGTCGCGGCGCAGCGCGCCTTGCACGCCCAGCGTGGTGCCGATGAAGTTCAGCGTGCCCACGCGGTGCTCGCGCATCTCGTCGGCGGTCACGCCGGCGATGACGCTGGCCGTGGTGCTCTTCCAGCGCCAGCGGATGTCGGCGCCTTCGTAGTCACGCGACAGGTCGATCACGCCGCCGGGGTGCAGCGCATTCGCCTGCGTCGCCACCGGGATGGACTGGAACTGCATCGTCGTGCGGTGGCCCTGGTAGACCATCACGCGCAGAGTGTTGGCGCCGTCGATGGCGTGCTCCAGCACCAGGCCGCCCTGTTCCTGCTTCATCGTTTTGCGGGTGTTGAAGCTCAGCGCGGAAGGGTCGACGCCGCGCGGATCAGCCCGCCATTGCGCGCGGGTCAGGCCCAGCGGGTCCTGCGCCTCGGGCAGCTCCACGCTGTTGGCGATGAGGGTGAGCTGGGTATCGGTGCCCAGCTTGAAGTTCAGCCGCGCGTTGCCCAGGCGGCGTTCGGTCTGGCTGTGCTGGCGGTAGCCGTCGGTCTCGAAGCGGCTGGCGCCCAGCGTGTAGCCGATGGCGCCCGAGCGGCCGCTGGCCGAGGCCGCCACGCGCCGAAGGCCGTCGCTGCCGAAGCCCACGCTGGCGTCCACGCGCGGCGGGCCGCTGGGCGCTTCGGAGTAGATGCTGATGACGCCGCCCGAGGAGTTGCCGTACAGCGCCGAGAACGGCCCGCGCAGCACCTCCACGCGGCCCACCGTGCCGATCTCGACATTGGTGATCTGGCCCTGGCCGTCAGGCAGCGTGGCGGGGATGTCGTCCACGTAGACGCGCACGCCGCGGATGCCGAAGCTGGCCCGGGCACCGAAGCCGCGTACCGAGATCTGCACGTCTTGCGCGTAGTTCTGGCGGTCGCGTGCCAGCAGGCCGGGCACTGCGCCGAGGCCTTCCGAGATGTTGACCTGGGCGCGGCCGGCGCGCAGCGCGTCGCCCGAGATGACGGCGATGGAGGCGGGCACGTCGAACGGGGACGCGTCGGTGCGCGTGGCCGTGACGACGACGGGTTCGAGGACGGTCGGGGCGGGTGCGGCCTGGGCGGCTGCGCTGGCTGCTGCCAGCGCGAGTGCCGTCCTTCGCGCCGCGGGCGCGAATGGTTGTTTCATGTGTGTCTCCAGTCGGTTGGCTCAGGCGGGACGCCAGGCCACCTTGTGTTTGGCAAAGATCTCGGCCACGCGGCCTTGGCTGGCCAGTTGGTTCAACGCTTCCTGCAGGGCCTGGGCGAGGTCGGTGGCGTCGCGTTTCACGGCCATGCCTGCCGCCCAGCCGTCGCGCGGCGCACGTGGCGACGGCAGGGGCTCGATGCGGTAGGCAGTGTCGCCGCCCAGCACGGTCTCCAGCTCCGAGGCCAGGCCGGCCGCAGCCGCCACCTCGCCGCGCTGCAAGGCGCGGGCCGCTTCGCAGCCGTCCTTCCACTGCGTCAGCAACTGCTCACGGTAGGCGCCGCCGTCCGCGCCGATCATCAACCAGCCCGCCAGCGTCTGCCCGGGCACGGCAACACGGCGTGTGCCCAGCTGGGACAGGCTGTCCAGCACGGGCAGGTCGTCCGCGCGCCGCGCCAGCATCACGCGTTCGCGGTAGTAGGGGCCGAAGATGCGGGCCTGGGGCGTGGCCTCGATCAGCGGGCGGTCCACCGGCACGTGCATCAACACGTCGGCCGGGCCGTAGCCGAGGTAGTGCCCCTTCCAGACCATGTTGCGCAGATCGTCGTTCATGTTCTCGTCGGCATTGAAGGCCAGCGGCGAGAACTTCACGCCCAGGGTTTCGGCCAGCGCCTGGCCCAGCTCCATGTCGATGCCCTTGCCCTTCACGTGGAAGGGCGGCATGTCTTCGTACAGGCCGACGATCAGCCGGCCGCGCTCGCGCACCTGGGCGAGCGTGGCGGCGCCGGCCTGCTCCGCCGTGAAGGCGGCGGCTGCCCCCCAGGCAAGCAAGGAGCGGCGGTTGAGCAGGGGCGCGCCGTTCACAGCGGCTTCTCCCGGCGTACTTCCAGGTAGGCCTTGATCGCCCACATGGCTTCCTGCGTGAACACGCCCTCGAAGGGCGGCATGTAGACGGCGCCGTTGCGGCTGCGGCCATGGCGTACGGTGTTCAGGAAGTAGTCGTCGTTTTCCTTCACGCAGGCGGCCTTCTTGGCGGCGTCCTTCAGCGTGGTGCAGTCGTTGTCCAGGCGGCGCAGGTCGGGGGCGATGCCGCCGGAGATGGCCTCCAGGCCGTGGCAGCGCGCGCAGTTCTGGTTGTAAGCCGAGGTGCCGATCTTGATGGCGGCGTCGTTGCTGCGGAAAGGGTTCTCGGCGCGCCAGCCTTCGCCGAGCTGGGGCAGGCTGGAGGTGTCCACGGCCTGGGGCGTGACGTCGCCGTGGGCCCAGGCCTGCACGGTCACCACGATGGCGGCGAGGCAGACGCTGCCGGCGATGGCAAGGGGATGGAACTTCATGAAGGTGTCTCCGTTGTTGTCGAGGTCTGCAAGGCCCGTTCGGGCTCTGCCTCTGCGCTGCAAGCGACATGCCAGCACGGAACTGTTCCAACTTGGCACACTTGCCCGGGCAGCGGCGGACCGGCGCGGATGGACAGCCCCGCCGGTTTGGGACACGATGACCGCAGATCAAGACGCGCGGCGTGGCCATGAGCCCGCACCGCGCAGCCTCCGGAGACAAGCCTGTGGAGGCAGGCCAACGAAAGCCTCTCATGCCCACCATCGAGACCGAAGCGCCGGGCAGCCCGGCGCCACCGGCGCCGCCGCGACAGGCGTTCATCGAGCGCAGCCACCAGCGCAGCGAAGCGCTGGGCCTGAAGCGCCACGAGAAAAGCGGGCTGGACCCGATGATCCGAAGCGACCTCAACCTCGCGCGCGAACGCAACCAACGCCTGTACACCCACGCCGCACCGGTGATGCAACTGCTCTACGAGCAGATCGTCAACACCGAAAGCATGATCATGCTGACCGACGCGCAGGGCACCATCCTGCATGCCGTGGGCGACGACAGCTTCCTGGCCCGCGCCCACCGCGTGGCGCTGGCGCCGGGCGAGAACTGGGCCGAGCATGCCAAGGGCACCAACGCCATCGGCACGGCGCTTTTTGAGGAAGCACCGACGCTGGTCCACGGCGGCGAGCACTTCATCCACGCCAACAACTTTCTGACCTGCTCGGCCTCGCCGATCTTCGACCCGCGCGGCAACATGCTGGGCGTGCTGGACGTGACCGGCGACCACCGCGGCTACCACCAGCACACCATGGGGCTGGTGCGCATGTCGGCCCGCATGATCGAGAACCACTGGCTCTCGGACGACTACAACAACCGCCTGCGCCTGCACTTCCACAGCCGGCCCGAGTTCATCGGCACGCTGCTGGAAGGCATCCTCGTCGTGTCGCCGGAAGGCCGGCTGCTGGGCGCCAACCGCGCCGCGCTGGACCAGCTCGGCGTCAGCGGTGCCGAGCTGCGCATGCGCAGCCTGAGCAGCCTGCTGGGCACGACGCCGGCGGCCATCTACGACCACTTCCGCATGCCCTTGTCGCCGCCGATGCAGATGAGCCTGCCGACGGGCCAGAGCCTGTTCGTCAGCGCGCGCTTCGACTGGCCTTCGCGCCCGGTGGTGGCGGGCCTGCGGAATGCCGAGATGGCCGACGTGGTGGACGCGCGCGAGCCTTCAGCGGCCACCAGTTCCCTGCGCGAAGGCGAATGGGCCGGCAGCGTTGCCAGCACGGCCGTGTCGGCCCCGCCAGCGGACATGGCGGCCACGGCCAACGGCGCCCAGCGCTTCTCTGGCCTGCAATACCTGCGCACCGGTGACCCGCAGCTGGAGACCGTCATCCAGAAGGTCAAGCGCGTGCTGGACCGCGGCATCCCGCTGCTCATCCTGGGCGAGACCGGCACGGGCAAGGAGTTGCTGGCCCGCGCGGTGCACCACGATTCCAACCGCGCACGGCAGGCCTTCGTGGCCGTGAACTGCGCGTCCATCCCCGAGAGCCTCATTGAGGCCGAGCTGTTCGGCTACGAGGAAGGCGCCTTCACCGGCGCGCGGCGCAAGGGCGCGCCGGGGCGGCTGGTGCAGGCCAACGGCGGCACGCTGTTCCTGGACGAGATCGGCGACATGCCGCTGCCGCTGCAGGCCCGCCTGCTGCGCGCGCTGCAGGAGCGCAGCGTGACGCCGCTGGGCAGCACCAAGTCCATCGCGGTGGACATCGCCGTCATCGGCGCCACCCACCGCAACCTGCGCGAGATGATCGCCGCCCAGACCTTCCGCGAGGACCTGTACTACCGCCTCAACGGCCTGGCCCTGCGCCTGCCGGCGCTGCGCGAACGGACCGACGTGGAAGCCATCGTGCGCCGCATCCTGCAGGCCGAGCGCCCGCAGGACACCCCCGAGCTGAGCCCCCAGGTGCTGGGCATGTTCCGCCGCTACCAGTGGCCGGGCAACATCCGCCAGCTGGCCAACGTGCTGCGCACGGCGGCGGTGATGTCGGCCGGCGAGCGGCTGGTGACGACGGCGCATCTGTCGGACGACTTCCTCGAAGACATGCAGCGCGTCGTGGGCGGCCTGGCCCCCGCGCCGGCCCCCGCGCTGGCGCCGGCCTGGCCGCCCTACGAGCCGCATGCCGCGCTGCCGGCGCCGGCATCCACGATGGCGTCCACGGCTGCAGTGGCTGCCACTGAACCCACTACGGCGCGCACGCTGGAGCAGGCTGAGATCGACATGATCCGCGCCACGCTGGACGCCGTGGGCGGCAACATCTCGCTGGCCTCCAAGCAGCTGGGCATCAGCCGCAACACGATCTACCGCCGGCTGCGCTGGAACACGCCCACGGCCGACTGACCGTTGTTCCCGGGCCTCAAAGCAGGCCCGGGACTTTCCCGGGGAGGCTCCGCGCCGCGTTGTGCCGAACTGGAGCAAAACCCCTGATTGACGGCGCTTGCACCGGCCTTTTGGCAAGGCACGGGTCTTGCACCCCTGGGTGCATCGACCTGCTGAATCCTTGCTCCCATGCCCCGTCTTCCTCTGCGCGGCTTCTCATGAAGCTCCTCGTCCTCGGCTCCGGCGCGGGCGGTGGCTTCCCGCTGTGGAACTGCCACTGCCGGCTGTGCAGCAGCTGGCGCCGCGGTGAACTCGACGCCAGCGCGCGCACGCAAAGCGCCATCGCCATCTCGCAGGACGGCCGGCCCGGCGAGGGCTGGCTGCTCATCAACGCTTCGCCCGACCTGCTGCAGCAGATCCGCGACACGCCCGCGCTGCAGCCCGCCCATGCAGGTGACGCGCCCATCCGCGCCGTCGTGCTGCTGGACTCGCGGCTGCACCACGTGGCCGGGCTGCTCAGCTTGCGCGAGAGCCGTGAGCTGGAGGTGTACGCCACGCCGCTGGTGTTCGAGGACCTGACGGCCGAGCTGCCGCTGCTGCACGTGCTGGAGAGCTACTGCCGCGTGCGCTGGCGCATGCTGCCCATCGCTGGCGACACGCGCAGCGCGGCGTTCGAGATCCCGGGCTTCCCGGCGCTGAGCTTTGCTGCCGTGGCCGTGCCGGCGCGTGCGCCACGGCATGCGCGGCTGCGCGGCGAGGCGGCCGGCGAGTGCATCGCGCTGCAGGTGCAGGACCTGCGCACCGGCCGGCGCGTCTTCCTATCACCGGCGCTGGCCGAGGTTGGCGAGCCCGAGCTGGCTTGGATGCGCCGGGCCGACTGCGTCGTCGTCGACGGCAGCTTCTGGACCGAGCACGGCATGCAGGAGGCCGGTGTCGGCTCCGTCAGCGCGAGCGACAAGGGCCACTTGCCGCAGAGCCGCCATGGCGAGCGCCCCGGGATGATCGACGCGCTGCGGGCCAGCGGCGCGCCGCGCAAGGTGCTCACCCACATCCACCACAGCAACCCCATCCTCGACCGCCGCAGCGCCCAGCGCCACGAGCTGGCCGACCACGGCATCGAGGTGGCGCACGACGGCATGGAGATTGAACTGTGAGCACACTGACTGCCGCCCAACCCCCCTCGCGCCCGGCCGAGCCGCTGTGGCTGGAATGGCTGACCCTCTGCGGGGGCCTCGCCTTCTGCACCTGGCTGCTGGGCGTGCGCGGCGTCTGGGCCTTGCTGCTGGGGGCCGACCCGACCGGCCTGACGCTGGTCATCATTGCCGTGTTCGGCTGTTCGACGCTGTGGTGCGGCCAGCGCTCGCGCGAGCTGCAGCGCCAGCGCACCCTGCTGGCCGACCCGCGCCAGGCCCGCGCCGATGAACGCTGCTGGGCCACTGACTACGCCGCCGCGCTCTCGCGTGATGCCGGCACCGCCGCCGACCTGCTGCTGGAGCACAGCCACGGCCCGCACGGCACGGCCTGGTGGGTCAACGGCATCCAGCTCAAGCTGGGGCTCTTGGGCAAGGTCATCGGCTTCTCGATGCTGGCGCTGACCATCGGCAAGCTGCAGAGCTTCGACCCCGCGCAGTCGCAGGAGCTGCTGCGCAGCCTGACCGCCGGCCTGGGCGTTGCGCTGCTGACGACGATGGTGGGCCTGGTGGGCAACATCCTGCTGGGCCTGCAGCTCACGCGGCTGGACCGCTTCGCCGATGTGCTCGTTGCCGACATCCAGCGCGCCGCGCTCGTGAAGGATTCCGTGTGACACGCCGCTCGCGCCGAGGCTCGCGGGAGGCGGAGGTCGACCCGTTCTACGACATGCTGTTCAACCTGCTGATCGGCTTCGTCTTCTGCTTCATCGTGGCGCTGCTGGCGATGAACCCGCGCGCCACCAAGGCCGGCGACGTGCCGTCCAAGGCCGAGTACCTCATCAACGTCGCCTGGCCCGACAACAGCCCCAACGACATCGACACCTGGGTGCAGGACCCCGGCGGCAACCTGGTGTGGTTCCGCCAGCGCGAGGCGGGGCTGATGTACCTGGACCGCGACGACCGGGGTGACGCCAACGCCGCCACCATCGTCAACGGCCAGCGCATCCAGAGCCCGTTCCGCCAGGAGGTGGTGACGCTGCGCGGCCTGGTGCCGGGCGAGCACGTCGTCAACGTGCAGTACTACCAGTCGCACGACGGCCAGCCGGTGCCGGTGACCGTCACGGTCATCAAGGTCAACCCGCGCGCGGACGTCGTTTTCTACGGCACGGTCAAGCTCGCCCGCCAGGGCGACGAGGCCACCGCCGTGCGCTTCACGATGCTGCCCGATGGCAGCGTCGTCAACGTCAACACGCTCCCCAAGAGCCTGATGCAACGCCCCTGAACTCGATATGACGCTTCCCATCATCCTCAGCTTTGCCGCACTGCTGCTGCTGTGCGCCCTGGCCCTGCTGCAATCGCGCTGGCCCGCCTGGCTGCGCGGCCTGCTGGTGGTGGGCGTGAGCGCCTTCTACTTCTATGCCGAGGGGGCCATCCACACGCTGTGGGGCTGGCCCAGTGGCGACCCATTGCCCGAGCGCTTCGTGCTGCTGGCCGCCGTCATCGAGGAGCCCGGGCCGAAGCGCGACGGGGCGCTCTACGTGTGGGTCCACGCGGTGGAAGACGGCAAGCCCGCCGCCCAGCCGCGCGCCTACCTGTTGCCCTACAGCAAGGACCTGCACGGCCTGCTGAACGAGGGCTTGAAAAAGGTGCGCAACGGCATCGCCCAGCTCGGCACGGCCGAGCCCAAGGTGGGCCGCAAGGGCCTGGCCTGGCTGCGCCCGGGCAGCGATGAGCAGCAGGTGAAGCTGCGCGACATGCCCTTACCCCAACTGCCGGAGAAGTGAGCATGCGCCGCTGCCTGCTGTTGACCCTGATCGCCCTCGCCGGCTGTGGCCGCTCGCCCAGCGCGGGCAACGAGGCCTGGTTTCCGTTGGAGGCCGGCCATCGCTGGACCTACACCGTCACCACGCGCAGCGGTGCCGACACCTCGGAGCGCGAGAGCCTCACGCTGCGCACGCTCGGCCGCAGCACGCTCATCCTGGACGACAAGCCCGCCTGGCAGCGCCGCAGCGACAGCGGCATCAACTACTGGCTGCGTGCCGACGACAGCGGCGTCTACCGCGTGGCCATCAAGAGCGACATGCAGGCCGACCCCGTGGCCGACGCGCCGGGCCGCTTCGTGCTGAAGGCGCCCTTCGTGGTGGGCACGCAATGGCAGGCGCCCACGACGACCTATCTGCTGATGCGCACGCAGGAGTACCCACGCGAGCTCAAGCACAGCCACCCCAATATCCCCATGACCTACCAGATCGAGGCCGTGGCCGACGAGGTGCAGGTGGCGGCGGGCAAGTTCTCGCCCTGCCTGCGCGTGCGCGGCAGCGCCACGGTGCGCGTCTTCGTCGACCCCATCAGCGGCTTCAAGGACCAGCCGCTCCACAGCGTGGAGTGGTATTGCCGCGGCGTGGGCCTCGTGAAGCTGGAGCGCAGCGAGCCGTCCACGTCGCCGATGCTGGTGGGCGGCTCGCGCACGCTCGAGCTGGAGGCCTGGCAGTGAGGCTCTTCGCGCGGCGCGACCTGCTCTGGGTGAGCGGCACGACGCTGGCCGTCTTCGTGCTGGGCAGCCTCGGGCAGTGGCAGGAGAAACTGAGCGCGGCCCTGGACCGCTACGAGGCCTGGCAGATGGACGAGCTGCCGCTGGCCTTGACCGTGATGACCGTGGGGTTGGCCTGGCAGGCCTGGCGCCGCCACCGCGAGGCGGCGCGGCTGCTGCAGCAGAACCGCGAGCTGGCCCGCCAGCTCATTGCCGTGCAGGAGAGCGAGCGCCAGGCGCTGGCGCGTGAGCTGCACGACGAGCTGGCCCAGCACTGCACGGCCATCCGTTTCGAGGCGGCCGTGGCCGAGCGCTGCACCGAGCTGACCCAGGCCGTGGCCGCCGCACACCGCGCCGCCGCCAGTGCCGAGAGCCTGCAGCAAGGCGTGCGCCGCCTGCTGCGCCAACTGCGCCCGGCCGACCTCGACGCCCTCGGCTTGAGCGCCGCGCTGCAGGTGCTGTGCGCCCAGCGCGCCTGGCCCGCCTGCCGCTTCAGCGCCAGCGGTGCCGAGGTGGCCAGCTTTGGCGAGGACATCGACATGGCTGTCTACCGCGTCGCGCAGGAGGCGCTGTCCAACGCGCTGCGTCATGCGCACGCCACGGCGGTGGCGGTGCAGCTCGCGTCGATGCCCGACGCCGTGCAGTTGAGCGTGCATGACGATGGCCTGGGCTTCGACGCCGCGGCCGAGACCGCGGGTCTGGGCCTGCTCGGCGCGCGCGAACGCGCGGCGGCCCTGGGCGGCCGGCTGACGGTGAGCAGCGCGCCGGGCAAGGGCACGCGCGTCGAGCTGTGGCTGCCAACCCGAGGCCGGCCATGACGCGGCTGCTGCTGGTTGACGACCACCCCGTTGTGCGCGCGGGCTACCAGCGCCTGCTGGAGATGGACGGCAGCTGGCGCGTGGTGGCCCAGGCGGGCTCGGTGGACGAGGCGCTGGACCTGCACCGCGAGCACCAGCCCGAGCTGACCATCACGGACCTGGGCCTGCCCGGGCGCGGCGGGCTGGAGTTGCTGCGCCAGCTGATGGAGCGCGACGCCGGCGTGCGCGTGCTGGTGTTCAGCATGCACGAGGGCGAGGCGATGGTGAGACGGGCCTTCGCGATGGGGGCGCGCGGCTATGTGAGCAAGAGCGGTGCACCGCAGGAGCTGCTGGACGCCGCGGCCCGCGTGATGGCGGGCCGGCGCCATCTGTGCACCTCGCTGCCGGCACATTGGCTGCAGCCGCTGCCGCCGGGCGACCCGGATGGGCTGGAGCGTTTAAGCGACCGCGAGTTCGAGGTGTTTCGCCTGCTGGCTCAAGGCCTGACGCCGGCCGACTGCGCCGGCACGCTGCACCTGAGCCCCAAGACCGTCTCCAACCTGCAGACGCAGATTCGCGAGAAGTTGGGGCTGGCCAGCACCGCGGCTATGGCGCACCTGGCGCTGCGCCGCGGGTTGCTCGACGCTGAGTTCAACCTGGGGTCTTGACCCAGGCTACGCACCAGCCGTTCTTCGCCACCTGGGCCTTGCGGCCGAACATCGAGCAGCCGCTCCAGGCGTCGGTGGGCTTGGCCTGCCAGAACTGGCAGTTGGCGCAGTGCTGGCTGGCCTGGTGCTTGGGGTACTTGGCGGCATCGACCTTGGTGGTGTCGTGCTTGTAGCCGAGGGCGACGGCGGTTTCGCTGGCCTCGTCGACGGGGACCGTCTGGGCCACGGCCGGGCAGGCCAGGCAGGCCGTGGTGGCCTGGAAGATGAAGATGCGGCGGGTGGGGTGCATGGAGGCCTCGGGACATGAACAAGGCGCCGGCCAGCCTGCGCGGGCCGGCGCCTTCGGTACTGAATGGACGGCTTACTTGGGGAGCTTGAACACCCAGACCATGCCGCCCTGCTCCAGGTAATTGACCTTCTTGGCCACGTCACCTCCCCACAGCGGCACGGCACCGCCCCAGCCCGAGACGACGCTGATGTACTGCTCGCCGTTCTGCTGCCAGGACACCGGCGGCGCGACGACGCCCGAGCCGGTTTGGAACTGCCAGACGATCTTGCCGGTCTTGGCGTCCGCGGCCTTGAGCCAGCCTTCCGGCGTGCCCCAGAACACGAGGTTGCCGGCGGTGGTCAGCACGCCACCCCACAGCGGCGCGCTGTTCTTCACTTCCCAGACGATCTTGCCGGTCTTGGGGTCGACCGCGCGCATGGCGCCGATGTAGTCGTCGTTCAGCGTCTTGATGGTGAAGCCCGCGCCCAGGTAGGCGGCGCCCTTCTTGTAGGCGATGGGCTCGTTCCAGATTTCCATGCCCCATTCGTTGGCCGGCACGTAGAAGAGCTTGGTGTCCGGGCTGTAGGCCATCGGCATCTGGTTCTTGCCGCCCAGGAAGGACGGCGACGAGAACACCGAGTTGCCCTTCTTGCCATCGGCCGCGGTGGTCGGGTCGCCGGGGCGGTTCTCGGGCACGAAGTTCGGGCGGCCGGTCTTCAGGTCGATGCCGGTGGCCCAGCTGATCTTCTTGACGAAGGGGAAGGCGTTGGCGAGCTGGCCGTTGGTGGCGTCCAGCACGTAGAAGAAGCCGTTGCGGTCGGCCTTGGCGCCCATGCGCTTGCCGTCCTGGTCGAAGGTGATGAACTCGTTGACGCCGTCGAAGTCCCAGCCGTCGTTGGGCGTGCCCTGGTAGTGCCACTTGATCTGGCCGGTCTTCACGTCGATGGCGACGGTGGCGCAGGAGAACAGGTTGTCACCCTGGCGCAGGTGGCTGTTCCACGGCGCCGGGTTGCCGGTGCCGAAATAGGCCAGGCCGGTCTTGGGGTCGTAGGTGCCGCCCAGCCAGGTGGCCGCGCCGCCGGTCTTCCACAGGTCGCCGGGCCAGCTCTTGCCCTGCGTGCCGGAGATGCCGTTCTCGTGCTTCACGCCGGCCTTGTCCCAGGTGTAGCCCATGTGGCCTTCCACCGTCGGGCGGGTCCAGACCATCTTGCCGGTGCGCGGGTCGCGCGCCTCGACGCGGCCCACCACGCCGAACTCGCCGCCCGACACGCCGGTCAGCAGCAGGCCCTGGGCAATGATGGGCGCAGCCGTGGCCGAGTAGCCGGCAGCGTAGTCGTCGATCTTCTCCTTCCAGACCACGTCGCCGGTGGTCTGGTCCAGGGCCACGATCTGGGCGTCCAGCGTGGCGAAGATGACGAGGTTGTCGAACAGGGCCGCGCCGCGGTTGACGACGTCGCAGCAGGGCATGATGCCCTCGGGCAGGCGGTGCTCGTACTTCCACAGCTTCTGGCCGGTGGCGGCGTCCAGCGCAAAGATGCGCGAGTAGGAGGCCGTCACGAACATCTTGCCGTTGTGGATCAGCGGCTGCGACTCCTGGCCGCGCTGCTTCTCGCCGCCGAAGGAGAAGGCCCAGACGGGCGCCAGCTTGGCCACGTTGCCCACGTTGACCTGCTTGAGCGTCGAGTGGCGCTGGCCCTGCGTGCCCAGGCCCCAGGACAGCACTTCCTGGCCGGACTTGGACGATGCTTCGATCATCTGGTCGGTCACGGCGGCGGTGGCGCCGCCGGCGGCCACGAGGCCGAGGCCCAAGGACATCAAAGCGGCGAGAGGCTTGAGTTGCATGGTGTTGTCTCCTGTATGTTGGATCTGCACCGCCGTGCCAAGGCGGCGGGCGGACAGCCACCCAAAGCGCAAGCTCCATGCCAATTGAATTCGCCCGGTTTTCGCGGCGGGATGGAGCAGTTGCAGGGCTTGCCGGCGCGTGGGCTCAGGGTTCCACCGAAGGGGGTGTCAGTGCCATGAGCAGGCTGCGCAGCACTGTGACAACGGGTGCCTGGAACACTGCCGGCGGGTGTGCCGAAACACGTGCGTGGCGCGCTGTGCCGTCCTGTGCCGAACTGCTCCAGCCTGCAACGGCCGGCGGGTGATTTCCCTGGGCTTAAAGCCGTGCAATAGGCGTTGGCACGCCTGCGGCGGGTTGGCACGGGTTCTGCGTTGATGGGCCTGCCCCAACCGCAATCGCAGGAGACAAGCCATGACTGTTTACGCCGCCCCCGGCGCTGCCGGCGCCAAGATCGCCTACAAGCCTCGCTACGACAACTTCATCGGCGGCAAGTTCGTGCCGCCGGTCGAGGGCCAGTACTTCGATGTGATCTCGCCGATCAATGGCCGCGCCTACACCCAGGCCGCGCGCTCAAGCGCCGCCGACATCGAGCTGGCACTGGACGCCGCCCACGCGGCGGCCGCCAAGTGGGCCGCCACGCCGCCGGCCGAGCGGGCCAACACCTTGCTGAGGATTGCCGATCGCATCGAGCAGAACCTGGAGCTGCTGGCCTACGCCGAAGCGGTGGACAACGGCAAGCCCATCCGCGAGACGCTGAACGCCGACATCCCGCTGACGGTGGATCACTTCCGCTACTTCGCCGGCTGCGTGCGTGCGCAGGAAGGCGCGCTGAGCGAGATCGACGGCAACACCATCGCGTATCACTTCCAGGAACCGCTGGGCGTGGTGGGCCAGATCATTCCGTGGAACTTCCCCATCCTGATGGCGGCTTGGAAGCTGGCACCGGCACTCGGCGCGGGCAACTGCGTCGTGCTCAAGCCGGCGGAGAGCACGCCGGTCAGCATCCTGGTGCTGGCCGAGCTGATCGCCGACCTGCTGCCGCCGGGCGTGCTGAACATCGTCAACGGCTTCGGCCGCGAAGCCGGCATGCCGCTGGCCAACAGCAAGCGCATCGCCAAGATCGCCTTCACCGGCTCCACCGCCACCGGCAAGGTCATCGCGCAGGCCGCGGCCAGCAACCTGATCCCGGCCACGCTGGAGCTGGGCGGCAAGAGCCCCAACATCTTCTTCGAGGATGTGATGGCCGAGGACGACGCCTTCCTGGACAAGGCCATCGAAGGCCTGGTGCTGTTCGCGTTCAACCAGGGCGAGGTCTGCACCTGCCCCAGCCGCGCGCTGATCCAGGAAAGCATCTACGACAAGTTCATGGAGCGTGCACTCAAGCGTGTGGCCGCCATCAAGCAGGGCAACCCGCTCGACACCGACACCATGATGGGCGCCCAGGCCTCAGCCATGCAGATGGACAAGATCCAGACCTACCTGGCGCTGGGCAAGGAAGAGGGCGCCAAGGTGCTGATCGGTGGCGACCGCGCCCAGCTGGGTGGCGACCTGGCGGGCGGCTACTACATCCAGCCGACGCTCTTCCAGGGCAACAACAACATGCGCATCTTCCGCGAGGAGATCTTCGGCCCCGTGCTGGCCGTGACCACCTTCAAGACCGAGGCCGAGGCGCTGGCCATCGCCAACGACACCGTCTACGGCTTGGGCGCCGGCGTGTGGAGCCGAGACGGCAGCCGCGCCTACCGCATGGGCCGGGCCATCCAGGCCGGCCGCGTCTGGACCAATTGCTACCACGCCTACCCGGCGCACGCCGCCTTCGGTGGCTACAAGGAGTCCGGCATCGGGCGTGAGACCCACAAGGCCATGCTCGACCACTACCAGCAGACCAAGAACCTGCTGGTCAGCTACAGCCCGAACGCATTGGGCTTCTTCTGATCGCTACCGCGATCGGCAAGCAAGGGGCGGCCTCGGCCGCCCTTTTTTGTGAGGCATCGCCATGACCGCATCCCTCCCCCGCGTGCAGGCCACCGAGGCCGCGCAGGCGTTGATCCAGCAGCTGAAGCGCCAGCACGGCGAGCTGCTGTTCTACCAATCGCACGGCTGCTGCGCCGGCAGCGCGCCGATGTGCTTTGCCGTGCACGAGCTCAAGCTGAACGCCGGCGACCGCCAGTTGGGCGAGGTGTGCGGCGTGCCGGTCTACGCCAGCGAGGCCCAGTGCGACTACCTGGCCGGCCTGCAGATGACGCTGGACGTGGCGCCGGGCAACAGCGGCAGCTTCGGCCTGGAGGACGGCTCGGGCCAGCACTTCGTCGCCCACTTCCGGCTGTGGACCGACGACGAGGTGCCGAGGCTGGCGCCGATCACCCATGCATCAGGGCTGGGGGGCTGAGCTGCGCCAGCCGGTGTCGGGCGACTTGACAATCTGGCCACCCGGGCAGCCGGCAGCTTGGCCAAGCGCTTGATTTGCAAAGAAATGATGGGCAAGGCATCAACTTTGCTTCTTGATGATCATCTACACGGAGGAGAACATCATGCGCAGACTGCTGTCTCTCTTTCTCGCGGCTGCCGCCCTGGCCCTGCCGCTGCTTGTGCAGGCGGCACCGATCACGCTGACGGGCACGGTCCGAGACTTCAATGCCGCTGGCACCGTCTTCAATGGCGTGGCCGGGCACCCTGACTTCGAAGGGCCTTGTTGCGGCAGTGATCTTGGCATCGTCGCCACGACGCTGGGCGTTGATGGCAAGCCGGTCTACGCCGGCGGCGCGCACTGGAGTGTCCAGAGCGCAGCCTCCTTCTACCAGTGGTACCACGACGACCTGAGCGTCAACCGCACCGGCTCGACCACCATCACGCTGAACGACATCGGCGGCGGCCTGCGCCAGTTCAGCAGCGGTTCCTATTTCCCGGCCGACGGCGCCCTGCTCAACCAGTCGTCGTGCTGCGGCCACAACTACGGTTTCACGACCGAGTTCCACACCACCTTCGGCTACTCGACGGCCAGCAACGACACCTTCAGCTTCACCGGCGACGACGATGTCTTCGTCTTCATCAACGGCATGCTGGCGATCGACCTCGGTGGCGTGCACGGCCCCCAGGGCGGGGCGGTGAACCTGAACACCATCGCGGCCACCTTCGGCCTGGTCGATGGCAACAACTATTCGCTCGACGTCTTCCAGGCCGAGCGCCACACCACCGGCTCGAACTTCACGATGACGACCTCGCTGCAGCTCGTCACGACGCCCACGGGCCTGCCTGAGCCGGCCTCACTGGGGCTGGTGGCCGCCGCGCTGCTTGCCGCCGGTGCGGTCGCGCGCCGCAGCCGCGGCTGAACGGCGACGCAGCGCACGGGAGGGTCGCGGCGCAGGCGGTCCGCGCAGCGAATGACCCGAGGCGGGCAGGCCGTTCGTGGCGCGGCCATGATGTTGTGCCTCATCAAGCCTGCCCGCCGCCATGACCGACCCCACCGCCCGCCGCGTTCTCGTCCTGCTCTCCAGCACCCGTGCCGATGGCAATGCCGAGCTGATGGCGCGTGCCGCCGTGGATGGCCTGCCGGCCGGCGCCGAGGTGCGCTGGCAGCGCCTGGCCGAGCTGGCCCTGCCGCCTTTCGAAGACATCCGCCACAGCGGCACCGGCCAGTACCCCGCGCCGACGGGCAGCCTGGCGGGCCTGCTCGATGACACGCTGTGGGCCACCGACCTCCTCGTCGCCGCGCCGCTGTACTGGTACAGCCTGCCGGCGCCGCTGAAGCTCTACCTCGATCACTGGAGCGCCTTCATGCGCGTGCCCGGCCTGGACTTCAAGCCGCGCATGGCGGGCAAGGCGATGTATGTCGTCTGCGCCACCAGCAGCGGCGACGAACCGCATCTCGCGGCGCCGCTGGTGGACAGCCTGCGCTTCAGCGCCGAGTACATGCAGATGCGCTGGGGCGGCGTCGTGCTGGGCGACGGCAGCAGGCCTGGCGACGTGCTGAAGGACGAGGCCGCGATGGCCGCTGCGACGAAGCTGTTGGCGGCGTGACCGACATGACCTAAGGTTGGTGACCGACCGTACCGTTAGGCTCCAGGCCATGCTGAACTTCCGACCTCTGTTCCCGCAGGACCAGTCCACGCTGTGGGACTGGCTGCACATCGCGCTGTGGGACCCGCCGCCCGCGCCGCTGCGCCCGCGTGAGGTGCTGGACGACCCGGGCGTGCGCATCTATGCCGATGACTGGGGCCGGCCCGGCGACATCGGCCTCGTGGCCGTGCGCAATGGCGCGGACGCGGGCGCCTGCTGGATGCGCGTGCTGCCTGAAGGCGTGGGCCTGGCGTCGGTGGATGCCTCCACGCCGCAGCTGGGCATTGGGCTGTGGCCGGCTTTCCAGCGCCAGGGCATCGGCAAGCTGCTGATGGAGGCGTCACTCGACGCCGCGTGGCGGGCCGGCCACGCGCAGGTGGCGCTGACCGTTCACCCCGAGAACCCCGCGCGGCGCATGTACGCGGCCTGCGGCTTCGAGGAAGCCGGCCTGCGCGGCAGCTATCACCTGATGCTGGCGCGCAGCCCGGGTTGAGCCAGGCTATTTTTGCCCAGTGCAGTTGGCGTAGAAGCTGACGGTAGCCGGCCAGTCGGAGAACACGCCGATCACGCCGATGTCCTGGGCCAGCACGTCCAGCGTGCGGAACATGTCGCCCTCGCGGGTGATGGCGCTGTCGAAGGTCTGGTAGTAGGAGCCGTTGTTGCCGTCGGCCAGGATGCCGCTGCGTTCCAACGACCAGGTGATGATGTCCAGGCCGGCGGCCTTGGCATTGCGCGCGTACTGCGAGGGCAGGAGGTTGCCGCTGGTGTCGGCCGCCAGCAGCGCGAACAGCGGCGGCGCGACGATGCGGATGCCCGCGGCGCGGTAGGCCTTGAGCTGCTCGGCGGTGGGCAGGTCGGCTGCCGTGGCGGCGCCGTCGAGGAAAACGGCCTGGCGGCCGAAGGCGGGCTCGTTCTTGACCCAGTAGAGGATGTCGTCCTTGCTGAAGCTCTGCGCCCAAACGTCGCGTGCCGGCACGCCGGCGGCCTTGTGCTCATCGAGCATCTTCTGCGCGTAGGCGGCCTGGGTGAAGCCATCGAAGGGCATGGCCACGCTCGGCGCCTTGAGCTCGGGTGTCATCTTCACGTCGAGCTTCTTGAACAGGCTGATGGCCTCCTTCAGCGTCAGCAGCGTGCCGCTGGTGGGGCCGGCATAGAGGTCGGTGCGCCAGTTGGGCGTGCCGGCCATGTATTCAGCCGCCGTGCGGCCGCGCGGATTGAAGGCGTCCATCTTGCCGCGCAGGGTCTTGAACTCGGCCAGCGTCAGCTCACTGGTGCGGCATTCGGCGGCGGCCGGTGCCACCAGCGTGCCGGCGGCGTCGAAGGCGGCCGGCGTGAAGGGCTTGACGCATTTGCTCGCCAGCGGCGTGGTGAGGATGTTGGTCGTCGTGTGCAGGTCGTTCTGCGCGTGGCGGCAGACCAGTTCCTTGTCCTTGGTGAAGGTCACGTCGCACTCGACGATGCCGGCACCCATGCGAGCGGCCGCCTCGTAGCTCTCCTTGGTGTGCTCGGGGAACTGCAGCGCCGCGCCGCGGTGGCCGATGGAGAACAGCGTGGGGCGATAGCTCTCGCGCGAGGCGGCGCAATGCTGCAGGCGCTTCTTGAGCGCGCCCTCGGGCATGTCGTTGACGAGGAAGAAGGGGCGCGGGCCGAGCTGCACGCTGGCAATGCCTTCGCGCTCGCGGTCGTGAGCCATGGCGGGCAGGCTGGCGGCGGCCAACGCGATCAGTGCGAGGCGGGTGAGGGTGCGGTGCATGGAAATCCTTTGGGTGGACGGTGGCCACGCTAGGTGGGCGTCGTGAAGCTGGCGTGACACCGGCCCATGGCGCCTGCAAGCTAGGGGCAGCACGGCGCAACAAACGAAACCAAACGTCCGTGCGGTTGAAGCGGGGTTGCAACCGGCGCTGTCGAGCATGGAGGTTCTTTATACGGAGCCCTTCCCATGCAATCCACCCGCAAGACCTTCGCCCTGAGCCTCATCGCCGCCACTCTGCTGGGCCTGAACCCGGCCGTCACCGAGGCCCAGTCCCAGGTCGCGATGAGCCGCGCCGAGCCCCAGGCCGCCGGCCTCATCATCAAGTTCCGCGACGGCGCGCGCACGCCGGTGGCTGCCAAGGCCGCGCTGCAGGGCTTTCGCGCCATGAGCGAGGCGCGCGGCCACCGCGTCGACTTCGACCGCGAGAGCGCCCTCGGCCATCGCGTCATCCGCCTCGCCCAGCGCGTGCCGGCCCGTGCGCTGGCCCAGCTGGCGCGCGACATCCAGCTGTCCGACCCGAGCATCGAGTCCGTCGAGATCGACCACGTCATGCAGCCCACCTTCACGCCCAACGACCCCGGCTGGGTCCAACAGTGGGACATGAGCGACCCGACCGGCGGCGTCAACGCACCCAAGGCCTGGGACATCGGTATGGGCCTCGGCGTGCGCGTGGCGGTGCTGGACACCGGCGTGCTGGCGCATGCCGACATCGCGCCCAATCTGCTGCCGGGCTATGACTTCATCACCGACAGCACCCGCGCCGGCGACGGCGGCGGCCGCGACACCAACGCCAGCGACCCCGGCGACAACGTCACCGCCAACCAATGCGGCGCGGACAAGCCGGCCCAGAACAGCAGCTGGCACGGCACCCATGTCGCCGGCACCATCGCCGCCGTGGGCAACAACGCGCTGGGCGTCACCGGCGTGGCGCCCAAGGCCAAGATCGTGCCGGTGCGCGTGCTGGGCAAGTGCGGCGGCGCCACGTCGGACATCGCCGACGGCATCGTCTGGGCCGTGGGCGGCTCGGTGGCCGGCGTGCCGGCCAACGCCAACCCGGCGCGGATCCTGAACCTGTCGCTGGGCGGCGAGTCGGCCTGCGCCAGCATCACGCAGTCGGCCATCAACTACGCCTACGACAAGGGGGCGGTGATCGTCGTCGCGGCCGGCAACGACAACCAGGACGTCGCCAAGCAGTCCCCGGCCAACTGCAAGCGTGTGGTGGCCGTGGCCGCGACCAACAAGGTCGGCGCGCGCTCCAGCTATTCCAACTACGGCGACATGGTGGACATCGCGGCGCCCGGCGGTGACGCGACCTATGGCAATGTGCTGTCGCTGTCCAACACCGGCATGAGCGGCCCGGTGGCCGACGGCTACAGCCTGCTGCGCGGCACGTCGATGGCGGCGCCTCATGTCGCTGGCGTGGCCGCGCTGATGGCGGCCGCCAACTCGACGGTGCTGCCGTCGGACATGGTCTCTCTGATGCGCTCCACCGCGCGCGCCTTCCCGGGCAGCTGCACGGGTTGTGGTGCCGGCATCGTCGATGCCGAGCAGGCCATCATCGCGGCGCGGGGCTTTCGCTTGGAGAGGGAGCCTAACGACACGCAGGCCCAGGCCCAGTACCTGAACGTGTTCCCGGCGCGGGTGCGCGGCACGCTGCAGCCGTCCATGCCGCTGAACGTCGACATCTACTCGATCAACCTGGGCGCCTCGACGACGCTGCAGACCACGCTGACGATTGACCCGCCGACGCTGCTGGATATCTTCCCCTTCAACGCGACGATGGAGCTGCTGGACGCCAGCGGCAAGCTGATCAAGGCCGCCGCCATCGTCAACGGCAAGACCGAGGTCAACTACTTCAACGCGACGGGCAAGACGATGGCGGTCTATCTGCGCGTGAAGAGCACCGCGTCGACGCTGAGCACCAGCGACCGCGGCTACGAGGTGCAACTGCGCAAGCAGGCCTACGCGTTCTGAGCCAGGCGCTCAGGGCGCTGCGTAGGGCCCGCTGCGCAAGGCGTCGGCAATGCCCTTGCGGTTCTGCGACAGCGCCGCCATGCTGAAGTGGATGTGGCCGCTGCCCGGCGACAGGCGCCGGATGCTGTCGATCTGGGCCAGCACCTCATCGGGTTGCCAGCTTCTCTCGCTGGCGTCGATGCGGCTGGTGAACAGGCCCGGGTGGATGGGCCGGCCCAAGGGGTTGGACGCGCGCCAGGCCTGCAGCAGAGGCTCGAAGGCCTGCGCCGTCTGCGCCCTGGGCCAGTAGAGCTGGGGCGCGAGATAGTCCAGCCAGCCCTCGCGCAGCCACAGCTCGACGTCGGCATAGAGCTTGTCGTACTGGCTGAAACCGTTGATGCCGGCCGGCCGCGCGGCGGGCTTGGGAATGCCGAAGGGGCTGATGCCCACGCGCGTGCCGGGCCGCACTTCATGGGCCAGCGCGTACAGGCGCTGCACCAGCGTGTTGACGTTGTAGCGGCGCCAGTCGTGGCGGCCCAGGGACCCACCCTTGGCCGTGTAGCGCTGCCAGCTCGGCTCGTCGGGGAAGTCGACCTCCTGCTTGGTGGCGGGGTCGGTGATGGGGTAGGGATAGAAGTAGTCGTCGATGTGGATGCCGTCGACGGCGTAGCGGCTCAGGATGTCGCGCGCGACGGCCAGGGTCTGCTCGGCGGCGGCGGGCTCGCCGGGGTCCATCCAGAGCTGGTCGCCATAGCGCTTGACCCAATCGCGGCTGCGGCCGATGTGGCTTTCGGCCAGGGCGGACTTGGCCGTGCTGTGCCGGGCGCGATAGGGGTTGATCCAGGCGTGCAGCTCCAGGCCGCGGGCGCGGGCCTCGGCCAGCCAGACGGCCAGCGGGTCGTAGCCAGGGTGCTGGCCCTGGGTGCCGGTCAGGTATTCGCTCCAGGGTTCGAGCTTGGAGTCGTAGAGGGCGTCGGCGCTGGTGCGCACCTGCAGGATCAGCGCGTTGAGGCCGATGCGCACGGCGGTGTCGCACAGCGCCTTGATTTCGGCTTGCTGGGCCTCGGTGCTCAGGCCGGGCTTGCTGGGCCAGTCGATGTTGGCGACGGTGGCGATCCAGGCGGCGCGCCATTCGCGCGGCGGCGCAGGAGGCAGGGCCGCGGCAGTGGCAGGCGTTGAAGCCGGGGGAGCGGGCGCGAGTGCGGCTTCACTGGGCGGCATGGGTGCCGGTGCAGGCGGCGTGGCGCAGGCAGCGAGCAGAGGGACGCTGGCGAGGCTCAGAAGATCACGGCGTTTCATGGCATCAGACTTTCACGAACCAGTGCTTGCGGTACATGACCCAGGCCACCGCGTACATCACAAGCACGAAGGCGATGGCGTGCAGCAGGGAGGCGTTTGCGGGCGCGAGGCCCGAGTCGCGCAGTGGCGCGTACAAGGCGCGGCCTAGCGTGCGCCCATCGGCGAACTTGATCGTGTAGAGCGCCTTGGCCAGGAGGCCCGACAGCGCAAACAGGAAGAGGGCGTTCATGCCGAAGACGACCAGCGGCTGCAGCAGCCGTACCCAGCGTTCGCGGGCCAGCGGTTGCGGCATGGCGTCCAGCAGCCAGTAGAAGACGGCGAAAACGATCAGCGCCCAGCCGGCCATCGCGAAGACGTAGGACGGTGTCCACAACGACTTGTTGATGGGCATCAGCCAGGCGTCCAGCACCTGGCCCAGCCACAGCGCGGCGAGGCCGTAGAGCACCCAGGTCATGGTCTTCTCGGCGGGCTGCTTCTTCGACGCGAGCACATAGCCGGCCAGCACGCCCAGCAGTTGCGATGACACGGCGGGCAGCGTGGACAGCAAACCTTCGGGGTCCCAGGTCTTGGCCTGCTTCCAAAGGTGGCCGTTCAGCAACAGGCGGTCCAGCCAGGCACCGGCATCTTTGCCCGGCTCCAGCAGGCCGATGTGGACGATGCCGTCCGCATCAGGCACCGGCAGGCAGAGCTGCATCAGGGTGTAGATCGCCATCAACAGCACCGCCCACAGCGCCACACCGCGTGCGTTGCACCAGATGACGATGGGCGCCGCGGCCAGCGTGCACAGGCCCAGGCGCTGCAGCACGCCGGGGATGCGCAGCGTCTCGAAGTTGAAGCTCGGGATCAGGTTGAGCAGCAGGCCGATGCCGATGATGACCAGCGCCCGCCGCGAGGTGCCCAGCAACAGGGCCGTCTTGTCGGCCCCGGCCTGGGCGCGGCGCGCGAGGCTGATCGTCATCGCCATGCCGCTGATGAAGACGAAGAAGGGGAAGACCCAGTCGGTGAAGGTCCAGCCATTCCACTTGGCATGCAGCAGCGGTGCGTAGACGTTGCCCCAGTCGCCCGGGTTATTGACGAGCAGCATCGCCGCGATCGCGAAGCCGCGGAAAGCGTCCAGGCTGAGGATGCGCGTGTTCATGCTTGCTTCTTGCCGAAGCCGTCGGGCACCTTGATCAGCGCCGCCATTACAAAGCTCGGCAGCGTGGCCACCAGCACCCAGCCGAAGAAGGGCACGTAGCCGATGTGGTCCTGCAGCCAGCCGCTCCACATGCCCGGGATCATCATCCCGAGGGCCATGAAGCCGGTGCAGATGGCGTAGTGCGCGGTCTTCTGCGGGCCGTCGGCCACGTGGATCATGTACATCAGGTAGGCCGTGAAGCCGAGGCCGTAGCCGAACTGCTCGACGGCCAGCGCGGCGCTGATGACGGCAAGGCTGGTCGGGTGTGTCAGCGCCAGCAGCAGGAAGGCCACGTTGGGCACATGCATGGCCAGCACCAGCGGCCACAGCGCGCGCTTCAGGCCGATGCGGGAGATGACCCAGCCGCCAGCCAGGCCGCCCAGCGTCAGCGCCGTCAGGCCCACCGTGCCGTAGGCGATGCCGACGGCCTTGGTCGACAGGCCCAGGCCGCCCTTGTCGACGGGGTCGAGCAGGAAGGGCGAGGCGAGCTTGAGCAGCTGCGCCTCGGGGAAGCGGTACAGCAGCAGGAAGCCGAGCACGACGGCGATGCCGGGCTTCTTGAAGAAGCTCGCGAACACGGCGAAGAACTCCGCTGCGAGGCCACGCGCCGCGCTGCGACCCGGGCCACGCACATCCGCCGCGGGCCGCGGCAGCATGGCCGCGTGCCACAGGGCCAGCAATACGAACAGGCAGCCGAGCAGCCAGAACACGACGGTCCAGGCCTTCACGACGCTGCCGGTGCGCTCCGTCAGCTCACCGGCCAGATAGACCAGGCCGCCCTGGCCGCCGATGTTGGCCAGGCGGTAGAAGGTCGAGCGCACACCGACGAAGGCCGCTTGGCTGTGCTGCGGCAAGGCCAGCATGTAGTAGCCGTCGGCCGCGATGTCGTGCGAGGCGGACGCGAAGGCCATCAGCCAGAACACGGCCAGCGACAGCTGGAAGACCTTGTCGGTGGGGATGGTCAGCGCCACGCCGGCCAGCGCCGCGCCGACGAAGAACTGCAGCACCGCGACCCAGAGCCGCTTGGTGCCGAACAGCTCGGCCAGCGGCGACCACAGCGGCTTGATGACCCACGGCAGGTAGAGCCAGCTCGTGTAGAGCGCGATGTCGGTGTTGGAGATACCGAGGTTCTTGTAGAGCACCACCGACAGCGTCATGACGACGACGTAAGGGATGCCCTGCGCGAAGTAGAGCGTGGGGATCCACGCCCAAGGCGAACGTTGAGCCGCGCTCACGCAGCCAATGCCCGGCCGACGCTGCCGTCAGCGGCGTCGAGCAGCGCGCGTGCTTCGTCCGCACTCACGCCGCGCTTGAGCATCACCAGCGCCGTCTTCACATGGTGATCGCACTGCGCCAGCGCGGCTTGCGCATCCGCCTCGCTGGCGCCGCTGGCGCGCACGGTGAGCGCCACGGCCCGCTTGACGAGCTTCACGTTGGTTGCCTTCAGGTCCACCATCAGGTTGCCGTAGACCTTGTTGAGCCTCACCATCAACGCCGACGAGAAGGTGTTCAGCGCGATCTTCTGCGACGTGCCGGCCTTGAGCCGCGTGCTGCCGGAGATGACCTCGGGGCCGGTGTCCAGCACGACGCCGATCTCGGCCTGCTGCGTGACGGGCGCGCCAGGGTTGTTGGCGAAGCCGATGGTCAGCGCACCGGCCGCCCGCGCGGCTTCGATGGCGCCCAGCACATAGGGCGTACCGCCGCTTGCTGCCAGCAGCAGGGCCACGTCGTTGGGGCCGGGGTTGAGCGCGTTCAGGTCAGCGGCGCCCTGGGCACGGTCGTCCTCGGCGCCCTCGACGGCCACGAACATCGCGCCCTGGCCGCCGGCGATGACGGCGACGGCCCGCTCGCGCGGCCAGGAGAAGGTGGGGTAGAGCTCCACACTGTCCAGCACGCCCAGCCGGCCGGAGGTGCCGGCACCGGCATACAGCAACCGCCCGCCGGCGCGGATGCGGGGCAGCGCGGCGTCCACCGCAGCGGCGAGTTGCGGCGCGGCGGCCTTGACGGCTGCGACGGCGGCGGTCTGGTCGTCGATGAATGCATCCAGCAACGCTGGCGTGGCGTAGGTATCCAGGTCGGGGTGCCGGGTACTTGGGGTTTCGGTGTTCAGCATGGGGAATGGAAGCGCAAGCTGACGGACTCTAGCGGCTGGCACCGGGGCATGACGAATGCCACGCGCCATTGCAGTCATAACGTCAGGTAATCAGAATCTGCCGGCTGGCTGTAAGGACTCGAAGGGTCATTCCGACGCAAGCTGGCAAGTCGATGTCGGGGCCCCTCCGGAATCGACCTGTGGTGATACCCGATCTCATCCACTTTCTTTCTTCTGGAGACTCCACATGAACGCATCCCTCAAGACCGGCCTGGGCATTGCCGCCGCCGCCGCCGCCCTGTTCGCCACCGCCGTGCCCACGACCGCCATGGCCGCTGACGGCATGGTCAAGTGTTCCGGCGTGAACGGCTGCAAGGGCACCTCCGAGTGCAAGACCGCCAAGAGCGACTGCAAGGGCCACAACGGCTGCAAGGGCCAGGGCTGGGTCAGCAAGAAGTCGGCCGACGAATGCACCAAGGCCGGCGGCAAGGTTGAAAAGTAATCGGCTGAGTTAAGCCACCTCAACGCCGCGCAGGCCCTTGTCGCCTGCGCGGCGTTTTCCATCTTCACGCCCCATGACCCACATCCAAGGCTTCGGCCTCGGGCTACGCGTCGAGCACTACGCCGACTTCGAGGCCGGCGTGCCCGCCGGACTGCGCCCCGACTGGCTGGAGATCATTTCCGAGAACTACATGGTGCCCGGCGGGCCGCCGATGCTGCATCTGGAGCGCATCCGGGCGGATTACCCGCTGGTCATGCACGGCGTGTCGCTGTCCGTCGCCGGGCCGGCACCGCTGGATCTCGGCTATCTGCGCGAGCTGAAGGCCTTGGCCGACCGGCTGGAGCCCGGCTGGGTGTCCGACCACCTCTGCTGGAGCGCCGACGCCCACAGCCAGCTCCACGACCTGCTGCCCGTGCCGCTGACGCGAGCGGCGCTGGACCACGTTGGCGGCCGCATCGCCCAAGTGCAGGACATCCTGGGCCGGCCGCTGGTGCTGGAGAACGTGTCCAGCTATGTGCGCTTCGCGGCCGATGAGATGACGGAGTGGGACTTCATCGCGCAACTGCTCAAGGCCACCGGTGCCCAGTTGCTGCTGGACGTCAACAACGTCTACGTGTCCGGCCGCAACCACGGCTTCGATCCGCTGACCTACCTGAACGCCATTCCCGTCGAGCCTGTGCGCCAGATCCACCTCGCCGGCCACGAGGATCGCGGCGACATCGTCATCGACACCCACGACCACCCGGTGCGCGACGAGGTCTGGGCCTTGTACGAGCATGCCGTGAAGCGCTTCGGCGCGGTGCCGACCATGATCGAGCGCGACGACCACATCCCGCCGCTGGACAGCCTGCTGGCCGAGCTGAATGTGGCCCGGCGATTGGCGGCAACTTCATGAGCGTGATCCAGCAACAGCAGCATCAGCTCGCCGCCGCCATCCGCGACGGGGGCGACGCGACGGCCCTGCTGGCCGGCGATTTCGCCCTTGGCCTCGAGGTCTACCGCCACGCCTACCGCGCCCGCCTCGTCGCGGCGCTGACCGACAACTACACCGTGCTTGCCCGGGCGCTGGGCGACGAGGCCTTCGACACGCTGGGCCAGGCCTATCTGGCCGCGCAGCCCAGCCAGCATCCGTCCATCCGCTGGTTCGGCCACGAACTGGCCGACTTCATGGCCGGCGCCGGGGATGACGAACTCGTGCCCCACGCCAGCCTTGTGGACTTCGCCCGCATGGACTGGGCGCTGCGCGGCGCCTTCGATGCCGCCGAGGCGCCGCTTCTCGAGGCCGCAACGCTGGCCGCGCTCAGCCCCGACGACTGGGCCGGCCTCGTGCTGCATCTGCAGCCGAGCGCGCAGCGCGTGACGCTGGCCTACGCCGTCGAGCCGGCCTGGCGCGTGCTGCGCGAATGGGAACCCGAGTCGGGCGACGACCAGCCCGAGCTGCCCGAACCCGTGCCGCACGCGCATGTGCTGCTGGCCTGGAGGCAAGGCCAGGAGACGCGCTGGCGCTCGCTGGAGCCGCTGGAAGCCGAATTGCTCGATGCCGTTGCCGCCGGTGCGCCGTTCGCGCTGCTGTGCGAGCGTGCGGCCGCCGAACTGGGCGACCCCGAGGCCGCCGCCCCGGCCGTCGTGCAGCATCTGCAGCGCTGGCTGGCCGACGGCCTGCTTCAGAGCCGTGCGTCGTAACTCAGCGAGTGGGCGGCCCGGCGTTCGCCGGTGAAGCTGCCGTGCGCGTTCATCGTGGGCGCGATGCTGCCGCGGGCGGATTGCGCCCAGGTCACGATGAGTTCGCAGCGGCTGACGGCCGGCGTCTTGGCGTCGTTGTTGTTGAGGTTGCGGCTGGCGGCGTTGAGGTTGTCGTCCACCAGGGCAGGTTCCAGCCGGTAGCCGCCCGCCACGCTGCCCTCGGCACGCGCGCCCAGGCCGGCGCTCTTCAGCGCGAAGCTGCTGCCGTCGGCGCGGCTGCAATTGCCGCTGGCCGTGGCGGTGGCATCGCCCACGCTGGCCAGGCTCAGGCGCACCGGCAGGGCGGCGCCGCTGCGCGTGAGCAGGCTGCTGCCGGTGGGTTGCAGCACCGTGAAGCTGGCTGGCAGCGTGACTTGGCTGACGTGGCGCACCCCGCCGCGCGTGAACACCAGCTGAACCACCGGCCGGGCGCTGGCGGCGGCCACGGTGGCGATGTAGTCCTGGCGCTGGCCGTCGGGGTTGCTCATCGGCACGTCCGCCCCACCGTCCACGTTGACCGACAGGCGCTCGCTCGGTGCCATCAGCACCGTCGTCAGCACGTTGGCGGATTTGCCCAGGAAACCGTCCACCACCACGCGGTTGTCGCCCGCGCTCTGCACCGCCGTGAAGCGCGGGCTGATCTCGTCGACGTTCAGCGTCGAGGACTCGGTGCAGTTGCGCAGGGCGCAGACGAAGCCGTCGCCAATGGCGTCCAGCACATCACCCACACCGCTGGCGATGCCGCCACAGCCCGCCAGGGCGAGCAAGGTCAGCAACACGGGCGCCGTCACGCGGCAGCGGGAAGCAAAAGTCATTGCAAAAACTCTGATTTACGACGGAACCGATACTAGGTGCGTACCGGCCCAGGATGCACCGCCGGATTCCGTGACTGTTCACCTTTTGGAGTCGTTATGTTGTCGCGCCCTGTTCGCCTGTTCACCGCCTTGCCCGTGCTGCTGGCTCTGTCACTTCCGGCCCATGCCGCGCTCAGCGTGGGCGCAGCTGCCCCCGACTTCAGCGCCGACGCCGCCGTCGGTGGCCAGCCCTTCAAGTTCAAGCTGACCGAGGCGCTCAAGCAAGGCCCGGTGGTGCTGTACTTCTATCCCAAGGCCTTCACGAGCGGCTGCACCGTCGAGGCCCACCAGTTTGCCGAGGCGAGCGACAAGTTCAAGGCCGTGGGCGCCACCGTCATCGGCATGTCCAACGACGACATCGACACGCTGAAGAAGTTCAGCGTGGAGGCCTGCCGCAACAAGTTCGCCGTCGCAGCCGATGCCGGCGGCAAGGTCATCAAGGACTATGACGTTGCGCTGAAGATGGTGCCCGGCACCATGGCCGATCGCATCTCCTATCTGATCAGCGCCGACGGCAAGATCGCCGCCGTCCACGCCAGCATGAACCCCGACGGCCACATCGACGCGATGCTGAAGGCCGCTCAGCAACTGAAGAAGTGATTGCCGGCCTCGGGGCGGCTGAGCTGCTGGCCGCCTACCGTGCGGGCGAGCTGTCGCCCGTGGAGGTCATGCAGGCCGTGCTGGCCCAGGCCGAGCGGCGTGAGGGCGAGCTGCACGCGCTGTGCGCCGTCGATGCGGGCGGGGCTCTTGCCGCCGCCCGCGCCAGCGAGGCACGCTGGCGCGCCGGCACCGCATTGCCGCTGGACGGCGTGCCCGTCACGCTGAAGGAAAACATCGCCGTGCCCGGCGCGGCTTACCGCCTGGGCACCGCCGCAACGGCCGACGACGCGACGGCCGACTTCGAAGCCCCGCCTGCCGCACGGCTGCGCGAGGCCGGCGCCATTCGCTGGGCCCGCACCACCATGCCCGACTACGGCATGCTGAGTTCGGGCCTGTCCAGCCTTTACGCCGAGCCGGCGCGCAACCCTTGGGATGTGCGCATGACACCCGGCGGCTCCAGCGCCGGCGCCGCAGCGGCGGGCGCGGCCGGCTACGGGCCACTGCACCTGGGCACCGACATCGGCGGCTCCATCCGCCTGCCGGCCGGCTGGTGCGGCCTCGTCGGCCTCAAGCCCAGCCACGGCCGCGTGCCCATCAAGCCGGGCTATGCCGGCCGCGTCGCCGGGCCGCTGACGCGCACGGTCGAAGACGCCGCGCTGATGCTGGCCGTGCTTGCGCAGCCGGATGCGAGAGACCCGACGCAGCTGCCACCCGGGCCGGCTGCGCCGAGGCCGCTGGAACTGCGCGGCCTTCGCATCGGGCTGCTGCTGGACGCTGGTTGGGGAGATGCCGTGCGGCCCGAGGTCGAGGCCGCCGTGGTTGCCGCGGCGCGCGCCTTCGAGCAGGCGGGCGCCGTCGTCGAGCCGCTGGCGCCCTTCACGACGCGGGAGATGGCCGACGGCATCGACCGCTTCTGGCGCATGCGCTCCTGGCTGGACATCTCGGCGCTGGCCCCCGAGCGTTCCGCCAAGGTGCTGCCGTACATCCATGACTGGGTGGCGCCGGCTGCGGGCTACGACGGCGGGACGGTCTTCCGCGGCTACGGCCAGATGCAGGCCCTGCGCGAAGCGGCCAACGCCGCCTGCGAGCCTTTCGATTTCGTGCTCTCGCCCGTCGCGCCCATGCCGGCCTACCCGGCCCATCTCGCCAGCCCGCTGCACGACCCGGCCCGGCCCTTCGAGCACATCGCCTTCACGCTGCCGTACAACATGAGCGAGCAACCGGCGCTGTCCATCAACGCGGGTTACACGTCCACCGGCTTGCCCATCGGCTTGCAGATCATCGGCCGCCGCTTCGACGATGCCGGCGTGCTGGCGCTGGGCGCAGCGTGGGAAAGGCTGCGCCCGCTCCAGCGGCCTTGGCCGGTCTGACGGACCTCGACCCTTCCCTAGTCTGACGCGGCCTGCCGCGGGCATCCGTCGCTAGACTGCCTCCGCTGGAGGACACCGCGATGCTACGAATCCCGAGGACTGCTGTCGCTGTCCGCTGCGGGGTGCATGCCCTGGTGGTGTTAGGCGTCGGTACCGCTCAAGCCCAACCGCCCGCGTCCGACTTCCAATGCCCGTCGCTGGTCGCCAGCACGGCGCGCCAGCCGGCCTACGGGCCGGTGCCCGGCCAGGCGCGCTGCGAGGGTTTCTACGTGAAGAACGTGTCCCAGCCCTTTGTCGAGCTGGTGTCGCTGACACAGGCAGCACCGGGCAGTTGGGCTTCCGGCGGCGCGGGAACGCTGACGCTGCGCGCCAGCCGGCGGCAGGACACGCATCTGCTGATCCAGCCGCTGCGATCCAGTCCGCTGTACCGGGTAGACGCCCGGCTCGCCCGCGATGCCAGCCTGGCCTGGGACAGCGGGCCCATGCTGCAGGCCAGCGGGCTGGGCCTGCGTGACCTCGGTTTCCTGGCGCTGGCGGGCGGCGATGCCGCGCTGCCGAGCCTGGTGCCGGTGTCCACGCAGGCGGCAGGTGCGCCCGCCGGCGGCAAGGCCTATGCCGTGCTGCGGCCTTCGGTGGCGGTGTCGGCCATCGCCTGGCGCGGCTATCGCATGGCCGGGCCCGAGCTGCCGGACCCCGGTTGGCATGAGCTGAGCGGCCCACCGCTGTTCGCGTGGGAGCGCATCGCGCTGCCCATTCCCTTGCCACCTGATGGCCGTGGCCTGCGCATCGACGTGCGCGCCCTCGACCGCCAGGGGCAGGCCTTGCCGCTGCTGCAGTTCGTGCTGGTGGGGGCGGACGAATGAAGCCCGGCCCTGAGCGCACCGCCTTACAGGCCCAGCGCGAGGCCCTTGTCGAGCGCCTGTCGCAAGGCCTGCGCGACGAGGCGCCGCTGGCCGCCCTGCAGGAGTTGCAGACGCGCCTGCAACTGGTCGACGCGCGGCTGGGCACGCTGGACGACGGTCGCCCCCGTGCGCTCAAGCGCCACGGCATCGCGCTGTTGATCGTGGCGGCGCTGGTTTCGCTGGCCGCCTGGGTGCGTGTGCCACGCGCGCCGTTCTCGCTCGAGCTGGAGGCGAGCGCTGCCCAGCTGTTGCTGCCGCAAGCCGGCGCACTGGCCGGGCAGGCCATTGCCGGCGAGCTGCATGCCGAGGGTTTCACGGCCGTCGAATCGGCCGATGCCGGGTTGATGAAGCGCGGCCGCACCGATGGCGCCAGCCCGCTGGCGCTGCGTGCCGAGCGGCTGCAACTTGGCCGCGTCAGCTTCGCGGCAGGCACCGAGCTGTCCATCGAGGCCGGCTCGCCCGCGGTGCGCCTGGGCCTGGAGGGCGCGCCGCATACCGTCGAGCTGACGCTGGGCGGCAAGGTGTCGAGCAGCTTTGGCGGCGCGCCGGCCGAGTCCGGCAGCTATCCGGTGGCCGAGTGGCTCAAGCTGGCAGCCGGTAATGCGGCCACGACGCTGTGGCTGCAGCGCGCCGGCGATACGCCCTACCAGTGGCGCGGGTTGCGGCCCGCGTCGCTGCGGCTCGTCGAGCGCCAGACCAGCGCCGACGGCCAGGTGAGGCTGGCGTCATCGCTGCGCCATGCGACGCTGCACCTGCCCGCCACGGAACGCGACCTGGCGCTCGCCACCGGCAACGGCCTGGTGCTGGAGGGCCTGAAGCTGGACCAATGCGAGATCGCGGTCGGCGACGTCGTGGTGCTCAAGCTCAGCGGCTCGGCCCAGCACATCGGCGTGCAGACCGGCGACTTCGAGCAGGCGCTCGAACCCAGCTGGCTGGAGTACGCCGCCCACAACCACCGCCTGGCGCTGCTGTGGAGCGCCGGCGGCCTGCTCTGGGGCATCAGCACATGGCTGCGCAAGCTGCTTGGCGACAAGTCCTGAGCGCCGCCGCCCGGGTGCTGGCCGCGCTGGCCTTGCTCGGCGGTGGCCATGCCGCGGCCCAGCAGACGAGCTTCCTCAGCGGCGAGGAGCTGGGCGAGCGCCTGCGCGGCCACCTGGTGTGGATCGCCGCGCAGGACGTCGACGAGCATGGCTTCGGCCTCATCGTCGGCGCCGACGAGCAGCGCCTGTGGATCGTTACCGCCCGCCATGTCATCGTGCGCACCGGCATGCTGGGCAGCGGCGAAGCCGAGCAGCTCAGCGCGCGCATCCGCCTGCGGCTGTGCGGCGGCGACGGCGCGGCGCTGGAGGCCAGCCTCTGGCCGGGTTGGGACGCGCGCGGGGCGGACCTGGCGCTGTTGACCGCGCCCCGACCCGCAGGCTGGCAGCTGGACCCACGCGCGCTGGCGGCACAGCCGGCCGGCGTCGGCGAGCCGGCCTGGCTGCTGGGCAGCAACGACGAGTGCAGCCTGGTACCGGTGCGCGGCCAGGTGCGCGCGGCGGCGGACGCCGGCCACAACCTGCGCATCGACTTCGCCGGCGTGCGTGGCGGCAGCTCCGGCGGGCCGGTGCTGAGCGGCAGCGGCGTCATCGGCCTGATGAAGTCGGCCGAGGACCTGACGACGACGGTGCATGACATCGCCGACGTTCGCCAGCGCGTGCAGGCGACCGCCGGCGCGCCGTGGGGGCTGGCAGCGGCACGCAACATTCCCCCCACCGATCCGCAGGCCGCACAGGTCGACCTGGCCGAGACGCTGAACGGCTACCTGCTGGTGTTGAACAACGCCTGGATGCTGCTGCAGCAGCCGACCGTGGCGCGCCCGACGCTGACGGACTACGTCGAGCGCTACAACGTCGCGCTGCGCCGTTTTCTGCGTGCCCGCGAGTCGCACGACGGCAGCCTGGCCCGCCACTGGCCCGAGCCCGTGCTGCCGGCCTGGCGCACGCTGCGCGACGAGCTGTGGGCCGTGCACCAGCACTTCTGGCGCATCGACCCGCAGATGGCCGCCATCTTCACGAACCAGCGCACCAGCCCCGAGCTGCGTGCCCAGCTGGCCGAGCTCGCGCCCGAGCTGCTGCGCCTGGAAAAAGACACCGCGCAATTCCTGCGTCTTCTAGCCAAGGAGCCTTGAACCATGTCCACGCAAACCCGCCGACTTCCCCGTGCCGCAAATGCCACCGCTGCGGCGTTGCTCAGCCTGTCCTTGCTGTCGTCCTGCGGCGGCGGCGCCGAGGTGCTGCTGATCCCGCTGTTCGAGTTCGGCTTCTCCGGCGTCAGCGGCGCCACGACGGTGCAGGTGTTCTTCCTGCCCGACACGCCCACCACCACCAGCGGCACCTTCAGCGGCGTGAACATGAACGTCGACGTGCTGCCTCAGCTGCACTACGACGGCAGCTATTCAGGCTGCAGCTTCAAGCTCACGCTGCAGGCGGGCAGCGTGGCCGCGCCGCCGATTGCGACGAGTTACCAGGGCCGCTTCCTGACCAACGACAGCATCGAGCTGGTGCCCAGCACAGGCGTGGGCCTGCCCACGTTGACGCTCAAGCGCCAGGGCACGAGCACGCGCCAGATCGGCTGCTGAGGCCGCGCCAGGGCATCATGCTGGCAAAGGAAGCCAGCCCATGATCCTCGTCCTTGGTCACGTCACCGCCCGCCCCGAGCACTTCGACGAGGTGCTGCGCCTCAGCCAGGAACATGTCGAGCGTTCGCGCGCCGAGCCCGGCTGCATCGCGCACGCCGTGCACCGCGACACGGAGAACCCGCTGCGCCTCGTGTTCGTCGAGAAGTGGAGCGACATGGCGACCCTGCAGCTGCACTTTCGCGTGCCCGCCTCGCGGGAGCTGGGCAAGGCGCTGGCGACGCTGGCGTCCGAGCCACCGGGGCTGGAGATCCACGAGGCCACAGAGGTCAAGCCGGCGGGCTGAAAAGGCGGGCGGTCACCCCAGCCCGATGCTCTGAGGGAACGGCTGCTCCGGCAGGCCGGCCTCACGCAACACGCGGTTGACTTCGTCCCAAGCGGCGGTGGCGTTCGTGCAGACCTGGAAGGGGCGGCTCTGCCGGTAGACGGCCGCCATGTCGAGGACCATGGCGGCGTCTTCGTCGCCTGGCGCGACGAGCAGGATGGTGGCCAGAGGCACCGTCTGGCGCGCCACGAAGCCACCCACCGTCTCCTTGAATTCGCGCAAGCCCTCGTCGTCCATGCCGAGCGGCCGGCGAAATTCCATCAGGCTGACGTAGCGCCTGTCCGCCGGGATGCGTTCTGCCGCGATGTTGGTGCCGCGCTTGGCTGCAGCCATCAGCGCCGCGTCGAACGGCCCCTGGGCGATGTAGTGCATGACGCGACCCAGGAAACCCACCGTGACGCGGCCGAAACCGTGGGTGTCGGGCTGCTCGTGCAGTGGGGCGGTGCCTGGGGAGTTCATGGACGTCGGGCGACCCGCAGATTCTGCGCCGGGCCCCGTCGACTGAGCTTACCGCCGCTTGACCACGCGGGCCATCAGGCCCGCTTCACAAACCCCAACAGCGCCGCCATCGGCAACACCGAACGCGGCAGATAGGGCAGGCGCCACAGGCCGCCATGGTTGGCGGTGTGCACCAGCAGCTTGAGCGGGTGGGCAAAGTCGCGCGGTGCGGTGCGCAGCTGGTGCACCCACATCGCGGCCATCAGCGCGTTCGTCGTCGCCGGCTCGAACACCTCCACGCCAAAGGCCTTGGCGCCGCGGAAACCGGCGGCCAGCAGCGGGTTGGAGACGACCGAGGCCGTCGTGGTGCTGGGCGCCACATTGAAGGCCACGCGGTGCCCGTCGGCGCGCGCGACGAGCGCCCGCCACTGCTGCAGCCGCTTGGCCAGTGCGTAGTTGGGGCCTTGCTCGACGACGAGGGCGTCCACCAAGCCCCATTGGCCGAAGTCGCCCGCATCGATCAGGCCGGCGATGTGCGGCGAAAAGCCCCGGCCGCCACTGGTCAGCCGCACGCCGAACTGGGTCAGCTTCTTGACGACGCTGCGGTCGGCATAACGCTGCATCACGGCCGTGGCCAGGTCGCCGGGCACGGCGAACACGTCGGTTGGCGTGGCCATGTAGGCGAGTTGGGTGCGTGCGTCGGCGGCGCACAGCGTGGCGCTGATCGCGTCCATCGCCAGGGACACGCGCAGATGGCGTTCGCCATCCAGGTAGGCCAGGTTGGCGACGGCGAGCGGTTGGCCAAGCGCGGCCAGCCAGGCGGCGATCTCGGGCGTGTCGGCCAGGAGGTCGGCGCCGGCATGGGCGGCGTCCAGCGGCTGGCCCGGTGCGACCGGCGCGGTCAGCGTCGCGTTGCCGGCGGCGACGGTGGTGGCAATGCGCTTCCAGGTCGCGGCGCGCGCCAGGTCGATGCCGATGAGATTGGCCCGCCACCTGGCCAGCCAGGCCAGCGGCCCGGCCTCGCTGCCGGCGCCGAGCAGCACGAGGTGCTGGTCAGACAGGTCGAACCATTCGGGGTGGGCGAGGGCCTCGCGCAGCGCGCTCGCGTGGGCGGCCTCGCAGACGCCGGCCTTCTCCCAGCGGTCGATCTGCCGCGCCAGCGCGTCGCCGGCCAGCTCACGGCCCTGGTGGGGCACGGTCCGGGGCGCGGGTGCTGCGTTGCCGCTGCCGCGCAGTTGCAGCGTCTGGAACTGGCGCTGCGGCGTGCGCATCGCCTCCGCCAGAGCCACGGGCTGGCCGGCGCGCACGAAGGGCAGTTCGCCCCAGGCGGCGGCCAGGCCGGCACGTGCCGACGCGACGACGCCGACGGGCCGCGCGGCCTGTGCCTGCACCAGCGCACACCAGTGGCGCGGGTAGGCATGGCGCCAGTCGCGCTCGGCGACGACGGCGTCGGCCGCGGCGGCATCCAGCCCGTGCAGCGCGGCGGCCACGATGCGCTGGCCCGGCGCACCCGAGGCGCGCTTGCCCTTGGCATCGAGTGGCCATTGCAGGCCCGGGGCTTCACTCATGGCTGAGGTGGCGGTGCCTGCGTGGGCAGGCCGGCCGCGGCCAGGTCGGCGTTGACCAGGGCCCAGGCGGCGTCGAAGTTGTCGGCGCGGCGCACCGGCCGGCTGGCGCGCCAGATGTCCATCAGTGCCGGCAGCCGCTCGATGCCCGGGATGCCGGGGCGCACGAGGAAGATGGTGGAGATGGCGACGATGCCGCGCGAGCTGAAGGCGTCGATGCTGGCGCGCAGCTGGGCGAGTGCATTGCTGTCCATCTGCAGGCTGCCTCGGATTTCCAGCAGGTCGCCGAAGCGGCGGTCGGCCGGCAGGCGTTTGCCGGCCAGCGCGATGGCGCGCTTGGTGGCCGCCATCAGTTCGGCATCGAAGGGGCCTTCGGCCGTGGACATCATCACGCGGCCATACACGCCCACGCTGACCCGGCCGAAGCTGGGCTTGGGCGCGGCACGGCGAGAGGGTGGCAGGGTTGGGGACGGGCTCATGATGTGAGACGATTTTGCACGCTCAATCACGCTCGATGAAGGAGTAATGACGATGTTGACGCTGTACGGCACCAAGGGTTCGGGTTCGGCGGCCGTCGAGGCGGCGCTGGCCCGCGCCGGCCTGGCCTACACGGGCGTGGACGCGGCCTCCTGGAACCCAGGCGCCGGGCGTGACGAGCTGCTGCGCGTGAACCCGCTGGGCCAGATCCCGACGCTGGTTCTGGCCGACGGCACGGTGCTGACGGAGAGCGCGGCCATCCTCATCCACCTCGGCCTGACGACACCGCCCGGCCTGTTGCTGCCCGCCGACGCCAGCGCCCGGGCGCGCGTGCTGCGTGGCCTGGTCTACATCGCCGCCAACTGCTACGCGGCCATCAGCGTCATCGACTACCCCGAGCGCTGGTGCGAGCCCTGCGACGACGACATGAAGGCCCGCATCCGCGCCGGCACCCGCGCACGGCTGCACGAGCATTGGCGGCTGTTTGCCGACGAGTTCTCCATCGGCTTCGACGCCGGCTCGCCCGGCGCGCTGGAGCTGCTGGCCACGGTGGTCTCGAAGTGGTCGGGTTCGCGCCCCATGCTGCAGGCGGAGCGGCCGAGCTTCTTCGCACAACTGTTACGCGTGGAGCAGCATCCGCAGGTTGCCGCCGTCTTTCAACGCCACTGGCCTTGAACCTTCAGATCAGGAGTCCCATGACCCACCCCATCGATGCCTGGCACGCCCTCGCCAAGGCCCGCAACCCCCGCGCACTGGCGGCGCTGCTGGCCGAGGACGTCGTCTTCCACTCGCCCGTCGTGCACACGCCGCAGCGCGGCCGGCCGCTGGCCACGCAATACCTCAGCGCGGCCCTGGCCATCCTGGGCAACGAGAGCTTCCGCTACGTTCGCGAGATCCGCGGCGAGCGCGACGCGCTGCTGGAGTTCGAGCTGGAATTGGACGGCGTGCAGGTCAACGGCGTCGACCTGATCCGCTGGAACGACGCCGGGCAGATCACCGACTTCAAGGTCATGGTCCGGCCGCTCAAGGCCATCCAGGCGGTGCAGCAGAAGATGGCGGAGTTGCTCGCGCAGATGCAGCAACAGCAGCAGCAACCTCAATAGACCGGATCGGGCAGCTTTTCCTTGGCCACGACGCGCTGCGTGGCCGGCCTATCAAACACCCGCTTCAGATAGGCGCCCAGCGCCGGCCGTGTCTTGGCCGGGTTGGCCTGCATGCGCGTCCAGCGGCACAGCATGAAGGCCAGCGCATCGACGGCGGTGTACTGCTCGCCCAGGAACCACGGGCCGCCGTGGCGCGCCAGTTCGGCGTCCATCTGGTCCAGCATGGTTGCGACCTGGGCCTCCGCGCGGGCCTTCACCTCGGCCGCGTCGCTGGCCATGCGGTCCGGGTAGAAGTAGTGGATCAGCATGGACTGCAGCGTGTTGGTCAGCCAGACCATCCACTTGTAGTACTGGGCCCGTTCGGCCGTGCCGGGCGCCGGCGCAAAGCCGGGGTGGCAGTCGGCCAGGTGCATCAGGATGGCGGCCGTCTCGTAGAGCACCAGGTCGCCGTCGACGAGCACGGGGATCAGGCCGTTCGGGTTGAGCTTGAGATAGGCCGGCGACTTGTGCTCGTTGTTCGCGCGGTCCACCGTGCGCAGCGTGAAGGGGATGCCCATCTCCTCCAGCAGGATGTGAGGCGCGAAGCTGGCGTTGCTGGGGAAGTAGTGGAGTTCGATCATGGTGGGCGGCGTGTCGACAGGTCAGTGATTGAACTTTACGTTGCCGAAATGCCGCCGCAGTCCACCCGCGCGAGGCTGGTCGCGTTGGCAATTCACCCCGGCTACCGGTTGAAGACGATGAAGACCTTGCTCCACTCCTCCGCTGCGGCCCTGCTGGCGCTGAGCGCCGTTCTGGCCGCCCCCGCCGCCCACGCCGATGTGCGCGCCCGCGTCAACATCGGCATGGTGTTCGACAACCGCTACCACCACGACCACTACTACCCGGCGCCCGGCTACGTGGCACCGTATGTGCCGCACGGCGCCGTCGTCGTCGGCACAGGCCCGGGGCGCTACTGGGTCCACGGCGGCGTCTGGTACCAGCCCTATGGGCCACGCTACCGCGTCGTGCTGCCGCCGGTGGGCATCGTCATCCCGCTGCTGCCGCCGGCCTATGTGACGCTGACGCTGGGCGGCCTGCCGTACTACTACGCCAATGGCGTGTACTACCGGCCGGTGCCCGAGGGCTATGTCGTCACCGCGCCGCCGCCGGAGGCCGCCACGGCCCAGGTCATGCCCGCCCCGCCGCCGCCCGCACCCAGGGCCGAGCCCATCATCTATCCGCGCAACGGCCAGTCGCCCGAGCAGCTGGAGAACGACCGCCGCGACTGCAACCGCTGGGCGACGACGCAGCCGAATGCGCAGGCCGACACCAGCGTGTTCAACCGCGCCGTCGATGCGTGCATGGATGGCCGTGGCTACACGATGAAGTAACTAGACGGCGCAACCGGCCTCAGGGCGAGCGCCGGCCGCGCGATAACGCACAGCCGTCATCTCCGCCAGGATGCTGAGTGCAATCTCCGGCGGCGTGCGCGCGCCGATGTCCAGGCCGACGGGGCCGTGCAGGCGGTCGAGCTCGGCGTCGGTCAGGCCGAAGTGCTCGGCCAGCCGTGCGCGGCGCTTGGCCTGGTTCACCCGCGAGCCGATGGCGCCGACGTAGAAGGCAGCGCCCTTGAGCGCCTCCATCAGTGCCAGGTCGTCGAGCTTGGGGTCGTGGGTCAGCGCGACGATGGCCGTGGCGCCGTCGGCCCTGAAGGCGTTGATGACGTCGTCGGGCATGTCGCGCGTCAGCGTGACGCCGTCGAGTGCAAAGCCGTCGGCGTACTCGGCGCGCGGGTCGCAGACGGTCACGCCGTAGCCCAGGGCCAGCGCCATCTGCGCGAGGTAGTCGGTCATCTGGCCGGCGCCGATGACGAGCAGCCGCCACTGCGGGCCGTGGTGGCTGACGAGCTGGGTGTCGGAGAGCGTCAGCGTGTCGGCGCCGGGCTCGGCGTCGGAGAGCGTGGCGGAGCCGGTGGTCAGCTCCAGCGTGCGGCGCACGCGCTCACCGCGCTCCAGGCGCGCCAGCAGTGCGTCCACGCCCGACTGGGGCCCCAGCGGCTCCAGCATCAGCTCCAGCGTGCCGCCGCAGGGCAGGCCGAAGCGGCGCGCCTCCTCCGCGCCAACGCCGTAACGCAGCGGCGTGGGCCCGGCGATGGCCAGGCTGCCCGCGCGGAGCTGGGCGACGAGGTCGTCCTCGATGCATCCACCCGACACGGAGCCGGCGATCAACCCGTCATCGCGCACCGCGACGAGCGACCCGACCGGCCGTGGCGCCGAGCCCCAGGTGCGGGTGATCGTGCCCAGCACGACGCCGCGCGCCTCCGCTCGCCAGCCGGCGGCGGTGCGCAGCACGCTCAGGTCGAGGTTGTCCATGGCTCGCGGTATCCCCAGTCTGTATTTCCACTAGGGTAATCGGCAATCACAAGCCTTGCCGGCTGGAACAGCATCGTCCCCACGGAAACGCAGGGCCGCCCCAAGTTTCCTTGACCCCCTCGGGGGGAGGGCTGGGTACAGCCCAGCCCCGGGGGCTCAAAACAACGATGGAGACAAGCGATGCGCCACAAGATCAAGCTCGTGGTCAACGGCCGCGCCGTCAGCAAGGAGGTCGACGCTGACCGCCTGCTGGTGCAGTTCCTGCGCGAAGACCTGGCCCTGACTGGCACCCATGTTGGCTGCGACACCGCGCAATGCGGCGCCTGCACCATTCACCTGAACGGACAGGCGGTGAAGGCCTGCAGCATGCTGGCCGTGCAGGCCGACGGGGCTGCCATCACCACCATCGAGGGCCTGGCCGCCAATGACGGCACGCTGCACCCCATGCAGGCCGCCTTCAAGGAATGCCACGGCCTGCAGTGCGGCTTCTGTACGCCGGGCATGGTCATGAGCGCCATCGACCTCGTGCAGCACCACGACTGTTCCAGCGAGGCGGCGATCCGCGAGGGGCTGGAGGGCAACCTCTGCCGCTGCACGGGTTACCAGAACATCGTGCGCGCCGTGCAGGTGGGTGCTCAGTCGATGAAGGGGGCCTGACCATGAACGCACCCAAGGAAGGTTTCATCGGCCAGAGCGTCAAGCGCCGCGAGGACGCGCGCTTCCTGACCGGCCGTGGCCAGTACACCGACGACATCGTGCTGCCACGCCAGACGTTTGGCGTCTTCGTGCGCAGCAGCTATGCCCATGCGCGGCTCAAGCGCGTGGGCACGGCCGCGGCACTGGCGGCCGAGGGCGTGCTGGGCGTCTACACCGGCGAGCATTTCCGCGAGGTGGGTGGCCTGCCCTGCGGCTGGCTGATCACCAGCATCGACGGCACGCCGATGAAGGAGCCCAAGCACCCCATCCTGGCGGATGGCAAGGTGCGTTACGTGGGCGACGCGCTGGCGCTGGTCGTGGCCGAGACACTGGCCGAGGCCAAGGCCGCCGCGGCGCTGGTGGAGGTGGACTACGAGGAACTGCCCGCCGTCGCCGACACGGCCACCGCGGCCGGGCACGCCGGCACGGTGCATGACGAAGCCACGGACAACCGCTGCTACACCTGGGGCTGCGGCGACAAGGCCGCGACGGATGCGGCTTTTGTCAACGCGCCCCACGTCACCAAGCTCCAGTTCCGCAACAACCGCCTCATCCCCAACGCCATCGAGCCGCGTGCTGCGAACGCCAGCTACGACCCCAGCAGCGACCACTACACGCTGTACGTGGCCAACCAGAACCCGCACGTGGAGCGCCTGCTGATGTGCGCCTTCGTGCTCGGCATCCCCGAGCACAAGCTGCGTGTCGTGGCGCCCGACGTGGGCGGCGGCTTCGGCTCCAAGATCTTTCTGTACGCCGAGGAGACGGCGCTGGTGTGGGCCAGCAAGCAGCTGGGCCGGCCGATCAAATGGACGGCCGAGCGCAGCGAGAGCTTCCTCAGCGACGCCCATGGCCGCGACCATGTGACGACGGCCGAGCTGGCCACCGACGGCAACGGCCGCTTCCTGGCCATGCGCGTGGCCACGACGGCCAATCTCGGCGCCTACCTGTCCACCTTCGCGTCCTGCGTGCCCACCATCCTGTACGCGACGCTGCTGGCCGGCCAGTACACGACGCCCAAGATCTATGCCGAGGTCACCGGCGTGTTCACCAACACCGCACCGGTGGATGCCTACCGCGGCGCCGGCCGGCCCGAGGCGACCTACGTCGTCGAGCGGCTGGTGGAAACAGCCGCGCACGAGCTGGGCATCGACCCGGCCGAGCTGCGCCGCCGCAACTTCATCAAGGAATTTCCGTACGCGACACCGGTGGGCCTGACCTACGACATTGGCGACTACGACGCGACGCTGACCCAGGTGCAGCAGCTGGCCGACGTGGCCGGCTACGCCGCGCGCAAGGCGGTCAGCGAGGCCAAGGGCCTGAAGCGCGGCATCGGCTACTCGACCTACATCGAAGCCTGCGGCCTGGCACCGTCGAACGTGGCCGGTGCCCTGGGCGCCCGCGCCGGCCTGTTCGAAGCCGGCGAGGTGCGTGTGCACCCGACCGGCAAGGTCACTGTCTTCACCGGCAGCCATTCGCATGGCCAGGGCCACGAGACGACGTTTGCGCAAGTCGTGGCCGACCGGCTCGGCATCCCGCTGGAGGATGTCGACATCCAGCATGGCGATACCGGCAAGGTGCTGTTCGGCATGGGCACCTACGGCAGCCGCTCGCTGGCGGTGGGCGGCTCGGCCATCGTGAAGGCGGTGGACAAGGTCATCGCCAAGGGCAAGAAGATCGCCGCCCATCTGCTGGAAGCCGGTGAAGGCGACATCGAGTTCAAGAACGGCGAGTACCGCATCGCCGGCACCGACCGCGCCGTCCCCTTCGCGCAGGTGTCGCTGACGGCCTATGTGCCGCACAACTACCCGCTGGCCACGCTGGAGCCCGGCCTCAACGAGAACGCCTTCTACGACCCCACCAACTTCACCTACCCGGCGGGCAGCTATGTCTGCGAGGTGGAGGTGGACCCGGCCACCGGCGTCGTGCGCATCGACCGCTTCAGCGCGGTGGACGACTTCGGCAACATCGTCAACCCGATGATCGTCGAGGGGCAGGTGCACGGCGGCCTGGCGCAGGGCATCGGCCAGGCGCTGCTGGAGCATGGCGTCTACGACGCCGATTCAGGTCAGCTGCTCACGGGCAGCTACATGGACTACGCGATGCCGCGCGCCGACGACCTGCCCAGCTTCAGGGTGCAGACGGCCAAGGGCACGCCCTGCACGCACAACCCGCTGGGCGTGAAGGGCTGCGGCGAGGCAGGTGCCATCGGCTCGCCGGCGGCGGTGATGAACGCGGTCTGCAATGCCATCGGTGTCAAGGACCTGGCCATGCCGGCCACGCCGTGCACCGTCTGGACGGCGCTCCAAGCCAAGGCCTGAGGAGAGACAAGCGATGAACTACCAAGCTGCATCCTCCGTCGCCGCTGCCCGCCTGGGCGCGGACGACAAGTTCCTGGCCGGCGGCCAGTCCCTGCTCGCCGCCATCAAGCTCGGCCTGGCCGCGCCCGAGGGCCTGGTCGACGTGCGCCGGCTGCCCGAGCTGCAAGGCATCGCCGTCGACGGCAAGACCGTGCGCATCGGTGCCGCGACGACGCATGCCATGGTGGCTGCGTCGGCCGACGTGCGGCGCGCCATCCCTGCGCTGGCCGACCTGGCCGGCCGCATCGGCGACCGCCAAGTGCGCAACGTCGGCACGCTGGGCGGCAGCCTGGCCAACAACGACCCCGCCGCCTGCTACCCGGCGGCGACGCTGGGCCTGGGCGCCACCATCCACACCAGCAGCCGTGCCATCGCGGCCGACGACTTCTTCCAGGGCCTGTTCACGACGGCGCTGCAGGAAGGCGAGCTGATCACCGCGGTCAGCTTCCCCATCCCCAAGGCGGCGGCCTGGCAGAAGTTCAAGCAGCCTGCGTCGCGGTTCTCGTTGGTGGGCGTCTTCGTCGCGCGCTTCGATGCCGGCGTGCGCGTGGCCGTCACGGGCGCGGGGCCGGGCGTGTTCCGCTGCACCGAGCTGGAGACCGCGCTAGGCCGCGACTGGAGCCCCGCCGCGGCGCGTGCCGTGAAGGTCAGCGCCGACGGTCTGAACAGCGATCTGCACGGCACGGCGCCCTATCGGGCCGCGTTGATCCCCGAGCTGGCGTCTCGCGCCGTCGGCGCCGCCTGACCGCGCAGCCAGCGCAGTTGCACCACCAGGCCGACAACGAGCAGCAGCAAGAGCACGCCGGCAATCGTCTTCAGCTCCGGCGCTTCGGCGTTTGGCAGCACAGGCGCGCCCAGTGGCAGGCGCGTCAGCGTCTCCGTGAAGCCCGGAATCAGGTGGAAGAACAGCGTCGTCGAGAAGCTGATCGCCTGCACATAACGCGACCATCCGCCGAACAACTGCTTCAGCGCTGCCGCGCTGCCAACAGCCAGCGCCAGCAGCGTCAGGAGGGACAGCACGTGCGGCGGCCCGAAGCCGCCGTGCTGGAAGATGCCGAGGCCGGTCAACGCGGTCAGCGCCGTCGTGACCAGATAGGTGCGCCCCACCCGGCTTTGCACCGAGATCTGGCGCTCGCGCGCCAGCGCCAGGAAGCCGCTGACCAGCGCAACCAGGCTGATTGCCGTGTGGATGGCACCGAGTGTCGTCAGACCGAACATGTGGTTCTCCCGTGGTTGAAGGCGCCCCAAAGCAAGCAGGAAGCGGACCGGGCCGCAGCCTCTCATGTCATCGGTTCGCCGTCCACCGTGGCGGGAGCTAGGCCACGGGCTTGTCGCTCTCCTGCGCCGCCACGACGGCCTCGCGCCACAGCCGTGCGGGGATGAAGGTGCGCAGCTGCTCCATCGCCTTGTCGATCAGGGCCGGGTGCAGGCCGTGGTCGAGATGGGGCAGCAGGTCGGCGGTCACGTCGGCGCCCAGGTCGACGAGAGACTGCGCAGCGTCCACCAGGTGGCGGTAGGGGAAGCGCTGGTCTTCCAGGCCGTGCAGCAGGTGAATGCAGACGTCCTGCGGGGCCTGCTCGGGGCGGGCCAGGTAGCCACCGGCAAAGGCCAGCACGCGGCCCACCAGCTCGGCCTCGGCCTGCACGGCTTCAAGCGCCAGCAGCGCGCCGTCGCCAACCCCGGCCAGGGCCACGCGCTGCCAGGGCAGGCCCAGCTTCCTCGCTTCGAGGCGCAGGCGATCGATCAGGTGCGGCAGGGCGGCGTTGACGCCGTCGGTGTCGGGCTCGGCGCCCGTCCACCAGCGGCAGCGGCCCTCGGCGTCGCGCAGCGGCGGGTGCAGATTGAGCGTGACGGCCTTGGGGTACTGGGCATGCAGGGCCGCGGCCAGCGGCGCCAGCGTGTCGGGGCCGTCGGGGGCGATGCCGCTGTCGGGTAGCAGGGCGAACAGCAGCTCGGGCGCTGTTGCATCTTGGGGGAGGCTCATGACGGTATTTTCGGTCTGGACCGCTATCCTGTTTATCCCACCTTTCCCACCCAGGCTCGCCTCGATGGACCTGAAAGTCAACGGCCAGGCCGTCACCCTGCCCGACGTCGCCAGCGACCCCGCCATGCCGCTGCTGTGGGCGCTGCGCGACGGGCTCAACCTGACCGGCACCAAGTTCGGCTGTGGCATTGCGGCCTGCGGGGCCTGCACGGTTCACGTCGACGGCCAGGCCGTTCGCTCCTGCGTGACGCCGGTTGGCAGCGTGCAGGGCAAGGCCATCACAACCATTGAAGGCCTTGCCAGCAAAGGCCAGCCCCACGCCGTGCAGCTGGCCTGGCTGGCCGAGCAGGTGCCGCAGTGCGGCTACTGCCAGAGCGGCATGCTGATGGCCGCCGCCGCGCTGCTGGCGAAGAACAAGAACCCGAGCGACGCCGACATCGACGCCGCGGTGACCAACCTCTGCCGCTGCGGCACCTACCCGCGCGTGCGCGCCGCCATCAAGCAGGCGGCCAAGGGGCTGAAGCGGTGAAGCGCCGTACGGTGCTGCTGAGTGGGCTGGGGGCTGCCGGTGCGCTGATCGTCGGCTGGGGCGTGCTGCCGCCGCGCAGCCGCCTGGGCGGCGCGCACAGCCTGCCGGCCGTGGATGGGCAGGTGGGCATGAACGCCTGGATCAAGATCGCCAAGGACGGCACGGTGCTGCTGGCCATGAACCGCAGCGAGATGGGCCAGGGCGTGCACACCGGCCTGGCCCAGATCGTGGCCGAGGAGCTGGACGTGCCGCTGCGCACGCTGCAGCTGGTGGCGGCCGGGCATGAGTCGCTCTACGGCAATGCCGCGACGCTGGTGGGCAACATGCCCTTCGGCCCGCGCGACCGCGAGCGGCTGAACTACCGCTTCGGCCACTGGGTCACGTCCAAGGTGGCGCGCGAACTCGGGTTGAACTTCACCGGGGGTTCGGCCAGCATGGCCGATGCCTGGGAGCCGCTGCGCCTGGCGGCCGCCACCGCGCGGGCCCAGTTGCTGGGTGCCGCGGCGCTGCGCCACAAGCTGCCGGTGGCCGAGCTGACGGTGCAGGACGGCGTGGTGTCGCACGCCAGTGGCCGGCTGGGCCACTACGGCGAATACGCCGCCCAGGCCGCGCTGCTGCCGCCGGGCGACGTCCAGCTCAAGCCGGCCAGCCAGTGGCGCCAGATCGGCCAGGCCTTGCCGCGCCTGGACCTCGCGGCCAAGGTGGACGGCAGCGCCCGCTTCGGCCTGGATGTGCGCCAACCCGGCCAGCTGTTCGCGGCGGTGCGCCACTGCCCGATGCTGGGCGGCGGCCTCGGGCCGGCCAATGTCAACGCGGTGCTGGCGATGCCGGGCGTCGTGCGGGTCGTGCAGCTCGGGCCGATGGCCGGCTCGACCGCCGCCTACGCGGTGGTGGCCCGCACCACCTGGCATGCGCAGCAGGCCGCACGCGCCTTGGAGGTGGCGTGGGCCGCACCACCCGGCGGCACCGTGGACAGCGCCGCCATCCTGAAAAGCCTGGAGCAGCAGGCCCGCAGCGTGCACGCGGCCCAGCAGGGCTTCGCCTTCGTGTCGGTCGGCGATGCGCACGCGGCGCTGGCCGCTGCCCCCCAGCGGCTGGAAGCGGTCTACAGCGCGCCCTACCTGGCCCACGTCACGATGGAGCCGATGAACTGCACCGTGCAGGTCCAGGACGGCCAGGTCACGGTCTGGGCGCCGACCCAGGTGCCTGGCTCGGCGCGCGGCGCGGCTGCCCGCGTGGCCGGCGTGGCGCCCGAGGCGGTGACGGTGCACGTGACCTATCTGGGCGGTGGCTTCGGCCGGCGGCTGGAGGTGGACTTCATCGCCCAGGCCACGCGCGTCGCGCTGGAATGCGGTGGCGCTCCGGTGCAGCTGGTGTGGTCGCGCGAGGAGGACATGACGCACGACTTCTATCGCCCCGCCAGCGTGGCCGTCATGCAGGCCGGGCTCGACGCTGCCGGCAAGCCCGTGGCGCTGGCCATCACGAATGCCGGCGACGCGATGGTGCCGCGCTGGCTGGGCCGCATCGAGCCGGAACTGGCCGGGCTGATCGACGTGCTGACCCGCAACGGCTTCCCCGACGGCCGCGCGCCGGCGGCGCTGTTGGCGCGCGGCGATGCGCCGGACAAGACCTCCTCGGAAGGCCTGTTCGACCAGCCCTATGCCATCCCAGCGCAGCGGGTGGCCCACCTGCCCACGCACAGCGGCGTGCCGGTGGGCTCCTGGCGCTCGGTGGGGCATTCCCACCATGCCTTCTTCAAGGAGGGCTTCATCGACGAGCTGGCCCATGCTGCCAAGGCCGACCCGGTGGCCTATCGCCTGGCGCTGCTGGACGGCCTGCCCCGCCATCAGGCGGTGCTCAAGCGCGCCGCGGAAGCCGCCGGTTGGGGGCAACCGTTGTCGGCCGGTGTTGCGCGCGGCGTGGCGCTGCACGAAAGCTTCGGCAGCATCGTGGCCCAGGTCATCGAGGTGACGAAGCAGGACGGCAAGCCGCGCGTGCGCCGCGTCGTCTGCGTGGTGGATTGCGGCACCATCATCAACCCGGGCATCGTCGTGCGGCAGATGGAGAGCGGCATCGTCTTCGGCCTGACGGCCGCTCTGTTCGGCCGCATCGACATCGTCGGCAGCGAGGTGCAGCAGAAGAACCTGCCCGACCACCCGCTGCTGACGCTGGCGCAATGCCCCGTCATCGAAACCTATTTCGTGCCCAGCGACGGCCCGCCCACCGGCGTGGGCGAGCCCGGCACGCCACCGGTGGCGCCGGCGCTGGCAAATGCCTGGTTTGCGCTGACGGGTGAGCGGCGACGCAGCCTGCCGCTGATCGGCTGAACCCTCGAGGGGCTCACACCCTCATTGAGAAGGGATTGAAGTTGGTGCCGCGGTCGTAGAAGTCGACGCCCTCGACCCGCTTCAGGAAGCCGACGACCTTGGCCGTCAGCGGATACATGACAGCCTCCCAGATGGTTTTGAACAGGTACTGGGTCACGATGACGGCGAACAGCTGGTCGTTGGGCCAGATGCCGTAGAAGGCGATCAGGAAGAAGACGCCGGTGTCGACGGCCTGGCCGACGACCGTGGAGCCGATGATGCGCGCCCACAGGAAGCGGCCCTGCGTGGCGATCTTCATCTTGGCCAGCACGAAGCTGTTGGCGAAGCTGCCGCAGGCAAACGCGATCATGGAGCCGGCGACGATGCGCCAGGTGTTGCCGAACACGGCGTCCAGGTGCGGCTGGTAGGCCGCCATGAAGTCGTTCTGCGCCGGCGGCAGGTTGACGACCACAAACGCCATGAAGGCCGAGAACACCAGGGCGCCGAAGCCCGCCCAGACGACGCGGCGGTCGCGACCGTAGCCGTAGACCTCGGTCAGGATGTCGCCAAATATGTAGCTGATCGGGAAGAAGAACAGGTCGGCGCCGAAGGTGACGGTGCCGATGATGGGCAACGTCAGCTGGGCCGCCTTGGCCGCGCCGATCAGGTTGGAGCACAGCAGCACGCAGACGAAGGCCGCCATGATCAAGTCGTAGTACTTGAAGTGGCGGGGCGCAGCAGAGTTCATGGCGAGGGCTCGGCTAAAAACGGGCAGCGGATGGTAAGCGCTGCCCGGTGTCGAGCGAGCCCGTGTCAACGCGCAGAGGTCAGGCGCAGCAGGGTCTGGTGCAGCTTGGGCGTGTCGATGGGCTTGGTCAGGAAGTCGTTCATGCCCGCGGCGAAGGCATCGTCCCGCTCCGAGACCAGGGCCGCCGCCGTCAGCGCGACGATGGGCAGCTCGGTGGTCGAGAAATGCTTGCGCAGTTCACGCGTTGCGTCGTGCCCGCCCATGACGGGCATCTGCACGTCCATCAGCACGATGTCGAACGGCTTGCCGATGCTGGCCGCTGCCAGCACGGCCTCGATGGCCTGGCGGCCGTCGCTGGCCTGGGCGACTTCCATGCCCCACTGCTCCAGCTGGGCCACGGCGATGAGCATGTTGACCGGGTGGTCTTCGGCGATGAGCACGCGCCGGCCGTGCAGGGCCTCGTGGCCCGCGCTTTGCGAGCGGGTCTCGCGGGGCTGGTGGGCCATGGGCGCGGGGGCCGCAGGCAGCGGCAGTTCGGCCCAGAAGGCCGAGCCGGTGCCCAGGGTGCTGTTCACACCCACCTCGCCGCCCATCAGCGTGGCCAGCTCGCGGCAGATGGACAGCCCCAGGCCCGTGCCGCCGAAGCGCCGCGTGGTGGACTCGTCGGCCTGCGTGAAGGGCTGGAAGAGGCGGGCCTGCTGCTCCGGCGCGATACCCGGGCCGGTGTCGCGCACCTCGACGTGCACCCACTCGCCGGCGCTGCTGCGGGTGTTGACGGTCAGCGCGCGCACGCTGACGGTGACGCCGCCGGTCTCGGTGAACTTCAGCGCATTGGTCAGGTAGTTGGACAGGATCTGGCGCGTGCGCAGCGGGTCGCCGAAGACCCAGGCCGGCAGGGCCGGGTCGATCTCGACGGCAAAGGTCAGGCCGCGCGCCTGGGCCAGCGTGAGGTAGGCCAGGCGGATGGACGCGAGCAGCTCGCGCAGCGAGAAGGGCTGGGTCTCCAGCGTGAGGCGGCCGGCCTCGATCTTGGAGAGGTCGAGGATGTCCGAGATCAGGCCCGACAGGCTCTCGGCGCTGTCCATCATCTGGTTCAGGTAGTCGCGCCGCTGGGTGTCGGAGATGTCGGGTTGCTGGGCCAGGCGGCCCAGGCCGAGCAGGCCGTTGAGCGGCGTGCGGATCTCGTGGCTGGTGTTGGCCAGGAAGGCGCTCTTGGCGCGGCTGGCGGCCTGCGCCTCGTCCTTGGCCTGGGCGAGCTGGTCCTCCACGCGGCGGCGCTCGGTCACGTCTTCGATGATCCAGATCGTGCCGCCGCGGCTGGGGTGGGCGGGATCGACGGCCTGGGCCAGCAGCCGGGCCAGGAAGGTGGAGCCGTCGCGGCGGCGCATGGTGCGTTCGGCCTCGACCTGCTGGCCGGCGGCGAGCGCCGCCCCGAGGTCGCGGCCGACGGCCTGCCAGCCTTCGACGCTGGGCCAGACGACGCTGCCGTGCTGGCCGAGCAGCGAGCCGCGCTCCCAGCCGAACATGGCCTCGACCCGCGGGTTGGCCAGCACGAACTGCTGGTCGCGTGTCAGTGCGATGCCGATGGACGCGTTCTCCAGGATGGCGCCGTGCACGAGGCGGGTGCGCTCGCTGTCGCTCACGTCGCGCGCATACAGCACGAGGTAGTTCTGCCCGTCCATCTCGAAGGGCGCCACCGACACCAGCATCGAGACGGCGCTGCCGTCCTTGCGGCGGAAGCTGATGGGCACGTTGCTGGCGATGCCGTCGCGCTTGATGGACTCGCGCACGGCCGTGCGGTCGGCCGGGTTGTGCCAGATGCCGATCTCCTCGGAGGTGCGGCCCAGCACCTCGACGCTGCTCCAGCCGGTCAAGGCCTCGAAGGCTTTGTTGACCATCGCGTAGCGGCCGGTCTCGGCCTCGGTCAGCGTGATGAGGTCCGGGCTGGTGGCCACCAGATGGGACAGCAGGCCTTCCGAGCGGCGCAGTGCGTCCTGGGCACGGCTCTGCTCGGTCTGGTCGGTGAAGAAGGTCAGCGTGGCCGGGCCGCTCGCCGTTTCCACGCGCACGCTGGTGGCCTGCACGAGGCGGCGCCGGCGCGACAGTGTGCGCAGCCGGTACTCGGCCATGGGCTGCATGGCGCCAGGGGCGAGGCCTTCGAGCCGTGCCGCATGCTGGCGGGCCGCCTCGTCGTCGCCGGGCTCGTAGTGGCTGAAGAGATCCTGGCCGATCATGCTGGAGCGCTGTGCGTAGCCGAACATGGCCATGGCGGCCGGGTTGGCATCGACGACACGGCCCCAGCGGTGCAGCACCAGCGGGCTGGGCGAGCGGCGAAACAACTCGCGGTAGCGCGTCTCGGTGGCCTGCGCGGTCTGCTCGGCCGCCACCTCGCCCGTCACATCGCGGCCCACGCCCCAGTAGCCACGGAAATTGCCTTGCGCGTCAAAGCGCGGCTCGCCGCTGATGGAGACCCAGCGGGAGCTGCCGTCGGTGCCGACGCGCCGGGCCACCATGCCGTGAAAGGGGCGGCGCGATTCGAGGTCGGCGCGGTGGGCGTCGAGCTCGTCGTCGCTCAGGCCCATGCCGTCGATCTCCCACGGCGCCTTGCCGATGCGGCAGTTCAGGTCCAGGCCAGAGCTGCCGGGGCGTTCCTCGGCAACGTGCGTGAAGCGGAACTCGCGGTCCATCTCCCAGTACCAGTCCACGGCCATGCCGAGCAGCCCGCGAAAGCGCGTCGTGCGCTCCTCCGCCTCGGCCAGGGAGCGCTGCACCATGCGCAGCAGGCCCACACCAGCGATCAGGCCCGAGCCGAGCAGGCTGAACTGCACGACGGTGCGCAGCAGCAGGCTGTTCATGGCCATGGGGTGGGTGGCCCAGCCCATCGCCTCGGCACCGGCCAGCCCGCCCAGCGCGCCGCCGGCGAGCACCGTGAGCAGCAGGCCTGCGCGCAGGCCCAGCATGCCGGTGGCGAAGGTGACGATCAGGCCGGCCAGCGCCAGGCTCAGCGCCCACAGGCCGAGGTCGCGCGACACCGCGACGGTCACCGGCAGCGCGATGACCAGCGCCATCATGAGCAGCGCGACGGCTGGCCGGGACTCGCGGCGCGGGCTGCGCGTCAGCACCAGCAGCCGCACGAAGGCGATCAGGGAGATCAGCGCCGACAGCAGCGGCGGCAGCCAGCCCTCCAGCCATTCCCCGGGCTGGCGGGTGTACCAGAGCAGGCCCGCCACCGGCAGGAAGATGGGCCCGCAGGCCAGCAGGAAGACGCGCGCCGCATGCCATCGCATGCTGGTGGCCAGGCGCATGCGCTGCTGCTCGGGCGGCGCCGCGTGACCGACGAGGCTGCTGAGTTCGTCGTCGGCGCGGCCCATGTTCAGATGAGGCTTCTGCGGGTGGCTTCTGCCACGGCGCGGGCACGCTCGGCGAAGTCCGGGCCCTGGCTGGCGTAGAGGATGGCGCGCGAGGAGTTCACGGCCAGCGGCACGCTGCGGCCCGCGGCCTGCACGACGGCGGCCGCATCGCCACCCTGGGCGCCGACACCGGGCACCAGCAGGGGCAGCGTGGGGGCGAGTTCGCGCACACGGGCGATCTCCGCCGGGTAGGTGGCGCCGACGACGAGGCCCAGTTGGCCGTTGCGGTTCCACTGCGTCTCGGCCAGGTGGGCCAGGTGCTCGAACAGGCGCGGCTGGCCGGGCACGTCGGCCAGGCGCTGCATCTGCCAGTCGTCACCGCCCTTGTTGGACGTGCGGCACAGCAGGATGGCGCCCTTGCCTTCGTAGGCGAGGTAAGGCTCGACAGAATCGAAGCCCATGAAGGGCGACAACGTGACCGCGTCGGCCTGGTAGCGCACGAAGGCCTCGCGGGCGTACTGCTCGGCCGTGGAACCGATGTCGCCGCGCTTGGCGTCGAGGATGACGGGCACGCCGGGGGCGACTTCGTGGATGTGTGAGATGAGGCGCTCGAGCTGGGCTTCGGCGCCGTGCGCGGCGAAGTAGGCGATCTGCGGCTTGAAGGCGCAGACGAGATCCTTGGTCGCGTCCACGATGGCCGCGCAGAAGTCGAAGAACTTGGACGCGTCGCCCGCCCAGGTGCCCGGCAGCTTGCCCGGCTCGGGATCGAGGCCGACGCACAGGCGTGATTGAGGAGTCAGGGCTTGGAGCTGGGCAACGAAACTTGTCATCAGATGGCGTAGACGGAGATGGGAGCGTCGGTGGTCGAGGTCTGAGCGTGCACGAATTCTGCAAAGGCCTCAGCGGGCAGCGGCCGGCTGAACAGATAGCCCTGCACGGCCTGGCAACCCTGGCGGCGCAGGAAGGCGAGCTGGCCTTCGGTCTCGACGCCCTCGGCCAGTGTTTCCAGGCCCAGCGCGCTGGCCATGCGGATGACGGCGTCGACGATGGCGCGGTCTTCGGCGTCGTCGGTCAGGTCGCGCACGAAGGACTGGTCGATCTTGAGCTTGCTGACGCGGAACTTCTTCAGGTAGCTCAGTGACGAGTAGCCGGTACCGAAGTCGTCGATGGACAGGCGCACGCCACGGGCATGCAGTTCGTTCATGACGGTGATGGCGACGCTCGGGTTGTCCATCGCGGCGCCTTCGGTCAGCTCCAGCTCCAGGCGTTCGGCCGGCATGCCCACTTCGTCCAGCACGCGGCCGACCAGCTCGGGCAGGTCATCGTGGCGGAATTGCACGGCCGACAGATTGACGGCCATGGTCAGCTCGGGCAGGCCGGCGGCGTCCCAGCGGCCCAGCTGGCTCAGGGCCTCGCGCAGCACCCACTCGCCGATGGGCAGGATCAGCCCGGACGTCTCGGCGATGGGGATGAATTCCGCTGGCGACACCCAGCCGAGCTCGGGGTGCTGCCAGCGCAGCAGGGCCTCGGCGCCGATGATGTGGCTTTCGCCAGCGGGGTCCAGTGCGAACTGGGGCTGGTAGTGCAGGCTGAGTTGCTGCCGCTCCAGCGCGCGGCGCAGCGCGTTCTCCAGCTGCAGCGCGCGGGCCGACTGGGCCTGCATCTCGCTCGTGAAGAAACGGTAGGCGTTGCGGCCGTCCTTCTTGGCGCGGTACATGGCCGCGTCGGCGCATTTGCACAGCGTCTCGAAGTCGTCGCCGTCGGTCGGGAACATCGCGATGCCCATGGACGGTGTGACGGTCAGCTCCTGCTGGTCGACGTGGAAGGGGGCGCTGGCCAGGGCCATCAGCTTGGTGGCCAGGTGGGCGGCGCCCGCGATGTCGGTCAGCGGCAGCACGAGGACGAATTCGTCGCCGCCGGTGCGGGCCACCGTGTCCTGCTCGCGCACGGCGCCGCGCAGCCGCGAGGCGAGCTGGGTTAGCAGGCTGTCGCCGACGCTGTGGCCCAGGGAGTCGTTGACGTTCTTGAAGTGGTCCAGGTCGAGGAAGAGCACGGCCAGCGGCTCGTCGCTGCGGCGGGCAATGTCGATGGCCTGGCTGGCGCGGTCGGCGAGCAGATGGCGGTTGGGCAGGCCGGTCAGGCCGTCGAACAGCGCCAGGCGCTCGGCGCGCGCTTCCGCCGCCTGCTGCTCGGCCACCTTGAGCTCCAGGGCCGCGACGGTCTGGCTGAGCTGCTGGGTGCGCTGCTCCACCAGGGCTTCGAGCTGGGCCTTGGCCTGCACCAGCTCCAGTTCGGCCTGCTTGCGGGCGGTGATGTCCTGCGTGATCCAGATCGAGCCGCGTGACAGGTCACTGCGGTCGATGGCCTTGCTGCGCACCTCGCAGTAGATGGAGGTGCCGTCCTTGCGGCCGAGCAGCATCTCGGCGTGGAAGGAGTCGCCGCGCGACAGTGGCGCGTAGCAGAGGTCGGCAGCCGCCTGCCAGTCTTCGTCGCTGAGGTACCAGGCGCGCGACAGCTGGCCGTCGAGTTCGCCCGGCCCGTAGCCGAAGAGCTGCTCGAAGGCGCGGTTGCAGCGCGTCACGCGGCGGCCGCGCAGGAAGACGATGCCGACCATGGCGTGGTCGAAGATGAGCTGCTGCTCGGCGTGCAGGTCGGCCAGGGTGGCGTCGGCCAGCTTGCGTTCGCTGATGTCGTCGACGATCCAGATCGAACCGTCGGCCGGGTCGGCGGGGTTGATGAGCCGGCCGGTCAGGTGGGCCCAGAACAGCTCGCCGTTCTGGCGCCGCATCAGCTGTTCGTCGCGGAAGGTCTCGCCGGCCGCCAGCACCGGGTAGGCGCGTGCGCCCAGGCCGCGGGCGTCCTGCTCGGATTCGTAGAGCTCCAGGCTGCTGTGGCCGACGGTGGCCTCGGGGCTGTCGAAGCCGTAGATCTCGGCGTAGCGCTGGTTGCAGCGCACCAGCGTGCGCGCTTTCACGAAGACCACGCCGACGCCCGCGTTGGCCAGGATGACGTCCAGCTCGCGCAGGGCCTGGCCGAGCGCGGAGTTGTCGCTGGAGTCGGGCGCGAGATTCATGAACGGGCTATGCGGCGGCCGGGGTCGGTTAAGCGGGCAGGAATTGGAGCATGACCGGTTATTGTCTTGTCTCATGCATATCCTGGATACCGAACGCCTGTCGCTGCGTGAATTCACACCGCTCGACGCGCCCTTCTTGCTGCGCCTGGTCAACGAGCCTGGGTGGCTGCGCAACATCAACGACCCCGGCGTGCGCACGACCGACGACGCGCTGGCCTGGGCCGATGGGCGGCTCTTCAAGGCCTATCGCGAGCTCGGCCACGGTTTCTGGGCCGTCGAGCGCCGCGCGGATGGCGTGCTCGTCGGCATGTGCGGGCTCTTCAAGCGCCCGGCCCTGCCGGAGCCCGACCTGGGCTATGCGCTGCTGGCCGAGCACGAGGGCCGCGGCTATGCGCTGGAGGCGGCACGGGCCTGCGTGGCCCATGCGCGCGAGCGCTTCAACTGGCCGACGCTGATGGCCATCACGGCCGTTGACAACCCACCCAGCGTGGCGCTGCTGGGCAAGCTGGGGTTTGTCGAGCAGGGCCAGGAACAACTCGAGGGCTACAACGAGCCCTCGAGAGTGTTCCGGTTGGCTCTCTAGCCAGTTGGGGACAGAGCTACTCGCTGTGCTCGATCGGTCTGCCCCGCAAAACCTTAGATTCGCTTGGCGAGGTCCTGGGCCAGACCCGTATAGCTGCCCGGCGTCATCTTCAGCAGCCGGGCTTTCTCCGCCTTGGGCAGGTCCAGCCCCTCGATGAAGGCGCGGATGGATTCCTGCGTGATGGCCTTGCCGCGGGTCAGCTCCTTGAGCTGCTCATAGGGGTTGGGCAGGCCGAAGCGGCGCATGACGGTCTGGATGGGTTCGGCCAGCACTTCCCAGGCGGCGTCGAGGTCGTCGGCCAGCGCGGCTTCGTTCACTTCCAGCTTGCCCAGGCCCTTGGCCAGCGAGTCGTAGCCCAGCAGCGCATAGCCCAGGCCCACGCCCATGTTGCGCAGCACGGTGGAGTCGGTCAGGTCGCGCTGCCAGCGGCTCACGGGCAGCTTCTGGCTCAGGTGCGTCAGCACCGCGCTGGCCAGGCCGAAGTTGCCTTCCGCGTTCTCGAAGTCGATGGGGTTGACCTTGTGCGGCATCGTCGAGCTGCCGATCTCGCCGGCCTTGGTGCGCTGCTTGAAGTAGCCCAACGAGATGTAGCCCCAGACGTCGCGCGACCAGTCGATCAGGATGGTGTTGGCGCGCGTAAACGCGTCGAACAGCTCGGCCATGTAGTCGTGCGGCTCGATCTGGATCGTGTAGGGGTTGAAGCTCAGCTTGAGCTGCTTCTCGATGACGGTCTTGCTGAAGGCTTCCCAGTCGTGCTTGGGCCAGGCCGACAGGTGGGCGTTGAAGTTGCCGACCGCGCCGTTCATCTTGGCCAGCGGCTTCACCGCCGCGATGCGCGCACGCGCCGTCAAAAGGCGGGCCACGACGTTGGCGATCTCCTTGCCCACCGTCGTCGGGCTGGCCGTCTGGCCGTGCGTGCGCGACAGCATCGGCACAGCGGCGAACTGGTGAGCCATCTTGCGCAGCGTGGCGACGATGCCGTCCAGCGCCGGCAGCATGACTTCGTCGCGCGCCGCCTTCAACATCAGCGCGTGGCTGGTGTTGTTGATGTCCTCGCTGGTGCAGGCGAAGTGCACGAACTCGGACGCGGCCAGCAACTCCGGCTGGCCCTCGAAGCTGCGCTTGATCCAGTACTCGACCGCCTTCACGTCGTGATTCGTCGTGCGCTCGATGGCCTTGATCTCCTCGGCATCGGCCTCGCTGAACTTCTTCACGAGGCGGCGCAGGCGCGAGCGCGCGGCACTCGACAGCGGCTTGAACTCCTTGAAGCCGGCGTCGGACAGCGCGATGAACCACTCCACCTCGACCTGCACGCGGCGGTGCATCAGCCCGTACTCGGACAGCAGCGGGCGCAGCGCGCTCACCTTGGCGGCGTAGCGGCCATCCAGCGGCGACAGGGCGCTGATCGGGTTGAAGTCGGTGGTGGTCATGGCGGGCCGGCGAATCGTGGAAAACCCGCGATTCTAGTTTTCAGCGCTCGCTGAAGAACTTCACGCGCTCTTCGTCGGCCGGATGGGTCGAGATCGCGATGGCCACGGGGTTGTTGCCCACGGTCCCGTGCTTCTTGGCCACGCGTTCGAAAAACACCCCCATGCGCGAGGTGTCCACGCCGCCCGCGCGGGCCAGCGTGCGGCCATAGAGGTCCGCTTCGCGCTCGTTGTCGCGTGAGTAGGCGTTGCTCGCCAGCACGGCCGGCGCGGCAGCCAGCAGTGCCGAGAAGTCGCCGACGATGACCGAGGCCACCACGCTGACCGCGCCCGCACGCAGCATCAACCGCAGGCCGTGGCGGTGCTGCACGTGGCCCAGTTCGTGGGCCAGCACCGTCATGACGGCATCGGGCTCGTCGTCCAGCAGCTCCAGCAGCGCATCGGTGATGACGATGTCGCCGCCCGGCAGTGCAAACGCGTTAGGCCCCAGCGCCTTGCCACCATCGCGGAAGTGAATCTCGAAGCGCTCGGGCACGGCCGGCCCGCCGCCCGCCTGAGCCTGGACCATGGCCTTGGCCCAGCGGCTCTGCCAGGCCCGCCGCTGCGCTGAGCTGAGCTTGCTGGGCTTGAGCCACTCGCCGTCCAGGCTGTTCATCAGATGCTCGCCCAGCGAGCGTTCGGCAGACAGCGGCAGGGCATCGACTGCGGTGTCCACCGCCCACGGCAGGCCCCAGCGCCAGCCGGCCAGCAGCACGGCCACCAGCAGCACCAGCGACAGCACGGCCAGCCGCCAGCTCTGCTGCCAGCGCACCACGGCGCTGTCGCCACGACCCGAGGCGCGCGCCCAGGCGTCGAAGGCCAGCGCATCGGCAAAGCTCAGCAGGCCGCCACCGGGCAGCAGGATCTGACGCTGGCCGTGGCGCTGGCGCTCGGGCCAGGTGGCGCCAGACAGCGGCACGGTCTGGTCGCCGAAGTGCAGTGCCTGGCCATCCAGCCACACATCCACCGGCCGCGCGCGGGCGCTGCGGCCATCGAACCAGTCGGCGGTGAGGCGGGGGCGGTCGTCCATCACAGGCCCAGGTCGATGCCGAAGAAGTCGCCGGCGAAGTCGCCCGCGGCGTTGGCGCTGAGCGCCGCCTCGTCGCCAGCCCAGCCATCGACGTCGGCCGTCGTCTCCACCGTCACGGCTTCCAGCCGCAGCTGCGCGGTGGCGACAGCGGCAAACGGGCGGTAGAGGCCGAGCGTGATCGCCACCAGCAGCCAGTTCTTCAGCGTCAGCGTGGCCAGGTCCATCGTGCCCAGTTCGCTCGTGAAACGGATGCTGTCGCTCACGGTGCGTGACCAGACCATGTTCTGCAGTCCGGCCGTGAAGGCCGAGCTGACCCAGACATAGGCCGCGCCATAGACCAGGGCCACGCCGGCCATCGGCAGCCAGCTGCCGGCTCCATGCGTGGACGGCAGCACGATGGCCGCCACGATGCCGGCGACGATGATCGCCACGGCACCGAGGGCGCCGGCCCGGAAACTCAGCCCGTAGACCTGCGAGGGTTCCAGCCAGGTGCGTGTCTGCTCATGGGCATAGCGGTAGTGGTTGTGCTGGTAGCGCTTCGCAAGGCCCAGCGTCCACGGCACCATCAGGTTTATTGCCAGAGCGCCGATGCCCGCCAGGGCACGCCAGGCCGTGCCCGCGTCTTCCGGCAGGGTGACGAGCAGCAGCAGCGGTACGCCGATGGGCAGGAAGACCTTGTAGGCGCCCGCAACGCTGCCGGCAAAGCCGAAGCGCAGGCCGCGCCAGCTCGTGTGGGTCAACCTGAAGCGCATGCCCGCGCGCCACAGCGGCGGCCACAACAGCAGCAGGGCCGCGAAGGCCAGCGCGCCGAGCGCGGGTGAGGCCCAGCCCAGGCCGCCGTACAGCGCCAGCAGCACGACCAGCAGCACGAAGCCGCGGAACATCTTCCACGGGTCGCCATGGAAGCTCAGCGCCTGGCCGTCGACCAGCGTGTTGGCGTAGAAGTAGCGGATGCGCCGCGCCTTGGCGAAGGGCAGGTAGAAACCGAGCGTCACCAGCGTCAGCAGCATGTTGACGGCCCAGATGCGGAAGTATTCGCTGCCGGAGCCGGTGAAACGGATCTCCAGCGTGCGCTTCGGCGGCGCCACGGGGAGGGCGGCGAAGCCGGGTTCCAGCGCGTCCTGCATGCTCACAGCCCCATGTCGATGCCGAAGAAGTCGCCGGCGATCTCGCCCGTGGCGTCGGCATGGCCGGCCTGGCTCGTGGCCACCCAGTCGGCCGGGTCTTCGTCGCAGCCGATGCTGACGGCCTCCAGGCGCAGCCGGGCCGTGGCGACCGCCGCGAAGGGCCGGTACAGGCCCAGCGTCAAAGCGGTCAGCAGCCAGTTCTTCAGCGTCAGGCCGAAAAGCGGGAAGAAGCGCAGGGTGCTGCGAAAGGCCAGCGCCTCGCTGCGCGTGCCGTTCCAGGCCAGGTTCTGCATGCGTGCGGCGCCGTAAGGCATGACGACGGCGAACATCAGCAGATAGCCCAGCGTCGCGCCGATGGCGATCATCACCATGCCCAGCATGGCTCGGTCCGGGCCAGCGCCCAGGCTGCGGCTGATGCCGACGAACACCGCGACGACGCCGCCGGCCAGGATCATCGGCACCGCGGCAACGCCAATCATTTCGAGCGCCAGCAGATAGATCCTGGCCACCGACAGCCGCACGCGGCTGTGCTGGCCGGCGATGCGGTAGCCGTTGTGTTGGTAGCGCTTGAACAGCGTCAGCGACCAGGGCGTCAACAGCAGGATGCCGAGCACGCCCAGCAGGTTCAGCCACATGGCGCCCGTGAACTTGCCGATGGGCGTCGGGCTGTCTGGCGCAAGCAGCGTGCCGCTCGCGACCAGCGCGATGGTGGGCAGATAGGTCGGCGCGCAGGCCAGGTAGGCGCCCGCCAGCGAGCCCTCGAAGCGCATGCGCAGGCCGCGCCAGCTGGTGTTGCCCAGGCGGAACTGCAGCGAGGCCCGCCACAGCGCGGGCCAGACGGCGCACAGGATCAAGAAGGCGAAGAAGGCCGCCGTCGGCGACAAATGCCCGGCGCCGCTGTAGATGCCCATCAGCACGACCAGCAGCAAGAAGCCGCGGAACATCTTCCATGCGTCGCCGTGGAAGCTCAGCGCCTGCCCATCGACCAGCGTGTTGGCATAGAAGTAACGGATGCGCCGCGCCTTGGCGAAGGGCAGGTACAGGCCCAGCGTGACGAGGATGAGCAGCAGGTTGACCGCCCAGATGCGGAAGTACTCGCTGCCCGAACCCGTGAAGCGGATTTCAAGGACACGCGGTGCGGGCGGCAACGGCGCGGGAGCCGCGGCGGGGGCGGCGTCGGTATCGAGCATGGGATCTCCCTGGATGACGGCCACCGTCTTGCGCAGCGGGCCGGGCAGCACTTTGGGGGCGGCGCGCCCGGCTGGCAACCCCCGCGTGAGGTGGCTGTGTACGGGAGCCGACAGGCCTTTTTCACGGGCAGGGCGCCCTAGGGCGCTGGCTAGAATCGTTTCGACTTGTGACCCCAGTGTTTGCCTATGACCGCGATGAAGTTGATCGGATCTCTCACCAGCCCTTATGTGCGCAAGGTGCGCATCGTGATGGCCGAGAAGAAGCTCGACTACCAGCTGGTGCTTGAGGACGTCTGGGGCAGCGACGCCATCCTGAAGATGAACCCGCTGGGCAAGGTGCCCTGCCTCGTCATGGAGGGCCAGGACTCGATCACCGGCGCCGTCTTCGACTCGCGTGTCATCGTCGAATACGTCGACACGCTGTCGCCCGTCGGCAAGCTCATCCCCGAGCGCGGCCGCGAGCGTTGCGAGGTGCGCACCTGGGAGGCGTTGGCCGACGGCATCATGGACGCAGGCATCCTCGTGCGCATGGAGCGCACCTGGGCTCACCGCCCACCGGAGCAGCGCAGTCCCGCATGGATAGACCGTCAGCTGACCAAGGTGAACGCTGCGCTGGCCGCGATGAGCCAGGGCCTGGGCGAGAAGCCCTGGTGCTCGGGCACGCACTTCTCGCTGGCCGACATCTCGCTGGGCTGCGCTCTCGGCTGGCTGGAGTTCCGCTTCCCGGAGATCAACTGGCGCGAGACCTACCCCAACCTGGCGCGCCACATGGACAAGCTGTCCCAGCGCCCGAGCTTCGCGGACACCGTGCCGGTGGCCTGATCAGGCGATCAGGAGCTCCCTTGATCTGACGTGCAGCAGGCGCACCAAGCGCCAGACGCGGCGTTCGATCTCGGCGACTTCCAGCTTCCACAGCGTCGCGATCTCGGTCAGCAAGAGGCCCTGGGCCAGCAACGTCAGCAGATGGCGGCTGGCCTGTTCGATCTGGCGGCCGGCGGGGCTGGCGTCCAGAGGCGCCGAAGTCTGGCGGGCCGTGACGATGGGGCTGCGCTCGATGCCGAAGGCCGCCAGGGCCTGGCGGGCCAGTTGCGGGCTGAGGCTGGCGCGGCGGTCGTGCAGGCGGGTCAACGCCTCCACCAAGCCGTTGCCGCTGCCGTCGTCCACGTGATAGGCATTGGCACCGGCGCTCAGCGCCGCAAACAACTGCAGATCGTCGGCCGTTGGCGTCAGGAGCAGCAATTGGGGGCGCACGGCCAGCCGGCCGAGTTCGTGTGCCACGCGCATCGCATGGCTGTCCACCAGGCGCAGGTCACTGGCGACGATGTCGGGCGCCAGCGCCGCGATCTCCGGCAGCGCGTCGGTCAGGTGGCCGTGGCTGCCAGCCAGTTCCACGCCTTCGGCCTGCAGCAGCAGGGAGCGGGTGCGCTGCAGCGTGGTCTCGCTGAGACGAAGGAGGTAGACGGTGGGCATGGCAGAGGAAGACAACGCTCCCCATTGTGCGCGTTTCGGGCGCCATCCCCCTAACTTGTAGCCGTCCTCCCCCGCGTCCAGGCGGTTGCCCGGAGCGGTCGCTCAGTGTGTGCGTTCGATCGCGCCCTGGGGCGCAAAGCTGTGGGCGCTGGCCAGCGGCCAGTAGATCCTGAAGGTGTTGTGCGGCAACTCACCGCGCAGCACGGCGCCAGGCTCGACGAAGGGCAGCAGATTGGCCAGCAACCGCACCTCGTGCTTGTCCAGCCGGTGCACGATGTGCTGGGCGGTGATCTCCTGCGGGTGGCACAGGCCGGCGGCCTCGACGAGTTCCTTCAGCGCCTTCAGCGTGTTCTGGTGGAAGTTGGCGACGCGCTGGGCTTTGTCGGGCACGACGATGGCGCGCTGGCGATGCGGGTCCTGCGTCGTCACGCCGGTCGGGCAGTGGCCGGTGTGGCAGGCCTGGGCCTGGATGCAGCCGAGCGCGAACATGAAGCCGCGCCCCGCGTTGCACCAGTCGGCGCCCAGGGCCATCAGGCGCACGATGTCGAAGGCCGTCGTGACCTTGCCGGCGCAGCCGATCTTGATCTTGTGGCGCAGGTTCAGGCCGATCAGCGCGTTATGCACCAGCAGCAGGCCTTCCTGCACCGGTGCGCCGACATGGTTGGTGAACTCCAGCGGTGCCGCGCCCGTGCCGCCCTCGGCGCCGTCGACGACGATGAAGTCGGGCGTGATGCCGGTCTCCAGCATGGCCTTGCAAACGGCGAACCACTCCCACGGGTGGCCGATGCAGAGCTTGAAGCCGGTGGGCTTGCCGCCCGACAGCGTGCGCAGCTTCTCGATGAACTGCATCATCTCGACGGGTGTCGAGAAGGCGCTGTGGCGGGCCGGCGAGATGCAGGCCTGGCCTGCCGGCACACCGCGCGCGGCGGCGATCTCTTCCGTCACCTTGGGGCCGGGCAGCACCCCGCCATGGCCGGGCTTGGCGCCCTGGCTGAGCTTGAGTTCGATCATCTTGACCTGGGGGTCGCGGGCAGCGGCCTCGAAGCGCTCCGGGCTGAAGCTGCCGTCGTCGTTGCGGCAGCCGAAATAACCCGAGCCGATCTCCCAGATCAGGTCGCCGCCATGCACGCGGTGGTGGGCGCTGATCGAGCCTTCCCCGGTGTCGTGGGCGAAGCCGCCGATCTTGGCGCCCTTGTTCAGCGCCAGGATGGCGTTGGCGCTCAGGGCGCCGAAGCTCATGGCCGAGATGTTGAAGACGCTGGCGGAGTAGGGCTGGGCCCGGTCGGCGCCGATGGTGATGCGGAAGTCGTGGCTGGTGAGATGCGTCGGGGCCAGCGAGTGGTTGATCCACTCATAGCCGCGGGCGCCAACGTCCAGCTGGGTGCCGAAGGGGCGCTGGTCGGGCTCGCCCTTGGCACGCTGGTAGACGATGGAGCGCTGGGCGCGCGAGAAGGGCGCGGCGTCGTTGTCACCTTCGAGGAAGTACTGGCGGATCTCCGGGCGGATGAACTCCAGCAGGAAGCGCAGATGGCCGATGACCGGGTAGTTGCGCAGGATGGAGTGGCGCTGCTGGCGCACGTCGCGCAGGCCCAGCAATGCCAGCGCGAGGAAGGCGAGCACCAGCACGCCATCGTTGAGCCCGCCCATCCAACTGATGGCGAAGAACAGCGCCAGCAGGCCACACAACATCCAGGTCAGATAGCGCAGCGGGAAGTGCTCGTTGATGCGTCGCGTCCAGCTGGGCCAAGCAAGCATGAGGGGTCCTCTCAACCATGACTGACGGAGCTTAAGGCCGCCGGCCCTCACAATCGCCGCGCATCAACCCTCAAGGTAGCTGTCGATGAAGTCCGTGTTCTCCGCAATCGGCTGGTTCTTTTCCAAAGCCTGGTGGCTGCTCGACGGCACGCGCCGGGCGCTGATGAATCTCTTTGTGCTGCTGCTCATCGTCATCTTCGTCACGGCCATCCTGACGCGCGGCCCCAAGCCCCTGGCAGACAAGACCACCCTCGTGCTCAAGCTCGAGGGCAACCTCGTCGAGCAGTTCTCCGGCAGCCCGCGCGATCAGCTGATGGCGCAGGCCCAGGGCCGCGGCAGCCCGCGCCAGACGCGGCTGCGCGACGTGCTGGCCGCGCTGGAGCAGGCCGCCAAGGACGACAAGATCGGCGCCGTGCTGCTGGACGTGGAAGAGCTGCAGGGGGCGGGTCTTGCCGGCCTGCATGAAGTTGCCAGCGCGCTGCAGCGCTTCAAGAAAAGCGGCAAGCCCGTCGTCACCTATGCCGACAGTTACAGCCAACGCGGCTACTTCCTCGCGGCGCAGGCCGGCGAGGTCTACCTGCACCCGATGGGCATGGTCATGCTGGAGGGCTTCGGCCGCTGGCGCACCTACTACAAGGACGCGCTGGACCGCATTGGCGTGACGGCGCACGTCATGAAGGTCGGCACCTACAAGAGCTTTGCCGAGCCCTACATCGCCAACGGCCCCAGCCCCGCGACGCTGGAGGCCGAGGGCCTGGTCTACGGCGAGCTGTGGGGCGGCTTCACCGGCGCCATCGAGACGGCGCGCAAGCTGGAGGCCGGCAGCATCGGCCGCAGCATCGACCAGATCCCGCAGCTGCTGGCCGCGGTGAAGGGCGATGCCGCCCAGATGGCCCTGCAGGCCAAGCTCGTCGATGGCCTGAAGACGCGCGACCAGATGCGCGAGCTGCTGATCTCCAAGGGCGCCAAGGACGAGGAGAGCAAGAGCTTCCGCCAGGTGTCGCTGGCCCAGTACATGGCCTATGTGAAGGAGGGCAGCGCACCGAACAAGCTGCAGCCGGGCATCGGCATCGTCGTGGCCGAGGGCGAGATTGTCGACGGCGATGCCGGCCCAGGCCGCATCGGCGGAGACTCCACCGCCCGCCTGATCCGCAAGGCCCGCGAGGATGAGGCCATCAAGGCCGTCGTGCTGCGCGTGAACTCGCCCGGCGGCAGTGCCTTCGCGTCCGAGATCGTGCGCCGCGAGCTGGAGCTGACGCGCCAGGCCGGCAAGCCCGTTGTGGTCTCGATGGGCGACGTGGCGGCCTCGGGTGGCTACTGGATCTCGATGGCCAGCGACGCCGTCATCGCCGACGCCGGCACCATCACCGGCAGCATCGGCGTGTTCGGCATCCTGCCCACGGCCGAGGGGTTGATGGACAAGCTGTCGCTGCACACCGGCGGCGTGACGACGACCTGGCTGGCCGGCGGCTACGACCTGCGCCGCCCGCTGGACCCGCGGCTGCAGGCAGCCGTGCAGGCCGGTGTCGAGAACATCTACGCCCGCTTCACCACCCTTGCAGCCCAGGCGCGCAAGAGCACGCCCGAGAAGATCGACGCGGTCGCCCAGGGCCGCATCTGGACGGGTTCGCAGGCCAAGGCGCGCGGTCTGGTGGACCGGTTGGGCAGCTTCGACGACGCCGTGCAGACGGCCGTGCAACTGGCCAAGCTGGAGGTGAAGGCCGGCGAGAGGCCGCGCCTGGCCTATGTGGAGCGTGACCTGAGCCGCAGCGAGCGGCTGATCGCGTCGCTGACCGATGTGATGGCGCCGTCGCTGGCCCAGGCCGTGGGGCAGTCGCTGGGCCTGGACGCGCTGCCGGCGCCCGTCGTGGAGGAGCTGGCGGCGCTGAAGGACTTGTCCAAGGTGGCTGCGCGCGGCAAGTGGGATCGCGCCGCTGCCGTGCACTGCCTCTGCGGCGTGCCCTAGTCCAAGGTCTGGCGATAACGCATCAACGCCACGCCACCGGCGACAGCCAGGAAGGCCAGCATCGGCCACAGCTCGGGCAGCAGCTCTGCCGCGCCCGAGCCCTTGAGCATGACGCCGCGCACGATGCGCAGGAAGTGCGTCAGCGGCAGCGCCTCCCCCAGCACCTGCGCCCAGCCCGGCATGCCGCGAAACGGGAACATGAAGCCCGACAGCAGCATGGACGGCAGGAAAAAGAAGAAGGTCAGCTGCAGGGCCTGCAACTGGTTCCTGGCGAGCGTGGAGAACGTGAAGCCCACGCCCAGGTTGGCGAGCATGAAGACGCCGATCATGGCCAGCAGCAGCGTGACGCTGCCCACCATGGGCACGCTGAACAGCGCAAAGGCCGCGCCCAGGATGACGCCCAGCTGCACATAGCCCAGCACGACGTAGGGCAGGATCTTGCCGACCATGACCTCGATGGGCCGCACCGGTGTGGCCAGCAGGTTCTCCATCGTGCCGCGCTCGCGCTCGCGCGTCATTGCCAGCGCGGTCAGCATCACCATGGTCATCGTCAGGATGGTGCCCACCAGGCCGGGCACGATGTTGTAGCGGGTCAGGCCCTCGGGGTTGTAGCGGCGCTGGATGCGCACCTCGAACGGCGGCGGCTGCGGTGCCCGCGAGGCCAGCGCGCCCCGCAGGTCGCGGTTCAGCGCGGTCTGGCCCAGCTGGCTCAGGGCGGCGATGGCATTGCCCGAGGCCGAGGGGTCGGTCGCGTCAGCGGCAATCAGCAGCGCTGGCTTCTCGCCGCGCACGACGCGGGCACCGAAGTCATCCGGCACGATGACGAGGAACTGGATGTCGCCGCGCTGCAGCAGCGCGTCGCCGTGCGACTCGGCGATACCGCTTTCGACGACGCGGAAGTAGCCGCTGGTCTGCAGCGCAGCGACGAGGCTGCGCGCCATCGGGCTGGTGTCCTGCGACACGATGGCCGTGGGCAGGCCTTTGGGGTCGGTGTTGATCGCGTAGCCGAACAGCACCAGCTGCATGATGGGCACGCCTGCCGCCATCGCGAAGGTGAGCTTGTCGCGCAGCATCTGCTGCACCTCCTTCAGCGCGATGGCGAACATGCGGGCCAGGGCTTGCATCAGCTCGCCCCCGCAAAGTTGTCGGTGGCCTGGGCGACCAGCTTGACGAAGGCGTCTTCCAGGTCGCTGGCGCCCGCCGCCTGCACGATGGACGCCGCCGTGCCGCGCGCCAGCACGCGGCCGTAGGCGATGTAGACCAGTTCGCTGCAGCGCTCGGCCTCGTCCATGTAGTGCGTGGAGACGAGCACCGTGATGCCCTCGCCGGCGAGTTGGTGGATCTGGTCCCAGAACTCGCGCCGCGCCTTGGGGTCGACGCCGGCGGTGGGTTCGTCCAGCAGCAGCAGGCGCGGCTGGTGCAGCAGGCAGGCGGCCAGGGCCAGGCGCTGCTTCCAGCCGCCGGACAGCGCGCCGGCCAGCTGCTTCTGGCGAGTGGCCAGGCCCAGCCGCTCCAGCGCACTGTCGACGGCTTCGCGGCGATTCGGCATGGAGAACAGGCGCGCGATGAAGTCCAGGTTCTCGCGGATCGACAGGTCTTCGTAGAGGCCGAACTTCTGCGTCATGTAGCCGACCTGCCGCTTGACCTCGGCGGCCTGGCGGCGGAAGTCCAGGCCCAGCACCTTCCCCTCGCCGGCGTCGGGCGTCAGCAGGCCGCAGAGCATGCGCAGCGAGGTCGTCTTGCCGCTGCCGTTCGGCCCGAGGAAGCCGACGATGCGGCCGGTGGCGACCTGCATGTCGACGCCATCGACGACCTTGCGGCCGGCGTAGGCCTTGCTCAGCCCTTTGACGTCAATCGCCAGCTCGATCATTGCGTCACGTCCAGCGGTTGCCCCGGATGCAGCCGCTCCGCGTCCTCGGCCTTCACCGGCCGCGCCTCGACGAGGAAGACGAGCTTGTCGCGCTGCTGGTTGGAGTAGATGACGGGCGGCGTGTACTCCGGGCCGGCCGCGATGAAGCTGATGCGCGCGGGAATGGCCGCGCCGCAGCCGTCGCAGCGCAGGCTCACCGGCGCATCCAGCTTCAGGCTGCCCACCGCCGATTGCGGCACGTAGAAGCGCGCCTTGCGGTTGGCCGGTGGCAGCAGGGCCAGCACCGGCTGGCCGGCAGCGACCCATTCGCCGGGGCGCATGAACACGTCCTGCACGCGCGCCGGCATGGGCGCGCTCTGGCGCTTCTGCTCCACGCGCCAGGCCGTCTGCGCGCGGCTGCTCTGCGCGGCTTCGGCCAGCGCGCGGGCGGCGCTGCGCTCGTCGTCGCGGGCAGGCAGTTGGGCGACCGTCAGCGCGGCCTCCAGTTCGGCGACGCGGGCGCGTGCCTGGGCCAGCGACGTCGCGGCCTCGTCCACGCGAGCCTTGGCGATGAAGCCCTGGGCGAGCAATTGCTGCTGGCGTGCGAGCTCAACGCTGGCCAGCCGCTCGGCCGCGCGGGCCTGCTCCAGCTGGGCCCGCGTGACGGCCACCTCGGGCGCGCGCCGGCCCTTGTCGGCATCCGCCGCCTGCGCGCGGGCGCCCTGTGCCCGGGCCTGTGCTTCGGCATCGGCCGCGAGCTCGGGCGTCGCGTCCAGCTCGAACAGCGCCTGGCCGGCCGTGACCGCTTCACCTGAGCGTACGGCCAGTGACGTCAGCCGCCCGGCCGCCGGCGGCGCGATGTAGACCAGCTCGGCCTCGGCATAACCCGTCCAGCCCTCGGGAGGCTTGTCGCCGCAGCCGGCCAGCAGGGCCAGCATCAGCAGCAGGGAGATTTGTGTCATTGCGACTCCTCAGACACCGCTGGCCAGGCCGAGCAGCGCCCATTCGATGCGGCGCTGCAGGGCGGCGTCGGACATCACTTCGCCTTCGACGGCGGCCAGCAGCGGCGGCGGCACCGCCTTGACCGACAACATGCCGCCGGCAAGCACGACGGGCGCGACGACGGCACCCATCAGGAAGGAAAAGCGCGTCAGCAGCGGCTGCGGCGCCAGGCGCCCCTGCGCCTCGGCCTCCTGCATCAGCGCCATCAGCACGCCCAGATGGCGCGGCGCATTCGTGCGCAGGAAGTCCTGGGCCACGGCCTGGCCGCCTTGCGCATCGGCCCAGACGCGCGCGATCAGCGGCCGGTGCTCGCGCACAAAGCGCGCCACGCCCAGCAGCGCCGCGGCCAGGCGCTCCATCACGTCGCCATCGCCGGCGCTTGTCAGCGACAGCGCGCTGAACATCTCCTCGTAGTGCCGCTGCAGCAGCGTGCGCAGGAAGGCGTCCTTGCTGCCGAAGTGGTAATGGACCATGGCCGGATTGACACCCGCGGCCTCGGCCACGCGGCGCACCGACAGGCCCGCGCAGCCGAGCTCGGGGTAGAGGGCGGCGCCGGCGGCGAGCAAGGCCTGGTCCTGATCCTGGCTGGGGCGGGGCATGTCGCCGATTATTGGTCAAGTGTTCAGTAACTGCAAGATGCGGCAAAAGGTCTCTTGCTATCAGCGGGTGCTTCACTAGCATGCTGACCAACAAGATCGCGCCCAGCGGTCGACCTAGGAGACATGACATGGACCTGGCCACCTGGATGCGCAACTTCACGATCCGTACCCGCATGCAGGGCGCCATCGTCATGGTGCTGCTGATGTTTGCCGCCTTGGGCGTGACCGGCCTGCTCGGCGGCCGCCAGCTGATGGCGCTCAATGTCGACGTCACGACGCATGCGATGCAGGACCTGCGTCACCTGGCCGCCATCCGCCAGGCGCTGGCCGACGTGCGGCTGGAGGAGAAGCAGATGGTCATCGCCTACGAGGACCCCGACCAGGTCAAGCAGTTCCGCCAGCGCTGGGACGCCGCTGCCCAGCGCCTCACCCAGCCCCTGCAGGGCCTGCAGGAGGGCAAGCAGGAGGACAACAAGGCCGCGGCGGCCGAGGCGCTGAAGTTCCTGCAGGACTACCGCACGGCGGCCCAGCCGGTGCTTAACCAGATCGAGGCGGGCGGCTTCGACACTGCCAAGGTGGCCGACCGCATGCTGAACCGGCCCAAGGCGGCGATGCGCGAGATCGAGAAGCGCGTTGAGACGATTGCCGGCTTGATCGACGCGCAAGCCAAGGCCACCGAGGCCGAGTTCAGCGCCGAGATGGGCCGCATCGCCTGGCGCTCGCTGGCCGTGCTCATCGTCGTCATGGTGCTGGTCGTGCCGCTGACGCTGATCAACTCCTCCACCATCACCAGCCCGATGCGCTATGCCGGCACTGTGGCCCAGTCCATCGCCGGTGGTGACCTGAACAACGACATCCGCGTTGTCGGCCGCGACGAAGCCACCGACCTGCTGCGCGCGCTGGACGCGATGCAGGCCAGCCTGCGCGACCTGGTCCGCCAGGTGAAGACTTCGGCACAGAGCATCGAGACGGCCAGCAGCGAGGTGGCCTCGGGCAACCAGGACCTGAGCCAGCGCACCGAGCAGGCCGCGTCCAGCCTGCAGCAAACGACGAGTTCGATGGTGGACCTGACCAGCGGCGTGCGCCATGGAGCGGACGCCGCCGGCAAGGCGCGCCAGCTCGCCGAGGGCGCGGCCGAGGTAGCACGCCGCGGCGGCCAGGAGGTGGCCGATGTCGTCAAGACCATGGACGAGATCAACACCAGCTCGCGCCGCATCGGCGACATCCTCGGCCTCATCGACAGCATCGCCTTCCAGACCAACATCCTGGCGCTGAATGCGGCTGTCGAGGCGGCGCGGGCCGGTGAGCAGGGCCGCGGCTTCGCCGTCGTGGCCAGCGAGGTGCGCCTGCTGGCCCAGCGCTCGGCCGATGCGGCGCGCGAGATCAAGGCGCTGATCGCCGCCAGCGTCGAGCGCACCGCGACCGGTGCCCGCCTCGTGCAGCATGCCGGCCTGACGATGCAGGAGATCGTCGACAACGTGCAGAAGGTCAGCGACATGATCGGCGAGGTCGCCGCCGGTGCCGCCGACCAGAGCTCACGCATCGGCCAGATCAACGGTGCCGTCAACCAGCTCGACCACATGACGCAGCAGAACGCCGCGCTGGTCGAAGAATCCGCCGCCGCGGCGGACAGCCTGCGCCAGCAGCTGCAGTTGCTGACGGGTGCGGTGGCGCAGTTCCGGCTGGATGGGCAAAGCCACTAGACTGCGCGCAAAAAACGGCAGGGAGGCCGGCGTGCTGCGAGTCAAGGTGTTGGCTGTGGGGTCGTTTGCAGCCCTCGGTATGGTGGTGTGGTGGTTGTGGTCGGCGGGCATGAACGAGCCCGCCATGGCGATGCCGGACACAGCTGCGCCTGGCGCGTTGTCCGAGATGCAGCGAACCGGCACGGCGCCGGGCCCGGCCACGTCAGCGTCCCAGCCTTTGCCACGGGACATCTTTGAGGGGGTGCATCAACGCCCTGGCAGCGGCGGTGGCGACCTTGTGAAGCGGTACTACCGCGTCAACACCGAAGACATGGCCAAGGTCCAGCGCGCGCTGGCTGGCAGCTCTGCCGCGGAGGCACTGCAGGCGGCGCAATTGCTGACCCGCTGTGCCAACTCGGATCGCGACGTCCAGGGGCTCTTCGAGGCGCGCGACCAGCAGCCCTGGATCCTGTCCAAACTTGGGCTGGGGATCGGCATCGACAAGATGATCGAGAACGCCCAGTCCCTGCAGCGGGACTGCCAGGTCTTCAACGCGGCAACGCATGCACGCACCGGCTCGCTGTTCGAGCAGGCCTATGTTGGCGGCGCCAGCAATGCGGCGCCAGCGTATCTGCGCTGGCTGCAGCGTGATGGCGCCGAGGCGGCTCCGCCGGCCCTGACCGCCGACCTGCAGCGTTACATCCGTGGTCAAGCCGAGTCGGCGGATGCAGCCACGCTGATGCTCATCGCCTTGACCAACGACCCCGAAGGTCTGGGCATCAGCGCCGTGGACCGGGTCGGTTTCGAACGCGCCTGGCGCCGTATCCACGAGGTCGATCAAAGCAGCGACGTCGGCCTGGTCTGGGGTGCGCTCCAGAAAGTGGTGGCGTTGATCGGCGACAAGCCGCTGCAGCTGACGCCCGAGCAGGAGGCTCAGGCCGACGCGCTGGCGAAGCGGGTCTTCACGGAGCATCAACGCCGCCAGCGACCCGTGAGCTAGACTGGGTGCATCACAGCGCCGATTTGTTCCGGATTGCGGGCGCTCAATAAATGCCGCTAAACAGGGCTCCGAGATCAACCGGCGTCCGCAACAGTGGCGCCGGTTTTTTCTTTTCTGGAGTGAGGCCATGACGGGCCGTAGCGTCGGCGAGGTATCGCCGCAGAGTTTTCATTTCGACGAGCCCCTGCCGCTGCGCAGCGGCGCCAGCTTGGGCGCCTACGACTTGGTGGTCGAGACCTACGGCCAGTTGAATGCCGAGCGCAGCAACGCGGTGCTGGTGTGCCACGCGCTGAACGCCAGCCACCACGTGGCCGGCACCTACGCCGGCCAGGCCAAGAGCGAGGGCTGGTGGGACAACCTCATCGGCCCGGGCAAGCCGCTGGACACCGACAGGTTCTTCGTCATCGGCGTCAACAACCTCGGCTCCTGCTTTGGTTCCACCGGCCCCATGCATGCCAACCCGGCGACCGGCCGCGCGTGGGGGGCGGACTTCCCCGTCGTCACCGTGCAGGACTGGGTGGACGCGCAGGCCCGCGTCGTCGAGCGCTTCGGCATCCTGAAGCTGGCGGCGGTGCTGGGTGGCTCGCTCGGTGGCATGCAGGCGCTGGACTGGGCGCTGCGCTACCCGGAGCGCGTGGGGCATTGCATCGCCATTGCGACGGCACCCAATCTGTCGGCGCAGAACATCGCCTTCAACGAGGTGGCCCGCCGCGCCATCGTGACCGACCCCGACTTCCACGGCGGCCACTTTTACGCCCACGGCGTGGTACCCAAGCGCGGCCTGCGCGTGGCGCGCATGATCGGCCACATCACCTACCTGAGCGACGACGTCATGGCCGAGAAGTTCGGCCGCGAGTTGAAGGGCGGGAAGGATGGTGCGCTGGGCTACTCGACGCAGGACATCGAGTTCCAGATCGAGAGCTATCTGCGTTACCAGGGCGACAAGTTCAGCGACTACTTCGACGCCAACACCTATCTGCTCATCACCCGCGCGCTGGACTACTTCGACCCGGCTTCCGAACACGGCGGCGACCTGTCGCGGGCCTTCGCCAAGGCGCGGGCGAAGTTCCTCATCGCCAGCTTCACGACCGACTGGCGCTTCTCGCCCGACCGCTCGCGCGAGATCGTCAAGGCGCTGCTCGACAACCGGCTGGACGTGAGCTACGCCGAGATCGATGCGCCCCATGGCCACGACGCCTTCCTGCTCGACGACCCGCGGTATCACGGCGTGCTGAAGGCCTATTTCGAGCGCATCGCCGTGGAGCTTCAGCGCCCCGGAATGCTTCAGTTCAAGGGGGTGGCCGTATGAGCTTCGACCCGGCAATCGCGGCCCTGGTGCCGCCCGGCTCGCGAGTGCTCGACCTCGGCTGCGGCACCGGCGAGCTGCTCGAGCACCTCATCAAGCACAAGGGCTGCAGCGGCTACGGCGTGGAGCTGGACGACGCCAACCTTCTGGCCTGCGTGAAGCGCGGCGTCAACGTCATCCAGCGCAACCTCGAAGAAGGCCTGGCCATCTTCGAGGACCAAAGCTTCGACGTCGTGCTGCAGCTGGAGACGCTGCAGAACCTGCGCAATGCCGAGGCCATGCTGAAGGAGACGGCGCGCGTGGGCAAGAGGGGCATCGTCAGCTTTCCTAACTTCGCCCATTGGCCCAACCGGTTGCAGGTGCTGTTCGGCCGCATGCCGGTGACACGTGCGCTGCCCTATGAGTGGTACGACACGCCCAACATCCGCGTCGGCACGTTCGCCGACTTCGGCGTGCTGGCGCGCAAGAACCGCCTCAAGATCCTCGACAGCTTCGGCCTGCAGGACGCGCGCGTGGTGCGCATTCGGCCCAATCTGATGGCGAGCGTGGCGGTGTTCAAGTTCGAAAGGGAGTAGGCGCCCGCACGCGTGTCCTCAAACCACAGGGTGACGTCAGTTGCGTTGTGGCGGCCGGTCGGGCGACTACGGCGAACGTGCCGATCACCTTCGCCTGGAAGGACGGCGGGCGTCAGGCCGGGCGCTTCTGCATCCGCAGGCTAATCAAGCCGAGGCCGGCGGCCAGCAGGGCACAGCTGGCGGGCTCGGGCACCGGCATCGCTGCTCCGCTGAACTTCAGCCCGTCCACGGCCAGCCACGCGTAGCCGTTGCCGCCGGCATTCGTGTCGCTGTCCACCACCCGGAAATAGAAGGTATCGCCGCCATGGAATCCCGCGGCGGCCAGGTTGAAGGTCTGCGTCGACCAGCTGTCGCTCAAGGGCGCGGCGATGCTGCCGACGACGGCTTGGTTGCCGTCCAGGATCTCGTAGCGGTTGGCGCCATTCCCGAACTGCCCGGCCCAGCCGGTTGCCAGCCACTGGAGGGACTCGAAGCTGGCTTTCAGTGGTCCCGACGTGAGGGTGCCGGTGAACGACTCGCTCGGCGCGCCGGGTGCGCCGGAGATGGCGAATCGGCTGCCCTCGCCTGGCGGGATGTGCACGCTGGCGCCGGCTTGCGTGACCACCGACCAGGCATTGCCCGCGGTTGTCCAGCCGGACGGCAGGCCGTCCTCGAAATCAGCGATGGAAGGCGTGGCGGCGTGAGCGCCGAGGGCGCCGATCAGGCCAATGGCCGCGGCGGTGTGCGTGAGGAACGGGTGGAGCTTGGCAAGTTTCATGACGGTTCTCCTGGAGCGAGGTTGAAAGAAGGGTGCAGTCGTGTTCGCGGACTGCGGCGCGTTGCAGGGCTCACATGCCGTGGTGGGTGGTCAGCGTGGCTTGAGGATCTCGGCGAGTAGGTCGGGCTGGCTCTCCACGCGCTGGAGCACGGGATGGCGTGGGCCGGTGCGCACGTCCAGCGTGACGGCGCGGAATTCGTCGTCGCGGCGGATCAGCAACGTCAGCGGTTTGTTGCCATCGCGGTTGGCCATGAGGGCGGCTTCGGCTCGCTCGGGCGTGTAGGCCATGCCATGCACGGCCAGCAGCTTGTCGTCTGGCGAAAGGCCGGCCTGGAAAGCGGGCGAGGCCCAGTTGACGGCGGCCACGGTGCCCTCGGCGTCCACGCTGAAGCCGGCTGAGTAGCGCATAGACAGCAGCGGTTTCTTCGGGTTCAGCGAAGCCAGTTGCAGCGGCGTGCGCTGGTCCACAAAGCCGATCGCCCAGCCGCTGCGCGCCAGGCCTTCAAGCGTCGTGGTGGGCATGCGGTGGTCCAGCCGCGCGCGTAGGAAGGCACGCCAGTCCATCGGCTGCACGGCGTTGAGTGCGGCCACCACGTCGTCGAAGCCGTAGAGTGTGGGCACGCTGCCGTCGTCCTGGCCGATGAAGAAGCGCCGCGCGAAATCGTCCAGCGAGCGTTGGCCGCCGCTGCGCTCGCGGATCAGGGTGTCGGCGTCCAGCCAGATCAGCAGGGCGGCGTCGTAGTAGTAGTCGTAGCCGCGTGTCCAGTCCCACCATTTCTGCGTGCCGTGCGAAGCCAGCGCGGGGGTGTTTGTGGTGTCCTGCAGGTCACGCCACTGGCGGCCGGGGAGCTCGGCCGTGCGCGCGGCCATGGTGGCCCACTCCTGGCGCATCTGCTCCGCCGTCACCAGGCCGCTGCGCGCGGCGAGCACCTGGCCCCAGTACATCGTCAGGCCTTCGTAGACCCACAGCAGTTCGTTGCGCACCGGCGTGTTGAGGTCCTTCGGCGCGAGGCCCTGCGGGCGCATGAACTTGCCGTTCCACGTGTGCACCCATTCGTGCGCCAGGTCGTCGCGCTCGCGGCTCGCGGCGGCCCAGTCGTCGAAGTAGTTGCCTTCATAGGCGTTCTCGCTGGACTCGAGATGCTCCAGCGCCAGCCGGCCGAAGCCCTTGCCATCGGCCAGCAGCAGGTCGTAGCGCCGCCAGGGGCGGAAGCCGAACAGCTTCTCGGCCTGCTCGAGCAGGCGCCGGTGGGCGTCGATCTGCGCGTCGGTGGGCGGCTGGGTCGACTCCCGCGGGCGGAACAGGTGCAGTGCGGCGGGCTGCGCGGCGCCGGGTGGGTCCAGCTCGATGCGGCGGTAGTTCACGCCGGCGTAGACGGGCGAATCCAGCAGCGTTTGCAGCGTCTCGGTCTGGAAGGCGATCCAGCCGTCGGCATCGGCGGCACCGCGGGCGCGCAGCGCGCTGCCCCAGGCCCAGCCGGTGGGCAGCTTCACCCGGCTGTTCACGGCGATGTCAGCCACCGGCCGCCCGGCGGGGTAGAGCACGAGGGCGGGCCACAGCAGCGCCAGCGCGTCACGCGACAGCAGGCTGTCAGTCAGCGCGCCCTTGCTGGGGCCGAGCCACTGGTAGTGCACGTCCACGGCCTGGGCGCCGTCGGGCACCTGCACATCGAAGCCCTGCAGCTCGCCAGGCGCGCGCGCCCACAGCAGCCGCTGGCCGCCCACTCGCACCGTCAGGCCGGCGATCTGCACGACGTCGCCCGTCGGGCCGTGGTGGCCGGGGATCCAGCGCGGGTAGAGCAGCCGCAGTGGGCCGGGCGAGGCCGGCAAGGTGGTGTGCACCTGGAAGATCCACTGCGCCGTGTTGGTGGCGTCCACGCGCACGGTCATCGCCGGGACGAGTGGCGTGTCGTTTGGCGCTGCCGTGGCGGCGCAGGCCCACAGCAGGCCCAGCAGGAAGGCGGTCATCTTCATCACGGGTCTCCTTTCACCGGGCCGTGTTGTCGAGCGGCGGTGGCGGCTTCAGCGGCCAGGCCAGGCTGTGCAGCGACGATGGCCGTGCGACGGCGCCGTCTGATGCGGCCTGCTGCGCGGGGATGACGCCACACGCCATGCGCGGGCCGCCGCCGCCCATAGCCATGGGGTGGTCGGCATGGTTGTCGCCACCCACGTGGACCATCAGCGAGCCCCCCAGCACCAGCGCGAGGCGCAGGCGGGGCGCCAGCAGCGGGTAGCCGGCCGTGCCGCCCGCCTCCACCACCAGCCCGGGCAGGTCGCCCAGGTGGCCGTCGCCCCAGGGCGCGCCGTGGCGGCCGCTGCCCAGCGGGTCGAGATGGCCGCCGGCGCCGCCGCCGGGCACGGTCTTGCCACCCACCTGGGCCGGCGCGCAACTGGCTTGCTCGTGCACGTGGAAGCCGTGCACGCCGGGTGGCAGCGCGGTGAGTGCCGGCTCCAGCAGCAGGCCGTACGGCGTGTCGCTGAGCGTCACGTGGCCGATGGCCTGCTGGCTGCCTTGTGCATCGATCAGGCGCAGCTCGACCTGGACGGGCGCGGCCGACGCGGCGCATGCGAAGGCGGCCATCAGGGGCAAGGCGAGGCGTGGAGTCATGGCGGTTCCTGCGGAATGAGAGGTGGCAAGCCCAAAAAAACGGTTCTTGCCCAGTCAGACGCAAGTCGCCAGCCGAAACGGACATCTCGCGCAGGCTCGCGCCCGCCGCGGGGCGATTTCCGGAGAAAGGGAGTGCTGCAGCGGGCTGGCGCTCGGCGCCGTGCCGCGGCAAAAGTGCGAAAGCCCGCTTGCAGGGCGGGCTCTCATCGCGCTATCCCAGCGCGCGCCCGGTCAAGCCCAGGCCGGTATCACGTCAACGCTTCAGGCGTTCTTGCGGTGGGCCTTCTTGCCGGCCTTCTTGTGCTTGGCCTTGCCGGCCTTCTTGGTGGCAGCCTTCGCTTCGACGGTGCTGCTGACTTGGCTCGTCTTGTGGTGCTTGGCCACACGGGCCTCGGCGGCCGGGGCGGCAAAGGCGATGGCGAGGGCGGCGGCGGTGAGCAAGGTTTTCATGAGGGGGTCCTGCGGGTTGATGTCGACAGCGTAGCGGACGCAGCTTTCCGGGGCCTGAAGCCCTAGCTTCCTTTGCGTACCGTGAAGCCGTCGTCCGTGCGCTCGTCGTCTTTGAACACGCCCTCCCAGCGGTCGCCGCTGGGCCAGTAGAAGACGCCCTGGCCGTGCTTGAGGCCGCGTGCCCAACCGCCTTCGTAGCGCTCGCCGCTCTTCCACGCGTACTTGCCTTCGCCATGGGCCTTGCCGGCCTCGAACTGGCCTTCGTAGATGTCGCCGCTCGGGAAGATCATGCGGCCGCGGCCCTGGGGCAGGCCGGCTGCCATCTGGCCTTCATACTGGTTGCCGTTGCTGAAGCGCATCTTGCCCTGGCCCTGGGGCTTGTCGTTGACCCACTCGCCCTCGTAGCGCTGGCCGCTCATCCAGACGTAGCTGCCCTTGCCGTGCGGCAGGCCCTGGCGGATCTGGCCGGTGTAGACGTCACCCGAGGCATAGGTGAGCCGGCCGTCGCCCTCGGGCTGGCCGTCGACCAGCGCGCCTTCGTATTGATTGCCGTTGGAGAAGCTCATCGAGCCGCGGCCCGTGGCGCGGTCGGCCACCCAGTCGCCCTTGTAGTGCTGGCCGGTGGCCCAGCGGATTTCGCCGACGCCCTGGCGCTGGCTGCGTATCAGCGGGCCCTCGTAAGCGTCGCCGTTCTTCCACTCGACGCGGCCCGTGCCGGTGACGGTGTCGTCGTCGTTGCGCGTGAACTGGCCGACGTAGCGGGTGTCACCCGCCGTGCGGTCGAAGATCTTGGGCTCGGGTGTCGGCGGCGCGGTCACCAGCGGGGCGATGGGCGTGGCCGTGGCCTGGCGCAATGGCGTCGTGGCCGGGGCCGCTGCCACTGCCGCTGCCGGGACCGGAGCCGGGGGCGTTGCTGCCGGCGGGCTGGCCGCTGGCTTGCCGGTGGCCGGCGCTGCTGCTGCCTTGGGCGCAGCCGCCACGACGGGTGCCGGGGCGTTCGGCAACGCCGTGGCCACCCAGGGCGTGCCGCGTTCGCGGGCCAGCGCCTGGGCGTTGTTCAGCGCCAGCTCCTGGGCGCTGCCCTTGCAGAGCTTGGCGGTGTCTCGCCACAGCGTCTCGCCGATCTGGCTCTGCGTCTGGCGCTCGGCCAGCGGCAGCGCGGCGCCGCTGTTGCGCAGCTTGCTGGAGAACTCGCGGGCGCGCTCGAAGGGCGGGGCGCAGAACTCGGCGTTGTGGCCGTCGATCTCGCTCTGGTCGTGGCGGCGCTGGGCGATCTGCTGCTGGCTGCCGGTGCATTGCTCGGCGGCCAGCTCCCACATGCCCTCGGCCTTGCGGTAAAGGCTGGCGGCGTCGCTGAAACGGCGCTCGCCGAAGGCCGCGCGTGCCAGGTCCTGCAGCGCGCCGGCTTCGCTGTGGGCGGTTTCGCACTGGCTGCCGGCCTGCAGCTTCTCGGCCAGCGCGTCGCGCGTTTTCTGGCTGTCCGTCAGGTTGCGCTGGGCGCGCTCGCGCGAGCGGCCGTCGCAGGCGGCCAGCGCGCTGCCCCACTGGGCAACGGCCTCGTCGTACAGCTTGACCAGCGCCTGCAGCGGCTGGTTCTGCGATTGGGCGGTGGCGGCGCGCAGGTCGGCCGACAGCGCGCGGCTCGTCAGCTGGGCGCAGCTGGGCGGCGGCAGGGCCGGTGCGGGCGCGGGTTCGGACGCCGCCGGCTCGGGCGCGGAGGCGGCGCTGGCAGCGCTGGCAGCAGCTTCAGGCGGCGTCTGAGCCTGGGCGACCGAGGCCAAGGCCAGCAGCAGGGTGATGGCGAGCTTCATTTCTTCTTGGCCGACTCGGCGGGCAGTTCCAGCATGGCGTCGATGAGGCCGCGCGAGAAGCGGCCGGCGCCCGGGTCGTCGGGGTTGTCGAAGGCGAAGCTGCCCTGGGCCGAGGCCAGCGGCATCGCGCCGATCTCGGCCAGCAGCGCGTCAGCCCGGAAGCCGCCGAGGATGGCGATGACCTCGGACTCGAAGCCGCGGGCGGCGGCCACCTTGTTCAGCGCCGCCAGCCGGTCGGCGTCGAACAGCAGGGCGTTGGCGGCCAGGCTGCGCTCGACGAGCTTCTGGTGCAGCGTGAAGCCGGCCAGCGGCGGCGCGCCCAACGCCGCCATGCGCGTGAAGGCCCAGGCGTCGGCGCGCTCGAAGGAGGTGGCGGCGATGCGCGAGATGCCCGACAGCGAGCCCCGGTTGGCGGCGGCGGCCTGCATCACGTTCACGACCTGCTGGCGGGTCAGTTGCTGGGCGGCGTCCACCAGGCCTTCGCGGATCTTCTGCGCGGCCAGCGCCTTGCCCTGCTCGATGAGCTGCTGCTTGAGGAACTCGCTGGCCACATTGGCGGCAGCGCTCTTGGCCGCGCTGATGGCGGCATCGGCGGCCAGCGCGGCCGCCTTGACGCCCGAGGCCAGCGTGGCCAGGTTGTAGAGGGTGCCCGCGATCTTGATCGCGTAGTGGTAGGTCTTCATGCGGGCGCCGCCCTCTTCGGACAACCCTTGCGTCCACAGCACGGCCCACAGCGCCTCGTCGGGCGTGGGCTCGGCCAGCGTCACCTCCAGCGGGTGCAGGCTGAGCAGCCAGTGGTAGTCCTGCAGCTGTGGCGTGTTGGGCGGCGCGAAGCGCGTGTAGCCGCGGCAGACCTCGAAGGGCTTGACCTGCACCCCCTTGCCGGCGGCCGTGCCGATCGTGAAAGGCTTGCCGTTGTCACGCGCCTCGGCCAGCCATTCCAGCAGCTTCTCGCCGTCGTCGCTGGCCTGGCCGGCGACGTGGTTGATGCGGGCGCCCATGGGCAGGGGCGAGTCCTGGGTCACGGCGATGACGGTCAGGCGTTCGTCCACCTGCAGGGCGCGCACCCAGGCGACGCGGTCGTCCGCGCTCCAGCCGACGCTGGTGGCCACGGCGAAGGGCAGCTCCCACTGCTTGTCGCACTCCTTGTCGTTGAGCGCCGCGCTGCGGGCGATGGCCGGGCGGATCAGGCGCTCGCCAGCGCCGTAGGCGCGCATGCCGGCCAGCAGGGCCTCGTCGACCTTGCGGCCGTCGTCCACGGTGAATTTCGGGCCGGAGGCGCAGCCGGTCAGCAGCAGGGCGAGCAGAGTGAGGAATAGCAGGCGGAGCATGGTGGCGCCGAGCCTAAGGGCTGGGCATGACGCGAGTCGCCGGTAGTTATCCGGAGCGACGTCCTAAACTCATTGGATGCGCCACAAGCGCACAGGAGACCGCCATGAACGCACGAGACCCCAACCTGCCCCTGCAAGCCGACGAGGCCACCGCGCTGGGCGCATTCGCTGAACGTGTTTGGGACGAGGAAATCGTCCCCGCGCTGACCGACTACATCGCCATCCCCGCCAAGAGCCCGATGTTCGACGCCGACTGGGCGGCGAACGGCCACCTCGAGAAGGTGCTGACGCAGGCCGCGGCCTGGGTCGAGAGCAAGAAGGTTGCGGGGCTGAAGCTGGAGGTGGTGCGCATCGCCGGCCGCACGCCGGTCATCTTCTTCGAGGTGCCGGCCACCAAGGCCGGCTCCACCGACACCATCCTGCTCTACGGCCACCTGGACAAGCAGCCCGAATTCAACGGCTGGCGCAGCGACCTGGGGCCCTGGACGCCCAAGTACGAGAACGGCCTGCTTTACGGCCGCGGCGGCGCCGACGACGGCTACGCGGTCTACGCGTCGCTGACCGCCATCATGGCGCTGGACCAGCAGGGCATCCCGCGGCCGCGCTGCGTCGGCGTCATCGAGACCTGTGAGGAGAGCGGCAGCTTCGACCTGCCGGCCTACATCGACCTGCTCAAGCCCCGGCTGGGCAACGTGTCGCTGGTGGTCTGCCTGGACTCCGGCGCCGGCAACTACGACCAGCTCTGGCTGACGACCTCGCTGCGCGGCATGGTCTCGGGCGTGCTCAAGGTCGAGGTGCTGACCGAAGGCATCCACAGCGGCGACGCCTCGGGTGTCGTGCCCTCGTCCTTCCGCATCCTGCGCCAGGTGCTGGACCGGCTGGAGGACAGCAAGACCGGGCGCCTGCTGCCTGAGAGCTTCCACTGCGAGATCCCCGGCGCCCGGCTGGAGCAGGTGCAGGCGACGGCGGCCATCCTGAAGGAAGAGGTCTACAAGCGCATGCCTTGGGCCTGCGGCGCGGACGGCGGCCCGGTGTTGCCGGTGACGACCGACCCGGTCGAGGTGCTGCTGAACCGGACCTGGCGGCCGACGCTGTCGGTGGTCGGCGCGGACGGCTTCCCTGAACTGAAGAACGCCGGCAATGTGCTGCGGCCGTACACGGCCTTCAAGCTCAGCCTGCGCCTGCCGCCGCTGATCGACGGCAATGCCGCAGCGCTGGAGCTGCAGCGCCTGCTGGAGGACAACGCGCCCTACAACGCCAAGGTCACGTTCACGCCCGATGGCCGCGCCGGTGCCTTCGGCGCGACCGGCTGGAACACGCCCGACCTGTCGCCCTGGCTCAGCCAGGCTCTGAACGACGCCAGCCAGGCCCACTTTGGCGCACCGGTCGGCTACATCGGCCAGGGCGGCACGATTCCGCTGATGAGCATGCTGCAGAAGGGCTTCCCGGCCGCGCAGATGATGGTTTGCGGCGTGCTGGGCCCCAAGAGCAATGCCCACGGGCCTAACGAGTTCCTGCATGTGCCCTACGGCAAGCGCTTGACCGCCGCCGTGGCCCAGGTCATGGCTGCCCACCCCTGAATGGACCAACTCCGCGCGATCAAGGTTTTCGTCCGCGTCATCGACGAGGGCAGCTTCGCCGCCGCGGCGCGGGCGCTGGACCTGGCGCCTGCTGTCGTCACCCGCCTCATCGCCGAGTTGGAAGACCACCTCGGCACGCGGCTCCTGAACCGCACGACGCGGCGCCTGTCGCTGACCGAGATTGGCGACGCCTACCTGGAGCGCGCGCGGCGCATCCTGGCCGACGTTGACGAGGCGGCGGCGCTGGCAGCCTCGGCCACGCAGGAGGTGCGTGGCCTGCTGCGCGTGCTGTGCCCGCCGGCCATCGCTGTGCACCAGCTTGCCAAACACCTGCCCAAGTTCCACCGCGAGTACCCGCTCGTGACGCTGGAGATCACGTCGCCCGGCCCGGTGGACACGGTGGACGACAGCTTTGACCTGACCATCCTGCTGGCCCGCGAGGCGCTGGATGGCGACTTCATCGCGCGCCGCCTGGCACGCAGCGAATTCATCATGTGCGCCTCGCCCGAATACCTCGACCAGCGCGGCCGGCCTCAGCACCCCCACGATCTCAAGGATCACGATGCGCTGCTGCCGCCCACGCCCACGCTGATGCGCGGCCTGACGCTGCAGCGCGGCGACGGCTCGGAGGAGATCACACTGCCCATCGTGCCCTCGCGTGCCGCGCTGTCGACGACGCACATGGACACCAACTATGCCGCCGCCCTGCATGGCCTGGGCGTGGCCGGGCTGCCGAGCTTCATGGTCGAGGATGCGCTGCTGGAGCAGGCGCTGGAGCGCGTCATGCCGCAGTGGCGCTTGTTCAGCACGACGCTCTGGGCCGGGATGCCCACACGCAAGTACGTGCCGGCCCGCACCCGCGCGTTTCTCGACTTCCTGCTGCAGGTCTTCGGCGGCGAGGACAAGGACCCCTGGCTGGTTGCCGCAGGCTGCGCGACCTGCCCCTGAAGCTGGCCTCCCGCAGTCGCGGGGGGGTAGCCGGAGTGCCGCGGCGCGCAGTTGTTCACACAGCATGGCCTGACCCCCTGTAGGCGCGGGGGCGGGGTTGAGGGTTTTGACAGGCACGATGCGTCTGTCGTCAACCCCCTAACTTAAAACTCCATGACCTTCCAGACCAAGCTCCTGGCCGCCGCCCTCACCGCCGCCAGCCTGCTCGCCGCCAGCCTGCCCGCTCACGCCGGTCTGATCGGTTCCACCGTCAGCTCGCAGTACTACTTCAACGGCGGTGCTTATAGCGGTGCCACCAGCTTCACCGCCGACGGTGCCAACCACGGCAGCTCGATTGGCTACTTCGACATCCAGGTCACTGGCACCCAGATCATTTACGACTACACCACCAGCGCCACGTGGAACGGCGGCGCGGGCTGGACGAGCGGCAGCCTGTACATCGAGAACGGCAATCTGCTGAACTTCCTCGGCGCACCCAACATCGTCAACGTCACGCTGGATGCGAGCAGCAACATGGGCGGCTTCAACGCCAGCCGCATCACGTTCGACAACGACTCCGTCGCTGTCAACTGGGCTGGCCTGGCCTTCAACGGCAACACGCGTGTCGTGCTGAACGTCGACAGCGGCACCATCCCCGAGCCGGCCAGCTACGCGCTGGTGGCCGTGGCCCTGGCTGGCCTGGGCCTGGCCATGCGCCGCCGCAAGGCCTGAGCGAGCTTCGCTCCAAACTGCGACCCCGCGGCCTCGGCCCCGGGGTCGTTTTTCTTGGTGCTGTCAGCGCAGGGTGAAACCCAGCGCGAAGAGTTCGGGGAAGCGAGCCTCCAGGGCCCGCTTCAAGGGCCCGAACGCGACATAGCGCGATGCCGTCTTCACGACATGGGCCAGCAGCCGGCGCTCATCCGCGTGGCCCTGGCCCAGCAGTGCGAGATGCTGGCGCAGCGCGCTCCATTCCAGCCGGCGCCAATACTCGCCAAAGTCAGCCGCCAGCTCCTCGTCGAGCTGACCGTCTTCGCGGCAGGCCTGCCAGTGGCGCGCCGCCCAGTCGATCTCCTGGGCCTCGTCCCAGGCCAGTTCTGCCGGCCGCAGCAGGGCGGCGATCGCGTCGGTCGCAGCCCCCAGAGGGGCGTCGTCGAGCAGGCGCTGCAACACGCCATCGAGGCCGGCATCGGCGACATGAGCCAGGCCAGCACGCAAGGCCGCCTCGCTCGGCGGTGTGGGTGGGGCGGGGTGGGCGCGCAGCTCGGCACAGGCCGCGCGCATCAGGCGGTCGGCGTCGGCCGGGTGAGTGAGCAGATCCTGCAACAGGGCGGAGGTCGGTAGCGTCATCGGGTGAAAGCCCTCGTGGATAATCAAATTCTAAGAACCGCCGGCCCCGGCATCCTCACCGACTCCGAGCCTTTTGCTGCTTCTGCCGCTGCTTCTGCTGCCCGTGCCGCGCCCGTTCCGCCTCCCCCACACCGCATCACTGCCCACCCTGATCGCCCTGGCCCTGTGCGCCTGGGGTGAGGCGTCGGCACAGCAGGCCGCGGCCGATGCCTCTTTCCCGCTGCGCGGCAGCCGTGTGCTGGGTGCACCGGCCAAGCCGGGCGCCGCCAAGCCGGCCCTGGTCATCTCGGCTGGCAAGCTGTCGGCCCAGATGGACCAGCAGGCCGAAGGCACGGAGGGCGTCGAGCTGCGCTACGGCGAACTGGTGCTGGACGCCGACAAGCTCAACTATCGCCTCGTTGACGACCTGGCCCGGGCCGAAGGCCATGTCCGCATCAACCACAACGGCAACGTCTTCACCGGGCCGCTGCTGCAGCTGCATGTGAGTCGCTTCGAAGGCGAGTTCCTGACGCCCAGCTTCTTCCTCGCCGCCACCGGCGGCGCTGGCAAGGCCAAGGCGCTGAAGTTCCAGGACAGCGAGCACATGAGCGCCACCGAGGGCAGCTACAGCAGCTGCCCCGCGGTGGAGAACCAGGAGCCCGCCTGGCAGATCACAGCCCGGCAGCTGCGCCTGGACCTCGCCGCCAACGAGGGCCAGGCCGATGGCGCCGTGCTGCGCTTCCTGGGCGTGCCCATCCTGGCGGCGCCGTCCCTGAGCTTCCCACTCAGCTCGGCGCGCAAGTCGGGCTGGCTGCCGCCCAACATCTTCCTGGACAACCGCGCCGGCCTCGAGACCGGCGTGCCCTACTACTGGAACATCGCGCCGCAGCGCGATGCGACCTTCACGCCCTTCGTGATGACCAAGCGCGGCGTGGGCCTGGACAGCGAGTTCCGCTATCTGGAGCCCGGCCACGCCGGCCGCATCAACGTCGACCTGCTGCCCAGCGACCGCATCTTCGGGAGCTCGCGTTGGAGCCTCAAGTTCAACAATGACGGCCACGTGTTCGGCGACTGGCGCTATCGGCTCAAGAGCGAGCGCGTGTCCGACGACGATTACTGGAAGGACATGTCGCGCCGGGTCGAGAGCCAGACGCAGCGCCTGCTGGCCAGCGACTTCACGCTGAACCGCCAGCGCGAACTGTCCTGGGGCGTCATCGACACCTATGCCCGCGTGCAGCGCTGGCAGACGCTGCAGGGCACCGACGCCCTGGCGCAGTTCGACTCGCCCTACCAGCGCAGCCCGCAGATCGGCATCCGCGTGACGACGGCGGCCGACGAGGCGGTGCTGGACAGCTTCCGCCCCTGGGGCCGCAAGGCGCGGCTGGAGGGTGGCCTGGAGCTGGAATACAACCGCTTCGACCTGCCCGGCTCCGCCCTGGTCGGCCAGCCGCACGGCGGCCAGCGCGTCCATGCCCTCGGCCATGTGGCCGCGCCACTGGGGGGTGAGGCCTGGTGGTTCATCCCGCGGGCCTCCTTCAACGCCGCCGCCTACGACCTGGACCGCCCGCAGGCCGACGGTCGCAGCCGCATGAGTCGCATCATCCCGACGCTGAGCATCGACCACGGCTGGGTCTTCGAGCGCGACACGACGCTGTTCGGCCGCGACTACCGCCAGAGCCTGGAGCCGCGCCTGTTCTACGTGAACACGCCTTTCCGCGACCAGACCAATCTGCCCAGCTTCGACTCGGCGCCGAAGGACTTCAACTTCGACTCCATCTACACCGACAACCCCTTCTCGGGCGTGGACCGGGTGTCGGACTTGCACGCCTTGAGCGCCGGTGCGACGAGCCGCTGGGTCAGCGCCGCCAGTGGCGAGGAAATCCTGCGCCTGGGCGCCGTTCAGCGCTTCCTGTTCCGCGACCAGAAGATCACGCCGGATGGCCAGCCCGTCACCCAGCGCTTCTCCGACCTGCTGCTGGCCGCCGCCGCGCATCTGGACGAGAAGTGGTGGGCCGACGGCACGATGGAGTTCAACCCCGAGACCAACCGCTCGGTGCGTTCGGTGCTGCGCGCGCGCTACTCGCCGGGGCCGTTCAAGACCGTCAGCGTCGCCTACCGCCTCGCACGAGGCCAGAGCGAACAGGTCGAACTGGCCTGGCAATGGCCCATCTACGGCACGCCCGTCACCTCGCGCGGCGCCGACAGCAAGGCCTGCGGCGGTGCCTGGTACAGCGCCGGCCGTGTGCAGTATTCGCTGCGCGACCGGCGCCTGACGGATTCCGTCATGGGCTTCGAGTACGACGCCGGCTGCTGGGTGCTGCGCTGGGGCATCGAGCGCCTGTCCACCGGCCGAGCCGAAACCAACACGCGGCTGATGCTGCAGCTGGAGCTCGTCGGCCTGTCACAGCTCGGTTCGAACGCCCTCAAGGTCTTGAAGGACAATGTGCCCGGTTACCGAAGGCTGAGCTCCGACCGCTCACCGAGTTCAGATTTCCAACCATGATCTATCGCCTAGCTCCCCCTATTTTTGCCGTGACGTTGGCCCTGGCCGCCTTACAGGCCTCGGCCCAGACAACCACGCTGCAGCCGGGGGACTACATCGCCGCCGTCGTCAACCAGGACGTCGTGGCCGCCAGCGAGGTGATCCAGCGCACCGAGAAGCTGCGCCAGGAGGCCCGCCAGCGCGGTGAGGTCATGCCCGAGACGGCCGGCCTGCGCAAGCAGGCGCTGGAGGCGCTGATCGAGGATCGCGTCCTCGTCACCTATGCGCGCGAGAACGGCCAGCGTGTCGACGAGGCCGAACTGGACCGCGTCGTTGCCAACGTTGCCGCGCAGAACAAGCTGACGATGGAGCAGTTGCGAGAGCGCCTCAAGACCGACGGCACCGACTACAAGAGCTTCCGCGAGAACCTGCGCGATCAGATGATGACCGAGCGCGTGCGCGAGCGCGAGGTGCAGGGCCGCATCAAGGTGACCGACACCGAGATCGACGCCTATCTGGACAAGAAGCGCGCCGCGCTCGAGCAGGGTGGCCAGATCAACCTGGCCCAGGTGTTGGTGCCCGTGCCCGAGGGTGCGCCGGAGGCTGTCGTCGCCGAGCGCCGTGCGCGCGCCGAGGCAGCGCTGGCTCGCATCAAGGCCGGCGAGGACTTTGCCAAGGTGGCTCGCGAGGTGTCCGAGGACAGCAACAAGGCGCGTGGCGGCGAGATCGGCATGCGCCCGGCCGACCGCCTGCCCGACATCTTCGTCGGGGCCGTCAAGAACTTGAAGAGCGGCCAGGCCGCCTCCGAGCTGCTGCGCAGCGGCGCCGGTTTTCACATCCTCAAGCTCATCGAGCGCCAGGGTGCCGCGTCACTCTCGCAGTCCACGCAAACCCATGCCCGCCATGTGCTGCTGCGTCCGTCGGCCCAGCTGACCGCCGAGGTGGCAGCCCGCCGACTGGCCGAGTTCAAGCGCCAGATCGAAGCCGGCCAGGCCAAGTTCGAGGAGGTGGCCAAGGCCAACTCCGAGGATGGCAGCGCCCCTGAGGGTGGCGATCTCGGCTGGATGGGCGCCGGCGGCTTCGTGCCGGAGTTCGAAGAGGCCATGAATGCACTGCCGCTGGGGGGTATCTCCGGCCCGGTCGTGTCGCGCTTCGGTGTGCACCTGATCCAGGTGCTGGAACGCCGTAACGTCGACGTCGAGCTGAAGCAGCTGCGCGACCAGGCCCGTGGCGCGCTGCGCGAGCAGAAGTACGACGAGGCCTACCAGGAGTGGGTCAAGGATCTGCGGACCAAGGCTTTCGTCGAAGTGCGCGAGTGGCTCGACTAAGTACGCACATTCCCCGCAAGCGTTTCGGCCAGCATTTCCTGACCGACAAGGCGCTGATCGAGGCCATCGTCGACCTGATCGACCCGCAGCCGGGTGAGACGCTGGTCGAGATCGGCCCCGGCCTGGGAGCGATGACCCTACCGCTGCTGGCGCGGCACAAGCCGCTGACCGTCATCGAACTGGACCGCGACCTGGCCGCGCGGCTGCGCAAGCGCGACGACTTGGAGGTCATCGAGAGCGACGTGCTCAAGGTCGACTTCAAGGCGCTGGCCGCCGCCAAGGGCGCCAAGCTGCGCGTCGTCGGCAACCTGCCGTACAACATCTCCACGCCCATCCTCTTCCATCTGCTGGAGGCGGTGGACGACGTCGTCGACCAGCACTTCATGCTGCAGAAGGAAGTGGTGGATCGCATGGCCGCCAGTCCGGGCGGCAAGGACTTCGGACGCCTCAGCGTGATGCTGCAGTGGCGCTACGACATCGAATCGGTGCTGGACGTGCCGCCCGAGTCCTTCGACCCGCCGCCGCGCGTGGATTCGGCCATCGTGCGCATGCTGCCGCTCAAGGCCCCGCCTGCGCTGGACCCCAAGCTGCTGGGCGCGCTCGTCACCAGCGCCTTCTCGCAGCGCCGCAAGCTGCTGCGCCACAGCCTGGGCCGCTGGCTGGCCGAGCGTGGCTACGAGGGCCACTTCGACCTGCAGCGCCGCGCCGAGGAGGTGCCGGTGGCCGAGTTCATCGCACTGGCCCTCGAAGTGAAGGCCTAGAAACAAAAACGGGACCCGCGGGTCCCGTTTTGATTGATGAGCGGCCGACTCAGGCGGCGCTCAACCACATTGACGTATCGAAGGCGCTGCACATCATCGGCATGTTCATGCCGAAGTTGGGGTTGCCAATCGTCGACTTCGCGCTTTTCGGCGCAGGCTTCTCAATAACCGGGGCCACCTCAGTAGCCCGCTCCCATGACCCGTTTTCTTGGGAGCGGGCTACTGAAAAGAATAGAAACAGCGGAAGGCTATCTTCCTGTCGGCCCAGTAGTCGGCCGTGTCGCGGAAGACATCGAGCAACTGCTCGCGTGCCTCACGGTCGAAGCGCACGTTGTCAGGCAACTGCTCCAGCACCACGACAAAGCCCGGCTGGCTGCCGGCCTTGTGGACGAGGTCGGTCATGCAGTCATGCAGGGCGTCCAGGTTCTTGCCGAAATGTGTCGGGAACAGGAAGGCCTGCGCGATGCCATCGAGCACGTCCTGCTTGGACTGCGCCTCCGACAGGTTGGCGTACAGGAAATGCTGGCCCGCTTCTTGGGCGGCCTGCATCAAGTCCTCGACCCGGTAGGCCCGTATGGCCTGCACGATATTGGGACGGACGGTCTGCAAAAGCATGGTCACGATCCTCCTTTCAAGTCACAAAACTGCTGAACCCTGGACCATCACCGGCCGGCTTGGGCGCGGATGCGCTTGAAGCTGGCATAGTGATCGTCGGTGTAGTAACAAACCTCTGGCGCCTTGGGAGGCGAGCCGCCGCAAATGAGGCGACGAGCGCCCCGGTTGCGCGCGCCAGGGGTTTTGACCGTGTATTCGCGATAGAAGCCGCGTGCCTGGCGAGGCAGAAGGCGTTCTCGGTTACCGAACACCACGCCATCCTTGGCATAAGGAAACGGGCCGCCAGCATGGATGAGGCGGTGCGTTTCCCGAGCCTGGGCGGGCAGCTCGCTCAGCTGAATTTCAGCCAGAGCGGGCGTTGTGGTGGAGATCCCTTTGCTTGGAGCTTCCTTGGCTTGCGCGCCGCCGGCCAAGCCGGTGAGCAGCAGGGCGGATAGTGCCGCCGAGGCGCCAGAGCGCGCCAGCCACGAAAGAAAAAACACGGGTTAACCCTGCTTCGAAAACCAACATGGTACCGAAGCGACCCCAAAAGCTCAAGCCGGACTCAGGTGCCGGAGTCTGGAATGGGGCTTTGTGAGCCGGTGCTCACATGCCGCCAAGCCATTGATTTATCTAGGGTCGTGACGCTGCCATGACAAAGATTTCGGCGTGAAAACTTCTGTCAATTGGGGGAGTCCGGGCGCTTTTGTGCTGTTCCCGGGCGGTACCGAGGCCCGCTTCAGCTGCGCGCGGCGTTGGCGTCGGCCACTGTCAGGGCCGTCATGTTGACGATGCGCCGCACGGTCGCCGACGGCGTCAGGATGTGCACCGGCTTGGCGGCGCCGAGCAGCACCGGGCCGATGGCGATGCCACCGCCGGCCGCCGTCTTCAGCAAGTTGTAGGAGATATTGGCGGCGTCGATATTGGGCAGCACCAGCAGGTTGGCTTCGCCGGTCAGCGGGCTGTTCGGCATGATCTGCTTGCGGTACGAGGCGTCGAGCGCCGTATCGCCGTGCATCTCGCCGTCGACCTCCAGCCAGGGGGCGAGTTGCTGAAGCAGCGCCAGCGTGTCGCGCATCTTCACGGCCGAGGGCTTGTCGCTCGTGCCGTAGTTGCTGTGCGACAGCAGCGCGGCCTTCGGTGTCAGGCCGAAGCGGCACATTTCCTGCGCGGCCATGACGGTGATCTCGGCGAGCTGTTCTGCGGTCGGGTCGTAGTTGACGTGGGTGTCCACCAGCATGACCTGGCGGCCCGGCAGGATCAACCCGTTCATGCAGGCATAGGTCTTCACGCCAGCGCGCTTGCCGATGACCTGGTCGATGTACTGCAGGTGCGTGGCGGTCGTGCCCCAGGTGCCGCAGAGCAGGCCGTCGACCTCGCCCTTGTGCAGCAGCATGGCGCTGATCAGCGTCAGGCGGCGGCGCATCTCGATCTTGGCGAGCTGCTGGGTAACGCCCTTGCGCTCGGTCATCTGCAGATAGGTCTGCCAGTAGTCGCGGTAGCGCTCGTCGTGCTCGACGTTGACGACGTCGTAGTCGCGGCCCTGCTGCAGGCGCAGGCCGAAGCGCTCGCAGCGCTCGGCGATGACCTCGGGGCGGCCGATCAGCGTCGGGCGAGCCAGGCTTTCGTCGACGACGACCTGGGCCGCGCGCAGCACGCGCTCTTCCTCACCTTCGGCGTAGGCAACGCGCTTGTTGGGCGCACGCTTGGCCGCGGTGAAGATGGGCTTCATCGTGTTGCCGGAGGCGTAGACGAAGCTCTGCAGCTTCTCGCGGTAAGCGTCCCAGTCCTTGATCGGGCGCGCGGCCACGCCGGAGTCGGCGGCGGCCTGCGCCACAGCCGGCGCGATGCGCATCATCAGCCGCGGGTCGAAGGGCTTGGGGATCAGGTACTCGGGGCCGAAGCTCAGCGTGGCGCCCACGTAGGCGGCGGCGACGACCTCGCTCTGCTCGGCCTGCGCCAGATCAGCAATCGCGTGGACGGCGGCAATCTCCATCTCGACGTTGATCGTCGTGGCGCCCGAATCCAGCGCGCCGCGGAAGATGTAGGGGAAGCACAGGACGTTGTTGACCTGGTTGGGGTAATCCGTGCGGCCCGTGGCCATGATGGCGTCGCTGCGGACGGACAGCACTTCCTCGGGCAGGATCTCCGGCGTCGGGTTGGCGAGCGCAAAGATCAGCGGCTGCGCGGCCATGGTGGCCACCATGTCGGCCTTCAGCACGCCGCCGGCCGACAGGCCCAGGAACACGTCAGCGCCAGCGATGGCCTCGCGCAGGCTGCGCTGCGAAGTGGGCTGAGCAAAGACGGCCTTGTCCGGGTCCATCAGCTCGGTGCGGCCCTCGTAGACGACGCCGGCCAGGTCGGTCACCCAGATGTTCTCGCGCGGCAGGCCGAGCTTGACGAGCAGGCCCAGGCAGGCGAGAGCCGCGGCCCCTGCGCCCGAGGTGACGAGCTTGACCTGCTTGATGTCCTTGCCGACGACCTTGAGGCCGTTCAGGAAGGCCGCGCCGACGACGATGGCCGTGCCGTGCTGGTCGTCGTGGAAGACGGGGATCTTCATGCGCTCGCGCAGCTTGCGCTCGACGTAGAAGCAGTCCGGGGCCTTGATGTCTTCGAGGTTGATGCCGCCGAAGGTCGGCTCCAGCGCGGCGATGCAGTCGACCAGCTTGTCGAGGTCGTTCTCGGCCACTTCGAGGTCGAAGACGTCGATGCCGGCGAACTTCTTGAAGAGGACGCCCTTGCCCTCCATCACCGGCTTGGACGCCAGCGGCCCGATGTTGCCCAGGCCCAGCACGGCGGTGCCGTTGGTGACGACGGCAACGAGGTTGCCGCGCGAGGTGTAGCGGAAGGCGTTGGCCGGGTCGGCCACGATTTCCTCGCAGGCCGCGGCCACGCCGGGCGAGTAGGCCAGCGCCAGGTCGTGCTGGTTGACGAGCTGCTTGGTCGCCGCGATGGCGATCTTGCCGGGGGTCGGGAACTCGTGATATTCCAGGGCCGCCTGGCGGAGCTGGGCGCGTTTTTCTTCTGAGCTTGGCATGGCGTGGGTCACCGGTTCCGACGAGGCCTGGAATCATGCCACCGAGGGCGCCTCGGGTCGCTGTGGATCTCCACAAGGTCTAATCGCGGCCATGGGCGAGTTCGATTTGATCCGGCGCTATTTCCAGCGCTCCCCGAGTGCTGGTGTCGAGGTGGGCGTGGGCGACGACTGCGCCGTGCTCGTGCCCACGCCGGGCGCGCGCTGGCTGGTCTCCAGCGACATGCTGGTCGAGGGGCGGCACTTCCTGTCGACGGTCGATCCGGCGCGGCTGGGCCACAAGGCGCTGGCCGTCAACCTGAGCGACCTGGCGGCCTGCGGCGCGACGCCGCGAGGCTTCACTTTGGCCCTGGCTCTGCCGCGCGTTGACGAAGCCTGGCTGGCCGGTTTCGCCCGCGGCCTGTGGGCGCTGGCCGACGCCCACGCCTGCCCGCTGATTGGCGGCGACACGACGCAGGGGCCGTTGAACATCTGCATCACCGTCTTCGGCGAGGCGCCACCCGGCCAGGCCCTGCTGCGCGGGGGCGCGCGGGTGGGCGACGAAATCTGGGTGTCGGGGCGGCTGGGTGATGCCCGGCTGGCGCTGGAGGTGTTCCGCGGCACGGTCGCGGCGGAGGGCGCGGGTTTCGACAGCGTGCGCGCCGCGATGGAACTGCCGACACCGCGGGTCGCCCTGGGCCAGGCGCTGCGCGGCATCGCGACGGCGGCCATCGATGTGTCGGACGGCCTGCTTGGCGATCTGGGCCACATCCTTGCGGCCTCGCGGGTCGGCGCACGGCTGGACGTCGACGCCCTGCCGCGCAGCGCCGTGCTGGCCGCGCAGCCCGTGGCGTTGCAGCGTGAGTGCCTGCTCGCTGGCGGTGACGACTATGAGCTCGTCTTCACCGCGCCAGCCGGCGTGCGGCTACCCGACGTGGGTGTGGCGCTGACGCGCATCGGTGTCATCGAGGCCGAACCGGGCCTGCGTGTTGTCGACAGTCGAGGCGCTGCGGTCGAACACGGCTTGCGTTCTTTTGACCACTTCAAATCATGAGCGGCGCACCCATCCGCCCGACGCCGGGCTTCATGCTCCGCCACCCGGCCCGCTGGATCGCGCTCGGCTTCGGCAGCGGCCTGTCGCCAAAGGCACCGGGCACCGTCGGCACGCTGTGGGCCTGGCTTGTGTTCGCTGTCATCGCGCCGTGGATGAACGACCTGGCCTGGGCGCTGCTGATCGGCCTGGGCACCCTCGTCGGCTGGTGGGCCTGCACGCGCACGGCGCGCGACATGAACACGCCCGACCCCGGCTCCATCGTCTGGGACGAGGTGCTGGCTTTCTGGCTCATCCTGTGGCTGATCGCGCCGGTGGGCTGGCTCGGCCAGCTCATCGCCTTCGGCCTGTTTCGTTTCTTCGATGCGGCCAAGCCCGGGCCGGTGGGTTGGGCGGACCGGCTTTTCAAGATCGAACGCGGTGCCCCCATCGGCTGGGCCCAAGGCTTCGGCATCCTGTTCGACGACTTCGTGGCGGCGGGTTGTACGCTTGCCGTCATCGCGCTCTACCGCGTCCTCATGGGGTGAAGGGGTGAAGCCATGTTTGCCGACGACTACGAACTGATCGACCGCATCGCCGTGGCCCTGATCCAGCGGCGCGAGCGCATCGGCACGGCCGAATCCTGCACCGGCGGCCTCATCGCCGCGGCGTGCACCAGCCTGGCCGGCTCCAGCGCGTGGTTCGAGCGCGGCGTCGTCAGCTACAGCAACGAAGCCAAGGCCGAACTGCTCGGCGTGCCCAAGGGGCTGATCGCGCTGCATGGCGCCGTCAGCGCCGAGGTGGCCGAGCACATGGCGCGCGGCCTGCTGGCGCACGCGCCCATCGACTGGGCGCTGGCCGTTACCGGCGTCGCCGGCCCCACGGGCGGCAGCGATGCCAAGCCCGTTGGCACGGTCTGGCTGGCGTTGGTGCATGCGGGCCGGCCGGCGCTGGTCTGGCGCGAGAACTTCAGCGGCGACCGCCACGCGGTGCGACTGCAGACGGTGACGGCAGGGCTGACGGCGCTGTGCGAAGCGCTGGAAGACCGCGACAACTGACCGCATGAAATTGCGGGCCGAGCGCCGGGCCGCTCCCTAGCCGGCCCGCGCTGGCGATGTGCTTGCCGGCCGATCCGGCAAGCATCGCCGTCCCCTCGGGGGACCGACCAGGCCTGCCGGCGTTCAGCCGGAGCAGGGCCTGGGCGAGGGGCTAGCCAAGCTTGGCGATCACGCTCTCGGTCGTGACGGCCGAGGCATCGGGCGGCTGCCAGCTCTTGGCCCAGGCGATGAACTGCTCCTGCGGCATCGGCTTGGCGATGTAATAGCCCTGGCCCTCGTCGCAGCCCAGGCGGGCCAGCATGGCCCAGGCCTTGATCGTTTCCAGGCCCTCGGCGACGACGGTCAGCCCCAGGTTGTGGGCCAGCTCGATGGTCGAGCGCACGATGCGCGCGTCGTCCAGGTCGCGCTCCATCGCCATGACGAAGCTCTTGTCGATCTTCAGCTCGTCCACCGGCAGGCGCTTGAGGTAGGCGAGCGACGAATAGCCGGTGCCGAAGTCGTCGATGGACAGCTTGAAGCCCATCGCGTGCAGATGCTCCAGCGTCGACAGCGCTCGCTCGGGGTCGTCCATGATGGCGCTCTCGGTGATCTCCAGGCACAGCGACTCGGCCGGCACGTTGAGCGGCGCCAGCATGGCCTCGATCTTGGCCGGCAGGTCCTGGTCCATCAGGTCGCGCGTGGACAGGTTGACCGACAGCCGTAGCGTGAGGCCGGCGTCCGCCGCCTGGCGCGCGAACTTGGCCGCGTTGGACAGCACCCAGGCGCTGAGCAGGCGGATGAAGCCGGTCTGCTCGGCAAACGGGATGAACTGCATCGGCGGCACCAGGCCGCGCGTGGGATGCTGCCAGCGCACCAGGGCCTCGGCGCCGAGGATCTTGCCGTGCTGCAGGTCGATCTTGGGCTGCAGGTACAGGCGCAGCTCGTCGCCCTCGACGGCATGGCGCAATTCGGTCAGCAGGGACAGCGACTCCTGGCTGCCCGCGTCCAACTGGGCGTGGTAGATCAGGCTGCCGCACTGGCGAGTCTTGGCCGCGTACATGGCCAGCTCGGCACGGCCCAGCAGCAGGTTGACGTCGGCACCATGGGCGGGGAACAGGGCGATGCCGATGCCGGCGCCCAGGTCGATGGTCTCGTTGTCGATCTGCAGCGGGCGCTCGAAGTCCTTCAGGATGGCCAGCGCCGCCTCGCTGGCGGCATGCGCGTCGGTGTGGGCCAGCAGCACGGCGAACTCGTCGCCCGACAGCCGCGCCAGCACCGAATGCGCCGGCGCGCACAGCGCCTGCAGGCGCTCGGCGACCGACTGCAGCAGGCGGTCGCCCACCTCGTGGCCGAGCACGTCGTTGACGTGCTTGAAGCGGTCCAGGTCCAGCATCAGCACGGCGCCCGGCGTGTCGCTGTTGGTCAGGTGGTGCTGCAGGAATTCTGCGAAGCGTGCGCGGTTGGGCAGCAGCGTCAGCTGGTCGACGTAGGCCAGGTTGTTGACGAGGGCGTCACGGCGGCGGATGCCCTCGCGCATGCCCTCCAGAGCGACAGCGAGCTTGTGCACCTCGTCCAGGCTCGAGGTCGACGGCACGGGCGTGTCGTAGTCGCCGCGCTCCAGCCGCCGCGCCGAGGCCGACAGCGCCGTGATGGGCCCGCTGATGCCGCGCGCCAGCAGCACGCTGACCATGGCGAAGATGGCAACGCCGAGCACCGTCAGGCCGAGCAGCACGAGCTGCAGCTGCTGGTAGGGCGCCAGGGCCACGTCCAGCGAGCGCAGCAGCAGCACGCCCAAGGGCTGATCGCCGCTGATCAGCGGCACGAAGCGCGCCCGCATGCGCTCGCCGGCCAGCTCGAGGATGCCGTCCACCGGCGCCTCCCGGCCCAGGCTGGCACGCAGGGCCTCGGCGGCGCCGTCGTCGAGGTTGTTGACGATGCTCAGCCAGGGCTTGGTCGGGCTCTGCAGCAGCACCACGCTTTCCAGCTCGGACAGGGCCTTGAGGTCGTCCAGCACCTCGCGGTCCAGCGCAAAGGCCATCAGCACCCAGCCCACCGGCGCGGGCGTGCGCACCTGCACCGCAACCACCTGGAAGACCTGGTTGCCCTGCACCGCCAGCGCCGCACCCTCGTTGCTCTGGATGAGCTGGCGCAGCGCCGTGCCGAAGGAGGCCGTGCCGTCACGCGTAGCGGCGACGAGGTGCTGCTGGTCGTCGAAATAGGCGACGACCGAGGCGCCGACCCGCTCGCCCTGGTTGACGAGGGCGTCCTTGATGGTCTCGACGGTGCCGGCCTCGGCCAGCGACAGACCCACCGTGCTGCGAAAACCGTAGTCCTTGGCCAGCAGCTCGGCCGCGTCGTGCAGCTTGCCGGCGCGCTGGTCCAGCAGCCGGCGCAGCACGCGCTCGCCGGTCTGCAGCTCGGCGGCCAGCGAATCCTCGGCGTTGTGGGTGATGCTGGCGTGGATGGCACCGAAGCTGACGAGCTGAACGACCAGCAGCAGCGCCAGGAAGAGGGCGACGATGCGCCCCTCGAGGCGGCGCAGATTCAGCCAGGCTGGCCAGCGCATCGTGGGGGTGTTACTCGGCGAGGGTCAGGGCCACAGTGCCCCCGGCCGCCGGAACTTCGAGCTTGACGCTCTGCAGGTTGGGCGACTTCTGGCCGCCGTGCCAGGCCTTGACGACATGCTCGCCGGCCGGCAGATCAAACGCCACCTGGCCCTTGTCGTCGGTGCGCCCGAAGGTCGGCGTGTCGACGACGACGATGTGCGCGCTCATGCGGTCGTGGATGTTGCAGCCCAGCGTTGCGACGCCGGGCTTGTCGAAGACGACGGGTTCGGTCGGCGTGCCGGAATACAGCTTGATGTCGATGACCTTGATCGGCGAGAACGAGTAGACGTGGTGCCGGACGGTGTCGAAGTTCGGGAAGTTCACGGCCGTGCCGGTCTGCACGACGAGAAGCTGCGGCGTGAACTGACGCTCGCGTTGGCCCATCTCGGCCTTGGCCGCGCTGGCCTTGCCGGTGCGGCCCTTGACCTCGATGGCCACCGCTGCGCCGGCCAGCGGCTGGCCGGCCGGCCCGCGCAACTGCACGGTGACGGGCACGGCCTGAGCCGCGAGTGTGCTCAATGCGAAGGCGGCAGGAATGAGGTGGCGAAGAGACGTCGTCATGGCGGCATGGGGCTCCCTCCCCGACGATAGCCCAATCGGGCTCAACGGGCAGCCAGAACAGCCCCAGTTTTACCGCTTGCGGCCTCTGCCAGCATCAGGGCCAGGCGGCGTAGCGCGGCCCAGGGGGCGCTGGGCCAGTCCGGATGGCGCAGGCCCTTCACCAGGCCATCGCAAACCTGGGCTGCCTGCACGAGGGCGCCGGCCTGGTATGCGTCCAGCCGCGGCGCGATGCGTTCGATGAGGCGCTCCTTGGCACCCCAGACGCGCGCCTCGCGCAGCGCCAGGGGCAGCGGCTTGCCGGCATCCAGCGCGGCGCGCACGCGGGCCAGCGCCCGCGCGTCCTCGGCCAGCGTCCAGTGCACCAGCACGGCGGCTTCGCCCTCGGCCTCCAGGCCGTCGAGCATGCGCAGCATGCGCGGCACGGCGCCCGACAGCACGGCTTCGCTGAGCTTGAAGACGTCGAAGCGCGCCACGTCCAGCACTGCCGCCTCGATCTGCTCCAGCGTCAACTCGCCCTTGGGATGCAGCAGCGCCAGCTTCTGCAGCTCCTGGTGGGCGGCCAGCAGATTGCCCTCGACGCGGTCAGCGAAGAAGGCCAGCGCCTTCTGCCCGTCCTCGCCCTCGGGTACGGACTGCCCCTGTGCGCGCAGGCGCTGGGCCAGCCAGGCTGGCAGCATGCGGCGCTCGACGGGCTCGACACGGATGGACGCGCCGTTGCCGTCGAGCGCGGTGAACCAGGCGCTGGAGAGCTGGGTCTTGTCCAGGCGCGGCAGCGTGACGAGGGTCAGCACGTCGTCGGGCGCGGCCTGCGCGTACCGCTGCAAGGCCTCGGAGCCGTCCTTGCCGGGCTTGCCGCTGGGGATGCGGATCTCGATGAACTGGCGGTCGGCAAACAAGCTCATGGCCTGCGCGGCGGCCAGCACCGGGGCCCAGTCGAAATAGGCGCCGGAGACGATGAAGATCTGCCGCTCGCCAAAGCCGTTGGCACGCGCGGCGGCGCGGATCTGGTCCGCCGCCTCTTGCGCGAGCAGGGGCTCGTCGCCGTGGACCGTGTAGATGCGGGCCAGGCCTTTGGCGAGATGGGCCGAAAGGCCTTCAGCGCGGAGCTGCATCAGGTGGGGAGCTTCACCGCAGCGAGGCGGCGCATGACCTGTGCGATGGCATCCGAATGCATCGCACCGTAGAGGTTGGCGGCCTCCTGCTCCTTGGCCAGCGCAAAGCTCTCGGTGTAGTTCATGTCGCGAGACAGGCGCAGCTCGACCTTGGGTACCAGCAACTCGCCGCTGGCGGTGTGGATCGAATAGTCGAACTGCAGGCGCAGCTGGAATTCGCGCACCTGGCCGACGCTGGTGGACGCGACGACGGTGCGGTCGCGGTACTCACGCAGCGCCTCCAGCACGACCTGGGCGCGGGCCGGGTCGTCCAGCAACTGCACCGACGTACGCTTGATCTGGCGCTTGAGGCCGGCGGCCAATGGCGACTCCGGCGGGAAGCCCGTCAGCGCCAGTGTCTGGAAGGACAGCACGGGCTCGTGGCGCAGCTCGAAGCCGCAGCCAGTGAGGGCCGCGCTGCCCAGCAGCAGGAGGTGGCGACGTTGCATCACACGACGATGTTGACGAGGCGGCCCGGCACGATGACGACCTTCTTGGGCGCCTTGCCTTCGGCGAACTTGGCGAACTCCTCGGTCGCCAGCGCGGCGGCCTCGATGGCCGCCTTGTCGGCCGAGGCCGGCACCTTGACCGCACCACGCAGCTTGCCGTTGACCTGCAGCATCAGCTCGATCTCGTCCTGTACCAGCGCGGCCTCGTCCACCGTGGGCCAGGGCGCGTCGAGCAGGTCGCCCAGTTCGGCCGCGAAGCCGAGGTCCTGCCAGAGCTGGTGGGACACGTGCGGCGTGGCGGGGTAGAGCACGCGCAGCAGCACCGAGAAGCCGTCGCGGATCGCCGCAGCCTGGCCCTCAGCCTTGAAGCCTTCCAGCGCATTCAGCAGCTTCATCGCGCCGGAGACGACGGTGTTGTACTGCATGCGCTCGTAGTCGTAGCTGACCTGCTTGAGCACGTTGTGCACCTCGCGGCGCAGCGCCTTGCCGTCGCCGTTCAGCGCGGCGAAGTCCTGGCCGCCCGACTTGATGGCGTCGGCATTGCGCGCGCCGAAGTTCCACACGCGCTTCAGGAAGCGGTGAGCGCCTTCAACGGCCGCGTCGTTCCACTCCAGCGTCTGCTCCGGGGGCGACGCGAACATGACGAACAGGCGGGCCGTGTCGGCGCCGTACTGGTCGATGAGCGCCTGCGGGTCCACGCCGTTGTTCTTGGACTTGGACATCGTCGTCATCTCGTACTCGAGCGGCGTGCCGTCCTTCTTCAGCTTGGCGCCGGTGATGGCGCCCTTGTCGTCGTGGATGACGTCGATCTCGTGGTCCCAGTAGTAGTCCTTGCCGCCGCCCTCGGGCTTGTGGAAGAACGCGCCCTTGAGCACCATGCCCTGCGTCAGCAGCTTCTCGAACGGCTCGCTGATCGTCACCAGGCCGAGGTCGCGCATCGCCTTGGTCCAGAAGCGGGCATACAGCAGGTGCAGGATGGCGTGCTCGATGCCGCCGATGTACTGGTTCATCGGCATCCAGTACTTCGTGCCCTCGCCGACCATGGCCTGGTCGTTGGTCGGGTCGCAATAACGCATGAAGTACCAAGACGAATCGACGAAGGTGTCCATCGTGTCCGTCTCGCGCTTGGCCGGCTTGCCGCAGCTCGGGCAGGCCACGTTCAGAAACGCGGCGTGCTTGTTCAGCGGGTTGCCGCTGCCGTCCGGAATCAAATCGTCCGGCAGCACGACGGGCAGGTCCTTCTCGGGCACCGGCACCACGCCGCAGTCATCGCAATGGATGATGGGGATGGGCGTGCCCCAGTAGCGCTGGCGGCTGACGCCCCAATCGCGCAGGCGCCAGGTGGTTTTCTTCTCGCCCAGGCCCTTCTCGGCCAGCAGCTCGGCGACCTTGCTGACGGCGTCGACGTACGACAGCCCATCCAGCACGCCGGAGTTGATGCAGCGGGCCTTGATCTTGTCGCCGTACCACTCGGCCCACTTTTTGTCGTCGTAGGCCTGGCCTTCGACGTCGATGACCTGCTTGATGGGCAGCTGGTACTTCAGCGCGAACGCGAAATCACGCTCGTCATGCGCCGGCACACCCATGACGGCGCCGTCGCCGTAGCTCATCAGCACGTAGTTGCCGACCCAGACTTCGACCTGCGCGCCGGTGATGGGGTGGGTCACGAACAGGCCCGTGGGCACGCCCTTCTTGTCCTGCGTGGCGAGCTCGGCCTCGGTGGTGCCGCCGGCCTTGCATTCTTCGATGAAGCGGGCGACGTCAGGCTTCTCCTTGGCCGCGATGGTGGCCAGCGGATGCTCCGGCGCCACGGCGCAGAAGGTCACGCCCATGATGGTGTCGGCGCGGGTGGTGAACACCCACAGGCGCCCGCCGCCGCCTTCGATGGTGTGCGGGAACGCGAAGCGCACGCCCTGGCTCTTGCCGATCCAGTTCTCCTGCATCAGCCGCACGCGTTCGGGCCAGCCGGACAGGTAGTTCGGGTCGGCCGGATCGGCCACGGCCGACAGCAGTTCCTCGGCGTACTGCGTGATCTTCAGGTAGTAGCCCGGGATCTCGCGCTTCTCGACCAGGGCGCCGGAGCGCCAGCCGCGGCCGTCGATGACCTGCTCGTTGGCCAGCACGGTCTGGTCCACCGGGTCCCAGTTGACGACCTGGGTGCGGCGCTCGGCGATGCCCTTCTCCAGCATCTTCAGGAACAGCCACTGGTTCCACTTGTAGTAGCTGGGCTGGCAGGTCGCGACTTCGCGGCTCCAGTCGATGGCCAGGCCCATGGCCTGCATCTGGCCCTTCATGTGGGCGATGTTGGAGTAGGTCCACTGCGCCGGCGGCACCTTGCCCTTCATGGCGGCGTTCTCGGCCGGCAGGCCGAAGGCGTCCCAGCCCATGGGCATGAGGACGTTGTAGCCCTTCATGCGCAGTTGGCGGGCCAGCATGTCGTTGATCGTGTAGTTGCGCACATGGCCCATGTGCAGCTTGCCGCTGGGGTAGGGCAGCATCGAGCAGGCGTAGAAGTGCGGCTTGCTCGCGTCTTCGGTCACGCGGTAGGCATCGCGCTCCGTCCAGTAGGCACGGGCGGCGGCTTCGATCTCGTTCGGGTTGTAGCTGGGCGCTTCGGTCTTGGCGTTCATACTCAAATTGTAGGTGGGGGCTCATGGGCGACCCCTAGCTTGCGACTGTCGGAATCCAGGTCGAAGTGCTTTACTCAAGCGGTGTGTCTCGCAGGGAGCGCGATCATGTCTGCATCACGCCTTGAATCCTCCCCCGCCCGCTGGCAGCGCGCCGCAGCACTGGTGCTGCTCGCCGCGCCGATGTGGGCCTATGGCGCCGAGGCGTCGGTCACCTTCGGCGGGCCCGGCACGGTGCCGCCCTTCACCGGCCCGGTGTCGGCCCAGGGCAGTCAGCACATAGACGACGCCACCTACACCGTCGACTTCTCGGGCTCGGCCAGCCTGGCCAGCGGCCTGATGCTCGCGAATGTCGCCGCCACGCCCCATTCGGTGTTCCTGAGCAGCCCGGCGGCCGCGAGCGCGGCCCAGCTCTTCGACATGATCAAGGTCGTGGGCCCCGGCTCGGCGCTGGTGCCGCTGCAACTGCGCATGGACGTCGACGCCTTGATGACGGTAGACCCCAGCATGGGCGCGAGCGATGGGGTCACGCTGTGGCTGAGCAGCTTCATCAGCGTGGAGAGCACGCTGTACTCCACGATGGAGATCATGCGCCGCAAGACGTACTTCGACACGGGCGCCCTCAACGAGGACTCCATCGAGTGCATAGGCCAACCCTGCGACGTGAACCAGCCGCTGACGACGGCCGGCGTCGTGGACGGCAAGGTCGTCCTCAACCTGCAGGTACAGCCCGGCGTGAACATCAACTTCTCCGCCTACACCATCGTCTCGACCTACAGCAACCCCGAGGTGTTTGGCCAGGTCACGACCAGCCAGCAACTCTCCTATGTGCTGCCGCCCGGCTACACGCTGAGTTCGCAGTCGGGTGCGTTCCTGACCGCGGTGCCCGAGCCGTCGACGGCCCTGCTGGCGTTGCTCGGGTGTGCCGCGCTGGCGCTTAGATCGCTCAAGGCGAGGGCTGCTGCGCCACGAACGCGATGCGGTTGAGCCCGGCGGCCTGCACCCAGCCAATCAGCTCGGCCACCTGGCCGTAGGGCACGGTGCGGTCGGCGCGCAGTTGCACCTCCAGCTGCGCATTGGCGCGGCCGAGGTCGCTGATGCGCTGCTGGAAGGCCTTGGCGTCGAGTTCGTCCTCGCCCAGATGCAGCTTGCCGTCCGGCGTGATGGCCACGGCGATGAAGCTCGGCGCATCGCTGGGCGTGGCGGCCTCGCTCTTGGGCAGGTCCAGGCGCAGCGACGCCGTCATCAAGGGCGCCGTGATCATGAAGATGACCAGCAGCACCAGCATGACGTCGATGAGCGGCGTCATGTTGATGTCGCTCATGGGCCGCGACGCGTCGGGTCTTTCTAGGCGCCCGAAGCTCATGATCAGTCGTGGTCGAGGAGTTCGCGCAGGTCGTGCGCGAAACCTTCGAGGTCCGCCTCGCAGGCCGCCACCAGCTTGCCGAAGACGTTGTAGGCCAGCACGGCAGGAATGGCCACGGCGAGGCCGGCGGCCGTCATGATCAGCGCTTCACCGACCGGGCCGGAGATCTTCTCGATGGTGATGTTGCCCGCCGCCGAGATGCTGGCCAGCGCGTGATAGATGCCCCAGACGGTGCCGAACAGGCCCACGAAGGGCGCGGTGGCCCCGACGGAGGCGAGCAGCACCTGGCCGAACTGCAGCTTGGCCAGCACCGCGTGCAGCGCGTCGCGCAGGCGGCGGGTCAGGCGGGATTCGCGTTTGCCGGCGGCTTCCAGCGTGGCGCCGCGGGTCTCGGCCGTGGCGGCGTCCAGCAGGGGCAGCAGCAGGCCTTCGGTGTCGAAGCTCTGCAGCGCGTTGCGGCCCTCAGGCACGCCCGCGGCGGCCCAGAAGGCCGGCACGGCGCGCACCAGGCCGCGGCGGGCGCGGCGCAGCAGCCAGGCCTTCCACAGGATCAGCGCCCAGGCGCTGACGGACATGGCCAGCAGCAGCAGTGCAACCGCGCGGCCAACCAGGTCGCTTTGGGCCCAGAAGTCCGCGAAGCCGCCCATATCAGTTGTTGAATCCGAGTACGTCGTTCATGCCGAACAGGCCGGTGGTCTTGCCCGCCAGGAAGCGCGCAGCGCGCAGGCTGCCCTGGGCGTAGATGCCGCGGTTGCTGGCCTTGTGGCTGACCTCGATGCGCTCGCCAGTGCCGGCGAACAGCACGGTGTGGTCACCGATGATGTCGCCGCCGCGCACGGTGGCGAAGCCGATGGTGGACGGGTCGCGCACACCGGTGACGCCTTCGCGGCCGTAGACGGCGCATTCCTTGAGGTCACGGCCCAGCGCGTCGGCGACGACCTGGCCCATCTGCAGCGCGGTGCCGCTGGGCGCGTCGACCTTGTTGCGGTGGTGGGCCTCGACGATCTCGATGTCGAAGCCTTCGTTCATCGCACGGGCGGCCATGTCGAGCAGCTTGAGCACGACGTTGACGCCAACGCTCATGTTGGGCGCGAAGACGATGGCCGTGCGCTCGGCGTGCCTGGCGATCTCGGCCTTCTGGGCTGCGTCGAAGCCGGTCGTGCCGACGACAGCCTTGACACCCAGGTCGGCGCAGACGGCCAGATGGGCCAGCGTCGCCTCGGGGCGGGTGAAGTCGATCATCACGTCGGCGCCAGCCAGGCCCGCGCGCACGTCGTCGCCCTTGTCCAGCGTGACATGCAGCGTGCAGTCGTCGGCTGCCTCGACGGCCTCGATGAGCATCTTGCCCATGCGCCCGGAGGCGCCCATCACGGCGACCTTGATCACGAGCCCGATCCCGGCTTGGCGTCCAGCGGCGGGTAGACGCGGCCGGGTGCCGGGCCTTCGGCGGCGGCCGTGGGGGCGGCCTCGGCGCTGCGCTTGGGCGGCGGCAGCGCGCCGCGTTCGGCCTCGCTCAGCTCCAGCTTGGGCTGCTTGCCATCGGGCTTGAAGGTGTTGATGGCGGCGACGAAGTCGTTCTCGGCCGGCAGGTCGCCCGGCACGTCGAGCGACTGGAGCTTGTCGCCGTCGAAGATCGCGACGACCAGGCGCTGCTGCGGTGCGGTGCCCTGGCGGCGGATGGTGAAGACGTAGTCCCAGCGCGATTCGTGGAAGACGTCGGTCAGCAGCGGCGAGCCGAGCAGGTCGCGCACCTGGGCCTTGGGCATGCCGGGCTTGACGCGGGCAACCATTTCCTTGGTCAGCACATTGCCCTGCACGACTTCGACGCGGTAGGGCGTCAGCACGCCCAGCACCTTCTCGCCAGTGACGGAAGGCAGCGAGGGCAGGGAATCCCAGGTCGGCAGATAGGAGCAGCCGCCAAGCAACGCAAGCAGCGGGAGAGAGGCAAGCAGGGGACGCATGGGGCGGCTGACAGAAGGGACGGGAAGCACCAGCCGAGGCTCGGCTGGCTATGATCGGCCGGATTCTAGCGGGGCCCCTTTTGGGCCCCGGTCCACGTGCCATGACCAGCTCTTCCGCCAAGAACCAGACCAGCGACATCAAGAACAGCGGCCTCAAGGCGACGCTGCCGCGCATCAAGATCCTCGAGATCTTCCAGCGCGCGGCCCAGCGCCACATGACCGCTGAAGATGTTTACAAGGCTTTGCTCGGCGAGGGTGCGGACATCGGCCTGGCCACGGTTTACCGCGTGCTGCAGCAGTTCGAGCAGGCGGGCCTGCTCAGCCGCAACCATTTCGAGACCGGCAAGGCCGTGTACGAGCTCAACGAGGGGCACCACCACGACCACCTCGTGTGCCTGAATTGCGGCAAGGTCGAGGAGTTCTTCGACCCGGGCATCGAGGAGCGCCAGCACGCGATCGCGAACGAGCGCGGCTTTCATCTGCAGGAACACTCGCTCGCGCTGTACGCGAGCTGCGTGAAGACGGACTGCCCGAACCGCAGCTAGTCCGCAGCGCGGGCGCGGGCCCGGATCGCCGCGAAGCTGTCGTCCACCAGCAGCCGGCCATCCTCGAAGACGGTGCGCAGCACTTCGGTTGCACCTGAGGTTCGAGCCTCGTGGCAGCCGGGCGAGTCCAGGCGCACGGTGGCGAAGACATCGCCCTTATGCATCAGCGTGAGGCGCCCGGCCTTGCTGCGCTTGGCGGGGTCGGTGACGGGTGCCTTGAAGACATCGCGCCAGTGGCCGTCAACCTGCACGGCCGAGGCCTTCATCGCAAAGCCCAACGTGTCACGGTTGACCTGCTGCAGCAGCGCGCCGCCTTGTCCGAAGGCGACGTTGTCGGCCGAGTAGCCGGCCGCTTCCAGCGCGGCCAGGATGCTGGCGATGGAAGCGCGCGTGATGCCGTCGCCCTGGATGACACGCACGTGCCGCAACACCTTGTAGCCCTTGGCATTGAGCTCGCTGCCGAAGGCGGCGTCGAGTGCCTGGACGGTGCGCAGCACGATGGTCGTCGGGTCGCCGCTGTCGGGGCGGATGACGACGGTGGCACCGCTGGCGATGACCTCGCTGCGCAACTCGCCGCCCCAGAGCCGGCTGACGGCGACGTCGAGGTCGTAGGAGTCGGACACGACGGCCAGCAGCGCGCCGGGCTTGCCGAACTGACGCAGCATGTTGCGGTAGGCGGCCAGCTCGCCGTCGCGACCCCAGGCCGTGATGGTGCTGTGCTCGGCGGCCGGGATGGAGAAGCCGGCCATGGGCTCGCCGTAGTACAGGCGCGCACCGAGCAGGGCCGTCATCGTGTCCGTGCCCTGGAAGTTCACGAGATGCGCCATGCCGCCCAGCATGGCCGACTCCAGTGACGACACGCCACGCGCGCCGAAGTCATGCAGCTTGAAGGGCAGGCCGGCGGGGTCGCCGCTGCGCGCCAGCGCTTCGGCGATGAGGCTGCGCGTCGCGTGGCTGTGCGTGGCAACCGTCGTCGGGTACCAGACGCGCAGCAGCGCCGTCTCGACATAGCTCGTCAGCCACCAGCAGGCCGGGTCGGTGTTCTCGACGGTGACGAGAGCATGGTTGACCGGCACAACGGTGCCTTCGGGCGCAGCGCGGATGCGCAGCGGCAGCCGGCCACCGTGGGCGTTGACGATGTGCAGCCAACCGTCGCGGTTGAAGGGCACGCCGTGAGCGGCGCAGACGTCGACCGCCAGCGCGACGTCGTCGGCCGTGACGGGCTTGGTGAAGTACTCCTTCAGCAGCGCCTGCAGGCCGAAGAACACGGTGTACGGCAGCGAGCCGCCGCGGGCTTCGATGTAGCTGAAGACGGTCTGCGTGCCCGGCGGGTATTGCAGCCAGTGGCTGGTCTTGTAGCTGTCCGTGTTGAGGACGAGCAGGCGGGCGATGTCGCTGAAGCCGTTCAACGGGTTCAATCCATTGAACCGTTGTCGATGGCGCGCTGGTGGCGCTCGACGAATTCCTTGTAGGTATCGATGCCGCGCAGCTGCAGGATGGTGTTGCGCACGGCGGCTTCCACCAGCACGGCCAGGTTGCGGCCCGCGTCCACGGCGATGACGACCTTGCGCACCGGCATGCCCAGCACGTCCTCGTACAGCGGCTCGTAGGGCAGGCGCTCGAAGTCGCGCTCCATCGTCTCCTTGCGCACCAGGTGCACGATGAGCTTCAGGCGCATCTTGCGGCGCACGGCGGTCTCGCCAAAGATGGACTTGATGTCCAGCAGGCCGATGCCGCGCACTTCCAGCAGGTTCAGCAGCAGCTCGGGGCAGCGGCCCTCGATGGCGGTCTGGGCGATGCGGAAGAAGTCGACAGCGTCGTCGGCCACCAGGCCATGGCCGCGCGAGATCAGCTCCAGGCCGAGTTCGCTCTTGCCCAGGCCCGATTCACCCGTCAGCAGCACCCCGAGGCCCAGGATGTCCATGAAGACGCCGTGGCGGGTCGTGCGGTTGGCGAACAGCTGCGACAGGTAGCCGCGCACCAGATCGATGACATGGCCGGCGGATTCCTTCGTGCGGAACAGCGGAATCTCGGCTCGGTCGCACATGGCCACCAGGCGCGGCGGCGGCACGGTGTCGTCGGCGACGATGAGGACCGGCGGCTCCAGCGTGACGATGCGGGAGATGCGGCGGTCCTGGACGTCGGTGCCCTCCTGGTTCAGGTAGGCCACTTCACGGCGGCCGACGATCTGCACCCGGTAGGGATGGATGTAGTTCAGGTAGCCGACCAGGTCGGCCGCGCTCTGCGCATCGCGCACGGCGGCCTCGTCGAAGCGGCGCTCCGGGTGGGCGTGCCCGGCAATCCATTCCCAGCGGAGGGCCTCGCGGTGCTCTTCAAACAGCCGCTCGGCGCTGATGGAGGTCGGTTTCAAGTCGAGAGGTCAGTCGCTAAGGGTTTACGCGAAGCGCCGAACTGGGGCTTCAGGCGACGGATTTCAGCGGTTCCCAGGCCGCAATCAGCTTGTGCAGCGTGGCGGCATCCGGTTCGGCCTTGAGCTGCTCGCGCAATTCGCGGTCGGACAGCATCTCGGCGATCTCGGACAGGATCTCCAGATGACGCTGCGTGGCCGCTTCGGGCACGAGCAGGAAGATCAGCAGGCTGACGGGTTCGTCGTCCGGCGCGTCGAAGGCGATAGGCTGCTGCAGGCGCAGCACGGCGGCCAGCGGGTTTTTCAGGCCCTTGACGCGGCCATGCGGGATGGCGACGCCGTGGCCGAGGCCGGTCGAGCCCAAGCGCTCGCGGGCGAACAGGTTGTCTGTGACCAGCGCCCGGGCCATCTGGTGGTGGTTTTCGAACAGCAAGCCTGCGTGTTCGAAGGCGCGCTTCTTGCTGGACGCATCCACATTCACCAACACGTTATCGGCGGGCAGGATGGCGGCGAGACGGTTCATGGGTTGGGGCCGAGCATCGGGGGCGCCTGATGGGCGCGGCCGCAGCCGGGCAAATGGGTCAAACAGAGCCGCAGATTATGGAACCCTGCGCCGTTTTGGGGTGGGCGGCAGACCCTAGAGCCGTGGAAAACGCCCCTGTGCACCCCTGAATGCGGGTTTTTGCGGCACTGCAGCAACAACCGATTGCGGCGGATCGCCACGGATTGCATATGACAAAAAACAAAAGCGGCCCGCAGGCCGCCGAGATGAGCCGCAGGGCTCAGGATGCCGAGACCTCGAGGCGCTTGGCCGAGGCGTGATGGTGATCCTGGACCTTGTCCTTGTGGCGGCAAACCTGCCGGTCCAGCTTGTCCATCAGTTGGTCGATGGCGGCGTACAGATCCTCGTGCGATTGCTCGACAAAGATGTCGCGGCCCTTGACGTGTAGCGTGACTTCGGCGCGCTGGCGGCGTTCCTTCTCCTTTTGCTTCTCTACGGTCAGCAGGACGTTGATGTCAACGACCTGGTCGAAGTGGCGGGTCACACGGTCCAGCTTGGTGAGTACGTACTCTCGCAGAGCGGGCGTGACTTCGAGATGATGGCCACTGATCGTCAGATTCATAAAGCCTCCTTTCAGAGGAATAGGTCGGAAAACAAACCAGAAAACTGAGAAAACTTCAGACGAAGGGGGAGGGAGGAGGAGGGGTCTTTCGGGTAGCGGAGGTGGGTGGGAGTGGGGAAATCGACGAGCCCAGTTTGCGCGCGAAGCGGCTGCGTGACAAGGGGATGACGGTGACCGTTTGTGGGCTTCCCGGCCTCGTTTTTGCGGCTTCTTTCACGCACGGGGCGGGTGCAATAATCCGCGGCTATTCCCCCTACGGAGCGATTCTTGGACAGCGATCACCCTCGGTGACCGTCCACTCCCGCCGCTCGGCCTTGAGTTGATCTCATGAGCCGCGCCCGCCCGGAGTGAGACGGTTGAACTGAATCCCGCCACCCCGGACGGCGCTCCGCCGTCGTCCCTGTTGCCAGCGCTGCTGGAGACGATGCATGCTGAATGTGTTCACACTGGACAACGGGCGCCTCAAGGGCGGCCTGTTCCAGGAAGAAATCGAGACCGCCGAGGATCTGGCCCAGTCGCGCCCGGTGTGGGTGGACCTGGAAAGCCCGAGCGTCGAGGAGAAGGGTTGGATCCATGACCGCTTCGGCCTGACCATCCCTGAAGACATCGTCGACGAGGATCTGGAGGAATCGGCGCGCTTCTACGAGGAAGACAACGGCGAGCTGCACATCCGCTCCGACTTTCTCATCGAGGGCGACGAGGGCCCGGACGGCAAGTCGGCGCGCAACGTGCGCGTGGCCTTCATCCTGTTCAACAACATCCTGTTCTCGATCCACAACGAGGACCTGCCGGTGTTCCGCCTGCTGCGGCTGCGGGCGCGGCGCATCCCGGCGTTGATCGAGGACGCCAAGGACGTGCTGCTCAAGCTGTACGACGCCGACGCCGAGTACTCGGCGGACGTGCTGGAGGGCATCTACGACAAGCTCGAAGCCGTCAGCGTGCGCGTGCTGAAGAGCGACGTGACCGATGCGGCCGCCGGCGAGGTGCTGTCGGCGATCGCGCGCGAGGAAGACTTGAACGGCCGCATCCGCCGCAACGTGATGGACACGCGCCGCGCGGTCAGTTTCATGATGCGCAGCCGCATGCTCAACGCCGAGCAGTTCGAGGAATCGCGGCAGATTCTTCGTGACATCGACTCACTCGATTCACACACCGCTTTCCTCTTCGACAAGATCAACTTCCTGATGGATGCGACCGTCGGTTTCATCAACATCAACCAGAACAAGATCATCAAGATCTTCTCGGTGGCCAGCGTCGCTCTGCTGCCGCCCACGCTGATCGCGTCGATCTACGGCATGAACTTCAAGAACATGCCGGAGCTGGAGTCGAGCTGGGGGTACCCGTTCGCGCTGGTGCTGATGCTCTTGTCCGTCGCCGCGCCCTTCATCTACTTCCGTAGAAAAGGCTGGCTCAAGTAGCCCGCAGCCGCCGCTTCAGCAGGCGCATTAAGGCGCCCAGCACCGGCAGCTTTTCGTACAGCTCCTCGGCCGCGTCCCAGTAGTCGCGGTGGGCCACGACGAGCCCGGCGGCGTCGAATTGCAGATGGCTGGCGCCACGGATGACGAACTCGCCGGCGTGGAAGTCCCAGCCCAGAAAGCACAGGTCGCCTTCGACAAGCACCGTGTTGACGACGAAGCGCGGTGCCTCCACGGTCTTGAACATGTGCGCGAAGACGCCCTTGACTGCCGCGCGGCCGCGGACCTCGTTGAAAGGGTCCTTGAAGCGGCAGTCTTCGGCGTAGAGGGCCGCCAGGTGGTCCAGATCGGTAGGCCCCAGGGTTTCGAAGAGAGCGATCAGCGCCGCTGCGCGAGGGTCGGAATGGGTCATCGATTGGTCTTGCTGACGAGGCGGAAATAGGCGCCGTCGCCGAGCAACCGCAGCGCCTTCATCACCAGCGTGAAACGCTTCGGGAAATGGATCTCGAACTTGCCTGACGCCCAGCCGGCCAGCATGGCTTGTGCCGCCTGCTCGGGGCTGATCTCCGCGGGCATGCGGAAGTCGTTCTGCGCTGTCATCGGTGTCGTGACGAAGCCCGGATGGACGACCGACACGCCGATGCCGCGCGGCTGCAGATCGAGGTAAAGCGCCTCGGCCAGATGCGTCAGTGCTGCCTTGCTCGGGCCATAGGCCAGCGCCTTGGGCAGGCCGCGGTAGCCGGCCACGCTGGACACCAGGCTCAAGTGCCCGCGGCCGGCGGCCAGCAGGCGCGGCAGCAGCGCGTCGAGCAGGTTCAGCGCGCCGATGTAGTTGATGTCGAGATGTCGTCGGGCGTCCGCGAGATCGAAGCTCGTGGCGCCCATCGGCCGGTAGTAGCCGGCGCAGTAGATGCAGAGGTCGGGCGTGTCGATCTGGGCCAGGGCTGCCTGCAGCGCCGACAGGTCCATCACGTCCAACGGCAGCGCGTGGCTGCCGGGGTGCAGCGCGGTGAACTCGTTCAGCAACGGTGCCTGGCGCGCCGACACGATCACGCGCGCACCGGCCGCATGCAGCGCGCTGGCCGTCGCGCGGCCGATGCCGGTGGACGCGCCGATCAGCCAGACCGTCCGGCCCTGCCAGTCGCGCAGCTTCGGGTTGAGGCTCATGGTTTGTAGAAGGACAAAGTCACGTCGCCCAGGTGCAGCCCGAACTTGCTCATGCGCGCCTTGTTCAGCATGACCCGGCCGTCCATCAGGTACATCCAGTCGTCGAACTGCACGTCGTAGGTGCTGCCGTCGACGGGCAGGCGCAGCGTGTAGCTCCAGCGCAGCGCGTTGCCGCGCGCCTCGCCGATCGCTTCGCCGACCACGTCGGTGGCCGTGCCGCGGTAGCGGCCGCCACCGAGCGACGTGATCGTCCAGACGCGGCGCTCGGTCTTGCCGTCGCTGTAGCTGAAGTCTTCCTCCAGCGTGCCGACGTCGCCCTGCCAGCGCCCCACCAGCTGCACGACGAAGCGGCGTTTCACCTTGCCCGCGCGGTCGGTGAAGAGGCCGTGGGCGGTCATCGGGCCGTTGAAATAGGTCTTCAGGTCCAGCGCCGGTTTCTCGGCGGCGTAGTCCTCGGGCGTCGGGGCGCTGGCGCAGCCCGCCAGCACAAGGGTGGTCAATAGCAGGCGTCGGTTCATGGTGTGGCGATGAAGTGGCGATACAGCAGCGCGGCGGCGCCGAGCTTGAGCAGGCAGGGCAGCAGGCAATAGGCAATGGTCAGGGCCTGCAGCGCCTGCGCATCGCGCTGGCCCGGTGCGTAGCCCAGCAGCTGCAGCAACGGCAGCGCCAGGCCGGCGGCCAGCGCCAGGTTGAGCTTGGTGGCCGCGTTCCACCAGCCGAAGAAGGCGCCCTCGGCGCGGCCGGCGAAGCCCGCGCGCTGGATGACGCCGGCCAGCAGCGCACCGGGAATGGCGAGGTCTGCGCCGAGGGCCGCGCCGCTGGCGATGCAGACGGCCAGGAAGCCCAGGCGGTCGCCTGCGCCCAGTGCGGCGGCCCAGACAAAGGCCGCGATGGCCAGCAGCATGCCCAAACCCCAGGCGCGGGGCTGGCCAAGGCGGGCGATGAGGCGCAGCCAGACGGGCAGCGACACGACGGCCGCCGCAAAATAGCTGGCCAGAAAGAGGCCCTGCGATTCGGGCAGGCGCAGCCGGTCGTCGATGAAGAAGAGCAGCAGCGTCGCCGGCACTGCGGCGGCGATGCCGTTCAGCAGGAAGACCGCCAGCAGGCGGCGGAACTCGGGCACGCGCCAAGCCAGGGCCAGCGGCACGGGGGTGTCGGCCGTGATGCCGGGGCGGGGCGCCTGGCTCAGCAGTGCCAAGCCCACGAGCAGTGCCACCGCCAGCACGAGGGCCGTCGGACCGAAGCCGGCGGCGGACGGCAGCAGGCTGGCGCTGACGACGCCGACAAGCGCAAAGCCCTCACGCCAGGCGACGATGCGGCTCTGCCGGGCGGCGCCACCGCCCAGCCGCGCACCCCAGGCCTGGTGCAACACGGCCAGCCAGCTGTAGGCGAGGTAGGTCAGCACGAGGCCTGCGCCAGCCCAGGCCAGCAGCGGGCCTGGCTCGCGCGGCAGCGGGAAGAAGAGGCCGGTGAAGCCCAGCGCCAGCAGCACCGCAGCGGCGGCCATCTGCCAGGCCAGTGCCGGGCGGCCGAGGGCGCGGTCGCAGAGCCGGCCTATCCAGGGGTCGACGATGGCGTCGAGGGCGCGGGCGGCGAGCAGCAGCGCGCCCAGGCTCGCCAGCGGCAGGCCGAAGCGCGTCGCGTAGTGCGCCGGCAGGTGCACGTAAAGCGGCAGCGCCACGAAGGCCAGCGCCAGGCCCAGCGCGCCGTAGCGCAGCCCGTCGCGTGGTGCGAAGTCAGCCGCCATCACCGCCGCCCAGCAGCTGCTCGCGCAGCGCCGGCTCCGAGGTCTGCGGGCTCAGCCAGATGCCGAAGAACAGCCGCGCGAACTGAGCGTCGGCGATGCGGCGGCGCGGCTGGCCGTTGAAGAAGAAGCTGGCCGCGGCACCGGGCTCGTACTGGCCGCTCAACCGGTCGCCGGCCTTCACGTCGGGAAAGGCCGCCTCCATCTCCTGCAGCCAGGCCTGGGCCTGTGCGTCGGTGACGGCGGCTTGGCGGCGCATCTCGGCCAGCGACCGCTTGGCGATCTCGCGGCCCACCAGCGTGCGCGCGTACTGCAGCTCCAGCGTCAGCTTCTGCTCGGCCCATTTCGCGGCGCCCACGGGCTCTGCCGACCACAGCCGCACGTCGTAGATCGACAGGCCGAAGTAGCGGAACCGCCCCTGGCCACGCAGCTGCAGGCCGGCGAGTTCCGGCGCGCACTCGGCGCTCGACAGCAGCGAGAGCCCGAGGGTGGCGATGGCGGCCCGGCGCAGCATCAGTTGCGCACCAGCGTGAACTGCATGACGTCGGTGTTGCCGGCCGTGAAGGCCGCCTCGCAGTAGGCGAGATAGAACTCCCACAGCCGCATGAAGCGGGTGTCGAAGCCGAGTTCGCGCACGCGGCCGTCGTGGCGCAGGAAGGCCTCGCGCCAGTGGCGCAGCGTTTCGGCGTAGTCGGCGCCGAACGCCAGCTCGTTGACGACCCGCAGGCCGGCCTTCTCGGCGTGCGCGCGGAACTGGCTCGGGCTGGGCAGCAGGCCGCCGGGGAAGATGTACTGCTGGATGAAGTCGGTCGAGCGCACGTAGCGGTCGAACAGGTCGTCGCGGATGGTGATGCTCTGGATGCAGGCGCGGCCACCCGGCTTGAGCTTGTCAGCCACGGTGCGGAAATAGCCGTCCCAGTATTCGCGGCCGACGGCCTCGAACATCTCGATGGAGACGATGGCGTCGAAGGGCTCGTCGGCGATGTCGCGGTAGTCCTGCAGGCGCAGGTCGGCGCCCAGGCCGGCCTGGCTCAGGCGGTCCTGGGCCCAGGTGAGTTGCTCGGTGGACAGCGTGACACCGGTCAGCCGCGCATCGAAATCGCGCGCCGCGACCTCGGCGATGGCACCCCAGCCGCAGCCGATCTCCAGCACACGGCTGCCGGCCTCAACGCCGGCCTCCGCCAGCGCGCGGCGCATCTTGGCCTGCTGCGCTTCCACCAGGTCGCCCTGCGGCGCCCCGGCGAACCAGGCGCTGGAGTAGTTCATCGTCGGGTCCAACCACAGCTTGTAGAAGGCGTTGCCGAGGTCGTAGTGGGCGTGGATGTTCTTGCGGCTACCGGCGCGCGTGTTGCGGTTCAGCACGTGGCGGACGCGGTGCAGCAGGCCGCCCCAGAAGCCACCGTAGAACAACGCTTCCAGCTCCGTGCGGTTGCGGATGAGGAGTTCCAGCAGCGCGCTCAGGTCGGGGCTGGTCCATTGGCCGTGGACGAAGCTCTCGGCGAAGCCGACGTCGCCGGACTTCAGCGCCGCCTCGCAGACGGCCCAGTCGACGATGCGGATAGCCGCGCGGGGTTGCTGCTGGCCGCCGAAGTGCAGCATCTCGCCGTCGGGTGACTGCAGGTCGAGGCTGCCGTGGCGCAGATGGCGCAGCAGGGTGAGCACGCGGCGTGCGTGGCGGGGCAGCGTCGGTGCGAGGGCGGGTGTGGAGGCTGTTGTCGTCATGGCGGTCAGCGCGTGATGAAGCGCTCTGGCGGCTGGGGTTTGGAGAAGAAGGGCACGCGCTTGAGAGCGAGCTTGAGTGCCTGCCAATGGATGCGGGCGACGACCATCAGCGTCAGTGCCGGCATCGTGAAGAAGGCGGTGCGGGCGCGGCGCGAGGTCAGCGGGCGCAGTCGGCCGCTGAGGCTGGTCAGCAGCAGCGGGCCGGCGGTGTCGTCGTGGTCCACGCAGCTGACGACGTGGTCGCCCGTGCGCAGGAAGCGAAAGCGGTAGCGCCCCTCGACGCCACAGAAGGGCGAGACGTGGAAGACCTTGGCGGCCGTCTGCTCGCTGCCCCAGGCCAGGTTCGGCCCACGCAGCAGATAGCAGTGGCGTTCGCCGAAGGTGTTGTTGACCTCGACGACGACGGCCGCCAGCGTGGCGTCGGCGCGCTCGCAGAACCAGAAGCTGACCGGCTTGAAGACATGGCCCAGCACGCGCGGATAGGTCTGCAGCCAGATCTCGCCGTCGGCATCGGCAATGCCTTCGGTGGCAAGCACGCCGTGCAGCCAGTCCAACGCGTCGCTGCCGCCGTCGCCGTGGTCGGCGTCGTGAAAGCTCAGCCAGCCCCAGCCGTTGCGGTTCAGCGCCGTGCTGGGCTCGCGGCGGAGCGCCCGCATCGGCAGCCACAGGAAATAGCTCGGGTAGGCGAAGGCGTGTTCACGCGGGCGCAGCCGGCGGTGGAATACTTGGCCCGTGCCGAGCAAAGGTGTGTTCACGACAGCACCTGCTCCATGACTTGCCGGGCGGCCGTCAGGCCCGACAGCAAGCCGTCCTCATGAAAGCCATAACGCGTCCATGCGCCGGCAAACCAGACGCCGCCCACGCCCTGGATCTCGGGCAGGCGGGCCTGGGCGCGCACGGCGGCGTCGTCGAAGACCGGGTGTGCGTAGTCGTAGCGGCCGATGACGCGGGCCGGGTCTGGCTGGCGCAGCGGATTCAGCGACACGACGACGGGCTGGCGCCAGGGGAGGGGCTGCAGCTGGTTCAGCAGGTAGTGCAGGCAGACCGACGAACCATCGCTGCCGCTCTCGTAGTTCCACGCTGCCCAGGCGCTGCGCCGGCGCGGCAGCAGCGTGGCATCGGTGTGCAGCACGGCGACGTTGGGCTGGTAACGGATGGCGCCGAGCAGCGATTGTTCGGCGACGCTGGCGTCGGCCAGCAGCGCCAGGCTCTGGTCGCTGTGGCCGGCGAGGACGACGGCGTCGAAACGCTCTTCGGCACCGTTCACGTTCAGCATGACGCCACCGCCGGGCAGGCGGCGCACGGCCTGCACCCGGGTGGCCAGGCGCACGTCGTGAATGGCCGGCAGCATGGCATCCACGTAGTGCCGCGCGCCGCCGCGCACCGTCCACCACTGCGGCCTGTCGTTGACCTGCAGCAGGCCGTGGTTGTGGCAGAAGCGGATGAGCGTGCGGATGGGGAACTGCAGCATCTGCGCCGTCGGGCACGACCAGATGCAGGCGACCATGGGCAGCAGGTACCAGTCCCGAAAGCCGCGGCCGAAGCGGTGGCGGTCCAGAAACTCGCCGATGGGCTCGGACAGCGCAGCCTCCTCGCCGTGCGTGGCCAGCGCCGTGCACAGCCGGTTGAAGCGCAGCAGGTCGGCCAGCATCCCCCAGAAGGCCGGGCGCAGCAGGTTGCTGCGCTGGGCGAAGACGCTGGCCAGGCTGGTGCCACTCCACTCGATGCCGTCGGCAGGCACCTGGGCCGAGAAGCTCATGTTGCTCTTCGCGACGGCGATGCCGAGCTGGTCGAAGAGCTGGATCAGCAGCGGGTAGGTGCGCTCGTTGAAGACGAGGAAGCCGGTGTCCACGCCGTGGTTGAACCCCTCCAGCGTCACGTCCACCGTGTGCGTGTGGCCGCCGGCGTAGTGCCCAGCCTCGAACAGCGTGACGTGGGCGCGGTCGCTCAAGCCCCAGGCGGCCGACAGCCCCGCGATGCCGCCGCCGACGACGGCGATGCGCTTGCCCGTGTTCTCGCCCGGCGTGCGCGGGTGGCCGCGGCCATGCAGCAGGTCGAGCACGGGCGCCGCATGCGCCGTGCCGGCCGATGAAAACGAAGGGCCCGCGTCATCGACACGGGCCCGGGTTGTAAAAGCGGTCGCAGAACGCCTCGAAGCCAACGAGGGAGGGAGGGAGGAGGAGGAGAACGGCTCCGAGATTGCTGCTCTAGTCTCAGAGAGGTTGCGCGACCCGAATTCGAGGTTGGACGGAGGAACCCGGGCCGGAGCAGGACTCGGGTTTTCACTGTGTGTGTAGCCTGAGAGGCGCTCCGAAGCATGAAGTTCCTGGGCGCTGTACCCAGTTCGGGCGACGATTGTTGTCGTCATGGTTGGGTGTTCCGCGCTGCCTCGACGTTCCGGCCCTGGTTTGCAAACAGTGCACGAGACGGCCGCTTGCTGGGAGAATCGAAGCGTGGTGTTGATGGTTTGTCCTGTGCAAACGGCGTTTGCAGGCCTATATTAAGTCATGAATCTTGAGTTGTCTCAGTTTTGTCCAGGACAAATGAAGTGCATCGTCTTGCGGCATGCCACCGAACGGCAGAGCCGTCGCGATGACTGATCCCTCGGTCTACGTGGGCAGCGACAGCGCGGATGCGGGTGCGCAGGCGGGTGGCATGGGCATCGCCGTCGTCGAGCGCGACACGGGCATCAACAAGGAGACGCTGCGCGTCTGGGAGCGCCGCTACGGCTTCCCGGCGCCCTGGCGCGACGCCGCCGGCGAGCGCCTGTATCCGCCCGAGCAGGTGCACAGGCTGCGCCTCGTCAAGCGGCTGCTGGACGCAGGCCACCGGCCCGGGCGCGTCGTCGCCGCGTCACCGCAGGAGCTGGCCACCCTGCTGCATCCACCGGCAGCCATGCCAGCCCTGGCGACGGCGGTGCCCGAGGCGCCCGAGATCCGCGCCTGCACGGCCATGCTGCAGGCGCATGACATCGACGGCCTGCGCCGCACGCTGTCGCAGGCCCTGTTGCGCCGCGGCCTGGCGGGGGGCGTCACCGAGGTCATCGCGCCGCTGACGACGCGCGTGGGCGAGCTGTGGATGAACGGCGAGCTGCAGATCTTTGAGGAGCATGTTTACAGCGAGTCGTTGCAGCTGGTGCTGCGCCAGGCCATCCATGCCCTGCCGCCGCAGGCGCAGGGCGGGGGGCCGCGCGTGCTGCTGACGACGCTGCCGGGCGAAGGCCATGCGCTGGGCCTGCTGATGGCCGAGGCCCTGCTGAGCCTGGAGGGCGCGGTCTGCCTGTCGCTGGGCGCGCAGACGCCGCTGGCCCAGCTGACGGCCGCCGCAAGCGCCTACCGCGCCAATGTCGTTGCGCTGAGCTTCAGCGGCCAGTTGCCCGCCCGGGCCGTGCTCGACGGCCTGGCCGCCTTGCGCGGCCAATTGCCGGCGGAAGTGGAGATTTGGGCCGGCGGCAGCAGTCGTGCGCTGCGTGTGGCGGGCTGCCCCGAGGGCGTGCGCTGCCTCTATGGCCTTGACGCCGTAGGGCCAGAAATGCAGCGCTGGCGCGAACTTTTAGAATCACGCCTCTAGACGAGGACCCGACATGCTTTACCCCGAACTGTTCAAGCAACTCGAAGCCGTGCGCTGGAACATGGACCGCGACATCCCCTGGGACAAGTTCGACGCCAGCCAGCTGACCGACGAGCAGGCACAGACGATCAAGATGAACGCCATCACCGAGTGGGCGGCGCTGCCGGCCACCGAGATGTTCCTGCGCGACAACCGGGAAGACAGCGACTTCTCCGCCTTCATGTCGGTCTGGTTCTTCGAAGAGCAAAAGCACAGCCTCGTGCTGATGGAATACCTGCGCCGCTTCCGCCCCGACTTGGTGCCCACCGAGGCCGAGCTGCACGAGGTGCGCTTCGACTTCGACCCCGCCCCGGCGCTGGAAACGCTGATGCTGCACTTCTGCGGCGAGATCCGCCTGAACCACTGGTACCGCCGCGCGTCCGAGTGGCACTCCGAGCCGGTCATCAAGGCCATCTACGAGACCCTGTCGCGCGACGAGGCCCGCCACGGCGGCGCCTACCTGCGCTACATGAAGCGCGCCATGGCCAAGTTCGGTGACGAGGCGCGCGCCGCCTTCGCCAAGGTGGGCGTGCTGATGGCCAGCGCTCGCCGCACGGCCCAGGCGCTGCACCCCACCAACCTGCACGTCAACGCCAAGCTCTTCCCGCGCGACACCATCCAGAGCCGCGTGCCCGACCCCGAGTGGCTGGAGCGCTGGCTGGACAAGCAGATCCAGTTCGACACCGTGTGGGAGAACAAGGTCGTCGAGCGCATCCTGCACAACATGAGCCTGCTGATGGACCGCAGCTTCGCCACCGTGCAGGAGCTCAACCGCTTCCGCAAGGAAATGGCGGCACGCATCGTGCCGCCAGCGGGTGAAGGCCTGGCCGTCAAGCCGGCCTGAGCCCTCGTCAAACTCTGATCAGCCTGCCCGCGAGCGCTTCAGCACCACCAGTGCGAAGCCCGCGGCGGCCACGGCGGCCCAGCCCAGGAACTGCACCGACGCCAGCTCCGCCAACGCGTTGCCGTAGTCGCGCAGCACCCAGGTCCACAGGTTGACGTCGGACATCAGCGCGTCCTTGAGGCCGTGGCTGTCATGGACGATGCTGCTGTTGACCTGCGCGTTCCATGCGGCCAGCGCCCGCAGCGGCCAGTCGATGCTGTAGACCTTCTCCAGCACCAGCACGCTCACCAGGCTGCCCACCAGCACCAGCGGCACGCCCAGGCGCTTGAGCCATGCCGAGGCCGCCATCAGCACGAAGATCAGCGGCGCCAGCCACAGCAGCATCGGCAGCGTGCCGGCCAGGCCGCGCAGCAGCAGCGGCAGCGCCGCGGCGATGACCTCGCCCCAGTTCACGCTGGTGACGGCGGAAAAGCCGCCATGGCCTGTCAGCACCGCCATCGCGATCGGCAGCCCGAACAGCGTGCCGATGGCGGCCCCGCCGATCGGTGCCAGCCATGCATGGGCCAGCACTGTGGCCGCCACGCTCTCGCTCGGCCGCCCCGGCAGGGACAGCCAGAACTCGATGGAGCGGTCCTGCGCATCGCGCCGCGCCAGGCCCGGCAGCTGGAACAGCGCCACCAACAGGCAAATCGCGTAGACGGCGCAGGCGGTGATCAGCAGCATGGCCAGCGACAGCAGCTCCTTGTGCTCATTGGGCAGCCCCTGCACGTTGCCGAACGGCAGCATGGCCAGGAAGAGCACGGGCGGCGCGATGGCGGCGATCAGCCAGCCGCGCTTGTGCTGCATCCATTCGCGCAGCAGCAGGGTGGGGATATGGGATGTCATGGCGGTTCCTTCTTGTGTGAGGCCGTCAGGCTTGCTTGCTGTTCAGCGCCGGGTTGCGGGTCAGCGCCATGAAGAGGTCAACCAGGCTGGGGCGCACGCGCTGGCCCAGGCTGGCGACATGCTCGGGCGGCGCACCGTCGAAGAGCGACGTCGTGCGGCCCTGCTCGCGGTAGCGCAGCAGCGGGTGGGCAGCGGCCATCGCGTCGGCAGCGGCCGGGTCGTGGCTCAGCGCCACGAAGCGGCGGTCGATGTCCTCCAGGCTGATCGACAGCGCCACGCGCCCTTCGTCCAGCATGATCACGTCGCTCAGCAGTGCCTCCACCTCCTCGACCTGGTGGGTCGAGATCAGCACGCTGCGTTCGCCGTCGCACCACTCGTCGATCAGCATCTCGTAGAAGCTCTTGCGCGACACCACGTCCAGGCCCAGCGTCGGCTCGTCCAGGATCATCAGCTTGGCGTCGATGGCGGCGATCAGCGCCAGGTGGGTCTGCGCCACCATGCCCTTGGACAGGCTCTTGACCTTGTCGTTCTCGCTCACGCTGGTGCGCTTGAGCAGCGCGCGCGCCCGCTCGGCCGAGAACTTGGGCTGCAGCCGCGCCATCAGCGTGATCAGCTCGTTCACCTTGGCCCAGCGCGGCAGCACGGCTACGTCGGGGATGTAGCTCAGCTGCTCCAGCAGCGTCTGGCGGTCCTGCGTGGGCTTGAGGCCCAGCACCGTCATGTCGCCCTGTACCGGCAGCAGGCCCACCAGCGCCTTCATCAGCGAGGTCTTGCCGGCGCCGTTGTGGCCCAGCAGCCCGACGACACGGCCCTTGGGCACGGTGAGGGAAACGTCGTTCAGCGCCGTCTTCTTGCCGTAGCGCAGCGTCACGTTCTTGATTTCGATGAGGTTCATGTCGACTCCCAGTTCAGATCCTTGGCGTTCAGGCCGAGGCGCTTGAGCTTGGCGCGCAGCGCCGGCCAGTCCTTCTGCAGGAACTGCTCACGCTCCTGCCGCAGCAGCCGCTCGCGGGCGCCGGACATGACATACATGCCCAGGCCGCGGCGCGATTCGATCAGGCCGTGGTCGCTCAGGGCCTGCAGCGCACGAGTGACCGTCAACGGATTGATGACGTACTGGCTGGCGAGTACGCGCACCGAGGGCAGTGCCTCGCCTTCCGGGGGGCTGCCGTCCAGCAGTTGCACGGCCAGTCGGTCGGCGAGCTGCTGGTAGATCGGTGCCTGGTCTGTCCAGGTGGGAGTCATGGGAGCTCCGAGGTGTGTTGCTGATGTAGCACACCATATCTCCGACCCCGGGGGTGACCTAGCGGGGGGCGACAGACTGCAGATTCGGGGGGATGGGCTGCACTGTCTGTCGGTTCTTGATCAAGCGGAAATCGTTCCGCCCCAGCTTTCTGCCAGCTCGCGAAGCTCCAGCTGTATGGCTATCGCGCCTATGCCGTCACCGGAGCGGTGAACGGGTTCATCCCAAGAGGTAGCCGAGTAGCGCGAGCGCCAGGACCACCGCGCCGACCAGCCACGTGGTCCGACTGGCCTTCCTTCGATCAGCGACTGCGCTTGTGCTGTCGGCGCGGTATTCGAGCTGGTGGTTGAGCGTGATGAAGTCCTTGGCGAAGCGCTCATTTCGCATCGTGCAGACGAACCGAGGCGACTCAAAGGCCGGTGCGATGTCGTCGCTGAAATCAAAAGCCGTGGTCATCTCGGTGGGCGGGGCGACCCGAAGGTGCTCCGTCGCGCGCCAGACGTGGCGACGCTGCGACCAGGCAATCGCGGCAAAAAAGGCCGCCACGACAACGAAGATTCCAGCTGCATCGAAGCGACCCTTGACCACCTGCTTCAACGCCAGATAGACCACGAACACCGCTGCCATCGCTGGCAGTACGGCGCCCAGCATCTCGCCCGTGGCGAAACTTGAGAGCACCTGTGACAGTCGGCTGGGAGGAGCGGCTTGCGCGTGATGGACCGCGGCACACTGGCTGCAGATTGGAACGCGCACGCTCGTCACGACGTGCTCCGTTGGCGCGTCGCTGTGAACCCGTTGGAAAACCTTGGCGTACTCAATCTCGACTGATGCCGAGTTTCCGCAATTGGGGCAGAGCGGCGGAAAGCTCAGCGAGCTGGGGCTTCCCTGCAACGTGAAGCGGTGGGAATGCGCCACGACCTCGGAATCTGGCAGCCGCGGTTCAGAACGCGTGGTCATGGGCGCACAGCCTTTCAAGGGCGAGAGATGAGCGTACCAGCCGTGGATCCATCGGCAGTTGCCGTTCCTGGCCATACTCCGCAGATGACCCGCGCGCGCCACCTCCTGCCCTCGCTCCTGCTCGCCGCCGCCATCCCAGCCACCGCTGCGTGCGACCGCACCCCGCTGCCATCCGCGTCCGCGCAGGCCCCGCAGCGCATCCTCTTCGTCGGCAACAGCTTCCTGCACGGCCACGCGCCGCCGGTGCTGCACTACAACGCGGCCCGCGTGGCGGACTTGAACGGGAGCGGTTACGGCGGTGTGCCGGGGGTGTTCAAGCAGCTCGCCGACGACGCGGGGCTGCATGTCGAGGTCGCCAGCGAGCTGGTCAGCGGCCAGACGCTGAAGTTCCACCTCGACGAGAAGCGCGCGCTCATCACCAGCCGGCCCTGGGACATCGTCGTGCTGCAGGAATACAGCACGCTGAGCCCACAGCGGCCCGGCGATGCGACGGCCTTCGTCGCGGCGGCCGGCCAGCTGGAGGCGGCAGTGCACGGCGCCAATCCGGCCGCACGCGTCTACCTGCTTGAGACCTGGGCGCGTGCCGATCAGGTGTACCGCACGCCAGGTGGCCGCTGGGCCGGCAAGACGCTGGAGGCCATGCAGGGTGACCTGCACATGGCCTACGCGCAGGCGTCGGCGCGCGCCGCGTGCATCGCCGGCGTGCTGCCGGTGGGCGACGCGGCGCTGCGTGCGGTGCAGGAGGGCGTGGCGGACCGCGACCCCTACGACGGCATCGACGCTGGCAAGGTGAACTTGTGGGGCGACGACAGCTACCACCTCAGCGCCTGGGGCAGCTATCTGGAGGCGCTGGTTCTCTTCGGCCAGCTCACCGGCCGCGACCCCGCGAGCCTGGGTGCGCAGAGCCGCGCCGGGCTTGACCTGGGCCTCAGCGCCGCGCAGGTCGAGGCGGCGCAGGGCGTGGCGTCACGCCAGCTGCGCGCGCCGCACGACGGTGGCTTCAAGCGCCCCGCATCGCCCGCTTCGCCGACAGCGCCATGAAGATGGCGAACACGACGACGACGACCAGGCCGGCGGTCAGCGACGAATGCTCGGCCACGAGGCCGATCAGCGGCGGGCCGGCCATCATGCCGAGATAGCCTACGCCCGACACGGCCGCGATGCCGTGGGCGGATGACACGCCGGGCACCTGCGACGCGGCGCTGAAGATCACCGGCACGACGTTGGACAGGCCCAGGCCGACCAACGCGAAACCGACCAGCGCGACGACCGGTGACGGCACGGCCAGCGCGAGCGCCATGCCGGCGGCGCCGAGCACGCCGCTGGCGCGCATCAGCTTCGTGCCCGACATGCGGGCGCGCACCCAGTCGCCGCCGAACCGGCCCGCCGCCATCGCGCCGCTGAAGCTGGCGTAGGCCAGGGCCGCGGTGCTGGCCTCGCTGGCGCGCTCCTGCTTCATGAAGAGCACGCTCCAGTCGTACATCGCGCCTTCTGCGATGAGGCCCATGGATGCCAGCACGCCCAGCAGCAGCAGCGGGCCGCGCGGGATGCTGAGCGGCCGCTTCTCGTCGGCCGCACCGGGCTCAACCGGCAGCATGGCGCGGCTGGCCACCAGCGCGCAGACGGCGCCCAGGCCCGTGGCCACGAAGAGATGGCCTTGCGGCGTGAGGCCCAGCGCCGGCGCCACGCTGCCCAGGCCCGCGCCGGCCATGCCGCCGAGGCTGAACATGCCGTGGAAGCCGCTCATCAAGGGCCGGCCGGACAGGCGCTCGATCTCGGTGGCCTCGACGTTGACGGACACGTCGAGCAGGCTGCCGGTGATGCCGAAGCCCAGCATGACGACGAGCAGCCCCGCGTAGGACGAGAAGGCCAGCAGGCAGGCGACGCTGGCGCAGCACAGCACGCCCATCGTGGCCGCCACGGCGCTGGGGCCGAAGCGGCCCACCACGCGGCCGGCCTGGGCCAGCGCCAGCAGCGCGCCGACGCCGCCGGCCAGCATCGCCAGCGCCAGCGCCTGCTCGCCCAGGCCGTAGTGGGCCTTTACCGTGGGCACATGCACGCCCCAGGTGGCGAACATGACGCCCAGCACGAAGAACTGCGTGCGCAGCGCGATGGACGCGCTGGCGAGGGAGGGGTTGGTCACTTGGCCGTCGCAGTCACACGGCTGAAGAAGTCGTAGACGCCCTGGTCGCCCATCTTGCGGGCGTCGGCCAACTCGCCGCCTTCGGTCGCGTAGATCAGCTTGCCCTGGGGCGACAGCACGGCGACGGCCGGGATGCCCTTCTTCAGCGGCACGCGGTAGCTCTCGGCGATGTCGACATTGCGGTCGAAGCGGCCGACGTCGACCTTGACGACCTTGAAGCTCTTGGCGATCAGCGGAGCGCTGGGGCCGGTCTTGAAGGTCGCGTCCAGCATGCGGCAGTCGCCGCACCAGTTGGCACCGAAGACGACGAGGACGGGCAGCTTGGCCTTGGCAGCGTCATCCAGCGCGGCGCGGATGGCGGCCTTGGCGTCGGCCGCTTCGTCGTAGATGGCGGGCGGGCCACCGGCATGGGCGGCCAGGCTGGCGCCGAGGAGCAGGGTGGCGGTGAGGGAGCGCAGGGTCGCGGGGTGTCGTGTCAGGGGCATATCGGAGGGCGGTGGCGCAAATGCTCAAAAGCGCTTGAAAGCGCTTTCAAGCGATGTTGCATGAAAAATGACAGCGGTGTCAAGCGCGTGAGCGAAGCGGCTGTCAATGCGCTTGTGAATGGGGCGTGCAACCGCAAGGCGGGTTAGCGGGATGCCTGCTCGAAGAAGCGCCAGATCACGTCGTTGGCATCCAGGGCCTGTGACGCGGCGGGCTTGCCGCGGCGCACACTGTCGGCGCCGGGCCAGGAGTGGCCGCCGGTGTCGGTGACGCAGAGCTGCACGGACACGCCGCCCGCGCAGCCGGTGTGGGCTTCACAGGTGGCGCCGGGCTTGTCCAGCGTGCCTGACATGCGTTGGGGCGGGGCCGTGCAGTGGTCCCGCTGCACCCAGCGCGCGATCGTTTCGGGCACGGAGACGAAGGCCATCACCTTGCTCTCGTCGCGGAAGGCGTTCGGGCCGGCGCCACCGTTGAACAGCACGTGGTCGTCGTCCTTGGCATGGATGTGCAGCACGGCGATCGGTTTGCTCGGCGTGCAGCTGGCGGTGGCGTCGGTGCCGGCGACAGAGGCGACGGCGCGGAACACGTCGGCCGCCTCGCAGGCCAGGCGGTGGCTGAGCATGCCGCCGTTGGACATGCCGGTGGCGAACACGCGCGTGGCGTCGATGCTGTGGCGGGCCTGGACGGCCTTTACGACGGCGCGTGCAAAGCCGACGTCGTCGACGTTGCGGTCGCGCGCGTCCCCACAGCAACCGCCTGCATTCCAGGTGGCGAACTTGCCGCCGGGAAGCTTGCTGTAGCCATTGGGGAAGGCGACCACGAAGCCTGCCTCGTCGGCCTTGCGTTGCAGGCCGTACTTCTCGTCGTCGGCCATGTATTCCGCATGCCCGCCGCCGCCGTGGAAGGCCAGCACCAGCGGTGCCGGCCGTGCGGCGTCATAACCTGCCGGCAGGTGGACGAGCACCTTGCGGCCCTGCACCTGCAGCTCCTGCAACCCGCCCTTGGCAGGTGCTTCGCCGCCCTTCTCGGCGCGGCGCTGTTCGATGCGGGCCTTGATGCGTTCGCGCATCGTCTCTTGAGCCTGCGCTGCGGGCAGCAGCAGCGAGAGCGCCAGGGCGAACGCGAACCGGCGCATGGTCAGCCTCCGCCGCCCAGCACGCGATAGACGGCCACGAGGTTCTGCGCGCGCAGGCTCTGCACCTGCACGAGGGCTTGCCGGGCCGCGAACAGCGAGCGCTGCGCATCCAGCACGTCCAGCGAGCTGGAGATGCCGGCGCGGTAGCGCTCCTCCGACAGCGCCAGGCGGCGCGTCTCGGCGTCCACCAGGGCGGCCTGCGCCGTGCGCTGCTCGGCCAGCGTCGCGCGGCTGGCAAGTGCGTCGGCGACATCACGGAACGCACTCTGAACCGCCTTCTCGTACTGCGCCGTGGCGGCATCACGCGTGGCACGGGCGCCGGCAAGGTTGGCGCGGTTGCGGCCGGCGTCGAACAGCGGCTGGATGAGCGACGGCGCAAAGCTCCAGGCCGTGTTCTTGAACAGGCCGTCGAGTTGGTTGCTCGCAGTGCCGAAGCTGCCGGTCAGCGTGATGCGCGGTAAGAAGGCGGCGCGGGCGGCGGCGATGTTGGCGTCGGCCGCAGCGAGCTGCTGTTCGGCCTGGCGGATGTCGGGGCGGCGCGTCAGCACCTCGCTGGGCACACCGGCGGGCAGCTCGGCCAGCGGCTCGAAGTCGGCCAGTGCACCGGTCGGTGCGGGCAGGTTGGCCGGCAGTGCCGAGCCGAGCAGCAGCACCAGCGCGTTCTCGTCGAGCGTGCGCTGGCGTTGCGTCTGCACCAGTGCCACGCGGGCCGCCTGCATGGCGGACTCGCCGGCGCGCAGGTCCAGCTCGCTGGTGATGCCACCTTCGAAACGCTGTCGGATCAGGCTGAGCGACTGCTCGCGGCTGGCCAGCGTGTCGCGCGTGAGCTTGAGCAGCGCTTCGTCGGCCTGCAGAGCGATCTCGGCCGTGGCGACGGCGGCCACCAGCGCGTTGCGCACGGCTTGCTGGTTGGCTTCGGCGCCCAGCAATTGAGCTTGCGCGGTGGCGCCCAGGTTGCGCAGGCGGCCGAACAGATCCAGCTCGTAGGCGGTGACCTGCAGGCCGGCCTGGTAGAGGCTGGCAATGCCGCCGCTGGCCGTGGGCGTGCGCGAGCCGCTGATGCCGGCGTTGACGGTGGGCCAGAGATCGGCGTCGCGCGCCGCGGCCGTGGCGCGGGCGCTGTCGATATTGGCGGCGGCCACGCGCAGATCGCGGTTGTTGGCCAGCGCCAGCGGGATCAGCTGCTGCAACCGCGTGCCCTGGAAGGCCTGGGCCCAGGGCAGGGCCGCCGCCGCGGTGCCGCTGCCGCCTGCGTCCGGGAAGGTGGCCGCGGGCAAGGCGGCCTGGGCGGCTTCAGCGGCCGTGGGTTTCTTCGGTTCAGGGCCGGCGCAGGCGGCCAGCAGGGCGGCTGCGGCGAGCAGGGTCAGGGCGTGCTTCATGCCTGGCTCCCCGACTCTTCTTCCGACTCGTGGGCGTCGCGTCGCCGTTGGCGTTCGCTGGCCGGGAAGAACCGGCGCACGATGACGAAGAACACCGGCACGAGGAAGACGGCCAGCGCGGTCGCGGTGATCATGCCGCCCATGACGCCGGTGCCGATGGCGCGCTGGCTGGCCGAGCCCGCACCACTGGCGAGCACCAGCGGCAGCACGCCCAGGATGAAGGCCAGCGACGTCATCAGGATGGGCCGGAAGCGCAGGTGCGCCGCCTCGATGACCGCCTCGACGGCGCCCTTGCCGTGGGCCTGCAAGTCCTTGGCGAACTCGATGATGAGCACCGCGTTCTTGGCCGCCAGGCCAATGATGGTGATCATGCCCACCTTGAAATAGACGTCGTTCTCCAGCCCGCGGAAGTTGGCGCCCAGCACGACGCCGAGCACGCCCAGCGGCACGACGAGCAGCACGGCCATCGGGATGCTCCAGCTCTCGTACAGCGCGGCCAGGCACAGGAAGACGGCCAGCAGCGAGAAGCCGAACAGGATGAAGGCGGTGGAGCCTGAGAGCTTTTCCTCGCGCGTCAGGCCCGTCCACTCGTAGCCGAAGCCGGCGGGCAGCTCGGCCGCGATGCGCTCCATCTCGGCAATCGCCGCACCGCTGGACACGCCCTTGGCCGCCTCGCCGGCAATGCGCATCGTCGGGTAGCCGTTGTAGCGCACGGTCTGCATTGCGCCGCTGATCCACTTGCTGCTGGCAAACGCCGCCAGCGGCACGGGCTGGCCGGCCGTGTTCATCACATTGAGCTTGAGCAGATCCTCGGGCGTCATGCGCGCCTGCGCTTCGGCCTGCACGACGACGCGCTGCAGCCGGCCGGCGTTGGGGAAGTCGTTCACGTAGCTGGAGCCCAGCGACGTGCCGAGCACCGCGTTGACCGAGCCGATGGGCACACCCAGGGCCAGCGCGCGTTCGCGGTCGATGCTGAGTTCGAGCTGGGCGGCGTCTTCCAGGCCGTCGGGCCGCACGGCGGCCAGCAGCGGGCTCTTGGCGGCGGCGGCCAGCAGCTGGCCGCGTGCCGCCAGCAGTTCGGCGCGCGTGTGGCCGCTGCGGTCCTGCAGACGGAAGGCGAAGCCGTTGGCACGGCCCAGGTCACGGATGGGCGGCGGGCTGACCGGGAAGATGATCGCGTCGCGGATCTTGCTCAAGGCGCCGAAGGAGCGTGCCACCAGCGCCTGGGCGGTGTGCTCCGCGCCGTGGCGTTCGTCCCAGGGCTTGAGCGTGATGAAGCCCAGGGCCGCGTTCTGGCCTGAGCCCGCGAAGCTGAAGCCGACGACGCTGACCATGCTCTCCACCTCGGGCTGCTTGAGCATGTAGGCCTCGGTCTGCTGCATGACGGCCAGCGTGCGCTCCTGCGTGGCGCCGGGCGGCAGCTGCACGTTGACGAGGATGCTGCCCTGGTCTTCATTCGGCACGAAGGAGGTGGGTAGCTTCTGGAACATCAACACCGCCACGGCGATGACGGCCGCGTAGAGGATGAGCCAGCGCGGCGCGCGCTTGAGCATGCGGGTGACGCCGCTCTCGTAGCGCCTGGCCATGCCCGCGAAGCCGCGGTTGAAGGCGCCGAAGAAGCCGCGCTTCTCCAGGTGGTGGCCGGCCTCGACGGGCTTGAGCAGCGTGGCGCACAGGGCCGGCGTCAGCGACAGCGCCAGGAAGGCCGAGAACGCGATGGAGCTGACCATGACGGCCGCGAACTGGCGGTAGATGTTGCCGATGGCGCCGCCGAAGAAGGCCAGTGGCACGAACACCGAGATCAGCACCACGGTCACGCCGACGATGGCGCCGGAGATCTGGCCCATGGCCTTGCGCGTGGCGCGCAGCGGCGACAGCCCCTCCTCGCTCATGATGCGCTCGACGTTCTCGACGACGACGATGGCATCGTCCACCACGATGCCGATGACCAGCACCATGCCGAACATCGTCAGCACGTTGATCGAGAAGCCCAGGGCCAGCAGCGTGGCGAAGCTGCCCAGCAGCGCGATGGGCACCACCAGCGTCGGGATCAGCGTGTAGCGGATGTTCTGCAGGAAGATGAACATCACGACGAACACCAGCGCCACCGCCTCCACCAGCGTCTCGACGACCTGGGAGATGGAGATGTCGATGAACAGCGAGCTGTCGAAGGGGATGGCGGCCTTCACGCCGGCCGGGAAGTAGGGCTGCAGTTCTTTCAGGCGCTTCTTGACGAGGTCGGCCGTCTGCAACGCGTTGGCCGAGGGCGCCAGCTGCACGCCGATGCCCACCGAGGGCTGGCCGTTCAGCCGCGTGGAGCGGCCGCCGTAGGTCTGGGCGCCGAGCTCGACGCGGGCCACGTCCTTGAGCCGCACGGTGGAGCCGTCGGCATTGGCGCGCAGCACGATGTTGCCGAACTGCTCGGCGCTGGTGAGCTGGCCGCGCACGACGACGGTGGCGAACAACGTCTGGCCGGGCACGCTGGGCTGGTCGCCGATGGTGCCGGAGTCGACCTGCGCGTTCTGCGCGCGGATGGCGTCGTTGACGTCGGCGGGGGAGAGGCGGTAGCCGAGCAGCTTGGCCGGGTCCAGCCAGATGCGCATGCCGCGCTCGGTGCCGAACAGGCTGGCCTGGCCGACGCCGGGCACGCGCTGGATCTCGGGCAGCACGGTGCGCGAGGCGTAGTCACCCAGGGCCACCGGGTCGAAGGCCGGGTTGTCGCTGGACAGGATGGTGAAGAGCAGGAAGTTCGGGTTGGCCTTGTCCACCCGCACGCCCTGCTGGATGACGGCCGCCGGCAGGCGCGGCTGGGCGCGCGCCAGGCGGTTCTGCACGTCCACCTGGGCCAGGTCGGGGTTGGTGGCGGGGTCGAAGTTCAGCGTCAGCGAACCGGTGCCGTCGGCCTGGCTGACGGCTTCCATGTAGATGAGGCCGGGCGAGCCGTTCATCTCGCGCTCGATGATGCTGATGACGGCGTCTTCCAGCGTCTGTGCGGAGGCACCGGGGTAGGTCACCGACAGCGAGATGGCGGGCGGCGCCACCGGCGGGTACTGCGCGATCGGCAGCTGCTTGACCGCGACGCCGCCGATGACGGCGATGAAGAGGGCGATGACCCACGCAAAGATGGGCCGGTTGATGAAGAACTGCGCCATGTCGGGGTCAGGCCTTGGAGGCGGCCGAGGCGGCAGGCGCGGGCGTGGGGGCTGAGGCTGCTCCCGGCGGTGTCCACGGCACCGGCCTGGCCTTGCCACCGGCGCGCGCCTTCTGCAGGCCGTCGACGATGACCTTTTCGCCCGTCTTCAGGCCCGACAGCACCAGGGACTGGCCAGTGCGCGGCGGGCCGAGCTTGACCGGCCGCGCGCTGACGCTGCCGTCCTCGCCGACGACGAGCACGGTGTCGCCCTGCGCCGTGCGTGCCACGGCCTGCTGCGGCAGCCAGATGCCGTCGGCCACTTCGGCCAGCGCCAGGCGCACGCGCACATACAGGCCCGGCAGCAGCTGGCCCTGCGGGTTGGGCAGCTCGGCGCGCAGCGTGATCTGGCCGGTGGCGGGGTCCACGCTCAGGTCCGAGAACAGCAGCCTGCCGGGCTGCGCGTAGACGCTGCCGTCTTCCAGCAGCACCTGCACCTGCGCCGCTTCCTTGCCCGCCGCGCGTTGCAGCTGGCCGGCGGCCAGCGCCTTGCGCAGCCGCATGACCTCGTTGGCCGGCTGGGTGAAGTTCACGTAGAGCTTGTCGATCTGCTGCACGATGGCCAGCGGCGTGGCCTCGCCCTGGCCCACGAGGGCGCCTTCGGTGACGAGGGCGCGGCCCGCGCGGCCGGCGATGGGCGAGGTGACCGTCGCGTAGCCGAGGTTGATCTGGGCCGTCTGCACGGCGGCCTTGCCTGCGGCCACGTCGGCCTTGGCCTGGCTGGCTGCGGCCTGGGCGCCCAGCGCTTCCTGCTGGCTGACGGCCTGGCTCTTGGCAAGTGGGGCGTAACGGTCGGCCAGCGACTGGGCCTGCAGCAGGTTGGCCTCGGCGCGGGCGAGCTGGGCTTGTGCCGTGGCGAGCGCGGCGCGGTAGGGCGCGGCGTCGATGTCGAACAGCGGCTGGCCGGCCTTCACGTCCGAGCCCTCGGTGAACAGGCGCTTTTGCAGGATGCCGGCGGCGCGTGCGCGCACCTGGGCCACGCGGAAGGCCTCCAGCCGGCCGGGCAGTTCGGTGGTCAGGTCGGCCCGGCCCGGTGTGGCCGTGACGACGCCCACCTCGGGCGGCGGCGGGGCTGCGGCCGGCGCCTGGCCGCTGGACGGGCTGCACCCCTGCAGGCCGGCGCCCAGCACCGTCATCAACAGGACCGTCGCGCCCAGCCTTGCCTTGCTATCCCGTGCCAACTTCATCATTGCGTCCTGTTCGACTTGCTTCTTGCCGGCCCGGCCCGGCGCCACCTTTGGCGCGCGAAGCAAAACCACTAACTTTATCCATGCAATCGCTTTCACGCCGGTGAAGCAACGCAAAGCCCTCGGCCGATGGAGGCGGCCACGCCTAACGTGTGGCCCAGGCGGCGCGTTCAGCGTGCAGGCCCTTGAAGGGCCGCGAGCCGCGCTCGTTGCACGGCCCGGCCGATGTCCGCCCCCTTGGCACCGCGGGCGATGGCCTCGGCGCTGGCGGCGGCCAGGTCGACCTTCTGCGTCGCGGCCAGGTCGGCACCCAGGCGCTCGCGCTGCGGGTAGTCGCGGTCCTCCAGCCCCAGGCGGCCGCGGGCGTCGCACTCGCAGGCCCACAGCAGTTCGGCGAAACGGTCGGGCCGACGCCAGGCGTCGCAGCGCTCCAGCAGGCGCAGCCGGGCTTCGGCGCTGAAGCCGGTGCTCTGGTGCACATGGGTGTGCTCGCGGGCCACCAGCTCGGCCAGCTCGCGGCAGTCGGTTGGCACCTTCCAGCGGGCGCTCACCTCGCGGGCCAGCTTCTCGCTGCGTGCCTCGTGGGCGATGTGGCGCGGCAGCTCTTCCTTGCGCGTCGTGCCCTTGCCGAGGTCGTGGCAGAGGCAGGCGTAGCGAACGGTGAGCGGCGCGCTCAGCCGGGCGCATTGGTCCAGCACCATCAGCAGGTGGATGCCGGTGTCGATCTCCGGGTGGTGGGCCTCGGGCTGGGGCACACCGAACAGGGCTTCGACCTCGGGCAGCAGCTTGGCCAGGGCGCCGGCCTCGCGCAGCACCTCGAACATGCGCGAGGGCCGGGCTTCCATCAGCCCGCGCGACAACTCCTGCCAGACGCGCTCGGCCACCAGCGCATCCACCTCGCCGGCCGCGACCATCTCACGCATCAGCTCGACCGTCTCGGGGGCAACCGTGAAGTCGGCAAAGCGCGCCGCGAAGCGGGCCAGGCGCAGGATGCGCACCGGGTCTTCGGCGAAGGAGGGCGAGACATGGCGCAGCACCTTGGCCGCCAGGTCGCGTTGGCCGTCGTAGGGGTCGATGACCTGGCCCTGCTCGTCCTGCGCCATCGCATTGATCGTCAGGTCGCGGCGCGCGAGGTCCTGCTCCAGCGTGACGTCGGGCGCGGTGTGAAACGCAAAGCCGTGATAGCCCGCGGCCGTCTTGCGCTCGGTGCGGGCCAGCGCCACTTCCTCGCGCGTCTGGGGGTGCAGGAAGACGGGGAAGTCCTTGCCGACGGGCAGGTAGCCGGCAGCGAGCAGGTCCTTCGGCGAGGCGCCGACGACGACCCAGTCACGGTCCTGCACCGGCAGTCCGAGCAGGCGGTCGCGCACCGCGCCGCCGACGAGATAGGTCTTGAACATCGCCTGCATTCTGCGGCCACACTTGCGACATGCAGACCCTGAACGAACACCGCTGCTTTGGCGGCACTCAGCGCTTTCATCAGCACGATTCGGCCGAGATCGGCCTGCCCATGCGCTTTGCGCTCTTCACGCCGCCGCAGCCGCGCGCGCTGCTCGTCTTCCTCGCCGGCCTGACCTGCACCGAGGAGACCTTCGCGATGAAGGCCGGCGCCCAGGCGCTGGCGGCCGAGCTGGGCCTGGCGCTGTTGACGCCCGACACCAGCCCGCGCGGCGCCGGGGTGCCGGGCGAGAGCGAGTCCTGGGACTTCGGTGTCGGCGCCGGCTTCTATCTCGATGCGACGCAGGAACCGTGGGCCAGGCATTGGCGCATGGAGAGCTGGCTGATGAAGGAGTTGCTGCCCCTCGTGCAGCGTGAGACGGGCCTGGACCGCGTCGGCCTGTTCGGCCACTCCATGGGCGGCCACGGCGCGTTGACGCTGGCGCTGCGCCACCCGGGCCGCTTCCAGTCGCTGTCGGCCTTCGCGCCCATCAGCGCGCCCATGCAGTGCCCCTGGGGGCAGAAGGCCTTCAGCGGCTACCTGGGCTACGACCGTGCCGCCTGGGCCGCCCACGACGCCAGCGCGTTGATGCAGTCTCAAGCCAGCGCGCCCTTTCCCGAAGGCATCCTGATCGACCAGGGCCTGGCCGACAAATTCCTGGCCGAACAACTCCACCCCGAGGCCTTCGAGGCCGCCTGCGCATCCAAGGGTCAACCCCTGACCCTGCGTCGCCACGCGGGCTATGACCACGGCTACTACTTCATCGCCAGCTTCATGGACGATCACCTGCGCCACCACGCCAGCCAATTGGTTGTTAGGGGGTAAGGCGGCAAGCGGCGGCTGGCTGCTTGCAAATGTGGGAAGCCACAGTCGCCACCGCCCGCGTTCGCGCCTAAGCTGCCGCCAAACCGAGTTCCGTTCGAAGAACTGATGGAGACGCGCATGCAAGCCACCCCCACCGGGCGCCCGCCCATCTACCGATCCCTCTACGCCCAGGTCATCACGGCCATCGTCATCGGCGTTCTTGTCGGCCACTTCTGGCCGCAGACGGGTGAGGCGCTCAAGCCCCTGGGCGATGGCTTCATCAAGCTGATCAAGATGATCATCGCCCCCATCATCTTCTGCACGGTGGTGGTAGGCATCGCGGGCATGGAGGACATGAAGCGCGTCGGCAAGACCGGCGGCTACGCGCTGCTGTACTTCGAGATCGTGTCGACCGTGGCCCTCATCGTCGGCCTCGTCGTCGTCAACGTGCTGCGGCCGGGCGAAGGCATGCATGTGGACCCATCGACGCTGGACACCAAGGGCATCGCCGCCTACACCGGGCCGGGCAAGCTGCAGGGCACGGTGGACTTCCTGCTCGCCATCATCCCCACGACGGTGGTGGACGCCTTCGCCAAGGGCGAGATGCTGCAGGTGCTGCTGTTCGCGCTGCTGTTCGGCTTCGCGCTGCACCGCTTCGGCGGCCGCGGCACGCTGGTGTTCGACGGCATCGAGAAGACCTCGCACGTGCTCTTCGCCATCGTCGGCATGATCATGAAGGTCGCCCCCATCGGTGCCTTCGGCGCGATGGCCTTCACCATCGGCAAATACGGCCTGGGCTCGCTCGTCTCGCTGGCCAAGCTGATGGGCGCCTTCTATGCCACCTGCCTGATCTTCATCTTCATCGTGCTCGGCACCATCGCCAAGGTGCATGGCTTCTCGGTCTGGAAGTTCATCAAGTACATCAAGGAAGAGCTCTTCATCGTGCTGGGTACCTCCTCCAGCGAGTCGGTGCTGCCGCGCATGATGGCCAAGCTCGAGAACCTGGGCGTGCGCAAGTCCACGGTGGGCCTTGTCATCCCGACCGGCTACTCCTTCAACCTGGACGGCACCTCCATCTACCTGACGATGGCGGCCGTCTTCATCGCCCAGGCGACCGACACGCCGATGACGCTGACGCAGCAGCTCACGCTGCTGGGCGTGCTGCTGCTCACCAGCAAGGGCGCGGCCGGCGTGACGGGCAGCGGCTTCATCGTGCTGGCGGCCACGCTGTCGGCGGTGGGCGGCGTGCCGGTGGCGGGGCTGGCGCTGATCCTGGGCATCGACCGCTTCATGTCCGAGGCGCGGGCGCTGACCAACCTGATCGGCAATGGCGTGGCCACCGTCGTCGTCGGCAAGTGGACGGGTGATCTCGACACGGCACGCATGCAGGCGGTGCTGAACAACGAAACCCCGGCCGAGGCCGAAGAGCCGGAGGAAGTGCTGGACGTCGTGAATCAGCACATGGCGAAATAGCCTGACTGCGCGATGGGGTTTCCGCACGGTCGTGCTAAATTTCGGCCATGGAAACCCGCAGCGAACGCGCCGAGACCACGCTGGCCGCCATCGTCGGCGCGGCGCTGGACATGGCCGTCACCGAAGGGCTGGAGAGCATCAGCATCGGTGAGCTGGCCAAGCGGCTGGACCTGTCCAAGAGCGGCGTGTTCTCGCGCGTCGGCTCCCGCGAGCAGCTGCAGGTGGCCGTGCTGCTGGAGTTCGACAAGCGCTTCGTGCAGACCGTCTTCGTGCCCGCCATGGGCGAGGCGCGCGGCCTGCCGCGGCTGCAGGCCGTCATGCGCCGCTGGCTGCTCTGGGCCAGCGACGTCGACCGCCACAAGACCTGCCTCTACACGGCTGGCGCCTTCGAGTATGACGACCGCGAAGGCCCCGTGCGCGAACACCTGCTGGACGGCGTGCTGCGCTGGCGCGCCACGCTGCGCCGCACCGTGCTGCAGGCCATGGAAGCCGGCCACCTGCGCGCCGACCTCGATGCCGAGCAGATGGTGTTCGAGATGGACGCCATCTTCACCATCCTGCTGCACGACGCCCGCTTCCTGCGCGACCCGCGCGCGCCTGAGCGTGCCGAGCGCGCCTGGCAGCGGCTGCTGAACGACAGCCTGCCGCCCATCCCAAGCCCTGTGCCCTGAGGCGACCGCATGCCCTCGGTTTTTCGTTTGCTTTTTCGTCGCACGGTCGTGCGAAATATGGAGCTACTGTGACCACTGCCCACAACCCCGCCGCCGCCTTCTTCGCCTCGCCCGCTGCGCGCGGTATCGCCGCCCTGCTGCGCGGCCTGCAGCACGTCTCGCCCACGCTCGGCACGCGCCTGGCGCTGGGCATCTTCTTCACGCCCATGCCCACCAAATGGCTGGCCCGTTCGCGCGCCGTGCCGCGCCCTTGGGTGGAGCGCCAGTTGCCCTTCGAAGGCGGGCACATCAGCGTCTGGCAGCGCAGTGATCTCCAGCTCAGCGAACCGGGTCGCCCCAAGGTGCTGCTGACTCACGGCTGGGCGGGTGACGCCCAGCAGATGCGGCCGCTGGCCGACACGCTGGCGGCCGCAGGCTTCGAGCCGGTGCTGCTGGACCTGCCCGCCCACGGTCGCAGCAGCGGCTGGCGCAGCAATCTGTTGCAGTGGGTGCGGGCGATATTTGCCGTCACCGCCCGCTTCGGGCCGTGGGAGGGCGTTGTCGCGCATTCGCTGGGTGCGATGGCCATGTCCCACGCGCTGGCGCGCGGCCTGCCGGTGCGGCGCGCCGCGCTGATCGCGCTGGCGCCGGCGCCCTGGCAGTTCCTGCGCTGGTTCGCCCAGGCCATGGGCACGAGCGAGAGCCTGGCGGCGCGCATGCGCGGCCACTTTGAGCAGCGCGAAGGTGCGTCGCTGGGGCACTTCGAGCCCAGCTGGCTGAGCCTGCGCGTGAACCAGCCAACGCTGCTGGTGCATGACCGTGGCGACCTGACCGCGCCGCTGGCCGGCAGCGAGACCCTGCTCGCCGGCCTGAGCGCGGGCCGCCTGCACATGACCGAGAACCTGGGCCACCGCCGCCTGCTCAACGACCCCGCCGTCATGGAGCAGGTGGCCGAGCACCTGGAGGCCGCGCAGCCGCCGGCGCTGCGCGTCGTCTAGGGCGCCGGACGGCCGGGTTCAGCGGCGCGTCAGCACCACTTCCAGGTACTCGCTCGGCACGACGAGGCTGTCCGTGCCGCCTCGGTTCAGCGTGGCCAGCAGATCCTTCAGGTCCCGCTCCAGCGCCGCGCCCTGCTCCGGCCCCAGCGCGGCGAAGGCCTTGTGCACCGGGCCGTACCAGGTACGGAACACCTCGACGAAATGCGCGGGCGAGCGGTAGCGGAACTGGAAGTGCCGCCGGATCACGGAGACGTCCTTCACCGAGTCGCCAAACAACTCGTTCAAGTGCGACTCCTTGCCCCACAGCGACGGCGGTTGCGCGCCAGCCGGCGGCGGCACGTGGCGGCCGATCACCTTGAACAATTGGCCGATGAAACCCTCAGGCGTCCAGTTCGCCAGGCCGATGCGCCCGCCGGGCCGGCAGACGCGCGCCAGCTCGGCGGCGGCCTTGGGCTGGTCCGGCGTGAACATCACGCCGAAGGTCGACAACACTGCGTCAAAGCTCGCATCAGCAAAAGGCAAGGCCTCGGCGTCGGCGACGCGGAACTCGATCTGCAGGCGTTCGGCATCCGCCCGGGCGGCACCGCGCTTGAGCAGGTCGTCGACGTAGTCGGTGGACGTGACCGTGGCCCCGCGGCGTGCGGCGGCCAGGCTGGCGTTGCCGTTGCCCGCGGCGACGTCGAGGACTTGCTCGCCCCAGCGCAGGTCGCAGGCCTCGGCGAGCTGTTCGCCTACCAACTGCAGGGTGGTGCCGATGACGGCGTAGTCGCCGCTGGCCCAGGCGGTTTGCTGGCGGGCTTTGAGGGCGGCGAGGTCGAGTGGTGCGTTCATGGGGTGTCTCCGGATGGCGAGGCCGCCAGCTTCGCGCTCCGCGGCGCCCGAGTCCTGCCCGGACGCCCGCATTTCCTGCCCGAGCGTCCGGCCCCCCAGGCGGGCGCACGCAGGCTGGCGCCCATAATCGATCGACGTTGCGGACGGAGATTGGCCATGGCCCTGCATCACATTGCCACCGCGCTGGAGCGCGTGGCTGCCGTCATGCGCAAGCGGCCGGAACTCGGCCTGCACGACGACGCGCCCGCGCGGGTGCGCTGGGAAGGCGGCCTGCGCATTTCGGCCTTGCACGACAGCGGCCTGCGCCTGGACACCGACATGCCCCGCGAACTCGGCGGCAGTGGCGAAGGAGTGACGCCGGGCTGGTTGCTGCGGGCGGGCACGGCCTCCTGCGCCGTCACCTGCATCGTCATGAACGCGGCCGCGCGAGGGCTGGAGCTGCGGGCGCTCGACGCCTGGGTCTCCAGCCGCTCCGACACGCGCGGCCTGCTGGGGCTGGCCGATGCGGACGGGCAAGCCGTCGGTGCGGGGCCTGCGGTGATGACGCTGCATGTCCGCATCTCGGTCGCGGGCCTGACGGATGAGCAAACCCGCGAGCTGGTCGAGCAGAGCTGCCAGCGCTCACCCGTGCCGGCGGCGTTGCGGCAGCCGGTGCCCCTGACGCTGGACATCGAGGTGGACGAGACCAGGGCCGAGACGCGCTGATGGACGCGCTGTCTCACACCTTGCGCGTGGTGCGCCTGGTCGGCGCGATCTTTCTGCAGGGCAAATTCACCGCGCCCTGGTGCTACCAGTCACCCCATGCCGACCTCGCCGCCCCGCTGCTCGAACCGAATGCCGAGCGGGTGGTGATCTTCCACCTCATCACCCAGGGCGAATGCCACGTGACGCTGGACGGCGCCGCACCGGTGAAGCTCACCGCGGGCGACGTCATCGTCTTCCCCCACGGCGATGCGCACCGCATGGCGTCCGACCCGGCCCTGCCGGCCGCCAAGGGCGCGCGGCTCGACCGCCTGCTGGCGCGCCGGCCGCGGCTGCTGAGCCACGGCGGCGGCGGCGCCGAGACGCAACTGATGTGCGGCTACCTGGCCTGCGACACACGCCTGGCGCGCGTGCTGCTGGCCGGCTTGCCGCCGCTGGTGCACGTCAACGTGCGCGGCTCAAGTTCCGGGGCGTGGCTGGAGAGTTCCATCCGCTACGCGCTGGCCGAGGCCCGCTCGCCGCGCCCAGGTGGTGAGGGCGTGCTGGCCAAGCTCGCCGAGGTGCTGTTCATCGAGGTGCTGCGGCTGTACATGAACGGGCAGCCGCCCGACCGCACCGGCTGGCTCGCGGCCGTGGGGGACCGCATCGTCGGCGCCGCCCTGCAGGCCCTGCATGAACAGCCGGCCCGGCCGTGGACGGTGGAGGACCTGGCATGCGCGGCGGGCACTTCGCGGACCGTGCTGGCCGAACGCTTCCTGCAACTGGTGGGCAGCCCGCCGATGCAGTACCTGACGCACTGGCGCATGCTGCTGGCGGCCAACCTGCTCGCCGGCAGCAATGCGCCGCTGGCCCGCATTGCCGAGGAGGTCGGCTACCAGACCGACACGGCCTTCAGCCGTGCCTTTCGCCGCGAATACGGCGAGCCGCCGGCGGCCTGGCGCCGCAGCCGCGCGGGGCAGCCATCGCGGGTGATTTGAGTCGCCAGGGGACAATCAGGGGATGGCAGTCCTCTCCCTCACCAACGCCCACCTCGCTTTCGGCCACGTGGCCCTCCTCGATGGTGCCGGTTTTTCCCTCGAAGTCGGCGAGCGCGTCGGCCTCATCGGCCGCAACGGCACCGGCAAGTCCTCGCTGCTGAAAATCCTCGCCGGCCTCGAGAAGCTCGACGACGGCCTGCTGCAGCAGCAACAAGGCCTCACCAACGTCTATGTGCCGCAGGAACCCATCCTGCGCGGCGACGCGACCATCTTCGACGTCATCAGCGAGGGCGTGGCCGAGGCCAAGGCGCTGCGTGAGCGCTACGAGATCCACGACGAGAACGACGACCTGGCCTGGGTGCAGGAGCGCATCGAGCACATCGGCGCCTGGAACTGGGAGCAGCGCGTCGAAGAAACGCTGCACCGACTGGATCTGGACGGCGAACGCCTCGTCGGCAGCCTGTCCGGCGGCCTGAAGAAGCGTGTAGCCCTGGGCCGCGCGCTGGTGGCCCAGCCCGATGTGCTGCTGCTGGACGAGCCCACCAACCACCTGGACCTGGACGCCATCACCTGGCTGGAAGGCCTGCTGAACGACTTCAAGGGCTCGCTGCTGCTGATCACCCACGATCGCGCCTTCCTGGACAACGTCGCCAACCGCATCGTCGAGCTGGACCGCGGCCAGCTGCGCGGCTACCCCGGCAACTACGCCGCCTTCCAGGCCGCCAAGGCCTATGAGCTGGAGAACGAGGCGCTGTTCAACGCCCGCTTCGACAAGCTGCTCGCGCAGGAAGAAGTCTGGATCCGCAAGGGCGTGGAAGCCCGTCGCACGCGTTCGGTCGCCCGCATCCAGCGCCTGGAGGTGATGCGCCAGGCCCACGCGGCTCGCCGTGACGTGCAGGGCAAGGTCAGGCTGGACATCGACACCGGCGGCGCCAGCGGCAAGATCGTGGCCGAGCTGGAGGACGTGGGCAAGAGCTACGGCGAGCGCACCATCGTGCGCGACTTCACCGCCACCATCCTGCGCGGCGACAAGGTCGGCCTCATCGGCCCCAACGGCGCTGGCAAGACGACGCTGCTGAAGATGATCCTTGGCGAGCTGGCGCCCGACACCGGTGCCGTCCGCCTGGGCTCGAAGATGACGGTCGCCTACTTCGACCAGATGCGCGACACGCTGAACCTCGACGCCACGCTGGCCGACACCATCAGCCCGGGCTCGGAGTGGATCGAGATCGGCAGCCAGAAGAAGCACGTCAAGAGCTACCTCGGCGACTTCCTGTTCTCGCCGGCGCGGGCCAATTCACCGGTGCGCACCCTCTCAGGTGGCGAGCGCAACCGCTTGCTGCTGGCGCGCCTGTTCGCGCGGCCGGCCAATGTGCTGGTGCTGGACGAGCCCACCAACGACCTCGACATCGAGACGCTGGAGCTGCTGGAGGAACTGCTGGCCGAGTACGACGGCACGGTCTTCCTCGTCAGCCATGACCGCCGCTTCCTGGACAACGTCGTCACGTCCACCATCGTCTACGAGGGCGATGCGCGCTGGCGCGAGTACGAGGGCAGCGTGCAGGACTGGTTGACGCAGTCCAGGCGCGCCGCGGCCCTGCAGGCGCAGGCGGCACCCAAGCCCGCGGCTGCGCCCACGCCGCCGCCCGCTGCGCCAGAGCCCGCGCCGGTCGTCGCCACCAAGCGCAAGCTCAGCTACAAGGAGCAGCGCGAGCTGGACGAGATCCCCAAGGCCATCGCCGCCCTGGAGTCCGAGCAGAAGCAGCTCAACGCCTTGATCGCCGGCAGCGAGCTCTACACGCAGGGCGCCACCCGCATCGCCGAGGTGACTGACCGCGCCGCCGATATCGACGCCGAGCTGCTCACGCTGATGGACCGCTGGGAAGTGCTCGAAGCCAAATGAACGCCTTGCACCAGGAGTGGCTGGCCTTGCAGGGCCAGCATGAGCGCTACGAGGCCCTGGCGCTGGGCGTGAAGCTCAGCGGCTTCGCCGCCGTCGTGCTGGTGCCGGACCCGCGGGTCACATTGCCGCTGCTGGCCTTGCTGTGGCTGCAGGAAGGCGTGCTGAAGACGTTCCAGGGGCGGCTGGGCGACCGGCTGCTGGCCATCGAGCGGGCCCTGAATGCCGGTGCAGACGCCGCGGCTATGCAGTTGCACAGCGACTGGGCCACCCGTCGCCCGCGTGGCCTGGGGCTGGTGGGGCAATACCTGAAGAGCGCGCAGCGCCCGACGGTGGCGCTGCCTTACCCGTTGCTGATGGCGGTCAGCCTCTGGGCTTGATCAGCCCGGCTGCAGCTCGTGCAGCGGGATCAACGCTGCCACGCCCTTGAGCTGAACGACCGTCTCACCTGTGCGGTGCACGACGTACTGCGCCACATGGCGCTGGCCCTTGTAGCGCACGCTGTCGCCGGGCTTGATGACCGGCGGCGCCGGGATGGCGGGCAGCGGCACGCGCGGTGACGGGCGAGCCTGGCGCATCACGTCGCGCACCTGACCGTGCAAGCCGGGCGAGTTCTTGGCCAGCGCCTCCAGCGAGCGCGTCATCTCGGCCTTGAGCTGCTCGGCCGTGAACGGCTTCTTCAGCAGGAAGTGGGCGCCATGGGCCTCGGCCTCGAACTGGTGCTCGGGCGTGACCTCGAAGCTCAGCAGCGACAGGTGCAGCGCCGGCTGCACTTCGCGCAGGCGTTGGTAGAGCTGGATGCCGGTCAGCGGCGCCTTGGCGAACCAGTCGGTGATGAGGAAATGCGGCTTGAAGATCAAGCCTTGCGCCAGCGCGGCGTCGGTGTCGGCACAGCAGAGGATGCTGTCGGCCGCAAAGCCATGGCCTTGCAGCAGTTGCCGCGCAAAGGTCTGAACACCGGCCAGGGGGTCTACAACGAGAAATTTCAAGGGATCACTCATGTCACTTCGGGTGCCGCGGCCGGAGCGGCATCAGACAGAGCGAATTTTGCAGGGGGCCGTGGACCGGTCCCGTGACAAACCTCTCAGGAGAGGAGAACTTTTCGTCAGCCTTGCAAACGGCAGAAGTCCGCGCGCAGACCGCCCGGCGTGCGTGCAAGGTAAAGCGCGACCGGTTCGCCGGCCTGGCCGGTTAGCAGGTGCAAGCCGTCGCCGATGTCGCCGGGCAGCCGGCCCGTGAAGCTGAGGCTGAACTGTTCGCCCGGGTGGCGGCCGGGCTTGGGCGTGGCGGCCTGCAGCACGACCGCGTGGCCATCCACCTCGAAGTGCTGGCCAACGTGGGCCCGCCAACTGGCCAGGCCCGACTGCTCGCCCAGGCTGGGGCGCATGGCAGCCAGTACCGCGGTGGTGCCCACGCTGGCGACAGCGGCGGTGGCGCTGCCCTTCAGGAAATCGCGCTTGTTGATCACGGCAGGCACTCCTCGGTTTGCGGGCGGGTGGCGGGGCGCCGCATGGCCTGGTACAGGCCCTCGGGCGCGCCCTCGGCGACAAAACCCAGCCGCTCGTAGAGCCGCCGGGCGGGGTTGTGGAGCTCGACCTGGATGCTCAGGCCCCGCTCGCGCGCCTGGGCCTCGCGGGCCAGCGCCCGCAGGCAGCGCGTGCCCAGGCCCTGACCGCGCCAGGCGGGCAGCAGCGTGATGTCGAGGATGTGCAGGCTGTCGGCCCGCTCGTCCAGCCAGAGGCGGCCGGCGACGGCGTCGTCCACCAGGATGAGCTGGCAGACCGACCGCGGGAAATGCCGCGCGTAGTGCTGCTGCTGGGCGCGGTGCTGCATGGCGATGAAGCGGCGGCACTGTTCGGCGGCCCAGCCTGTGAGCGCCATCTCTTCGGCCCGGCTGCTGGCGTAGATGGCGAGCTGCCAGTCTTCGTCGGCAGGCGTAGCCGGGCGCAGGCGGTAGTCCATGGAAGCGGTCTCAGCTTCGAGCAGGGAAGATGCCCTGCAGCGCGATGCAGAAGGTCAGCGCCAGATAGGGCTGACGGTTCTCGTGCGGCTGGCCGGCGCCCGCCGGGCTGATGGCGGTGCCGGCCATCGGCGCAGCGGCACCGGGCGCGCGGTAGACGCTGCTGCCGCTGGCCGTCGGGGCCATCGCGTTGCCGGCCGGGCTGGTGGAGCCGGGTGTGCTGCCCGCCATCAGCGCGTGGCTGTGGCCGGGCATCTCGCTGGTGAGCAGCGTCACCGTGGCCTGGCCGACAGGCTGGCCGAGATCGCGGTCGCTCAGGCCGGGGCCCTGGCCGGCGCTCATCGCGAAGCTGCCGCGCAGGTCGGGCAGGGCGAAGGTGGTCTTGCCGTTGCCGCCATAGGTCGTGCCCAGCAGCGAGAACAGCGCGGTGTTCTGGCTGATGGGCATCAGCTGGCCGTCGCAGCTTGCCCAGCCGTTGGGCGCGAAGTTGTAGGGCAGCACGCGGATCTCGGCGACGAAGGGGTCGGACATGTCGTGCTCCTCAGGCCGGCGACGGGAAGACGCCGAACAGCGAAATGATGTAGTTGAGCGCCACCGTCGGCGCCATGTTGTCGTGCGGCTGCGTGCCGCCCGTGCTGCCGACGGCGCCGGCAGTCATCGCCGTGGTGGCCGGGTTGGGGTCGTAGCTGGCCACGGGCGTGGCGGCCAGCAGCGCGCCGCCAGGTGCCGAGCCGCTGGCCGCGGCCGTGCTGGCCCGCAGTGCGTGCGTGTGCACCGGCATCTGGTTGGCCAGCAGCGTGACGGTTTCGGTGCCGCCCAGTTCGCCGATCGTGCGTGGCGAGGTGCCCGGCCCCTGGCCATGGTGCACCGGCACGCGGCCGCGCAGGTCGGGCAGCGAGAAGGTGCTCTGGCCGTCGCCGCCGTAGGTCGTGCCGATCAGCTGGAACAGCACGTCGTTGTCCACGATGGACAGCGTCTGGCCCTGGCAGAACATCCAGCCGACGGGCGCGAAGTTGCCGGCAAAGAGGCGGATTTCGCCGATGTAGGGAGTCGACATCTGGGCTCTCCTCGTTCAGTTGCGGCTGGGGAAGATGCCCTGCAGCGCGATGACCCAGCTCAGCACCGTGAACGGTTGCAGGTTGGGGTGCGGCTGGCTGCCGCCGGCGCTGGCCAGTGAGGTCGCGGCCATCACGGTGTCGTTGCCGGCCGGGGCGTAGCGGTTCATGCCGCCGCGGGGCTTGGCGGCCGGCACGGCGCCGCCCGGCACGCTGGCGTTGGCGAGGTCGCTGGTGGCGGTCAGCGTGTGGGTGTGCGTGGGCAACTGGCCCGATGTCAGCGTGACGGCCTCCTGGCCCGCCCTCTCACCGAGGGTGACGCCGGCACCGCTGTGCAGCGGCGCGCGGCCGCGCAGGTCGGGCAGGGCGAAGTTGGTCTGGCCGTTGCCGCCGTAGGTGGTGCCCAGCAGCGCGAACAGGGCCTGGTTCTGGTTGATAGGCAGCAACTGGCCGTTGCACAGCGCCCAGCCTTTGGGCGGGAAGCTGAAGCTCATCAGCTTGAGTTCACCGAGGAAGGGAGTCGACATGGGTGCTCCTAACCGAAAACGGCTTCGTAGTGCAGGCCGGTGGCCGTGCGGGCCACGGGCACGAGGAAGATGTCCATCGCGGCCAGCCGCGGGTGTTCCAGCCGATAGATGCGCTGCGGCAGCGCCGGCTCGGCCGGGGCCTCGAAGGTCAGGCTGAAGGGCTGGCGCCCGTCCGGCGCCGTGCCGCGGCCGGCGCGGGCCTCGACGAGCTGGGCCGGCAGCGCGCTGGCCTCGTCCAGCCGCAGCGTGAAGCGGCTGCCCACCAGCGGCTCGAAGCGCGCCAGCGTGAAGGCGTCGGCCTCAGCCACGGCGGCGGCGCAGCAGCATCAACAGGCCGCCGGCCAGCAGCAGGCTGGCGGCACTCGGCTCGGGCACGGGCGTCGTCAGCAGGTCGATGCGGAACTCGGCGTAGTTGTCGCTCTGGCCGGCGAAGCGCTGCTTGAAGACGAGGGTGTCGAGGTCGAAGGCGACGGAGTCGGCGTCCACCTGGTGCACCAGCACCGTGGGGTCGGCGGGGCTGAGCAGGCCGCTCGCGCTGGCGGGGCCCGAGGTCGCGAAGCCGTCGTAGGCATAGACCAGGATGCCCGTGATGGCACGGCCGGGGAAGGTGATGCCGTCGAACTGGTAGCGCGCGTGCTGGCCGCCGCTGCCGAGATAACCGGTCGAGAGGATGCCGCCCGTGGCGTCGCCGACGGCAACGCGCATCAGGATCATGGTGCCGGTGAAGAAGACCTGCTCGTTGTCGAGCATGTAGCCGCTGACGTCTCCCGAGCCGCCCAGATTGGCGGCGCGCACGCCGTTGGCGAGATCGGCGAAGGCGACGGTCTGCGACAGCACGATGGGCGCCGGGCCGCCGCTTGTCGTGCCGCCCGGCGCGAGCAGCTGGACGGTGATGTCGCTGGAGAAATCAGCCAACGCCGGCAGCGCGGCCAGGGCGAGCGAGAGGCCACCGATCAGATGACCGAGGCGCAGGTGAAAGCGGTGCATGGCATCCCTCCCAAGCGGTTGTATGCCGCTGAGTGGACGCCCGCCACCGCGCCGGCGCCAGTGGCTTGTCCCGTGAATATGGGAAGGGGCAGCGAAGTTAGGGGGGCGCTGCCCTGCCGCCGAGCGCGTCCACGGCCGCGCGCAGCTGACGCCAGAAGGCCGGGTCCTGTGAGGTGGCCATGTTGATGCGCATCAACGAGCCCGGCTGGCGCGTGGCGCTGAAGAGAGCACCGGGCGCGATCAGCCAGCCGGCGTCCAGCAGGGGCTGGGCCAGGCGTTCGGTGTCGACGCCGACGTCCAGCCAGCCGAACAGGCCGTCCGGTGGCGCGGCCCAGGCAAAGCCCTGCTTGGTGGCCAGCGCCGCAACGCGCTGGCGCGCGGTGTCGAGGCGTTCGCGCAGGCGCTGCGCATGGCGGCGCAGCCGGCCCTGCTCCAGGCACAGGGCCACGGCGCGCTCCAGCACGGGCGAGCTGGTGAGGCCGTCGAGCAGCTTGGTGTCGGTCAGCGCGCGCAGGCGCTCGGGCGCGGCGGCCAGGTAGCCCACGCGCCAGGCCGGCGTCAGCACCTTGGAGAAGCCCGATACATAGGTCACGCGGCGCAGGCCGTCCAGCGCGGCCAGGCGCGGCAGGTGCTCGGGCGCGAGGAAGCCGTAGCTGTCGTCCTCGACGATGAAGAAGTCGTGCTCGTCGGCCAGGCGCAGCAGCTTGTGCGCGGTGGCCAGGTTGAGGCTGTGGCCGGTCGGGTTGTGCAGCACCGACACGGTCAGGTAGGCGCGCGGCGCGTGGGCGGCGGCCAGGGCGCCGAGCACGTCCAGGTCGGGCCCGTGGGCGCCCTGGCTGGAACGTGGCACCGGCAGCAGGCGGATGCCGGCCTGCGTGAGGCGGGCGAACATGATGGCCCAGCCGGGGTCGTCGACGAGCACGGCGTCGCCCGCCTGCAGCTGGGTGCGGATGATGAGGTCCAGCGCGTGCGTGGCGCCGTTGGTCGTCAGGATCTGGGCCGGGCTGGCATGGATGCCCAGATCGTGCAGGCGCTGGCCGAGCGCGGCGCGCAGGCGGGTGTCGCCGCTCGGGTCGCCGTAGCTGACCTGCAGGGCCTGCGCGTCGGCGTTCTGCAGGCGGCGCAGGGCGGATTGCAGCAGCGTCGGGTCCAGCCAGTCGGCCGGCAGCGTGCCCAGGCCGGGCGAGCGGGCAGCGTCGGCCTCGAACATGCCGCGGATCAGCGCGGTGGCGTCCATCGGCGCCTGGCGCGGCATGGCCATGGCGAGCGGGCGGGACGGGGCGGCCCGGGGCGTGGCCGGGCGGCTCTCGCGCACGAAGAAGCCGCGCTGGCGGCGCGCTTCCAGCAGGCCGGCAGCCTGCAACTGGTCGTAGGCCGCCACGACGGTGTGCGGGCTGACGCCGTGCTGGCGCGCGCAGTCGCGCACCGAGGGCAGGCGGGCGCCGGGCAGCAGCAGGCGTTCGCGGATGCGCTGGGCATAGCGCTCGGCCAGTTGGCCGGCCAGCGGCAGGCTGGCGCCGCGTTGCAGCGGGGGGTGTGTACCGGTGGGCATGGCAGTACAGATTCGTGATGTGGCTGAACAACTGTACTGGTTCTGTATCGGTTTCATGCCTCAGACTGAGTTCATGCCAGGGTTTTCCACGTCCACCACGGTCTCGACGACCACCACGTCCGACGCCACGCGCGGCCTGCTGCTCGGTGCTGCCGGCGTCGTCATGTTTGCGCTCAGCATCCCGATGACGCGCCTGGCCGGCGGCAGCGCCGCGGCGCCGCAGCTGGACCCGGCCTTCGTCGCCTTCGGCCGTGCCGTGGTGGCGGGGCTGTTGTCTGTCGCCTATCTGTTGGCCACCGGGGCGCGCCGGCCACGCGGCAGCGAATGGCGGCTGCTGGCGTTCACGGCCGTGGGCGTCGTGTTCGGCTGGCCGCTGCTGCTGGGCTTTGCGGTCCGCCATGTGGATGCGGTGCATGCGTCCGTCGTGTCCGGCGTGTTGCCGCTGGCCACGGCCGTCATCGCGGCGCTGGTGCTGCGCCAGCGGCCGAGCGTGGGGTTCTGGATTTGCGCGTTGGCTGGGCTGGCACTGGTGATCGGCTTTGCCGCCTGGCGCGGCGCGGGTGGGCTGGAGATGGCGGACGGGCTGCTGCTGGGCGCCGTGGTTTGCGCGTCGGCTGGCTATGTCAGCGGCGCGAAGCTCAGCAAGGCCATGACGGCCGAGCAGGTGATCTGCTGGGTGCTGGTCATCAGCCTGCCCATCACCGTGCCGCTGGCGGTGCTGACGCGGCCGACCGCGCCGGTGGCGGCGTCGGCCTGGGGCGGCTTTGCCTATGTGTCGCTGGTCTCGATGTGGATTGGATTCTTTGCCTGGTACCGCGGCCTGGCCCTGGGCGGCACGATGCGTGTCAGCCAGGTGCAGGTGCTGCAACCCTTTTTGTCCATGCTGTTTGCCGTGCCCTTGCTGGGCGAGCGGCTGGACGCGATGACCGTTGTCTTCGCCGTCGCCGTGCTCGCGGTCGTGTGGCTGGGCAAGCGGCAACCGGTTCACTGAAGGAGGCTCCCATGAACGACCGATTCACGACTCGACTCGCACCCGGCCAGGCGTTGACGCTGGCTGCTGCCCGCGCGCCGCATCGCCTCGTCGTCACGAGCGGCCGGTTGTGGCTGACGGTGTCTGGCGGTACCGACGACCATTGGCTCCGAGCCGGTGAGGGCCTGACGCTGGCGGCCGGGCAGGAGGTCGTCGTCGAGGCCTGGCCCGAGGCGGCCTTCCAATTGCTGCAGCCCGTGCCCAAGCGCAGAGTCGAGGCCAAGCCGGCGCGGGGCTGGCGCATGAATCTGGCAGGCGCTGCATGAAGACACTCGGCATCCTTGGCGGCATGAGCTGGGAATCGACCCAGCATCTGTACACGCTCATCAACCGTGGCGTCGCCGCGCGACTGGGCGGCCTGCACAGCGCCCAATTGGTGCTGCACAGCGTCGACTTCGCGCCGATTGCGGCGATGCAGTCCGCCGGTGAATGGGCCGAAGCGGCGCGCGTGCTGGGCGAAGCCGCCGCCGGCCTGAAGCGTGCCGGCGCCGAGGCGTTGCTGATTGCCACCAACACCATGCATCTCGTCGCCACCGAGATCGAACGCACCGCCGGCCTGCCGGTACTGCACATCGTCGACGCGACGGCCGAGGCGCTGCGCGCGGCCAGCGTGAAGCGCGCCGGCCTGCTGGCCACGCGCTTCACGATGGAGCAGGGCTTCTATCGCGAGCGCATGAAGGCCCGTTTCGACATCGAGGTCATCACGCCCGACGAGGCCGGCCGCACCGAAGTGCACCGGCTCATCTATGAGGAACTGTGCCGCGGCCGCTTCGAGCCGGCCTCGCGGGAGGCCCTGCGCGCCCAGGTCGCGGCGCTGGCCGACCGCGGCGCCCAGGCCGCCATCCTTGGCTGCACCGAGCTGGGCCTGCTGTTGCCGGCTGAAAGCGCTGCCGCCCTGCCGCTGTTCGACTCCACCGATTTGCAGGCCCGTGCTGCCGTCGACTGGATGCTAGGCTGACTCCTTTGAAATCCACCGTAACGCCATCATGAGCACCGTCTGGACCCAAGCGCGCCGCGCCGCGCGAATGAACCCGTCCATCATTCGCGAGATCCTCAAGGTCACCGAGAAGCCGGGCATCCTGTCCATGGCCGGCGGCCTGCCGAGCGCGGACACCTTCCCCGTGGACGCATTGAAGGCCGCCTGCGACCGCGTGCTGACCAAGACCCCGCGCGAGGCCCTGCAGTACGCGGCCAGCGAGGGCTATGCGCCGCTGCGCGAGTGGGTGGCCGCGCGCGTCGCAACCTTGGGCATGAAGGTCTCGCCCGACCAGGTGCTGGTCACCAGCGGCTCCCAGCAGGGCCTGGACCTGGTGGGCAAGATCCTCTGCGACGCCGGCGCGCCGGTGGCCGTCGAGACGCCGACCTACCTCGGCGCCCTGCAGGCCTTCACGCCCTTCGAGCCGCTGTTCGCCAGCCTGACGAGTGACCACGAGGGCCCGCGCCCCGAGGCCATCGCCGCCCTGCCGCACGACGCGCCCGGCACGCGCTTCAGCTACCTGCTGCCCAATTACCAGAACCCGACCGGCCGCGTCATGGGCGCCCAGCGCCGCGTGGAGGTCGTCGAGGCTTCGCGCCGCGCTGGCGTGCCCATCGTCGAGGACAACCCCTACGGCGACCTCTGGTTCGACGAGCCGCCGCCGGCCTCGCTATCCAGCCTGTGGCCCGAAGGCTCGCTCTACCTGGGATCGTTTTCCAAGGTGCTGACACCGGGCTTCCGCCTCGGCTACCTGATCGCCCCGCCTGAGCTGTACCCGAAGCTGCTGCAGGCCAAGCAGGCCGCCGACCTGCACACGCCGGGCTTCAACCAGCGCGTCGTGCACGAGGTCATCCGCGACGGCTTCCTGGATAGCCACATCCCCACCATCCGCGCCCTCTACAAGGCCAACCGCGACGCGATGGCCGAGGCGCTGCGCGATTACCTGCCGGCCGGCTGCGAATGGCAGTCGCCGCAGGGCGGCATGTTCTTCTGGATCCGCCTGCCTGCAGGCCTGGACGCGATGGCCCTGCTGCCCCAGGCCGTGGACGCCGGCATCGCCTTCGTGCCCGGTGCGGCCTTCTACGCGCACCAACCTGATGCACGGACGCTGCGCCTGTCCTTCGTCACGTTGACGCCCGATCTCATCAAGGAGGGTGTCGAGAAGCTGGGCCGCGTGCTTCACGAGGCGCTGGAGGTGGCCGCGGAGCCTGCGCCCTAATCCCCAAGGCTGACAGATAGCTGAAGCCGGGGCCTTTCAGGGTCTCCCGGGTTTCCATATCCCCAATTCGTTGCCGCTCTGGCATCGTATGCAATCGGCCCCGGCAAAGTCGCTGGGTGGATCGCATAACGGAGACGAGGCAACGATGAAGCAGGTTTGGACAGCCGTGGCTGCAGCGGTTTTTGCAGTGGGCGCGCAGGCCGCCGACCCGATCAAGATTGGCGTAGCCGGACCCTTCACCGGCGGCTCCTCGTCCATGGGTGTCAGCATGCGTGACGGCGTGCGTCTGGCGGCCGACGAAATCAACAAGGCCGGCGGCGTGCTGGGCCGGCAGATTCAGCTCATTGAGCGCGACGACGAGGCCAAGAACGAGCGCGGCGTGCAGATCGCCCAGGAGCTCATCAACAAGGAAAAGGTCGCCGCCACCGTCGGCTATATCAACACCGGCGTGGCCCTGGCCTCGCAGCGCTTCTTCCAGGACGCCAAGATCCCGGTGATGAACAACGTGGCCACAGGCTCCATCGTCACCAAGCAGTTCGAGGCCCAGCCCGAGAACTACATCTTCCGCAACTCGGCGCACGATTCCATCCAGGCGCCGATGATCGTGGAAGAGGCCGTCACCAAGCGCGGCTTCAAGAAGGTCGCCATCCTGGCTGACAGCACCAACTACGGCCAGCTCGGCCGCGCCGACCTGGAAGCCGCGCTCAAGCTCAAGGGCATCACGCCGGTCGCCGTCGAGAAGTTCAACATCAAGGACGTCGACATGACGGCCCAGCTGTTGAAGGCCAAGGAAGCCGGCGCCGAGGCGGTGCTGACCTACGGCATCGGCCCGGAGCTGGCGCAGATCGCCAACGGCATGACCAAGCTCGGCTGGAAGGTGCCGATGATCGGCTCCTGGACGCTGTCCATGGCCAATTACATCGACAACGCCGGGCCCGGCGGTGAAGGTGCGCGCATGCCGCAGACCTTCATCCAGGAGCCCACGACGCCCAAGCGCCAGAGCTTCATCATCAACTACCTGAAGACCTTCAACCCGAAGAACTCGCGCATCGACTCGCCGGTGTCGGCCGCCCAGGGCTACGACTCCATCTACCTGCTGGCCGCCGCCATCAAGCAGGCCGGCTCGACGGACGGCCCCAAGATCAAGGCCGCGCTGGAAGACCTGAAGACACCGGTCGAGGGCGTCGTGACGACCTACAACAAGCCCTTCTCCAAGGCTGACCACGAGGCCATCACCGCCAACATCCCGGTGTTCGGCGAGGTCAAGGGTCAGCGCGTCGTCTACGCGTATCCGGATGACTTCAAGAAGGCCTCCGAGGTACGCATCAAGGACCTCAACGCCAAGGGCGCGCTCGAACAGAAGAAGCGCCAGTGATGAGACCCCCCGTACCGGCTTCGCCGGCCCCCCAGGGGGCTGAGCCCGGACACAGACAGTCCTGTGGACTGTTTGTGCCTGGTGAAGGACAAGGCCTCCGGCCTTGGCAACTGCCAGTGGCCCGGCAAAGCCGGTTCCACGGCAGTCGCTCGGGAATGCACCAAGCGCGAGACTGACATGCAGATATTGACTCAGCTCATCTTCAGCGGCATCGCGCTGGGCATGATCTATGCCGTCATCGCGTTCGGCTACCAGCTGACCTTCGCCACCAGCGACACCCTGAACTTCGGCCAGGGTGACGCGCTGATGCTCGGCGCCCTCGTCGGGCTCAGCCTGGTAGGCTGGGGCGTCAACTACTGGTTGATGATCCCGCTGGTGTGCCTGTTCGGCGCGCTGCAGGGCGCGGTCGTGGAGCGCATCGGCGTGAGGCCGGCGCTCAAGATCAAGAGCGAGTTCGGCTGGATCATGTCCACCATCGCGCTGGGCATCATCTTCAAGAACGTGGCCGAGAACGTCTGGGGCCGCGACGACCTGAAGTTCCCGTCGCCGCTGCCCGAGGCACCGATGAAGTTCCTGGGTGCCAACGTGCTGCCGATGGAGCTGCTGGTCATCGTTGGCGCGGTCGGCATGATGCTGGCCGTCGAGGTGTTCAACCGCAAGTCCATCTACGGCAAGGCCGTGGTGGCGACCTTCAACGACCGCGACGCCGCCAAGCTGATGGGCATCAACACGGGGCTGGTCATCACGTTCTCGTACGCGCTGTCGTCGCTGACGGCGTCGTTCGCCGGCGTGCTGATCGCGCCGCTGACGCTGACGGGCGCCACGATGGGCGCGGTGCTCGGCCTCAAGGCCTTCGCCGTCGCCATCATCGGCGGCCTGACCAGCGGCATGGGCATCATCGTCGGCGGCATCATCCTCGGCGTGGCCGAGACGACGACGGGCTTTTACCTGTCCACCGGCTACAAGGATGTGCCGGGCCTCGTGCTGCTGCTGATCGTGCTGGCGGTCAAGCCGGCCGGCCTGTTCGGCAAGACGGCCATCAAGAAAGTCTGACGAGTTGGATGAACTTGCGGGGCAGGCTGATCGCGCGAAGCGAGTAGCTCTGTCCTCAACAGGCTAAAAAAGTGAACCTCAAGAAACTCGTTCTAGGCGCCGCGGCGATCGCTGCGGTCGCCGCCTTCCCCCTCGCCTCCGGCAACCCGTACTACATCCACCTGGTCGAGACCATCATGATCTACGCGATCGTGCTGTTCGGCCTGGACATCGTCGTCGGCTATACCGGCCAGGTGTCGCTGGGCCACGCGGGGCTGTTCGGCATCGGCGCGTACACCGCCGGCGTGCTCATCCTGAAGCTGGACGCTCCGGTCTACGCAACCCTGCCGGCCGCCATCGCGGTCACCGCGGTGTTCGGCGCAATGCTGGCCCTGCCGGCGCTGCGCGTGACGGGGCCTTACCTCGCGATGGTGACGCTGGCCTTCGGCACCATCATCCAGATCCTCATCAACGAGATGACCTTCCTCACCGAAGGCCCGATGGGCATCACGCTGACCAAGCCGAAGCTGTTCGGCCACGCGCTGGACGAGACCGAGTTCTACTGGCTGGTGCTGGCCCTGCTCGTCGCGTCGCTGATCTTCGTGCACCGCGTGCTGCGCTCTCAGCTGGGCCGCGCCTTCGAGGCGCTGCGCGGCAGCCCGGTCGCGTCGGACTGCATGGGCGTGTCGGTGTACCGCTACAAGGTCTACGCCTTCGTCATCTCGGCGGCCCTGGCCGGCCTGGCGGGTTCGCTGTACGCCTACTCCGAGCAGTACATCAGCCCCAACACCTACAACTTCGAGCTGACGGTGATGTTCCTGCTGGCCGTCATCATGGGCGGCCGCAAGACGCGCACCGGCGCACTGCTCGGCGCGGCCATCATCGTCATGCTGCCCAAGCTGCTGGACGACCTGCAGATGTTCCGCACCGGCGCCGTCATCCTGGCGGTGATCGTGGCGGTGTCGGTCGTGGTGGGCGTCAAGCGCGGCAAGCTGACGCCGCAGGGTGCGGCCATCCCCGTCGTCGGCAGCATCGTGCTGGCAGCCGTGTCGTTCAAGCTCGAGACCATGACCGACTGGCGCTTGTCCATCTTCGGCGTGATCACGCTGTTCGTCGTCTACTACCTGCAGGATGGCATCGTCGGGTTCGTGCGCAACGCGCTGAACCTGAAGGCCAAGGTCGAGCGCGAGGACGGCCTCACGCCGGCCGCAGCCCTGACCCGCGCTTCCGCCCAGGGCGAGGCCGAGCTGCTCAAGGCCAGCAGCGTGCTGATGCAGTTCGGCGGCCTGAAGGCGCTGAACAACGTCGATCTCGTCGTCCAGCGCGGCAGCATCCACGGCCTGATCGGCCCCAACGGCTCGGGCAAGAGCACGATGATGAACGTGCTGACCGGCATCTACCAGCCGACAGCCGGCACGGTGGTGTTCGCCGGCCGCACGGTCAACGGCCGCACCTCGTCGGACATCGCGTTGTCCGGCATCGCGCGCACCTTCCAGAACGTGCAGCTCTTCGGCGAGATGACGGCGCTGCAGAACGTGCTGGTGGGGCTGCACCACAGCTTCAAGAGCAACCTGATCGACGTGGCCCTGCACCTGCCGCGCTATCTGCGCGAGGACCGCGAGCAGCGCGGCCGCGCGCATGCGCTGCTGGACTTCGTCGGCCTGGGCGAGCTTGCCAGCGAGGAGGCGCGCAACCTGCCCTACGGCAAGCAACGCCTGCTGGAGATCGCCCGCGCGCTGGCGCTGGACCCGCAGCTGCTGCTGTTGGATGAGCCCGCCGCCGGCCTGACCGCGCCCGACATCAAGGAGCTGCTGGAGATCATCCGCAAGATCCGCGACGCCGGCGTCACGGTCATCCTCATCGAGCATCACATGGACGTCGTCATGAGCCTGTGCGACCGCGTCTCGGTGCTGGACTTCGGCCAGAAGATCGCCGAGGGCCTGCCCGCCGAAGTGCAGGCCGACGAAAAGGTCATCGAGGCCTACCTGGGCGGAGGGGCCTGAACATGCTGACCATCAAGAACCTCAGCGCCGGCTACGGCAAGGTCCAGGTCCTGCACGGCATCTCGCTGGAGGTGCCCAAGGGCCAGGTCGTCACGCTGATCGGCTCCAACGGCGCCGGCAAGACGACGACCATGCGTGCCGTCAGCGGCATGATCAAACCCAGCGGCGGCGAGATCACGTTGAACGAGCGCCGCATCGACGGCCTGGAGAGTTATCACATCGCCCGCCGCGGCCTGGCGCATTCGCCCGAAGGCCGGCGCGTCTTCGCGACGATGACGGTGACCGACAACCTGCGCCTGGGGGCCTTCCCGCGCTACACCGGCGAGCGCCCCAAGGGCGACATCGCCGGCGACCTGGAGCGCGCGCTGGAGCTTTTCCCGCGCCTGAAGGAACGCCGCATGCAGCTGGCCGGCACCTTGTCCGGCGGCGAGCAGCAGATGCTGGCCATGGCGCGGGCGGTCATGCTGAACCCCGAGGTCGTGCTGCTGGACGAGCCGTCCATGGGGCTGGCGCCCATCCTCGTCGAGGAAGTCTTTCGCATCATCGAAAGCCTCAAGGCGCGCGGCGTGACCATGTTGCTGGTCGAGCAGTTCGCCGCCGCGGCGCTGAAGGTGGCCGACTACGGCTACGTACTGGAGAACGGCCGCATCGCCGTGCATGGGCCGGCCGCCAAGCTGCGCGACGACCCCGCCGTGCAGGCCGCCTACCTCGGCGGCGGCCACTGAGCGTGCAGCGCGCCGGCTACCGGCTGAGCTTCGACGCGGCCGACATCGACGTCGTCGCAGCCCACGCCTTCCTGACGCGTGCCTACTGGTGCGAGGGCATCCCGCTCGCCACCGTGCAGCGCTCTGTCCAGCACTCGCTGTGCATTGCGCTGCATGCCGATGGCCAGGGGCAGGTCGGCTTCGCGCGCGTCGTCACCGACCGCACGACGTTTGGCTATCTGTGCGACGTCTACGTGCTCGAAGCCCACAGAGGCCAGGGCCTGGCCGATTGGATGGTTCAATCGCTGCTCGCCCATCCGGACCTGCAATGCTTGCGCCGCTTCATGCTGTTCACGCGAGACGCCCATCCGCTCTACGTCCGCCATGGCTTCAAGCCCCTGGCGGAGCCGGACCGCGGCATGGAGATCGTGCGGCCGGGGCTCTACCTGACTGCAACGCCTCCCGCTGATGACTGAACTGCGCCGTTTCGCCCAAGTCGATGTCTTCACCGCCGTTCCCTTGAAGGGCAACCCACTGGCCGTCGTCGTGGATGGCGAGGGGTTGAGCGACGCCGAGATGCAGGCCTTCGCGAACTGGACCAACCTCAGCGAAACCACCTTCCTGCTGCCGCCCACGGACCCGGCGGCCGACTACCGCGTGCGCATCTTCACGACGGTGCGTGAATTGCCCTTCGCCGGCCACCCGACGCTGGGCAGCTGCCATGCCTGGCTGGCGGCGGGCGGCCGGCCCAGGGGCGAGGCCGTCGTGCAGCAATGCGGCGTCGGCCTCGTGAACGTGCGCCGCGACGGCAACCGCCTGGCCTTCGCCGCACCACCGCTGTTGCGCACCGGCCCGCTGGATGAAGACAAGCTGAGCCAGATCCGCGCCGGGCTGGGCCTATCGCCCGAGGACATCGTCGCCCACCAGTGGGTGGACAACGGCCCCGGATGGTGCGCCGTGATGCTCGCCTCGGCCGAGCAGGTGCTGGCGCTGCGGCCGGACTGGTCGCGCCTGGGCGGGCTGGAGCTGGGTGTTGTCGGCCCGCACAAGGTCGGCGCCGTGGCGCCGCGCGCGGACGGGCCGCAGTTCGAGGTGCGGGCCTTCATCTCGTCGGATGGCGTGCCGGAAGACCCCGTCACCGGCAGCCTGAACGCTGGCCTGGCCCAGTGGCTCATCGGCGCGGGCATCGCGCCACCGTCCTATGTCGTCGCGCAAGGCACGGCGCTCGGCCGCGCCGGCCGTGTTCATGTGCAGCGCGAGGGCGACGTCGTCTGGATTGGCGGCGACGTGACGACGCTGATCGATGGTCAGGTGAGGTTGTGATGACGGAAGAACTGTTCCGCGAAGACGCGACGCTGCTGCGGTGTGATGCCACCGTGGTGGGGCAAGGGGAGGGCGGCGTCACGCTGGACCGCACGGTCTGCTACCCGCTGGGTGGCGGCCAGGCCGGCGACACCGGCTGGCTGGTCCAGGGTGAGCAGCGCTGGCGCATCACCGACACGCGCAAGAGCAAGGAGCAGCCCGGCGCCATCCTGCACATGATCGAGGGTGAGCCGCCGGCTGCCGGCACGGCGGTGATCGTCGAGGTTGATGCCGCTCGTCGCCAGGCTCATCGGCGCTTTCACACGGCCACGCATCTGCTGTGCGCGCTGCTGCCTTATCCGGTCGACGGCTGCTCCATCACCGAGACCTATGCGCGGCTGGACTTTCACACCGACGAGCCGTTCGACAAGGAGGCGATTCAAGCCGGCCTGACCCGCCTGGTTGCCGAGGCGCATCCGGTCAGCCATCGCTGGATCAGCGAGGACGAGCTCGACGCGAATCCGGGCCTGGTCCGCTCGATGAGTGTGCAGCCGCCGCGCGGGCTGGGCCGCGTGCGGGTGCTTGAGGTGGAGGGTGTGGATCTGCAGCCGTGTGGCGGCACGCATGTCTCGAACACCGCGGAGATCGGCGCAGTTGTTGTCACCAAGATTGAGAAGAAGAGCGCCAAGACCCGCCGGGTCGTGCTGGGCTTTGCCCAGTCAAGCGCAGCTTGAAGCGCTCTTCTTCGGGGAGCACTCATGTGAGCGCAGCGAACGTGAGTGATCACCAAAAGAAATCAGCCAAGACCCGCCGGGTCGTGCTGGGTTTCGCTGGCTAAACTGCAGCGCCTATGGTCGGCCCCGACATCAAGCTCATCACACCCGAGTCCCCCGCGGACTGGCAGGAGGCGCGCCTCGTGCTGCGCGACTACGCCAACAGTCTTGACGTGGACCTCGACTTCCAGGGTTTCGAGGAGGAGCTGGCCGCATTGCCCGGCGCCTACGCGCCGCCCGGTGGCCTGATGCTGTTGGCCACGGTGGACGGCGCTATTGCCGGCAGCGGTGCCTTCCGGCCGTTGCCCGACGCCGACTACCCGAACGCCTGCGAGATGAAGCGACTGTTCGTGCGCCCGGCTTTTCGCCGCTTCGGCCTGGGTCGTATCCTGGCCCAGGCGCTGATGGACCGTGCGACCGAGGCCGGCTACTCGTCCATGCTGCTCGACACGCTGGACGACATGGAAGCTGCCCGGGGCCTCTACGAGAGCCTGGGCTTCGTCGAGGTGCCGCCGTTCTATTTCAACCCGCTTCCCGGCGCCCACTATCTGAAGGCCGAGCTCGGCGCCTTCCGGCCGAGTTACTTCGGATAACCGCCTAGAGTGGCGGGATGGCTTCCCAAGACATCCAAGCCCTCGGCTCCCACCGCTGCCTGCTCGGCGAATCGCCGCTCTGGCATCCCACTGAACAACAGCTCTACGCCGTCGACATCCCGGGCCGCCAGGTCTTGAGGTGGCGCGACGGCGCCGACGCGCCCGATGTCTGGCCCCAGGATGCCGAGCCTGGCTGCATCGCAGCACGCGCTGGCGGCGGCCTCCTCGTCGCGCGACGCGATGGGCTGTGGGCGCTGGACCCGGCGAGCGGCGCACAGCAACTGGTCAGCGCACCGCCCTACGACGCTGCACGCCTGCGCTTCAACGACGGCAAGGTCGACCCGGCGGGGCGGCTCTGGATCGGCAGCATCTCGGATGCCCGCGAACCGGAGGCAGCGCTCTACCGCTTCGATGGCCAGACCTTCTCGGTCCAGGTGCCCGGCCTGACAACCTCCAACGGCCTGGCCTGGAGTCCCGACGGCCGGCGCGTGCATTGGTCGGATACCAAGGCGCATCGCATCTACGTCGCCGACTTCGACGCGGCGACCGGTGCGCTGTCCGCGCCAAGGGTCTTCGCCGAGTTCAAGCCGCGCACGCCCAACGAGGCCTATGGCGGACGCCCTGACGGCGCAGTGATGGATGCCGAGGGTTGCTACTGGGCCGCCATGTTCGAGGGCGGCTGCCTGCTGCGCCTCGCGCCCACCGGCGAAGTCTTGCAGCGCGTCGACTTGCCGGTCGCCTGCCCGACCATGCCCACCTTCGGCGGCGCCGACCTGCGCACCCTCTTCATCACCACCGCGCGCGAGAAGCGTCCGGCCGACGAACTTGAGCGCCAGCCGCTGGCCGGCGCGGTGCTGCAACTGCGTGTCGATGTGCCGGGTTTGCCTGCGACGCTGACACGGGCCTGAATGCCGTGTGGCTGGGGCAGGTTTACCCCGGTGTAACTCGTCACATATAATGAGGGGCTTTGTGGGGTGGCGTTCAGGCGTCATCCCGGTGCAATCAGCCCCTGGCAGTTTCATGGGGTTGACCGCCCACCCCAGGATCTGGCGCCATGACCGAGAACGGCCCCCGAAAGACCTGGCCCCCCGCTGTTTCGACGGCCGGCGGCTGGGACGACGACAACGAGGAGCCGCCCGTCAAGGCGCTGAACCCGGAGCAGGCGGCGGCGCTGAAGTCCGCGTTGCCGATGCTGTCGCCCTGGCGTGTGCTGGGGATGCAGCTGGTGGCGGGCTTGCTGTGCGTGGCCGTGATCCGGCTATGGACGGCATCCGGCGTGGCCATGGCTTCGGCGCTCTACGGCGTCGCGGCGGTGGTGTTGCCAAACATGCTGCTGGCGCGGGGCATGACGAAGCGCGTGAGTTCAGCGGCCGGTGCGGTCGCGGGATTCATGGGTTGGGAATTTTTGAAAATCGGTGCATCGATCGCGATGCTGGTGCTGGCGCCAAAGGTGGTGCCGGGCCTGAGCTGGCCAGCCCTGCTGGTCACCCTCGCGGTGTGCATCAAAGTGAACTGGCTGGCGCTCGCGTGGCGCGGCCGCCGATAGAACTGACGAGGCAGAACGAAACATGGCAGCAGAAGGCCACGAAACAGCCGCCCCGAGCGCCGGTGAATACATCATTCACCACTTGCAGCATGCGCAGAACGGCGCCCAGAAGGGCATCGTCGATTTCTCCGTAGTCAATCTCGACTCCATCTTCTTCAGCGTCCTGCTGGGTTTGGTGGGTTGTTTCCTGCTGTGGCGCGCCGCGAAGGTCGCTACGTCGGGCGTTCCCGGCCGTTTTCAAGCCGCGGTCGAAATCCTGGTCGAGATCGTTGCCGATCAGGCCAAGGGCATCGTCCACAACGCCAACAGCCGCAAGCTGGTCGCGCCGTTGGCCCTGACCGTCTTCGTCTGGATCTTCCTGATGAACGCGATGGACTTGCTGCCCGTCGACCTGCTGCCGGTGATCTGGCAAGCCGTCACCGGTGACCATCACGCCAAGCTGCGCAGCGTCCCGACCGCCGACCTGTCCATGACCATGGGCCTGTCCCTGGGCGTGCTGATCACCTGCCTGATCTACAACGTGAAGATGAAGGGTGCGGGCGGCTGGGCTCACGAGCTCGTCGCGGCACCGTTCGGTGACAAGGTCTACCTGTACCCGGTCAACTTCCTGATGCAGATGATCGAGTTCGTCGCCAAGACCGTGTCCCACGGCATGCGGCTGTTCGGCAACATGTACGCCGGCGAACTGATCTTCATGCTGATCGCCCTGATGGGTGGTGCCTGGAGCTTGTCGGCCACAGGCGTCGGCCTGGCCATCGGCCACATCATCGCGGGCTCGGTGTGGGCGATCTTCCACATCCTGATCATCACGCTGCAAGCCTTCGTGTTCATGATGTTGACGCTGGTCTACATCGGCCAAGCCCACGACGCGCACTGATCACGCATCAGTCGTCACCAGTTTTTCCCCAAGCAGTTTTCCCTCAACCCTTTCTCTCTAATCTCTCTAAGGAGTCATCGTGGAAGTCATTAGCTTTGTTGCTCTCGCCGCTGGTCTGATCATTGGTCTGGGCGCCTTCGGTGCTTGTATCGGTATCGGCATCATGGGCAGCAAGTACCTTGAGTCCGCCGCTCGTCAGCCCGAGCTGATGAACGAACTGCAGACCAAGATGTTCCTGCTGGCCGGCCTGATCGACGCGGCCTTCATCATCGGCACCGGTATCGCCCTGTGGTTCGCCACCGCCAACCCGTTCCTGGGTCAGATCGCGACCGCCCTGGCCGCTGGCGCCAAGTAATTCGAAGTTGTCGACCCGCCGTGGCCACGGTTGCCCCGGCGGTTTCCGCACTCGAAACTTTGTGAGGCACCAAGGTGTTTATTAACGCGTCGCTCATCGTTCAGATGATCGTGTTCCTGATCCTGGTCGGGTTCACGATGAAGTATGTGTGGCCGCCGATCATCAAGGCGCTCGACGAGCGTGCCGCGAAGATCGCCGCTGGCCTGTCCGCCGCCGACAAGGCCAAGGCCGAACTGGCCGGCGCCGAGGCGCAGATCGCCAAGGAACTGGCTCAGACCAAGGCCGAATCCGGCAAGCTGATCTCGGATGCCGAGAAGCGCGCCGCTGCCATCGTCGACGCCGCCAAGGGCCGCGCCGAGGAAGAAGGCGCCAAGATCCTGGCCGCCGCCAAGGCCGACGCCGAGCAGCAGGTCTCCCGCGCTCGCGAAGTCCTGCGCGAGCAGGTGGCTGCGCTGGCCGTCAAGGGCGCCGAGCAGATCCTGCACAAGGAAGTCAACGCCGGCGTTCACGCCGATCTGCTGGCTCGCCTGAAGACGGAGCTGTAAATGGCCGAGATCGCCACCATCGCCCGCCCCTACGCGGAAGCGCTGTTCCAAGTCGCCAAGTCGCAAGATCTGGCCGCCTGGGGCCGTCAGCTCGACGCGCTGGCCCAGGTGGCGCAGGACGCCGATCTGCGCCAGTTCGCCGATCACCCCAAGGCTCAGTCCGAGCAGGTGCTCGCGGTCATTACCGCCGCCGCCAAGCAGGACCTAACCCAAGGCGTGCAGAATTTTCTGCGCGCCGTGATCGAGAACGGCCGCCTCGCGGCGCTGCCCGAAGTCGTTGCCCAGTACCACGTGCTGGCCAATGCGGCTTCCGGCGTGTCCGACGCGCACATCTACAGCGCCTACGAAATCAGCGACGCCCAACTGGCTGAGCTGAAGACGACGCTGGAACAGCGCTTCGGCCGCAAGCTCGACGCGCATGTGCAGATCGAGCCGGCGCTGATTGGCGGCGTGCGCGTGGTGGTCGGCGACGAGGTGCTGGACACCTCCGTCAAGGCCCGCCTTGAGCGCATGAAGGTCGCCCTGACTGCCTGACGGCTGCCTGAGCCACCCAAGACATCCCATCGATTCACCCTGCGACTGACCCGCCTCATGGCAATGGTTTGGTCGCTCCGGGTACTGGAGACCCAGCATGCAACTCAATCCCGCTGAAATTTCCGAACTGATCAAGAGCCGCATCGAGGGTCTTGGTGTTGGCTCGGACATCCGCAACCAGGGCACCGTCGTGTCCGTTTCCGACGGCATCGTCCGCGTCCACGGCCTGTCCGATGTGATGCAGGGCGAAATGCTCGAATTCCCGGTCGCCGCTGACGGCTCGCAGACCTTCGGTCTGGCCCTGAACCTCGAGCGCGACTCCGTCGGCGCCGTGATTCTGGGTGCCTACGAGCACATCTCGGAAGGCGACACCGTGAAGTGCACGGGCCGCATCCTGGAAGTCCCGGTCGGCCCCGAGCTGATTGGCCGCGTCGTCAACGCGCTGGGCGAGCCTATCGACGGCAAGGGCCCGATCAACGCCAAGATGACCGACGTCATCGAGAAGGTCGCCCCGGGCGTGATCGCCCGTAAGAGCGTGGACCAGCCGGTGCAGACCGGCCTGAAGTCGATCGACTCGATGGTTCCCGTCGGCCGCGGCCAGCGCGAACTGATCATTGGTGACCGTCAGACGGGCAAGACCGCCGTCGCCATCGACGCGATCATCAACCAGAAGGGTCAGAACATGACCTGCGTCTACGTCGCCATCGGCCAGAAGGCGTCGTCGATCAAGAACGTGGTGCGCTCGCTGGAGCAAGCCGGCGCGATGGAATACACCATCGTCGTGGCTGCCTCGGCTTCGGAATCCGCCGCCATGCAGTACGTGTCGGCCTACTCCGGCTGCACGATGGGCGAGTACTTCCGCGACCGCGGCCAAGACGCGCTGATCATTTACGACGACCTGTCCAAGCAAGCCGTTGCCTACCGCCAAGTCTCGCTGCTGCTGCGCCGCCCGCCGGGCCGCGAAGCCTACCCTGGCGACGTGTTCTATCTCCACAGCCGTCTGCTGGAGCGCGCCGCCCGTGTGAACGCCGACTACGTCGAAGCCTTCACCAAGGGTGAAGTCAAGGGCAAGACCGGTTCGCTGACGGCCCTGCCGATCATCGAGACTCAAGCTGGCGACGTGTCCGCCTTCGTGCCGACCAACGTGATCTCGATCACCGACGGCCAGATCTTCCTGGAAACCAGCCTGTTCAACGCCGGTATCCGCCCCGCCATCAACGCCGGTATCTCGGTGTCGCGCGTCGGTGGTGCTGCACAGACCAAGCTGATCAAGTCGCTGTCCGGCGGTATCCGTACCGACTTGGCGCAGTACCGTGAGCTGGCCGCGTTCGCGCAGTTCGCTTCCGACCTGGACGAAGCCACCCGCAAGCAGCTGGACCGCGGCGCCCGCGTGACGGAACTGCTCAAGCAGGCCCAGTACTCGCCGCTGTCCATCTCGCTGATGGGCGCGTCGCTGTACGCCGCCAACAAGGGCTTCATGGACAGCCTCGAAGTGAAGAAGGTCCTGGCCTTCGAACACGGCCTGCACCAGTACCTGAAGACCAGCCACGCCGCCCTCCTCGCCAAGCTCGAAAACGACAAGGCGATGGACAAGGATGCGGAAGCTGAGCTGAACGCCGCGATCACTTCCTTCAAGAAGTCCTTCGCTTAAGCCACGGAACACGTGGGGCTGAGCCTCAACTTAGCCCCGCACTGACTAGGAGTTCGAATGGCTTCAAGCAAAGAAATCCGCGGCAAGATCAAGTCGGTCGAGAACACCAAGAAGATCACCAAGGCGATGGAGATGGTCGCCGCATCCAAGATGCGCAAGGCGCAGGAGCGGATGCGTGCGGCTCGTCCCTACAGCGAGAAGATCGGCAACATCGCTGCTCAACTCGCCAAGGCCAACCCCGAGTACCGTCACCCCTTCCTCGTCAAGAACGAGCAGGCCAAGACGGCGGGCATGGTGGTCGTCACGACGGACAAGGGTCTGTGCGGCGGCCTCAACACCAATCTGCTGCGCGCGGCCACGGCCAAGCTCAAGGAGCTGGAGTCTGTCGGCCAGAAGGCTGAAGTCGTTGCCATTGGTGGCAAGGGCTTGGGCTTCATGAACCGCATCGGCGCCAAGGTGGTGGCTCATGCCACTCAGCTGGGTGATCAGCCCCATGTCGATGCCTTGATCGGCCCGGTCAAGGTACTGCTCGACGCCTACGCTGAAGGCAAGCTCTCGGCTGTCTACCTCTGCTACACGCGCTTCATCAACGCGATCAAGCAAGAGGTGGTGGTCCAGCAGCTCCTGCCGCTCAAGGCGAGCGACATGGCCACTGCCGATTCGACCGGCAAGCCGGCGCACTCGTGGGACTACATCTACGAGCCTGATGCCGCCACCGTCATCGACGAGCTGCTGGTTCGCTACACCGAAGCCCAGGTCTACCAGGCCGTGGCCGAGAACATGGCCAGCGAGCAGTCTGCCCGCATGGTGGCCATGAAGGCAGCGACCGACAACGCCGGCACGCTGATCGGTGAGCTGAAGCTGGTCTACAACAAGACCCGCCAGGCCGCGATCACCAAAGAGTTGTCCGAGATCGTCAGCGGCGCAGCCGCGGTCGGTTGAGTCGATTCGGCACGCAAAGAATTGAATTGAAGGAACGCAAAAATGGCTAACACTCAAGCAGTCGGCAAGATCGTTCAGTGCATCGGCGCCGTCGTGGACGTGGAGTTCCCGCGCGACCGTATGCCCAAGGTGTACGACGCGCTGAAGATGGAGGGCTCGGCCCTGACGCTGGAAGTCCAGCAGCAGCTGGGCGACGGCGTCGTCCGTACCATTGCTCTCGGCTCCTCCGACGGCCTGCGCCGCGGCACCGAAGTCTTCAACACCGGCGACACCATCCAGGTGCCGGTCGGCAAGGCGACGCTCGGCCGCATCATGGACGTGCTGGGCAACCCCATCGACGAGCGCGGCCCGGTCTCTTCCGAGCTGACCGCCTCCATCCACCGCAAGGCCCCGGCCTACGACGAGCTGAGCCCGTCGCAGGACTTGCTGGAAACCGGCATCAAGGTGATCGACTTGATCTGCCCGTTCGCCAAGGGCGGCAAGGTGGGTCTGTTCGGTGGCGCCGGCGTCGGCAAGACCGTGAACATGATGGAGCTCATCAACAACATCGCCAAGGCGCACAGCGGCTTGTCCGTGTTCGCCGGCGTGGGTGAGCGCACCCGTGAAGGCAACGACTTCTATCACGAGATGTCGGACTCCGGCGTCGTGGTCCAGGACAAGCTGGAAGACTCCAAGGTCGCCATGGTCTACGGCCAGATGAACGAGCCCCCGGGCAACCGTCTGCGCGTCGCCCTGACCGGCCTGACCATCGCCGAGTCGTTCCGCGACGAAGGCAAGGACGTGCTGTTCTTCGTGGACAACATCTACCGCTACACGCTGGCCGGCACGGAAGTGTCCGCACTGCTGGGCCGCATGCCTTCCGCTGTGGGCTACCAGCCGACGCTGGCCGAGGAAATGGGCCGCCTGCAAGAGCGCATCACGTCGACCAAGGTCGGCTCGATCACGTCCATCCAGGCCGTCTACGTCCCTGCGGATGACTTGACCGACCCGTCGCCTGCCACGACCTTCGCCCACTTGGACGCCACCGTCGTGCTGTCGCGTGACATCGCCTCGCTGGGTATCTACCCCGCCGTGGACCCGCTGGACTCGACCAGCCGCCAGATCGACCCGAACGTCGTCGGCGAAGAGCACTACTCGACGACCCGTGCCGTGCAGCAGGTGCTGCAGCGCTACAAGGAACTGCGCGACATCATCGCCATCCTGGGCATGGACGAACTGTCGCCGGAAGACAAGCTGTCGGTCGCCCGCGCCCGCAAGATCCAGCGCTTCCTGTCGCAGCCTTTCCACGTCGCCGAAGTCTTCACCGGCTCGCCCGGCAAGTACGTGCCGCTGAAGGAAACCATCCGCGGCTTCAAGATGATCGTGGCCGGCGAGTGCGACCACCTGCCGGAGCAGGCCTTCTACATGGTCGGCACCATTGATGAGGCGTTTGAGAAGGCCAAGAAGATTCAGTGAGATTGACGGGGGTGCCCCGCGCACCCCGTCTCTCGCAGAACCTTCTTCAACTTTGATTCGCTAAGGAAGATTGAACATGGCAACCCTCCACGTCGACGTGGTCTCCGCCGAAGAGCAGATCTTCTCCGGCGAGGCCAAGTTCGTCGCCCTGCCGGGCGAAAGTGGCGAGCTCGGCATCCTGCCGAAGCACACGCCGCTGATCACCCGCATCAAGCCGGGCGCCGTGCGCATCGAGCGCCCTGATGGCACCGAAGAGTTCGTCTTCGTCGCCGGCGGCATCCTCGAGGTGCAGCCGAACCGCGTGACCGTGCTGGCCGACACCGCCATCCGCGGCAAGGACCTCGACGAAGCCAAGGCCTCCGAGGCCATGAAGCGCGCCGAGGAAGCGAAGAAGAACGCCAAGAGCGACATCGACTTCGCAGCGGCCCAGAGCGAATTCGCCGCGATGGCAGCCCAGATCGCGGCGCTGCGCAAGTTCCGCAAGAAGTAAGGCGCGGCGTCGCGAACAGCGATGGACGAGCAACCGCTCGGCACTCCTCCCTCGAGCGCGGCCCCGGCCGCGTTCGGTACTTCTGGGGGGAGTGTGCTCGGCGAATGGCGCCACAGCCTGCTTGTGCTCGAAGGGCAGCAGCCCGGGCGCCGTATCGAGCTGGACAGCAAGCCGCTCGTGATCGGCCGCCGCACGGCCGCAGACCTCGTGCTGCCCGAGTTGCAGGTTTCGGCCCTGCATTGCCGCGTCCAGGTCGAAGCCGGCCGGCCGGCTCTCAAGGTCACCGACCTCAAGTCCACCAACGGTAGCTTCATCAACGGCCACCGCATCAACGGCAGCGCTTATCTTGCGCCGGGCAGCACGCTGGCCTTGGGCCAGCACCTGTTCCGCCATGATTTCCTGTCGCCGGAGAGGCTGGTCCGCGCTGTCTACGCCGACGCAGAGCGCGCCCAGACGGTCGCCGCCTGGCTGCCCGCGCCGCTGAGCAAGGGGCCTGTCCGCACCGACTGGTGCTACCGCCCCGCCGAGCCGCCTCGGGGCGCCGGCTTCGCCGTGCTGCCGCTGGCCCAGGATCGCGTCGCGCTGATCCTCATCGACGTCTGCGGCCCGAGCGAGCACGTCGCCCGCCACGCCGCCCGCGTGCTGCAGGAGTTGCAGGACGTCGGCGATCCCGCGGGCGCCGCCCAGCTGTTCCAGCAACTCCATGAGCGGTGGCGGCAAGGCGCCCACGTCGGCCTTTTCTTCACCGCCTGGGCCGCCGTGTATGACCCCGCAACGCGCCACCTCAGCCACGCCTGCGCCGGCCAGCACGCCGCGCTGCTGCGTGTGCCGGATGGCGAGATGCTGCGCCTGGACGCGCTCAACCCGCCCGTCGGCCTGTTGCCTGGCACGGAGTTCGTCGAAGACAGCCTGACAGTGCCGCCTGGCAGCCGCCTGCACATCTTCAACAAGGGCACCTTCGAGTTCACGGACCGCAGCGGGCGTTGCCTGCAGCTGGACGACTTCGAAGCCCTGCTCGCCTGCCTGCCGCCCACCAGCGGCAGCGCACCGGATCAGGCCTTTGCGCAGATGCGCCGGCCGGCGGAATCCGCCCGCATGGGCGACGACTTTCTCTTGTTGCAGGCGGACTTCTTAGGCTGAGCGGAATCGAAGGCTTGGGTCACCGCAGCGGTCGTTAAACTCCCGCCGCTTTTGAATAGGGAGAGCACATGAAAAGTCTGAAAACATCGGCGTGTGGTCTGACTGCCGTCGCGTTGACCATTGCCCTGACCGGCTGCGCCACGACCGAGCAATCGCGCTCGCTCGAAGTGCCCAAGGTTGCCGCCGCAACGGCGCCAGCCTACCAAGGCGCCCGCGCGCCGATCGCCGTCGGCAAGTTCGACAACCGCAGCAATTACCAGCGCGGCATCTTCTCGGACGGCATTGATCGCCTCGGCGGCCAGAGCAAGACCATCCTGGTCTCGCACCTGCAACAGACCAACCGCTTCAGCGTGCTGGACCGCGACAACTTCGAAGAGTCCAAGCTGGAAGCCCAGTACAAGGGCGTCGCACAGACCATCAAGGGCGCCGACTATCTCGTGACCGGCGCGGTCAGCGAGTTCGGCCGCAAGGACGTCGGCGACAAGCAGCTCTTCGGCCTGCTGGGCCGCGGCAAGTCGCAGGTGGCCTATGCCAAGGTCACGCTGAACATCGTCAACCCGGCCACGTCCGAGGTTGTCTATTCGGTGCAGGGCGCCGGCGAATACAGCCTGTCCGAGCGCGAGGTGCTGGGCTTTGGCAGCACGGCCAGCTACGACGCCACGCTGAACGGCAAGGTGCTGGACCTCGCCATCCGCGAAGCCGTCAATGCGCTCACCGCCGGCATCGACAGCGGCGCATGGAAGCCTGCCCGGTGAGGTCGGCCGTGAAATCGCTGGCACTCATGGTTTCGCTGGCCCTCGCCGGCTGTGCCCACCAGCCCGGCTCCAAGCCGCTGTACCAGTGGGCTGGCTATCAGCCCGCCGTCTACCAGCATCTGAAGTCCAACGGCAGCGAGCCCGGCGCACAGATCTCCGCGCTTGAGGCCCAAATCGAGAAGAACCAGGCCTCGGGCATGGCCACTCCCCCCGGCATGCGCGCTCATCTCGCGCTGCTCTACTCCAAGATGGGTGACGACGTGGCCGCCAGGCGCCACCTGGAGGCCGAGCGGGCGCAGTTCCCGGAATCGGCGACCTATGTGGACTTCCTGCTGAAGACGACAAAGAAAGATGCGGCCAGCAGCTCTGCCGGCGCCCCCGCCGCGGCAGCCAGCCAGCCCAAGACTTGAGGGAGAGAACAATGATTGCTGTACTTCAGTCCGTGCGCCGCATCGCCACGGCGGCAGCCGGCTCTGCCGCGCTGCTCGTGCTGCAAGGCTGCGCCACGCCGCCCAAGCCCTATGACTACACGGCCTACAGGGAGGCCAAGCCGGCCTCCATCCTCGTGCTGCCGCCCATCAATGGCACACCCGAGGTGCAGGCGACGTCGAGTGTGATGGCGCAGATGACGCAGCCGCTGGCCGAGTCGGGCTACTACGTGCTGCCCGTGGCCCTCGTCGACGAGACGCTCAAGGGCAACGGCATGCACACGCCCGACGACGCGCAGCAGATCCCCGCAGCCAAGCTGCGCGAGATCTTCGGTGCGGACGCGGGCCTCTATGTGAAGGTTTCGCGCTACGGTTCGGTCTACAAGGTCCTCAACAGCGAAACGGCCGTGACGCTGGAGGCCAAGCTGGTGGACCTGCGCAGCGGCCAACTGTTGTGGGAAGGCAGTGCCAGCGCATCCAGTGCCGAGCAGCAAAACAACAGCCAAGGCGGGCTGATCGGCCTGCTCGTGAAGGCGGTGATCGACCAGATCATCTCGGCTTCCACGGACAGAAGCCACCCGATGGCCGGTATCGCCAGCCAGCGCTTGCTGGCCGCCGGCCGACCGAACGGGCTGCTTTACGGCCCGCGCTCACCCAACTACGGAAAGCCCTGATCATGTCATTCGAGCTCATCGCCCCTGACGGCGCAAATGTGACGGTGAGCCTCGATGGCGGCCATGTGCTGTCCTGGAAGCCCGCTGGTGCGCCCGAGCAGCTCTACCTGTCCCCACGCAGTGAGTTCGTGCCCGGCAAGGCCATCCGTGGTGGCGTGCCGGTGTGCTTCCCGCAGTTCTCTGAGCGCGGCCCGCTGCCCAAGCACGGCTTTGCGCGCACGCGGCCGTGGGAGCTGGTCAGCCAGGAGCAGGGCAAGGACGACGCGCTGGCGGTCCTTCGCCTGCGTGACAACGACGAGACACGCCGCCTCTGGCCCCATGCCTTCGAGCTGGAGCTGAGCGTGCGTGTGGGCGGCCGTGCGCTCGACATCGAGCTGGCCTGCGAGAACCTCGGTGATACGCCGCTGCAGTTCACCGCGGCCCTGCACACCTATCTGCGTGTGGCGGACCTGGACGCGGTCAGCGTCGAGGGCCTGGCCGGCCTGCGCTACTTCGACAGCATCAAGCAGGCCGAGGCGCTGCAGCGCATGGACCTGCTGCTGACCGGCGAGAAGGGCGTGCTCGACCTGGACCGCATCTACTTCGGTGTGAAGGAGCGCCCGCTGCTGGTGGCCGAGGACCGACGCCAGGTCGTCATCCGGCAGCAGGGCTTCGACGATGCGGTGATCTGGAACCCCGGCCCCGAGCGCTGTGCCAAGCTGGCGGACATGCCGCCCGAAGGCTGGAGCGAGATGCTCTGCGTGGAAGCGGCGAGCGTCGGCCGCCCGGTCGAGTTGCAGGCCGGCGAGAGCTGGGTGGGGCGGCAGAGCCTCGGCTTGCTCTGAATCAGCTGGCGGTGCGGGGGCGCCGCCGATAATCCGGCGATGTTCGCCCCCCTGCAAAACGACACCTTCCTGCGCGCCTGCCTGCGCCAGCCCACCGAACACACGCCCATCTGGCTGATGCGCCAGGCCGGCCGCTACCTGCCCGAGTACCGCGCCACGCGCGAGAAGGCCGGCAGCTTTATGGGCCTGGCCACCAACCGCGACTACGCGACCGAAGTGACGCTTCAGCCGCTGGAGCGCTACCCGCTGGACGCGGCCATCCTGTTCAGCGACATCCTGACCGTGCCCGACGCGATGGGCCTGGGCCTGAGCTTCCAGCAGGGCGAGGGCCCGAAGTTCGCGAGGCAAGTGCGCGACGAGGCGGCCGTGGCGGCGCTGGAAGTGCCGGACATGGACAAGCTGCGCTATGTGTTCGACGCGGCCACGTCGATTCGCAAGGCCCTGAATGGCCGCGTGCCGCTGATCGGCTTCTCGGGCAGCCCCTGGACGCTGGCCTGCTACATGGTCGAGGGCGGTGGCTCAGACGACTACCGCCTCGTCAAGAGCCTGATGTATGCCCGCCCGGACCTGATGCACCGCATCCTGGACGTCAACGCCCGCGCCGTGGCGGCCTATCTGAATGCACAGATTGAAGCTGGTGCCCAGGCCGTCATGCTGTTCGACTCCTGGGGCGGCGTGCTGGCCGACGGCGCCTTCCAGCAGTTCAGCCTGGCCTATTCGCGCCAGGTGCTGGCGCAGGTGAAGACCGAGCATGACGGCGTGCGCATCCCGCGCCTCTTGTTCACCAAGGGCGGTGGGCTGTGGCTGGACGAGATCGCCGATGCTGGCGCCGACGTCGTGGGCCTGGACTGGACGATGAACTTGCGAGCCGCGCGCGCCCGCGTCGGCGACCGCGTTGCGTTGCAAGGCAACCTCGACCCCAACGTGCTCTTCGCACCACCCGACGCCGTGCGCGCCCAGGCCCGCGCGGTGTTGGACAGTTTCGGCAAGCCCACCGCAGGCAACGGCCATGTCTTCAACCTCGGCCACGGCATCAGCCAGTTCACGCCGCCCGAGAGCGTGACGGCCTTGGTCGACGAGGTCCACAGCCATTCCCGCAAGCTGCGCGCGGGGCTCTGACTGGGTCGTCAAATCTGCACTTGCCCGCTGACTTATCCCCAAATGTTGGGGGGCGAGCGATGAAGTCGATATTTGGTGCGACGCACCTAAGAGTTTTCCCGAATCCGTGCTAAGTGCTTGATTTTCAAGGCGGCACGCAAAACGAGTCGGGGAGCGAGTTTGGGGTGATGTGGCTGTCATTTGCCTTCTATCGGTCCTTGCTGGCTGATTTGCTCACAAACTTATCCACAGAAATTGTGGGCAACCCAAGAGCCTTTAAGAATCATGCACTTGCAGCCACTTGCTGAGCCACTGCTTCACAAGAAGCGCGGAGCTGCACATGGCTGACGGAGCAGGTCCCACGACGGTGCGCGTCGCCGTTGACGCACCTCAGCACAGCGGCTTGAATGGTCCGCTTGATTACGCGAGTGAGCAGGTGCTCGCATCAGGCTCGCTGGTGCGAGTGCCGCTGGGCAAGCGCGAGTTGCTGGGCGTCGTCTGGCCGGGCGAGCAAGCCGCGGCGCCCGAGGTTGCCCTGCGCCCGGTGGCAGCCGTTTTCGACATGCTGACGCCGCTGGGCGTCGACTGGTGCCGATTGCTGGATTTCGCCGCGGGCTATTACCAGCGCAGCGTGGGTGAACTGGCCAGCGCCGTGCTGCCGCCGCAACTGCGCGAGCTGTCGCCCGAGCAACTGGCCGCGCGGCTGCGCAAGCTGGACCGCAAGGCGGCCAAGGCCGTCGCCGTGCCCGATCCCGTCAAGCCGGAGCTGGCGCCCGAGCAGGCCGAGGCCGTCGCGCGCATCGCGGCCCAGATGGACTCGGCCAGCCCGAAGCCCGTGCTGCTCTTCGGCGTGACCGGCAGCGGCAAGACCGAGGTCTATCTGCGCGCCGCCGAGGCCGCGCTGGCCGCCGGCCGCCAGGTGCTGGTGCTGGTGCCCGAGATCAACCTGACGCCGCAACTGGAGGCCCGCTTCACCGAGCGCTTCGCCGCGCTGCTGCCGCAGCCGCTGGCCATCGTCTCGCTGCACAGCGCGCTGACGCCGGCCCAGCGCTTGCAGAACTGGCTGGCCGCCCACCTCGGCCGCGCGCGTCTCGTGCTGGGTACGCGGCTGGCCGTGTTCGCGTCGCTGCCGGCGCTGGGGCTGATCGTCGTCGACGAGGAGCATGACCCGTCCTACAAGCAGCAGGATGGGGCCCGCTACTCGGCGCGCGACCTGGCCGTCTGGCGTGCGCACGACCTGAAGATTCCTGTCGTCCTCGGCTCGGCCACGCCGTCACTGGAAAGCTGGCAGCACGCTGAAAGTGGGCGTTATGAGCGATTGACGCTGGCCGCCCGCATCGGCGGTGGCTCCCTGCCCAGGGTGCGCCTTTTCGACATGAAGGCGCTACCGCCTTCTGCCGGCGTGACGACCGCGCTCACGGCGCCACTCTTGGCCGCGCTGAAGGAGCGCCTGGACCGCGGCGAGCAAAGCCTCGTCTTCCTGAACCGCCGCGGCTATGCGCCGGTGCTGCACTGCGGCGAATGCCAATGGAAGAGCGACTGCCCGCATTGCAGCGCGTGGCGCGTCTTCCACAAGCGCGACCGCACGCTGCGCTGCCACCACTGCGGTTTCACCGAGCGCGTGCCGAGCGCCTGCCCGAATTGTGGCAACCATGACATCGCGCCCATCGGGCGAGGCACGGAGAAGCTGGAAGAGCAGCTGAGCGAGGCGCTGCCCGGCGCGCGCGTGCTGCGCATCGACGCCGACTCCACGCGCCGCAAGGGCGAGCTGGAGGCACAGCTGCAGGCGGTGCACGACGGCGACGTCGACATCCTCGTCGGCACGCAGATGATCACCAAGGGCCACGACTTCCGGCGCATTCGCTTCGTCGCGGCGGTGAACCCGGACGGTGCGCTGTTCAGCAGCGACTTCCGCGCACCGGAGCGCCTGTTCGCGCTGCTGATGCAGGCCGGTGGCCGGGCGGGGCGAGATGCTTCAGGCGAGACGCCGGCCGAGATGTGGGTGCAGACCTGGCATCGCGAGCACGCGCTCTACCAGGCGCTGGCGCGGCACGACTATGTGCGCTTTGCCAAGACCCAGCTCGACGAGCGCCGCTCGGCCAGCCTGCCGCCGTTTTCGCATCTGGCCCTGCTGCGGGCCGAGGGGCGCACGGTGGAGGCCGCCAAGGCCTTCCTGAACGCTGCGGCGGAGCTGGCGCATGACGAGGGTGTGCTCGTGTACCCGCCGGTGCCGCATGCGGTGGCGCGGGTGGCTGACGTGGAGCGCATGCAGATGCTGGTGGAGGCCACGCAGCGAGCGCGGCTGCAGGCCTTCCTGCGCGGCTGGGTGCCGGAGCTGATCGCGCTCAAGCGCGAACACAAGGCCGTGCTGCGCTGGGCCGTGGACGTCGACCCGCTGGCGATTTAACGCGGCAGCGTGCTTGCCAAAGCGGCGGCGCGGCGCAGCTCGGCCTGGCGGCGCAGGCCGCGCGGCAGCAGGAACACGCCGGCGAGTGCTGCCAGCGTCAGCGCCAGCGTGCCGGGCTCGGGGATGCGGTTCAGGCTGACGTTGTCGAGATTGCCGCCCAGGCTGTCGTTGGTGCCGACGGAGGCAAAGCTCAGCAGGTTGCGGCCGGCCTGGGCCGTCAGGCGGTATTGGTGCTGGGTCCAGTCGTTGCCGCTGCCGCCGAGGCCGGTCAGCGTGGCGTCCACCAGCTGGCCATTCCAGAACACCTGCAGGCCGTTGGTCGACGCGGCCTGGAACTCGCGCGGCGAATACCAGAAGCTCAGGTCGTACTGCGTGCCGCCCGCCAGGTTGTCCAGGTACTGGCCGATCAGCGTGTTGCCGTTCGTGTCCAGCTCGATGTAGTTGCGGCCTTCCTGCGCGGCGCCAGCGATGTTGTTGCGGATCTCGAAGCCGGTGCCGGAGCCGCCGAGCCAGGTCCAGCCCGGCGTCGTTGCGACGTTGACCCAGCTGCCGTTGGCGACGACCGTGCTTTCGAAACCGCCGTTGACGATCAGGTTGCCGGCCGGCACCGGGGCGGCGAAGGCAGTGGCACCCGAGGCGAGCAGGGCGATCAGGGACAGGGTGTGCTTCATGGGCGGGGGCGGCAGGCGTTGCGAATGACCGCGATTCTTTGGCCTCGCTCGCTCCGCGCCGGGTGCAGACTTCACGCCCGCTGAAACAACCCCCTCAGGCCAGTGTGCGGCCTGTGACGCAATTCACTGCAGGGGCACGCGCCTCAGGCGTGCGGCCCGTGGCTCAGGGTGCTGGCCAGTGCCGCGGCGCGGCGATGCTGCTCCTGGCGGCGCAGCACACGGCTGACCGGGCGCGCCAACGCCGCGGCCAGCAGGCCGACGGCGATGAACAGCGTACCCGTGTCAACCTGGGCGGTGAGGGTGTCGAAATCAGCCTCGGACTGGCGGCTTGCAGGCGTCCAGGGGCTGTTGTTGCCATTCAGCGACGTCAGGCTGGCCGAACCCAGGCGGCCGGCGTCGGCAATCATCGTGGCGGTCGCTTTGTCGACCACGGCTTGCGGATGCACGTCACGCGCGGCACCGGCCGGGGCGATGGAAGTGAAGGCAGCGAGGACAGCAGCAAGGACCAGGGCTTTCATGCGGCTCACCGTGAAAAGGAAGGGCTGGAACGCATTGTTCGCAGCGTAGCGTGGCTGGGATGTGAAGACTTCACGCGCTTGAGGGGACCCCCCGCGAATGAGCGATTCAGTCTTGACCGGCTGATGAGGCCCGGGCGGCTGCCTTGGCGGCCAGTTCCTCACGCATGCGCTTGAGCTTCTCGCGCGGATCCTCGCGGGTGCTGCCCTCGTGCAGCTTCATCTCGGCCAGGAAGCGGCTGGGGATGCCCACCACCGTGTCGCGGCCCTTTTTGCGCCGACGCAACGTCGACACCGCCAGCGTCGTGCGCGCGCGGGTGATGCCCACGTACATCAGCCGCCGTTCCTCCTGCAGCGCCTCGGCCGTCAGCTCGGCCTCCTCGCGCTTGAAGGGCAGCAGCCCCTCGTTGACGCCGGCCAGCACGACATGGGGCCATTCCAGGCCCTTGGAGGCGTGCAGCGTGGTCAGCGTGACCTGGTCCTGGTCTTCGCCGCGCTCGGCCAGGGACAGGATGACGCTGATGGTCTGAGCCACGTCCAGCACGCTCTGCTTGGGTTCGGTGAAGCTGACGCCGCCTTCCTCGCTCTGCTGGCCGCCGCAACGCTTGGCAACCCAGTCGACAAAGTCCAGCACATTGCCCCAGCGCGCCTGCGCGACCTTCTCGTTCTCTTCGTTGTCAAGCAGATGGGCTTCGTAGGCAATGTCCTTGAGCCACTCGGTCAGCAACGCATGCGCGGCGGTGTGACCCTCGGTGTGCTTGGCCTTGTATTGCAGCTCGTTCACAGTGCGGCCGAACTCGTGCAGGCCGTCCAGCGCGCGCTTGGTTAGCGAGGTGGCCAGGCTCTCGGAGAACAGCGCCTCGAACATGCTGCACTTCCACTGCGCAGAGAAGGTGCCCAGCGCCCCGAGCGTGGTGTGGCCGATGCCGCGCTTGGGCGTCGTCACGGCGCGCAGGAAGGCCGGGTCGTCGTCCTGGTTCACCAGCAGGCGCAGCCAGGCGCACAGGTCCTTGATCTCGGCCTTGTCGAAGAAGCTCTGGCCGCCCGACACCTTGTACGGGATCTGCGCGCGGCGCAGGGCCTGCTCGAAGATGCGCGCCTGGTGGTTGGCGCGATAGAGGATGGCGAAGTCCCTGAACTGCGGCCCCTTGCCGTCGGCGCGCAGCTGCTGGATGCGCGCGACGGCGCGCTCGGCCTCGTGCTCCTCGCCGTCGGCCTCCAGCAGCGCGATGGGCTCGCCGTCGCCGTACTCGCTCCACAGCTTCTTCTCGAAGATTTTGGGGTTGCCGGCAATGACGTTGTTGGCCGCTCGCAGGATGGAGCCTGTGGAGCGGTAGTTCTGCTCCAGCGGGATGACCTTGAGGCTCGGGTAGTCGACCGGCAGGCGCTTCAGGTTCTCGATGGTCGCGCCGCGCCAGCCGTAGATGGATTGGTCGTCATCGCCCACGGCGGTGAACATGCCGCGCTCGCCCACCAGCGCCTTCAGCAGCTCGTACTGCACGGCGTTGGTGTCCTGGTATTCGTCCACCAGCACGTAGCGCAGCTTGTTCTGCCACTTCTCGCGGGCCTCGGCGTCGTTCGTCAGCAGCCTCAAGGGCAGCGTGATGAGGTCGTCGAAGTCCACGGCCTGGTAGGCGGCCAGGCGTTCCTGGTAGCGCACCATGACGGCGGCGGCCGAGCGCTCGTCCTCATCCTTGGCCACCTGGGCGGCCTGGGCGGCGTCCAGGCCCTGGTTCTTCCACAGCGAGATCGTCCACTGCCAGCGACGCGCCATGTTGATGTCGGTCGTATTGCCGGCGTCCTTCAACACGTTCAGCACGTCGTCGCTGTCGAGGATGGAGAACTGCTCCTTCAGCCCGACGCGCGAGCCTTCCTCGCGTAGCAGGCGCACGCCCAGGGAGTGGAAGGTCGAGATCGCCAGGTCCTTGGCCGCCTTGTTGCCCACCAGCGCCTTGGCCCGCTCGCGCATTTCCTGTGCGGCCTTGTTCGTGAAGGTGATGGCGGCGATCTGGCTGGGCCGGTAACCGGACACCAGCAGCTGCGCGATCTTGGTCGTGATGACGCGTGTCTTGCCCGAGCCCGCGCCGGCAATGACGAGGCAGGGGCCGCTCAGGTGGTAGACGGCTTCGAGCTGGGCCGGGTTGAGGCCGGCCGATGCTTGGCCTGGGGGCGGGGCGGCAGACATGGGGGGCGGATCATGCCACCCGCGCCACACCCTCTCCCGGCAAAGCCCTCAGTCCCAGCCCCAGCAGCAGCAGCGTGAAGAAGATGAAGCCGATGCGCGGTGCGTCCAGCAGGCTGTCGAAAGCGCCGACGGCACCGAAGCCGATCAGTGCGGCAACGATGGCCGGCGCCAGCGGATGGTCGCGGCCGCGGCCGAATGACAGGCGCACCAGCGTCAGCAGATAGGCGCCGCCCAGCAGCGCCAGGCCCACCAGCCCTTGCTCGAACAGCACATGCAGGGCCGCGTTCTTGATGTGCCAGGGCAGGTGGTGGCGGTCGCTGGAGAAGAACCAGTGCGCCATCTCGCGGTTGAAGTCGCCGTTGCGCAGCAACTGGCGACCCTGGGCGTCCTGCAGGGCGACGCGGCTGATGTCGACGCGCGCGCCGCGCGTGTCCAGGGCCATCGAGAAGGTCACGAAGCGCGGCGCCCACCAGTCGCCGCCCATGGCGGGCACCGGGCCGAGCTTGAACTGGCTGGTCTGCCAGCTGCCCATGCCGGTAGCCGGGGCTGCGGGCGTGGTGGCGTCGGCAGTGCCGTCGGAGGGTGTGTCCGGCCTGAAGGGCTTGAGCAGGGCTTCGTGGGTGCTGCAGTTGTCCGGATAGATCAGGTTCCTCTCGCAGACCTGCATCATCAGGTTGGCGTCTGTGGCCGTGCGGGCGACGATCTGCACCGTTGCCGGGCCGGGCACAGGCGTAGAGATGCGCTGGCTGACGCGCAACTGCTCGCCGTGGCCCAGCAGATGCTTGCCGGCGGCCAGTGCGAGATAGGCCTCGGCCTCGTCCGTGCGCAGCCGGTAGTCGCCGACCTGGCTGCTCAACGGGCTTTCATAGAAATTGCTCGGCACGAAACGCCCCGCGCCCTTGCCCAGCAGCCATTGGCGCCCGCCGTGCAGCAGCTGCAGGCTCTCGCGCCAATGGGTCAGGCGGGTCTGGCCATCTTCCTTCCACGTCGCAACGCGGTCGCGCAGATAGCCGCCGCCACCCAGGGCCGCGACGATGGCCATCACCAGCAGCAGCCCGGCCACGAGCAGGGCGCGTTTGCGCCACCCGGCCTTGCCGGTACTGCCGGCTCCCTGCAGCGGCCACAGGCGCGGCTCCAGCAGCATCACGGCCCAGACGCCGGCCAGGGCGAAGCCGGCGGCCAGCGCCGTCCAGCGGCCCGCAGTGCCGCCCCAGTAGTCGGCCACGATGACCATGGTGGCCAGCAGCCAGAACCAGGCCGTCGACACCAGCAGCACATAGATGGGCCGGGCCTGGCCGGGTTCGTCGCGCCAGCGCAGCAGCGCACAGCACAGCAGCGCGACGACGTTGAGCACATAAGCCGCCTTGGGCACGGCCATGGACAGCGCCCAGCTCGCGCCGCCCAACAGCAAGGCGAGCAGGCCGCCCATGATCAGGGCCGTCAGCCGTTGGCCCAGGCTCGGCCGCCAGAGGCTGGCCGGCATCGTCAGCAGGATGACCAGCACGAAGAACAACGCCAGCAGGCCGCGGTAGCCACCGCCGCCGAAGACGAGGGCCGCCGCCAGCGCGAAGGCGCCGGCCATGGCCAGGGCGCCGATCTTGGCCAGGCGCGGCAGCGGTTCGTCAACGGCACCCAGCGTGCTGTCGATATGGCTGCTCTCCGGTCCCGAGGTCACGGCACGGCGGCGCTGCGCATCGGCCAGCAGCACCATGGGGATCAGCGCCAGCGGCAAGGCCAGGTAGACGCCACGCGAGAAGGTGGTGAGGCAGGCATAGGCCGCCAGCAATGCGATGAGCATGCCGACCGCGAAGCGCCACGGCGAGCGCGTGCGCAGCAGGGCCAGCAGCGCGAAGGGCAGGGTCAGCACGAGGAAGCCGTCCAGCGCCGCGCCGCCGACGTGCATTTCCCAGAACAGCGCCGTCGTGCGGTAGTCGGTGGAGAAGTCCAGCAGGCCGGTGTAGGCCAGGCGCTCCCAAAGCGCTGCCGCGCTGCCGCCGGCCAGGGCCAGCACCAGGCCGAGCATCAGGCCGCGGGAGAAGCCGCGCGGGCGCGCGGCGGCGGCGGCCGTCCACAGCGGCAGCAGGGCCAGCACAAGGAAGATGGCCTTGGCGTTGCGCACCGAGTTCATGGCCTCGTGGTAACCGTGGAACCAGCCGAAGGCAAAGCCACCGGCATCGGCAAAGCCGCGCTTCACGCTCCAGGCCGCCGACAGCGCCAGCGCGATGATGAGGACGACCACGACCGGCGAGTAGACGAGGGCATGGCGCCAGGCCGGCGCGCGGTCGCGGGCGTTCAGCTGCAGCGCATAGGCCAGGTAGCCGCCGCAGCCGCAGGCCGTGACGAGCAGGTCCATTTCCTCGAAGCTGATCCAGCCCGTCCACGGCGCCAGGCCGATGAGCGGCAGCGGCGCGAACAGCAGCACCGGCGTCTTGACCCAGAACAGCGCCGCCAGCAGCACGGCGACGCCCCAGGCCGCCAGCGCCAGCGGGCCGGACAGCGGGTGGTGCCAGGCCAGCTCGGCGCCGATCAGCCCCAGGCCGAGGCCGGCCACCAGGGCCAGCCACTGCAGCCGCGTGGCCGGCAGATTGAGCTTGAGTTCGCCGAGGCCGATCAGGCCGGCGGGGGCGGGTGTGGCGCCGACGGCAGCCATCAGCGCTTGCGCCGCAGGCCGGCCAGCAGGCCCAGCCCGGCCAGCAGCAGGGCCGCATTCGCCGGTTCAGGCACCGCGGTGACTTCGATGTTGTCCAGGCCGACGACCTCGGACACGCCCGCGTGGAACTCACCCTTGATGGTCAGGCTGGTCACGTTGGCCAGCACGGCGGCCAGCGAGGCGCTGCCGCTCCAGCCGGCGGCAGGCGACAGCGACACGCTGTAGTGATGCCACAGGCCGTCGGCCGGCGGGTTGTTAGCCGCCACGGCGTCGAGGACGACGCTGCCTGCGGCGCCGGTGATGATCACCTCGCCGAAGGGCGCCCAGTCGGGCGACTCACCGTTGGCGTTCAGCGCGTCGAAGGACAGCGTGCCACCGAGCAGGCCCGACCAGTTGCCCAGCCAGGCCGCAGGGGCGTTCAGCAGGAAGTCGTCGCTGGTGTCGTCGGCCACGCGCAGCCAGCCGCCACCGTTGCCGCCGGTGGCCACCCAGGTCTGGACACCGCCGTTGGTGGTTGTCCAGCCCTCGGCATCGGTTGCGAAGCCAGCAGCCGAGGCGGCGGGCGCGACGACGAGCAGGGCGGTGCAGGTGGCGATCAGCGTCGCGCGCAGCGAACGTGCCATGGGAACCTCCGGGGTTGGGTCTCGCATTGTTGCCGAGGCGTGCGCGCGGCGCATCCCCAAACAATCCCCACGGCGCGCGCCGATCGGCGCCCCGGTCGTGCGCTCAGCCGGCTGACTGGCTGTGCGAGCTGGCGGTTGGCTGTGCGGGTTCGGAAACGCGCGCCGCCATGGCCAGCAGCCCGAGGCCGGCTGCGGCGCCCAGCCATAGCCAGCGCTTCCACCAGGCCGTCGGCTTGGGCTCTTTCAGTTCGGCAGGCGCCGTGGTGCTGCGCGGGCTCAGGCCCAGCCACTCGCGCAGTTCATCGGCCAGGCTCTCGGCGCCGCGCGTGCGCAGCTCGGGCGACTCGGCCATGGCTGAGCGCAGCAGCGTGTCGAGCTTGATCTGCTGGGCTTCTTTCATCATCGGCCACTGATCGGCGGCACTGCCGCGCAGCGGGGCCAGGCCCTTGGGCGTGTCCTCCCAGCCGCAAACGAAGACGCGCGCCAACGCCCCCAGGCCGTAGACCTCGCTGGCCAGCGTGGGCGGCTCGCCGTTGCGGCGCTCCGGTGCGACGAAGGCGGGCGAGGCGCCGAGGCTCAGGCCGCGGTCGAAGGGGTCGGTCGGGTCGGGGATCTTGGTCAGGCCCAGGCCCATCAGGCGCACGTCGCCGGCCGGGTCGAGCCAGATCATGGCGGGGTCGATCTCGGCCAGCAGCCAGCCCTGCTGGTGGGCCGAACGCAGCGCCTCGCAGAGTTGCACGAGGAGCTCGACGCGCTCGCGCAGGCGCAAGGTGTGCAGCCGGGGCAGCAGCGGCTCGCCATGCGTGCCTTCAACGATCAGGTATGGGTGGGCATCGGGCGTCACGCCGCTGTCGCTGGGCACGGCGATGTGCGGGTGCTGCAGTTTGCCGAGGTCGCCCGCCTGGTCGGCATAGCGCAGCATGACGCCAGCGCCCTGGTCGCTGCGGTCCAGCACGAGGACGGCGGACTGCTGCTCGGTGGCCAGCGCATGGTGGGCGCTGTACCACTGGCCTGCGTGCGCCTGCTCGCCGTCGGGCAGCGGGCGGATCAGCCGCCACACACCCAGGGCCTGGCCTTCCTCCAGCGGAGCGGCGGCGGCCGGCGGCGGCAGTGACAGGTTGGGCATGCGCATGGCGCGGCATATTAGGGGTCACCCCAGGGGGCTGCCACCCCCCGTTGTTACAAACCGGGCCTGTCCGCGCATTCGCTCACAAGCCTCGATGCCGATGCGTGCCGATACTCGCCGTTCTCGCCACGGCCTTCCCGTTCCTTGCGTTGCCGGTCGCCGGCAATATGTCGCCGCTGGCCGAGCGCTATGGCGCGAACGGCGGCCGCGTCGCGCGCGTCATCCCGGCTGCCTTGTTGATGCGATCAGCGGCGGCTGCGGCGCCGCGCCACCCAGGCGATGACGCCCAGACCCGACAGCAGCAGCGCGTAGGTCTCGGGCTCGGGGATGGGCAGGCCGCCACCAGTCGCGCAGGCCAGGTTCTGGCAGATGGTGCCGCTGCCGTTGCCGGTAAAGCTGATGCCGTAGTCCGCCGCGCTGGCGCCGGACAGCACATAGACCGACGAGCCCTGCGGCAGCTTCATGCCGGTGAACTGCACGGTGTTGGAGAAGTCGGCATTGCCATTGCCGCTGACGCTGGTGTTCAGCTCGGACTTCAGATACAGCGCCGCGCCGTAGGTGAAGCTGTAGCCGCCGATGACGTCCTCGTTGATCGTCAGCGTGCCGGTGCCGTTGGTGTTCGTCCATTGGCCGTTGCTGTAGACATCCATGTTCCAGGTATCGGCGCCAGCGTCGTAGTAGGCGTAGACGGAAGCGACCAGCTGGTTGGAGAAGGTCTTCAGCGACCAGTCGATGGAGGCGTTACCGCTGCCCGCGGTGGCGGCCAGCGTCCCGTCGATGTGGATGGTGCCGGTGAACTGGCCGGTGCCGGTGCCGCCACCGATCTGGTAGAGCTCCTCCCAGATCGAGCGCCCGGTCGAGTAGGTGTAGTTGCTGCTGTCCACATGCATGGGCCAGCTGTTGGGGCCGACGACGAACTGGCCGTTGTAGCTCTGGTTGACCTGGGTGTAGCCCGACAGCGAGGCGCTGGCATGGTTGCTGCCCCAGTCCGTCATGCCGTAGGCATTGCTGGTCACGGTCGTCATGTTTTGGCTGGCATCGCCTGCCCAGACGCCGCCGGCTGTCACGTTGGGCAGCGGCGTGGTCTGGTCATAGGCGGCGGCGCTCTTGGAGTCGTAACCGTAATAGACGGTGCCGTAGACGGTGTTCGGGTTGCCGCCGGCGTCCAGGCCGAAGACGGGGCTCGTCGTCTGGACGTAGTTGTAGTAACCGCCGTAGGCCTCGCTGTAGACGCGGAATTGCGATTGCGCCTGGGCGCTGAAAGCAAGGGACGAGAGGCCCAAAATGGCCAGGGCTCGAAAGGACATGCGAAGCGACATGACACGACTCCCGGTGCAACAAGCCAACGCTGGCCCGTTGAAACAATTCGTGCAGTCTGTCACGAATTGCCAGGCTTGCCATCCCCATTCGTCAGGACGGCCGCGGTGGCGGGCATAGGCAGCCGGATCGTCACGCGGAGCCCGCCGTTGTCGCGATTGGCCAGCGCGATATGGCCGTCATGGGCCTCGGCAATCTCGCGCGCCAGCGCCAGGCCCAGGCCCGTGCCGCCCTGGCCCTCACCTTTTGAGCCGGGCTCGGAGCGCTTGGTGGAATAGAAGGGCAGCAGGGCCTGGGCCAGCACCACCTCGCTCATGCCCGGGCCGCGGTCCAGCACCTCGATGCGCAGCTCGCCGCCCAGCAGGCGCAGGCGCAATGCCACGTCATCGGGGTCGCTGCCCGACTCGTGGGCGTTCTTGATCAGATTCAGCAGGGCCTGCTCGAGCTGGGCCGGGTCGAACCAGCCGGGCTGCTCGGGCACGGCGCCGTCGACGCGGAATTCGCCCAGCGCGGCCAGCCGGGCGAGGAAGGGCGGCCAGTCCACCGCCTCGCGGCGCGGTGCGGGCAGCTTGGCGAAGCGCGCATAGCCGCTCAGGAAACCGTGCAGGTGCGCCGCACGCTCGCCGATGCTGGCCAGCACCTGGGGCAGCCGCTCGATGTTGCCGCGCCGCGCCAGTTCGGCGCCGCTGTGGGCCAGCGACGAGATCGGCGCCAGCGAGTTGTTCAGTTCGTGGCTGAGCACGCGGATGACGCGTTTCCACGTCGCCACCTCGGCCCGTGACAACTCTCGCGTCATGCGCCGCAGCAGCCGCAGGCGGTGGGGCTGGCCCTGCAGCCGGAACGACCGGGTGCTGTGGTGGAAGGTCTCCTCCGAGCCGTCGGGCAGCGTCACGGCGAAGAGCCGGTCGCCGTCGCCGGCCAGCGCCTCGCGCAGCGTCTCCGGCAGCGAGGCGATGACGGTGGCGAAGTCCAGCCCGGTCAGGCTGCGGCCGTCGCCCAGCAACTGGCGCGCGGCGAGATTGGCGATGGTGATGCGCTCGCTCGCGGAGGTCAGCACCAGGGCGACCGGCGTGTTCTGCACGACGGTGTCCAGCAGCAGCTCGCGCTGGGCCAGGTGTTGGCGCTGCTCGCGCAGGGCCGTGCCCAGTTCGGCGTGCAGGCGCGTCAGCTGGACCAGCTCGCGCGGTCCGTCGGGCACGAGGTTGAGGCTGAAGTCGCCGTCGCGGTAGCTCAGCACGGCACCTTCCAGCGCCCGCGTCAGCCGCAGCAGCGGCGCCAGCCAGAAGGCCGCCAGCCAGCCGACCAGCGGCAGCATGACGAGCACGGCCACGGCAAGAGCCACGCCTGCATCCAGCCCGGCGCGGCGCACGCCCAGGATGACCAGTGGCGGCACCACGGCCGCTGCGCCGAGTGCCAGCAGCGCGCGGGTGCGCAGTGACAGATGCGCGGTCATCAGGGTTCGATCCCGTAACGCTCCAGCCGCCGGTACAGCGCCTGGCGCGACAACCCGAGCTGCGTCGCCGCACGGCTGACGACGCCACCCGCTGCGGCCAGCGCGGCGACGACGGTGTCGCGGCTGGGTTCGTCGAGGTTGCGCCAGGCGCCACCGGCGCCGCTGGCATTGGCCTCCTCCAGCCCCAGCAGCGCCGGCGTGATCTCGCCGCCCTGGCACAGCAGCGCCGCGCGTTCGACGGCGTTCTTCAGCTCGCGCACATTGCCCGGCCAGCGGTGGGCCAGCAACGCCTCGCGGGCCGCGTCGCTCAGGCGTGCGCGGGCGGCCAGGAAGTGCTCGGCCAGCGGCAGCACGTCGTCGCGGCGCTCGGCCAGCGGCGGGAGCTTCAGCTCGATGAGGTTGAGGCGGTAGAACAAGTCCTCGCGGAAGGCGCCCGTCTTGACCATCGCGCGCAGGTCGGCGTTGGTGGCCGACAGCACGCGCACGCGGGTCTGGCGCGTCTTGCTGGAGCCCAGGCGCTCGAACTGCCCGGTTTCCAGCACCCGCAGCAGCTTGACCTGGCCGGCCAGCGGCAGGTTGCCGATCTCGTCGAGAAAGAGCGTGCCGCCGTCCGCCGCCTCGAAGCGGCCGACGCGTGCCTTGGCCGCGCCGGTGTAGGCGCCGCTGTCGCTGCCGAAGAGCTCGGCCTCGATCAGGTCGGCCGGCAGCGCGCCGCAGTTCAGTGCGACAAAAGGCCCGTCGCGCGCGGCCGAGTTCGCGTGCACGAAGGCCGCGATGCGCTCCTTGCCCGCGCCGTTCGGCCCGGTGATCAGCACCGGCACCGGCGCCGCGGCGATCTGGCCGGCCAGCTCCAGCAGGTTGGCCATCGCATCCGAGCCGAAGACGAGGCCGGCGAGGTTGTGCTGCCTTGCCAGCGCGGCCCGCCGCGCGGCCCGGGCCTCGCGCAGCCGTGCGATCTCGCGGTTGGCCTCGCCCAGTTCCAGCAGGTTCTCCACGGTCGCCAGCAGCTTGGCGTCGTCCCAGGGCTTGGCCAGGTAGTCGGCCGCGCCGGCCTTGACGAGGGCGACGGCGGCGTCCAGCCGCGTCCAGGCCGTCAACAGGATGACCGGCAGGTCTGGGCGCTTGGCGCGGATGGCACGGAAGAGCTGCTCGCCCTCGTGGCCCGAGGTCGTGTCGGCCGTGAAGTTCATGTCCTGGATGACGAGGCCGAAGGCGTGCTTCTCCAGGAGCACCAGGCCCTCGTCGGGGCGGGTCGCAACGCTGGCTTCGATGTCGTGCAGGGACAGCAGCAGCTCCAGTGCCTGGCCCACGCCGGGGTGGTCGTCAATGATCAGTACGCGTCGCATGGGGCGGAGGATAAGTTCCTCGCGGCGGGCGCTTGCACGGCTCGCCGCGCGCAGAGCGCGCCCAGGTGCCCGACGAGGCTCGGTTTTGTCCACACCTTTAACGACCGGTTACTGCGGAGCCACCCCGTCTAGGTGTTTACCTGATTTCCATTACATGGCAGGGGATTTGCCCTGCCCTTATCCTGCGCCGCCTTGCGCGCCCCGCGTCAGGGCAAGCAACGCGCCGCCACCGCGGCCTTCAACAACGTCGAAGGGAAAAGCAATGTCCTCAGTGGGAATTGACGCCGTGCCCGGTCCGGGCCGAAGCGCGGGCTGGCTCGACAAGGAACGCACCATCGCCGGTGTGGGTTTCAACCGCTGGCTGGTGCCGCCCGCCGCGCTCGCAATTCACCTGTGCATCGGCATGGCCTATGGCTTCTCGGTGTTCTGGCTGCCGCTGTCCAAGGCGCTGGGCATCAAGGAAGCCATCAAATGCGGCCCCGAGGTGGGCTTCTGGGCCGAGCTGTTCACCACCCAGTGCGACTGGAAGGTGTCCACGCTGGGCTGGATGTACACGCTGTTCTTCGTCTTCCTGGGCTGCTCCGCCGCGCTGTGGGGCGGTTGGCTGGAACGCTCCGGGCCGCGCAAGGCGGGTGTCGTGTCGGCCGTGTGCTGGTGCGGCGGCATGCTGATCTCGGCGCTGGGCATTCACCTGCACCAGTTCTGGCTGATGATCCTCGGCAGTGGCGTCATCGGCGGCATCGGGCTGGGGTTGGGCTACATCAGCCCGGTCAGCACGCTGATCAAGTGGTTCCCTGACCGCCGCGGCATGGCCACCGGCATGGCCATCATGGGCTTCGGCGGCGGCGCGATGATCGGTTCGCCACTGGCTGCAGAACTGATGAAGAAGTTCGCCACGGCCACCGACGTCGGCGTGACGCAGACCTTCATCGTCATGGCGCTCCTCTACTTCGTGTTCATGATCGGCGGCGCCTTCGGCTACCGCGTGCCGCCCACCGGCTGGAAGCCCAAGGGCTGGACGGCACCGGCCGCGCAGGCTGGCAACACCATGATCACGCAGCGCCACGTGCACGTGAAGAAGGTCTGGGGCATTCCGCAGTTCTGGCTTGTCTGGATCGTGCTGTGCATGAACGTGTCGGCCGGCATCGGCGTCATCGGCATGGCCAGCCCGATGCTGCAGGAAGTGTTCGGCGGCTCGCTGATCAACGTGCCCGCCAAGTTCGGCGAACTCGACAAGGTGCAACTCGCCGCGATTGCTGGCGTCGCCGCCGGCTTCACGGCGCTCCTGAGCCTGTTCAACATCGGTGGCCGCTTCTTCTGGGCGAGCCTGTCCGACAAGCTCGGCCGCAGGATGACCTATGTGGTGTTCTTCCTGCTCGGCGGCCTGATGTACGCCAGCATCCCGAGCAGCGCGGCGGCCGGCAACAAGCTGTTCTTCGTCGGTGCCATCTGCATCATCCTGAGCATGTACGGCGGCGGTTTCGCGACCGTGCCGGCCTACCTCGCCGACCTGTTCGGCACGCAGATGGTGGGCGCCATCCACGGCCGCCTGCTGACCGCGTGGGCCACGGCCGGCATCCTCGGCCCGGTGGTCGTGAACTACATGCGCGACTACCAGCTCGGCCTGGGCCTGCCGCGCGAGCAGGTCTACAACCAGACGATGTACATCCTGGTCGGCATGCTGGTGGTGGGCCTGATCGCCAACCTGCTGATCAAGCCGGTGGCCGACAAGTACTTCATGACCGACGCCGAACTGGCCGAGGAAAAGCGCCTGGCGCACGAGCGCGCCGCAGCGGCAGAGGTCGGCAGCGGCTCGGGCGCCGGTGGCGCCACGTCGACCGTGGTCGTGGTGCTGGCCTGGGCCGCAGTGGGCCTGCCGCTGGCCTGGGGCATCTACAAGACCCTGATCAACGTGGGCAAGTTCTTCAACTGACCCGGCTTTGCTAGTCTGAAGCCCCGCTGCCGGCCGACGGTGCGGGGCTTTTTCCTTCCCGAGGGTGGATTCATGAGCGAACAAAAGATCGAGCTGTACGACGGCCCGGCCGGTGGCTGGGGCGCGCTGAAGAGCGTGGCCAAGCACCTGAGCGAGCAGGGCGTGGCCGTCAAGGGCGCCAAGACACTGCTGCACGCCAACCAGACCGACGGCTTCGACTGCCCCGGCTGCGCCTGGCCCGACCGCGACCATCGCTCCACCTTCGAGTTCTGCGAGAACGGCGCCAAGGCCGTGGCGGCTGAGGCCACCGCGCGGCGCGCCACGCCCGAAGTGATCGGCGCGAAGACGCTGGCCCAGTGGGCCGAGGCGTCCGACTACGAGCTGGAAGCGACCGGGCGTCTCACCGAGCCCCTGATCTACGACCCGCAGACCGACCGCTACCAGCGCACCACCTGGGACGCCGCCTTCGCCCTGATTGCCGCCGAACTGCAGGCGCTGCCTGACCCCAACCAGGCCATCTTCTACACCTCGGGCCGCACCAGCAACGAGGCCGCCTTCCTGTACCAGCTGTTCGTGCGCGAGTACGGCACCAACAACTTCCCCGACTGCTCCAACATGTGCCACGAGCCCAGCGGCTCGGGCATGCGGCCGACCATCGGCGTGGGCAAGGGCACGGTCACGCTGCACGACTTCGAGCAGGCCGACACCATCCTCGTCTTCGGCCAGAACCCCGGCACCAACCACCCGCGCATGCTGGGCGAGCTGCGCGCGGCCCGCAAGCGCGGCGCGCGCATCGTCAGCTTCAACCCGCTGAAGGAGCGCGGCCTGGAGCGCTTTGCCGACCCGCAGGACAAGCTGGAAATGGTCACCTTCGGCGACTCGCCGATCAGCAGCCACTACTTCCAGCTCAAGGTGGGCGGCGACTTCGCGCTGCTCAAGGGCATGTGCAAGCGCGTCGTCGAGCTCGACGTGCTGGACCGGAGCTTCATCGCCGAGCACACCCGTGGCTTCGACGCCTTCGTGGCCGAGCTGCGCGAGCAGCCCTGGGAGCCGCTCGTCGAGGCCTCGGGCCTCAGCCGCGCCCAGATCGAGCAGGCCGCCGACATCTACGCCAGCAGCGAGCGCGTCATCGCCTGCTGGGGCATGGGCATCACCCAGCACCGGCACTCGGTGGCGACCATCCAGATGATCGTCAACCTGCTGCTGCTGCGCGGCAACCTGGGCCGGCCCGGCGCCGGCGCCTGCCCGGTGCGCGGCCACAGCAACGTGCAGGGCGACCGCACCATGGGCATCTACGAGAAGCCCTCCCCCGCCTTCCTGGACAAGCTTGGCGCCGTGTTCGGTTTCGAGCCGCCGCGCGAGCACGGCTTCGACACCGTCGGTGCCATCCAGGCCATGCTCGATGGCAAGGGCAAGGTCTTCATCGCGATGGGCGGCAACTTCGCCGCGGCCACGCCCGACACCGCCGCCACCTGGCGTGCGCTGCGCCAGTGCGAGCTGACCGTCCACATCACCACCAAGTTCAACCGCAGCCACGTCGTGCACGGCAGGAAGGCCTTGGTGCTGCCGGTGCTGGGCCGCACCGAGATCGACGTGCAGGCCACGGGGCCGCAGGGCGTCACGGTGGAGGACTCCATGAGCATGGTGCATCTGTCGGCCGGCATGAACGCGCCGGCCAGCGAGCACCTGCTGTCCGAGCCCATGCTCGTCGCGCATATGGCCGCGGCCACGCTGAAGAACAGCCGCACGCCCTGGCTGCAACTCGCCGGCAACTACGCCGCCATCCGCGACAAGATCGAGGCCGTGCTGCCCGACTTCGCCGGCTTCAACGACAAGATCAAGCAGCCCGGCGGCTTCCGGCTGCGCAACACCGCCAGCGAGCGCGTCTGGGCCACGGCGAGCGGCAAGGCCGAATTCAGCACGCATGCGATGCCCACCGACCTGGCGACCCAGCGCGTGGCCGAGCGCAACCGCGACGTTCGCGTGTTCACGCTGACGACGCTGCGCTCGCACGACCAGTACAACACCACCATCTACGGTCACGACGACCGCTACCGCGGCGTCTACGGTCATCGCCGCGTCGTCTTCATCCACGCCGACGACATCAAGGACCTGGGCCTCAAGGCCGGCGACTGGGTGGACATCACCAGCCTCTACGTCAGCGAGACAGGTGCCGACGTGCAGCAACGCCACGCCGAGCGCTTCCTGCTCGTGGCCTACGACATCCCGCGCGGCTGCCTGGCGAGCTACTACCCCGAGACCAATCCGCTCGTGCCGCTGGAAAGCTTCTCGCTGGTGGCGCGCACGCCCACCTCCAAGTCCATCCCCGTCGTGCTGACGCCCCATGGAAGCGCAGCTGCTGCAGACGCTGCATGAGCTGGCGCCCGGCGGCGAGCCGGTGGCGCTGACACGGCTGGCCAAGCGGCTGGACGAGCGCGTCAGCGTGCTGCTGCGCGAGCTGACGGCGCTGGGCGACGCAAGCATCGGCGGCGTCAGCGGGCCGGGCTTCGTTCAGCTGGCCTGCGATGACGCCGGGCGCTGGGTGGCCAGGCTGACGCCTGCCGGCCGCGCGGCGCTCGAGGGCGGCTGAGCGCCCGGCTCGCCTCGCCGCTGCGACGCCTTTGCATCACCGCCGCCGGCCAGCGCTGACGGCGGGCGAATCCGTGCAAACGGTATGAAATGAGGCAACCAGGGGGCATCTTCAGCAAATAGCATGAAGTCACCGTACTAACCCTGGTTCCAGATGAGCAACGTTCAACTCGTCCCGGCCACGTCCTCTGCCGTTTTCCGCGCCGACGCGCCGGGTACGAGCAAGGCGCTGGTCTTCCTGCTGGACGGGCAGGAGTACGGCATCGCGCTGAGCTGCGTGCAGGAGATCCGCTCCTTCCAGGCGCCCACGCGGCTGGCCGGTGCGCGCGACTTCGTGCTGGGCGTCATCGACCTGCGCGGCGAAGTGGTGCCCCTGATCGATCTGCGCCGGCGCCTGGGCCTGCCGGTGGCCGAGGCGGATGCCTTCACCGTCACCGTCGTCATCACGCTGGGTGAACGCTGCATGGGCATCGTGGTCGACCGCGTCAACGACGTCGTCGAGCTGACGCCCGGGCAGATCCGTCCCATGCCCCGCATGAAGGGCGGGCCCGACCAGCGCTACCTGGTGGCCATCGCCAGCCTGGAGGCCCGCACCGTCGTGCTGACCGACATCGAGGCGCTGCTCTCAGAAACCCAGTCCGAAACACCGCTGCCGCTGGCCGCCTGACCCGGATTCCCCGAAGCCGCCATCCGCTTGATGCCGGGGCTTCGGCGCGGCCGGCGGTGACCTAGGTGCCCAGCCGCTCCAGCAGTTCCGCATCGACGATGTCGATGCTGCGATAGCCCAGCTTCAGCGCACCGGCGCGGGCCAGCTCACCCAGCTCCTTGCCGAGGGTCTGCCGCGTCAGGCCCAGCATCATCGCCAGTGCCTCTTGTGACACCGGGATGCGCTGGCGTGGCTCGGCCGCCAGCGTCGCGTCACCACGGGCCAGCAATGCCAGCCGCCGCGCCAAGCGTGCACGTGTCGGCCGCAGCGTTGCGTCCTCGAGCACGCCGAACAGCGTGCGCAGCCGGCCCGCCATCAACCGTGCCAGTGCTGTCGCGAAGACAGCGTCCTGCATCAGCCGTGCGAAGGCCATGGCCGACACGGCGAACACGGCCGTCGCGCCGACGGCGGTGGCGTCATGCACCCGCGGCCCGCCGTCCAGCAGCGAGATCTCGCCGAACCAGTTGCCGGGCTCCAGCACGGCGAGGATGGCCTCGGTGCCGTCCGCGGCGAAGGTGCTCGCCTTGATCGCGCCGCGGCACACCGCGTGCCAGTCGCCCGGCGCGTCGCCCTGGCGGAACAGCACCTCGCCCGCAGCCAGCTTGTGCACGCGGCCGGCGGCCAGCACCGCATCGGCCAAGGGCGGTGGCAGCGAGGCGAACCAGGGGTTGTCACGCAGCACTTGGGATTCGGACATGCCCTGGATTGTCGGGTTTCAGGCAGAGCGCCGCGCTCCGCGCATGCCCCAATCGCGTCATTCAAAAACCAAGGAGACCGCGATGACGACGACCCTGCGCAACCAGGTATCGGCCGAGGAATGGAAGCTGCGCGAAGACCTCGCCGCCTGCTATCGCCTCGTGGCGTGGATGGGCTGGGACGATCTCGTCTTCACCCACATCAGCGCCCGCGTGCCCGGCCCCGAGCACCACTTCCTCATCAACCCCTACGGCTTGATGTTCGACGAGATCACGGCCAGCAGCCTGGTCAAGGTGGACGGTGAATGCCGCAAGGTCATCGAGTCGCCTTACCCCGTCAACCCGGCCGGCTTCGTCATCCACAGCGCCGTGCATGCGGCGCGGCACGACGTGCAGTGCGTGCTGCACACCCACACCACCGCTGGCGTGGCCGTCAGTGCGCAGGCGGGCGGCGTGCTGCCCATCTCGCAGCAGTCCACCTTCGTGCTCGCGTCGCTGGGCACGCACGGCTACGAGGGCGTGGCCTTCCGCCCCGACGAGGGCCCGCGCCTGCAGGCCGACCTGGGCGCCAACACCTTTCTGCTGCTGAAGAACCACGGCCTGCTGACCGTGGGCGGCTCGGTGGCCGATGCGTTTCTCGCGATGCACGCCTTCGAGGCCACCTGCCGCATCCAGCTGGCCGCACAGAGCGGCGGCGGTGCGCTGACCGAGGTTGACCCGGCTATCCTGCGCGGCACCGCCGAGGCCATGCGCGTGCAGACCGGGGGCATGGGCGGTGCCTTCGTCTGGCCGGCGCTGCTGCGCAAGCTGGACCGTCTCAACAGCAACCACCGCGATTGATCATGACCACTGCCGTGCTCACCAACGCGTTGCTCGCAGCGCTGGCCATCGTCATGGCCGGGTTGGGTCTCTCGCTGACCCTGGACGACTTCCGGCGCCTGCGTGCCTACCCGCTGGCCGCCGTGCTGGCACTCGGCCTGCAACTCATCGTGCTGCCGCTTGCCTGCGTGGGCGTCATCGCCGCTTTCAACCTGCCGCCGCTGTACGCCGTGGGCCTGATGCTGCTGGCCGCGTCGCCTGGCGGCATCACGGCCAACCTGTTCAGCCATCTGTTCGGCGGGCATGTCGCGATGAACCTGTCGCTGACGGCGCTGAACACGGGGCTGTCCCTCGTCACGCTGCCGCTGATCGCCAACTGGGCGATTGCGCACTACGCCGGTGGTGGGCAGGTTGTGCCGCTGCCATGGCAGAAGCTCGTCGAGGTGATCGGCGTCATCGCCGTGCCGGTGCTGCTCGGCATGGTGCTGCGCCGCACGAAGCCCGAGCTTGCTGCGCGGCTGGAGAAGCCCGTGAAGGTGCTGTCGGCCGTGCTGCTCGTGGTGCTGACCGTGGCGGCCATCGCCAAGGAGCGCGAGGCCCTGCTCGGTGCCGCGGGCGAGCTCGGTAGCGCGGTGCTGGCGTTCAACCTGCTGAGCCTGGGTGCCGGCTATGGCTTGGGCCGCGCGGTGCGCCTACCGCGGCCGCTGTGCATCGCCATCGGCTACGAGGTCGGCGTGCACAACTCGACGCTGGCCCTCTATCTCGCTCTCGGCGTGCTGCAGCAGTTCCCGGTGGCGCTGCCGGCCGCGCTCTACTCGGTCAGCATGTATGTGACGGCGCTGCTGTTCGGGATGTGGCTGCGCCGGACGGCGAGCTGACATGTACGCCGGCGGCGGCAGGACTAGGATGGCCGATCGCTCGTCTTGAGAGGCTCAGCCATGCTGACACCGACCGCCGTCCAGCTCGACCTCTATCAGCATCCCGTCGGAGCCCTGTCCCGGCGCCGCCTTCTCGGCGGCGCGGCAGCCCTGGTGGGCGTGTCGCGAGCCTCAGGCAGCGAGCCGCTGCGCCACGAGACCGCCGAGGACGCGCTCGGCCCGTTCTACCCCTTGAGCCTGCCGAAAGACCAGGACTTCGACCTCAGCCTCATGGCCGGGCACAAGGCGCGTGCGCTGGGGCAACTGCTCTATGTGAGTGGCCGCGTGGTCAACCCGCGTGGTGAGCCCATTCCCAACGCGGTGCTGGAGGTCTGGCAGGCCAACGCCGCCGGGCGCTACAGCCACCCGGGCGACACCAGCAAGGCGCCGCTGGACTCGAACTTTCAGGGCTATGCGCGTATCCGCAGCGGCCCCGACGGCAGCTATCTGCTCAAGACCATCCAGCCCGGCGCCTATGGCGGCCGCACCCGGCACATCCACTTCGACGTGCGCGGCAAGGCCACGCGGCTGGTCACGCAGATGTACTTCGAGGGCGAGGCCCTGAACGAGACCGACCCCTTGCTCAAGCTGCAGGAGCCCGAGGACCGCAAGACCCTGATCTCGCGGCCCGGCACGCCGGCAGCCAGGCAGGAGCGCGATGCGCTGGCCGTGTCCTGGGACATCGTGCTGGCCTTCGGCTGAGCCACACCGGGAGATGCGCCGACGGCCAGCCCCTCAGGCCGACCACATGCGGTGCAGGCTGGAGCTGATGTAGTTCAGCCGCGTGCGGTTTTCCCAGCTGATGTTGTAGCCCTCCAGCGCGTTCACCTCGTTCAGCGTCCAGAGCAGTTCGCGCTGGGTCTGGTCCGGGATGTAGCTTTCGATGAAGGTGATCATCACCAGCCGCTGGCCGGACCTGACCGGCGTGACCTCGTGCAGCGTGGTCGACGGGTAGAGGATCATCGAACCGGGCTCGCCCTTGATCGTGACGGCTTCCGTCCCGAGATGGATGCGCAGCTCGCCACCTTCGTAGGCCGCGGGATCGCCCAGCCACAGCGTGCCCGACACGTCCGACCGCAGCGGCCCGCCGGGCACCGGCAGGAAGGCCGCGTCGGCGTGCATCCCGTAGGTCATGCCGGGGTCGTACTTGGCAAGCAGAGGCGCCGCGATGCGCTTGGGGAACACGAAGTTGCGGATCTCCTCGTTGCGCATGATGGCCTCGCCGGCGATCTGCGCGGCCCGGCCCGCGTCGGGCTGTGCAATGTCCACCTGCAGGTTGTTCTTGGCCAGGCTGTGCGGGTTGGATACCCGCCCGTCCACGAACTGGAGCCCGCCGGCAATCCGCGTCAGCTCGTGGATCTCGGCGGCGGTCAACACATCCTTGACCTTCAGGAACATGGCGATACCTTTGTCGGGGTGAAGAGGGCCAGCAAGGGCGCGATTTTGCATGGCTGTGCCGCGGGGTCCGGCTGACACAATGGCCCGCTCCATCCCTCGTTCAACTGCCACGATGAAGCTGCTCGGTCGCCTCACTTCCATCAACGTCCGCAAGGTCATGTGGACTGCCGCGCAGCTCGACCTCGATCTCGAACGCGAGGACTGGGGCGCCGGCTTTCGTTCGCCCCAGGAGGCGGGCTATCTGGCGATGAACCCCAACGGCCTGATTCCCGTCCTCATCGACGGTGACTTCACGCTGTGGGAGAGCAATGCCATCAGCCGCTACCTCGCCGCCAAGCTCCATGCGAGCGAGCTGCTGCCCACCGAGCCCAAGAAGCGCGCCACGGTCGAGCAGTGGATGGACTGGCAGGCCAGCGAGCTGAACAACAGTTGGCGCGTCGCCTTCATGGCCCTGGTGCGCGGCCAGCCCGCGGCGCCCGAGGCCATTGCGGCCGGCGTGGCGAACTGGAACAAGCACATGGGCATCCTGGACGCGCAGCTTGCGCGCACCGGCGCCTTCGTTGTCGGGCCTGAATTCACGCTGGCCGACGTGGTGCTCGGCCTGTCGACCCAGCGCTGGAAGAACGCGCCCATCGAGCGCGCGGCGCTGCCGGCTGTCGAGGCCTGGATGCAGCGGCTGAGCAGCCGGCCGGGGTTCGCCGAGTTCGTCGACAACGGCATGCCCTGAGGCGTGCTCAGGGTTGCCGGCCGGCCCGGGCGCGCTCCAGGATCTGCTGCCCCGCCAACTTGGCGGCGGCCAGCTGCTCCGGCGTGGGCGGTGTCTTGAAGCGCAGCGCGCCCGTTTCAGCCAGCGACTTGAGCGTGCCCTTGGCGGCGGGCTGGTCGGGCAGTTCGCCATAGGCATAGACGAAGGCCAGCCGCTCGGCCTCGGTCAGGCCCCAGGCCTCGCTGGCCAGCGCGGCATTCAGCAGGCTCAGCGGGTGGCCCGCCAGCGCGTCCCGCCGCATCGCATCGGCCACCTCGCGCCTTTGCGCTGGCGTCAGGTCTTCGGCGAACACGGCCGCCGCGTAGGCCGACCCGGCCTCGGGTACACCGGCGCGCATGGCCCGCGAGGCCAGCTCGGGCAGCATGGCGCGGTGCTGGGCCGTGACGGTCTGGCACCGCCGCGCCTCGGCGTCCACCTCCTGCATCATCTGGGTCAACATCTCGGGCGCCACGCCCTGGGCTCGCACCATCTCGTAGCTGGTGCGGCGCTGCTCGGTCGAGGCGCAGTTGCGCAGCCATTGCACCGCCTCCCAGGCCGCCGTCGCGTCGTTGCCGGTGAGTGCGCGATCGATGTGCGGGCCATAGCCCTCGGAGCCGATGCGCAGTGCCGGCGGCTTGGCCGCGGGCAAGGGTGTGGATGCTGCTGACGTGGCACGCACCGTGGTGCTGCTGGTCGCCGAAGCCGCCGAAGCGGCTGTTGGCAGATTCAAAGGCAAGGCCGTCACGGTCGTAGCCTGCGGCGCCGGGGTCGGGCTGGCGGCCGGCCCGCTCAGCGCCAGCCACAGCGCCGCGGCAGCGGCGGTGCCGACCGCGATGAGGATGAGGATCCAGCGAACCGCATCCATGGCGTCTCAGCTCGCGAAGTTGTAGCGCACGACGGCCACCGTCAGCGCAAACAGATAGCCGCAGGCGAAGCGGTCGATGCGCAGCACCGCATCGCCACGGCGCGCGCGCCACAAGCCGATCAGCGTCATGGCGAAGCCGGCGATCACGGGCGTGACGACGAGGTTGGCCAGCCGCGGCCAGCCATCGCGTGTCAGGTGGCTGGGGAAGATCCACAGGCTCAGCGCACCCAGCAGCGCTCCGAGCAGCAGATAGCCCAGCACGGCGACCCAGATGTTGGGTTGCTTGCGAAAGGGTTCTGCCAGCGAGTGCAGGCCCAGCTCGACAAGGAACTCTCCAACGACCTGGAAGAGCAGTTCGGCGAGCAGTTCGAAGATGATTTCCAGGAGGGGCCCCTTGGCAGTGCAACGGCTGCACGCAGCCTAGCGCAGCAGCCTCTCGACAGCCGCCAACCGGCCCAGTTCATCGCGCGCCCGCTCGCGAGCCTCTGCGAGGCGGGCGGTCAGCCAGCCAACGCCAAACCAGGCGGCCGGCTCGGTGGCCACGCGGGCCTGATAGGCGTCGCGGGCCGCGCCGAGATCGTTGATTTCGCCCAACGCCTGCTGGGCCGCGGCCAGCGCCTGCAGATGGCGCGCGGTGGCCTTGCGCGGCAGCAGGGGTAGGAAGAACTCCAGGCAATAGCGCTGGCGCTTCACGCGCTTGCGCAGCGTGTGCAAGGCCGCGGTGTCGAGTTCGTCGAAGGCCTTGCAACCCTCGACGAGGGTCTTGTGCCAGCGGCGCAAGCGGCGGCGCGCGAGGCGCTTCAACGGCTCGGGCGTGTCACTCACAGGCGGCAGGCCGGTGCGCCAGGCGATCCAGGCCAGCAGCAGGCGCTGTGTATCACTGGCGCGCACGAGGACGGCGGGGTCGGGCACCTCGGCATCGGCAGGCGGGGCCAGCGTGGGCGCACCGGCGCGGGCGAGGTCCGCTGCGACGCCGCTGCCCAGCACGTCGCGGTCGCGCGCCGCGCCCAGGGCCGCGAACAGCCCGCGCAGGCCGTCGACGAGTTCGGTCGGTGGCTCTGCTACCCAGCCTTGGTGGACCCGCAGCGCGCTGCGCAGCCGGCGGATGCCGACGCGCAATTGGTGCACATGCTCGACGCACAGCGACGGGTCGCCATCGACCAGTCCGATGGCGTTGTGGCCGATATGGGCCAGGCATTCGTCGAGCACGGCGCCGAAGGCCTCCGTCGCACTGGCGTCCGCGGCATAGCGCGGCGTCTTGGCCTTGCGCAACGGCGGGTGGGGCAAGCCAGCGGCGAGAAGATGGCCGCGCTCGGCCTTGTTGCGTGGGTCGTAGACGAGGCCGAAGCGCTGGCGCCAGCGCTCGACAAGCGCCAGCATCGCGACGGGTGAGCCCGACACCAGCTCGAACTCGACCTCGCGCAGGCGTTGCACGGCGTCACCGGCCAGCAGCCGGCCCTCATCCAGCGCGATGTCGACGACGGCACCGCGCGTGCGCACGCGCCGCGTCAGCCGCCGCACCTGGGTCTGGAAGCTCACGCTGGCGTCCAGCCCCTGCGCGCTCGCCTGGCCGAGCAGTTCGATCAGTGCACGGCCGGGCGCCGTATCGGCGTGGGCGGTCGCGTCGGGGCTGCCGTCGTGGCGCACGACCTCATGCTCGAAGCGTTCCAGCGCGCCGCGGCCGGCCGTCTTCAGGGCCTGCACCCAGCGCCCGCCTTCGCGGCGCATGCGCCAGGCCAGGCCGGCGCGGGCCAGGCGCAAGTCGGGCGTGTCGAGATAGGCGGCTGTCAGCCAGACGCGCCGCGGTGTGCCCCGCCCAGCTAGCTCCGCCGCCAGCGCCGCGCGGGATGCCGCCGGCACAAGGAACTTCAGTTCGATCTCGGCGTGGGCGGCGGTCAAGGCGGGGTGAGTCTCAGGCGCGGTTGGCCGCCAGCGAGCGTTCCTGGTCGGCCTTGCGGTCGGCCGCGACCTTGATGGCATGCGGGCGCTCGCCGATCAGCTTGGCGTAGGGCTTCCAGTCCACACCGCCGGCCTGCAGCAAGTCTTCGCCGTAGATGATCTTGGTGGTCATGCCCACCAGCGGCAGGCTGACCCAGCCGGCGCAGTCGGCCATCGTGAACGTGTCGCCAGCCAGATAGGGGCCGAACTTGGCCAGGCGCTTGAAGGCGGCGATGTTCTCGGGCAGCACGCGGGCCACGCGCTTCTTGGTGCCGTCGCTGACCTGGCCTCCGAAGAAGGCCTCCGCATACAGCTCGCGCGCAACCAGCTCCAGGTGCAGGTCGACATAGGTGATCAGCTCGCGCACCTTGGCGGCCTGCCAGGGGTCGTCCGGGATCAGCTTGGGCGCGTCGGGGTAGGCGGCTTCGAGGTAGTCGACGATGATCTGGCTCTCGCACAGCGCGCCGTGGGGCGTCTTCAGGAAGGGCACCTTGCCCAGCGGCGAGCAGCTCAGCACTTCCTCGGCATGGGAATGCGTCTTCACGTATTCCTCGGTGAAGGGAATGCCTTTTTCCAGCAGAGCCAGCTTGGCCTTGTTGTAGTAGTTCGAGAGCGGAATGCCGCAGAGCGTGATCATGGGTGTCTCCTGAGTGGAAGCATGCAGTCTATGCAGGCTGGCTTGCGGGCTCTAGCGCACCGGCGACATCAGCGATTGACGAGCACGATGCCGGCGGCCAGCGCGGCGAGCGCCACCATGAGCCGGGTGCTGATGCCCTCGCCCAGCAGCAGGGCGCCCGCCAGCAGGCCGAAGAGCGGCGTGCTCAGCGTGAAGACGGCGAGCCGCGTGGCCGCGTAGTGGCGGATCAGCCAGAACCAGGCCAGATAGCTCGCAAACGTCACGATGACGGCCTGGAAGCCGAACAGGCCGATGAGGCGTGGCGACCAGTGCAGCGGCAGCGCCTCGCCGGCGAACACGGCCGCCGCGCACAGCGCCAGGGCCGACACACCGAGCTGGTAGAGCAGCGTCTTCTCGGCCGGCGCGGCGCTGAGCTTGGTGGCGCGGATGGCCAGCGTGGTGCCGCCCCAGAGCACGGCGGCGGCCACGCCGAGGGCGTCGCCCCACCACTGGCGCGGGCTGTGCGGTGCCGAGAAGCCTTCCGCAAACGCAAAGGCCACCGCGCCGAAGGCCAGCACGAGGCCGGCCCATTGCCTGGCCGACAGCTTCTCCCCATGCGCGATCCACGGCATGCCCAGGGCCACGACGAAGGGCGACAGGTAGATGAACACCACCATGCGCGACGCGCTGGTGTACTGCAGGCCCACGAAGATGCAGGCGAACTCGGCCGCGAACAGCAGGCCGGCGAGCAGGCCGCCGCCCAGGCTGCCATCGCGATCGAACAGCTTGATGCCGCGCGACAGCGACCACAGCCAGACGAGCAGGCCCGCCACGGCCGAGCGCAGCCCCGCCTGCCACAGCGGCGTGATCTCGGTCAGCGCGGCCTTGGCGGCGACCTGGTTGATGCCCCAGAGGAAGCAGCACAGCAGCAGCAGGGAGATGGCGCGGGGGTCGAGATGGGTGTGGCGGGTCTGGGGGCTCATGCCCCCTATGCTGCCAGCATGTTCGAAGTGACCGTCATCGGCGGCGGCGTGATGGGCGCCGCCACCGCCTGCTTCCTGGCTCGCGACCATGGCGCTGCGGTGACCGTCATCGAGCGCGATCCCTCCTACGCGCGGGCGTCGAGTTCGCTGTCGCTGAGCTCCATCCGCCAGCAGTTCTCGCAGCCGGTCAACATGGCGCTGTCGAGATGGAGCATCGAGTTCCTGCGCCGCGCGGCGGACGAGCTGGCGACGGCCGACGACCGGCCCGCCATCGGCCTTGTCGAGCCGGGCTATCTCTATCTCGCGACCGCAGCCGGCGCAGCGACGCTACGCGAGGTGCATGCCCTGCAGCGAGCCGAGGGTGTGGACGTCGCACTGCTGAGCCCGGCCGAACTCGTGGCCCGCTTTCCGTGGCTGGCCGTGGGCGATCTCGCACTCGGATCGCTGGGCCTCAGCGGCGAGGGCTGGTTCGACGGCCCCGCGTTGCATCGCGCCTTTCGGCGCAAGGCCAAGGCCTGTGGCGTGCGTTTTGTTGAAGCCGAGGCGCGAGGCTTCGACACCCAGGGCGAGCGTGTGGCCGCCGTGCGCTGCGCAGACGGCACGCGCATCGGTGGCGACGCCTTCGTGATTGCGGCCGGTGCCTGGAGCGCGCCGCTGGGCCAGGCCCTCGGCTTCGAGCTGCCCGTCAGCGCCAGGAAGCGCGATGTCTTCGTGCTCGAAACGCAGGCCGCGCTGCCCGGCTGCCCGCTGGTCATCGACCCGAGTGGCTTCTGGTTTCGCACCGAGGGCTCATTGATCCTGGCCGGCGGCCCGCCGCGTGGCGCCGATGTCGACGACGCCTCGCTGGATGACATCGACCTCGGCCTCTTCGACGAGCAGCTCTGGCCCACGCTCGCCGCCCGCGTGCCGGCGCTGGAGGCGCTGCGCGTGCGCTCGGCCTGGGCCGGCTACTACGAGATGAACGCCTTCGACCACAACGGCCTGGCGGGCAGGCTGCCGGGGTACGCGAATGCCTTCACGGCCTGCGGCTTCTCGGGCCACGGCATGCAGCAGTCGCCGGCCGTGGGGTTCTCGATGGCGCGGCTGATCGCGGGCCTGGAGGCACCGCTGATCGCCGCGCTGACGCCGCAGCGCCTGCTCGATGGTCGGCCTCTCGTCGAAGCCAATGTGATTTAGAGCCCGAGGCTTAGGCGACTCATTCCGCATTCGCGTTACCCGCGACGCATGAACCTTGCGGGCCAAGCGCCGGGCCGCTCCCAAGCCGGCCCGCGCTGGCGATGTGCTTGCGGCTCAATGCCGCAAGCATCGCCGCCCCCTCGGGGGACCGACCAAGCTCGCCGGCGTCCAGCACGGCGAGATTGGGCGAGGGGCAGTTTCAACTCAGCGGTTGCGTACGCGCTTCTTGGCCGGCGGCGTGGTCAGCACGTAGCGCGTCGCCGTCAGCTTGTCCGACACCGCGCTGGTCTTGTTGTCCACATAGCCCCAGCCGCGCATCGCCACGCGCACTTCGGTGTCCGACGGGCTGGCTTCCGGGCCCTTGGGGTGCACCACCCAGACCGTCTTGCAGATCATGTCGGCATGGAACTCGGCCATGCGCGGCAGTTCGGACGGGTTGCTCAGCACGGCCACCAGCATGCGCGCCTCGCGCACATTGGTCGTGATGCCGCCGGCCAGTGCTTCGGCCAGCGCCGGGTCCAGCGTGCCCACCGTCGGCCCGATCAGCAGAGCGGGGGTCTCGGCGCTGACGCCCAGCTTGGCGGCCAGCGTGGGCGGCGGCGTCTGCAGCTTCTTCAACCACTTGCCGGCTTCCTTCTCGCCCAGCACGAGGGCGACGGCTTCATCGCCAAACTCGAACAGCAGCTCCTCGCCGGCGATGCGCAAGTTCTGCAGCGCAGCGATCTCCCAACGGCGCTTGATGTCGCCGCGCAGCACGACGGTGGTCGATTCGAGCAGGGCCGTGACCTCCGCGGTCTCGGTGCCCACTCGGGCGGTGCAAAGGGCTTCACGTCCCATGGTCGTTCTCTCTTTCCAATTCAAAACTGCCTTGCAAGGCGGCCAGCACCTGCTGCAGGCGCGCGGGGTCGGTGCGGTACATCCAGAACCTGCCGCGCACCTCCAGCGTCAACAAGCCCGTCTTGCGCAACACCTTCAGGTGTTCGGACACGCTGGCAATGGCCAGGGACGAAATCTCGGCCAGCTCACCGGCCGCGCATTCTCGGTTGAGGCATTCGCGCACGAAAACGCGGCGCTCGGCGTGGGCCAGCGCGCGCAAGGCCTCGTCGAGTTCGGTCTCAGTCACCCTGGATCAGCGTCAGCAGATTGCCCGCCGGATCGCGCACCTGGGCCTTGCGCACCCAGCCATTGTCGGTGACGGGCATCTCGACGCGGCCACCGGTCGCTTCGGCCTGGCTCAGCGCGCGGGCCAGGTCGGGCACGACGATGCCCAAGGTGATGGCCGCCTCGGGCTGCTCGACGAGGGCGCCGTTGGGGCTGCCGGCGGGCGTCTGCAGCTGCGCATAGCCCGGGCCGCGCGGTTCAATCTGCCAGCCGAAGACCCCGGCGTAGAAGGGGCTGAGACGTTCGAGGTCGGGGCCGGCGACGTCGAAATGGCCGATGCCGAAGGCGGTGTGTGGGGTGGTGCTCATCGCTGTCCTCCGTGGGAGGAAGCAATTATTTCGGTATTGTCCGAAATGTCAATCGCCACACCAACGCACCAGCAACCGCACCGGCAATGGCGCCGGTGAGGTGGGCGAAGGGCGCCACGGGGAAGTCGAAGCCGGGCGTGGTGCGCAGCACGGGGCCGAGCGGAGATTCGAGGGCGAGCTTGATGACCAGGCCGAGGGCTATTGCTGCGCCGATGAGGCGCTCACGGCCGCCACGCACGACGAGGGCCAGCGCAGCGATGGCGGCCAGCGCGTGCAGTTCGCCGGAAAGGCCAGCGTAGCGCAGCAGCTCGGGGCGCAGCAGCAGGCCTGCCTGAGTCAGCGGCAGCGCGATGAGGCCTGCGAGGGCTTCAGGCTTGCCGAGGGCGGCGCGGTGGCCGAGGAGCGCAAGGACGGCGCAGCCGGCCAGGTTGGCCGCAAGGTGGATAGGCGTCCAGTGGACGAAGGCGGCCGTGACTGCGCGCCAGGGTTGCGATACGACGAGTGCCGGCTGCCAGTCCAGCGCCTCACGCGGCAATGGCCAGGCCAGCAGCGAAAGCGCGGCGAGCGCCGCGCAGAGCATCAACCAAACACGGCTTGCCATAGCGCGCGCACGGCGTCCCGATGCGCGGCCAGCGGTGCGGCGGCCTCGGCGTCCAGCGCGGTGGACTGCTCGTCCAGCCTGGCCTTGTGCTGCACGCGCCGCAGTTCGCGGTAGGCATTGGCGGCGCCAACGCCTACGCGGGCCGGCAGCAGGCCGACGGCTTCGCAGCGCTGCAGCAGTGCGATGTTGCCCAGGTTGTCCAGCAGCTCGGGGTGATCCGCGCCGTTGGCCAGCACCAGCGTCTGCAGCGCGAACTCGGCATCCATCATGCCGCCCTCGCTGTGCTTCACATCGAAGAGGCCCTCGCGCACCGGGCGTGCGGCGCGCACCTTCTCGCGCATGGCCTGCACCTCGCGCCTGAGCGCCTCGGCGTCGCGCGGCGCGGTCAGTACCTGGCGGCGCACGCCCTCGCAGCGCTCGGCCAGCTCGGCGTTGCCGGCGCAGAAGCGCGCCCGCGTGATGGCCTGGTGCTCCCAGGTCCACGCGGTGTTGCTGCCGCGACCGGTCTGGTAGGCCTCGAAGTGGGCCAGCGACGTGACCAGCAGCCCCGAGTTGCCGTTCGGCCGCAGCGCCGTGTCGATGTCGAACAGCTCGCCGGCCGCCGTGCGCAGCGTCAGCCAGGTGATGAGGCGGCGCACGAAGGCGCCGTAGATCTCGCTGGCGTTCTCGTCTTCGTCGTCGAAGACGAACACCACGTCCAGGTCGCCGCCGTAGCCCAGCTCCTTGCCGCCCAGCTTGCCGTAGGCGATGACGGCCAGGCGGGGATCTGGGCGGTGGGCCTTGCCGAAGCGGGCCCAGGCCCAGGTGATGGCGATCTGCAGCACGGCATCGGCCAGCAGCGACAGGTCGTCGGCCACCTGCTCGACGGTGATGCGGCCCTCGACGTCGCGCACCAGCGTGCGGAAGACTTCCGCGTGGTGGGCGCGGCGCAGCGTGTCCAGCAGCGCCTCTTCGTCGGCCTCGCCGCTGCGCTCCCAGCCCTGCTCACGTTCCAGCAGGTCGGTGATGAAGGCCTCGCGGTCAAAGCGGGCGGTCAGCAGCAGCGGGTCGGCGAGTTCGTCGATGACGCCCGGGTGCTGCATCAGGTAGCGCATCGGCCAGCGCGCCAGGCCCAGCAGGCGCAGCAGGCGCTGCTGCACGGCGGGGCGCTCGACGAGCAGGGCCAGGTAGCTCTCGCGGCGCAGCAGCGGGCCCACCCAGTCGACAAAGCGCAGGGCTGCGTCCAGCGAGCATTCCTCGGCCGCCACGGCTTGCGCCGCGCGGTGGAAGAGCTTGGCCAGGCGCTGGCGCGATTCCTCGCGCAGGCCCTGCACGCGCGGCGTGTCGGCCAGCGCGCGCACGGCGGTGGCCAGCGGCGGCGGCAGGCCGGCCAGGAAGTCCTCACCGTCCACGGCAGGCTTGGGGCCACCGCACTGGCCGCCCTTGCAGCCGCCCTGAGGCTTGCCACCCTCGTGCAGCAGCGCGTCGAACTCGGTGGCCACCAGCTCGCGCACCTCGCCGAGCTGCTCGAACAGCTCACAGGCTTCACGCGTGCACTTCAGACCCAGCGACGCGGCGATCCAGGCCAGGTCGGCGTCACCCTGCGGCAGGCAGTGGGTTTGCTGGTCGTCCAGGAACTGGATGCGGTGTTCCACGCGACGCAGGAAGACGTAGGCCTCGCTGAGCTTCTGCGCCGTCTCGGCCTTCATCAGCCCGCCACCGGCGAGCTGGGCCAGGGCCTTGACGGTGGAGCGCGTGCGGATCTCGGGGAACTGGCCGCCGCGCACCACCTGCAGCAGTTGCACGATGAACTCGATCTCGCGGATGCCGCCGCGCGACAGCTTCACGTCGTTGGCCCGCTCGGGCCGGCCGGCCGCGCGCGCCTTGGCCTCGCTGCGGATCTTGCCGTGCAGCTGGCGCAGGCCTTCGAAGACGCCGTAGTCCAGGTAGCGGCGGTAGACGAAGGGCGTGACGAGGTGGCGCAGTTGCAGCGTGCGCGCATCGCTCGGCGAGCCCATGCCCGACAGCGGCGAGACGACGCGGCTCTTCAGCCACGCAAAGCGTTCCCACTCGCGGCCCTGCACGAGGAAATACTCCTCCAGCATCGCCAGGCTGACGACCGGCGGGCCGCTCTTGCCGTTGGGGCGCAGCGCCAGGTCGACGCGAAAGACCTGGCCGTCGTCGGTCACGTCGCCGATCAGCGTGTAGAGGCGCTTGGCCACGCTGGAGAAGTACTCGTGCGCCGTGACGGGCCTTGGACCTTGCGTCTGGCCGTCGTCTTCGTAAACATAGATCAGGTCGATGTCCGACGAGACATTCAGCTCGCGCGCACCGAGCTTGCCCATGCCCAGCACCCAGAAGGCGATGTCGCCCCCCTCCGCATTGCGCGGTTCGCCGTGGATGGCATCCAGCTCGGTTCGTGCGGCGGTGAGCGCCATGTCGAGCGTGACCTCGGCCAGGTGCGTCATCGCCAGCGTGACATCTTCCACGGTCGCGGCCTGTTCGATGTCCAGCACCGCCAGGCGCTCCAGCACCAGGTGGCGGGCCACGCGCAGGCTGCTCGCCAGTGGCCGGCCCGCGGCCAGGGTGGCTATCAGCGCCGCGATGACCGCCCGGTCGGGCAGGCCCGCCGGCAGCAGCGTCAACTCGGCCGTGTAACGGCGGCGAACCCGCTGTACGTAGCGGCTGTGTTCAGCAAGAACGGGAAACAGTGCGTTCATGACCCTGTGCTAGATTGACTGCCGGCCGGTTCTTCTCCACGTGCCCCAAGACAACGTGTCTGACTTCTTCTCGGCCGCCCTCCACCGCTGCACCCGCGCCACGCGCTGGCCTTTGCGCCTGTGCTGGCACAGCCTGCGCTGGTTGCTGCTGGGCCTGGCCCTGGTGTGGGCCCTGGCGGTGGTGGCGTGGTCCGTATTGCACTGGGCCATTCTCCCGCACGCCAATGACTGGCGTCCCTGGCTGGAAAAGGAAGCCTCAAAGGCTTTGGGGGTAGAGCTGCGCATCGGCCGCATCACGGTCGAAACCGGCGGCTGGATGCCACGCATGGAGCTGGGTGACGTGCAGGTGCTGGACGCCGCCGGCCGCCCGGCGCTGCGGCTGCCGCGTGTTGCGGCCGTGCTGTCGGCCCACTCGCTGCTCGCGCTGGAGCCGCGCTTCTCGCAGCTGCTGGTCGACACCCCCGAACTCATCATCCGCCGCGACGCCAAGGGCCGCATCTTCATTGGCGGCCTGGACCTGAATGATGCCGAGAAGACGGACGCCGGCACCACCGAGGCCGGGATGGACTGGCTGTTCAGCCAGCCCGAACTCGCCATCGTCAACGGCCGCGTGCGCTGGGTGGACGAGAAACGTGCCGATGCGCGGCCGCTGGAGCTGTCGGCGCTGAACTTCATCATGCGCAACGGCCTGCGCCGCCACGAACTGCGGCTGGACGCCACCCCGCCCGCCGACTGGGGCCAGCGCTTCACGCTGCGCGGCAAGTTCACGCAAAGCCTGCTGAAGCGCCCCGGCGAGTACCAGCACTGGAGCGGCCAGCTCTACGCCGAGCTGCCGCGTGCCGACCTCAGCCAGCTGCGCCGCCACGTCGACCTGCCCTTCCAGCTCAGCGAGGGCGACGGCGCCGTGCGCGCCTGGGGCGAGATCAAGGACGGCCAGCCGGTGGCCGCCACGCTGGACCTGGCCCTGCGCGCCGTGCGGCTGCGGCTGCTGGAGTCCGCGCCCGAGCTGGACCTGGACCACATCGAGGGCCGGCTGGACCTGGCCCGCGCCAAGGACCGCCTGACCCTGCAGGCCCACCAGCTCGGCTTCGTCAGCGGCGACGGCGTGGCCTGGCCGCGCTCCGACTGGGGCGTGGTGCTGCAGCTGGGCGCCGGCGACGCTGTGCTGGGCGGCGAGGTGAACGCCCAGCGCCTGGACTTTGCGCTGATGGCCCAGATCGCCCAGCGCCTGCCGCTGGGCGAGCGCGCCCACAAGCTGCTGACCGAGCTGGAGCCGCGCGGCGTGCTGACGGCGCTCAACGGCCAGTGGCAGGGCACGCTGGACGCGCCGCGCAGCTACCGCGTCAAGGCCCAGATCGACGGCTTGGGGCTGTCTGCCAAGCCCAGCGAGCAGGAAGGCCACGTCGGCCGTCCCGGCCTGCGCGGCGCCAGCCTGGAGCTGGACGCCAGCGAGCGCGGTGGCTCGGCGCGGCTGGCCGTGCATGACGGCGAGGTCGAGCTGCCGGGCCTGTTCGAAGACCCGCGGCTGCCGATCACGCGGCTGTCCACGCAGATGAGCTGGCAGCTTCCGCAGCCCGGTGGCAAGACGCCTGGCGATGTCGAGCTCAAGCTGCGCGATCTCCAGCTGCAGACGCCCGACCTGAGCGGCGAGTTCGACGTCGCCTGGCGGCGCCCCACCGGTGCCGCGACACCCGGCTTCCTGGACCTGACCGGCCGCATCCAGCGCGTGGAGGCCACGCGCGTGGCCCGCTACATCCCGCAGAGCCTACCGAACACGCGCAGCTATGTGACGCGCGCCATTCTTGGCGGCGAAGCGCGCAACACCAGCGTGCGCATCAAGGGCGAACTGGCCGACTTCCCCTTCGACGCGCCCAAGTCCAGCGGGGTCTTCCGCGTTGCGACGCAAGCCCAGGGCGTGACGCTGGCCTACGTGCCGCCCAGCGACGTCGGCACCAACTGGCCGGCCATGGAAGGCGTGGAGGCCGAACTCGTCTTCGAGCGCGCCGGCATGTTCATCAAGGACGGCCACGCCAAGGTGCTGGGCTATGAATTGAGCGGCGTCAACGGCGGCATCAAGGACCTGCACCACGGCCGCCTGTTGCAGCTCGACGGCAACGGCCGCGGCGCCGGTGTCGACCTGCTGCGCTTCGTGCGCGCCTCGCCGCTGGACGAATGGCTGGGCCACGCGTTGAGCACCACCTCGGCCCAGGGTCCGGTCGGGCTCAAGCTTGGCATTGGCATCCCGCTGGACGACACCTCCCAGACGACGCTCAAGGGCCAGCTCCAGCTCGGCGGTGTCGACCTCAAGCTGCGCCCCGAGCTGCCGGCGCTGGGCAGCGTGCGCGGCCGCGTCGACTTCGACCGCAAGGGCCTGCAATTGGCCGGCGTGACGGCCCGCCTGCTCGGCGGCGACGCCGGCATCGAAGGCGGCACGCAGCCGGGCGGTGGCCTGCGCTTCGCCGTGCAGGGCCAGGCCACCGCCGACGGTCTGCGCCGCGCCACCGAGCTGGGCGCCGTCACCCGCCTGGCGCAGGCCGCCAGCGGCCAGGCGGCCTACCGTTTCCAGCTCGCCATTCCCAAGGATGGCCAGAGCGAACTCAGCGTCACCAGCAACCTGCAAGGCCTGGCGCTGGACCTGCCGGCGCCAGGCCGCAAGGAGGCTGAGGCCGTGCTGCCGCTGCGGCTGCTGATGACGCCCACCGGCGTGGGCCGCGATGAGCTGAGGCTGGAAGTTGGCACCAGCGCGGCGCCGCTGCTGCAGGCCCAGTTGCAGCGCGATGTGTCCGGCGCCAGCTCGCAGGTGCTGCGCGGTGTGCTGGCCGTGCAGGACAAGCTCCCCGCGCTGCCGGCCAGCGGCGTGCTGCTGCAGGTCAACGTGGCCGCGCTGGACCTGGACGCCTGGCAGCAGCGGCTGGGTGCGCTGGCCGGCAGCAACGGTGGCGGTAGTGACGGCGACGACGCCGGCTTGCTGCCCAGCCAGATTTCGCTGCGCAGCCAGGCGCTCAAGGTGGGCGGCCGCCAGCTGGGCCGCGCGTCGGCGCTGGTGGCGCGCGACGGCGCCAACTGGCGCATCAACGTCGATGCCGAGCAGATCGCCGGTCGCATCGAACTCAAGGGCGTCAAGGGCGGGCAGATCGATGCCGTGCAGGCGCGTCTGGCCCGGCTGTCGCTGCCGCGCCAGGAGGTTGATTCCGTCACCGAGCTCATCGACCCGGGCAAGGCCGACACGGCGGGCAGCCCGCTGCCCTCGCTGGACATCGAGGTCGACGACTTCGAGCTGCGCGGCAAGCGGCTGGGCCGGCTTGAAGTGCTGGCCCAGGCGCCCGCGGCGGCGCGCGACTGGAAGCTGGAAAAGCTGGAACTCCATTCGCCCGAGGCGACGCTGCACGCCAGTGGCGTGTGGGGCGCGGCCAAGGGTGGCAACCCCGGCGCCACACGGCGCACCCAGCTCGACTGGAAGCTCGACATCGCCGACGCCGGCAAGCTGCTGGAGCGCCTCGGCCAGGGCCAGGTGTTGCGCGGCGGCAAGGGCGCGCTGGCCGGCCAGGTCGGCTGGGACGGCTCACCGCTGGCGCCGCACTACGCCAGCATGGCCGGCGCGCTGAACGTGCAGCTCGACACCGGCACCTTCCTCAAGGCCGAACCCGGCGTCGGCCGGCTGCTGGGCGTACTCAGCCTGCAGTCGCTGCCGCGCCGGCTGCTGCTGGACTTCCGCGACGTCTTCGCCGAGGGCTTCACCTTCGACGGCGTGACCGGCGACGTGAAGATCGCCGCCGGCGTGGCCCGCAGCGACAACATCCGCATCCGCGGCCTGCAGGCCGCCGTGCTGGTGGACGGCAGCGCCGACCTGGCGGCCGAGACGCAGAAGCTGCGCGTCGTCGTCGTGCCCGAGGTGTCGGCCGGCGGCGCGTCGCTGGCCTACGCGGCCATCAACCCGGCCATCGCGCTGGGTGCCTTCCTGGCCCAGCTCATCCTGAGCCGCCCGATGGCTGCGGCCAACACGCGCGAGTTCCACATCACCGGCACCTGGGACGACCCCAAGGTGGAGAAGGTCGAGGCCTCGCCGCCCAAGGCCGCCAGCGCAGCGAGCGCGCCCTGAGCCTGCGTCAACGCGGCGTCTCGGCCTCCAGCGCCCGCAACTGCAGCCTCAGGCCCGTGTAGCCGCGCAACTGCATCAGCGCGGCCTTCAGCCCGGGTTCGGCCATGAAGATGGCGTCGAAGCTGCCATCGGCCGCCGCCAGCGCCAGGCCGCGCTGCAGCCGCTCGGCCAGCTGCGGCTTGTCGCGTGCCACGAAGAAGTACAGCGGCTGCTTGTACTGCAACGCCACCCCTGGCAGCTCGGCGAAGCCCTGATCGGCGAATTGCAGCAGCTCGGAGTCAATCTCCTCGCGGGTGCGTGGGATGAAGTCGAAGCGGCCGGCCTTGAGCATGCGGAACAGCAGCTCGGACTTGGTCGCCGTCTCGACGGTGAAGCCGTTGGCCCGCAGGATCTGCGCGTCGCTCCAGTAGGTGCCCGCGCCGGCCCGCAGCCGGCGCAGTGCGTCCAGCGTGCGCAGTGGGCGCAGCGCGGGCAGGTCGGCGGTTCGCACGAGCAGCAGGCGCAGCTCGTTGATGCCCTTGAGCAGGTTGAAGCGCACCGGCAGTGCCTGCGCCTCGCGCTCGGGCGTGGTGGTGCTCCACATCAGGTCCAGCAGGCCGTCCTGCAGCATCTGGCGCATGCGCGGGCGGGGCAGATCGGGTGCCGCGTGAACCAGGATCGGCGCCGGCTCGCCGTCGGCCGTCTTGCTCAGGGCCAGCTTCAAGGCCTCGATGAAGAAGGCGCCGTGGGCGCTGTAGGCATTGGGGTCGGGCAGGCGCAGCGTCAGCGGCGTGCCGGTGCCACGGGCCGACGGCAGCGCGGCTGCGAGGGGCAGCACCAGGAGCTGGCGCCGCAGGCAGGAGGGAGTCGGCATGGCGATCCGATTCTCGTCCGGCGCTCCCCTAGCCGTAGCACGCGAGCTCGGCGGCTGTGACTTCTGCCTCGGCGCGTACCCAGTCGGCAAAGCGCCGCACCACCGGCAGCGCCGCCGCGTCCTCGCGAACGACCAGCAGATTGGCGCGCGGCGATGGCAGCAGCAGCGCATGCGCCTGCACCAGCGTGCCCGCGCGCAGCCGCGGCAGCGCCAGGGACAGGCGGGTGATGGCGACGCCCAGGCCTGCCTCGGCCGCGTCCAGCGTCAGGCCGGCGTCGTTGAAGGCCGGGCCTTCCGGCGCTGTCGTCGCGCCGGCCGCGGCCTGCCACAGCGGCGCGTCGCCGGTCACATGGCTGAGCATGCGCGCGGCCGGCCAGCGCGAAGCGTCGCGGCCCAGTTCGCGGGCCAGCGCCGGTGCGGCGACGGCCAGCAACCGGTCCTCAAACAAGACCTCGCCGTCGTCCTGGGGCCGGCCGTGGCGCAGCGCCACAAGGGCCACGCGCGGCGGCGGGCGCACGAGGGCGTAGTCCGTCTGCACGATGAGGCGCACCGTGGGCGCCTGTGCGATGAAGCCGTGCAGCCGCGGCAGCAGCCAGGCCCGCGCCAGCGAACCCAGCGTGGCGATCTGCAACGTCGTGCGTGCCTCGGCCGGTTCCGGGTAGACGGCCTCGTGCAGCGCCGCCAGCGGGCCGCCCAGGCGCGCCAGCAGCTCGCGGCCCTCGGCCGTCAGCCGCATCGCGTTGCCGACGCGCTCGAACAGCGTCTGGCCGCACCAGTCCTCCAGCTGGCGCACCTGGCGGCTGATGGCGCCGGGCGTCAGGTGCAGCTCGGCGGCCGCGCGGCTGAAGTTGCCCAGGCGCGCGGCGGCCTCGAAGGCTTGCAGGGAGAACAGGGGTGGCAGGCGCTCGCGCACGGATGTTGAAAGCACGGGTGTTGAGAAATCGGCAAAGCCGCTGTGCCAAAGCCTCGCTGGCGCGGGACCGGGGCGCGGCCGACAGTGGCGCCAGATTAACTGCGGAGCTGCCATGTCTTCCACGACTACCGCCATCGTTCTCGACCGCTTCGGCGGGCCGGAGGTGCTGGCGCTGCGCGAACTGCCACAGCCGGCCGCCGCGCCCGGCCAGGCCGTCGTGCGCATCGCCTACGCCGGCGTCAACTTCGTCGACCTCTACCAGCGCGAGGGCCGCTACCCCGGCATCTCGCTGCCCTGGCGCCTCGGGTTGGAGGGCGCGGGCGAGATCGTCGACGTGCCACCCGGCGCCGAGTTCGCACCGGGCGAGCGCGTCGCCTTCACGACCGGCGTGCAGGGTGCCTACGCCGGCCACCTGGCCGTGCCGCTGGAGCACCTGGTGCGCGTGCCCGAGGCGCTGTCGCTGCGTGACGCCGCCGCGGCGCTGGAGCATGGGCTGACGGCGGCCATGCTGCTGGACGACGTCGCGCGTTTGCGGCCGGGCGAGCCGGTGCTGGTGCATGCCGCGGCCGGCGGCGTGGGCGGCTGGCTGGTGCAGTGGCTGCTGGCGCGTGGGCATGAGGTCTTCGGCACCGTGTCCAGCGCAGTCAAGGCCGACTGGCTGAGCGGCCTGGGTGCCCAGCCGCTGTTGGCCGACAGTGACTGGCCGGCTGCGGCGCGTGGCGTCGGCGTTGTCTTCGATTCGGTCGGCCGCACGACGTTCGCCGGCAGCTTGGAGGCGCTCCGCGTCGGTGGCCACCTCGTGCTCTTCGGCGCGGCCAGCGGCCAGCCCGAGCCGGTCGACGTGCTGGCGCTTCAGAGGAAGAGCCTCACGCTGACGCGGCCGGTACTGCCCCACTTCCTGCCCGATGCGAGCAAGCGCCGCGCGCGGGCTGCGACGGTGTTCGACGCGCTGCTGAGCCATGCCGTGCAGCTGCGCATCCACGCCGAATTCCCGCTGGCCGACGTGGCCAGTGCCCATGAACTGCTCGCGTCGCGTGCGACGCAGGGCAAGCTGCTGCTCACCCCATGACGACCTTGAAAGACCGGCTGGCCACCCTCGGCCACACCCTGCCCGAACTCGGCGCGCCCGCCGCCAACTATCTGCACTACCGCGAGGGCGAGGGCCTGCTCGTCATTGCCGGCCAGATCGGCACACCGGGCCGTGGCGTGCTGGACGCCGCAGCGGGGCGCGCCGAGGCCGAGGTGGCCGCTCTCAAGCTGCTGGCCGTGCTGGACGCCGCCGTCGGTGGTGACCTGGGCCGCGTGCGCCAGGTGCTGCGCCTGGGTGTCTTTGTCGCCTCGGCGCCGGGCTTCACCCAGCACAGCACGGTGGCCGACGGTGCCTCCGACCTCGTCGTGGCGGCCCTGGGCGAACGTGGCCGGCATGCGCGCGCTGCCATCGGCGTGGCCAGCCTGCCAGCCGGTGCGGCAGTGGAGGTCGAGGCGCTGGTGGAGCTGGTGTCGTGATCACCGCCGCACAAGTGGCGGCCGGCCGCGCGGCGACGCCGGGCTGGGGCGAGGCACTGCTGCTGAATCACGCCGGGGCCTCGACGATGTCGGCTGCGGCGCTGGCGGCTTTGCAGGCGCACCTGGCGCTGGAATCGCGCCTCGGGCCGATGGACGCCGCCGACGCCGTCGCCGCGCAGTTGCAGCAGCTGCGCGAGGGCGCGGCGCGGCTGCTGAACGCCGGCACGGATGAAGTGGCGGTCATGGGCAGCGGCTCGGCGGCGTTTGGCGCGGTCTGGGCGGCCTTCACGCACACGGCACCGCTGCGCGCGGGCGACCGCATCCTCGTCGGCCGGCAGGAGTGGGGTGGCAATCTCGCGACCTACCAGCGCGCCGGCGCGAGCGTCGAGGTGCTGCCCTGCCGTGCCGACGGCAGCGTCGATGTCGAGGCCAGCGCGGCGCTGATCGACGAGCGCGTACGTTTGATCTCGCTGACCTGGCTGCCGGCCAATGGCGGCCTCATCAACGACGCCGCAGGGCTGGGTCGCGTGGCCCGCGCGGCCGGCGTGCCCTATCTGATCGACGCTGGCCAGGCGCTCGGCCAGTTGCCCGTCGACGTGCAGGCCCTCGGTTGCGATGTGCTCAAGGGCGCCGGCCGCAAGCATCTGCGGGGGCCGCGCGGCACGGGGCTGCTTTACGTGCGCAAGAGCTTCCTCGACCGGCTGGAGCCGCCTTGGGTGGATGTGCAATCCGCGCCCTGGGGGCAGGAACTTCGCGACGACGCACGCCGCTTCGAGACCGCGGAGCAACCGGTCGCGCTGCGGCTGGCGCTGCAGGTCGCGATTGCCGAGGCGCTGGAGCTCGGGGTCGACGCCATCGCCACACGCGTGCAGGCATTGGCGGCCCTGCTGCGCGAGCGCTTGGAAGCGCTGCCCCATGTGCGCGTGCAGGACCTCGGCACCGGGCCGCGCTCGGGGCTGGTCAGCTTCACCGTCGAGGGCGAGGCGCCTGCGACGATCCGTTCGCAGCTGGCGCAGCAGGGCATCCGCGTCGGCGCCAACGGCGTGCCCTACACGCCACTGGACATGCAGGCGCGAGGTCTCGACGGCATCGTTCGCGCGTCGCTGTCATGGTTGAACGACGAAGAAGACATCCACCGCCTTGTCACGGCGCTAGCATCGGCGCCATGAGCATGAAGATCGCAGCAGTCCAGATGGTCTCCGGCCCTGACGTGGCCGCCAACCTTGCCACGGCGCGCCGCCTGCTGGAGGACGCCGCCCGCCGCGGCGCCCAGCTCGCGGCCCTGCCGGAGTATTTCTGCCTCATGGGCATGCACGACAGCGACAAGCTGGCGCTGGCGGAAGCCGAGGGCGAAGGCCCCATCCAGGCCATGCTGGCGACGGCCGCGCGCGACCTGGGGCTGTGGATCATCGGCGGCACGCTGCCCATCAAGTCGACGACGGCCGAGCGCGTGCGCAACTCGACGCTGGTGTTCTCGCCCGACGGCGAGTGCGCCGCGCGCTACGACAAGATCCACCTGTTCGCCTTCGACAACGGCCGCGAAAGCTATGACGAGGGCCGCGTGCTGGAGCCCGGCAGCCAGCCGACGAGCTTCGACGCCGGCGCCGTCAAGGTCGGCCTGTCGGTCTGCTACGACCTGCGCTTCCCCGAGCTCTACCGCGCCTATGGCGGCTGCGAGCTGCTGGCCGTGCCGGCCGCCTTCACCTACACCACCGGCCAGGCCCATTGGGAGCTGCTGCTGCGCGCCCGTGCCGTCGAGAACCAGTGCTACGTCATCGCGCCGGCCCAGGGCGGCCAGCATGCCAACGGCCGCCGTACCTGGGGCCACAGCATGGTCATCGACCCCTGGGGCCAGGTGCTCAGCGTGCTGGCCGAGGGCGAAGGCGTCGTCCTCGCCGAGGTGGACCCGGCGCGCCTGACCCAGGTGCGCCAGCAATTGCCGGCGCTCGCCCACCGCAAGCTTTGAGCGCGTAGACCCCGATGCGCCGCCGCCTGGCGCGCATCGAGAATCCGCGCTCTCCGCTGCGCCAGGCGACTGGCCAGCGCTTGCAAAGGATTCCCCATGACTGACAACACAGCCAGCCGCACCACGGCCTGGCTCGTGGGCGTGCTGGTGGCGCTCTCGCTGTATGGCAATTTCTACGTCTACGACTCCATCGGCCCGGTGGCCGAGCTGCTGCAGCAGCAGCGCGGGTTCAGCGGCCAACAGGTCGGCTTGCTGAACGCCATCTACAGCCTGCCCAATGTCGTGCTCATCCTGGTTGGCGGCGTGCTGGTAGACCGCTTTGGCGCGGCCCGCATGACGCTCATCACCGCCGGCATCTGCCTGGCCGGGGCGCTGCTGACGGCCTTCAGCCCCAGCTTCGCCGGCATGGCCGCGGGCCGGCTGCTCTACGGCATCGGCGCCGAGACCTTCAACATCGCCACGCTGGCGGCCCTGGCCCAGTATTTCGCCAGCGGCAGCATCGCCCTCGTCATGGGGCTCACGCTGGCCATCGGCCGCCTGGGCTCCTACAGCGCCGACATGTCGCCCACCTGGTTCGCCACCGCCTACGCCCAGGGCTGGCAGCCGCCGCTGGTCATCGCGGCGCTCATCGCAGCGACGTCCTTCGTGGCGGCCGCCGCCTACTGGTGGGTAGACCGCGGCCGCTCGGGCAAGAGCGCCGTGGCGCCGGTGGCCGAGCGCTTCGTGATGCGCGACCTGCTGCACTTCGGCAAGGCCTACTGGTATCTGCTGGCGCTGTGCGTGCTGTGGTATTCGGTCATCCTGGCGTTTCGCAGCACCTTCTCGATCACCTACTTCCAGCATGTCCACGGGCTGGACCTGGCTACCGCTGGCGAGATGAACAGCTACGTCTTCCTGGCCGCCGTGTTCGCCACGCCGGCCTTCGGCTGGCTGTGTGACCGGTTGCAGCGCTACGCGCCCTTCCTGGCCTTCGGTGCGCTGCTGCTGCCCATCGCGCTGGCCGTCATGGCGCTGACGCCCTGGAGCCTGTGGGGCCCGACCGCGCTGATCGGCATCAGCTACTCCCTGGTGCCGGCCGTCATGTGGCCGCTCACCAGCCGCCTCGTGGCGCCGGCGCGCTTCGGCACTGCGATCGGCCTGATGTGGGTGGCGCAGAACGCCGGCATCGCGGGCGCCAACCTGGTGGCGGGCTGGCTGAACGACCTGGGCGGTGCGAGCGCCGCCAACCCGGCGGGCTACGACGCGATGATGCTGTTCTTCGGCGTGGCCAGCGTGGCGGGCGTCATCTGTGCGCTGCTGCTGTGGTTCACGGCCGGCCAGCGCCGGCACGAACTCAAGGCCGCAGCGTGACCAGGTCGCGCAGCAGCAGGTCGATGTTGGCCCGCAGTGCGCGCTCGTTGGCGATGCGCAGCCTCTCGTTGGGCGACAGGATGGCCTCGCTGAAGCGGGCTTCGTCGGTGTTGGCAATGCGACGCTGGTAGACGACGCGGCCGCCACCGGCCTTGTCCAGCAGCGTGTAGCTCACCGCCACACCCACCGTCACACCGACGGCCGGCACCAGCGGCTGATCCAGCTGCACCAGCTCGGCCTGCAACTCGAAGCGTGGCGCCGGCAGCGGTGCGGGTGGCTTCATGCCGACGGCGTGGAGCGATTCGTCCAGTGCCTGCTGCAGCGCCATGGCGCTGACCCTGGAGCCCCACCAGCGGCCGGTCTCCTGGCCGCCCTTGACGGGCGCGACGCCGATCTGGGCCTTGAACGCGTCGGGCACCCAGCCACGGATCTGCAGCGCGTCAGCGGGGCTGACCACCATGGGCAGGGGCTGGCTGGGCGCGCCACAGCCGGCCAGCAGCAGGGCCAGCAGGGCGGCAGGAGCAACGCGGAAAAAGGCGGGGCGGCGCATGGGTGACCCATGCTAGGCCCGCGGCGCGGCGCCGTTGGCCGCAAAAGCGGGCACGACAGGGCCTTATTCAGGGCTCGGCCAAGGGCGCCGGCGCACCGAGGGCGGAGATGACCTCCAGCATGCCGCGCACCTTGAAGGGCTTGAGCAGCAGCCGGCAGACGTCGAGCTCCTTGAGCCGCATGGCCAGTTCGACATCGCAGGCCGTGGCCGTGGCTGCCACCAGCAGGCTGGCGGGTTGCGGGGTGTCGCCGGCGCGCAGGCGGCGCAGCAGCTCCAGCGATTCGCCTTCGTCGTCGATGGCGATCAGCAGCGCATTGAAGCGGCGCTCGACCAGCAGCCGCTCCGCGATGGCAGCGTTGGTCGCCTCCTGCACGTCGGCCAGGCCCATGTCGCGCGCCATGACGGACACCGTGCGCCGCAGCACGAACTGCGGCTCGACGAGCAGCAGCCGGCCTGTGAGCTTGACGTGGGCGTCCATCATTCGCCCTCACCCTGGCCGGACAGCTCGGCGACGACCAGGTCGCGCAGCGTGCCCAGAATGGCGCTGTCCATCGCGTCGAACTCGCGCGGCTTGATGTCGATGAGGCACAGCGTGCCGATGGCCGCCCCGCTGGGCAGGATCAGCGGCGCGCCGATGTAGAAGCGGATGAACGGGTCGCCCACGACGAGGGGGTTGTCGGCAAAGCGTGGGTCCTGCAGCGCGTCCATCACCTGGAACAGGTCGCTCTGCACGATGGCATGGCCGCAAAAGGAGATCTCGCGCGAGGTCTCGCAGGCCGCCAGGCCGACGCGGGCCTTGAACCACTGTCGCTGCGCGTCGACGAGGCTGATCAGCGCGATGGGCATGTCGAACTCGTCGGCCGCGAAGCTGACGATGCGGTCGAAACGCTCCTCGGGCGGTGTGTCGAGGATGAGCAGCTCGCGCAACGCGCGCAGCCGCTCGGCGTCGTTGGCGGGGATGGGAGCGGGCGTCATGCGTGTTGCGGTGGCGTTAGCCGGAGTCTAGGGCGCAGGCCCGTCACCTGTCACCGGACATCGAGGGTGTAGGTCACGGCCTGTGACAGGCTGGGCAGGATGCCGCCGAAGTTCAGCGTGTAGCGGCCGCGCTTGAGGGGGCCGAGCGCGACGTAGTAGCCATTGCCGGCCGCCGGTGCATCGTCGTCCGGTGCCACGAGGAAGCAGCCGCGCGTGGCCTGGCGGTGCGCGGCCAAGCCGTTGAAGCGCTTGCCGTTCAGGTCCAGCACCAGGGCCTCCGGCGCCTCTGTCTGGGACTCGGCGCGCAGCATCAGCGAGGCGCAGGCTTCGCGCTCGTCGTCGGGCGGGAAGGCGATGGTGTTGACGAGGGGGAAGAACAGCGTCTTGCCGGCCGGGATGCGGCAGCTGCGCACCGTGCGCCGCGTGCCGTAGGTGCCGGCCAGGAACCAGACCGGGCCCGACTGGCCGCTGGCGCACAGCCGCCCGTCGGTGTCGGCAACGGGGCTGTCTTCGTCGTCGAACGACAAGGCCCAGTGCCACCAGCGCTTCGACCACTCCTCCTGCGAGGCGCCGGCGATGGCCTTGGCCGGCGGGATCAGCTGGGCCTGGGCCGGCAGCAGGGTCAGCAGCAGGGCCAGCGTGAAGAGGGTTCGCATCGTGTTTCCCAATCAGCGCCGCTGGCCGGGCCGCTCCATGGCGACCTCGGACACGCGAAAACCCAGTTTCTCGTAGAAGGCCGACACACCGTCGCGGCCGGCACGCAGCACCCAGGTCATGCGGTCGTTGCTGCCCATGGCGGCCTGCACGAGCTGCGTGCCGATGCCTTGCCCGCGGTGCGAGGCCGCGACGACGACCATGGAGATGTAGCCATTGAACAGGCCGTCCGTGATCGCGCGCAGGAAGCCGACGACCTGGCCGCCCTCGACGGCGACCAGCGCCACCTGGGACTGGGCCAGCAGTTGGCGGAACACGCCAGGGTCCTGCACGCGCGGCCCCCAGTCGTTGTCGGCCAGCAGTTGGCGCGCCGCTTCGATCTCTTTGGGCTGGATGGGTCGGATGTCCATTCAGCCTCCGAACATCATGCGTCGCGCCACCGCCGTCTTCAGCGGCGTGGCCAGCTCCAGCCCGGCCAGCGCCAGGCCACGCAGCGCCGGCAACCCTGGCAGGCGCCAGGCGAAGCTGCGGGCGAGGAAATCGGTCGCGGCGATCATGGGCCAGCGGTCGGGCGCGCGCTGCCAGTCGACGCGGGCGAGCGCGGCGTCCAGGCTCTGGCCGGTTTCGGCAGCCTCGCGCAGCGCGTCGACCAGGGCCTGGGCGTCGCGCAAGCCGAGGTTCAGGCCCTGGCCGGCGACGGGGTGCAGCGTCTGGGCCGCGTTGCCAATGCGCAGCGCCCGGCCCTGCAACAGTCGCGTCTCGGCGTTCAGGCCCAGCGGGAAGCACTTCAGCGCCGAGATGCCGGTCAGCGTTCCCGCCACGGCGGGCAGTTGCTGCTGGATGACGGTCAGGCGCTGGGCGTCGGTCAACGAGGCGATGTCGTCTTCGGCCTGGGGCAGGCACCACACCAGCGCCGCGCGTGGGCCTTGCGCGTCGTCGGGCAGCGGCAGCAGGGCCAGCGGGCCGTTGCGGGTGAAGCGCTCGATGGCCAGGCCCCGCAGCCCGGGCGCGGCCAGGCGCACGCTGCCCACCCAGGCGTTCTGGTGGTAGTCGCTGGTGATGCTTTTGCGATCCTGCTCGGCGAACACGCCGCCCTCGGCGACGACGGCGAGGTCGAAGCTGTCGACGATCGGGCCTTCGCCGCAGTCCAGCTCCACCCCGTCCGAGCTGGAGCGGATCGCATGCACGGCCGTCGCGAAGCGCGTGAACAGGCGCTGCGGTGAGGCCGCAGCCAGCGCCAGCCAGCGCTGCTGCAGCGGCGCAACCAGCGCGCCATAGGGCAGCACGGCGCCGAGCTGGGGCAGGCCCTGCTCGGCGGCGCTGATGCGCACCTCACCGGCGATGGGCGCGGGCGGCGCCTGGCTGATGTGCACGGTCTGGATGGCTTGGGCGCTCTGGGGCACCCAGGCCGACAGGCGCTGCAGCAGCCGGATGCTGCCGAGGTTGAGCGCCAGCGTGCGCGCATCGCCGCTGACGTCGCGGTCCAGCGGGCGGGTGTCGAAGAGGTGGATGCTGGCCTGGGGCAGGCGCTGGGCAGCCAGCAGGGCAAGCGCGAGGCCGGCAGGGCCTGCACCGATCACGGCGAGATTCATGGGCTCAACGATAACGCTCGACGATGCGCGCCAGGCTGCCGTCGGCTTGCATGGCCGCCAGCGCGGTGTCCAGATCGGCCAGCGACACGGTGGCGCGGGGCGACAGTGCGCAGGCCGTGCGCCATTGCGCGACAAGCAGCGGCGGGTGCAAAGCCACGGGCACCTCGCCGCGGCGCAGCAGATAGGCGAAGCTGGCGCGGCCGACGAGGGCGTGGTCGACGCGGCCGAGGGCGAGCTTGCGCAGCAGGCTGTCCAGGGTCGGCCCGTCGTCGCGCCTGAAGCCCGCGCCCAGCACCGCGGCGGCTTGGCTGTACTCGAAGCCGGAGATCGTGCCGATGCGCTCGCCCGCCACGTCCTGCAGCCGCGCCGGTGCCGCGCGCCGCCTGGCGGTGAGGAGCAGCTCGCCGTCGTCCAGGAAGGGCCGGCTCCACTGCAGCGGCCCGGGCAGCCAGGCGGGCAGATAGGTACAGATCAGGTCGGCGTCCTCGCCGGCCAGCAGCAGCGGCCCGACGCGCCGGCGCGGCACGACACGAAAGCGCAGTTCCCGGCCCAGGCGGTGGCCAAGCTCGACGGCGATGTCGTGCTGCAGACCCTCCACCACCCGGCCGTCACGGATCAACGCCTGGGGCAGCTGCACCGTGCTGTCGATCAGAACGACGAGGGGCGCCTCGGCCGCCACCGCGGGCCGCCCCGTGGCCAGGGTTAGCAACAGGCAGCGCCTCGTCAACCTCATGGCGCGCCCAGGCTTCAGCGAAAGCGCTCGACGATGCGGGCCAGGCTGCCATCCGTTTGCATGGTGGCGATGGCCGCGTCGAGCTGGGCCAGCTTCAGGCTGCTGCGCGGCGACAGTGCGCAGGCCGTGCGCAGCCGCGCGATGACGAGAGGCGAGTGCAGCTCCAGCGGCACGTCGCCGTGGCGCTGCAGGTATTCGAAGGTGACGCGGCCGACGATGGCGTGGTCGATGCGGCCCGAAGCGAGCTTGCGCAGATTGGTGATCAGGTTGGGCGCGTCGTCGCGCACAAAGCCCGAGCCGAGGGCCGTCTCGGTCTCGGGGTAGAGAAAGCCGGCCACGGTGCCGATGCGCTGGCCGGCCAGGTCCTGCAGTTGGGCGGGTGCCGGGCGGCGCGCCGCGGTGACAAGCAGGTCGGCGTCGTCGAGATACGGCCGGCTCCACTGCAGCGGGCCGGGCAGCCAGCCGGGGATGTAGTTGCAGATGAGGTCGGCCTGCTGGCCGGCATCGAGGATCTGGGCGAGGCGCCGGCGCGGCACGAGGCGAAAGTGCACCGGGCGGCCGATGCGCTGGCCGAGTTCCAGGGCGAGGTGGTATTGCAGGCCGTCGATGGGCTTGCCGTCCTTGAACTGGGCCTGGGGCATCTCGATGCTGCCGTCGATGAGGACGAACAGGGGCGCGTCATCGGCAAGCGCGGGCACCGCACCAGCCAGGGCCAGCAGCAGCAGGCTGCGCCTCGACGCGCGTCCAGGCAGCTCCATCGTCCATCCCGTCGTGCGCCCCGCCCCCGGCGCGCTCGGGGGCATTGTGGCCATGTGCCGGCGCGCCGGTGGGGGCGCGCTTAAGCTGTCGCTTTTCCGCATCTCAGCTCCAGGAACTCATCCATGCAATACCGCCGCCTCGGCCGCGCCGGCCTTCAGGTTTCCGAACTCTCGCTCGGCTCCTGGGTCACGTATCACAACCAGGTGGGCACCCAGGCCGCCACCGAGATGCTGGCCGCGGCCTTCGACGCCGGCATCAACTTCTTCGACAACGCCGAGGTCTACGCCCAGGGCGAGAGCGAGGTCGTCATGGGCCAGGCCTTCAAGGCACTGGGCTGGAACCGGCTGGACTACATCGTGTCGAGCAAGTTCTTCTGGGGCCTGGCGCGCGACGGCGTGACGGTGAACCGCAAGGACACGCTGAACCGCAAATACCTGATGCAGGCGGTGGATGCGTCGCTGAAGCGCTTCCAGCTGGAACATCTGGACCTGATCTACTGCCACCGCCCCGACCCCAACACGCCCATCGAGGAAACGGTCTGGGCGATGAGCGACATCATTCGCCAGGGCAAGGCGCTGTACTGGGGCACCAGCGAGTGGAGCGCGGGCGACATCCGCGCCGCCTGGGAGATCGCCGAGCGCCACCACCTGCACAAGCCCGTCGTCGAGCAGCCGCAGTACCACCTCTTCCACCGCCGCCGGGTCGAGCAGGACTACGCCCGCCTGTACGACGACATCGGCCTGGGCCTCACCACCTGGAGCCCGCTGGCCTCGGGTCTGCTGACCGGCAAGTACCGCGCGGGCATCCCGGCGGGCAGCCGTGGCGCGCTGGAGAACATGAGCTGGATGCGCGAACAGCTGCAGGACAAGGCCAAGAACGACGCCGTCGGCAAGCTGGCCGAGATTGCCGCCGAGCTGGGCTGCAACACGGCCCAGCTGGCCATCGCCTGGATCAACCGCAACCCGCGCGTGTCCACGGTCATCCTGGGCGCCAGCCGCATCGAGCAACTGCACGACAACCTCGGCGCCCTGGCCGTGACGCCCAAGCTCACGCCGGAGGTGGTCGAGCGCATCGACGCGATCACCAAGCCGCTCGCGCAGTGATGATTCACGTTCACTGAGGGCAAGACCCTGCCGGCAGTGGCGTGCCCGTGCCTGAGAATGCTGGCATGAGGGTCTTGATAACAAAAGGGTGTGCAGCCCTGCTGATCGCCGTTGGGTTGATGGGTGGGGCGCAGGCCGTGGTGCCGCGCTTCGAATCCATCGGCGAGCCCGGCGCCGTGCGCGACAACGTCGTCTCGGCCCTGACCCTGGACGCCCGCGGCCTGCTGTGGGCCGGCTCGCCCGAGGGCCTGTTGCGCTTCGACGGCTATGCCTTCCGGCGCTACCCCTTGAGCGGCCCCGACGGCCAGCTGCTGCCCGAGCAATTCGTGCGCGCCATGCTGCCCGACCCGCGCGGCTGGATGTGGGTAGCCGCCGGCAACAGCGGCCTGGTGCGCATGGACATGGCCACGGGGCGCTGGGACCGCTGGGCCCGCGACGGCAAGTCCGCCGACGAGACCGCGCCCGCCGCCAACACCGTGCGCACGCTTGCGCTGGAGAAGGACGGCACGCTGTGGATAGGCGGCAGCGGCGGCCTGGACCGCTTCGACGTCAAGACCCAGCGCTTCACCCACCACCGCGGCCGCGAAGACGGCCTGCCTGACCCGCGCGTGCAGACCCTGCTCGTCGACCGCCAGGGCACGCTGTGGATAGGTACCTGGCGCGGCCTGGCCCGCAAGACGGCCGACGGCCCCATCGAGACGCTGGACGTGGACGTTGGCGACCAGCTCGTCACACTGATCAGCGAGACGCTGGACGGCCGCATCATCGTCGGCACGGCCCAGGGCCGCCTGCGCGCGCTGTCGCCCCAGGGCCTGCCGCTGCCCTTCAGCCCCGGCGCCCAGCCGGGCGCAACCTCGGGCGCCTGGCCGGTGATGGCCATGGCCCAACCCGATGCCGACGAGCTGTGGTTCGGCGACGCCTCGGGCCTGTCGCGGCGGCGCGCGACCGACGGCAGCCTGATCGAACGCCTGCCCGCCACCGGCGCCGGCACCGCGCCGCGCAGCGATGTGCGCGCGCTGATGCGCGACCCTTCGGGCACCGTCTGGGCCGGTAGCTACGGCGGCGGCCTGATGCGCCATGTGCCGTCGCTGCCAGGCTTGTCCATGGTGCGCGAAGCGATCGGCTCGGCCTCGGGCGGGCTGGACGTGCGCAGCATCCTGCAGCTGGACAACGGCGAGATCTGGCTGGGCCTGCTGTCCGGCGGCATCGAGCGCCGCGACCGCCAGCTGCAGCCCGCGGGGCTGATCGCACCTGGCGCCGGCGGGCTGCCGCCGGGCCGCATCAATGCCCTGGGGCAGACCAAGGACGGCTCCGTCTGGGTGGCCGTCGACACCCAGTTGCTGCGCTTCGATACGCAAGGCCGCTGGAAGGAGACGCTGCGCAGCGGCAACGCCGTGCCGCGGCGCTTCCACCCCACCGACGACGGTGCGCTGTGGATCGCCACGCTGGACGGCGTCATGCGCTGGACGCCGGGCAAGCCGACCATGCGCGCCATCCCGACGTCCGGCCTCGTCGGCGGCACCGGTGAGGTCAACGCCTTCGCGACGCTGCCCGACGGCAGCCTGTGGGCCGGCGGCGCCGCCGGGCTGTTCCGCGTTGCCAAGCCCGGCGCGGACGAGCCCGTGGCCGAATGGGTGGAGCCCAAGGGCCTGACCGGCCAGACCGTGCTCGGCATGGCCGTGGACCTGGCTGGCCGCCTGTGGGTGGACACCGGCACCGGCCTGCATCGCCTCGTTGAGAGCAGCGGCAAGCAGGCGCGCTTCGAGGTCATCGGCGCCTCCGACGTTGGCGGGGCCTTCGGCGCCAACCTGCTGTTCGACAAGCAGGGCCGCATCTGGTCGCAGCGCAACATGTACGACCCGCACGGCGGCGAGCGCCGTGAGCTGGGCGCGGCCGACGGCGCCGACCTCGGCACCGGCTGGTTTCGCAGCTACGCCAAGCTGGACGACGGCCGCATGCTGTTCGGCGGCGCGCGCGGCCTGCTCGTCATCGATCCCGAGCGTTTCTCGCCCTGGACCTACAAGCCGCCGCTGGTCGTCTCGGAGCTGCGTGTGGACGGCGAGGAGCGCGCGCTGCCTGCCAGTGGCACCGACATCGTCCTGGCCCCAGGCCAGCGCGGCCTGACGCTGGGTTTCGCGTCGCTGGACTACAGCCAGCCCGGCCGCAACCGCTACCGCTACCGCCTCGACGGCCTGGACGCCGGCTGGATAGACGCCGGCGGCGCCCTGGGCCGCGCGGCGGCCTACACCAACCTCTCGCCGGGCCACTACCAGCTGCGCGTGCAGGGCAGCAACCGTGACGGCGCCTGGAGCCCCAGCGAGTTGAAGATCGGCGTCGAGGTGCGCGCCGCCTGGTGGCAGACGCGCTGGGCCATGGCCCTTGCCGTCGTCGCTGCCGTCGCCCTGGTGGCCGCCATCGTCAGCATGCGCACGCGGCTGTTGCTGCGCCATCGCCGCGTGCTGGAAGTGCGCGTGCAGGAGCGCACCGAGGCGCTGGAGGCCGCCACCGCCGCGCTGACGGCCAAGTCCTTCGAGCTGGAAGAAGCCAGCCTCACCGACCCGCTGACCGGCCTGCGCAACCGCCGCTTCCTCGACCGCCAGATGCCGGCCGACGCGGCGCTGGCGCTGCGCCACTACGAGCCGGTGGCTGACGCGCCCACCGCGGGCGAGAGCGAGCAGGACCTGCTCTTCTTCCTCATCGACATCGACCACTTCAAGCGCATCAACGACGCCCACGGCCACATGGCCGGCGACGCCGTGCTGGAGCAGATGCGCGGCCGGCTGCAGCAGGTCTTCCGCGCCACCGACTACCTGGTGCGCTGGGGCGGCGAGGAGTTCCTCATCGTCGCCCGCGGCACACCGCGCAGCCGGGCCGCCGAGCTGGCCGAACGGGCCCTGCAGGCCGTGTCGTCGCAGGCCTTCGCGCTCGAAGGCGGTGTGCGCCTGGCGCAGACCTGCTCGGTCGGCTTCTCGGCCTTCCCGCTGTGCCCCGCAATGCCGCGCGCGCTGGACTGGCGCTCCGCCATCGACCTCGCCGACGCCGCGCTCTACGAGGCCAAGGAGGCGGGCCGCAACGCCTGGGTCGGCATGCTCACCGCCGAGGCCGACAGCGAGAACGAACTGCGCCAGGACATCCGCCGCCCGCTGGACAGCTGGGCGGCCAGCGGGCGGCTGAAGCTGCTGCGCTCCGGGCGCAGTTGAGGCGCCCCGGGGCTGGGGGCTGCACACAGTCCTTTGCCTGGCGCCAACACTCAGCAAACTTCCGCTAGCGCCCCGGCAAAGCGGCGTCGGCAGACTCGCCGGCGATGCCCGCCGACCGACTTCTCTCTGCCCTCCCGCCGCCCCGGGCTGCCGTCCTGGCGGCCCTCGTCCTGCTGCTCTGGACCATCGTCGGCGCGAGCTGGTTTCTGCGCACCTACCTGGGCCTGGTGACGGCCGACCAGGTGCTCTACCACCTGCAGAACGGCGGCCTGGACTACGCCGACCCGCGCATGCTGTGGCGCGCCTGCCGCTGCCTGCTGGCGGTGATGGGCCTCACGGTGCTCAGCCTCTTCCTGCTGCGCCGCATGAAGCGTTGGCATGGGCGGGCGCTGCTGGCCCTGCTGGGCACGGGCGCCGTCGTGTCCGTCAACGCGACGGTGTCCGACCCCTGCCAACCCGAGCCCGACGGCGGCGACTACCTGGCCCGGCACTACGCCGACCCCGGCCGCGCGAGCGTGCAGGCGCCCGAGCAGAAGCCCGACGTGCTCGTCGTCTTCGTCGAGTCTCTGGACGAGGGCTACACCCGCCCGCGTGAACCCCACGCGGCGCTGCTGCCGCGGCTCACGCGCATGCAGGACGACTTCCAGACCCTGGGCGAGCTGCGCAACCTCAGCGGCGCGAGCTGGACGGTGGGCGGCATGTTCAGCGCGCTGTGCGGGCTGCCGCTGCAGCCCGTGGGCCTGATGAGCCACAACTCGCTGGAGTACAGCCGGCGCTTCTTCGAGGGCGGCCAATGCCTGACCGACCTGCTGGCGGCCCAGGGCTGGGACATCAGCTTCTATGGCGGGGCCTCGCTGAAGTTCGCCGGCAAGGGCCGCTTCCTGCAAGACCACCACGTCGCGCGTCGCTTCGGCGCCGAGCAGTGGCAGCAACGCGGCGTCGCCGTGCCCGCCGCGGGCTGGGGCCTGCTGGACAGCGACCTCGTCGAGCAGGCCTGGGCCGACATGCAGCGCCCGCGCCAGGCCGACGAGCCGCGCCTGAGCCTGCTGCTGACCGTCGACACCCACGGCCCCGCGGGGGCGCACGACGGCGGCTGCGTGGATGGCGTCGGCCAGGCTGACGAGGACGACGACGAACCCGCCGACGTGATGCGCGAGGCGCTGCGCTGCACCGACCGTGTCGTGGCGCAGTTCGTGGAGCGCTTCATCGCCCAGCGCGACGGCCGGTCCAAGGTCGTCTGGATCATGGGCGACCACCTCAACCCCGAGCCCATGCTGAACGGCGAACTGCTCCCCGAGGCCCACGGCCGCACCGTTTTCCATGCGCTGGCCCGCTATGACGCCCACGGCCACGCGCTGGCCGCGGACGACCTGCAGCGCGAGTTCACGCACGTCGACATCCTGCCCACGCTGGCCGAGGCCATCGGCCTGCGCTGGGCCTCGCTGCCGCACCGGCTGGGCCTGGGCGTGTCGCTGCTGGCCGGCCCGACCCACGCCACGCTGGCCGAGCGCGACGGCATGGCCGTCGTCAACGGCCGGCTGTCCTGCCGCTCGCCGCTGTTCCAGCGGCTGTGGTTCAAGGCGGTTTGAACTTGCTGCGCTACTCCGCGTTTACCTTGATCGAATCTGGTTGGTGTGTCGCCTAATTTGGCATCGCTAGTGCGAAATGACCTGCGATGTGGACAACGGGACTTCGGTCCGAGGAGGCTGCGAAGCCTCTGCCCAGTCCTCGCGTGGCCCGACCGCTGGTCGGGTGGCGCGTTGGACCGTCAGAGCTGGATACTGACGAACAGTTGAGTCACGAGGGGATTAACGCGCCGACGTCTTTGCCTATCTTTGCGGCTAGATGGAGCCTCCGATGTGGAGGCGCCGTGAAGAAAGGATGCCTTCAATGGCAAAGCAGCAACGACGTCCTCGCCGTCGGCGCGAGTCGAGAAGCAGCTGGCTTGCAAAGCTGGAGTTGGTGCTTAGAGCCACGGCCAGCGTGGCCTGGTTGATCAGGACCTTCGGCGGTCTGTCATGAGCTGGTTCTCGAAGCCTCTCGAAGCCTCAAGAGGAGTTGAGTGTGAGCTATGCGTTGAACCAAAGTCCGTTCTATCGCATACAGAGCCGGCGGCGCCTGGCTCGCGACCTGCTCGGCCTGCCCTTGCCGAAGCTGGAGCAGCTTTGCAATCAATCCGACAACTATCGTTCGGTCATCCGCGTCACTGGCGGCAAGCAGCGACAGATCGACGTGGCCAAGCCTCTTTTGCAGGTCGTGCACACACGCGTGAGCGAGTTGCTCAATCGTTTGGAACTGCCACCTTATCTGCACTCAGGACGGGCCGGTCGCTCGCATGTGACCAATGCCTTGGTGCATCTCGGTGCACAGAGGCTGGCGAAGCTGGACATCCGGCATTTCTTTCCTTCAGTCACCCGAGAGAGGGTGTGGGACTTCTTCGCTACCGCGCTGCAATGCTCGCAGGATTGCGCCGCAATACTCGCGCGGCTTTGTACGCATCGTGGCAGTCTTCCCATCGGTAGCTCCGTGAGTCTCGTGCTGGCCTTTCACGTCGTACGGCCGCTTTTGGATGAACTCCACTGCTTGGCTGTTGAGCGAGACCTGCGTTTCAGTTGCTATGTTGACGACCTGACGTTCTCGGGGCCTGACGCTGACGAGGAGTTTCTTGATGTCGCCATCGCCTGCGTGCGCAAGCATGGCTATCTGCCGCATAGCGGCAGGTGCTACGCGCTTGATGAAGAGCGATTGGTGACCGGCGTCTTGCTTGCATCCGATGGAGCGCACGTACCTGCGCAGCATCTGGCGCGCATCGAGCAGGTTCGGCAAGTTGTCGCGCAGATGGAGGATTTGGAGGCGCGGCTGATCGCAACTGAGCAACTCATGGGGCGTCTTGCTGCCGCGGCGGCCATTGATGCCAGCTTGCTGACCCAATTGAACGCGCTCACCAGAGAACGCCGTCGATTGCTGTGGCGTGCAAGGCCTGCCCCGCGATCTGTCAAGCGCGATGGCAAGCCACATTTGCACCCACGCGGGCTTTCTGCCTGAGCATTCCCTCGCGGGCCGTGCGCCTTCACCGCTCCATCTTTACCGGCGCCAGGTCGCGGATGTAGAACACGCCGTCCCACTGCGCACCCAGGCCGACGCCGGTGCCCAGGGGCATGCTGTAGCCGAACTCCATGCCGCGGGCCGGCAGGCCGATCTTGAGGCGCTTGGGCGCGTTGAGGAAGGCAAAGCCGGCCGGGTCGCTGGCCAAGGCCGCTTCGAGGCTGCGCGGATAGGCGGGCGGCATGGGCAGCACCTCGCCCGACGCGAATTCCAAGAAGCTGCCTTGCAGCGCGGTCAGGTTCAGCACGTAGTAGTCGCGGCCCAGCTTCTGGCCGAGGATGTCGCCGGCGTAGCGATGGCTGTCGTCGAACTTCACGCCGCGTGCGACGTGGATGGTGTGCGCCCAGATGACGGCCTTGCGGCCCGGGTAGACGCGCTGCAGCTGCCACAGCACGTTGTTGGCCATCTCGTGATCCCGCAGATAGTCCCCGCGCCAGAAGTTGGCCGCCTGGGCCCGCAGGCCGGCCAGGCTGCGGCACAGCAGCTCGTCGCCACCGGGCTTGCACAGCGTGGCCTTCAACCGCGCGGCCACCGCCTCAAAGGTCTTCGCGTCGCCGCTGGAGGGTGGCGTGCGGTCCATCTGCATCAGCTTGTCGGCCAGGCGCTCGAACACCGGCCAGTCGCTGGCGTCGCCTTGCAGCCTGGCGCGCAGCCGTGGCGGCAGCTCAATGCGGCTCAAGCCCCCGCTGAGCTGGCTGTCGATGCCCGACAGCAGCATCGGCTTCGGCCCTGCCTGCGCCTCGTCAAGATAGCGCAGCAGCGTTCGCCCTGCGTCGCTCTTTGAGTACATGTAGAAGACGTTGCCCGGCGCCAGCGCATCGAGCTTCTCGCCGCGCTGCATGGCCTGCTGCAACAGCGCGACGTCGAACACGCCGCTCTCCAGCAGCAGCACGTCGAAGCCCTTGCGCTCGTGCAGATAGCGCAGCAGCCGCGTCTTGAGTTCGAACTCCTGGCGGCCGCCGTGCGTCTGCTCGCCCAGGGCCACGACGCGGGCGTTGCCGATCGCATCACCGAAGGCCTGCAACTGCGCGTCGCTGAGCTCGGCGGGCGAGTTCGCCGCCATCGGTTTCATCTGGGCGCGCACCCAGTCCATCGAGCCCGTATCGGCCGCTTGCGCGCCCGTCATCCCCATCGTCAGCGCCACCAGCGCCAGCCACTTCCTGCTCATCACCACCTCCTTCGGTGGACGGCAGGATAGCCATTCGCAACTGGTATCAGGCGCCTCAGGAGAGGCCCAGGCCAGGCTCCTGTGCGGCCTCGTCCACGGGCTGCGCTGGTATGGTCGCCAGCGCCAGCTCGGCGCTGTTCAGCGCACCTTCGATGAAGCCCTGGTAGTCCGAATAAGCCTCGCCGACGATGTGCAGATTGCGCGCACCGCTGCCGAAGTCGAAGGCCTTGAAGGCCTCCATCACCTTCCACGAGCGCACGCCCGGTTGCCAGCCGTGGTTGGCAGCGCCGTAGGGCGCGCGCGCCCAGTCGCGGATGCCGTAGGTGATGATGGAGTTGCGGATGTAGCCGGCCGTTTCCGCCAGGCTCAGGCCGCCGAAGATGCGGCGGGCGTTGTCGGTCAGCTTCAGGGCCGATTCGGCGTTCGATTCCGCCGAGCGCTTCACGTCGCGAGCGACGAAGAGGGCGAAGGCGTCCACGATGCGCGCGTTCTGGTCCAGCTCGGCGCGGTCGTGGTGGTCGCCGTCGATGACGTAGTGGCGCCAGAACTCGGTGGACGGGCGGTCCATGTAGAGCAGCACCATGCCGTGGCCATCGGCATCGGCCTCGGGCGGGCGGCGGAAGTAGTGGATCTCGCGCGTGGGCATGCAGTTGGCGTACTGCTGCGGCGCCTGGCCATGGCTCCACCAAGGCATGTTGCAGACGAAGAAGACCTTCAGCATCGGGAAGCCGTTCACGCTGTCCAGCTGCGAGGCGACGTGCTCGGGCAGGTGGCGCGTCAGCTTGAGCAAGGGCAGCCGCGGCAGCGCGAGGATGAGGCGCTCGGCGCGCAGCGTGAGTGCGCCGTTCTGCGTTGCCACGTCCAGTGCCAGCGTCGGCTTGCCCAGCTCCACGGGCCGCACGCCCATCAGCTTGTGGCCGCCGGCCATCGTCACGTTCGCGTGGCCGCGCAGCCGCGCGAGCAGCCCCTCGGTCAACTTGGCCGAACCGCCCTCGATGCTGGCCAGCTGCTGGCCCACGGTCTTGAGCGCGCGCAGCCACCAGATGATCCATTCGGCCGCGTTCAGGTTCTCCGGGATCATGTGATAGAAAGTTCCGGTGTCGCGCAGCTTCACCAGCGCCCGGTGGCTCAACACCCCTTGGGCCGACAGCGCGTTCCAGAAGCCCATGTCCCACAGCGGCTGGCCATGCAGCTGGGCATGCTTGCGCAGCCGCATGTAGTCGGCCTCGGTCAGCGCGTCGATCCAGGCCTGGTCATCCGGCGCGCGGCCCATGATGAGCATGATCCCGCGCTGCAGCAGCTGCAGCGAGTTCAGCCCGCGCTCGGCCTCGGGCAGGTCGGCATCGTTGGTGGCGAGCTGGTCGGCCGAGGGGCCGGAGAAGTCCACCAGGCCCACGCCCAGCTCGGCGCACAGGGCGGCAAAGCGCGGCTGCAGCGTCGGCTCGAAACGCATCGGCCCGTACTCGGCGATGAAGCCGTCCATGTCCTCGGTCTCGATGCGCCCACCCCAGCGGTCGGCCGCGGCCTCCAGCACGAGGATGCGGTGGCCGGCATCGGCCAGGCGCAGCGCGCAATACAGGCCCGACACGCCGCCGCCGGCGATGACGATGTCATAGGTCGTCATGGGAGTGCTCCACTTGTATGTACAACTGGGGTGGGAGCATATCGGAGGCTTCTGATCGAGTGGCGGGAACCGATGTTCAACGTAGAGCCGCAGCTACCATCGCGGCCCCATCTGCCAAGGCCTTTTCGCATGAAGCTTTCGTCGATCCCGGTGTGGGCGTGCCTGCTGCTCGCCACACTCCTTGGCACCGCGCACGCCGCTACGCCGGCGCCACTGCATACCGAGCTGACGCTGACGCACATCGCTGCGGACAAGTGGCGGGCCGACTACGTTTTCTCGGAACCCATCACCGCCATCGAGTTGGGTGCACCCATCCGCAACTACCGCGGGCAAGCCTGGCGCGTGCTGACGCCGGGGGTGGAGCTGGCCGGCCGCGCCGACCACGAAAGCCTGCGCAGCGCCAAGCCCCTGACAAAGCTGAGCGTCGAGATTGGCGCCTACGACGAGTTTGCCGAGGGCGGGCAATATGCCCCGATCAACCGCTTCTCCGACGGCGGGTGGGACTTCTATCTCGGCTTCCTGTACGGCGCGCTGACCCAAGGCGAGCGCACGCGAACCATGGATGTCGCGCTGCACATGCGCGGCCTGCCCGGTGAAACGGCGGCCGCACCGGCCAAGCCCGGCACCGAGTTGGAGGGCTATGCCTACTTCGGGCCGAACAAGCCGGCCCGCATGGGCCAGGTGGACGTCATCATCGACCCGCAGGCGCCAGCCTGGCTGCGCGAGGTGCTGCGGGACACGACCGCCAAGGTGTCGCAGTTCTACGAGCAGGCGCTCCAGCGCAAGTTGATCGGCACGCCCTTGGTGTCCTTGGCCGTGGTGGGCTTCGACGGCCCGCCCGGCGGCATCAGCATCAAGGGCGGCGCCGTGGGTGGCGGCATTGCCTACCGCCTCGAAGGTCGCGGCCTGGTCGACGATCACCCCAAGAAGCGCAGCTACATCGCGGGCCTGGTGGCGCACGAGATGGCGCACGTGTGGCAGGTCAACGTGGCGCGCGGCGGTGTCGGCGAGAGCGATCCCTGGGTCCACGAAGGCGGCGCGGAGGCCCTCATGCTGGAGGCCCTGCGTTCGACCGGCATCTTCAGCGACGAGATGAGCGAGCAGTACACGCAAAAGCTGCTCAAGGAGTGCGATCAGCTCCAGGGCGACCTGACGGTCTATCGCGGCCTCTACGCCTGCGGCTTCAAGCGTTTCAAGGGTTATGCGATGGCGCCGGTGCCCCTGTGGCGCGCCATGCTGGCCCGCAGTGAGAGCAGCGGCGAGTTCTATTCGGAGGCCATGATCCAGGGCATTCTGAGTACGGCGGCGGCAGCGCCGGCGCGCTAGGGTCGGCCGCGCTCAGGGCGGTCTTCAATTGGTGGGCGAGGGCGGCGGGCGGCCTAGTGGCAGCGACGGATGAGGGCTTTGCAGCGGAAGCGGACTTACACGCGCAATTCCGACAGCCGCTGAATCCCAGGTGGACTGATTCGGCAGCACCACTTCACGTGTCGTGCCCAACCGCGCTCCGCTGTCGCCTCAACTGTGCCGCGTGCAACCAACGGGTCGGCATGGCCGTGGTCGTCGACGTCATCCATATAGATGTCCACAACCAGCCCCTCCTGCAGATAGACGCTTGCGCCAGAGGAATCCGCCTTGGAATCTTCTGCAGACAGCAGGACCAAGTCGCTCTCCACCATCTCATTGAGATCGACGTACAGCCGTGGTCTATCCAGGGGCGCGTCAGCTGGAAGCATGGTGTGGACAGGGTTGATCAGACGAGAGCATAGAAGACCGCTCTCAGCCCAAAGCGGCCGTCGTGACGACTGTTTCAGTGTGAGCGTGCCGCTGGCGCAGCGCCCCACCACGCGCTTGACCGCCACCTGCAGTGCCTGCCGGGCCACTACCCATCCAAACGGATCAGCCGCCCCATCCGTCTGTCGGCTGGGCAGCCCGTGCGGCGCTACCTAGACTGGCCTGAACTTGCGTGCGACGGGTTTGTTAGGCGGGCCTTGGCAATGCCGCCGCCGCGCGCCAGCGGATCGAGCGAGCAGTGATGAGATTCCACACCATTGACGGGGAGCATTCCATGCTGACATTGATTGCCCATACTGGGCGGCGCATGGCGGTGATGCTGGCGCTGATATTGGCGGTGTTCTATTGCCAATCACCCGCGCTGGCACACAACGACGGCGCCTATTGGCACGATTCCGGGGCCGCTGCGCATAACCCCCAATGGATGCTGACCATCGGCAAGGCGAAAAAACTCACCGAACTTTCTCTGCCGGGAACGCATGACAGCGGAACCTACACGGGCGTGGGCGGTGAAATCGCGCAAACGCAGACCATGAGTATTCGCGAACAACTGGATTCCGGCATCAGGTATCTCGATATTCGCCTTAAATACTACGACCGCTTTGCCCTTCAAGACTGCAATCAATACTACTCGTCGCCGAACTGCGAACTGCTGGTATTTCACAGCTGGGTCGACATGTTCCTTCAATTCGAAGGCGGCGTGCTGCGGCCGACCCTTGCATTCCTGAAAAACAATCCGTCGGAAATAGTCATCATGCGGGTCGTCATGGAGGAGGCCGACTGTAAGTGCAACCCCGGGCCGGCGCTCAGTGCCTTGCTGCAAAGAGAAGCCGTCCTTGACGGTGTGGCAACGGGGCAAAAGTATTCGGATTACCTGCTGCCCAGCACTTGCCCTCGTGCAGACCTGGTGTCCCTGGGGCCGGTTCGCCCTGTCAATGCAAAACCTGATCCGAACTCGTGCGACGCCCGCGGCAAGCTGCTGATCACTCAACAATACATGGGTACCGCGCTGGCGGCCAATCAATACTATCGATTCGACAATTCATCGGGGTTTACGGACCGGAAATTCGAAAAGCTGCGTGGGAATTTTGATCTCTATGACTGGCTCTGGCTTCCTGTCAAAGGCCATCTTGCAGAGGCCGCCACAACGGCTGGCTCGACGGACTTCTACCGCATCGGCATCGGTGGCTCGGACGGTGGGTTTCCGTATTTCTTCGCCAGCGGCCATTCCAGTTCGCAGACGGGCGCTCCGCGTCTGTCCACCGGGCTGGTGGACGGCATCACGGCCAATGCTTCCACGTATCCCGACTTTCCACGCACCGGATGCGCCCTCGGCCTGTGCACGATCTCCTACGAAGGAATGAATACGCTGGTGGCGGACTATGTGATGCGCCCGCAATTCCACTTTGCCCAGAGTCGCGTCGGGATCATCAGCGCCGATTTCCCGGGGGCGCGTTTCATCACGGCGGTTGCCAGCGTGAACTCCGGCGTCACGTTCAATCGCCCGAGCTTCGGTTACTCCCTGGTGACATCTGACGGCAGGCCCTACAACCCCGGTACCTGGGCGAACAGGCAGGTCGTGATCAACCCGGTTTGCGATGTGGCCTGCGTTGCCAACCGCGCGGTGGTGTCAGAGGACCTTCCGGATGGATTCACCTACACCTTGTCGGGCGGTGGGTACACGGTCAGCTTCGCGGCCAGTCCCGTCCGGATCGACATGACGCCTCCGACCGTCACGGCGGCTGCGACGACGCAGCCCGGCCCCGGCGGCTGGTACACCAGCAACGTGGTCGTCCACTTCACCTGTGCGGACGTGGGCGGTTCCGGCGTCGCGGACTGCCCCGCCGACCAGACCCTGAGCAAGGAAGGCACGGCGTCCTCCAGCTTGAAGTTCGCCGTGGACGGCGCGGGGAACAAGAGCGAAAACGGCAACATCGTCTCGGTCAAGATCGACAAGACACCGCCCGCCATCGTCTACAGAGGCAATCTGGGCTCGTACGCGCCAGGACAGAACATCGACATCCGGTGCGAGGTCTTGGAAAAGCACTCCGGCGTTGCATCGAGCACCTGTGCAGACATCCGGGGCCTGGCTTCTTCGTTCGGCCCAGGCAGCCACAGATACAGCGCTGCTGCCACCGATGTTGCCGGCAATACGGGCACGGGTTCCGCCACGTTCACCGTCGTGACGATGCCTGGAGACGTGACCTTCGACGGCGTCGTTGACTGCCGGGATCACGCTGTCGTGAAGGCTTCGTTTGGCAAGCGAGCCGGCATGCCCGGGTTCGATGCGACGGCGGACACGAATGGCGACGGCGTGGTCGATATCCGGGACCTGTCGTTTGTTGCGCAGAAGCTTCCGGCGGGCACGACCTGCCCCTGACGGATCGTCAACGAACGAGACGGCGCGCAGCCCTCGTCGGCGACCTGAATACATCGGTTCAACGTGATTGATCGAAGGAGAAATGATGAAGCAGACCTTCTTGTGGGGGATCGTTCTGGCGCTCCTGGCGGTGCCCGCGTCGGCGACGACCCTCTCGTTCACTGCCCAGCCTGCTGCGGTGCATGTCGGTGACACGTTCACGTTGAGCGTGCTCGTTGCCGACGCCACAGACCTGTACGGCTTCCAGTTCGATGTCGCCTTCGATCCGACGATCGTCCAGGTCAACGACGTTCTTGAGGGCGCCCACCTGACGGCGGGTGGCCGGGCAACGTCGTTCGTCCCAGGCGCCATCGACAACATCGCCGGCACGGTGTCATACACGGCCAGCACCTTGCTCGGGCCTGGTCCCGGCGCAACGGGCGACGGCCTTGTCGTGCACCTGTGGTTTCAGGCACTCGCCACGGGGCAAAGCGACCTGTTGTTCAGCAATGTCGTGCTGCTCGATTCGACCCTGGCGGAGCTCGCTACTTCGCCAATCGGCGGGGCTATCAACGTTTCCAGCGTGCCGGAGCCGGCGTCCGATGTGCTGCTCGGCATCGGGCTGGCGGTCTTCGCCGCGTCGGCTCGGCGGCGGATGCGAAATTGAGCCTACAAAAACCGCCGATGCTCGCGCAAATGCGCCTGCCCAGCGCTCACCGCTTCCGCGCGGTTGCGCACCCTGAGCACGCGGAAGACGGTGACCAGATGACCCTTCACGGTGGGTTCGGCCATGCTCAGCGCGCGGGCAATTTCCTTGTTGCTGCGCCCCTGGATCAACTGCGCCAGCACTTCCAGCTGGCGCTCAGTGAGCGATTCTTCAGCCACTGCCGTCGAGCGTTGGCGCAGGAACGCCGGCACGTAGCAGCCGCCTTGCATGACGAGTTCCACCGCAGCGAGCAGCGTGCGCCCGTCAACGCTCTTGGGCAGCCAGCCGGAGGCACCTTCGCGCAGTGCGCGACTGGCCAGATCGGGGTCGGTATCGGCAGACAGCAACAGCACCGGCAAGAGCGGAAAACCGAGCCGCAGCGTGGCCAGTGCTTGCAGCGGCGCCATGCCGGGCAGGTGAACGTCCAGCACCACCAGCGCCACGTCGGGCCGCGCCGCCAGCACCGCCTGCGCCTGCGCCAGGTCGGCCGCCTGGCTGACCTCGCAGCCACCAGGCAATTCAAGCAGCAGCTGCGCCAGGCCCATGCGCAACACCGCGTGGTCGTCGACGATGAGCAGGTGCACGGGCGCGCTACCCATCGCTTTAGCCGGCGTGCCGGAAGGCGTGGGGCTTGCCGTCACAGGTACTGAAGTCAGGAATTTCAAACACCCTTGCGCTCTCCCTGGCGATCACCCGCTGGTGAACGCTGATCTTCAGACCTTTTCTACCAGTTTTCATCCTTCCGAGTAATCCCAGGCGCAGCCCATCACCGCAGCCACATGCGGTCGAGCAACCCGCTTCAGGGGTCAATGGGCCACGGCGCGCAGCAGCAGCCAGGCCGGCAAGCCCAGATACAACGCGAGCAGCCCCAGCCGTTCAAGCCAGGCGCGCACCGGCAGCGCCTGCTGTGGCCGCACCAATCCGCCCGCTAACGCGCCCACCTCGATCACCGCCCGCACCGCCGCCGCGCACAGCACCACGCCGGCAATCCATGCCGCCCACCACAGCGCAAATGCCTGGAGATAGGCCGCCAGCCCGTAGCTGTAGAACTCCCCGAACGCGCTGCCGTAGGCGATCTTCTGGTGCAGTTGGAAGGCGGGCACGGCCAGCAGGAAGGGCAGCAGCAGGAACTTGACCGCCGGCTGCGCGAGGCGGCTGGGTGGCCGCTGCGCGCGGCTGCGTGCACAGGCCCACCAGGCAGGCGCGGAGGGCTGCTCGTGCACGGGCAGGCCGAGGGCGCCGGCCAAGGCCCAGGGATCGGGCAGGCCAAGGCCGTGGGGCCAGCGCGCGCCCGAGTTCAGGCGCAGCCAAGCACCGGCGCCGGGCAGGGGCAAACGCCAGGGTTCGATGGCGGCGATGTCGCGCAGCGGGATCTCCAGCCGCCTCGTGCCACGCGTCAGCGCCAGCAGGCCGTCCGCCAGCGTGACCTTCGCGATGCAGGCGCGCAGCACCGCCCAGGCCGCGGCCTCGGGGATGAGGCACAGGGCCGTGAACATGCGGATCAGCGCGAAGGTGTTCGTCTGCAGCGTGCCGTCGCCCCACAGCACCGCTGCGCCCATGGCCAGCGCGCCGCCGCGCGAGATCAAACGCAACAGGCCGGCCACCGCGCGGGCGGCAGGCGGCAGCACGACGACTTCGGCGGGCAGCGTCGACGGCGCCGCCACGGCCATCGCGCCCAGCCAGCGCCGCAGCACCGCCAGCGCGGCCAGCCCCACGAGGAAGCCGGCTGCCGCCTGCCCGACCCAGTCGCCCCAGGCGACCATCAGCGTGGGCGCCGGGTCGCGCACCGGCAGGTCGCCGATGACTAGCGTGCGCTCGCCCATACGCGTGGCGGCGATGACCTCGCCGCGGGCATCGATGACGGCGCTGAAGCCATTCGTCGTGACGCGGAACTGCGGCAGCCGGGTCTCGATGCTGCGAAAGGCCGCCACCGCCTGGTGCAGTGCGGCTCCCTGCGTGTGGTCGGTGAACCAGGAGTCGTTGGACATCGTCAGGATGACCTGCGCGCCCAGTCGTGCGCCGGCAATCGCGAGGCCGGCGTCGGTGTCGTCCAGGCAGATCAGCGGCAGTACAGGCACCTCGCGGCCATCGGCCAGGCGCAGCGGAAAGACGCGTGCCCCCGAGCCCGGCCGCCAGGCACCGGCGCCGGGCAGCCAGCCGCGCACGGTGGGTGTGTCGGCCCAGGCGGGCAGGTACTCCGTGAATGGGAAGAGCCGGGTCTTGCGGTACATGCCCAGAAGGCCGCTGCGAGGCGAGACGAAGGCGGCGGCGTTGTATTCACCGTCCGCGTCCCGGTCGTAGGTGCCGAACACGAAGGGCACGCCGGCCGCGTCGACGATGGCCCGGATCTCGGCGTCCAGCTCGGCGCCGGCCTCGCTCTTGGGCTGGCCGAAGCTGGTGGGGTAGACGGTCTCGGACCACAGCACGGCGTCCACATGCTGGCGCTCCACCGCGTCGTAGCTCATCGCGAAATGGGTGTCGAGCACCTCACGCACGACGGCGCCTGCGCCCTTCTCACGGCGCAGGCGCTCGTAGTCGGTGATGTTGGACTGGACGAGGCCCAGGCGCAGCGGCTTGGCGGCAGAGGGTGGCTCGGGTTGCAGCGCGGTGAGGCCGTAGCCCGCCAGCAGCAACGGGCCGAGGGCCGCCAGCGCGAGCGGGGCCGCGACCCCACGGAGGCCCTCGCGGCGGCGGGCCAGGGCGGCGGCCACCGCCTCGTTGGCCAGCAGCAGCACGACGGTCAGCCCGGTGGCGCCGCCCAAGTCCGCGGCCTGGCGCAGCAGGCGGGCGGGATAGAGGCCGTGGCCGAGGGTGTCGCCCAGCAGCCGCGGCAACGCCCATTCGGCGGCGACCCAGGCGGCCGCGCCGGCGAGCGCGCCGATCACCGCGCCACGCTGCCGCCTCACAAGGTGTCGCACGGCGGCGAAGACGAGGATCTGCGGCTGGAACAGCGGCGCCAGGAGCAGCAGCATCGCCAGGCCCGCGCCCGCGCCGACCTGCGTGTAGGCCCCGAGCGCGCTGCCGAACCAGAAGAACACCGCGGCCGTGTAGGCGACCGACATCGCCCAGGCACCGAGCAGCGTGGGGCCGAGCCGGCTTTCAGCATCCAGCGTGCGCAGCCACGGCACCAGGGCGACGAAACCCAGCATCCACGCAGGGCCGCCGCGGGCGTACAGGCCGCACAGCAGCGCGGCCATGACAACACCGGTCCACCGGCTGCGGGCGAGCCGGCTTGGCAAGGCGGCGAGGGTCAACGCGCGCCGTCCACGCGCGCAGGCACGACGATGCGCCGGATCGGCAGCCCCGGCGGCGCCAGCTCGGGCGGCACGACGCGGTCGGCCGGCACGGCGACCGTGCGGCCGTTGACGACCAGCGTCTGCGCATCCGGCGAGAACATCAGGATGGGCTCGATGCGCTGGCCGTCGTCGGTGGCCTGGTGGTGGCGCACATAGCCGGGCGGCAGTGCAAAGCTCTCGGGCACGGCCAGGCCGATCAGCGGTGGCCGCGTGCCGGGCGGCGAGAAGGCACCGAGGCCGGTGCGCACGCCGGCCGCGTGCAGGCGGTCAATCACTTCAGCCATCGTGGGGCGTTCGCCTTCGTTGACGTAGTCGGCCAGGTCGGGGGTCTGGTCACCGCCCGGGTCGCGCAGGCGTGGGATGCGGGTAGGAGGGGCGGCGGGCGCTGCGATGCTCGCCAGGCTCACCGCCGCCGGGGCTGCCGGTGCGCTCGGCTCGGCTTGTGGTGCCGGCGCGGCGGGCAGGCTCAGGGCAACCGCCGCGGCCACCGGCACCGCGGGCGCCGGGGCGTCAGCGGCCGGCCACCACAGCGCGATGCCGCCGGCGACGAGTGCCAGCGCGATGGCGAGCCACCACGGCGACGGGCCCCAGGCCGCGTCGCTCGATGGCGTTGGCTTGCGCTCGTTCATTCGCGTGGCCCGCCGTGGCTCAGCGCTTCACGGTGCCGCCGGGTTGGAGGTGGAAATTGCCCAGCCCATGCGCTCATGGCCGTACTGGTTCCAGATCGGGTTCTTGCCGCTCGCGAACGAGGTGTAGCGCGGTGCGCCAGAGCCTGTCGTGCCGCCGAAGATGCCGGCGGAGACGGTGCCACCGCTGTAGGTCGGGTGGGTGTCGTCGGACTGGATGTAGTCGTAGCTGCTGCTGCTGGAGACGAACTTGGCGTTGGCGTCACGGATGGTGGACTTCAGCGTCGTCGTGATGCGGGTGACGTAGCTGGCCTCGCTCTCCCCGGGCACGTAGCGCAGGCCGTCTGAGTCGATGATGCCGTCGCCGTTGCTGTCGTAATCGCCGCCCATGTATTGCGCGAAGTTGTCGGCGCAGTTGAAGCCCTTCTGGCGGGCGTACTCGCACATCCAGTAGTTCATCGTTGCGATCTTGGGCAGGAAGCGGTCGCGCATGTTGACGGTGGCGCCCGTGGTCGCGTCCTTGCAGCTGCTCTGCGTGTTGTCGGCGTTGTAGCCGGGGTAGTGCAGGTTGGAGATCTGCTTGAGCTTCACGCCGGCGTAGGCGTTGGCGTTGATGAAGTCCATCGCGGCGGCCACATAGGTCTTGCAGCTGTTCACGGCGGCGTCCATGCCGGCGTAGTTGCAGGTGCCGGTCTGGCTCTTGAAGGCGGAGCGGGCCTGCAGGCCGTCGTTGCCGCACATCTCGAAGGTGACGACGCGGGTGGACGCGGCCTGCATGTAGGACTTCTCGGCCACGATCTTGTTGGCGTAGACGTCGGACGCGACGGCGCCGGACTTGGCGCGGCGCACGCTTTCGATGTCGGCGTTCCAGAGTGCGGACAGGTACTCGGCGTCCACCGTGGGCGCGGCGTACTTGGCGGCGTTAAGCACCGAGCCGTTGTAGCCGGCGTAGATGGAGTCGCCGTAGGCGACGATGCGGTACTTGGCGGTCGTGCCGGCGCGGTCGATGGTCCACGACACGTTCTGCGTCAGCGTGCTGGCGGCGGCCGGGGCGGCCAGGCTGAAGGCCGCCAGCAGCGGCAGCCCGACTCGACAGGCGGAGCGGCGCAGGGCCGCGGCAAGGGAAGTCCTCATCTGTGTCTCCTAGCTTGGTGTTTTGCGACGGGAATCAACAGAGCGTCCGGCCGCGCGCATCGGCCAAGCCGGAACCACGAACAACACCTCACGCTAGCACCCCACCTGCAGTGCGAATCGGGGACATTCCCTCTGTGTGCGGTGCAGCAAGAGGGACGGGAGAACCCTGGGGCTGAACGGGGCTAGTACAACCGTATCGCCGAATCGAAATGCCAGGTGCGGCGGATCTCGACGACGTCGTACTCCCGCGCCAGCGCCGGCGGGAAAGCCGGGTAGTTCGCCTGGCTCTCGATGACGCGGCGGATGGCGTCGTCAACGGCAGGCACGCCGCTGGAGCGGAAGAAGCTGACGGACTCGACGGTGCCGTCGGCGCGGATGGCCACGGTCACGAGCGGGTCGGTGTGCGGCGTCTTCACCGCGTCGCGGACGAGATCGAAGGTCTGGTTGAGCTGGATCTTGCGCGCCCAGGCCTCGGCGTAGAGCACCATCTCGGCGTTGGCATCCGTGCGGCCGAACAGGCGGCCGCGGCGGGCGCTGCTCCACGAAGACGGCAGGTTGGACTGGGCCTGGCGAGCCGCGTCACGCTTGGCGGCTTCTTCGTTCAGCTGCTGGCCGATGGCGCGCAGCTTGGCCTCGCGTTGTTCCTCTTCGGCCTTGGTGGCCGCGAGCTTGGCGGCGGCGGCGCGGGCGACTTCCTGTCTGGCCGCCTCCTGGCGCCCGGCTTCCTGGCGTGCGGCCTCCTTTGCTGCGTCCTGCCTGGCGGTTTCCTGCCGGGCCGCGGATTGGCGGGCGGCCTCGGCACGTGCCGCTTCCTGGCGGGCAACCTCTTGCCGAGCGGCTTCCGCGCGTGCAGCCTCGGCCTGGGCAGCCTCCTGGCGCGTCGCCTCCTGCTGCGCGGCGGCGCGGCGTGTGGCTTCCTGGCGCTCGGCGTCCAGGCGTGCCGCCTCGGTGCGCGCGGCCTCCTGCCTGGCCGCAGCCTGTTTCTGGGCTTCCAGGCGCTCGGCCTCCAGCCGCGCCGCTTCGACCCTGGCCGCTTCCTGGCGAGCAGCCTCCTTGCGGGCGGCTTCCTGCCTGGCTGCCTCCAGCCGCGCGGCTTCGAGGCGTTCGGCCTCGGCCTGTGCGGCGGCCAGTCGTTCGGTCTGCGCTTGAGCCTGCTGTTGCGCGTCGCGCCTGGCACGGTCGAGCTGGGCCAGCTCGGAGGCGCGCACCTGGCTCTCCCGATTCAACGCCGTGTCGCTGGCCTCGCGCAGCCGCGTCACCTCCGGGCTGGAGGCGGCGCCGAAGGCTGCGATGACGGGTGCGGACGCCGGCGGCGCAGGCGGCACGGTCCAGGTCGTCTCGCTGGGCTTGTCCACGGCGATGACGGCGGGAGCGACGGGTGCTGGAGGCGCCGGTGGCGGTGTGTCGTCGGCCGCCTCGGCGCGCGGTGACGTCTCAGCGGCTGTCTCGGCCGGCGCGGTGGGCGTTTCCTCGGCGGGCACCGGCTCCACCCGTGGCGTCAGCAGCACGACGCGCAGGTCGGGCACCTCGGCTCGCCGGGCCTGCCAGGGGAAGCTCAGGCCGGGCAGCCCCAGCCCTTCGCCGCCGAAGGTCAGGCTCAGCAGCAGCACGTGGGCCAGCAGCGACAGCAGCAGGGCGCGCGTCGGGCCGCGGCGTGAGCCGGGCGGCCAGGGCAGGGCCGCTTTAGGAGCAGGCGTCGGCGCGAGGCTGGGGCCTGTGGACCAACGACTCAAGCCGGCCCCGCCAGGCGGGACCGATTCAGGGGGATAGATGCCGTGAACCGCATCCGCCCATTGTCGTCAGACGTGCTGGTCAATCAGCACCGGGTTGCCATCAGGGTCGGTGAGGGAGATGTAGCCCGGCCCCATGGATGCGGGGTCGGCTTCCTGGCTCAGCGTCAGGCCCTGGGCCTTGAGCTGCTGCTGGATCTGCCGCACGTCGAGGAAGTCGGGCAGCGCCTGGGCATTGCTGTCCCAGCCGGGGTTGAAGGTCAGCATGTTCTTGTCGAACATGCCCTGGAACAGCCCGATGACGGTCGAGCCGTTCTTCAGGATGAGCCAGTTCTGCGCTTGGTTGCCACCGAAGGCGGTGAAGCCCAGCGCCTCGTAGAAGGCGCGGGAGGCAGCAATGTCCTTGACCGCGAGGCTGATTGAAAAGGCGCCCAGTTGCATGCGAACCCCTGGTCAGTGACCGAAGGCAGCAGCGTAGCGCGTCAGGGGTTGCCGTTCTGCGAGGTCACGTTGTCGCCGGTCTTGGGCACCTGGCAGCCGTTGAAGCTGATCGCGACCGACTGGCCCCAGTCCAGGGAGTCGCCTTGCACCTGGAAGTGCAGATGCGGCCCGGTCGTGCGGCCCGTGTTGTCGCTCAGCGCGATCACGGTGCCGGCCTCGACCTTGTCGTTCTCCTTGACCTTGACGCCGTTGTGCGTGAGGTGGAAGTACCAGCTCGTGAAGCCGCCCAGGTGGCGGATGCGCACCGTGTTGCCCCAGTTGTCGTGGCTGCCGGGCGTGAAGGGCTGGTTGGTGGCCGTCGTGGGCGACGAGGGGTCGTAGTTCGTTGTCTGGCTTTCGCGCACCCACTCCACGGTGCCGGCACGCGCCGCACGGATCTCGGTGCCCGAGTCCATCATGAAGTCGAAGGCAAAGGCCTGGCTGCCGTTGTGCGAGCCCGAGGGGTTGTTGTTGCCCTGGCCGACGTTGCGCGTGACGCCGTTCTTCCACGGGTAGTGGTAGGCGCCCTGGGCCTCTTCCTGCATCTTCAGGAAGCCCAGGCGCAGGCCCTTGCCGAAATAGGCCAAGTCCTCGGTCGCGAAGTCGACCCAGCAGCGGCGGTGCACCCAGTACTGCGTGCCGGTGCCGGGGCGCCACACGGCCGCGTAGCTGCCGCCGTCGGACGATGCCGTGGCGAGCCTCAGGCCCTGCGGGAAGTAGGTGGCGTCCTTGGCTTCCATGGCGGCACCGTTCATGCCCCAGTGGATCCACTGGGTGCCGGTGCCCGGCCGCCACACGGCGGCGAGCTTGCCGTTGTCGAGCTCGATCTGCGTGACGCGCAGGCCGGCCTTGAAGTAGGGCGCGTCCTTGGCCTTGAACTGGTCGCCCGTCAGGCCCCAGTGCACCCACTGCGTGCCGGTGCCGGGGCGCCAGGCGGCGGCGAAGCGGCCGTTGTGCAGCGCGAACGCGGCGATGCGCAGGCCTTGCTTGAAATAAGCGGTGTCCTTGGCCTTGAAGTCGGCCTCGCTCATGTCCCAGTGCACCCACTGCGTGCCGGTACCGGGCTGCCAGACGGCGGTCAGCTTGCCGTCGCGCACGGTGAGCGACACGATGCGCAGGCCCCGCTTGAAGTAGTCCAGGTCGGCGGTCTTGAACTCGTCGGCCGACACGCCGGCCTTGACCCATTGCGTGCCCGACCCCGGGCGCCAGACGGCCACATAGCCGTCTGCCAGGGCCTGTGACGCGCAGGCCGCCAGGACGGCGGCGGCCAGGAATTGACGCTGGGACATGGCCGGCTCCTTGCGCCGTGGATGCCGGGCCAGTATCTGGAGGCGGGGTTCGGGCGCCAACCGCGGAATTAGGGAAGGGTTGATGCGGGGGGCTGTCGCAGTCGGGGCCGCGATGACGTCTGTTCCATAACCCCGACGTTTTTCTCGGAGATGCCATGAATACCCCCTCCACCCCAAACCGCCTGCTGACCCTGGATGCGCTGTTCGCTCGCCGCAAGCTGGCGCGGGCCGGGGCTGGCGAGGCGCAGGACACGCGCATGCCCGACGAGGCCGAACTGCAGACGCTCCAGGACATGGCCAGTTCGCAGCTGGGCCGCATTGCCGCGGAGGTGGCGCTGCAGGAAGGCGGCCGCCGCCAGTACGCGCCGCGCGAGGAGAGCCAGGTGCTGGAGTCGCGGCGCAGCTGAGGCCAGCGGCCTCAGATCGGCGTCAACAGCGGCTCGCCACGCTGCCAGGCTTCGACATTGGCGATGAAGTTCTCCACCGTCGCGCGGATGGCCTGCGGTGACCAGCCGGCCACATGGGGCGTCAGGATGACGTTGTCCAGGCCCAGCAGCTCCTGCGGAGGCAGGGGCTCGCTCTCGTAGACATCCAGTGCCGCGCCGGCGATGCGGCCGGCCCGCAGCGCAGCGGCCAGGGCGGCGGTGTCCACGCAGGAGCCGCGCGCGATGTTGACGACATGGCCGCCGGGGCCCAGCGCGGCCAGCACCTCGGCGTTGACGATGTGCTTGGTGGCCGCACCGCCCGGCGCGGCGACGACGAGGTCGTCGGCCCAGGTGGCCAGGGCGGGCACGCTGTCGAAGTACGTCGCGCTACCGGCGTCCTCGCGCGGGCGGCGGTTGTGATACCCGATGAGCATGCCGAAGGCGAGCGCGCGATCGGCGATCTTGCGGCCGATGGTGCCCATGCCGATCAGCCCCAGGCGCCGGCCCCTGAATTGGGGGAAGAGGGGCAGGGCGTCGCGCCACACGCCGGCCCGCAGTGCCGTGCCTTGCTGAGGCAGGGCGCGCACGCTGGCCAGCAGCAGGGCCATCGCGTGGTCGGCCACGCAGTCGTCATTCGTGCCGGCGCCGTTGCAGACGAGGATGCCGCGCGCCCGGGCGGCGGCAAGGTCCAGAGTCTCGTAGCCGGCGCCCTGGGCGGCCAGCAGCTTCAGGTTGGGGCAGGCAGCGATCTCGTCGGCACGAAAGCCCGTGGCGCCATTCGTCAGCACGAGCTCGATCTCGCCGGCATGGGCGGCGATGGCCGCGGCGCGGCGGGTGGCGTCGGGCGCGTCGATGACGCGAAAGCGGTTCAGCAGCAAGGCCTTGTGTTCATCGGCGATGGCGACGAGCAGCAGCAGGGTGTTCATGGATGGGCAGGGCGAATCAGAATGCGCACATCATGGCCGAACCGCTGTACTTCGCCTCCCCCGTCGAGTTCTGCGACTGGCTGGGTGCTGAGCGCCAAGCAGGAGGCCACGCGTGAACGCCGGCTGGCGCAGTTGATGGCGGCCGCTGCCGGGGGCAAGCGCCTCTGACGAATGGCTGGCTGTGCGTGTCGCGCCCACAATCGCTCCCACTTCAAAATTCGTTCTGCCCATCATGAAACGACTGCTGCTCCCCGCCTTGCTGGCGGCGACGTTGGCCCACGGCGCAGAAACGCCGCTCGATGCCCTGCCCTACACGCCCAGCCTGGACGTGACGGCCATGGACCGCAGCGTCGACCCCTGCGACGACCTCTACCGCTTCGCCTGCGGCGCCTGGACCAAGACCAACCCCATCCCGGCGGACCAGTCGCGCTGGTCGGTCTACGCCAAGATGGCCAACGAGAACCAGCGCTACCTCTGGGGCGTGCTGAACAAGCTGGGCGAGCCCGGCGCCGAGCGCACGGCCACGCAGGGCAAGCTGGGCGACTACTTCGCCACCTGCATGGACGAAGGCGCCGTGCAGACCGCGGGGCTGAAAGGCCTGCAGCCGCTGCTGGACCGCATTGCCGCGCTGAACAACAAGCGCGACCTGCCGGCCCTGCTGGCCGAGCTGCAGCTCGCGGCCGGCAACGACCGCCTCTTCTTCGGCTTCAGCGCGGGCCAGGACTTTGCCGACGCGACACGCCAGATCGCCTTCGCCTCCGCCGGCGGCCTGGGCCTTCCTGACCGCGACTACTACCTCAAGCGCGACGACCGGACGCTGAAGATCCGCGCCGCCTACGAGGCGCATGTGGCGCGCGTCTTCGAGCTGCTGGGCGAGGCGCCGGCTGCTGCCAAGGCCGCGGCGCGCAGCGTGCTGGACACCGAGACGGTGCTGGCCAAGGCCTCCCTGTCCAAGGTCGACAAGCGCGACCCCTACAAGACCTTCCATGTCGTCGACGCCCGCGGCCTGAAGGCGCTCACGCCTGGTTTCGACTGGGCGAGCTACCAGGCCGCACTCGGCACCGCGCCCTGGCACGCCCGCTACAACGTCACCGAGCCCGCTTTCTTCAAGGCCCTGGGCGCACGCCTCAACGCGATGAGCCTGGCCGACCTGAAGACCTATCTGCGCTGGCACCTGGCCAGCAGCCTCAGCAACGCGTTGGACAACGGTTTCGTGCAGGCCAACTTCGACTTCTATGGCCAGACGTTGACCGGCCAGCCCCAGCTCAAGCCGCGCTGGAAGCGCTGCGTGCAGCTCGTTGACGTGCAGCTTGGCGAGGCCCTGGGCCAGGAGTTCGTCGCGCGCAACTTCACGCCCGACCTGAAGGCCGCCACGGTGCAGATGACCGACGAGATCGAGGCCGCGATGGCCCGCTCCATCGACAGCCTGGCCTGGATGAGCGCCGAGACCAAGGCGCGCGCCCACGCCAAGCTCAGATCAATAGTCAACAAGGTGGGCTACCCCGAGCGCTGGCGCGACTACTCGGCGCTGGCCGTGCAGCGTGGCGACTTCCTCGGCAACGTCATGCGCGGCAATGCCTTCGAGGCCCGGCGCCGCCTGGCCAAGATCGGCCAGCCGCTGGACCGCGGCGAGTGGAGCATGACGCCGCAGACGGTGAACGCCTACTACGACGCGCAGATGAACGACATCAACTTCCCGGCGGGCGTGCTGCAGGCGCCGCTGTATGACCCGCGCCTGGACGAGGCGCCCAACTACGGCAACACCGGCGGCACCATCGGCCACGAGCTGACGCATGGCTTCGACGACGAAGGCCGGCAATTCGACGCCCAGGGCAACCTGAAGAGCTGGTGGACGAAGAAGGACGGCCAGGAGTTCGAGAAGCGCGCTGCCTGCGTGGTGGACCAGTACGCCGGCTACACCGTCGTCGACGACATCAAGATCAACTCCAAGCTGACGCTGGGCGAAGACCTGGCCGACCTCGGCGGCCTCGTGCTGGCCTGGGAAGCCTGGAAGGTGCACATGGTGGGCAAGACGCTGGAGAACCGCGACGGCATGACGCCCGAGCAGCGCTTCTTCGTCGGCTTCGCGCAGTGGGACTGTGCCGACGCCCGCCCCGAGGCGCTGCGCGTGCAGGCCAAGGTGGACCCGCACTCACCGGCCCGCTGGCGCATCAACGGCGTCGTCGTCAACATGCCGGAGTTCGAGAAGGCCTTTGCTTGCAAGCCGGGCGCCAAGCTCGTCAAGCCGGCGGGCCAGCACTGCAAGGTGTGGTGACCTGAAGGCCGCCGCCTTTCAACGCGGCGGCTGCTTCGGGCACCACTCGTGGTTAGGCGCGGCCTCGCACAGGCGGGCGTAGGCCGGGCGCACGGCCAGCGTCGCGCTGGCGGCCGTGGCCGGTGCCGACACCTGCAGCGTGTCGATCGGCGCGTTGGCCACGAGTACGGCCGAGACCTGGCGCCGCGTCAGCCGCACCAGGCCGTCGCCCTCGCTGGCATTGAGCACGGCGTCGGACACGACGGTGCTGGCGACGATGCGCCCCGCCGAGAAGCCGGTGATGGTCACCGTGTCGCCCTCTTCGCCGCGCGCGGGCCGCGCCTGGCGCAGGGGCACGCGGGCGGCGGCGACGGAGTTCAGCGTGACGCTGCTGCCGTCAATCGTCAGGCTCAGCGCCAGGCCGTTGGCCGTCTGGGCCAGCACGCGGTTGTTGAGCGGGTCGTCGGCCTCGGCCACGGGCCGCGGCTCCACGAGGGTGGCCTTGCCGCCGTCGGATGCCTGCGGGGCCGTGTTGGTCTGCGCAGTCGCTGCGCAGGCCAGTGCGAGAAGCGTTGACGCCAGCGGGATGGAGATCTTTGTCATGGCTGCCTCCTTCAGTAGCAGGCACCGCTGGTGCACTTGTTGATGCGGGTACCCAGGGCGCGGCCGGCCAGCGTGCGCCAGTCGCTGCTGAGGATGCGGTCCTCCATCGTCGTGTTCTGGGCGTCGTCGTTGCGCCAGGTGCCGGTCGTGCCGATCTGCACGCATTGCGACGTGGGCAGGCTGTTGCTGGTGGACGCGGAGTCACAGGCGGCCTTGGAACCGAACACGTTCTTGGGTGTGGAGATGGACGAGTTGCCGCCGCCGACGTATTCGTCGCCCAGGCCGAACAGGAAGTGGCCGGCCTCGTGCAGCATGACCCAGGCCGCGTCGCCCAGGTTGGTCTGGGCCGTGCCGGCGCCGCCGCCCAGCGAGATGGACGCGCAGTCGCGGAAGGCGTTGCGGTGCAGGATCTGCGTGCCGTCGAAGGCCGCGCGCACGGTGGAAGCGGGCGCCGCGAAGCTGCGTGAGCAACCCTCGCCGTCGGCACCGGTGGGGCCGGCCCAGATGTTGAACAAGCCCTTCCAGAAGCGCGTCCACTGCGTGAAGTTGTTGGTGTCGGTGTAGAACAGCGCCAGCACCAGCGGCTGCAGGTCGTCGGTGAAGGCGCGGTAGCTGGGCATGTCGGCATCGGGCACCAGCCCCCAGTCGATCTTGTCGCCACGGTCCGTGGCGGACGACGGCGTATCGGTGCGCCAGATGATGGGCCGCGCGGTCTCCCAGGGAATGGTGAGGCTGCCGATGATGGGCAGGTTCAGCGTGGCCTGCGTCAGCGGCGCGCCGCCGGCGTAGGTGACGTCGGGCGCCGTGCTCGTGCGATTGCCGCCGCTGCGCGCGCTGGCCGTGTAGCTGACCAGGCGCTGCGGCGTGATCGAGATCGGCAAGCTGCAGCTCACCTCGGTCTTCACGTTGGCGAAGGTGCAGATGGCGCCCAGCGCCACCGCATTGCGCCGGCAGGGGATGAGGCTGGGAAACGAGAACGTGCCGGCATTGCAGGCTGTCAGCTCGCCCACCACCGCGCGGATGTGGATCTCGGCAATGCCGTCACGCGGCTCGGTGGCGCGCACGGTGATCGTGGAGGTGTGGTTCTCGGCCCGGTAGAGCGGGTTGTGCAAGGCGTTCACGACCGGCGTGCCCGCACAGCCGGCCAGCAAGGGCACGATGAAGCCGATCAGCAGCAGGTGGCGCAGCATGGAGATCTCCCTGGCGCGACCGCATGCGCGCTTGCAAGGAAATCTAGGCGCCGGGTGGCTGCATTACGCGCGCCAAGCTAGGGGGCGGCATCCTGCCTTTGAAGGATGCCACCGTGTGAACAGGCCCTTCGTCAGGCCAGCAGCTTGAACAGCATGTTGGGGTGGATGGGCAGCTCGATCAGGCCCGCCACCCCCATCAGCACACCGAAGAAGGTCGGCACCATGGCCACGACGTAGAGGGGCCACAGGCGCGTCAGCGCCGTCACGGCCAGCAGCGCGATGGCGATGGCCAGCAGCGCGTCGGACAGGTCGAACTGGTCGTCGCGGCGGTTCAGTGACTCGTAGGTCGACTGCGCGGTTTCGGCCAGCACCTTGAGTTCGTCGCGCTTCTTGAGCTGGTCGGCCTGCTTGGTGCGGTAGCCCGCAATGGCTTTTTCGTAGGCATCGGCCTGGGCCGCCGGCGCGCCGGCCCTGGCGAGTTCGAGCTGGGTGGCCGCGGCCTCGGCAACGTCGGCGCGGATGTTGCGCGCCTGGTAGTAGGCCCAGTAGTCGAGCTTATTGACCTGCGCCTGCTGCATGCCCTGGACGATGTTGTCGTCCTTGACCTTGCAGATGCCCATGAAGGTGGCCAGCACCGCCACGGTCACGGCGACGGCCGCGTTGAGCCGCGCGGTCTTGGCATCCTCGGCGGCTTCGGCGGCCTGGTCGATGACGTCTTGGGGTTCGAGCATGGTGGGGCGCCTTGGTTGCTGCCGCGGTTTACTCACGCGGTCCTCGTCTGTGGCAAGTTCGGGCCGCGAGTTCCCGGGAGGGCCGTGCTTCCTCAGGCCTGCACGACGTTGCGGCCCTGGTTCTTCGCGCGGTACAGCGCCGCGTCGGCCCGCGCCAGCACCGCATCGCCGCCGGCATCACCGCGCTCGGCCTCGGCGACGCCGAAGCTCGCGCTCAGCGGCCAGTCCTGCTCCAGCCAGCGCAGCGGCGCCGTGTCGACCAGCGTGCGCATGCGCTCGGCGACGAGTGCCGCGCCGGCAATGTCGGTGTCGGGCAGCAGCACGCAGAACTCCTCTCCACCCAGGCGGCCGAAGCGGTCCACGTCGCGCACGCAGGGCTGCAGCTCCTGCACCATCTGGCGCAGCGCGGCGTCGCCGGCGGCATGGCCGAGGCTGTCGTTGAGCTGCTTGAAACGGTCCATGTCGATCATGACGAGGGCATAGCCGCGGCCGCGCGCCAGCCAGGCATGGGCGTGCGCCATGGCTTGGTCGAAGGCGCGGCGGTTCAGCGTGTCGGTCAGCGGGTCGCGCTCGAGCAGGCGCTCGATGCGCAGGATGAGGCGCATCAGCACCAGGAAGGCCAGCGTCGCGTTCTGCAGCAGCGTCAGCACCAGCGCGGCCCACAGGAAGACGAGGTTGAACTCGGTCGGGGCGCGTATGCCGGGCATGCGGCCGGGGTTGGTGAAGGTTTCCAGGCAGCGCCACGCCATCAGCAGCGCGATGAAGAAGAGCGGCAGCGTCAGCGGTGCGGGCGTGCGCCGGCCATTGGCGCGGCCACTGAGGCTGCGCCAGGCCGCGATGCCGGCCGCGAGCGTCAAGCCGGCACCGGCGCCGTTGACGATGCGGGCCTGCCAGCGCAGCCCGGGATCGTCGGGCAGGGCGAGCAGCAGCAGTGCCGCGACGACGACGACGACGGCCCCCGGTTTCCAGATCACCTGGCGCATCGTGATGCCCGACACCGCCGCGCCGAGCAGCGCGAAGGAGGCGACGGAGAGCACGTCGCCCGGCCAGTACGTGAGGGCGTCCGGCAGCACGCCGCGCAGCGCATGCAGGGTCAGCGACAACGCCGCGGCCGCATTCGCGCAGGCCATGGCCAGCGAGGCCCGCGGCGCGATGCGCGCGATCAATGCCAGCGCCAGCCACACCAGCACGCACACGGCGGTCACGAGGATGATGCTGGCCAGCAGCGTCTGGGTCTGGGCGAGCGTGGTCATGCCGTTCCCGCCGGGAGCAGGTGCGTGGCCACGCAGATGCGGTTGCGCCCCTCGGCCTTGGCACGGTAGAGCTCGGCGTCGGCGCGCACGAGGCAGATCTCGCCTTGTGCATCACCGGCCACGGGCAGCGCCACGCCGAAGCTGGCCGACAACCTCAGCTCCGCGTCCTTCCAGCGCAGCGGCTGGGCGGCAAGATGGCTGCGCAGCCGCTCGGCCACGGTGGCGGCCGTCGCCAGGTCGCCCGGCGCGCCCAGCGGCAGCAGCACGCAGAACTCCTCGCCGCCCAGGCGCCCGAGGCGGTCCACCTCGCGCAGCCCGGCCTGCCAGACCCGCACGCAATGCTGCAGGGCCGCGTCGCCGGCCTGGTGCCCGTGCTCGTCGTTGACCCGCTTGAAGTGGTCGATGTCGATCATCGCCAGCGCGAAGCCGCGGCCGCGTTGCAGCTGGGCCTGGGCGTCGATCAGCGCCTGCTCGAAGGCGCGGCGGTTCAGCGCGCCCGTCAGCGGGTCGCGGTAGGTGAGGTGCTGGATGCGCGTGATGAGGCGCCAGATCATCAGCGCGAGCAGGCTCAGCGTGATGCCGGCCGTGACGGTGAACCACAGCACGGCGCGAGCGGGCGACGGCAGCTCGCCGTTGAGGATATGGCCCTCCCAGCCGGGGACGAGCAGCAGTTCGGCGAAATGCGCGAGGGTGAGCAGCGCCAGCGCGGCGAAGGGCAGCGTGGTGCAGGCCGTGATGATGGGCGAGAGCCGGTCACCCACGCCGCGAACCACCTCGCGCACGGCCAGCACGGACAGCAGGGCCACGCTCAGCGTGCTGGCGAGCTGGGGCCCGAGACCCGAGCCGCTGGCCAGGCCGGCGGCAATGCCTACCGCTCCGAGCCCGCTGACCCAGGCGATGTGGCGCAGGCGCAGCCGGCTGCGCAGCATGCGCCGCAGTGCCAGCAGCAGCAGCACGACGCAGGCCAGCAGGCCGAACTCGGGCAAGGCCTGGCGCAGCAGCGCGGGCCAGCCGGCCATGCAGTCGCCGCAGCCCTGGGTGAGCATGCGCACCAGATGCCCCGCTGCCATCAACCGGCCGGCGCGCGGCGCCATGCGAAAGACCTGGGCGAGCATCAGCCAGGCCAGCGCCGCCATCAGATTGAAGAGGGCGCTGACCTTGAGGACTGTCGGGACGTCGAGGAAATCCATGTGGTTTGAAGTGGGCCGCCCATCTTCTCCGACAACCCCACAATGCCGGCATGACGGCTTGGGTATTGATCACCGGAGGTTCGCGTGGCATCGGTGCCGCCACGGCACTGCGTTGTGCCGAGGCCGGCTGGGACGTAGCCATCAACTACGCCCAGGATAGCGGCGCGGCCGAGGCGGTGGCGGCCAGATTGCACGCACTCGGCCGGCGCGCGCTGACCCTGCAGGCCGACGTGGCCGACGAGGCCCAGGTGGCCGCGATGTTCGAGCGCCTGGACGCGGCCGGCGGCCGGCTGGCGGGCCTGGTCAACAACGCCGGCGTCGTTGCACCCGCCGCGCGGCTGGAGGCGATGACGCCCGAGCGCTGGCGCCGCCTCTTCGATGTCAACGTCATCGGCACGCTGCTGTGCTGCCAGCAGGCCGCGCGGCGCATGAGCACCAAGCATGGCGGCGCGGGCGGCGCCATCGTCAACCTCAGCTCGCGCGCGGCCGAGTTCGGCTCGGCCGGCATCTATGTGGACTACGCGGCCACCAAGGGCGCCGTCGACACATTGACCAAAGGCCTGGGGCGCGAGCTGATCGCCGAGGGCATCCGCGTCAACGGTGTGCGGCCCGGCATCATCGAGACGGACATCCATGCCACCAGCGGCATGCTGGAGCGCGCGCAGGCGCAGGTGAAAGACATTCCCATCCAGCGCATGGGCCGCGCCGAGGAGATCGCCGAGGCCGTTGTCTGGCTGCTCAGTGATGCGTCCAGCTACACGGTGGGCACGCTGCTTGACGCGGGCGGCGGGCGCTAGCGTTTCTCGACCAGAGTCGACTCCAGCCCGCCTTCGTCGCGCAGCCGCGCAGCCGTTGCACGCGCCTCGTCCAGGCTCGGGAAGGGCCCGGCGCGCAGGTGATGCTTGCCGGCCTCGCGCACGACGGTCAGCAGCGGCAGCAGGGCCAGGTCGGTTTCGGCCACGCGCTGGCGCAGGGTCTCGGCGCCGTCCAGTTTTGAGAAGGCGCCGAACTGCAGCCAGTAGCTGTTGCCGGTAGCACCGCCGGGCGTCGTCTCGCGTTGCGGCGCGCCCTGCGGGGTGTCGGGCGCGAAGACGGGCGGCGGTTCGCTGGCTGGCGCGACGCCCACGCCGGCGCGGATCTCGGCGTAGGTGATGCGCCGGACCTCGACGGGTGCCACGCCACGCAGCAGGTCGAGCTTGAGCGCGGCCGTGTAGCTCAGGTCGATGACGCGGCCCTTGTGGAAGGGGCCGCGGTCGTTCACGCGCACGACGACCTCACGGCCGTTGGACGGGTTGCGCACGCGGGCGTAGCTGGGGATGGGCAGCGTCGGGTGGGCGGCCGTCATCGCGTACATGTTGTAGACCTCGCCGCTGGCCGTGGGCCGGCCGTGGAACTTGCGGCCGTACCAGGAAGCCAAGCCACGCTCGGCGTAAGGCACGTCAGCCAGGATGGGCTGGTAGCGCTCGCCCATCACCTCGTAGGGCTTGTTGGGGCCGCCGATGCGGATGGGCTCCAGCCGCGGCACGGCGTCGGGCACGCGGGCCAGGTCGGCCGGCGGGTTGGGCAGTGGCCCATCGCGATCCGCCGGTGCCGGCGCCTTGGTGGCGCAGCCCGTCATCAGCACAAGCAGCAGGACCAGCCCAGTATGCTGCGCGCTGTCCTTCCATCGTCGAAGCCATGCCATGAGCAATTTCGTCTTTCCTCCGGCCGAGATTCCCAGCGCCGCCGTCCGCGGCACCGATGCGCGTTATGCGGTGAGCCGCATCTTCTGCGTCGGCCGCAACTATGCCGATCATGCCCGCGAGATGGGCGCCGACCCGACGCGGGAGCCGCCGTTCTACTTCACCAAGCCGGCCACGGCGCTGACGCCCTCGGGCTCCACGGTGCCCTACCCGACCGAGACGAAAAACTATCACTACGAGATGGAGCTGGTGCTGGCCATTGGCGCGCCGGTGTTCAAGGTCACGCCCGAGGCCGCGGTTGCTGCCATCTGGGGCTATGCCGCGGGCCTGGACATGACGCGCCGCGACCTGCAGGCCGTGGCCAAGGCGGCCGGCAGGCCCTGGGACACCGCCAAGGGCTTCGACCAGTCGGCCATCCTCAGCGACATCGTGCGCAAGAGCGAACTGGGCACGCTGGACAAGGGCGCCCTCACGCTGGCCGTGAACGGCGTGGAGAAGCAACGCGGCGACCTGGCCGAGATGATCTGGAAGCAGGCCGAGATCGTGTCCAACCTGTCTCATCTGTATCACCTGCATCCGGGCGACCTGATCTACACGGGTACGCCGGCCGGCGTGGGTGCCGTGGTGCCGGGCGATGTGCTGGTGGGCCGCATCGAGGGCCTGGGCGAGATCACACTGACAGTGGGGCCGGCGGAGTGAACCAGAACGAGACACTGGAGGGCGCGCGCGAACGCAACATCCGCGAGGCCCTGGCCGAGGACATCGGCAAGTGCGACTGGACGGCCCAGCTGGTGCCCGCGGGCCGCCGCGTGGCCGCCCAGGTGCGCGTGCGCGAGGCGGCGGTGCTGTGCGGGCGTGACTGGTTCGACGGCGTGTTTGCCGCGCTGGACGCGACGGCTCGCATCGAATGGCTTTACGACGAAGGCGAGCTGATGACGGCGGACAGCATCGCCTGCCGCATCGAGGCCGATGGCCGCGCGCTGCTGTCGGCCGAGCGGCCGGCGCTGAACTTCCTGCAGCTGCTGTCGGGCACGGCGACGATCACACGCGCCCATGTGGACGCGGTGGCCGGCGCGAGCCCCAACCCATCCGGCTGCGCCATCCTCGACACACGCAAGACCGTGCCGGGCCTGCGCCTGGCGCAGAAGTACGCGGTGCGCGTGGGCGGCGGGCAGAACCAGCGGCTGGCGCTGTACGCCGGCATCCTCATCAAGGAAAACCACATCGCCGCAGCCGGTGGCGTGGGTCAGGCCTTGCGTGCGGCCCAGGCGCTGAACGCGGGCGTGGACATCCAGATCGAGGTCGAGACCATCGAGCAGCTGCGCGAGGCGCTGGATGCGGGTGCGATCAGCGTGCTGCTGGACAACTTCAGCGAGGCACAGATGCGCGAGGCCGTGGCCGTCAACGCGGGCCGGGCGCTGCTGGAGGTGTCGGGCGGCGTGGCGCTGGATCAGCTGCGCTGGATCGCCGCGACCGGCGTGGACCGCATCTCCATCGGCCGCCTGACCAAGGACGTCAAGGCGGTGGACTACTCGATGCGCGTGCTCGGGCCGCTGCCAGCCTGAATCAGGTGGGCGCGTACGCGCGCCGCCGCGTCGGCCGGCGCTTCCTGCATGAAGCAGTGGCTGCCGGCCGTTACCTGCGGATGCAGGTGCGGCCGGTTGTGGCGGTGCGCCCGTGCGCAGCCCTCGCGGATGAAGGGCATGGTGTCGCTGCCGTGCAGCAGCAATGTGGGCACGGCAATGCGGCGCAGCCCGCTCCACAGGCGCTGGGGCATGGTGCTGAAGATCGTGGCCTCCAGCTCTGGCGCGCACTTGAGCCGGGCGTGGCCGTCCGGAGTGTCCATCAGCGCATGGGTGATGAAGGCGTCCAGCGCGGGCTCGGCCCAGCCGCGGTAGGTGCCGCGGCCGCGCAGGCTCTGGCGGGCATGCTCGCGGTCGGGCCATTCGCGCCGGCGCTGCCTCGTGGCCCGGGCCAGGGGGTTGACCAGGCCGCTGCCGACGCGACCGATCAGCGTCGCGGCCAGCAGCATGGGGGGCGGAAAGAGCACCGGGTCCAGCAGCACGGCGCGCGCGAAGGGTTGGCCGGGTTCGGCCAGCAGCAGTGCCGTGAGCACGCCGCCAAAGCTGTGGCCGGCCGCGAAGCAAGGCACGTCGCCGTAAGGTTTGCGGCCGGCCTGGAACGCCTCGAGCGCGGCTGCGGCGCAGGCGTTCCAGCCGGGGAAGCGCGCCGCCGGCTCGCTGTCACCGTGGCCGGGCGCATCGCAAAGCCAGAGGTCGAAGTCGGCCGAGAGCACCTGCAGCATCGGCTCGTAGACGCGGCCGCAGAAGCCGTTGCCGTGCAGGAAGTGCAGCAGCGGCCTGCCCGTGGGCGGCGTGCGCCAGCCGCGCAGCGTCGTGCCGGTGACGGGGGACGGGTGTTCCCAGGGCTCGAAGCGAGCCTGGCTCACTGGTCGAACCAGGGCTCGTTGGGCAGGTCGTCGAACACCTTGCGCAGCCCTGCGCTCCAGCCCGTGCGCAGCGACTGGAAGTACGGGTCGTCGCGCCCGATGCGGTTGGGCGGCTTCATCGCCTGCTCGAACTGGTTGGCGCGCAGCATGATCATGTCGATGGGCAGGCCGACCGATAGGTTGGACTGGATGGTCGAGTCGAAGCTGACGAGGGTGCACTTGGCGGCCTCGTCCAGCGGCGTCGTGTCGTAGCGGATGACGCGGTCGATGATGGGCTTGCCGTATTTGCTCTCACCGATCTGGAAGTAGGGCGTGTCTTCCGTGGCCTCGATGAAGTTGCCCTGCGGGTAGATGTGGAAGAGGCGCGGGCCTTCGCCCAGGATCTGGCCGCCCATCAGCATGTTGGCGCCGAAGTCGACGTTGCCGTGTTGGTCGTCGCTGTCGCGGGAGACGATCTCCTTGAGCGTGCGGCCCAGCAGCACGGCCGCGTCGTAGAGGCTGGGCACGTTGAGCAGGTGCTCGCCGTCGCCATGCAGGCGCTGGTTCAGCACGGAGATGACGGACTGCGTCGTCGCCAGGTTGCCCGCCGTCAGGATGACGATCTCGCGCTGGTGCGGGATCTGGAACTGGTACATCTTGCGGAAGGTCGCGATGTGGTCGACGCCGGCGTTGGTGCGGGTGTCGGACGCGAACAGCAAGCCCGCACGCAGGCGCATGGCGACGCAGTAGGTCATGGGGAAGTCCTGGCGAATGAGCTGGAGGCCATGTTACGGCCGGGCGCCGTTGCTGCTGTTGCCGGTGGCAGGCAGCCCAGGCCGCGCAGGGAAGCCTCCACGGCTTCGTCCAGCGGCGTGTGGGGCTCCTGGCCCAGCGCGGCGACGAGACCGGCGTTGTCCATGCGCACAGGTTGCTGCCAGAGGTAGCGCATCTCGCGCATCTCCTTGAAGGTCGTGACGAAGGGCGAGGCCAGGTTCAGCAGCCACCAGGGGAAGGCGGCGATGCGCGGCGGCCGGCCGGTTTGGGTGGCGACGACGCGCTGGATGGCCTCGGCCATCTCGCGGCCGGTGGCGTCCCAGTGGCCGGCCATGTGGAAGCTGGCGAAGGCGGGCAGCGTGTCGCGCCTGGCCAGCAGCTCGACCATCGTTCGCGCCACATCGGGCAGGTAGGCCCACTGGTGGCCGGCGCCGGGTGCGGCCGGGTTGCTGATCGCCGTCACCGGCTTGCCCGGCTTGATGAGGCCTTGCGAGAACCAGTTGTTGCCCGGCTGCGGTCCGAAGAAATCGCCCGCCCTGACGACGATGGCGCGCAGGCCGGCCTCGCTGGCTGCGCGCAGCCGTGCCTCCATCTCCGCGCGGATGGCGCCCTTGCGGGTGACGGGGCGCTGCGGCGCGCCCTCGTGCAGCAGCGGGAAGGCGTCGGGGCCGAAGTTGTAGACCGTGCCGGGCAGCACCACCGTGGCGCCCTCGGCCTTGGCCGCGGCGATGCTGTGGTCGAGCATGGGCAGCACGAGGCGGTCCCAGTCGCGGTAGCCGGGCGGGTTGACGGCATGCACGATGACGCCGCAGCCCCGGGCCGCGCTGGCCACGTCGGCGGCGTTCAGTGCGTCGCCGCGCAGCCAGTGGATGCCGTCGCGCAGTTCGTGCGCCGCCGCCTGGCCGCGCTTCAGGCCTTTCACCTGCCAGCCCGCGTCGCGCAGCTGGCGTGCCACCTCGCCGCCAATGCCACCGCTCGCGCCGAGCACCAGAACCGTCTTCGTCTTGCCTTGCATCGCTGCTCTCCAGTTCGCTGTTGATGCGGTGCATTCTGGAAAACCGCGGGCTATTTGAGAATTGCCGAAGATCGACGCACGGCTATACATTTGTGTATGGCCTCGACCTTGCCCTGGGAACTGCTGCACACCTTTCTCGGTGTGCTGCGCGAGGGCTCGCTGTCGGGCGCCGCGCGTTTGCTGGGGCTGACGCAGCCGACCGTCGGCCGCCACATGGCCGCGCTGGAGCTGGCATTGGGGCAGCCGCTGTTCACCCGCTCGCCCACCGGCCTGCTGGCCACCGACGCGGCGCTGGCGCTGCGCGGGCATGCGGAGCAGATGGAGGCGGCCGCGGCTGCGTTGCAGCGGGCGGCGACGGCGCGGGGCGACGAGGTGAGCGGCACGGTGCGCGTGACGGCCAGCGAGGTCATCGGCGTGGAGGTGCTGGCCGGCGTGTTCGCGGGGCTGCGTGAGCGCCACCCCGGCCTGGTGCTGGAGCTGGCGCTGAGCAACCAGCTGCAGGACCTGCTGCGCCGCGAGGCCGACATCGCCGTGCGGATGACGCCACCCGAGCAGGGGCAGCTCATCGCGCGCCGCATCGGCAGCATCGAGCTGGGTTTTTTTGCGCGCCCCGACTATCTCGACCGCGTCGGCCGGCCCGCGTCGCTCGCCGAGCTGCGTGGCCACACGCTGGTGGGTTTTGACACGGTGACACCCTTCATCCGCGCGGGGGCCAAGCGCCTGGGCGGCATCAGCCGCGACAGCTTTGCGCTGCGTTGCGACTCCGACCTGGCCCAGCTCGCATTGGTGCGCGCCGGCGCCGGCATCGGCGTCTGCCAGACGGCGCTGGCACGGCGCGAACCCGTGCTGGAGCGCGTGCTGGCGGATCAGTTCGCCTGGCCGCTGGAGACCTGGGTGGCCATGCACGAGGACCTGCGCCAGAACATGGCCTGTCGCGCGGTATTCGACGCGCTGGTGGCCGGGCTGTCCCGACACGTTGCCGGCTGAGGCGCGGCCGTTCAGCGTGTCGGATTCGAGGCCGGGAAAGGTGCGGGCGCGGATGCTTGCGGGAACGAGGGCGGCGCCACGGAGGGCGGCGAAGGCGGTGCGGGCGGCGGCATGGCCGGATCAGGCGTGCCGCTGCCACCGCCGCCGGATGGCTCGGCCGGTGGCGGGTTGGCCGCCGTTGCAGCGGGTGGCTGCTGCGTTGGCTGGCTGCAGGCGACCAGCATTGCGATAGCGGCGGTAGCGGTAAGCCACGGCCGCTGGTTGCGCTTGAAGATGTCGCTGGACATGGCTTGCTCCTTGGAGGTGGGCGAGGTGCCAGAACCTTGATTGGCGCAGCAAGCCGCAGCAGCGCCCATCGGCTGGCGCCTATGCCCTTGTAGGAGAGCAGGCGGCCCGTGCCGACATGGGGCCGTCTTCCTGGCCGACAGGCTTCACCCGGGCGGCTGCCTAGGCTTGAGCGTCAGTCAAAGCCAAGGAGCCGACATGCAAGACGCCACCCGCCGCAACACATCCGATCACGACGACGTGAGCACCGAAGAAGACCTGAGCGGCCCCGCCGCCGCGCGCAAGATCGCCGACCTGGTCCAGGCCGGCAACAGCTGCTTCTTCTGCACGCTGGGCATGGGCTTGCAGCTGCATGCCCGGCCGATGACGGTCATCGAGGTGGAGGAGGGCAGCGGCCAGCTGTGGTTCTTCACCGAGATCGACAGCTTGAAGAACATCGAGCTGGACCGTGATCCGCGCGTCACGCTGTTCTTCAAGGAGAGCGACAACGGCGGCCACTTGAAGCTGGACGGCAGCGTGGCTCAGGTGACGGACCGGGAGACCATCCAACGCCTGTGGAGCCCGAAGCTGCGCGCCTGGTTCACCGAGGGCGAGGATGACCCGCGCATCTGCCTGCTGCGCGTGGACCCCGTCAGCGGCGAGTACTGGGACAACCGCAACGGCGCGGCGATCGCGGGCCTCAAGATGCTGTTCGGCGCCATCACGGCCCAGCGGGTCGACGAGGGCGTGCACGGCAAGTTGAAGCTCTGAGGCTGTCCAGGCTGCTTACAGCGGCAGGTCGCGCCCGCCCGGGCCGGCATCCAGTACGAGAAGCTGCCCGCGCCGCCAGTCGACGCGTGTCTTGCGACCGGGCACAGGCCAACCCAAGCTGAAAAGGTTGCGGCTGGCCCTAGCTGCGGCTGCCCCGAATTGCGGGCGGCCGCAGCTAGCGGGGGTGAGCGAGTCCGAATGCAATCGCATCGCGACTGAGCAAACCCCTGAGGAGATCCGAATGACCAGCATCCAAGCGACGAGCAGCGCCTCGTTGAGCGCTTCGGCCAGCGCCGACAGCAGTAACCCGACCCACGCCAGCACCAAGATGAGCGGCGGCCAGGCAGTGTTCGAGAACGACAACTACCGCATCACCGCGGGTGACAACAACACCGTCAACATCACCAACAAGCACACCGGCGAGAACTACAACATCTGGGGCGACCCGCACGTGAACGTCGACGGCCAGCACGCCTTCGACTTCTGGGGCACCACCACCTTCGCGCTCGAAGACGGCACCAAGCTGACGATCGAGACCACGCCCGCCGGCAACGGCGCGACGCTGGCCAGCAAGCTCGCCATCACCAACGGCGACTACGGCGTGGAGATCAGCGGCGTGGACACCAACAAGGTCGGCGACCTGAAGATCGACGAGGCCAAGGGCTGGGGCAAGACCCTGGACTGGACCCACGACGACGGCAACGTGCTGCAGGAGAACCCGGCCGGCAAGGGCTTCCTGGCGGTGGACTCGAACGGCGCCATCCGCAAGGTCGACCAGAACTACATCAACGCCACGGACCTGCAGAAGAACCCGCCGGCCGAAGCCACGCAGCAGCAGGCGGGCGACTTCCTGCGCAGCCTGTTCAGCGCCTTCTCGGGCCTGCTCTCGGCGTCGCTGAGCGGTGCGTTCCTGGGCGCGCTGGCCTCGGCCAGCGAGAGCGGCGAAACCCGCCGTCAGCCCGAACCCGCGACGCGTGACGCGCACCGCTTCTCGTTGACGGTGATTCGTCTCGAGTTCTGACCGGGGGCCGCCATGAGCTTGACTGCAGTCGATGGCGCCTCGGGCGCGCGTTCCGCGCCGCCGGTCACGCGGGACCCCGCCGCGGATGTGGTTGGCCGCGCAACCGATGCGCGCACTGGCGTGGTGGACACACAGCGCCTGGCGCACTGGGTGGTGGAAGCGCGCCGCGACAACCCGCAGGCGGCCGAGGCGGCACATGCCGCCATCGAGCGGCACCTGCTGGACTCGGGCCACCCGGGTGACGTGGCGCATTACCACCAGGACCTGCTGCAGGCGGCTCGTGAAAGCCAACCCGGCTCGGCCTCCCTGGTGCCGGACCACATGCCCGGCGGCCTCTGGGCGGCCGGGCAGTCGTGGGCCCAGCAGGGCGGCCAGCTGCTGCGCGACAACCCCATCCTGACCAAGCGCTGGGAGGCGACGACCAGCGCCTGGACGGGCAAGGGCGGCTTCACGCGCGGGCTGACGGACCTGCTGAACGCCAACGGCATCCAGGTGGGCCAGACGGTGCACGCACCGCCAGCTGGTTCGCTCGGGCGCACGTCCGGCGTGCCGGCGTCGGTGGCCAACAACACCAACGGTGCGCTGGCGCGCGACGCCATTGCCGACCGCTGGCGTGCCGCCGGCGTGCCGGTGCGCACCGAGGTGCCCACGCAGGGCGGCGCGCGCGTCGTCGACGTGGTGGCGAATCCGCCAGCGGCAGACCCGCGCATGCAGCAGCGCATCGACGTCGAATCCAAGGTGGGGCGCAAGGGGCTGGACGGCGAAGTCCGCGGCCAGGTGGCGCGCGATGCCGAGGCGCTGATGGACAACCGCCTGCTGCGCGGCTCCGGCGAGGTGCTGGAAAACGTCGGCAAGGTGGCCCGGCCCGTGGGCGCGGTGCTGGACGCCGTCTCGCTCGTGCAGGCCTACCAGACCGACGGCAACCGCATCGGCGAGAACACCGGGCGCACCGCGTCCGGCGTGGCCGGCGGCGCGCTGGGCGGCTGGGGTGGTGCGGCGCTGGGCGCAGCCATCGGCACGGCCATCTTCCCGGGCGTGGGCACCGTGGTCGGCGGCATCGTGGGCGGCATTGGCGGCGCGCTCGCGGGCGATGCCAGTGGCCGCGGCATTTTCAATACGGTAAAAGGCTGGTTCTGACGTGCCCGCTCTGAAGTCCTGAAGGGGTGGCCGGCTGCGGCCACCCCTTCTTCATTGGCACCCGCCCACAACATGCCCAACCTCCTCCAGCGCTGGCTTGCCGGCACCAAAACCACCACGTGGGACTTGAGCAGCTACCCGCCGTACGACTTGCCGCATTCAGGAGCCGGCAAGGCCTTGAGCGACGCCCAGGTGCAGCAGAACCAGGCCTACTTCCAGGCCACGCTGGACGAGCGCCAGCGCCTGCTGCGTGAATGGCTGCTGGCGCATGGCGGGCCCGATCCGCAGGCGCTGCAAGGCACGGCGTACGCCAAGGCCCTGAACACCTGGGCCAAGGTGCACTGGCCGCAGTTGCCGGCGTTCAACCGTTTGCCCAAGCACGCGCCCTGGCCAGACTGCACGCGCGGCGGCCCCTTCATCGTCTACAGCCTGCTGGGCGACCTGGGCGTGAGCCTGGGTGAGGCGATCCGCCGCGCCAACGGGCGTTGGCACTGGGGCCCGAACCTGGACGCCATCGACCTCAGCGACGACATGGCCACGTCGCGCCGCGTCGTTCTGCTGGCCGACCTGGTGCACCCCACGCCGGAAGCGGCCGAAGCCGTGCTGGACCCGGAGGCCCTCCTCTTCGCGGCGCACCGGTTTCCCGACTCGTCGGACTTCGTCCACCTGGATACGTGGACCCCCATGGTGGCCGACGCCATCGCCGGACGGCACTACGACTTCTGAGGAGGCCTGGCCGCCCCGCTGTCAACGCGCCACCAGCCCCTGCCTGCCGATCTGGATGCGCTCGATCGACAGGCCCAGCGCCGCCTCCAGATTGGCCTTGGCCGAGTTGCGGAAGTTGACCTCTTCGTTGGCGTTGGGCTTGCTGTTGAGGTGCTCGCGGTAGACCGCCATGAAAGTGCCCACCATGGCCAGTTGCTCGAACATGGCGCGCTTGGCGGCCGGTGTGCTCTGCGTGAACGACGGGTTGCGCGCCAGCAGACTCTGCATCTGCAGCACCAGCGACTTGAAATCCTCGTCGGGCACCTGTTGCTGCATGAAGGCCGCGTAGTTGCCAGCGATGAAGGCCGCCACGCCAGCCGCGGCATCGTTGGGCGTCAGGCCGAGCTGGGTTTCGAGCTTCTGCCAGAAGAGGAACGACTCCTCGTAGGCCTTGGTCATCGCGCCGCGGTGCGCGGCCGGGAATCGCTGTGCCAGTTCGGTGGCGGACTGGCGCAGCTGCACCGGGCCGTTGACGACGATGGGCGCATCGAACGTGCCGAGGCCACCGCCCGCAGTCACCGCAGGCGCGGGAGCGAACGCCGGTGCGGCCGCGCCGCCGGCCACGGGCTTGCCGAGCATGGTGCGCATCTGCTCGGCCAGGCTGATTGCAGGCGCAACCTGCTGGGCCGTGGCGGTGCCCGCGACACAGGCGAGCGCCGCCAGCCCGAGGTGAATGGACAGGCGGGACAAGCGAAGAAGTTGGGGTAGGTGAGGCACGAGGGCTCCAGAGATGAAGGGGCTATTTGTCGAGGGCGTAGCTGCTGTCACCCAGGTAGACGGTGCGGTGGTCGTCGTACACAGGGAAGCTGAGCAGGCGCTCCTGGCGGCCGTCGTCGTAGTCCAGCGTCATGACGAACCCGCTGAGCTGGTAGCGGCCGCGTCGGCTGGCGCCGTCATCCCGGCTGCGCGTGCCGCTGGTGGCCGTGACGGATCCAAAGGGGCCGCCCACCGTGCCGCCCGCGGTGCTGCTGCTGCCCTTGCCATCGCCGCGGGCGGCGCTCGAGATCACCGTGCCCTGGATGGCCGCCAGGCTGCCGGAACCCGACTGCGAGCTGAAGTTGCGCTCGAAGCGGCCGTCACGCGTGAAGCGGATGCCGCGCTTGAACGAGGTGCCACCGGTGACCAGGCTGCCGCTGAAGCTGGCGCGGCTGAAGCTGCCCTCCAGCCGCGTGTCCTTGGGCCAGGGGCGCACGACGCGATGCGGCGCCGCGCGCCAGTCGCCGGCGGCGCGGCCTTCGTCGTCCTGGGCCTGCATGTCGTACCCCTTGGCCGCGCTGCGCCAGTGCCCCCAGCGCTGGGGCTCCAGCTGGCGCGACATCGCCACGTTGAGCTGGTCGGGCGGCATTTCGGTGCGGTGGTAGACGGTGCCGTCGCGCAGCAGGAAACGCACGTCCTCCTCCCACCTGCTGCCGTAGTTGTAGTTGGCGCTGCCGTGGATCACGACGGCGGCCAGGTCCTTGTCCGGCAGGCCGCGGCCCGGCACGCTCAGCACGCGCTGCAGCATCACGTTCTTGCGGCTCAACGGCGCCTGGGGCAGTGGCGACGGCGCCAGGGCCGACGCGTCGCTCACCAGCGCGGCATCGGCGAGGGTCGCGGAGCTGCGGCTCAGCGATGTGAAGACGCCGCGCAGCACCACCTCGCGGCCCACCCAGGGTTCCGCATCGAAGCGCAGGTAGACGGGCTGCTCCGAATGCCGGTCGCCCTGGTCCTGGCTCAGGAGGTAGTGGTCACCATCGTCGCCGTAGCGCACCACGCGCCCCTTCACGTAGACCAGGCCCAGATCACGCTGGGCCGCCTCGACCGACATCGAGCTCCAGTGGCCAGGGTGCTGCGCCGCGAACGCCGGGACCTGGCTGGGCAACAAGACCTGCCCCCGCGCCGCACCCGGCGCGATGGCGGGCAGCGACGGCGGCGAGGCCAGCCGAGCTTGCACGACCGCCATCGCGGCGGCGCGCGCCTGCGGGTACAGCGCGGTCACGTCCATGCCGGGCGTCTGCCAGTCACGCGCCAGCGCGGCACAGGTGGCATCGGGCGTGGCGTCGCTCAGCACGCGCTGGCGCATGGGGTCGGTCAGCGTCGCCCAGGGCGGCGCGCTGCTGCCCTGGCGGCGCTTCAGGTCCTTCACCACCGTGCGCAGCGAGGCCAGCTGGTGCCGCTCGCGCCACGCCACCCAGGCGTCGCGCACCTGTGCGGCGGAGGGCACGCCCATGTCCTCGCAAGCATTGACGGTGGCTTCTGACATCACATCCAGGCTGGCGGCCTTGATGAGCTGCTCCAGCGCCGCCGGGTCGGCGGCCAGCGACCGGGCATCGGGCTGGGCCCCGGCACTGCCGGCCGCCAGCGCGGTGCCGAGCGCCACTATCTGGGCGATCGCGCGCGCCGTCGGTGTCATGGCATCCAGGACACGGGCCGGCAGCTGGTGATCCAGGCGGGCAGGCCGGCGGTGGTCTTCGTCTTCACACCGTGAGACGCATCCAGCGTGGGCCAGGAGATGGGCTCCCGCTCCGCATCGGCCGCCAGCACGATGACCTGGCTGTTGCCGCAGCCGGTCGTGCCGCTCACGGTCAGCGGGGGCGGGATGTCGTTGTAGGGCGACGGCGGGAACAGCGGCTGCGTGCCGGTGGCGTGCATGTCCAACAGCGCGACGACCCATTGGCTGTCGGGTGACCAGCTCGGGCTGATGAAGCGGAACTCGAGCGGGCTGCCCTCGTCGGCCACCTTGGTCACGCGGTGCAGGCGGCTGCCGTCGACGCCGGCCACCCAGACATGCTTGTCCAGGCCGGAGCCGCGCTGTTCCACCCAGCTGAAGGCGACGCGCTTGCCGTCCGGGCTCGCCACGAGCGTCGACTGGCCGGACACATAACTCTGCCAGTTGGCGGCATTGTTGCTGGGCAGTGCCGCGAACCGCGCCAGCTCGGTCTCGGTGCTGCTGGCGGGCGACGAGACGATGAGCCGGTTGTCCAGCAGGTAGGCGTAGCGGCCGTCGGGCAGCCAGGTGACCGGCGTGTCGAGGATGGTCTTGTCGTCCAGCAGCGAGCCCTGCTTGAGGACGTTGCCGGTCTGCAGATCCCAGACGGTCAGACGCGGGTCGTCGGTGTGAGAGGCGCGGTAGAAGGCCAATGCCTTCTTGCCGTCGGGCGACACCAGCGGGCTGCCGGAGAAGCTGCCGGGCACTTTCCAGCTCTGGGTCGCGGTGGTGCTGGCCAGGCTGTCGAACACCGACACCCGCACATTCGGCGCGCCGTCGCCGGCCAGTTGCGTGTCGTTGAAGCGCAGCAGCACCGGCGACATGGCAGTGGACTGCCACTGGTCGCCGTCGGCGGAATTGGCGGCCTTGATGCCGGAGGCCGGCAGCGAGCTGGTCTCACCGGTCAGCAGGTCGAACACCACGGCATTGCCCAGCGCCGAATTGACGAGCAGGCGGCCGGGCAACGTCTTGTCTTGATAGGTCTTGAAGGTGGGCGTACTGGGCGTGACGGGCGGGAGTGGGTCGCCGCCGGTGGGCGGCGGGGTGCCGGCGCCACCGCCGCCGCCGCAACTCGCCACGAGACCGCAGAAGACCGTGGTGGCCAGCAGGCGCACGAGGCGTGTAGGGGAGGAATGCTTGAACATGGAGATGCCGAGACCGTGGCCCCGGAAAGCAATCGGCGCCGCGGCGCCGTGATGGAAGGGCAAGGGCCTAGCGACGCGCCTCGGCCAACGAATAGACGCCCGAAGCGCCAATGCCCACGCGGTCGGGGGGCACTTGCAGCATGCGGGTCAGGGTGTCGCTGCCTTGCGCGCGCATGCGGCTGCGCAGGTCCTCGGCGCCGGTGGCGCGCGGGTTGCGCTGCCAGGTGATCTGGCTGCTGGCCAGCATCATTCCGGCGATGGCCAGGCTCTCGTAGGTGGTGGAGCGGTCGGTCGCCGACAGCGCCTGCAGGCCAGGCCCCTTGCTGCTGACGATCTGGCGCATCTGGTTCACCAGCGGCAGGTAGAACTCGTCGGGGAAGGGCTTGTTGTTGTAGGCCATCCAGGCGCCCGCGACGCAGCTGGCGAAAGCCACGCCGAGGTCACCGGAGGGCAGGCCGAACTTGCGGATGACCTGCTCGTGGAAGTCGAAGGCCTGCTTGTAGGCGGCCCGGCCCGCGTCGGCCTGGTCCGTGGGGAGGTTCCTGGCCAGCGCCGAGATGCCCAGGCCGGTGCTCTGTGCCAGCGGCAGGCTGGTGATGGGCTTGGGCTTGCCCTTCTGCTGCTGCTCGTACGCGTCCCAGTGGTGCAGCGTTTCGTTGAGGTTTTGGTGAATGAACTGGTTCGCGATCACGTTCATCGAGACGTTGTGCGGGACCTCGTACACGTTGACGAATCCCTGCGCGAAGGAAGGGGCGTGACAAACGGCAATGGCAATCCCGAGGATTGCCTGTTGGATGCGAGCCAAGTTCTTCTCCAAATTGAAAACGGGGCGGGTTTGACCCCGCCCCACTTGCATTAGCCCTTGCGAGCGGCTTGCGACAGACCTTCACCGATGGACTTGATGGCGGCCGAGAAGGCGCTTTGCATCAGGTTGAACATCTGGCTGGTACCTTGCAGTTCCAGCGTGGCTTCGGTGTTGGCCTTGGCGGCTTCCTTGCCTTGGCCACCGGCGGTCTCAGCGACCTTGTCGCTCAGTTCGACCATCTTGGCCGCCTTCTGGCCCAGGGCGCTGCCCATGGCCTTGGACAGGGCCTCGAGCCAGCTGCCACCCTTGACGGCCTTGCCGCCAGACGAGGCGCCGCCGGTCTGGCTGGCTTCGTTCTGTTCGAACTGTTCCTTGACGAGCTTCACGAGCGTCTGGGCCAGGTCGTTCTTGAAGGCCTCGAAGTTGTCGCCAACGTGCTGGGCGGCCTGCTGCGAAGCTTCCGCGCTGACCGGCTTTTGCAGGCCGCTGATGATGCTGTCGACCTTGCCCTTGACCTCGTCGGCCAGGAACTTGGGCATGCCATGTTCCTTTTGCAGCGTGTCGACGGCTTGCTTGGTGGCGTCGCCGACGGCTTGCTGCAGCATGTTGCCGATGGCCTGGCCGATCATGGCGCCGATGGGGCCACCGAAGATGCCGCCCACGATGCCGCCGACGGCACCCAGGATGCCGCCCGAACCGCCACCGCCCAAAACGCTGCTAACTGCTGATCCCATGTTGATCTCCAAAAAAGATGGGTTAGCGGCAAACCTTGCCGCAGTCATTGATTGAAAAAATGCGAGGCATCTGATTCCGGTGGCGACTGAGGAAACACCGAATTCGCTGCGTGTCTTGTCGTCAAGGTTTTCTAATCAAACTCTGCGGCGCTGACGGATTGAATTAAACGGGGTCGTGCGGCTGCTGCCTATATGCGGCCGCTCCTAATTCGTCGGCCACGGCGCTAGGGTTCGCCGCAGTCTGCGCATCCTGACTTCGCAACACAGTGCACAGCGCGGGCAGGTCCAGCCCCAATTGCCCGCGCAGGCTGGTGCGCGCCATCCACGTGGCTGAGGCCTGTTGCGCCGTGCCCTGGCGGCTGGCCTGCACGGTCCATTCGCCCAGTGCCACGGCCAGCACGGCGAAGCGCTCGAAAGCGTCCTGGCGCTCGGCCAGCGGGGCGTCGTCCCACAGCACCTCGTCGATGACCCAGGCCTTCAGCCACTGCGTGACTGCCAGCCAGCGATGCGGGCTCAGCGGCTCGTGATCGAAGGCCTGGCGGCATGCGCCCAGGTAGGCCGCCAGGGCCAGGCCCACGTCGTCCTGCGCGTCGTCGGCGGCGAGTTGCGTGCGGTAGTGCTGCAGGCAGTGGCGCAGCAGGTCGCCGCGCGCAGCAGGCCCGCCGGCGCCGAGCATCTCGCTCAACGCGCCCGCAGCGCGGCATTGCTCGATCGGGCGGGCCGGCACGCGCCAGCGCGTGGCCAGCACGGCGTTGTCGAACGCAGCATCGAACGCGGTATCGGCCAGCGGGGCATGCGCCAGGCTCGACAGCGACAGGGCTTGCGCCAGGCGGCGGCTCAGCGCCGTTTGCCAGGGGTTGGGTGAGGCGGGAGTGCTCATGCGTGGGGGGCCGACGTTGGGGCTGGGTTGGAGGTGGAGGAATCGGCCGCACGCCGGGTTTGGCGCAGGCGGTCGCGGCGGCTGAGGGTGTGGACGCGCGACCAGGTCGCCGCGTCTACCGCGTGGTAATCGGACAACTGGCCCTCGTAGGGCGCGTGGCTGCGCGGCGTGAAGCCCAGCGCCTCCAGGCAGACGCGGGCGCCACGGTTTTCGGGGTGGCAGATGCCCCACACCGTGCGCAGCCCCAGCCGCTCGAAGGCGTGGCGCAGCAGCACCTCGCCGCCGGTCAGGCTCAGGCCGCTGCCCCAGTGCTCCGGCACCAGGCGGCTGCCGAGTTCCGCGTCGCCGGGCTGAACGCCGAAGGCCGCGATGTCGGGCGTTGCCTGCACCGGCATCAGGCTGAACCAGCCAGCGAACTGCTCGGCGCCCTGCAGCGGCACGGCACAGCGCCAGATGCCCAGGCCTGGGTGCTGGCGGTAGAAGCCGCCCAGGCAGTTCGCGAAGTGCTGCGCCCAGTGCGCGTCGTGCAGCGGCTGCTCGTCGGGCAGCAGCGCGCGAACGCGCGGGTCGGCATGCAGGCGCTGGATGTCGGTCGCGTCGCCGGCGGTGAACTCGCGCAGCGTCAGCTTGTCGCTGCGGTGTGAGAACGCCGTGGTCATACGTCGTTGCCCGATGCGGGGCCGGGGATGGGTAGGCGCGCCAGCAGGCTGATGCCGCCGGGCGTGACGCCGAGCATCCAGCGCTCGCCGGCATGGTCCAGCAGTACCACGCGTTCGCGGGAGCCCACCGGCAGCGCGCGCACGAAGCGCAGCGCCTGGGCGTTGTTCGCCATGCGGCTGCCGCCAAAGGTCTGCAGCCGCCGCCAGCCACGGATCAATACCCAGGCCAGCAGCAGCACGAAGGCCAGGGCCGCCACGGTGCTGGCGAGGTTGAGCATCAGGTCTTGCATGGCGTTGTCGTCTTGGCGGCTCACGCAAACATCGCGCGCGGGTCGATGTCGGGGTGGCGGGTCATGTCCTCGCCCGGGGCGGGCCGGGTGCGCGGCGGCTCGGGGGGCACCTGGTCGCGCTGGTGCGGGTCGGCGCGGGCAGCCTCCCACTTGAGCTGCTCGCGCACGCTCTCGGCCCAGACGATGACCTCGGCCAGCACGTCGAACAGGTCGGGCGGGATGACCTCGCCTTCCTCGCAGCGCGCCAGCAGCTCGCGCGCCAGCGGTACGTTGCGCACGATGGGCACGCCAGCGTCCTCGGCGGCCTCGCGCATCGCGCGGGCAACGTGGTCCTCGCCCTTGGCGCTGACGGTGGGCACGGGGCAGCGACCGGGCTCGAAGGCGATGGCGATGGCCACGTGGGTGGGGTTCACCACCAGCGCATTGGCGCCGCGCGCCGCGGCTGCCTGATTGCGCTGGCTCCACTCGGCGTGGGCCTGCTTGCGCTGCTGCTTCAGGTGCGGGTCGCCCTCGCTTTCCTTCATCTCCTGCTTGATGTCGCGCATGCTCATGCGCATCTTCTTGGTGTAGCGGTGGCGCGTCCAGAACGCATCGAGCATGGCCACGCCGGAAAACACGCCCACCGTCCAGGCCAGCGTCTTGACCGTGGCTTCCCAGATCAGGCCGCCGAGGTGCTGGGCCGGGCTGTCGGTGCTCAACGCCAGCCGCATCGCGTCGGGCAGCAGCAACTTGGCCACCGCCCAACCGATGGCCAGCAGCAGCGCCGTCTTCAGGATGCCCTTGATCAGCTCGACCAGGTTGTCGAGCGAGAACATGCGCTTGATGCCCGCGGCCGGGTTCAGGTGTTCCAGCTTGGGCGCCACCTTCTCGAACGCCATCACCGGCCCCGCCTGCAGGTACTCCACCAGCGTGCCCAGCGCCGCGACGGGAATGACGAGCAAGGCCACCAGCAGCATCGACAACTCCACGCTCTGCCAGCCCAGCAGCGCGGCAACGTGGCCGAACCCCTCCTCGCGCCAACCGGCGGCCACGCGCGCGAACAGCGACTCGCACAACGCCGCCACCCGCTCGGCCCCGAGGCGGATGCATAACGCGCCCATCACCAGCCAGACCAACAGCGTTGCCGTGCTGGTCAGCTCCTTGCTCTTGGCGATGTCGCCCTTCTTGCGGGCGTCCAGCAGGCGCTTCTGTGTGGGTTGTTCGGTCTTGTCGCCGCTGTCGTCGGCCATGGGTGCCTAACACCTATTTCTAGGGGGTGCAAACGGGGTTTGTGAAAACTTGTTTTCAATGCCAAGACCAGACCTACTTCTAGGGGGCCTTTCACCACGCCAGCGGCAGGGCGACTGGGGGCGACGGACCGAACGATGCCCGGTCTCGGATTGCCGCGGTGCAGCAGATGTTTCTACGCGTAAACGTGGGGGGAGGTGGTCTACATAAAGGGGAGCAATGTCTACGGGTCAGTCAGTTACTTCTGCTTTCAATGGTCAACAAGCAGGCAAGGCTTGCCCCCATAGTCCGCCCGGTTCCAAAAGCTGGGAAGACAAGTGTTCGGACTTCAACGGATCTGCCATGTCATGGCGACCGGTGCGTTAGGCGCGGCCCCGCTGGTGGGGGCATTCGCCGCCGCACCGAACTGCCCGTCTGCCTCCGCCGAGGCGCTGCTGGACACCGCGCCGGCCGCGGGCGCCAGCGGCTTCGCGCTGACCGAGAGGCTGTGCCTGGCCGCATTGGTCAGGAGCCGCTCCACCCCGGCCGAGCCACCACCACTCGAACCCGCGGAGGCCCTGCCTGTCGAGGTGCTGTCCGCTGCACCGGTGACGCCACCGCTTGCCGCGGCCCCGCACGCATCGCCCCGTGACGCCGTGGGCCAGGCCCGCATCCGCGCCGTGGCACCGCTGGTGGCCGAGGTGGCCCAGCGCCACGACATCGACCCGCTGCTGCTGCATGCGCTTGCGCACATCGAGTCGCGCCACCAGAGCGGCGCCATCTCCCCCGCCGGCGCCCGCGGGCTGATGCAAGTGATGCCCGCCACGGGCCGCGACATGGGCATCACCGCGGACCGGGAGTTGCTGACGCCGCAGGCCAACCTCGAAGCCTCGGCCCGCTACCTCAAGCGCCTGCAGGCTCGCTTCGGCAACGACCTGCGCCTGGTGCTGGCCGCCTACAACGCCGGCGAAGGTGCGGTTGAGCGCCATGGCCGGCGCGTGCCGCCCTTTGCCGAGACGCAGGCCTACGTGCGCAACGTGCTTGCCGTGTACGCCGAGCTGCGCCGCAAGCTGGGAGGCCACGCGTGAGCAGCGCCAAGCGCACCGACGGCCTGTCCGGCTACTTCGCCGCGGCCGACCAGCCGCGCGAAGGGCTGATCGCGCGCTTCAGCGACCTCTTCCTCGTTGCCGGCATCGTGGCCATCGTGGCGCTGATGGTGCTGCCGTTGCCGCAGTGGCTGATCGACATGCTGGTGGCCGTCAACATCGCCTCGGGCCTGGTGCTGATCCTGATCGCCGTGTACGTGGCCGGGCCGCTGGAGTTCTCGGTGTTCCCCAGCGTGCTGCTGATGACCACGCTGTTCCGGCTGGCGCTCTCCATCGCGACCACGCGGTTGATCCTGCTGCATGCCGACGGCGGCCACATCATTGCCACGTTCGGCAAGCTGGTGGCGGGCGGCAACCTGGTGGTGGGCCTGGTGGTGTTCCTCATCATCACCGTGGTGCAGTTCATCGTCATCGCGAAGGGCGCCGAACGCATCGCCGAGGTGGCGGCGCGCTTCTCGCTGGACGCGATGCCCGGCAAGCAGCTGTCCATCGACTCCGACCTGCGCTCCGGCCTCATCGACAAGGACGAGGCCAAGCGCCGCCGCCGCACGCTGGAGCTGGAAAGCAAGCTGCACGGCAGCCTCGACGGCGCGATGAAGTTCGTCAAGGGCGACGCCATCGCCGGCATCGTCATCATCCTCATCAACCTGCTGGGCGGCCTGGCCATCGGCGTGCTGCAGCAAGACCTGGCGCTGGCCGACGCGGTGCACCGCTACTCCATCCTGTCCATCGGCGAGGGCATGGTGGCGCAGATCCCGGCGCTGCTGGGCGCCATGGCGGCAGGCCTGCTGGTCACGCGCATCAACGACGACGAGAACGACCGCCATCTGGGTGACGCCATCCGCAAGCAGCTGGGCGCCAAGCCGCGGGTGCACATGATGGCGGCCGGCATCTGCCTGCTGCTGGCCATGGTGCCGGGCTTCCCGCCGCTGGTGTTCGGCCTGCTGGCGGTCGTGTTCGGCGTGGCTGGCGTCATGTTGACGGCCAGCAGCCGCGACTGGCTGACCGAACGCATGCCCAGCTTCAGCGCCAGGCGCGGCACGCCCGAGCCGGCCGCGTTCAAGACGGCGCAACCGCGCGTGCGGCCGTCGGTACCGCTGCTGCTGGAGCTGCCGCAGCCCATGCTGGGCGACGGCGGCCTGGCGGCCACGCGGGCCATCGAAACCATGCTGGACGAGCTGCAGCTCGACCAGGGCCTGCCGCTGCCACGACTGGCGCTGCATGGTCGCGTCGGCCGCGCAGGCTGGCGGCTGCTGGCCCATGAGGTGCCGTTGGCCGAAGGCGAGATCGCGGGCGACGAGCGCGCTGACCCGCAGGTGCTGGCCGAGCAGGTGCGCCAGGCGCTGCGTCGCCACGCGCCGCTGTTCATTGGCATCCAGGAAACCAGCGAGCTGCTGACCCGCGCCCAGGCCGAGCTGGCCGACGTGGTGAAGGAGGTGCTGCGCGCGCTGCCGGTGCAGAAGGTGACCGAGGTGCTGCGCCGCCTGGTGGCCGAGGAGGTCTCCATCCGCAATCTGCGCGACATCCTCGAAGCGCTGGCCGACGCCAGCCAGCGCGAGAAGGACGTGCAGGCGCTGACCGAGATGACGCGCATTGCGCTGCGCCGCCAGACGCACCACCGCATCTGCCCCAGCGGCGAACTGCAGGCCCTGATGCTCTCGCCCGAGCTGGAAGGCCTGCTGCGCCAAAGCCTGCACGTCAGCGGCGGTGTGACCCAGCTGGCGGTCGCGCCCGACGTGGCGCGCCTGTTCGCCGCCGACGTGCAGGCGCAGGTCCAGGCGCTGCGCCCGCAGGCCATCGTCTGCGCCGTCGACCTGCGCTGGCACCTGCGCAAGCTCATCGAGAACGAGTGCTTCGACACGCCCGTGCTGTCGTTCCATGAACTGCTGCCCACGCTGCGGCTCACGCCGCTGTACCACCTGCCCCCGCCGGGGTCCGGCCCCAACACCTCTCTCCACGCGCCCGCTTCACCGCAGGCCGCGCTGCTCGCCGCATGACCTCAAACATCCGAATCGCGGCGGCCGCCACGCTGCTGCTGGCCCAAGCTGTGCCCCTTGCGGCTGCGCCGCTGCCCGAAGGCCTGCGCCCTCTCAAGCTCGAAGCGCGTGACCAGCCCATCGAGCAGTTCCTGCAAGGCCTGTTCTCCGGCAGCGACATCCCCGTCGTCGTCAGCGGCGTGCAGGGCCAGGTCAACGGTCGCTTCGAAGGCACGCCGGCCAAGCTGCTGCGCGACTTGAGCCGCGCCTACAACCTGCTGAGCTACTACGACGGCGGCGTGCTCTACATCGCACCGGCCAGCGACACCACCACGCGCAGCTACCTGCTCTCGCCCGCCGTGGCCTCGCAGGTGCAGCGCGCGGCCCAGGCCCTGCAGCTGCCGGACGCGCGCAACACGCTCAAGTTCGGCGGCGACGGCGCGCTGCTGGCCGTGGGCGCCAAGCGCTTCGTGCAGCAGGTGGACGAGTTGGTGCGCCAGGTGCGCCCCACGACAGCCGCCGCGGCCGTCAACAGCTGGGCGCCGGTGCAGCAGCAGCCGCTGCCCGACTACCGCATCTTCTACCTGCGCTACGCCTGGGCGCAGGACGTGCCCATGAGCTTCGGCGGCCAGCAGACCACGCTGCCCGGCGTGGCCAGCATCCTGCGCTCGCTGACCGGCCAACCGACCCGGGGCCGTATCGCGGCCGTCGCCACCGACCCCGCCCGCGCGCAGGGCGGCCAGCGCATGCGCGGCAGCGCCCTCCGCACGGGTGGCACCGCTGGCGCCGGCGGCACGCTGGGCCTGGTGGACGAAGCCGCCCCCAACGTGCGTGGCACCGACACGCTGGTCGCCGCGCTCACCGAGGTGGGGTATGCCGCGCAGGCACCCGTCGAGGCACCGCCGCCGCCCGACTTCAGCCCGCGCATCGAGGCCGACCCGCGCCTGAACGCCGTCATCGTGCGCGACCTGCCCGAGCGGCTGGACCGCTACGCCGCCCTCATCAAGTCGCTGGACATCGAGCCCCAGTCGCTCGAGATCGAGGCGACCATCATCGACATCAACACCGACCGCCTGCGCGAGCTGGGCATCAACTGGCGCTACAACCACGGCCTGTCCAGCCTGCTGGTGGGCAACGGCACATCCAGCGACCTGCGGCTGAACGGCCAGCAGGACGTGACGCCCAGCGCCAAGGGCGGCGCCATCTCGGCCGTGATCGGCGACCGCTTCCCGTTCGTGGCGCGCATCACCGCGCTGCAGAGCGACGGCGCGGCCAAGGTCGTCAGCAGCCCGCAGGTGGTCACACTGTCCAACGTCGAGGCGGTGTTCGACAACAGCCAGACCTACTACGTGCGCGTTGCCGGCCGGGATGACGTGGACCTCTTCAACGTCACCGCCGGCACCCGGCTGCGCGTCACGCCGCACGTGTTCAGGGACGGCAAGGACGGCGACGGCGCCGCCCGCATCAAGCTGCTGGTGCAGATCGAGGATGGCGGCCTGACCGGCCAGAGCGTGGACAACCTGCCCATCGTCGAACGCTCCGGCATCAACACCCAGGCGCTGATCTCCGAGGGCGAGAGCCTGCTGATCGGCGGCATGGTGCGCGACAGCGCCACGGCCGGCGTCGACAAGGTGCCGCTGCTGGGGGACATCCCCATCCTCGGCAACCTGTTCAAGACCCAGCGCAAGGGCGGCCAGCGCATCGAGCGCATGTTCCTCATCACCCCGCGCCTGGCCAGCAGCAAGGCGGCAGCCAGCGCCCTGGAGCGGGCCCGCGAGCCGTTGCCCAATCCCGCAGCCCCGGCCGCTCCCGCGGCACCGGCGGGCGGCGAAGGCGCGCAGTAGGAGCACCCGCCATGCTGATGAAGCCCAAACTCACCGGCTCCGTGCTGGAGCTGCGCGTGCTGGCCGGCCCGCAAGCCGGCGCGCGCGCGCGGCTGGCGGCACAGGGCGACCTGCTCGTCTGCAGCCAGAACGTGTCCAGCCAGGGCGACACGCAGTTCGCCGACATCCTGCTGGCCAGCCCAGCCGACTTCCAGGCGCGGCTGGTGCCGTCGCAAGGTCGGGTCGGCGTTCAGCTCATTGCCGGCCATGCCGTGCTGGCCGAGCGCGCGCTGATGCCCGGCACCGACGTGCATGCGTGGGCGCCGGGCCAGCCGCTGCAGCTGGGCGACACGCGCGTGGCCTACGGCCCGGCCGACGAGGCCCACTGGCCCGAGCCCGTCATGCACGACGGCCCACCGCCGCTCACCAGCAGCCAGGCGCCCGGCGTCCACGCGCCCGCATCACCCCTGCCCCGCCCGCGCCCTATGCTCGAAGGCGTGCTGACCGCACTGGGCCTGGTCATGGTCATCGGCGGCGGCGTGCTGGCCTGGCGCGGCGGCACGTTGCGCGAAGCTGGGCAAGTCGTCGCCAAGGTCATGCCTCCCGCGCAGGCGGCCACACCCACCGCGCCGGTCGACCTGCAGGCCAGCGCCGTCGACGTGTTCCGCCTGTACGGCATCGCCGCGCAGGCGAGCTGGTCGGCCGAAGGTGAGCTGGTCATGCACACCAAGGAGCGCGACGCCGCCAAGGTGCAGGCCGCCGCCGCCGCCGCCAAGCGCGACATCGCCCGCCTGCCCACGCTGCGCGTGGACAACCAGCCGCCCGCCGTCGCCGTCGCTGCGGTCACTCCACCCGCCGAGGACCCGGCCAAGCGCCTGGTCGCGGTGGTCGACAACACGGACAGCCCGTACTTCATCACCGCCGACGGCAGCCGCTACTTCAGTGGCGCGCTGCTGCCCAGCGGCCACCGCGTCGTCGAGATTGCCGAGCGCGCCGTCGTCGTCGAACGCGACGGCCAGCGCACGCGGCTGACGCTCTAGTTCCCCCGCCCCCCACCCCTCCCAAGGAGATTCCCATGTCCAACTCGCTTCTCAGCACCCTCGCCGCAGCACCTGCAAACGGTTCCACGGGCAGCGGCAAATCCAGCGGCGGCTCATGGTTCGAAGCCATGGCCGATGCCTGGGGCCAGGCCCTGGACAAGCAGGCCGACAACATCGAGACCAAGTCCGCCGCGATGAACAACGGCGGCGACAAGCCGGCGGACGTGACCGAGCTGACCGCCATGTCGCTGAAGATGAGCTTCCTGGCCAGCAGCTCGCACACGGCGGTGTCGACAGTCGGCTCCGCGCTCGAAACGATGGCGCGCAAGCAGTGACACCCGGTGTCGCCACGGCCGCCCCGGTGGCCGATGTCCAGCTCGGCGCCGGCGCGTCGTTGTCCGCCCTTGGGACCGTGCCGCCGGCCGCGGACGTGGCTGGCTTCGAGCGCGCCATGGCCGGCGCAATGCAACGCCTGGATGTGCGCGCAACGGAGTCGCCCACGCTTGCCATGCAGCGCATCGTCCAGCCGCTGGACCACATCAACGCCGAAGCGGCGTCGCTCGGGCGCGATGCCCGCGCGGCGTCGCTGTCGGGCCAGGAGCTGACGCCCGGCGAGCTGGTCAACCTGACCGTGCGCTGCCAGGAGTTCATGTTTCATTGCCAGCTCACTTCGAACATCGCGAACCGCACGTCCGAAGGCTTGCAGCAACTGTTCAGACAGCAATCCTGATGAAGCACCTACGAAGCCTCTCCGCGCTCGCGCTGGCCGCCTTGCTCAGCGCCTGCGGCGACCAGACCCTGTACGCCAAGCTCGACGAGCGCCAGGCCAACGACATGGTCTCGGCGCTGCGCCTGTCCGGCGTGCCGGCACAGAAGCAGGCGCGCGAGGACGGTTTCGAGGTGCTCACCGCTGAGGCGGACTTCGCCCGCGCGGTGCAGATCCTGAGAGCGCAAGGCCTGCCCCGCGAAGACTTCGACAGCCTGGGCAAGGTCTTCAAGCGCGAGGGCTTCGTCTCCACGCCCGTGGAGGAGCGCGCGCGGTTGATGCACGCGCTGTCGCAGGAGTTGTCGCACACGCTGACCAGCATCGACGGCGTGCTGCAGGCACGCGTCACTCTGGTGGTGCCGGAGCGCCATCCGCTGTCCGACAAGGTCCAGCCGTCGTCGGCCTCGGTGATGCTCAAGCACCGCCCCGGCCTCGATATCGAGGCGCTGCTGCCCAAGGTGCGCGCGCTGGTGGTCAACAGCGTCGAAGGGCTGCCGTACGAGAGCGTCTCGGTCGTCGCCTTTGCCGCCGAGCCCACGCCGACCGTGGCACCGGTGCCGGAAAGCCAGCCCATCGCCGCGTTGGCGTTGGCGATCACGCTGGGCACCGCCAGCCTGGGTGGCGCGGGCGTGCTGGCCTGGCGACGCCGCAAGGCCTCGGCGCAGCTGGCACTCGAAGGGGGCGGCCATGACTGAACGCCAGTTGCGCGCGCAGGTCGCCCGCCGCTTGCTGGACGACGCGCCGGTCGAAGCCCGCACGCTCACATGGGCGCAGCTGGACGCGGCGCCGCCGTGGCTTGGGCTTGAGCGCAGCGAGCTGCTGGCGCTCGCGCTGCGCTGCGGCTCGGTGCTGGCTGCACCCGCGCTGCGGCTGTGGATCGCCGGCCCGCTGCGCGAGTTGGCCCGTTCGGCGTTGGGCGCGCCGTGGTGGCGCGCGCTGCGCAGCGCGCAGGACTGGCCGCCCTTGCCCGAAGGGCTGCCCGCGTCCTTGAGCGACTGGCCGGAGGTTTCCACGCCCGAGGGCTTGAGCCAGCAGTTCACCGAGGCCGGCGCCGCGGTGCTGCTGGCCGGTCTGCCGCACGGCTCGCTGCGCCACGCGGCCAGCCGCCGGCTCGGGCCGGTTGCGGCCTGGGTCATGCCGCAGGCGACCGCGCTGGCCGTGCTGCGCGAAACGCTCACCCTGCAATCGACGGTGTCGGCATGAACAACGGCTTCGTGCTCTGGCATCGCGATCCGCAGGCCCGGCTGGGCATCGCGTCGGACCGCCGCGTGCTGCGCGCCGCCGAGGTGCCGGCGCTGCAGGACGCACAAGCGCTGGTCGCGGCGCTGCACAAGCTGCTCGCGCAGGAGCAGGTTCGCATCGACGCCGCCTGTGCCCGCGCCCGTGCCGAAGGGCTGGGCCAGGGCCTCGCACAGGCTGAGGCACAGTCCCGCGCACAAGTCGCTGACGCCGTAACCGAGCTGACGAAGGCGCACGAGGCGCAGCGCCAGCAGCTGCAGCAGCGCGTGGCCGGCCTCGCACTGGAGATCTTCCAGAAGCTGCTGGGCGAGTTGCCCGCCGAGGAACGCCTGGCCCGCCTGGCCGCGCAGGCCGCACGCGAGCTGCTGCCGGCGCGCACCTGGCGCTTGCAGGTGCATCCAAGCCAGCTGTCGGGCCTGCGCGCTGCACTGCAGGCGATCGACCCCGACAACAAGGCAGGCCTCGCCAACGCCGAGATCCAGCCCGACACCGACCTGGCCGACACCGACTGCCGCCTGACCACGGAGTTCGGCACCGCCGACGCGGGGCTGACTACGCAGGTCGAACGCCTCGCCCGCGCCTGGAGGCTGGCGCCATGACGCCCACGCTGGACGCCGCCATCGACACCGACGACCTGCGCCGCAGCCTGCAGCGCCTGCGCACCGTGGCCACGCTGGGCCGCGTGGTGCAGGCTGGCGGCACGCTGATGCGCGCGACGGGCGTGCAGGCGCGCGTGGGCCAGAGCTGCCGCGTGTTCGACCCGCAGCGCCCGCAGGAGGCCGGCCTGCTGGCCGAGGTCATCGGCTTCCAGGGCCACGAGGCCGTGCTCGCGCCGCTGGGCTCGCTGCAAGGCGTGCCGGTGGGCGCGGCGGTGGAGGTGCTGCACGACGCGGCGCAGCTGCCCAGCGGCACGGGGCTGCTCGGCCGCGTCATCGACGCGTTCGGCCAGCCGCTGGACGGCGGCCCGCCGCTGGGGCACCTGCCGCGCGTGCCGCTGTACCGCGACGCACCCTCGCCGCTGCAGCGCCGCCCGGTGCACGAGCCGCTGGTGTGCGGCGTGCGTGCCATGGATGCACTGCTGACCGTGGGCGAGGGGCAGCGGCTGGGCATCTTCGCCATGGCCGGCGGTGGCAAGTCCACGCTGCTGGGCATGCTGGCGCGCACCACACGCGCCGAGGTCAACGTCATCGGCCTGATCGGCGAACGCGGCCGCGAGGTGCGCGAGTTCCTGGAAGACAGCCTGGGCGCGGAAGGCCTGGCGCGCTCGGTGGTCGTCGTGTCCACCTCGGACCGGCCGGCGCTGGAGCGCGTGCGCGCGGCCTACGCCGCCACCGCGATTGCCGAGGGCTTTCGCGCGCAGGGCGCCAAGGTCGTGCTGATGATGGACTCGGTTACCCGCTTCGCGCGCGGCCTGCGCGAGATCGGCCTGGCGGCGGGCGAGCCCGCCGTGCGGCGCGGCTATCCGCCGTCCGTCTTTGCCGAGCTGCCGCGCCTGTTCGAGCGCGCCGGCAACGACGCGCACGGCTCCATCACCGCCTTCTACACGGTGCTGGCCGAAGACGAGGAAGGCAGCGACCCGGTGGCAGAAGAAGTGCGCTCCATCCTCGACGGCCACCTGGTGTTGTCGCGCTCACTCGCGCAGGCCCAGCACTACCCGGCCATCGACGTGCTGGCCAGCGCCAGCCGCGTGTTCACGCGCGTGACGACGCCCGAACAACAGCGCGACGCCGCCCACCTGCGCGCGCTGATGGCGCGGCACAAGGAGGTCGAGTTCCTGCTGCGCGTGGGCGAGTACCAGGCCGGCAGCGACCCGCTGGCCGACCAGGCCATCGAACGCATGCCGCAGATCAAGGCCTTGCTGCAGCAGGGCTCGCACGAGCCCAGCGACTGGGACGGCTGCCTGCAGCATCTGCGGGAGATCGTGTCGTGACGCAGCGGGTGGCACTCTCCGCCGACCACGGCCGCCAATGGCTGCGGCTGCGCCAGTTGCGCGTGCAGCGCGCACGCCAGGCGTTGGCGCAAGCCCAGGCCGACGAGTGCCAGGCCCGCACGGTGGTGGACGACCGGCAAACGCGCATCGAGCAAAGCCGCACCCTTCTGGCCGAACTCGCGCAGCACTGGGGCGGCGCCGGCAGCGTGGACATGCCGCGCTGGGGCGACCAGCTGAAGGCGCACCGCGAAGCGCTCGCCGAGCGGCTGGAGCGCGACGAGTACGCGCTGCTCGACGAGCAGGAGCTGCTGGAGCAGGCCGAGGCCCTGGTGCGTGAACGCCGCGCCGAGATGGCGCGCGCCCAGGCCCGCGAGGCGGCCGTGGATGCCACGCTGAAGGATCAGCGCCGCGACCTCCTGCTGGCCCGTGACCAGCAGGCCGAACTGGAGGCCGAGGACGCCCACCGTCCTCGTCATTGAGAAGCCATGAAGCTGCTGCCCATCCATCCCTCTTTGGTCGCACTGACTGCGCTGCCGCTGCGCGGCGGTGCCGTCGTGTCGTTGCAAGCACTGTCGCTGTCGCTGGAAACGGGCGACGAGCTGGCGCCGCGCGCACGGTCCGCGCCTGGCGATGCCGGCGAGCCCGCCTGGCGCAGCGCCTATCAGCGGCGCCGCGCGCAGGACGACGAGCCGCCGGTGGCCGAGCCGCAGCCGGTCGCGTTGCCGCTCGCTGCGGGCGCCCCGCGCGATGCGGTGCCGGAGGTCGCGGAAGTCCGTGCCATGGCGCCGGCCACGGTCACCACGGAACGGGTGGACGCGCTTCGCCAGCTTGCCGAGCCCAACCCGGCATTCCTGGCGACGGCGCGCACGTGGCAGGTGGAACTGCCCGCTGCGGCCGGGCCGGCCTGGCAACTGCACGTCGAACAGGCCCAGCCGCTGGCGCCGCTGACCCTGGAGCTGCGCGTGCCGGCGGTGGCGCAGGCCCAGGCGCGGCAGCAGCTGAGCGACCTCGACAAGCGCTTGCGCGACGCCGGCCACGACGTGCTGCGGCCGCGCGTGCGCGATGCCGCACGCGGCCACAAACGCGCCCGCCCGGCGGATGAGGTGGACTCATGAGCGGCATCACCGCCATCCAGGCGCTGTCTCCGGCCGAGACCTGGGAAGCGTGGCAGGCCTTGATGCAGGCGTCGCTGGGCGAGGCTGAAGCGGTGAGCAGTGCCGAGCTGGAGGCTGCCCAGCCGCACCCGCAGGCGCCAGTGACGGAAATGTCCCAGCCGCTGAGCTCGCTGAATCAGGCACATCAAGCCCATGAAGTGCCGCCCGCGACGGCCGCCGTCGCTGAAGCGCAGGCTGCGCCCGATGCGCCAACGGTGAACTCCATGCCCACCGCGGTGGCGTCGCCAGACAAGCCCCAGGGGGCCACGCCGTCGCCGCTGCACTCCGGGCTGTTGGGCGACACGCCGATGGCCCCCACGCGCTTCGTGGAGGCGAATGCGGCGGTGCTGCCGATGGCGCCCGTGCTGATGACCCCGCTGACGCTGCAGCATGGCCCCGAGCTGCGCTGGCGCGTGCAGGACGCATCGAGCTGGCGTGCGCTGTTCGACGACGCAGGCCACGACAACAAAGGTGGCGACGACGCGCAGGGCGACGCACTGCCCATGTCCGTGCTCGAAGCCATGACTTCGGAGGCCGTGCCGCCCTGGGCGCAGGCGCTGCTCGTCCACCTGCGCGAGGCCGCCACGGCGCCCGTCTCCGCCGCTGCGTTGCGCCCCGCCTTGCAGGCCTGGCGCCTGGGCCTGCCCGTGCTGCTGGCCAGCCCCGCCGGCCTGGCCAGCCTGCAGGTCACGCGCGACGCCGCCACCTGGCAATCGCGCCGCTGGCCCGCGCGCTGGCGCAGTGCCCGCCCGGCCGTGGCCGAGCGCTGGTGGGCCGTGCGCCTGGCACTGGGCCCGCAAGGCCGCCCGCGCACGTTGCGCGACCTGGCCGGCACAGCCCGTCTGGCACCCGGGCAAGTGAGCTGCGAGCTGCGCCTGGACGACGTCGCCCCCGGCATCGCGCAATGGGCCGACGTGCTGGTGCAAGCCGCCGCCAGCCCCAGCCTGCGCGCGCTGCTGGCCGCTCGGCCGTCGCTGCCCTGGCTGCTGTGCAACCAACCCCTGTGGCCGCAGGAGGCTTACTCATGAACCGCGTCGATGCCGACTTGCTCCACGCCCTGGGCGACCTCGACGAGGCGCTGGCCATCCTGGACGGCGACTTCCTCGTCGCGCTGAATGCGCCGATGCTGGCGCTGCTGCCCGGCGAGCCCGGCGGCCTGGCCGAGGCCTGGGCCGAGCCGCTGCATGGCCTGGCCAGTGCGCTGGCGGCGCCACTGGGCGTGCGCACGCGCTGCGGCGTCAGCGGCGAGTACGTGGCGCAACGCGTGGCACTGGACGCGCGCCACGTGCTGCTGCGCCTGGCCGACGAGCGCGAGCGGCTGCACCACCTGCAGCGCCAGCTCGACGACCGCGAAGGCCTGCTGTTCACGTCGCGCTCGCTGACCGTCAGCGAGATGGGCAGCGTGCTGGCGCACGAGCTGAACCAGCCCATCGGCGCCACGGCCAACCTGCTGCGCGGCCTGAAGCTGCGCCTGGCGCGCCGCCACCCCGACAGCACCGACGAACTCGCCGCGCTCGACAAGGCCGTGCAGCAGGTCACCTACGCCAGCCAGATCATCGGCCGGGTGCGCGAGTACACGCAGTCTCGCCAGCCCAAGACCGAGCGGGTGGATCTCGTCGCGCTGGTGCACCAGAGCCTGGCCCTGCTCGACTGGGACCTGCAGCGCGAGGCGGTGCAGCTGACGCTGGCGCTGCCAGGGCCGGCGGTGCATGTGCAGGGCGACGCGGTGATGCTGCAGCAGGTGCTCATCAACCTGCTGCGCAATGCGCTGGACGCGCTGCGGCTGGATCGCCCCGCCGACCCGCTGATCGACATCGAGCTGCGCGTGGAAGGCGGCCGCGCGGAACTGCGCGTGGGCGACAACGGCCCCGGCATCACGCCGCAGACCGAGGCCCGCCTTTTCCTTCCCTTCAGCTCCACCAAGCCCAACGGCATGGGCCTGGGCCTGTCCATCTGCCGCTCGCTGATCGAGATGCACCAGGGCCGCCTCTGGTTCACGCGCCGTGAGGCCGGGGGCTGCTGCTTTCACTTCGCGCTGCCGGTCATGGCTGCCGCAACCCAGACAACTTCGCAACCCACCTTGGAGACAACGCGATGACCCCTCGCCAGATCTACGTCGTGGACGACAACCACGAGTTCCGTGACTCCCTGCGCTTCTGGCTCGAAGGCTTTGGCTGCCAGGTGCGCGACTGGGGCGATCCGCGCGACGCGCTGCAGTCGCTGGCCCGCGTGGCCGTGGGCACCACTTGGCCCGAGTCCACCTGCCTGATGCTGGACGTGCGCATGCCCGAGCTGTCGGGGCTGGACCTGCACGACGCGCTGCGCGAGCGCGGCATCCACCTGCCGGTGATCTACATGAGTGGCCACGCCGACGTGCCGCTGGCGGTGGCCGCGATGCAAAAGCGCGGTGCCGTGTCGCTGCTGGAAAAACCGCTGGACGATGTGGCGCTCAGCGCCGCGCTGGACCGCGCCTTTGCGCCCACCGACATGGACACCGGCATCGACGCCGAGGTGGAAGGCTCGCGCGAAGAGTTCGAGCGCCGCTCGCAGACGCTGTCGCCGCGCGAGCGCCAGGTGCTGTCGCTGGTGGTCAAGGGCATGATGAACAAGAACATCGCCGACGAGATCAAGCTGTCGCTGAAGAGCGTGGAGCTGTACCGCTCGCGCGGCATGCGCAAGATGAAGGCCCGCTCCGTCACCGAGGTGACCCGCATGATGGTCAGCCGCCGGGCGTGAGCGGAGCACCATGAGTTCGTTCCCTCAACCGCTCAACCAGGCGCAGGCCTGGCATTTCGTGTCGGGACCGGTCGGCCTGTGCGTCAGTGCGGCAGGCTTGGCGCATGGCGAGCTGCCCTGCGCCGCCGAAGCCGCCGTCGTGCTCGACCTGGCGGGCGAGCTGCTGGATGCGCTGGCCGGGCTTGGCGTGGCGGGCCTGGTGGCCGATGCGCCCTGGCAGTGGGTTGCGCAAGCCACGCCGGCGGTTGGCGCGCAGGCGCGGTGGCGCAACGCCGATGCCGAGGCGCGGCTGTCGCTGCCGTGGCCCGCGTTGCGTGCGCTGGCCGAGGCGCCCGACCTGCCCGGCCTGCAGTGGCAACCTGCGGCCGCCGAGTGCGTGCTGGCGCGCTGGAGCCTGGCCGACGATGAACTGGCGGCACTGGAGCCCGGCGGCCTGCTGCTGCTGGACGACGCCGCCGGCCAGCAGGTGCGCGCCCGCGGCGAGTCTGCCGCGGGCGAATCACCGTGGCAGCTCGTGTCGCGCTGGGAGCAGCCGCTGCCGGTGGACCTGGTGATGGGCTGGCGCGGGCCGGTGCCTGCCGTGCCCGCGCCATGCCAGCTCATCGAGGCCACACGGCCGGACGTGGTGCGCGCCCGTGGCCGCCTGGTGCCGTGGGGCACGGGCCAGGCCTTCCGAATCGAAACCACCTGATCCATGGACCTCAGTTCCTTCACGCCCGCCTCGGCGCTCATCACCGTCATCCTGCTGGCCATGGCGCCGTTCGTGGCGGTGATGGTCACGTCCTTCACCAAGCTCGTCGTCGTGCTCAGCCTGCTGCGCAACGCGATGGGCCTGCAGCAGGTGCCGCCCAACGTGGTCATGAACGGCCTGGCGCTGATCCTCAGCGTCTACGTCATGTACCCGGTGGGGGTGGAGATGCAGGACAAGCTCGGTGCCATGCCCGCCGCCACGGCCAAGGCGTCCTCGGCGTCGACCAGCCAGATGCTGGCCGCGGCCGACGTGGCCAAGGAGCCGCTGCGCGAGTTCCTGATCCAGCACAGCCGGCCGCTGGAACGGGCCTTCTTCCTGAAGACCGCGCAGCGCAGCCTCAAGCCCGAGCAGGCCAAGGAACTGAGCGAACGCGATTTTCTGGTCGTCGTGCCGGCCTTCACGGTCAGCGAGCTGACGGTGGCTTTCGAGATCGGCTTCCTGATCTTCCTGCCCTTCCTCGTCATCGACCTCGTCATCTCCAACATCCTGATGGCCATGGGCATGCAGATGCTGTCGCCCACGACGGTGTCGCTGCCCTTCAAGCTGCTGCTGTTCGTGCTGATCGACGGCTGGGTCAAGCTCACGCACGGCCTCGTCCTGACGTACCAGATATGAACAGTGAAGTCATCCAGCTCACGCAGCAGGCCTTGTGGCTGGTGCTGCTGCTGTCGGCACCGCCCATCCTCGTGGCGGCCATCGTGGGGCTGCTGATCGCCTTTGTGCAGGCGGCCACGCAGCTGCAGGAGCAGACGGTGCAGTACGTGGCCAAGTTCTTCGCCATCGTGGTCACCATCTTCATCACCGCGTCGCTGCTGGGCGGCAGCCTGTACCGCCTGGGCGACAGGGTGTTCAGCGAGTTCCCCGGCCTCGTCAAGATCCAACGCTGATGCTGGAGTTCTGGATCGGCCACCCGACCGATGCCGCACTGCTGCTGGGCTTGTCCACCATGCGGGTGGCGGTGGCCTTCCTGCTGGTGCCGCTGTTCACGCAGGACCTGATCCCCGCGCTGATCCGCAACTCGCTGTTCCTGGCGCTCGGGCTGCTGGGCCTGCTGGTGCAGAACGCCCAGCCCTTGCAGCTCAGTGGCTGGCAGTGGGGCGTGCTGTACGGCCGCGAGGCCCTGCTGGGGGCGGCGCTGGGCTTCCTGTTTGCGGGGCTGATGTGGTCGTTCGAGATGGCGGGCCAGCTGATCGACACCAAGGTGGGCTCGGGACAGGCCCAGGTGCTGGACCCGCTGTCCGGCCACCAGACGTCGCTGACCGGTGCCTTCCTGGCGCGGCTGGCGAGCTGGGTGTTCATGGCCTCGGGCGGCTTCATGCTGTTTGCCGCCACGCTGATGGACAGCTTCGCGATGTGGCCCATCCACGGCACCTGGCACCTGCTGCCGGCCGGCGCGGTCGCATTCGAGATGGAGTTCGGCCGCATGCTGCGCCTGGCGCTGATGGTGGCCGCGCCCTCGCTGGTGCTGCTGTACCTGGTGGACGGTGTGCTGGGGCTCATCAACCGCTACGCGCAGCAGCTCAACGTGTTCAGCCTGTCCATGTCCATCAAGGCCGTGGTGGGACACCTGGTGCTGCTGCTGCAGCTGGGCAGCCTGGTGGCGCTGATGAACACCGAGTTGCTGGCCCGGCCGAGCGTCGTGCACGACCTGATGACGAAGCTGTTCGGATGAAGCGGCGGCAGGCTGCGGCCAACCCTAGCGCTGCCGCCGGCCGTACGTTCCGAAATAGCAGCGCCCGCAATTGCCCGTGCGGCGCCAGTGCCCTGAAATGGCCTGACCGTTAGACCCACCGCACAGGGCATGCCATGACCACCGTCTCCCGAACCACGCCTGCCGCAGCCAGCCTGCACGATTCCCCGCCCGCTGGCGACGGCTACGAGGTGCAGCACGGCGACAGCCTGCACCGCATCGCCGCGGACCACGGCGTATCGCTGGACGCGATGCTGGCCGCCAACCCGCAGGTTCGCAACCCCGACGTCATCTACCCTGGCACGCGGCTGAACCTGCCCGAACCCGGCGCCGGCGCGCGCTACACGGTGCGGTCGGGCGACGACCTGCGGCACATCGCCGCCGACCATGGCCTGACGCTGAAGTCCCTGCTGGCCGCCAACCCGCAGGTGCACAACCCCGACGTCATCCACGTGGGCGACTCACTGCGCCTCCCTCAGCACGGCGCGGCGCCGGCGCAGCCGGCGGCCAGCGGGCTGAAAGACACGATCGACAAGGTGTTGCCGCTGTACACGCTCAACCCGGCGTACCAGAAGGCGGCCTACGACACCGCGGTGGCCATCGGCAACTACGTGATGACGGCGCTGGCACACGCCTTCGACCGGGCCGTGCCCGACGTCAACCTGCAGCGCGGCGCGGGCGGCGAACTGCTGGCAGACCAGAACCGCGGCCGCGTGAACGAGGCCCAGGCCGCGCGCACCGCCACCACCGCCGCGTTGGACCTGCGCCATTTCACCGATCCGGCGCTCGGCTCCAACGCCCCCGCGGCCATCGTCATCGGCAATGCGGAAGGCACGCGCCGGCCGGACGGCGGCTTCACCGCGGCCTACGGCGGCCACACCGACCCGGGCAATGCCGCGCACAACCGCGGCTCGTTCTCGTATCAGCACGCCGCCACCAGCGCGGCCGATGCCGACCGCCGTCAGCTGGCGACGCTGCAAGGCCGCCTGCCCGCCTACGAGGCGGCCGCGCGCCAGGCCGGCCTGAACCCGGGCGATGCACGCCTGGCCTCTGCCTATCTCGACCTCTACAACCAGTCGCCCAGCGCGGCGCAGCGCTTCCTGAACCAGCTCCCCACGCTGCGCGGCCAACCCATCGACGCGGCGCACATCACCAACCTGCGCCTGCACAGCTATGTCGACGCCACGAGCGGTGAGCGTTTTCATCTCAGCAACGGGGGCCAGGCGGGCAGCGGCTTCGTCAACATCGCCCGCCAGCAGCTCGGCCGCACGCCGACCGAGGCGCAGGTGCAGGCTGTCATCCGCGCCGACCAGCAGCGCCGCACCAACGCCGTCGAGACCGCACTGCAGCGCCAGGGCCTGCTGGCCACGGCACCGGCTGCCGCCCCGCCCGCCGCACCGGCCGCATCGGCGCAAGGCCAGGCCCCCCGCTGGCTGGAGATCGCCCGCGGCGAGCTCGGCACGAACGAGATCCGAGGCGGCCGCAACAACCCGCGCGTCGTCGAGTACCACCAGGCCACCACGCTGAAGGCCAGCAACGACGAGACCTCCTGGTGCTCCTCCTTCGTCAACTGGAGCATGCAACGCGCCGGCGTGCAGGGCACGGGCAGCGCCGCGGCGCGCAGCTGGCTGCACTGGGGCCAGGCCGTGCCCCAGGACGCCGCCCACGTGCGGCCGGGTGATGTCATCGTCTTCCCGCGCGGCAACAACCCTGCGCAGGGGCATGTGGCCATCGTCGAGGAGGTGTTGTCGAACGGCCGGGTCAAGGTCGTCGGCGGCAACCAGTCCAACGGCCCCGGCGAGCCGGACGGCGTGACCGAGTCCATCCGCTCCCTGTCCAGCGCAGTCGGCGTGCGCCGCGCGCCGTGACCTTTCTTCTTGTGACATGACCGGCAGCGGCGGCCGGGATACTGGCCCGCCTGCTTCCTGGATCGAACCGATGGCCTTCGCGATGCCTCCCCTGCCCGCCGTGCGCGACCTGCTGCTGGTGTCGCTGCTCGCCGCCGGCGGCGCCCACGCGCAAGTGACGAAGGACGCGCTGCCCACGCAGCTCATCTGCCACGCCAGCAACGCGCTTACCGTCAACGTCAGCCACGACGCGGCCGGCACGCCGCTGGGCGCGGGCATCTTCGCCACGTCCGGCACGCATGAATGCGGCGTGCAGACGCAAGGGCCGCCCAGCGCCACCCCCGACGGCGCCTGGCGTTTCGAATGGGCCGACGAGGTCGAAGGCAACACCCGCTACCGCGCCATCGTGAAGCGCACCGGCACCGACGGCTACACACTGGCCCTCAACCCTGCACGCTGCGGCACCGTGGCGCTGCCTGCTGTGGCCAGCTTGTCGCCCAAAGCCAAGGGCTGCGAGTCCCGCGTCGACCGCGATGGCGCCTTCGTGCAGTTCTGGCGCCAGCTGCGCGACGCCGTGTCGCGGCGCGACGGCGAACTGTTGCAGCGCCTGTCGTTGCCGCAGCTCCAGTTCATCGAAGGGCCCGACCTCATGAAAGCGCCCGCGTCCATCGTCCGCAACGCCGCACCCTGCCTGGCCACGGTGCCGACGACCGACGGCCGCAGCGATATCGGCAAGCTGCTGAGCGCCACCGATACCCCGCGCCTGGACATGCCGCCGCTGTCTCGCCGCGGCGATTCACGTGTCAGCGCCGGGCATGCGATGACGGCGCTGTGGACGCCGCAGGGCTGGCGCCTCGAATCCTTCAACGCCGACCGCGCGACGTTCTCCGGCTGCAAGGGCGGCTGAGCCTGCGGCGTCAAGGGGCCTGTGATTGCCGAATTAGGGGCAGCCGTAGTCGCCTTTGCCGCCCGCCTTCGATAAGCTCTTCTCCAATCTCAACCTCTTCTCCACAGCCATGATCGGCGCGCCCTTTCCACCCTCCGCTTCGCTGTTCTCAGCGACACCCCTGCGCCCGCTGGACGCGCCCTCGGCGCCCGCGCGGGCCGGAGACCCAGCGTGGATGGATGGCCTGAGTGCAGGCGGCGCCGCCACGCTGCGGGCCGACGTGGCGGCGGAGCAGCGCGGCCTGTCCGTGCAGCAGCACGCAGACCGCGTGCTCGGCGCCCTGATTGCAGGCTGAACCCCAATTGCTGGCCCAGCCGCGCTGGGCCGACGCCGCGCAGGCCCTGATCGGCGGTTGCCTCGACCTCGGCCCCCGGCAGGAGAGCGCCGTGGCGCTGATGGAGACCATCTGCGTCGGCCTGGGCGACCAGCTCTACCCGGCGTTCCTGCGCGTGCTGGCGGAGGTCAACCTGCGGGGCGAATTCGCCGCGCGCGCTGCCGTGGCGCAGACATTGACGGAGGCATTGAGCCAGGGGCGCCTGCCCAGCGGTTCACGCGCAGCCTGGGGCTCGCACCAGCCGCGCGCGCAGCGGCGCAGCCTGGGCCCCATCGAGTACCTGTGCCTGGCCGCGTGGCCGCAGCGCGGGCAGGGCAGCGGGGCGCCCGAGCTGTCGCCTGAGCAATTCCAGACGCTGGCCAGCGCCGTGATGGAACTGCTGGACTGCGACACCGATGCCCGCCGCCTCTACGCCGACCACCTGTCTGCCGTGGCCGATGACCCGCTGGACGGCACCATGCCCCGCGAGGTGCGCTCGGCGCTGCGAGCGCTGGCGCAACGCTGGCGCAGCCAGCCGGATGCGAGTCAGGCCTGCGTGGCATTCGTTGACACCCTGACGAAAGCCGTTCGCTGAGGATTTCGGCGCAGCGGGTGCAGCCTGACGAAATTCAGCACCGAGCGGGACCGCTGAAGGTGCGCCTAGGGCCTTAAGTGCCGCGAACCACCAACTCGGTCGGCATGATCTCGCTGGCCGCGCCCTGGCCACCGATCAGGTCGAGCACCTTGCGCGCGAGCAGCACACCGCCGTGATGCCAGTCCTGGCGCACGCTGGTCAGCGGCGGTGCGAAGCTCTGCGCGGCGGGGGAGTCGTCGTAGCCGATGACGGAGACCTTGTCGGGCACGGCCAGGCCCGCGTCCGTGAAGGCGCGCACGGCGCCCATGGCCAGCAGATCGCTGGCGGCGAACAGGCCGTCGGGCAGCTTGCCACCTTTGGCCAGATGCGCCTGCACGGCCGTGAAGCCTGCGCCGAAGGTGAAGGCCGCGGGCGTCAGCGTCTGCGCCTTCAGGTCGGATGCCTTCAACGCCTTCACGAAGCCCTGCTGGCGATCGCGGATCTCGGCGTGGCGCACGTCGCCCAGGAACAGCAGCTCGCGCCGGCCCAAGGCGATGAGGCGCTCGGCCGCACAGGCGCCCCCGTGGGCGTTGTCGCCGCCGACGACGACGGCGGCGCCCCGGCCATGCTCGGCACCCCAGACCACCATGGGCAGGCCCATCGCTGCCGCGGACTTGACGGCAGAACCATTGGCGCCCTGGCCCAGCAGGATGAGGCCGTCCGCTGATGCCGCCATGCCCTGGCCGGGGCTCTGCATGGCCGACAGCAGCACGCTGTAGCCGCGCGAGGTCAGCTCCTGCGTGATGCCGCCCAGCAGTTGCAGGGGGTAGGCGTCGGTCATCGGCCGGTCGGCATCGGGCTGCATTTCCAGCATGACAGCCACCATGTGGCTGCGGCGCAGGCGCAGGTTGCGGGCGTGGTGGTTGAAGCGATAGCCGGCGGCCTCGGCCAGCGTCTTGATGCGCTCGCGCGTGGCGGGCGTGACCGACGGGCTGTCGCGCAGCGCGCGCGAGACCGTGATGGTGGAGACGCCGGCGAGAGCGGCGATCTGCTCCATCGTGACGGGTTTGCTGTCGCTCATGCTCGCGGAACCAGGAAGGGCTGGGGAACTGACCGCAGCTTAATTCAGCGCCGGGAGATGGCCGCCTGTGCATGACCGCCGGCGCATCGCTTCGCGACGGGTTGCCGCCTCTTCAACAATGCCCCGCGCGGCGGACATCGCCCGTCGCGCCTGTTGAGCGCGCTCGCCGCCACCCGCCAACGCTGTCATTTCAACCGCAATCGATGTCATCGATGTCACTCACCTGTTGCATCGGTATTTACCCAAATGACATCGATAACATTTGCCATCAAAGTTCAACCCATCGAAAGTAGCGACGGCCGCGCTGGCTTTCGGGACCTACAACAACCGTCGGAGACAACAGATGCCCAAGCCCCATGCCACGCCGCGCGTCGGCGCCCCGTTCTCGCGCAACTTCCGCCTGCAGCTGATCGCCCTGGCCGCGGCCTCCCTGTGCGGCGCCGCGTTCGCCCAAGAGGCCAGCCCTGGCGCCAAGCCGGCCGACAAGTCCCCCGAAGTGAAGGAGCTCGAAGCCGTCGTCGTCACTGGCACGGCGCGCCGCGAAGGCGTGCGCAAGCTCGAAGCCGGCTTCTCGATCACGACCGCTTCCGAAGAGCAGATCAAGCAGGCCGCGCCCACCAGCACGGCCGACATCCTGAAGACCGTGCCCGGTGTGTTCGTCGAAACCTCCGGCGGCCAGGCCGGCGCCAACATCCGCGTGCGGGGCTTCCCGACGCCGGGCGACGGCCCCTACTCGACCTTCCAGCTCAATGGCGCGCCGCTGTACCACCTGCCCACGCTGAGCTTCTTCGAGCACTCGCAGCTCTTCCGCCTGGACGACACCATCGACCGCATGGAAGTGCTGCGCGGTGGCCCCAGCCCCATCTTCGGCAGCGGCCAGCCCGGCGTGACGGTCAACTTCATCCAGAAGGACGGCCGCAACCCCGAGGCCAGCCTGCGCGTGACGACGGGTACCGGCAGCTTGAAGCGCGTCGACGGCGTTTACGCCGGCAAGCTGAGCGACCAATGGAGCGTCATGGTCGGCGGCTTCTGGCGCCAGAGCCAGGGCGTGCGCGACACGCAGTTCCCCGCCGACGACGGTGGCCAGGCCAGCGTGGTGCTGAGCCGCAAGCTCGACAACGGCAGCCTGCAGCTCTATGCCCGCGCGCTGCACGACCGCAACGCCTTCTTCACGGCCATCCCCGTCGTCGGTTCGGCCGACGGCAAGAGCGCGTCCAGCTACCCGGGCTTCGACGCCAGCAAGGACTATTTCTACGGCAACGAGCTGCGCAACATCGTGCTGGAAACCGGCCGCGCCTCGGGCCGCACCCTGCCCAACGGCAAGCCCGAGATCCTGCGCAGCACCGTCACCAAGGATCTGGCCGACGGCCGCGGCGCCGACGTGCAGACCTATGGCGCCAACTTCGACACCAAGCTGGGCGACTGGACGCTGACCAACAAGCTCAGCCACACGACAGGCGACACGCCGACCTACGCGCTGTTCTCCGGCGCCAACCCGCAGACGCTGTCCAGCTACATCGCGTCGCAGGTCACCGCCGCCAATGGCGATGCAGCCGTCGTCGCAGCCACCGGCCGCGCCGCAACGACCGGCACCGCCACCTTCACCAACGGTGGTGGCACGGTCGCCGGCAGCACGCCCGTCATCGTCAACGGCATGTGGGCCGTGGACAAGGCGCTGCGCTCGACCAGCAACGAAACCCGCCTGTCCCGCGAGATCGCGCCGGGCAACAACTTGACCGTCGGCCTCTACCTGGCCGGCTACAGCTCGCACGACGTCTGGACGCTGGGCCAGGCCCAGCTGATGACGGTGCAGTCCCACGCCCGCCTCATCGACGTGGCCCTGGACAACGGCGTCAAGGCCTCGCGCAACGGCTATGTCTCGCCGCCTTTCTCCTTCAACCTCGACGCGAACTACAGCGGCAACACCCACGCCTTCTTCGTCGCCGACGAGTGGCAGCTGAGCAAGGAACTGCGCATCGACCTCGGCGCCCGCCGCGAAACCCAGCGCATCACGGGCACCATCGCCAACGTCAGCAACGGCGACCTCGATGCCGACCCGACGACGATCTACAACAACAACCTGTCGTACTTCAACGGCACGAACACGCTGATCGACAGCAAGCTCAGCCGCAGCTCCTTCACCGGCGGCGCCAACTACGCCTTCAGCCGCGACTTGAGCGCCTTCGTGCGCGTCAACAAGGGCCACCGCCTGCCCGACTTCGACGTGCTGCGCGGCCGCGGCGCCAACGAGAGCCGCGACTCGGTCGAGGACATCACGCAGTACGAGATCGGCCTGAAGACCGCCACCAAGCTGTACAGCGCCTTCTTGACGGCCTACGCCAACAAGCTCACCAACTCGCAGACCCAGCAGTTCACCAACGCCGGCAACGTCGTGCTGCGCCCCAACAGCAAGGCCACTGGCGTCGAGTTCGAGCTGGCGCTGCGCCCCGGCTATGGCTTCGAGGTCGCCGCCACCGGCAACTTCCAGGACGCCAAGTACAAGGACTTCCAGCAGTTCACCGGCAACCGCGTGGAGCGCGCGCCGAAGTTCCAGGCGCGCCTGACGCCGAGCTGGCAGACGCAAACCGGCTTTGGCCAGCTGCGTACCTTCGCGACCTTCAGCCATGTCGGTGACCGCTTCGCCGACCAGACCAACACGCTCAAGCTGCCGGCCTATCGCACCATCGACGCGGGCGCCGTGTTCTCCATGGACAACGGCCTGGAGGTGCGCCTGACCGGCACCAACCTGACCAACAAGGTCGGCCTGACGGAAGGCAACTTCCGCGTGCCGGGCCAGGGCGTGGGGCAGGACGGCGTGTTCCTGGCGCGGCCGCTGTTCGGCCGGGCCTACGAGCTGAGCGTCGGCTTCCAGTTCTGACGCGCCAAGATGGCGATGCCCGAACTCAAAGCCCCTCTCGACATGACACAACCTACATCCCTGCCGGCGGTGCCCCTGTCGAGCGGCGGCCTGCGCATCCGGCTCGCCATCATCCTGACCTACATGCTGTTCGGCGCGCTGCTGAACAGCGTCGGTGCGGTCAACCTGCTGGTCGTGCAGACCCTCGGCGTGCCACGCGCCGAGGCCGCACTGCTGGACGCATGGAAGGACTTGCCGATTGCGCTGACGTCCTTCCTCGTCGCCTCGCTGCTGCCGCGCCTCGGCCTGAAACGGTCGATGCTGCTGGCTGTCGCGGCCGTCGGCGCGGCCTGCCTGGCCATGCCGGTGCTGTCGGCTTTCTGGGCCATCAAGCTGCTGTTCTGCACGCTGGGTGCGGGCTTCGCGCTGGTCAAGGTCTCGGCCTATTCCATGATCGGCCTGGTCACGCACGACCGCGCCGGCCATGCGCGCTTTACCAACCTGCTCGAAGGCCTGTTCATGGTCGGCGTGCTGGGCGGGTTCCTGCTGTTCAGCCAGGCCGCGCACGCCGAAGGGCGAGGCTGGTTGCAGGTCTACCCGCTGCTGGCCGCGCTGGCGGCGGGCGCCTTTGTGCTGCTGCTCATCAGTCCGCTGGACGAAGGCCCCATCCAGTCGCCCGACACCTCGCTGCGTGAAGACCTGCTGGCGATGGCGCCGCTGCTCAAGCTGGCGCTGGTGGTCGTCTTCCTGCTGTCGGCCTTCCTCTACGTGCTGATTGAGCAGGGCATCTCGACCTGGCTGCCCAGCTTCAACAACGAGGTGCTACACCTGCCCACGGCCATGAGCGTGGGGCTCGCCGTCATCATGCCGGCGACGACGGCGTTAGGCCGGCTGACCAGTGCGGCCGTCATCGGGCGGCTGGGCTGGTTCACCGTCGTCATCGCCTGCTTGGTCGGCATCGCGGCACTGATCCTCGTTGCGCTGCCGATGGCCCGCGGCGCTCAACCGCTGACGGGTGACGTCGGCTGGCTCAACGCCCCGCCCGCCGCCTACCTGCTGCCGCTGACCGGCCTGCTGCTCGCGCCCATCTACCCGGCCATCAACTCCGCCATGCTGAGCGCCCTGCCGCAGCGCCAGCACGCGGCCATGACCGGCCTCATCGTCGTCTTCTCGGCGCTGGGCGGCACGCTGGGCAGCTTCGTCACCGGCCGCCTCTTCGTCGCCTTCGACGGCACCACCGCCTTCGGCCTGCTGCTGGTGCCCGTCGCGGCGCTGGCGATCTCGCTCACCCGGCTGCGCCGGCATCTCGCGTCATGACTCCCTCTTCCCAGCGCCCCGGCGACCTGTTCGCCGCCGCGCCCATCCACGCCATTGCACCTGCCGAGTACGGCACGGCGGCCACGCCCCACGAGCTGTACGGCGAGCTGTTCATCGCCGTGCAGATGACGCGCGTCTTTGGCGATGGCAAGAGCTTCGTCGATGCGCGGCCCAAGACGGCGCCCGCGCTGATCCGCGCGCGCTTCGAGGCCGAGCGCCGCCTGCCCGGCTTCTCGCTGGTCGACTTCGTGCACGCCCACTTCGTGCTGCCCGGCCACGACGCTTCGGTCGGCCCTCGGTTGGGGCTGCGTGAACACATCCAGGCCCTGTGGCCGCTGCTGGTGCGCGCGCACCCCCAGGCGCAGGAGGGCGAGAGCCTGCTGGCGCTGCCTCACCCCTACGTGGTGCCCGGCGGGCGCTTTCGCGAGCTGTATTACTGGGACAGCTACTTCACGATGCTCGGCCTCGTCGCCGATGGCCGGCGCGACCTGGCCGAGCACATGCTCGCCAACTTCGCCCACCTGATCGCAACCCACGGCTTCATCCCCAACAGCAGCCGCAGCTACATGCTGAGCCGCTCGCAGCCGCCGTTCTTCTTCCGCATGGTCGAGCTGCTGCATGCGGACGACCCCGCCGCCGGCTTCGCGGCCCATCTCCAGGCCTTGAAGACCGAGCACGCCTTCTGGATGGCCGGCGAGGCCACGCTGGCACCGGGCCAGGCCCACCGCCGCGTTGTACGCACGGCCGACGGTGCGCTGCTGAACCGCTACTGGGACGACCGCTGCACGCCGCGCGAGGAGAGCTGGCGCGAGGACGTGTTGACGGCGGAGGAAGCCAAGGGTCGCACGCCCACCGAGGTCTGGCGCGACTTGCGCGCCGGCGCCGAAAGCGGCTGGGACTTCTCCGGCCGCTGGTGCGCTGACCCGGCCGACATCGCAACGATCGAGACGACAGCGCTGGCGCCCGTCGACCTGAACGCGCTGCTGGCCGGCCTGGAGGGGGCGATAGCGCTGGGCGCCGCGCGCAGCGGCGACACCGGCACGGCCCGCGCCTTCGAGGCCCGCGCCGCGGCTCGCCGCCAGTTGCTGCAGACGTGCTTCTGGCGCGCCGATGCCGGCCACTTTGCCGACCTCAACTGGCGCCAGGCCGCCGATCCGCGCCCGCTGACGGCCGCCGCCCTCGTGCCGCTCTACCTGGGCCTGGCCACCCAGGCGCAGGCCGACGCCATGGCCGCCCAGGTGCAGCGGCATCTGCTCGGCGCCAACGGCCTGCTGACGACAGCCCTCAACACAGGCCAGCAATGGGATGCGCCCAACGGCTGGGCGCCCTTGCAATGGATGGCTTCCCAGGGCCTGCTGCGCTACGGCCACGCAGCCCTGGCCCGCGAGATTGCCACGCGCTGGTGCGCCAGCGTGCATCGCGTCTACCTGGCCACCGGCCGGCTGCTGGAGAAGTACGACGTCGCCGAAGACCGCCCCGGTGGCGGCGGCGAATACGAGACCCAGGACGGGTTCGGCTGGACCAATGGCGTCTTCGTCGCCTTCAAGGACGGCCTGTTGCAAGGCTCGGCCCCCTGAGGCCAGGGAGGCCCATCGCTTCAGCGGTCATGGGCGGGCCAGGCGGGCGGACAACATGCTTTGCTCGCTGGACAATGGTGGCCGCGCTGTACCGCGGAGATCGCCATGCCAACCGTCTTCCTCAGCTACTCCACGAAGGATCATCACTTCGCTGAGCTTCTGGGGATCAAGTTGGCCGAAGCCGGCATCTCGCTGTGGCGAGACCAAGGGCAGCTGCGCGCGGGCACTGCGTGGCGGGAAGCCATTGAGCGCGGAATCTCGGACTCGATCGCGGTCATCATCGCGCTCAGTCAGGACTCGACCGAGTCTGCCTACGTCACGTTCGAGTGGGCCTACGGACTCGGAAAGGGCAAGACCCCTATCCCGCTCAAGCTGGAGGCGTGCAAGGTGCACCCGCGCCTTGAGCCGATTCAATACTTCGACTTCTCCGTCCCGGGGGCGCTGCCGTGGAACCTCTTGGTGGAGCGCATTCGAGAGATCGAGACCGAAGCAACCGCTCAAGAGGATGTTCGGCCGGCAACCGACACGGCGCCGGCCCAGACAGAGCCCTTGGTCGATTCAATCCTTGCCTATCAGCGAGAGCGCGGGTTTCTGTACCTGAGCTATGACCGCATTCGCCGCAAGATTGATCCCAACCAGACTGACCCGATGCTGGACGCAGTCGTGCTCGCGAACCCGTCCATCTTCCGCAAAGCTGCCTTGAAGGAGGGCAAGGCCGGCTTGAAGCGGTTGGTGCCCTAGGCATCGCGTGCCCGGCTTTTGCGAGCCGCTGTGGGCTGCCGCAGAGCGCGCTCTTGAGGGCGTTCACGGTACTTCTACGGTACCGCCCAACAAAAAAGCACCTAACCGTGAAGTCAAGTGCTTGAAGCGTCTGGTGCGCCCGGTTGGGATCGAACCAACAACCCCTGCCTTCGGAGGGCAGTACTCTATCCATTGAGCTACGGGCGCGAAGCCGCTCATTCTAGCAGCGGGGTCCCCGACCTCAGGGCGGGCGCCGGGGCCTGCCTATAATTCGCCGGTTTTTCGTGCCGCGCGCTGCGTCCGGCATGAACAAGATGACCAGTCCCGAGATCGACAAGAGGAATCCATGAGCGCCAGCCACGACCACGACGACGCCCACACCGGCCCGATCAAGACCCCCAAGCAGCTTGCGTGGGCCGTGTTGTTTGCCTTCGTGGTGCCGGTGATCGTCATCATCATGCTGGCGAACTACGTCACCACCGACACCAAGCCGGCCGCCGGCACGGGCGCTTTTGAAGCCCAGGCCATCGCCGCTCGTATCGCACCGGTTGGCCGTGTCGAGGTCAAGGACGTGAACGACGCCGCTGCGATGAAGACGGGCGAGCAGGTCTTCCAGGCCCAGTGCTCGGCCTGCCATGCCACCGGTGCCGCCGGCGCGCCCAAGCTCGGCGACGCTGCGGCCTGGGGCCCGCGCATCAAGAGCGGCTTCGACGCCCTGGTGCATTCGGCACTCAAGGGCAAGGGCAACATGGGCCCGCAGGGCGGCGGCGATTTCAGCGACTTCGAAATCTCGCGTGCCGTGGCCTACATGGCCAACAACGGCGGCGCCAAGTTCGACGAGCCGAAGATGGCGGCTCCGGCGGCCTCGGCAGCCCAGTAAGTCCAGACGTTTGAGTGCTGCAAGGGCTGCTTCGGCAGCCCTTGTCGTTTCCGGCTTCAGCGTTTCAGGGGCAGAGCGTGGCAGCCGGCAGCAGGGCGGCCAGTTCCACGGCATCGCCGGTCAGCAGCACCTTGAGGTCGGGCGAGAAGCGTGTGAGCTGGCTCGATTCGATGCGCTGTACAGGCCAGCCCAGTGCCTGCAGCGTGCTTTGCGAGAGCCTCAGTTCGACCACGCCGCTGCGACCCTCCAGCTTCACGCTGGCGCTGACCTGCCGCGCTTGCCTGGCACCGACCACGCGTGCGGCCAGGCTGTGCACGGCCCCGTCGGCGGGCGTGGCGTCCAGCTGCACCTGGAAGCCCAGCACCAGTTCTCGCACGCAGGCGGGCAGGCCTTCGGCTTTCAAGCCGGTGAAGCGCAGCTGCCCGTTGGCCGCGGCGACGTCCACGCGCTGGACGGCGACCAGCGGCGCCGGGGTGCCAGGGGGCTGCCAGGTGGCCTGGATCTCGTAGGCGCCCGGCAGCTGTGGACGCCATTGCGCGAAATAGGCACCGGGCTCGGTGCTGATGCGCGCACCGGTCGGGCCTGTCAGGTCCTGGCGCGCCTGCAGTTCCAGGGCCACACCACCTGGCTGCAACGGCAGCACGCGCAGCGCCAACGAGGCGGGCTGCAGCACCGGCCGGCCCATGTCCGCGGGCCTGAGCGTCAGCAGCAGCGGCTGGCCGGCGGCGGCATGCTCGCCCGCTCTCCAGAAGGCCAGCGTGTAGCGAGGCAGCAGGCGATAGCTCAACGCCAGCCGGGCCGCCGATCCGACCGGGCCTGTGCGCTCCAGGCGCAGCTGCCAGCGGCCCGGCCTGGGCTGCAGCACCTCCGGCAGGGGGATGGCATCGCCAAGCTCGGGCTGAGGGGTCTGGGCGCGCGGGACCGCGCCCAGCTCGGCGGGCGTGCGGCGCCAGACGGCGCGGCCCTGGGGGTCGAGCAGCTCGATGGCGCCCAGCGCGGCATCGGTGCGCAGCGTGCTGAAGACGAGGCGGCCGCTGCCATCGCCGCCAACGTCCAGGGCCACGTCGACCCGAGCGCCCGCCGGCAAGGCCTGCTGCACTTGCTGCAGCGCGGGCTCGGGCGGCGCCACGACGGCGGCCGCGGCCATGAACGAGGCAGCCGCGGCGAGCACGGCCAAGCCTTGAGCGGGACTCAGTTGCGGGGGCAGCTTCCTGCGGCGCATTGGCGGTTGACGACCTCGCGAGCATCGAGGAGATCGATCTTGCCATCGCCGTTGAGGTCGCGGCGGTCGCCCGGCACACGCGGCACCTGGCCGCGCGACTGGGTGACGATGTCGCGGTCGGCCGCACCCACCGCGCCGTCGCCGTTCAGGTCGCCGGTGATGGTGGGGAAGAACTGCCAGCGCGAGAAGTCGCTGGTGGCCACCGGCACGCGCGAGGCCTGGGCGCTGCGGTTGCCGCTGCCCACGACGAGCACCGACTCGATGGTGAAGGGGCCGTCGCTGACCTGCAGCTTGTCGGCCAGCACGCTGGCTTTGACGTTGTTGGTGCCGACGGCGAACGCGGGGGTCAGGCCGAACTGACCGACCTCGATGCCCTTGCTGTCGATGACCTTGAACGACACCTGGTAGCTGCCCGCCGCGGTAACGCGGATGGGCAGCGTGAAGTCGAGCTGGCCGATGAAGCGGCCGCGCAACGTGCTGGCGACGGTGGCGCCGTTGTTGATTTCAATCGGGTCGGCGCAGAGCTGGGCCAGCGGGATGCTGGGGAAGCTGAAGGCCGAGGACTTGCGCAGCTCCAGCCAGGGCTGGCCGGCGATGAACGAGAGCACGTCCAGCGGGTCGACGTTGAACACGCCGCCTTCGCCGAGCTGGCTGCGGATCTCGGCCGCGCTGTAGGTCATGCGGGTGCTGACGCTGCCGGGCGCACCGATGTCCGCGCTGCTGCGCTTGATGAGGGTCTTGCCGCTGGGGCTCTTCAGCGTGGCGGCGGTGGCGTAGGTGCCCGCCAGGCTCGCATTGCCGAGCGTGTCCACATTCAGGCTGGCCACGCAGCCGCCGCTGCCGTTGACGATGGTGCCGGTGATGCTGTCCAGCTGGTAGTTGGCGGGCACGATCTCCAGCACGGCCTGGGCGCTGCGTTGCGCGACGACGCCGGGCTGCGGGACGCTGACTTCGCCCAGCAGTTGGTAGGTGCCGGGATCGGTGAACACCGTGCCCTGGCTGTAGATGCCGTCGCCGGCCTTGCCGTCGTAGTCGGCCGGTTGGCCGGAGTCGCGGGCGTTCAGCACGACAGGCGCGGTGCCGGTCTTGCTGATGGTGATGCTCGGCGTCAGGCCCGCCACCGGCTGGCCGTTGTTGATGACCAGCAGGCCCAGCGGCACCGGGTTGCCGACGCGGTAGACGTTGGAGCTCAGCACCAGGCCGACCTGCAGCGTGGACTGTGCGAACGTCGTCAGCAGCGCCACGGTGGGGTGCGGCGAGGCTGGAAAGTCGGCGCGCACCGTCCAGTCGCCGTTGGCGGGCGTGGTGATGTCAGGCGTCAGGAACTGGCCGCCCGGCAGGGGCGGCGACAGCGCGGCGCCATCCAGGAAGCCGACGCTGGCGTCGCCGGGTGCGAAGACGGTCTGGCCTTGCGGGTTCAGCACGGTCAGCGTGACGCCGGGTACGGGCACGGTGACTTGCAGGCGCATGCTGGCCAGCGCCGACACCGGCAGCCTGAAGCTGACCGAGGTCTGGCCGCTGACGATGGTGGCAGCCTGCGTGACCGGCAGGCCGACGGCGGCCTGGCCCTGGGTGACCTGGGCCGGCACGGCGGCTGGCAGCGTGGCAAGGAGGGCCGCGACGGCCAGGGGCAAGGCGCGGAGGATGCGATGGGGGCGGATAGTCTTGCTCATGTCGGCCTCAGCGCAGCGGGATTGCCTTGTCCAGGATCTTGCGGACATTGCCCGCGTTCTTGACCGTGGAGTGATTGGTGCTGGCGTTGTTGCCCAGCGGCGTGCCCCAACCGGGGTTGGCGCTGGTGAAGCCCACGACGACGTCGTTGGGGTTGAGCGCCGGTGCCAGGACCGTGGCATAGGTCAGCACGGTGGTTGGCGGCAGGTTCGGGTCGATGCTCGGCAGCACCTCGAAGTTGAGCTGCACCGCGGACGCATAGCTGCAGATGGACTGGTAGGCCAGGCGCAGCGCGTTGTAGGTGTAGCTGCCCAGCAGCGGCACGCCGCTGATCGGGTTCATCGGGTCGATCTGGCTGTTGGCGGGCGCGCTGGCGCACATCGGGCCGGCGTCGGCGCCGATGGTGAAGGTGTTGGAGACATTGCCTCGGATGCCCGCGGCGATGGCGTTGTTGGACGCCGTCGTCGTCAGGTCGATCAGGCCGGGAGGTTGGGGGCCGGCGCCGAAGCCGCTGGCCATGCCGGCGACCGAGCTGCTGACGAAGCTCTGTGCGAAGCCGTTGGGGTCGGTGCCGTTGTTGGTGTAGAAGCTGGCGACGGCGCGCTGCAGCATCGTCAGGTCGGCCACGACCGAGCCGCGGTGCGGTGTCGACAGCGTGCCCAGCGACAGCACGTCGAAGGCCGGCGCGCTGATGGAGGCCAGGGCCTGGCTGTCGAGGCCGCCCTTGCTGTGCACGATGAGGTTGACCTTCTTGGCCTTGTAGGGGTCCAGGAAGCCCTGGATCTGGCCCTTGAGGTCGATGGCGTTGGCGGCCACGGCGCCGTTCGGGTTGGCCGTGGAGAAGCGGTCGTAGACGACGCCGGACTTGTCCATCTCGGCGATGACGCCCGGGGCGGTGGCGGCCAGCCAGGTATCGCGGTTGGCCGCGATGCCGTGGGCCAGCACGAAGGGATAGGCCGCCTCGAACTCGACGCCCACCCAGTCGATGCTCATGCACCAGTACTCGTCGTTGACGTTGGCCGTGTCGATGTCGACCTTGAACTCGTTGACCGCGTTCTGGGCGACCTGCCGGCCGGCGAACTTGACCTTGGAGATGTCGACCTCGAAGCTGTCGTTCACCCAGGTGTTGTTGAAGCCTGAGAGGGTCTGGATGAACTCGCCGTTCCAGGACAGGCGGTCCACCTCGGGTTGGTAGGTGCCGTCGGTGACGGCCTTGTCGTCGATGTCGTAGACCGGGAAAGAGACCTTGACCCGCTGCCCGACGACCTTGTCGGCAACCAGCTTGGCAAGCTTGCCCGACTGGATGCGGCCATCGGCGTCGAGCATGGTGTCGTTGACGGGCGCCGGCAGCTTGATCTGCACGATCAGCGGGCCGCCGCCACGGTAGGTGCAGCCCGTGTCCAGGCCACCACCGCTGTTCTTCACATACTTGCCCATGTCCTCGCTGGGGGGCGGGAAGGGCGACGAGGTCTGGGCGTGGCTTGCGCAGACGCAAGCCCCCAGCAGCGAGGCGGCGAGCGCCTGCAGGCTAGGCTTCATGGGGGTGTCTCCTGTGGAGGGGATCAGTTCGCCGAGAAGGTCGGCGCGTTCACTTTGATGGCGTCACCGCGCGGCAGGGCCTGGCCGCGCAGGCGCTGGCCGACCTTGTCTGCCGTCAGCGCCTGGCCGACAGTCACCCAGTACTCGCGGCCATCGTCGGCACGAACCTTGGCGCGGCTGCCCGCCACCTCGATGACGCGCACGTCGATGGGGGTGGGGTCGGCCTTGGCTTCCGCCTTGGTCTGCGCGTGGCTGGCCAGGGGCGCGGCCAGGGCCAGGCTGAGCGCCAGGGCAGCACGGCCTGCGCTGGCAGTGCGGCGCCGCACCCAGCCGGCGCCGGCCAGTGCGGCCAGGGCCAAGGCGGGCGCAGCGGGCTCGGGCAGCGTGTTGCCGCCGCCGCCCTGCGCATCGATGACGAGTTGTGCCCGCGCGTTGATGAAGTTCATGCCGATGGGCTGGCCGGCACCGTCCAGGAAAAGCAACGACGGGTCTGCCAGGTCGACGACGAGGTCGGTGCCGGTGCTGGCCTGCAGTGCGATGAAACTGAGGGTCAGGAAGTCGAAGGCGTTCGCCTGCTGCGCGTCCAGCACGGCCGACGAGTTGCCCGACAGGCCGAAGGCGTCGACGATGCCGGCAGCCGCGGTCGCATCACCGAAAAAACCGAGGCTTGCCGGCTCGGGCAGGTCGAGCATGTTGCTGCCGCTGCCGGCGTCCACGAAGCTGGCGCTCTGGAATTGCAGCAGGCTGGCGTCGTAGTGCAGGTCCAGATCGAAGCCCGCGAGCGAGCCCGTGCCGCCCTGGTGCAGGCCGGCGACGGCAAAGCTCAACGTGACCGTGGAGCCGACCGTGAGATGACTGCTGGATGCCGTGACGTTGACGGTGGCGGCCGACGCTGCGCCCACCCAACAGAGCAGCGCGCAGGCTGCGATGCGACGAAGACTGATCAGCCGCATGGGCTCCTCCAGGATTGGCGGGCGGCTTGGGGGTCAAGCCTTGCTCGCGTCCGATCATCATGAGGCGCGCCCGGTCGCGTCAGCCATCCCTAGCTCGGGAACGCCCCCTAATTCGTGTTGTCACACGCTGGTCGCAATCGCCATGACGGGGCGGCGCACAAACCCGAAGCGCTGCGGCAGTTCGCCGGACATCAACTCCTGGGGCACCCAGCGGCCCTGCTCGACGGCGTCGGCCGCCAGGCCCATGTCGGCGGTGTGCACCAGGCCCAGCCCGAGGTCGGTGAGAAGGTAGAGGTGCCCGGCCTCGTCCAGCCAGCTTGACTGCACGGCGGCCTCGTTGCCGGTGTGGCTCAGCACGCGGCCGTCGGGCTGTAGCCGCCACACCCAGGGCGTGCATTCCAGCTCCACGTAGACGCGCTGCGGGCCGTTCTGGAAGAACCAGCAGCCGGCCGCGTCGGCCGCGTAGTTGCGCTCGATGAAGGCGCGCAGCTTGTCGTGGTTGATGCGGCTGCCCTTGACCGTCGGGAAGGGGCCGGCATGCTGGATGCGCTCATCGCGCATGTACCAGTCGCCGCGCGCATCCAGCGCCAGCCAGCCGTAGCAGTGCGGCACGTTGGGCCACTTCTTCAGGGCCGCTTCGACGATGGGGTCCACGGGCGACCTCCTTCAGCGTTGCTTGTCGAGCCAGTCGCAAACCTGCTCGGGCATGGTCAGCAGATGGCCCGGCAGGCGGCCGGCGGGGAAGCCGACGTGGCCGCCATGGCCGGGCTGCCAGAGTGTCACATGGGCGCCCACTTCAGCGGCGTGCGGCAGGCTGTTGCCGGGCACGAAGGGGTCGTTGCGCGCGTTGAGCACCAGAGCCGGGATGCGGATGCGGTGCAGGTGCGGCTTGGCCGCGGCGCGGGCCCAGTAGTCCTCGGTGTTCCTGAAGCCGTGCAGCGGCGCGGTGAAGAGGTTGTCGAACTCGTAGATGGTCGTCGCGCGCTTCAGGCGCTCGCCGTCGAACAGGCCCGGGTGCTGCTGCAGCTTGCGCAGCGCCTTGGGGATCATGGTGCGCAGGAAGCGGCGCGCGTAGACCTGCCTGTTGAAACCGCGGTCGATGGCCGCACCCGCGGCGGCGAGGTCGATGGGCGAGCAGATGGAGCAGACGGCGCGGGCCGTGTGGGCGGCGGTCGTGCCGGCCTCTTCGGCCCAGCGCATCAGCGCGTTGCCGCCCAGGGACACGCCAGCCACGATCAACGGCCGGCCGTGGCGTTCGCGCAGGCGCTGCAGGATCCAGCCGACCTCCTCAAAGTCGCCCGAGTGGTAGGCCCGCGGGCCGCGGTTCAGCTCGCCGGAACAACCCCGGAAGTTGGGCAGGGCCATCGCCCAGCCGCGCGCACGGGCGGCGCTCGCAAAGGCGACGCTGGAGTGGCTGGTGCGGTCGCCCTCCAGGCCATGGAAGAGCACGAACATCGGCGCACCAGGCGGGGCATCGGCCAGGAAGTCGACGTCGATGAAATCGCCGTCCGGCGTGTCCCAGCGCTCGCGCGTCCAGCTGGGCGGCGGGCCGTCGTGCTGGCGACTGAAGAGCGCGGGCCAGATGGTCTGGGCATGGCCGCCGGGCAGCCAGCGGGGGGCGCGGTACTGCATGCGCCGAACTCCTAGTGAAGGATGCCGGCGTCTGCCACGAGCTCCTGGACGTCGCCCGCGCTGCCGGGGCTGGCGTGGTGCAGCACCAGGCGCCAGCCCAGCGCCGTTTTCAGATAGACGTTGGTCGCGATGACCCAGGCCGTCGGCGCGGTCGCCTTGTCCTGGGCGTGCAGTTGCACGCGCTCCAGCACGTGGTGGATGGCGCAGTCTCCGCTGTGCAGGCGACGCACGCGCTCGGGGTGGACGTTGACGGCGCCGCGCTGGAACACGGCCTCGAAGGCGGCGCGGATGGCCACCGTGCCGACGATGCGCGGGCCGCCCGGGTGCACGCAGGCGATCTCCTCGTCATCCGCCCACAGGGCCATCAGATGGTCCAGGTCGGCGTGCTGCAAGGCCTCGTAGAACTGGGCCTCGGTGTCGTCGGGCGAGGCCAGCAGGGCCGCCTGCTGGGCGGGGTTGCGGCGCATCAGTGGCCGCCCGAGAGCACCTCGCCGGCCTTGAGCTTGTAGGCCGTGCCGCAGTAGGGGCACTGGCCTTGGCCGCCGTGGGTCAGGTCGATGAATACGCGCGGGTGGGTGCTCCACAGCGCCATCTTGGGGTTGGGGCAGAAGACGGTGCCGTTGTCGTTGCAATCCTTGGCGGTCACTTCGACGGTAGCGGCGGGGGCTTGGGTGGTGCTCATGTTTTTGCTCTCAGACGGCAGTCAGCCACTCGGCGTACTTGGGGTTGCGGCCGTTGACGATGTCGAAGAAGGCCGATTGGATCTTCTCGGTGATGGGGCCACGCGAGCCCGAGCCGATCTCGATGCGGTCCAGCTCGCGGATAGGCGTCACTTCAGCGGCGGTGCCGGTGAAGAAGGCCTCGTCGCAGATATAGACCTCGTCGCGGGTGATGCGCTTCTCGACCAGCTTCAGGCCCAGGTCCTGGCAGATCGAGAAGATGGTGTTGCGGGTGATGCCGTTCAGCGCGCCGGCCGACAGATCGGGCGTGTAGACGACGCCGCCCTTGATGACGAAGAGGTTCTCGCCTGCGCCCTCAGACACGAAGCCCGAGGCGTCCAGCAGCAGCGCCTCGTCGTAGCCGTCGTCGGTGGCTTCCATGTTGGCCAGGATGGAGTTGGTGTAGTTGGACACCGTCTTGGCCTGCGTCATCGTGATGTTGACGTGGTGGCGGGTGTAGGAACTGGTCTTCACGCGGATGCCGCGCTTCAGGCCGTCCTCGCCCAGGTAGGCGCCCCAGCTCCACGCGGCCACCATCAGGTGCACCTGGTTGCCCTTGGGGCTGACGCCCAGCTTCTCGGAGCCGATCCAGATCAGCGGGCGGATGTAGGCGCTCTTCAGGCCGTTGGCCTTGACGACGGCGCGTTGCGCCTCGTTGACCTGCTCCTGCGAGAAGGGGATCTTCATGCGCAGGATCTTGCCGCTGTTGAACAGGCGCTGCGTGTGCTCCTGCAGCCGGAAGATGGCCGTGCCGTTGACCGTGTCATAGGCGCGCACGCCTTCGAAGGCGCCGCAGCCGTAGTGCAGGGTGTGGGTCAGCACGTGGATCTTGGCGTCGCGCCAGTCGACGAGTTCGCCGTCCATCCAGATCTTGCCGTCGCGGTCGTGCAGGGGGGCGGGAACCATCGTTACTCCAATGCGTGCGGGTGAAAACCGGCGATTTTACGAAGAGCCAGCAGCATCGTCCGCGCGGATCAGCCGCCACTCGACGAGCTTGCCTTTCTTCAGCACCACCTCGACCGTGTCGCCGCCGGCGTCGCGCCAGACAAAGGTCTCGGGCGCCTGCTTCACGCCGAGGCTGCCGGCCAGCCCGATCAGGTCGACCAGCTTCATGCCGGCGTGCAGCTTGCTGTTCAGCATCACCGCGTTGCCGACCGAGCCCAGCGGCGCCGCGCCTGCCACCCTCATGACCCGCATCAGCCGCGAGATCTGCAGCAGCAGCCAGAAGACGATGCCCGTCGTCGCGAAGATGGCGCCCTGCCAGCCGAGCAGGGCGCCTCCCAGCACCAGGGCCGCGAGTGCCAAACCAACGCCGATCCAGGGATTCATGCCTGCGGGTCCTTCGCGCCGTCGGCGCGTTCCCAGGCATAGGCCCGCTCGACCTTGGCGACGCGCAAGGTGTAGTGCTGGTACCAGTCGCTGCGGCCGGTGTCGCGGGCGATCTTGTGCTCGGCGTTGCGGCGCCAGGCGGCGATGTCCTCGGGGCTGCGCCAGTAGGACACCGTGATGCCGAGGCCGTCCTCGCCGCGGGCGCTCTCCACACCCAGATAGCCCGGCTGCTCGGCGGCCAGTGCCACCATGTGGTCGGCCATGTCGCCATAGCCGCCGTCGCCCGGCGTGCGCTGGCTGGTGAAGATGACGGCGTAGTAGGGTGGGGCGGGCAGTGCGCTCATGGCGCGCATCCTGCCATGGCCTCAGCCCGGCGGCAGGCGGGTGATCTCGACGCTGTCGGCCGAGCGCGTCGTCGGCCCGTGATAGACGGCCTCGATGTTGTTGCCGTCCGGGTCCAGCACGAAGGCGGCGTAGTAGCCCGGGTGGTAGTGGCGCGGCCCCGGCTCGCCATGGTTGCGGCCGCCGGCGGCCAGCGTCATCGCGTGAAAGCGTTGCACCTCGGCCTCGCTGCGGGCCTGGAAGGCCAGGTGCACGTGGGAGACGCGGCCCTCGGCCGTGTCGACGTAGAACTCGTCGGCGTAGAAGCAGCCCGCCGCTTCACCAAAGGCATCGAGCCGGCCGATGGCCTCCAGCGCGGCGCGGTAGAAGCGCCGGCTGGCCGCCAAGTCGCTCACGCGCAGGTGCACGTGGTCGAGCAGGCGGCCGCAGTGGTCCATGTCAGGCTAGCTGGGTACCTTGAGCAGCACGCAGCGCACCCATTGGCCGGACTCCAGCGCCCCGTTGTGCCCGACCAGGAACTGCTCGGCCGTGGAGTTGCGCGCCGTGAAGCACATGCCGTGCAGGATGCCCATGCGCGGCACCGGCCGCGACCATTTGCGTTCGACGACACCGTTGAACCACGACACCTGTTCCTCATCGCTGTCCACGTCGGAGCGCCCGAGCAGCAGCACGACCTCGTACTTCGACTCGGTCAGCGGTTCGGCCGCGCTGGTCAGCACCTGCAGGCCGCCGTCGCTCATGTTCAGCACCAGGCCGGCCGGACCCTGGCTGAAATGCACCGGCTTGAACACCCAGCCCGGCAGGGATTCGGCGTCATGCTGAGCGGCGAGAAAGTCGGTGCGGATGTGCTGCCTGAGGTCGGCGGGATCGGACATGAAGGGTTCCTCCGGTGCGAGGCCCTGATCCTAAGCAGACTTTGGCAGGGATAAAACAAAGGCAATCCCGCGGCCCCCCAAGGCCGGCCTCCACGCGCACCCGCCTGCCGAGCCGGCCTCGTCGCCCGGCACGGCCAGGTCCAGCTCTTTGAAGCCCAAGCTTCGGCTCGCCCAAATTTCAGACGAGGCCGCGCAGCACCTCGATGGCTTGTTCGACACGCTCGACGGCGTGGATGGTCAGCCCCTCGATGGGCTTCTTCGGTGCATTGGCCTTGGGTACCACCGCCACGCTGAAGCCCAGCTTGGCCGCCTCCTTCAACCGCTCCTGGCCGCGCGGCGCGGGGCGCACCTCGCCCGCCAGGCCCACTTCGCCAAAGGCGATGAAGCCCCGCGGCAGCGCCTTGCCCCGCAGTGAGCTCTGGATGGCAAGCAGCACCGCCAGGTCGGCCGCCGGCTCGCTGATACGCACGCCGCCCACCGCGTTGACGAACACGTCCTGGTCGCCCGTCGCCACGCCGGCGTGGCGGTGCAGCACGGCCAGCAGCATGGCCAGCCGGTCACGGTCCAGGCCCACGCTCAACCGCCGCGGGCTCACGCCGCCGCTGTCCACCAGCGCCTGCAGCTCCACCAGCAGCGGCCGCGTGCCTTCCAGCGTGACGAGCACGCAGCTGCCCGGCACCGGCTCGGCGTGCGTGGACAGGAAGATCGCGCTCGGGTTGGCCACGCCCTTGAGGCCCTTCTCCGTCATCGCGAACACGCCGATCTCGTTGACCGCGCCGAAGCGATTCTTGATGGCGCGCACCAGGCGGAAGCTGCTGTGCGTGTCGCCCTCGAAATACAGCACCGTGTCGACGATGTGCTCCAGCACGCGCGGCCCGGCCAACGCGCCTTCCTTCGTGACGTGGCCCACCAACACGATGGCGCAGCCGCGCGCCTTGGCCGTGCGCGTGAGCTGGGCCGCGCATTCGCGCACCTGCGCGACGGAGCCGGGCGCCGACGAGAGCTGCTCGGAGTACAGCGTCTGGATGGAGTCGATGACGCAGAAGTCCGGCTCCTCGACGTCGATGGTGGCCAGGATGCGCTCCAGGCTGATCTCGGCCAGCACGCGCACCTTGGTGCCCGAGAGCCCGAGGCGGCGCGATCGCATCGCGACCTGGGCGCCGCTTTCCTCGCCGGTCACGTAGAGCACCTTGAGGAACTGTTGGCCCCCCGAGGGGGTGTCGCCGGCTCCGGGGCGGCCCGTCACCGGCGTCTGGCTCAACGACTCGACCGCCTGCAGCAGCAGCGTCGATTTACCGATGCCCGGGTCGCCACCGATCAGCACGACGCCACCGGCCACGATGCCGCCGCCCAGCACGCGGTCCAGCTCCTCCTGGCCGGTGGGGGTGCGTTCGAAGTCGCTGGCCTCGATCTCGGACAGCGTCGCGACGGGCTGGCTCTTGGCCAGCGACTGGTAGCGGTTCTTGGCGCCGCCCGCGGGTTCGGCGGTGCCTTCGGTCAGCGTGTTCCAGGAGCCGCAGTGGGGGCATTTGCCCAGCCATTTGGCGTTGGTGCCGCCGCACTCGGTACAGGTGTAGATGCTTTTGCTGGTGGCCATGAGGCCATTGTCGTCAGTGCGAGCGCCAGATCTTGACAGCGTGCGGCAGGGACTCGGCCTCGGGCATCCAGTGGTCGAGTGCTGCGCCCAGGCCCATGCCGGCCAGCATGAAGGCCAGCGCGCCGACCCAGGTGTGCTGCAGCGCGCAGCTCAGCCAGCCACCACGCTCGAACTGGCGCTGGTGCCGCCAGGCCAGGCCCGCGGCAAAGGCGGCCAGGGCGACCTCGACGGACACCGCCATCAGCACCTCCACACCGAACAGCAGGCTCACGCCCGCGCCCAGCAGGGCGGCCAGCGCGAGCGCCATGCCGACGAGGGCGGCGATGGGCAGCAAGACGAGCGCCCCTTCGTCCAGGCCGGATGCTGCGTCGAGGACCGAGCCCGCGGCGTCTCCGATGCCACCGCCCGCATCCGCGATGTCGGCGGCGATGTCCAGCACGTCGCCAGCATCGCCGTCCTCCCGGCTCAGCAGATAGGTCGCCCACAGTCGCAGCAACAGCAGATAGGCGCCGTAGCTGATGGCCAGGCTGAGCCCGAAGCGCAGCGACAGCGTGTCCACGCCGATCTTGTGCAGCAGCGCGCCGCTGAGCCACAGGCAGGCCAGGCAGCACAGCGCGATCAAGCCGACGTGCAGGCGCAGCCAGCGGTGGGACTGCAGCCAGCGGCGCGTGCTGACGATTTCTCGCTGGACGGAAGGCTGTCGATTCATGGGCGCGATTCTGGCGGCCTGACCCAGAGCTTGAGCAGCAGGGCCGCCGCCAGCGCGCACCCCGCCGAGAACCCGAAGGCCAGCGTCGTCGACATGCCCTCCCACAGCCAGCCGAACAGCAGCGAGGCCGGCAGCAGCATCGCGCCCATCGTCAGGTTCAGCCAGCCGAAGGCCGTGCCGCGCTGGGCCGGCGGCGCGAGGTCGGCCACCAACGCGCGTTCGACGCCCTCGGTGGCCGCCATGAAAACCCCGTACAGGCCGAAGAGGGCATACAGGCGCCAGCCCGGCGCCGCGAACCAGCCCATGCCGACGTAGAAAAGCGCATAGGCCACGTAGCCGGCCACCAGCAGGCGCACGCGGCCGACGCGGTCCGACAGCCCGCCCAGCGGCACGGCGAACAGCGCCGCCACGCCCGACACCGCCGCCCACAGCAGCGGCACCTGGGCCTCGGCCACGCCCAGTTCCTTGGCTCTGAGCAGCAGGAACATGTTGCTGGAGTTGCCCAGCGTGAACAGGGCCACGACGATGAGGTAGCGGCGCAGCGGCTGGGGCAGGCCGGCCAGCGTCCACGAGAAGGCGGCCGGGGGCGCGGCGGGAGGCGGGGCGTCGCGCAGCGCACTGGTCAGCGCCAGGCAGGCCAGGCCGGGCAGCAGGGCCCACAGGAAGACCTGCTGCAGCGGCACGCCCGCGCTCAGCAGGGCCCAGGCCAGCAGCGGGCCGATGACGGCGCCGCTGTTGTCCATGGCCCGGTGCAGGCCGAAGGCCAGGCCGCGCTGGGTTGGCGTGATGCTGGCGGCCAGCAGCGCATCGCGCGGCGCGGCGCGCACGGCCTTGGCGACGCGGTCCGTCAGGCGCAGCGCGAGCAGCATGGGCCAGCCGGTGGCGAAGGCGATCAAGGGCCGCGCCAGCCCGGCCAGGCCGTAGCCGGCCACCACCCAAGGCTTGCTGCGCCCGCTGCGGTCGGCCATGACGCCGGCCCATAGCTTGAGCAGGCTGGCCAGGGCTTCGGCAATGCCTTCGATGAGGCCGAGCACCCGCGGGCCGGCCATCAGCACACCGCTCAGGTAAAGCGGCACGAGGGGATAGACCAGCTCGCTGGCGCTGTCGTTGACGAGGCTGATGAGACCCATCAGCCAGACACCGCGTGGCAGCGCGAAAAGGGCCTTGAGCATCGGGAGATCTTATGTTTTGGGTGCCAGGCCGCCCGAGCGCAGCGAGTCGCTCTGGCACCAACTGGCTTGCCGCGTGGCAGACTCGCCGGCTCAGCAGTTATTCAAGGAGCCGGTCGTGGACTTCTCGTTGTGGTTGGCCTTTTTCGCGGCGTCCTGGGCCATCAGCCTGTCTCCTGGCGCGGGTGCGGTGGCGGCGATGAGCGCGGGCCTGAGCCATGGCTTCAAGCGCGGCTACTTCATGACCTTCGGCCTCATCCTGGGCATCCTGACCCAGGTCGTGCTCGTCAGCGCCGGCCTGGGCGCGCTGATCGCGGCGTCGTCCCTGGGCTTCGCGCTCGTGAAGTGGGCGGGCGTGGCCTACCTGGTCTACCTCGGCGTGCAGCAGTGGCGCGCGCCAGCCAAGCCGCTGGTGGCGGCCGACGACGGTGCCCTCGAGGTCACGCGCCGCCAGCTCGTGCTGCGCGGCTGGGGCATCAACGCCGTCAACCCCAAGGGCACGGTCTTCCTGCTGGCCGTGGTGCCGCAGTTCCTGGACCTGCACGCGCCGCTCGGCCCGCAGTACCTCGTCATCGGCTGCACGCTGGCCTTCACGGACCTCGTCGTCATGGCCGGCTACACGGTGCTGGCCGCTCGCGTGCTGGCGGCGCTGAAGAGCGAGAGCCACATCAAGGCGCTGAACCGCGTGTTCGGCTCGCTGTTCGTCGCGGCCGGCCTGCTGCTGGCGAGCTTCAAGCGCGCGGCCTGATGGCGGGAGACACCTCCGGCCGCCTGCCCACCTGGTTCCTCTTCCTGGCCCCGGTGGCGATCTGGGCCAGCACCTGGCACGTCATCCTCTACCAGCTCAACAGCACGGTGCCGGCGCTGACGTCGGTGGGCTGGCGCTTCGCGCTGTCGGCGTTGATGCTGGCGGGCCTGGCGCTTTGGCAGGGCACGTCGCTGAAGCTGCCGCGCTATGCCCACGGCTACATGCTGGGCACCGGCGTCATCCAGTACGCCGGCAACTACTGGTCCATCTACGAGGCCGAGCGCTTCGTGCCCAGCGGCTTGGTGGCCGTGCTGTTCTGTCTGATGGTGTTCATGAACGCCCTCGTCGCTTGGCTGCTGTGGCGCCAGCCGGTGAGCCGGCGCTTTCTGGTGGCCAGCAGTGGCGCGGTGCTGGGCGTGGCGCTGATCTTCTGGCCCGAGCTCGCTTCTTCCGGCGCGAGGCCCAACGCGGCGCTCGGCCTGGGCCTGAGCTTTTTCGCGGTGGTGGTGGCCTGCATCGGCGGTTTCTTCACGATGGTGCTGACGCGCCGTGGCCTGCCGCTGATCCCGGTGCTGGCCTGGAGCATGGGCTATGGCGCGGCCTTCCTGCTGGGGATGTCGTTGGCGCTGGGCCACGGCCTGCCCTTCGACGGGGCCTGGACCTATGTCGGCAGCCTGGTCTACCTGGCCGCCTTCGGCTCGGTCATCGCCTTCACGCTGTACTACAAGCTCGCCGAGCGCCGTGGCCCGGCGCAGGCGGCGTTGATCGGCGTGCTGGTGCCGGTCATCGCGCTGATCGTGTCGGCCGTGCTGGAAGGCTGGCAGGCGACGCCGCTGGCCGTGGGCGGCATGGCGCTGTGCCTCGTCAGCCTGTTTGTCGCGACGCGGCCCCAGGCCTAGCGCCGTCGATCAGCAGCCGCAAAGCGCTTTCGAACACGGCGTCGGCATCGCCGCCCACCGTCGCCGCCCAGCCAGCCGCCAGCAGCGGGTATTGCTCGGCGTCCGGCCCTTGCAGCGTGGATGACGGCGGTGCGTCGAACGCCTGTGCGGACTGCTCCTCCAGCACCCAGCCCACGACGAAGCGGCCGACCGACATCATCAGCAGCGTGGCCGGGCCCGGCTCGAAGCCGGCCGCGCACAGCTGGCCCAGGCGGGCCTCGATGGACCCGCGCTGCGCCTCGCCCGGCCGCGTGCCGGCATGCAGGCGGGCACCGTCGCGGTAGGCCAGCAGCGCGCGGCGAAAGCTGCGGCCGTCAGCCATCAGCCAGTCCTGCCAGGGCTCGTCCGGCCCCGGGGTGGCGATGGCGCGGCTTTCCAGCAGCACGGCCGACGACATCGCGTCCAGCAGCGCCGCCTTGCTCTTGAAGTGCCAGTACAGCGTGGGCGACTGCACGCCCAGGCGCTCCGCCAGCTTGCGGGTGCTCAAGGCGTCGATGCCGACCTCGTTCAGCAGGTCGAGAGCGGCGCGCAGCACATCGTCGCGATTCAGTCGGGCAGGGCGTTCGGCGTTCATCTCTAGCAATGATAGAGAGGTTCAGGCACAATGCTCTCTATCAACGATAGAGAGACTTCCGTGAATCGAGCTTTGACCGTCATCCTGATGACGCTGTGGTTGGACGCCGTGGGCATGAGCCTGGTGTTCCCCATCCTGCCCGGCCTGCTGCGCGAGCTGGCCGGTGCCGAGGCCACCAGCCTTCATTACGGCGGCCTGCTGGCCGTGTACGCGGCGATGCAGTTCCTGTTTTCGCCGGTGCTGGGCGCCTTGAGCGACCGTTTCGGCCGCCGGCCGGTGCTGCTGGCCTCGCTGGCCGGTGCCGCGGCCGACTATGTGCTGATGGCGCTGGCACCCAACCTGGCCTGGCTCTACGTCGGGCGCGTGCTGTCCGGCATCACCGGCGCCAGCATGGCGGTCGGCACGGCTTACATCACCGACGTGACGCCCGAGGCCGACCGCGCCAAGCGCTACGGCCAGATGGGCGCCGCCATGGGCCTGGGCTTCGTCGTCGGGCCGCTGATCGGTGGGGCGCTGGGCGAGTGGACGCTGCGCGCGCCCTTCGTCGCCGCGGCCGCCATGAACGCGCTGAACCTGGCCCTGGCCTGGTTCGCGCTGCCCGAATCCAACCAGAACCGCACGGCCCGGCTGGATCTTGCCAAGTTCAATGCCTTCTCGGCGCTGCATCGCCTGCAGGGCCGGCCGCCGCTGCTGCCGCTGGTGGGCGTGTTCGCGGTGATCGCGCTGGTGTCGCAGGTGCCCGGTTCGCTGTGGATCCTGTACGGCCAGGACCGCTACGGCTGGACGGCCTGGGTGGCGGGGCTGTCGCTGGCCTGCTACGGCGGCCTGCATGCGATCTCGCAGGCTTTCGTCACCGGCCCGATGGTGTCCAAGCTCGGCGAGCGCCGTGCGCTGCTGGCCGGCATGGCTGCGGACGGGCTCGGTTTCGTGGGCATGGGCGTGGCCGCGGCGGCGTGGATGCCGTTTGCGCTGCTGCCCCTGTTCGCCCTCGGCGGGCTGGCCCTGCCCGCGCTGCAGGCCGTGCTCGCGCGGCAGGTGGACGAGCAACACCAGGGCGAGCTGCAAGGCACGCTGGCCAGCATCGCCAGCCTGATCGGCGTGGCTGGGCCGCTGGTCGTCACCGCCGGGTTCGCGGCCACGCAGGCGTCCTGGGCGGGTTGCGTCTGGATCGTGGCGGCGGCGGTCTATCTGCTGGCCTTGCCGATGCTGTTCAGCCGGCGCGCTCGCGGGGCCTGACAAACACCGGTGCCTCACCGGCTTGGACGGCGTACCCTGGATGCGCATTCAAGGGAGAACCGATGACGAACCCATCCTGGCTTGCCGCCCTGGCCCTCGGTTGCGCTGCGCTGCTGGCGCAGGCCGCCGACAAGGGCGCGCCGCCGACCGCGGTGAAAACGGTCGCCGACACCTACGGCGACGTCACCGTTGGCGACCCCTACCGCTGGCTGGAGAAGACCGGCGACGCCAAGGTCAAGCAGTGGAGCGCCGCGCAGGACCGGCGCACCCGCGGCTATGTCGACAAGCTGCCGGCGCGCAAGCCGATGTTCGACTGGTTGATGAAGCAGGCCACGGCCAGCTCCAGCGCCTTCTACGCGCTGCATGCCACGCCGGGCCAGTTGTTCGCCATGTACAACCAGCCGCCGAAGCAGCAGCCCATGCTGGCCGTGCTGGGCCAGGACGCCGACCCCGCCAAGGTCCGCGTCGTGCTGGACCCGAACACGCTCAACGCCAAGGGCAGCACGGCCATCGACTGGTTCGTGCCGTCGCCCACGGGCAAGCTGGTGGCGGTGTCGCTGTCGCAAAACGGCAGCGAAGACGGCTCGCTGCACATCGTGGATGTGGCCACGGGCAAGAGCGTCGACAAGGTCATTCCCAACGTGCAGTACCCCACCGGCGGCGGCAGCCTCGCCTGGCGCGAGGACGGCACGGGCTTCTGGTACACGCGCTACCCCGACGCCAGCGAGCCGGCCGAGCGCCAGCACTTCTACCAGCAGATCTATTACCACCGCGTGGGCGACGACCCCGCCAAGGACGCGTACGTGCTGGGCAAGGACTTCCCGCGCGTCGCCGAGATCGCGCTCGATGCCCGGCCCGGCGCGCCGGGCGTGGTCGCCTCGGTCGCCAACGGCGATGGTGGCGAGTTCGCGCACTACCTGATCGGCAAGGACGGCAGCATCCGCCAGGTGACGCGCTTCGAGGACAAGGTCGTCGCCGCGGCCCTGGGGCCCGATGCGCTCTATCTCATCTCCCGCCAGGGCGCGCCGCGCGGCAAGCTGCTCAAGCTCGGCCTGGACGACCCGACGCTGGCCCGCGCGCAGACGCTGGTGCCCGAGTCCGACGCGGCGCTGGAGCCCGGCGGCGAGTTCGGTGCCGCCAACATCACCATCACGAAGAACGCCATCTATCTGCGCGAGATCGTCGGCGGGCCTTCGCGCGTGGCCATCTACGGGCTAGACGGCAAGCCGCGGGGCCAGCTGCCGCTGCCAGAGGTTGCGACCGTGGACGAAGTGGCGGTGATGGACGACGGCAGCCTGCTCGTCGCCGTGAAGACCTACCTGGAGCCGGCGCGCTTCGTGCGTGTCGACGAGGCCAGCGCCAAGAGCGTGCCCACGCTGCTGCGCCAGACCAGCCCGGTGTCCTTCGGCGACGTGGAGGTGGTGCGCGAGTTCGCGACCTCCAAGGACGGCACGCGCATCCCGCTCAACATCGTGCGCAAGAAGGGCCTGGCACTCGACGGCAGCGCGCCGCTGCTGCTCAACGGCTACGGTGGCTACAACGTCAGCCAGGTGCCGCGCTTTCTGGGCGCGTCCACCCGGCTGTGGCTGGATGCCGGCGGGGTGTACGTCATCGCCAACCTGCGCGGTGGCGGCGAGTTCGGCGAGGCCTGGCATACCCAGGGCGCGCTGACGAACAAGCAGAACGTCTTCGACGACTTCGCCGCCTCGGCGCAGTACCTCGTCGACAAGGGCTACACCCGCCGCGAGCGCATGGCGGCCATCGGTGGCAGCAATGGCGGCCTGTTGATGGGGGCCGTCTTCACCCAGCATCCGGAGCTGTTCCGCGCCGTCGTCTCGATGGTGGGCATCTACGACATGCTGCGCGTGGAACTGGACCCGAACGGCGCCTTCAACGTCACCGAGTTCGGCACGGTGAAGAACCCCGAGCAGTTCAAGGCTCTGTATGCCTACTCGCCCTACCACCACGTGCAGGACGGCGCCAAGTACCCCGCCATCTTCATGGGCACCGGCGAGACCGACGGCCGCGTCAACCCCATGCATTCGCGCAAGATGATCGCCCGGCTGCAGGCCGCGACCGGGTCCGGGCGGCCAGTGATGCTGAGCATCAACACCCATGCCGGCCACGGCATGGGCAGCTCGCTGTCCATCCGCGTGAACCAGACGGCGGACATCTATGCCTTCCTGTTCGATCAGCTGGGCATGAAGTTCACGGCGGCTCAGTAGTCCTTGCTGCCGCCGCGGCGCCCGGCCTTGATGTCGCTGCGCTTGGACTTGCCCTCCAGCCGGCGCTGCTTGGAGCCATAGGTGGGCTTGGTCGCCCGCCTGGCCTTGGGCACGTGGGCGGCGGCCTGCACCAGCTCGATCAGCCGGGCGACGGCGTCGGCCCGGTTGCGCTCCAGGCTGCGCGTGTCCTGGGCCTTGATGACGACGACACCCTCCGAGGTGATGCGCTGGTCGGCCCAGTTCAGCAGCCGCGCCTTGACGGCCTCGGGCAGGCTGGACGCGCGGATGTCGAAGCGCAGGTGGACGGCGTTGCTGACCTTGTTGACGTTCTGGCCGCCCGGACCGCTGGCGCGGATGGCGTCGAACTCGAGTTCATCCGGCCGCGGGGCCCAGTTGAGTTCAGGCACTGCCGACACTGCGAACGGGCACACGAGGCGCGATGGCGCACATCAGCTCGTAGCCGATGGTGCCGGCCGCCTGGGCCACCTCGTCGATGGGCAGGCGCGAGGCCTTCCCGCCAATGGCAGGCCCCTCGCCCCACAGCGTCACCTCGCTGCCAAAGCCGCTGGCCGGCAGCGCGGACAGGTCCACCGCCAGCATGTCCATCGACACCCGGCCCAACGTGCGTGTGCGCTGGCCGTCCACCAGCACCGGCGTGCCCGTGGGCGCGTGGCGGGGGTAGCCGTCGGCATAGCCGCAGGCGACGATGCCGATGCGCGTGGGCTGCTCGGCGGTGAAGGCGCTGCCGTAGCCCACCGTCTCGCCGGCCTGCAGCTGCTGCACGCCGATGACCTTGGAGCGCAGCGTCATTGCTGGGCGCAGGTCCCAGTGGGCGGCGTCGTGCTCCGGGAAGTCGGGCACGCCGCCATAGACCATGATGCCGGCGCGTACCCAGTCGTTGGCCGTGCGTGCCGCGTGGCGCAGCGTGGCGGCGCTGTTGGCAATCGTGCGCTCGCCGGCCAGGCCCTCGGTGACGGTCTCGAAGGCGGCCAGCTGATGGGCGATGCCGTCGGTGCCCAGGCGCTGGGCATCGGCGTCCGAGAAGTGCGTCATCAGGCCGATCTCGTCCACCTGGGGCAGGGCTTCCAGCCGCGCATAGGCGGCGCGGAAGGCCGCGGGCGTGAAGCCCAGGCGGTTCATGCCGGAGTTGAGTTTCAGGAACACGCGGTGCGGCTCGTGCGTCTTGTGCATGGCCAGCCAGTCGATCTGCTGCTCGCAGTGCACGCTGTGCCAGAGCTTCAACCGCGAACACAGCTCCAGGTCGCGCGGCTCGAACACGCCTTCCAGCAGCAGGATGGGGCCGCGCCAGTCCAGCGCTCGCAGCCTCTCGGCCTCGGCCAGGTCCAGCAGCGCGAAGCCATCGGCTGCGCGCAAACCCTCGAAGGCGCGTTCGACCCCATGACCATAGGCATTGGCCTTGACCACGGCCCAGACTCGGGCGTTGGGGGCTTGCGCGCGTGCGCGGCCCAGGTTGTGTGCGAGGGCTTCGGTGTGGATCAGGGCTTCGATGGGGCGGGGCATGGCGTGATTTTGCGCGTGCTGGCGGGCGGGTCTTCGTGAAGGGCCCGCGTGCTATAAACCCGCGCCGTACCCGTTTATCGGCCTATATAAGCAGAGACAGTTCAGGATTGCGCCCCGCCCGATGAAACGTGGCTTCTACACCATCATGTCGGCGCAGTTCTTCAGCTCGCTGGCTGATAACGCGCTGTTCGTCGCCGCCGTCGAATTGCTGCGCACCTCCGGCGCCGCCGAGTGGCAGCGCGCCGCGCTGGTGCCGATGTTTGCGCTCTTCTACGTCGTGCTCGCCCCCTTCGTCGGCGCCTTTGCCGACGCGGTGCCCAAGGGCAAGGTCATGTTCTTCTCGAACAGCATCAAGGTGGTCGGCTGCCTGATGATGCTGTTCGGTGCCCATCCGTTGATGGCCTACGCCATCGTCGGCCTGGGCGCGGCGGCCTATTCGCCGGCCAAGTACGGCATCCTGACCGAGCTGCTGCCACCGTCCCAGCTCGTCAAGGCCAACGGCTGGATCGAGGGCCTGACGATCACGTCCATCATCCTCGGCGTGCTGCTGGGTGGCCAACTGATCGGCGACCGTGTCTCCCACATGCTGCTGCTGGTCGACATGCCGATGGTCGAAACCGGCATCGACACCGCACCCGAGGCGGCCATTGCCAGCCTCGTCGGCCTGTATGTGCTGGCAGCGCTGTTCAACCTGCGCATCCCGCGCACGTCGGCGCCGCTGCAGCCGTTTGCGCACAGCGTGCTGGGCCTGGTGCGCGACTTCTCGTCCTGCAACAGCCGCCTCTGGCAGGACAAGCTCGGCCAGATCTCCCTGGCGACGACGACCCTGTTCTGGGGCGTCAGCGGCAACCTGCGCTACATCGTGCTGGCCTGGGCCGCCGCGGCGCTGGGCTACGGCACGACGCAGGCGTCCTCGTTGGTGGGCGTCGTGGCCATCGGCACGGCGGTCGGCGCCGTCGTCGCGTCGCTCTACTGCCGGTTGGATCGTGCCACCGCGGTCATTCCGCTGGGCATCGCGATGGGCCTGCTGCTCATCGTCATGAACTTCATCGGCAATGTCTGGGTGGCTGCGCCCTTCCTGATCCTGCTGGGCGGCATCGGCGGCTATCTGGTCGTGCCGATGAATGCGCTGCTGCAGCACCGGGGCCACAACCTGATGGGTGCCGGCCGCAGCATTGCGGTGCAGAACTTCAACGAGCAGGCCTGCATCCTCGGCCTGGGCGCGTCCTACACGGCCATGACGCGCTTCGGCCTGTCGGCCTTCGGGGCCATCACCATCTTCGGCATTGGTGTGGCGGGCACGATGTGGTGGATCCGGCGCTGGCACCAGCGCAACCTCGTCGAGCACAAGGAAGAGGTCGAGCACCTGCTCGACCTGGCCCGCACCGACCACCTGCCCCAGGACCGCTAAGACCGGTCAGCCTCCCGGCTTGGGGCTGGTGAACCAGCCGCTCTGATCAGCTGCCGGAATTGCTGCTGCTGCCTCGGCCCTTGCGGCCGGGCGTGGGCTGGATCAGGTGCTTGCCTTCCAGCACCATCTCGATGTGCTCGCTCCAGGCGCGCGCGATCTTGAAGCAGCCGCTGTGGTTCAGGTGGATCTCGTTGTGCCAGTCGCCACTGATGCCAGTGGAGCCGGGCGCGGCCAGGGCCAGGGGCACGGCCGTCGAGTCGAAGATGAAGAGGCCGGGGAAGGCCGGCTTGTCGGCCGCAATGCTCTTCAACAACTGCGCCAGGTGGAAGACCATCAGCCGGCTGACGGCTGCCCAGTCGGCGCTCGGCACGCCGTAGGCCTTGAGTGCCGGGAAGAGCCAGGGGCCGCTGGCGCCCAGGTCGTCGCCACCCTCGGCACCGGCCGGGCGCGGCATCGGCACGGCATAGCAGTGCATGAAGACGGGCTTGCCCGCCGACGGGCCCTGGTCACGCAGGCTCAGCAGGTGCTTGACGTTCGCGCGCAGGTATTCGGCGTAGGTCGACCAGCCGGGTTCGGAGAAATAGCGCGCAACGCCGGCTGACGGTGGGCCCCATTCGGTCTGGCGGCGCAGCAGGCGCAGCTCCAGCGGGACGGGCTCGCCGTTCGAGTTCTGCGCCGGCGTGCGCGCCGCGGCGATCAGGTCATTGCCGCCGACGGACAGCAGGATGCCGTCCCAGGTGGGCGCGTCGGGGCCGACGAGCAGGCGCACGAAGTCGGGGTTGGACTGCAGGTCCACCATATGCGACAGCGAGTTGCCGGTGCCGGCGCAATTGACGGCCGCCGTGCCTGCCTTGAAGACCAGCTCCTGCAGCAGGTTGGCGTGGGCGTTGAGCTTGGCGCGGGCGTTCGAGAACCACGAGTCGCCTTGGGCCAGCAGCTTCCAGCGGAAAGTGCCAAGGTCGGGCGGGGTGCGTCCGGCCAGATCGGCCGGGGTGTAGCAAGCCAGGTGATCCATGAACAGGGTTGATTCCGAAGTTGCCGTGCGGGCGGCGCGCCCCGGGTTGGAGCCGCTTCGCCAAGTTCGCGCGATTGGAAGGCCAGCCGCGCGCCAGCCGCCATGCTACAAACCCTCGGGGCCGCCTGGCGTTAGCATGGGCTTCGCCTTTCTAGGGGAGGATGCGTGCCTCGCACGGCCGCCCGAAGGGACACATTCCCGCCCGGCGGGAGTGAGGCTGGACTTGCGCTGCCCGGCATCGCAAGCCTGACGAACGCTTGGCCACCGCGATGGCCTGGCAAGCGCGTAGCGCGAAGGGTGCATCAATGAGCGAAAGCGTCTTCGACTTTCAGGCCGTTTCCATCCGTGACGAGCCGGCGGACCTGGCTTCCCAGCGTGGCAAGGTGCTGCTGGTCGTCAACACGGCCAGCGAATGCGGTTTCACGCCGCAGTTCAAGGGCCTGGAGCAGCTCTGGCAGGAGTACGGCCCCCGCGGCCTGGTCGTCATCGGCTTCCCGAGCAACGAATTCGGCGGCCAGGACCCGGGCAGCAACGACCAGATCGCCAGCTTCTGCGAGCTGAACTACGGTGTCAGCTTCCCGATGATGGCCAAGACCAAGGTCAACGGCAGCGACGCCCACCCGCTGTGGAAGTTCCTGAAGAGCGAGAAGCCGGGTTTCCTGGGCACCGAGGCCATCAAGTGGAACTTCACGAAGTTCCTCATCGGCCGCGACGGCCAGGTGATCAAGCGCTACGCGCCCAACGACCCGCCGGAAAAGTTGCGCGGCGACATCGAGGCGGCGCTGGCCAGCTGAGCTTTCATCGGCGGGCTGGCCGCCACAGCCAGCGGCCGCGGCCGCGACGCACCTGACCCTCGGCTTCGGCCGCGGCGAGCAACTGGTTGGCAGTCTGGCGCGACAGATGGGCGAGCCGGGCCAGCTCGGCCTGCGTGGCCTGAACCTCCATCCAGCCGTCTTCCGTGGCCTGGCCACGTTCTCGAGCCAGCTGCGCCAGGGCCAGTGCGAAGCGCTCCGCCGCGCCCTGGTGGCGCGCCGCCTGCAGCAGGCGCAAGGTGCCGTCGTAGCGCCGCGCGAACTCGGCCATCAAGGCGCGCGCAAAACCTGGCACCTGGTCCATCAGCAGCATGTAGGCCTCGCGGCCGATGACGAGCACCAGGCTGCTGCCTCGGGCGACAGCCTCGTACTCGGCAGGCTGTCCGGCCGCGAAGGCCGCCAGCCCGAAGAGGCGTGGCGGGCCGACATGCTCGATGACCGACACCGTGCCGTCCATGCCGGTGAAACGGGTCTCGATCTCGCCGGCCGCGACCGCGTAGAAGGCGGTGGGCTTTTGGCCCTGCACGAACAGGCTGCGCCCGTCTCCCAGGCGGCGATGCGTCACCAGCGCCGGCAAGTGCGCCGAGACCGCGTCGGGCAGCACCAGGCCAGGGAAGTTGGCGGCCAGCACCCGCCACAACACGTCGTTTTCGGGCATGGCGCATTGTCGGCTGGCCGACACAAGGCGGTGGCGCGCCTGCCTATGCTGGCGGCATGCAACACGCTGAGCTGTCGGAACTGCTGCGCCGCTTCGGGCGCGAGGAATGCGCACTGGAGCCCCTCTACACCGCGCTGTGCGCCCTGGCTGCCGAGGATGAGCGGGCATTGGCCCTGCTGGCCGAGGCGCCGCCCCCGCAGCGCAAGGTCAATCTGCTGCTGGCGGCCCTGCACGACCGTGTGCTGGCCGGCGCCGCGCCGGAACTGGCGGCCTACTACCGCAGCGCCGGCGGCCAGCGCGAACCCGACGCCGGCCTGGCCACGGCGCTGTCGGCCTGCCTGGCGCGCGAATGGCCGGCGCTGCTGGATCATTTGCGCCACGGCGCGACGCAGACCAACGAGATCGCCCGCGGCGCGGCCCTCTGGCCGGCTTTGGACGCGGCGGCGCGTGCGACCGGCGCTTGCGATCTCGCGCTGCTGGATTTCGGCTGCAGTGCCGGCCTCAATCTCGGCGTGGACCAGTACGCGCTGCGCTATCGCGGCGACGACGGCGCGTGGCACGAGCGCGGCCCGGCCGCTGATGGACAGCGGGCCGAGATCGAGTCACGCTGGCTGGGCCTGGAGCCGCCGCCCGCTACGGCCGGCTGGCGACTCGCCCTGCGCCATGGCCTGGACCTGGCGCCCGTCGATGTGAACGAACCCGAGCGGCTGCGCTGGCTGCAGGCCTGCCTGTGGCCGCACGACGCCACGCGCCGCGAACGCCTGGTGCGCGCGGCCGCGCAGCTGCGGGCCATGCCGGTCATGCTGACCCAATCGGCCGATTGCATCGCCGCCATCGAGCCCTGGCTCGACCGGCTGCCGGCCGGCGTGCAGCCGGTGCTGCTGACGAGCTGGGTGCTGTACTACCTGCCCGAGGCCGACCTCGCGCGGCTCAGGGCGACGGTCGACCGCCTCTGCCTGAGCCGTGGCCTGGCATGGATCTGTGGCGAGCTCCCGACCTTGAGCGCCCGCGACACGCGCGTGCCGCCCCTGCCACGGCTGCCGGCCGGTGAGCCGGCCGCATCGGCAACGCTGTGGACGCTGCGCTGGGCGGCCGCCGGCCGCGTTGCCGAGCGGATTCTGGGGTGGTCGCACCCGCACGGGCGGTGGGTGGCTTGGCATGCCGTTTGCCCCTGATTCCGACAAATTAGGGATGTCGGTGGGCTTTGCAGTTTGTAAAGAGTCCAGTGCCCATGGCGTCATAACTCATTGATGTAGCGAGATATTTCTTTTGTTGGCATGGCTGATGCATAGCGAGGTGCAACCGGCCTGCAGGGTTCGTCGAGGCGACGCTGTCAGTGCACCAGGGGAACCCTGCAGGCCGGCAAAACCTCGCCCCTTCAACCCAACCGACGAGTAAGCCATGTCCATCATCTCCCGCTTCATGCGCGGTGCCCTGGCCTCTCTGGCCATAGCCACCGCCACCTTCTCGGCGTCCGCGGCGCCGACCACTCAACTGGGCTTCCTGATCGACGCCTCCGGCAGCATCGGCGCAACCAACTTCGCCATCATGCAGTCCGGCTATGCCACCGCTCTGGGCGCCTTGCCCACCGACGGCAGCATTGAAGTCACGGTCTACACCTTTGCGACCGGTACCGCGCAGATCGTGGCGCCCACCATCGTGACGGGTGGCACCTTGGCAGGCATCATTGCGGCCATCAATGGCATCGTCTACTCCGGCGGCACCACCGCCACGGACCTGGGTATCAGTGCCATCTCGGGGGCGATGATCGGTTCGGCCAACTACAACGCCGGCCTGAAGTCCATCATCAACATCGCGACCGACGGTGTGCCCAACTCGCAGGCGGCTGCCATTGCTGCCGCGGTCGCCGCGCAAGGTGCCGGCATCGACGCGATGACGGCCGAGGCCATCGGTTCCGCTGGCGCCTCTCCCTCGATTGCCCAGATGGTGTTCTCGCCCCTGTGCCTCGTCAACACCGGCTGTGGCGTTGTCCTGCCGGACGGCAGCATCCCCACCAACCCGATGACCGCTGCTAATCCGTGGGTCCTTGAAGTCAACAACTTCGCCGACTTCCCGGTCGCCATCAACGCCAAGGTGCAGGCCATCGTGAACCGCTTGCCGGAACCGGGCTCCATCGCCCTGGTTGGTCTGGCCCTGGGCCTGGTGGCTGTCAGCCGCCGCCGCAAGGCCTGAGTCCGGCACTTCCGTCGTTTCGACGGATGATCGAGACCGGCCTCTGGCCGGTCTTTTTGTTTCCGAACCTGAAAGATGCCCATGCGAATCTCTGCCTCGCGCGCCCTGGTCGCCGGCCTGCTGAGCCTGATCGGTGCCGCTTCCGCCCATGCCGGCTGCAGCACCAAGGACAGCAGCGATCAGGTGGCCCTCGTGTTGTGCAGCGCCAATACCGACCAGGCCGCCCTCAAGGCTGCCGGCACGGCCGCTTGCAAGGGCAAGCTGGTGTGCAACGCCTGGATCTGGGAAGACGCCAGCAAGCTGCCGGCCAAGGCGCCCGCCGTCGACAAGGATCTGCCCAAGAGCGCAACCGGCGCCGCACGCGCCGTCTGGATCAGCGACTCCCAGAGCCTGATAGAGCTGCGCAAGGCGCGCTGACGGCCTGCCGGCGGCAGGGGAGGTGAAGGCCTCGGATAATCCGGGTTCCCCCAACGGAGCCCACCCATGTTCGAGCATGTCGATGCCTATGCCGGCGACCCTATCCTGAGCCTCAACGAGGCCTTCCAGAAGGATCCCCGCGCCGGCAAGATCAATCTGTCCATCGGCATCTACTTCGACAACGACGGCCGCATCCCCATGCTGCCGTCGGTGCGCGCTGCCGAGCTGGCCGTTGTCGAGGCCGCTGGCCCGCGGCCCTATCTGCCGATGGAGGGCGCGGCCAACTTCCGCAGCGCCGTTCAGGCCCTGTTGTTCGGCGCAGAGCATCCGGCGATCAAGGCCGGCCGCATCGCCACCATCCAGGGCGTCGGCTCCAGTGGTGGCCTCAAGGTGGGCGCCGACCTGCTGAAGCGCTACTTCCCGGACAGCAAGATCTACCTGTCCGACCCGACCTGGGACAACCACCGCGCCGTCTTCGAGGGCTCGGGCCATACCTGCGAGACGTATCCGTACTACGACCCCGCCACCGGCGGCCTGCGTTTTGACGAGATGCTGGCGCATCTCCAGGCCCTGCCCGAGCGCAGCGTCGTGCTGATGCACGCCTGCTGCCACAACCCCACCGGCGTGGACCTGACCCAGGACCAGTGGCGCGCCTTGGTGCCCGTCATCCGCGAACGCCAGCTGCTGCCCTTCCTGGACCTGGCCTACCAGGGCTACGGCGACGGCATCGACGAGGACGCCTTCGCACCGCGCCTGCTGGCCGACGAGGGCCTGAGCTTCCTGATCGCCAACAGCTTCTCCAAGAGCATGAGCCTGTACGGCGAGCGCTGTGGGGGCTTGAGCGTCGTCTGCCCGGACGCTGATCAGGCCGCCCGCGTGCTCGGACAGATGAAGTTCATGATCCGCCGCAACTACTCCAACCCGCCCATGCACGGCGGCCAGGTTGTGGCCAAGGTGTTGACCACGCCGGCGCTGCGCGCCATGTGGGAGGCCGAGGTGGCGGACATGCGCGAGCGCATCCAGTCCATGCGCCGCGAGCTGTACGACGTGCTCGTCGCCAAGCTGCCAGGCCGCAACTTCGACTACTTCCTGACCCAGCGCGGCATGTTCAGCTACACCGGCCTCACGGCGGAACAGGCCGAGCGGCTCAAGACCGAGTTCGGCGTCTACATCCTGCGCTCGGGCCGCATGTGCGTGGCCGGGTTGAACACGCGCAACGTCGAGGCTACGGCCGAGGCCATGGCTGCCGTGCTGGCGGGCTGAGCTTGCGCCGCCTGCCTGCCCGGGTGGCCAGCCTCGCTCTTGTGGCCGGCGGGAGTGCGTCTGCCCAGGCGCCGTTGGTCGTCGATGCGATCACCTGGGTGGTCAGCAACACCATGGCGGTGCCGGACGGCGACCGGATGCGGCGACCGGCCGATGAGCTGACGCAGTGGCTGCAGGCGCGCTTGCCTGGGGTGGTGTTCAAACCCGTGGTGGCCAATGCCGAGCGCAGCTGGACGCTGATTCGCGAGCAACAGCAGGCCTGCCATGCCGGCGCGGCCCGCACCGCCGAGCGCGAGCGCCTGGCCTATTTCACGAATACCTGGCTGGTGCCGCCGCCCCAGCTCATCGTGCGCCAGGACCGCCGCGCCGCGCTGCGCGTGGACGCGAGCGGCGCCGTCGATCTCGAGGCCCTGTTGGGCGACAAATCGCTGCGCGGCGTCGTCACCCAGGGGCGCAGCTATGGCCCGGCGCTGGACACCATGCTCGGCGCCCCATCGGCGAACCCGCAACTGCAGAGCGTGTTCGGTGGCGACTACGGTAGCAACCTGCTGCCCATGCTCCTCCAGGGTCGGGCCGACTACACCCTGGACTACCCGAACACCCTGGTCGCCTTCGCCAGCCGTACGCCGGGTGACTTGCTGGCCGCGCTGCCCATCAGGGGCGCCAGCGAACCCGTCGTCAGCGGCGTTGCCTGCCCGCGCACGCCCTGGGGCCAGGTGGCCATCCGGCTCATCGACACGGCCCTGGGCACGCCCGAGGGTGCCGCCATGTTGCGTGACACTCTGCGCATTTCGCTGCCGGCCGACACCCAGCGCGCCTACCGTGACGCCTGGGACACCTTCTTCAAGCAGCGCGCCCGGCCGACGCCTGGACTCTGAGCGGGCTGCGCGCCATAACGCGGGGTGATGGCCGCAACCACCGCTTTCATTGGCCGCTGACGGCGCGTCTCTTTACCCTGCCGGCCAAGACAAGGGTCCAAGGGCAGGATGAAGCATTGCGTGGTGATCGGCGGCGGGGTGGTGGGCTTGACCACGGCCTGGGCGCTGCTGGAAAGAGGCCATGGCGTGACGCTGATCGAGCGCGAGGCCGAGGTGGCCCAGGGCGCCAGCCGTGCCAATGGCGGCCAGCTCAGCTATCGCTACGTGTCGCCGCTGGCCGACGCCGGCGTGCCGCTGAAGGCGCTGCGCTGGCTGCTCGACCCCGACGGCCCGTTGCGCTTCAAGCCCGAGGCGAACTGGGCGCAGTGGTCCTGGCTGATCGCCTTCCTGCGCGCTTGCCGCGGGCCGGTGAACCGGCGCATGACCGAGCGGCTGCTGGCGCTGGGCGCCTACAGCCAGGCGTCGTTCACGCGGCTGCAGGCGCAGGCGCAGCTGGGCGACGCGATTGCGCTGCGTGCGCCGGGCAAGCTCGTTGTCTACCGCAAGCCGGCGGAGTTCGCCCGTGTGGCTGCGCGCGTCCGGGCCAGTGGCTCGGAGCAGGCGCTGTCGCATGACGAGTGCGTGGCCCTGGAGCCCGCGCTGGCCCAGTTCGAGGAAGGGGAGGCCACCCTGGCCGGCGGCATCTTCACGGCCGGCGAGGCGGTGGCCGACTGCCACGCCTTCTGCCAGCAGCTGTTCGCCCGGCTGCAGCAGCACGAGCACTTCCGCGGCCAGCTGGCCGCCACGGTGCAGGGCTTCTCGGTCGACGCCGGCGGCGCCGTGCGCGCGGTGCGCACCTCGGCGGGCGAGCTGGCGGCCGACGAGGTCATCCTCGCGGCCGGCCTGCAAAGCCGCAGCCTGGCGGCGACCTTGGGTATCAATCTGCCCATCTACCCGCTCAAGGGCTACAGCCTGACCGCACCCATCACCGCCGGCCACCGCCCGCCCGAGGTTAGCGTCACCGATTTCGAACGCAAGATCCTCTACGCCCGCATCGGCACCGACCTGCGCGTGGCCGCGATGGTGGACCTGGTGGGTGAGGACGAGTCCATCGACCCGCAGCGCCTGGCCTCGCTGCAGCGTTCGGTGCGCGCCACCTTCCCGCACGCCGCCGACTACGACCGCGCCACCGCCTGGGCCGGCCTGCGCCCGGCCACGCCCAACAGCGCGCCCATCGTCGGTGCCAGCGGCGTGCGCAATTTCTGGCTCAACGTCGGCCACGGGCCGCTGGGCTTCACCTTCTCGTTCGCAACGGCCAACATCGTGGCCGAGCTCGTCTCGGGCCGCGCCAGCCCGCTGCCGCTGGAAGGCCTGAGCCTGTGACCCCCGACGACCTCGCTGAAGCCCTGCGCGCCGCCGTGCTGGCGCAGCGCTTCGAGGCCACGCCCGACAAGCTGCAAGGCGGCGCGCCGCTCGGCTGGCATCCCAGCGTCGACCTCGCCGTGGCCGTGTTCCCGCGCGGCGCGGCGGCGGTGGGCGCCAACGTGCTGTTCTCGCGCGAGCACCCGCAGGGCCTCGTCGCGCGTTTCGACGGCGAGTTCGGGGCGGTGGGCAACATCGCCTTCCACGCCGATGTGCGCGATGCGGCGGGCGATTCCTACGCCTGGTTGCCCGGGGCGGACTGGTCGCGCATCGCTTTCCCCGCCTGGTTCGGCAGCGGCCCGCACTTCGTCGCGCCCTACCCAGCGTCGCTGCTGAAGATGATGGTGGCCGTCGGCGTGGGCCTGCTCGTGGACGGCGGCCGCAGCGACTGGGCGCTGCCCCTGGCCTTTGCGGGCCAGACCCGGCCGGTGGGCGACTGGCTGTTCGACATGATCACCGTCAGCAGCAACGAGGCCACCTCGGCCCTCGTGGCCCACCTGCACGACCGCGGCGCCATCCGGCGTGAGCATGGCGTGGAGGTGCACAACGAGATGCACGCGCTGTTCGCCGCCCACGGCCTGCCGGGCTTGATGATCGCCAACACCCAGCCCGACGGCGGCTGGGGCAACGCCGCTGGCTCGGGCGTGGGCCAGATCCAGATGACGGCCTGGGATGCATTGCGGCTCATGTGGCGGCTTGACGCCGACGCGCCGGCTCAGCCAGCCCTCGTCAGCCCCGCCAGCCGCGCTGTCATCCGCCGTGCGCTGGACGCGCAGAAGCTGCACCACAACCTCAGCAGCGAGTCGCTGCGCGCGCTGCCCGGCTGGGTGCCTGGCATCCCTTCTCGCTTTGCCCACAAGACCGGCAATACGCAGAACTACGGCAGCGACGCCGGCATCGTGCACGACGGCGAGCTGCATTACCTGATCGCCGTGACCACCAGCCTGGGCAGCCGCTACGCGCCGCACCCGGACGCATCGACCACCTGGAAGCTGCCCGCCCTCGGCGGCGCGGTGCATGCATGGCTGAAGACGAATTCCTGATCCCGCCGCTGCGCTCGGGCGCCGCCATCGCCGTCATCGCGCCGGCCGGCCCGCCCAAGCCGGGGCGGCTGGAACCGGTTGAAGGCTGGCTGCGCGAACGCGGCTATGAACCGGTGCTGCTGCCGAGCTGCTTCGGCCCCCCACCGCTGGACTTCCTCGCCGCGTCGGATGCCGTCCGCCTGGCCGACGTGCACACCGCTTTTGCCGACCCCGAGATCGACGCCGTGCTCGCGTTGCGCGGCGGCTCGGGTTGCATCCGCCTGCTCAATCACCTCGACCTCGGCTTGCTGGCGCACACGCGCAAGCTGCTCATCGGCTATAGCGACCTGACCGTGCTGCACGCGCTGCGGACGAACGCAGGCGTCCCGTCCCTGCATGCGCCCATGCCGGCCAGCGACTGGGGCCTGCCCGGCTCGCAAGCCGACACCGACGCGCTGTTCGACAGCCTGGCCCGCGGCTGGCGCGTGGGCGATGTCGTCGGCCGCGCTGAGCCGCACACCCTCAGCCACGGCGGCAGCGCTCGCGGCCGCCTGATCGGCGGCAACCTGGCGATGTTCTGCGCGCTGCTCGGCACGCCGTATCTGCCCGAGGTGGACGGCGCGCTGCTCTTCGTCGAGGACATCAGCGAGGAACCCTACCGTGTCGACCGCATGCTGACGCAGTTGCGGCTGGCCGGCGTGCTGGATCGCATTGCCGGCCTGCTGGTCGGCAGCTTCAGCGGCGCCGAGAGCCCCGATGCCGTGCTGGCCGACCATCTGCCGCGGCTGCGCTGCCCCGTGCTCGCCGGCTGGCCCTCGGGCCATGGCCAGCCGAACCGGCCGTTGCCGCTCGGTGTGCATGCCGACATGGATGTGGCGGCCGGCACGTTGACGCTCGTCTGAAACGTCGACTGCGCAGGTTGGGCCGCCTCGCGGCACAACGTCCGGTACCCATCAAAAAAAAGCCCCGCCATGGGGCGGGGCTGCAGAAGCTGGCAAGGCCAGCAGGGTCTCATCAGAACATCCGGTACTCCAGGCGCAGCGTGAAGGCGCGGCCGCGCGGGTCGGCCACACGCGGCTCCCAGCTGGAGCCGGCGCCGGTGTTGGTGTCGTAGGTGACGCTGAACGGCGGATCCTGGTTCAGCAGGTTCTTGATGCCGGCCGTGATCGTCAGGTTCTTGATGCCGGCGTAGGCCACGCTGGCGTTGATGATGGAGTAGGCCGCCACGCGCGGATTCCAGTCGCTCGGCTTCACGGTGCCGTTGGCCACGCCAGGCAGCGTGAAGTCCTGGTAGCCGGTGCGGTAGACGTGCTGGACGGTGGCTGCCCAGTCGCCCTCGGTGCGGGTCAGCGTGGCGGTGTGCTTCCAGCGGATACCCAGGTCACCGGCGCGCGTGAAGCGGCCGACCTCGCTGCTGCCCATCGGCGCGCTCGGCACCAGGCGCGACTTCTTGTCGAGCAGGTAGGACAGGTCGAACGAGCCCGTCCAGGCCGCGCCCAGCGCGTTCATGCTGCCGCGCACGCTGAACTCCAGGCCCTTGGTGATGGTCTCGCCGGCGTTTACCCAGCGGGTGTCCACGGCCACCAGCTTGCCGGCGCTGTCGCGGAAGAAGTTGTCCTGGAAGTACTGGTAGTTGTCGGCCAGCGTCGTCAGGCCGAACGACTGGATCGTGCCCGTGCGCTCGACCGACCACCAGTCCAGGCTGGCGACGAGATCCTTGCTCGGTTGCAGCACGATGCCGGCGCTGTACATCTTGGCTTCCTCGGGGCCGAGGGTGGACTTGCCGCCGAAGAGCGTGTTGAAGTCGCGCACGCTCGCGCAGCCGGGCGCGTTCGACACCACACGCGTTGGGCAGGTGGCGGGGTCGGTGAAGTCGGCGCCGACGAACACGCTCTGCGTGATCGGGTCGAACATCTGCTTGAAGGTCGGCACGCGGAAGCCCGTGCTGTAGGCGCCGCGGAACAGCAGCTGCTCCGTCGGGTTGTAGCGCAGCGAGATCTTGGGGTTGGTCGTCGAGCCGAAGCCGGTGTACTCGTCGCGGCGGATGGCACCGGTGATCTCCATGTCCTTCATGACGGGCACGGCCACCTCGGCGAACACGGCCTTGATGGTGCGCTTGAGCGTGCCGGCCGTGGCCAGCGCGTTGTCGAAGGGCACGTTGAAGATCAGCGCGTCGACGGTGTTGGCATTGGCGCGCTGGTCGCCGTCGAACTTGTACTTCTCGGAGCGCGAGTCCACGCCCAGCGCAGCCATCACGGTGCCGCCGGGCAGCTTGAACACCGGGCCTGACACGGTGGCGTCGACCTGCTGCATCGTGAACTTGCCGCCGTACAGCGTCACGCCGTTGGCCGAGATCGCGTCCAGCGCCTTGATGGCTTCAGGCGTCTGCGTCAGCGAGAACGGGTTGAGCACGCCGGTGTTGATCAGGTTGGCGAAGGGCTGCCAGTAGTGGTAGCCGCCACCGATGGTGGAACTGCCCTTGCTCTCGGCGCGCGAGAAGCCGACGCGGTAGTCCCAGTCGGTGAAGAAGGGCAGGGCGCCATCGGCACCCACCAGGTAGCGGGCCGTGTCGGCCGTCGTGTCGATCTCGCGGTTGCCGCAGGGCATGCAGCGCCAGCGGAAGGCCATCGGCAGGCCGCGGTTCACCTCCAGTTGCGGGAAGGACTTGACCAGCGCGTTGAAGATGTCGGTGTAGCCCGCGCCCGTGCTCGGGTAGCGCAGGTTGCGGAAGGGGCTGGCGACGACGGTGGTGTTGGGCAGCGAGGTGGTGGCCGTGTCCGTGCCGCTGGTGATCTGGTTGGGCGAGAAGCTCTTGGCCGACTCGGCCTTGCCCAGCACCACCTCGCCGAAGACCTGGTGCTCACCCAGCTTGAAGGTCAGGCGGCTGACCAGGTTGGTGTTCTTGATGGGCTGCTGGATGACGGCGGCGCGCCCGGTGTCCCAGGCGCAGCCGTACTTGGACGCGGCGGTGGCCCAGAGCCTCTCCTGGTAGGGGCTCATGCCGTCCACCGACGAGCAACCCGCCTGGCCGGGCAGGTCGAGGATGTTGATGCCGTTGACGCGCAGCGTCGGGTCGGCGAAGTCCACCGGGCCGGTGCTGCGGCCGGTGTTGTTGATGTTGTCGCGGCTCAGCACGTTGGCCTGGGTGCCGTTGATGGCGAACAGCGTCGCGATGGGCGTGCCGCGCGTGTCGGGCGCCAGGCCGCGGTCGGGCTGGAAGGTGTTGACGAAGTCGCGCTGGTCGCCGCGCAGCACCTTGTTGTCGCGCACCGACAGCGAGGCCAGGAAGTTGAAGCCGTCCGTCGCCAGGTTGCCGTAGCCGGCCGTCACGGCGGCGCCGTAGATCTCGCCACCTTTTTGCTGCGGCACGTCGGCCAGCGCGTTGATCGTCACGCCGCTGTAGTTCTGGCGCAGGATGAAGTTGATGACGCCGCCGATGGCATCGGTGCCGTAGATGGCCGAAGCGCCGTCCTTCAGGATCTCGACGCGGTCGATGGCCGCGAAGGGGATCTGGTTCAGGTCCACCGTGCCGCCGTTCAGGCCGTGGGCTGCCACGCGGCGGCCGTTCAGCAGGATCAGCGTCGCATTGCTGCCCTGGCCGCGCAGGTTGGCGCTGCTGGCGCCGTTGTTGCCACGCGCCGCGCCGTCCACCACGTCGGCATTGCCGGCCAGGTTGTCCAGGCCGTTGCCGTTGATGTTGAGCTGCATGATCATCTGCTCAGCCGACGCGATGCCAGCCCGGTCCAGCTCCTTGCGGCTGATGACCTGGATGGGCAGGGCACCCTCGTCCCGGATGCGCTTGATGCTGGAGCCCGTCACCTCGACGCGCTCGAGCCGCGAGCTTTCGTTCTGCGCCAGCGCCAGGCCGGTGTGAGCGGCCAGGCCGCTGATGGCGAGCTGCGCCACAAGTCGATTCAACTTCATCTCAACGACTCCTCTATGTGATTCCGATTGCCGGCGATGTTCGCCGCCACGTGCGAGCCCGCCCAGGGGGCGGCACCCCAGGTGTTGCGCGCCGTTCAATGAATGCTTGTGCGCCGCACATAACCTGCGGGAATGTGTGCCGCATGAAAGCGCGCTCACGGTGCGCGGCCGCCCCTCTACAGTGCTGTTTGCTAGGCCCCTCGCCCAAGGAATACCTTGGACGGTCCCCCTGGGGGACGGCGATGCTCACCGGTTTGACCGGCGAGCACATCGCCATGCCGGGCCGGCTTGGGAGCGGCCCGGCGCTCAGCCTGCGTTGCATGCGTTCGCGATGCCGCGAACACGGAATGGACAACTGAAATGCGATTGATCACCGAGGCCGAAGTCGCGGCCGTTCTCGACCCCGACAGCGCCGCCCGCGCGCTGCACGCCGCCTTCGCCCAGCACGGCCGCGGCCAGGCCCAGGTGCTGGCCCGCCACCGCGCCACCGCCACGCGCGAAGGGGCCTCGCTCGCCATCAGCGCGATGGGCGCCATCCTCGATGCCGACGGTGAGTTGCCGGCCGTGCTCGGTACCAAGGTCTACTCGGCGCGCAACGGCAAGTACAACTTCCTCGTCAGCCTGTTCTCGGCCGATACCGGCGCCGCACTGGCCACGCTGGAGGCCAACGAGTTCACGCGGCTGCGTACCGCCGCAGCGAGTGCCGTTGCGGCCGACCTGCTCGCGCTGCCGGATGCGAAGACGCTGGCCGTCTTCGGGGCCGGCATCCAGGGCCGGGCGCATGCCGAGGCACTGTGCCGCGTGCGCCGCTTCGAGCGCGTGCTGGTCTGTGCGCGCTCCGGCGCCGAGGCCTTCGCCGCCGAACTGCAGGCCTCGTTGGGCGTGCCCGTGCAGGCCGTCGACGCGGCCACGGCTGCTGCCGAGGCGGACGTCATCGCCACCGCCACGCGCTCGGCTACGCCGCTGTTCGACGGCGCCCTCGTCAAGCCCGGCGCCTTCGTGGCGGCGGTGGGTTCCAGCACGAAGACGGCGCGCGAACTGGACGACACGCTGCTGGGTCGCGCCGCGCTCGTTGCCGTCGAGTGGCTCGCCGCCGCGCAGCAGGAGGCGGGCGACATCGTGCTCGCCGCGCCCGGCGTCATCGCGCCGGAGCGCTTGGTCGAACTGGGCGAGCTGATCGTGAACCCGCGCCCGCGCGGCCCGCAGGACATCGTGGTCTACAAGAGCGTCGGCATCGGCCTGGAGGACGTGGCGCTGGCCCGGCTCGTCGCCCACCGCCTGGGGGTATGCTGATGCGTGCCTGGCTGTTTGCTGCCTCGCTGCTGCTGGCCGGCTGCGCAACGCCCACGGTGCCCGACCCGGTGCAGGCCGCTTTGACGAAGGCCGGGCTGCCGGCCGACAGCCTGGGCTTCGTGCTGCAGCCGCTGGACGGCTCCCGCGCCGCGCTGCGCCGGCGTGCCGACGAGCCGATGTCGCCAGGCTCGACGATGAAGCTGGTCACCGCCACCGTCGCGCTGGACAAGCTGGGCATCAACCACCGCGGTCGCACCGAGCTGCTGGCGGGCGCGCCGGCGCAGAACGGCGTGATCGACGGCCCGCTGATCCTGCGCGGCGGCGCCGACCCCGACCTCGACTGGCCGGCGCTGTGGTGGCTGCTGCGGCAACTGCGCGAGAGCGGCGTGCGTGAGATCCGTGGCGGCCTCGTCGTCGACCGCACGCTGTTCAAGCCGACCCGCTTCGACATCGGCCTGCCGCCCTTCGATGACGCACCGGAGTTCGACTACAACGTCATCCCCGACGCGCTGCACCTGAATGGCAGCCTGCTCGACTTCGAGCTGCAGGCCACGGCCAGCGGCGTCACCGCACGAGCCCTGCCGACCCTGCAGGGTTTGAGCGTAGACGCCAGCGCGATGACGCAGTCCACGCGGCTGTGCAAGGACTGGGATGAGGTCTGGAAACCCGCCATCGTGCAACCCGCCGGCGACGGCTGGGCGTTGAAGCTGCAAGGGGCTTTCCCTGCGAATTGCAGCCAGCGCGCGCCGCTGCAGATCGTCGACCGGCAATGGCTGGTCACGCATACGCTGCGCCAGTTCTGGAGCGAGCTGGGGGGCAGCATGGGCCCGGGCGATGTGGAAGCCGCCGCGCCAACCGGCGCCGTCGTGCTGGCCACCCACCGCGGCCGGCCGCTGGCCGAGGTGCTGCGCGGCGTCATGAAGCGCAGCGACAACGCGCTCACCCGCCTCATCTACCTGCAGCTTGGCGCCCAGGCGGCGCAGGGTGGCGAGCCGACGCTGGTCGCCTCGGAGCGCGTCGTGCGCGCCTGGTTCGCCGCCCATGGCCTGGACGACCGCGGCCTGGTGCTGGACAACGGTTCGGGCCTGTCGCGCAGCGAGCGCATCAGCCCGGCCCAGCTCGCCGGCCTGCTGCGCGCGGGCCAGGCCGGTGCCCAGGCACCCGAGCTGCTGGCGACGCTGCCCGTCGCGGGTGTCGACGGCACGCTGTCGCGCCGCCTCAAGGACGGCCCGGCCACCGGCCAGGCACGGCTCAAGACCGGCACGCTGCGCGACGCCGTGGGCCTGGCCGGCTTCGTGCCCGACGCCTCGGGCAAGACCTGGGTCTTCGTCGCGCTGCTCAACCATCCCGAGGCTGCGGCCAAGGGGCGGCCGGTGTTGGATGCGCTCGTGAACTGGGTGGCGACGCAGCGCTGACCGGTCTATCCTCGCCGCCAGGAGGGCGAGCATGGGCAAGCGATGGATGGCGGCCAGCCTGGCAGGCTGGGCCACGCTGGCGTCGGCGACGGAGTTGCGCTTCGTTGCCGAGCCGCTGCCGCCCTACAGCTACGAGACCGAGGGCCGCGCGGCCGGGCCGCTGGTCGACGTGCTGCAGGCCGTCTGCGCGCGGCTGGACTGGCGTTGCAGCGTGGAGGTCCTGCCGTGGCGGCGTGCGCTGCGCATGGGGCAGGCGGGCGAAGTCGAGGGCGTGTTCGCCATCGTGACGCCGCCCACGACCCGGCCCAGGTTCCATGTCTCACCGCCCGTCATCGATGCGCGCTATCTGCTGTTTGCGCGCGACGCCAGCACGCTGAACTTCGACGGCGACACCCGCGCGCTCGCGGGCCGCGTCATCGGGGTCTATGGGCCTTCGGGTGCGCAGGATGCGTTGACTGCCCTCGTCAACGAGGTGCCGGGCGCTCGTGCCGAGATCGAGACCGACAACCGCACCGTGTTGCGCAAGCTCGCCGCCGGCCGCTACGGCGAAGAGGGCCTGGCCCTGGCCAACGAGGCCGTTGCCCTGCAGCTCATCCGCGAGGAGGGCCTGAGCAGCCTGCGCCCGGCCGGCGTCGTCAAGAGCTTTGGCTATGCCTTCGGCTTGAATCGCCAGCGCGTCGATGCGGCCGTGGCAGCGGCGTTTGCGAAGGCGCTGCACGAGCTGTGCCGCAGTGGGCGCACGGCCGAATTGCTCAAGCCCTACGGCCTGCCGGCATCGGGCTGCGTCAAATGACGGCCGGCTGAAGCAGCCGGATCGTGCCCGCGTCCGCATCCATCTCCGCCGGCGTACCCACCGGCACGGTCAGCTTGCGCTTGATGTGGCCGATGGCCGCACCGCGGTAGACGGGGATGTTGAGCGGCTGGAAGTAGTCGTCGAAGACTTCGTCCAGCGTCAGGCTGCCGTAGCCGTCGCCGGGCTCGCATTTGGTGAAGCGGCCGAGCACGACACCACTCAGCTGCGACAGGGCGCCAGCCAGGCGCAGCGTCGACAGGCAGCGATCGATGCGGTAGATGTATTCGTTGATGTCCTCGAGGAAGAGGAGGGCGCCGCGGCAGTCGGGAAAGTAGGCCGAGCCGGCCATGGATGCCAGCACGGTGAGGTTGCCGCCCACCAGCCGCCCTTGCGCCTTGCCCGGGCGGATCGTCGTGATGCGCTCCTCGCGAGCCACGAGGTCATCCACCGGCTTCACGACTGGGTTGCGCAGCACGGCGGCGTCGGCGTTCATCGCGACGGCCTTGAAGCTCTGCACCGAGAAGTCGTTCCACTCCGACCCGGCCACCGGGCTGTGGAAGGCGACGAGGCCGGTCTGGCGATGGATGGCGTTGACGAGGCAGGTCAGGTCGCTGAAGCCGCCGAAGAACTTGGGCTTGGCGGCGATGAGTCGGTAGTCGAGTTTGTCGACGATGCGGTTGCAGCCCGAGCCACCGGTCATCGCCAGGATGCCAGCCACCGAGTCGTCGGCAAACATCGCGTTGATGTCGGCGGCGCGCTGGGCGTCGGTGCCGGCGAAGGGCCCCCGCCGCGCGGCGACGAACTCGCCCAGCTTGACCTTGAAGCCCAGGGCCTGCAGCGCCTCGATGGCGATCTTCAGCGGCTCGCGCTCGAAGGTGGCGTTGGCCGGGCTGACGAGGCCCAGCGTGTCGCCCGGGCGCAGCCGTGGTGCCAGCAGCGGCCCGCCAGCGGCCTGGCTGGGGCGGGCGGCAGCCAGCAGGCCGGCCGTGGCGGCGCAGAAGTGCAGAAGTTGACGGCGGGACGGTTTCATATCGTTTGCAAACAATCAGAAATGAGGGGCTAACCGCATACTCGGTCGCGTGGACTCTCGGACCTTGCGCGGCATTGTGTGCGCCCTTGCGGCGGCGCTGTTCTCGGCCGCCGCCGTGCAGGCCCAGACCTGCCCAGAGCGCCTGCGCATCGCCTTTCCCGATGCCTCGGCCGAGCCCTTTCTGCGCGGCCAGGGCGATGACTTCGCCAAGCCGCCCGGCCTGCTCGTCGACTGGATTCGCGCGGCCCTGCGTGAGGTGGGCTGCCTGGAGCATGCCGAGCTGCTGCGCCTGCCGGCACGGCGCGTGCGGGCCATGATCGAGGCTGGCCAGCTCGACCTCGTGGCCGGCGTGGGCGAGGGCGGGCCCATTGCCGCGCTGCTGGCGTTGCCGCCGCGCAGCGGCCCCAAGCGCGAGTTCGACTACAGCCTGGGCCATGTCGAGTACGCCTTCTATGCCCGCCGCGGTGCGGTTGGCAGCTGGGATGGCCAGCAGCTCGGCGCGCTCGCGGGAGACGCGCGCCTGGGCGTGACCTCCGGCAGCCGCGCCGAGGTGATTGCCCAGGAGCGGGGCTGGCCGCTGGACGCCGCGCCCAACCACGAGAGCGCGCTGCAGAAGCTGGTGGCCGGCCGCACGCCGCTGCTGCTGGTGCACAGCTTTTACGTCGACGAGCGCCTGCGCCAGGACGCAGCGCTGGCCCGCCAGATCGTCAAGCTCAGCCCGGTCGTCGAGCGCCGCCGCTTGCATGTTGGCGCGCTGCCGGCGTTTGCGCAGCGCGAGAACGGCCTCGTCCTGCGGTTGTGGCGCGAGCTGTGCAAGCAGTCCGCCGCGGCCAAGGCAGACGGCGCCTGCCGCCAGCCACCCTAGGCGCCTAGGGCGCCCGATAGGCCGCCTCGCCAGGCAGGGCGTCCTCAACCTGAATCTTCATGGCACTCCGCAGGATTGACGCTGCGGCCGTGCCCTCGCTATGTTGCGCGGTGACCCAAGAACAAGATGAGGACAACCGCATGACACATCGCTTCACCTGGCTGCTCGCACCGCTTCTGTTGCTGGCCGGCTGCATCAGCACCACACCGCAGTCCAGCCTGGACGACACCAAGAACTGCACTGCCATGGTGGCCGGGGGCTTTCGCAAGGTGGCCGACGAGCGCGGCGAGCGCTTCAACGGCAAGGTGGGCGAGGCCGTGGCCCGCTGCCGCGGCAGCGACCGCGCCGCGGCTTTCCGCCAAACGCCTTACGTCGACTGGGCCAACTACTGGGCCACGGGCGACAGCGCCTCGCTGCTGCCGGGCACGAGTGGCGTCGGCAGCCATCTCGGGCCCAACGGGCGCGGTGTCGACGGTGCGCTGCTGGACCTGGAATACCAGCGCATGGAGCTGATCAAGTTCAACCTCTTCGACAACTCCGGCAGCTTTGCCGACTACGCCACGGGCCGCGACGGCGTGGCGGGTGCGTCCATCAAGACCTGGCCCTCGATGCGGCTGCCGGCCGACTCGCCCTTGTACGCCGCGGTGGGCGGCGACGGCGCGCAGCTCTGCCAGGGCGAGCTGATCCGCTGGCGCCAGCTCAGCGGTGTCTGCAACGACATCCGCAACCCGAAGATGGGCTCGACCGGCGCGCTGTTCGCACGCAACGTGCAGTTCGAGGCCACTTACCCCGACATCAGCGACGACCAGCTCGCCCGCAACCGCCATGGCGACCGGCTCTCGCTGCTGCAGCCCGACCCCCAGCTCATCAGCCGCAAGCTCTTCACGCGCGCCCAGAGCGACCCGGCCAAGTGCCGCGACGGCCAGGGCCTGCCCGGCAATTCGGTTGACGCGAACTGCGACTACCAGAAGGCGCCGTTCTTCAACGTGCTGGCGGCGTTCTGGATCCAGTTCATGACGCACGACTGGTTCTCGCACATGGAGGAGGGCCGCAATGCGCCGCAGTGGATGTCTGTCGGCTGCTCGGGCGACGCCGCCAAGCTCGGTTGCCGGCCCGATGACCGCATCGACCGTGCCTTCGTTGCCGACGGCAATGCGCCGCCGCGCTACACGGCGGCCGACGGCACCAAGCCACTGGCGCGAGCCTTCCGCACGCATGCCAACAACAACACGGCCTGGTGGGACGCCTCGCAGATCTACGGCTACAACGCGGTCTCGCGTCAGCGCGTGAAGCGCGACCCGGCCGACCCGGCCCGGCTGCTGCTGCAACCCGGTGCCCGCGGCGGCGCCGGCGAAGCCCTGGGCCAGTTGCCCGTCTTCGCGGCGGGCGACCCCATCCTGCCGCAGTGGGCCGGCCAGGGGGCGGCAGCCTTCCCGGACAACTGGAGCATCGGTGTCGGGTTCTACCAGACGGTGTTCTCGCGCGAGCACAACGCCTTCGTCGCCGAGTTCCGCCGCCGCGCGGCCGCCACGCCGGATGCCGACTCGGGCCTGCGCGACCCGGCGCAGCCCGGCGCCGTCATCCGCTACCGCGATGTGTCGGCCGACGTGCTCTTCGAGGTGGGCCGTCTCGTCGTTGCCGCCGAGATCGCCAAGATCCACACCATCGAGTGGACGACGCAGCTGCTCTACGACGAGCCGCTCTACCTCGGCATGAACGCCAACTGGGGCGGCTTGTTCGAAGGCCACCCCTTCGTCGAGAACGCGCTTGAAGCCATCGTCGTGCAGAACTTCGGCAAGAGCACCGACGCCAAGAAGGCCGGCCAGTGGTACTCGGCGTTGGCCTCGGGGCCGGGCATCTTTGGCCTGGGCGCACGGGTCTACACCAGCGACCGCCTCTTCGCCCGCCACGACGCGACGAAGGACGACATCTGGAGCCTCGCCAACCCCGATCACGTGAACGGTGGCGTCAACCACTTCGGCTCGCCCTTCAACTTCCCCGAGGAGTTCGTCAGCGTCTACCGCCTGCATTCGCTGGTGCCTGACCTCATCGAGCTGCGCCACTGGGACGCCGACCCCAATCGCATCGCCGCCAAGGTGCCGGTCATCGAGACCTTCCGCGGCAAGGCCACCGGCGCGCTGAACGAGCAGGGCGCCGCCGACTGGGCGCTGTCCATGGGCCGCCAGCGCCTGGGCCTGCTGACGCTGGGCAACACGCCGGCCTTCCTGCAGAACCTATCCATCCCGCGGCTGCAGTCCACCACCGGCAAGATCGACGTCGCGGCGCTGGACATCATCCGCGACCGCGAGCACGGCGTGCCGCGCTTCAACGAGTTCCGCCGGCAATACGGGCTGCGCCAGCTGACGAGCTTCGACGATTTCATCGACGCCCGCCTGGCCCAAGGCTCGCCCGAGCGCCTGCGCCAGCAGAAGGTCATCAACGAGCTGCGCGGCGTCTACGGCCAGCACAAGTGCGACGCGAAGAAGGTCATCACCGCCGCGCAGAAGAACCTCGACGGCAGCCCCATCAACGACTGCCTGGGTAAGCCCGATGGCAGCCTGGTGGACAACATCGAGGACGTGGACACCGTGGTGGGGTGGCTGTCCGAGTTCACGCGGCCGCATGGCTATGCGATCTCGGAGACGCAGTTCCAGGTCTTCATCCTGAACGCGTCGCGCCGCCTGTTCAGCGACCGCTTCTTCACCAGCAGCTTCCGCCCCGAGTTCTACGGCCACCTCGGCATCGAATGGCTGCTGAACAACGGCCCGAGCGGCAAGCAGTTCGAGGCGAAGGAGAGCAACGGCCATCGCATCGAGGTCTCGCCCTTCAAGCGGGTGCTGCTGCGCACGGTGCCTGAACTCAGCGCCGAGCTGGCCCATGTGACGAACGCCTTCGACCCCTGGGCACGTGACCGTGGCGAGTACTACGGCCTGGGCTGGCAGCCGCGCAAGGGTGCGGAGAGTGACCCGGCCTTCAAGCCCTGAGGTGAAATCGGGGGCATGAGCGAATCCGACCTGCCCCCGCTGCCTTCCATCGCCCCCGGCCGCTACCGCCACTACAAGGGCGGCGAGTACGAGGTGCTTCATGTAGCCCGCCACAGCGAGACGCTGGAGGTCGTGGTGGTCTACCGGCCGCTGTACAACGACAGTGGATGGTGGGTGAGGCCTTTCGAGATGTTCACTGGCACGCTGGAGGTTGACGGCGTCGTCAGGCCGCGCTTTGAGCGCATGAGCTAGAGACGATGGCCGGCAGATTCGGGTGTGGCGATGAATGAAGATGATCGGGCGCTGCAAGCGCCTGAAGACGCGCCGTTGCTGGCGGCCGCAGCGCTGGACGACGGCGCGCCCGCACGAGGCGGTGCGTCATGGCTACGCGAAGCTGCGCGCGTGCTGGCGTTCCGCGCGCCGCGCTGGGAGGGCCTTGAGGCCTCGCCGGCGACGGTCGCAGCGCCTATCCTGGCGGGCTATCTGCTGCAGTTCATTGCTCAGCGCGTGATGATGCAGGGCACGCCGATGCTGCTCTGGCAAGGCTTTCTCGCAGGCTGGGCGGGCATCGTCATCCTGGCCTGGTTGTGCTGGGTGGTTGCGAGGTCTGGCTCGGCGCGAGTGTCGGCGATGCCGGGGCCAGCCACGCTGTTTGCGCTGGTTTGCATTGCCGGGCTGATGCTCGGTCTGGTCTCCGGTGGCATCCTTCTCGGGATGCGCGCCGCGCTCGATCCGTTCGAGCAATGGCCCCTGAGCCTGCAACTGACAGCATGGCTGCTGCCCTTGTGCTGGGCGGGCCTGACGCAGCTTGTGTTGCTGTGGCGGGCAGCGGGTTCCGGGCTGGCGCGTGGTGCTGCCCTGCTGCTGGTCCCGATCCCGCTGATGCTCAACGGCTGGCTCGCTCCGCCGACGTTCTGGTGGGCCGAGCCGCCGGCCAGTGCCAATGCCGATGCTGAGGTTGAACCCGAGACCGCGCTGCCATTGACCGACGAGACCCTGGGCAGGCAGGCGCAACTGATCACCGCGGCGTTGCAGGGCTTGCTGCCACCTCAGCAGGGCCGGGTCAATGTCTACGCGGCGACCTATGCGCCCAACGCGTCGGAAGACGTCTTCATGCGCGAGAGCGCCACCGTCGCCAAGACCATGCGCGAACGCTTTGGTGCGGACGGTCGCCTGGTGGAACTGGTGGCCAACCGTGCAACCAGCGATACGCTGCCCTGGGGCACCCCGGCCAATCTGCGCAAGACCATCAGCCGCATGGCCGCCGTGATGGACCGCGACCGGGACGTGCTCTTCCTGCATCTGACCTCGCACGGTGGTCGCGACGGCAAGCTGGCCAACGACACCTGGCCGCTGAAGACCGAGCCCGTCACGCCCGAGCTGCTCAAGCGTTGGCTGGACGAAGCCGGTGTGCGCTGGCGCGTGATCTCAGTGTCGGCCTGCTACTCCGGCAGCTGGATTGCTCCGCTGGCCGGTGACGGCACGCTGGTCATGACGGCGGCCGACGCCGAGCACACCTCCTACGGCTGTGGCAAACGCTCGGAGCTGACCTTCTTCGGCCGCGCGATGTACCAGGATGCGCTGCGCAAGACCTGGTCCTTCACCGAAGCGCATGCGTTCGCGCGCAAGCTCATTGAGGTGCGCGAGCAGGAGGCGGGCAAGAGCGACGGTTACTCCAACCCGCAGATCAGCGAGGGTGCGGGTATCCGAGGCGTGCTGGAGCGGCTGGGCGACGAGCGCCGCGCGCGGTGATCAGCCCACCCGCGTCCAGTCCATCGACCAGTCCATCACCCAGGTCTTGCCGTCGTCGCGCGAGGCGGCCTGCTGCCAGCGGCAGCTGGTGGGCGTGATGCGGTCCCAGACGCTGCGGTAGATGACGGGTTTGCCGTCTTCCTCGGACTGCTCCTGGAAGATGCCCGCGCCGCCCTCGAAGCTGCCGGGCAACCCTTGCGCGCCCAGTTCGCCCGAGGCGGCGTTGACCCAGAAGTCCGACCACTGCGCCTTCTTCACATCCAGCAGGCGCAGGCCCATGCCGCTGAACTGGCGCGCCGGGATGCGCAGCTCCTCGACGCTGCAGATGCCCGCCAGGATGGCGTGCACGGTGGCCTCGCCTTCGAAGACATCCCAGGCGCCCTGAGGACCACCACGGCGCTTGTGGTTGAGGATCTTCCAGCGCCCGGTCAGGAAGTCGAAGTCGCCGGGTTTGCCGGGCGTGCGCGTGGCGGGCAGCGTGCCGGTCATGGCCGGCCCGGGCACGGGCTCGGCAGGTGTTGCGGCGGCGGCGCTGCCTGCAATCGTCATGGCGGCAGCGGCCTGCAGCAACTGGCGGCGTTCGGGGTCGGGGGTGCTCATGTCTCGTCCTTGTGTTGGGGATGGCGGCATGTTGCGGTTCATAAGCTGACAATGCGCGTCATGTATTGCCGAGCCCCATCGACGACATGCGTGCCAGCCGACTGCTGTCCATCCTGATCCTGTTGCAGCTGCGCCCGCAGATCACGGCGCCGGCGCTGGCGCGCGAGTTCGAGGTGTCGGTACGCACCATCCTGCGCGACATCGACGAGCTGTCAGCCGCCGGCGTGCCCGTCTACGCCGAGCGCGGCCGTGGCGGCGGGTTCAGGCTGCGCGAGGGCTTCGCCACGCGGCTGAACGGTTTGCTCGGTGACGAGGCCCAGGCGCTGCCGCTGCTGGGCCTGCCAGGCGCGGCCAGCGAGCTGGGCCTGGGGGGAGCGTCGCAGCGGCTGCGGCTCAAGCTGCAGTCGGCGCTGCCTGGCGAGTCCGCGGCGCTGGCCGGCCGCTTGCAGGCGCGGCTGCATGTGGACCCGCTGGACTGGTATCAGGGCGGCGAGCCGGCCGCTCATCTGCCGGCGCTGGCGCAGGCGGTGCTGGAGTGCCGCCGTGTCGAGCTGGACTATCTGAGCTGGAAGGGCGAGCGCCACTGGAAGGCCGAACCCCTGGGCCTGGTGCTCAAGGGTGGCAGCTGGTATGCCGTCGCGCGAGCCGGCGCGCGCACGCTGACGCTGAAGGTGGCCAACATCCAGTCGTTCAGCGTGAGTGAAGAGGTGTTCGAGCGCCCAGCCGACTTCGACCTGTCGACCTGGTGGCAGGCCTCGTTGCAGCGCTTCGAGCGCGATCTGCGACCCGAGGTCGCGGTCATTCGCATCACCGCCGAGGGTCGCCGACGGCTGGCCGAGAAGGGCAGCTACGCGGCACAGGCCGTGGCGGCTGCGGTGCCAGAAAAGCCGCCCGGGCCGCAGCGTTGGGCCAGGCTCAAGCTACCCATCGAGAGCGTGGACCAGGCGGCGCGGCTGGTGTTGTCGCTGGCGCCCGAGGCTGAAGCCATGGGGCCTGCGGCGGTGAGGGCGCGGGTGGCGGAGTGGGCTGGCGACTTGGCGCGGCGCCATGCAGGCGCTTAGGCCGTCGCCGTCCGCCGATGAAGAACTTGTCACTTCACGCCGCTTTGCCGATGTTTCATTGGCATAGTCGTTGCGGCAGTGACTGTCACCCTGGAACATGTCAGACCGCCCAATGCCGTTCGAAATCGCCCACATCACCGAAGCCCATGCCGAAGGCTTTCGCGCGTGTCTCGATGCCGTTGCGAGAGAAAACAGGTTCCTCGCCCAAACGGAAGCCTTGCCTCTGGAGCGCATCCAAGAGTTCGTTCGTGAGAGCGTCCAGAGCAACGCTGCGCAGTACGTTGCGCTGGACGGTTTGGCCGTCATAGGCTGGTGCGATGTGTTCCCGGGTTGGGCCGCGGCCGTGAAGCACTGTGGCTCGCTGGGAATGGGCGTTCTCTCTGCCTATCGAGGGCGGGGTATTGGCCGCCAACTCATGGCAGCCACACTGGCTCACGCGCGGCAAAGTGGCATCACGCGAATAGAACTCGAGGTTCGCGCAGACAACGTCAACGCGATCAGGCTCTATGAACGTACGGGGTTCGTCCACGAAGGTCGCAAGCGCAATGGCATGCGTTTCAACGGCGTCTACTTCGATTCACTGGCCATGGCGCTGACCTACTAGGTGAGCTAGCCCCTTTCACATGCCTGCACGTCATGCTGCTTTCTACGCCCCGCTCCTGCTGAGATCGGTACTCGGCCTGCTGTTCATCGCCCATCTGTATTGGAAGTTCGCTGTATTGCCGGGCGGCCTCCCCCAATGGTTGTCGAACTTTGCGGCCAACGGATACCCGTCGTTTGTGCCTTGGTACGTGCTCTCGGCGGAATTCGCGGGTGCGCTGTTGTTGATCCCGGGCGTCTTCACTCGATGGGTGAGTTTGTACGCCGTGCCCATGATGCTTGGCGCCACTCACTTTTGGGCGGTGCGCAAGGGATTCTGGTTTGTCGGCGCTGGCGCCGAGCTGCCTGCCGTATGGACTGCGATGCTTGTTCTCCAGGCAATGCTCGGTGACGGGCCATACGCATTCAAGGCAGGCAAAAATGCGGCCTGACCGTCGCTCGCATCAATGAAATCCTACGCAACCATCCCTTGCCGAGTTGTACGCATCCTCGGTCACCCTAACAGTGGGTGGTCGCCCGCAGATCCTGATGACGACAACGCGCTCGAGCTCGAGTTTCGATTCGAGATCACAGACGATGGAAACAAGAACTTCATGCTTGTCTACCATTCGCTGGATGGGCGCTATGCCGCCGATACCTGGCATGAAACCCTCGAGGAGGCCGTTGCCTGTGCGCAGGACGCCTATGACATCGCGCCATCGGAATGGGTGATGTCGGGGCCCATCGCCTGAGTGCGTGGGCCGGCCGTGACGTCAATCGGCGCGTCCAGCGAGTTATGCCTTCCCTACAAGCCATGGAGCCCTCTGCTTGACGAGCATCACCTTTGAATCTGCGAACCAGCCTGAGGTCATCGCCCTCATTGCCGAGCTGGACGCCTACCAGGACTCCCTCTACCCGCCCGAAAGCCGGCACGCGCTGGATTTGGCTTCGCTGACCCAGCCGAACGTGCTGTTCGCCGTGGCCCGGGATGCAGCGGGGCAGGCGGTTGGCTGTGGCGCCGTCGTGCTGAGCCCTGAGTTCGGTGAACTCAAGCGCATGTTCGTCAGCCCGCGGGCGCGTGGCCACGGCATCGCTCGGCGCCTGCTGGATCTGCTGGAGTCGGCGGCCGCGGCCCGGGGTTGCCGCACGGTGACGCTGGAGACGGGGCCTTACCAGCCCGAGGCCCTGGGCCTGTATGCCGTCTGCGGTTACGAGCGGCGTGGACCCTTCGGTGGCTATGCCGACGATCCCTTGAGCGTCTTCATGCAGAAATCGCTCTAGAGCACCCGCGGCAGATCCCGCCTGACCGCCACGCGGTCACCGAAGTCGAAGTGCCACCACTCAGTGGTGATGCCGTGGAAGCCCGCCTCGCGCATGGCCGCGCGCAGCCAGCCGCGCTCCACAAGGTGCTCGGGCGTCAGCGCGCCCAGCGCCAGGTGTTCGGCCTCGTGGTCGGGGTGGGAGGCCAGCGTCATCTCGTCAAAGCCCGACCCCATGTCGACCTCGCGGCCGGTGGGGTCGAGCAGGGTCAGGTCCACCGCCATGCCGAAGCTGTGGATGGAGCCGCGCTCGGGGTTGGCGAGGTACATCGTCAGCGGCGTGCCCTGCAGCTCGTCCCACAGGCGCTGTTGCACGCGCTGGGGGCGCAGCGCGTCCAGCACGAGCAGGCGGTAGCCGGGGCGGCGTGCGTGCAGCCAGGCGGCGGCGTGCTCGAGCGCGTCGGCGGCCTCGCGGCGCAGCCAGGCGCAGTCGATGCCGTCGTAAACGGCGTGGCCGACGAAGTTGTCGGCCGTGGCGTAGCGCAGGTCAGTGGCGATGCCGTGGCCGAGTGAAGCCAGGCGGCGGAAGTCGGCGTGCGAGGCGATGTCTTCGATCTGGATCACGGCAGTCGGGACAGGTGTTCGTGCGCGGCGGCGGTGATGAACTTGACGAGGCGGCGCGAGGCTTGGCCCAGCGGTGCGCTGGCGGCGCTGAGCAGGTAGAGCTGCACGGGCACGGCAGGTGCCAGCAGGCGCACGCGGACCTTGGTGGGGTCGGCGCTGGCGGCGGTGAAGGGGTCCACCAACGTCATGCCGACACCGGCCTCGACGAGGGCGCGCGCGAGCTGGTAGGTCTGCACGGTGATGCGGCTGGCCAGCGGCTGGCCCAACGCCTCGCCGGCGTGGTGCAGCAGGCCGGCGAGCGGGTCGTCGCTCTGCAGGCCGACGATCTCGGTGCGGATGTCGGCCAGGCCCAGCGGCCCCTCGCCCTTGGCTTCGGGGCTGGCGTGCGGGCACAGGGCCACCATGGTGCCGCTGGCGATGACCTCGGCCTTGATGCCGGGGTGGCGGGGGTCCTGCAGCGACAGGGCGAGGTCCGCCTCGCCGAGCAGCAAGGCGGAGACGATCTCGCGCGTGTGGTGCGTGGCCAGCGAGCAGTGGGCGTTGGGGTAGGCCTTGCACCAGGGCGTCATGGCGGCCGGCACGATGGCCATCGCCAGGGCCGGCGTGGCAACGAGGCGCACCTGCTCGCTCTCGCCGCTCTTCAGGTTGGCCGCGAGCCGGCGGATGCCGACGAGGTCGCGGTTGAGCTTGTCGATCTCGACGAAGAGGCGCTGGGCCTCGGGCGTCGGGTAGAGCTTGCCGCGCACGCGGTCGAACAGCGCCATGCCCAGTTGCAGCTCGCAGTGCTGCAGCACTTTGGTGACGGCCGGCTGCGAGATGTGCAGCAGCTGGGCGGCACCGCTGATGGTGCCGGCCTGCATGATGGCGTGGAAGACCTCAATGTGGCGAAGTCTCATTTCCGGTAGACGCCTTCGAAGTCCACCGAGCCGTTGGGCGCCATCTTGAAGCCGACGACGTCCTTGCGCACAGGGATGTAGATGGTGGAGTGCGCCATCGTGATCCACGGCCGCTCGTGCTTGAAGATCTCCTGCGCCTTCTCGTACAGCGCGATGCGCTTCTTCGGGTCGGGCGTGGCGCGGGCCTCGTCGATGAGCTTCTCGAACTCGGCGTTGCAGAACTTCACGCCGCCCTTGCTGGCCGCGCAGCTGAGGTTGGGCGTGAGGAAGTCGTCGGCGTCACCGGTCTCGCCGCTCCAGCCGCTCATGTAGACGTTGTGCTCGCCGTTGTTGGCGCGCTTGAGGTACTCGCCCCACTCGAAGGTCTTGATGCTGGCCTTCACGCCGATCTTGGCCCAGTCCTGCTGGATGAGCTGGGCCATCAGCTGGCCGTTGGGGTTGGTGGGGCGCTGCACCGGCAATGCCCACAGCTCGATCTCGAAGCCGTTGGGAAAGCCCGCCTTGGCCAGCAGCGCCTTGGCCTTGGCCGGGTCGAACTCGTTCTTCAGCTTCTTGTTGTAGCCGGGGATGGCCGGCGGGAAGGCGCTGACCGCCTGCGTCGCGTCGCCGCGCGGGAACAAGGCCTTGAAGATGGCGTCGCGGTCGACGGCGATGTCGAGCGCTTCGCGCACCTCGCGCTTGTCGGTGGGCGGCTTCTTCAGGTTGAAGCTCAGGTAGGAGATGTTCAGCGCCTGGATCTTCTCGACGCTGATGTTGGCGTTGCCCGCCAGCGAGGAGACGTCGACATCGCGCAGGGCTGCGGTCACATGGCATTCGCCGGCAGCGATCTTCTGCACGCGCACGTTGGGCTCGCGGCTGATGCTGAAGACCAGGGCCGTGGTGGGCTGCTTGCCGCCCCAGTAGTCCGGGTGCGCCTCCATGCGCAGCACGTCGTCCTTCGCATAACTTTTGAAGCGAAACGGCCCGGCGCCCACCGGCTGCACATTGATCTGTGAGGCCTTTCCGTCCTTCAACAGCTGGGCGGCGTACTCGGCGGACTGGATGCCCGCCCAGGCGAACGCGAAGTTTGCGACGAATGTCACATTCGGTTGACGAAGCCGGAAACGAATTGTGCGATCGTCGATCTTGTCGATGCCCTCGATCAATTTCGCCAGGCCGAGGTTCTGCGGGTAGATGAAGTTGGCCGGAAACGCCTTGTTGAAGGGGTGGTTGGGGTCGATGAAGCGGCTGAAGGTGAACAGCACGTCGTCGGCGTTGAAGTCGCGCGTGGGCTTGAACCAGGGAGTACTGTGGAACTTCACGCCCTCCCTCAACTTGAAGGTGAAGCTCCGGGCGTCAGGGGAGATTTCCCAGCTCGTGGCGAGCTTGGGCGCGAGTTCCGTGGTCGGCCGCTTGAAGCCAAGCAGGCCGTCGAACATCTGCGCGCTGACGGTATTGGTGCTAGCGCTGTCCCATAAACCGGGGTCAAAGCCTTCAGGGCTGGCGTCGGCGCAGTAAATCAGCGGCTTCCCCTGCGCCTGCGCTGCGGGTGCGGCGGCCAGCGCCAGAAGGGTCAACAGGGCCAGGGAGAAGGGCTTCATCGCGGGCGATTTCATAGGAGAGACAGGCTCGAATTGTTTGCAGCCGGGCCTGCCGCTGCAAGGGCTTGGGCGACCAAATGGCATAACCCAAACTTATACCCTCCGGCATCCCTAGCTCGTAACGTTTCGCGACGGGAACGTCAAACGAGCGCGTCAGAATCCGCTCCGCCGCTAGACCTCCCCCTAGTACCGAAATGCAGCGACGCCCCGCTGCAGAGGATTCCTTTGCCATGACCGACCCGAAGCGCCGCCAATTTCTTCAGTATTCCGCTGCCCTTGGCGGCACCATTCCTTTGGCCGGTTGCGGTGGCGGAGGTGGCGAAAGCGCTGCGGAGGCAACGCTTTCCGAGAGCGCGACCGCCAGTGCGGCGGCGATCAAGCTGCCCTCCACACCTATTACTGCGCCACCGCCGGCACCCGCACCGCCGCCTGCGCCGGCGCCTGCACCCGTCGTGGCGGGCCAGGCCTCCGGCCTTTTCACCGGTGCGATGCAGTTCAAACTGCTGGCCACCAAGAATCAAGCCAAGGCCCCCTTCTGCCTCGGTTTCGCATTCCGCCGCGGTGACATTCCGGCCGGCAGCACCGTCGGCGCCAGCATCAGCGATCTGCAGGTCATTTCACGCACGACCTGGCCCGACGGCTCCCTGAAGTTTGCCCAGCTGGCCGGTACTGCCGACCTGACGGCCAACACGCTGCTGACGGTTCGCCTGCGGCGCGTTGATAGCGCCGCCGCCAAGGTGAGCACGCCGCTGAGCCTGGCCGACCTGAAGAAGACCAACATCACCGCCGAGGTGGGTGCTGGCAGCCTTGGCACTGCTAGCTTTGGCGCGACCGACTGGGACGCGCCGCACACCACCTGGGCCAGCGGGCCGCAGATGTCCTCGTGGATTTTCCGCAAGCCCGTGGGCAGCGATGCCCACCTGGTGGCCTGGCTGGAAGTTCGGTTGTTCGCCGGCGGTGCCGTCGAAGTGCTGCCGTGGATCGAGAACGGCTACCTGACGGTGGCCGGCCCGATCAACAAGGCCGCGACCTACAGCTTCAAGCTCGGCAGCAGCCAGCGCTTCTCGGCCGCCATCGACCTGCCCCACCATTGCCGCACGCCACTGATCAGTGGCACGGCCCTGTCTTACTGGCTGAGCGACGACCCTGGCGTTACGCCCAAGCACGACCTGGCGTACCTGCAGGCGACCGAGCAGGTGCCGACCTACAGCGCCCGCGTGGCGCCCACGTCGGCCGTGGCCCAGACCTTGGTGACGAGCTTCACGCCGCTGGACAAGGCCAACATCGTCTATGACAGCGACAGCATGCGCTCGCCCGGCTACCAGGCGCCGATCGGCCTGCTGCCCCAGCATGACGCGCTGTACCTGACCTGCGACAGCAACACCGCCTACGGCGCCGTGGTGCGCAACGGCTTTGCCGCTGGCCGCTATCCGCTGCACTACCGCGACGAGAAGACGCAGCGGCCCCTGCGGTTCTCGCAGTACCCCTATCTCGTGCTGAACCAGAGCAACAGCGGCTTCTGGGATCAGGGTGGCTCGACACGTGGCCAATACACGCCCGTTCCGAAGGGAACGGCGCCGGTGGGTTGGGACTGCGCCCACAGCCCGGCGGTTGGCTACATGGCCTATCTGCTGACCGGCCGCTTCTATTTCATGGAACTGGTGCAGTTTGCGGCCACGTTCAACTACCTGGGCAAGGGCGACAACGACGTGCTGCGCAACGGCGCCCTGGGGCTGGTGCAGTCCTGCCTGGGTGCCTGGCAGGTTCGTGCGGCGGCCTGGCAATGGCGCGCGCTGGCCATGGCGCTGAACGTCACGCCCGACAGTGACGCCGCGCTGCGCGCGGAGTTCCTCAGCAGCGTCCAGTCCAACATCGACAACTTGCACTCCATCTACGTTGCCCAGCCCAACAACCCCTTCGGCTGGGTGGAGGGTGGCAACTACAACAGCAGCGGCCCTTATTTCGACGCACCCTGGATGCAGGACTTCGTCACGGCCGCCTGGGGCTTCTCGCTGAGCATGGGGCTGCCGGTTGCTGCCGCCACGGCGACCAAGCACGACGCCTTCTTCCGCTGGAAGGCACGCAGCGCCGTCATGCGCCTCGGCGCGGCCGGCAGCTTCTGGTATGTCAATGGCACGCCGTACACCATGAGCATCTCGCCGGTGTTCGCCCCTGACTTCAAGGGCGGCAAGGGCCCCTGGTATCCGAGCGATGCGGCCGTCTACGCAGGCAGCTACGCCAGCCCGCCGCCCTGGTTCGGCAAGGTCGAGGGTCAACTGGCCGGCGAAATCATGCCGGGCGAGCGTGCCATGTGGGGCAACCTGATCCCGGCGTTGAGCTATGCCGTGCGGCACGGCGTGACCGGTGCGGCCTCGGCCTACCAGCGGCTGATGTCCGCCAGCAACTTTCCGGCGCTGCGCGACGCATTCCATACGGCACCCGTGTGGTCGGTCGCGCCGGCACGGGTCACACCGGCTTGGATGGCAGGCAAGGCGGTCGGCGAATGGATCGAGATTCCCAACACCTCGGGTGCCGGCGGCGCTGCCATCAACGCCTTCAGCGGCATGGCCATCAACGACCTGACCAGCGAGATCATCATTGCAGCGGCCGGTGGCCACGGTGACTCGCCGGACAACCGAGTCGTTTCGCTCAGCCTTCTGGCGGATGCGCCGAGCTGGACTCAGCGTCTGGCAGCCAGCAAGGTCTACCTGCCCAACGTTTCCCACTACCCGGACGGACGGCCCTCGGCGCGGCACACCTACAGCTCGCTGTACTTCGTGCCGCAGCTCAACCGGCTGATGATGATCGGCGCGTACGGAACCTGGGGCACGGCCTGGGCCTTCCCCACGGTTGATGCCTTCAATCTCGATACCAACCAATGGGACGCGGCTCGCACCTTCCCGGACATCGCTGCTGGCTACTACGGTGCGGGGCAGATTCGTTCAACCGGCGAGATCATCTGCACGACGCTGAAGAAGTGGTCGCCCGTGGACCGCAAGCTCACCGATATCGTCACCAACATCCTTCCGGATCCGGGTTGGCGCTGGCCGGTTGCCCATGACTCTCGGCGCAACCAGGTCTTCAGCCTGCAGTGCGGAGACGGCCAGGGCTATGGCGACCATCTCGCCGCCACTCGCGCGTCGCTGGACGGCAACCAGCAGTTCGCCATCACCTTCAATGCGAGCGCTGCGTTCACCCAATGGCTGGCGGAGAAGCCGACCTACGCCGGCATGGACTACGACCCGGACGGCGACCGGTTCCTCTTCTACTCGGGTGTGGGCCCCGCAGCAGGTCGGATCTACGTCATCAAGCCCAACGACGGCAACGTCTGGGACATGAGCGTGCTGAGCGGCGGCAGCGTCAAGGTGGCGGCCTCGCCCGACGGTGGCCCTGGCGTCAACGGCCGCCTGCGTTATGTGCCGGCGTTGCGTGGATTCGTGCTGCTGGCCCGTGCCGGCGCCAATCTCTACTTCCTGCGTACGGCCTGAATCAGAATCGGTCCCATGTGGACCGACTTCCAAACTCACACCGCGCAGCGTGACGACGTCACGCTGTTCGCCCGCCAGGGCGGCCCGTCGGACTCCGGCAGGCCGCCCTTGCTGCTTCTGCACGGCCACCCGCAGACGATGGCGATGTGGCACCGTGTGGCACCCGTGCTGGCGCAGACCCGCCGCGTCGTGCTGATGGACCTGCGCGGCTATGGCGACAGCGACCGCCCGCCGGCCGGGGAAGGCAGTGCGGCCTACGCCAAGCGCGAGATGGCACTGGATGCCGTCACGCTGATGCAGTCCCTCGGCCACCAGCGATTTGCCGTGCTGGCCCACGACCGTGGCGCGCGCGTGGCGCATCGGCTGGCGCTGGACCACCCGCAAGTCGTCACGCGGCTGATGCTGCTCGACATCGCGCCGACGCTGGCGATGTACGAGGGCACGACCGAGGCCTTCGCACGCGCCTATTGGCACTGGTTCTTCCTGATCCAGCCCGCGCCGCTGCCCGAGCGCCTCATCGAGGCCGACCCTGTGGCCTATCTGCGCGACGGCATGGGCCGCCGCGGCGGCAGCTTCTTTGCGCCTGAGGCCTGGGCCGAGTACGAGCGCTGCATCGCCCGCCCTGGCACCGCCGCGGGCATCTGCGCCGACTACCGTGCCGGTGCGGGCATCGACCTGAGCCATGACCGTGCCGACCGGGACGCCGGACGGCGCGTCACCCAGCCGCTGCGCGTGCTGTGGGGTGCGAACGGCGTCGTCGGCAAGTGCTTCGAGCCGCTGAAGCTCTGGCAGGCCGCGGCCGACAACGTCACGGGCCACGCAGTGAACAGCGGCCACTACATCGCCGAGGAAGTGCCCGACGTGGTGCTGTCCGAGGCTGCTGAATTCTTTGGAGACGAGTGATGCAGAAGATTGCGGTTATCGCCGGTGACGGCATTGGCACCGAGGTCATGCCCGAAGGCCTGCGCGTGCTGCGCGCCGTGGCCGAACGCTTCGGCCTGCCGCTGCGCTTCGACGAATTCGACTTCGCGCACTGTCGCTACTACGAGCAGCACGGCCAGATGCTGCCCGACGACTGGAAGGAGAAGATCGGCGGCCACGATGCCATCTTCTTCGGCGCCGTTGGCTGGCCGGCCATCGTGCCGGACCACATCAGCCTGTGGGGCTCGCTGCTGAAGTTCCGCCGCGAGTTCGACCAGTACGTGAACCTGCGCCCGGCGCGGCTGCTGCCCGGCGTGCGTTCGCCGCTCGTCAACCGCCAGGGCCAGCCGCTCAAGCCTGGCGACATCGACATGTGGATCGTGCGCGAGAACACCGAGGGCGAGTACTCCAGCGTGGGCGGCCGCATGTACGCCGGCACCGAGCGCGAGATCGTCATCCAGGAGACGGTCATGAGCCGCGTGGGCGTGGACCGCGTGCTGCGCTTCGCCTTCGATCTGGCCGCCTCCCGCCCGCGCGCCAAGCTCACGTCGGCCACCAAGAGCAACGGCATCGCCATCACCATGCCGTACTGGGATGAGCGCGTCGAAGCCATGGCCGCGCAGTTCCCCGGCGTGGCCGTCGACAAATTCCACATCGACATTCTCTGCGCCCATTTTGTGCAGCGGCCGCAGCACTTCGACGTCGTCGTCGCGAGCAACCTGTTCGGCGACATCCTGTCCGACCTCGGCCCCGCCTGCACCGGCACCATCGCCATCGCGCCGTCGGCCAACCTGAACCCGACGCGCGAATGGCCCAGCCTGTTCGAGCCCGTGCACGGCTCGGCGCCTGACATCGCGGGGAAGGGCATCGCCAACCCCATCGGCCAGATCTGGGCGGGCGCGATGATGCTGGACTTCCTGGGCCACCGCGCCGCCCACGACGCCGTCATGGCGGCCATTGAGGCGGTCCTGGCCGACCCCGCCGCACCGAAGACGCCCGACCTCGGCGGCAGCGCCTCATGCGCCCAACTGGGCGAGGCCATTGCCCAAGCTGCGAAAATGGGCGCATGAAGTCCATCGCCTACACCCGCGCCCAAGGCCTGCCGGCCCTGCTCCAGCAACGCATTGCCGTGCTCGACGGCGCGATGGGCACCATGATCCAGCGCTACAAGCTGGTCGAGGCCGACTACCGTGGCGAGCGCTTCAAGGACCATCACAAGGACCTGAAGGGCAACAACGAGATGCTGATGTTCACGCGGCCCGACGTGCTCAGCGAGATCCACGAGCAATACCTCGCCGCCGGTGCCGACCTCATCGAGACCAACACCTTCGGCGCCACCTCCGTTGCGCAGGAAGACTACGACCTCGCCGGGCTGGCCTACGAGATGAACGTCGAAGCCGCCAAGCTGGCCCGCGCGGCCTGCGACAAGTACTCGACGCCCGACAAGCCCCGCTACGTGGCTGGCGCCCTTGGCCCCACGCCGCGCACCGCCTCCATCAGCCCCGACGTCAACGACCCCGGCGCCCGCAACGTCGACTTCGACACGCTGCGCGCCGCCTACTACGAGCAGGCCAAGGGCTTGCTGGAAGGCGGCTGCGACCTCTTCCTCGTCGAGACCATCTTCGACACGCTGAACGCCAAGGCGGCCATCTTTGCGCTGGACGAGCTGATGGAAGACACCGGCGAGCGCCTGCCCGTCATCATCTCGGGCACGGTGACCGACGCGTCCGGGCGCATCCTGTCCGGTCAGACCGTGACCGCCTTCTGGCACTCGGTGCGCCACGCCCGCCCCATCGCCATCGGCCTGAACTGCGCTCTCGGTGCCACGCTGATGCGGCCCTATATCGAGGAGCTGTCCAAGGTGGCGGGTGACGTGGCGGTGAGCTGCTACCCCAATGCCGGCTTGCCCAACCCCATGAGCGACACCGGCTTCGACGAGACGCCGGACGTGACGGCGCGCCTGGTGGGCGAATTCGCCCAGGCCGGCTTCCTCAACATCGCTGGCGGCTGCTGCGGCACCACGCCCGACCACATCGCGGCCATCGCCAAGGCCGTGTCGGCCTACAAGCCGCGCGTCAGCGGCGACAAGTTCTTCAGCGAGATGTTGGACGCGGCCTGACGCCGCCTGAGGCCGATCAAGCCGAGCGGCGCCCAGCCCAGCGCACCACCAGCCAGATGTTGATGAAGCCGCCCAGCGCGGGCAGCGCGGCCAGCGCCGTCACGATGCCGCGCATGGCGCCGCGCAGGCCCAGCGACGGCGCCACGGCGAACACGCCGCCTGCGCCGACGATCGACAACACCCAGGCCAGCGTGACGAAGCGTGAACCGCGCATGCCGGCCAGCAGCAGCACCACGAAGCTGGCCGCGCCGATCAGCAGTGCCACATGGCCCAGCCCGAATCCGCCGCCGGCGGGTTGCTTGGGCGCCTCGTTGCCGGCAGGGCGCGCGGTCTTGGGCGCTGCGCCCGGGCCGTGCTTGAAGCGCTCCACACCGGTATCCACCTGGCCCGCCAGCACCTTGCGCCGGCGTGCCGACAGCAGCGCCACCAACTGCCCCGGCTCGCCCAACTGCGCCGACAGCGCGAAGGACTCGGCCGTGCTGCCGGCCATGATGCCGGCGCTGCGCGCCTCCTCCACGTCGCGCCGCTGGGCCAGCAGCATCAGCGCGTTGGAGGCGACGAAGTCCTGCGGCACCTCGTTGCCTTCCCGGTAGGCCATGGCGAGGAAGTAGGCGGCCTGGCCATGGCCGCCCTCGGCTGCCAGCGCGAACCAGCGCAGCCGCTGCTTGGGATCCTTGGGCCGGCCGTCGCCGTTCTGGTAGCAAACGCCGAGGTTGAAGGCCGCCTCGGGAATGCCGGCCTGCGCGGCCTTCTCGAAGGCATTGGCGGCCTGCACGTAGTCGCGCGGCACATGGGCGCCGGTGATGTATTCGATCGCCAGGTCGTACCAGGCGTCGCGGTCGCCGCCCTCCGCGCGGCGGCGTAGCGCGTCCATGTCCGGCGCCGGGCCGGTGGGGGCGGGCGGCGGCGGTGCGGCGGGTGCGTCGCCCACCAGGCTCAGCTCGGGCGGCGGCCCACCGGCGCGCCACTGCGCCAGGCGCCGGTCCAGCACGGGCTTGAGCAGGTCGAAGTTGGCCCAGGTGTCCGGCACGCTGCAGATGTCGTCGGTGTCGTGGCCGGTGCTGGGGATCTGGCTGTCGAACACCCGCGCGTAATCGTGGTGGAAGTCCTTCTCGTAGTAGTTCGCCGTGAAGGCATTGCCCTCGGCGTTGAACTCCATGTCGGTCAGCTTGCCGTCGCACAGGTCGGACAGCAGGTTGGCGCCCGTCAGCTGCCGGGTCTTGGTGGCCGCAACGGCCCGCATCCAGCTCTCGTCTGCCGCTTCATCGCGGGTCAGGCCGGCGTGCACGGCCCAGGCCAGGTACATGCCGCTGTGGGTGTTGGCGGCGTGGTTGTCGAGATCCGTCTCGAAATTGAGGAAGAAGTACTCCGAGTCGTCGTATTTCATGCGGGAGAACGTGGCGAGCGGGTGGCGGAGAGTGGGCGGGAGGGGTGACGAAAGTTTCTCCGGAATCCGACATGCCAAGAAGGTAATTGTTGACATGTGAATTCAAACGAATACATTTGAGTTCGTTCGAACTCATTTGAAGGCGGTGCCTGATGGCGACGCAGACGATCACGATGGAGCCGCTCTCGGCGCGCATCCCGAGCGACCTCTACCTCTGGCTGGCCCAGCTGCAGGTGGAAGGCGCCACGACCAACAGCGACAAGCTGCGCGTGCTGCTGGGCCAGCTCAAGCGCCAGCACGACGGCGCGTTTGACTACGTGGCCGCCCACGCCTGGGCGCGCGAGCTGACGCACCGGCTGCGCGAGGCCATGGTGCGCATCGAAGGCAGCGAGGGCCGGCACTCGGAGGTGCTCAACCTCCTGGTGGAGCAGGTCACGACGCTGATGGCCCTCGTCATCAGCGGTGCTCCCGCCACCGCCGACGACGCGGCCAAGCTGGAAGACGCGCTGGTGCGCCGCGCCGCGCTGCTGAGCGAATCCCTGCTGCGCCAGGCCACGACGAGCGCCGCGCATGCCTTTGACCCCGGGGTGGTGCGCCGCCACCTGGGCACCACCGTCGAGCTGGCCTCGGCGCTTCAAACCACCACCCAAGGAGGCTGACATGACCGATTCCCTGAAGACCCGCGTGGGCCGCGTGATCGCCGGCGGCATGCACGCCTTGCTGGACAAGATCGAAGACCTGAATCCCCAGGCCGCCATGGAGCAGGCCGTCCGCGAGGCCGACGGCGTCATCGACGAGGTGCGGCATGAGCTGGGCCTTGTCATCGCCAACCGTCATCTGGCGCAGCAGCAGCACGCCAAGCTGAACCGCGGCCACGAGGACCTGAGTGACCAGATCGCCCAGGCGCTGACGGCAGCGCGCGAGGACCTGGCGCGCGCCGCCGTGTCGCGGCAGATCGACATCGAGGCGCAGATCCCCGTGCTGGAGACGACGCTGGCCGACCTGGCGCGGCAGGAGCAGGAGCTGCAGGGCTTCACCGCCGCGCTGCTGGCCAAGAAGCGCGAGATGCAGGAGGCGCTGGCCGAGTTCCGCCAGAGCCGCGCGGCGACCGAGTCGGCCGCGCAGCCTCAGGGGCAGTCCAACGTCGAGCAGCGGCTGGGCAAGGTCGCCGATGCCTTCGACAAGATCTACCAACGCCAGACGGGCCTGGACGGCACGCAGCGCGCCGGCACCCTCGACCAGGCCGCACGCCTGAGCGAACTGGAGCAACTGGTGCGCGACCACAAGATCGCCGAGCGCATGGCGCAGATCAAGGCCGGCCAGGCATGAAGTGATGGGCCCCTCGTCCAAGACTTGCCTTGGCCGGTCCCCCGAGGGAACGGCGATGCTTGCGGCATCGAGCCGCAAGCACATCGCCATCGCGGGCCGGCTTGGGAGCGGCCCGGCGCTCGGCCCGAAACTCGCTCGCTCCGACTTGCATCTGACAGGACACTCCTGAAATGAATCTGTTCACGTCACCCGAGACCCTGCCCTTCGGCGTCGCCGTGGCGCTGATCGTGGCGATTGCGCTGCTGGAGGGCCTGGGCATGCTGATCGCGCTCAGCCCCAGCAACCTCATCGACCACTGGCTGCCCGACCACCCGGTCGAGACGGGCACGGACAAGGTGCTCGGCTGGCTGCACCTCGGGCGTGTGCCGGCGCTGGTGTTGCTGCTGCTCTTCCTGCTGGGCTATGCGCTGTTCGGCTATGCGCTGCAGAAGGTGGCGTTCAACCTGCTCGGCGGCTTTCTGCCGGCGTGGCTGGCGGGCCTGCTGGCCGTGCCGCCGGCGCTGGCCACGGTGCGCGGCCTGGGTGCCCTGGTGGCGCACATCGTGCCGCGCGACGAGACCAGCGCCGTCAGCGAGCAGTCGCTCGTTGGCCGCGCGGGTGTCGTCAGCGCCGGTGCGGCGCGCCGCGGGCTGGCCGCGCAGGCCCGGGTGCGAGACGCCCATGGGCGCATCCACTACCTGATGGTGGAACCCGACCTGGACGACGAAGTGTTTGAAGAAGGCGCACAGATACTGATCGTGCGCAAGCTGGGGGCGTTCTACCGCTGCATCGCCAACCCCCATCCCAACCTGATTTGAGGGAGACAAAAGCATGGACAACCTGATCCAAATCTCCGGCATCGCCGGTATCGCGCTGCTCGGTCTGCTGACCATCGGCTTCGTCTTTGCGCGGCTGTACAAGCGCAGCACCAAGGAGCTGGCCTTCGTGCGCACCGGCCTGGGTGGGCAGAAGGTCATCATGGACGGTGGCGCCATCGTGCTGCCGGTGTTCCACGAGCGCGTGCTCGTCAACATGAACACGCTCAAGCTCGAAGTGCTGCGCCGCGAGCGCGAAAGCCTCATCACCAAGGACCGCATGCGCGTGGACGTGACGGCGGCCTTCTTCGTGCGCGTTCAGCAGACGGAAGAAGCCGTCAGCACCGCCGCGCAGACGCTGGGCTTGCGCACCATGAGCCCGAACGAGCTGAAGGCACTGGTGGAAGACAAGTTCGTCGACAGCCTGCGCGCCACGGCCGCGACGATGACCATCCAGGAGCTGCAGGACAAGCGCCGCGACTTCGTGCAGGCGGTGCAGAACGCCGTGGCCGAAGACCTGGAGAAGAACGGCCTGGAGCTGGAGTCCGTCTCGCTGACCAGCCTGGACCAGACCGACAAGCAGTTCTTCAACCCCAACAACGCCTTCGACGCCGAAGGCCTGACGCGCCTGACCGAGCAGACCGAAGCGCGCCGCAAGCAGCGCAACGACGTCGAGCAGGACACCGAGGTGCAGGTGCGCACCAAGAACCTCGAAGCCTCGCGCCTGAAGCTCACCATCGAGAAGGACCAGGAGTTCGCCTCGCTGTCGCAGAAGCGCGAGATCGAGATGGCCCGGGCCGAGCAGTCCGCGCAGATCGCGTCGCAGCAGGCCGAGCGCACCCGCGAGGCCGAGACGGTGAAGATCGAAGCCGAACGCCAGGTGGGCCAGCGCCGCATCGAGGCCGAGCGCGAGATCAAGGCCGCCGAGATCGAGAAGACGCTGGTGATTCAGACGCGCGAGATCGAGCAGGAGCGCCAGACCGAGATGAAGCGCGCCGAGCAGCGCAAGCAGGTCGAGATCGCGCGCCAGGACACGCAGATCGCCATCGCCACCAAGTCACGCGAGCAGTCGGAAGCCGACGCCGCCGCCAACCTGGCCCGTGCCGAAGCCGTGAAGGCCGAGGAAACCGTCAACACCGCGCGCCAGGTGGCCGTGGCCGAACGGGACAAGGCCATCCAGCTCATCGAAGCCAGCAAGGACGCCGAGCAGAACGCCATCGCGGTGAAGGTGTCGGCCTCCGCCGAGAAGGAGGCGGCCATCGACCGCGCCGAGGCACTGACCATCGAGGCCAAGGCCAAACAGGCTGCGGCCATCGCCGAAGCCGAAGGCCGCCGCGCCATCAACGACGCGCTGAACACGCTGTCGGCCGCTCAGGTTGAACTGCAGGTGCGCACCCAGCTGCTGCAACAACTGCCCGCCATCCTGGCGGAGGCGGTGAAGCCGATGGAGAAGATCGACTCCATCCGCATCGTGCAGGTCAACGGCATGCCCGGCCAGGGCCAGGGTGGGAGCGGGGAAGGCGGCGGCGCCGCGAACGGCGCCACCTTCCCCGAGCAGGTCATGAACTCGGCGCTGCAGTACCAGATCGCCAAGCCCATCGTCGATGCGGTGATGCACGACGCGGGCCTGTCGAATCAGGGCATCACGGGCATTGCGCAGAACCTGGCCAGCATGTTGAAGCCGGTGTCGACGCCCCCGGCGGCGCCTGCGGACTGACCCTCAGGACGCCCGCGTCGGCGCACTCGGGGCATTCGTCGCAGGCTTGGCGCTGCGGCGCGGGCTCTCGCTGAACTCGGCCGGGGGCTTCATCAGCGCCGGGTCGGGTTCGCCGCGCTTGATCTTCTCCAGCCGGTAGTTCTGCTCGCCCACGCGCGGGTCGGCATCGCGGCTCTGCACGGTCAGCATCAGGTCGGGGCTGCGCCAGACCTCGCGGCTGCTGACTATTGCGCGCTCGTTGCCGATCTTGCCGGCCTCCAGCGTCCAGGTCGTGCGTTCGCCGGTGACCTTGACCCCGTCGATCTCCTTGGGCGCCAGCGCCGTCGTCACGCCGCCTTCGCGCGGCAGCATGGGGCCGGGCAGCAGCAGCGGCATGGGCGGTACCGGCGGTGTGGGCGCAACCATGGGCACGGGCGGGGCCGGCATGGCAGGCGGTGCGGGCAGTTCGCTGGCGCGGATGACACGCAGCTCACGGCGGCGTTCCACGGCGCTGGCACCCGGTGCGGTTGGCATCACCAACTCCTGCTCGATGACGATGCCTGGTTCGCCAGCCATCGCACGGCCGCGGACGCGCTCGGCATCCACGCTGCGTGCGCGCTCGGCGACGCGGGCACCCCATTCCTTCCAGCGTGCGGCCTGCTCCTTCATGCGCTCGCCCCACTCCTGCATCGACGCCTGCCAGGCGGCATGCGCCGCGGCGTCGGCGCCGGGCGCCCAGGCGGCGTTGCCGCGCAGGCGCTGCACACGCTTCTCGTCGGGGTAGATGACCCAGCTCTCCTTGGCCACCGGGTCGTTCAGGTAGATGACCTTGGGGCCGCCCTCGCGCTGCACCTCGCGCCGCGTGCGGCCCTCGCCGTCGCGGCAAAGCTGGCTCTCCTGCTTGCGCACGATGCGGTTGCCGTCGCCCAGAGGCTGGATGTTTTCGTGCACGGCCGTGGCGCAGTAGGGCGCGCCGCGCACGACGCGCTCGCTCTCCAGCTCGCGGCCGGCAAAGGCCAGGGCCTGGTTGCCCAGGGCCAGTTGCCTGGGCAGCTCGGCCAGCACACGGTGGATCTCGCGCTCGGCCTCGCGTTGCGCCTCCCGCTGGACATTACGCTGCTCATCCAGGATCTGGCGCTGCACGTCGCGCTGGGCGGTGTCCGCCTCCAGCGCACAGGCCGAGGCCGTGAGCGCGCACAGCGCCAGGCTCATCAGGGGCTTCTTCATGATCGGGTCTCCATCAACAACAGGGGCATCAGTTCAGGATCCGCACGGCCAGCACCTGGCCGCTCGGGTTCAGCATCAGCTCGGCACGCACCGTCTCGTCGGCGCGAGCGGCGTCAAAGGGCAGGCCCAGCAGGGCCAGGCGCTCGCGTGGCAGCTCGGTGGGCTGCAACCAAACGGCGGCGCTGCGTTCGGCCGCCAGCGCGGCGCGGAACTCACGCTCGGGCACCAGCGGAATGAAGCCGCTGCCTGCTGCCGCTGCGTAGGCGGCCTGGGTGCCGGGCGGGTCCAGCAGCAGGAGGGCGCTCAGCAGCAGGGCCGCCGTGGCGCCGAGGGCGCCGCTGCCCCAGGCGAGGCGGCGCAGCCAGTGCGGCTGGTGGGCTTCGGCAGTCTCGGCAACCAGGCGGCGGGCGCGCAGTACGTGCTGCTGCTCGGTCAGGCGGGCCAGCAGCGTGGCGTCCTGCTCCGCGTCGGGCTGGAGCTTGGCGAACTCCGTGCGGGCCGGCAGCAGCCAGGCCGGGGTGTCGTTGTGAATGCTCATGATCGGTCTCCCACGGCCAGCAGGTCGGCCAGGCGCTGGCGGGCGCGGTGCAGGCGGGTGCGCAGCACGTCGGTGCTGACGCCGGCAATCGCGGCGGCGTCCTCGTAGCTGCGCTCCTGCAGGTCCACCAGCACGATGGCCTCGCGCTGCGGCCAGCTCAGGCGCCGGATGGCGGCCCAGAGGCCGTCCTGCTGCTGGGCCTGGTTCAGGCGGGCGTCGCTGGCCGGCATGGGCTCGGCGGCTTCGTCGGCGTCCAGCGAGTCGTCCAGCGGCACATGCCGGCGCGCGTCGCGCCACTGGTTCAGCAACTGATGCCGGGCCATGCCGGCCAGATAGGCACCCAGCGAGCCGCGCCCGGCGTTGAAGGATTGCGGACCGCGGAGCAACTGGGCAAAGGCCTCCTGCACGGCGTCCAGCGCCGTGGCTTCGTCGCCGGCCAGTGCCAGGGCGTAGCGGTAGACGGAACCGCTCTCGCGCCGGTACACCAGGGCCAGCGCGTCGGCGTCGCCGTTGGCCACGCGGGCCAGCAGGGCGGCCTCGTCACCCAGCGCCGAGGCGGCTGGGGCGACAAAGCCGAGGCGGGTCAGCCAGCTCATGTCAGCGGCGCCCGGCCGCCCGAAACCGCTGACGCGCGCCCTCGGGGGGCGGCGAGCCTTGCGAGCATGGGGGCGATTCCAGGGCAGCATGGGGTGAGGGCCTGCGGGAGTTGCATGCCTCTATTGAGCGCGGGGGCACCTCTTCGTTACTCGGGACAAACCCGTCGTCACTTTCGGCATGGGCGCGCCGCGGCATGATCCTCACTGCTCTAAAACAGGAGACCGCCGGATGCTGAAGCTGCAAGGCATCGACCACCTCGTGCTGCGCGTCATCGACCTCGACGCCATCACCCGCTTCTACGTCGACGTGCTCGGCTGCGCCATCGAGCGCCGCCAGGACGAGATCGGCCTCGTGCAATTGCGCGCCGGCCACTCGCTGATCGACCTCGTGCCGGTGGACAGCAAACTCGGCCGCATGGGCGGCGCGGCGCCGGGCGTGGAGGGGCGCAACATGGATCACTTCTGCCTGCGCGTCGAGCCCTTCGACGCGCAGGCCATCCGCGCCCACCTCGCGGCGCATGGCGTGGAGGCCGGCCAGCCTGAGAGCCGCTACGGCGCCGAAGGCGAGGGGCCGTCCATCTACCTCAGCGACCCCCAGGGCAATGTCGTCGAGCTGAAGGGCCCGCCGGGGCCGGTGCAATGAAGCCGCTGACCCGTGCTGTTTTCTGGGGCGGGCTGGTTGCCGGTACCGGCGACCTCGTCTTCGCGCTGAGCTACTACGGCATGAAGCTCAAGGTGTTCCAGACCGTCGCCGCCGGCCTCATCGGCCGCGAGGCGGCCTTCGGCGGCGGGCCGGCCACGTTCGCGCTGGGCGTGGCGCTGCACTACGGCATCGCGCTGATCTGGGCCGGCCTGTTCTGCGCGGTGGCGCTGCGCCTGCCCGCGCTGCTGCGCAACGCGACCGCCGCGGGCCTGGCCTACGGCTTCGTCGTCTACTTCGGCATGAACAACGTGGTGCTGCCGCTGTCGGCTCTGCACACGCCGTTCTGGCCGCCCAAGCTGGATGCGGCGGCGATTGCGGCGCATTGCTTCGTGTTCGGCTTGCCGATTGCGCTGGCCGCGCGGCGCCTGTTGCTGGGGCCGCCCGTGCGCTGACGGCGAACGCATCTGCTTATGCGTGCGCCGTATAAGTGCGTCGCGCATAGGCGCCGGCAGAATCGCTCTCCATGCCCGCCTTGCCCACCAAGCTGCCCAATACGGGCACCACCATCTTCACCGTCATGTCGGCGCTGGCCGCCGAGCATGGCGCCGTCAACCTCGGCCAGGGTTTTCCGGACTTCGGTGCCGACCCGGCCCTGCTGCAGGCCGTCACCGACGCGATGGCGGCTGGCCACAACCAGTACCCGCCGATGACCGGCGTGCCGGCGCTGCGCCAGGCCGTGGCCGCCAAACTGAACGCGCTCTATGGCTCGGCCTATGACGCGGACCGCGACATCACGATCACCGCGGGCGGCACGCAGGGGTTGATTACCGCGCTGCACAGCTGCGTTGGCGCGGGCGACGAGGTCATCATCATCGAGCCCGCCTACGACAGCTACGACCCCGCCATCCGCCTCGCCGGCGCTGTTCCCGTGGGCGTTCCGATGACGCTGGACTACCGCATCGACTGGCCGGCCGTGCGCGCCGCCATCACGCCGCGCACGCGGGCGCTGATGCTGAACACGCCGCACAACCCCAGCGGCCGCGTTGCGACGGCTGAGGACCTGCGCGAGCTGGAGCGGATCGCTGAAGCGCACGATCTCTTCGTCGTCAGCGACGAGGTCTACGAGCACATGGTGTTCGACGGCGCGCCGCACGAGAGCGTGGCGCGCTACCCCAGGTTGGCTGCGCGCAGCTTCCTCGTCAGCAGCTTCGGCAAGACCTTTCATGTGACCGGCTGGAAGGTCGGCTTCGTCGCCGCACCGCCGGCGTTGTCAGCGGCCTTTCGCCGCCTGCATCAGTACACGGTGTTCACGGTCCACACGCCCACGCAGCATGCGATCGCGGCCTACCTCGCCAACCCGGCGCCGTGGCAGGGGCTGAGCGATTTCTACCAAGCCAAGCGCGACAGCTTCCGCGCCGCGCTGGCCGCCACGCCGCTGAAGCTGCTGCCCTGCGAGGGCACCTACTTCCAGACCGTGGACTACAGCGCCGTGTCCGACTTGCCCGAGCTGGACTTCGCCAAATGGCTGACGACCGAGATCGGCGTCGCGGCCATCCCGCTGTCGGTCTTCTACCAGCAGCCCCAGGAGAGGCGGCACGTGAGGTTCTGCTTTGCGAAGCGGGATGAGACGCTGGCCGAGGCGGCCAGGCGGCTTGCGAAGCTGGCATGAGCGTCGACGCGAAGCAGCAGGCTGAAGACCTGCATGAGCAGGCGGTGGCCTTGGATGGTGGCGACGACGATCAGGCACTGCGCCTGTACCACGAGGCCTAGCGGCTGGACCCCGAGCGCCCATCGACGCTCTACAACATCGGCCTCATCCACAAATACCGCGGCGAGTGGCTGGAGTCGCTGGACTTCAACCGCCGTGCCGTCGAATTGCGCCCCGATGACGAGGCCTCGAACTGGAACCTGGCCATCGCCGCGACGGCGCTGTGCGACTGGGCGACGGCCCGAGCCACCTGGCGGCGCCTGGGCATCGAGGTCGCGGACGGCGACGGGCCCATCGAGGACGACTTCGGCAGGACGCCGGTGCGTTTGAATCCCGATGGTGAGGGCGAAGTGGTCTGGGGCCGCCGTGTCGACCCGGTCCGCGTGCGCATCGAGAACATTCCCTATGCCGGCTCGGGCTATCGCGCCGAGGACATCGTGCTGCACGACGGCGCCCCCACCGGTACGCGGACTTCGCGAGGGCGTGAGTACGACGTATTCAACGTGCTCCAGTTGCATATGCCGTCGCGTATGACAACTTTCGAGCTGGAAGTGGATGTCGATTCATCCGCCGGCATCGAGGCCCTTGATGAAGCCTTGGCGGTGGCGGGAGCGCATGTCGAGGATTGGACTTCCAACGTTCGCGTGCTCTGCAAAGCCTGCAGCGAAGGCACGCCGCACGATCACCATGACCAGGAGGGCGGCAAGGACGACAGCTGGGCCACGCGGCGCGTGCTGGGGGCCGCCGCTAAGGATGAGGAGGCCTTGCGCGCGGCGCTGGTGCGTTGGGAAGCGCGTGGACGCCGTGTAGTCAGTCTGGAAGCGGCGTTGACACCGCCGACCTCGAACTGAGGAGGCTGCGCTGGCACGCCCCGTGCTAACCCTAGGGTAGGCAGGACCGGTATGCCCGCCGCGGGAGGCGCCGGTCGTGACCCAGCTCACGGAGGAAGCCATGTTGCACCATCAGCGTGCGGTGCCCGATGCACGAAAAGCGGGGGCCGCGCCCAAACAAACGGCAGGCGAGGTCTTTGGCAAGTTGATCAACCTGTCAGGCCGGCGCCGCTTCACGTCGCAGCGCCTGGTGTTGTTCGCGGTGCTGGCCTTGCAAGGCCGCGAAGGCGCGCTTGCCACGGCGCACGATGCACTGGCGACCTTCCGCGAGGCCCACCGCTCGCTGACCGAAGGCGAGCTGTCGCCCCGTGCGCTGGGGGGCGAACTGGAGCAGGCCTATTTCGGCGCCGACCGTGCCGATGAGCGCATCGGCGGCTTCATTGAGCTGGCGCAGCGCGCACTCAATGCCATCGCCGCCGAAGCCCGCAGCGCGCCCGGCCTGCTGGAGGAGCTGGTGGAAAGCGTCACCCCGCTGCTGGCCGTGCTGAACCGGTTGACCCAACTCTACGAAGACCTTGCCCGCCAGCAGGCCGCAGCGGCCAAGAAGCAGCTCACGTCGGTCATGGGCGACATCGAGACCATTGCCAAGCATGCCCGCATCGTGTCCTTCAATGCCCAGGTCGTGGCTGCGCGCGCCGGCGACTCGGGCCGTGAGTTCGCCGTTGTGTCGGGCGAGCTGACGCAGATCACCGGCAAGCTCGACGGCCTCGTGCGCGAGGCGGTGCGCAGCGCGGTGGCCTGAGCCTCAGGCCACCGGGCGCAAGGGGCAGCTGGCGCCGGTCTCGGGCGTGTCGGCCAGCCGGTTGGCCAGCTCACCGCGCAGCCCCTGCAGTGCCGCAATGCGCTCGTCGATGTCGGCCAGCTTGCGGGCCAGCGTCGCGCGCAGTGCCGGCCCGGCGTCTTCGCCCTGGGCCAGCAAAGGCAGGTCGGCCGCGATCTCGGCGAGCGTGAAGCCCAGCTGCTGGGCCGTGCGCACATAGGCCAGCCATTGCACGGCCTCCTCCGGGTAGTCGCGGTAGCCGTTGTCGGTGCGACGGGCCTGCAGCAGTCCGCGCTTCTCGTAGAAGCGCAGGCTGTCGCGGCTCAGGCCGGTCAACGTGGAGAGGGGGCCGATGCGCATGGAGGTCGTGGAGAAAGGGCTTGACCCTGGAGTGTGGTCCAGGGTCGAGCATGTGGGCACTCCCTTCATTCTTGCCTCTTCATGCCCACCTTCAGCACCCCTGGTTTCCTGCGCGTCGTCTGGTTCAGCGCGCTCTACGACTTCATCGTCACCGCACCGTTCGCGACGCCCTGGACCTTCGAGATGAACCGCGCCCAGCTGAGCACGATCAACCAGGCCCTGGGCGGCCAGTCGCTACCGGCGTTTGATCCGGTGCAGACGCTGTTCGCGCTGCTGATGGGCAGCATCGTCCTTGTCTGGGCGGTGCTGAGGCTGCGCGGGCCGACGGTGCAGCTCGGTCGCTACGACGCAGCAGGGCGGCTGTTGTTCGGTCTGTGGATGGGCTGGGCTTGGTGGCAGTCGGGCGCACCGGTACTGCTGCTCTTCATCCTGCCGGAGCTGGCCTGGGCGGTGGTGCAGGCCTGGCGGGTGGCCAGTGATCGCTAGCCTTGTTCCAGCAGCGCTTTCAGTGTCTGCAGGTCGGCCTGCATCAGGCCAGCGTCGTGCTCGAAGGTGGCGTCGTCCATCTCGGGTTGGCGGAACAGGCCCAGCATGACCTCGCTGCCGTTCCCGTTGGGCATCACGCGCAGCGGCACGTAGACCTCGCTGCCGTCAGCCAGGATGACCGTGTGATCGGCCACGCCGAAGGCATTGCGCGGCGCGAAGCGCAGGCCGACGGTGCCGGCGCCTGTGACGACTTCCCAGTGCTCACCCGAGCGGCGCACACCCTGGCCCAGCCCCTTCGCCCACCGGGGCAGATTGAGCGGGTCGCCGACGAAGTCGTAGGCCTTGTCCGCCGCCACGGCGATGGACACGCTCAGGTAGCGGATGGGCTTGCAGTCGTCCACGCTTCAGCCGGCGCGTTCAAGCATCGCCTGCAGCAGCACATTGCACCCCGCCTCGATGTGCTCGGGCTTGGCGTCCTCGATCTCGTTGTGGCTGATGCCGTCCTTGCAAGGGATGAAGATCATGCCGGCCGGGGCGAGACGAGCCATGTAGACGGCGTCGTGGCCGGCGCCTGACACGGCGCGCATGTTGCTGTAGCCCAGCGCGTCGGCGGCCTTCTGAACGGCGGCGATGCAGTCGGCGTGGAAGGGCTGGGCCGGGTAGGCGCTGACGGGCGTGATCTCGATGGGCAGGCCACTCTCGGCACTCAGCTTGGCGGCCACGGCGCGGATGTCGGCGTCCATGGCTTCGCACAGCGCGTCGGTCGCGTTGCGCAGGTCGATGCTGAATTTGACGCGGCCCGGGATGACGTTGCGGCTGTTGGGGTGCACCTGCACCATGCCCACCGTGCCGCGGCCATGCGGCGGATGGCGGTGGGCGCAGGCCACCACTTCCTGCATCAGCTTGGTGGCCACCTGCAGCGCGTCTTTGCGCAGCGCCATGGGCGTGGGGCCGGCGTGGGCTTCCATGCCGGTGACGACGCAGTCGTACCAGCGGATGCCCAGCACGCCGGTGACGACGCCGATGGTCTTGTCATGGTCTTCCAGCACCGGGCCCTGCTCGATGTGGGTCTCGAAGTAGGCGCCGATGGCGTGGTCGCCGGGCACCTGGCTGCCGATGTAGCCGATGCGCTCCAGCTCGCCCTTCACCGTCTTGCCTTCGGTGTCCGTCGCCGCGTAGGCATGTTCCAGCGTGAAGGCCTTGGCGAACACGCCCGAGCCCATCATGACGGGCACGAAGCGCGAGCCTTCCTCGTTGGTCCAGAACGCGACCTCGATGGGCGCCTCGGTCTCGATGCCATGGTCGTTCAGCGTGCGCACGACCTCGATGCCGGCCAGCACGCCGTAGTTGCCGTCGAACTTGCCGCCGGTAGGCTGGGTGTCGATGTGGCTGCCGGTCATGATGGGCGGCAGGCTGTTGTTGCGGCCCGCGCGGCGCATGAAGCCGTTGCCGATTTGGTCGATGGTGACCGTCATGCCGGCCTCGCGCGCCCAGCGTGTGACGAGGTCGCGACCCTGCTTGTCGAGGTCGGTCAGCGTCAGGCGGCAGACGCCGCCTTTCTGGGTGGCGCCGATCTGCGCCAACTCCATCAGCGAGTCCCAGAGGCGCTGGCCGTTGACGCGCAGTTGAGTGATGTCGGGCTTGGTGGTGGGCATGTCCATGGTGGACTCCTCAGAGCTTCGTGCCGAAGCGCAGTTTGTTGTGGTCGGGGTCGACGAGCAGGAACTCGCGCACGCCCCAGGGCATGTCTTCGATGGGCTTGACCGCTTTCACGCCGCGCGCGGTGAAGGCGGCGTACGTCGCGTCGGCGTCCGGCACCCAGAAATAGACCGCACCGCCGGGCTGGCAGTCGCCGGCGTGGCCGGTCAGGAACAGCGTCTGGCCCTCGCGCGTGATCTGCAGAAAGAGTGGTAGGCCAGGCTCGAACTGGTGCTGCCAGTCGACGCTGAAGCCGAGCTGGTCGAGGTAGAAGGCCTGGCTGCGTGCGGCGTCCGTCATGCGCAGCTGAGGGATGACGGTTTGCATGGTCAGCGGCGCCCGGCCGCCCGAAGGCGCTGACGCGCCCCCTCGGGGGGCAGAGAGCGAAGCGAGCGTGGGGGCTCTATGTTCATCGGGCGACGGCGGTGGGTGCCAGGTCGTGGGCGCGCTTGGCTGCGGCGTCGAACTGCGGGCCGAACGGCGGGCGCTTCAGGTAGCGGCCCTTGCCCTGCTCGGCGCGCAGGTCGCCGCGGGCGAACACGACGCGACCTTGGGCGATGGTGTGGCTGGGAATGCCGCGCACGGTGCGGCCCTCGAAGATGTTGAAGTCGTTCTTCGAGAACTGCGTCTTGGCGGACAGCGTCTTGGTGCCGGCCGGGTCCCACAGCACGAGGTCGGCGTCCGATCCTTCAGCGATGACGCCCTTGCGCGGGTACATGTTGAAGAGCTTGGCGGCGTTGGTCGAGGTCACAGCGACGAACTCGCTGGGCGTGAGGCGCCCGGAGTTGACGCCCGCATCCCACAGCACCGCCATGCGCTCCTCGACACCGCCGCAGCCGTTGGGGATCTGGGCGAAGTTGTCCTTGCCGGCGGCCTTCTGCTCGGCGCAGAAGGTGCAGTGATCGGTGGCGGTCGTGTGCAACTGGCCCGACTGCAGGCCGCGCCACAGGAACTCCTGATGGATCTTGGGGCGGAAGGGCGGGCTCATCACGTAGGCGGCGGCCTTCTCGAACGACGGGTCGCGGTAGACGCTGTCGTCGATGAGCAGGTGGCCGGCCAGCACCTCACCGTAGACGCGCTGGCCGCGGGCGCGGGCACGCGCAATCGCTTCGGCGCTCTCGATGCAGCTGACGTGCACGATGTAGATGGGCACGCCCAGCACGTCGGCAATCGCAATGGCGCGGTTGGCGGCTTCGCCTTCCACCATCGGCGGGCGGCTCAGCGGGTGGCCCTCGGGGCCGGTGATGCCCATCTTGGCGACCTCGGCCTGCAGCAGGTAGACCAGCTCGCCGTTCTCGGCGTGCACGGTGGGCATGGCGCCCAGTTCGAGCGCACGCTTGAAGCTGTTCACCAGCGTCTCGTCGTCGCACATGATGGCGTTCTTGTAGGCCATGAAGTGCTTGAAGCTGTTCACGCCTTCCTCGCGCACCAGCGTGCCCATGTCGTCGCTGACGCTCTTGTCCCACCACGTCACGGCGACGTGGAAGGCGTGGTCCGCCGCGGCCTTCTCGGCCCAGCCGCGCCAGGTGCGGTAGGCCTCCATCAGCGGCTGCTGCGGGTTGGGGATGACGAAGTCGATGATGCTCGTCGTGCCGCCCGCCAGCGCGGCCGCGGTGCCGCTGAAGAAGTCGTCCTGCGTGACCGTGCCCATGAAGGGCAGCTGCATGTGGGTGTGCGGGTCGATGCCGCCCGGCAGCAGGTACTGGCCGGTGCCGTCGAGCGTCGTCGTGCCGGCAGGTGCCTCGCGCGCCGCGCGGTCGCCGATGGCCGCGATGCGGCCGTCCACACACAGCACGTCGGTGCGGGATTCGGCGTCGGCGTTGACGACGACGGCGCCGCGGATCAGAAGGGAAGTCATGTCGCGTTCCTCGCGAGTTGCGGTTGCACCTTGCCCGCCATCAGCGCACCGTAGATCACGGCGGCCAGGCCCAGGCCGACGAACCAGGCGTAGGTGTAGATCAGCTTGAAGGCCGGTGCCACGTCAGGCACGGCGGTGGGGAAGGCGGCGTTCATGAAGCCCGGCACGTTGGGCAGCACGCCCAGGATGAAGGCGATGATGGCGGCGCGGTTCCAGCCGCGGTGATAGCGGTAGCTGCCGTGCTCGCGGTAGAGGTCTTCCACCACCAGCTCCGTCTTGCGCAGCAGGTAGTAGTCGACGATCAAGATGCCGGCCACCGGCCCCAGCAGCGCCGAGTAGCCGATGAGCCACGTGAAGATGTAGCCCTGCGTGGACTCCAAAATCTTCCACGGCATCATGACGATGGCCAGGCCCGCCGTGAGGATGCCGCCCAGCTTGTAGCTGATGCGCCCGGGCGCCAGCGCTGAGAAGTCGTAGGCCGGGCCGACGAGGTTGGCCGCGAGGTTGACGCTGACGGTGTCGATCAGCAGCACGATGAGCGCGATCAGCACGGCGGCGCCCGTCATGCGGCTGGCCAGGTCCACCGGGTCCCACAGCGCCTTGCCGTAGATGACGACGGTGGCCGAGGTGACGAACACCGCGAGTGCTGCGAGCAGGCCCATCGGCAGCGGCAGGCCGATGGCCTGGCCGACGAGCTGGTCGCGCTGCGTCTTCGCAAAGCGCGTGAAGTCGGGGATGTTCAGCGCCAGCGTCGCCCAGAAACCCACCATCGCCGTCAGCGACGGCCAGAACACCGCCGAGAACTGGCCGGCCTTCTTGCCGCCTTCGACGAAGGCCGAGGGCTGGTCGAGGATGGGGCCGAAGCCGCCGGCCTTGTCCCAGGCCCACCACAGCAGCACGAAGCAGATGACGATCTTGATCGGCGCGGTGTAGGTCTCGAGCTTGCGGATGGCCTCGATGCCGTGCACGACGAACCAGAACTGCAGTGCCCAGAACAGCAGGAAGCAACCGAACTGTGCGGCGCTGATACCCAGCACCGGCAGCGGGGCGCCGCTGAGTGGCTGGCCCAGCAGCACGCCGGCCAGCGTGTAGATCATCTGGCCGCCAAACCATGTCTGGATGCCGTACCAGCCGCAGGCCACCAGCGCGCGCAGCAGGGCCGGCAGCCGCGCACCCTGCGTGCCGAAGGAGGCCCGCGCCAGCACCGCATACGGGATGCCGTACTTGGCGCCCGCATGGCCGATCAACAGCATGGGCACCAGCACGATCAGGTTGCCCAGGAACACCGTGCCCACCGCCTGGCTCCAGCTCATGCCCGACTCGATGAGGCTGGCCGCCAGCGTGTACGCCGGGATGCACATGACCATGCCCACCCACAGCGCCGCGAAGTGATACCAGCGCCAGGTCCGCTGGGCGGCCGTCGTGGGAACGAGATCGGGATTGCTCAGCGTCGGGTCATTCATGGGCAGCTTCCTTGCTAATCAGGTGTTCTGCGGGAAAGCAAATTGCGGACCCTTGGGCAGGGAGTCCGGCCAGCGCTGCATGACGGCCTTGTGCTTGGTATAGAACCGCACCGCCTCAGGGCCGTAGGCGTGGTGGTCGCCAAACAGGCTGCGCTTCCAGCCGCCAAAGCTGTTGAAGGCCATGGGCACCGGCAGCGGCACGTTCACGCCCACCATGCCGACCTGGATGTGGTGCACGAACTCGCGCGCCACGTGGCCGTCGCGGGTGAAGATGGCCACACCGTTGGCGTACTCGTTGGCTTCGATGAGCGCGATGGCTCCTGCGAGATCGGGCACGCGCACCACGCAGAGCACCGGGCCGAAGATCTCTTCGGTGTAGCAGCTCATGTCGGCCGACACGCCGTCCAGCAGCGTGCCGCCGACGAAGAAGCCGTCTTCAAAACCGGCCACGCGATGACCGCGACCATCGACGACAGCCTTCGCACCGGCTGCCACGCCTTCGCCGATCAGTTTCTCGACGCGCTGCTGCGAGGCGCGCGTGATCAGCGGGCCCATCTCGATGCCGCTGCCGTGGCCCTCGCCGATCTTCAGCGCGGCGACCTTGGGCGCCAGGGCGGCCACCAGCGCATCGGCTGCATCACCCACCGCCACGGCCACCGAGATGGCCATGCAGCGCTCGCCGGCCGAGCCGTAGGCCGCGCCCATCAGCGCGTCCACCGCCTGTTCGAGGTCGGCGTCGGGCATGACGACCATGTGGTTCTTCGCGCCGCCCAGCGCCTGCACGCGCTTGCCGTGGGAAGAGCCCACCTTGTAGATGTGTTCGGCCACCGGCGTGGAGCCGACGAAGCTGACGGCCGCGATGCCGGGGTGGGCCAGGATGGCGTCGACGATGTCCTTGTCGCCCTGCACGACGCTGAACACGCCATCGGGCAGGCCGGCTTCCTTCAGCCACGCCGCCATCAGCAGCGACGCGCTCGGGTCGCGCTCGCTGGGCTTCAAGATGAAGGCATTGCCGCAGCCGATGGCCAGTGGGTACATCCACATGGGCACCATGGCCGGGAAGTTGAACGGCGTGATGCCGGCCACGACACCCAGCGGCTGGCGCACGCTCCAGGCGTCCAGCCCGCGCGCGACCTGCTCGGTGTACTCGCCCTTCAGCAGCTGCGGCATTGCGGTCGCGAACTCGATGTTCTCGATGCCGCGCGCCACCTCGCCCAAAGCGTCGGGCGTGGTCTTGCCATGCTCGCGCACCAGGGCGTCGGCCAGGATCTCGCGGCGCTCCTGCACGATGGACAGGAACTTGAACAGCACGCGCGAGCGGGCCAGGGCTGGCGTCTGGCCCCAGGCCTTGGCGGCCTTGGTGGCGCTGGCCACGGCGGCGTCCAGGTCGGCCACGCTGCCCAGCAGCAGTTTGCCCTGCACGGCGCCGCTGGCTGGGTTGTAGATGTCTTGCTGGCGCTCGCCGGTGCCGCGGCTCACGGCACCGTTGATCCAGTGCGCAACTTCGTAGTGACTCATATCAATTCCTCAAGCCGCGGGCCGGGCATGCCGCGGCTGATAGACACCGAGCTGACCACCGCCCGGCAAGGTGATGCGCGTCAATTGGCCCCAACCCAGCGCGTTGACGGGCGTGCAGGCGATGCCGCTCTGACCCATCTTGGCGACAAAGGCCTGGATGTCTTCGCACATGAAATAGAACTCGTGGCTGCCGCCCGTCTCGGCGGGGTGGAAGGCGAGCTCCGATGGCGGCAGGCTGAAGATCAGCCAGCCTTCGCCCACATCGACATTCGGCAGCGCCAGCACGTCCCGGAAGAAGGCCCGGTCGGCCTCGGGGTCCTTGCTGTAGATGATGGTGTGGGCACCGATCAGCATGCCGCCTCCTGGGGTGGGTCAGCCGCAGCTCTGTGCGGCCATCGGGTTGTTCGGATGCGTGGTCCAGTTGGCGTAGCTGCCGTCGATCACTCGCCCGGTTCGGGCATCGGTTTCGCCGGGCTGGAGCGCGCGCATCGAGATGGTGCCAGGGACGGGGCAGATCGACACGCAGAGATTGCAACCGACGCATTCCGCGTCGTTCACATGGAAATGCCGCTGGCCGTCCTTGGTTGCAAAGATCGCCTGGTGCGACGTGTCCTCGCAGACGACGTGACAGCGCCCGCACTTGATGCAGCTGTCCTGGTCGATGACCGCTTTCTCGACATGGTTCAGGTTCAGCTGGTTCCAGTTCTTCACGGTCGGCACCGCCAGGCCCTGGAAGTCCGCCAGCCGGGTGTAGCCCTTTTCGTCCATGAAGTTGGAGAGGCCCGAGCACATGTCCTGCACGATCTTGAAACCATAGACCATGGCGGCCGTGCAGACCTGCACCGTGCCGCAACCCATGGCGATGAACTCCGCCGCGTCGCGCCAGGTGGTGATGCCGCCGATGCCCGAGATGGGCAGGCCGGCCGTGGCTGCGTCACGGGCGATCTCGGCCACCATGTTCAGCGCGATGGGCTTCACGGCCTGGCCGCAGTAGCCGCCGTGCGAGCCCAGGCCGTCGGTGACGGGGCTCATGGTCATGCGGTCCAGGTCCACGCCCATCACCGAGTTGATGGTGTTGATGAGGCTGACCGCATCCGCGCCGCCGTTCTTGGCCGCGCGGGCCGGGAAGCGCACGTCGGTGATGTTGGGCGTGAGCTTCACGATGACGGGCATCTTCGTGTGCTTCTTGCACCACTCGGTCACCTGCTGGATGTACTCCGGCACCTGGCCCACGGCCGAGCCCATGCCGCGCTCGCTCATGCCGTGCGGGCAGCCGAAGTTCAGTTCCACGCCGTCGGCGCCGGTGTCGGCCACGCGCTCGAGGATGGCTTTCCAGCTCGCCTCGTTCACCGGCACCATCAGCGAGACGATCATGGCCCGGTCGGGGAAGTCGCGCTTCACGCGCTTGATCTCGTCCAGGTTGGTCTGCAGCGGCCGGTCGGAGATGAGCTCGATGTTGTTGAAGCCGATGACGCGGCGGTCCTGACTCCACAGCGTGGCGTAGCGCGGGCCGTTGACGTTGACGACCGGTGGGTCTTCGCCCAGCGTCTTCCAGACGACGCCACCCCAGCCCGCCTCGAAGGCCCGGCGGACGTTGATCTCCTTGTCGGTCGGCGGGGCCGACGCGAGCCAGAAGGGATTCGGGCTCTTGATGCCCAGGAAGTCGGTGCTCAGGTCAGCCATTCGCGGCCTCCTTGTCCATGTGGCGGGCGGTGCTCAGGCCCAGGTGGCGGTCGATGCTGGCGGCGGCGCGCTTGCCGTGTTCCACGGCTTCAACGGTCAGGTCCTTGCCACCGGCGCGGCAGTCGCCGCCGGCCCAGACGCGGGCCAGGCTGGTCTGGCCGTCGGCATCGGTCTTGATGCGGCCGGCCTGCAGCGTGATGGCGTTGCCAGCCGCTTCGGGCTGATAGGTCTGGCCGATGGCGCGCAGCACCATGTCGGCCTCGATGAAGAACTGCTCGCCGGTGTCGACCAGCTTGCCGCCTTCGAGCTTCGTCGCCGCAAAGCGCATGCCGCGCAACGCGCCGCCGTCGGCCTCGATGCCCAGCGGCCGTGCCCAGCAGCGGATGGTCACGCCGTGGGTCTGCGCCCAGTGCTGCTCGTGGGTGGAAGCCGACAGGCCGTCGATGCCGCGGCGGTAGACCATGGTGACCTGCTCGGCGCCCAGCAGCTTGCTCTGCACCGCTGCGTCCACGGCCGTCATGCCGCCGCCGATGACGACGACCCGGCGGCCCACGGTGACGATCTCGGGCGCGTGCTGGCGCAGCTCGGCGATGAACTCGACCGCGTCGCGCAGACCGGTGACCTGGGGCTCGGCAATGCCCAGCGCGTTCACGCCGGCCAGGCCCAGGCCCAGGAAGACAGCGTCGTATTCAGCGAGCAGGCCGTCGAGCGTGATGTCGCGGCCGAGTCGACAGTTCAGTTTCGGCGTGATGCCGCCGATGCTCAGCAGCCAGTCGATCTCCTTCTGCGCAAAGCCGCCGGCCACCTTGTAGGTGGCCAGGCCGTACTCGTTCAGCCCGCCGAGCTTGGGCGCCGCGTCGAACAGCACGACGTCGTGCCCGCGCCACGCCAGGCCGTGTGCCGCGGCCAGGCCGGCCGGGCCCGCGCCGACGACGGCGATGCGCCGCCCCGTGGGCATGCCGCGCTCGAACAGCGGCTTGGCGCCCGGGTTGGCCAGATGACCCTCGACGGCATAGCGCTGCAGCATGCCGATCTCGACCGGCTTGCTTTCGTTGGTGTTGCGCACGCAGGCCTGCTCGCACAGCACCTCGGTCGGGCAGACGCGTGCGCACATGCCGCCCAGCGGGTTGGCCGTCAGGATGGCTTCGGCGGCGCCGCGCACGTTGTCCTGCGCCACCCGCTGGATGAAGCTCGGGATGTCGATGCCGGTCGGGCAGGCCGTCTGGCAGGGCGCGTCATAGCAGTAGTAGCAACGCTCGGCCTCGATCAGTGCCTGCGTGCGGTTCAGCGGCGGGTGGGCGTCGGCAAAGTTGCTGGCGTACTCATCGGGCGTCAGGCGCCCGGATTTCAAGTCGGCAAGGTCCACGGGAATCTCCCAGGCGAAAACAGGCAAACATTACTACCCTGTAAAACTTGACCGAAGCGTAAAAACCCGCAGGGCCGGCTTGGTGCGCCCCGTCAAAATGCGGTGCATGACCGACATCGCGACCGTGACGCGCACCCCGCGCGCCGCCACCCTGCGCAAGCAGGAGGCCATCCTTGCCGAGGCCGAACGCCAATTCGCCCGCTTTGGTTTTGAAGGCGTCAGCCTCGACAGCATCGCTGCTGCGCTGGATCTGTCCCGCCAGAACCTGCTCTACCACTGGCCCAGCAAGGAAGACCTCTACCGCGCGGTGCTGGACAGCGTCATGGGCGAGTGGATGGCCAACATGAACGCCATCGCCGAGGCCGATGATCCCAAGGCGGCCATCGAGAGTTATGTTGCCGACAAACTACGTTTCAGCCGCGAGCGGCCCAGCGGCAACGCCGTTTTCACCCGCGAGATCATGGCCGGCGCGCCGCGCTACACCGAGGTGCTGCGCGCCCAGGTCATGCCGCTGCTGCATGCCGACGTCGAGCGCTTCGAGCGCTGGGCGGCCGAGGGCCTGATCCGGCAGATCGACTTCACGCACCTGATGTTCCTCATCTGGTCGTCCACCCAGGCCTACGCCGACCTGGCGCCGCAGTTCGCCCTCTACATGGGCAAGCCGCGGCTGGAGGAGGCCGACTTCGAGGCGGCGCGCAGGCTGATCACCAGCCTGATCTGGGGCAGCCTGAAGGTATGAGGCCCGCAGGGCTGGTGCGCCGCGCACTGCTGATTGCCGCGCTGGCCATGGCCGGTGCATTGCACGCGGCGCCGCCCAAGCTCGTCGCGCAGCTCAAGGCCCAGGCCGACCGCTGGGACCAGGCCATCCTCGCCAAGAATCGCGCCGCCATCGAGGCCAACATGGCCGACGACTTCCGGCAGATCGATGCGCGCGGTGATGTCGAAACCAAGGCGAGCTTTGTCGACGGCCTCGTGTCGCCCGACCTCGTGCTGGACCCCTACACCGTCGAGGACTTCGAGGTGCGCGTCTACGGCGACACGGCCCTGCTCAGCGGCCGCACCCGCATGACCGGCCGCTACCAGGGCAAGCCCTTCAACAGCCACTACCGCTACATCGACATCTACGTGCGCCGCAACGGCGCCTGGAAGATCGTCAGCGTGCAGATCAGCCGCATTCCGGACTGACTCCCTCCCGACTGATCCCTCGGCAGGGGGATCGCACCAGTTTCTGCGCGGGCGGCAGCAAGCCCTCGCCTAAGCTGGGGCCATGTCACTGCACACCCTGCTCGCCGACACGCTCAACCGGCGGCGCGCCATCAACCCGGCCTATTCGCTGCGCGCGTTTGCGCAGTCGCTGGGCGTGCACCACACGACGCTGACCCGGCTGCTGGCCGGCCGCACCATCGCCACCGGCCGCTGCGTGCAGCGCCTGGGCCGGCGCCTGGGGCTGGCCGACGACGAGCTGCGGCAACTCGGCCTCGCCGAGGCGCGCCGCGGCGTCTGCCGCGCCATCTCGCGGCGCGATTTCCGCCCCGACTCCCGCTGGCTGGCCGCGATGACCGGCCTGCCGCTGGACGCCGTCAACGTCGCCCTGCAGCGCCTGCTGGTCGACCGCGTGCTCGTCATGCGCAGCCGCGGCAGCTGGCAACTCCAAACCCCCACCGAGGATCCACGATGAACGCACCCGTCACGGCCCCTGCTCCTGTCACGCACTGGCAGATCGTCACCCCCGACCCCGAGCGGGCCGCGCAGTTCTACGGCCGCGTGTTCGGCTGGGCCATCACGGCCCACAACGCGATGGGCTACCGCGAGATCCCGGCCGCACCGGGCGGCATCCCCGGCGGCATCTGGCCCGCGCCACCCGGCGCGCCGAGCAGCGTGCAGATCTTCGTCAGCGTGCCCGACGTGGCCGCGACCGTGGCCGCCGCGACGGCCCAGGGCGCCAGCGTCATCGTGCCCGTCACGGCCCTGCCCGATGGCGACGTGATGGCCGTGCTGCTGGACCCGCTGGGCATGGCCGTCGGCCTGATGCAAAACCACAAGCCGGCCTGAGCGCGGCTGTCGTGGCAGAGTCCTCGCCATGATTCTCGAAATTGCCGACTTCCGCATCCAGCCCGGCCAGCAGGCCGCCTTCGAAGCCGCCATCCGCGAGGGCATCGCCACCGCGCTGTCGCAGTCGCCCGGCTTCATCCGCGCCAGCGTGCAGCACGGCGTGGAGTCGCCCGAGCGCTATGTGCTGCTCGTCGAATGGCAGACGCTGGAGGACCACATGCAGGGCTTCCGCAACGGGCCGTTGTTCGCGGTCTGGCGCGGCCTGGTGGGTGGCTTCTTCGCCAGCCCACCCACCATGGAGCATTTCCAGGCCATTGCCTGACGGCGCGTCGTTCAGGCCTCGCCGGGTTCCGGGGTGTCGTCGCACGTCACCCAGCGGCCCTTGCCGGCGCGTTTTCCCACCAGCATGGCCTGGTCGGCCCGCGTGATGAGCGTGTTGGCGTCGCGGCCGTGGCGGGGGTACATGGCCACGCCGATGCTCAGGCCGATGCGCACCTCGGCGCCGTTGGGCAGGACGATGGGCTCCATGAAGCTCTCCAGCAGCCGATTCAGCGCATGCCGCTCGTCGCGCAGGCCGCTGAGCTGGTTCAGCACCATGACGAACTCGTCGCCGCCGATGCGTGCGACGACGTCGTTGTCGCGCACGCCGGCGCTCAGGCGCGCTGCGGCGGCCCGCAGCAGCGCGTCGCCGGCGTCGTGGCCGTGAGTGTCGTTGACCGTCTTGAAACCGTCGAGATCCATGTAGCAGATGGCCAGCCAGCGGTTGTTGCGGGCGGCGTCGCGCAGCAGGAAATCGATGCGCTCGAACAGCAGGTGGCGGTTGGGCAGGCCGGTCAGCACGTCGTGGAAGGCCAGGTGGCGTGCCTGCTCTTCGCTGCGCTTGATGGCGGTGATGTCGAGCATCAGCCACAGCGACTCGCCATCGGGCAGGGCTGTGCCGCTCAGGTCGATCCACAGCGGGCTGCCGTCCTTGCGCCGCATGCGCAACTGGGTGCGGTAGCTGCTCGTCGCCGCCAAGCGCTGGTAGGCGTGGCCCACCAGGGCGAAGGACTCGTCGTCGAGATAGAGCATCCGCGCGGGCTGGCCGCGCAGCTCGCCGGGGCCGTAGCCGAACAGCTGGGCCAGCGCGGCGTTGTGCCAGACCTCTCGCCGGTCCCGCAGCTTCACCATCGGCACCAACTCGTTGTCCAGCAGCGCACCGCGCTCGGCGAACAGCATCTCGACGCGGCTGCGCTCCTGCACCTGGCGCGCCTGGGCGCGGTAGATGAACACCGAGAACGCGAGCAGCAGCGCCTCCAGCAGCAGCAGCATCGCGGCCAGCACGCTGATCTGCTGGCGCCAGGTGGCGTAGTAGTCATCGGTGGCCAGCCCCACCACCAGCAGCATGGGGTAGCCCGGCACGGCCTCGTAGGCGCTGATGCGCTCGATGCCGTCCAGCGCCGTGTGCGTCACGAAGCTGCCGCGCGCGGGGTTGGCCGCCAGCGCCGCGCGCAGTTGGTCAGACACATTGGCCGTGCCCATGCCGATCTCGGGGTCCCGGTCGAGCGGCGAATGGCGTGCGATCAGCTGAAGCGAGCGTGAGCGCAGCGTCACCGCGCCCTTGCTGCCCACATCGGCGCGCCGGAAGTCGTCGCGAAAGCTGGCCGTCTGGACGCCGCCGTACACCACGCCGATAAACCGGCCTTCGGCATCGGTGCGGGCCCGCGCGAGGATCAGCCCCCAACCGGCATTCAACCGCCCTTGCAGCGGCTCGGAGACGGCGAGCTGCGTGGGGTTCACGCGCGCGGCGCGGAAGTAGTCGCGGTCGACCACCGACACCGCCGGCTTGTCGCCCGGGTTGAGCACCTGGCCGTCGGCGTCGGTGATGCGCAGCGCGTTCATCACCGGCACCAGCGCCCGCTGCTCGTCGGCAATGCGCGTCAGCTCGCGCGCGTCCAGCGGGCCCTTCAGTTGCAGCCGCTTGATCTGGTGCAGCGTGGACAGCAGCGTGTTGTCGATCTGCTTGAGGCCCGCGCCCACGCTCAGGCTCAGCGTCTGCGCGAGGCTGGCTGCCGACTGGCGGGCGCGCAGCTCTTGCGCCTCGTGGCTGGCGTCCGCCACCAGCAAGGCGACCAGCACCACCACCGCCAGGATGAGGAGGTTGCCGAGGACCAGATAGCGCTTGAAGCGCGCCAGGCTGACACTCAGACGGCTCGCGACGTTTTGCGGCATGCAGACGGTGTGGTGATGATTTCGGGGCGCTCCCCGGCTGCCATGGATGTTAGGGCCTGTGAACGCTACGGCAGTGGGTCGCGAAGGCCATCCGCCAGGGGCCAATCAAGGCGCAGTGCGCCGCCCGCATTGATATGCGGGCAAGCGGTGCAACGCCGAGTGGCCCCTGGCGGATGGCCTTCCCTTCGGGTTGAGGCCAGAAAGCCCGCGCGCGGCGTTGCAAATCCTCGCCGGGTACTCAACCCGGCTCCGGTTTGCGCCTTGCTCGCGGGCTTTCTGGCCACAACGCGACCCACTGCCGTAGTGTTCACAGGCCCCAGCCCAGGCGCTTTCCCTCAGCGCTGCCAGCCTGCGTCGCGCGCGGCCTTTTCCTGCTCGGCGTTCAGCGCCTCGCCGGCCATGGCGGCGTCCACCGCGGCCAGCACGCTGGGCGGCAGGCTGCTGGCGGCCTGCCGCATGCCGCCGCTCGGTGCGGCCACGGCCGCCACCTGCTGCAGCGCCCAGGCGCCGTCGCCCTCGCGGCAGGCCAGGCCGGCCGTTGTCGTCGTCGAGAAGCTGCGGCACCAGCGGCCGTCCTTGGCCTTGAAGCTGACCTGCACGGCGACCGCTCCCGTACCCGTCGCAGGTGCGCTGGCGAGCTGCTGGTTCAGCGCCTTGGCGATCTCGCCGCTCGCCACCAACCGGTCGTCGCTGCCCGTGGGTGGCGCCAGCCGCGTGCCGATCAGCGTGCCCAGCACCAGCGTGGCCGCCATGCCGCCCCACGCGGCCCAGTTGGACATCGCCTTGCGCTGGGCACGCACGGCGCCCAGGTTCACGACTTGCGCTGCCGGCGCGGGCTCGGCCAGCAAGGCCTTGAGCCGGTCCGGCACGGGCTCGCTCAACACGCCGTCAAACGCGGCGGACAAGCGGCGGCGCTCGGCCTTCAATTGATCGTCATTCAAATTCATGGCCACTCTCCCAGCAACTCCTGCAACGCCTCACGGGCGCGGGCCACGCGGCTGGTCACGGTGCCCACCGGCACACCCAGCGTCTCCGCCGCTTCCTGATAACTCAGGCCTTCCACCAGCACCAGGCCCACCACCGCGCGATGCTCGTCGCTCAACTTGGCCACGGCCTTGCGCACGAGGATGGCGTCCAGCGGCGCACCCGACTTCGCGTCGTCGCCCACGTTGTCGCCTTCCTCCTCGGGCAGGAAGGTCTGGCCGCGCCGCTCGCGGGCCCTCAGCTCATCAATCCACGCGTTCTGCATGATGCGAAACATCCAGCTGTCCAGGCGCGTTCCAGGCACCCACTGGTCGGTGCGCGTGAGCGCCTTCTCGATGGCGACCTGCACCAGGTCGTCGGCGTCTTCGTGGGAGCGGGCCAGCGTGCGGCCAAAACGGCGCAGCCGCGGCAGCAGGGAGGCAATCTCCTGGCGAAGTTCAGAAGGCGTTTCAGGCATCGATACACAGACAACGGACGAAGCATGGATTTTCTTCCCTGCCTCGATCGTTATCCTCACAAATAGCCTGTGAGCGCCATGAAAACTGTCTTTGCCCTGTCCATTGCTGCCGCGTTCGCCCTGCCGGCCCAGGCCCAGCTGCGCCTGCCGCAGCTGCCCGGCGTGCCGCGCCTGCCCGGCATCGTGGACCGTGTGCTGCCCCAGCCGCTGCCCGAGCTGCTGCAGTCCACCGTCAAGCTGGTGGACCAGCGCGTGACCGGTGTGCGCGACCTGCTGCGCCAGCACCGTGACCTCATCGAGGCCGACCCCGCCGGCGAGCCCATCCGCCGCCAGGAGCTGGTGTTGGTGTCCCCCAGCGACGCCGCGCTGGCCGTGGCTGTGAGCCTGGGCCTCGTCAAGCTGCGCGAGGAGAGCTGGCCGGAGCTGGAGCTGCGCGAGGTCGTGCTGCGCGTGCCCGCTGGCCTGGACACGGCCGAGGCGCTGGCCAGGCTGCGTGCAGCCCAACCCGACTTGCCGGCCGACTTCAACCATCTCTATTCACGCAGCGGTGAGGTCGCGACCGGTAACGGCGCCGCCGCCCCGCAGCGCGGCCCCATCCGCGTGGGCCTCATCGACGGCGGTGTGGACCGCAAGCACGCGGCGCTGCGCAGCGCGGCTGGTGGCAGCTTCGGCTGCGGCGGCAGCGTGGTGCCCAGCGAGCACGGCACGGCGGTCGCGTCGCTGCTCGTCGGCCGCGACCGTGGCTTTGCCGGTGTCTTGGCTGCAGGCAAGGCCGAGCTGTTCGCCGCTGATGTGTATTGCGACAAGCCCGATGGCGGCTCGGCCGAGGAGGTGGTGCGCGCGCTGGCCTGGATGGCGCGCGAGCGCGTCGCCGTCGTCAACGTCAGCCTCGTCGGGCCGCAGAACCGGCTGCTGGAGCAGGGCGTGGCGGCGCTCGTCAAGCGCGGCCACCTGCTCGTGGCGGCGGTGGGCAATGACGGCCCGGCCGCGCCGCCGCTGTACCCGGCGGCCTATGCCGGCGTGGTGGGCGTGACCGGTGTGAACCCCTCGCGCCGCGTGCTGCCCGAGGCGGCGCAGGGGCCGCAGGTGATGTGGTCGGCGCCCGGTGCCGACATGGCCGTGGCGCGCAGCGGCGGGGGGTACGGCGTGGCGCGGGGCACGTCGTTCGCGGCACCGCTGGTGGCGGGGTTGCTGGCGGCCGAGTTGCGCGAGCCCGACGTCGCCGCGGCCTCGGCAGCGGTCGAGCGGCTGAGCGCGGCGGCCGTCGACCTCGGTGCGCCGGGCCGAGACCCGGTCTACGGCCGCGGCTTCGTGGCCGAGGATCTGCGCGTCGTGCCGGAGCAGTTGCAAGCCCGCCAGGCGCGCTGAAACAGACAGTTGCATCTCGGCCGGGAAGGAAGTCTCCGCAGCGATCGTTGTACTCAGTGAAAGGGCCGGAATGGCTGGCTCTTCCGAAACAACCATCCCGGAGATCCATCATGTTTGCAACCCGTCGCACCGTCCGCACCACCCTCAGCGCCGTCGCCATCGCTGCCGGCCTCATCGCTGCCAACGCCCACGCCGCCGGCCTGCTCGGCGGTGGTGCCGGGGGTGGCCTCACCGGCGGCCTGACCGGCGCGCTGTCGCCCCGCTCGCTCAACGTCACCGGCGCAGCCAACGGCAACGCCAACGGTTCGGCCAACGCCGACGGCTCGCTGCTGAAGGGCACGGTCGACAAGACCAAGGGCCAGGTCGGCGACGTCAAGCAAGGCGTGACCGACAAGGCCGGCGATGCCAAGACCGCCGTGCAAGGCAAGGTCGATGACGTGAAGACCACCGCCACCGGCAAGCTGGTCGATGTGAAGTCCACGGCTGGCGACACGGTGGGCAACGTGAAGACCACGGGCCAGGGCCTGAAGGACCAGGTCGGCTCCACAGCCGCCAGCGGCTCGGGCAGCGCAGACGGCAGCGTGACCGGCGCCTTGAGCGGCACGGCCAACGGCATCAACGGCAACCTGGCCGGCCAGGGCAGCGGCGCGCTGAACGGTGCGTTGAACCAGGGCACCACGCCCGCCGCCACCGCGCCGGCCACCCCCGCAGCGCCCGCCGCTCCCGCCACGCCGACCGCGACGGCACCTGCCACGCCAGTCGCTGCCGCAACGCCCACCACTACCACCACGCCGGCCACCCCCGCTGCTCCGGCGACGGCCAGCAACAAGGGCCTGACCAGTGGCGCCACCGCCCAGGCGGCCGGCCGCAATGGCCAGGCCTCGGGCAGCGCCTCCGCCAAGGCCTCGCGCGCCGACCGCTCGGTGGCGCTGGACGCCTCGGCCAGCGGTTCGGCCCAGCGTTGATCGGGTTCTTGTGACAGTCATCGGGCGGCCTGCGGGCCGCCCTTTTGCTGCGGTGAGCGTTGGGCGAAGTCAGCCGCGCCGCTTCAGGCGATGCATCGCAATGCCGCTGCACAGCACCGTGAAGCCCAGCAGCACGGCGAAGGCCATCTCCGGCCCGATGTAGCGGAACTTGGTCACGTCGCCCGCGGCGAAGACGAGCTGGTTGAGGTGGAACTGCGGCCAGAACGGGGCCTGGAAGTACATGGACTTGGGCAGCGGGAAGAACACGCCCGACAGGTAGAGCCCCGGCAGATACAGCAGGTGGGCGTAGGCCGGCGCGGCGGTGCCGCTGGCCAGCGCGCCCACCATCAGCCCCAGTGCGCAGAACGGGATGGCGCCGGCCACGAGCACGGCGCTCATGGCGGCGAGCTGGCCGGCGCTCAACATGGCCTGGCCGCTGACGGCCGTGACGACGAGGATGGGCAGGTAGGCGATCAGGCCCGTCACGACGCCGGCCACGATCTTGGCCGTCAGCCAGGCGCCGGGCGGCGCGGGTTGGGCGCGCTTGAGGGTCAGCAGGCCCAGCTCGCGCTCCATGGCGATGGACGGGCAGGTGGCGAACACGGCGGCCATGGTCACGGCCATCAGCGAGAAGCCGGCAAACATGAAGCGGGCGGCGTCGGGGTCCTTGGCCGTCATCTCGCCGGCCACCGCGAAGGCGAACAGCAGATACAGAGCCACCGGCAGCACGAACATCGGCAGCGCGAAGGCCGGCTGGCGCAGCAGGCGCAGGAGTTCGAGACGGATCTCGACCGCGTAGGGAGACGCCGCGCGCTTCGGCGCCGGGAGGTCCAGGGAGTGGGCAAGAGTGGTCATGCGGCCTCCTGTGTGAGGGCGTTGAATGCATCGTTGAGCCCCGCCTGGCGGACTTCCAGGCGCGAGAGCTGGGGGTCGGCGGCGAGCAGGCGGCGCACGACGCCTTCGGCATCGGTGGCGACGATGGCGAGCTGGTCGTGGTCGCAGGACACGTCCACCACGCCCGGCCACTGGCGCACATCGCCCGGCACCAAGGCGGTCTCGCAGCGGATGTGGCGGCGCGACACCAGCGCACGCATCTCGTCCACGCTGCCGGAGGCGATGACGCGGCCCTTGCCGAGCACCGCCACGCGCGTCGCCAGTGCCTCGGCCTCCTCGAGGTAGTGCGTCGTCAGCAGGATGGAGCAGCCCTCGCGCAGCAGCGCGCGGATGTTGGCCCACATGACCTCGCGGGCCTGGATGTCGAGGCCGACGGTGGGTTCGTCCAGGAACAGCACCTTGGGCCGCCCGCAGATGGCGATGGCGAACTGCACCTGCCGCTTCTGGCCGCCGGAGAGCTTGCCGTAGGACCGGCTCGCCAGCGCCGTGATGCCGGCGCGCGCCAGCGTGTCCTTCACGCTCAGCGGATGTGCGTAGTAGCTGGCCGACAGGGCGACCAGCTCATGGACCTTCAAGTCCTTGGGGAGCTCGACGTCCTGCATCATGACGCCCAGGCCTTGCCGTCGCGCGATCTCCTGCGGCGAGCCGCCGAGCAGCTTCACGATGCCGGCGTCCGCGTCGTGCAGGCCCAGCCACAGCGAGATGGCGGTGGACTTGCCGGCACCGTTGGGGCCCAGCAGCGCGAGCAGTTCGCCGCGCTTCAACTGCAGGTCAACGCTGCTCAGCGCCTCCAGCTTGCCGTAGCGCTTGGACACGCCGCACAGCGAGGCGACGACGTCATCGGTCGCCGGCTCCTCGACGCTGGCCGCCACGGCATGGCGCGGGTAGGCCTTGCCGTTGAGGACCTTGCCGATGACGGTGGAGCGCACGAGGTAGTGATAGCTCAGCAGCAGGATCGCCAGGCTGGCCAGCACGACGAAGGGGAACTTCACGCCCCAGTGCAGTGGCCAGTCGCCCACCCAGACCTGCAGCGCGCACACCAGCGGCAGGTGGGCGAGGTAGATCCAGTAGGACGCATCCGAGACGTAGCGGCGCACGGCGCTGTGGCCCGACAGGAAGCGCAGCGCCGCGCCGGTGACCGCGAAGCTCCAGGCCCAGGCGGAGGCGACGAAGGCCAGCGCGAAGATCAGTTTGGGTTGGTCGGGCATGCCGAAGATGGGCTGGGTCTTCAGCACGACCAGGCAGACGGCCGACGACGCCACGGCCAGCGCCAGATGCGGCAGCCAGCGTGCACGCAGCGCCGCCAGCGCACCCGGTGCGCGATGCACCAGCCAGCCGAAGGCGAAGGCCGTGCCGAAACCCACCGTGGCGGGCAGCTGCGGGATGAGCGACTGATCCGGCGTGGGGATGCCGGCCCAGGGCATCCACATCGGCAGCGACAGCAAGCTCGCCGCCAGTGGCAGGCCCAGCACCAGCGCACCGGCGGGCCAGCGCAGGGCGCCGGTCACGACGCGGTCCACCAGGCCGCGCAGCACCTGGCCCCGGTCCAGCGCGGCTATTGCCGCGCGCACCACCAGCGCGCCGGCGTACAGCCACAGCAACTGGTACAGGAACCAGAGGTGGAACAGCGGCAGCGCGCCGAAGGTCTTGGGCATTTCCGGCGGCGCGGGCGGCGCGCCGTTGAACACTTTCTGCATGCCCAGCCCCCACACGAAGATGATGGCCGGGAAGAGCAGCAGCCAGCCCACCACCAGCGGCACGGCGATGCGCTTGCCGCGGTTGGCCCAGAAGCCGGCAGTGCCGTGCTTCTGGTGCAGCAGCCGCGCGAAGTAGCCCGCGATGAAGAAGAACAGCGTCATGCGGAAGCTGTGCGCCACGAAGCTCGCGTCGGCCAGGAAGGCGCTCGGCGAGTTGTCGTTCATCGCCCACAGGCCGGGCGGCATGCCGGGGATGAAGGACAGCATCGCGTGGAAGGCAACGCCCAGCAAAAGGGCAAAGCTCCGCACTGCGTCGAGGGCGTGCAGCCTCTCGCCGTTGGGTTGGGAAGTCATGAGCGCTCCTAGATGAAATCGCGCCGCCGCGCGGCGATGAGCAGGGGCAGGGACAGGGCAAGAAGCGTCGCGGCCAGTTCCGCGGCGAGGAGCAGCCAGAACGCGGCGTTCCAGACTGGGGTGGCGGCGAGCATGTACTGCCCCACCTCGGGAATGCGGCCCACGCCCATCATGAAGAGCGAGACCGACATGTTCGTGAGGATGATCAACCCGCCCATGGCAGCCTCGGAGGCGATGTGCAGCGCACCGCACAGCACCAGCGCAAAGTTCAGCAGCAGGAAGACGCACAGCAGCACGGCATAGGGCAGCAGGCCGTCCGCGATGCCAGGCATGACGAGGATGAGCGCCAGCGCGCCGCCGCTGAGTGCGGCCCACGGCAGCAGGAAGCAGGCGAGCAGGCCCAGCAGCTTGGCGCGCACGTAGTCGCCGGGCGACAGCGGCAGGCTGAGCATGAAGAGCAGCGAGCGCTCCTTGCGTTCCTGGGCGACGCCGAACAGCGCGAGCATCACGCCGAGCGCGATGACAGCGGTCAGCCAGACGATGAAGCCGATGTTGAAGCCCACGTCGCCGGAGGTCGCGCTCAACAGGCCCGCGAAGCCCGCGGCGGTGGCGCCGACCAGCAGCCAGCGGTAGACATAGAGCTCCTTGGCGATGAGCTTGCGTGTGAGCAGGTTCATGGCCGTGCCTCCCTGCTGTGCATGACGGTGGCGACGAACACCTCCTCCAGGCTCATGCGGTAAACGTCCTGCACCGGCGCGCCGAGGCGGGCGACGAAGTCTTCGCTGAAACCGTCGACCGTCAGCGTGATGTTGGGGCCGTCGATGTCGCGGTGGACGATCTCCGGCCAGTGCGAGGCAGGCCAATCGGGTGCGCCCTCCGGCAACCGCAGCCGCAGCGTGCGCCAGCGTTCGAGGAAGTCTTCCTTGTTGTTCGACGCGACGACGCGGCCGCGGTCGATGAAGGTGATGCGGTCGGAGATGCGCTCCACGTCCACCGTGTTGTGGGACGAGAACAGGATGGAGCGGCTGTCGTCGCGCAGCACGTCCATGAACTCGGTCAGCAGCTCTTGCCGGGCGACCGGGTCCATCCCCGACGTGGGCTCGTCCAGCACCAGCAGGCGAGGGCGCCGCGCCAGGGCCAGCAGCAGCAGGGCCTTGGCCTGCTCGCCGGTGGACAGGCTCTTGGCCATCTGCCCCGCGTGCAGGCCGAAGCGCTTCAACAGCGTGGCGGCATAGGCCGCGTCCCAGCTTGGGTAGATGGACGCGACGAAGTCCATGTGCCAGGCCAGCGTGGCCTGCGGCAGCAGCTTCATGTCGTCGCTGACGAAGCCCACGTCGGCCTTGGCGGCGGCCTGGCTGCGAGGGATGTCGTGGCCCAGCAGGCGGATGCTGCCGGCGTCGGCCGTCAGCATGCCCATCAGCAGCCGGATGGTGGTGCTCTTGCCGGCGCCGTTGGGGCCGACGAGGCCCATGATCTGGCCGTGCTCGAGGTCGAGGGACACGTCTTCCAGCGTGAAGAAGCGGAACGCCTTGCGCACGCCGTTCATTTCAATGGCCTTGGCGCTCATTGGTCGGCCTCCTGGTGTTGCAGCGCGCTGCGCAGTCGTTCGATGAGTTCGGGTTCAGGCATGACGAGGGAGCGAGCGATCTCGCTGGCGGCGGCGAGGTGGGTGTCGAGCTGGGCCAGGCGCATGTCCTTGGCCAGGCCTTGCGCGTCGGCCACGAAGGAGCCTTTGCCGTGGCGGGTGACGATGACGCCTTCGGATTCCAGGTCCAGGTAGGCGCGCTTCACGGTGATGACGCTGACCCGCAGGTCCGCCGCCAACGCCCGGATGGACGGCAGCTCCTGCCCGGCCGGCCAGTCCCCGGCGGCGACGCGCTGGCGGATCTGCTCGACGATCTGCAGATACATCGGCCGGGCGTCCGTCTGGGAGATGAAAAGACTGCTGTGCATAATGTGTATACACAGAATATATGCACAGTTCGGCAAACGCAAGTGCCGAATGAAAAGAGCGGCCCGTGGGCCGCTCTTGCTGGGTGACGTCAGGGCGCGCTCAGAGCTTGAGCAGCGCTTCCAGGTTCACACGCAGCTTCAGCTCCGCCGGCGCCAGGCTGGCCGCGATGGCCTGCGAGGCCAGCCGCGTGTCGCGCGGCACGGGGTTGCTCAAGGGGCTGCCGCTCTTGCCGATCAGCGCGGCCACCAGCGGCTCGTTGGCGCTGAAGCCACGCTTGAAGACGATGCCGATCTCGCCGTTGGCCAGCCGCACGATGCTGCCCGGCGGGTAGAGGCCGACGGTCTTGATGAGGGCCGCGCCGGCTTCGTCGGGCTGCTGGTGTTCGTCGAGAAAGACGGCGCGCGCCGCGGCGGCACCGCTCAGGGCCTGGCGGCTGCGGCGGGGCGACAGGCGCGCACCGAAGAGGTCGATGCGGCGCAGCAGGCGTGCCAGCCGCTCGCCGTCGCCGCGGCTTGCCAGCGGGCCGGGCCCGGCTTCGTGGTGAAGGCGCACGGCCGTCAGCCAGGCCTCGTCGGTGACGCCGACCTGGGCGAGCTTGGCCGCCGCACGGTCGCCATGGGCGGCCAGGGCCTGGCGCTGCGCGGGTGTGGCGGTGTCGACCTGGTTGGCCAGGCGATCATGCGCGGCGCCGGCGCCGTAGTTCATCGTCAGCGCGGCGCCCTGCAGGGCCTCGCGCAGCGCGGGCGGCAGCTGCAGTTGTTGGGCGACGAGGTCGGCCAGCAGCAGCGTCAGCAGCGCGTGGCGGGCGCTGTAGTCGCCGAACTCCTGGCTGCTCTCGAACACCAGCAGCATCAGCGTTGCGTCGGGGTGGGCGTGCAGGCGCTTCAGCGCGGCGTCGCGCAGGGTAACGAGGCGGCCGGTGAAGTCCACCGGATCGGCCTCGCGCAGCAGGCCGTGGGTGTGCAGCAGCAGGTCAGACCAGGCCTCGCGCGGGCCTTGTTCCACCTTGGCCGGCACCAGCGAGTCCAGCCGGAAGGCGCCGTCGGCCTTGGCGATGTCGGACAGCGGCACGTCCTGCATGACCATGGTGTCCAGCCGGTGGGCCAGCGCGCGCTGGTATTCCATCGTGTCGGCGGAGTTCACCCAGGCGCCGCCGTCGACGAGGCTGCGCACCAGTGGGGAGTCGCGCAGCACCTGGCCGCGCGCGAACAGCAGCTTGCCGCTGGCGTCGAAGAGGTCGTAGGGCAGTGTCATGCCCAGCCGCAGCGTGCGGGTGGGCAGAGGGATGAGTTCAGAGGCCATGGATCAGGGCATTCTCATGGGCCTTCGGCTTAAGCGAGCCGTTCTTGAGCTACGGCGAAGGGGCGGCTGCGTAGAATTCCCGCCCATCCGAGGAGCGCTGCGACGGGTTTTCTTGCCTGCCAGGCTCGGATTTCTGAAACGGCGCTCATCGATCTTCCGCCTGAGATGCCATCGATGACCACCCCCCCTTCGCCTCCCGCGCTCAAGCTCTCCGGCCTGGAACCTGTTGCCATCGACTCCAGCAGCCTGTTCGTCAACATCGGCGAGCGCACCAACGTCACCGGCTCCAAGGCCTTCGCCCGCATGATCCTCGCGGGCCAGTTCGAGCAGGCGCTGGCCGTGGCGCGCCAGCAGGTGGAGAACGGCGCGCAGGTCATCGACATCAACATGGACGAGGCCATGCTGGACAGCCAGGCGGCCATGGTGCGCTTCCTGAACCTGATCGCCGGCGAGCCCGAGATCGCCCGTGTGCCGATCATGATCGACTCGTCCAAGTGGAGCGTCATCGAGGCCGGCCTGAAGTGCATCCAGGGCAAGGGCATCGTCAACTCCATCTCGCTGAAGGAAGGCGAGGCCGAGTTCAAGCGCCAGGCCAAGCTGGTGAAGCGCTTCGGCGCGGCCGCGGTCGTGATGGCCTTCGATGAGAAAGGCCAGGCCGACACCTTCGCGCGCAAGAAGGAGATCTGCGAGCGGGCCTACCGCTTCCTCGTGGACGAGGTGGATTTCCCGCCCGAGGACATCATCTTCGACCCCAACATCTTCGCCATCGCCACGGGCATCGAGGAGCACGACAACTACGCCGTGGACTTCATCGAGGCCACGCGCTGGATCAAGCAGAACCTGCCCGGCGCCAAGGTGTCGGGCGGTGTGAGCAACGTGTCCTTCAGCTTCCGCGGCAACGAGCCGGTGCGCGAGGCCATCCACACCGTGTTCCTGTACCACGCCATCCAGGCGGGCATGGACATGGGCATCGTCAACGCCGGCATGGTGGGCGTGTACGACGACCTCGACGCCGAGCTGCGCGAGCGCGTGGAAGACGTGGTGCTGAACCGCCGGGCTGATGCCGGTGAGCGTTTGATCGAGATCGCCGACCGCGCCAAGAGCGCCGGCAAGGACGACTCCGCCCGCCTGGCCTGGCGCGCGGGCGACGTGAACCAGCGGCTGTCGCACGCGCTGGTGCACGGCATCACCGACTTCATCACCGAGGACACCGAGGAGGCCTGGGTTGCCATCTCCGCGGGCGGCGGCCGCCCGCTGCACGTCATCGAAGGCCCGCTGATGGCCGGCATGAACGTCGTCGGCGACCTGTTCGGCCAGGGCAAGATGTTCCTGCCGCAGGTGGTGAAGAGCGCCCGCGTGATGAAGCAGGCCGTGGCCCACCTGCTGCCCTACATCGAGGAAGAAAAGCGCCTGCTGATCGAAGGCGGCGGCGACGCCAAGCCCAAGGGCAAGATCGTCATCGCCACCGTCAAGGGCGATGTGCACGACATCGGCAAGAACATCGTCACGGTGGTCTTGCAGTGCAACAACTACGAGGTCGTCAACATGGGCGTCATGGTGCCGGCCCAGGACATCCTTCGCAAAGCCAAGGAAGAGGGCGCGGACATCATTGGCCTGTCGGGCCTGATCACGCCGAGCCTCGAGGAGATGCAGCACGTCGCGGCCGAGATGCAGCGCGACGACTACTTCGCCTCGCGCCGCATGCCGCTGCTGATCGGCGGCGCGACGACCAGCCGCGTGCACACGGCCGTCAAGATCTCGCCGCACTACGAGGGGCCGGTCGTCTACGTGCCCGATGCGTCGCGCGCCGTGGGCGTGTGCACGGAGCTGCTCAGCGACGACCGCGCCGCGGCCTACATCGCCGAGCTGAAGGTCGACATCGAGAAGACCCGCCAACTGCATGCCAACAAGAAGCAGACGCCGCTGGTGACGCTGGCGCAGGCCCGCGCCAACAAGGCGGTGCTGGACCTGAGCCGCGTCGCCCCCGCGCCGAAGTTCATCGGCCGGCGCGTGCTGAAGAACCTCGACCTGGCCGAGCTGGCGCGGTACATCGACTGGGCGCCGTACTTCCAGACCTGGGACCTGGCCGGGCCTTATCCCGCCATCCTCGATGACGCCGTCGTCGGTGCCGAGGCGCGCAAGGTGTTTGCCGACGCGCAGGCGATGCTGAAGAAGATCATCGACGGCCGCTGGCTGCAGGCTCATGCCGTCTTCGGGCTCTACCCCGCCGCACGCGTGGACGAGGACGACATCGCGCTCTATGCCGACGAGAGCCGCGCCGCGCCGCTGATGACCTGGCACGGCCTGCGCATGCAGAGCGAGCGTCCGGTGGTGGAGGGTGTGAAGCGGCCCAACCGCTGCCTGTCCGATTTCGTGGCCGAGCGTGGCGACCACGTCGGCATGTTCGCGGTGACCGCGGGCCTGGGTGTCGACAAGAAGGAAGCCGACTTCCTGGCCACCCACGACGACTACTCGGCCATCATGCTCAAGGCCCTGGCCGACCGCCTGGCCGAGGCCGCCGCCGAATGGCTGCACGAGCGCGTGCGCCGCGAGTTCTGGGGCTATGCGGCGGCTGAGGGCTTGTCCAACGCCGAACTCATCGCCGAGAAGTACGCCGGCGTCCGCCCCGCGCCCGGCTATCCGGCCTGCCCGGATCACCTGTCCAAGCGCGACCTCTTCCGCGTGCTGGCACCCGAGGAGATCGGCATGGGCCTGACCGACAGCATGGCCATGACGCCGGCTGCCAGCGTCAGCGGCTTCTACCTGGCCCACCCCGACGCGGCCTATTTCAACGTCGGCCGCATCGGCGACGACCAACTCGCCGACTGGGCCGCGCGCTGCGGCCTGGGCGATGCCGACGCCCGGCGGGCCCTGGCCCCGTTGCTCGGCTGATACGCCCCGTCGATCGCGGCGGGCCAGATGTAACTGAAGCGGCCTTGTCCTACAGGGCAGGCCGCGGCGTAGCGGCATCCTTTCAACATCGTTCAAACACACCGGAGTCTCCATGTCGACCCCCACACTTCCCGTCAAGTCCACCCAGATCGTCGCCGGCGTTGCCGTCGTGCTGGCATTGCTGGGTGGCGCCTACGCGGTGGGCCGTTCGGGCGGCAGCAACGAACCGGTTGCCGCAGCAGCGCAGCCGGCCGCCGCGCAGGACACGCGCCAGCCGCAGCGCCTGGCCGCCGCGGACCCCGTTCGTGAGGCCCGCCCCGCGCCCGTCGTGGAGCAAAGCCAGCCGGCCTTGTGCCAGAGCTGCGGCCGCGTGACCGACGTGCACACCGAATCCCGCCACGGCAAGGCCAGCGGCGTGGGCGCGGTGGGCGGCGCCGTGGTTGGCGGCCTGCTGGGCAACATGGTGGGCGGCGGCAATGGCCGCAAGCTGGCCACGGTGGCCGGTGCTGTCGGTGGCGGCTATGCCGGCAACGAGATCGAGAAGAACCAGAAGACCTACAACGTCTGGGTCATCCAGGTGCAGGAGCGCGACGGCCGCACGCGCCGCTTTGAACGCAATGCTGACCCCGGCCTGCGTGTCGGCGACGAAGTCCGCCTCACCGAGAACGGCTTCGTGCGCTCCTGAGCCTTCGGCTTGGATCTCGCGGCCAGCTCACCTGGCCATGAGGGGCGGCGTCCAGTAGCGCTGCCAGATGCGGTCGTGATAGGCCAGCACATGGGGCTGACCCCGCACGAAGTCCTTCACCGGGCTCTCGAAGGGGTGGCGGACCAGCGCATGGATCGCGCCGAAGACCGTGGCGTCGGTGGCGCAGGGTTCCGTGCCGAACAGGTAGGGCCCCGGCTGCAGCAGCGTCGCCAGCGCTTGGCAGGCCTTCAGCCCCAGTTGCACGACCTCGTCGTAGGAATGCCGTGCCACGCCCTGGTACCAGGCTTGCCGGGCGAGCTGCCGGCGGGCCTGGGCGATGGCCAGTGGCCCCACCAGCGGCACCAGCGGGCGTTGCCACCGCGGCACGCTGCGGCGCGCGTAGTCCAGCAGCAGCGGCTTGTAGAGCTCGACATTGCTGGGCACGCACCAGCGCAGGTAGAGGCAGAGGAAGTAGAGCCGATCCTCGACCAGTGCAGCCACGGCCGCGGCCTGAGCCTGCTGCACCGGGGTCAGCGCCTGATTGCTCAGCGCGCGGTCGTCGCGCTGCTGCAGGTGCTCGATGATGAAGTCCGAGTCCGGCACGACGACCCCATCGATTTCGGCCACCGGCAGCTTGGCCTTCGGCATGTTCTGCTTGGCCCCCGTGCGGGTTTCGTAGGGGATGGCAGACATCCTCAGCCAGGTCTCCAACTTCACGACGAACGGGCTGATGTCCGGCGAGATCTCGTCCGCCGGGAAGCCGTATTTGTAGACGATGACTTGATGGACTTGCATGGCTAAGAGGCCATGGGCAGGCCGCGTCGCAGTTGGATGGCTTCGGCCACGTGAGGCGCTGCGATCTGGTCGGCGCCGGCCAGGTCCGCCACCGTGCGCGCCACGCGCAGCACGCGGTGAAAACTGCGGGCAGACCAGCCCAGCTTCTCCGCCGAGCGGTCCAGCAAGGCCTTGGCCGCAGGCTCCAGCACGGCGTGGGCGGCCAGATCCTGGGCTTGCAGCAATGCGTTCGACACGCCCTGCCGCGCAATGGCACGCGCCCGCGCTGCAGCCACTCGGGCGGCAACCACGGCTGTGCTTTCGCCGGGCGCTAGATCCTGCAGCTCGCGCGGCGGGATCACCGGTACTTCGATGAGCAAGTCCAACCGATCGAGGAAGGGGCCGCTGAGCCGGCCCTGGTAGCGCGCCACCTGGTCGGGCGAGCAGCGGCAGGCCTTGAGCGGATTGCCGAGGTGGCCGCAAGGGCAGGGGTTCATCGCCGCAACCAGTTGGAAGCGTGCGGGGAACTCGGCCTGGCGCGCGGCGCGGGAGATGAGGATGCGGCCGGTCTCCAGCGGTTCGCGCAGGGCCTCCAGCGCGGCACGCGGGAACTCGGGAAGTTCGTCCAGGAACAGCACGCCGTGCTGCGCCAACGAGATTTCTCCCGGCCGCGGCGGCGAGCCCCCGCCCACCAGCGCCACGCTGGACGCCGAGTGATGAGGCGAGCGCACGGGCCGTTGCCCCCAGCGCGCAATGTCGAACTGGCCGGCCAGGCTGAGCACGGCGGCGGACTCCAGCGCGGCTTCGTCATCCAGCGGCGGCAGCAGCCCGGCCAGGCGCTGGGCCAGCATGGACTTGCCAGTTCCCGGTGGGCCCGCCATCAGCAGTGAATGCCCGCCCGCCGCGGCGATCTCCAGCGCGCGCTTGGGGCCGGCCTGGCCCTTGATGTCGGCCAGGTCGGGCAGGCCGGCCTGGCGCTCACGTGGCAGGGCCGCTGCGCGGGGCAGGGCCTCGCCGTCGGGCTGCAGCGCGGCCACGACATCGAGCAGATGTCTGGCCTGGCGCACCACGAGGCCATCGACGAGTGCCGCCTCGGCCGCGCTGGCTTCAGGCAGCAGCAACTCGCGCTGGTTGCCGTCCTGGCGCAGCGCCAGTGCCATCGCGAGTGCGCCGCGCACCGCGCGCAGTTCACCCGCCAGCGACAGCTCGCCCGCGCATTCGAAACGGGCCAGCCTGGCCGCGTCGATCTGGCCATTGGCGGCGAGCAGCCCCAGGGCCATGGGCAAATCGAAGCGCCCGCCTTCCTTGGGCAGGTCGGCCGGGGCCAGGTTGACCGTGATCCTCTTGTTCGTTGGAAACGAAAGCCCGCTGTTCTGCAGCGCCGCGCGCACGCGCTCGCGGGCCTCCTTGACCTCGGTGTCCGCCAGGCCCACGACCGTGAACGACGGCAGGCCGTTGGCGAGGTGGACTTCCACCGTGACCTGCGCGGCGGCGAGGCCGTCGAGGGCACGGCTGTGGACGGTGGCGAGGCTCATTCAGCGGGTCAATGGTCGGGAGGGTAGAGGGCCGGGTGGCCAGCACGAAGCTTGTGCACTCAGGGCTCCCTGGGGTGGCGGGTCAGTCTAGCCGCCGGCCCCGCCGAGGTCGGCCGGGAGCATTACCCGACGAATGCACATCGTTGGTGCGGTTCTATGCACAAAATTGATTCAAATTGGTGCATTGGTGCGACTTGCGGGCATCTGCATCCCAGATTCGTGCGAGTGACCACCGTGTGACGCTTGGCACGGAAGCTGCAAATACCTGCCGGACTGCTTTCCCCCCAACTTGAAATAGGAGCTCCGCCATGAAGTTGTCCCCTTCGCTGCTCGCTTTGGCACTGTCCGCGGCGCTGCCGGCTTTCGCTGCCGATGAACCGGCACCGGCCGACCCGCTGTCGTTCAACGTCGGCGTCGTCAGCGAATACCGCTACCGCGGCATCTCCCAATCGCGCCTGAAGCCGGCACTGCAAGGCGGCATCGACTACGCGGCGCCGAACGGCTTCTACGTCGGTACCTGGGCTTCGACGATCAAGTGGATCAAGGACGCCGGTGGCGACTCCGAAGTCGAGATCGACGTCTACGGCGGCTACAAGACCGAGATCTCCCCGGGCCTGACGCTGGACGTCGGCGTGCTGCAGTACCTGTACCCGAGCAACAAGCTCAACCCCAGTGCCAACACGCTGGAGATCTACGGCGCGCTGACCTACGGCCCGGTGACGGCCAAGTACTCGCACGGCACCACCAACCTGTTCGGCTTTGCCGACAGCAAGGGCAGCAGCTATTTCGACGTGACGGCCAACTTCGACCTCGGTGACGGCATGACCCTGTCGCCCCACGTCGGCCACCAGACCGTCAAGCACAACTCCGCCGCTTCCTACACCGACTACTCGCTGACGCTGGCCAAGGACTTCTCCGGCCTGGTCGTGAGCGGCGGCGTCATCGGCACGGACGCCAACAAGACGGCCTATGCCAGCCCGGCCAACGGCAAGTTCATGGGCAAGACGATGCTGGTCGTCGGCCTGAAGAAGACCTTCTAAGAAGCACTGGAGTTCGACATGAAACTGATCACTGCCGTCATCAAGCCGTTCAAGCTCGACGAGGTGCGTGAGGCCCTGAGCGCCATTGGCGTTCAAGGGCTGACGGTCACCGAAGTCAAGGGCTTCGGCCGCCAGAAGGGCCACACCGAGTTGTACCGTGGCGCCGAATACGTCGTGGACTTCCTGCCCAAGGTCAAGATCGAGGCGGCAGTGAACGACGACGTCGTCGAGCGCGTCATCGAGGCCATCGAGTCCTCCGCCCGCACCGGCAAGATCGGTGACGGCAAGATTTTCGTGTCGCCGCTGGATCAGGTCGTTCGCATCCGCACCGGCGAAACCGGCAACGACGCGCTCTGAAGCGCGCGTCCATAACAACCGTTTGGAGAAACCTCAAATGAAGAAACTCCTTGCCGGCCTCGCGCTTGCCGCCGGCCTGCTGGCGCCAGCCGCCTGGGCTCAGGACCCGGCCGCCTCGGCGCCCGCCGCCGCCGTAGCCACCGCCGCCGCGCCCGCCGCTTCCACGGCCGATGCCGCTCCTGCCGCCGCGGCCTCCGCCCCGGCCGATGCGGCCTCGGCTCCGGCCGCCGTGCCCAACAAGGGCGACACCGCCTGGATGCTGTTGTCCACGCTGCTCGTCATCATGATGACGGTGCCTGGCCTGGCGCTGTTCTACGGTGGCCTGGTGCGCAGCAAGAACATGCTGTCGGTGCTGATGCAGGTCATGGTCGGCTTCTCGCTGATCGTCGTGCTGTGGGTGCTGTACGGTTACAGCTTCGCGTTCACCGAGGGCAATGCTTTCATCGGTGGCACGGATCGCCTCTTCATGAAAGGCATCTGGGACAACGTGGCAGGCACCTTCGCCACCGGCGGCACCTTCAGCAAGGGTGTGCCGATGTATGAGATGGTGTTCGCCGCCTTCCAGGCCACCTTCGCCGGCATCACCGCCTGCCTGATCATTGGCGCCTTCGCCGAACGCATCAAGTTCTCGGCGGCCCTGGCCTTCCTGACACTGTGGTTCACGTTCAGCTACCTGCCGATCGCCCACATGGTCTGGTTCTGGATGGGCCCGGACGCCTACTCCGCCAAGGAAGTGGCTGACGCGATGAACGCCAAGGCCGGCTACATCTGGCAGATGGGTGCGCTGGACTTCGCTGGCGGCACGGTGGTGCACATCAACGCCGCCGTTGCGGGCCTGGTGGGTGCCTTCATGATCGGCAAGCGCGTCGGCTACGGCAAGGAGCAGTTCACGCCGCACAGCCTGACGCTGACCATGGTCGGTGCCTCGCTGCTGTGGGTGGGCTGGTTCGGCTTCAACGCCGGCTCCGCACTGGAAGCCAACGGCTTCGCAGCTCTGGCCTTCATCAACACCTTCGCTGCCACGGCTGCCGCCGTGCTGGCCTGGTGCGTGGGTGAAGCGCTGCTGAAGGGCAAGGCCTCGATGCTGGGTGCTGCCTCGGGTGCCGTCGCCGGCCTCGTCGCCATCACGCCGGCCGCCGGCAACGTCGGTATCGGTGGCGGTCTCGTCATCGGCATCGTCGCCGGCTTCGCCTGCCTGTGGGGTGTGTCGGGCCTGAAGAAGCTGCTGGGTGCGGACGACTCGCTGGACGTCTTCGGCGTGCACGGTGTCGGCGGTATCGTCGGCGCGCTGCTGACCGGCGTGTTCGCCTCGCCCAACCTGGGTGGCCCCAGCGCCATGGGTGACTGGGTCACGGCGACCATGATCACGCCCGCAGACTTCTCCATCGGCGCGCAGTTCCTGATCCAGGCCAAGGCCGTCGGCATCACCATCGTCTGGTCGGGTGTCGTCTCGCTGATCGCCTACAAGCTGGTCGACCTGACCATCGGCCTGCGCGTGACCGAAGAGGAAGAACGCGAAGGTCTGGACATCTCGTCGCACGGCGAGACCGCGTACCACAAGTGATCTCGAGGGCTGGCCCCGCGCCGGCCCTTGTTCACACCGAGCCGCCCTCCGGGGCGGCTTTTCTTTTTGGCGCGCTGACCGGCCGTTATGCTGCCGCGCCATGGATGTGATCACCCTGCTTGTGGCGGTGCTGGTCAATGCGCTGCTGATGAGCCTGGCGCTGGTCGTCGGCGTCGGTATCCGCACCCGCAGCGGCCTGCAGGCCTGGCAGTTCATGCTGCTCGGCCAGGCGATCGGGTTCGGCCTGCTGATCGGCGCGACGTTCGGCGCGCCGCGCCTGCTGGCGACGCTGGGCGTCATGGCGCTGAGCGGGTCGGCCTCCGCCATGGTGCTGACGGTCTGCCGCTTCCTCGGGCTGGCGGTGCCGAGCCGCTGGTTGTGGGCCGTGCCGCTCGCGCTGGGCGGCGTGCATGCCGCCGTCTTCAGCGACCTGGGCGTGGCGACCGGCCTGACCAACCTGACCATCGGTGCCCAGGTCATCTGGGCGAGCGTGCTGCTGTTGCGGGGCGTGGGCCAGGTGCGCTGGCGTTGGCTGTGCGGCGTGGCGGCCCTGGCCAATGGCGTGCTGACTCTGGCCCGCGGCTGCCTGGTGCTGGGCTGGCCGGAGATCTACCCGCGCTTCCTGGCGCCCAACGCGCTCAACTTCAGCTCGATGATGCTGCTCAACGCCAGCCTGGTGCTGGGCACCATGGGCTTTCTGCTGGCGCACCGCGACGCGGCCGAGCAGGCGCTGGTGCGGCTGGCGTCGCTGGACATGCTGACCGGCCTGCTGAACCGCCGCGAGTGGATGAACCGCGCCGGCCAGGCGCTGGGGATCAGCGCCAACGCGGACACCGCTGCCGTGCTGCTGATGCTGGACCTGGATCACTTCAAGCGCATCAACGACGAACGCGGCCACCCGGCCGGCGACGAGGTGCTCAAGCTCACCGGCGAGGTGCTGCGCGGCGAGCTGCGCGCCAGCGACCTGGTTGGCCGCTATGGCGGCGAGGAGTTCTGCCTGCTGCTGCGCCACTGCGAGCCCGAGGCCTTCCGGCGCCTGGACTCGCGCCTGCACATGGCGCTGACGCGGCGCTGCGAGACCAGCCTGGGCTTCGTGGTCGATTTCAGCGCCGGCGCCGTGCGGGTGCAGCCGGGCGAGGCGCTGGCCACGGCCATCAAGCGCGCCGACGACGAGCTCTACCGGGCCAAGCACGCCGGGCGCGGGCGCACCGTTTGCGCGCAAGGCGTCTTGTGAACCGGCCGGCCGGCCCCACGTGACCTGCCCTTTGCGAGTTTGAGATCATTCGGCCATGGTTCCCCATCTGATCACCGCCCTGAACGGGCCCATCAACGAGCTGGAGGCTCGCATCCTGGAATCGATGCCAGCGACCGAGCGCTGGTTCCGGCTCGAATGGATGGAGCACACGCCGACCTTCTACGCGTCGGTGGACCTGCGCAACGCCGGCTTCAAGCTCGCCCCCGTCGACACCAACCTCTTCCCCGGCGGCTTCAACCACCTCACGCCGCAGATGCTGCCCCAGGCCGTGCAGGCGGCCATGGCGGCCATCGAGAAAATCTGCCCCGAGGCGCGCAACCTGCTCGTCATCCCCGAGACGGGCGCGCGCTGCAGCTTCTACCTGGACAACCTCGCCACGCTGGCGCGCATCTTCACGCAGGCCGGCCTGAACGTTCGCTTCGGCACGCTGGACACGGCCATCACCGAGCCCACCGAGCTCACGATCGCCAACGGCAGCAGCATCACCATCGAGCCCCTGGTGCGCAAGCGCGGCCGGCTGATGCTCAAGGGCTTCGACCCCTGCACCATCCTGCTCAACAACGACCTCTCGGCCGGCACGCCGCCGCAGCTGATGGGCCTGCACGAGCAATACCTGCTGCCGCCGCTGCACGCCGGCTGGACGGTGCGGCGCAAGAGCCAGCACTTCCGCGCCTACGAGGAAGTGGCCAAGCGCTTCGGCAAGCTGCTGGGCATGGACCCCTGGCTGATCACGCCGATGTTCCAGAGCGTCGACCTGCACGGCAAGAAGGGGCTGGATGCGCTGCAGACGGCTGCCGACGCCCAGCTCACCAAGGTGCGCCGCAAGTACAAGGAATACGGCATCAACGAGAAGCCCTTCGTCATCATCAAGAGCGACGTGGGCAGCTACGGCAAGGGCGTGCTGACGGTGCGCGACGCCAAGGACATCGAGACGCTGGCCTCCCGCCTGCCGGAGAACCTGGGCCAGGAGGTCATCGTGCAGGAGGGCGTGCCCACGCACGAGCGCGTGCACGAGGCCGTGGCCGAGCCGGTCGTCTACACGATGGACCGCTACGTCGTCGGCGGCTTCTACCGCGTGCACGCCCACCGCGGCATCGATGAGAACCTGAACGCCCCCGGCGCCAGCTACGTGCCGCTGGCCTTTGCCGACTCACCGCACCTGCCCCGCCCGGGCGAGAAGCCAGGCGCGAGCGCGCCCAACCGCTTCTACATGTACGGCGTCATCGGGCGTCTGGCGATGCTGGCGGCCAGCTACGAGCTGGAGGCCACCGACCCTCAGGCGGAGGCCGAAGCCGCCTGAGCGGCGCAATACGCTGCTGTCCCTGAGGCGTCAAGCCTCGCTTACGTGATTTTGTTGCACTGCACAAAACACCAAAAGCGAGCGCAGAATCCCCACTTTCGAACAAACGCCACCCCAAGCCGGTGGTCTTCGCGCAGTGAGTTCTTCTCAAGCGGCTCGCAGCCCTTCGGCGATGGCGGGCCTCACGCTCGGTGCTCTCGGGGTGGTTTACGGCGACATCGGTACCAGCCCGTTGTACGCCCTCAAAGAAGTCTTCCACGGCGGCCATGTCGCCCCAACGCCGGACAACATCCTCGGCGTGCTCTCCCTGCTCTTCTGGACGATGACCGTCATCGTCTCGGTCAAGTACGTGCTGCTCATCCTGCGGGCCGACAACAACGGCGAGGGCGGGCTCATCGCCATGCTGGCGCTGGCCACCAACGCCGTGAACGACAAGCCGCCGCTGCGCCGCACGCTGATGCTGGTGGGCCTGTTCGGCACGGCCATCTTCTTCGGCGACGCCGTCATCACGCCGGCCATGACGGTGCTGGGCGCCGTTGAGGGCATCGACGTCTACGAGCCGCAGCTGCACGACGCCATCCTGCCGCTGACGCTGATCGTCATGACGGGCCTGTTCGCCGTGCAGCGCTTCGGCACCGGCGGCATCGGCAAGGCCTTCGGGCCGGTCATGCTGCTGTGGTTCGTGGTGCTGGCCGCGCTGGGCCTGCCGCACATCCTTGACAACCCGCATGTGCTGGCCGCCGTCAACCCGATCTACGCGCTGCATTTCTGCCTGGAGTACCGCTGGGTGGCCTTCGTCGCCCTGGGCGCCGTCGTCCTCGTCGTGACCGGTGGCGAAGCCCTCTACGCCGACCTCGGCCACTTCAGCAAGAAGCCCATCCGCATCGCCTGGTACGGCGTCGTCATGCCGGCCCTGGTCATCAACTACTTCGGCCAGGGCGCCATGCTGCTGGACAACCCCAGCGGCGTGAAGAACCCGTTCTTCCTGCTCGCGCCGGCCTGGGCCGAGATCCCGCTGTTCCTGCTGGCCACGGCCGCGGCCATCGTCGCGTCCCAGGCCCTCATCACGGCGGCCTTCTCGGTCACCAAGCAGGCCATCCAGCTGGGCATCCTGCCGCGGCTGCGCATCCTGCACACCAGCGTGCGCGACATCGGCCAGATCTACGTGCCCTTCGTCAACTGGGGCCTGTATGCCCTGGTCATCGTCGCCGTCGTCTTCTTCGGCTCGTCGACCAAGCTGGCCGGCGCCTATGGCGTGGCCGTCACCATCGACATGACGATCACGACGGTGATGACCTTCTTCGTCATCCGCTACGGCTGGAAATACCCGCTGGCGCTGTGCATCGCCGCCACCGGCATCTTCTTCGTCATCGACGTGACCTTCCTGGCGTCCAACCTGCTCAAGGTGGCCGCGGGCGGTTGGTTCCCGCTGCTGATCGGCGTTGGCATGTTCACGCTGATGCTGACCTGGAAGCAGGGCCGCAAGCAGCTGTCCGACAAGCTGCGCGAGGACGCCATCGAGCTGGATGCCTTCCTGGAGGCCGTCTTCATCAACCCGCCCACGCGTGTGGCCGGCACGGCCGTCTTCCTGTCGGCCGAGAAGGGCTCCACGCCCAACGCGCTGCTGCACAACCTCAAGCACAACAAGGTGCTGCACGAGCAGAACGTCTTCGTCACCGTCAAGCATCACGAGGTGCCCTGGGTCGCCGCCGAGAAGCGCTGTGACGTCGAGGCCCTGGGCAACCACTGCTGGCAGGTCGGCCTGCACTTCGGCTTCAAGAACGAGCCTGACGTGCCTGAGGCGCTGGAGCTGCTGAAGAAGCACGGCGTGCAGCTGGACGAGATGGAGACCAGCTACTTCCTCAGCCGCGACATCGTCATCCCGACCATCGGCTCGGGCATGGCGCTGTGGCGCGAGAAGCTCTTCGCCAGCATGCACCGCAACGCGGCCGCCGCGGCCGACTTCCTGCACCTGCCCACCAACCGCATCGTCGAGCTGGGCAGCAAGGTCGAAATCTGAGCCTGGCCGCCCCCGCCCAGCCCGAGCGTGGCCTCGACGTGCGGCACGCCGTGTCGCTGTGCGTGGGCATGGTGGTGGGCGCCGGCATCTTCAAGACCTCGCCCCTGGTCGCCCAGGCGCTGGTGGACCCGGCCCAGCTCTACCTGGCCTGGGCCTTCGGCGGCCTGCTGTCGGTCATCGGTGCGTTGTGCTTCGCCGAGATGGCGGCGGCCTTCCCCGATGCCGGCGGCGACTACCACTTCCTGCGCCGCGCCTTCGGGCACCGGCTGGGCTTCCTGTTCGCTTGGTCGCGCTTCGCGGTCATCCACACCGGCTCGATGGCGCTGCTGGGCTTCGTCTTCGGCGACTACCTCGGCCAGGTGCTGGACCTGAAGCCCTGGCTGGGCACGCATGCCAGTGCGGTGCTGGCGGCCGGGCTGATCGTGGCGCTGACCGGCCTGAACCTGCTGGGCGTGCGCGTGGGCCTGGGCACGCAGCTGGGCCTGATGGCCGTGGTGCTGGCGGGGCTGCTGCTGCTGGGCCTGGGCGCGGGCGCGCAGCAGCTGGCCGGCCTGCCGCCGGCCACCCAGGGCGCGGCCACCACCACGCCGGACTGGGGCATGGCCATGGTCTTCGTCTTCCTGGCCTACGGCGGCTGGAGCGACGCGGCCACGCTGTCTGCCGAGATGCGCGACCCCAAGCGTGGCATCGCCCGCGCGCTGATGCTGGGCCTGGGCCTCGTGATGGGCCTGTACCTGCTGGCCAACTGGGCCTACGTGCGGGTGCTGGGCCTGCCAGGCCTGGCGCGCAGCGAGGCGCCGGCGGCCGAGCTGATGCGGCTGGCCTTCGGGCCGGCGGCCGAGTTGCTGATGGTGGCCGTGGTGAGCCTGACCGCGCTGTCGGTGATGAACGCCATCCTGATCGCCGGCCCGCGCACCACCTACGCCGCCGCGCGCGACCTCGCCGCCGAGTGGCACCTCGCCCGCTGGAACGCCCGCCGCGGCACGCCCACCGCCGCCGTCGTCGCGACCTCCGCCGTGGCCCTGTTGCTGGTGCTGCTCGGCGACCTGACGCGCGGTGGCTTCACGACGATGGTGGACTATCTGTCGCCGGTCTACTGGTTCTTCCTGACGCTCAGCGGCCTGGCCCTCATCGTGCTGCGTCGGCGCGAGCCCGAGCAGCCGCGACCGTTTCACGTGCCGCTGTATCCGTGGCTGCCGCTGCTGTTCAGCGCCTGCAGCGCCTATCTGTTCTGGTCCAGCCTGGTCTATGTGAAGACCGGGGTCATCGTCGGCGTCGCGGTGCTCGCCGTGGGCGCGCTGCTGCTGTGGTGGAAGCGGCCTTAACCGCCACAGAGCAGCCGGCGCTCGATGCGCCCATCGTGCACATGCACGACCTCGCCCTTGGCCAGCGGCTGCCAAGCCTCGGCATCGTCGCCCAACGGCTCCGACGCAATCGCCCAGCCGCCCGGCTGGGGCTTGAGATAGAGGCTGGGCGGCTTGTCGTCGCTGGCCCAGCGCACAGCCCAGAGCTGTTTGCCGTCGGCCAGTGCGGCCGAGAAGCGCAGCGGCGTCGTGATGCCGCGCGCCTCCATCTCGTCCACCGTGTCGAGCAGCACCTGGCGCGTCGCCGCCTCGACCGTTGCACCGGCCTTCACGCGCCCCATGATGAGCAGGAAAAGCAGTTCCGAATCCGTCGCGCCGCGCTTCAGGTCGTAGAGCTCATCGGACAGCTGGGCCTCCATGCCGCGGCGCAGGCGCGAGAAGTCGCCGATCTGGCCGTTGTGGATGAAGAGATAAGGCCCCAAGTGGAAGGGGTGACAGTTCTGCCTTGAGACACCGCCACCTGTCGCCGCCCGCACATGGGCCATGAAGAGGTGGGAGCGCACATTGGCGCACAGCGCCATGAGGTTCTCGTCGCTCCAGGCCGGCATCACCTCGCGGTACACGCCCGGTATTTCACGCTCGCCGTACCAGCCGATGCCGAAGCCGTCGCCGTTGGTGACCGTCTTGGCCTCCGAGGCCTGCAGGCTCTGGCGCACCAGTGAATGGCGCGGCTTGCAGACCAGATCCTCCAGAAAAATCGCGTCGCCCGAGTAGGCGAGGAAACGGCACATTCGTGGGCCTTTCGTGGTGGACCTAGATCCGGCAGTTGGGCACGCCCGAGGGGCTGGCGAGGTGGGTCGCTTGCAAGGCGCGACGACGCAGTGGGCTGTTGCCCACAAGGAGGAGCAACGCCGCCAGCGGACCGCAGCGCCAGACTAGCGGGTGTGCAGCGCTGTTGACCGAGGTGGTGAACGGCGCCGAGTTTGCGCGGCGTTGATGGGCCGAGACTGACGATGAGTAGAGAGCGGTCAACTGCCGGGTCTAGGTCGGGGTGGTGGCTATGCTGGCCGCATGACACGCTTGCTGCAAGACTTTTCGCCGTCCACCGTGGTTGCCGGCTTCGTGGCGGTGCTGGTGGGCTACACCAGCTCGGTGGCCATCATCTTCCAGGCCACGGTCGCCCTGGGCGCCACGCCGGCCCAGACGGCCTCCTGGCTGTGGGCGCTGGGCCTGGGCATGGGCCTGACCAGCCTGGGGCTCAGCCTGTGGACGCGCCAGCCGGTGCTGACGGCCTGGTCCACGCCCGGCGCGGCCTTGCTCGCGTCCACCTCGGGCGTGGAGATGCCCGAGGCCATCGGCGCCTTCATCGTCTGCGGCCTGCTCATCGCCTGGGCCGGCGCCAGCGGCTGGTTCGAGCGTCTGATGGATCGCATCCCCGTGGCCATCGCCTCGGCCCTGCTGGCCGGCGTGCTGGCGCGCTTCGGCCTGGACGCCGTGACGAGCGTGAAGACCGCGCCCGAACTCGTGCTTGCCATGGCCGCCGCCTACCTGGCCGGCCGCCGCCTGTGGCCGCGCTACGCCGTGCCCGGCGTGCTGATCGCGGGCATCGCGGTGACCCTGGCCCAGGGCCGGCTCGGCTTCCTGGGCGTCGACACGTCCCAGGTCTTCGCGCTGCCGGTCTGGACGGCGCCGCACTTCACCTGGCATGCCGCCATCGGCGTGGCGCTGCCGCTGTTCATCGTCACGATGGCCTCGCAGAACCTGCCCGGCGTTGCGGCCCAGCGCGCCAGCGGCTACACCACGCCGGTGTCCGCCAGCATCGCCGTGACCGGTGCGGCCACAACGCTGCTCGCGCCTTTCGGCGGCTATGCCTTCAACCTCGCCGCCATCACGGCAGCCATCTGCATGGGCCGCGAGGCGCATGAAGACCCGGCGCGGCGCTACACGGCCGCCATCGCCGCGGGCCTGTTCTACGTGCTCATCGGCCTGGCCGGCGGGGCCGTGGCCATGCTGTTGTCTGCCTTCCCGCGCGAACTCGTCGCGGCGATTGCCGGCCTGGCCCTGCTCGGCACCATCGCCGGCGCCATGGCCGCGGCGCTGAAGGACGAGGGCCACCGCGACGCGGCCATCCTGACCTTCCTCGTCTGCCTGTCCGGCCTCAGCATCTTCGGCATCGGCGCGGCCTTCTGGGGCGTGGTGGCGGGTGGCATCGCCACGGTGGTGGCGAGCTGGCGGCGCGCCCGCGTGTAACCCCCGCGCCATAAGTCACGCCCGGGACTTCCCGCCCTCGGATCGAGGGGCCGGCAGCGCTTTCATGTCCACAATCTGTCGATAATCTTTCTCGAAGCTGTCAATGCGAGCCGCCCCGGGCGGCTTCCCTTCGAGACGTGACCCCCTCCACCGCGCCAGACTGGCCGAGTTCCCTGCCACCCAGCGGCATGCAGCTGCTGAGCCGCATTGCCGGCAATGCCTGGCAACGGACCTGCACCCAGGGCCTGCCCGACGGGCTGCGCGTGCTGCTTGGCGCCGGCCGCATGCTGGGCGAACGCAATGAACTGGCCCGGCTCTTCACCATTCCCGCCTTCGCGCGGCTGGTGGCCGCACCGTCCCAGGTCGACGCGTTTTTCTTCATCAGCCACCGCCATTTCCTGTCGCGCGGCTTCGACAGCGCCGAGCGCCTGGCCTGCGTGCTGGATCACTTCCATTTCGAGCAGGCCCATTTCGCGCCCAACCTGCTGCCGGCCCTGCATGGCGACGGCCTGCGCCTGTGGCGCCACCCCGCCGGCCACGAGATCCGATGGCGCGCGAATGCCCAGACCCGTCACGAAGGCCCGCTCAGCCTCGTGCTGCGCCACCGCGGCGAGACGCTGCACGAGCTGTCCTTTGCCTGGATCGAAGCCCGCCGCCTCGGCCCGGACGCCGGCCACGGCCCCGTGCTGTTCGCGACGCGCAACCAGGGCATGCTGCCGGCGGACTCTCCCACGCTGGCGAGCTTTCGCACCGACTTCCCGCAGAACGCGCCCGCCTACTTCGTGTTTGCCGCGTTGACCGCCCTGACCCGCGCCGTCGGCCAGACGCGCATCGTCGGTGTGCGCGATCAATGCCAGATCGCTTTCGAGCCCTGCTACGCCAGCGGCTTCCGGCGCTCCTACGACGACTTCTGGCAGGGCTTCGGCAGCCGGCCGCTCGGCCTGCACGGCGTGGAGGTGCCGGTGCCCGCCGTCGTCGCGCCGCTGGCCCAGCTCAAGGCCAAGCACCGCGCTCGCGCCCGGCAACGGCGCGAGCACTGGCGGCAGATCGCGGACGGCGCGCAGGCCGCGCTGAGACCCTACCTGAAGGCCTGAGCGCGACGCTGTGCAACACTGGCCGACGCCTTTGCTGCTCCCGCCCAGACCATGAAGCTGCTCTTCGTTGCCGACCCGCTCGCCACCTTCAAGACCTACAAGGATTCCACCTTCGCGATGATGCGAGAGGCCGCCCGGCGCGGCCACAGCATCCTGGCCTGCGAGCCGCAGCAGCTCGTCTGGCTGCGCGGCGGCCGCGTGACGGCGCGCGGCGCGGTGGAGATCGCGCTGACCGGTGATGCGCATGACTGGTACACCGTCACGGCTACCGCCGACCTGGCTCTGGCCGACGTCGATGCCGTGCTGATGCGCAAGGACCCGCCCTTCGACAGCGAGTTCTTCTACACGACCCACCTGCTCAGCCAGGCCGAGCGCGAAGGCGCTCAGGTCTTCAACCGGCCCAGCAGCCTGCGCGAGCACCCCGAGAAGCTCGCCATTCTCGAATTCCCCGAGTTCATCTCGCCCACCCTCGTCACGCGTGACCCGGCCGAGATTCGCGCCTTCCATGCCGAGCAGCGCGACATCATCCTGAAGCCGCTGGACGGCATGGGTGGCATGGGCATCTTCCGCGTCAAGGACGACGGCTTGAACCTGGGCAGCATCATCGAGACGCTGAACAAGGAGGGCACGCAGACCGTCATGGTGCAGCGCTTCATCCCGGCCATCACCGAGGGCGACAAGCGCATCCTCATCATCGGCGGCAAGCCGGTGCCGCACTGCCTGGCGCGCATCCCGCAGGGCAGCGAAGTGCGCGGCAACCTGGCCGCCGGCGGCAAGGGCGTGGCCCGCCCGCTCACCAACCGCGACCGCGAGATCGCCGAGTACCTCGGCCCCATCCTGGCCGCGCGCGGCCTGCTGCTGGTGGGCCTGGACGTCATCGGCGAGAACGTCACCGAGATCAACGTGACCAGCCCGACCTGCTTCCAGGAGATCACCGACCAGAGCGGGTTCGATGTCGCCAAGATGTTCATCGACGCACTCGAGGCCGCGGCGGCATGAGGCGCCGCGACTTCGCTGCCCTGGGCCTGGCCAGCCTCGGCCTGCCCGCCCTGGCCGAGGAGAACTCCGCCGTCGGCACGCTGAGCGAGAACTTTCTCGAAGCGCTGTGGAAGCTCGACCCCGACGCCGCCGTGGCAGCCGGGCGCTTCGAGTTTGCGGGTCGCATGACCTTGCCGAGCACTGCCCAGCGCCAGCGCATGCGCGCCTTCCTGAAGGAGCGGCTGAACACCTTCGAGGGCCTGCCCGACGCCCGGCTCACGACCAGCGACCGCATCGACCGCGCTTTGCTGACGGCCAAGATCAAGAGCGACCTGTGGCGCATGGACGTGTTGCGCGAATGGTCGTGGAACCCTTCGGAACACAACCCCGCAGCGCTGCTGGATCTGCTGCTGAACACCGACTACGCACCGCTGCCCCAGCGCCTGCGCGCTCTGGCTCCGCGGCTGGCGCAGTTGCCGGCCTACTACCGCGCCGCGGCGGGCGGCCTCGCCGGCGTTACGCGCGAGCACACCGAGCTGGCGTTGCAGCAGGCGCCCGGCGTGCTGGGCGTGCTGGACGACATCGCCAAGCGCGCGGCCGAGGCCAAGGTGGACCTTGCCAAGCCGCTCGCCCAGGCCCGCACCGCGGTGAATGGCTACGTGGCTCACCTGAAGAAGCTCAAGCCTGTGCGCAGCTTCCGCCTCGGTGCCGAGCTCTATGAGCCCAAGTTCGCGCATGACATCCAGTCTGCCCGCACGGCACGCGAGACCTACGAGCTGGCTCAAGCGCGCCGCGAGGAGGTGCTGGCCAGCATGCAGACGCAAGCCGCCGCGCTGTGGCCGACCGTCATCGGCAGCGAGGCCCCGCCCGCCGACCGCTTCGCGCTGATCGGCCGCGTCATCGCCAAGCTCAGCGAGCGCCATGTCGCCCGCGAGCGCTTCGTTGACGAGATCCGCGCGCAGATCCCGCAGCTCGAAGCCTGGGTGCGCGACCACGACCTGCTCAGCCAGGACGCCAGCAAGCCTTTGGCCGTGCGCGAGACGCCCGAGTACCAGCGCGGCGTGGCCGGAGCCAGCATCGAGGCGCCCGGCGCCTACCGGCCGCAGGACAGCACCTACTACAACGTCACGCCGCTGGACGACCTCACGCCCGCCGAGGCCGAGAGCTCACTGCGCGAATACAACCACTGGATCCTGCAGATCCTCAACATCCACGAGGCCATCCCCGGCCACTACACCCAGCTCGTGCATGCCAACCGCGCGCCGAGCAAGGTCAAGGCCCTGTTCGGCAACGGTGCGATGGTGGAGGGCTGGGCCGTCTACGGCGAGCGCATGATGATCGAGAGCGGCTACGGCGCCTCGCCGGAGATGACGCTGATGTATGGCAAATGGCATCTGCGCTCGGTTACCAACACGGTGCTCGACTACAGCGTGCACGTGCTCGGCATGGGCCAGGCCGACGCGCTGGACCTGCTGACCCGCCAGGCCTTCCAGACCGAACGCGAGGCCAAGGAAAAATGGCGCCGCGTGCAGCTGACCTCGGTGCAGCTGACGAGCTACTTCAGCGGCTACAGCGAGATCTTTGCGCTGCGCGAGGCGCTCAGGGCCAAGCCGGGGTTCAACCTCAAGGCCTTCCACGAGCAGTTCCTGAGCTACGGCAATGCGCCGGTGCGGCTCATCGCCGCGGACATGCTGAAGACCTAAACCGTAAACCGGTCGTGCACCCGCGGCGGCGTCGCCGCGGGGTCATCGTTGCGCCACACCGGCCCCGGCGTGCCCGCGCGCCGCCAGCGCCGCGGCACGCGGTCGATGGCGATGAAGAAGGCCTGCATGCTGCCGTCTGGCGCGATGCGAAAGCGCAGGAAGCCCTTGTGGTCCTGCCCGTCCAGCGCCGAGTAGCCGTTGTTCGTCAGCAGGCCCAGCCGGCACATCAGCGCCAGATAGCCGCCGAACAAGGCCGACCCCAACACGGCGCCGCCGACGAACACGCCCGAGCCCACCAGCAGCGAGTGCAGGATCAGCCCCAGCGACTGGTCGCGGCTGCCCAGGCCCGCCCACAGGCTGACAGCCTGGTGCATGAAGAACTCCAGGCTGAAGACAGCCAGCACATGCACCCCGGCATGCACGGCGCCCATGCCCCAGGTCACGGCCCAGCGCGTCGTGAGGCCGTCGTCGGGTGACAGCTCATCCACCGCCTCGCGGCCCGTGGCCATGCAGCCGAAGGCCATCAGCAGGTTGATGAGAAAGCCCAGCGGGCTGAACACCATCGCCTTGAGCCACAGCGCCAGCACCGCCGCAAACTCGCCCGGCGCGTAGACCCACAGCGGCTGGAAGCCGTCGGCCCTGAACGACCACGAGAAGGGCATGGAGTTCAGGTAGGCGTTGAACCAGTACAGCGCGCCCAGCAGCAGGGCGAAGCCCACGTTGCCGTTGCCGCCCTCGCGCCTGGGCAAGAAGGCGAAGAGATTGCGCCAGGCCCGGCCCCGCGACGCGGCCGCCGCCGGGTAGACGGTGGCCTCCTGCCGCGCGAAGCGTTGGCCGCCGGCGCGCCGGCCCGTCAGGCCGATCTTCAGCGCCGGCGTCTCGCTGCGCGGCTCGGGTGGGATGCAGTCCTCGGTGTCGAAGGCCTGCAGCCGCACAGGCCGCGTCGTCGTATTGGTGTGCGTCGGGTGGGTGAAGGCGCCGCCGCAGCCGCATGTCACGAGGCGGCCGTCGGTCTCGTTGCCCGCCGCCGAATCCCAACGCATGTAGTGGTGCAGGTCACCTGCCAGCCGCAGCCGGATGCGGCCGCGCAGCAGGCCCTCCAGGCGTTGGTAGCGCTTGGGGTGGCTCTCGTCGGCGCCGTCGCCGATGGGCCGGGTCCAGTAGGGCTCGGGGTAGATGAGGATGACCTTGTCATCTGCGCCGATGGCGGCGGGCTTGCCGTGGCCGCCGACGGCCAGCGTCTCGAACTGCTCGTATTGGTCGCGGTCGATGTCGTGGGTCAGCGCAAAGTCCAGCGCCAGCACCCACCAGCCGCCGGGCAGCTTCACGCAGAAGTAGGACTGGCGCTGCGGGATGTCCGCACCCAGCAGCGGCGCGGAGTCGTAGCCGCGCACGAAGTAGCGGCTGAAGGTGGAGGCCGAGTCCATCCAGTCGTGGTTCTGCGGCACGGCCGCGAGCGTCAGCGGCCGGCCGCGCACCAGCGTGTTGGCGAAGTCGTTGCGCACGGCCTCGAACATCTCGACGAAGCGGTAGCGGTAGTCCTCCGTGCTGGCGGCCGGGTAGGCGAGGTCGCCGCCGAAGAGCAGCAGTTGCCCGCGCGGCAAGGTCTCGTCGCCCAATGCGAGTTCCGGTGCCAGCGCCGCGCTGGCCACCGCATAGCTCGCGTTGCCACCGTCGCCGGTGTCGGCGATGAAGTCGAACCAGAAAGCGCCCTTGAATTCACCATCTGCCTCGGGCTGGCTGCGGTCGATGACGACGAGGGGCGTGGGCTGGCTCTCGCGGCCATCGCGGTTGCGCAGCTGGTCCAGCGACGACAGCACCTGCCGTGCGGCCGTCCACAGCACTTCGGGCTGGTACCAGGCGACGGGGTGACGGTCGTGCGGCGGGACGGAGCGGCCGAGCTTCAGTAAGGGCATGGGCCGCGATGATCGTCGCGGGCCACCGGATGATCAAGCGGCGATCAAGCGGGTTTTGTTCGATGGCCGGCGGCGGCCTTGTAGCTGTTGATCTCGCGCGCCACCTCGGCGGGGTCGATGACGTCCGCCAGGTTCGCGAAGCCGTCCGGCGCCAGCGCCTCCACGCGGTCGAGGATGGCGTCCAGCCCTTCGCGGCGGTTCATCTCGACGATGCGGGCGCACATGGGCAGGCGCTCGTCCTCGTAGGCGGCCAGCGCCGTGTCGAGATCAGCGTGGTTGGCCAGCGCCTGGGCCAGCGCCTGCGCGTCCATGATGGCCTGGGTGGCACCGTTGGAGCCGATGGGCACCATCGGATGGGCCGCGTCGCCCAGCAGCGTGGAGCGGCCCAGCCGCCAGCGCGGCAGCGGGTCGCGGTCCACCATGGGCCATTCCAGCATCTGCTCGGCGCGGGTGATGAGGCCTGGCACGTCCAGCCAGTCGAAGTGCCAGCCGCCGAAGGTGGGCAGCAAGTCGTCGAGCTTGCCGGTGCGGCTCCAGTCGGCGCGGTCGGGGGCGGTCAGGCCGGGCGTGGGTTTCTGCACGCGGCGGTCGGCAATCCAGTTGATGAGCTGCAGCCCGTCGGCCCGCGGCGCGGCTATCGGGTACACCACGAACTTGGCCTGGCTGTAGCCGGCCTGCACCATCGTGCGGCCGTCCAGGAAGGGCGGCGCCCAGGTCGTGCCGCGCCACATCATGACGCCGCGCCAGCAGGGGGCGCCCTCGTCTGGTGCCAGGCGGCGGCGCAGGGCGGAGTGGATGCCGTCGGCGCCGACGATGAGGTCCGCCGCCAGCTCGCGCGGGCCATCGGCGGTCTCGATCAGGGCGATGTTGTCGTCGCGCACGCCGACGACGCGATGGCCGCCGAGCACCGTCACCTTGGCCGACGCCTCGGCCCACAGCCGCATCTGCAGCTCGCCGCGGTGGATGCTGAACTGCGGATGGCTGTAGCCGCCGTCCGTGCCGCGCAGGTCGCGGTAGATGGCCTGGCCGTGGCGGTTGGCAAACACCAGCGCCGAGGTCTCGACAGCCATGCTTCGCAGCGCCGGCAGCAGGCCCAGCTCATCTAGCACGCCCACCGCGTGCGGCAGCAGGTTGATGCCAACGCCAAGGGGTTTGGGCTCACGCACCGCCTCCAGCACGGTCACGCTGTGGCCGCGCGCGTGCAGGGCCAGCGCGGCCGTCAGTCCGCCGATGCCACCGCCTGCGATGAGGATCTTCATATGCTCAGGTTAACTCAGGGTAAGCGAGATAGTTGCAGTAGGCAACAAAACCTAATCTGGGATGGTGAGCAAGTCCGACAACCCTGCAATCCCGCCCGAAGGCCCGATGTTGCCCGTTCCCGGGCTGGATTACGGTCTGCTGGACGGACTGCTGGGCTACACGCTGCGCCGCGCGCAGAACGCGCTCTACCTGGACTTCTACCGGGCCACCGCCGAGTGGGACGTCACCCCACCGCGCTTTGCGGCCCTGGTGCTGATTGCACGCAACCCCGGCCTGCGCCAAGGGCTGCTGGGCCAGGCCATGGGCCTGCACCGCAGCGGCGCGCTGCGCCTGACCGACTGGCTCACCGCCCAGGGTTGGGCCGAGCGTCGCGACGCGCCCGATGACGCGCGCAGCTGGGGCCTGTACCTGACGCCGGCCGGCAAGAAGCTGCTGGCCAAGCTCGAAGCCGCCGTGGCTGCCCACGACCGCGCGCTGCTCGATGCCCTGGGCGACCAGGGCCCCGCACTGCTGGCTGGCCTGGAACGCCTGGCCCGCGTCGCCGCCTTACCGCCCACAGACTGACAACACGACAGGAGACAACAAATGATGCAACGCCGCCATCTCATGCTTTCCCTTGCGGCCTTGCCGCTCGCTGCGCGAGCGCAGGCTCAGCCGCCCCGCATCCTCGTCGGCTTCCCGGCCGGGGGGTCGGTGGACACCACGGCGCGCCGCATCGCCGAGTTCGCCCGCGGCAAGCTGGCCGAGACCGTGCTCGTCGAGCAGAAGGTGGGCGCCGGCGGCCGCATCGCCATCGGTGCGCTGAAGGACGCGGCCCCCGACGGCCAGACGATGCTGCTCGGCCCGTCGTCCATGTTCACCGTCTACCCGCACGCCTACCGCAAGCTGGCCTACAACCCGGCGACCGACGTCATCCCGGTCTCGCCGCTGGCGCTGTCCACCTGCGGCTTCGGCGTCGGGCCTCAGGTGCCGGCCACCGTGAAGACGCTGGCCCAACTGGCCGACTGGTTCAAGGCCAACCCCGACAAGGCCGCCTATGCCTCGCCCGCCGCCGGCGCCATGCCCCACTTCCTGGGCAATCAGTTCGAGCACGCGGCGGGGCTGAAGCTCACGCACGCGCCCTACCGCGGCGCCGCGCCCGGCATGCAGGACCTGATGGGCGGCCAGATCGCCTCGGGCTGCTTCTCCATCGGCGACTTCCTGCCCCACCTCGCCTCCGGCCGCGTGCGCCTGCTGGGCGTGACCGACAAGGCTCGCTCGCGCTTCGCGCCCGACGTGCCCACCTTCGAGGAGCAGGGCTTCAAGGGCATCGTTGGCGTCGAGAGCTATGGCCTTTTCCTGCCGGCCAAGACGTCGCAGGCGACGGTCGACAAGCTGGCCGACATCGCCCGTGCCGCCGTGCGCGAGCCCAGCGTGGTCGAGGCGCTGGCCAAGCTCGGCTTCGAGCCGCTGAGCCTCTCGCCTTCCGATTACGCGAAGCGCCTGGCGTCCGAGCGCGACTACTGGGGGCCGGTCGTCAAGGCATCTGGTTTCTCTTCCGACGATTAGCATGCCGGCTCCACTTCATGGAGCCTGAATGCCCTGGCGTCGACTGGCCCTTCACCTCGCGGTTGCCCTTGCTGCTGGCCTGACCCTGACCGCTGCGAATGCGGCCACCGATGCCGCCCGGCTGCAGGTGCTGCTGACCGAGCAGCAATACGCCGCCGCGCGAGCGGATGTCGATGCGTTGCTGCGCGCATCCCGGCCGGACGCCGCCGAGCGCGCCGTCATCTACCAGTGGCTGTTCGCCCGCGACGACGGCGCCGCCATCGATCGCCGCACGCATGGCGTTCTGAAGGATGCCAAGGCCGACGCCATCGACCTGCTCGCCGCCGGCCGCCTGGCACTCGACCGGCGCGACTTCGAGCGCGCGCGGCTGTGCTTCGAGCTGGCGCTGGAGAAGGCCACCCGCCCCGCCGACCGTGCCCAGGCGCTGCGCGGCCTGGGCCAGCGCCACTACCAGCTGCGCGAGTTCGACGCCTCCCTCGCGAAGCTGGAGCAGGGCATCGCCCAGGTCCGCACGGCCGATGGCCTTTCGGCGCTGGCCGACACGCTCATTCGGCTGGGCCGCACCGAGGACGCCATCGCTGCCGCCGAGGGCGCCGTTGCGCTGAACCGCCACCACGAGGCCGCCCACTACCTGCTGGGCAATGGCTACGCGCGCGAGAACTACACCCAGCTCGCCGCGCGGCTGAGCGACGGCTTCGCGCCGCTGATGGCCGACGTGAAGCGCGCGTCGGACGCGTTCGAGAAGGGCGATTTCGACACGGCGCTGGCCATCAGCCTCACCGTGCTGCAGCGCTGCCCCCAGCTCGGCCGCGCGCACGCCATCGCGGCCAAGGCGCTGGAGTCGCAGCGCTTCGCCGTCGACGTGCACCGCGCCGACTACGAGCGCCGCTTCAAGGCCCTGCCCACGCCCGTGGTGCCCGGCATCGAGCGCTATGTGCTGAACTGGAAAGACCTGTCGCCCCGCCACCAGAAGCGCGTGGCGCTGTCCGTCGCGCCCTGGAAGGCCTTCATCCCCGTCCTCGTTGAAGGCGGCGCCACCCACTTCATCAAGCCGATGTGGATGCGCCTGTCGGAGACGCCGCAGGCCCACGCGCTGAAGGACGCCCGCATCGACTACGACTCGCGCCTGTGGGACGACGTGCGCGGCATGGGCGGCCACTTCACCGTCACCGGTATCGAGGATGTCGAGCGCAGCATCTTCGACCGCTACAACACCGTGCTCCACGAACTCACCCACCAGGTCCACGGCGTGCTGACGGCCGACCAGGCGCGTGGCATCGAGGCGCTCTACCAGCAGGCCAAGGCGCGTGACGCCAAGACGCGCAACGGGTTCCTGTCGCGCTACGCGGGTGGCTCGGTGTGGGAGTACTTCGCCGAGGGCGCCAATGCCGAGGCGTCGCCGAGACGCGACGCGTATGACGGCCGCGAGATCGTGCGCGAGCGCCTGATCCAGCTAGACCCCGCCCTGCGCACCGCCGTGACGCGCTTCTTCGCCCAGCGCGACACGCGCGCCAGCCTGCCGGTGGCCCTCGTCAACGCCGGCAACCAGAAGCTGGAGGACGGCAAGCTAGCCGACGCCCGGCCGCTGTTCGCCCGTGCGCTCAAGCTCGCGCCCACCGATGAGCGCGCCCTGGCTGCCCAGCTCAACGCACTGGCCATCGAAGGCGGCAACGGTGCCGCCGTGGACGAGCTGGCCACGCGTGCCCTGGCCGCCCATCCGCGCAGCGGCACGTTGCGCGTGGGTGTGGCCGACGCCCTCTGGCACGGCGGCCGCCCGCTGGCCGGCGAGGTGGTGCCTGGCCTGGCGCGCGGCGTTGGCGCGCTCAAGGGCGAGGACGCTTTTCGCGTCAACCTGGCGCTGGCCGACCACCACCGCCGCCTCGGCGACATTGCCGCCGCACTGGCCGCCTACGAAGCCGTGCTGGCCTACCAGGGCGACCAGCCCGAGGCGCTGTGGGGCCGCGCCGCCACGCTGGCCCTCGCCAGCCGTTGGGACGAGGCTTTCACTCAGTACGAGGCCGTGCTGCGGCTGCGCACCGGCCTTGTGCCGCTGCGCCGCGACTACGCGCTGGACCTGCTGCGCGCCGGCCGCCGTGATGCGGCAAGGGCCCAGATCAAGGAGGCACTCATCCTGGACCCCGCCGACCCCGACACGCTGGCGCTGAAGGGCTGGCTGGCGCTGGCCGACGGCGACGCCGCTGCCGCGCGCCGCGATGCCGGCGAGGCGCTGGTGCTCGGGTCGTGGAGCGACCTGGCCGTCATCGTGCAGGCCGCCGCGCTGCAGGCCCTGGGCCAGCCCGAAGCTGCCCAGACGGGGCTCGCGCCGCTGAAGCAGCGCATCGCCACCAGCGCGCCACCGCAGTACGTCTACCGGCCCGAGAAGTCCGGCTGGTTCTCGGTGCATGAGCTGCCGGCCAGCGAGCGCCGTGTCATGGAAATGCTCGTCAAGTGAAGTTCCTGAAGCGCCTCGAAGCGGCCCACCTGAACGGCCTGAGCGTTGCGCTCGGCGTGTCGGCCACGCATCTCGTTGTCGGCGCGCTGTTCGGCGAGACGGCCGGCCTCGCGGCGGTCGGCGGCGCCGTTTGCGCCAGCCTGACGGACGTGCCCAACCCGCCGCAGCGCGTGCTGCCCCGCGTGCTGCCCGCCGCAGCCGCGGCCGCCGTCGTGACGCTGCTCGTCGGTGTGACGGACCATTCGCTCGCGCTGACCGTGGCCCTCATCGCCGTCGTCACCTTCCTGTCGCTGATGGCGCTGGCCTGGGGCCTGCGCGCCGGGCCGCTGTCCTTCGCGCCGGTGCTGGCGATGGTGTTCGCCATGGCCTGGGACCGCACGGCCGGCGCTGCGTCGCCGCTGGAGCACGCGCTGTGGGTGGGCCTGGGCGGCTGCGTCTACGCCGGTTGGGCGCGGGGCGGTGCGGTCGTGCTGCGCCACCGGCTGCGCGAGCTGGCCCTGGCGCAGGCGCTGCGCGCCACCGAGAAACGGCTGCGTTCGCGCGCCCAGCGCATTGCCGGCGCGGTGGGTGGGGCCGAGGCCAGCATCCGCGCGTCCATCGCCGATGACGTGCTGCTGGCCGATGCACTGCAGGCGGCGCGCGACCAGGTCTTCGCCGCGCGCCGCTCGCCGCGCAGCCGCCGCCAGACCGACCTCGTGCTCGGCCTCATCGAGCTGCGCGACCTGCTGCTGGCCAGCCGGCTGGACACCGAGCTGCTGGGTCAGGACTTCCCCGGCCGCCAATGGCGCGCCGCGCTGGCCGACGCGCTGCGCCACCTGGCCGACGTGCTCGCCGCGCTGGCCGACACAGTGGCCTACGGCGCGCCGCTGCCCGAGGTGTCGGCCGACGCCTGGCGAGCGCAGCTGGCTGCGCGGCTGGCCGATGTCAGTGCGCCGGCCGGCGACTCACGCACCCATCTCGTGTCGGCCCTGCAGTCGCGCGTGGGGCACATGCTGGACGACGTCAGCGCCATGGTCGCCCGCCAGGCCGCAGCCGACGACCCCGACAGCCCCTGGACGCCCGAGCGCCTGGCGCCCTTCGTGTCGCCCGAGGGCTGGCCGCTGGCGGCGCTCAAGCCCCACCTGAACCTGCAATCCAGCGTCATGCGCCATGCGCTGCGCTCGGCGGCGGCGCTGTCGTTCGCCTATGCGCTGGGTGCGGCCCTGCCGTGGGCGGCCCATCCCTTCTGGCTGATGCTCAGCGTGGCCGTCGTGCTGCGCGGCAACCTGGAGCAGACGCTGTCGCGCCGCAACGAACGCATCATCGGCACCGTGCAGGGCTGCTTGCTGGTGCTGCTGCTGGCGCACGTGCACTGGGTGCCGCTGCTGAGCCTGTGCTTCATCGCCGCTGTCGGCACGGCCCATGCCTACGTGAACCGCCGCTACCGCGTTGCCGCCACCGCCGCCACGCTGATGGCCTTGCTGCAGCCGCTGATGCTGGCGCCGGGCAGCGACCCTTTCATCTTCGAGCGGCTGGCCGACACCGTCATCGGCGCGGGCCTGGCTTGGTTGTTCAGCTTCGTGCTGCCCTCCTGGGAGCGCGCCGCCGTGCCGCGCCTGGGCGCGCAGCTGCGCAGTGCGCTGGCCCGGCATTCGGCCAACATGCTGCGCTGGATGCCCAGCGCCGAAGAACAGACCGCCCAGCGCCTGAGCCGCCAGCAGGCCTACACCGCACTGGCGGCGCTGGCGGCTGCGGCCCAGCGCACGCGCGTGGAGCCCGAGAGCGTGCGTCTGCCCGAGGCCGAGATCGAGTCCGCACTGAGCCACGGTTATCGCCTGATGGCGTTGCTCGGCGCCGTGCAGCACCAGGTGCAGCGGCGCACCGCGCGCCTGGACGCTGCCAAGGCCGAAACCGCGCTGCCGCTGGCCCGCACGGCCTGCGTCGACATCCTGAACGGCGAACCCGCCACAGGCACCGACCCCGCCGAAATCCCCGACGCCGATGCCGGCGCCTGGCCCGAGCATCTGGGCCAGCAAGACCTGACGCCGTGGCTGCTGCGCCGCCTGCGGCTGTGCCGCCTCGAAGCGCGCGAGTTCGTCGCCGCGCTGAACCGACTTCAACCTACTGCAGGAGAACCGAAATGAGCATCCAGACCCGAGCCGCCGTTGCCTGGAAGGCTGGCCAACCGCTGACCATCGAAACCCTGGACCTCGAAGGCCCGGGCGAGGGCGAGGTGCTCGTCGAGGTCAAGGCTACCGGCATCTGCCACACGGATGACTTCACGCTGTCGGGTGCCGACCCCGAAGGCCTGTTCCCTGCCGTGCTGGGCCATGAGGGCGCGGGCGTGGTGCTGGAGAGCAAGGTGCCGTGGCTCAAGGCCGGCGATCACGTCATTCCGCTGTACACGCCGGAGTGCCGCGAGTGCAAGTTCTGCCTGAGCCGCAAGACGAATCTCTGCCAGGCCATCCGCTCGACGCAAGGCAAGGGGCTGATGCCCAACGGCACGTCGCGTTTCTCGCTGAACGGCGAGCCCATTTTTCACTACATGGGCACGAGCACGTTCGCGAACCACATCGTCGTGCCCGGCATTGCGCTGGCCAAGATCCGCCCGGACGCACCCTTCGACAAGGTCTGCTACATCGGCTGCGGCGTGACCACGGGCGTGGGTGCCGTGCTGTTCACGGCCAAGGTGGAGGCGGGCGCGACGGTGGTGGTGTTCGGCCTCGGCGGCATCGGGCTGAACGTCATCCAGGGCGCCAAGATGGTGGGCGCCGGCAAGATCATCGGCGTGGACATCAACCCGGCGCGCGAGGCGATGGCGCGGCGCTTCGGCATGACGGACTTCGTGAACCCCAAGGACGTGGCCAACGTGGTGGATCACATCGTGCAGCTGACCGATGGCGGCGCGGACTACTCGTTCGAATGCGTGGGCAATGTGCAGCTGATGCGCCAGGCGCTGGAGTGCACGCACAAGGGCTGGGGGCGCAGCATCATCATCGGCGTGGCGCCTGCCGGTGCCGAGATTTCCACGAGACCGTTCCAGTTGGTGACGGGGCGGAAGTGGGAAGGCTCAGCTTTCGGCGGTGCGCGTGGGCGGACCGATGTGCCGAAGATCGTCGACTGGTACATGGAGGGCAAGGTGGCGATCGATGAGCTGATCACGCACAAGCTCAAGCTCGAGGACATCAACGAGGGGTTTGAGTTGATGAGGCGGGGGGAGAGCATCCGCTCGGTTGTGGAATTCTGAGGGGTTGCTTTTGCGGGGAGCCTTGGTGCTCGTTGCATTGCCGGGAGTCCGCCCCGGCGGGCGGGTAACTTTCTTCTGCGGCGCCAGAAGAAAGTCACCAAAGAAGAGGCGCTGAACCGCACACGAGCGCCAAGTGCCATGTGCAGAGGTCAAAGCGACGGGGGCGTTGCGCGCAGGCGCGAGCCGCTGCGCTCTCGCTGCTGTCCTTGTGACGAGCGCCATGGCGCCCACTTCACGCCGCCTAACGTCGGCTGCACGCCGAACTCACCAGGAATACCGCGTCGCTGGGGCGACGCCCGCGGGGTGCCGGCGGTGATCGCGTCGCCCGAGCGACGCTGTCTTCGCATTTCTCGTGAGCCCGGCGTGCAGCCGCGCGTTAGGCGGCCCGACGGTGCGATGAATCATGCTGGTGACAAGGACAGCAGCGAGAGCGCAGCGGGTCGCTTCGCCCCGGAATACCACCGGCTGTTTTCGCGCGACACGCCTGGCGCCGTCGCGATGGCATGCGGTTCAGTGCCTCTTCTTTGGTGACTTTCTTCTGGCACCGCAGAAGAAAGTTACCCCGCCGCCGGGCGGGACTCCCGGCAACCACACTCCCGCAAAACGCTACCGTTTCTCAGGCGGCAACCCACCCAGCGCAGCGACCAACGCCGCATGCGCCTCCAAATCCACCGGCCTCAACTTGGGAACCGTCCTTGCCGGATAGTCCCCAAGATAGTTGCCGCCCTTCCAGTTCCGAACGGGCCTCACCGGCCGAGGCACAAAACCGCCGCCACAGTTCGGGCAGACATTGCCGAGCAGGCCTTCCGCGCAGTCCGCACAGAAGGTGCACTCGAAGCTGCAGATGCGCGCATCGACAGACTCCGGCGGCAGCGAAACAGAGCAGTGCTCACAACAAGGGCGAAGCTCCAGCATGCTCAGCGCCCCGTCCGATACGGCTCGTCTTCAACGACGAAGTCCTGCTCCCGCATCGAGTCCGCAATCCAGTCCTCCACGGCGGGGTGCGCCAGCAGCGCGTCGCGGTAGGCCGCAGCGGCTTCAGACACTGGCAGGCCGAAGCGGCTCAGCCGCACGGCCACCGGCGCGAAATAGGCGTCCGCTGCGCTGAACGCGCCGAACAGGAAAGGCCCGCCGCTGCTCGCCAGCGCTTCGCTCCAGGCCGCGTCCAGCCGCGCCACGTCGGCGCGCAGCGCCTCGTCCTCGGCCCAGAGCCGCGCGCCGACGTCGGGAAAGAACACCTCGATATTCATCGGGCAGACCGTGCGCAGCCGCGTGAAGCCGGCGTGCATCTCGGCGCACAGGCTGCGCGCGCGGGCGCGGGCCTTCAGGTCGCGCGGCCAGATGGCGTGTTCAGGGTGGCGGTCGGCGATGTACTCGGCGATCGCCAGCGTCTCCCAGACGCTGAAACCGTCGTCCTCGACGATGACCGGCACGCGCTTGGTCGGGCTGATGCCGGCGATGACGCGCGTCCATTCCGAGTCCGGCGTGAAGTCGAAGCGCAGCTTGACCTCTTCGAAGGGAATGCCGAAGGCCGCCAGCAGCACGCCGCTGCGCATGGACCAGGACGAGTAGTTCTTGTTGCCGATGTAGAGCTTCATGCGGGTCTGCCGTTGGGGACTCCGAAGCTTATGAGCCCTGGGCCCTCAGCGGGATGAGCAATGCGCAAGGGACTGATGCGTTCCAAGCGCGTTTACCCCAGAGGCGAGACGCTGTTTGGATTCGAAACTTGACGTCTGACAAAGGCCACGAGAGGGCTTGTCAGGCTTTGCCACAAGGGAGTGTCATGCACCGTCTGATTCTTGCAGCCGCAGGGCTGTCAATGCTTTGTGCGGGCTGCGCCACGGCGCCGGCCCGGGAGCCTGTGGCACCAGAGCCCGGTGTCGGGCTTCAAAGCGGGGAGTGCTCCGAGTTGGGGATGATGGATTTCAATTCTCCAAAACCGAAGCTGGACCGCGTGCCTTACGGTTGGGCGCATGCTCGCGTTGACGTTGAGCGCGGCGTTGTCGTCAACGTTGAAATCCTGGATTCAAGCCCGAAGAAACTCTTTGACGTCGAGACGATTGCCGCCATCAAGAGCACGCGCTTTGCTTCACTGGCCTCTGCTCGTGGATGCGTCTGGAGCCACAAGTGGGGGTGACATAGGCGCTCCCCTGAATCGCTGGCGCCGTTATCGCCTCGCCCGCCACGCATCCAGCCGCGCCACGCCGCTGCCCGGCGCCAGATAGGTCGGCAGCACCGCTTCCAGTGAGGACGGCGCAATGCCCAGCTCGGCCAGACCAGGGTGGCTGCCGCTCGCCACATTGGGCACGCTCAGCGACGCCAGGTTGTCGCGCGACAAGAGCGGTTCGCCCGGCAGGCATTCCATGAACAGCGCCTGCAACGTGGCAACCGCATGGGGCAGGGGCAGCACGGTGCGTTCGCAGCCGGCGACGCGGCCTGCCAGGCGCACCAGGTCGCCCAGCGTCAGCACGCGCGGGCCGGCGATTTCGTAGGTCTGGCCAACGGCCTCGCGGCGCAGCAGCACCTCCACCAAGGCACGGGCCAGGTCTTGCACCCAGACGGGTTGCAGCTTCGCTTCGGCGCCGCCCAGCGGCATCAGCGGGAAGTAGCGTTGCAGGCCCGCGAAGAGGTTGACGCTCTTGTCGCCGTTGCCAAAGACGAGGGAGGGGCGCACCAGCGTCAGGTCCAGCGCGCCGGTTTGCGTCGCCACTTGCAGCACGGCCTCGCCGGCCGCCTTGCTGCGCAGGTAGCGCGACGGCGCATGCTCGGCCACGCCCAAGGCGCTGACGTGCACCACGCGCTTGGCGCCCGCCGCGGCGATGCGCTTGGGCAGCTCCACGTGCACGTGCTCGAAGGCGGCCATGCTGCCCTGCAGGATGGCGACGAGGTTGACGACGGCATCGTGGCCGGGCACGAGGCGAGGCAGGTCGTGGAAGACGTCGGCCTGGATGACGGTGACGCCGGGCAGGCTTTGCACGGCCTGGGCATGGGGCAAGCGCCGCGTGGGCACGGTGATGCGGACGTCGGCACCGAGGCGGCGCGTCAACTGCTCACAGAGGGCGCGGCCGACAAAGCCGCCGCCACCGAGGACGAGAACCGAGAGGGTCATGATTTGGACTCCCCAGCCACCGCTGCCGGCGGCACATCGCTGACATCCGCGGCGCGGGCGCCGGCCGGGCCGACGCTGACGCCCAGGCGCTCGCGCAGCGACGTGGCCGGCAGGCCCAGCACCTGGGCGTAGATGGCGCCGCCCAGCAGCACCTTGCGGACGTAGTCGCGCGTCTCGTTGAAGGGGATGTTCTCGGCCCAGATGGCGGCGTCGATGACGGGGCCGTCGCGCCAGCGTGCCGGCCGGCCGGGGCCGGCGTTGTAGGCCGCCGCGGCCAGGGCTTGGGCGCCTTCGAAGCGGTCCAGCACCAGCTTGAGGTACTGGGTGCCGATGCGCAGGTTGAAGTCGCGGTCGTGCATGCGCTCGGCGCTGTAGTCGAGGCCAGCCTTTTTGGCCGTCCACTTGGCCGTGGCCGGCATGACCTGCATCAGCCCGGCCGCGCCGACGTGGGAGCGCGCATCCAGCACGAAGCGCGATTCCTGGCGGATCAGGCCGTAGACGTAGGCGGCATCCACGCCGGCGGCCTGGGCCTCGCGCTGCAGCTCGGCGCGGTGGGGCAGGGGGTAGCGCTGGGCGATGTCGATCTCGGTCTTGGTGCGCTCGCTGGTGTTGATGCAGCGGTCCCACACCTCGCGGTCGCAGGCCTCCTGGGCGGCTGCGAGCAGGGCGCGGTCTCCCATGCCGCGCAGCGAGAAGTTCCATTCGCGCACGCCTTCGCTGCGCAGGCCGAGGTCGATGAGCTGCAGCGCGCGCGTCAGGCCCGCATGGCCGCGCGCGGCGCGGCGCTCGTCGGCCGTCAGCGCCGCGGGCACCGGCGGCAACGGCGTGGGCAGGCCGAGGTCTTCGGCGGCCAGCCGGCCGAAGTAGTTCAGCGGGGTCGTGGCCAGCACGGCGAGCTGGGCGCGGGCGGCGGGTTGGTCGCCTTGCAGGCGGGTTGCGCGGGCCTTCCAGTAGGCCCAGGCGGGGTCGCGCTGCTCGGTGGCGCTCATCTTCTCGATGGCGCGCAGGGCCATGGCCGGCGCCTTGGCGCGCAGCGCGGCGCGGGCGTTCCAGGCCAGCGTGTCGTCGCTCCACTCCAGCTCGGGCGCGAGCTTGTGGGCGCGCTCGAAGGCGGCGAGCGCGTCGTCCTGCAGGCGCAGCGCCTGCTGGCGGCCAATCTGCGCCCACAGCCAGGCTTGCAGGTCGGTGGGCAGGCGGCTCCACTTCTCGCGCAGCAGGTCACCGGCCTGGGTCGCGTCGTTGGCGGCAACGCGGGCCAGGGCCAGCGCCGTCAGCTCGGCCTCGGCGCGCGGCGTGGTGCGGGCCTTGCGCGTCAGGTAGCGGCCGGCGTTGTCCTGCAGCTCGGCGAGCTTCTGGTCCAGCAGCTTGGCTGAGAGCAGGGCCACGGCCTGGCGGGCGGCGCGGGGGCGGTTCTGCTCGGTAGCCAGGCGCGCCTTGGCCCACAGCGTCTCGGGCTTGAAGGCGCCGGCTTCAACCATCGCGCTGGCCAGCTGCTGGCAGCCGTCGTCGCCGTCCTTCTGCGCCAGCCAGGCTGCGCGAGCCGTGTCGGCGTTGACCTTGTTGCCGGTGAGTTGCTCTGCCAGCAAGGCATAGCAGGCCACCTCGCGGTCGTCGCGCATCACGTAGGTGGCATGGTCGCGGCGGAAGTTGACCCAGTCGCGGCGGCGGCCCAGCTCCAGCAGCCAGTCATTGCGCAGCCGGTCCTCGACATAGCTGCCGGGGTAGCGCGCGTAGAAGGCGTCCATCTCGGGCTGGCGGACTTCGGCCAGGCGTGCGTTCAGGTCGAAGTACTCGACCCAGCCCGCCAGCGAATGGTTCTGGGCGCGGGCGGCATCCACCAGCGCGGCGAGGCGCTTGCGGTCGCGCTTGACCCAGGCGTCCCGGGCCTGCACGGCGGGGTCGGCATCGGCCGGCGGCGATGGGGCAGCGTCGGCGCTCAAGGCCACCGACAGCAGCAGGATCAGCACCCCGCGGCCCATGCATTTGAAAACTCGACCACCCATCTGACTCATGCGCTCCACGCCTGCGACTGCTCAACACTGCGTGCGCGCCGGCCAGCTGGCCGAGCGCCGCGCCTTGGTCCTGAATTTAACCCAGGCCCACCGGCGCCCCGGCCTTTTACGCAAGCGCCGCCGGCTGCGCGGCGCGGCCCACGAGTTAGGGGCTGGATAGCGCTACCAATTTCGCTAACCTCGCGCCAGTCGACAAGGAGACTGCCGATGAAGACCGCTGCACAACGCATCCTGCTGGCTTCGGCGCTGCTGCTGAGCCTCACCGCCCAGGCCAACCCGGACATCTACCCCACGCCCGGCACCCAGGCGCCGGCCAGCAGCTTCACGGTGGGCGCCAGCGGCACGCTGGTGGCCTACTACACCGGCGAGGCCGGCGGCTTCACCAATCTCGTTGGTGCGCGCATCAACGGTGTGGACGGCACGCCCGGCCTGGACAACCACGCCAGCGCCTATGGCCAGACCTTTGTGCTGGGCACGGTGTCGGCCGGCGACAGCCTGGTGTTCTTCATCGACGCCAACAGCGGCGCGGCGCGTTATTACACCGATGTCAGCCTGAACGGCGATGGTGTCAATCACGCCTGGGCGGCGCCTTTCGCCGGCGATGCGCAGGTGCCGGCCGGCACCAACATCGCCTTCGAAGACCTGCCCAGCGGCGGCGACTTCAACTACCGCGACCACAGCTTCGTCTACCAGATCACGGCCGTGCCCGAGCCGGCGAGCTGGGCGCTGCTGCTGGGCGGCGCGGCCGGCCTGGCCTGGCTGCGCCGCCGCGCGCGTTAGCAGGTCCTAGTCCGCCGCGTCCAGGTTCCAGCCCTCGATCTCGAAGCGCAGCCGGCCACGGATGCCGGGGTTGGTGGGCTTCATCTTGCCGTTGGTGGCCACGGCGCTGCTGTCGAAGGGCACGCTGACCTCGATGCGGCTCGACGTCAGCTGCTTGGCCGCGATCTCGGTGTCGGCCATGGACACGCCGGCGTCCTGCCAGGCGTACTTGACCTTCCAGGCGTCGCCGTCGTTGGCCGGCGGCACCATCTCCAGGATGAGCGCGTTGCGGAACAAATAGCCGCCCTCGAAGTGCTCGTTGAGCCAGAGGCGCTTCTCGATCTCGTAGTCGGGCACGCGCACGCCCAGCGTCATGCCGTAGGCCAGTGAGCGGCGGCGCGGGTTGACCTTGGCCCGGTTGGCGAGGAAGACGCTGCTGAGGTATTGGCTGGCGTCCTTCTTCCAGTTGGCATGCGCCACGCAGGCAACGGAGTCCTCCTCGGTCGTGCGCCGCGTCAGGTACCAGAGCTTGCCGCGCGGCGACGCCACGACCTCGATCTGGTAGAGCGCATTGACGGCGCGGCCGGCGTCGGCCTCTTCCTGCACCTTGTCGGGCAGGCGGATGTCGTCAATCTCCAGCCACAGGTCCACGCGCACGTCGCCGAACAGGAAACGGGCCAGGTTCTGGTAGCCCTCCTCGCTGTTGACGATGCCGAAGTAACCCGAGTGGGCGCGGTAGACGACGGCCTTGGCGCACTGGTCGGTGATGTTGCCCTTGGCGTCGAGGCCGCACAGCGTCGCGTTCTCGATCTTCACGAGGCCGTCGCTGCCATGGCCGACAAAGCTGCGCGACATGCCGGCCGCGGCTTCGTAGTCCAGCCGGTTGCTGCCCACCAGCGTGAACACGCGCCGCGACGGAAAACGCGCCTCGGGGATGAGGTCCACGCGCTTGTGCTTCTTGGCCGCGGCCGCCAAGTCGAGATAGGCCGGCATGCGTTTGTCGCGGTCGAAGTTGGAGATGTCGTTGAGGCTCAGCCAGGACGGGATGTTCTGGCCCAGCACGTCGATGCCGTTGTGCGGCGTGGCGTAGGTGAAGAACTTGTCGACATGCTTGGCGACCTTGTCGGTGTCCAGCGCCGGGTTCTGCAAGAAGGCACGGCACACCAGGCCGCCCATGGAGTGGGCGACGAGATAGCAGCGGAAGTCGGCCGGCTTGATCTTGTTCTCGGGGTTCTTGCAGACCAGGTCGCGCACGCGGGCGACGAGCTTGGACAGGCCCTTGGCGAAGTCCTCGATCTCCGGCGTCTTGCTGTTGCCGAGGTAGGAGGAGGCGGCGTCGTAATAGCGGTAGATGACGATGCAGCGGCTGCCCAGCTTGTTGTCGGTCGGCTTGCCCAGGGAGTCGGCCTCCCATTCGGGGTCGACGATGTCGTAGCCGTCCTCGTAGACGTCCTGGTAGCCGTACTCCGAGGCCAGCCGCACGACGGGCGACTCGAAGACGTATTTGCGCGGCCTGTCGGTCTTGTTCGGCACCGCGCGGTACATCGTCGAGCCGAGGTTGAAGCCGCAGAAGGGGTCGGCCGTGGTCTCGTCGATCTCGCCGCGCGACATCGCGTAGCCGCGCACATAGATGATGGGGTGATAGGGGGCGTGGGGCGTCGGCATGGCGGCTTCCGGGGTGAAAGACGAGCGCGACCATAGCCCCGCGCAGGCCGTGCGCTCCATCCCGATGATGGGGCTCGTCCCCAGCCCTGAGGAGCGACATGGGCCATGGGTTTTAATAGGCCGCCCTCCGCCGCCGAAACCGCCCCACGATGAGCGCTGCCCACCCCGACCGTCCTGCCCTTCGCCGCGAGCTGCTGGCCGCGCGCCGCGACTTCGCGGCCGGCCTGGCCTTCCAGACCGCCCAGGCCGCGCTCAGTGCATCGCTGCGCGAACTGTTGGCCCAGCTGGAGCCGGAGCTGCTGGGCGTCTACTGGCCGCTGCCGGGTGAGTTCGACCCCGGTGCGTTGCCGTTCGCTCGCGCCCTGCCTTTTGCGCGGCGCGATCCGGCCGAGATGGTGTTTCGCCGCTGGGACGGCGGCCCGACGACGGCCCAGGACGAGTGCGGCATCGCCACGTCCACCGGCGCGGTCGCCGTGCCCGACGTTGTGCTGGTGCCTTGCGTGGGCTTCACGCGCGAGGGTTTCCGCCTCGGCTATGGCGGCGGCTATTTCGACCGCTGGCTCAGCGAGCATCCCGGCGTGACGACCATCGGCCTGGCCTGGTCCGCCGCCGAGACCCATTTCCCCGTCGAGGCGCATGACCGTGCGCTGACGCTGATCCTGACCGAGCGCGAGCTCATCACCCCTGACTGAAATGAGGCCCCTCGCCCAAGGAGTACCTTGGCCGGTCCCCTGAGGGGACGACGATGCTTGCCGGATCGACCGGCAAGCACATCGCCCAAGGCGGGCCGGCTTGGGAGCGGCCCGGCGCTCGGCCCGCGAATTGCGGCGATTGAATAACTGACTAGGAAGACCCCCGACGATGCACGATGGCATGACCCTGATCTCGACGCTGGCCGCCGCCTTTGGCCTGGCGCTGGTGCTGGGCCTGCTCGCGCAGTGGGCGCGGCTGCCGGCCCTCGTCGGCTACCTGCTGGCCGGCGTGCTGATCGGACCGTACACGCCGGGCTTCGTCGGCGACGTGCATCTGGCCCAGCAGCTGTCGGAGGTGGGCGTGATGCTGCTGATGTTCGGCGTCGGCCTGCACTTTTCGGTCGGCGACCTGGTGTCGGTCAAGGGCATCGCGCTGCCCGGCGCCTTGGTGCAGATGGCCGCGGCAACGGCGATGGGCGCGGGGCTGGCGCACTGGTGGTGGGGCTGGGACCTGGGCGCGTCGCTGGTGTTCGGGCTGGCGCTGTCGGTGGCCAGCACGGTGGTGCTGCTGCGGGCGCTGGAGTCGCGCGAGCTGCTGCACACGGGCAATGGCCGCATTGCGGTCGGCTGGCTGGTGGTCGAGGACCTGGCCATGGTGCTGGCGCTGGTGCTGATGCCGGTGTTGAGCGGCCAGGGCCAGGGGGAGGGACAGGGCGGCGGCCATCTGGCCTGGACCATCGCCAAGACGCTGCTCGCCGTCGGCGCCTTTATCGCCGTCATGCTGGTGGTGGGCCGGCGCCTGCTGCCGTGGATGCTGTGGCAGGTCAACCGTACCGGCTCGCGCGAGCTGTTCACGCTGGCCACCGTGGCGGCGGCCATCGGCCTGGCGGTGGGGGCGGCGGCGCTGTTTGGCGTCAGCGTCGCGCTAGGCGCCTTCTTCGCAGGCCTGGTGCTGCGCGAGTCAGCCTTCAGCGAGCGCGCGGCGCATGAGAGCCTGCCGCTGCGCGACGCCTTCGCGGTGCTGTTCTTCGTGGCGGTGGGCATGCTGTTCGACCCGCGCATCCTCGTCGAGCAACCCATGGCCGTGCTGGCCACGGTGGCCGTCATCCTCGTCGGCAAGACGGTGGCGGCCGGCGCGCTGGTGCTGGTGCTGCGCTACCCGCTGAGTACGGCGCTGACGGTGGCGGTGAGCCTGGCGCAGATCGGCGAATTCAGCTTCATCCTGCTGGGCCTGGGCCAGAGCCTGAACCTCGTGCCGCCCGAGGCGACCAGCCTCGTCGTGGCCGGCGCCATCGTGTCCATCGCGTTGAACCCGGTGCTCTTCGCAGGCGTGGAACCTTTGCGCAGCTGGGTGCTCAAGCGCTCGGCCTGGGCGCGCAAGCTGGAGGCGCGCGACGACCCGCTGGCCGAGCTGCCGGCCGACACGCCGCAGAGCGCGCTGGCCGGTCAGGTCGTGCTGGTGGGCCATGGCTCACTGGGCACGGCCTTGCACGCCGAACTCGGCAGCCGGCCGCTGGTGGTCATCGACCATGACCGCGACGTCGTCGAGAAGCTGCGTGCCTCTGGGCAGGCGGCGGTGCTGGGCGAGGCCACTGAGGCCATGACGCTGGTGCAGGCCCACATCGCCCAGGCCGCCTGGCTGGTCATCGCCGTGAACGATGTGCGCGGGGTGCCTGCCATGCTGACGCTGGCGCGCCAGCTCAACCCCGAACTGCGCTGCGCTGTCATCGCTCACACGCAGGAAGAGGTGCAGTGGCTGAAGGATGCCGGCGTCAACGAGGTGCTGCGTTCTCAGCAGGCCATGGCGCAGGCGCTGGCGAGGGTCGTGGCGGATACCGGGGTGGTTGCTACGGCGTCGCACTGAAACCTCCCATGTGTTCCCTGCTTCTGATCTACGTGCTCACCGTTGAAAGCAGCTATCTCCAGAACCTGGAGAGGGCCGCGACTGGCGCGGCGGACACCATCCAGTTCTGTCTGAAGGATGGCGAGGCCTGGCGCATCAAGACGTTCGCGATCGACCACGACGTTCACGTCTGGAACATCGGCGCGATGACGCCGGAACGGATGGAGTCGCTCGCTGACGAGAACACCGGGAAGAACTACGGGGACGTCCTGGATCGCAAGATCAGGGTCGCGCCTCAAGGCGACGGAACCGACCTGGCAGAACAACTCATCCGTGTAGGACTTGCGCCATTCGTGGAGAGCCCGGATGACGGCAGCTTTGCCTTCTGGGTGCATGCCGCCAAGCTCTATCGAACCCAGAGTTCGCCGCAATGAGCTCAGGTTTTCTGTTTGGTGCCGCCAAACGCCGCATACAGCCCCAGCGCAAAATACACCAGCGCTGACACATAACGTCCGCTGCTGGCCGCGCCGCGCAGCAGCGGCTTCATCCAGCCGGCCAGCAGCGCGTAGCCGCTGTCCGTCACGGCGGCCACTGCGACGAAGAGAACGCTCAGCGTCAAGGCTTGCGCCGCCTGCGAGCCCTCGGGGTGCAGGAACTGCGGGATGAAGGCGGCGAAGAACAACGTCGTCTTGGGGTTGAGCAGCGCGACGAAGAAGCCGTCGCGGAAGAGCTTGCGCGGCTCGGCGGGCGCGGGCGGCGTGCCGTCAGCCGCCGCGGTGGGCTGGCGCAGCGCCTGGATGCCGAGGTAGATGAGATAGGCCGCACCCGCCCAGCGCACGACGGTGAAGGCCAGCGAAGAAGCGGCGAACAGCGCCGCCAGGCCGATGGACGCGCCGACCGCATTCGTCAAATTGCCCAGCGCCACGCCGGCGACCGACGCCAGGCCGGCCGTGCGCCCCTGCGCCAGCGTGCGCGCGACGATGAAGACGACGCCAGGCCCCGGCGTCAGCGCCAGCACCAGGGTGGCGAACAGGAAGGCGTAGAGGGCGGCGCCGGTGGGCAGCATGGATGGGTCTCCTCAGATGCGTTTGGCGGCCATGAAGCGCGGGTTGCGCAGCAGCGCCGCCGATACCAGCGACACCAGCAGGCCCACCGGCACGATCTCGGCCATGGTCATCGGGAAGCGGAACAGCGGGTTGGCGTAGTTGCGCTTGAACTCGTCCATCTCGGCGGCCAGCTTGGCCAGCTCCGCTTCGGGCAGGCCCTTGGCCTTGCTCTCGGCCAGGTACATCTTGGCCCATTCGGTGCCGAAGTCCAGTTTGGTGACGGCCAACGTCACTTCCCAGGCGGCCGCATAGACGACGCCGGCAACGAGGCTGATGGCCAGGCCCAGCGCGAAGGCGGGCCAGAAGCGGATGACGCCGCCGAGGTCGTCGTCTCGGCGGCGTTTGATGGCGACGAAGACCAGGCTGAGCGCGACCAGCATCAGCGTGTAGCCGATGACCATGCCGTGAGCCGGCGGCGCCCCCCGGTTCAGGATCAGCAGGGCGAACAGCGGGATGCCGGCAGCCAAGCCAGCGACGGCACCGAAGGACAGGATGGTTTTCAGCATTGGGACCTCATGGCGGATGGAAGGAGCCGCCATGGAACGATGTTCAGGCCGCCAGGGCCATCGGATAAATGGGTGATTTCGATGAAATCAGCCCATCAGCGCAACAAACCGAGCTCGCGCGCCTTCAGGATGGCCTCGGTGCGGCGCCGCGCGTCGAGCTTTTCATAGAGTTTGGCCACATGCGTCTTGACCGTGTGCGGCGACACATGCTGCTTGTCGGCGATCTCCTTGTTGGACAAACCGGCGGCCAACTGCTCCAGCACCTCCAGCTCGCGCGGGCTGATGCCCGGCGTCGCTTGCGCCTGTGGGTTGCCGTCGAAGGGCTCGGCCGGGGGCGCGCGGCGGCCGAGCAGCTTGACGCCTGCCCAGGCGCCCAAGGCCAGGAAGGTCACGGCGATCACCGCGATGTAGACCGTCTCGGACTGGGCTCGGGCGAAGTGGCGGTAGTCGAGCCATTGCAGCAGCGCGGTACCGGCCGCCAGGGCCAGGCCATAGACGACGGCGCGCTTCCACATGGGCTCAGACCCCGACGAGCTGTTCGCGGGTGATGGCGGCCTGCTCGCGCACCCAGTCGGCGAACTGCCGCACCTCGGGCCGGCGCGCGGCGTTCGGGCCCAGCATCATCCAGTAGCTGAACGGGCTGCCCAGCCGCCCCGCCTTGCCGAAGGGCTCGACGAGTTCGCCGCGCGTCAGGTGCTCGTGCACCAGCGGCAGGCGGGCCAGGGCCACGCCCTGGCCGGTCAGCGCGGCCTGCACCTGCTGGTAGGTGAAGTTCAGGTAGAGCCAGCGGCGCGGCTGCAGGTCGTGCTCGCCTTGCTCGGTCAGCCAGCGCCGCCAGCTCAGGTACTCGGCACTGGGGCGGGGGTCGTCTTCTTCCGCCAGGGCATGGCCGGTGAGGTCGGCGGCGCGCTTCAGCGGCGCGGGCGGGTTCTGCAGGTACCAGGGGCTGACGGTCGGCGACAGCAGCTCCTCGAACAGCTGCTCGGCATCCGCCGGCACCGACGGGCGGTCGTCGTAGCGCAGGGCCAGGTCGCTCTCGCCGTCTTCCAGGTCCACCTTGCGGTCATAGGCCGACACGCGGATGTCGATGTCGGCATGCTCGCGCTGGAAGGCCTCCATGCGCGGGATCAGCCACAGCGATGCGAAGGACGCAAAGGTGCTGACGTTGACGACGCGCCGGCCGCGCGAGCGGCGGATCTGGCGCACGGTCTGGTCCAGGCGCGACAGCACGGCCACGGCGGTGGGCAGCAGCACGGCCCCGTCGCCGGACAGCTCGACCTTGCGCGTGCCGCGCAGGAAGAGCACGCAGCCGATCTCCTCCTCCAGCGACTGGATCTGCCGGCTGATGGCCGACTGCGTCAGGCTCAGCTCCTCGGCCGCGGCGCGGAAGGACAGCAGCCTGGCCACGGCCTCGAAGGCGCGCAGCGGGCCGATCGACAACGGTCTCTGGCGTAACGGCTGATTCATGCGTGAATGGTATCAATCCGCGCCGCGGAGTCATTGGACCGTCGTGGGTGATCTAAGCAGAATCCCTGACATCAACCCAGGAGGCTCATCATGAGCGACGCGCAATCTGTATGGCATTTGGACGGTGGCCGGGCGATGACCCTGGCCGGTGGCGCCGAGGCGCGCCGCCTGGCGGTGGCCCGTGGCCGCGTCTGGCTGACGCTGTCGGGCACCACCGACGAGCCGGCCGAGGACAAGTGGCTGGAAGCCGGCGAGGCCGTGGCCCTGGCGCCGGGCCAGACGGCCGTGCTGGAAGGCTGGCCGGCCGCGGACTTCGAACTGCTGGTGCCGCCGACTTCAGGCACGGCGGGGCGTGGTTTTCTTGGCCGCCGGTTTTTTGGCGGCTGACTTCCGAGCTGCGGGCTTCCTGGCCTTGGCGTTCGCCGCGCGCAAGGCCGCCTCGAGCGCCAATCGCGCCCAGGGCAGCATCAGCGGTGGCGACTCCAGCGCGTCCTCGGGCGGGCGGCGGTAGCTGGTGATCACCGGTTCACCGTCCTTGTTCGGGAAGGTGAAGGGCACGCAGCCGGCGGCGTCGAAACGCTCGCGCGTCACGTCGTCGGCCTTCAGGAAGAGCTGGCCGTCGTCGATGATGGCCATGAAGAGGCCATCCACGTAAAGCCCTTGGCCGCCGAACATGCGGCGCACCCGCACCGCGCCGAGGGGCGAGAGCATCTCGATGCAGAGCTCGGTGAAGGGATCGGTCATGCCGGCGAATGTAAGCTCGCGCCCCATGGACGCCAACGACCGCGCCGCCATCCGGCACAAGCTGATCGAACAACGCCTGGCCCTGCCCCGGCGCCTTGAGTTGGCTGACGAGTTGCAGGAGGTGCTGCGCGTGTGGCTGCTGCGGCGCCAGGAAACCACCATCGGCGCCTACTGGCCCATCAAGGGCGAGTTCGACCCGCTGCCGGCGCTCTACCGCTGGAGCGAAGGCCACCCGGAACGGCGCATCGGCCTGCCAGTGGTCGACAAGGTCCACCGCACGCTGCGCTTTCACGTCTGGTACCCCGGCTGCCCGATGGAGGAAGACGCCTTCCGCATCCCCAAGCCGAAAGGCACCGAGGAGTTCCAGCCCCAGCTGATGCTCGTGCCCTGCCTGGGTTTCGGGCCTTGCGGCCTGCGCCTGGGCTACGGCGGCGGGTTCATGGACAAGACGCTGACCGAAACCCAGCCCCGGCCCGCGGCCGTGGGTATCGGGTATGCCCACGGCTTCTTGCCGCTGCTCAAGCCCAGCGCGCTGGATGCGCCGCTGGACGCCATGCTGACGGAAGAGGGCGTGGTGTGGGACGTGGCCGGCTGAGCCACGTCCGTCAGCCGCAGCGCCTCAGCGCAGGTTGATGGCGTACAGGCCGGCGGGCAGTTCACCCGATGCGACGGTGCTGACGTAGAGGATGCCGTTGGGCGACAGGGCCAGGCGGCCCGGCTTGGCAAAGGTCCAGACCGTCTGGCGCGTCGCGAGGTTGATCGCGTAGACCTTGGTCACCGTGCTGACGAACAGCAGGTTGTCGGTCACGATGATGTTCTTGCCCAGCGACCCGTAGTCGGTGGAGAAGGGATTGGTCGATGCCTCGTCCGGCAGCCAGGCCCAGGTGCGGCTGCCGTCGACGTCGCTGCGGGCTTCGAGCTGTGCGCCGTTGATCGTGTAGACGACGCCCTTGGCGTAGGCCGGTGAGCCACTGAAGCTGCCCTCGACCGACCACTTGATGGCACGGCCCGCGACGTCGAAGTTCACGAGCCGGTTCTTCGAGCCATTCGAGCCGTTGCCGTTGATGACGACCACATTGCCCGGGGCGATCTGCATGGGCGCGCCGTTGACGCTGTAGGCCTGGACGGCGTTGTTCGGGTCGTTGATGACGAAGGCTGAGCTGCCGTCGGCGACATTGACCCCGTTCAGGCCATTGGGCATGAAGGCATAGGCGTAGCTGCCGTCCACGGCGGGCGTCCACTGGTCGTACTGGGACATGAAGGCGAACCAGTTTTGCGTGCCGTCCGAGGTCTTGAAGCTCAGCAGGCCGCCGTAGGAGCCGCCGTTCGTGTAGACGTTGCCATTGACGATGGTGGGCGCCAGGTAATGCTCCCACTGCGAGCCGAAGGCGGTGCGGAACTTCTGCGCGCCCGTGCTGCCGTTGAAGCCCCACATGGCCGTGTCCCCATGGCCGCTGGTGGCCAGGTAGACGGCGCCGGCATCGGTGGATGGCGGGTTGGCGGCAAAGATGCTGCCGAACTCCTTCTTCCACTTCAGGCTGTTGTCGTGCTCGCTGATCGCGTACAGCGTGGCCGTCTGGAAATAGCCCGAGGTCAGCACGTAGACCATGTCGTTGGACGTGACCACCGGCTGGAAGGCCGTTGCCACGCCCGACTGCCCCGTCGTCTCCGTCACGGGCACGGCCCAGCGCCAGCGGCGGTTGAACTTGGCGGCGTCCAGCGTCAGCGGCACGTAGCCGGTGTGCGCGGCGTTGGCCTGGTGCTGGGCCCATTCGCCCACGCCCACGGAGCGCGCCAGCGTGCTCAGGTTGATGGAGGGCTTGAGCGTGATCGAGTAGGGCACGATCACCGGCGAGCCGGGCAGTTCCTGCGTGCAGGGCTGCACTTTGCAGATGTGCAGCTCGATCTGCCCCGTGTAGCTGCCGGGGGCCAGCGTCGGATTCACCACCAGCACCCGGTTCAGGCCCTGGCCGCTGACCGTCACCGGGCCGCCGCTGAACTGGAACACGCCGGCCTTGTCGATGAACTCGGTGAAGGCCGTGCCCGTGTTGACGGGCAGGTTGACGGCGAGCTGCAGCGACGGGATTTCGTCCTGGTCGGCGTTCACCGACAGGCGGGTGGGGCTGACGTTGGCCGCCGGCGGCGCCGTCACGGTGAACTTGTAGGGCAGCGAGAACGGCGAGCCCGGCAGCGGCGAGGCGCAGGTGACCGGGCTGTCGAAGCAGATCTTGATCTGCAGCGAGCCGTTGTATTCGCCCGTGGCGAGCGAAGGCTTGGGCGTCACGCTGGCCAGGTAGCTGTTGCCCGTGCCCGCAGACAGCTGCACATTGGGCTCGATGACGCCGACGCTGTCGACGATGGCGACGTTGATGGTCTGGCTGACGGATCGGTCCAGCGTGGCCGTGACGCTGAGCGACGCCGAGGTGCCTTGGGCGTAGCTGGCCGTCAAGGTGCCAGGCGCGAAGCTGAGGTGATAGGCGGGGTCCTGGCCTCCGCTGCTGCCGCCTCCGCCCCCGCAAGCCGTCAAAGTCATGGCGAGTGCCAACAGGCACCCCAAATGGCGCTTGAACATGAACCCCTCCCTGGGTTTTTTGGTCCGTTTCGGGCGCGGATTCTAGTCAGCGTGCACGCCTGCTTTCTTGGCATACCCGCCTAGAAGCACAATGCCGCCACCACCCCATCACGAGCCCCATTTGCCATGAGCAAGCTTGCCGCCACCGCCCTGCTTTTCGCCTTCTGCACCGCCGCCCAGGCCGTCCCCAAGCCTTGCGACGAACTCAAGGCCGAGATCGTCGCCAAGCTCGATGAAAAAGGCGTCAAGGGCTACGAGATCGCCGCCGTCGACAACGACAAGGTGGGCGATGCAAAAGTCATCGGCAGCTGCGACGGCGGCACGAAGAAGCTGACCTACGTTCGCAAGTGAGGCCACGGCGATGAGCGCCTACCTGGATCACCTCGCCACGCTGCAGCACCAGGCCGAAGCCGCGCTGGAGCGCACCGGCTTCGACACGCTGCTGATCGCCTCCGGCATCGAGAAATACGCCTTCCTCGATGACCGGCCCTATCTCTTCCAGGCCAACCCGCATTTCAAGCACTGGCTGCCGCTGACCCAGCACCCGCATTCGTGGATCGCCGTGCGGCCGGGCAAGAAGCCGCGCGTCGTCTACTTCCAGCCCGACGACTACTGGCATGTGCCGCCCAGCGCGCCGAGTGGCGAGTGGGTGGACGCGGTGGAGCTCGTCGTCATCCGCGAGCCCGAGGAGGCCGCCCAGGCGTTGGCAGACTGCGTCACGCCGCGCACGGCCATCCTCGGCGAGGCCGACGCGGCCCTGCCTGGCCTCACGCCGAACAACCCCGAGCCGCTGCTGAACCTGCTGCACTGGGCGCGCGGCGTGAAGAGCCCCTATGAGCTGGCCCAGATGCGCGCCGCCCAGCGCCGCGCCGTGCCGGGCCATGTGGCCGCCCGCGCTGCCTTCCTGCGCGGCGAGAGCGAAGCCGGCATCCACCGCGCCTATCTCGTGGCCACAGGCCACACCGACCGCGACCTGCCCTACACCAACATCGTCGGCCTCAACGAGCACGCCGCGGTGCTGCACTACCAGTACCAGGACGAGAGCCCGCCGGCCGAGGCGCGCAGCTTCCTCATCGACGCCGGCGCGCAGGTGAACGGTTATGCCAGCGACATCACGCGCACCTGGACGGCGCCCGGCCACGATGAATTCGCGGCGCTGATCGTGGCGATGGAGCGTGAGCAACTGGCCCTAGTCGATGAAGTGCGCGAGGGCGTGGACTACCGCGACATCCACCTCAGCACCCACCGCCGCATCGCCCGCGTGCTGCGCGAGGCCGGCATCGTCAATATGAGCGACGAGGCCATGGTGGCCGAGGGTGTCACCAAGCCCTTCTTCCCGCACGGCATCGGCCATCTGCTGGGCCTGCAGGTGCACGACGTGGGCGGCTTCATGGCCAGCGAGACCGGCGGCGTGGCGGACAAGCCCGAGGGCCACCGCTACCTGCGCCTCACGCGCCCGCTGCAGGCCGGCATGGTGGTCACCATCGAGCCCGGGCTGTACTTCATCCCGACGCTGCTGCGCCAGTTGCGCGCCTCGCCGCATGCCGGCCAGGTCGATTGGGCCGCGGTGGAGCGTCTGTCGCGCTACGGCGGCATCCGCATCGAGGACGACGTGGCCTGCCGCGCGGCGGGCGAGGCGCCCGAGAACCTCACGCGGGACGCGTTCGCGGAGGCTTGATGAGCCTCGCGATGGCGCTGCTGGCTGGCGCGCTCGCGTTGCCCGCCAGTGCGCCGCCGCCCGAGGCCCAGTTGGGCCGCGTCGAGGTGCAGGGCGAGGCGGCCACAGCGCGCGAGAAGAAGACGATGGCCCAGCTTTTCAAGGCCGAGTCGCTGTTCGAGAAACACCATGCCTTGGCGCCGGCCGCGACGCTGAAGTTCAGGGTCTACGCGCGCACCCGGGCCGAAACGACGCAGGCGCTGGAGCTCGGGCTGATGGCTCCGAGCGGTCGACAGCCGGTTGTGCTGGATGTCGAGGATCGCTTCGTTGTCGACCCGGCCTGGCGTGCGCTGGATGAACGCATCGAAATCCGCAGCCGGTTGGCCGACGGCCGCGTGACCTGGCGGCCCGACATCCGCACGCCGGGCGTGCCCGATGGCGAGCGGCGCCTGGGCGACCTGCGGCTGCAATGCCGCGTGGGCTTCGGCAGCGGCGTGGCGCGCGGCGCGACCGGCTTTGGCTGGCTGCGGTCGTTGGTCATCGACGACTGCGAGGACCGCGACTGGAGCCCCAGCAATTTCGCGGACGGGCCCATCTTTGCTGTCACGCTGGTGCATGGCGGGCGGCGACTGACGCTCAGCGAGCGCCTGCTGCACGGGCTGCGCGACAGCGGTGCGCAGGACTACGACTGGGGCTTTTCGCTGCGCGAGCGCATGTTCCGCCTGCCAATCGGCGACGCGAGCTGGCCGGACGACACGCGTGTCGTCTTCGAGGCCATGGACGATCCGCCCACACCGCCTGATGCGGCGGTGCAGGCGCTGGAGGACGATTGGGCCCGGGCCGCACTGGCCCTTGCGCCGGGCATGGCGCCCGCCGAGGTGGCGCAGCGGCTGGGCCCGGCCAGCGACGACACGCGCTTCGAATCGGGCCGGCGGCTGCAGCGCCATCTGCGTGAGATCAGGGCGCCGGCCGGGCCGCTGCGGCTGGAGCTGGTCAGCCTGTTCGATGCCGACGACAGGCTGCTGAAGTCCTCGCTGCGACGCTTCGAGTTGCCAAAGCGTTAGCGCGGATCGCCGTACTGCACGCCGCGGCCGTGCGTGCCGACGTAGACGCGGCCGAACACCTTGGGGTCGCCGCTGACCTGCAGGATCAGGCCCCACTGGTGGGTGTCGTCGTTGATGCGCTGCCAACTGTCAGCCTTGGCGGCGCCGTCGGTGGAGCGGAAGAGGCCGTACTGGCCGGAAACCGTCCCGACCAGGTAGAGGGCCGGCTCCTTTGAGCCCGGTGCGGCACGGCCGAAGCCGAAGGCGTGGATCTGCGAGACGGCGGGGAGGTGCCTGAAGCCCTTGCCGTCGTTGCGGTACAGGCCGTGGAAGGCGGCAAGCCAGAGACCGCCCTCGCGGCCGGGCGTGGCGTAGAGCCGGTCCTGGCCGCCGCGGTCGTCGCCGCGGCCGGTGATGTTGTGGCTGCCGGCGGCGGCACGCACGACGGGGCCATCGGGCAGGGCCAATGGCTTGGCGGTGAACGTGAGGCCGGCGTCGCTGCTGGCGAAGAGCTGGTCGTCGAACAAGGCCATCGCGTGGAAGCGTTTCGGGTTCACGCGGTCGGCGATGACGCGGGTGCCGGCGGGCAGGCCCTTCACGGCCGTCCACGTATCGCCGCGGTCGTGGCTGACGTGGGGCGCGCCTCCCTTGGGCGTCCACACCCAGGCCTTGCCATCGGCGGATACGGCGATGAAGCCGTCGCTGGACTTGGGATCGGGCACGGTGGCGGGCTCGCGCCAGCTGGTGCCGCCGTCGAGCGAGTAGCCGAGGTTCTTGCCGCCGTCGCGCGGCTTGCCGATGCGAACGATGACCTCGGGCGCAGCTTCCGCTCCGGTCACGTCGTGCGTGTTGCCGAAGAAGGGTGGCTTGGGGTTGCCGGGCGCGGGCTTGTCGAGGTCGGTGTGGACGAAGCCGGAGTAGTCGCCGATGGCGGTCACCAGCGGCACGCCCTTCGTCGGGCTGTGCAGGGCCAGGGCGACGGTCTCCTCGATGCCGGTGCTCATGACCTGCCAGTGCGTGGGCTCGCCCTTGTCGGCGCGGGTCAGGTCCAGCGTCTCCCAGCCGCCGTAGCCGGTGGTGAAGAGGGCGTGGTCGGGGTTGGCGGGGTTGATCTTGACGTCGTAGAGCCAGTGTAGGTGCGTGTCGGCGACGTGGGGCGCGGCGGCGGCGTCGAACTTCGCGGCGGTGAACAAGGGCTTCCACGTCGCGCCGCCGTCGGTGCTGCGGAACAGTTCGTCGCCCGCGCCGCGGCCGGCGGTACTGGCGAGCAGGCGCTGGGGGTTCGCGGCATCGACGGCGACGGTTGCGTAACCGAAAGGTTGGGCGGCGCTGGGGCGCTCGGGGGTGATGTCGGCCCAGGCCTGCTTGGCAACGTCGTAGCGCCAGACCGAGCCGTCCTTCATGCGGTGCGGGCCGGGCTCGCTGGCGTAGGCGATGTAGAGCTTGCCGTCGCTCGCGAGCGACGCTCGCATCGGGCGGTGCTGGGTGGGTCCGCCGGGCGCGGGCGCCCAGGTGGCGCCTGCATCGCGGCTGACCCAGAGGCTGGGCCGGCCGATGACCGACACGCCCGCGTAGATCGTGCGGCTGGGCTGGCCACGCGTGCCGCTGCTCGGGTCGAAGAGGACGAAGTTGATCGTGGCCTTGCCGTCGCTGCCACCCCAACTGGGCGGCGGCCCGTCGGTCTCGTTGCGGCGCCAGGCCGAGTCGGGGAAGGCGTCCACGCGCTGGAAGCTCCGGGCTGCATCCGTGCTGCGCCACAGGCCGGCCAGGCGGCTGCCGAGGTAGAGCACGCGGCCGTCGTTCGGGTCCACGGCCAGCCGCTCGCCGTTGCCCCGGCCGCCCTCGTTGCCGCCGAGCTTGAAGGGCAGGGCGGTGCGCTGGAACGTGCGCCCGCGGTCGTGCGAGCGCAGCACGGCGCCGTTGGGCACGGCAGGGTTGGTGTAGGTGCCGCAGGCCAGATACAGGGCGTCGGGGTCGTTTGCGTCCACGGCCAGGCTCTCGACGCCCATCAGGTTCACGTCGGCCAGCGGCAGCCCGTCCAGCAGCGGCTGCCAGGGGCCGGTCGCCGTGTCGCGGCGGTAGGCGCCACCCATGTCGGTGCGGGCATACGTCAGGCCCGGCACGGCGGGCTGGAAGACGAGGCCGTCCACGAAACCGCCGCCGCCGATGGCGACCGGGCGCCAGGTGTAGGGCGCGTCAACGGGGGGTGCGGCCTGGGTGGCGGCGCCGGCCAGCAGCAGCGCGCCCAGCAAGGGCTTGATCAAATTCATGTCTCCGGCTCTTTTTTATGACAGCGCTGGACATCGTAGTTTGTTCGTTGGGCGAACAAATGCTGGTTCTCCCCTGGAAACCGGCTGTGGCTGCGCTGGCCGGCTGGTGGGGTCGCTCGGGGGCAACACGGGCCGACGCGACGCCCCTGCAGGGCTATGCTGCCTTCAACAACAACGGAGACATCAGGTGCACAACAACACGCTCCAACCCGCGTTCCTGAAATCGCTCATGACAGCCGGGGCCAACCTCGAGCTGCAGTACAACGATCTGGCGCCTCACGCCGCCGAACGGATGACCGCGGCGCTGGAGCTGGCGAAGCACGCCGCGGAAACTGGGCGCAGCCTCCGGTTCATTGCGATCAGTGCCGGCACGTCGGGCATCAAGCACCTGGCCGAGGCCGGTGAGGGGTACGTCACCTTCTCCCTCGTGTACTGATCCAGGCTGGGCCTCAGCGCCTGCGCAGCGTGTCGATGAGCCCATCGCACGCCGCCTCGACAAGGTCCAGCACCTCGTCGAAGCCCGCCTCACCGCCGTAGTAGGGGTCGGGCACATGGCGCTTGCCGGTGTGGGGTGCGTAGCTCAGCAGCAGCTTCAGGCGGTGGCGTTCGCCCGGCGGGCAAAGGCGCTCGGCGTTGGCGACGTTGTCGCCGTCCATGGCCAGCACGAGGTCGAAGCGGGTGAAGTCCTTGGCCACTAGTTGGCGCGCGCGTAGGGCGCTCAGGTCGTAGCCACGGCGGGCGGCATGCTCCTGGCTGCGCTCGTCGGGCGGGCTGCCGACGTGGTAGCCGTGGGTGCCGGCGGAGTCGACTTCGACATCCAGGCCGGCAGCCTTCAGCTTGGCGCGCATGACGCCCTCGGCCGTCGGGCTGCGGCAGATGTTGCCCATGCAGAAGAAGAGGATGCGGGTCATGGCCGCATTGTCTAGAACCGGAGATCGGCCCGGAGCGAGACGACGCATCGACGAGGCCGTCGTCGTTGCGGCCATGGCTGCGAGTGGTCGTCAGACCATGTCTCGTGGACCGAGGCCCAGGCCTCGTCAACACACCTGCAACGACGACTGGTGCCGCGCACCCTTCCGCCGAACTGCCGCCGCGATCCCAAACAGTCCTGCGATTAGGACTGCATAGGACGCCGGCTCCGGAACCCCTGCGACAGGGGTCAGCAGAAACGCGTAGCCGCCTCCCGAGTAGGCGACGATCTGCCCCGAGTCGTTGATGGCCATGGCAACGGCGAGGATGTCTCCCATCGGAAGCTGGATGGATGACAGATCGACGAGGCCTGTTCCATTTGGGCCGGTGACGAACGCGCGTTGATATCCGGCGCTCACCAGGCTTCTTCCCACGACTTGGCCGCTCGAATTGATGCCGTTGGCTTCGCTCCACGACCCACCTAGGGTGCCCAGGTCGCGCATACCAGTTCCATCGGCGCCTGTGATGAACGCGTGGGCGTAGCCGCCGGCGGTGGCTGCAAACCCGACGACCTGTCCTGCGTCATTCACGTCTCTGGCGAAACTACCTACCCCGCCGAGGGTCCCAAGGTCGGTGATCCCTACACCGTTCGCTCCGGTGATGAACGCCCGTCGCACACCGCTGAGCGTTTCAGCACCGCCTACGACCTGGCCTTTGCTATTGATGGCTTCGGCGAAGCTGTCCTTGCCGCCCAGCGTTCCCAGGTCCGTCATCCCGGCGCCGTTGGGGCCTGTGATGAACGCATGTTGCGCGGCATCACCAGTCGTGTCGGCCCAGCCCACCACTTGCCCCGTGGCGTTGATTCCCGACGCCGTGCTCCGACTCCCACCCAAGGTGCCAAGCAGCGTTACCGCGCCACGATTGGGGCCGGTAATGAACGCGCGGTCGCCGTAGCTGGTTTGCCTCTGGATGCCAACAGCCTGCCCGGCGTCATTGATGTCGTACGCCTCTCCTTCGTAACCTGTTGGATAAAGGTCCTGCATGCCCACGCCATTCGACCCCGTGGCGAATGCGTGATAGCGGTACGAACTGGTGTAGGCCGTGCCGACCACCTGCCCGGAGGCGTTGATGCCGTATGCGTAGCTATAGCCACCGCCTAGGCTTCCCAGGTTGGTGACCGTGTAGGTTTGAGCACCCACAGCCGCGGACAAGGCAGCGAGCCACGCCGCAACGCCTAGAAGTCGAATCAGTTTCATTTCACTCCCTGTTTCAAGACCGCACGTTTGTTGGCAGGATATTTGTGCGTGATCTCAATTTATCAGCGCGACTGAATATGGAATCCCGCACATCCAGGGCATGAGTAGAAGTCCCATCACTCAACTGCGGGGGCGAAGGATCTGGCAGATTCAGCCCCCCTGCCATCCCTTGGTTGGCGTCAGGACCTCACTCGCGGATTTCGACTTCGCAATAGTCAAGCGAAATGGGCACTTGCTACGAATTGCTCCAGCCCGACTAGCCGCCACAACGTCGCCACCGGCGCCCCTACTCGTCGATTGAACTGACTGCGTGCGCCACGGCAAAGCTGCTAAACCCGTGGGCCGTTCGGTCCTTTTCAGCGACGCGGCGCGCTAAGGAGCCTCTCGCATGACACCTTCGGCGGTCGGGCTGCGGCAGATGTTGCCCATGCAGAAGAAGATGATGCGGCGGGTCATGGCCGCATTGTCTAGAACCGCAGATCGGCGCGCAGCGAAACGACGCGGAAGGTCTTGTTGCGCGACCAGCTGTCGGTGACGATCTGGTGGCTGGTGACGGTGTCGAGGTAGACGGCCTCGGACGTTGTCTGCGCGTCGCGCGGCACCAGGTTGGCCAGCGACAGGCGCCAGTTGATGCCGTCGCGCACCGAGCCGCTGGCCCAGGACAGGTAGGCGTCAAACTGGCGGCGGGCGGTCTCCTCGCGCCTCAGGTTCTCGGTTTGCTGCACGCGGCTGGCAGGCACGTAGTTGAAGTTGAAGCCGCTGCCGAAGTTCTGGCCCAGCGCCTTCCAGCGGTGGTCCAGCCCGAAGTTCAGGCTGCCGCGGGGTTGCTGGTCCAGGCGGGCGTTGGAGCCAGGGATGCCTTTGACCTTGCTGTCGAACACGGCGATGTTGAAGCGCAGCAGCAGCAACTGCCACTCGGCAGGCGCGTCGTCCCAGACTTCATCCAGGCGGGCCTTGACCTCGAACTCGACACCCATGGTGCGGGCGCCTTCCATGTTGCGCGGGCGGCTGACCCAGCGCGGCGAGGTGTCCCAGGGCACGGTCTCCAGTTCCAGCCGGCTGCGGATCAGGCTCTTGATGTCGCGCACGAAGGCGCTGCCCGACACGATGCCGCCGGTGGGCAGCCAGTGCTCCAGGCTCAGGTCCACGCCGGTAGCCAGTTCGGGCTTGAGGTCGGGGTTGCCGGCGCGGTCGGCGTAGGTGGGCAGGTTGGGGCCGCTGGGGTAGGTGGCGTTGATGGTGGGCCGGGCGATCAGGTCGTTGAGGTTGGGCGAGCGGTAGCTGCGCGTGAGGCTAAGGCGCACCTGGTCTTTCGGGAAGGCCTCGGGCTTCCACAGCAGGTGGAAGAGCGGCGACGCGACCTGGGAGACGTTGCGCGTGTCGGGCATCAGGCCGCTGCCGTCAGCGCGCGTCTCGATGCGCTCGTAGCGCAGGCCGGCATAGACCGACCAGATCTTGCTCGGGCTCCACTCGTCCTGCGTGTAGGTCGCAAAGCGCTGGTTGCGCGAGCCCAGCGTGTCGCCGAACTTCTGCAGCGCGAGCGACTCCTGGCCGTCGACCAGCGTGCGGCGCACCTGCGTGCGGCGGCTCTGCTCGCTTTCGATGCCGGTCACCCACTGGTGCTCCGCGGCGGTCTTCAGGCTCCACTTGGCGCCCAGGCTGGTCTGGTCCTCGTCGGTGACGTTGTGGTCGTCCTGCACGCGCTGCATGTCCACGCCCACGTCCTTCAGGCTCTCGCGGCGCTGGCTGTTGCTGGTGTTCTTGAAGCCGCCGCGCCCCACGCGCAGCTCCCAGCTCTCGCCCACCTGGGGCCGGTAGTTGGCCGACAGGTTGAGCCGCAGGTTGTGCATGCGGCCGTCGTTGTCGCCGCGGACGTCGCGAAAGCGCGTGAAGCCCACGGCGTTGTTCTGACTGTGGCCCTCGCTCTGCGACAGCGCGAAGAAGGGCGAGAGGTTGAAGCTCAGCGTGTCGCTGTACTTCCAGCGCAGGCGGGCGTTGCCGTTGAGGTTGGCGCTGTTGCCCACGCTCGTGCCCTGCTGCACGGTCTCGTTGAGCACCTGGCCGGTGTCGGTGTCGACGACGCGGTTGTGCGAGTCGATGTTGTTGAAGCGCCGGTGCAGGCCACCGTTGGTGGACACGGCGCCGACGAACTCGTCGCCGTTCGGCCCGCCCCACTTGAGGTTGCGCGTCCAGCTGAAGTCGGCCTGGGGCTCGCCGCGGTCCTGGCCGAGGGTGAAGCGCAGCTCGTGGTTGGCCTTGAGCAGGGGCTCGCGCAGGATGATGTTGATGGTGCCGGCGATGGCGCGGGCGCCGGTCTCGGCGGTGGGCGCGCGGTAGATCTCGATGCGCTCGACCTGGTCGGGCGGCAGGTCTTCCACTGCGAAGCCGGCCGGCGCACGTTCGCCGTCCACAAGGATCTGCGTGAAGCCGCTGCCCAGGCCACGCATGCGGATGTCGCCGCCGCGGCCGGGCCGCCCACCGATGGTGACGCCGGGCAGGCGGCGCAGCACGTCGCCCAGCACCGTGTCGCCATAACGGTCCAGGTCCTCGCGCTCGATGACGATCTTGCTCGCCGTGCTGTTGCGACGGCGGCTGTTGGCGGTGGGGCCGCTGCTGACCTCCACGCGCTCAAGCCGGTTGCCAGCGCCACTGGCCGCCGCAGCGGGGGCGTTGGCGGCGGCGGCGGGCTTGACGGGGGCGGTCGGCGTTTGTGCCGCGCTGACTGCGCAGGCACACAGCGCGGCCAGCGCGAGGAGGAGGCGGCTCATGATGGCCGGCATTCTGCGGGCCGGCCCTGGCGCCCGGCCGTGTTAAGCGCTCATTTACATGAGCGGACGCGCCGGCCCCGGGCCCGCGCTGGCCAGCGCCGGGTTTCCTCAGTTCGATGCGCAGCGCTGAAGCGGCGCCCTGCAAATAGGGGGGGCAGCCAAAGGGTGGACCTACTAGGCTTTCTGAGGCCTTCCCGGCCGGCAGAACATCCCGGCCGCGGGTGGCGGCGAAGGAGGCTCCCATGGACGCTATCCCGCCGTCTGCGGTGCCGCGCGAAGCACTGCGCGCCTACCTCGACAACCCGGCCTTCCGCAGCGCCGAGGGCCACGAGTTGATCCTCGACCGGCACCCCTTCCATCGGCCGGTCCGGCCGCAGGATCTGCGCATGCTGCCGTTCGATCCGCCGCTGCAGGCCCAGCGCTGCTTCGAGCTCAGCGCGTTGATGGCGCAGCGCATGCTGACCAACATCCACGAAGCCGATTGCGCGTTTCTCTGCGATGTCGGTTCGCCGCAGCAGGAGATGGATCGCGCAAGCTTCTACGCGGATGAGACCCGCCTTCGCGGTGCCGCCGTGCGCCCGTTCCTGGAGCAGTACGCGTTCGGCTGGCTGGCCGGCGAGGCGGGCGCGGCGCCGGTCGGCGCGCTCATCGAGGCGGCAAGCCAGCGGCTGCGCACCGCCGACGGTACGGCCGGGCTGCTGCGCGATCGCCGCGACCCGGCGCGGGTTGCGCAGATGCTGCTGATCCAGCTGGGTGGGCCGATGTTGTCCAAGGAGTTGGCCTTTGGCCGCCAGCAGGGCGGTGTCGACTGGACCGACCGCCTGGCGTTACTGCGCGCGGCCCTGGCGGCCGCGGCTGCCGCCACCCAGGCCGCAACGCAACCGTTGCTGGCCTGGGCGGGCCTGCCCGCGCGGCCCCATGCCTATTGGCAGTTCTACCTGGGCTCCTGGCTGGCGGTGGCCAATCTGGCCCATGGCCTGGTGCGGCAGCACCAGCAGCCCTGGCGAGTGATCGGTGCCCAGTTGTACGACCGCTTGTGGAGCGAAGCCCTGGGCAGCCGCTTGCGGGAGGCGCTGCCGCAGGCGCTGGGCCGGTCCGGCATGCCCGAGTGGCCGGGCGCCGGCGGCGCTGCGCAGCAGCTGGCCGACCGCGCGCTGACGGCCATGGCGGGCGACGCCGCCGCCGAGGCCGAGCTGCGAGGCGGCTTCGAGGCGATGCGCCAACTCCATGCGCTGGCCGAGCAGGATCTGGCGCTGCAGATCGAATGGTCGGACGACCTGGGCCGGCAACGCCAGCTGGCGGTCGACTATGGCGAGGTGATCGCCGCGGCGCCGTTCCAGGTCGACATGGAAACCTATGTCGAACCGAGCAGCGAGCGCTCGACGACCCATGTGCACGACAGCGACCGCCTGCTGGTCATCGAGTCCGGCGAAATGGACTTCTGGCCCAGCTATGGCCCGGCGCTGCACCTGAGGGCCGGCGACCGGCTCTACGTGCCGCGCCACCGCCTGCATGGCTCGGTGGTCACGTCGGACGAATGCCGCTACCACCAACCGATCATCGATGACCGCGTGGCGGCATTGCTTGCCCGCGCGTCATGACGTCGACCCACGAGGCCGCCTGGTGCCGGTTGCCGCTCGGCCCGGCCGAAAGCTGGGCATGGGCGGTCGCAGCCTGGCTGAGGCTGTGCCGCCGGCGCGTCTGGCAGGGTGAGGTCTGGGTCGCGCTGGATGACCGGCGTGGCGGGCGGCCGCTGCTGGCCTTGCAGATCGGTGCCGACGACGACATGCAGACGCTGTACGAGGCCGTGCTGCGCCGCGAGGCATCCAGCGCCGTTGGCCCTGGCGTGTTCGACTCGGTCGTGCTGCTGCGCGAAGGCGATGCCGGGCCGCTGCCGGCCGACTGCCGCCGCGGTGCGGGCCTGGTGTGCGAGTTCGCCTGTGGCGCCGGTCGCCTGGACGTGAGCCTGCATTTCGACAGCCGCCGCAGCAGCCGCGACGAGGTCGAGCGACTGGGACGCTATTGGGCGCGATTGGCTGCGATGCCGGGGGAGTCGCCCCTGTGCACGACCCTTGAATGGCGGCGCGCCGTGTTCGACTGGAACGACACCGATGCCGACCTGCCTTACGAGCAGACCCTGCACCAGCTGTTCGAGGGACAGGCGCGGCTGACCCCTGCCGCGCCGGCCGTCGTCAGCGACGCTGCCGTGCTCAGCTATGCCGAGCTGGAGCGTCGGGCCGAAGCGCTGGCTGCGCGTTTGCGGGCGTTGGGCGTGCGGCCCGGGGTGCTGGTGCCCGTCATGGCCGAGCGCTCGCTCGCGCTGGTGACGGGCCTGCTGGCGGTGCTGAAGGCGGGCGGTGCCTACGTGCCGCTGGAGCCGAACCTGCCGCCGCTGCAGCAGCAGATGATTCTCGACGACGTCGAGCCGGTGGTGGCTCTGGCACAGGCGCCCTTCGTCGCGGCGTTGGCGGGCCGCGTCCCCGCGGTCGTCGACCTCGACGCCAATGGAGCCGTGCCTGCCGCGGCGGCGCCCGTGGCGGCTTCGCCCACCGACCTGGCCTGCGTCATGTACACCTCGGGCTCCACCGGGCGCCCCAAGGGCACGCTGATCGAGCATCGCTCGCTGGTCAACAACATCCTGTGGCTGCAGAAGCACTGGGCGCTGGCGGCGCACGACCGGCTGCTGCAGAAGACGCCGTTCAGCTTCGACGTGTCGATCAAGGAGTTCTTCTGGCCCCTGGCCTGCGGGGCGGCGCTGGTGCTCGCCGCGCCCGGGCGCCATGTCGACATGGCCTATCTGTGCGGCCTGATCGGCCGCCATGGCGTGACCGTCACGCACTTCGTGCCGTCGCTGCTGCAGCGCTTTCTCGACCTGCCCGAGGCCGCAACCTGCCGCAGCCTGCGGCTGGTCATGTGCGGTGCCGAGGTGCTGAGCCCGCGGCTGGAGCAGCGCTTCTTCGACACGCTCGACGCAACGCTGCTGCATCTCTACGGGCCGACCGAGGCGGCGATCTCCGTGACCGGCTTCGTGTGCGAGCGCGGTGCCACGCCGGGCGCCGCTGTTCCACTGGGTCGGCCGATGGCCAATGTGCAGCTGTACCTGTGCGATGCAGACGGCGCGGTCGTGCCGCCAGGGCTGCCGGGCGAAATCCTGATTGGTGGCGTGGCCGTGGCCCGTGGTTATCTCAAGCAGCCGCAGCTGACGGCTGCGCGGTTCGTGCCAGACCGTTTTCGGCCCGAGCGCGGCGGGCAGCTCTACCGCACCGGCGACCTGGCCCGCTACCGGGAGGACGGCCTGATCGAGTTCCTGGGACGGGCCGACGAGCAATTGAAGATTCGTGGTGTCCGGGTCGAACCGCGCGAGGTCGAGCTGTGGCTGCAGCGCCATCCGGCCGTCGACCGCGCCTTCGTGCTGCCCAGGGCCGACCGCCGAGGCGAGTTGCGCCTGGTGGCCTACCTGGTGCTGGTGCCCGGTGCCGAGGTCGATTGTTCGGCGCTGTACAGCTACTGCGCACAACGTTTGAGCGGCCCCTCGGTGCCGACACTGTTCGTGCCCATCGACAGCCCGCCGTTGTTGCCGCATGGCAAGGTCGACCGGCAGCGGCTGCCCGACCCCGACTGGGAGGCCCAGCATGAAGTCTGTTGATGCCGTGCTCGACTCCACCCTCGCCGCCGTGACGGACCGCGTGATCCTGGGCAGCCAGGCGGGTACGGCGGTCGCGGTGCCGGCCTGGTTTGCAGCCAGCTACCGCAGCTTCATGCAGCGGCTGGCTGACCCGCGCTATCCCTGCTACCTCGGTGCCGCCGCAGCACGCCGCGGCGCGCTTTACTACACCTTCGCCGATGCCGCGACGCGGGCCTTGCTGCCGGCGGGGCTGGACCAGTTCCTGCGCCGGGCCGAGTCGAAGCCGCTCGAACGCCGCAATCTCGCCGTGTTCTTTGCGCCCGACGATCCGGCCTTGACGCATGACGAGTATGGCCAGCGCTTCTGGGCGCTGCTCGAGTTCCTGCATGCCCAGGACACCCGCCCGTGGCCGGCCGATGCCCCAAGCGACCCCGAAGACCCGCGCTGGGAGTTCGCCTTTGGTGGCCACCAGATCTTTTGCTTCTGCGCAGCGCCGAGCTACCGGCGCCGGCGCAGCCGCAACCTGGGGCCGGGGCTGGTTGTGCTGATGCAGCCGCGCCAGGCCTTCTTCGGGCTCGACGCTGGCAGTGACGCCGGCGAGGCCGCCCGCCGGGTGACGCGTGAACGCCTGCAGGCCTGGGACGGTATGGATGCCCACCCCGAGCTGCTGGCCTTCGGCGAGCCGGCCAACCGCGAATGGAAGCAGTACGTGCTGCCCGACGACAACGAGCCGCAGTCGGGGCGCTGCCCCTTCGCTGGCTGACGGCTTGCGCCGTGGTTCAGAAGCGCCAGCCCAGGCCCACGCTGGCCAGCGTCGGGTTGACCTTGAACTTGCCTGCCGACGCGCCGTTGGAATAGACCGTCGTGCCCAGGTTGACCTTCTTCAGGTCGAAGTTCAGATAGGTGCCCTGGGTGATCTCGACGTCAGCGCCCGCCTGCCAGGCCACGCCGAAGCTGTTGTGCTTGATGCTGGGCTTGAGCGCGGCCTGCACGGCGGGGGCGAACTCGACCGACGAGAAGTGGGTGTAGTTCACGCCGGCGCCAACGTAGGGGCGCACGGTGCCGGTCGGGTTGAAGTGGTACTGCAGCGTCAGCGTGGGCGGCAGGTGCTTGAGCGAGCCGATGGCGCTGCCGTTGGAATAGAGGGTCTGCTTCTGCGGATAGGTCAGGATCAGCTCGGCCGCGAGGTTGGGCGCGATGAAGTAGCTGAAGTCGACCTCCGGGAAGGTCTTGTTGTTGATCGACAGACCCAGCCCCGTGCTGTCCTTGTTGGCCGAGTCCAGGCGCAGGGCGCGCACGCGCACCAGCAGCGGGCCTTCGTCGGCCTGGGCCAGCGGGGCGGCCAGCGCGGCAAGGACGGCGACGAGGACGGGAATCTTCTTGAACATGGATGGCTCCTGAGAATGGGGCGGGCCCCGATGGAGTCATTCCACGTCGTGCGTCTTTCGGCGAATTTGATGCAGCGCAACATGGTTGCGCCGCCCTACCCGCGGTGGCGGTGTGGCTTTGTGTTGGGTCAATCTCGCGCGAGATTGCAGGGCATCCGCGCAACGGCGCGGCTGCGGCCGCTCAGCGCCCGAGACCCAGGCGCTTGCAGAGTTCCAGCGTCAACGCGCTCTGGTTGAGCGTGTAGAAGTGGATGCCCGGCGCGCCGCCGTCGATCAGGCGTTCGCACAGGCGGGTGATGACGTCCAGGCCGAAGCCGCGGATGCTGGCGGCGTCGTCCATGAAACCTTCCATCTTCATCTGCACCCAGCGCGGGATGTCGATGCCGTCGCGCTGCGCGAACTGGGCGATGCGGCCGTAGTTGTGGAAGGGCATGATGCCCGGCACGATGGGCTGGGTGACGCCCAGCTTGCGCGCCTCGTCGACGAAGTGGAAATAGGCGTCGGCGTTGAAGAAGAACTGCGTGATCGCGCCGTCGGCGCCGGCGCGCATCTTGTCGGCGAAGTGCTGCATGTCCTTGGCGGCGTAGCGCTGCTGCGGATGCACCTCGGGATAGGCGGCGACCTCGATGTGCCAGTCGGGCCCTTGCGTCTCGCGGATGAAGCTGACCAGCTCCGACGCGTAGCGGAACTCGCCCGCCGTGGCCGTGCCGCTGGGCAGGTCGCCGCGCAGCGCGACGACGCGGTGGATGTTCTGCGCGCGGTAGGTGGCAAGGATCTCGGCGATGTTCTCGCGCGTGGAGCCGACGCAGCTGAGGTGCGGCGCGGCCTCGAAGCCGGCGGCGGCGATGTCCATCACGGCGGACAGCGTCTTGTCGCGTGTGGAGCCGCCGGCGCCGTAGGTGACGCTGAAGTACTGCGGCGACAGCGCGCCCAGTTCCTGCACGACGGTCTTGAGTTTCTCGACGCCGACCGGCGTGTTGGGCGGGAAGAATTCGAACGAAACAGGGGTGCTCATCGGGAGGCCCACAAAAAGAATTCGCGATTGCCATCACCGCCGGTGATGGGGCTGTCGAAATAGTCCAGCACCTTGAGGCCGAGCGCCGTGCAGGCCAGGCGCACGCGGCCTTCCAGGCGGGGGTAATCGGCCTCGTCCTTGACGAGACCGCGCTTGTCCAGCGCCTTCGGGCCCAGCTCGAACTGCGGCTTGATCAGCACCAGCAGGTGGCCGTGCGACTCCAGCCAGGGCAGCAGCTCGGGCAGGCTGCCCACCATGGAGATGAAGCTCAGGTCGCCGACGATGAGCGTGAAGCCGCCCGTCGGCGCATGCGAGCGCAGCCCGGCCAGCTCGCGCACGTGCACGCCTTCCAGCGCCGTCACGCGCGCATCCGCCAGCAGCCGCGGGTGCAGCTGGCTGTGGCCCACGTCGATGCCGACGACATGCCGTGCACCGCGCATCAGCAGGCAGTCGGTGAAGCCGCCGGTGCTCTGGCCGACGTCCAGTACCGTGTGGGTGCGGACGTCGAAGCCGGTGCGTGCCAGCGCCCCCTCCAACTTGAGCCCGCCGCGCGACACATAGCGCAGCTCGGCGTCGTCGGTGACGCGCAGCTGCGCCGTCTCGGGCAGGTCCTCGCCGGCCTTCTTCAGCACGACCCAGCCGGTGGGCGAGGCCCATTCGGCGGCGCCGTTCTGGATCAGGCGCTGCGCGGCCGAGCGCGTGGGCGCCAGGCCTTGGCCTACGAGGATCTGGTCTGCGCGCATCGGCTCTTGATCAGTAGCGATAGGTGTCCGGCTTGTACGGCCCGGCCTTGTTCACGCCGATGTACGCGGCCTGCTCTTCGGTCAGCTCGGTCAGCTGCGCGTTCAGCGTGGTCAGCTGCAGGCGGGCGACCTTTTCGTCCAGGTGCTTGGGCAGCACGTAGACCTGGCCGACGGCGTAGTTGTCCTTGTGCGCGTAGAGCTCGATCTGGGCGATGGTCTGGTTCGCGAACGAGCTGCTCATCACGTAGCTTGGGTGGCCTGTGCCGCAGCCTAGGTTCACGAGGCGGCCCTTGGCCAGCAGGATGATGCGCTTGCCGTCCGGGAAGATGACGTGGTCGACCTGGGGCTTGATCTCTTCCCACTCGTACTTCTCGAGCGACGCGACGTCGATCTCGTTGTCGAAGTGGCCGATGTTGCTGACGATGGCGTTGTTCTTCATCGCGGCCATGTGCTCGTGGCGGATGACGTTCTTGTTGCCGGTCGTCGTCACGAAGATGTCGGCCTTGTCGGCGGCGTATTCCATCGTCACGACGCGGTAGCCTTCCATCGCGGCCTGCAGCGCGCAGATGGGGTCGATCTCGGTCACCCAGACCTGGGCCGACAGCGCACGCAGCGCTTGGGCCGAGCCCTTGCCCACGTCGCCATAGCCGGCCACGACGGCGATCTTGCCGGCCACCATCACGTCGGTCGCGCGCTTGATGCCGTCCACCAGGGATTCACGGCAGCCGTACAGGTTGTCGAACTTGCTCTTCGTGACCGAGTCGTTCACGTTGATGGCGCGGAACAGCAGCGTGCCCTTGGCCGACATTTCCTTCAAGCGGTGCACGCCCGTCGTCGTCTCTTCCGTCACGCCGATGATCTCGGCGCTCTTGCGGGTGTACCAGGTGCCGTCTTCGGCAACCTTCTTCTTGATGGCCGCGAACAGGATGCGCTCTTCCTCGCTGCCGGGGTTGGCCAGCACGGACAGATCCTTCTCGGCCTTCTGGCCCAGGTGCATCAGCAGCGTCGCGTCGCCGCCGTCGTCCAGGATCATGTTCGGGCCTTCGCCCGGCTCGCCCTTGCCGGCGAATTCGAAGATGCGGTGGGTGTAGTCCCAGTAGTCTTCCAGCGTCTCGCCCTTGTAGGCGAACACGGGGGTGCCGACGGCGGCCAGCGCAGCGGCGGCGTGATCCTGCGTCGAGAAGATGTTGCACGAAGCCCAGCGCACTTCGGCGCCCAGGGCTTGCAGCGTCTCGACGAGCACGGCCGTCTGGATGGTCATGTGCAGCGAGCCGGTGACGCGCGCGCCCTTGAGCGGCTGGGTCTCGGCGTGCTCCTTGCGGATGGCCATCAGCGCCGGCATTTCATGCTCGGCGATCTTGATTTCCTTGCGGCCCCAGGCGGCGAGGGACAGGTCTTTGACGAGGTAGTCGGTGGTGCTCATGCGGGCTCCTTCAAGCGAATGAAGCCGCTGGTGCTGTGCCGGGTAGTTCAGGACTCACCCCGGCCAGGGGCCAGCGGGTGAGCGCAGTTGCAGGATGAAGTTCCGAGCCTGGCCTCAATGGTGCTGAGGTTGCAACGCTCCTCGGAAGCCCGCCATTCTATGTGTTGGTCAGGCGGCGGTGGCGCGCAGAAGTGCGACGTCTTCACGCGGCGGCGCACCAAAGAGCCGCCGGTACTCGCGGCTGAACTGCGATGGGCTCTCGTAGCCCACGCGGTGGGCGGCGCTGGCGGCGTCCAGCCCGTCGCCCAGCATCAGCCGGCGCGCCTGCTGCAGCCGCAATGTTTTTTGGAACTGCAAGGGCGACAAGGCTGTGAGCTGCTTGAAGCGCAGGTGCAGCGTCGACGGGCTCATGTGCGCCAGCGCGGCGAGCTCGTCGATGGAGAGCGGCTCGGCAAAGCGGCTCGTCAACTGCTCGATGACGCGGTTGAGCCGGCGCGCCACGCCATCGCCCTGGGCCAGCGCGCGCAGCCGTGGGCCGAGCGGCCCGGTCAGCACGCGGTAGAGGATCTCGCGCTGCAGCAGTGGCGCCAGCGTCTTCAGGTCCTGCGGGCTGTCCAGCAGCTGCAGCAGGCGCAGCGCCGCGTCCAGCAGCGGCGCGGTGACGGGCGCGACCTGCAGGCCGGCGTCGCTCTCGGCGGCTGGTGCGTCGCCGTCCAGCAGCAGCTCAGCCAGGGCTTGGGTCTCGCAGCTCAGCCGCAGGCAGACGTAGGGCTTGTCGGGGCTGGCCTCGACGACGCGACCGCGCGGCAGCGTCGTCACCGGCACGATCAGGCATTGCATCGCGTCGTAGTGCACGACGCGCTCGCCCAGCGTGGCCTGCTTGCGGCCCTGCAGCACCAGCACCAGGCCGGGTTCGTAGATGGCCGGCACCGGCAGCGCGGGGGCGCTGGCGCGGATCAGGCGCAGCCAGGGGAGAGCCGTCTGATGCAGGCCGTCGCCGGGCGTGCGGGCGAGTGCGAGCGCGACGGTGCGTTCACGCAGGGCCTGGAGATCGTCGTCAGTGGACATGCAGGCGATTGTGCAAAGGCTTGCGTCGGCCCGACGCTGCGTGGGGCCTTGAGCCGGAGGATCAGGCAAGCATGCCCGAGCTTTGTGCTGGGCGAGTGCCCCGCCGGTTTCTAAGCTCTCGCCATCCCGTCGATGATCCCTTCAAGGAGCCCACCATGACCCACTCACCCCTGTCTCGCCGCCGCCTCGGCACCCACGGCCCCGACGTCTCGGCCCTCGGCCTGGGCTGCATGGGCATGTCCGATTTCTACGGCCCGGCCGACGACGCGCAATCGCTGGGAGTGCTGCACCACGCGCTGGACATCGGCATCAACTTCCTCGACACGGCCGACATGTACGGCATTGGCGCCAACGAGCGCCTGCTGTCGCCACTGCTGGCCGCGCGCCGCGCCGAGGTCGTCATCGCCACCAAGTTCGGCCATGTGCGTGCGCCGGATGGCGCTGCCGTGCGCATTGACGGCAGCCCAGCCTATGTGCGCGAGGCCTGCGACGCGAGCCTGAAGCGGCTGGGCGTCGACCGCATCGACCTCTACTACCAGCACCGCGTCGACAAGACCGTGCCCATCGAGGAGACGGTCGGCGCGATGGCCGAGCTGGTGAAGGTGGGCAAGGTCAAGCACCTGGGCCTGTCCGAAGCCTCGGCCGCCACCATCCGCCGCGCCCACGCCGTGCACCCTATCGCGGCCGTGCAGACCGAGTATTCGCTGTGGAGCCGCGACGTCGAGGCCGAGGTGCTGCCGACCTGCCGCGAGCTGGGCATCGCGCTGGTGCCCTATAGCCCGCTGGGCCGCGGCTTCCTGACCGGCGCCATCCGCTCGGCCAACCAGCTCGCTGCGGACGACCGCCGCCGCGTGCACCCGCGCTTCCAGGGCGAGAACCTGGACCACAACCTCGCGCTGGCCGACGCACTCGCGGCGCTGGCGGAAGAGTGGAGCTACACGCCCGCCCAGCTCGCACTGGCGTGGCTGCTGGACCAGGGCGAGGACATCGTGCCCATCCCCGGCACGCGCAGCATCACCCGGCTGGACGAGAACGCACAGGCCTCGCACATCCACTTCGACGACGGGCGGCGTGAACGCATCGATGCGTTGCTCGCCCAGCACGCCGTGGCAGGCACGCGCTACCCGGCGGCGCAGATGAGTTCGGTCAACGTCTAAGCGGCGGCGGTCGTGCTGCGGTAGGCCCAGAAACGCGGCAGGCAAAAGCCTGTCGCGATGACGCTCACCAGGCAGATCACGCCGCCGATCCAGATGGCCGGCGCCACGCCCCAGGCGTCCGCCATGAAGCCGGCCCGCGCGTTGCCGACGAGCGGGCCGGTCAGGTAGCTGATCATCTCGATGCCCGCCAGCCGCCCGCGCAGCGTGTTCGGAATCGTCTCGTTCCAGATCGTGCCGCGGAACACGCCGCTGACCATGTCTGCCGCGCCCGCCACGGCGAGGCACACCAGGCCCAGCATCAGGCTGGGCGCAAAGCCCAGGGCCACGATGCCCAGCGCCCAGACCGCCGCCGCGATGACGACGGCGCGGCCATGGCGGCTGACCTTGCCCGTCCAGCCGCTGAACAGGCCGATGAGCAGCGCGCCCACCGACATGGCCGACAGCAGCCAGCCGACCGACTCGGTGCGCCCGTCCGCCGCAGCCATGGCCGGGAACAGCGCGACCGGGAAAGCGAAGGCCATCGCGACGATGTCGACGATGTAGGTGCCCATCAGCGCGGGCCGCGCCCATGCAAAGCGCAGGCCTTCGGCCAGGTCGGCCAGCAGGTGCGGGCGCTCGCCGGGATTGCTGACCGTGCCGATGGCTTCGCGCGGGATGCGGGCGATGAAGAACAGCGCCACGATGAAGCTCGCGAAGTCGAAGATGTAGGCGCCGACCGCGCCCCATTTGGCCAGCAGCAGCCCGGCAAGCGCCGGCCCGGCGACCATGCCCACCGTGCCGCGCACCGACGACAGCGCCGCCACGGCCGCGTACTCCTCGGGTCGAGCGAACTTCTGCGTCAGCGCCTCCAGCGCTGGGCGGTGAAAGCCGCTCGCGCCCTGCAGCACGGCCACCAGCGCGTAGATGGCGAGGACGCTCGGTGCGGCGGCCAGCGCATTCATCAACAGGCCGGCCAGGCAGAGCGCCATCAGCGCCTCGGAACCGATCAGCAGGCGCTTGCGGTCCACCCGATCCGCTACCGCACCGCCCAGCAGGCCGCAGACGACGACGGGGATCAACTGCACCAGCCCCAGCAGGCCGACCTGCGCGTTGGAACGCGTCAGTTCATAGAGCTGCCACGGCACGGCCACGTAGCTGACCATGGTGCCCAGCCCCGAGATGAACTGGCTGGCGAAGAGGCGGCGAAAGGCGGTGTTGCGGCGCAGGGGCCCGATGTCGAGAAACATTCAGTGAGGCCGGGCCTCGAGGCGGGCAAAGCGCGCTTCCAGGTCCCATTGCAGGCGGGCCTTGGTGTGGGTGGACAGAAAGTCGCGGCAGCGCGCGGTCTTGGGCTCGGGCGTGGATCGTTCACCCGCGCAGGCCGCGACGAGACGGCCGCTGCCGGTGTCGGCCAGCAAGGCCTGGCCCTCGACGAAGCCGTAGTGGAGGGCATTGCGCGACAGTTGCTTGAAGTCACGGTAGCTCAGCTTCGGGTAGGTGGCCGCAGCGCGCTGGTACTCGTTCGTCAGGTCGATGCGGAACACGCCTTCGTCGTCGGCCGACAGCGCCGTGGGCACGCCGAACTGGCGGTAGAGCAGCCAAGGGTGCTGATCGCCCTTGAGGTCGTGCACGATGGCGTTGCTGGTCAGGTTGATCTCGACCGCGATGCCGCGCTTGGCCATGTCACGCAGCGTGTCGAACGCGCCCGTTTCCAGCCCGATGGCCTCGCCATGGCCGATGCGGCGCGCGCCGGCTACGTCCAGGGCCTGGCGGATGTGGTCGCGGAAGTCCTCCGGCGGCACCAGGCCGAAGCCGAACTCACCAGCATGCAGGCTCACCGCCACCTCGGGGTAGACCTTGCCCAAGGCGCCGACGACGGCCATCTGCTCACGGTAGTGGCGCAGCGTGCCGGGGTCGTCCTCGGGCGCGACGAGATTCAGCCCGACGTAGCGTGGGTCGGCCTTCACAAGCAGGAAGGCCAGCGCGATCTGCGCGTTGACCTGCTCCGGCGGGAAGGTGCGGATGACCTGGGCCAGGTAGCGCAGCGTGACACCGCAGCCTGGCTCGGCTTCGGCCTGGCCGCAGTGCGCCAGCTCGCGCCAGCGCTTCTCGATGCGGTCCAGCTCGGTGCGCGTGTCGGCCACGACGCGCTGGAGGACCGGATGCCCGGCCCAGTCCTTGGCCGGCTGGTCGGCGCGGAAGGCACCTGGCTCGGCGGCGGCGATGGCACGCGCCTTGTCCATGCCCCAGGACTGCAGCAGCTCCAGGTAGACGGTGTTCTCCGCGCCGCGGCGGTTGGTGGCCTCGCGCAGCATGTCGCCCTCGCGGCCGATCGTGCCGGGGATGAAGCGGCCAAAGGTGTCGAAGACCTGGTCGTGGCCGGACTTCGGCCCGCGCTCGTAGTTGCGCACGGACCAGGCGTCGACGAGCTGGCGGTAGTTCACCGAATCGGCCGCGTAGTCCTTCATGGCCGGGCGCTGCGCGTCGCAGGGCGGGAAGCTGATCTGGCCGGTGGCGGGCGCCACGCATTTGCCGTCCTCGGCGGACCAGCGAATGATGTTCTCGGCATAGATGCTGCCGTCCAGATGGTTGTGCAGGTCGCCGCCCTTGGGGAATTCGGCCATGAACTGGCGCAGCAGCCAGGGGCTCGTGCGCAGTTTCTGGAAGGCAGAGGTGGTGCTGGCTTCGTCGGCATGGGCGAGAGGGCTCAGGGTCAGAGCAAGCAGCAGTGGGGCAAGGCGGCGCATGGCGAGGATTCCGGCGGTGGTCGGGGTGGATGTGATCCTGGGCATGGATGAGCGATGCATTTGGACTTATCGGTTCTTGCGACCGCGGAGCTGGGGCAGCCAGGACAGGAATATTTCGACGGCCAGCAGAGGGACTATCCAGGAGGCCCATTCGCGCGTTGCATCGCGCAAGTCCTCGTTCTTGACATAGAAGAACAGGACGTCCTGGAGGTCGTACATGAGTCTCAGCCATACCAGGACGAGCGCCATGGCGTAGCTGCGAATCATGAACGCGCGATGAGCCACGAAGTTCCTTGCTACCGCCAGGCGCCATGCCGACAGCGTAAAGAACAGCCAGAGCACGCCGGTCAGGGCAATCGACAGGCGCGAGCCTTCATAGGGGCCGGCGACACCCATATAGATGGCTGTCGGCGCCGCGACGATGGCGCAGCACACATACGCCCTGCCAAGCACTCGATGAAGAGCCGGCATGCGGTTGCGGAGCTCGGAGGTCAGCTGCAATGGAGCCACCAGCAACATGGGGACCGCGACGAGGGCATGGACGTAGTACCACGCCGGTGCGATCGGATTGGGCGGCCCCATGCGTCCAGGAGTGCCAAAGCGATAGTTCACCGCCCTGTAAAAGTAGTACAGGCTGAGCAGAAAGAGGATCAGCAGGAACAGGTGTTGCCAACTCTTGCGCTGGTTGTCTGTTTGCACGGGAGCCTCCTCGATCAGACGGTGGGTGGAGTCTCTTGCCTCAACCCGCTTCCACGCCCAGGAACGTCGCGAGCCTCTCCCGCTCCTCCTCCAGCGCCGCCTTGAAACCGGCATCGCGCGGCGCCTTGCCGGCCACATAGCCGCAGTCCACCTTCAGCCGCCCACTCTTCACGCCCGCATTGGCCCAGCCAATGACCTGGTCGCGCCACAGCAAGGGCAGCGCGTAATGGCCGCGTACCCGCTTGGCCGCCGGCGTGTAGGCCTCGAAGCGATAGGCCCAGCCCCACAGCAGCTCGAAGCGGCGGCGATCCCAGACGACGGGGTCGAAGGGCGCCAGCAGCCGCACCTGGCTCGGAATGCGCCAGCCGCGCGTCGGGTCTTCGTCGGCGGGCCAGTACCAGTCGACACCGTCGACCTTGGCATGGGCCAGCCTCTCCTTGGCGCGGGCGAAGGTGGGTTTGCGCAGCTCATGCCATTGGTGGGAGGCATTGAACAGCATGCTGATCAAGGTGGACAGGCTGCCGGCCGGCAGCGGCGCGTATTTGCGCACCAGCACATCGGCCATCGCGTCCATCGCGGTCTGCGGGTCGGGGTGGGCTTCCCAGGTCGGCCCCAGGCGGTAGACCCGCGTGCCGCTGTCACGCCGCACGACGTCGAGGTGGCCTCGGTAGTGCAGGCCGTCCAGCAACTCGGTGGAGAGCCGGCTGTTACCGCCGAACCAGTTCTTCACCGGGCCGTGACCCAGCGCCGCGTCGACGTCGGCCGGGTGGGCCTCGCCCAGGCGCTCGACCTCGGCCAGCACGGCGTTGGCCAGCTTCCAGCGCGGCTTGTCCCAGACGCGGCGCGTGGTGCGTGGGTGCATCAGCGCGCGCAGCTCGGGCGTGACGAAGCCGTAGTTGATGAAGAAGTCTTCCTGCAGCGGCAGGCGCGGGTAGCGGCGCTCCAGGTCGCCGGCCTGGTAGCCCTTGACGCGGTGGCGCAGCGTCAGGTCCTGCGCCCTGGCCGGGGCGCGCAGCGGGTCGGCCTGCACGAAGCCGCCGAGCTTCTCGACGGCCTTCAGCAGGGTGGTCGGGGTGAACAGGCTGCGCGCCACCGCGTGGCGGCGCAGCGCCGAGAGGTCAATGCCGGAGTCAGGGCTTGGAGGCATCGGTGGGTAGGGTCTGCTGCCTGCGGGCGTACATGTCGGCGTCGGCATGCCGCAGCAGGCCTTCGGTGTCCTGGCCGTCGTCGGGGTAGAGGGCGATGCCGAAGCTGGTGCCAACGACGAAATCGGCAGGCGCGATGCCGGCCAGCGCTTCTGGCGGCGCGCGCAGGGCGGCTTCGAGGTGGTCGCGCGCGGCCTCGGCATCGGCTCGGTTCTCAACCGAGTCCAGCAGCAGCACGAACTCGTCGCCGGCGTAGCGGGCCACGATGTCGCCGATGCGTACGCTGGCGCGCAGGCGCTGCCCCGTCTCCTTGAGCACCGCGTCGCCGATGCCGTGGCCGAAGCGCTTGTTGATCTCCTTGATGCGCGCCAGGTCGACGAACATGACGGCGAAGGGCCAGCGGTCGCCGCGGCGGCGCTGCTGCAGGATGCGGTCCTCGATGCGGCGCAGGATGGCGCCGCGGTTGGACAGGCCCGTCAGCTGGTCGGTCAGCAGGCGCCGCTGCATGTCGGCAAAGCTGCGCGCCAGCTCGCCGAGCTCGTCGGTGCGGTGCACCTCGGGGGGCTCGTCCAGCACGCCGTCGCCGACGCGGCGGGCCGCCTCGGCCAGCTCGCGCAGTTCGCGCGTGACGACGCCGAGCACGGCCCAGCCCAGGCCCAGCGCGACGATGACGCCCAGGCCGGCCAGCATGGCGGCCTGCACGAAGTTGCGCTGCACGCCGGCGAGGAAATCGGCCCGCGGCACGGCGACGATGATGAGCCAGTTCAGTCCCAGCGCCGGGTCGACGCGGGCATAGCCGAGCTGCACGACGCGGCCCTCGGCATCGCTGAAGCTGTCGGTGCGCGGCGCCGTGCCCAGGGACTCGGGGCCGGAGGTCGTGCGCTGGCGCACCGCGTCGAAGGCGGCCGCCACGAGCGCGTCGGGGCTCTCGGCGGCGTTCAGCCGCTCGTGCTGGCCGACAGTCCGCGTCTTCATGTGCGCACCGCGCGACACGCCAATGAGTTGACCATCGGCCTCCACCACCATGGCAACGGCGTTCTCGGTCAAGGCCAGGCGCTGCAGCAGCGCGTTGACCTGCTTGAGCGGCAAGTCGGTCGCCGCCACGCCCTCGGGTTCGCCAACGTCGTTGCCGACGCGCTTGGTGCGCGTCACGACGAGGTCCAGCGTCTTGAAGTCGATGTAGACCGGCGTCCAGCTCAGGGGCGCCGGGTTGGACAGTGCGGCCTGGTACCAGGGGCGCTCGCGCGGCTCGAAGACCTTGTCCTCGATGACCGGCGCCCGCAGGTCGCCGGTGATGCCGCTGAGCCGGTAGAGGGTGCGCGGCCCGACGCCCTCGGTGCGCGTGCGCAGTTCGGCTTCCAGTTCAGAGAAGCGCCACAGGCCGAGGAAATGGCCGTGGCGGTCGCCGTAGTAAACGTAGTTGTTCGGGTCGCGATGCACCGAGGTGGCCAGCCAGAAGCGGGTGCGCAGCGTGGCCAGCTCGCGGCTGACGCTGTCGGGGGCCGGCAGGCCGGTGGGGAAGGCGGCTTCCAGCACCGCGTCTGCGCCGCCGACGTGGCGCTCCAGGGACACCGCAAGGCGGCTCACCGCCTCCACGAGCAGCTGGCCGGACAAGGTGCCCACCGTGTCGCGCCCGGCGCGCCAGGATAGGGTGCCCATCAGCAGCACCAGGGCCAGCACCAACACGACGTAGGGCAGCGTCAGCAGTCGGCGCAGGCTCAGTCGGTCGGTCAGGGTCCTGATCGGCAAGGGGGGGCTCCGCGGCAGTTCGATGGCGGCGCAGATTAGCAGGACGCGGCGCCCTCTGAGCACCCCTTGCAGGGCCGGCGCAGGCCATTCAGGCGGCCGCACTAGAATTCAAGGTTGTCCTGCGGTTTGTCGCGGCCCTTCCCACCTAGGAATTCAACGTGTTCATCTCCAACGCCTACGCCCAGGCCGCCCCGGCTGCCAGTCCCGAGAACGGCCTCCTCGGCATGCTGCCCCTGGTGCTGATGTTCGTGGTGCTCTATTTCGTCATGATCCGGCCGCAGATGAAGCGCCAGAAGGAGCACAAGGCCATGATCGAAGCGGTGCAGAAGGGCGACGAGGTCGTCACCGCCGGCGGCATCATCGGCAAGGTTGCCAAGCTGGGCGACAACTTCATCCACCTCGAAGTCGCCAATGGCGTCGAGCTGCAGATCCAGCGCAGCGCCGTCACCCAGGTTCTCCCTAAGGGCAGCTTGAAGTAAGCCGGCGTGGCGCCACCTCCCGGGGCGCTGACCACGCCGCTCAGGCGCTGACAAGGAAGTCTCATGAACCGCTATCCGCTCTGGAAGTACGCGATCCTGCTCGTCGCGCTGCTGATCGGCACTCTCTACACCCTGCCCAACCTGTTCGGCGAAGCGCCGGCGGTGCAGGTGTCGAGTGCCAAGGTGACCGTCAAGGTCGACACCGCGATGACCACCCGCATCGAGGCCGTGCTGAAGGAAGCCGGCGTCCAGGCGGACTTCGTGCAGTTCGACGGCAACTCGGTCAAGGCGCGCTTTGGCGACACCGACACGCAGCTCAAGGCCAAGGACGCGATCAGCAAGGCGCTGAACCCCGATCCGGCCGAGCCGACCTACATCGTGGCGCTGAACCTGCTGTCGCGTTCGCCGCAGTGGCTGACCAGCCTGCACGCCAACCCGATGTACCTGGGCCTGGACCTGCGCGGCGGCGTGCACTTCCTGATGCAGGTGGACATGAAGGCGGCGCTGACGAAGAAGGCCGAGGCGCTGACCGGCGATTCGCGCACCATGCTGCGCGACAAGAACATCCGCCATGCCGGCATCAGCCGCGACGGCAACACGGTCGTCATCGCCTTCCGTGACGCCGAACAGCGCACCGCCGCGTTCAACCTGCTGAGCAACCAGCTGCCTGATGTCATCTGGACGCCGCAGGGCGAGGGCAGCGAGCTGAGCCTGACCGGCAACCTGAATCCCAAGGCCCAGGTGGCCGTGCAGGACGCCGCGCTCAAGCAGAACATCACGACGCTGCACAACCGCGTCAACGAGCTGGGCGTGGCCGAGCCGGTCATCCAGCAGCAGGGCCTGGACCGCGTTGTCGTGCAGCTGCCTGGCGTGCAGGACACCGCCAAGGCCAAGGACATCATCGGCCGCACCGCCACGCTGGAACTGCGGATGGTGGACGACGGCGCCGAGTCGCTGGAAGCGCTGAAGGGCAATGGCCCCGTGCCCTTCGGCACCGAGCGCTTCATCGACCGCGGCTTCGGCCCCATCATCGTCAAGCGCACGGTCGTGCTGACGGGCGACGCCCTCGTCGACGCTCAGCCGGGCTTCGACGAAAACCACTCGCCCTCCGTGGACCTGACGCTGGACGCCAAGGGCGCCCGCATCATGAAGGACCTGTCGCGCGAGAACGTCGGCAAGCGCATGGCCATCATCCTGTTCGAGAAGGGCAAGGGCGAGGTTGTCACGGCGCCGGTCATCCGCAGCGAACTCAGCGGTGGCCGCATCAAGATCTCGGGCGCGATGACGACGCAGGAAGCCAGCGACACGGCCCTGCTGCTGCGCGCCGGCTCGCTGGCCGCGCCGATGGAAATCATCGAAGAGAAGACCATCGGCCCCAGCCTGGGCAAGGAAAACATCGAGAAGGGCATTGCCAGCGTCACCTGGGGCTTTGCCGCGGTGGCCGCCTTCATGTGCGTGTACTACCTGCTGTTCGGCGTGTTCTCGTCGCTGGCGCTGGGCTTCAATCTGCTGCTGCTGATTGCGGCGCTGTCGATGATGCAGGCGACGCTCTCGCTGCCGGGTATCGCCGCCATCGCGCTGGTGCTGGGCATGGCCATCGACTCCAACGTGCTGATCAACGAGCGCGTGCGCGAGGAATTGCGCGGCGGCGAATCGCCCCAGCAGGCCATCCGCCTCGGCTACGAGCGCGCCTGGGCCACCATCCTGGACTCCAACGTGACAACGTTGATCGCCGGCGTCTCGCTGCTGGTGTTCGGCTCCGGCCCCATCAAGGGCTTTGCCGTCGTGCACTGCCTGGGCATCCTGACCTCGATGTTCTCGTCCGTCGTGTTCTCGCGCGGCCTTGTGAACCTCTGGTACGGCCGCCAGAAGAAGCTCAAGAGCGTGTCGATCGGGCAGATCTGGAAGCCAGAAGCTGACAAGCCCGAAGCCGAAACCACCGACGTGGCCGCCAAGGCTTAAAGAGAAGACGACATGGAACTCTTTCGCATCAAGCGCGACCTGCCGCTGATGAAGCACGCGTTGATCTTCAACGCGATCTCCTTCATCACCTTCGCAGCCGCCGTGTTCTTCCTGGTCACGCGTGGCCTGCATTTCTCCATCGAGTTCACCGGCGGCACCGTCATCGAGGTGGCCTACCCGCAGGCGGCCGAGATCGAGAAGACCCGCCTCACCGTCGAACACATGGGCTTCGGCGAAGTCCAGGTGCAAAACTTCGGTTCCTCGCGCGACGTGATGATTCGCCTGCCTGTGCGCGGCGACATCAAGCAGACCGAGCTGGTCGGCAAGGTCTTCACCGAGCTGTGCACCGCCGAGAGCGGCACGATCAGCCAGATCCAGCAGGTCACGCCTCAGGGCGAGCAGGTCAGCAAGCAGATCTGCAAGAAGGCCGATGGCGCCGAACCGATCAAGCTGTCGCGCTCCGAGGTCGTCGGCCCGGCCGTCGGCGCCGAGCTGGCCCAGGACGCCGCCAAGGCACTGGCCGCGACGGTGGTCGGCATCATGATCTACCTGGCCATCCGGTTTGAGTGGAAGTTCGCGCTGGCCGGCATCATCGCCAACCTGCACGACGTAGTCATCATCCTGGGCTTCTTCGCCTTCTTCCAGTGGGAGTTTTCGCTGGCGGTGCTGGCGGCCATCCTGGCGGTGCTGGGCTACTCGGTCAACGAGTCCGTGGTCATCTTCGACCGGGTGCGCGAGGCCTTCCGCAGGTTCCGCAAGATGAACACCCACGAGGTGATCGACCACGCGATCACGTCGACGATGAGCCGCACCATCATCACCCACGGCTGCACGCAGTTGATGGTGGTGTCCATGCTGCTGTTCGGTGGCCCGACGCTGCACTACTTCGCCGTCGCGCTGACCATCGGCATCTTGTTCGGCATCTACTCGTCGGTGTTCGTCGCCGCGGCCATCGCGATGTGGCTGGGCGTCAAGCGCGAAGACCTGATCAAGACCGCCGTGAATCGTGACGACCCCAACGACCCGAATTCCGGGGCCGTCGTGTAGAGTGAAGCGAAGCCCGCAACCACGCCGAGTCGCCCCCCACGCTCCATGACCGCTGCCCGCAACCAGGCCCTGGCCACGCAGGCACGGCGCGTCTACCTCGAAGCCCTGGTGCGGGGTATGACGCCCTTGGTTGCCGCGGTGGGCCAGGGGGCCGGCAACCTGCTGGTTCAGGGCGCGCCGCATGCGGTCATGATGGCGCGGCGCGACGCGGTGCAGGCCTGGCAGAAGTCCGGCCCCAACTGGCAGATGGCCGTCGTCGCGGCACTGCGCCATGCGGCCATGCACGGGGTCTCCGACAACGCCCGCGAGCACGAGGCGACGGTTCCGGCCCAGTCGGTCAAGATGAGTCTGGTGGACGACTCGACCATCGAGCGCGAGATCACCAGCTCCCGCCTGGCCTTGGTCATGATGGACCGGGCCACCTGGGAATTCACCGACCTGCGCACCCGCATGCAGGCGCTTGAAGCTCATGAGGACCTGGCGCCGCTGGACCTGCTGCGTGCCCACGTCATCGCCCGCATCGCGCTCGATGCCTGGGGCCGTGTCAGCCTTGACGCCACCGTCTGGCAGCTGCTGCACCACGAGCTGCACGAGGAGTTCGCCCAGCTCATCAGCGAGGCTTATCACGAGACCAACCGCTGGTTGATCGCCCAGAAGGTGCTGCCCGAGGTCGACCTGCGGCCCTTCATCCGCCGTACCGCCCAGGCCGCGGTGGCGGCGACAGCCGCCGCCAGCGGCGTGCCGCCAGCACCGGCGCAGCCGCCTGTCAGCTCCGGCCCCGTGCCCATGGCCGCGGGCTCCGCAGCCGGCACCGCGCCAGTACGCAGCAGGCCCAGCAGCCAGGCCGACGAGGTGATGGCCCAGCTGCAGCGCGTGCTGGCCCGCCATGTGCCGGGCTTTCCGGTCACCAAGAGCCAGGTGCCTGCCCGCCCGGGCGGCGGCAAGCCCAGCCTGGCTGATTTAACGCCGGGTCAGTCCGGCGGTGCTGGTCAAGTGGCGGCCGAGGCGCCTGCGGCGGGTGGCGCCAAGCCCTCGCTGGCTGACGCTCCCCAGATCGCCGCTTCACCACGCTTGATGGGGGCCATCAAGCATGCCCAGGAGTCTTTGCAGCGCCGCCCGGGCGGCAGCGCCGAGACCAGCGGCAGCGGCCCAGGCGCGAGCGCACCGCGGGCGCTGGAGGAGATTGGCGCGCGCAACCAGGCCTTCAAGCAGGTCCTGAAGCAGGCGGCCAACAACCCGGCCGAGCGCGCGACTATCGAGATCGTCGCGATGATGTTCCAGAGCATCCTGACCGAGGAGCGCATCCCGGCCACGGTGCGCGTCTGGTTCGCGCGCCTGCAGATGCCGGTGCTGCGCGTGGCCGTCAGCGAGCCCGACTTCTTCGCCGCCGCCGACCACCCGGCGCGCCGCCTCATCGACCGCATGGGCGCCTGCGTGATGGGTTTCAACACGGCCCACAACAGCGGCCCCGGTGCCGAGCGCGCCAGCAGCGATGCGCTGGAGCGCGAGATCAAGCGTGTCGTGCAGGTCGTCGAGGCCTATCCGGATACCGGCCGGCGAGTCTTTTCGACCGTGCTGACCGAGTTCGAGAAATTCCTCGACCACTACTTCGAGAACGAGAACCAGGCCTCCAAGCGGGGCGTCTCGCTGGCGCAGCAGGTCGAGCAGCGCGAGACGCTGGCCATCCAGTACACCATCGAGCTGCGCAAGATGCTGTCCGAGGTGCCGGTGCAGGACGGTGTGCGCGACTTCCTCTTTCACGTCTGGGCGGACGTGCTGGCCGTCACGGCGGTGCGCGTGGGTGCCCAGTCCGACGTGACCAAGGCCATGAAGCGCGCCGCTGCTGACCTGATCTGGTCGGCCAGCTCCAAGGCCTCGCGTGAGGAACGTGCCGACGTCATCCGCCGCCTGCCGCCGCTGCTCAAGACGCTGCGCGACGGCATGAGCCATGCCGGCCTGGCCGCCGACAAGCAGGATGACCACGTGCGCTTGCTGAACAACGCGCTGGCTGCGGCCTTCACGGCCAAGACGGCGGCCATCCCGCGCGAGCGCCTGGACGAACTGATGGACCAGCTCGAAACGCTGGAAGCCATGCTGCCCGAGGACATAGAGGGTGGCGACAGCCATGTCGACGAGATGCTGGTGCGCGACCTGTCCGGCCACGAGTCCGAGGGCATGGAGGTCGTGGCCGAAGGCGGTTCAGCGCCGACGCCGGCCATGGTCGCCTGGGCGCGCGAGCTGCAGGTGGGCGGCTGGTTCATGCTGGACTACCGCGGCCGCAACGAGCAGGTGCAGCTGGCCTGGCGCGGCCTGCGCAAGCAGCTGGCGCTGTTCGTCACGCCCAAGGGCCGTGGCGTGCTGTTCTCGCTGAACCGCATGGCCGCCTTCCTGCAGGCTGGCCTGCTGCTGCCGGCCCAGGACGAGGCCCTGACCGTGCAGGCCACGCGCAAGGCGCTGGCCAAGCTGGATGCCGATCCGGAGCAGCTGCTCAAGTGAAAACGGCGCCTCAGGCGCCGTTTTTCTTTTAGGACCGATGGGTCAGTGAATCAACCGGTCTTCCGGCGCGACGAAAAGTTCGTCCAGGATCAGCGCATCGGGCTCCTCGCCCAGGCTCCAGAACACCATCAGCACGATGATCTTCAGGTCTTCCAGGTCCATGGGGGCGCCGGGAATGGCCATGGCGCGGTCGATGACCATCTCGCGCATCGGCCCGGGCAGCACGCCAGCGGATTCCAGGAAGCTGACGAAGCCGACGGAGGCTTCGCCCAGGTGTTCGATCTCGGCGGGCGAATACACCCGCATCGCGTCCGCGCTCTGCTCGCCCTGGTAGGACTCGCCAGCCACGGCCAGACCGTCGAGCCAGGACAGCGCCTCCTGGATCTCGTCGTTTTCGAAGCCCACCGCCGTCAGCTTGCGGGCAAGCTGCACATGGTCGGGGCAGGCGTCCGGGCGCCAATAGGTCTCGTAGAGATAAACCAGGACATCGAACATTGTGAGGGGATGATAGCCCAGGGTCTGGCGGCCACCGGACGCGAATAACCCCTCGGATCGGGCTCTGATATCCGCGGTTAAGCTCGTTATCCCAGCCTGCGGCGCTGGAAAATCTGGCCTGCCAGCCGCGCGACATGGCCGTCGAGTTCCAGCTCCAGCAGGGCCGCGCTCAGCTCGGCCGCCGGCCAGCCGCTGCGGGCCATCAGGGCATCCAGGCTGACGGGGTCGAAGCCCATCACGTCGAGCAGGGCCTGCTGCTCATGCGGGGTTTCTCCGGCCGCTTCGGGCGCCGCAGGCGCATCACCCAGAGGGGGCAGCTCCTCCAACACGTCCTCGGCCGTTTCGACGAGCTTGGCGCCCTGGCGGATCAGCACATGGCAGCCGCGAGCCTGTGGCGAGTGGATGGAGCCGGGAATGGCAAACACCTCGCGCCCGGCCTCGACGGCCATCCGGGCGGTGATCAGCGAGCCCGACTGCACGGCCGCCTCGACCACCAGGCAACCCTGGCTCAACCCAGCAATGATGCGGTTGCGCTTGGGGAAATTGGCGGGCAGCACCGGCATGCCCAGTGCGTATTCGCTGACGATCAGGCCGCCGCCGGCCAGCAGCCGGGCCGCAAGGCCGGCGTTGCGCCGAGGGTAGACCTGGTCCAGCCCGGTGCCGACGACGGCGATGGTGGCGCCGCCGGCGTCCAGCGCGCCTTCATGGGCTGCGGCGTCCACGCCCAGTGCCAGGCCGGAAACGACGGCATACCCGGCGCGGGCCAGCGCCCGGGCGAAGGCGCGGGCGTTGTCGCCGCCCTGGGCCGTCGGGCTGCGGCTGCCGACGATGGCGATGGACGGGGCCGACAGCAGCTCGCGCCGGCCCTGCAGCCACAGCAGCAGCGGCGGGTCGGCGGTGGCCAGCAGGCGCGGCGGGTAGTCGGCATCGCCGAGCACGAGCAGGCCATGGCCGGGCTCGGCCAACCAGGTCTTGGCGTTGGCAATCAGCTCGTCCAGGTGCTCGGGCGGCCGGCTGAAGGCTTCGCGCTGCTTGCCCGGCAGGGCTTGGTCCAGCGCAGCAGCGGGCAGTTCAAAGACGGCTTGCGGGCTGCCCGCCATGGCCAGCAGGCGCCGTGCGGCACCAGGGCCCACGCACTCGGTCAGCCGCAGCCAGGCGGCCAGCTCGGCTGACGAGAGCATCGGCGTCGACCTTCAGGGCTGGGTGAAGCGGTCGCCCGGCCTGACCGGTTCCTTGACCGAGATGATCAAGGCATAGGACACGCGCTCATAGACCTCGAAGACGAAGAGCACGCCGTGGCGTTCGTCCGGCAGCTTGATGGGCTGGGCCTTCTCCTGCGTCTTGTCCATGACGACTTCGCCGTCGCGCCACAGCGCCAGCACATGGCCGCGCTCGACGCCGTCGCGCTTGCCGCGGTTCAGCGCGACGATCTGGTTCTGGCCCGCGTTCAGTGCTTCACCGTAGATGGCCGCGATCTGACCCGCCATGGCCTTGTCCGGGGCGTGCGGCACGTAGCGTTCGAGGTTGCGCGGCGGCGTGGGGGCCAGGCGGTCGCCGATGCCGACTTCCTGCTTGGCCAGCTGGATCTGCACGGTCGCCGGCACGATCTCGGTCTTGCCGTCGGCCACCGCGCGGTTCTCGCCGGGGCGGATCAGCTCCGCCGTGCCGACGTAGGGCGCCTCGTAACCCAGGACTTCCTTGGTGGTCGGATCGCGCAGCGTGCGTGCGGTGCGGAAGATGCGGAAATCCGTCGCGCTGGCGAAGTCGCCGCGGGCGTAGGCCAGGTCACCCCTGCCCAGCAGCACATGGCCTTCCTGGGCGGCGACGATGCGAGGCGCGGTTGCCAGCTGGTCGGTCTCGAAGACGACGGCGTCGGTCAGGAAGGGCTGGATCAGGTGCAGCGGGATGGCCGAAATGGGGTCGCTGTCCAGCGCCGCAATGCGCATCTGCGGACGCAGCTTGACGGTGTCGCCTGCCGTTCCACCGCTGATGCCCTGTGCCAGTTGCAGCCGCGCGCGGCCGTCGACCTTGACGAGCAGCAGCACTTGGCCGGGGTAGATCAGGTGGGGGTTGCGGATCTGGTCGCGGTTCATGCCCCAGAGTTCGGGCCAGCGCCAGGGGCTCTTCAGGAAGAGCTGGGAGATGTCCCACAGCGTGTCGCCGGCCTTGACCGTGTGGCTGTCCGGCGCATTGGGTGCCAGCTCGGAAAGCGGCACGCCGGCGCTGGCGACCTGGTCGGCCACGCGGCGCTGCTCTGGCGTGATGGGCAGTTGGCTGGTCTGGGCCCAGGCCGACGTCATTGCGAGGGCAAGGCAGGCCGCAAGGACGGGAAGATGGGCGGGTCGTGCAGCGGGCATCGGGCGCGGTCTCCGAGGGGATTGCCGGATCGGCGAAAATCCAGGCGATTCTGCCCGCATTCAACCTGGCCGGCCCCCGCTTGCGAGTGCTTACAAAGCACAAGGCGTGGCCGCCGACCCACATCTCATGGCCCAACTCGACATCCTTCGCTATCCCGATCCGCGCCTGCACACCGTCGCCAAGCCCGTGGCTGCGGTCGATGAGCGCATCCGCCGGCTCGTCGACGACATGCTGGAGACCATGTATGCCGCCGATGGCGTGGGCCTGGCGGCGACCCAGGTCGACGTGCACGAACGCGTCATCGTCATCGACACCTCGCAGGACCGCGACACGCCGCGCGTGCTGATCAACCCGGAGCTGGTCAAGGTCAGCGATGGCTGGGTCGACGGCGAGGAGGGCTGCCTCTCGGTGCCGCAGATCTACGACAAGGTGCCCCGCCACGCCCAGGTCACCGTGCGCGCCACCAATCGCGACGGCGAGGTCTACGAGTTCGACGCCGAGGGCCTGCTGGCCGTCTGCGTGCAGCACGAGATGGACCACCTGATGGGCAAGGTGTTCGTCGAATACCTGAGCCCGCTCAAGCGCGACCGCATCAAGACCAAGATGATCAAGAAGACGCGCGAGGACGAGGCCGAGGCGAAGAAGCGCAACCAGAGGTTCTGATGCGCGTTGTTTTTGCGGGCACGCCCGAGTTCGCCGCCGTCGCGCTGGACGCGCTTTTGCGCGCCGGCTTCACCGTCCCGCTGGTGCTGACCCAGCCGGACCGCCCGGCGGGGCGGGGCATGAAGCTGCAGGCATCGGCGGTAAAGCAGCGCGCCCTGGCCGCCGGCATCCCGGTCGCCCAGCCGCAGGGCCTCAAGCTGGACGGCAAGTACGCCGCCGACGCGGCCGCGGCCCGCGAGGCACTGCTGGCGGCGGATGCCGACGTGATGGTCGTCGCCGCCTACGGATTGATCCTGCCGCAATGGGTGCTGGACCTGCCCCGCCGTGGCTGCCTAAACATCCACGCCTCGCTGCTGCCGCGCTGGCGTGGCGCGGCGCCCATCCACCGCGCCATCGAGGCCGGCGACGCCGAGACCGGCATCACCATCATGCAGATGGACGCGGGCCTGGACACCGGCGACATGCTGCTGATCGGCCGCGAGGTCATCCGCGCTGACGACACGACCGCGGTCCTGCATGACCGGCTGGCTGAGATGGGCGGCCGCCTGATCGTCGAGGCCCTGCAGGCCGCCAGCCTGCCGCCGACGCCCCAGCCCGCCGAGGGCATCACCTACGCCCACAAGATCGACAAGGCCGAAAGTGCCATCGATTGGACCCGGCCCGCCGCGGAGATCGAGCGCCGCCTGCGCGCCTTCGACCCCTTCCCGGGCGGCATCGCGACGCTGGGCGACGAGGCGCTCAAAGTCTGGCGGGCCGAGCTGGCGCCGGGCGCAGGCGAGCCGGGCTGCGTTGTCGCGGTGGATGGCGCAGGCCCGGTGGTGGCCTGCGGTGCAGGTGCCCTGCGGCTCACGGAGCTGCAGCGCCCGGGCGGCAAGCGCGTCGGCGCGGCCACGCTGATGCTGGCGCACCCGATCGGTGTCGGCCAGCGGTTTTCGATGCCGGGCGGCTGACCGGCCAGCGGAAGAAAGTCTCCGGGGCCGTGGACGCCTCGCACCAGTAAGCTGCGCGGCGTCTCGTCTACCCCCGAGGGCCCTTTGACCCCGCAGCCTTTGACTTGCAACGACAGCGAAGAACAGGCCCTCCACGCCTACTACGACGGCATCGCCACCGGCTACGACGCCAGCCGTTTCGGCAACAGCTACGGCCGCTATCTCGACGCCCAGGAGCGGGCCATCCTGCAGCGCTGGTTGCCGGCCGCGCCCGGCGCGCAGGTGCTCGATCTGGCCTGCGGCACGGGCCGACTGCTCGGCTTTGCCAGCGTTGGCGTCGATGCAAGCGCCGGGATGCTCAACCAGGCCCGCGCCCACGCGCCTGATCGGCCGGTCATCCAAGGCTCGGCCACGGCGCTGCCGTTCGAGGACGCCAGCCTGGACGCGATCTTTTCACTGCACTTCTTCATGCACCTGAGCCGGCCCAAGCAGGCGCAGGTGTTGAGCGAATGCCGGCGCGTGCTGCGCCCGGGCGGCATGCTGGTGTTCGATGTGCCGTCCGCCACCCGCAGGCGCCTGCTGCGCCAGCAGCCTGCCGGCTGGCATGGGGCGACGTCGCTCAGCTTTGACGAGATCCGCGCGGCCGCGGGGCCGGGCTGGCAACTCGCCGCCCGCGCCGCGGTGCTGATGCTGCCGGTGCACCGCCTGCCGGCACGCCTGCGCGCACCGTTGCGCTGGATCGACAGCCTGCTGTGCCGCAGCCGCCTCATGCCGCTGGCCTCCTATCTGCTCGTGCAATTGCGCAAGCCATGAGGCAGCTGATCCCCGCCCCCTGGCGCCTGCAGCTGCGCCTTGCCCAACGGCACTGGCGAGACTGGCGTGGCGGCCTGCGCAGCCGCTTCGCCGCGCACGACGCTGCCCCGGGCCAGCCCGCCGACGTGCCGCGGCTGAGCGTCACCCAGGGCCTGGGCTCGGCCACCGGTGCGCTGCTCGACAACAAGCTGCACAACCTCGGCATCGCCGCCGTCCGGCTGGAGGCCCTCGTCATCCATCCCGGCGAGGTGTTCTCGTTCTGGCATGCGGTGGGTCGCCCCAGCGCGAGCGCCGGCTACCGCGAGGGCCGCACCATCACCGGCGCCGCCGTGGGCACCTCTGTCGGCGGAGGCCTGTGCCAGCTCTCCGGCATGGTTTACCTGCTGGCCCTGCAAGCCGGCCTGTGCATCCTGGAGCGCCACCCGCACTCGCGCGACCTCTACACCGACAGCACCCGCTTCGCGCCGCTCGGCGCCGATGCCACGGTCGTCTACGGCTACAAGGACCTGCGCTTCCAGAACACCGGCACGGCGTCGATCCGCCTGCGCTGCGTGCTCGGCGCATCGGCCGTGCGGGTGGACCTCTGCGCAGCGACGCCGCTGGAGATCCATGAGGTCGAATTTCTCGCCGAACCCTTGCCTGCCGCCACCCGTGTTCAAACCCTGCGCCGCGCTGGTGGGGCGCAGGCACCCGAATTGCTGAGCTGCGACGACTACCCCCGGCTCGCCTGAGCGGGCCGATCGTCCCGGCTTGAACGTGCGCCTTCAGGCACCATGTAGGCGGGGTACGCCCTGACTTGAGAGGATTGCCGCGATGTTCAACCTGCTGAAAACCGCCGTCTTGATGGCCGCCATCACGGCGCTGTTCATGGCCGTCGGTTCGTGGATCGGCGGCCAGACCGGCATGCTGATTGCGCTGGTCGTCGCCGTGGGCATGAACTTCTTCAGCTACTGGTTCTCCGCGGACATGGTGCTGAAGATGTACAACGCCCGCGAGGTGGACGCGAGCTCGGCGCCGCAGTTTTACGGCATGGTGGCCGAGCTGGCCCAGCACGCCGGCCTGCCCATGCCGCGTGTCTATCTGATCGACGAGGACGCGCCCAACGCCTTCGCCACGGGCCGCAACCCCGAGCATGCGGCCGTGGCCGCGACGACCGGCATCCTGCGCGTGCTGTCCGAGCGCGAGCTGCGTGGCGTCATGGCCCACGAGCTGGCCCACGTGGCCCACCGCGACATCCTCATCAGCACCGTCAGCGCGACGATGGCCGGCGCGATCTCCATGCTGGCCAACTTCGCCGCCTTCTTCGGTGGCCGCGACGAGAACGGCCGGCCGACCAACCCGATTGCCGGCATCGCGGTTGCCATCCTCGCGCCGCTGGCGGCCAGCCTGATCCAGATGGCCATCAGCCGTGCCCGCGAATTCGAGGCCGATCGCGGCGGCGCCGAAATCTCCGGTGACCCGGCGGCGCTGGCGTCGGCCCTGGACAAGATCCACCGGGTCGCCCAGGGCATCCCTCTGGCGCCCGCCGAGGCCCACCCCGAGACGGCGCAGATGATGATCATGAATCCGCTGTCCGGCGGCGGCCTGCGGGGCCTGTTCTCCACCCACCCGGCCACCGAGGAGCGCATCGCGCGCCTGCTGGCGATGGCCAGGCGCTGATTCAACGCCACCTCAAGTTCGCGCCCGCACAGCCGATACTTTTGCCAATGAAGCGCCTTCTCCTTGCCCTGCCCCTGCTCGCAGCCCTGTCGGCCTGCGAGCAGTTGGGCATCGACGACCCCGCCAAGCTGGCCGCGGCCAAGGAGGCCGAGGGCAAGGCCATCGGCAGTGCCTGCCGGCATGCCATGCGGGCCATCGAGGATTGCTATGTGCTCAACCCCAAGGCGCAGAAGGCAGCCGTCTACACCGGCTGGCGCGAGATGGACGAGTACATGCGCGAGAACAAGCTCGAAGGCGTGACGCCCGTCGTACCGCGCCCGGGCATGGTCAAGCCGGCGGCCGACGAGGCCGAGGCCAAGCCGGCCGAAAAAGCGTCTGAAAAGGCGCCCGAGAAGGCCAAGGGCCACTGACAAGGGCGCCGGGCCGGCGCGCCCAACTGCATTTCACGCCCCCGATCCTGCGCATCGTCGCCTGCCGCAGGCCGGCTCCGCGGCGGCCAGGCACCATGGGAACCATCACAACCCCGATGGAGCCCGCCATGAACACCAACCGCCGTCTCTTTGCCCTCGGTCTCGTTGCCGCCGCCGTCTTCAGCGGTTCCGCCCAGGCGTGGAGCTGGAGCATCAGCAGCGAGCGCGTCAACGGCAATGGCGACATCGCCACCGAGGCCCGCGACACGGGCGCCTTCGACGGCGTCTCGCTGACCGGCGGCTTCAATGTCGTCATCCGTCAGGGTTCGGGCAACAAGGTCGAGGTCAAGGCCGACCGCAACCTGCTGCCCCTGATCGAAACCCGCGTCGTCGACGGCAGCAAGGGCCGCACGCTGGAAATCTCGCCCAAGAAGGGCGTCAACGTGCACAGCTCGACCAACCCCAGCTTCGTCATCGAGATGCCCGCCCTGCGCGCCGTCTCCGTGGCCGGCTCGGGCACCGTCAAGGTCGAGGCGATGAAGACCGGTGGCGTGGATGCCTCCATCGCCGGCTCGGGCGACATCCGCTTCTCTGGCCTGGACGCCGAGCGCCTGGGCATGAAGGTCAGCGGCAGCGGCGACATCGTCGCGGCCGGCCGCTGCGGCAATGCCACCGTCTCCATCGCCGGCAGCGGCGACGTGAAGGCCGCCGACCTGGTGGCCGAGGAAGTCAAGGTCAGCATCGCCGGCAGCGGCGACGCCCAGGTCAACGCAACCAAGAAGCTCAGTGTCTCCATCGCCGGCAGCGGCGACGTGAAGTACGCCGGCTCGCCGGAGATCAGTTCGTCGATCGCCGGCAGCGGCAAAGTCCGTCGCATCGGCCAGTGATTGAAGTGCCGCCGAGAATGGCGGCATGAGTTTGATAGCAAGGCTGCGCGCGCTCGCGGCCGATCCTGATTTCCGCAGCGGCGCGCGCGACATGGCCTCGCCCTCCCTGGGGCTGGCCGCCTGGGGCCTGGTGACCGGCGTCACGATGGTGAAGAGCGGGCTCAGCCTGCCGCTCGCCATGGGCATGTCGCTGCTGGTGTTCGCCGGCAGCGCCCAGTTGACGGCCCTGCCGCTGATCGCCTCCGGCGCGCCGCTGTGGGTGCTGTTGGCCACGGCCTTCTGCGTCAACCTGCGCTTCGTCATCTTCAGCGCGCAGTGGCGCCACTACTTCGGCCACCTGCCGCGCTGGCGCCGGCTGATGACGACCTACTTCGCGGCCGACCTGAACTTCGTCTACTTCGTCAAGCGCTACCCCGACCCCGTGCCGGCGCCGCCCCAGCAGCGCTACTTCTGGGGTGGCGTGGCCGTGAACTGGCCCACCTGGCAGGTGTGCTCCTTCACCGGCATCCTGCTGGCCGACCGCATCCCGACGCATTGGGGCATCGGCTTTGCCGGCGTGCTGGCGCTGCTGGGCCTGTCCTATTCGCTGCTGACCGAGAAGGTGCTGTGGTGGGTGGCCATCACGGCCGGCGCCGTGTCGATTGCGACCTACGCGCTGCCACTGAAGCTCAACATCCTGTGCGCCATCGTGGCGGCCGGGGCCGTGGGCTGGTGGCTGGACACCCGGAAGGCGCGACATGAGTGAGTGGATGATCTGGATCGCGCTGTTCGGCCTGGGCGCCATCACCGCCGTGACGCGGGGCTTCTTCATGATCAGCGACCAGCAGCTGCCCATTCCCGACTGGCTGCGCGAGCTGCTCAAGGTCGCGCCGCTGGCGGCGCTGGTGGCCGTCGTCGCCCCCGAGATCTTCATGACGCAAGGCCAGGTCATCACGACCTGGCAGGACGCGCGCTGGCCGGCCGCACTGGTCGCCACCGCCTACTTCTTCTGGCGTCGCGACATCCTCGGCACCATCATCAGCGGCATGGTCGTCATGCTGCCGCTGAAGCTCGGCCTCGGCTGGTAACCACGCCGGAACGCGGGGCGGAGAGAATCGCGGCAGTTTTTCTACTCACTGCCCGCCCACCATGAACGTCATCCGCTTCTCCGACCTGATCGCCGCCGGCAAGGTGGCCGGCCAACGCGTCTTCATCCGCGCCGACCTCAACGTGCCGCAGGACGACAACGGCAAGATCACCGAGGACACCCGCATCCGCGCGTCGCTGCCGGCCATCAAGGCCGCGCTGGACGCCGGCGCCGCCGTCATGGTCACGTCCCACCTGGGCCGCCCGACCGAAGGCGAGTTCAAGCCCGAGGATTCGCTGGCACCCGTGGCCGAGCGCATGGCCGAGCTGCTGGGCCGCCCGGTGCCGCTGAAGGCCAACTGGGTCGACGGCGTGGACGTGAAGCCCGGCGAGCTGGTGCTGCTGGAGAACTGCCGCGTCAACAAGGGCGAGAAGAAGTGCGACGAGGGCTTGTCGAAGAAGCTGGCCGCGCTGTGCGACATCTTCGTGCACGACGCCTTCGGCACCGCCCACCGCGCCGAGGCCACCACCTACGGCATCGCCAAGTTCGCGCCCATCGCCTGCGCCGGCCCGCTGCTGGCGGCCGAGATCGACGCGGTCACGAAGGCCCTCGCCGCGCCCAAGCGCCCGCTGGTGGCCATCGTCGCCGGCTCCAAGGTGTCGACCAAGCTGACCATCCTGCAGGCGCTTTCAGCCAAGGTTGACGGCCTCATCGTCGGCGGCGGCATCGCCAACACCTTCATGCTCGCCGCGGGCCTGAAGATCGGCAAGTCGCTGGCCGAAGCCGACCTCGTCGGCCAGGCCAAGGCCGTCATCGACGCGATGGCCGCGCGCGGCGCTGCCGTGCCCATCCCGGAAGACGTCGTCACCGCCAAGGCCTTCTCGGCCGACGCGCCGGCCACCGTCAAGGCGGCTACCGACGTGGCCGACGACGACCTCATCCTCGACATCGGCCCCAAGACCGCGGCCAAGCTCGCCGAGCAGCTGAAGGCCGCCGGCACCATCGTCTGGAACGGCCCGGTCGGCGTGTTCGAGTTCGACGCCTTCGCCCACGGCACCGAGACGCTGGCCCGCGCCATCGCCGACAGCAGCGCCTTCAGCATCGCCGGCGGCGGCGACACGCTGGCCGCCATCGCCAAGTACGGCATCGAGAAGCAGGTGGGCTACATCTCCACCGGCGGCGGCGCCTTCCTGGAAGTGCTGGAGGGCAAGACGCTGCCGGCGTTTGAGATCCTCAGCCAGCGGGCAGCTGGCTGATAGGCTGATGCCAACCCACCAACGCGCCGCCGTTTGATGGCTCGCGGCAGCGCAACGGCCCCAGCGCTGCTGGCCGCCGTCGCGCTGGGCGCGGCGGCGCTGAACCAACTTTTCTGGCTGCTGCCCCTGGCGCTGATGCTGGGCCTGCCGGCGCTTTGGTGGGGCAATGCCTTCATCGCGGGTCTGGCGCTGGCCACCTTCCTGCTGCTGGCCTGGGTGCTGCAGCCGCGCCAGCCCTCGCCACCGCACGAGCTGCGGCCAGACGAGGCGCCGCGGCTTTACGAGCGCGTCCATGCGCTGGCCGATGCACTGCAGGCGCCGCGCGTGCATGCCATCGCCCTCGACGATGAGCTCAATGCCGGCGCCCTGGAGCTGAACCGCGGCGTGTCGCTGCGCCCCGTGCGGCGCGTGCTGGTGCTGGGCCGGCCGCTGCTGGCGGCCCTGGATGCGCCGGCCGTCGAGGCCGTCATCGCCCATGAGCTCGGCCACTTCTCGCACCGCCATGGCCGGCTCGGCCATTGGCTGTACCGCACCCGCCAGTCCTGGGTGGCCTTGAGCCGGCTGGAGGACGGCGATGGCCCTGCGGCCGACAGCTCGGCCTGGGAGCGTGCGGCGGCCGGCTTCGCAAACCGCTTCCTGCCCTGGTTCGACCGCCTCAGCCTGGCCCACATGCGGCGCTGCGAATTCGAGGCCGACGCGTTGGCGGCCCAGGTAGGCAGCGCGGCCGAACTGGTACGCGCGCTGGCCCTGCTGGAGCACCTGCAGGCGGCGCGAGCGCAGCTCGGCGACACGGTGGTACGCCGCCTGATGCGCGTTCATGCGGAGGTGCCAACCGATGGCCTGTTGCGCGAAGCGGTTGCCTGGCGCGAGCTGGCGCTGGGTTCCGCTGCCCCAGTCGTCGACGCCACGGAGGGCGGCACGCATCCATCGCTGAGCCAGCGCATGGCCGCCCTGGGCGTTGGCGCGCAGGACTGGCCCTGGCCCAGCGGCAGCGCCGGTGCCGAATGGTTGGGTGAGCGTTGGCTGCAGCTGTCGGGCGGGCAGGCCGACGCCGCCGGCGCGCGCTTGGCATGGCGCATGGGTCATCGGCTGTTGCAAGGCCTGGCGCCCGGGCCACGGGCGACGCCGGAGCGCCTGTTGCAGCTGGCGCTGGCCTTCGGCGAGCCCGCGCCGGTGCTGGCCGAGACACCGGCCGAGACGCCGCCGGCATTGCTGCTGCGTGCACGCTTCGAGCTGCAGGCCGGTCGCCGCGCGGCGGCGGCGGCGCTGCTGGAGGCCTGTCGCGCGCACAAAACGGCCGAGCGCGACGTGGCCACCCGCTGGCTGGTCGAGCACGCGCTGGGTGGCGACGCCGAGCAGCGCCGCCGCAACGAGGCCCGGCTGCGCGCGGTGCGCGCCCGTCGCGAGGCGGCGGTTGAGGAGCTGGCGATTGCACGCGAGCAGGGCCAGGTCGGCGAGACGCCACTGGAAGCCGCCGATGGCCGCTCGCTGGCCGACGCCTTGCGCGAATGCCCGGCCGTGAGCGAGGCCTGGCTGTTTGGCCAGGCTGAGACCGTGCAGGGCGTGGGCTACCAGGCCGCCGTGCTGCTGCTGCGTGTCGACCCGCAGCGGGCGACGGACCTCGACGAGGAGGCGCTGGCCGAGGTGGCCCACGAGTTGCTCAGCTGGGTCGCACCGCCGGGGCTGCTGCGGCTGGTGCTGACGCGCTACACGACCGAGGGCCTGCCGCCCAAGCTGGCGCAGGCCCTGGCCGCCAAGGGGTCGACACAGTTGTTCTGACGCGGCCCGATTTCACGTACGCCGGCGGCCCGCATCGCCGCCAGGCGCCACCGGCCTCCACAATGCCCGCATGGTCTTGCGCTGGCTACTCGCCCTGCTCGTCGTCGCGACGCTGCTGGGCCTATACGCCAACGAGCACTGGATGACGCGCCGGCTGGCGCTGGATGGCCGGGCGCCGCGCCAGAGCCTGCAGGTGGTCGATGACCGCGGCAGTGGCGGGCTCAGCCAGGCCGAGGTCTCGGTCGACAAGAACGGCGCCACCGCGATGCGATGCGAGATCCGCACCGGTTTCCAGTGGCCTTTCTGCGAGCTGCAGATCGAGATGCTGGGCCGCGACCTCGACCTGAGCACCTTCAGCCACATCCGCCTCTGGCTGCGCGCGGAAGGCCCGACGCTGGACCAGAGCCCGGCGCAGGTGCGTGTCTTCCTGCGCAATTTCGACCCCAGCTATTCGGCCAAGGGCGACGCCGTCAACCTCAAGCCGCACGAGGTGGTTTTCGCGCCCGGCGCGCAGCCGTTGCCGGTGGAACTGCGGCTGTCGCAGTTCATGGTCAGTTCCTGGTGGGCGCAGAGCCATCCCCTGCCCGTGCCGCTGATGGGGCCGCAGTTGAACCGCATCCGCGTCTTCAGCATCAGCACCGGCGGCCAGGCGGCGCCTGGCGTGCACGTGATCCGGCTCGACCGGGCCGAGCTGGTCGGCAACTGGGTCGCACCCGAGACCTTCCGCCTGGGCCTCGTCGGGCTGTGGATGTTCAGCCTGCTGGGCTACCTGGCCTGGGAAAGCTGGACGGTGCACGGCCGGCTGCGTCTGTCGATGAAGCGCTCGAAGGCGCTGGAGAAGATGGCGCTGCGCGATCCGCTGACGCGCGTGGCCAATCGCGACGGCCTGAACCGTGCGCTGGAGCTGCTGCTGCAGTTGCAGGGCGAGATGGGCTTTCCGCTGTCGGTCGTCTTCATCGACCTGGATCACTTCAAACGCATCAACGACGGCCATGGCCATGAGGTGGGCGACCAGGTGCTGGTGCTGCTGGCCCGCACGCTGCGCGCCAACCTGCCGCGAGACGATCTGCTGGCGCGCTGGGGCGGTGAGGAGTTCGTCGTCGTCATGCCGCAAACGCCGGCCGAGGAGGCCGTGGCCGTGGCCGAGCGGCTGCGCCAGGTGTTCGCGCGCACCGAATGGCCGGCCGGCCTGCAGGTGACCGCGAGCTGGGGCGTGGCCCAGGCGGCCGGCCCGTCCGATCTGGACGCGGCCTTGCGCGAGGCCGACCAGGCCATGTACCGCGCCAAGCACGAAGGCCGCGACCGGGTGATATCGGCTTCGGCATAGATCGCCAAAAAACCTGCATCGGCAGGGGCTGAAACGCGGCGTAACCTTGGGGGTTCCTCTCTGGAGACACGCCCCAATGGAAAAGAACAACGCTCCCTTGTCGCCTGCCGAAGCCGCGCTGCGCGACGCCGCCCTGGACTACCACCGCGCGCCGACGCGCGGCAAGATTTCCGTCACGCCGACCAAGGCGCTCTCCAACCAGCGCGACCTGTCGCTGGCCTACTCGCCGGGCGTGGCCTATCCCTGCCTGGACATCGAGCGCGACCCGTCGCTCGCGGCCGACTACACCTCGCGCGGCAACCTGGTGGGCGTCATCACCAACGGCACCGCGGTGCTGGGCCTGGGCGACATCGGCCCGCTGGCGGCCAAGCCGGTCATGGAAGGCAAGGGCTGCCTGTTCAAGAAGTTCGCCGGCATCGATGTGTTCGACATCGAGCTGGCCGAGCGCGACCCCGACAAGCTCATCGACATCATTGCCGCGATGGAGCCGACGCTGGGCGGCATCAACCTCGAGGACATCAAGGCGCCCGAGTGTTTCTACATCGAGCGCGAGCTGTCCAAGCGCATGAACATTCCGGTGTTCCACGACGACCAGCACGGCACGGCCATCATCTCGTCGGCCGCACTGCTGAACGGCCTGGAGCTGGTGGGCAAAGACATCGCCAAGGTCAAGGTCGCGGTGTCCGGCGCGGGCGCGGCGGCCATCGCCTGCCTGGACGTCATGGTGGGTCTGGGCGTGAAGCGCGAGAACGTGTTCGTCTGCGATTCGCGCGGCGTCATCCAGAGCGAGCGCGAGGATGCGAAGGCGGGCAAGCTGGATGAATCCAAGCAGCGCTACTGCCAGCTGACCAAGGCACGCACGCTGGCCGATGTGGTCGATGGCGCCGACGTTTTCCTCGGCTGCTCGGCCGCCGGCGTGCTGACCGCCGACATGGTCAAGACCATGGCCACGCAGCCCATCATCCTGGCGCTGGCCAACCCCGAGCCGGAGATCCGCCCCGAGCTGGCCAAGGCCGTGCGGCCGGACTGCATCGTGGCCACCGGCCGCAGCGACTACCCGAACCAGGTCAACAACGTCCTGTGCTTCCCCTACATCTTCCGCGGCGCGCTGGACTGCGGTGCCACCAAGATCACCGAAGGCATGAAGCTGGCCTGCGTGCGCGAGATCGCGGCGCTCGCCAAGGCTGAGACGTCGGATGAAGTGGCCGCCGCCTACGCCGGCCAGGAGCTGGCGTTCGGGCCGGACTACCTGATTCCCAAGCCCTTCGATGCGCGCCTGATCCTGCGGATCGCACCGGCTGTGGCGGCAGCCGCGGCGGCGGATGGCGTCGCGACGCGGCCGGTGACGGACCTCGTCGCCTACCGCCAGTCGCTGGAGCGTTTCGTCTACCAGACCGGCATGTTCATGCGCCCGGTGTTCGCCACCGCCAAGGCCGAGTGCGCACGTGTCATCTACGCCGAGGGCGAAGACGAGCGCGTGCTGCGCGCGGTGCAGGTGGCGCTGGATGAAGGCCTGTGCAAGCCCACGCTGATCGGCCGCCCCGAGGTGCTGGCCGCGCGTATCCAGCGCGCCGGCTTGCGCCTGAAGCTCGGTGAAGACGTCGCCGTCATCGACCCCGAGGATGACCCGCGTTTCCGCCAGTACTGGGAGGCCTACTACGCCCGCATGAAGCGCAACGGCTTCACGCCGGAGATGGCCAAGTCGGCGGTGCGCCGCTCCAACACGGCCATCGGCGCATTGGCCATCGAGCTGGGTGATGCCGACGCAATGATCTGCGGCATGGTGGGCCGTTTCGACCGTCACCTGGAGCAGGTGCGCGACCTCGTCGGCTTGCGCGAAGGTGTGCGCCAGTTCGCCGCGATGAACGCGCTGATCCTGGAGCAGATGACGCTCTTCATCACCGACACCTTCGTCAACGACGATCCGAGTGCCGAAGAGCTGGCCGACATCGCCGCCATGGCTGCCGAAGAGGTCAAGCGCTTCGGCCTGCCGCCCAAGCTCGCCTTCGTCAGCCACTCGATGTTCGGCTCATCCACGCGCCCGTCAGCGGTGAAGATGCGCCGCGCCCACGAGCTGTTCGCGGTGGCCCACCCCGAGGTCGAGTGCGACGGCGAGATGCATGGCGACGCGGCCCTGTCGGAGAGCGTGCGCCAGGCCTTCCTGCCCGACAGCAAGCTCAAGGGCGCCGCCAACCTGCTGGTGCTGCCGACGCTGGACGCCGCCAACATCCTCTTCAACGTGCTGAAGATCAGCGCCAGTCACGGCGTGACGGTCGGCCCCATCCTGCTGGGCGCTGCGGCGCCGGTCCACATCCTGACGCCGTCGGCGACGGTGCGCCGCATTGTCAACATGACGGCTCTGGCGGTTGCGGACGTGCGGGAAGCCCGCCAGTTGTCGACGGCAGTGAAGGGCTGAACTGGGCCATCGCGACGCCGGCGAGGATGACGCCGGCGCCGAGCAGCTTGGGTGCGCTGAACTGCTCGCCGCCCCACAGCCAGGCGATGAGGCCGGCCACGAGCGGCATCAGGTAGATCAGCGGCGCGGTGCGGGCCACGCCGCGCTTCTCGTTGGCCCAGCCCCAGGCCAGCCAGCCCAGGAAGCCGCCGCCGATGACCTGCCAGGCCAGGCCCGGCCACACCCATCCGGGCTGCGCCGGCCAGTCCAGGGCCATCAGCGCCGGCGAGCACCACAGCAGCATCGGCAGCGTGCAGATCAGGCTGCCGTAGCCCAGCACCGTCACGCCGCCGTGATGCTGGATCAGGGGCTTGCTGGCCACCGTGTAGTAGCTGAAGAGGGCGGCGGCGGCCAGCAGCGTCAGGTCGCCCAGGCCGGCCTGCCAGTCAGCGGCCAGCAGTTTGTCCGACGTGAACAGCAGGGCGCCGGTTGCGGCCATCGCCACGCCGGCCACCTGGCCGCTGGAGAGCCGCTCCACGCCGCTGAAGCGCAGGATCAGCAGCGTGAACACCGGCCCGCAGGCCAGCAGCACGCTGGCGCTGAAGGCGGTGGAGCCCTGCATGCCGTAGGCCGACAGCAGCAGGTGCAGGCCCTGGCCGATCAGCGTCAGGCGCACCAGCGGCCAGACCTCGCCGCGGTCCAGCCGTGGCCAGCGCGTGCCGAAACGCCAGCACAGCAGGGCCACGGCGCAAAAGGGCATCAGCAGGTAGCGCAGCCCCAGAAAGCCCGTTGGCCCCACCTGGTTGAACAAGGCCTTGGACAACGGGAAATTGACACCCCAGGTCAGCACGACGGCCAATGCGGCGAGCAGCGGAGCAAGTTGGCGGTCCTTCATATCGGCTAGCATATTCTCATATGAGAGAAGAATTCTCTGAATTGAACGACGAGGGGCAGTTCGAGCGTCAACTGGCCGAGCGCTTGGCCGCGCTGCGCACGGCGGCCGGCTGGTCGCTGGACGAACTGGCGTTGAAAAGCGGTGTGAGCCGCGCGACGCTGAGCCGGCTGGAGCGCGCCGAGACGAGCCCGACGGCGACGCTGCTGTCGCGCCTGGCCCGTGCGCACGGCCTGCCTTTGAGTCGCCTGCTGGCCGACGCCGAGGCCCTGCCCGTGCGCCTGCTGCGTGCCGCCGACCAGCCGCGCTGGCACGACCATCAGAGCGGCTTCGAGCGCCTGATGCGCTGCCCGCCGCTGGCCGGCTTCGCGACCGAGGTCATCGAGGCGCGCCTGGCCCCTGGTGCCGAATTGGCCTACGAGGAGCCGACCGTCGCGCGGCTGGAGCATCACCTCTGCCTGCTCGAAGGCTGCGTCAGCCTGACTTTGCAGGGCCAGGTCTTCACGCTGACCGCCGGCGACTCGATCAGCTTTCGTGTCGTTGGCCGCAGTGTTTTCGCCAACCCCGGCACCGAGCCCGCGCGATATCTGCTCGCGATGACAGTGCCTGCCCTGTAACTGGTATCGAACCACATGACGTCAAACCTGCCCACCCGCCTCGCGCCGCTGGACCCGGCCCACCCCGATGCCCAGGCCTTGATCGCCCAGTCCGAAGCGCTGATGACCGCTCTCTATCCGAGCGAAAGCAACCACTTCGAACCGGCCGACGGCCTGCGCCCGCCCAACGGCGATTTCTGGGGACTGTGGATTGGCGACGCGCTGGCCGGCTGCGGCGGCGTCAAGCATCACGCGCCCGCTGGCGAGCCCGCCTATGGGGAGATCAAGCGCCTGTTCGTGCTCGACAGCGCGCGCGGCCGCGGTGCGGCCAAGCAGTTGATGGCACGGCTGGAGAGCGACCTGCTGGCACGCGGCGTGACGCTGGCGCGGCTGGAGACAGGCATCCATCAGCCCGAGGCCATGGGCCTGTACCGGCGCCTCGGCTATGTGGAGCGCGGGCCCTTCGGCGACTACGCACCCGACCCCTTGAGCGCCTTCTTCGAGAAGGTGCTGGGCTGAAACACGACGAAACCCACGCGCGGTCTGGCGGACCATAATTCCGCGCCTTCCAAGAATCGAGACAGCCATGACCCGCGCCACCAAGATCGTCGCCACCCTCGGCCCCGCTTCCAACACACCCGAGGTGCTGGAGAAGATGCTCCGCGCCGGTGTCGACGTGGTGCGGCTGAACTTCTCGCACGGCAAGGCGCAGGATCACATTGATCGCGCAACCATGGTTCGCGCCGCGGCGGACCGCGTCGGCAAGTCGGTGGCCATCATGGCCGACCTGCAGGGCCCCAAGATCCGCGTCGGCAAGTTCGAAGGCGGCAAGATCGAGCTGATCCCCGGCGCGCCCTTCATCCTCGACGCCGATCGCACCGAGCTCGGCAACCAGGACATCGCCAGCCTCGACTACAAGGAACTGCCGCGCGACGTGAAGCCCGGCGACACGCTGCTGCTCAACGACGGCCTGCTGGTGCTGACCGTCGAATCCGTGCGCGGCGCGCAGGTGCACACCATCGTCAAGCTCGGCGGCGAGCTGTCCAACAACAAGGGCATCAACAAGCAGGGCGGCGGCCTGACGGCGCCGGCGCTGACCGGCAAGGACATGGAGGACATCAAGACCGCGATGTCCTTCCAGTGCGAATACCTGGCCGTGAGCTTCCCCAAGAACGCCACCGACATGGAGATGGCGCGCCAGCTGGCCAACGTGGCCGGCGAGCCCTATCGCCACAAGCCGGCCATGATCGCCAAGATCGAGCGCTACGAGGCCATCCCCCACCTCGAAGCCATCCTGAAGGCCAGCGACGGCATCATGGTGGCGCGCGGCGACCTGGCCGTTGAGGTGGGCAACGCGGCCGTGCCGGCGCTGCAAAAGCGCATGATCAAGATGGCCCGCGAGCTGGACAAGGTGTCCATCACGGCCACGCAGATGATGGAGTCCATGATCGTCAACCCGGTGCCCACGCGTGCCGAGGTCAGCGACGTGGCCAACGCGGTGCTGGACGGCACCGACGCGGTGATGCTCTCTGCCGAGACGGCCGCCGGCAAGTACCCGGTCGAGACGGTCGAGCAGATGGCCAACATCGCGCTGGAGGCCGAGCGCGCCGAGTTCGTGAGCCTGGACACCGACTTCGCCGGCCGCCAGTTCGGCCGCATCGACCAGTCCATCGCCATGGGTGCGCTGTTCACGGCCTACCACCTCGGCTGCAAGGCCATCCTGGCGCTGACCGAGTCCGGCTCCACCGCGCTGTGGATGAGCCGCCACCGCATCCAGGTGCCCATCTTCGGCCTGACGACGCAGCCGATCAGCCAACGCAAGATGGCGCTGTACCGCAACGTGCTGCCGCTCTTGATGCCCAAGTTCGAAGACCGTGACACGGCCCTGGCCGCGGCGGAAAAGATCCTCGTCGAGCGCGGTGTGCTGATGCCCGGCGACACCTATGCCATCACCTGCGGCGAGCCGATGGGCTACCCGGGCGGCACGAACATGCTGAAGATCTGCCGCGTCGGCTGACGCGCCCTGCCCTAGTCGCGGCGAGGAATGCGCCGCGTCTCGCCGATGGCCAGCGTGAAGAAGTCGTCCTCGGCCAGGCCCCCGGCGTCGCGTTGCCGGACGAGCTGGCGTAGCGGCTCGTCCAGCGCTTCGTCGGTCAGCTCGAAGGTGCCCCAGTGCACGCCCAGCGAGCGCGTCGCGCCGAGATCGGCGTGGATCTTCAGCGCCTCCTCGACGTTGACGTGCTGCTCCTTCATGAACCAGCGCGGCTCGTAGGCGCCGATGGGAATCAGCGCGATGTCGAAGCCGCCGGCTTGCTGGCGGGCGGAGAAGCGTTCGCGGATGGCGGCGAAGTCGCGGGAGTAGCCGGTGTCGCCGGCGAAGAAGAGCTGGCAGTCAGGCGCGAAGACGGCGAAGCCGCCCCACAGCGTCTTCATGCGGTCGTTCAGGCCGCGCGCCGACCAGTGCTGGGCAGGCACGAGCACGATCTCCATGCCGGCCAGCGTGTGGGACTGCCACCAGTCCAGCTCGACGACTTTGGCGATGCCACGCGCCTCAAACCAGGCTTTCAGCCCCAGCGGCACGACGAAGAGCGGGCCGCCGCCGGGGCGCTTGCTGAGCGCCCGGCAGGAGGGCAGGTCGAGATGGTCGTAATGGTTGTGGGAGACGAGCACGGCGTCGATGGCCGGCAGCTCGTGCAGGGCGACGCCGGGCGGTTGCTCGCGCTTCGGCCCGGCAAAGGGCAGCGGCGAAGCGCGCGCCGAGAAGATCGGGTCGGTCAGCACGTTCAGGCCGCCCAGTTGGGCCAGCACGGTGGCGTGTCCGATCCAGGTGACGGCCGGCTGCTGGGACGTGCCGGCGTTGGCGTGGATGAAGCCGAGGTCGGCCGGCTGAGTCGGGATGGCGGCCAGCGGCCGCGGCGGCAGGCCCTGGCGGGTCGCGGTCCAGCGCCAGCGCAGCACATCGGCCAGTGACCGGGGCTCGAAGTCGCCGTCGTTGTTCTGGAAGCCCCCGTCGCGGTGATGGGCCGGGCGGCCTGGGGGCTTCACTTCGTGATGATGTCGCGGTGGAAGAAGGCCATGCGCGCCAGCAGCTGGTTCTGCGTCGCGAAGGGCACGCCGGCGGCGTCCATCGCCAGCTGCAGGTTCTCGACCAGTGCGTTGAAGGCGGCGCGGTCGATGCCGAGATGGGTATGCGCGTCTTTCATGCTCACGCCGTCATAGACGCAGGGGCCACCGGCGACGACGCAGAAGTAGTCGGCCAGCACGCCCTTGAGGTGGGTCATGTTGATGCCGTCGAAGTAGCGCGCGATGCGCGCGTCCTTCAGCATGCGGTCGTAGAAGTCGTTGGTGAAGGCCTGGATGGCCTCCTTGCCGCCCAGCGCCTTGTAAAGCAGGTCGTCGACCGCCACCGGCGCCGTGCCGGGCAGCGCGGTGCTGGGCTTGGCGGCCTGGGCTTGCGCCAGCGGGGCCACCAGGGCCAGGGCGAGTGCGGTGAGCAGCAGGCGGGACTTCATCGGGTGGGCCTGGGAAGGATGACGGCCCAGTCTAGCGGGGCCCCTCGCGCTGCGGCGCACAGGCGCCACGCGTTTTCGTGCGCCGATCACATTCAGGCCGTCGCCGATCAGCCCTTGCCTCTCTCGGAATTGGCTGGCGCGGCATGATGCCTCCCATGAAGAGGGCTTGGCGTCGTTGGGGGCGAGGGATGGTGGGCGGCGTGGCCGCGCTGCTGCTGTGCCCGCTCGCCAGCGCCCAGCCGGCCCGCCCGCTGGTGATGCTGGTGGAGAGCAGCGCACTGATGCCGCAGGCCCGCATCGAGGACGACCGCGTCGTCGAAGGCCTGCACCTGGACATTGGCCAGGCCCTGGCCCGGCGCCTGGGCCGTGGGCTCGTTGCTAAGCCGGTGCCACGCAAGCGCCTGGCCGAGGCCCTGCAGCGGGGCGAGGGCGATCTGCTGTGCGACTACCAGAGCGACTGGCTGCCCGGAGCCTTTGCCTGGAGCCGGCCCTTCATTCCTGATCAGGCCTTGCTCATCAGCGCCACCACGGTGCCGGCGCCCGCCGGGCTGACGGCGCTGGCGGGCCAGCCGGTGGGCACGGTGCGGGGTTACGTCTACCCCGAGATGGCCGACATGCTGCGCTCGGGCTTCATGCGCGACGACGCACCCGATGCGCTGGCCAACCTGCAGAAGCTGGTGCTCGGCCGCGTGCAGCACGCGCTGACCGGCCGGCGCGTGCTGGAGTACCAGCAGCGCATCGGCCACTTCAAGCTGGCGCTGCACCCGCCGCTGGTGGTCTCCGAAGTGCAGGCGCAGTGCGCGCTGTCGGCGAGCAGCCCGGTCGGGTTGGCGGCCTTGAACGCCGCCATCCAGGGCATGGTCAGCGAAGGCGAGCTGAGCCGGCTGCTGGCGCGCTACCGCTAGCCGCGCCAAGCCGCCCACCGGGTGCCTTGCGTCCGGGCTCAGCCTTCCGCGATGCGCTTGGCCAGATGGGCCAGCGCCTCTTCCACCTGGTCCACCAGCACCAGGCAGAGGTCGCCCGGCTGCAGGCGCTCCAGCGCCCGGTCGATGGCCTTGAACTCGCCGATGATTTCCTCGATTTGCTTGGTGCGCGACGCGCCCTCCAGGCCTGCGCGCAGCAGCGCCACCACCTCGCCGGCCGCGCGGCCACGTTGGCAGGCGTCTTCGTAGAGGATGACCTCGTCGAAGGCGCCGCCGAGGATCTCGGTCTGCACGCGGATGTCCTCGTCGCGGCGGTCACCGGCGCCGCTGATGACGACGCTGCGCGTCTTGGCCGGCAGTGCCGCCACGGCGCCCACCAGGGCCTTCATCGCGTCGCCGTTGTGCCCGTAGTCGGCGATGACGGTGGCGCCGCGGTAGTCCATGACGTTGAAGCGGCCCGGCGCGTTGTCGGCGTCATTGGCAAAGCTGCCGACGCCGCGGCGGATGGTGTCCCAGTCCAGGCCCACGGCCCAGGCGGCTGCCACGGCAGCCATCGCGTTCTCGACCTGGAAGCCGATCAGGCCGCCGCGTGTCAGCGGCACGTCGCGCAGCGGGATGCTCTCGCGCCACACGCCTTGCGCGGCCACGAGCTGGTCGCCATCCACGTAGACGCAGCGCTTGCCCTGGGCGCGGTGCGTGGCCATCAGCGGGTGGTGACGGTCGGCCGCGAAGTAGATGACCTGGCCGGGGCAGATGGAGGCCATCTGCGCCGTCAGCGGATCGGTCGCGTTCAGCACCGCGTAGCCGTTGGGCGCCACGTTCTGCACGATGACGCGCTTCACCAGCACGAGGTCTTCCGCCGTGTGCAGGAAGTTCATGCCGAGGTGGTCGCCCGCGCCGACGTTGGTGACGACGGCCACCTGGCAGCGGTCGAAACCCAGGCCTTCGCGCAGGATGCCGCCGCGGGCGGTCTCCAGCACGGCAGCTTCCACGTCCGGGTGCATCAGCACATTGCGGGCGCTCTTGGGGCCGGAGCAGTCGCCGCTGTCGATCTGGCGGCCGTCGACATAGACGCCGTCGGTGTTCGTCATGCCGACCTTCAGGCCGCAGCTGGCGAACATGTGCGCGATGAGGCGCGTGACCGTCGTCTTGCCGTTGGTGCCAGTGACGGCCACGACCGGGATGCGGCCGTCCTCGGCCTTGGTGCCGCTGCCGAACAGGTGGCCGATGATGCCTTCGCCGACGTTGCGGCCCTTGCCGAAGCTGGGGCTCAGATGCATGCGCAGGCCCGGCGCGGCGTTCACCTCGACGATGCCGCCGCTGATCTCTTCGAGCGGGCGCAGCACGCTCTCGGCCACCACGTCGACGCCGCAGACATGCAGACCGACGACCTGAGCCGCAGCGATGGCGCGTGCCGCCACCTCGGGGTGCACGTCGTCCGTCACGTCGGTGGCGGTGCCGCCGGTGGACAGGTTGGCGTTGTTGCGCAGGATGACGCGCTGGCCCTTCTCGGGCACGGACTCGGGCGCCAGGCCTTGCTGGACCAGCCGCGCGACGGCGATGTCGTCGAAGCGAATCTTGGTGAGAGAGGTGGCGTGGCCATCGCCGCGGCGCGGGTCGGCGTTGACCTTGTCGACCAGCTCCTTGACCGTGTGCGTGCCGTCGCCGATGACGTGCGGCGGGTCGCGGCGGGCGGCGGCGATGAGCTTGTCGCCGATGACGAGCAGGCGGTAGTCGGAGCCGGGCAGGAACTTCTCGACCATGACGGGGCCGATCTCGTCCGCCGCCTTGTAGGCTGCCTCGATGCCCTCGCGCGTCGTCACGTTGACGGTGACGCCCTTGCCCTGGTTGCCGTCCTGCGGCTTCACGACGACGGGCAGGCCGATGTCCTGGGCGACAGCCCAGGCGTCGTCGACCGAATCGACCGGCCGCCCTGTGGGCACCGGCACGCCAGCGGCCTGCAGCAGGCGCTTGCAGAGATCTTTGTCCTGCGCGATGGATTCGCTGACGGCGCTGGTCGCGTCCACCTCGGCGGCCCAGATACGGCGCTGCTTGGCGCCCCAGCCGAACTGCACGAGGCTGCCTTGCGTGAGGCGGCGGTAGGGGATGCCGCGAGCGATGGCCGCGTTGACGATGGAGCCGGTCGAGGGGCCGAGGCGGATGTCTTCGTCCAGCTCGCGCAGGGCGGCGAGCACGGCGTCGGCATCGAATTCACCGCCGTTCAGCGCCGCCAGCACCAGCTTCAAGGCCTGCTCGAAGGCCAGGCGGCCGACGTCTTCCTCGCTGTACTCGATGACGAGCTGGTAGGTGCCGGCCTCGGGCGTGACGTGCGTCTGGCTGAAGGTGACCGGGCAGCCGGCCTGGGCCTGCAGGGCCAGCGTGGCCTGCTCCAGCACCTGGGCCAGCGACGCGTCCGCGCGCAGCTCACCGACGGTGGGGAAGAGCTGGCGCAGCCGTGGCTCGAAGCCGGGCAGGCGTTCGAGCGAGCGCTCGGACTCGTTGCAATGCACGATGGCCTCGATGGCCGTGTGGCGGCTCCACATGTTGGGGCCACGCAGCGCGCGGGTGCGGGAAACGTCCATGAGTCGTTTTCTGGTTTAAGCGAGGTGCAAGTTGGGCACGAAGGTGTCGAGGCCTGCGGCGATCAACTCGGGTGAGATGCCCAGGGCCCAGGCGGCGGCAACGGCGGCGAGCAGCGTCGAGGCTTCGGCGGCGCCGGGTTCAGCACTGCCGAAGCGGCGCAGCAGGGCCTCGATATTGGCGCCGGGTGTCTCGGCCGGCCCCTGGGCCAGCACGGCGGCACCGCCGCGCAGGAACACGGCACGGCCGCCGCGGTCGCGGTGGTGCTGGATGGCGTCGAGGCTGCCGTCCTCGGCGTACAGGAGCACCTCGCCGTCGCTGAGCTCGGCCATGTCGACCAGGCGCGGGTGGGCCGCGTGCAGCACGCTGGCGCCGTCGCTGAGCACGACGTCGATCTGGGTGCGCAGCACCTTGTAGAGCTGGTCCACGTCCTGCACGTCGAATTCGGCCAGCGCCTCGATGCCGTCCAGGTCGGTGACGACGCCGACATGGCAACGGTCGTAGGCCAGGCCGTCGCGCAGGATGGAGGCCGGGTCGTTCTCGACGACGACGGCATTGACGCCGCGGTTCATCAGCAGGCGGTGGGCGGCGTCCCAGCGGGCGCTGTTCTTCTTCTCGACACGGCGGGTGCCGAGGAACAGGCCGTCGCGGCAGGCCAGGCCGACGTGGCGGCCGTTCAGGTGCAGCAGCCAGGCGACGAGGCGCGAGATCTGGTGGCCCCCGCGCGAGCCGGCCACGCCGACGATGGGGATGCGGCCCGACTCGTCTTCTGCGAACAGGTGGTCGATGATGGCCTGGCCGACGGGCTGGGGCGCGCCACCGGCGGGCTTCAGGTGCATCAGCAGGCCCGGGCCGGCGTTCACCTCGACGATGGCGCCGCCGGTTTCGCTCAGCGGCTTGGAGATGTCCTCGGTGACGAGGTCGACGCCGGCGATGTCCAGCCCCACGGTGCGGGCGGCCAGCGACACGGCGTGGGCGACCTCGGGGTGGACGTCGGGCGTGCAGTCGATGGCGACATTGCCGTTGCGCTGGATCAGCACGGACTTGCCAGCCGGCGGCACGGACTCGGGCGTGAAACCCTGGCGCTGCAGATCCAGCAGCACGACGGCGTCGTCGCCCAGCTGGATGCGGTTGAGCGGGAAATCCTCGGTCAGGCCGCGGCGCGGGTCGGTGTTGATCTGCATGTCGACCAGCTCGGCAACCGTGTGCTGGCCGTCGCCATGCACCCAGGCCACCTCGCCGCGCGCGGCTGCCACGACCTGGCCGCCGACGACGAGCACACGGTGCTCGTTGCCGCGGATGTAGCTTTCCACCAGCACCGACGAGCCCTCGGCGTCGGCCAGCTTGAAGGCGGCCTCGCAGTCGGCCTCGTTGGCGATGTCCAGCGTCACACCACGGCCGTGGTTGCCGTCGCTGGGCTTGATGACCACGGGCAGGCCCAGGTCCTGCGCGGCAGCCCAGGCGGCGGCGGCGGTCTTGACCTCCTGGCCGCTGGGCACCGGCACGCCGACGGCCTTGAGCAGCGTCTTGGTCAGGTCCTTGTCGCCGGCGATGCCCTCGGCGATGGCGCTGGTCATGTCGGTCTCGGCCGTCCAGATGCGGCGCTGGCGCGCGCCGTGGCCCAGCTGCACGAGGTTGCCGTCGTTCAGGCGGATGTGCGGGATGCGGCGATCCGTGGCGGCCGCAACGATGGCTGCGGTCGAGGGCCCCAGGTAGCAGTCGTCCAGCTTGTCACGCACACGCGCCACGGCGGCGGGCACGTCGAAGGGCTGGTCGTTGATGACGGCCATGATCAACGCGTGGCCCTCGGCCAGCGCCGCGCGGGCCACCTGCTCGTCACGGGCCCGGAACACCATGCGGTAGACGCCCCGCTGGCTGGTGGAGCGCGTCTGGCCGAAGCCGGTGGGCATGCCGGCCAGGTTCAGCAGCTCGATGACGATGTGCTCCAGCACATGGCCGCACCAGGTGCCTTCGCGCAGCCGCTCCAGGAAACCGCCGCGCTCGCCGACGCCGCAGTGATGCTCGATGAGTGCGGGCAGGGCGGTCGTCAGGCGGTCGTTGAAGCCGGGGAGCAGGTGGCTGGGGTGGTCTTCCAGCTCGCCGAGGTCCAGCCAGACCTCCAGCACCGGCCGGTAGGTCCACATGTTGGGCCCGCGCAGGTAATTGATGCGCAGCAGGCGGATGTCGTTCTTCTGGCTCATGCAGCTTGTGGAGTGAGGGGGTTGTGCGGGTGCCAAGCGCGTGGAATTGTGCGCCGAACTCATCAGACAGAATCGCGACAGCCCGTCGGAACAAACAACAACATGCAAGACCTTCCTCCCACCATAGCGCCGCATCCTCAAATGGCCGCCCTGCAGGGGCGACTCCTTGCTGGCGAGAACGTGGTGGCCACGCTGGAGGTTGACCTGGACGCGCAAGCCCGTTTTGCCGAAGGGTTGATTGCGCTGACGAATTCACGCTTGCTGGCTTTCGACCCGGCCGCCGGCAGTTGGGCCGAGCAGGCTCTGGCCCCGGGCCAGAGCCTGCGCCTGAGCGACCACGGCGGCCTGGCCTTCATGGAGCTGTTCGACGCCCGGCAGCGCCTGGCGCGCTGGCGCTTCACGCTGGCCGGAAACCCGGCGGCCGTGCGCCTGGTGGATGCCTTCGACCGCGAGGTTCTGCGCCTGTCGGGCCAGGTGCCGGCCGAGGTGGAGGACGACGGCGAGGACTCGGCCTTTGATTTCGGCGAAGCCAGCAAGCCGCCCAGCACCTGGGTGCTGCTGCGGCTGTGGCGCTTTGCGCGGCCCTACCAGGGCCAGCTCTTGCTGGGCTTCTCACTCATGCTCGGCTCGATTGGCGCGACGCTGGTGGCGCCCTACCTGAGCATGCCGCTGATGGACCGGGTGCTGATCCCGTTCCAGAACGGCCAGTCGATCGACACCATGCTGGTCGGGTCGCTGCTGGGCGGCTTGCTGGGAGCGGCGTTGTTCTCGTGGCTGCTGGGCTGGGCCAAGACCTATCTGCTGGCCTTGGTGTCCGAGCGCATCGCAGCCGATCTGCGCACGGCGACCTTCGAACACCTGCTCGGCCTGTCGCTCGAGTACTTCGGCAACAAGCGCACCGGTGATCTGATGTCGCGCATCGGCTCCGAGACCGACCGCATCAGCGTGTTCCTGAGCCTGCACGCGCTGGACTTCATCACCGATGTGCTGATGCTCATCATGATCTCGGTGATCCTGTTCAACATCCACCCCGGCCTGGCGCTGGCCACCCTGGTGCCGCTGCCCTTCATCGCCTGGATGATCCACCTGGTGCGCGACCGGTTGCGCACCGGCTTCGAGAAGATCGACCGTGTGTGGGGCGAGGTCACCAACATCCTGGCCGACACCATCCCGGGCATCCGCGTCGTCAAGGCTTTTGCCCAGGAAAAGCGCGAGGCACAGCGCTTCCGGGAGGCCAACGCGAAGAACCTGGCCGTGAACGACCGCCTCAACAAGACCTGGAGCCTGTTCGGGCCGACCGTCTCGCTGCTGACCGAAATGGGCCTGCTCGTCGTCTGGGGCGTGGGCATCTGGCTGATCTCGCACCAGAGCATCACGGTGGGCACGCTGACGGCCTTCCTGGCCTACATCGGCCGCTTCTACGGCCGGCTGGATTCGATGAGCCGCATCGTCTCCGTCACGCAGAAGGCCGCGGCGGGTGCCAAGCGCATCTTCGACATCCTCGACCACGTCTCCAACGTGCCTGACCCGGTGAACCCGCAGCCGTTCGAGAACGTCACCGGTGCGATCTCCATGCAGGGCCTGAACTTCCGCTACGGCTCGCGCTCGGTGGTGCGCAACCTCAACCTCGACATCCGCCCCGGCGAGATGGTGGGCCTGGTGGGCCACAGCGGCTCGGGCAAGAGCACGCTGGTGAACCTGATCTGCCGGTTCTACGACGTGACCGAGGGCGCTATCAAGGTCGACGGCGTGGACCTGCGCCGCATCAAGGTGACCGACTACCGCCGCCACATCGGCCTCGTGCTGCAGGAGCCTTTCCTGTTCTTTGGCACCATCGCCGAGAACATCGCCTACGGCAAGCCCGAGGCGACGCGCGACGAGATCGTCGCCGCCGCGCGCGCGGCCCATGCGCACGAGTTCATCCTGCGCCTGCCGCATGGCTACGACAGCCTGGTGGGCGAGCGCGGCCAGGGCCTGTCGGGTGGTGAGCGCCAGCGCATCTCGATTGCCCGCGCGCTGCTGATCGACCCGGCCATCCTGATCCTCGACGAGGCCACGTCGGCCGTCGACACCGAGACGGAGAAGGAAATCCAGCGCGCGCTGGACAACCTCGTGAAGGGCCGCACCACCATCGCCATCGCCCACCGCCTGTCCACGCTGCGCAAGGCCGACCGCCTCGTCGTCATGGACCGCGGCGAGGATGAGTTGATCGCCAAGCAAGGCCACTACTGGCGGCTGTGGGAAGCGCAAGCCCGCCGCGTCGATGCCGAGGAGGCCGAAAACGCGGGCCTGATGGTCGTCGCCCCCAACCCCAGCGCCCATACCGCTGATGCTTGAGATGGAGCCTTTTGTCCGACGGACACATCGCCCGGCGGGCCGGCTTGGGGGCGGCCCGGCGCTCGGCCCCAGAACAGGACGACTGACATGACTGCATCTGATCGTGATCTCGAACTGGCCGCTGCCGCGGCCGAGCACGGCTTCGACCCTGCCCTGGGGATCCAGATCGGCGGGCGCTACACCTCGCTGGTGCGTGACGGCCGAACGCTCTACCTGAGTGGCCAGATCCCGCGCATCGGCGACCATGTGGCCGTCACCGGTGTCGTCGGCGCCGAGGTCAGCCTGGAGCGCGCCCGGCGCGGCGCGGCCATCTGCGTGCTGCGGGCACTGACGCTGCTGCGCCAGGAACTGGGCAGTCTGGCCCGGTTGAAGGCCGTGCTGCGGATGACCGTCTATGTGCATTGCGGTGCCGACTTCACCCAACACAGCGAGGTGGCCGACGGCGCGTCGGACCTGCTGTGGCGCGTGCTCGGTCCGGCTGGCGCGCACACGCGCACCACGGTCGGCGTGTTGCAGTTGCCCAAGAATGCGGCGGTCGAGCTCGACCTGATCGCCACCGAAGTGGAGACCTGAATGCCCGCATTGCCCTTCCGTGACCTGCAGCTGGACGCCTTCGGCCGGCTGGTGCTGACGGACCTCAACGGCGACTCGCATGTCGGCGTGACGCCGGTGCGGGCGCATCCGATCTCGGCACCCGATGAGGGCGTGTCACTGGTCGGCGTTCATGGCCATGAGCTGGCCTGGATCCCGCGTTTGTCCGAGCTGCCCGAGGGCCCACGCGGCCTGCTCGAAGCCGAGCTGGCCGCGCGGGAGTTTCACCCGACGCTGCAGCGGCTGATCTCGGTCAATACCTTCGCGACGCCCAGCACCTGGCGCATCGAGACCGACCGCGGCGAGATCGATTTCGTGCTGAAGAGTGAGGAAGACATCCGCCGCCTGGAGGAAGGTCGGCTGCTGATCACGTCCAACCACGGCGTGCAGCTGCAGGTGCCAGACCGCTGGGCGCTGGACAGGCATTCCAAGCGCTTGCTGGAACGCTTTCTCTGACGCAAGAAAAAAGCCGCCTGCAAGAGGCGGCTTGGTGCGAGGGTGAAGGCCCTCAGCTCGCGTCGCCCATCTGCGACTGCAGATAGTTCTGCTCGCCGACGGTGGCGACCAGCTCGATCTGGGTTTCGAGGTGGTCGATGTGCTCCTCGGTGTCGTCGAGGATCTGCACGAACAGCTCGCGGGAGACGTAGTCGCGCACCTGCTCGCAGTAGGCGACGGCTTCCTTCAGGTGGACGTGCGAGGCCTTTTCGATGATCAGGTCGCAGCGCATCGTCTCGACGGCGTCCTCGCCGATGTAGAGCTTGCCGAGGTCCTGCAGGTTGGGCAGGCCGTCGAGCGTCAGCACGCGCTCGATGAGCTTGTCGGCGTGCTTCATCTCCTCGATGGACTCCTCGTACTCGTGCTTGGCCATCTTCATCAGGCCCCAGTTCTTCAGCATGCGGGCATGCAGGAAGTACTGGTTGATGGCGGTCAGCTCCAGCTTGAGCTGGGCGTTCAGGTGGACGAGAACTTGTGCGTCGCCTTTCATGGCGTACTCCGAATCGTGAAATTGAACCGAAGTATCTCCAGCGAAAGCCCCTGCGCAAAACCGCTCTTTTTGCAAATGAGATCGATTCGCATTAAAATTCCGTCCCATGATTGTTTGTGTCTGCCACCGAGTCTCTGATCGCGACATTGCGATTGCCGCCTCCAGCGGCTGCGCGAATTTCGAGGCGCTGCAGGACGACCTGCGCGTTGCGACGGCTTGCGGCGCCTGCCGCGACTGCGCTTGCGAGGTCTTCGAGGAAAGCCGCATCGAAGGCGGATCGCGTGCCCGTGGCAAGGTCATCGCAGTTCAAGCCCTGCGGGCCGCCTGAACCGCTACAATCCTCGATTCGGCTGGCGGTAGCGTTGGCCGAGATGCCCGTTCCGTCTGATCTTGAGTGTTGTGTTTTGCCGCAGCCGCTCGGGCTGCGGGCAAATTGTTCATAACACCAAGGAAATCTCTCATGAGCACCATGCAAACCGGCACCGTCAAATGGTTTGACGACGGCAAGGGCTTCGGCTTCATCACGCCGGCCGACGGCAGCAAGGACTTGTTCGCCCACCACAGCGAAATCAAGAACAACGGCGGCTTCCGCACCTTGGCCGAAGGCGCCCAGGTCGAGTTCGAAGTCAAGCAAGGCCCCAAGGGTCTGCAAGCATCGAACATCCGTTCGCTGTAATCCCTCACGGCTTCGGCCGTTGAGTCAAGCCCGCGCACTGCGCGGGCTTTGTGCTTTCTGGGCCTGTCCACCGACAATCGCCGTCTTATGTCCGCATTACCCCAACCGCCCAAGGCGCTGACCGCTTACCGCCCGTTCTGGGCCAAGCGCTTCGGCCCCGCGCCTTTTCTGCCGATGTCCCGGGCGGAGATGGAGCAGCTCGGCTGGGATTCCTGCGACATCATCATCGTCACCGGCGATGCGTACGTCGACCATGCCAGCTTCGGCATGGCCGTCATCGGCCGCACGCTGGAGGCCCAGGGCTTTCGCGTCGGCATCATTGCCCAGCCGGATTGGCAGAGCGCCGATGCCTTCAAGGCGCTGGGCAAGCCCAATCTGTTCTTCGGCGTCGCGGCCGGCAACATGGATTCGATGATCAACCGCTACACGGCTGATCGAAAAATCCGCAGCGACGACGCCTACACCCCGGGCGGCGAGGGCGGCAAGCGCCCCGACCGCGCGACGCTGGTCTACACGCAGCGCTGCCAGGAAGCCTTCAAGGACGTGCCCGTCGTCATCGGCGGCATCGAGGCCTCGCTGCGCCGCATCGCCCACTACGACTACTGGCAGGACAAGGTGCGCCGCTCCGTGCTGGTGGACGCCAAGGCCGACCTGCTCGTCTACGGCAATGCCGAGCGCGCCATCATCGAGATCGCCCACCGCCTGGCGCGCCGCGAGCCCATCGAGAGCCTGACGGACGTGCGCGGCACGGCCTTCATGCGCCGTACCGACGACCCGACGGCCGAAGGCTGGTTCGAGCTGGATTCCACTGAAGTGGACCGCCCGGGCCGCATCGACGAGCTGATCAGCCCGTATCAGATCGTCGACGACAAGGTCTGCGAGACGTCCGAGCCCGACGCGCCCAAGCCGATCACCATCCACAAGATCGGCCGCATCAAGATGCCGCCGCGCGACCACACCGTCGTGCGCCTGCCCGCCTACGAGCAGGTCAAGAGCGACCCGGTGCTCTATGCCCACGCCAACCGCGTGTTGCACCTGGAGACCAACCCCGGCAACGCCCGCGCGCTGGTGCAGCGCCATGGCGAGCGCGACCTCTGGATCAACCCGCCGCCCATCCCGCTCACGACGCCGGAGATGGACCACGTCTTCGACCTGCCCTACGCCCGCGCACCGCACCCCAGCTATGCGGACGAGAAGGGTGGCCACGACGGCGCGACCAAGATCCCGGCCTGGGAAATGATCCGCTTCAGCGTGAACATCATGCGTGGCTGTTTCGGCGGCTGCACCTTCTGCTCGATCACCGAGCACGAGGGCCGCATCATCCAGAGCCGCTCGGAAGACTCCGTGATCCGCGAGATCGAGGAGATGCGCGACAAGGTCAAGGGCTTCACCGGCATCGTGTCGGACCTGGGTGGCCCCACGGCCAACATGTACCGCATCGGCTGCAAGAGCCCCGAGATCGAGGCCGCCTGCCGCAAGCCCAGCTGCGTCTACCCGGGCATCTGCCCGAACCTGAACACCAGCCACGATCCGCTCATCAAGATGTACCGCCGCGCGCGTGCGCTGCCGGGCGTCAAGAAGATCCTGATCGGCTCCGGCCTGCGCTACGACCTGGCCGTGGAGTCGCCCGAGTACGTGAAGGAGCTGGTCACGCACCACGTCGGCGGGTATCTCAAGATCGCGCCCGAGCACACCGAGGGCGGGCCGCTGTCCAAGATGATGAAGCCGGGCATCGGCAGCTATGACCGCTTCAAGCAGATGTTCGAAGCGGCGAGTGCCGCGGCCGGCAAGAAGCAGTACCTGATCCCGTACTTCATCGCCGCCCACCCGGGCACCAGCGACGAAGACATGATGAACCTCGCCGTGTGGCTGAAGAAGAACGGCTTCCGCGCCGACCAGGTGCAGACCTTCTACCCCAGCCCGATGGCCACCGCGACGGCGATGTACCACTCGGGTCTCAACCCGCTGAAGGGAATCAGCCGTGACGAAACCCGTGGCGAGAAGGTCGACATCGTGCGCGGCGAGCGCCGCCGCCGTCTGCACAAGGCCTTCCTGCGCTATCACGATGCCAACCACTGGCCGCTGCTGCGCGAGGCCCTCAAGGCCATGGGCCGGGCCGACCTGATCGGCAACGGCAAGCATCACCTGATCCCGAGTTATCAGCCCCTCACCGACGGTGGCTACGAGAGCGCGCGGCGCAAGAACTCCACAGCGGCCAAGCCCGCTGCCAAGGCCCCGGCAGCCGCGCCGATGAAGGCGGCCACGCCACGCAAGGGCCAGCTCTTGACCCAGCACACCGGCCTGCCGCCGCGGGTCACGGGAGCCGGCCGCAACAGCCCGTCGCGTCCGGGCAAACCCGCAAAACGTTGAGGCGAAACGGCGGACTTTTGCCCCTGCTTTTCGTGGCGGTGGGCCTGAGGATGCACTACGCTTGCGGCTCTTGACTAGAAGAGGCCGCTGCGCTGTGGCCGCCCAAGCCCGGAGCCCTGGCCCCCCATGCAAGAGACACCCGCCGCTGACGACGATCTGCTCGAACTGCTCGACGAGCCGGAGCACGCCGACGGCGAGCATCGCCCCAACGACCGGCCCTGGCGCATCCTCATCGTCGATGACGACGGCGACGTCCACAAGGCCACCGAACTGGCCATGCAAGGCCTGACGGTCGAAGGCCAGCCTCTCATCTTCCTGCACGCCAGCTCTGCCGCCCAGGCTCGCCAGTTGCTCGCCAGCGAGGACGACCTCGCCGTCGTGCTGCTGGACGTCGTGATGGAAAGCGAAGACGCCGGCCTGCAACTCGTGCGCCACATCCGCGACGAGCTGCGCCTGAACGCCGTGCGCATCGTGCTGCGCACCGGCCAGCCCGGCTATGCCCCCGAGATCGAGACGGTGCAGGCCTATGACATCAACGACTACAAGACCAAGTCCGAGCTGACGCGCACGCGGCTGTACACCGTGCTGACGGCTGCCGTGCGCTCCTACCGCCAGATCTGCGCGCTGGAGGCCAACCGCCGCGGGCTGGAGATGATTGTCGAGAGCAGCACGTCGCTGTCGCGCATGCGCGGCCTGTCGCGCTTTGCCGAGGGCGTTGTTACGCAGCTGTGCGCGCTGCTCGGCATCCTGCCCGAGGGCCTGGTCTGCGCCCAAGTGGGTGGCGAGAACGGGGACGAGGTACGCATCGTCGCGGCCGCCGGCCAGTACAGCGGTCTGATTGATCGACCGTTGGCCCAGGTCAAGATCACCGCCGTGCGCGAGCGCCTGGAGCGCTGCCTGCGCGAGCAGATCAACGTCTACGACGACGGCACCTGCCTCTACTTCGGCATGGGCCAGGGCCGTGCGATGGCCGCCTTGGTCGACGTCGGTCGCGAGCTCGACGAGCTCGACCAGCAACTGCTGCGCGCCTTCTGCTCCAACATCGCCGTCGGCTTTGAGAACGTCGTCCTGTACAGCCAGCTGCTGGACCAGGCCTACAACGATCCGCTGCTGCGCCTGCCCAACCGCAACCGCTTCGTCGAACTGCTCGACAAGAACCTGAAGGACCCGGCCGGTGTCACGCTCGCGCTGATCGACATCGACGACTTCTCCGACATCAACGACGCCTTCGGCCACCATTTTGGCGACCAGGTGCTGCAGGCCGTCGTGCATCGCATGAGCGACGTGCTGGGCCTGAACACCGCGATGGCCCGCGTTGGCGCCGATACCTTCGGCGTGCTCGGCGAGCACGCCAAGGTCTGCCCCGAAACCGTCAACGGCGTCTTTGCCGACCCCTTCATCGTGGCCGGCGAACGCCTGCAGTTGTCGGCCACGACGGGCCTCGTGCGCCTGGGTGAGTCCAAGGCCGTCGGCTCCGAGCTGCTGCTGGACGCCCAGATCGCGCTCAAGCGCGCCAAGCAACAGCAACGCGGCTCATCTCAGTATTTCTCGGCTGCGATGGGCAGCGACGCGCGAGAGCGCTTCAAGCTGCTCAAGGGCCTGCGCACCGGCTTCGAGGAAAGCCAGCTCTTCGTCGTCTACCAGCCTCAGGTCGACCTCGACAGCAGCCGCGTCATCGGCTCCGAGGCCCTGCTGCGTTGGCGCACGCTGGACGGTCGCTTCATTCCGCCGGACCAGTTCATCCCGCTGGCTGAGCAGAGCGGCCTCATCATTCCCATCGGCGAGTTCGTCATGCGTACCGCCTGCGCCCAGCTGAAGAAGATGCAGGCTCTCGGCCATGCCGACTTCCGCATGGCCGTCAACGTGTCCATGGCGCAGTTCCGCCACCCCGGCTTCATCGACATGCTGGGCCGGGCGCTGAAGGACTGTGGCGTTGCCGGCCAGAACATCGAGCTCGAGATCACCGAGTCCATGGCCATGGAAGACGCCGACCTCGTGCTGCGCGTGCTGGCCGACATCAAGCAGCTCGGCTTCAGCGTCGCCATCGACGACTTCGGCACCGGCTTCTCGTCGCTCAGCCAGCTGCGCCAACTGCAGGTCGACCGCCTCAAGATCGACCGCGCCTTCGTGCAGGAGGCGCAGGCTTCGTCCGCCGGCTCCACCATCGCGCAGATGGTCATCAACCTCGGCCGCGGCCTGGGCCTGACCGTCATCGCCGAAGGCATCGAGACCGAGGAGCAGCGCCAGTACCTCATCGGCCTGGGTTGCCACGAAGGCCAGGGCTGGCTGTTCGCCAGGCCCATGCCGGCCGATCAGCTGGAAACCTGGATGCAGAACCGGTGACCCCCTCGCCCGGTCCTGCCTGCTGAACGCGGCAAGCCGCGAGCACATCGCCAGCGCGGGCCGGCCAGGGAGCGGCCCGTCGCTCGACCCGCAGGCCAACTTGAAACCCGGATGAACCGCTGAGGCCCCTAAACTCCGCGCCGTCGATTGACGACAGCCAGGAGCGCTCATGAGTCTCGCGAAGATCCTCGTCGCCCAGGGCGGCGGTCCCACCGCCGTCATCAACCAGAGCCTCGTCGGCGTCGTGCTCGAAGCGCGGCGCCAGGCCGGCGTGGGCAAGGTCTACGGCGCCCGCCACGGCGTGCGCGGCATCGTCAACGAAGACTTCGTCGACCTGACGCAGGAGACCAGCCACAACCTGGAGCTGGTGGCCAACACGCCCGCCTCCGCGCTGGGCTCCACGCGCGACAAGCCCGATGCCGCCTACTGCCGCGAGATCTTCACGGTGCTGCAGGCCCATGGCATCACGCACTTCTTCTACATCGGCGGCAACGACTCGTCGGACACCGTGCGCATCGTGTCGGAAGAGGCGCAGGCAGCGAACTACCCGCTGCGCTGCATCCACATCCCCAAGACCATCGACAACGACCTTGTGGGCAACGACCACACGCCCGGCTACGCCTCCGCCGCGCGCTTCGTCGCCCAGGCCTTTGCCGGCGCCAACCTCGACAACGCGGCCCTGCCCGGCGTCTACGTCGGCGTCGTCATGGGCCGCCACGCCGGCTTCCTGACGGCCGCGGCGGCCCTGGGCAAGAAGTTCGACGACGACGGCCCCCACCTCATCTATCTGCCCGAGCGCCACTTCGACACCGAGCAGTTCCTGCGCGACGTCAAGGCCACGCACGAGCGCTACGGCCGCTGCGTCATCGCGGTGTCCGAGGGCATTCACGACGCCTCCGGCACGCCCATGCTTTCGAAGCTTGCCGGCGACCTGGAACGCGACGCGCATGGCAACGTGCAGCTCAGCGGCACCGGTGCGCTGGCCGACCTGCTCTGCGAGGAGATCAAGGGCAAGCTCGGCATCAAGCGCGTGCGCGGCGACACCTTCGGCTACCTGCAGCGCAGCTTCCTCGGCTGCGTGAGCGACGTGGATCAGCGCGAGGCCAGAGAGGTCGGCGAGAAGGCCGTGCAATACGCCTTCCACGGCAACCGCGACGGCTCGGTGGCCATCAAGCGCGTGGGCTACTACTCGGTCGACTACGAGCTGCTGCCGCTGACTGCAGTGGCCGGCAAGACGCGCACGATGGAAGACCACTTCATCTCTGACAGCGGCACCGACGTGACCGACGCCTTCCGCCTCTACCTGCGCCCGCTGCTGGGCTCGGGCATGCCGGATGCGTTCCGGCTGAGGCCGAACCCCGTGCCCAAGGTGCTGAACCGGGGCTGAGTCAGTTCAGGGCTTGGGCTTGATCAGCCTGGGGTGCCACTCGTTGACGGCCAGCAGCGCCGCCGAGCCGAAGTGCTTGTGCAGCTCGGCCACCATCTCGCCATTGACGATGACGGGGTCGGTCTCCACGGCCTTGCGGGCCACTTCCATGTCTGACGTCGCAAAGATGAAGAGACCGCGCCAGCCGTCCACGCCATCGAAGGGGCCGGCATAGGCCAGCAGGCCTTCCTTGGCCAGGCGCTCCATGTTGGCGAAGTGGCCCTTGAACATCTCGTTGCGGCCCGGCCCGTCGGGCATGCGCTTGGGGCCCGTCTTCAGCAGCACGAAGACATAGGAGCGCAGCCCCTGGTCGTTGGCGCCCCAGGCCTGGGCCTTGGCGGCGTCGTAGGCGGCCGGTGCTTCCTGGGCATGGGCACCGAAGGCACAGAGCAGCGCGAGGGCGCAGGCGGCGATGTGTTTAGCGAAACCTACGGTGTTCATGGTGTGGCGGTGCAGCAGTCGGGGTGCGAGGATTGAACCGCACCCCAGCTCTGCGGAGACCGCGATGAAACCCACCCCACCCGGCTGGCCGCGACTGTCGTCGGCCCTGTATTGCGAGAACGCGCGCGAAGCCATCGCCTGGTATCAAAAGGCCTTCGGCTTCGAGGTCGTCATCGTCGTGGACGCCCCCGACGGCAGCGTCATGCACAGCGAGCTGCGCTACGGCGAGGCCATCCTCATGGTGGCGGAGGGCAGTGCCGAGCGCGAGGTGCGCTTCGGCGCGCCGCTGCGTTCGCCCAAGGCCGCTGGCGGTGCCAATACCCAGAGCCTGTTTCTCTATGTGGACGATGCGGATGCCCATTGCGCCCAGGCCCAGGCCGCAGGCGCCCGCGTGACCTATGAGCTGACCAACAACGACTACGGCGCCGACTACTGGACCGACCGCAGCTATGGCTGCGTCGACCCCGACGGCCATCTGTGGTGGTTCAGCCAGCGTCTGCGCAACCCGGCGGGTCAACCACCGCCCTGACCCCTGCCGAAAGACACTTGCCGGCCTCTCGCCGATCTTCTACATTTGTAGTACGACAACTGTAGAAGATCACAATGGACGAGGACATCGGCAGTGGGGATGTGTCGCTGAGCGATCTGCAGCTCAGCCTGATGCGCGTGCTGTGGGCGCGGGGCGAGGCCAGCACGGCCGAGGTGGCCGAAGCGCTGCGCGGCGAGCGCGACCTCGCGCACACCACGGTGGCCACGCTGCTGACGCGGCTGGAAAAGCGCGGCCTGCTCAGCAGCCGCCGCGAGGGCCGCGCGTTGCTCTACCAGCCCCTGGTCACCCAGGCTGATGTGCAGCGCTCCATGGTGGGCAGCCTCGTCGACAGCCTGTTTGCTGGCCGCGCCAGCGCCCTCGTCAGCCATCTGCTGGATGCACGCGGCGTCGACGCCAAAGAGCTTGCCGAGCTGCAGGCGCTGCTGAAACAACGCAAGGGAGAAACCCCATGACCGATGTGCTGCTGACCTGGCTGTGCAGCTATCTGCTGCACAGCAGCCTGTTGATCGGCGCGCTGTGGGCGGCCGAGCGCGCTCATCTGCTGGCCCGCCTGGCCACGTCGACCCAGGAGACGTTGTGGCGCCTGGCCTTGCTGGGCGGCCTCGTCAGCGCCAGCCTGCCGCTGCTGGCTCCATTGCCGCAGAGCGTGCCGGCGGATGACGCGCGGCCCGCTCTTGTCGCGCAGGAGGCCGCACTGATGCCGGCCGATATCCAGCAGGTCGTCGTTGAAGCGCCCGAGGCCGCGCGGCCCAGCGCCCAGCTCGGCGCGTTGCCGATCACGACCCGCCTGGCGCCCAAGGCCCATGACGTCGCCATCGGCTTCGTGGCGCTGTGGCTGGCGGGTGCCGTGTTGATGCTGCTGGGCCTGGCCCTGCAATGGGCCTGGCTGCGCCGCGCCGTGCGCCGCCTGCCCGAGCTGGGTGATGCGCGCTGGCGGGCCTTGACGACCCGGCTTGCGGCCGACATGAGCCTGCGCCTGCCGGCACTGCGCCATGCCCGCCCTGGCTGGGCCAGCCCGCTGCTGGCACCGGGCCGCGTGCTCTGCCTGCCGGCCTGGTGCCTGGACCTGCCCGACGACGAGGCCCGCGCCGTGCTCGGCCACGAGCTGGCCCATCTGCGCCGGCGCGACCCGGCCTGGCGGCTGCTGGCCGCCGTCATCAAGGCGCTGCTGTGGCCGCAGGCGCTGAACCGCGTCGCGCTGCAGCGCCTGGACCTGCTGGCCGAGCTGGCCTGCGACGCCGCGGCCGCTGCGCCTTCCGGCCAACGCCTGGCCCTGGCGCAGAGCCTGCTCCGCTGCGCCGAGGCCCTGAAGGCCCAGGGCGGCCACCACGGCCCGGCCCTGGCCTGCGGAGCCGCCAGCGCGGGCTCGCCGTTGTTTGCCCGCGTGCGCCGGCTGTTGAAGAGCGATGACGAGACGCCTCGCGAGCGCCGCGGCGTGCGCTGGGGACTGGTGGCCGTGATCCTGGCCGCCCTCGTCGCGATGCCGGCCGTCGTCGTCAGCCACACCGATGGACGCAGTCTGCTGGACCGCTTCGACCTCGGTGGCCTGGGCGACAGCATGGCCTTCTCGGTACGCGGCACGCGCATCTACAGCCGCTATCCGGGCGGCAGCTTCGCGGTGACGCTGGATGGCAAGGCGACCTTCAACGACGCCGAGGACGAGGTGCAGACGCTGACCGGCACCCTCACCGTGAAGGAGCGCGAGGGTGGGCTGACGCGCGAGATGGTGCTGAAGTCCATGGGTGAGGGCCGCATCGAGCGCGAATACCGTGTCGGCAGCCAGAGCCTGCCTTTGGACGAAGCCGGCCGCCAGTGGTGGGCCAAGGCCGTGCAGCGCATGGCCGAGAACCTCACCGACGCGCCGGTGCGGGCCCGCAAGCTGTTCGCCAAGGGCGGCGTCGACGCGGTGCTCGCCGATGTCGAACGCGCCAAGGAAGACTTCCAGCGCCGCCGCCGCATCGAGGCCGCGCTCCAGCTCGATGCGCCACTGCCCCCGGTTGCGGTGGACCGCCTCATCGCCGCATCCGCGAGCCTGCAAGGTGCCTTCGAGCGTCGTGAGGCCTTGAGCGCCATCGCTCGCCAGCCGCTGGCCGAGCCTCAACAGCTGGCCTGGCTGGCCGCTGCGGCCGGCATCGACGGCGACTTCGAGCGCCGCGAGGCGTTGGCCGCCCTGGCGCCCAAGCTGCTCACCAGCCCCGCCGTGCTCGCGGCCTGGGCCGACGCGCTGAGCCGTATCGGTGGCGATTTCGAGCTGCGCACCGCCATCGACAAGCAGGTGGCCGCTACCCCCCAGCCCACCGTGCTCGCCGCCGCCTTGCAGGCCGCATCACGCATCCAGGGCGACTTCGAGAAGCGCGAGGCCCTGGGCGCCATCGCGCAGCGGCTGCAGGGCGACGAGGCCGAGCTGGTCGACGCCTACGTCCGGGCCGCGGGCGGCATCTCGGGCGGGTTCGAGCGGCGCGAGGCGCTGAATCGCCTGCTGGAGCGGCCCAAGCTCGGCCTCGCAGGCCTGGAGCGCGTGCTGAGCAGCGCCGAGAGCATGGAAGGCGGCTTCGAGCGCCTGCAGGTGCTGCTGCGCGTGGCGGAGAAGATGGGCCAGGCCAAGCCGGTCGATACCGGCCTTGTCGAACGCGTGCGCCGCGCCGGCCGCGGCATGGGCGACCACGAGCGGGGGCAGATCGAGAACGCCTTGGACAAGCTCGGCTAGTCGGAAGTCACTTCCGCGCCACCAGCCTTGCTGCGATGCTGCGCCCCGTCCCATACGGACGGGAGCCCATCTTGCAACGACGAATCTTCATGAGCAGCGCGGCCCTGGCCGCGGCTTCCACGGCCGCGACAGCTGCGACTGCCGCCGAACCCGAGGCCGCCGCCATCGAGGCCTGCGCGCGCGACTACATCGAGGGCTGGTACGCCGGCGACGCGGCGCGCATGGAACGCTCGCTGCACCCGGAACTGGCCAAGCGCATCGTCGCGCGCCGCCCCGACGGCCGCAGCACGCTGCAGACCATGGGCGCGATGACGCTGGTGCAGGCCACCCGCGCCCGCGCCGGCAAGCCCGAGACGGGCAAGCGTGCCGACGTGAAGATCCTCGACGTCTTCGGCCGCACGGCCAGCGTGCGCGTCGACGCCGAGAGCTGGATCGACTACATGCACCTGGCCCAGGAAGACGGCCGCTGGCGCATCGTCAACGTGTTGTGGGAGCTGCGCGCCTAGCCTCAGTCGGGTACGGCCTGGATCAGCTTCTCAAGACCGACGCGAACTTTCAATCCGGCCAGCGGCACGACGGCCGCAATGCCGAACTCCGGCTTGGCCGTGTCGCGCCTGGCGGGTTCGATCCGCAGATTGCCCTGGCGGTCCGTCAGCACGGCCACGAGGGGCGTGCTGGCGCTGTCGCCGCGCTTCATCACCATGCCCACCTCGCCTGACTTCAGGCGCACTGTGCAACCCGGCGGGTAAAGGCCGAACTCCTTGATGAGGGCCGCGGTCAGGGCATCACCCTTGGCGCATTGATATTGCAGCCGCGCCGCGGCGTCGGCCAGCATGGGCGGGCGCTTCGAACGCGGGCTGAGCTTGGCGGTGAAGCAATCGGCGCTGTGCACCAGTTGCGCGATCTCGTTGACCTTGGCAGGCCGGTGCGGGTAGCCCGAACCGTCATGCTCCTCATGGTGCTGGCGCACGGCCTCCAGCCAATCGGTGTCCGCCACGCCGGCCATCTCCAGCATGGCCGCGCTGCGCTCCGGGTGGGACTGGATCTCGGCGCGCTGCAGCGGCGTGACCGGCGACACCTGGGTCACCAGCTTGTTCTGCAGCTCCGCCATGGCGATATTCATCGTCAGCGCGGTGCGCAGCACGCATTGCCGCTGCTGCGCCGACCAGCCCAGCCGCGTGGCCGCCAGGCAGGCCGCGGTGGCCGTGTGCACGGCGTGGCGGCTGGCATAGGAGGTTGGGCCACCGTCGACGGACTCGGTGCGCACCGCCTGCAGGATGGCCAGGTCGGGGTCGCGCTCGATGAGGGCCAGCAGCGGGCGCGACGCATGGTCCAGCGACTGCGTGAAGTCACCCGTCGGGCTGGCCCGCAACAGCCGGCCCACTTCGCCCATGCTCTCCTCCCAGTACGCAGGCAGCTGATCGCGCCGCGCGCTGGCGATCTTGCGCGCTGGGTCATCGAGTTCGCGGAGGTCCACCGTCGCTTCGCGCTCGATCAGCTTCTCCAGCTGCTCGACGCTGTCGAACTGATGGCCGCGTGCCAGCAGCAGGCGCCCGCCGACATCGAAGATGCCGAACGGCGTCGGTTTGCCCGGCTGAAAGCGGGTCTTGTGCAGACTCAGTGGCTGAAAGTTCATCGCCTACCGCGAGTGGCCCGCATCGTCTCCAATGCGCCCCGGCCAACCCAACGTCCTTGTTTTTATGACGGGCGGATTACAGCCGGGCCCGGTAGGCCTCGTGCAAGTTCTTTGAGCAGTCAGTTGTGACAACTGACACGTCAGATCCGTTGCAATCGAATGATATTTTTCAGCCGACGCGCTTGGCGAGCACGGCGCGCGCCACGCGTGACACCGGCGGGCGGCCCAGCACGTTGGAGATGAAGGCGCCGGCGTCCACCAGCTTGTCCAGGTCGATGCCCGTCTCGATGCCCAGGCCGTTGAGCATGAAGACGACGTCCTCCGTCGCGACATTGCCCGTTGCGCCCTTGGCGTAAGGGCAGCCGCCCAGGCCCGCCACGCTGGCGTGGAAGCTGTGCAGGCCCAGTTCCATGCTGGCGTAGATATTGGTCAGCGCCTGGCCGTAGGTGTCGTGGAAATGGCCGGACACCTCGGCGAGCGGGAAGTGCTTGAGCGCCCGCTCCATCGCGGCCTGCACCTTGCGCGGCGTGCCGACGCCGATGGTGTCGGCGATGTCGATGGCGTCCACGCCCAGCGCGCGCAGCGGCTTGACGACCGCCTCGACCTGGTCGGCCGTGATCTCGCCCTCGTAGGGGCAGCCTAGCGAGCAGGAAAGGGCCGCCCGCACCTTGATGCCTGCGGCGTGCGCGCCTGCGATGACCGGGGCGAACCGCTCCAGGCTCTCGGCGATGGAGCAGTTGATGTTCTTCTGCGTGAAGGCCTCGCTCGCGGCCGTGAACACGAGGATCTCGTCGGGCTTGGTGGCCAGCGCCGGCTCCAGCCCCTTGAGGTTGGGCACCAGCACCGAATACCTCACATCGGCACGCCGGGCGATCGCGGCCATGACGGCCGTGTTGTCGCCCATCTGCGGCACCCACTTCGGCGACACGAAGCTGGTGACCTCGATCTCCTTCAGCCCGGCGTCCTGCAGCATCGCGACGAGCTGCGCCTTGTGCTCGGTGGAGACGTTCTCCTTCTCGTTCTGCAGCCCGTCGCGCGGGCCGACGTCGAGGATCTTGACGTGCGAGGGCAGGGCCATGGTTCAGGCCTCCAGGCGCAGCAGCTCGGCGCCGTCGGTCACCTGATCACCGATGGCGAACAGCAACTCCGCCACCTTGCCGTCGCGCGGCGAGGAGATGGTGTGTTCCATCTTCATCGCCTCCATGACGGCCAGCGGCTGGCCCTTGGTGACGGTGTCGCCGGCCTGGGCGAGGAAGGCGATGAGCTTGCCGGGCATGGGCGCAGTGAGGCGGCCACCTTCGCTGGGCGAATCGCCGGCATGGGCGATGACATCCACCTCGGTCAGCACGGCAGAGCCGTTCGCGGCGAAAACGGCGACGCGCTCGCCCTGAGCGTAGGTTTTCACGCGGACTCGCTCGGTGCCGAGGAAGAGCTCGTGCGTCTCGGCATCGCTCGACTGCACGGCGAACTCGATGGCTTCGTCTTCGACCGTCAGCGTCATGCCGCCGCGGTGGTGGCGGGACAGCAGCACCTCGTGGTGCGTGCCACCAGCTTCCAGGTCGAAGCGGCGCGTGGCCGAGCCGAACATGCGCCAGCCGTCGCGGGCGCTCCACGGGTCGGAACCCTGCGTCGCGCCTTCGACGGCCAGCGTGTGCGCGACGACGGCGGCGGCGCCGACGCGCAGCGGCAGGCCCGGCTGGTCGAACAGCACGGCGCGTTCGCGCTCAATCAGGCCGGTGTCCAGGTCGGCGTTCGAGAACGAGGCCGTGGCCGCACAGCGGCGCAGGAAAGCCACGTTGGTCTGCAGGCCGACGATGTGCGTGTCGCGCAGCGCCAGGTCCAGGCGGGCCAGCGCCTGCGCGCGGTCCTCGCCCCAGACGATGAGCTTGGCGACCATGGAGTCGTAGTACGGGCTGATGGCATCGCCCTCGCGCACGCCGGCATCAATGCGGACGTTGCCGCGTTGGAACGCGACGTGAGCCGGCCAGCGCGCCACGTCCAGCGTGCCGGTGGCGGGCAGGAAGCCGCCGTCGGGGTTCTCGGCGCAGATGCGCGCCTCGATGGCATGGCCGTGCATGCGCAGCTCGTGTTGCTTTAGCGGCAGCGGCTCGCCCGAGGCGACGCGCAGCTGCCACTCCACCAGGTCCTGGCCCGTGATCGCTTCCGTCACCGGATGCTCGACCTGCAACCGCGTGTTCATCTCCATGAAGTAGAAGCGGCCGTCTTGTTCAGCGATGAACTCCACGGTGCCCGCACCGACGTAGCCGACCGCCTTTGCGGCGGCCACGGCAGCCTCGCCCATCTGCGCGCGACGCTCGGGTGTCATGCCAGGGGCAGGGGCTTCCTCCAGCACCTTCTGGTGGCGGCGCTGCACGGAGCAGTCGCGCTCGAACAGGTAGACGCAGTCGCCGTGCGAGTCTCCGAAGACCTGGATCTCGATGTGGCGGGGCTTCTGCACGTAGCGCTCGATCAGCACCGCGTCGTCGCCAAAGCTGTTGATGGCCTCGCGCTTGCAGGAGGCCAGTGCGGCGTCGAATTCGTCCGCGTTGTAGACCGCACGCATGCCCTTGCCACCGCCGCCGGCGCTGGCCTTGATCAGCACGGGGTAGCCGATGCGGTCGGCTTCCTTCTTCAGCAGCGTGGGGTCCTGGTCGGCACCGTGATAGCCCGGCACCAGCGGCACCTGGGCGGCTTCCATCAGTCGCTTGGACTCCGCCTTCAGGCCCATCGCGAGGATGGCGCTGGGCGGCGGGCCGATGAAGACGAGGCCGGCGTCGGCGCAGGCCTGGGCAAAGGCCTCGTTCTCGCTGAGGAAGCCGTAGCCGGGGTGAACGGCTTGCGCGCCGGTGGCCTTGGCGGCTTCGAGGATGCGCTGCCATTGCAGATAGGAGTCGCGTGGCGCCGGGCCGCCGATGTGGATGGCTTCGTCGCAAGCCTGCACATGCTGGGCTTGAGCATCCGCGTCGGAATAAACGGCGACCGTTTGAATGCCAAGGCGCTTGGCGGTAGCCGCAACTCGGCAGGCGATCTCGCCACGGTTGGCGATCAGGATCTTCTTGAACATTTCTTCTTGTCTCCGGTCTCGTGAACCTTCTACACGGTGTTCAGGCAGTGCCAGGGTCGCTGGCGGTGATGAGGCGGGCAGCGGTTCAGCCGGACTGGCCTTGCTGCATGCGCTTGCGGCGCACCTCGTAGTCGTCATAGGCCGGCGCGTTGCGTTTCTCGCAGCTGCGGCGGTCCTGGGCATTGCTGTTGTTGCTGGCGCATTGCGTCTGCGCGATGTCCTGCACCTGGTCGTAGACGAAGGCGCAGCCCGACAGGGTCAGCGTGGCGATGAGCAGCAGAACGGTCTTCATGTCAGTGCGTGCAGACCTGCACCTTGGCCGCCGCGTCCGACGGCGTCAGCTCGGCCTCGGTCGAGCAGCGCATGCCCAGCCGCTCCAGCAGCGCACGGTCCTTCTCGGCCTGCGGGTTGCTGGTCGTCAGCAGCTTGTCGCCGTAGAACATCGAGTTGGCACCGGCCAGGAAGCACAGCGCCTGCATGGTCTCGGGCATCTCTTCACGGCCGGCCGACAGGCGCACCATGGCGCGCGGCATCGTGATGCGGGCGACGGCGATGGTGCGGATGAACTCCAGCGGGTCCAGCGGCGCGGTGCCGGCCAGCGGCGTGCCTTCCACCTGCACGAGGTTGTTGATGGGCACGCTCTCGGGGTAGGGGTCGAGGTTGGCGAGCTGGGCGATCAGGCCGGCACGCTGGCGGCGCGTCTCCCCCATGCCGACGATGCCGCCGCTGCAGACCTTCAGCCCCTGCTGGCGCACGCGCTCCAGCGTGTCCAGGCGGTCCTGGTAGGTGCGCGTCGTGATGATCTGGCCGTAGAACTCGGGCGCGGTGTCGAGGTTGTGGTTGTAGTAGTCCAGGCCCGCGCTTTTCAGCTGCTCGGCCTGGCCGTCTTCCAGCATGCCGGCGGTCAGGCAGGTCTCCAGGCCCAGCGCCTTGACCTCGGCAATCATCTCGCCGATGGCTTCCAGGTGACGCGGCTTGGGGCTGCGCCAGGCGGCGCCCATGCAGAAGCGCGTGGCACCGTTCTGCTTGGCCGCGCGGGCGGCTTCCATGACCTCCTGCAGCGGGATCAGCTTCTCGGCCTTGAGGCCGGTGTCGAAGTGGGCCGACTGCGGGCAGTAGGCGCAGTCTTCCTCGCAGCCGCCGGTCTTGATGGACAGCAGCGTCGACAGCTGCACCGCGTTGGCATCGAAGTGCTCGCGGTGCACTTGCTGGGCGCGGAACAGCAGGTCGTTGAAGGGCAGTTCGAACAGCGCGGCGATCTCGCTCACGGTCCAGGGCTTGGCCTGGCGGCGGTCGGCGTCGGAGGTCGGGGTGAGGGTCTGGATCTGGTTCATGCGGAGATCAGTGCAGAGATGTCGAGACTGGCAGGTGCTGCCAGCGGGTCGGAAAGTCGGGGCAGATGGCCAAGGCAGGGCGCCTTCAGGCCGGCTTGCAGGGCCGCCAGATTGTCGGCGACATGGGGTTGTTGCGGGTCTACCGTGTTGGCGACCCAGGCGGCGAGCTGGAGGCCGCGCGCACGGATGGCTTCGGCCGTCAGCAACGCATGGTTGATGCAACCCAGGCGCAGGCCGACGACGAGGATGACGGGCAGGCCGAGGTCCACGGCGAGGTCCGCCGTGTCCCAGCCGTCGGTGAGCGGCACGCGGAAACCACCGACGCCTTCGACCAGTGCGATGTCGGCCTTGGCGGCGGTGGCTCGGATGGCCTTCAGCAGCGCATCGCGATCGATCGTGCCGCCTTCGAGCCGGGCCGCGATGTGTGGCGCACAGGGCTCGCGGAACTGCAGTGGGCCGACCTCGGCATCGCTGAGGCCGAGGTCCTGGGCCTCCAGCAGGTCGGCGACGTCCTCGTTGATCCAGCGGCTGTTGCGCCACGTCTGGCCCGCCGCCAGCGACTTGATCGGCGCGACGCGCCGGCCGCTCGCTGCGAGCGCGCGGGTCAGCGCGGCGGTGACGAAGGTCTTGCCGATCTCGGTGTCGGTGCCGGTGATGAAGAAGCCCTTCATCACGCGGCGCACTCCTGGGCGGCGGCGGCACGTTCGAGCGCGGTCAGCAGCGCGTCCACATCGGCAGCCGTGTGCGTTGCGCACAGCGTGATGCGCAGCCGCGCCGTGCCGGCCGCGACCGTGGGCGGGCGGATGCCGGGCACGCGCAGGCCGGCGCCCTCCAGCGCGGCGGCCAGGGCCATCACTTCGGCATTGCCGCCGACGATCAATGGCTGGATGGGCGTGGCGGAATCAGTGAGCTGCCAGCCCAGGCGTGGGTGGTGATCGATCAGGGACATCAGGCCGTCGCGCAGCTGGGATTGCAGCGCGACCAGGTTGGCGCGGCGGGCGGCTCCGAGCGGGCCTTCGATCAGCTCGAAGCTGGTCAGCAGCGCATGCTCGACGGCCGGCGGCGAGGCGGTCGAGAAGATGAAGTTGCGCGCGGACTGCAGCAGGTAGTCGACGATGGTGGCGTGGGCCGCGACGAAGGCACCCGCGAGGCCGGCGGCCTTGCCGAGCGTGCCGACAAGGATCAACCGCTCGCTGTTCAGGCCGAAGTGCTCCAACGAGCCACGGCCCTTGTCGCCCAGCACGCCAAAGCCATGGGCGTCATCGACGATGAGCCAGGCGTCGAACTCGTTGGCCAGAGCAAGCAGTTCCGGCAGCGGCGCGAGGTCGCCGTCCATGCTGAACACGGCGTCCGTCACGATGAGCTTGACCTTGGCCGTGCTCGCGGCCAGCAGCGCGCGCAGGCCGGCCGCGTCGGCGTGGCCGTAGCGCGTGACCTGGGCCTTGGCCAGCCGGGCCGCATCGATCAGCGAGGCGTGGTTGAGCTGCTCCGAGAAGACTTCCGTGTGTTCGTCGCCCAGCGCCGTGACGACGGCGAGGTTGGCCATGTAGCCGGTGCAGAAGCCGATGGCTCGCGCCTGCGGGATGTGCGGCGCGTACCAGCGTGCGAGGGTGTCCGTGACGGCTTCATGCGCCGCGCTGTGGCCGCTGACGAGCGGCGATGCGCCCGAGCCGCCGCCCCAGCGGCGCGCGCCTTCGGCCAGCGCGTCGGCGATGGCCGGCTCGGCGGCCAGGCCCAGGTAGTCGTTGGAGCAGAACATCAGCAGCTCACGGCCGTTGATGGTCTGACGGGGCGCGGTGCCGTTGTCGGCGCGGCGCAGCGTGCGGGTCAGGCTCTGCGCGGCAATCGCGTGGAGCTTGGCCTGGAGGTGATCAAGCAAGGACATCGTTCAACGTCGCCGTCACGGCCCCGGCCAGGAAGGCCGCGGTCGCGTCGTCGATCAGGTAAGGGGGCATCAGGTAGACGGTCGAGCCGATCGGTCGGATCAGCAGTTCGTGTGCGCGGGCCTTCAGGTGAAAGGTCTCGGCGAAGCGCGGCGGGGCGTTCGGCACATCGAAGGCCAGGATCATGCCGCGTTGGCGCAGGTGCGTGACGCGTGGGGTGGATTGAGCCAGAGGCGCGAAGGCGCGGGTCAGGCGTTCGGCCTGGGCGCGGTTGGCATCGAGCTGCCCGGCGTCGAAGCGGTCCAGCACCGCATTGGCCGCCGCGCAGGCCAACGGGTTGCCGGTGTAGGAGTGCGAGTGCAGGAAGCCGCGCGTGACGTCCTCGCTCCAGAACGCGGAGAACACATCGTCGGTCGTCAGCACCAGCGACAGTGGCAGCGTGCCGCCGGTGATGCCCTTGGACAGCAGGATGAAGTCTGGCCAATCCGCGCCTGTCTGTTCCCACGCGAAGAAGGTGCCCGTGCGGCCGCAGCCCACGGCGATCTCGTCGGCGATGAGGTGAACGCCGAACTCGCGCGTCAGTTCGCGCAGGCCCTTCAGATAGGCCGGCGAGTACATGACCATGCCGGCCGCGCCCTGGATCAGCGGCTCGACGATGACGGCGGCGATCTGCTCATGCCGCTCGCGCAACAGCGTGCGCATGGCATCCAAGGCCTCGGCCTCGTTGCCCAGGCGCCCGTCCGGCGACGCGACGATGTGGGCGCGCATCAGCAGCGGGTCGTAGGCGTCGCGGAAGACCTGCACGTCGGTCACGCTCAGCGCGCCCAGCGTCTCGCCGTGATAGCTGTTCTTCAGGCAGACGAACTCGCGCTTCTCGGCGCGGCCGCGGTTCTTCCACGAGTGGAAGCTCTGCTTCAACGCAATCTCGACGGCGCTGGCGCCATCGCTGCCGAAGAAGGTGTGGCCCAGCGCGCCGCCGGTGCGGGCGGACAGGCGCTCGGCCAGGCGCACGGCGGGCTCGTGTGTGCAGCCGGCCAGCATCACGTGGGGCAGGGTGTCGAGCTGGGCCTTGATGGCGTCGTGCAGCGGCTTGTCGCTGTGGCCGAAGAGGTTGACCCACCAGGATGAGTTGGCGTCGAAGTAGCGCCGGCCGTCGGTGCCGAACAGCCAGGGGCCGTCGCCACGGGCGATGGGCAGCGGCGGTACATCGGCCAGGCGCGCCATCTGCGTGCAGGGGTGCCAGACGGCCGCGCGGCTGCGGGCGGCGAGGTCTTGAGTGGAGGTCATGCGGGCCTCGGTCGGCGCATGCGCTGGATGAGCGCTCGCAGGAATTTGAAGCAGAACCAGATCAGCGTGGCCATGAGGACAAGAGCCAGCGCCAGCAGCGGGAAGAAGACAAAGGGGTGCGCCCAGGCCAGCCACAGCATTGTCGGCACGGCCACGTCGCCCATCAACGACAGGCCGATGTTGGAGAAGGGCTCGGGCGACGTGTTGGCCGCCGCGCGCGTGCTGGCCTTGGCGGTGTGGGCGGTGGCGGCCAGGCCACCGCCCAGCAGCGCGGCCACCACGCTCCAGGCGCTGCCGTGGTCACCCGCCCAGCCGCTGACGAGGCCGGCCACGAGCGCCGCGCCGGCGGGGATGCGGATCAGCGTGTGCAAGGCATCCCAGGCGCTGTCGACGAGCGGGATCTTGTCGGCCAGGAACTCGATGAGCGCGAGCGCGCCGGCGCAGGCCATGACCAGCGGCGTGCCGAGGATCTGCAGGCCCGGCGGCAGCTCGACCCAGCCCCAGTGCCCGGCGATGCCGACGAGCAGCACCGTCAGGTACAGGCGCAGGCCGCTGGCCCAGCCGAGGGCGGCGGCCAGGGCGAGCAGCTGGAGGGTGTCGAGCTGAGGCATGCGGGTGTCGTGTCAGGGCAGGACGGGCCGGAAGCCCGGCACCGTCGCGTTGAACAGCGCCGCGGCCGCCTGCCTGCCGGGCTGGCAGACCATCGAGAAGTTCAGGACCTTGCGCGGCGTCACGTAGCCGAGGTAGAGGTAGACATGCTCGTTGTCTGTCTCGGCGATATAGGACACCTCCAGGCCGACGCCGCTGGAATGCGGCTTGATGGCCTGCTGCAGCACCTGGGCGGCACCGCGGCTGGCGGCCTGGATGGCGTCGACGCCGCTGCTGATGATCTTCTCGGCGAAGAGCTGGGCCTTCTCGTCCGGGATGTCGAAGAAGTCCGCGGAAATGATGATGGCGGCGCCGTCGTCGTCGGACTGGAAGTTCAGCGTGTTGTCTTCCTGGGTCGGGAGCTGGCGCCACTTGTGCGCCAGGTCGAGCAGGAATTCCGAGTAGGAATACTCGTGCCTGGCCAGCGGCTGTGGGGGCGGTGGCGTCAGCGAGAAGCTGTACTTCAGCAGGGTCATGGCGGGCCTTGGCCGTCAGGTCGCCAGCCAGGAGGGCTTGGACTTGCTCAGGAAGCTCTGCACGCCCTCACGGCCTTCGGCGCTGGCGCGGATGTCGGCGATGCGGCGCGCGGTGTTGTCGCGCAGCTCGGGCGTGATCTCGCGGCTGGCCACGTCCTTGACGAGCTGCTTGCAGGCGCGTGCGGCGGCCGGGCCGTTGGCGGTGATGGCCGCGGCGAGTTCGGCGACCTTGGCGTCCAGCGCCTCGGCGGCGACGACTTCGTGGACAAGGCCCAGCGCTTTCGCCTCGCTGGCGCTGAAGCGTTCCGCGGTCACGAAGTAGCGCCGCGACGCCTGTTCGCCCAGCGCCTTGACGACGTAGGGGCCGATGGTGGCCGGCAGCAGGCCCAGCTTGGCCTCGCTGAGGCAGAAGCCCGCGGCGTCCACCGCGACGACGATGTCGGCACACGCCACCAGGCCCACGCCGCCGGCGTAGACGTCGCCCTGCACGCGCGCGATGACCGGCACCGGGCAGCTGTAGATCGCCCACAGCATGTCGGCCAGCTTTGTGGCGTCGGCATGGTTCTCATCCCACGAGTAGCCGGCCATCGCCTTCATCCAGTTCAGGTCGGCACCGGCGCAGAAGGCCTTGCCTTCGGCGGCGAGCACGATGATCCGCAGGTCGTCGCGTTGGCCCAGCTCGGTGAAGGTGGCGGCCAGCTCGGCGATCAACACCTCGTTGAAGGCGTTGCGCACCTCGGGGCGGTTCAGCGTGACGCGGGCCACATGGCCTTCGGTCGTGACGGTCAGGCAGGTGTTCATGGCGTGGCGGGTGTGGGTTGCGCGGCGTGCAGCGGCTTGCACATCAGCACGGAACGGTAGGTCTTGCCCTGCCATTGCACAACGCCAACCTCGGCATAGCCGCGGCGGGCGTAGCGGCTGCGCAGCGCGGTGGCCGGCTCGGCGGTGTCCAGGGCGATCTGGTGCAGGCCCTGGGCGGCGGCCCAGCTCTCGGCGGTGTCGATCAGGCGCTCGGCCACGCGCTGGCCGCGCCAGTCGGGATGCACGCCGAGCTGCGACAGGATGGCGGTGCCGGCGGTCGTGTACAGCGGCGGTGGCGGGTCGGCGATGTAGGCCTCGCCGACTGGCTTGGGGCCGCGTATGGCCACAGTGCCGACGACGCGACCCTCGACGACGGCGACGAATGCCTGCGCATCGGCGAGCCGTTGGCGCGTGACCTCGACGCTCTGGTCAACGGCCGTGAAGTTCCAGCCTTGCGCAGCCAAGCTGGCATAGGCGGCGTGCAGCAGCCGGGTCAGTTCCTCGAGCGAGTCGCTCGGCTGGAGCGGGCGGATTTCCATCACATCCGGAACACGCCGAACTTGGTGTCCGGGATCGGCGCGTTCAAGGAAGCCGACAGCCCCAGCGCCAGCACGCGACGCGTGTCGGCCGGGTCGATGACGCCGTCGTCCCACAGCCGTGCGGACGCGTAGTACGGGTGGCCCTGGTCCTCGTACTGTTGGCGGATGGGCGCCTTGAAGGCTTCTTCCTCTGCGGCGCTCCAGGCACCGCCCTTGGCCTCGATGCCATCGCGGCGGATGGTGCTCAGCACGCTGGCCGCCTGCTCGCCACCCATCACGGAGATGCGCGCGTTGGGCCACATCCACAGGAAGCGCGGCGAGTAGGCGCGGCCGCACATGCCGTAGTTCCCGGCGCCGAAGCTGCCGCCGATGATGACGGTGAACTTGGGCACCTGGGCGCAGGCCACGGCCGTCACCATCTTGGCGCCCGCGCGGGCGATGCCGTCGTTCTCGTACTTGCGGCCCACCATGAAGCCGGTGATGTTCTGCAGGAACACCAGCGGGATCTTGCGCTGGCAGCACAGCTCGATGAAGTGGGCGCCCTTGTTGGCGCTCTCGGCGAACAGGATGCCGTTGTTGGCGACGATGCCCACCGGCATGCCCTCGATGTGCGCGAAGCCGCACACCAGCGTGGCGCCGTAGCGGGCCTTGAACTCGTCGAACTCGCTGCCGTCGACGATGCGGGCAATGATCTCGCGGATGTCGAAGGGCTTGCGGGTGTCGGTGGGGATGACGCCGTGCAGCTCGGCCGGGTCGTGCGCCGGTGCCTTGGGCTCCTGCATCGCCAGCGGGTTGGTCTTGCTCCAGTTCAGCCGCGCCACCGACTGGCGCGCAATGGCCAGCGCATGCGTGTCGTTGTTGGCGAGGTGGTCGGCCACACCCGACAGGCGCGTGTGCACGTCGCCGCCGCCCAGGTCCTCGGCTGTGACGACCTCGCCCGTGGCGGCCTTCACCAGCGGCGGGCCGCCCAGGAAGATGGTGCCCTGGTTCTTCACGATGATGGTCTCGTCGCTCATCGCCGGTACGTAGGCGCCGCCGGCCGTGCAGGAGCCCATGACGACGGCGATCTGCGGGATGCCTTCGGCGCTGAGGTTGGCCTGGTTGAAGAAGATGCGGCCGAAGTGGTCGCGGTCAGGGAAGACCTCGTCCTGGTTGGGCAGGTTGGCGCCGCCGCTGTCCACGAGGTAGACGCAGGGCAGACGGTTCTGCTGGGCGATCTCCTGCGCGCGCAGATGCTTCTTGACGGTGATCGGGTAGTAGGTGCCGCCCTTCACCGTGGCGTCGTTGCAAACGACGACGCACTCCACGCCCGCCACTCGGCCGATGCCGGCGATGACGCCGCCGCCGGGGGCGGCGTTGTCATACATGTTCAGGCCGGCGAGAGGCGCCAGTTCCAGGAAGGGCGTGCCGGGGTCCAGCAGCATCTCGACGCGGTCGCGCGGCAGCAGCTTGCCGCGGGCGGTGTGCTTGGCGCGCGCGGCATCGCCGCCGCCCTGGGCGATCTTGCCGAGCTTGGCGTTCAAGTCGTCGATCAACCCGCGCATCGCGTCGGCGTTGGCCTTGAAGTCGGCCGAGCGGGGGTTGAGCTGCGTGTTCAGGACCGGCATGTTGTCTCCCGGCAAGCCACTATTAAGCGTGGCTCAACTCGATTGTTTGACGGCCTCGTGAGCCGCGTGAGGGGCGCCAGAATAATCCAGGGTGAACACGGATGCAATGGCGACTTGAGTATTACTCAATAATTGCGCAGAATCCGCCCCAGCAATGACCTCAGCCACCGCCGCCATCGCCACGCCTCAGCGGAGATCGCCCGCCGGCCCCAAGGCCGAGCAGCGCGTGCGCGACATCCTGCGCGTCGGTCGCGAGGTGTTCGCCGAGCGTGGCTACGAGCGCGCGACGACGACCGAGATCGCCCAGCGCCTGGCCATCTCCGAAGCCACCGTCTTCACGTACTTCCGCGGCAAGCGTGAGCTGTGCATGCGCGTCATCCAGGACTGGTACGACGAGATCATCGACGCTATTCAAGCCGGCCTGCCGCGCCAGGCTTCGGTGCGCGAGCAGTTGGAGTTCGTCGTGCTGACGCACCTGCGCCTCTTCCTGATCCAGGGCACGGGGCTCTGTGCGCTCGTGCTGTCCGAGGGCCGCACCAAGGGCCAGGATCTCGGCGAAGGCTTCGTCGAGCTGCAACGCCGCTACACGGCGCCGCTGATGGACCTGCTGGCGCGTGGCCAGGAGGCCGGCGAGGTGCGGCGCGACATCCCGCTGCGGTTGCTGCGCTCGCTGGTGTTCGGGCCGATGGAGCACATGCTGTGGGAGGTGGTCATCACCGGCCGGCAGCTCGACGTGGAAGCCAGCGCGCGCGATCTCGTCGCACTGCTGTGGCCGGCCCTGCAGGCGCCTGACCAGGAGCTGCAGCGGCTGCGCCGGCTGCGTGGGCAGCTGCAGGACGCCCTGACGGCTGTGTAGGGCACGTTCCGTGCGGGCCGAGCGCCGGGCCGCTCCCTAGCCGGCCCGCCTGGGGCGATGTGCTTGCCGGTCAACCCGGCAAGCATCGCCGTCCCCTCGGGGGACCGATCGGGCAAGCCCGCGTTCAGCGGGGCGGGGCCGGGCGAGGGGCTTCAAGTCACCTTGTCCAGGACTGCACGAGCACCGTCTCGCAGACCTTGAACAGCAGCCAGGCGGCCATCGCCGCGAGCGTCGAGGCGGCCAGCTCGAGCAGCTGACGCAGCCCGCCGTCCTCCAGGCCCTGCCAGCCGTTGTCAGACAGCAGGGTCGCGTTGGCGCTGACCAGCCGCACCAGGTCCAGCGTCAGCAGGCCGAAAACGACGAAGCTCAGCACCATCAGCCCGAAGCAGGCGAAGCGGTGCCGGCGCAGCCAGCCGGTAAAGGCCGAGATCGTGAACATCGCACGCCCTCCTCTTGGTGTCGAAGATTCTCTGCTATGGCTAGGATGCAATCTGCTTCCAGGGAAGGGGCTTCAGATGAACGCACTGAGAGTTTGGCTCGCGATGGGCCTGCTGCTGGCTTTTGGCTGGGTCCAAGGGCAGACCGAAGCGGCCGACGCCGACTGGCGCTACCGCATCCTGCCCGGCGACACGCTGATCACGCTGACCGACAACTGGCTGGCGCCGCCCAAGACCTGGCGCGACCTGCAAAAGCTCAACCGCGTGCCCGACCCGCTGCGCCTCGTGCCCGGCTCCACGCTGCGCATGCCCGTCGCCTGGCTGCGCCGGGAAGCCAGCGTCGCCGAGGCCGTGTTTGCGCGCGGCCAGGTCACGCGCCAGCGCGGCAGCGCCACCGAGCCCCTCGTCGCCGGCGCCACGCTGCAGACCGGCGACCGCATCCGCACCGGCGCGCAGTCCAGCGCCAGCCTGCGCTTTGCCGACGGTTCGCGGCTGCTGGTGCCGCCCGAGAGCGATGTCATCCTCGAGCAACTGCTGGTGCTGGGCCGCGGTGCCATTCCGGCGGTGCGCATCGGCGTGCAGCAGGGCGGCGCGGACAGTCGCGTCACGCCCAACGCGCAGCGCGTGCCGCTGTACGAGATCCGCACGCCGCACGTGAACCTGGGCGTGCGCGGCACTGAGTTCCGCGTGCAGACGGCTGCCGGCGTCAGCCGCATGCAGGTGCTGTCCGGCGCCGTGCACGCCGATGGCCTCGGCCCCGACGTCGCCTCGGGCCAGGGCCTGCTGGCCGAAGGCGGTGCCCGCTCGGTCAGCGCGCTGCTGGCGGCGCCTGATCTGTCCGCCATGCCCAAGATCGCCGAGCGCCTGCCGCTGCAGCTGACCTGGGCGGCCTCGCCGGCCGGCGCGGTGGCGTGGCGCGCCCAGCTCTATGCCAAGGGCGACTATGACAAGCTGCTGCTCGACGCACGCGTGGCCGAGCCCACCGTCGCCTGGGCCGAAGGGCGCGAGATGGCCGATGGCGACTACAGCCTGCGCTTGCGCGGCATCGATGCGCGCGGCCAGGAAGGCGCCGCGGCCGACGTCGACATCCGCCTGCAGGCCCGCCCCGAGCCGCCCTTCATCCAGGCGCCGGCTCAAGGCGCCGTCAGCTACACCGGCGGCATTGCGCTGGGCTGGAGCCGCAACACGGCCGCGCCGAACGTGCGCCTGCAGATCGCGCGCGATGCCGGGTTCAAGGACCTGGCCCTGCAGCCGCCACCCATCGATGCCGCCAGCTACGACGCGAAGTTGCCCGATGGCCTTTACCACTGGCGCATCGCCTCCGTCGAAGCCGGTGGCCGCAGCGGCCCCTTCGGCGACCCGCAGAGCTTTGAGCTCAAGCCCCCGCCGCCCGCACCGCCGCCGGCCGAGCCCGAGGTCAGCGGAGACCAGCTCAAGCTGCGCTGGCGCGCCGACCCGGGCGTCACCCGCTACGAGCTGGAGTGGGCCAAGACCGAAGCTTTCGACGGTGCCGACGTGCAGCGTTTCAGCACCGACAAGGCCGAGCTCGCCATGCCCAAGCCGTCGGCGGGCAAGTACTTCCTGCGCGCGCGGGCCTTCAACGCCGCCGGTGCGGCCAGCCCCTGGGGCCAGACGCAGATGATCGAGCAGCCCTATTCGCGCTGGCTCTGGTTGCTGCCGCTGCTGCTGGTGCCACTGCTTTGAAACCCTTGCCTTGAAACGTTGGCCCTGGCTCGCCCTGCCCGGAGCCCTGCTGCTCTGGGCGTTGCTGAGCCTGACCGGCGCCCAGGCGCGCATCGACCGCACGCTCGGCGACCTGCTGCTGCGTGCCGCGGCGCCGCCGGCGGCTGCGCCCACCAGCGTCGTCATCGACATCGACGACGCCTCGCTGCGGGCGCTGCGCCAGCCGCTGGGCGAGTGGCCGTACTCGCGCGAGGTTTACGCGCTGATGCTGGACTACCTCGGCCAGGTCGGCGCGCGCCTGGTGGTCGTCGACATCGTCTTCACCGGTCCGCGCGAGGGCGATGCGCGGCTGGCGCAGACGCTGGCTTCCGGCCCGCCGGCGGTGCTGGCCGCGGCGGGCCTGCGCCAACGCGCCGCCGTTGAGCTGGCGCCGGCCAGCGCGGCCGAGCAACGTGCGCTGACGCGCCTGGGCGCCGCCCACGCGCCGGGCCTGGACTGGGACGCGCTGACGGCCCCCGCCGACGCGCTGCTGGACGCGCTGACCGAGCCCGCCAGCCTGGGTGTCATTTCTGTGGCGCTGGACGACGACGGCCTGCTGCGCCGCCTGCCGCTGCTGCACCGCGTGCAGGGCCGCAGCCTGCCGAGCCTGGCCTTCGCCGCGCGGCTGCGCGCCGACGGGGCGCTCGCGTGGCGGCGCGAGGGGGGCGAGCTTGTCGCCGGCGCGCGCCGCTGGCCGGTGGACGACGACGGTCGCTTGCGTCTGCGCCTGCCGCTGTTGGGCCATGGCGAGGGCGGCGAGTCGCCGCGCGTGTCCTGGCAGCGGCTGATGCGCGCGGCCCTCGGCGAGGTGGAAGACGCCGAACTGGCGCGCCTGCTCGCCGGCCGCAGCGTCTTCGTCGGCAGCAGCGCTTTCTTCGCCGACGAGGTCATGACGCCGCAGGGCCGCCTCTCCGGCACGGCGCTGAATGCCGCCGTCTTCGAGGCCCTGGGCGCCGACCCACTGCCGCTGCTGCGCGACGACGGCCCGGCCGTGTGGGCGCTGGACGCGCTGCTGCTGGCGCTGGGCGCCTTGCCGCTGCTGCTGCGCCGCCAGGGGCTGGCCGCGGGCCTGGCCATGGCGGGCGTCGTGCTCGTGTCCTGGGGCGCCGGGCTGGCCGGCCTGCTGACCACGCCCGCGCCGGGCCTCTACCTGCTGGTGCTGGCCCTGCTGCTGATGGCCATCGAGCATGAGCGCCACACCCGCGAGCGTGAACGCGAGCTGACGCGCGAGCGCGAGCTGGCCGATGCGCGCAGCCGCGCCAAGACCGAGCTACTGGCGCAGGTCAGCCACGAGATGCGCACGCCGATGAACGCCGTGCTGGGCTTCTCGGACATCCTCGCGCGCTCGCCGCTGCGGCCCGAGCAGGCGCACTACGTCGAGGTGCTGGCTCACGCCGGCCGCCAGGTGTTCGCCCTCATCAACGACCTGCTCGACAACGCCCGCATCGAGAGCGGCCGGATGGAGCTGGCTTCCCACCCCTTCAACCTGGTCGACCTCGTCGAGCTGCAGCTCGAACTGCTGCGCGAGCGCGCGCAGAGCCAGGGCCTGTGGCTGCGCGTGTTCGCGCGCACCGAGGCCACCGGCTGGGTGCTGGGCGACCAGCACCGCGTTGCGCAGATCGTCACCAACCTCGTCGGCAACGCCATCAAGTTCACCAAGACCGGTGGCGTCACCGTCGAGCTGTCGCGCGAGCGCGGCCGCGACGGGCCTGAAGGTCACCAGGAAGGCCTGGTGCAGATCAGCGTGCAGGACAGCGGTATCGGCATCGCGCCGGACCGGCTGGAGCGCATCTTCCAGCCCTTTGCGCAGGCCGACGTGTCCATCGCGCAGGAGTTCGGCGGCACGGGCCTGGGCCTGTCCATCACGCGCAGCCTGGCGCGGCTGATGGGAGGCGACGTCAGCGTGCAGAGCCGCCCGGGCGAGGGCAGCCGCTTCGAGGTGCGGCTGGACCTGCCCGACTCGCGCCCGCCGCACGCCGACCTGGCCGAGCCCCGCGCCGAACGTATCGCGCCCAGCCGCTCGCTGGCCCTGCTGCTGGCCGAGGACAACGACGTCAACGTGCTCGTCATCGAGGGCATGCTGGCGCCGCTGGGCCACCGCATCACCCGCGTGAGCGACGGCGAGCAGGCGCTGGCCGCGCTGCGTCAGGCGGCCGGGGAGGGCGGGGAGGGCGGGGAGGGCCGGGAGGGCGACTTCGACCTCGTGCTGATGGACATGCAGATGCCCGGCCTGGACGGCCTTTCCGCCACGCGCCAGTGGCGGGCCATCGAAGCCGCCGAAGGCCGGCCGCGTACGCCCATCGTCGCGCTGACGGCCAACGCCTTCGACACCGACGTGCAGCAGTCCCTCGCCGCCGGCTGCGACGCCCACCTGACCAAGCCCATCAGCCTCCCGGCACTGCTGCAGGCGCTGGCGAAGTACGCGCGCCAGTAAAGCCGGCCCGAAACCCCGAACCCTGGGCGCTGATATTCCCGGCCCGGTCGCGCGCGCGTTTCGCGCGGCGCGGTGGCGCCGGCGTGTGCAGGAAGTCAGGCCCTAATTCTTGGTGCTGCGATTGCGCCACAGCCTGACTTCCCGCAGGGGCTGGCTTGTGAAGCGCGGCTCAAAACTTCTTTGCGCGTGGGCAACAAGCCGCAAGTCGGCAAGAGCACTCGAGGGCCACCCATACAGCCCGCGCACACCCCAAGGAGTTAGCTTCCATGCAACACCGCAACCACCGCCTGGCCCTTGCGCTGATCGGCGCCGGGCTCGTGTCTGTCCCCGCCTGGGCTCAGGATCCGGCCCAGCAGCTCGAACGCATCACCATCACCGGCTCGTCCATCAAGCGCGTCGAGTCCGAGACGGCCTTGCCCGTCAGCGTGATGACGCGCGACCAGATCGAGAAGACGGGTGCCACCAACGTCGAGGACATCCTGCGCCGCATCGGCGCCAACACCGCCGTTCAGTCGGACACCACGCAGGGCGCCGGCTATTCACAGAGCTTCGCCAACCTGCGCGGCCTGGGGCCCAACTCGACGCTGGTGCTGCTGAATGGCCGGCGCCTGGCCAACTTCGCCTTCGGCTCCATCGGCGGCAACTCGTCGGTGGACCTGAACAGCATTCCCTTCGCGGCCATCGACCGCATCGAGGTGCTGCGCGACGGCGCCTCGGCCGTGTACGGCACCGACGCCGTCGGCGGCGTCATCAACTTCATCACCCGCAAAGACTACGACAAGGGCGCCATCACGCTGAAGTACGGCGACACCGAGAAGAACATCGGTGGCAAGGAAACCGCCGCTTCCATCGCCTTCGGCATGGGCGGGCTCAAGGCCGACGGCTACAACCTGCTGCTGACCGCCAACGTCAAGAAGCAGACCAAGCTCAGCGCCATCGACCAGAAGTGGTACCTGCGCGGCATGGACGAGATCCCTGGCTCCGACCCCCCGACGTCGGGCCGTTCCTTCCCGGGCCGCCTCGTCGACTTCAACATCACGCCGGGCGCCTACGCCAACGCGGGCGCGGCCTTCAGCCCCTGCGACCCCAACTACAACACCATCCAGGACGTGGTGGCCGCAGGGCAGCCCGTGCTGACCCCGAACGGCACGCAGAAAAGGCGCTGCCGCTTCATCTATCCGGCCGTGCAGGAGAACCTGCCCGACTCCAAGAAGGCCGATGCCTTCGGCCGGCTGACCTTCGACATGGGCGGGGACTCACAGCTGTTCTTCGAGGGCAGCTATGCGCGCAATGACTCCATCGGCCGCGTCGCGCCCGTGCCCATCGACTCGACGGCGGGTCATGTGAAGGCCGACGGCACCTACCCGTCCTTCGCCTTTCCGATCTCGAGCAAGTTCTTCCCCGCCGCGCTGCTGCAGAGCCTGGGCTACACGCCGGCGCAGTTCGACACGCTGGGCGGCGGCTTCACCGAGATCGCGATGCGCTCCGTGCCCGTGGGCCTGCGCACCAACAACGTCCTGAACGAACAGACCCGCTTCGTCGCCGGCGCCACCGGGGTCTTCCGCGGCTGGGACTACGACGCCGGCCTGACCATGTCGCAAGCCAAGGGCTCGCTGGACTACTACAACTACCTCCACGAAGGGCGTTTCATCACCGAGCTGCGCAGCGGCGCCATCAACCCCTTCGGCCCGCAGGACGCAGCCGGCCTGGCCGCGCTGGATCGGGCGCGCATGGAAGGGCCGATGCGCCGCTCCAAGAGCACGACCTACGCCTTCGATGCCAAGGCCAGCACCGAGCTGATGGCCATGGGGGGCGGGCCGATGATGCTGGCCGTGGGCACCGACCTGCGCAAGGAAAAGGCCGACGACCACGCGGTGAACGCCGACTACGAGCTGGGGCTGCACATCGGCGGTGAAGGCACCGTGCCCAAGACTGTGGCCTCGCGCACCATCTACGCGGTCTTCAGCGAACTCTCCATGCCCTTCGCCAAGGGCTGGGAGGCGACGGTCAAGGCGCGCTACGACCACTACAGCGACTTCGGCAACACCTTCAACCCGGGCGTCACGCTGCGCTTCCAGCCCAGCCGCGAAGTGCTGCTGCGCGCCAGCGCCGGCACGGGTTTCCGCGCGCCCACGCTGTGGGACGTGAACAGCCCGACGGCGTTTACCAACACCGCCAACTCCCTGGTCGACCCCAACTGCCCGCCCGGCCAGGCCGGCGACCCGCGCTGCGAGACGCAGTTCAACGTGCGCCTGTCCAGCGACCCCTCGCTCAAGCCCGAGAAGTCGCGCCAGTATTCCTTCGGCGCGGTGTTCGAGCCGATGAAGGACCTGTCCATCGCGCTCGACTACTGGCATATCCAGAAGAAGGACCAGATCGGCACCATCGGCGGCGACGCCATCATGTCCGACGCGACCCTCTACCAGCGCTACAACGCCCGCGTGCACCGCCTGGCCAGCGGCTTCATCAGCTACATCGAGACCCCGGTCGAGAACCTGGGCGACCTCAAGACCAACGGCATCGATCTCGACGTGAAGGCCGGCTGGAGCCTGGGCTCGATGGGCCGCCTGAATGCCAGCTATGCCGGCAGCTTCATCAACCAGTGGAAGCAGCAGAACGGCAAGGGCACGCCTTATGTGTCGTATGAGGGCACGGCTGGCGACGGCGCCGGCATCCAGCCGGTGCCCAAGTGGCAGCACACGCTGGGCCTGGACTGGAACCTGGGCAACTGGAACCTGACGCTGGAGAACATCTTCGTCAAGGGCTGGACGGAGTCGGCCGGCCTGGTCGAGGCCAATGTCGGCCCGTTGGTCGAGCACAAGGTCAAGGACAGCAGCCGCTGGAACATGGCGGTGGGCTGGAAGCCCATGCCGACGCTGGCCTTGCGTATCGGCGCGCGCAACCTGCTGGACCAGGACCCGCCGTTCACGGCCGTGTCCAGCTATGGCTCGCACGTGACCGGCTACGCGGGCTCCTTCGTGGACCCGCGTGGGCGCTTCTGGTACCTGACGGCCAGCTACCAGTTCAAGTGACGCAAAAGGGGCTCTTCGGAGCCCCTTTTGCGTCTGCGTCGACCGCTTCGCCATCAGAAGCTATCGTTGCCCCGTCCCGGCCATTCCGGCCTGGACGATGGTTGCCGGCCCGTGCCGCTGGCGGGAGCGCCGCCTGGCGTGTCCGAACGGAAGTGACCGCATGAGTGAAGTGGCAACGGCACCGCGCGATTTCGACACGGCTTTCATGGCCGGCGGTGGTGAGCTGGGTGCGTTGATGCGCGCCCATGACTGGGCCAGCACGCCGCTGGGTGAACCCGCTGGCTGGCCGCGCAGCCTGAAGACGGTCGTGCGCATCATGCTGACCTCGCGCCAGCCGATCTGGATCGGCTGGGGGCCGCAGCTGACCTATCTCTACAACGATCCCTACCAGTCCATCATCGGCGGCAGGCATCCGTGGGCGCTGGGTCAGCCGACCGCCACCGTCTGGCACGAGATCTGGAATGACATCGGGCCGCTGCTTGAGACCGCGATGAACGGCGACGGCATCTTTGTGGAAAGCCAGCTCCTCATCATGGAGCGCAACGGCTACCCCGAGGAGACCTACTACACCTTCTCCTACAGCCCCATCCCCGGCGACGACGGCGTGGCGGCGGGCATCATCTGCGCCAACTCGGACGAGACGCTGCGCGTCGTCGGTGAACGCCAGCTCGCGCTGCTGCGCGAACTCGCTGCGCGCGCGGCCGATGCCCGCACCGTGGCCGACGCCGTGCAGCGCTGCACCGAGGCGATGGAGACCAACCGCAAGGACGTGCAGTTCGCCGCCGTGCTGCTGCGTGCGCATGGCGAGTTGGCCTTCTCGCTGGCCGGCGCGGCGGGTGGCGAAGGCCGGTGGCTGGACGCCATGCGTGCCCTCGATGTGCGCGGCGAACCCTGGCAGGCCAACGAGGTTCTTCGCTCGCAGCAACCGGTGGTTGTCGATGCACTGCCGGCCGGCATCGCCTGGCCGCGCGGCGACTGGAAGGAGCCCGCCGCCAAGGCCATGGTGCTGCCCATCCGCCCCAGCGGCGATGCCGGCCAGGAGGGCGTGCTCATCGTCGGCCTCAACCCCTACCGGCTGCCCAGGGATCACTACACCGACTTCCTGCGCCTGGTGGTGCAGCAGCTCTCCTCGGCCATCGGCAATGCCGAGGCCTACGAGATGCAGCAGCGCAAGGCGGACGAGCTGGCCCGGCTGGACCGGGCCAAGACCCAGTTCTTCTCCAACATCAGCCACGAGTTCCGCACGCCGCTGACGCTGATGATGGGGCCGCTGCAGGACGCCCTGGCCCACGCCCAGTTGCCGCCGTCGGCGCGCAACCGGCTGCGCATGGTGGAGCGCAACACGCTGCGGCTGTCCAAGCTCGTCAACGCGCTGCTGGAGTTCTCGCGCATCGAGGCAGGCCGCGCGACATCCGCTTTCCGGCCCGTCGACCTGGCCGCGCTGACGGGCGAGCTGGCCAGCAGCTTCCGCGCGGCGATGGACAGCGCGGGCCTGGGCTTTCGGGTCGGCTGCGCGCCGCTACCGGCGCCGGTCTATGTCGATCGCGACCACTGGGAGCGCATCGTGCTGAACCTGCTCTCCAACGCGCTGAAGTACACCCTGCAGGGCAGCGTGTCGGTGCGGGTGGGCGCCGAGGCGGGCTGTGCCGTCGTCGAGATCGAGGACACCGGCGTGGGTGTGGCCGAGCACGAGCTGCCGCGGCTGTTCGAGCGCTTTCACCGCATCGAGGGCGTGCAGGCGCGCACCCACGAGGGCAGCGGCATCGGCCTGGCCTTGGTGCAGGAGCTGATGCGGCTGCACCACGGCAGCATCGAGGTCGACAGCCAGCTCGGCCGCGGCACGCGCTTCACGCTGCGCCTGCCCTTCGGCCATGCCCATCTGCCGCCCGAGCAGGTGAGGCACGAGCTGGCCGAGCCGCGCGGTGCGAGCCACGCGGTGCCCTATGTGCAGGAGGCCCTGCGCTGGTTGCCCGATGAAGCGGCGCCCTGCCTGGACGAGCCGGCCGACGGGGGTGGCAAGGCCGGGGAGGGCGAGGTGGCCGCCGAGATCGGCGAGCGTTACCGCGCCACGCTGGGCGCCCGCGTCGTCGTCGCCGACGACAACGCCGACATGCGGCAATACCTGTGCAGCCTGCTCGCACCCTTTTATCGCGTGGAGGAGGCGGCCGACGGCGAGCAGGCGCTGGCGGCGGTGAGGCGCGAGCGGCCGGCGCTGCTGCTGTCCGACGTGATGATGCCCAGGCTCGATGGCTTCGAGCTGCTGGCCGCGCTGCGCGCCGACGCGGCCCTGCGCACCTTGCCCGTCATCCTGCTGTCGGCCCGCGCCGGCGAGGAGGCGCGCATCGAAGGCCTGGGCGCCGGCGCCGACGACTACCTCATCAAGCCCTTCACGGCGCGCGAGCTGCTGGCGCGCGTGTCCGCCCTCATCGAGCTGGACCTGCTGCGCCGCGCCGGCGAGCAGCAGCTGCGCCTCTTCCTGGCCAACGCGCGCATGTTCACCTGGGAGCTGGACCTGCGCACCCGCCGGCTGGCGCTGTCGGACAACGCGGCCGACGTGCTGGGGGCCTCGCTGCGCACGCTGCAGGAGAGCTTCGACCTCGTCCATGCCGACGACCTGCCGGCCCTGCGCGAGGCCATCGATACCGCCGAGCGCGAGCGCGGTGGCTTCACGCTGGAGATGCGTGTGCTGCGGCCGGACAACGGCGAGCTGCGCAGCGTGGAAGTGCGCGCCCAGGCGCTGTGCAACGACGCGGGCGTTGCCATCAGCCTGGCCGGCATCTCCTTCGACATGACCGAGCGCAAGCGCATGGAGCAGACGCTGCGCGAAGCCGACCGCCGCAAGGACGAATTCCTCGCGATGCTCGCCCACGAGCTGCGCAACCCGCTGGCGCCGATCCGCAACGCGGCCGAGCTGATGCTGCGCACAACGTCGGTGGGCGCTCCGCAGCGCCGCGCGGTGGAGATCATCGACCGCCAGGTGCAGCAGATGGTGCGCATGGTGGACGACCTGCTGGACGTGTCGCGCATCACCCATGGCCGCATCGAGCTGGAGCGCCGGCCGGTGGCGCTGGCCGCGGTCGTCGCCTCGGCGGTTGAAGCGGTCATGCCGGCGATGCAGGAGCGCGGGCACCGGCTGAAGGTGGTGGCCGGCCCGGCGCTGACGGTGCAGGGCGACGCCGCGCGGCTGCAGCAATGCCTGGTCAACCTGCTGTCCAACGCCGCCAAGTACACGGATGCGGGCGGTGATGTCACCGTCGAGCTGCTGCGCGACGCCGACGACGCGGTGCTGCGGGTCACGGACAGCGGCGCCGGCATCGCGCCGGACGTGCTGCCCGTCGTCTTCGACCTCTTCGTGCAGAGCGCGCGCACGCTGGACCGCGCCCAGGGCGGCCTGGGGCTGGGCCTGTCCATCGTGCGCCGCCTCGTCGAGATGCACGGCGGCAGCGTTGCGGCCAGCAGCGCGGGGGTGGGCCAGGGTTCCACCTTCGAGATGCGCCTGCCGCTGTCGCCCCAGCCGGCGGCTGTGGAAGTGATGCCGGATGGCGCCGGCGCCACGCCGCGCCGGGTGCTGCTGATCGACGACAACCAGGATGCCGCGGAATCCCTGGCCATGATGCTGGCGGTGGACGGCCACGACGTACGCACCGGCTTCAGCGCTGCCGACGCGCTGGCGATGGCGGCGAGCTGGGCGCCGGACGTCGTGCTGCTCGACATCGGCCTGCCCGGCATGGACGGCTACGAGGTGGCGCGGCGGCTGCGTGCCAGGGCCGTGCCGATGCGCCTGGTGGCGCTGACGGGCTATGGCCAGCCGGAGGACATCCGGCGCTCCGCGGCGGCGGGGTTCGACAGCCATCTGGTCAAGCCGGTGAGCCTCGAGGCCCTGGCCGAAGCCATCCGGCCGACCGTAATGCCTGAGTGATGTACGGGGGCACTGCTTCTGGCTAGAGTCCGCGGCTTCCCCCTCTTCGCCAGGAGCACCCATGATCAACATGACCGTCAACGGTCGCGCCGTCGCGCTGGACGCCGACCCCGACATGCCCCTGCTGTGGGCGGTGCGAGAAGAACTCCAGCTCACCGGCAGCAAGTTCGGCTGCGGCGCGGCCCAGTGCGGCGCCTGCACCATGCACGTGGCCGGCGTACCGGTGCGCGCCTGCCTGACGCCCATCTCCTCGGTGCAAGGCCCGGTGACCACCATCGAGGGCATCGCCACCGACAAGGTCGGCCAGATCGTGCAGGCCACCTGGGTGGAGCACGACGTGGCGCAGTGCGGCTACTGTCAGAGCGGCCAGGTCATGAGCGCCGTGGCCCTGCTCAAGGGCAACAAGAAGCCGACCGACGCCCAGATCGACGAGGCCATGGCCGGCAACATCTGCCGCTGTGGCACCTACACCCGCATCCGCGCCGCCATCCACGCGGCCGCGGCCAAGCTCGCCTGAGGGGAATGACATGCTGAACCCACGACGCATTGACCAGGCGATGAGTGGCGGCCTGTCCCGCCGCGCTTTCGTCACCACCACCGTCGGCGGCGCTGTCGGCCTGGCGCTGTTGCCCGGCCTGACGCACGCCCAGGCCCCCAAGCCCGGCTCCAAGCCCACCGAGCAGCCACTGGCCTTCGTCACCATCGCCAAGGACGGCACCACCACCATCCTGTGCAACCGCATGGACATGGGCCAGGGCATCGAGACGGGCCTGGCCATGATCTGTGCCGAGGAGCTGGACGCCGACTGGAGCAAGGTGCGCACCGGCTTCGGCAACCAGAAGGCCGAGTACGTGGACCCGCTGTTCGGCATCCACCTGACCGGCGGCTCCAACTCGGTGAAGAACAGCTACCAGCAGTACCGCGAGCTGGGTGCACGCACCCGCGCCATGCTGGTGGCAACGGCTGCTGAAAGCTGGGGTGTGCCCGCCTCGTCGCTGAAGGCTGAGAACGGCGTCATCACTGGCGCGGGCAAGAGCGGCGGCTACGGCGAGTTCTTCGACGCGGCCATGAAGCAGGCCGTGCCCGAGGCCGTCACGCTGAAGGATCCGAAGAACTTCAAGCTGATCGGCAAGCCCACGGGCCTGGTCGTCAGCCAGGCCAAGAGCACCGGCACCCAGGCCTACGGCATGGACGTGCAACTGCCCGGCATGGCGGTCGCCGTCATCCAGCGCCCGCCGGTCTTCAACGGCAAGATCGCCAAGCTCGACTCCAGCGAGGCGATGAAGGTCAAGGGCGTCAAGGCCGTGCTGCCGGTGGCGCTGGACCGTGGCGGCCAGGGCGTGGCCGTGGTGGCCAGCGGCTACTGGGCGGCCAAGAAGGGCCGCGATGCGCTCAAGATCGACTGGAACCTGGGCGGCCTGGCCAAGCCCGACACCGCCGCGCTGACCAAGCAGTACCTGGCCCTGGCCAAGACGCCCGGCACGCCGGCGCCCAAGCCCGAGTTCCAGGCCGACATCAGCGCCTGGAGCAAGGCGCCCAAGAAGATCACGGCGGACTTCGTCTTCCCCTACCTGAACCACGCGCAGATGGAACCGCTGGCCTGCACGGTGGACCTGAAGGCCGACCGCTGCGATTTCTATTACGCGGCCCAGATGCCCGGCATCGATGCCGGCAATCTCGCCGGCGTCGTCGGCCTCAAGCCCGAGCAGATTCAGATCAATGTGCAGATGGCCGGCGGCGGCTTCGGCCGGCGCGCCACGCCGGGCACCGAATGGCCGCGCGAGGCGGCGGCCGTGGCCGTGGCGCTGGCCCAGGCCGGCAAGCCCATGCCGGTGAAGGTGATCTGGAGCCGCGAGGACGACGTCAAGGCCGGCTATTACCGGCCCATGACTGTGCACCGCGCCGAGATCGGCTTTGACGCGACCGGCAAGATCGCCGGCTGGCAGCACCGCATCGTCAGCCAGAGCATCCTGAAGGGCTCGCCGCTGGAGGGCTTCGGCTACCAGAAGGGCGTGGACGGCACGACGACCGAGGGCATGCGCGAGCCCTACGAGTTCCCGATGAACCTCAGCGTGCACCACCCGGACGTCAACGTGCCGGTGCTGTGGTGGCGCTCGGTGGGCGCCACGCACACGGCCTATGTCATGGAGACGCTGATCGACGAGATCGCTTTCTCCACCAAGCAGGACCCGGTGGCCTACCGCATGAAGCTGATGGAGGGCAACGCCAAGGCCGACCGCCACCGCGCGGCGCTGCAGGCTGCCGTCGACAAGAGCGGTTATGGCAAGCGCAAGCTGAAGGCCGGCCAGGCCTGGGGCGTGGCGATGCACGAGAGCTTCGAGTCCGTCGTGGCCTATGTCGTCGTCGCCAGCATCAAGGGCAAGGGCAAGGACCGCCAGCCGGTGCTGCAGGAAGTGCATGCCGGCGTGCATTGCAACCTCTGCGTGAACCCCAAGGCGGTGGAGACCCAGGTGCAGGGCGCCGCCATCATGGCGCTGGCGACGACGATGCCCACGCACCGCATCACGTTCAAGGACGGTGTCGTCGAGCAGAACAACTTCTACGACATGGCCATGCCGCGCATGCCGGACTCGCCCAAGGTGATGACGGTCAGCATCGTGCCCAGCAACGACCCGCCCAAGGGCATGGGCGAGCCGGGCCTGCCAGCACTGGCACCGGCGCTCGCGAATGCGGTGGCGCGGCTGACGGGCCAGCGCCAGCGCGAGCTGCCGTTCCGCTTCGCTTAAGTCTGATTCGGGGCCGGTGCTGGCGTCGGCCGATATCCGGCCTCGGTCAGCACGGCCACCAGCGTCTCGCGGGGCAGGGCGCTGTCGACCTCGGCCGTTTTAGCCTCGCGGTCGATGTGGACGAGGGCCTGCGCGTCGGCCGCCTTCAGGGCTTCGGTGATGGCGGCGACGCAATGGCCGCAGCTCATGTCGGGCAAGGTGAATCGATACATCGTGGGGCTCCGAGGCTGGCATCATGCCCGCATCCAGGCTCGCCATCACGCCATGCACATCATTGCCCTCAGCGGCGCGCTGCGCCGCGCTTCCTACAACACGGCGCTGCTGCGCGCGGCCGTCGCGATGGCGCCCGAGGGCGTCACCATCGAGCTGCGCACGCTGCACGGCATTCCGCTGTACGACGGTGACGTCGAGGCCCAGGGCATCCCGGAGGCGGTCACAAAGCTGCGCGAAGAGATCCGCGCCGCCGATGCACTGCTGATCAGCACGCCGGAGTACAACAACGCCATTCCTGGCGTGCTGAAGAACGGGCTGGACTGGTTGTCCCGCCCCAGCGGCGAGGGCGCCAAGCTGTTCGGGGCCAAGCCCACCGGCCTGATCGGCGCGACACCCGGCGGCTTCGGCACCGTGCAGTCGCAGGACGCGCTGCTGTCCGTGCTGCGCGCCTTCGGCAACGATTTTTGGATGGGCGGGCGGTTGATGGTGTCTCGGGCCGGCACGGTCTTCGATGCCGACGGCAAGCTCGTCGACGACAAGGTGCGCGAGCAGCTCCAGAGCTTCGTCACCGGCTTCGTCAACTTCGTCGGCAAGAGGGCGGCATGAGCGTGTTCGTCGAGCGCATCACCAGCCACATCGGTGACGTTGGCGGCCTGCCTATCCAGCGTGCGCTGCCAGCCAAGGGCCGGCGCGTCATCGGCGCCTGGTGCTTTGCCGACCACGCCGGCCCGGCCACGACCGAAAAGCGCATGAACGTCGGCCCGCATCCGCACACCGGCCTGTCCACCTTCAGCTGGATGATCGAGGGCGAGATCCTGCACCGCGACAGCCTGGGCTCCGAGCAGGTGCTGCGCGCGGGCCAGGTCAACCTGATGACGGCCGGCCATGGCATCTCGCACAGCGAGGAATCGCTGTCCGACCGCATCCACCTGGCCCAGCTGTGGATCGCGCTGCCCGACGCCGAGCGCGAGCGGCCGCCCAGCTTCCAGCACTTTCCCGACCTGCCGCACGCGGCGCTGGACGAGGGCTGGGATGCGACGGTCCTCGTCGGCGAGCTGGCCGGCCAGCGCTCGCCGGTGCCCAGCTTCACGCCGCTGCTGGGCGTGGATCTGGCCGCTACCGGCCCGGCCTGCGCCACGCTGGCGCTGGACGCCGGCTTCGAGCACGGCGTGATGCTGCTGGAGGGCGAGGTGGACGTCAGCCCGGCCGGCCACGACGCGGTCGAGACCGTCACGCCGGGCACGCTGCTCTACATCGGCGCGGGCTGCGAGGCGGTCGAGCTGCGCTGTGCCGCGTCGACACGCCTGCTGCTGCTGGGCGGCCAGCCCTGGGAAGAGCCGCCGCTGCTGTGGTGGAACTTCGTCGGCCGCGAGCCGGCCGAGATGCAGGCCTGGGCGATGGACTGGGCGCGCGAAGACGGAGGGCGCTTCGGCACCGTGCAGGGCTATGTCGGCCCGCGCATCCCGGTGCCGCCGGTGCCAGCGCTCAGGAAGCCCTAGCGGGCTCGCCTTCAGCGCGGCGGCCAAGCGATGGTGCAGCAGTAGTCGTCCCAGTCGAACTGCGAGCTCTTGAGCTCGTAATGCCGGCCGTTGTAGCGGTAGACCTGCTGCTTGCGCTGCGGCCTGCGGTCGAGGGTGGCGGTCTCTGCATTGCTGTCGCGCACCACCGTGGCCGTGACACGCAGATCGTTCCAACCCTTGGGGCCTGGCGGGGCGACGGCGATGGTGCGGGTGGCGTCGTCCCACACGGCGTCGGGGCAGCTCCCCAGGCAGCCCGTGACGGCCTCTGACAGGCTCATGAAGAGGCCCAGCACCGGGCGCAAGCCGCGGCCGTCGGGCACGAACAGGGTCAGCTCGTCGCTGCGGCGGGCGTCAGCCGCTGAAGGCCCGGGGCCGGCGGCCGAGTAGCGCAGGCCCAGCGCGCGAACGCCGGGCGCCAACGCGTAGTTGGCCGTGTCCAGCCTCAGGCTGTCGCCGCCCACGTTGGTGGTGGCGTCTTCCTCGATCTCGAAACGGCGTCCGTGCAGGATGCGGTGCGTTCTCGCATCGAGCAGGGCGAGCACGCCCGTCCACTTGCGGTCATTGCCGCTGCCTCGTTCGAAGGCCATCACCGCGGCCACCACCTTGCCGTTCGACGGTGGCCAGGGCTTGCAATGAGGGCTGACGGCCTCGCCGGCGATCTCGGCCTTGGGGTTGAGGTTGCGCAGGGCGTCCTCGACTTCCGGCGCGCAGCCCGCGTCCGCGCGGGCCTGCGCGGTCCCAACCAACAGCGCACAGCACAGGGCGAGGCGCGCGGCGAACCTCATCCCGCCCGTGCGCTCTTCACCAGCGCCGCGATGCGCGGCGTCGTGTTCGTCGCCACCAGCTCCACCTGCGGGTTGGCCTTGGCGAACACGCGGAACAGTTCGTCCGTGAAGCCGTGGCCCACGTCGGTCACGCCTTCGAAGTCGATCTCGGCGCGCTTGAAGGTCGTCAGCCGCACACCCACGCGGCGGGCCTGGGCGCGTGAGTCCAGCGCCAGGCCTTCGCCGGCCAGCAGGCGCAACTGCACGCGGGTCTGGTCGAACTCGATGCCGTCGCCCTGCGTGCTCCAGGCTTCCATGATGCCGTCCAGCGTGCGCGTCGTGTTCAGCGCAATGGCCATGTAGATGGAGCTGCCCTGGCGCGGCAGGGCGCGGCCCTTTTTCCAGCCGACGCTCTCCCAGGCGCGGCGCTGGTAGGCGGTGTTGTTGGCGTGGATGTCGAACACGTCGGCCAGTTGGCTGCTGAAGAAGAGGCCGCGGCCGGTGTGGGCGTCGGGGGCGCTGGTGAGCCGCCCCTTGCTCAGCTCCAGCATGGCGTGCTGCGGGTCTTCGAGCTGGAAGGCGCTGCAGATCTTGTCGAACACACCCACGCCGTCGTCGCTGACGAGCAACTGCACATGCGTGGGCGTCTGGCGCAGCGACACGGTGACGCTGCTGCCGCCCGAGTGGTCGGCCGCGTTGTTCACGAGTTCGGTGAAACCGTGTTGCACCATGCGCTCCACGTGCTTGGGCAGCGCGAAGTGAGGTGCGAAGTCGCGCTGCCAGGGCAGGTCTTCCTGCAGGCCGTAGAGGGTGTAACTGCGGGCCACCTGGCGCAGGCTGCCGGGCGAGAACACCGGGCGGCGGCCGCTGCCGGAACGGGTCAGCCAGCCGGCATCCGTCAGGCGCTTGAGGGCGGACAGCGCGGCGCGGTGGCTGGCGCCGGTGCGCTCCTCGATATGGGCGGCCAGATCGTGCGAGTGCTCGCTGGCGGCAGCGGTGATCCAGTTGGTGAGGTGGTCGAACACCAGTCTTGTCATGACTGCGCATTGTGCTGACTACTCTCATCTATGGGGGTGGGGCATGCCCGGGACTCCATAGAATCCCCAACCAGTTACGGCGCGGTTACCAAGTACGTTGGGAGTCGCAGTCGGTCGAGATTTCTCAACTACACCGGGGACAACCCATGCCTCTCGTTTCCATGCGCCAGTTGCTGGACCACGCCGCCGAAAACGGCTACGGCATTCCAGCCTTCAACGTCAACAACCTGGAGCAAGTGCAAGCCATCATGGCTGCAGCCGACGAGGTCGGCGCTCCCGTCATCCTTCAGGCTTCGGCCGGCGCCCGCAAATACGCCGGCGAGCCCTTCATCAAGCACCTGATCCAGGCCGCGGCCGAGATGTACCCGCACATCCCGCTGGTCATGCATCAGGACCACGGCACCAGCCCCAAGGTCTGCTCCGGCGCCATCGACCTGGGCTTCGGCTCCGTGATGATGGACGGCTCGCTGATGGAAGACGGCAAGACGCCGGCCTCCTTTGAATACAACATGGAAGTGACCCGCAAGGTCGTCGAGATGGCGCACCAGGTCGGTGTCACCGTCGAGGGCGAGCTGGGCTGCTTGGGCAACCTCGAAACCGGCGAAGCCGGCGAGGAAGACGGCATCGGTGCCGAAGGCAAGCTGGACCATTCCCAGATGCTGACCGACCCCGAGGAAGCCGCCGTCTTCGTCAAGGCCACGCAGCTGGACGCGCTGGCGATCGCCATCGGCACGAGCCACGGCGCCTACAAGTTCAGCCGCAAGCCCACGGGCGACATCCTGGCCATCGGCCGCGTGAAGGAAATCCACGCGCGCATCCCCAACACCCACCTCGTCATGCACGGTTCGTCCAGCGTGCCGCAGGACCTGCTGGCCATCATCAACCAGTACGGCGGCAAGATGAAGGAGACCTTCGGCGTGCCCGTCGAGGAGATCCAGGAAGCCATCAAGCACGGCGTTCGCAAGATCAACATCGACACTGACATCCGCCTGGCGATGACGGGCGCGGTGCGCAAGTTCCTGGCCGAGAACCCCGACAAGTTCGACGCCCGCGAGTGGCTCAAGCCCGCCCGCGAAGCCGCCAAGGTCATTGCCAAGCAGCGCTACGTGGAGTTCGGCTGCGAAGGCCAGGCCGGCAAGATCAAGGGCCGCACGCTGGTCGAGATCGCCGGCGCCTACGCCCGCGGCGAGCTGGCGCAGAAGGTCCAGTGAAGACCGCAGTGACCACGGGTCACTGCTTCACCTACGGCTCGCTGATGTGGGCCGACATCATGGCCCGCGTCTGCGGCTGCGTGCTGCCGTCGGAGGCTGCGCGGCTGCACGGCTACCGCCGCCACCCGGTGCGGGGCGAGGACTACCCGGGCCTGCGCCCCGCCGAGGCCGGCGTGGTGGACGGGCGGCTGTACCGCGGCGTCGACGCTGCGGTGTGGGCGCGGCTCGATGCCTTCGAGGGCGCGGCCTACGAACGCGTGCAGGTTTCGGTGGCGTTGCCCGATGGGCGCCTCGAGGCCGCAGACGTCTACTGTTTCCGCCCCGAGCTGGTCGTGCAGTTGCTGCCCGGCGACTGGGATCCGCAGCGCTTCGAGCGCGAAGGTCGCGAGCGCTTTCTGGCGCGATACGTGGGGTTTTCACACCCGTCTGTGAGCTGACGCGCGTAGGCATTGTCAAAGCGTTAGCAGAGCGCACAATGGTCCGACAGGGTGCCTCCAAGTCAGGGCCCCAAGGAGGACAAGCATGGACGCGCTCACCAGCTTGGTGGCCCGCTCGGGATTCCTGCCGCATGGCTACTGTTTCCAGTGGTCGCCCGGCCTCCTGTGGACCATGGTCGGCGCCGACCTCGCGATCGCGCTGGCCTACTTCTCCATCCCCCTGCTCATCCTGGCCTATGCGCGCCAGCGCCCGCAGCTGAACTTCGGCGGTCTGGCCGCGCTGTTCGGTGTGTTCATCCTGGCCTGCGGCGCCACCCACGTGCTGGATGTCTGGACCATCTGGCGCCCGGACTACGCGGCGCAGGCGGCGGGCAAGGTGATCACGGCCCTTGCCTCGGTGCTGACCGCCTGGATGGCCTGGCGGCTGCTGCCGAGCCTGCTGGCCATTCCCTCGGCCCAGGAGCACAGCGAGACGCTCATCAAGCTGCAAGCCGAGGCCGGCCGGCGCCACGATGCCGAGGACGACCTGCTGGAGACCGAGCAGAGCCTGGCCACCACGCTGGCCAGCATCGACGCCGGCTTCATCACGACCGATGGCGAGGGCCGCGTGACCCGCATCAACGCTGTGGCCGAACAGCTGACCGGCTGGGTGGCCGCCGATGCCATCGGCCGTGGCGTGTGGGAGGTGTTCGACCGTGTCGGCCGCACCGACGATCTGCGTGCGCGCAACCCGGTGGACGTGGTGGCCGAGCGCGAGCGCGACGGCGTGCGCCGCCAGCAGGTGGTGTGCATCGCGCGGGACGGCCGGCGCACGCCGGTCGAGCTGCACGCCGGCCTGACCCGCCACGCCGACGGGCGCGTGCGCGGCGTCAGCATCGTCTTTCGCGACATCGGTGCGCTGACCGAGGCCGAGGCCGAGGTCCGCAGGCTGGCCGCCGTGGTCGAGTGCACGGCTGACGCCATCATCGTGAAGACCCCGGAGGGTCGCATCACCAACTGGAACGCGGCCGCCGAGCGCATGTTCGGCTACAGCGCCGCCGAGGCCGTGGGCCAGCCCGTGATGATGCTGGTGCCGCCCGAGCGCGAGGCCGAGGAGCTTCGCATCATCGACGCGCTGGCCCATGGCCGGCAGGTGCCGCCCTTCCGCACGGTGCGTGTCACCAAGGACGGCCGGCGGGTCGAGATCTCGGCCCAGGTCTCGCCGCTGCGGGACGCGAGCGGCCAGGTCGTCGGCGGCGTCAAGGCCGCACGCGACCTGACCCACCAGTGCCAGATCGAGAACGCGCTGCGCCAGAGCGAGACGCGGTTGCGCTTCGCACTCGAGTCAGCCGCACTGGGTGAATGGGAGCTGGAGCTGGGCGGCGGCAGGTTGCACCGGTCGCGCCGCTTCGACCAGTGCTTCGGCCTGACCGCCGCGACCCCCGGCGACTGGGGCCGCGAGCAGCTGTTGGAGGGGGTGCAGGCCGACGACCGCGACGCGGTGCACCAGGCGCTGGATGCGCTGCTCGACAGCAACACGCCCTGGCATGCCGAGTTCCGCGTTGTCTGGCCCGATGACAGCCTGCACTGGCTGCGCATGGATGCCCGCGTGGCGCGCGACGACAGCGGGCCGGTGCGTGTGGTGGGCATCGTCGCGGAGGTCACCGCGATGCGCACCGCCGAGCAGGCTCGCCAGCAGGCCATCTGGCTGGAGGCCGAGAACCGGCGCGCCCAGGAGTCCAGTCGGCTCAAGAGCCAGTTCCTGGCCAACATGTCGCATGAACTGCGCACGCCGCTGAACGCCGTCATCGGCTTCTCGGACCTGCTCGCCATGGGCGCCATCCCGCCCGAGTCGCCGCGGCATGTGGCGGCGCTGCAGCACATCGGCAGCAGTGGCCGCCACCTGCTGCAGATGATCAACGACGTGCTGGACCTCTCCAAGGTCGAGGCCGGCAAGCTGATATTCCGCCCCCAGACGCTGGACCTGCCCGCCCTGGTGGACGAGCAGATGGCCACGATGGCCGTGCTGGCCGAGCAGCGCGGGCTGAGCCTGGTGTCCAGCATCGCGCCCGAATTGCGCGAGTTGTATCTTGACGCCGCGCGGCTCAAGCAGGTGCTGCTGAACTACCTGTCCAACGCGATCAAGTTCACCGAACCCGGTGGCCGCGTCGAGGTGCGCGCCCTGGGCGAGGGCCCGGACCGCTGGCGGCTGGAAGTGCATGACAGCGGCATCGGCATCCAGGCGGCCGACCTGGCCCGGCTTTTCGTCGAATTCCAGCAGCTCGATGACGGCCTGGCCAAGCGCCACCAGGGCACGGGCCTGGGCCTGTCGCTGACGCGCCGCCTCGTCGAAGCCCAGGGTGGCCGCGTGGGCGTCTACAGCCAGCTCGGCGTGGGCAGCTGTTTCTACGCGGTGCTGCCGCGCCATGCGGCGGTACCCGATCCCGACCTTGCCGCAGCGCCAGGCGAGGACGACCCACGCCTGTTGGTTGCGCTGCGCGACCACCCCTGGCGCGACGGCCTGGCCCGCGAGCTGACCCATGCCGGCGTCAACACCGACACGGCCGCCAGCGCCGCCGAGGTGGTGCAGCTGACCCGCGTGCGCCACTACAGCGGCATGGCGCTGGACCTGGCCTGGCCCGACGCCTCCGGCCTGGCCATGCTGGGCGACCTGCGCGCGTCCGGCGCCTCGCGCCACACGCCCGTCAAGGCCCTGGGCTATGGCGCCGACGCAGCCACCGAGGTGACCTTCCTGGTGTCCGACGTGCTCGCCAAGCCGCTGGACCGTGCCGAGCTGGACCGCGTGCTGGCACCGCTGCGACCCTCGGGCACTGGCGGCGGCTTCACGGTGCTGGTGGTTGACGACGAGGCCTCGGCGCGCGACCTGATGTGCGCGGCCTTGTCGCAGGTGGGCGTCAACGCCGTCGCGGTGGACGGCGGCGCCGCGGCGCTGGATTGGCTGGCCAGCCATGCCGCCTCGGCCCTGGTGCTGGACCTGATGATGCCCGGCATGGATGGCTTCCAGGTGCTGCACCGGCTGCGCGGCGACCCGGCGCTGGCGGGCCTGCCCGTGGTCGTCTGGACCGCGATGAACCTGAGCGCCCGGGAGCTGGCGCAGCTCGCGGCCTCGGCGCAGGTCATCGCAAGCAAGGGCGAAGCCGGCTCGCTGGCGCAGGTGCGCGACGCGCTGCTGCACTGGGCCCGTGCCCGCAGCATGACGCGGGAGGCCTGACATGGCGCCGGCCTGCATCCTCGTCGTCGACGACCACGAACTGAACCTGCTGCTCGCCGAATGCGTGCTGGAGGCCGACGGCATGCAGGTGCTGCGTGCGCTGGATGCCGAGACGGCCCGCGCGACGCTGCGGGCGCAGCGGCCGGACCTCATCCTGCTGGACATCCAGCTGCCCGGCGTCGATGGCCTCAGCCTGGCGCGCGAGTTCAGGGACGATGCGCGTCTGGCGGGCGTGCCCGTCATCGCCTTCACGGCGCACGCGATGCACGGGGACGAGGCACGCTTTTGCGCCGCCGGTTTCGATGGCTATCTGGCCAAGCCCATCGACGTCACCCGCTTCGCGCAGCAGGTGAGAGGCTTCCTGGGCTCCTAAAATCCGCCGTTTTCCGCCTCAGCTGTGCCTGCCGCAGCCTCCTTGCCATGCCTCAAGCCCTGCTCCAGTCCTCCCTCACGTCGCTGCCCCTGCTCGGCCGCGGCAAGGTGCGCGAGAACTACGCCGTCGGCGAGGACCGCATCCTGATGGTTGCCACCGACCGCCTGTCGGCCTTCGACGTCATCATGGGCGAGCCCATCCCGGGCAAGGGTGCGCTGCTGACGAAGATGGCCCTCTTCTGGTTCGACAGGCTGCAGGGCATCGTGCCCAACCACCTGACCGGCGATGACCCGCTGAGCGCCGTCACGGCGGCTGAGCGCGACCAGGTGGCCGAGCGCTCCATGCTCGTCAAGCGCCTCAAGCCCCTGCCCATCGAGGCCGTCGTGCGCGGCTACCTGGCCGGCAGCGGCTGGGCCGAGTACCAGGCCAGCGGCAGCGTCTGCGGCGTCAAGCTGCCGGCGGGCCTGCGCAATGCCGACAAGCTGCCCGCCCCCATCTTCACGCCCGCCACCAAGGCCGAGATGGGCGACCACGACGAGAACATCTCGTTCGAGCAGGCCGCCGGCATCATCGGCGCCGACCTCGCCACCCGCGTGCGCGACATCTCCATCCAGCTCTACCAGCGCGCTGCTGATTTCGCGCTGACCAAGGGCATCATCATTGCCGACACCAAGTTCGAGTTCGGCCTGGACGCGGACGGCACCCTGACACTGATGGACGAGGTGCTGACGCCCGACTCCTCGCGCTACTGGCCGGTCGAGAGCTATGCGCCGGGCAGCAACCCGCCCAGCTACGACAAGCAGTTCGTGCGCGACTGGCTGGAGGCTGTTCGCATCGACGGCCAGCCCTGGGGCAAGACCGCGCCCGCACCGGCCCTGCCGGCCGAGGTCATCGCGCGGACCGTGCAGAAGTACGAGGAGGCGCTGCAGCGTCTTACAGCATGAGTAGCACTGGGCCGGTCAAGTTGAGGAGCCGGCTGGCGCAGCGGCTGGACGGCGAAATCGCCGCAGTCGCCTCCATGCCGGCGCGTGCCGCCGTGCTGCAGGCGCAGCGCGCCATCCTGTGGCTGCGCCATGGCCGCGAGGCCGAGGCGCGCGAGGAGCTGAACCGGCTGCAGGCCCGTGCCCTGGTGCACCCGCGCATCGAGTTGGCGGCCTGGCTGCACCTGGCCGAGGGCCTGACGGCCTACTTCAGCGCCTTTGGCGGCGGTGCTCGTGAGCGCGTGCGCCGCGCGCAGGTGATGGCCACGGCCGCCGGCCTCGGCACGCTGCAGGCGCTGTGCGACGCCTGGCTGGCGCAGATGGCTTTCGTCGACCGCGACGTCGATCGCTTCGTTGCCCATGCCACCGCCGCGCTGGCGGGCACGGCCGCCGAATCCAACCTGGCCGCCGCCTGCCGCGTCGCGTCGGCCCTGGGCATGGCCTGGGACCTCGCCATGGGAGCCCGGGACGAGACCCCCGCCTCCGGCTGGTATGCCTGGGGCCGCCGGGCTGCCAGCGCCGACGGCGATGACGCGGGCCTCGCCGCGCTGCTGTACAACCAGATGCAGATGCGCGCCCTGCGCATCCGCCACGCCGCCCTGGCCGGCGAACCCGGCGAGGCGCCGGCCGTGCTGCTGGGCGTGGACTCCATCGGGCATTTCGACGACGCCGTGGGCGGCTCGGCCCGCGCCGACCTGACGCCGCTGCTGCGCGCCCAACTGCTGACGGTGCAGGGCGACTTTGCCGCTGCCGCCGCCTTGCTCGAAGCCCACCTGCCCGAGGCGACGGCCGCTGGCCTGGCCCGCACGGGTGGCAGCCTGCTGGCCGACCTGGCTTGGTGCTGGGCCAACGGGGGGGAATCCCTGCGGGCCCGCGCCCTGGCCGATCAGGCCGCCATCGAGGTGCTGGCCGAGGACACCGCCCACTGCGACCTGGACGAATGTGCCGCGCTGCATGCCCGCCTGGCCCAGGTCTACGCCAAGCTGCATGAGAGCGGCCTGGCCGCGCGCCACGCCGACGCCGCCCAGGCCGCCTGGGGCCAGGACGCCGCCCAACGCCTGCTCTGGGCGGAGCGCCTGGACGCGGCCGGACTGCGCAGTCCACCACGCTGACGGGGCTTATCCCGGGCTGTGCTGGCGGCGAGGCTGCGTTAACCTCACCCGCCTATGACCGCCGACGCCCGCGACGAGGAACCCGTCAACGCATTACCTACCGGCACCCGCTTCGGCGAGCTGGAGATCCTGGGCACCCTGGGCGTGGGCGGCTTCGGCATCGTCTATCTCGCACGCGACCATTCGCTTGAGCGCGAGATCGCGATCAAGGAGTACATGCCCAGCCAGTTCGCGTCGCGGGACGGGCAGTCGCACGTGTCCGTGCGCTCGGTGTCGATGAAGGACACCTTCGAGCTGGGGCGGCGCAGCTTCGTCAACGAAGCCAAGCTGCTGGCGCGCTTCGACCATCCCTCGCTGCTCAAGGTCTACCGCTTCTGGGAGGCCAACGGCACGGCCTACATGGCCATGCCGCGTCTCGTTGGCCAGAACCTGCGCGAGGCACGCCGAACCCAGCCCACGCCGCCGCCCGAGGCCTGGGCGCGGCGCATCTTTGACGCCGTGCTGGGCGGCCTGGCCATCCTGCATGCGCAGCAGGTCTGGCACCGCGACGTCGCGCCCGACAACATCTTCCTGCCGGCCGACGGCGGCCCGCCCATCCTGCTGGACTTCGGCGCCGCCCGCCAGGCCATCGGCGACCGCACCCAGGTCTTCACGGCCATCCTCAAGCCCAGCTTCGCGCCCATCGAGCAATACGCCGAGTCCAACGCACTGCGCCAGGGCGCCTGGACCGATTTCTACGCACTGGCCGCGGCCATGCACGAGCTGCTGACCGGCCGCCCACCGCCGCCGGCCACGGCCCGCGCAATGGGCGACGAGCTGGCGCCGCTGCATGTCGAGGGCTATTCCCCCGCCTTCCTGGCCGGCCTGGACTGGGCGTTGCGCATGCCGCCCCACCAGCGCCCGCAGACCGCCGCCGCCTGGCGTGACGTGCTCGACGGCCGCGCCGAGGTGCCTGCCGCCCAGGCCACGGCGCCCCGGTTCGCGCCACCGGCGCCCGCCCCGGCCGAGCCGCTGGACCTGGAATTCGCCGACACCGTGCAGGGCACGCCGTCGCAGTTCGAGGAAGACTTGGGCGCCACCGTCGTCGTGCCGCTGCGCAAGAGCGCGCCGCCACCGCCGCCACCCACTCCGCCCGTCGCCGCCTCGCCGGCCCGGGCTGTGGCGGCGCCGCCGCCGCGTTCCTGGAAGGTGCCGGTGATCGCCGGCGGTGGTGTCGGCGCGCTGCTGTTGCTGGGGCTCTTCGTCATGCAGCTGCGCAGCAACCAGGCCAAATTGGAGGTGCCGCCGATCGAGCCGGCGGCCTCCGTGGCCGCCTCGGTGGCGGCTTCCGTGCCCACCACATTGGTGCCAGCACCTGTGCCCCAGCCCCAGCCCGAACCCCAGGCTGCGGTGGCCAGTGTCCCGGCCTCCCCGCCAGCGGCGATACCCGTAGCCGTCAAGGCGGCGCCTGCATCCGCCCCAGCCGTGGCGAGCACCCGCCCGGTGTCACCGCCGGCCTCGGCGCCTGCGCGCCGTGAGGCGGCGTCCAGGCCCATCACGACCGAGCGGGCGGGCGACGTCCGCCCCGTGCCGCGCAGCCCCGTGTTCGCGGCGCCCGAGCCGGCGGCGTCCAGCCCCGCCGTCATCACGCCGGCCAAGGCCGGTCCGGCATCGGCGACGGCACAGCCCTCCAACGAGCCCAAGACGGCCGACGAAGCCTGCGGCGGCCGGGTGTTGTTCGCGCGTGCCTGGTGCATTGACCGGCAGTGCGAAAAGCCGATTTATCGCAACGACCCGGAATGCGTGCGGCTGCGCGACATCCGCGGCAATCGCGGCAACAACGGCGTGCCCTGAGGCGGGGTCGGAGCTGCCGGCAGCTCCGGGCGGCTCAAGCCGGCGGCCGACCCGCCCGGCGTGAATCACGCATCAGAACAAGGCCATCGACAGTTTGCGGCGATAGCTGTCGATCAGCGGGTCGCTGTGCACCACGGCAGCCTTGCCCGTCAGCTCCAGGGCCCCCGCCTTGGCTTCGGCCGCGGGCTTGGGCGCCGGCTTGGTCAGCAGCTCCAGGATGGCGACGTAGGCCTTGCGCGCGGCCTGGTCCATCCAGGCCTTGTCGCGCATGATGATTTCCAGCAGCTCGTCCATGGCTTCGGTGAAGCGCTGGCCGGCCAGATGCGTCTGGGCCAGGGCGAAGCGCGCGTCGAAGTCGCGCTTGTTGGCGGCAATGGCAGCCTGCAAGGCGGCCGGGTCGGCGCCGGCGGCGGCCTCGAAGGCGGTCAGCCAGGTGGCCAGGGCGGCCAGGCGGGGCGACGGCGTCAGCGTGTCGGCGGCCTTGGCGGCCACGGGCGCGAAGGCCTCGCGGGCCTCGTCCACCAGGCCCAGCTCCAGCAACGCCTTCACGTAGTCGAAGCGTGCGCCGTCGTTGGCCGGGTCGGTCTGCACGGCGTGGGCCAGCTTGCCCAGAGCGGCTTCCAGGTCACCCTCGGCCATCAGGTCTTGGGCCTCGGCCACGTCGGCTTCGGCTTCCAGCATCTCGCCGGGCGGCACATGCTTGTCCAGGAACTCGCGGATCTGCACCTCGGGGATGGCGCCGACAAAGCCGTCCACCGGCTGGCCGCCGACAAACATCACGCAAAAAGGAATGGAGCGCACGCCGAACATCTGGCTGAGCTGCGTCGCGATCTCGGGCACCTCGTCGCTGTTGAGCTTGGCCAGCGTGAAGCGGCCGGCGTAGGCGGTCTCCAGCTTCTCCAGCATGGGGCCCAGCGTGCGGCAGGGGCCGCACCAGGGCGCCCAGATGTCCAGCAGCACGGGCTGCTGCTGGGAGGCGGTGATCAGTTCGGCTTCGAAGTTCTGGAGGGTGATGTCGATCATGGCGGACAGGAGATTGGGCCCGAGCGGGAGGTTGAGCCTCGGCTTCTACAATTCAAGGCTTTCCTGAGCCCCGGAGCGTGCCTTGCCTATCTCAGCCCCCTTGAACCCGGATGCCGTCATCGGCATCGTCATGGGCTCCAGCAGCGACTGGGAAACGATGAAGCAAGCGGCCGAGATTCTGACCGAGTTCGGTGTCGCCTTCGAGGCGAGGGTCGTGTCGGCCCACCGCATGCCCGACGAGATGTTCGCCTACGCCGAGGCCGCATCCGGCCGCGGCTTGAAGGCCATCATCGCCGGCGCCGGCGGCGCAGCCCATCTGCCGGGCATGCTGGCGGCCAAGACGACGGTGCCCGTGCTGGGCGTGCCGGTCGCGAGCCGGCACCTGCAGGGCGTCGATTCGCTGCATTCCATCGTGCAGATGCCCAAGGGCATCCCGGTCGCGACTTTTGCCATCGGCAACGCTGGCGCGGCGAATGCGGCGCTGTTCGCGGTGGCCATGCTGGCCACGGGTGATGCGGCGCTGCTGGCCAAGCTGAATGCCTTCCGCACCAAACAGACCGAAGTCGCTCGCGCGATGAGCGAGGACCTGCGCTGATGACCCCCCTGCTCCCCGGCGCCGCGACCCTCGGCGTCCTTGGCGGTGGCCAGCTCGGCCGCATGTTCGTGCACGCCGCCCAGGCCCTGGGCTATCGCTGCATCGTGCTGGACCCGGACGCCATCAGCCCGGCCGGCGCGGTGGCCGAAAAGCACATCAAGGCCGACTACCTGGATTCCTTCGGCCTGGCCCAGCTGGCGCGCGACTGCGACGCGATCACGACCGAGTTCGAGAACGTGCCGGCGCTGGCGCTGGAGACGCTGGCCGGCATGCGTGTCGTCGCGCCGTCGGGGGCCTCGGTCGCCGTCTGCCAGGACCGCGCCGTCGAGAAGGCGCATTTCGAGTCGGCCGGTGTGCCCTGCGCGCCGCATGCCGTCATCACGAACGAGATCGAGCTGGCGGCCGTCGACCCGGCGCTGCTGCCAGGCATCCTGAAGACCAGCCGCATGGGCTATGACGGCAAGGGCCAGGTGCGCGTGGCCAGCCCCGCCGAGCTGGCCGAGGCTTGGGAAGGGCTGAAGCGCGTGCCCTGCGTGCTGGAGCAGCTGCTGCCGCTGAAATTCGAGCTGAGCGTGCTGGTGGCGCGCGGCGCGGACGGGCAAATCGTCAACTTCCCCGTCCAGCAGAACCTGCACCGCGGCGGCATCCTGGCCGTCACCGAGGTGCCGGCGCCGGACGTGCCGGCCGAGGTGGAGAAGCTGGCCGTCAACGCCGCTCGCCAGGTGGCCGAGGCGCTGAGCTACGTCGGCGTGCTGTGCATCGAGTTCTTCTGGCTGGAAGATGGCCGCCTCGTCGTCAACGAGATGGCGCCGCGCCCGCACAACTCCGGCCACTGGACGATGAACGGCGCCGACGTGTCGCAGTTCGAGCTGCAGGTGAGGGCGCTGGCCGGCCTGCCGCTGCCCGAGCCGCGCCAGCATTCGGCCAGCGTCATGCTGAACCTGCTGGGCGACCTGTGGTTCAACGACGACGGTGGCCCGACGCCCCCGGCCTGGGACCGCGTGCTGGCCCTGCCGGGCACGCATCTGCACCTCTACGGCAAGACCGAGGCGCGCCATGGCCGCAAGATGGGCCACTTGAACATCACGGCCGAGACGCCTTCAGGCGCGCACGACGTTGCCTTGCAGGCCGCCGCCATCCTGGGTCTGCCGACCGATTTCTGATGTTGTTGTTGCCCGGTCACGACCCCGAAGCCGTGCAGGCCGCCGCGCGCCGGCTGGCTGACGGCGAACTGCTGGGCCTGCCGACCGAGACCGTCTACGGCCTCGCCGCGCGGGCCGACAGTGACGAGGCCGTCGCCAAGATCTTTGCCGCCAAGGGCCGGCCGAGCGACCACCCGCTGATCGTCCATGTGCTGGACGTTGCTGGCGCCGAACCCTTTGCCGACCACCTGCCCGCCACCGCGCGCCGGCTGATGGACGTTTTCTGGCCCGGGCCGCTGACCGTCATCGTGCCGCGCAGGGCCGGCATGGCCGAGGCCGCGGCCGGTGGCCATGCGACGGTGGCGCTGCGCTCGCCCGCCCACCCGGTCGCCCGCGCCGTGCTGGCCGCGGCGCGCGAGCTGGGGGTCGACGGCGTGGCTGCACCGAGCGCCAACCGCTTCGGCCGCGTCAGCCCGACGCTGGCCCGGCATGTCGTCGAGGAATTCGGCCCCGAGCTGATGGTGCTGGACGGCGGTGCCTGCGAGGTCGGCATCGAGTCCAGCATCGTCGACTGCAGCCGCGAGCGCCCTGCGCTGCTGCGCCCCGGCCTCATCAGCCGCGCCCGCATCGAGAGCGCGCTTGGCGAGCCGCTGGCCGAAGCCGATGCCGCGGCGCCCAAGGCCTCGGGCACGCTGGCCGCCCACTACGCGCCGAGCGCCCGCGTGCGCCTGCTGGACGCCGACGCATTGGCTTTACGTTTGGCCACAGTGGCCGCCAGCGGGGCCCTGGAAGGGGTGGCGGTATATTCACGCGCCCAGTTGCCGGCGTGGCGCTGGCAGGCCCTGCCGGCCGACCCGGCGGCAGCGGCCCACGAATTGTTTGCGGTGCTGCGGGCCTTGGATGCGGCCGGCGCCCGTGAGATCTGGGTCGAGGCGCCCCCGCGTGCCCCGGCCTGGGATGGCGTGCGCGACCGGCTCAGCCGGGCCGCCGCCGCCTTCACCGATTGAGTTTTCCTGTCCTGAGTTGATCGTCATGCAACGTGTTGTCTCCCAGAATCTGAAGCGCGGCCTGGCCCTGGCCACGGTTGCAGCGGCCGCGCTGATCGCCGGCTGCGGCGGCGGCAGCACCCAGCAGATCGACCCCTTCGCGCCAACCCGCGTCATTGCCTTTGGCGACGAAAGCGGCGCCATCCTGCAAAGCGGCAAGAAGTACACGATCAACGGCCTGAACGCCGATACCAAGCTGGTGGACTGCAAGCTCAGCCCGGTCTGGAGCCAGACGCTGGCCACCACCGCCTTCGGCTTCGTCTACTCGCAGTGCAACAGCGACTTCGTCGCGCTGCCCCAGGGCATCATGTATGCGGCGGTTGGCGTCAAGGTCGCCGACGTGCGCGACAAGATCGACCAGCATCTGTCCAACGACCGCTTCGGCCCCAAGGACATCGTGGGCATCATGGTCGGCGTCAACGACATCGTGGAGCTCTACCGCCAGTTCCCGGCGCAAAGCCGCGACTCGCTGATCAACGAGGCCAAGGCGCGCGGCAAGCTGCTGGCCGACCAGGTCAACCGCATCGCCAAGGCCGACGGCCGCGTGGTGGTGAGCACCATCTTCGACGTTGGCCTGACGCCCTTCGGCCAGAAGGAAAAGCAGCAGCAGACCGACATCGACCGCGCCATCTTCCTGGACGAGCTGAGCTCGGCCTTCAACACGGCGCTGCGCCTGAACCTGATCAATGACGGCCGCCTGATCGGCCTGGTGCTGGTGGATGAGCGAGTCCAGCAGATCGCGCGCTTCCCGGCGGCGTTCGGCTACACCAACGTCACGCAGGCTGCCTGCCGCTCCGATGTCGCGCCGCAGGACTGCACGACCGAGACCCTGGTGGCCGATGCCAGCGCGACGCAGTGGATGTGGGCCGGTGACACGCTGATGGGCCCGTCGGTGCAGACCGAGGTGGGCAAGTTGTTCCTGCAGCGCGCCAGGAACAACCCGTTCTAAGGCCTGAGGCGACCGCCGCTCAGGCGGTCGTCGTGCGCAATTCGCGGCGCAGGATCTTGCCGACGTTGCTCTTGGGCAGCTCGTCGCGGAACTCGATGAACTTGGGCCGCTTGTAGGCGGTCATCTGCGCCGTGCAGTAGCTCGCCAGGTCTTCCTCGGCCAGGGCTGGGTCGCTCTTCACGACGAACAGCTTCACCGCCTCGCCCGACTTCGCGTCCGGCACGCCGATGGCGGCGCACTCCAGCACGCCCGGGTGCATGTTGACGACCTGCTCGATCTCGGTCGGGTACACGTTGAAGCCGCTGACCAGGATCATGTCCTTCTTGCGGTCGACGATGCGCACATAGCCGCGCTCGTCCATGATGCCGATGTCGCCCGTCTTGAAGTAGCCGTCGGCGCACATGACGTTGGCCGTCTCGTCCGGGCGCTTCCAGTAGCCGGCCATGACCTGCGGGCCGCGGATGCAGATCTCGCCGCGCTCGCCGATGGCGACGTCCCGGCCATCGTCGTCGCGGATGGCGATCTCGGTGGACGAGATGGGCAGGCCGATGCTGCCATTGAAGGCGCGTTGGTCCAGCGGGTTGATGGTGGCGGCCGGCGCAGTCTCGGACAGGCCATAGCCCTCGACGACCGGGCAGCCGGTGACCTTCAGCCATTTCTCGGCCGTGGCCTGCTGCACGGCCATGCCGCCGCCGTTGGAGATGACCAGCTCGGAGAAGTCCAGCCGCGAGAAACCGGGCTCGTTGGCGAGCGCATTGAAGAGCGTGTTGACGGCCGGGAAGATGTGGATCTTGTGGCCGCGCAGCGTCTCGATGAAGCCGGGGATGTCACGCGGGTTGGGCACCAGGATGTTGAGATGACCCATGCGGGCGCCCAGCATGAAGCAGGCTGTCAGCGCGAAGATGTGATACAGCGGCAGCGCGCAGACATTGGTGAACTGCATGTTCTGGTCGGGCAGCTTGGCCAGCATGGGCTGGAACCAGGCCTCGACCTGCAGGATGTTGGCGACGATGTTGCGGTGCAGCAGCGTGGCGCCCTTGGACACGCCGGTGGTGCCGCCGGTGTACTGCAGGAAGGCGACGTCGTCGGGGCCCAGTTCGGGCTTCTTCAGGTGCAGCCGCTCGCCGTGGCTCAGCGCCTCGTTGAAGCGCACGACGGTGCGGCCCTCGCCGGTCGGCAGGCGGAACTCCGGCACCATCTTCTTCAGGTGGCGCACGGCGAAATTGATCAGCGGGCCCTTCCACCAGTTCAGCAGATCGCCCATGGAGGCGAGCACGACGTGCTTCACGTCGGTCGCTGAGATGACCTCGGACAGCGTGTGCGCGAAGTTCTCCAGCACGACGATGGCGCGCGCGCCCGAGTCCTTGAGCTGGTGCTCCAGTTCGCGCGGCGTGTACAGCGGGTTCACGTTCACGACGACGAAGCCCGCGCGCAGGATGGCGGCGATGGCCACGCCGTACTGCAGCAGGTTGGGCATCATGATCGCGACGCGGTCCCCCTGCTTCAGCCCCTGCGCCTGCAGCCAGGCGCCGAGCTGCAGCGACAGCTGGTCGATCTCGGCGAAGCGCATGCGCTGGCCCATGCAGATGGCGGCGTCGCGCTGGGCGTGCTTGCGGAAGGCTTCGTTGAGCAGGTCCACCAGCGAGCCGTAGACGCCGGTGTCGATGCGGGCCGGCACGCCGGCCGGATAGCTGGCCAGCCACGGCTTGTCACGGGAGCTCAGGACGGGGGCGTCATCAACGGCGGCAACGGCAGCATTCATCGGCGGGCCTCGGCGGGAGAAGGTCGCTGATCTTGGGTGGCGGCGTGTCCCCCGCCTAGGGGACTTGCCCTACGTCGCGGCGGTGACAAGGCCGCCCGACGGCGCTTTCAGGCGCCGTTGAAGAGGGCGCGAGCCAGCGTGTCCTCGCGGTCCTTCACGGTGGCCAGGAACTCGCCCGCCCCACGCATCGCGCGGAAGGTATCGAAGCCACTTTCCAGAAAACTCTGCAGCGCACCCAGGCCCGCCATCTGCGCCGGGCCGCGCATCAGCCTCAGCGTCTGGCGCAGCAGCGGCTTGCGGGTCAGCTTGTCGAGCGACTCGCCGACCGACATCGTCAACTCGATCTGCCGCTGGCGCGAGGCCGGCTCGCCGCAGGCCCGCCAGGCGATGCCGTACTCGGCGGGCGTGATGTCGGGCGACAGCAGGTGGTCGGCCATGCGCGTGTCCAGCCGCTCGGACAGCGCGTGCAGGCGCGCCAGCTTGGCGACGGTGTCCACCACTTCCTCAGGGAAGAGGCGGGTCAGCGTCGGGATGACGCGGGCGAACTGGGCGTCGCGCTGGCGGTAGTCGTCGGGGCCGTAGAGCTCGTGCAGGAAGAAGCGCGTGGCGGCTTCGTAGCGCGGGTTGGCGAGCAGGTCGGTGTAGGTCTGCGCGAACCGGCGCTGCTGGAAGCTCTTGAGCGCCTGCACGCGAGCCTCGAGCGCCGGGTCGGCCGCACGGCGCGCGCGTTCGGCGTCGACGGCGCGCAGTTCCTTCAGCAGGGATTCGGCACTCAGTTCATCCATGGAGTGGCGGAATTCTGCCCGCTTAGACTGCACCGATGAATGGGAGGCTGCAGAGGATCTGGATCGTCGTGCGCTTGGTGCTTGCGCTGGCGGTGGGTTGGTGCGCCGGCTGGGCCTGGGGCTTGCTGACGCTTTGCCTGCAGTCTGCCGTGCTGAGCTTCGGTTTCGTGCAGCTGCGCTGGGTGAACCGGCCGGCGCCGACCTGGGGGCAGCTGCTGCGGGCCTGGAGCCGCGAGGTCGTCGCCAGCGAGCTGGCCTTCTCCTGGCGCCAGCCCTGGCGCGAATGGGCCGAGCCCGACCATCTGCCGGCCGGTGCCCAGACCGGCGTGCTGCTGGTGCATGGCTTTTCCTGCAACCGTGGGCGCTGGAACGGCTGGATGAAGAAGCTGCGCGGGCAGGGCGTGGCATTTGTGGCGCCGTCGATGGAGCCGGCCTTCGGCAGCATCGACGACTATGCCGACGAGTTGGAGGCCGGCGTTCAACAGTTGAAGGCGTTGACCGGCCGCATGCCGGTGCTCTGCGCCCACAGCATGGGCGGCCTGGCGCTGCGGGCCTGGTGGCGCAAGTACGGCAGCGGTCACGCGCCGCCGCGCGCCATCACGCTGGGTTCACCCCACCAGGGCACGCGCATGGCGGCCATGGGCATCGGCGTCAATGCGGGCCAGATGCGCCAGGGCACCGCCTGGCTGGCCGAGCTGCCGGGGCTGCCCGACGTGGACTGCTTCTGGACGCCCTGCGACCAGGTCGTCAACCCGGCCGAGACGGCCATCCTGCGCGGCTCACGCGCGCACCGGCTGGATGGCGTCGGCCACATGGGCCTCGTCCATTCGGACGAGGCCTGGGACTGTCTTCAAGAGGCCCTGCGGGCCTCGGGCCTTCAGACGGCCTTGGCCGGCTCGTCCTTGAGTACACCGCGGCGGATCTGATCCAGCTCGATGCTCTCGAACAGGGCCTTGAAGTTGCCCTCGCCGAAGCCCTCGTTGCCCTTGCGCTGGATCAACTCGAAGAAGATCGGGCCGATCACTTCCTTGGTGAAGATCTGCAGCAGCAGCTCGTCGTCCACGCCCATGTGGGTGGCGCCGTCGATCAGGATGCGCAGGCGGCGCAGTTCGGCGAGGTTCTCGCCGTGGCCGGGCAGGCGCTTGTCGATCAGGTCGAAATAGGTGTCGATGGTGTCCTGGAACGCCACGCCCGTGCTCTTCATGCCCTCGACCGAGGCATAGATATCGGTCGTGCCCAGCGCCACGTGCTGGATGCCTTCACCGTGGTACAGGTCCAGGTACTCGGCGATCTGGCTCTTGTCGTCGCTGCTCTCGTTGATCGGGATGCGGATCTTGCCGCAGGGGCTGGTCATGGCCTTGCTCTTCAGGCCGGTCAGCTTGCCCTCGATGTCGAAGTAGCGCACCTCGCGGAAGTCGAAGAAGCGCTCGTAGAACTCCGACCATTCCTTCATGCGGCCACGGAAGACGTTGTGCGTCAGGTGGTCGATCTCGGTCAGGCCGTGGCCCACCGGGTTCGGGTCCACCGGCTGGCCTTGCGCATCCAGCATGGGCACGAAGTCCACGTCGTAGATCGAGATGTTGCCGATGGCGCCGGCGGCCGCGCCACCCTTGCCTTGCCAGCGGTCGACGAAATAGATCAGCGAGTCGCCGATGCCCTTGATGGCCGGGATATTCAGCTCCATCGGGCCGGCCTTGTTGTCGAAGCCCCAGGCGCCCAGCTCCAGCGCGCGCTTGTAGGCGTGGCCGGCGTCCTGCACGCGGAAGGCGATGGCGCAGATCGACGGGCCGTGCAGGCGCGCGAAGCGCTGCGCGAACGAGTCGCTCTCGGCGTTGATGATGAAGTTGACGCCGCCCTGGCGATACAGCGTCACGTTCTTGTGACGGTGCTTGGCCACGGCCTTGAAGCCCATGGTCAGGAACAGCGCGCCCAGGCCGGCCGGGTCCGGCGCGGCGAACTCGATGAACTCGAAACCATCGGTGCCCATCGGGTTGTCCCAGGGGGTGAACTTGGCCATGCTTGCCTCGCGTCGGAATGCTGGAGAAGTTGAAAATTCTGCGGCGTATCGCCCGCAGGTTTCATGCAAATCTTGGCGCCAGCTCTGCGCTACACGCAGGATTCATGCGTCTATTGCGGTGGCGGCGCCGGCCATTCCGGTAATCCGTAGCTGGCCAGGATGGCTTTGAGCCGCCCGCTCCTGCGCAGCTTCAGCATGCCGTCGCTGAAGACGCGGGCGTAGTCCTGCGCCTTGGGGCTCTTGGGCGAGATCGCCATGTAGGCATAGCTGGGCGCTTCGCAGCCGGCCGAGCGCGCGGCCAGCGCGGGGTGGCGCTGGACGGTGTAGGCGACGAGGTTTTCTTCCTCGATGAAAGCGTCCATGCGGCCGAGCTGCAGGCGGCGCAGCATGCGCTCGGTGAGGCCGTCGCCGGTGTTGACCTCGAAGCGCTTGGGCGCCGCCTTGATCGCCGCGTCCAGCGCCGCACCGTAGGAGTAGTCGCGGATGACGCCGATGCGCCCCAGCTCGGCCAGGCTCGGCACACCGCGGTAGGTCCAGCGGCTGTCTGAGACGACGTAGACGCAGTAGCGGTTGCGCGAGATCGGCTGCTCGGGGAAGACGAAGTCCGGCGCTTCCTCGCGGAAGGTGGAGGGCGTGGCCGTGTAGGTGCCGGCGCGCACATCGAGCAGAGCACGGCTGTAGTTCTCGTTGACGAGGCGCACGCTGTGGCCGGCGGCCGTGAAGATCGCGCGCACGATGTCCACCGTGAAGCCCTCCTGCGCGGCGCCGGCCTTGCAGCTGAAGGGGCACCAGTAGTCGGGGGAGGCCAGCACGATCTCGTCCGCCCGTGCCAATGGCGCGGCGGCGAACAGCAGCAAGGCCGCCAGGTGTCTGAGCAGGGGAGGGGTCACGGGCTCTAAGACTGTAGGTGGGGCCACCAGCCGGCAGGCTGCACAATTTCCCGCATGGACGCCCCCACCGAGCTCGACGCCATCGACCGCCGCATCCTGCGCGCGCTGCAGCAAGACGGCCGCCTGACCTATGACGCGCTGGCCGCCGAGGCCGGGTTGTCGTCCTCGGCCGTGCTGCGCCGCGTGCGCCGGCTGGAGGAGGCGGGCGTCATTGCGTCCTACGTGGCGCTGGTACCGCCCGAGCGCATCGGCCTGGGGCTCACGGCCTACCTGAACGTGCGGCTGGAGAAGCAGACCGACAACCCGCTGCGCAACCCACGCGACCTCTTCCGCGCCGCGGTGCAGACCTGGCCCGAGGTGGTGGAGTGCGCGGCGCTCACCGGCGAGATGGACTACCTGCTGCGCGTGCTGGTGCAGGACATGCAGCACTACGCGCGCTTCATCAGCGACACCCTGCTCAAGCACCCCAGCGTGCAGGACTGCAAGACCAGCTTCGTGCTGGAGCGGCTGAAGAACACGACGGCCGTGCCGGTCTGAGCGCGGCCGTCGGGGGCCGCCTCAGGTCTGGGGGCGAAGCGCGTGGCCGAGTTGCGGGTAGTCGACATAGCCCTCGGCGCCGGCGCTGTAGAAGGTCTCGCGCGCCGGCGTGTTCAGTGGCGCGCCCATGGCAAAGCGTTGCTCCAGGTCGGGGTTGGCCAGGTAGGCGCTGCCGAAGACGACGGCATCGGCGCGGCGGCGGCGGATGTGATCCTCGGCGCTGGCCTGGTCCAGCCCGCCGCCCAGCAGATAGGTGCCGGGGTAGAGCGGGCGCAGATGCGCGTGGTAGTCGAAGCCGGAGGCGCCGGTGGCCACATGCAGATAGGCCAGGCCCAGGTGGGCAACCTGCTGCACGAGGTAGGTGTAGGTTTCCTGCGGCGTGTCGTCGCGCACGTCGTTGAAACCCATCTCGGGGTTGATCTTGAGACCCACGCGGTCGCCGCCCGCCACCTCGGCCATCGCGGCCAGCACTTCCAGCATGAAGCGGGCGCGTTTGGCGATGCTGCCGCCGTAGCCGTCGGTGCGCTGGTTGGTGGCTGAGGACAGGAACTGCTCCGGCAGATAGCCCGACGCGCCATGCAGCTCGACGCCGTCGAAACCGGCCTCCATTGCGCGACGCGTGGCCTGGCGGTAGTCGTCGACGACGGCGGCGATCTCGTCGGTGGCCAGTGCGCGCGGCTCGACGAACTCGGCCGGGCCGCTGGCCAGATAGACCTGGCCCGCCGCCTTGACGGCGGACGGCGCCACGGGCTGGGCACCGCCGGGCAGCAGCGACGGGTGCGAGATGCGGCCGGTGTGCATCAGCTGCATGAAGATGCGCCCGCCCGCGGCATGGACGGCGGCCGTGACCTGCCGCCACGCAGCCTGCTGCTCGTCCGTGTGCATGCCCGGCGTGCGCACATAGCCCTTGCCCATGGGCGACGGGAACACGCCCTCGGTGACGATGAGGCCGGCGCCGGCGCGCTGGGCGTAGTAGCTGGCGACGAGGTCGGACGGCACGCCTGTCGTGTCGTCGGCGCGGCTGCGCGTCATCGGCGCCATGACGAGGCGGTTGGGCAGCGTCAGGCGGCCAACGCGGACGGGGGTTTCGAGAGGCTTCATGAACAGGCTCCACAGGGTGGGTTGGGGTGCCTTCATGGTTGATTGCTTCGCATTTGGGATAAATAAGCTACAACGAAAACTCTGATCCATTGATGGAGCAATGCCGTGGAGCTGCTGGGCAACATCGAACTCTTCGTGGAGGTGGCCCGGGCCAAGGGCTTCCGGCGCGCGGCGGACCTGCTGGGCATGCCGAACTCGACGCTGTCGCGCCGCGTGGCCGAGCTGGAGAAGCAGGTGGGGGTGCGGCTCTTTCACCGCACGACGCGCAAGGTCGAGCTGACCGAGGCCGGCCGCGCCTATTTCCGCCGCTGCGAAGGCCTGGTGGCCGAGGCCCGCTCTGCCCATGAACAGCTGCAGGAGGTGGCCGAGCGGCCCAGCGGCACGCTGCGCGTGTCCATGCCGGCGGACCTCGCCATCACGCTGCTGGCCGTGCCGCTGCGCGAGTTCGCCGAGCGCTACCCGTTGATCGCTTTCGAGCTGGACCTGAGCTCGCGCCGCGTGGACCTGGTGGCCGACGGTTTCGACCTCGCCATCCGCCTGGGTGAGCCACCGGCCACGCCCTCCACGTTGATCGCGCGGCGCCTGGGCCAGACCTCGCGCGAGCTCTACGCCTCGCCGGCCTATCTGCGCCATGCGCCGCCGCTGGAGCAACCCGCCGACCTGGCCCACCACAACTGCCTGCTGATGCTCAGCGGCAGCCCGCAGCAGTGGGCGCTGCACGCTGCCGAGGAAAGCGCGACGGTGGGCGTCACTGGCCGCTACGTGATGAACAGCCTGGGCATGTGCCGCGCGCTGGCTCGCCTGGGCCTGGGCGTGGCGGCGTTGGGCGAGCCTTACGTTCGCGACGAACTGCGCACCGGTGAACTGCAGCGCGTGCTGCCCGGCTGGGCGCTGGCGCCGCTGCCCGTGTACGCGGTGACCGAGTCGCGCCTGCTGCCGTCGCGCGTGCGGCTTTTCGTTGATTTCATCGCCGCCGCGCTCAGCGGTTGAACCGTGACGCCGGCCGGCGGAATTAACCGGCCATGGCATCCGCCCACCTGAACGGTCCCGGCTCCACAACCTGCTTGCCCGAAGCGGCGGAGTTGTTGCGCTGCCTGCCCAGGCTGCGCCGCTACGCGCGGTTGCTGCGACGCAATCGCGAGGACGCCGACGACCTGGTGCAGGACACGCTGGAGCGCGCCTGGTCGCGCGCCGGCCTGTGGCAGGGCGTGGGCGACATGCGCACCTGGCTGTTCAGCATCATGCACAACCTGCACGTCGACGCGCTGCGCCGCGGCCGCCTCGACACCGTCGACCTGGATGAGCGCATCCCCGAGATCATCGTCGCCGCGACCCAGGCCGAACGCTTGGCGCTGCGCGATCTGGACACGGCGCTCACCGCGCTGCCGCTGGAACAGCGCGAGGTGCTGCTGCTGGTGGCGCTGGACGGCATGGCCTACGCCGAGATCGCGCTGGCGCTGGGCATTCCGATTGGCACGGTGATGTCGCGGCTGTCGCGCGGCCGCGAGCGGCTGCGCGGGCTGATGGACGCCGGCGCCGGCCGCGCCCGCGTGCTGCCACGCCTGCCGCCGTGCATCCAACACGCCGACACCGATGCCCGGCGCGGCTTCAGCTTCTAGGGGGTGCGGGAATAGCCCGCCTCGCCAGCCGTCCACGCAGGGTGGGCCGCGACTGCTCCGATTGACTCGATTGCCCTTGATTCACCGTTTTCCAACCCAGGAGTTCAGCATGCGTTTTCTTGTCTCGACGTCCGCAGCACTTGCGCTGCTCGCCGCGCCACTGGCCAGCTACGCCCTCGACGGCATCACCGACCCGAAGGGCGACTTCCTCGCCACTTTTGCGGGCAGCAGCGCGAGCAGCGACCTCGACGTGCTGGCCGCCAGCGTCTTCTACAACCCGTCTACCGACATCTTCACGCTGACGGCGACGCTGGACGGCAACGTCGGCAGCACGGCCACGGGCTTCTACGTCTGGGGTGTCAACCGTGGCGCCGGCACGGCGGGCTTCAGCAGCCTTGGCATCAACGGCGTGCGCTTCGACCGCGTCATCATCCTGCGCCCCGACGGCACGGGCACGGTCGCCGGTGTTGGCGCGCTGCCAGGCGGTTCGATCACCATCAGCGGCAAGACCATCACCGGTACGGTCAGCGGCAGCCTGCTGGCCAGCACGGGCTTCGTCAACAAGCTGGACTACACCTTCAACCTGTGGCCGCGCGACGGTGCCTTTGCCGGCAACGCCGCCATCTCGGACTTCGCGCCCAACAACGCCAACTTCACGGCCACGGCGGTGCCGGAACCCGGCACGGCGGCGCTCGGTGCGCTCGGGCTGACCGCGCTGCTGGCCTGGCGCCGGCGTCAGTCGAACTCGTGAAGCAGCTTCAGCGCGTGGGCTTCGCCGAGGTTCAGTAGCTCGGCGATGTCGTGCAGGTCGTCCGGCACGCCGGCGTCGTCCCAGCCCCGCGCGGTGTGCCGCGCCAGGCGCACGGCGAGTTGCACGCAACGCACTTGCGGGTCGCGCGCGTCCTTCTCGCTGGTGATGCGCGTCAGCAACTCCGGCAGATGCCAGCGCCGCATCAGCGCCTGTTCCAGGTCAGCCAGCGTGATGCCCAGCACCTCGCGCTGCGCGGCTGCGCTTCGCAGTTGCCGGTCGGCATCCTGCAGCGCGGCGATGTTCAGTGCCAGGTCCGGCGCGTGAACCCACAGCAGCATCTCGGCAAAGTCGTGCAGCAGCGCGGCGCTGTGGATGACGGCGGCGTCGGGGTCGGCGCGGTGGGCGGCAAAGCCCAGTGCGAAACGCGACGAGCGCTCCGCGCGTTGCATCACGCGTGACAGGCCGAGCAGTGCCTCGTCGTGGCCGGCGAGCACCGTTTCCAGCGTGGGCTGGGGGCCGAAGCTGCGGAAGAAGGGCGAGATGCCCGTCAGCACCAGGGCCGCGGTCACCGTCTCGGCGTCGGCCCTGAGGCCGGCATTGCGGCTGCGACGCTGCTCGCTGGCGTGCACCAGCACCTTCAGCGTCATCAACGGATCGGTGGCCATCATCTCGCCCAGGCTGTGGGCGTCGACGTCGTCCTCGGTCGCTCGCATGTGCTCCAGCGACTCGGCCGTCTCGGCCAGCACCGGAATCTCGGCCCGCGCAAAAGCTTCAACCCAGGCTTCCAGGCTGGGCAGCGGGCGGGTCAGGCGCAGGCGGTCGGACATGCGCAGATGCTAGGCCTGGACGGGGCTGCCTGCTCGTCGGAGGCAGCCCCGTTTTGCGGCTCAGTTCACAGCCTGCGCACGCCTTCCAGCTGGGCGGTCAGTTTGCCGTCGACATACAGCGCCCCTTCGGGCGCGCCGGCTTCGGCATAGAACTCCAGGTGGTTGCGGGCGCGCCGGCGGCGGTAGGCCGGCGAGAACACCAGCCGGACGGCGCGGGCTGCGCGCTTGACGCGGGCCCAGCGGCGGGCCCAGGCTGCGTGGGTTTCGGCGGCATCGGGGCCGCTCAACTCGATCAATCTCATGAGGGTCTCCTTGGCACCGGGCCGGCCCTCATGACATGGATCAGTCATGGCTGAGGGGCGAGCGGTGCGCTGTTGTCAGGGGCTGTCGTCGGGGAATCGGTCGCGCAGCAGGCGTCGCAATTCGAGGCGGGCTTGCTGGCGCTGGGCATGGGCGTCGTGTGCGCTCTGGTGAGCGCCGGCCTGGCGTTTCATGGCCGGGGCCACCAGCGGATTTCGCGGCTTGAGGGCCTTGATCTGCATGGGACGCGGGGAGGTGAACTGGGGCATGGCGTGCTCCTGTGGGTGCCGCTCGCGGGCGGCGGGCAATGCAGCGGCTCGGCCCGGGGTGGCGCCAGCGTTTGCGGGGATGGTTGGGTGCCCGGGGCTTGCGCTCGAGGCAAGCGGGCCGGGCGGGTCAGAGGCTTGGGGTGTGCGACCTCGCTGTGACGGGAGAACTGCAACACGTCACAACTTGCGCAAATGATAAACAAACGTTGCTCTTGCGCAAGCGGTTTTTATCCAACACCCCCTAACCTTGAGGAGGCCGTCCGTCCAATGACGGATGCGCGGAAGGATCAGCGCTTCTTGGATTTCAGCGGCGCGACGCGGGCCTGCAGCTTGCGCCACTCTTCGAGCTCGGCCTGCGGGCTGGGCGCGGGCGCCTTCACGGGCGCAGGTGCCGGCGTAGCCGTGGGCGTCAGCACCTCGCCGAGCAGGTCCAGCAGCCGCGTGCGGGCGCGCTGGGGGTGGCGTCGGTAGTAGGTCAGCACCAGGCCGATGATGAAGCGCTCGTCGTCGTCCCGCGGCAGGCTGGGCGAGTCATCCACCGCTGGTGCCGTAGCAGGAGCCGCAGCAGGTGCGGTGGGCGCCGCTACGGTGGCGAAAGCACCGTGTTCAATGTCCATCCAGCCCGGTTGCTTGTGGCAGAGCTGCTCGAACTGGCGCGCCAGGCGTTCGCCGATCTGGCGCGAGCGGCCCTTGATCTGGCTCCAGTAGCTGGGCTGGATCTGCAACCGCTCGGCAAAGCGCCGCTCCAGGCCACGCAAGGTGGCCGCATCGGCATGTTTGACGGTGGCGCTGACGAACTCTTCGAACAGCCGCATCGCGTTGTCCAATCGGATCTGCGCGACGTCGCGGGGGGCGGTGGGCATGGGGAGCAATGATAAATTGTCTTTACCTCGGGCCTCGGCCCGGCTTTCGCACCTGGAGATCTGCATGCGAGTTCTTGCCGGTTTGCTGCTCAGCCTTGCCGTTTTGGCGACGTCGGCCGCCTCTGCGGCCGAACGTGCGCTTGATAAAGAAGTCGTCATCAAGGCCGGCCTCGACCAAGCCTGGGCCGCCTGGACGACGAAGGAAGGCATCACCAGCTTCTTCGCGCCCGACGCCGAGATCGATGCCCGCGTCGGCGGCGCCTTCCACATCTTCATCAACCCCTACGGGGCCGCCGGCAGCAAGGGCGCCGACGAGATGCGCTACCTCGCGCTGCAGCCGCAGAAGATGCTCAGCTTCGACTGGAACGCCCCGCCCAGCTTGCCCGAGGTGCGCCAGCAGCGCACCGTGGTCATCGTGCGTTTCGAGGCGGTGGATGACAAGACCACCCGCGTGCGCTTGCACCACGTCGGCTGGGGTGACGGCGGCGAATGGGACAAGGCCTATGCCTATTTCGACAAATCCTGGAGCGTCGTGCTGGGCAACCTGCAGAAGCGCTTCGACAGCGGGCCGGTCGACTGGACCGACTGGCTCAAGCGCCTGAGCCCGCCCAAACCGACGGGCGCGTGATCAGAGTTCGCGCAGCCACAGCCGCCGACGCTGGCGACCTGCAGGCCATCTACGCCACCTGCATCAGCAGCGCCGACTGGCTGCCGCCCGCCGCGCGGCAGTCGCCGGTGTTTGCCGACGTGTCCCAGGGCGAGACCGTGCTCGTCGCTGAAGACGCCAGCGGGCGGCCCGTTGGGCTGCTGGCCATCCAGACGGCCGACCCCTTCGTTCACCACCTCTTCGTGCTGCCGCAGGCGCGCGGTGCCGGCGTGGGCCAGCGCCTGCTGGCGGCCTTGCGCGACAGTGGCCTGCCGCGACCCTGGCGGTTGAAATGCGTGCGCCTGAATGTGGCGGCGCTGAGCTTCTATGCCCGCCTGGGCTGGCGCGAGGTGGGCGGTGGCGAGTCCGAGCACGGCGCCTACGCGCTGCTGGAATACCGCGACCCGCCGGGCTGAACTACTCCGCCTCGTCGCCCGCCTTGTAGGCCCCGACGAGCGCGGCCTGCGTGTTCGGCGGCACGGCCTCGTAGTGCGACAGCAGCAGCGTGTAGCGCCCTTCGCCCGCGGTGATCGCGTTCAGCCGCGTCTGGTAGCTGGCCAGCTCGGCCAGCGGCGCCAGGCCCTGCACGATGAGGCTGCCGGGCACGGCGGCGCGCGTGCCGTTGACCTGGCCGCGGCGTGAGGCGAGGTCGCCGGTGATGTCGCCGATGCCATGCTCGGGCGCGGTGATCTCGACCTGCACGATGGGCTCCAGCACCAGCGGCCGGGCCTCGCGCACGGCCTCGATCAGCGCGCGGCGGCCGGCGGTGACAAAGGCGATTTCCTTGCTGTCCACCGAGTGGTGCTTGCCGTCGTAGACGACGACGCGCAGGTCCACCAGCGGGTAGCCGGCGATGGCGCCGCTGGCCAGCGCCGAGCGCACGCCCTTCTCGACGGCCGGCATGAACTGGCCCGGGATGGTGCCGCCCTTCACCGCGTCGACGAACTCGAAGCCCGCGCCCCGCTCCAACGGCTCGACGCGCAGGTAGACCTCGCCGAACTGGCCCGCGCCGCCGCTCTGCTTCTTGTGGCGGTAATGGCCCTCGGCCGGCGCCGAGATCGTCTCGCGGTAAGCGATGCGCGGTGGCTCGGTCAGGACATCACCCTTGTAGAGCTCGCGCAGCCGCTCCAGCAGCAGGCGCAGGTGCAGCTCGCCCAGGCCGTACACCAGCGTCTGGTGCGTCTCGCCTGCCTGCTCGATGCGCAGGCAGGGGTCTTCGTCTACCAGCCGGGCCAGCACTTCCCAGAGCTTTTGCTCGTCGCCACGCCGCGCCGGGCTGATGGCCAGGCCGTGCACCGGCGTCGGGAAGTCCAGCGGCTTCAGGTAGATGTGCTCGTCCTCCTGGGCGTCGTGCAGCACCGCGTCGAAGGCGAGGTCGTCCACCTTGGCGATGGCGCAGAGGTCGCCGGGCAAGGCTTCGTCGATGTCGACATGCTTGGCGCCCTGCAGCATGAAGAGGTGGCCGACGCGGATGGGCTTGCGTGCATGGCCGACGAAGAGCAGGCCGCCCTTGGCGACGCGGCCCTGGTGCACGCGCATGACGCCCATCTTGCCCAGGTACGGGTCGGCCACGATCTTGAAGATATGGGCCAGCACATGGCCGGCTGGGTCGGGTTGGGCGGGGTAGGGCGCTGGCTCGGTGCCCTTGCCTTCCAGGAAGGGTGGCGGGTTGCCCTCGGCGGGGTTGGGCATCAGGGCCTCGATGGCCGACAGCAGCTCGCCAATGCCGGCGCCCGTCTTGGCCGAGCAGAAGCAGACCGGGATCAAGTGGCCCTCGCGCAGCGCCTGCTCCAGCGGCGCGTGCAGCTCGCGTGGGTCGACGTCGCCGTCGGTCAGGTAGCGGTCCACAAACGCGGCATCCACCTCGACGACCTGCTCCACCAGCGCCCGGTGCGCATCGGCCACGGACGAAAAATCGGCGTCACCTGACGCCGCGAAGAAGCAATCGGCGACGCGCTTGGCGCCGTCGGCCGGCAAGTTCAGTGGCAAGCACTCCTTGCCGAAGACCTCGCGAATCTGGGCCAGCAGCGCGGGCAGGTCGGTATCCGGGCAGTCGATCTTGTTGACGACGATGAGCCGCGTCAGCCCGCGCTCGCCGGCGGCGGTCAGCAGGCGCTGGGCCATCAGCTCGATGCCGTTCTGCGCGTTGATGACGACGATGGCCGTGTCCGCCGCCTCCAGCGCGGGCAGGGCCTGGCCGACGAAGTCCGGCGCGCCGGGGGTGTCGATGGCGTGCACGCGGATGCCACCGTGCGTGAAGTGCGCGAGGCTGGACTGCAGCGAATGGCCCAGGCGCCGCTCCAGCGGGTCATGGTCGCTCACCGTGCTGCCGCGCTCGATGCTGCCGGCCTGCGGGATGGCGCCGGCGTGGGCCAGCAGCGCGTCCAGCAACAGCGTCTTGCCGGCCGCGGCCGGCCCGACCAGCGCGACCGTTCGGATCGTGCTCACTCGCGAATCCAGGCTTGAAGCGCTCATCGGACCTCCTCGGTGTGGGGCCCAGCGTAGAAGAAGCCGGGCAACCCGGCAAGGGCAGAATCGTTTGCATGCAACCCCGACTGATCGCCCTCACCCTCGCCCTGCTCGCCGCCACGGCCCAGGCCCAGCCAACGCCGGCCGAGGAACTGAAAGCCATGCTGGCCGAGGTCAGCCCGGCGCGCATCGAGGCGCGCATCCGCAAGCTGGTGAGCTTCGGCACGCGGCACACGCTGTCCGACCTCGCCTCCGACACCCGTGGCATCGGTGCCGCGCGGCGCTGGATCACGGCCGAGCTGTCCGCCTGCTCCAGGGTCGCCGGTGGGCGGCTGCAGGTGGAGGAGCAGAGCTTCATCGAGCCGGCCGGCACCCGCATGAACCAGCCGACCGAGCTCGTCAACGTCGTCGCGACGCTGCCGGGCCGTGGCGCGAGCAAAGGCCGCACCCTGGTCGTCAGCGGCCACTACGACTCGCGCAACAGCGACGTGATGGACGCGCTGGGCGAAGCGCCCGGCGCCAACGACGACGCCTCGGGTACGGCGGCCGTCATGGAGCTGGCCTGCGTGATGGCCCGGCGGCAGTTCGACGCCACCATCGTCTTCATGACCGTGCCGGGCGAGGAGCAAGGCCTGCTCGGCGCCGCGCAATGGGCGCGCGAGGCGCGGGCGGCGAACACCAACGTCGAGGCCATGATCACCAACGACATCATCGGCAGCTCGCGTGGCGATGCGGGGCAGCACGATGCCAAACGCCTGCGCCTCTTCGCCGACGGCCTCGACCCGCTGGTGCGCCTGCTGACGGCGGCCAACGCCAACCGTCCGGCCAGCGACACCGACGCCAGGTCCGTCGCCGCGATGCAGGCTGAGCTGCTGCCGCTGCTGCAGGCCGGCGGCAACGAAGACCTGCCCACCCACCAGCTGGGCCGCCACCTGAAGGCCGCCGCCGAGGCCGCCATGCCCGGCTTCACCGTGCAGCTCATCCAGCGCCGCGACCGCTATCTGCGCGGCGGCGACCACATCCCCTTCCTGGAGCGCGGCTACGCGGCCGTGCGCATCAGCGAGCCCTTCGAGAACTTCGCCCACCAGCACCAGAACCCCAGGACCGAGAACGGCATCGTCTACGGCGACCTGCCCGAGTTCGTCGACTTCGCTTTCGTGGCCGACGTGACCCGCGCCAACCTCGCGGGTCTGGCGACCCTGGCCTGGGCGCCCGCGCCGCTCAAGGGCGTGAAGCTGGACGCCCGCGAGCTGACCAACGACTCGACGCTGGAATGGCCAGCCAGCGACGACCCCGAGGTCGCCGGCTACCGCATCGTCTGGCGCGACACCGACTCGGCCGCCTGGCAGCAGTTCAAGGACGTGGGCAAGGCCACGCGCGTGACGCTGCCGGTGTCCAAGGACAACGTCGTGTTCGGCGTGCAGGCCGTGTCGAAGAAGGGGTTTGCGGGCTTGGCGAGCTTTCCTCTACCGCGCCGGTAGGTTGGCTCGCAGGAGCACGGATAGGCCTGATGCTGCGTTGCTCGGGCCAGAGGCCCGATCCTTCGCCAGGCACAAACAGTCCTCAGGACTGTTTGTGTCCGGGCTCAGTCCCCCGGGCCGCTACGCGACCCTCCGCCTTTACCTTCGCATCAGGCCTACCCGTACTCCTGCCCTTCGTTGCACTTGGTTGTCGCGACGAAGACCGCTGGTGGATAAGCCAGGTTGCCGTTGCCCGCCCGGCTTACGGCTGGCAACAAGACCCGGCTTGAATTCGACGCGGATGTGACATCCGCACGTCAGCCAACCGCAACGCCTGCTTACCGCTCGGCCCTGCGCTTGGCGCCATCATCGGCGGCATGAGCGCGACTGCACGCACCCTCCTTGCCGGTCTCGGGATGCTGATCGGCATTGCCGGCTGCGGTGGCGGGGGCGGTGGGAGTGAGCCTGGCGCCGTGGTCTCGCCGGCTGTGCCCCCGCCGGCCGTGCCCGCACCGGCTGGGGCGCCTTCAGTCACGGCCCAGGCCGTCACGCTGTCCAACCCCTGGAGCCTGGCCCAGCTGCCCGATGGCGGCTGGCTGGTCACGCAGCGTACGGGCGGCGTCGTGCGCGTGGCTGCCAACCTGGCCGGCAGCCAGGCCCTCAGCGGCGCGCCCGCGGTGGACAGCGCCGGCCAGGGCGGCCTGCTCGATATCAAGCTGGACCCCGACTTTGCGACCACGCCGTGGGTCTATCTGAGCTATTCCGAGCCCGGCAGCGGCGCCGACGCGGGCAAGGCCGGTACGGCTGTCGCGCGGGCTCAGCTCGTCGGCAATGCGCTGCAGGGGCTGACGGTCATCTTCCGCCAGGCACCCAAGGTCAGCGGCGGCGGCCACTACGGCTCGCGCCTCGTGTTCGCGCGCGACAAGACGCTGTTCGTCACGCTGGGCGAGCGCCAGCTCGGCAGCCCGGCGCAGGACCTGGCGCAGACGCTGGGCAAGGTCGTGCGCATCAACCGTGACGGCAGCATCCCGGCCGACAACCCTGTCTTCGCCGGCGGCGCGCGGGCCGGCATCTGGAGCCTGGGCCACCGCAACCCGCAGGGCGCGGCCCTGCATCCGGTGACGGGTGACTTATGGGTCGGCGAGCATGGCCCGCAGGGTGGCGACGAGATCAACATCGCGCGCGCCGGTGCCAACTACGGCTGGCCCACCGTCAGCTATGGCTGCAACTACGGCGACCCGGTGGGCGACGGCTGCCGCCTCGGCAACGGCACACACGCACCGCGCTTCGTCGAGCCGCTGACGTTTTGGGTGCCGACCTCCATCGCTCCCGCCGGCATGGCCTTCTACGGCGGCGCGATGTTCCCCGAGTGGCAGGGCAATCTCTTCGTCGGCGCGCTGGCCGGCCAGGCGCTGTGGCGGCTGACGCTGGCGGGTGACACCGTCGCCGGCCGCGAGCGCCTGTTTGCCGACCTCGGCGAGCGCATCCGCGACGTCAAGCAGGCCAGCGATGGATCGTTGCTGATGATCGCGGACAGCGGCAAGCTGTACCGCGTGAGCCGCTAGCCAGCTAGCAAGGCAGCCCGGACGTCTGCGCCGAGCAGGACTGGCTGTCCAACTGCAGCACCAGGCCATCCTGCGTGCGGCCGGTGATGCGCAGCAGCTTGTAGGTGTTCTCGGCCAGCGCGGCGTTGCCCAGCGACACGGTCAGTGCGGCGGCCGTCGCGCTGCCGGCCAGCTCCAGTTCGGCCAGTTTGCTGCTGCAGGCCGTGTCGGTGCACAGCAGCGCGCGGTTCACCGCGAGGCCGCTGCGCGGGAAGGTCCAGATCGGGCCGTAGTTGACCTTGGCATTCACGGCGCCCTTCAGCGAGGCCAGCGCGGTGCTTGATGCCGCCGCCACCGCCGGCCAGGGCTGGCCGCTCTGGCTAGTGGCGGCGATGGGCAGCAGGCCCGCCACATCGACGCTGATGGCGTCGCCATCCAGGCCGCCGAGCGGCGCGCCGCACACGCTGTCCTTGTACAGCTCGATCTTCAGCGCCCGGCCGACACGCGCGAAGTTGCGTGCCACGGCGTCGCCGTCGGCGCCGCTGCTCACCGGCACGCTGACGATGTTGTTGCCCCGCGTGGCGCCGCTGAAGACGTCGAGGCTGGGGGTCGCGTCGTTGCTGCTCACGCTCCACAGGCTCAGGTACTCGCCGTTGCCGGCTTTCTTGAACAGGGCCAGCGGTACGTCGTTGCCACTGCTGTCTTTCTGGCTGACGCGGGCGCACTGCAGCACGCCGCCGCCGCTCACGCCGACGGCGGGGATGCTGACGTCGAGATAGCGTGCATAGCCATCGGGTGCCGCGCTGTCCACGCGGCGCGTCAGCACGAGGCGGGTGGCGGCCGTTGCCTGCACCTCCAGGCGGTTGCCGAGGAAGGCCCAGCCCGCGGGCCGCTTCACGGCGACCTGCTCCACGCCCAGGCGGCGCTGGAAGCCCTTGGCCGTCACGTAGACCAGGTCGACGCGGCACAGCGGGTCGCCGCTGCCGATGCTGCAGCGGCCCAGCGTCGTGGGCAGCAGCTTGCCGCCGAACAGCACCTCGCCTTCGCCCAGCACGCCGTTCAGCCGCAGGCAGATGACCTGCGCCGACTGGGTGGGGCCCACGAAAGCCGACGAGACCGGGTCGATGCTGGCGCGCACGTTGGCGTCGAACAGGGTGGCCAGGCCGCTCTGCGCGCTCTGGCAGGCGTTGTTGTTGGCCGTCGCGGCGATGAGCTTGGTGAACAGCCCGTCCAGCCCGGTCAGGTCCACCCCGCCGGCTCCGGCGTCGAAGCTCAGGCTGCCCTGGGTGGTGCCGGGTTCCAGATAGGCCGTGCCGGCCCCCAGGCGCGCGCCCAGGGATACGAAGGCCTTGGTGTCGGCCCCCAGGCCGACGGCGATGGTGTCCAGCACGCGGTCGTAGCCGGTGTGCGAGCCGGGCGTCAGCGCGCCCGTCAGCAGGTCGAAGTCGCTGGCCAGGCCGGCGTCGGTCAGGGCGGGCGCGATGGCGGTGCGCAGCTGGGTCTGGGCGCTGGCCAGGGCCGCGTCGGTCAGGGTGCTCAGCGCGCCGGTCATCAGCGTCTCGGGCGACAGGCCGCTGGCCAGCACCGTCACGGCGCTGCTCAGCGGCGTCAGGTTCAGCGTGCCGCCGTTGTTCGTCACGCCCCAGACGCACAGCGGCTTGTCACCCACGCTGCCGCAGGCCTCAACGCGGAAGGGGCCGGTGCCGCTCAGCGTGACGGGACCGTAGGCGCCGGTCGAGGCCGTCACCGTCTTGCCTGTGGCGATGGCCTTGCCCGTGGGGTCCAGCACGCGCACGGTGGCACCGGTCAGCGACAGGCCAGCCGCCACGACGCCGGATACCGGCGGTGGGGGTGGTGGGGGCGGCGGCGGTGTCGGCGTGGGCGACGGGGCGGGGCTGGGGCTGGGGCTGGGCGAAGGACTCGGGCTGGGGGAGGGACTCGGGGAGGGACTGGGAGACGGACTAGGGCTCGGGCTGGGCGCCGGGCTCGGTGAAGGAGACGGGCTGGGCGACGGCGACGGCGAAGGGCTTGGTGACGGTGACGGGCTGGGCGACGGACTGGGCGTCGGCACAGGTACCGGCATCGGCAGGGGGCTGGGCGTGGCGGCCGGCGGGGGCGGCGTGCTGACGTCGGGCGCGGGGCTGCCGCCACCGCCGCCGCCACAGGCGGCCAGCGCCAGCAGCATGGGCCAGGCAAAAGCCGAGGCCGAGGCGCGGCGCGGGGCCGGCGGCGGGGTCAGCAGGGGCAGGGAGGGGGAGAGTGCGGAGTCGGGCATCCGGGCCAGCCGCACGGGCGCGGCACAACGGTCAGGGTCTGTCCGACTTTAGGCCGCCAGCCGCCCCGGCGGTGGCCGGAACTGCGGGGCTGGCGCGGCCATTTACCGCCTATTGCCGCCGATCAGTCGCGGTCGTGGCCATGCCCGTGGCCGTGCCCGTGACCGCGGTCATGGTCGCGCCGGTCGTCACGGCGATGGTCGTGCCCGCGGCGGTCGTCGCGGTGGACGATGACGTTCTGGCGGTACCAGCCGTCCTCGACGAAATACACCGGCGCACCGCAGGCGCCGTAGCGACGGCAGTTGTGGCGCCAGTCGCGGCGATGCTCGGGCGGCACCCACAGATAGACGGGCTCGGCGCGGTAGACCGGGCGGCCGACGTAGACGGGCTGCGGCGCGATCAGCACCGGCGCCGGGTAGCGGCCGACGTCGACGCGGCCATACAGGCCCGGTTGACTGAAGCCGATGGACACGCCGACATCGGCGGCATTGGCCACCGGCAGGGCGGCCAACCCGGCCAGGCCCAAGGCAGCAGGGGCGAGCCAGCGGATAAGGGGGTTGCGGCGGGTGGTCATGAAGTTCTCCTGAGTAGCGCGGCAGTGCCGCTGCCATCAGTGAACGCGGGAGAGGGCGTTTCGGTTGTCGGCCCAGCGTCGCGGAGCTTGTAGGACAACCGGCGAGAGCCGCGGGTGCGGCGTTGTCCTACACGGCAGCACCAATGCTGCCGACACCGGGAAACGGCCCCTGGGCCAATGCTTGCTCGTCTTGGCGACGGAGCATGCATTGATGAGCGAATCCACGGCCATGTCGGCCGCCCAGCTCGCGCTGGCGCAGAACGCGCGCTTTCTGGAGCGCTGCAGCCGGCTGGCCGGCGTCGGCGCCTGGGAATGGGAAGCCGACACGGGCAAGCTGACGCTGTCGGATTCCGCCTGCGAGCTGCTGGGCCTGCCGGCCGGCCAGGTGCCAACGCTGACGGCCCTGCTGCAACGCTTCGGCCCCGATGGCGCGGCCATGCTGGATGCGGCTCTGCAGCGCGCTGCCAGCGATGGCCAGGGGTGGGATGTGGAGCTGCCGGCCGAGACCCACGTGTCTGGCAAGCCGGGGCGGCGCGTGCTGCGCGTCGTGGGCCGGCCGGACGAGGGCGAGACGGGGCACCGTGTCGGCGTCGTCATGCTGGACGTCAGCGAGCCGGCCGAGGTGCGCGCCGAACTGGAACGCACGCTGGAGCGCTTGGCCTTGGCCACGCACGGCGGCGGCATCGGCGTTTGGGACCTGGACCTGCGCGCCGGCCATCTGGCCTGGGACGACGTGATGTGGCGGCTGCATGGCGAGACGACGCATGGCCAGCAGGTCAGCATGGCGCGATGGCGCCGGCGCCTGCATCCGCAAGACCGCGGCGCTGCCACCGAAGCCGTGCGCGCCGCGCTTCGTGGCGAGCCGCAGCTGGAAGGCGAATGGCGCGTCTGCTGGCCCGACGGCAGCGTCTATGTGCTGCGCGGCTCGGGCCGCGTGCTTCGTGACGCCGCGGGCCGGCCGCTGCGCCTGTCGGGCGTGTGCTGGGACGTCAGCGAGGCGCGCCGGCTGCAGCAGCAGTTGGAGGAGCAGCACGAGCTGCTCGAAGTGACGCTGCAGTCCATCGCCGATGCGGTGTTGACGACCGACGCCCTCGGCCGCGTGACCTGGCTCAACCCGGTTGCCCAGCGCCTGACGGGCTGGTCCGCCGCCGAGGCGCGCGGCCAGCCGGCCCGCCTCGTTTTCGTCGCCCAACGCGAAGAGGGTGGCGAGCCGTTGGTCGATCCGGTGCAGCGCTGCCTGGCCAGCGGCCGCCCGACGCGCCTGGCCGCTGGCGCCGTGCTGCTGGGGCGCGACGGTGAGCTGCGTGCCGTGGACGACTCGGTGGCCCCCATCCGCGACGCCGACGGGCGCGTGCTCGGCGCCGTCCTCGTCTTCCGCGACGTGACGCAGCAACGCCGCCAGTTCGACGAGATCCGCTGGCGCGCCAGCCACGACGGGCTGACCGGCCTCGTCAACCGCGTGGAGTTCGGCCAGCGCCTGGCGCGCACGCTGGAGCGCGCCAAGCGCGACGGCAGCCACCACGCGCTGCTGGCCTTCGACCTGGACCGCTTCAAGCTGGTCAACGACCACTGCGGCCATGCCGCCGGCGACGAGGTGCTGCGCGAGGTGGCGCGCAGGCTGGAAGCCGGCGTGCGCGGCCGCGACACCGTGGCCCGGCTGGGTGGCGACGAGTTCGCGGCCATCCTGGAGAACTGCTCGCTGGACGAGGCCCTGCGCGTTGCGCAGAAGCTTTGCGACGCGATGGACCAGTACCGCTACGTGCACGGTGAGCAGCGTTTTCGCATCGGCACCAGCATCGGCGTCGCGCCGCTGGACGGCCGCTGGCCCGATGGCGACACGGCCCTGCGCGAGGCCGATGCCTGCTGCATGACGGCCAAGGAGCAGGGGCGCAACCGCGTGCGGGTCTGGGCGCCGGACGACGCGACGCTGCGCGCCCACCAAAGCGAGCACCGCTGGGCCACGCGGCTGCAGCAGGCGCTGGACGAGGACCGCTTCGAGCTCGACCTGCAGCGCGTGCTGCCCGCCCAGGGCGAGGACGACGGCCGCCTGCGCGGCGAGCTGCTGCTGCGCCTGCGCGAGCGCGACGGCAGCCGCGTGCTGCCGGGCGCCTTCATGCCGGCGGCCGAACGCTTCCACCTCGCGCCGCGGCTGGATCGCTGGGTGCTGCGCCAGGCGGTCGAGTTGCTGCAGCGCGGTGGCTCGCCCGAGATCGCTTCGCTGTCCGTCAATGTGTCGGCGCTGACGCTGCAGGATGCCGCCTACCACCAGGAGGCGCGTGCGCTGCTGACCGCGCTGGGCCCGGCGCGTGCGGCGGCCCTGTGCATGGAGATCACCGAGACGGCCGTCATCACCCAGCTGGACGAGGCGGCGCGCTTCATCAAGCAGATGCAGGCCCTGGGCGCTCGTGTGGCGCTGGACGACTTCGGCGCCGGCTCGTCGTCCTTCAGCTACCTGAAGGTGCTGCCGGTGGACCTGCTGAAGATCGACGGCCAGTTCGTGCGCGCGCTGATGACCGACCCGCTGGACCAAGTGGCGGTGCGCAGCTTCGTGGATGCGGCGCAGACGCTGGGCCTGACGACGGTGGCCGAATGCGTGGAGACGCCCGAGGTGCTGCTGGAACTGGTGCGCCTAGGCGTTGGCGAGGTGCAGGGTTTCCTGCTGCACCGGCCGCAGCCGGTGGCCGACGTGCTGGCCGGGATCGAAGAGGCCGTGCCGGCCTAGCGGGCCTCGACGGCGGGCTGGGAAGCCGCCAGCGCCTGGGCCATCACGGCGTCGTCAGTGGGCGGGAGTTCGCGGCCGTCGGCCACGGCGCGCAGAGACACCTGCAGCCCGCGTGACAGCTGGGCCTGCCAGTCCTTCAGCGTCTCGCCGGCCCGCTGCATGGAGGCGCTCAGCTGCACGTCCAGTGGCCGCGGGTCGTCGATGAGGTTGAGGCCGGCCGTGGCGCCGAGCGCAGTGACGGTGACGACGATGGCCAGCGCGTGGGCTTGCCGGGTGTGCAGAGAGGGCGAGATGGCGTCGGCATCGCGTGAGACGACGGGCATTTTCGGCAATGGCATGGCCCTCTCCTTGAGTGCGTACGAGCGGTGCGTCGGCTCGGGGTGCCGCTCGCTGGACTCAAGTTTCTGTGGCGGTCGGGCAGCGCCATGTCGGCCCGGGCAGGCTTGGCCTGTAGGACTAGCGGAAGACGGGCGTCAGGACTGGACCGGCCCGCCCAGCTCGCCCGGCACCGTGAAGGGCAGCTCGGGCTCCGGCTCGGGGTCTACCATCGGCAGCCGCGCCAGCACCAGCGTGCCGCGCCCCGGGGCGGAGAGCAGCTGCAGGTTGCCGCCCAGGCTTTCGATGCGGTAGCGCATGCCCAGCAGGCCGTGGTGGCCGGCGCCCACGGCCTCGGGGTTGAAGCCGCTGCCGTCGTCGCGGATGTGCAGCTGCAGCCAGCCATCGGTCTCGTTCAGCGACACGCGCACCTGCTTGGCCTTGGCATGGCGCAGCACATTGGTCAGTGCCTCCTGCACCAGGCGATACAGCGCCAGCCGGCCTGCGTCGTTGGTGGGGACGTCCTCCAGATCCAGGCTGAGCTGCAGCCCGGAGCGCTGGGCGAACTCCTGGGTCAGGATCTCCAGCGCCGGGATGAGGCCGAGGTTGGACAGCGCCGAGGGGCGCAGGTCTTCAATGATGCGGCGCTTGAGCGCAATACCCTGGTCGAGCAGCTCGCTCATGTGCTTCAGGCGCTCGTCGATCTCGGGCGCGGCGGTCTTCGTCATGCGGCGGATGCGCGCGACGTCGAGCTTGGCGGCTGTCAGCAGGGCGCCGAGTTCGTCGTGCAGCTCGCGGGCGAGGTGGGCGCGCTCGTCCTCGCGCACCGTTTGCAAATGCTGTGCGAGCTCGGTCAGCTCGGCGGTGCGGCGCGCAACCTCGCGGTCCAGGCGGTCGCGCTCCTGTGCCAGTTCCTGGGCGTGTTCGCGGCGGGTGCGGTGCAGGGCTTCGTTGCGCCGCAGGAAGATGGCCAGGCCGAACAGGCTGATCAGCGTCAGCCCGTGCACGCCGATGCGGCCATAGGTCAGGGAGCGGAAGACGGCGTCGCGTTCGGTGGCGATCTGGGTCAGCTCATGGCGATCGAGCTGGGCGACGGCTTCGCGCACGGCCTGCATCTTCTCGCGGCCGATGTCGGACTCGACCAGCCCGCGCCAGGCCGTGTCGGCGCCGTCGCGGTAGAGCTTGACGACGAGTTGCAGCTCGGAGAGTTTTTCGCTGGCGCGCCGGCTGGCGTCTGCCACCAGGGCCTCCCACTCGGAGCTGGCGTACTGGCCGCGCAGGCGCGACAGCACGCTGGGCAGCTCGCGCTCGGCCAGCTGGATGGGGGCGAGGTAGTCGTCACGGCCCGTCAGCAGATAGCCGCGCTGGGCGGTCTCGGCGTCGGTCAGCAGCTCGCGCAGGCGCAGGCCGTCGTTGCGGGCGATGTGGCGGGCCTGGGATTGCTTGAGCGCCTCGTCGGCACCCCAGAAGGCGGCTTCGCTGACGCCCATGACGGCCGCGGCCGCGAGTGCGGCAAAGCCGACGGCCAGGCCGCGATTGCGGCTGGCGCCTTCCAGCCAGGGGTCGAGATGACGCAGCACGGGCAGCCGCTCAACTGGTCGCGGCTGCAGAGCGGGCTGCTGTGGCATGTTCAGCCAGTTCGGCGCAGTAGCTGATCAGGTCATCCAGCTCGCGGCTCTTGTCGAAGACGCGTTCAGCGCCGAGGCTGGCACAGCGACGGCGCATTTCCTCGGTGGCGTAGTTGGTCAGCACGACGCGCCGTGCCCGCAAGCCCAGCTGCTGGGCCGCCTGCAGCACGCCCAGCCCTGTGCCGGAGCGCAGGAACACGTCGACGATGAAGAGATCGGCATTGGCGTCGGGGTCTCGCTTCATCCAGCGCACCGCGCTGGCCTCGTCGGCCACCGACCCGACCACCTCCACCTGGGCCAGCTCCTCCAGCGTCGCGATGAGGTTCTCAAGGATCACCGGACTGTCTTCAACGATGAAGGCTTTGAGTGCTGGCATGGCCCGACGACTGCGGTGGGGAGTTTGAGGCTGAAGTATGGACTGCTTCGGCCCCGGGCCGGCAGTGCCGGGAGCGCGTCGCGCTGTAGGACTTGTCCTAGGAGCCTGCCTTCTGCCGCGCAGGCTCCTGCGCGCGCTCAGGAGCCTTGACGCACGGCGATGTCGTTGCGCACGGCCACGACACCGGAGGTTTCGCGGGCCAGCTTCTCGGCCATCGACTTTTCCTCATACGACTTGGCGAAGCCCGACAGCTGCACCGTGCCCTTCAGCGTCTCGACGCTGATTGCCATGGCGCTGACGGTGGGGTCGGCGGCGAACTTGGCCTTGACGCGGGTGGTCAGCGCGGTGTCATCGACGTAGGCGCCGACGGTTTCCTGGTTGCGGGTGACGGCGCAGCCGCTGGTGGTGGCCAGCGTGGCGACGAGGGCAGTGGCGACGGCAGCAGTCAGGATGGACTTGTTGAACATTTGGAATCTCCTGTGGGTGGGCGACTTCAGGAGTCGCTGGAGTCACTATCGCGCTCGGCCAGACGCGGGGGCATAGTCCCGCAGCGCGGTCCCATGTCGGACGCGGCTGTCGGCGATGTAGGACAGGAGCCCCTGCCGGCCACTGCCCCGGACTGCTACGCTGACAGCCACTCTTTGCACAAAGCCCTCACCATGATCCGCATCGGCATCGTCGACGACCACGCCATCGTGCGCACCGGCCTGCGCCAGTACCTCTCCGACCACGTCGACCTGCGTGTCACCGGCGAAGGATCGAGCGGCCACGATGCGCTGGAGATGGCGCGCGGTGGCGAGGTGGACGTGCTACTGCTGGACATCTCCATGCCCGACCAGAGCGGCGTGGATGCGTTGGCGGCCATCAAGGCGCGGTTCCCGGAGCTGCCCGTGCTGATCCTCAGCGGCTTCCCCGAGGCGCACTACGCGACGACGCTACTGCGCCAGGGTGCGAGCGGCTACCTGAACAAGGAATGCGACCCCGAGGAGATCGCCAACGCGATCCGCCTGGTGTCGCGGGGCCGGCGCTACATCAGCCCGGCGGTGGCCGAGCAACTGGCCGACAGCGTCGCCAGCGGCTCGGGCGGCGGCGCGGCCCAGGACAAGCCCCTGCACGAGGCGCTGTCCGAGCGCGAGTTCCAGGTCTTCCTGCGGCTGGCCAAGGGCGAGACCGTGGGCCACATCGCCGAGGCCTTGTTCCTCAGCGTGAAGACCGTCAGCACCTACCGCACGCGCGTGCTCGAGAAGCTCAAGCTACAGACCAACAGTGATCTGACCTACTACGCGCTGAAGAACGGGCTGATTCAGTAACGCGTCGGGCCGCTGTCGCCGGGCAGGTCATCGACCACCAGCGTCCAGGGCAGCGCGGATTCATAACCCAGCTCCGGGTCGGCGGCCGCCGTCACGGCGGGCGCCCACCAGCGCGTCAAGGTGGCCAGCAGGGGCCGCGCGACGCTGGTTTCGAAGGCGGGGTTCTGAGGCAGCTGTGCGTCGAAGGTCATGGAACGGCTCCGGGCTTGGGTGTGGCCTTGAGCATCAACGAGGCTGCCGCGGGTGCGTATCGGCGGGCGGCGCAGTGGCGTGTCGGAGCCGGCTGACAAAAGCGCTAGCTGGCCCAAGAATGCGGCCCGTGACTTCGCCTCTCGTCCTGCTCCGCCTCGGCTTGATCTGCCTGGCGCTGGCCGCCTCGCCGGCGTGGGCCTGTGAACTGCGCGTGCGCTGGAACGATGATCCGCCCTACAGCATGCGCACCCCTTCGGGTGCAATCACCGGGCTCAACGTGGAGCTGGTGGAGCAAAGCCTGGCACGCCTAGGCTGCAAGGCCCGATGGCTGGAGCTGCCCTGGGCCCGGGCGCTCGTCGAGCTGGAAGCGGGGCGGCTGGATGTGCTGCCCGGTGGCCTGCGTCGACCCGAGCGCGAGGCCTATGCCTACTTCGTGTCCAGGCATGTCTTGTCGCAGAACCGCCTTTTTGTGCGGCAGGTTGATCGGGCGCGTATCGGTGCCGCCACCACGCTGCGCGAGGTGCTGCGGCCGGGCCTGCGCCTGGGGGCGCAGATCGGCGTGGTCTACGGGCCGGAGTACGCCGAACTGCTGACACAGCCGGGCTTTCGTGCCGGGCTGACACAGGTCGCCTCGCGGCGCAGCCTGTGGCAGATGCTGGCCCTGGGCCGGGTGGACGGTGTGCTGGCCAGCGAGGCTTCGGCACGCTGGGAGCTGGCGCAGCTGGGCTGGCAGGCCCGCATCGTGGCGACCGACGTGATCCTGTCCAACGAACCGGCCTTCGTGCTGATCAGCAAGCGCTCGATGGATGCTGCCTGGGCGCAGCGCTACCAGGAGGCCAGCGAAGCGCTGGAGGCCGACGGCACGACGGCGCGCATCGTGCACAAATACTTTGGCGACTCGGCGCCGTGATCAGGCCGCCAGCGCGGTGGCCAGGATCTGCGCGGCCTGCGGTACGGCCTGGGTGCCGACGAGCCGGCCGTCGCCGCTGAAGCGTGTCGCGATGAAGGCATCGGCCGCGATGGTGGACGACTGCTCGCGCATCAGCACGCCTTGGGCGCACAGCACCAGGCCTTGCGCCACGCGGCGTCCTTGAGCTTCCAGGGCGGCGGGGTCGCCGGTCAGCAGGCGGCGCAGCTGGCGTGCCTCGGCTTGCACGGGTATATCGGAGCTGGCGGCGAATTCGTCGAGCAGGGCCAGTGCCACATCCGGCTCGCGGGCCACGGCGCGCAGCACGTCCAGCGCCATGACATTGCCCGAGCCCTCCCAGATGGAGTTGACCGGGGCCTCGCGGTACAGGCGCGCCAGCACGCCGTCTTCGACGTAGCCGTTGCCGCCCAGCAGCTCCATGGCCTCGCCGGTGCATTCGATGGCGCGCTTGCAGACCCAGAGCTTGGCGGCCGGCGTCATCAGCCGCTGCCAGGCGGGCTCGTTGTTCTCGAAGCCGCGCGCCAGGCGCAGCATCAGCCGCATCGCGGCCTCGCTTTCCAGCGCCAGGTCGGCCAGCACGGTCTGCATCAGTGGCTGCTCGGCCAGGTGGCGCCCGAAGGCCGAGCGCTCGCGAGCGTTGTGCAGTGCTTGCACAAAGCCGGTACGCAGCAGGGCCGCGCTGCCGATGACGCAGTTCAGCCGCGTGTAGCCGGCCATCTCGATCAACGTCGGGATACCGCGGCCCTCGTCGCCCAGGCGCTGCGCCCAGGCGCCGTGGAACTCGACCTCGCTGCTCGCGTTGCTGCGGTTGCCGAGCTTGTCCTTGAGCCGCATCACGTGGACGGCGTTGCGCGCGCCGTCTGGCGTGTAGCGCGGCAGCCAGAAGCAGGTCGGGCCAGCCTCGGTGCGGGCCAGCACGAGATGGGCGTCGCTGCTGGGTGCCGAGAAGAACCACTTGTGGCCGGTGATGGCGTAGCTGCCGTCGGCTTGGCGTGCTGCTTCGGTCGTCACGCGGCGCAGGTCGGAGCCGCCCTGCTTCTCGGTCATGCCCATGCCGACCCAGATCGAGGCTTTGTCGGCGATGGTGGCCTCGCGCGGGTCGTGCTCGCGGCTGAAGAACTTGTCGCGCAGGGGGGCGAAGAGTTCGGGCTGCCTGGCCAGCACGGGGATCGCGGCCTGGGTCATCGTTGCCGGGCACAGCGACCCGGCCTCGACCTGGCCGTGCAGATAGCAGCCGGCCGCGAACTGTGTCCAGCGGCCGGGCGTGTCGGTCGCGAAGACGCCGGCCACCAGGCCCTGGCGGCGGTACATCGCGAGCAGCGCGTGCCAGGCCGGGTGGAAGTCGACGAGGTCGATGCGGCGGCCGCGGGCGTCGAGCTGGCGCAGCTGCGGCCCGTGGCGGTTGGCGTCGCGCGCGAGCTGCGCGGTCTCGGTGCTGCCGAGCTCGGCGCCGTAGCGGGTCAGCGGTTCGACGGCCTGGGGTGCGGCTTCTCGCACCGCGGCCAGCAGGGCCGGGTCCGTGCCCAGCAGGTTGTGGCCAACCCAGTCGTCGACGAGGTTGTCCTGCATGCTCAGTCCGCCACGCCCGGTTCGGCCATCAATTGCCCGCGGCCGGCGCGCTTGGCTTCGTAGAGCGCGGTCTCGGCACGCAGTTGCAGGTCGGCCAGGCCCCGGTCGCCCGGGCGCAGCTTGGCCCAGCCGGCACTGAAGGACAGGCTCATGCCCAGCTCGGCCGGTGCGCGCTCGGCCAGCGCCGTGCGCAGGCGCAGGTCCAGCGCCTGCGGGCCCTCGGGCAGGCAGCGGGCCATCAGCACGCCGAACTGTTGGCCGGCCAGCCGCCCGGCCAGGTCGCCCAGGCGCATCTGGGCCTGCACGCAGCTGGCGAACAAGGCCAGCGCGCGGTCGGCGAAGTCGATGTCGTGCTCGGCCCGCAGGGTCTCGAAGTCGTCCAGGTCCAGCACGACCAGGGCCAGCGGCTCGTCGTAGCGGCGGGCCATCGAGATCAGGTCCACCGAGCGCCCGGTGAACGCGGCGTTGTCTGTCAGGCCGGTCAGGCCGTCGGTCTGGGCCAGGCGCGCGAGCTCGGCCTCGATCTGGCCGCGCCAGGCCAGCAGCAGCATGGGCAGGGCCAGCAGCAGCGCGAGCTGGCCGGTCAGGGCGAGCAGCAGGTCGGGCGAAGGCGAAGGGCTGCCGAACAGCGTGACGGCGGCGCGGCACAGCATGGCCGCCAGCAACGGCAGCACGGCGGTCAGGCCGAGCAGCCGCCAGCGCCGGCTGTTCAGGCCCTGCACCACGGTGTTGCGGCCCGGCAGGGTCAGCGCGACGCCCAGCCACGCGAGCTGGGCGCCCAGCACGACGTCGGCCAGCGTCTGCGCGCTGGCACGGTCGCCCCACAGCAGCGCATGGCCGGCGCCCAGGACCAGCGGCGCTGCCGCCATGAGCCAGCGCCCGGGCCGCGGTGTCAGCCACAGGCCCAGCGCCCACCACAGCGCCGACAAGCCCAGGCTGACGGCCGCCATGCCCGCGCTGTGCAGGCCGTGCGGCGCGGTGAAGCGCCCGCCCACGGCCGGGCTCAGCAGGGCCAGGCCCAGGGCCAGGGCCGCCATGCCGACCTGGGCCCAGCGCCCGCCGGCGTTGGCGCCGCGCCAGCCGATCAGCGTGATCAGCACCAGCGCGGCCGCCAGTGCCTGCATCGGCATCAGCGCGAACAGGGCTTCCGTGAATGTCATGCGTGTGGCTCCCGGTTTGCGGGCCGAGCGCTGGGCCGCTCCCGAGCCGGCCCGCGTTGGCGATGTGCTTGCCGGTCAATCCGGCAAGCATCGCCGTCCCCTCGGGGGACCGGCCAAGGTACTCCTTGGACGAGGGGTGTCATTTCTTGACCGGGATGGGGGTCTCGCGGCTCACCGGGACCGCAGTGACGCTGTTTTGCGGCGAGCCGTCGACGAGGCGGTCGGAGTAGGTCAGATAGACGAGCGTGTTGCGCGCCGGGTCGACGAGGCGAACGATGCGCAACCGCTTGAAGATCAGGGAGATGCGCTCGTTGAAAACCTCTTCCTGGCGCGGCAGGGCCTGGTTGATGACGATCGGCCCTACCTGGCGGCAGGCGATGGAGGCTTCGGATTTGTCCTCGGCCAGGCCGATGGCGCCCTTGATGCCGCCCGTCTTGGCGCGCGACACATAGCAGGTCACGCCTTGCACCTTGGGGTCGTCATGCGCATCGACGACGACCTTGTGGTCGGGCCCGATGAGCTTGAAGGCGGTGTCGACCGAACCGATGGGTTCGGCGCGGGCCAGCGCCGTTGCGGCGAGCAGCAGGAAGACGGCGTGTTTCATCGGGGCAGTCTAGAGCGAACAGGCCCCGGCCGGGCTGGGCACTGCCGTCTGCCGCCCGGTGAAGCGCGGCTGCTCGGGGCGCCCCAGGTCGAAGTGGCTGAGCTGGTCGCTGCGCTGGTTGCACACGTAGAGATGGCGGCCGGCGCGGCAGGCGCTGCGCGGGTAGCTGCCGTGCACCCAGTGGTGGTCCAGCAGGCGCGGCCTGCGCGGCTGGGCCAGGGAGATGACGGCCAGGCTGTCGTGCAGGCGGTTCAGCGCGTACAGGTGGCGGCCGCCGGGCGCGACGAGCAGGTCGGACGCGTAGTTGGTGCCGGCAAAGCCGTCGGGCAGCACGGAGATTTCATCGAGCAGGCGCGGGCCGGCGTCGGTCAGCTCGACGGTGGACAGCGTGGACGACTCCTCCTGCAGCACGTAGACCCAGCGCGGGTCTTCGGGGTGGAAGGCGAAGTGCCGCGGGCCGGAGCCTGGGCTGAGGGCGAGTTCCTTTGCAGCAACGTTGGGCGCGCCGGCAGCAAGCGGCCAGACGAGCAGTCGGTCGAGGCCCAGGTCGGTGCCGAGCAGCCAGCGGCCGTCGGGGCTGGCCTGGATCATGTGGGCGTGCGCTGCGTCGTGGCCGCTGTTGGCCTGGCTGCCGGGCGGTGCCTTTGCGGCCCGCTGCGGGCCGGGGCGGCAGTCGGGGCCGGCGCAGCTTGGCCAGCTTTGGGCATCGCCCAGGCGGCCGTCGGCCTGCAGCGCCAGGGCGGCGAAACGGGCGTCGCCGTAGTGGGCGACCCAGGCGTGGCCTGCGCTCACCGAGAGATGTGCCGGGCTGCGCCCGCCGCTGGGCAGGCGCTGCAGCAGGGCGAGCCGGCCGGCGTCGTCCTGCGTGTAGATGGCAATGTGGTCGCCGCCTTCCTCGGCGGCGTAGACATGCCCGCCGTGGGCTGCCAGCCAGCTCGGGCTGTTGGCGTTGGGGGTGACTCCGAGGGGCTTCAACGCGCCGTCCGCGGCGATGGCGAAGCTGTACAAGCCCTGGCCCTGAGGCGCGTAGGTGCCGACATGCAGGTAACGGACGGCGGAGGAGGTAGCGGCGGTGGCGGGCATCAAGGCGGCGGCGGACAGGCTCAGCAGGTGGCGGCGGTTCATCAGGAGAACTGTGTGGTGATGGCATCGACGACGCGGTCGTCCTCGTCAACGACGGCCATCCAGGCCCATTTGTCGAAGGTGGTGCAGGGGTGAGACGGCCCCAGCGCGACGCGCTCGCCGACCGCGGGGCCGTCGCATTCGGCCGGGTCCCAGCGCAGATAGGCATGCTGGTCGTTCAGGCCGGTCACGCGCCAACCCGCTGGCGCCTTCGTCCGCTCGGCGCCCTGCAGATGCCAGACCGGCAGCGGCCAGCCGGCGTCGAAGGACAGGTCGCGCCGGCCCGCGTTCAGCAGCGCCAGGCCCGGCTCGGGGCAGGACAGCACCTGGGTCCAGACTTCCAGCGCCGGCTGCAGGCTGGGCGAACTGAGTGGCGTGCCCATGCGCTCGTCCATGGTCTTCATGTAGCGGCCGTAGTGCTCGTGGTCGTGGCAGACATAGCAGCCCGAGCGCAGCAGGCCCAGGCGCTTGGAGCCGCCGGCCAGCACGGGCGCGACGAGGTCGAAAGCAGCCGAGCCGCCACCGCTGAGCCATAGCGGCTGGGCGTCGGCGTCGAGCAGGCCTTCGGTGTCGATGGCATCCAGCAGCCCCTGGAGGCGTGACTGCCATTGCTGCATCAGCGCGACGTCGGGCTCGCTTTCGCCCTTGATCTGCAGACCCTCGTAGAAGCCGACGCCGCGCAGGCGCAGCGCTGGGTGGGTCTTGAGTGCGCGGGCCAGCGCCAGCGCCGGTGCGTGCTCGCGCACACCGCAACGCGAGGTGCCGAGTTCGACCAGCACATCGATGCGGGCTTCATCGCCGCCAAGCTGCGCCCAGTGCGCGGCGATCAGGTCGAGTTGGGCCTGCGAGTCGACAAAGAAAGCCATCTCCAGGCCGGGATGGCGGCGGCGCAGGTCGAGCAGCTCGGCCAGTTCGGTGGCGCTGATGACCTGGTTGGCGATCAAGGCCCGCTGAGCGCCCGCGGCCAAGCCCAGGCGCAGCTGATGCACGTTGGCAAACGTCAGGCCCCAGGCGCCGGCATCGAGCTGGCGGCGGAACAGCTGCGGGCTCATCGTCGTCTTGCCGTGCGGCGCCAACTGCACGCCGCGTTCGGACGCGAAGCGCTGCATCCAGGCGATGTTGTGGGCCAGCGCCTGCTGGCGCACGACGGCCAGCGGTACGGGCATGTCGTGCAGGGCCCAGCCGCGTTGCGCCACGTCGGCCAGCGCGACTGGCGGCTGCAGCGCCGGAAAGCCCTTCAGCCAGGGGCCCAGCCAGCCGGCGCGTGGGGTGCTGTGGTCGTCTTGCTCGTGATCCATGCCGGCATCATCAGCGAACGACGCTGAGGGCTTGCGGCAGCACGCGTACCGAGATGTCTGTGGCTGATAGCAGCGGTTCGCCATCCACAGCCAGCGGCACGGGCATGGTGCTGGTCAGGCGCAGGGACTTGAAGCGCGTGAGTGCAACCTTGCCATGGCGCAGATGCAGCCCGGTCAGCAGCAGCGGCATCATGGCCAGCGCACCTAGGCGGCCGAAGGCGCCAACGCGCAGCAGCTGCAGCTCGCCGTCGTCGATGCGCGCGCCGGGTGCTGCGGGCATGCCGCTGCCGTAGCTCGGCGTGTTCAGGCTGGAGGCGAACAGCAGCGGGCCGTCGTGCAGCAGCTGGCCGTCGGCCTCGACGCGCAGCGGGTAGACGCGCAGCCGGGCGATCTCGGTCAGCGTGGCCCACAGATAGCGCGGCTGGCCGCGCAGCCAGTTGGGCGCGGCCTGGGCGCGGATGGCGATGGCCCCGTCGAAGCCGGCCGTCAGGCTGGACATGAAGAGCTGGGCGCCACCCGTGTTCGTCGTGATCTCGCCGAGGTCCATCGTCGTGGCCGGCGCGCGCTGCGCATGGGCCAGAGCCTCGCGCCAGCCCATGCGGGCCAGGCCGAGGGCGCGGGCCAGGTCGTTACCGGTGCCGCCGGGCAGCAGGGCGAGCTGCAGCTTGCGGGCGACCAGGGCCGGCAGCAGTTGGTGCACGGTGCCGTCGCCACCGGCCACGATGACGCGGCTGCCTTCGGGCAAGGCCAGCAGGCGCTGGCGCGCGGCGGCCACGTTCTCGGGCAGCACCAGCGGCACCTGGGGCAGGGCCTCGCGCAGGGGTTGGGCCAGGGCGGCGCAGCGGCCGTTGGCGGCATGCGGGTTCAACAGGCACAGCGCGGGCATCAAGGCCGGTGTCAGGGCAGGGGCGATCACGTCAGTCATTGGAGCCGCAGGTGTGGCCCCGCGCCATCGGCGCAGACCCTGGCGGCGCGCGGCGCCGGCCCTGCCTACACTGGGCGTTACAAGTCATCACAATAAACGAGGCGCCGCTCGCGCATGTCGCTGCACGTCCCCACCCTGGTGCTGATGCTCGTCGTCGGCTTCGGCCTGCTGACGCTGCAGCTGTGGATGGCCGGTCGCGGCGCACTCAGCCGCGGCGAACTCAAGCGCCTGGGCTGGGCGGGGCTGGCCTTCTGCATCGGCTTTGCGTTCTTTGCGCTGCGGCCCTGGCTGCCGGGCTGGGCCGTGCTGCTGGGCGGCAACTGGCTGCTGATGGCAGGCCTGGCGGGCTTTGCGTCGGCCGTGTCGCGGCATCTGCTGAACCGCGGGCTGCCGGTCTGGCATCACTGGCTGCTGTTGGCCGCGGCGCTGGCTGTGCCGGCGGTGCTTGACGTGTCGGGGCCGGTGCGCGCCGGCGCGATGTCGGCGGCCATGGGCGTACTGCTGCTGCCGTCCACCATCGCCGCGCTGCGCCTGGGCTGGCGCGCCGAGATGAGTTTTCGCGTCGTCTCGCTGATGCTGCTGCTGGCAAGCCTGGCGCTGTGGCTGCGTGTGGGTGTTGCCGCCTCGTGGCTGCGTGCCCGGCCGGTGGACCCCGAGCCCTGGCAGACCTGGAGCGGCGCCATCTTCATGCTGGCCTTCATGGCCGTGCTGGCGGCGGGCTTCGGCTTCGTGCTGGCCAACTTCGAGCGCATGGCCAGCCAGATGCGCAAGCTCGCCAGCGTCGACGGCCTGACCGGTGCGGTCAACCACAACACCACGGTGTCCCTGCTGGCCCACGCAATGGAGCGCGGCCGCCGCGAAGGCCAGTCGGTCGGCTTCGTCATGCTGGACCTGGATCACTTCAAGCGCGTCAACGACCAGCACGGCCACGCCATGGGCGACCAGGTGCTGAAGGCCGTCGCGGCCTGTACGCGGGCGCGGCTGCGCAGTTCCGACGTGCTCGGGCGCCTGGGTGGCGAGGAGTTCGGCCTGGTGCTGCCGGCCACCGGCGCGGTCGGCGCCAAGCATCTGGCCGAGCAGGTGCGCCTGGCCGTGGAGGCGCTGGAGCTGCGGGGCGACGGCGGCCGGCCGCTGCGCGTGACGCTGTCGGCCGGCGTTGCCGAGGCGGCGCGCGAAGACACGCCGGAGACGCTGATGCACCTGGCCGACAAGGCGCTCTACCAGGCCAAGCAGAAAGGCCGAAACCGTGTCGTGGTGGCCGATGACTGGATGCGCAACTCGACGCTGCAGTCGGTGATCGGCTAGCGAAGCTGCCCTAACAGTTCTCGTATTTCCAGTTCCGCGACTTGCCCTCGGCCAGCCATTCCACGGCCTGGGCGACGCGTTTGGCGCGCGTCTCCTCGCGCTTGGCCTCCAGCACCCACTCCAGGTAGTCGCGCTGCTTGCTGGGCGGGAAGGCGTCGTAGTGCTGCTTGGCGGCCTTGGTCTTGGCCAGCGCGGCGGCAAAGTCGGCGGGCATCTCCAGCTGCGGCCGCGGCGCGCGGTCGGGCTTGGCGGCGCGCGGCGCACCGGCCTGCAGCAGCGCGGCGGCGGCCTTGATCTGCTTGCGCAGCTCGGTGCGGCTGGGCAGATCGGCCACGGACGTGATGCGGCCGAAATCGCCCATCGCCCCCGGCTCGCCCGGCGCCGCGCCCTCGCGCTCCCAGAAGCCGAAGGCGCAGTGCGCCTTGAACGCCGACATGCCGGCCAGCAGCTTGCCATCGAGCGTGAAGTGGGGCCGGCTCCACTTGATCGTCTCGACGACGTCGGGGCAGGCGGCATGCACGTCCTCGCGCAGCCGCGTCAGGATCGGCAGCGCGAACTCGGGTACGCCGGCCAGGTAGGCGTCGATGCGGGGGTCGAGCGTGGGCATGGTCACTCGCTCCTGTTCAAGTGGTGTTCGATGCGGCGGTCCGGGATCAGCCACAGCGCCGCGGCGATGGCATAACCGGCCAGCGACAGGCCCACGTGCACGAAGGCCAGCGCGATGGAGGCCAGGTAGATGACCGGCGAGATCTTGCCCTTCCAGTCCTTGCCCAGCGCCAGCGCCAGCACGGTGTTGTTGCCGGGGATGCACAGCAGTGCGCGCTGCAGCAGCACCCAGGCCAGCGCGGCCATCACGAGCACGCCACCGTAGACGGCCACCGGCAGCGGTGCGAAGTGGTTCTCGCCCATCCAGCCGGTGGCGAACGGCAGCAGCGACAGCCAGAACAGCAGGTGCAGGTTGGGCCAGAGCACGCCGCCGTTGATTTTGTGCACGGCGTGCAGCAGATGGTGGTGGTTGTTCCAGTAGATGCCGACGTAGACGAAGCTCAGCACATAGGACAGCAGCACCGGCCACAGCGGCTTGAGGGCCTCCCAGTCGCTGCCGTGCGGCACCTTCATCTCCAGCACCATGATCGTGATGATGATGGCGATGACGCCGTCGCTGAAGGCTTCGAGGCGGGTTTTGTTCATGTGGGCATGGCGCGCTGTTCAGGCGGGCAGTCTAGACTTCCGCCCCCCGACCACCTGCTCCGTACTGACCCTTGCGACGCCTGTTCCTGCTTCTGCTGTTGGCCAGTTCGACGAGTTGGGCCCAGCTGCCCTCGCTGACGCTGGAGCAGCTGCCGCGGCCGACCATGCCGCCGGGCGAGCGCGGCCCCGTCGTGCCGGCCCAGGTGGAGCGCTGGCGCCAGGACGCCAAGGCGCTGGAGTACGGCGACGGCGTCAAGCGCGACGAGGTTGCCGCCGCCAAGCTCTATTGCCGCGCCTCCCGCTATGGCGACGCCGAGGCCCAGTACAGCCTGGGCTGGATGCTGACGAATGCGCGCGGCATCCAGCGCAATGATGCCGAGGCCGCCCACATGTTCGCCGCCGCCGCCGAGCAGGGCATGCAGCAGGCGCAGAACATGCTCGATTCCATGGGTGGCACGCCCCTGGGCGACCCTCCGCCCTGCTTGCGCCCGCCCGAGACTGACCTGCCCGTGGCCGTGGCGCCGGTGCCTGCGCGCGGCGCCAAGCCTGTTTCGCTGTGGGCCACGCTGCCGCTGCCGCCCCACGCGCCGCCCGCGGTCGTCAACTACGTGAAGTTGCTGGCACCCGAGTACCAGCTCGCACCCGCCCTGGTGCTCGCGGTGATGGCCCAGGAGTCCAACTTCGATCCGCTGGCCGAGTCGCCCAAGAAGGCGCAAGGCTTGATGCAGCTCATGCCCGACACGGCGTTGCGCTTCAAGGTCACCAGGCTGCGCGACCCCTCGCAGAACATCCGCGCCGGCATGGCCTACCTGCGCTGGCTGCTGGCCTATTTCGAGGGCGATGTGATGCTCGCGCTGGCCGGATACAACGCTGGCGAGAAGGCCGTGGACCGCTACCTCGGCGTGCCGCCCTATGCCGAGACGCGGCTGTACGTGCGCAAGATCATGGCCGCCACGGGCGGGCAGCGCCTGCATCCTTTTGACGCCAGCCAGACGCCGCCGTCGCCGATGGTGCTGCGGGTGAAGTCGGCCATGCAGGCCCTGCAGCCGCGCTGAACGCCGCCCGGCTGCAGGTATAAGCCCTTCGGCCGTGAGATAAATCATGGCTTCCACACGCCGCGCACCGGCCGGGCGGCGTGATGCAGGCATCGTGCGGACTGCGACCCAACTCGACCTCAAATGGAACCCCTGCACGCCGACACGCTGCTGCGCGTCTACCAGCTCGTCACGACGATGCTGGCGCTGGCGACGCTGGGCGGAGCCTGGCATCTGAAGTCGGAGCGATCGCTGTGGTTCTGGGCCGGTGCCTTCGCGGCCGCCGCGCTGACGCAGCTGGCGCGTGCCATCGCCATCACGCTGGACGCGCCGCGCACCTTCTGGGTCATCGGCCATCTCGGCGGGTTGCTGTCGGCCCTGCTGCTGCTGCTGGGGCTGCGCGTCTACCTGGGCCTGCCGCTGCGCTGCCGGTGGCCCATCGTCTTTGCCGCGCTGGTGGGCGTTGGCTCCTTCACGCTGACGGCCTGGACCGGCGTGTTCTGGCCCTCGCTGACGCTGACGCTGCTGGCCACCGCGGCGCTGACCGCGCCGGCCGCGCATGCCGCCCTGAAGGCCTGGCAAGCGCAGCACGGATTCCCGCTGCTGCTGCTGGCGGGCGACCTCATCGTCAGCGCCGTCGTCGAGGTGGCGCGCGGCCTGGCCGTCAGCCCGCTGATCGCGGCCAACCGTGACCAGCTGACGCAGTACAACGCCATCGGCCTGCTCGTGACGGTCGGCCTCGTCATCGGCCAGGCCCTGGCCATGTTGCTGCTGTTGCAGGACCGCGCGCTGCGCCAGATCGAGCGACTGATCGAGGTCGACGTGCTGACCGGCCTGCTGAACCGGCGCGGCTTCGACGAGAGGCTGCGCCGCCTGCTGCAGCGCGGCGCCGCCCACCCGCCCGTGCTGGCTCTGTTGGACGTGGACCACTTGAAGCGCATCAACGACACCCATGGCCACGCGGTGGGCGACGCCGTGCTCAGCGGCATTGGCGAGCGGTTGCGCGACACCCTGAGGCCGCTGGACCTGGCCGTGCGCCTGGGCGGCGAGGAGTTCGCCGTCATCTGGGTGCAGCCCGAGGCCGGTGGCGAGGCCCGCCTGGGCGAGCGGCTGCGCGAGGCCGTGGGCGCCGAGGCCTTCGCGACCACGGCCGGCCCGCTGGCGGTGACCGTCAGCGTCGGCGTGGCGCGGGCGCATGGCGCCAACGAGGCGCCCGAGGCCGTGTTCAGCCGCGCCGATGCGGCGCTCTACGAGGCCAAGCGGTCCGGGCGGGATCGCGTGGAGCTCGCCGCCTGAGCGGGCTTACATGCTGCGGCGGTACTGGCCACCCACCTCGAAGAGGGCACCGGTGATCTGGCCCAGCGAGCACACGCGCACGGCTTCCATCAGCACGTCGAACACGTTCTTGTTCTCGATGACGGCCTGCTGAAGCCTGGCCAGCATGGCCGGCGCCTCGGCCGCGTGGCGGTCCTGGAACTCGGCCAGGCGCGTCAGCTGCGATTGCTTTTCTTCGTCGGTCGAACGTGCCAGTTCGATGTGTTCCGGCACCGTCTCGCCATTCGGGTTGCGGAAGGTGTTGACGCCGATGATGGGGTACTCGCCGGTGTGCTTGAGCATCTCGTAGTGCATCGACTCCTCCTGGATGCGGCCACGCTGGTAGCCGGTCTCCATGGCGCCGAGCACGCCACCACGTTCGCTGATGCGCTCGAACTCGGTCAGCACCGCCTCTTCGACCAGCTCGGTCAGCTCGTCGATGATGAAGGCGCCCTGTGACGGGTTCTCGTTCTTGGCCAGGCCCCACTCGCGGTTGATGACGAGCTGGATGGCCATCGCGCGGCGCACGCTCTCGTCAGTGGGCGTCGTGATCGCCTCGTCGTAGGCGTTGGTGTGCAGCGAGTTGCAGTTGTCGTAGACGGCGATCAGTGCCTGCAGCGTGGTGCGGATGTCGTTGAAGGCGATCTCCTGCGCGTGCAGGCTGCGGCCCGAGGTCTGCACGTGGTACTTCAGTTTCTGGCTGCGCTCGTTGGCGCCATAGCGGTCGCGCATCGAGATGGCCCAGATACGGCGGGCGACGCGGCCGAGCACTGTGTACTCGGGGTCCATGCCGTTGCTGAAGAAGAAGCTCAGGTTGGGCGCAAAGTCGTCGATGTGCATGCCGCGCGCGAGGTACGCCTCCACGAAGGTGAAGCCGTTCGACAGCGTCAGCGCGAGCTGGCTGATCGGGTTCGCGCCCGCTTCAGCGATGTGATAACCCGAGATCGACACCGAGTAGAAGTTGCGCACGTTGTGATGCACGAAGTACTCGGCGATGTCGCCCATCACCTTCAGCGAGAACTCGGTCGAGAAGATGCAGGTGTTCTGGCCCTGGTCTTCCTTCAGGATGTCGGCCTGCACGGTGCCGCGCACATTGGCCAGCACCCAGTCCTTGATCTTGGCGGCTTCGTCGGCTGTTGGCTCGCGGCCGTTGTCGGTGCGGAACTTGGCCAGGTTCTGGTCGATGGCCGTGTTCATGAACATGGCCAAGATCGACGGCGCCGGGCCGTTGATCGTCATGGACACGCTGGTGGTCGGGCTGCACAGGTCGAAGCCGTCGTACAGCACCTTCATGTCGTCCAGCGTCGCGATGCTGACGCCGGAGTTGCCCACCTTGCCGTAGATGTCGGGCCGCGGCGCGGGGTCGGCGCCGTAGAGCGTCACCGAGTCGAAGGCCGTGGACAGGCGCTTGGCGGGCATGCCCTCGCTGACCAGCTTGAAGCGGCGGTTGGTGCGGAAGGCATCGCCTTCGCCGGCGAACATGCGCGTCGGGTCCTCGCCCTCGCGCTTGAAGGCGAACACGCCGGCGGCGTAGGGGAAGCTGCCGGGCACGTTTTCCAGCATCAGCCACTTCAGCAGCTCGCCGTGGCACTCGTAGCCCGGCAGCACGACCTTGCGGATCTTGGTGCCCGAGAGGCTCTGCGTGACCAGCGCGGTACGGATCTCCTTGTCGCGGATCTTCACGACGTACTCGTCGCCGGCATAGGCCTTGACCATGTCGGGCCATTGCTGGAGCAGCTGGCGAGCGTCGCCGTCGAGCTTGGCCTTGCGCTGCTCGGCAAGGTCGCCCAGCGCCGTGCGGGCACCGTTCTTGTCGGGGTTGGCGGCCTCCAGCATGGCGCGGCTGGCTTCCAGCTGCTGGATCTCGCGGGCCAGCGTCGCCTGCTTGCGGGCGCGGGCCTTGTACGAGCGCACGGTGTCGCTGATGTCGGCCAGGTAGCGCACGCGGCCGGCCGGCACGATGGGGGTCTGGTGGGTGCTGTGGCGCGTGTCGACGCGCGGCAGGCGGCCTTCGCTGAAGGGGATGCCCAGGTCGGCCAGGCGAACCTTGAGCGCCTGGTACAGCGCCGTCACGCCGTCGTCGTTGAAGCGGCTGGCCATGGTGCCGAAGACGGGCATGGTGTCCGGCATCACCGTGAAGGCTTCGCGGTTGCGCTGCACCTGCTTGCTCACATCGCGCAGCGCATCCAGCGAGCCCTTGCGGTCGAACTTGTTGATGGCGACGAACTCGGCGAAGTCCAGCATGTCGATCTTCTCGAGCTGGCTGGCAGCGCCGAACTCGGGCGTCATCACGTACATCGGCACATTGACCAGCGGCACGATGGCCGCGTCGCCCTGGCCGATGCCGGAGGTCTCGACGATGACGAGGTCGAAGCCCGCAATCTTGGCCGCGGCGATGACGTCGGGCAGGGCGGGGGAGATTTCCGAGCCGAAGTCACGCGTCGCCAGCGAGCGCATGAACACGCGTGCGCCCTGGCCCCAGGGCGAGATGGCGTTCATGCGGATGCGGTCGCCCAGCAGGGCGCCGCCGCTCTTGCGGCGCGACGGGTCGATGGAAATGAGGGCCACGCGCAGCGCATCGCCCTGATCCAGGCGCAGGCGGCGGATCAGCTCGTCGGTCAGGCTGGACTTGCCGGCGCCGCCGGTGCCGGTGATGCCGAGGACCGGCGTCTTGATGGTCTTGGCCTGCTCCCGCAGCGCATCGACGATCGCCGCGTCAGCCTTGCCGTTCTCCAGCGCGGTGAGCAACTGGGCCAGCGAGCGCCAGGCGGCTTCCGAGTGGCCGGTGATGGCGGACAGGTTCTGCGGCGCGTAGACACTGAAGTCCTGGTCGGCCTTCATGACCATCTCGCCGATCATCCCTTGCAGGCCCATGCGCTGGCCGTCCTCGGGGCTGAAGATGCGCACGCCATGCTCGGCCAGCTCGCGGATCTCGGCCGGCACGATGACGCCGCCGCCGCCGCCAAACACCTGGATGTGCTCGCCGCCGCGCTCCTTCAGCAACTGCACCATGTACTTGAAGTACTCGACGTGCCCGCCCTGGTAGGAGCTGATGGCGATGCCCTGGGCATCCTCCTGCAGCGCCGCGGTGACGACCTCGTCCACCGAGCGGTTGTGCCCGAGGTGGATGACCTCCGTACCCATGCCTTGCAGGATGCGCCGCATGATGTTGATGGCAGCGTCATGCCCGTCAAACAGGCTGGCGGCGGTGACGAAACGGACCTTGTGGGTCGGGCGGTACTCGGCCAGTGCCTTGTAGTCAGCGGCGAGATCGGTCATGGGCTTGTCTCCTTGATCGGCCGGGATTTTAGGTCGCCAATTGACGTTAACGTCAATTGAGCGTGTCGCTAGGGTTATCCGGGCACGAATCCTGTGCAAGCTGCCGCGATGATGCGCGCCTCGCCCACCCGGCGTTCGCACCCTCCAAGCATGAGCACCTCATCGCCCACCGCCACGCCCGAACTGGGCACGGAACTTACCCTGCGCGGCATCGTGCTGGGCATCCTGATCACGCTGGTCTTCACGGCCGCCAACGTCTATTTCGGCCTCAAGGCCGGCTTGACATTCGCGACGTCGATCCCCGCCGCCGTCATCTCGATGGCCCTGCTGCGCCGCGCCGCGGGCAATTCCATCGGCGAAACCAACATCGTGCAGACCATCGCGTCCTCCGCGGGCACGCTGTCGTCCATCATCTTCGTGCTGCCCGGCCTGGTCATGATCGGCTGGTGGAGTGGCTTCCCGTACTGGATGTCGACGACCTTGTGCGCCCTTGGCGGCGTGCTGGGCGTCATGTACTCCATCCCGCTGCGCCGCGCGCTCGTCACGAATTCGCCGTTGCCCTACCCGGAGGGCGTGGCCTGTGCCGAGGTGCTGAAGGTCGGCCACGCCAGTGACAGTGGCGAGGGCAGCCGCCAGGGGCTGGCGGCCATCGTCGTCGGCAGCGTCGTGTCGGCGGGCTTCAGCATCGTCATCGCGACCCAGTTGTTCGCGGCCAACCTGGCGCAGTACTTCCGCCTGCCCGGCGGCGAGAAAAGTGGCACGACGGGTTACGACCTGAACTTCAGCTTCGCGCTGCTGGCCGTGGGCCACCTCGTCGGCCTTTGGGTGGGCGTCGCCATCCTGGTGGGTGCCTGCATCGCCTGGCTGGGCGGCGTGCCCTATCTGACGTCGGGCGTCGACGGCGCCGCCGAGGCGGTGGCGCTGTTCGCCTGGAGCAAGAAGGTGCGCTTCATTGGCGCCGGCTGCATCGCCGTCGCGGCCATCTGGACGCTGGTGAAGCTGGCCAAGCCGGTTGTCGCCGGCCTGCACTCGGCCGCCATGTCCGCCCGCGTGCGCAAGGCCGGCAAGGCCGACACGCTGCCGCGCAACGAGCAGGACATCCCCATCGGCACGGTGGGTCTCATCACGCTGGCCTGCATGCTGCCCATCGGCTTCATGCTGTCCAGCTTCGCCACGTCGGCGGGCCTGGGCGACCAGCTCGGCCTGCTCGTCGTCGGCGGCGTCGTCTACGTCGTGCTGATGAGCTTCTTCGTCGCCGCGGTGTGCGGCTACATGGCCGGCCTGATCGGCTCGTCCAACAGCCCGCTGTCGGGCGTGGGCATCCTGGTCGTCATCGGCGTGTCGCTGCTGCTGGCTTTCGTCGTGAAGCCGCTGCTGCCGCCCTCCACGGGCCAGGCTCTGGTCGCGTTCGCGCTCTTCGTCACGGCCGTCGTGTTCGCCGTCGCGACGATTTCCAACGACAACCTGCAGGACCTGAAGACCGGCCAGCTCGTCGACGCGACGCCCTGGCGCCAGCAGGTGGCGCTCATCATCGGCGTCGTCGCGGGCGCCATCGTCATCCCGCCGGTGCTGGACCTGCTCAACCAGGCCTACGGCTTCGCCGGCGCGCCGGGTGTCGATCCGAAGAAGGCATTGGCCGCCCCGCAGGCCGCGCTGATCTCGGCGCTGGCCAAGGGCGTCATCCAGGGCGACCTGAACTGGAACCTCATCGGCATTGGCGGCCTGATCGGCGTGGCCTGCATCGTCGTCGACGAGGTCATGAAGCGTGCCTCCGGCGGCAAGGCCCACCTCGCGCCGCTGGCGGTGGGCCTGGGCATCTACCTGCCCATGAACAGCACGCTGATGATCGTCATCGGCGCCGTGGCCGGCTGGTGGTTCGACCGCCGCGCTTCCTACAAGCGTGACCCCGAAGCCACCAAGCAACTCGGCGTGCTGCTGGCCTCCGGGCTCATCGTCGGCGAGAGCCTGCTGGGCGTCATCCTGGCCGCCATCGTCGTGTTCTCCGGCAACGGCGCGCCGCTGGCCCTGGTGGGTGACAGCTTCGCGACGGCAGGCCAGGTGCTGGGGCTCCTGGCCTTCGCGGGCATCGGCGTCGGCCTTTACCGCTGGCTGCTCAGCAAGCAGCCTTGAGCATCAATCGTCCGAGCCGGCAAAGCCGAACAAGTGCAGCAGGCTCGTGAACAGATTGAAGATGGATACGAACAGGCTGACGGTGGCGAGCACGTAGTTCGTTTCACCGCCGTCCACGATCTGCTTGGTCTCGAACAGGATCAGGCCGGCCGACAGCAGGGCTACGACGGCGGAGACCGTCAGCGCCAGCGCGGGGATCTGGAAGAAGATCGCAGCCAGGCCGGCGAGCATGGCCACCACCATGCCAGCGAACAGGAAGCCGCCCATCCAAGACAGGTCGCGCTTGGTCGTCGTCGCGTAAGCCGACAGCGCCAGGAACACGGCACCCGTGGCGCCCAGTGCCAGCATCACGGCTTGGCCGCCCGAGGGCAGGGCCAGCGTGCGCGTCAGCAAGGGGCCGAGCGTCCAGCCCATGAAGCCAGTCAGCGCGAAGACGAGGCCGACGGCCATGCCGCTGTTCTTCAGCTTGTGGATGCCGAACAGCAGGCCGAAGTAGGCCACCAGCGTCAGGATGATGCCGGGCGAGGGCAGGCTGAAGGCAACGGCGGCCCAGGCAATGGCCGCGCTGAACAGCAGCGTCATCGACAGCAGCGCATAGGTGTTGCGCAGCACGCGGTGGGCGGTGCCGCGGTCGACCGCGCCGCCATAGGGCATCGCGATCGCGTGGGTGCGGGGTTGGTTTTGCATGAGGGCCTCCTGAGCCGTCGACAAGGAACGCCAGACTAGACTTTCAAGAGGCCAAGAAAAAGCAGAAAATCAAGAAGCAATACTTCCGAGTAACTTGGGGTTATCAATGAGCTTGAGCTTCAGCTACCGCCACCTCTACTACTTCTGGGCCGTGGCCAAGGAGGGCGGGTTGACGCGCGCCGCCGAGAAGCTGGGCCTGTCCGTGCAGACCGTGTCGACGCAGGTTCGCGAGCTGGAGCAGGCTCTTGGTGCGGCGCTGCTGAAGCCGGCGGGCCGGGGGCTGACGCTGACCGAGGCCGGCATCGCAGCGTTGGAGCAGGCCGAGCAGATCTTCCAGATCGGCGAGACCCTGCCCGAGCGGGTGCGGGACGCCGCCACGGCGCCGACGATGCGGCTGGCGGTGGGCATCTCCGACGGGCTGCCCAAGCTGGTCGCGCAGCGCCTGCTCGCGCCCATCCTCGACACGCCGCAGCTGCGCCTGCTCTGCCACGAGGACGAATTCGACGATCTGCTCGGCGACCTGGCCCTGCACCGGCTCGACGTGGTGCTGGCCGACCGCCCTGCGCCGACGAACCCGAATCTGCGCGTCTACAGCCATTCGCTGGGCAGCTCGCCAGTGGCCTGGTATGCCCACCCGCGCTGGGCTGCCGCGGCGGCGCGCGACTTCCCAGCCTCACTGGCCGACGTGCCGCTGCTGCTGCCCACCTCGCACGCGGCCCTGCGCCCGCGGCTGGACCATTGGCTGACCGACCTGGGCCTGCGCCCGCGGGTGACCGGTGAGTTCGAGGACAGCGCGTTGCTGGCCACCTTCGGCAGCGAGGGGCTGGGTGTGTTCCCCGCCGCGACCGCGGTGGACGACGCGCTGACCGGCCGCTACGGGCTGGTGAACGTCGGCGCTGCCGAAGGCGTCGTCGAGCAGTTCTACGCCGTGGGCACGGACAAGAAGATCAGCCACCCGTTGGTGCGCCGGTTGCTGCCTCAGCCTGCAGATGCAGCGGGTTGATCGGGGCGCGCTTGCTACAGTTGACGTTTACGTCAATCAAAGCGCCCGCGACCTCTGAACAACGGGGTATCGACCTGGCGCACAGGAGACCTTCCCATGAATCTGCCCGGCCTCAACTTCCAACTCGGCGAAGACATCGACGCGCTGCGCGACGCGGTGCGCGCCTTTGCCGATGAAGAGATCGCTCCGCGCGCGGCCGAGATCGACCGCAGCGACCAGTTCCCCATGGACCTGTGGCGCAAGATGGGCGACCTGGGCGTGCTGGGTATCACCGTGCCCGAGCAATACGGCGGCGCCGACATGGGCTACCTGGCGCACATGATCGCGATGGAAGAGATCAGCCGCGCGAGCGCGTCGGTTGGCCTCAGCTACGGCGCGCACAGCAACCTGTGCGTGAACCAGATCAAGCGCAACGGCAACGACGCGCAGCGCGCCAAGTACCTGCCCAAGCTGATCAGTGGCGAACACGTCGGCGCGCTGGCCATGAGCGAGCCGGGCGCGGGCTCTGACGTCCTGAGCATGAAGCTCAAGGCCGAGGACAAGGGCGGCGTCTACCTGCTCAACGGCAACAAGATGTGGATCACCAACGGCCCCGATGCCGACACGCTGGTGGTCTATGCCAAGACCGAGCCCGAACTGGGCGCACGCGGCGTGACGGCCTTCCTGATCGAGAAGGGCATGAAGGGTTTCAGCATCGCGCAGAAGCTCGACAAGCTCGGCATGCGCGGCTCGCACACGGGCGAGCTGGTGTTCCAGGACGTCGAAGTGCCGGCCGAGAACGTGCTGGGTGCGGTGAACGGCGGCGCCAAGGTGCTGATGTCGGGCCTGGACTACGAGCGCGCCGTGCTGACCGGCGGGCCGCTGGGCATCATGCAGAGCGTCATGGACAACGTCGTGCCCTACATCCACGACCGCAAGCAGTTCGGCCAGAGCATCGGTGAGTTCCAGCTCATCCAGGGCAAGGTGGCCGACATGTACACCGTGCTGCAGGCCGCGCGCAGCTTTGCCTACACCGTGGCCAAGAACCTCGACATGCTGGGCGCCGAGCACGTGCGACAGGTGCGCAAGGACTGCGCCTCGGTCATTCTGTGGACAGCCGAGAAGGCGACCTGGATGGCCGGCGAGGGCGTGCAGATCTTTGGTGGCAATGGCTATATCAACGAGTACCCGCTGGGCCGTTTGTGGCGTGACGCGAAGCTTTACGAAATCGGCGCGGGCACCAGCGAGATCCGCCGCATGCTGATCGGCCGCGAGCTCTTTGCAGAGACGATGTAACTGCTGATGGAGACAATGCCGGCATGACGACGACCAACCACGAACTGCAGGACCTCCTCGACAACAACAAGCGCTGGGCTGCCGAGACCGAAGCCGGTGAACCTGGCTTCTTTTCCCGCCTGCTGAAGCAGCAGACGCCGCAGTACCTCTGGATCGGCTGCGCCGACAGCCGCGTGCCGGCCAATGAGCTGGTGGACCTGCTGCCGGGCGAGCTGTTCGTGCACCGCAACGTCGCCAACGTTGTCGTGCACTCGGACCTGAACTGCCTGTCCGTCATGCAGTTCGCCGTGGACCACCTGAAGGTGCGCCACATCATCATCGTCGGCCATAGCAACTGCGGCGGTGTGCGCGCGGCGCTATACGACCTGCGCGTGGGCCTGGTGGAAAACTGGATCCGCCACGTGCAGGATGTGCGCCACATGCACAGTGACTGGCTGGACACCGTGCCCGAGCCCCGGCGTGTCGACGCGCTGTGCGAGCTGAACGTGTTGCACCAGGCACGCAACGCCTGCCACACGACGGTGGTGCAGGACGCCTGGGAGCGTGGCCAGGAGGTCGTCGTGCATGGCTGGGTCTACGGCCTGCACAACGGCTTGCTGGAAGACCTCGCGTTGACTGCCGCCAAGGCCGACGACGTCGACCCGGCCTACCGCCGGGCACTGGCCAAGGTGAAGCAGCGCTACGCCACAACGGCCTGAGTAGAGTCGGGCGATGTTCCCGACGCAGCTGACGGACTCCCGCGCCTTTGATATCGCCCAGGCCCTGCTCGGGGGCTTTGATCGCCATTACCGGCTCTTCCGCGCCACGTCCGGCGAGGCCAAGGCGCGCTTCGAGCGTGGCGACTGGCTGGGCCAGCAGCGCGCCCAGGCGCTGCGCATCGAGTTCTACGACACCCGCGTCGCCGAGGCCAGCGAGCTGCTGGAGACGTGCTTCGCGGCGTCCACGCTGCCGATGGAAGTCTGGCAGCAGGTCAAGCTGCACTACATCGGCCTGCTGACCAACCACCACCAGCCCGAGCTGGCCGAGACCTTCTTCAACTCGGTGTGCACGCGCATCCTGCACCACGCCTACTTTCACAACGATTTCATCTTCGTGCGGCCGGCCATCTCGACCGAGTACATCGAGAACGACGAGCCCGCCGCGCTGCCGACCTACCGGGCCTACTACCCGACGCCGGCGACGCTGCGCGACACCCTCGCGCGTGTCATCACCAACTTCCAGCTCGAAGGCGAGTTCGTCGACCTGAGGCGCGACGTCGACCGTGTGCTGGCCGCCGTCACGCGCCAGCTGGGCGACTTCCGCTGGCGCGCCAACTTCCAGCTGCAGGTGCTGTCCAGCCTGTTCTTTCGGAACAAGGGCGCCTACGTGGTCGGCAAGATCATCAACGGCTTCACCGAGACGCCGTTCGCGCTGCCCATCCTGCGCCGCGAGAGCGACGGCCGCTTCTTTATCGACGCCGCGCTGTTCGGCGAGGACGACCTGCTCGCCCTCTTCAGTTTCGCCCGCGCCTACTTCCTCGTCGACATGGAGGTGCCCAGCGCCTTCGTCGCCTTCCTGCGGTCGATGATGCCGCGCAAGCCCCGCTCCGAGACCTACTCGGCGCTGGGCCTGCAGAAGCAGGGCAAGAACCTCTTCTACCGGGACTTCCGCGACCACCTGCGACACAGCAGCGACAAGTTCCGCATCGCACCGGGCATCAAGGGCATGGTGATGCTGGTGTTCGACCTGCCGAGCTACCCGTTCGTGTTCAAGGTCATCAAGGACTTCTACCCGCCGCAGAAGGACACGACGCGCGAGCTGATCCAGGCCAAGTACCTGCTCGTGAAGGCCCACGACCGCGTGGGCCGCATGGCCGACACGCTGGAGTACACCCGCGTCGCCTTCCCGCGCCACCGCTTCGAGGATGAGCTGATCGCGGAACTCAGGCACTTCTGCCCCAGCCTGATCGAAGAGACGGGCGACGACCTCGTCATCCGCCACCTCTACATCGAGCGCCGCATGGTGCCGCTGAACATCTACCTGAAGGACGCGACGCCCGAGCAGGTGGAGCGCGTTGTCATCGAGTACGGCAACGCCATCAAGGACCTGGTGGCCGCCAACATCTTCCCCGGCGACATGCTGTGGAAGAACTTCGGCGTGACCCGCCACGGCAAGGTCGTGTTCTACGACTACGACGAGATCGAGTACCTCACCGACTGCAACTTCCGCCGCGTGCCCGAGCCGCGCAACGAGGAGGAGGAGATGTCAGGCGAGGTCTGGTACACCGTCGCGCCGCGCGACGTCTTCCCCGAGACCTTCGCGCCGTTCCTGCTTGGCGACCCCCAGGTGCGCGACTGCTTCATGCGCCACCACGCCGACCTGCTGGATGCGAGCTTCTGGCAGGGCCACAAGGAGCGCATCCTGGCGGGGCATGTGCACGACGTGTTTCCCTACGACCCGGCACGGCGGTTCGCCGCCGGTTGAACCGAAGCGGCGGCGTCTGACAGACGCGGCGCCCGTTGCCCACCAACATGCATCGTCACCCTGGAGACGACCGCATGATCTTCGACGCCATCCGCGAAAGCCACGACCTGCAACGCGACCTTTGCCGCAAGCTCACCGCGTCACGCGGTGATATGGCCGCGCGCCAGCTGCTGTTCCTGCAGCTGAAGGTCGAACTGATGGCCCACGCGGCGGCCGAGGAGCGTTTCCTCTACATCCCCTTGCTGATGGAGGACGGCGGCCTCGACGCTTCTCGGCACGCGCTGCATGAGCATCATCAAGTGGACGAACTGCTCGAAGACCTGTCGGTGCGCAACAAGCAGCAGGACGGCTGGATCGCAACCGCGAAGCAGCTCAGCTTCAAGGTCCGCCACCACCTGAAGGAAGAAGAGTCCAAGTTCTTCCATGTCGCCGGCCGCCTGCTGTCGGACACGAAGAAGCAGCAGCTCGCCGGCAAGTACACCCGCGAGATCGTGCGCATGCGCAAGCACTACGCCGCCGAGTACCAGACCGTGGCGGTGTCGGCGGCGACGGGTTTGGTCAAGCCGGCCAAGCCTGCTGCCGACAAGCCGGCGACGCGCGGCACCGCAAGTGCCGGCGCTCAGCTGCGCGGCAAGAGCAAGCCGCGGCGCACGCGCTAGCCAGCCCATCACCGCCGCCGAGCCTGGCTCGTCAGGGCTGTGCTCGGTCGATCGGCACCGGCGACTGCGTCTGCTCATCCGCGAGCGGGCTGCGGCGGGACTCGGCCAGCTCGGTCAGCGCCGGCAGCGTGGCGGCCTTCACCTGGACCGACTGCTCCGCCACCGGCCGCCGGTCGACGACAGGCTTGGGATGTCTGAAGAAGAACATGGATACGACATGGGGTGGGAAGGCGAAACGGCCAGCTAGAGGAAACCCGGAATTCAAGGCGCAGGCGGCCAACCCACGCTCGCGTGTAGGCTCATGCGCCATGAGAACAGTTCCGACAGCATTGCTCGCCCTGTTCATGTCTTTGCTCACCGCCTGTGCCGCCATGCCGACACCTTCCGCCCAAGCGATCGCCGAACTGGCACCCACCGGCCGGCTGCGCGCCGTCATCAATCTGGGCAATCCCATCCTGGCCAACAGGGACCCGGCCACCGGTGAGGCCTCGGGTGTGTCGGTGGACCTGGCGCGCGAGCTGGCAAGGCAGTTGGGTGTGCAGGCGGAGTTGATGGTGGTGAAGTCGGCCGGCGAAGCGGTGGACGCGCTGGCCACCGGCCGGGTGGACGTGGGCTTCTTCGCCATCGACCCCGCGCGCGCCGCGACCACGGCCTACTCGGCGCCCTATGTCCAGATCGAAGGGGCCTACCTCGTGCGCAGCGACTCGCCCTTGCGGGCCAACGAGGACGTGGATCGCCCAGGCACTCGTGTTGCCGTAGGCGCCCGCAGCGCCTACGACCTCTACCTGACGCGCGAACTCAAGGCGGCGACGATAGAGCGCGCACCGACCTCGCCCGAGGTGGTCAGCTTCTTCCTGGCGCAGCAGCTCGATGTGGCCGCCGGCGTAAAGCAGCAGCTGGAAGCGGACGCCGCGCGCAACCCGGGCCTGCGCTTGCTGCCCGGGCGATTCATGGTCATCAACCAGGCCATGGGCATGGCCAAGAGCAAGGCCGCGGGTGCGCGCTTCCTTGCCGCTTTCGTGGAGCAGGCCAAGGCCTCGGCCTTCGTCGCGAAGTCGCTTGAACGGCATCGCATCGAGGGCGCCGCCGTCGCGCCGCCTGCGGCGCGCGACTGAGCGACTGAGCAGCCCTTCAGCTCTGCGTCGGCCTGAACACCCGCACGCGGTGCCCGTCCGGGTCCGCAGTCACGGCCGTGAAGCCGAAGTCCAGGGCCGTGGGCGCCTGCAGCACCGGCCAGCCGGAGGCCTTCCAGGCCGCGACGGCGGCGTTCACTTCGTTGTCGGTGCCCACGGTGATGCCGATCTCCGCGCCACCGCCACGCTGGCCACTCTCGGGCTGCACGTCATGCGCAGCCCAAAGGCCCAGCATGGTCTTGTCGTTGAGCATGAACATCGCGAAGTTCGGGCTTTGCTCAACGGGCTCGCGGCCCAGCAGCGAGCGATAGAAGAGCACGCTCTCGGCGGGGCTGTTCACGTAGAGGATGAGGCAGTCGGGTTGCATGGCAGGTCTCCTGTCGGTGGTGGATGCCCGCATGCTCGGCGCCCGCCGTGACAGGGTGTGTCAGCAGCTCTGCCTGGCACTTTTCACCTTCGACCCGTGATCCCTGCCTGGCCACGGCTGCGTCTTTGATGACGAGTGCGGCATGTCGCTGCGCTTCCAACCTCACTGGAGACCATCATGGCCGCATTGCCCGTCACCATCGCCCTGTCCAAGATCAAGTGCAAGATCGAAACCGACGAAGTCGGCTCGGACGAGCCCTATGTGCTCGTCACCGCCGTCGACCTGAGCAACCCGCTGCTGCCCAACGCCGAGGTCACGCTCTACGGCCCCTGGAGCGACGTCGACGCCGGCGAAACCCATGGCACCCAGCCGCTGCAGCCCGGCGTCAATCCGAGCGACTTTCCCTTCCTCGTCTGGCGCCGCAATGCCTGGGGCCCGTCGGGCTCGGCCAAGGCCATTGCCAACCCGGCGAACGCCATCATCCTCGTGTCCATGATGGAGCACGACGACGGCAAGGCCAGCGCCGCGCGCGAGATCACCAAGGGCGCGGTCGTCAGCTCGCTGGCGGCATCCATGGGCATGACGCGGGCCCAGCGCGTCGCCAAGCTGAAGGCCGACATCAACGGTGCGCTGGCCATCCCCACCGGTGCGCCCAACTTCGACGACCGCGTGGGCACGACGCAGGAGTTCGCGCTCAGCGCCAACCTGCTCAACGTGGCCGCCGGGCCCAAGAGCAAGACGCTGACCATCACCGGCGATGGTGGCAAGTACGAGGTGACGCTGGTGGTCACCAAGGGCTGAAGAGCGCGCCTACTTGGCCGGCGTCTTTTCCAGCGCCGGGCAGACCGTGCTGCCGGGGTCGGGGCACTTGGGCTTCTTGGGCCCGACCTGGGTGGCCGTATTGCCGCTATTGCTGCTGAGGCCACCGCCATTGCCGCCAGCCACGGGTGCCGCACCGGTGTTGGCGGTGGCGGCCTTGGCGGTCGGCGCGCTTGAAGCCTTGGTGGCCGCTGCGGCGCCGGTGGCCGGCGCAACATCGGCTGCCTGGGCAGCCATGGCAGCGCCGAGCAGCGCGCCTGCGAGCAACGAAATGGAAAGCTTCATCACAGCACCTCCGTCAGAAGTCCAGCAAGGCCAGGCCAGGCGGCAGCCCGCCGGCCCTGGACGATAGCAAGCCCGCGAGCCGGGCGCGCACCGCCGTGGCGTCGGCGCGGTCGGCCAGGGCGTTTGCATAGGCATCGAGCGCAGCCGGCGCGTCGGCGTCTCCACCCAGCGCCACGAGCGCACGCAGCCGCAGCCGATCCGGGTGGCCTGGCGGCAGCGTCGCGTCGGCCAGGGCTTGCGCGTCGCGGTAGGCGCTGCGAGCGGGTCCGATGCGGCCAGCTGCTTCGTGGGCCAGGCCCAGCAGGGCCAACGTCGGCCAGCGCTCGCCGTCGCGCGGGCCGAGGCGTTCGTGCTGCGCTGAGTCGGCGCGGGTCAACAGTTGGCTGGCTTCGTCCACACGGCCCTGGCGCAGCGCGGCCTCGCCGAGCAGCGCCCGGCAGCGCTCGGCGGCCGGGCTGCGCGCCGCTTCCAGCTCGGCGAGCAGGGCGCGCAGTTTCGGCTCGGCCGCCGCCACCTCACCGCGGCGCAGCTGCTGGCGCGCGGCCACCAGGCCGATGAGGGCAGCGGCCTCCGTATCCGCGCCGCGCCGGGCCTGCGCCCAGGCGGCCTCGGCCTCGCTGGCGGCTTCGTCACGCAGGCCGTGGTGGAAGAGGGCGGTGGACAGCCAGGTGCGGGTGTAGAGGGTGTTCGCGTCGGCCGGGCCGAGCACCTCGGTGAGCTCCTGCACGCTGGCGCGCAGCAACGGCACGGCGGCCGCGTGGTGGCCCAGCTCCACCTCCATCGTCGCCACCGCCATGCGCGCCTGGGCGGCCACCAGCCGGCCGGCACCGGCGCTGGCATCCACCAGGGCCTGCAGCCAGCGGCGTGCCTCGTCCCAGCGGCCCTGGGCGCGGGCCAGGCCGGCCAGCGCATCGGCCACGCGGCGGTAGCGCTCATGCTGCGTGCCGAAGCGCTCACGCGCACCGCGCTCGGCACGTTCGAGCAGAGGCCGTGCCTCGTCGAGGCGGCCGGCCTCGGTGGCAATCTCGCCCAGATGGGCCAGCGCTGTGATCGTGACGGCATCGTCGCCGGCCGCACCGGGGGGCGGCACCAGGGCGCCCAGCAACTGTTTCGCCTCGTCGGCCTGGCCAAGGCGGCGCCTCGCATTCGCGAGCTGCAGCGCAACGTCGCGCCCGGCCTCACTTCGGCCCTGCAGCTGGGCGTGGGCCAGTGCCAGCGCCTCGGCGGCCAGGGCCATGTCGCCAGACTGGTTCAGCAGCAGGCCCAGCGGCCGGGCCACCTCGGCCAGCAGGGTTGGGTCGCCGGCCAGCCGCCGCTTGGCCTCGGCCCAGCTGCGGCGCAGCAGCTCGATCATTGGCACCGTCGCACTGCCGGTGGCATCGGGGCTGAGGCCGGCGAGCAGCTCGGTCAGCACGCTCTGCACGCGGCGTGTGCGTTCGGCTTCCTGCGTGGCCTCGCGCCATTGCCAGGCGGTGGCGGCCATGCCGGCGAGCAGGCTGGCGAGCACCAGGCCGAGTGCAATGAGCTGCAATCGGTAGCGTCGCGCGAACTTGGCGCCGCGGTAGGCCAGCGAATCGGGCCTGGCGCTGATGGGCTGGTGGTCGAGGTAGCGGCGCACGTCGTCGGCCAATGCGCTTGCGCCGGCATAGCGCTCCTCGGGCCGCGGCTTGACGGCCTTGGCCACGATGAGGGCCAGCTCGCCGCGCAGCGCAGGGCCGGGCTCGCGCTGGCCGGTCAGCAGCAGGCACAGCAGCCGGCCGAGCGCGAACACGTCGGTGGCCGTGCTGACCGGCTCACCGCGCAACTGTTCCGGCGCGGCGTACTCGGGTGTCAGGCCCGCGGGGTTCACCGCTGTCAGCTCGGCACCGGTGTCATCCGCCAGCAGCTTGGCGACGCCGAAGTCCAGCAGCTTCACCTGGCCGTCCGTCGTGACGAGGATGTTGCCCGGCTTGAGGTCGCGGTGCACGACGAGGCGGGCATGCGCATGCGCCACCGCGTCGCCGACCTGCAGGAAGAGGCGCAGCCGTGCGACCTCGCCCAGGTCGTGCGCATCACACCAGGTGTCGATGCGCTCGCCGGGCACCAGCTCCAGCACGAGGTAGCGCGCGCGCGTGGCGCCGAGCAGGGCCTCGCCGATGTCCAGCAGCTGGGCGATGTGGGGGTGGGTCAGCCGCGCCAGCAGCTCACCTTCGCGGCGAAAGCGCGCCTGGGCTGCCTCGCCGCGCCAGGGGCTGTGCAGCAGCTTGATCGCCGCCTCGCCGCCGTGGGCGCCGTCGCTGCGCCGCGCACGCCACACCTCGCCCATGCCGCCGCTGCCCAGCGGTTCGATCAGCGTCCAGGCGCCCAGCACCTGGCCGGCCAGCTCGGGTGCCGTCGGCAACTGAGCCGGCTCGGCGAGGAAGCCGCGGTCCTCTGCCGCACGGTCGGCATGGATGAGCGCCTCCAGCCGCTCGCGTTGGGCGGGCGGCAGTTCGGCCAGCAGCGCCTCGCGCTCCTGCGGGCTCGCGTCCTGCCAGGCGTCGAACGCCGCCAGCGCACCGGCCCGATCAATCGTGGAACTCATCGCACCCTTCGCACTTCGTGCTGTACCGCCAAGCGGGAGCGAGCTTGCTTGGGACCGCCCGGCGCGGCGCTCATGTCTGCAAGGCGTCGAACAAAAAGGCCCGCGCCTTGCGCCAGTCGCGCTTGATCGTCGGCACCGACACGCCCAGCAGCACGGCAATCTCCTCCAGCTCCAGGCCACCGAAGAAGCGCATCTCCACCACCTGGTGGGCGCGGCCGTCGGCGCGCTCCAGCATCTGCAGCACGTCGTCGAGCTTGAGCATGTCGGGCGGCGCGAGTTGCTCCAGTGCGGCGGTGGAGAGCGTCACCTGCGCGCCACCACCGCGCTTGTCGGCATGGCGCTCGCGCACGTGGTCGACGATGACGCTGCGCATGACCTTGCTGGCGTGGGCGAAGAACTGGCCGCGGTGCAGTGCGGCTTCCCGGCCGGCGCTCTTCAGCCAGACCTCGTGGATCAGCGCGGCCGGCTCCAGCGTCATCGGCGCATGGCCGGCGAGGTGGCTGCGCGCCAGGCGCTTGAGCTCGGGGTAGAGCAGCGTGTAGAGGCGATCCCGCGCGTCCGCCTGGCCACCGGCGAGGGCCGTCAGCAACTGGGTGATCTCGCTGGCCTGCTCATTCATGGGCGCGATGCTGCCCCCGAGCGCGCGCTTGCGAAACCCCCTGCTTGGCGCGCGACAATCCTGCTCTGCCTTTTCAGCTCCAAGAATTCCATGTCCGAAGCTTCTCGCCCCGAACTGCCCGACCACCTCAGCGTCGATCCGCGCAGCCCCCACCACGTCGCCGCCGTCTTCGAGCACGACATCGGCATCCGCTTCAACGGCAAGGAGCGCCACGACGTCGAGGAATACTGCATCAGCGAAGGCTGGGTGAAGGTGCCCGCCGGCAAGACGCTGGACCGCAAGGGCCGGCCGCTGTGCATCAAGCTCAAGGGCGTGGTGGAGGCCTTCTACCGCTGAACGCAGGGCGCCGGACCTGCGTTATCGCAGCGACATCAGCACCAGCGCCGCTGCCAGCAGCAACGCAACCCAGGCCGGATGGCGGCCGCGGGTGCTCAGCAGCACGAGGCCACCGCAGGCTGCCAGCGCGGCGGCGATGACCTGCTCGGCGAAGCCGCCCGACGCCGCACGCGCCGCGGGCTGGGCCAACCACAGCAGCAACCCCGCCAAGGCCCAGGCCAGCACGGTCACGACATGCCAGCTGGCCCACAAGATGCGGGTCTGGAAGGCGCGCAGCACCGGGTCACCGCCGGTGGGCACGACCCTGCCCCGGCGCAGATGGCGAAAGATCCGCAACTCGCCCAGCCAGGAATGAACGAGGCCGATGATGAGGACCAGCACCGCGGCGCCGACAAGCCAGTGGTTCAAGATGCGGCCCTCGCTTTCAATTGCAACGTCAGTCCCGACTCCGGCCGCAGCGTGACGGCCATGCGCGGCTTGGGCGGCTCGAGGCTGACGGGCGCCAGCTCGAAGCGCTGCAGCACCAGTGCCGCGATCAGCGTCATCTCCAGCACCGCGAAATGCTGGCCCAGGCACACGCGTGGCCCCAGGCCGAAGGGGATGTAGGCGCCGCGCGGGATCTCGTGCGCCGCCCCCGGCAGGAAGCGCTCGGGCTTGAAGCCCAGCGGCGCGTCAGGCCACCAGCGCGGGTCGCGATGCAGCAGCCAGGGCGTCACGCGCACCAGCGTGCGAGCCGGCAGGCGCACGCCGCCCAGCGTGATGTCGCGCGTCAGCCGCCGCGTCAGCAGGCCGGCCACCGGCGGATACAGGCGCATGGCTTCCTTCAGCGTGGCGCTCAGGTAGGGCAGGGCGCTGGCGTCATCGGCCGTCGGCACGCGGCCGGCCAGCACGGCATCCACCTCGGCGCGCGCCTGGGCCTGCGCCTCGGGGTGGGCGGCCAGCAGCCAGCTCCACCACAGCAGCGCCGTCGCGCTCGTCTCGTGGCCGGCCTGGAAGCTCACCATGCACTGGTCGTACACCTCCTGCGGCGACAGCGACTCGCCCGTGGCTTCGTCGCGCAAAGCCTTCAGCATGCCGAGCAGGTCGGTCCTGCCGTCGTCGCCCGACGTGCGTCGCGCGTCGATGTGGCCCGCCAGCAGCCCGTGCAGCAGCTTGCCGGCGCGGCGCTTGGCGGCCTTGCCGGGCAGGGGCAGCCAGTCGGGCAGCGTGAAGGGCCAGAACATCTCGGCCAGTGCCGTCTCGCTGAGTACCTGCACGGCCTTGGCCGCGGCGGCCGTGTCGTTGCCGATGGGCGTACTGAACAGCGTGCGTGAGATGACATCCATCGTCAGGTGGCTGAAGAGGGCGTCCATGGCGACGTTGCCGGGCCGCACTGCATCCAGCCCCTGCACGGCGGCCTCGGTCATCAGCGCCGCGTAGCCGGCCACGCGTTTGGGTGTGAAGGCCGGCATCAGCATGCGGCGTTGCCGCTGCCAGGTGGCGCCCTCGGTGACGAGCACGGACTGGCCCATCAGCTCGGCGAACACCTCGGGGCCGCGCTTCCAGCGCACCAGCGCGTCGGCGTGGTCCACCATGATGGCGCGCAGCAGCTCGGGGTCGAACACGTCCACGCCGCGCTCGCCCAGGATGGTTTGCGCCACCAGGTCGCCCAGCGGGCGCTGCGCGGAGATGACGGCGAGGTAGTCGCGGCGCATCGCCATCAGCACGGGGAAGCCCCACCAGCGGGTGGGGTGGCTCGGGAGGTCGTTCCAGGTCGTTGCTGTCATGGCCGAATGCTGCGCTTCGCGGGGCGGACGGGTCTTGAACGAATGCGACACTGATCGCATGGATGACGAGCGCACCCGCCTCTGGCTGCCGCCGCTGGCCCTCGCCGGCTGTGTGCGCGGCGTCATGATGCGCGACACCCGCGGGCGCGGCCTCGACGCCTTGCAGCGCGAGAACTACTTCCCCGCGACGCCGCTGGTGCAGCTGTTCTGGTGGGCAGAGGGCAGCAGCGAGTGGTTGGCCACGCCGGGCTTCTCGACACCGCCACCCGACCGCCGCCACGCACCCGTGCTGTTGGGCGGCCCTTTCACGCTGCCCACGCACACGCGCAACACGGGCGATGTCTGGGCCTTCAAGCTGTTGATGCTGCCCGACGCCTTCACCGCGCTGACCGGCCTCGCGCTGGACCGCCACGTCAACCGGGTCGTCGACGTGCACGAGCTGCTGCCGCCCGACTGGCGCGACTGGGCCGATGCCATGTCCGCCGCCCCTGACGACGAGGCGCGGCTGCAGCTGCTCGAAGCCTTCCTGGTGCCGCGCTGGCAGGCGCTGGGCACGCAGCAGCCGGGTCACCGCTATGCGGCCTGGACCGAGGCGCTGGCCGTGCGTGCCGCCACCAGTTCGGCCGGCCGCAGCCTGCGCCAGCTGGAGCGCCGCATCAAGGCCTGGGCAGGTCTGCCGATGCGCGAGCTGCGCGCCGTGTCGCGTGCCGAGAACGCCTTCTGCGCGGTCGTGGCCGCCGAGGACGGTGCGGGCGTGAACTGGGCCGACATCGCCGCCGACAACGACTACGCCGACCAGTCGCACCTGTGCCGCGAGACGCGCCGCCTGACGGGCTTCAGTCCCGAGGACCTGCGCCGCCGCATCCAGGCCGAAGAGGCGTTCTGGGCCTATCGTTTGTGGCGCTGAGCCAGGGTAGCCCCTGCGGCTTTCGCGCGGGTTGCCTGCCTACACTGGGCCGATGCCGAGGTTGTTGATTGTCTTGATGGGCCTGGTGCTGCTCGGCATTGCGCGTGCCTCCGTGGCAGCGCCGGCCTGCCCGCAACCGCTGCGGATCGGCTTCAACGACAGCGCCGCGCCTCCGATGTTGATGGGCCAGGGCGCTGCCTTTGCCGACCCGCCGGGTTGGGAGGTCGACGCCGTGCGCGACGCGCTCAAGCGCATGGGCTGCCCGGCCGACCTCGTGCGCCTGCCCAGCCGCCGCCTCAGCGCGCTGCTGGCCCAGGGCGAGGTCGACATCGCCATGCTTTACGGCACCACGCCCGAGCGGCTGAAGACGATGCGCTTCCCTCTTGATGCCAAGGGACGGCCCGACCTGGCCTGGGCGCCCGTGTTCGGCCATCTGGCGCTGTTCGCTCGCCAGGGCACGCCGCCCAGCCCGGGCTGGGACGGCGGCCAGCTGCCGGCCAACTGGCGGGTCGGCGTGGTGACCGGCTCGGTGCAGGAGACGGTTGCGCGCGAACGCGGCTGGCCGGTCGAGCCCATCAGCGCCTTCGAGCTGAGCCTGACCATGCTGCACGCACAGCGCTTCGATCTGCTGCTGACCAGCCGGGAAGCCCTGTCGGCCGAGCAGCGCACCGGCCTCGTCGAGTGGGCCCTGGCGGCGCGGCTGCCTTTCTTCGCGCCGGTGGCGCCAGCGTTCCTGCAGCGCCATGGCGCCTGGACGCGCACCTTCTGGAAGGAGATCTGCCACGCGGTGCGCCGGCTGGAGCCGGAAGTCCGTCCTGTCGACTGCGGCATCCTGCCTTCGGCTGCAGGGCGTTGAGGCCCGCGCCACAATGGCGGATTCGAGTTACGAATGGAGAACATCATGTCCGACGCAGTCGTCATCGTTTCCGCCGCCCGCACCCCGATCGGCGGCCTGCTGGGTGATTTCGCCGGCCTCGCAGGCTGGGAACTGGGTGCCGTCGCGATCAAGGCTGCCGTCGAGCGCGCGGGCGTGCCGGGCGACTCGGTCGACGAGGTGCTGATGGGCAATTGCCTGATGGCCGGCCAGGGCCAGGCGCCCGCCCGCCAGGCGCTGCGCAAGGCGGGCCTGCCGGACTCGGCCGGCGCCGTCACGCTCAGCAAGATGTGCGGCTCCGGCATGCGCGCCATGATGTTCGGCCACGACATGCTGGCGGCCGGCTCGGCCGAGGCTGTGGTGGCCGGCGGCATGGAGAGCATGACCAACGCGCCCCACCTGATGTTCGCCCGCAAGGGCATCAAGTACGGCGCATCGGCCGTCTACGACCACATGGCCATCGACGGCCTGGAAGACGCCTACGAGCGCGGCAAGGCCATGGGCGTGTTTGCCGAGCAGTGCGTGGCCAAGTACAGCTTCAGCCGCGAGGCCATGGACCAGTACGCCATCACGTCCACCCAGCGCGCCAAGGCCGCCAATGAGAGCGGTGCGTTCGACTGGGAAATGGCGCCCGTCACGTTGAGCTCGCCCAAGGGCGACACCGTCATCAAGTACGACGAGCAGCCCTTCAAGGCCAAGCTCGACAAGATCCCTTCGCTCAAGCCCGCCTTCAAGAAGGACGGCGCCATCACCGCCGCCACGTCGTCAAGCATCTCCGACGGTGCTGCCGCGCTGGTGCTGATGCGCGAGAGCACGGCCAAGGCGCGTGGCCTGCAGCCCATCGCCCGCATCGTCAGCCACGCCGTGCATGCCCAGGCGCCGGAGTGGTTCAGCACGGCCCCCGCCGGTGCCATCCAGAAGGCGCTGGCCAAGGCCGGCTGGCAGGCGGCCGACGTGGACCTGTGGGAAGTGAACGAAGCCTTTGCCGCCGTCACGATGGCCGCCATGGCCGAGTTCAAGCTGCCGCACGACATCGTCAACGTGAACGGCGGCGCCGTGGCCCTGGGCCACCCCATCGGCGCCAGCGGCGCGCGCATCGTCGTCACGCTGCTGGGCGCGCTGAAGGCTCGCGGCCTCAAGAAGGGCCTGGCGGCGCTGTGCATCGGCGGCGGCGAGGCGACCGCACTCGCCGTGGAGATGCTCTAAACCATGAAGCCCCCACGCTCACCAAGTTCGCTGCCCCCCGAGGGGGCGCCATCGCCCTTGGGGCGGCCCGGCGGTCGATGATGCTCGGCACCCACGACCTCCTGCTCTTCGCCGCCACCGTCTTCGTGCTGAACGCCACGCCCGGCGTGGACATGGCGCTGACGGTCGGCACGACGCTGCGCGCCGGCTGGCGCCAAGGGGTGGCCGTGGTGCTGGGCATCAACCTCGGCTGCGTTTTCCACACCTTCGCCGCGGCCTTCGGGCTGGCGGCGCTGCTGGCGACGTCGGCCGAGGCCTTCATGGTCGTCAAGCTCGTCGGCGCGGCCTATCTGCTCTACGTGGCCTGGGGCATGGCGAGGTCGGGCCTGCAGCGCAGCGCGCCGGCAGATGCGGTCGAATCGGCCAAGGCAGCCGCGGCGCCGTCCTTCGCGCGTGGCGTGTGGCAGGGCTTCCTGACCAATGCACTCAACCCCAAGGTTGCGCTGTTCTACCTCGCGCTGCTGCCGCAGTTCATCGACGCTGACGCGCCGCACAAGACGCTGGCCTTCGTGTTCCTGGGCCTGTGGTTCGTCGTGCAGGGCGGGCTGTTCTCGCTCGCGCTGGTGCCGCTCACGGCGCTAGCACGGCACCTGCCGGCCCGGCCCGGCGTGGGCCGCGCGCTCAACCTGGGTGGCGCCGGGCTCTTCACCTTCCTGGCCATGCGCCTGGCGCTGGCCGAGCGTCACTGAGACCCTTCATGAACGTCCTCATCATCGGCGCGTCGCGCGGCCTGGGCCTGGAATTCGTCCGCCAGTACCGCGCCGCGGGCGCCCACATCACGGCCACGGCCCGTGACGACGCGGCGCTGGACCGGCTGCGCGAGCATGGCGCCCGTGGGCTGAAGCTGGACGTGGCCGACGTGGCCAGCGTGGAGGGCCTGGCCCGGCAGATCGAAGGCGAGCGCTTCGACGTCGTCGTCATCAATGCCGGCGTCTACGGCCCCAGCACCACGGGCCTGGACACGCCGACCCTGGCCGACTTCGATGCCGTCATGCACACTAATGTGCTGGGCCCCATGCGCCTGCTGCCGCAGATCGCGGAAAGCCTGGCACCGGGTGCGCGCGTGGCCATCCTCTCGTCCAAGATGGGCTCCATCGGGCTGCGTGCCAGCACCAGCGGCTGGGTCTACCGCGCGTCCAAGGCCGCGGTGAACTCGGTCATGAAGGACGCCTCGCTCGCCCTGGCAGGCAAGGCGACGGTCATCAGCTTTCACCCGGGCTGGGTGCGCACCGACATGGGCGGCTCGGGCGCCGACATCGACGCCGCCACCAGCATCGCCGGCATGCGAACGGTGCTCGCCAGCGTGAAGCCGACGGACACCGGCAGCTTCTTCAACTACGACGGGCAGCGGCTGGCCTGGTAGCCGGCGCCGGCACGGGCGGGCGTTCGACAATAGCGCCACCCCAATGTTTGTCGGAAAGCGCCACCCATGCTCCTCCCCGAAGACCACCTCGCCGTGCAAGACGCCATCCGCGCCTTCGTGCAGGCCGAGATCGCCCCCCACGCCGCGGCCTGGGACAAGAACCACCACTTTCCTGCCGAGCAGCTGAAAGGCCTCGCGGCGCTGGGCTGCTACGGCGTTGCCGTGCCCACCGAATGGGACGGCGCGGGACTGGACTACCTGGCGCTGTCGGTCATCCTCGAAGAGATCGCCGCCGGCGACGGCGGCACGAGCACGGTGGTGAGCGTCAACAACTGCCCGGTCTGCTCCATCCTGATGGCCTTTGCCAACGACGAGCAGAAGGAACGCTTCCTGAAGCCGCTGGCACGCGGCGACATGCTCGGTGCCTTCTGCCTGACCGAGCCCCACGTGGGCTCCGAGGCCGGCGGCCTGCGCACCACCGCTGTCCGTGATGGCGACGATTACGTGCTCAACGGCGTCAAGCAGTTCATCACCAGCGGCAAGCATGGCGACCTGGCCATCGTCATGGCCGTGACGGACAAGGCCGCGGGCAAGAAGGGCATCAGCGCTTTCGTCGTGCCCACGAACGCACCTGGCTACACCGTCGCGCGCATCGAGGAAAAGATGGGCCAGCACAGCAGCGATACGGCCCAGATCCTGTTCGAGAACTGCCGCGTGCCGGCCGCCAACCGCCTCGGCGACGAGGGCCAGGGCCTGAAGATCGCGCTGTCGGGCCTGGAAGGCGGGCGCATCGGCATCGCGTCGCAGTCGGTCGGCATGGCGCGCGCGGCGTTTGAAGCAGCGCTGCGCTACAGCAAGGACCGCGTCACCTTCGGCCAACCCATCTTCAACCATCAGGCCGTGCAGTTCAAGCTGGCCGACATGGCGACGCAGATCGAGGCTGCGCGCCAGCTGATCTGGCATGCCGCCAGCCTGAAGGACGCCGGCCGGCCCTGCCTGAAGGAGGCGGCGATGGCCAAGCTGTTCGCCAGTGAGATGGCCGAGAAGGTCTGCTCCGAGGCCATCCAGATCCACGGCGGCTACGGCTACCTCTCTGACTTCCCGGTCGAGCGCATCTACCGTGACGTGCGCGTCTGCCAGATCTACGAAGGCACGAGCGAGGTGCAGAAGATCCTGATCGGCCGGGCGCTGGCCGCCACCTGATCACAGCCCGCCTTGCGGGCTACGCCATCAAGGCAACCGGGCGAACAGATGCTGGTTGGCAACCAGCTGGTCGTTCTCGGTCTCGCGATGGTGCAGGCAGGCGGGCCGAGCCTTGATCGGCCGCGTCATCAGCGTCAGTCGGTCGGCAAAACCGTCGCAGACCAGACCCTGGGTCTTGGTGCGGAAGCTGCAGTGGCGCCAGAAGGCCAGGGCACCCGTGTTGGACTCCGCCACGCTGATGTACCAGTTCGCGATGCCCGCCCAGCGCCGCGCCTGCTTGCTCAGGCGCTCGACGATCTCGCAGCCCACGTGCTGGTGCTGCAAGGTCTTGGGAACCAGCAGCAACAGCAACGCCGCGCAATCGCTGGTGGGCGCATGCATCGCGACCTGCGCCAGGCCTACCGGTTGCTCGCGTACGAACGCGGCAAAGGTCAGGCGGTGCTGCGGCTCGGTGGTCTCCGGGAATCGGTTCCATAGCGGTGCCGTCGTGTCGGCGCTCGGCAGTCGCCCGAAGTTCTTCAGCTCGTAATCGGGATTGGAAAGAAACAAGCCCGACGCGATGTCGCGGTCGGTGGCGGAATCGGGGTTAAGGCGACGAAGGAACATCGGAGAACAAGGCACTGAGATGACCAGAGAGCATCGCCGGCTCACGTCAACACAAGACGTCTGCGGAGTAAGCAAAACGTAACGCCTGTAGCCCATTCAATCGACCCCTAACTTCACGAAACGGGGAGGGTAGAAATGCTTTTTTTGCGCAGTTGCAGTGAATGCAACTGTCCGGTGCATCGAACCGTTCGTTCGCTTTCTGCAAAACGCTGTTTCGATTCGAATTGCTTGCTGCGCGCATCGTTCTCTGCCCTGCGCGAGTTCCCCGATTTCTCGAAGAGGGCGCCGCGGCTCAACGCGCCTAAGGGGCTTTCAGTGCTCGTTGCACGAGGCGCTGAATAACGCTCCCAGCGATGTGTACGCCTGCGCCAGCACCGCGGCCGATGCGGCCAGCGCCTGCCGTTCGGCCGCATCCATCGCGGGCTCGACGACCTGCACGGCTCCGCCCGCACCCACCAGCGCTGGCAGCGACAGCGCCACGCCCTGCACACCGCACGCCCCAGTCTGCACGCGGCTGACCGGCAGCAGCCGGCGTTCATCGCCTGCGATGCAGCCGATCAACTCGGCCGTCACCAGCCCGATGGCGTGATTGGTGGCGCCCTTGCGCCGGATGACCTCGTAGGCCGCGCGGCGCACCTGGCTGCCCAGCGCGGCTTCCTCTTCGGCCTGCCAGCCAGGCCAGTCGCGCAGGGCCAGGCCGCCCACGCGTGCGCCCGACCAGATCGGAACCGACGAGTCGCCATGCTCACCCACGACGAGGGCGTGGATGGATTGCGTGGACAGCCCCAGCCGCACGGCCAGCCGCTCGCGCAGCCGCGCCGTATCCAGCAGCGTGCCCGTGCCGATGACGCGCTCGGGCGGCAGGCCGCTCGCCTCGGTGACGACGCGGGTCAGCACGTCCACCGGGTTGGTCACGACGATCACGATGCCGCCAAAGCCCGCCAGCGCCTGGCCGATGCCGGCGGCGATGCGCGCGTTGTCGCGCAACAGGTCCAGCCGGCTCTCGTCCGGGCGGCCGTTGCGGCCGGCGGCCAGCACGACGATGTCGGCCTCGCGCATCTGTTCCAGCGCCACGGCGCGCACCGCGCAGCGTGGGTAGAAGGCCGCGCCGTCGGCCAGGTCCAGGGCCTCGCCCTCGGCCACCGCGCCGCGCTCGTCGTGCAGCCAGAGCTCGCGGGCATGGCCTGCCAGCAGCGTGGAGAACGCGACGCTGGTGCCGACCCAGCCCGTGCCGATGATGCCGATGCGTGCCTTCATGCCGGCAGTATGGCGCCGCTGTTCACACCCGTCGCCGTCGATTCGCGCCGGCCGCTGGCCATCCGTCGCAACCCTGTCGGAGGCCGCCAGGGCGCAGGCCTAGCATCCGGCCCACTTGATTCAGGAGACAAGCGGCATGACGAACGAAGTGCTGGTGGCGCGGGGCCTGCGCAAGGCCTACGGTGATCGGGTTGCGGTGCACGAGGTCAGCCTGTCGCTGCGGCCTGGCGAGGTGCTGGGGCTGCTGGGCCCCAACGGCGCCGGCAAGTCCACGACGGTGGGCATGATCTGCGGCCTGACCGTGCCCGATGCCGGCTCGGTGACCCTCTCCGGTGGCGCGAGCCTCACGTCCGACGAAGCAGGCTACAAGCGCCGCATCGGCCTCGTGCCGCAGGACATCGCGCTCTACGAGGAACTGCCGGCGCGCATGAACCTGGAGCTGTTCGGTGCCCTCTACGGCATGCCGCCCGACCTGCTCAAGCGCCGCGCCGACGAGGTGCTGGCCATGGTGGGCCTGACCGACCGCGCCAAGGACAAGCCCTCCACCTTTTCCGGCGGCATGAAGCGGCGCCTGAACATCGCCTGCGCGCTGATCCACGACCCCGAGGTCATCCTGCTCGACGAGCCCACGGCCGGCGTCGACCCGCAGAGCCGCAACGCGATCTTCGACAACCTGGAGTTGCTCAAGCGCGCGGGCAAGGCGCTGATCTACACGACGCACTACATGGAAGAAGCCGAGCGCCTGGCTGACCGCATCGTCATCGTCGACCACGGCCGCGTCGTCGCCAGCGGCACGCAAGCCCAGCTGTTTGCGATGCTGCCGGCCGCGCAGACGCTGCACGTCGAGATCGACGGCGAGCCCGACGATGCCGCGCTGGCGGGCCTGCCCGGCGTGCAGCGCGTGGGCCAGCGGCTGGACGTCCGCGTGACCGACATCGGCCGCGAGACCGGCGCCGTGTTGGCCGCGCTGGCCGAGCGCGGCGTGAAGGTGCGCGGCCTGGCCTCGGCGCGAGCCACGCTCGAAGACGTCTTCCTCCAACTGACCGGCCGCGCCCTGCGCGACTGAGGACCCGACCATGCAAGCCCTTCTCGCCCTCGTCCGTGCAGAGATCAAGCTGCACTTCTCCAACCGCCGCGCGGTGCTGATGAGCATCGTCGCGCCCATCCTCATCGCCGCGTTCTTCGGCAGCCTGTTCGGCAGCAACAGCAAGATGGCCGGCATCCCCATCGGCATCGTCGACCTGGACAAGAGCCCGCTGTCACAGCGCGTCGTCGCGGCGCTGCAGGCCGAGTCCTCGCTCAAGACCACGGTCACCGACGAGGCCGACGCGGTGGCCCAGGTGCGCGCCGGCAAGCTGCGCGCCGTGGCCATCCTGCCGCAAGGCCTGGGCCAGCAGGCCGGCGCCGCGATGTTCGGCGGCGTGCCCAAGCCCGAGATCCAGCTGCACTACGACCCGTCCCAGGCCAGCGCGCTGGCCGTCGTGCGCGGCATGCTGGCGCAGACGCTGATGCAGGAGGTCAGCCGCTCGACCTTCAGCGCCAACAGCCCCGTGCTGGGCAACATGAAGCAGCAGATCGAGAAGGACACCAGCCTCGAACCGGAGCGCCGCGCCGAGCTGGCGCGCATGTTCGACAGCATCGGCGCCGTGCAGAAGCGCGAGGCCGCGCAGCCGCAGGCGCAGGGGACTTCGGCCCCCCAGGCGGGCGGCCTGTCCCTGCCCTACACGACGCGTGAGATCGAGGCCTTGCAGTCCACCGCCAACGCAGCACCCGTGGCCTACAACAGCTACGCGCACTCCTTTGCAGGGATGGGCGTGCAGTTCATCCTGATGAGCGGCGTGGAGCTGGCGCTGGGCCTCTTGCTGATGCGCCGCCTGGGCCTGTGGAAGCGGCTGCGCGCCGCACCGCTGAGCCGCGCCCAACTGCTGGGCAGCCGCATCGCGGCCAGCACGCTGATCTCGTTGATCGTCTTCGCCGTCATCTACGCCGTGGCCATCGCCGCCTTCGGCGTGCGCGTGCTCGGCAGCCCGGCAGGCTTTGCGCTGGTGCTGGTTTGCTTCTCGCTGCTGACGGCCAGCTTCGGCCTGCTCGTGGCGGCGCTGGGCCGCACGCCCGAGGCCACCCGCGGCCTGGCCATCCTGGTCACGCTGCTGATGGTCATGCTCGGCGGCGCCTGGGTGCCGGCCTTCATCTTCCCGGAATGGCTGCAGACCCTGTCGCTGGGCGTGCCCACGCGCTGGGCGGTGGATGCGCTGGACGCGATGACCTGGCGCGGGCAGCCGTTCGCCGAAGCGTTGCTGCCCAGCGGCGTGATGCTGGGGTTCAGCGCGGTGTTCGGGCTGATTGCGATCTGGCGTTTCCGCTGGGAAGAGTGAGCGGCGCGCTCACCGGCCGCCCAGCGGAATGCCGTCATCCGCAGCTCAGGCCTTGCGGCGCCTCTGCAACCAACCGCCCAACCCCAGGCCCATGGCGAACAACGCCCACGTCCCCGGCTCCGGCACGGCCTGGGCCTGGAACACCGCCCCGCCGTCGGCGCTGAAGTTGAACGACGAGAACTGATAGGCCCCGCTGCTTGCCGAATAGCTCGCCCCACCCAGCAGCGTGTGGTCCAGCCCGGTGCTGCCTTGCCTCAGGAAGCTGTCGATCTGGAACCCGCCGCTGGCCTGGAAGGCATTCGGGTCCGTCGCGCCGAGGAAGCGGAACTCGATCTGCACGCCCCCCAGGCTCACGCTGCTCCCGGCGTCGAAGACCAGCTGATCGGTGACGAAGCCGCCATGCCCGTCGGACTCGACCTCCAGCACGAACTTGCCACCGGCCTGGTTGTCGAAGCTGCCCTGCACGTGCAGCGTGCCGGGTGAGTTGCCCGGGCTGAAGATGCCGCGGTTGATGACGCTGCCGATCAACGTGCCGGTGCCGCCCACATAGCCCTTGGCGCCGATCTCGATGGTGTTGGCGGTAACGCTGCTGGTGTCGTTGACGATCAGCGTCGCGACGCCGCCATCACCGTCGCGTGAGGCACTCACGCCGACGTAGCCGGCTTGCACCGTCGAGCCACCGCTGAGGTTGAGCACGCCGGTCGAGCCGGGCTTCCAGCCGACGACGACACCGCCATTGCTGCCGACGTCGAGCGTGCTGCCGTTCTCGAAGCTGGCCAGGCCGCTGCCGTTGTAGCCAATGACGGCGGCCGTGACGCCCGGTTGGCCGCTGACCTGCACGGTCGATGCCCGCACCACCAGGCTGCCGTTGCCACCCGGCGCGCTGTTGGCGCCGCCGATGAGCAGCAGGGCACCCTGGCTGCCCGCGTTGCTGATCGTGACGTTGGAACCATTGGCCAAGCGCACGCTGCCCAGCGAGCCGGTACCCAGGCCGATGCCCAGCGTCGCGCCGATGGGGCTGCCGCTGTGCTCGCCGGTCAGCGTGAGCGTGGACGCGTTCATCTGCAGCGCGCCGACGCCGCCTTGCAGGCCCACGTTCAGCAGCGTGGTGTCCAGCGCCGCGCCCGCACTCAGGTTGAGCGCGCCGGTGCCGCCCGAGTTGCGGCCGACATAGACGGCGGCGTCGGTGCCAGCCACGCTCACCCTGGAGCCCGCACCGCTGACGTTGACCGTGCCGCTGCCGTTGAGGCCGCTGATGTTCTGCCCGATGGTCATGCGCGTGTTCGCGACCTGGCCCGGCACCGAGGTGCCACGGCCGTTCAGCAGCAGCTGGCCGCCGCCGGTGATGTCCACCGTGCCCGCGCCGCCCCAGCCGATGTTGGCCTGGGGCAGGTCGAAGGCGCCGGCTGCGCTCTGCGGGCTGACGAGGCTCAGCAGGCTGCCCGCACCGTCGATGCGCAGCGCGCCGACCGTGCCGGCGACGGTGTCGCCCGAGGCGACGTACAGGCGTGGCATCCAGGAGTCCATGCTGACGACGGCGCCATGGGTGATGGAGGCGGTGCCGATGCCGCCCTGGCGGCCCACGAAGAGGTCGGCGAAGCGGCCGCCGAAGTCGATGCGGCTGCCGCTGCCCGTCACGCTCAGCGTGCCGGTGGAACCGGTGTTGCTGACCTGCAGGCGGTTGATGCCGTCGATGGCGCCGCCGCTGCTGATGGCCAGGCTGGACGTCGCACCGGTGCGGCCAATCCACAGCCCTGCGTTGCTCGTCGTGCCGTAGACGATCTTGGAGCCGGCACCGCTGACGCTCATGCGGTTGACGCCGCCGTTGGCACCCAGCTGGATGAAGGCGGCCGTGTTGGCATCGGCCGTCAGCAGCAGTTGCCCGCCGTCGGCGATCTGGATGTCGGTCAGCGTGTTGGCGGCAGCGCCCAGGCCGCTCATGAAGCTGGCGGCGCTGCCGTTGGCGCCGCTGACCTGCCAGACCGAGCCCGCGCCCTTCACGCGGATTTGCGCGACGACGCTCTCGCTGCCGTCTGCGGCAGATCCGGTGGGGCCACTGGCGATGCTGACCATCTCGGTTTCGAGCCGCCCGCCGGCCAGCACGTTGACCCGCGCCAGGCTGCTGCCGCCCGGCACGCCAATCGTCCACGGCGTGTCCGGCGGTGCGGTCGCATAGGCCTGGCCGACATTGAAGCCGCTCAGGAAGCGCGCCTTGCTGCCTGCGCCGGTGACCGTGAGAGCACCGTCGTCGCCGGCGTTGTTTGCGATGAACACGCCGCACCAATGGCCCGTGCAGGCCGCCGCGTTGACCGTGCCGTCCAGCAGTGCACCGCCCGAGACGACGACGCCACCTCTGTTGATGGACATGCGGTGCCAGTCCAGCGCATCCAGCTCGACCTTGCTGCCGGCGCCGTCGATGACGACCTGGCCGCTGCTCGTGGTGTCGTAGCCATTGCCGACCTGCAGCGAGAACGCCGAGGCCGCTCCGCCGTTGAGGACATCGAGCCGGCCCCGGCCCTGGGTGCCGACGTTGAGCTGGCCAACGAAGCTGCCGCTGCGGTCCGTCGTCAACAGGCTGCCGGCACCGCTGATCAGCAGGCTGCCGTCGCCCCCGCTGCCGACGTTGACAGAGCGCGCGCCGCTGACCTGCCCGCCGCTGAGGATCTCGACACGGCCGGTGGCGTTCGTCTCACCGATGTTCAGGTAGCTCCAGTTGCTGCCGGTCTGGACGACGGCGCCGCCGTCCTTGACCTGCAGCAGTGCCGTGCCGCCCGCGTTGTTGGCGACGACCAGGCGCGAGGTGTCGCCGTCGATCTCGAAGCGCGAACCAGCGCCGCGCACCGTCGTCACGCTGCTGCCGCCACCAGCGGTCGGATCGCCCGGGGCGTAGCGGCCGGCGGTCAGGTCAGCCGCGGCGTTGCGGCCGGCGGGCGCTTGCAGGCGCAGCAGGCCGCCATTGCTGATCTCCAGCGTGCTGACCGCGCCCCGCGTGCGGGCAAGGTTGAGGTTGGCGTCGCGGTTGGACAGCGCGCTGCCGGTGACCAGCAAGGTCGAGCCCGTGCCGTCGACGACGACGTCGGCAAAGCTTCGCTCGCCGCCACCCTGGGCGGTGCTGAGCCAGCCGCCGACGTTGAAGACCTCGGTCACCAGCCTGCCGCCGGCCAGCACCTCGACGCGGGCCTGCGTGGTGCCGTTGAGCTCACCGCCGGTCCAGCCGTCGGTGGCTTGCCGGGCGACGACGATTTCGCCAACGTTGAAGTCGCTCAGGAAGCGTGCTTCGCTGCCCGCGCCCGTCACGGTGAAGTGCCCCGTGCTGCCGGCCAGCCAGCCCACGCTGTTACCGCACCAGCGGTTGACGCATGCTGCCGCGTCGGTGGTGGCGTCCAGCAGTGCGCCACCGCTGACCGTCAGCCTGCCATTGCCCGCGTTGCCGACGGTGAGCCGGTGGGTGTCCAAGCCGTCTATCTTGATGAGGCTGCCGGCGCCGTCAAGCGTTACCACGCCCGTGCTGCTCACGGTGCCCACTGCGATGCCCAGCGCGCCCACGTTCAGCCGACCGCCGTTGCTGATGTTGAGCGTGCCGTTGCCGTTATTGCCCACATGCATGTGAGCCTGGGAGAACTCGGCCGAGCCACCGTTCAGGTTCAACGTGGCGGTGCCGCCGTTGAGGCCGACCTGCACCCAGTACCCGCCGCCGATCTTGCCGCCGTTCGTCACGTCCAGCAGCGCCGTGCCACCCTCGGCCATGTGGAAGTAGCCCTGGTTGGCATCGCCCGTCAGCCACAGGGCCGCATTGCTGCCTGAGACGCTGCCGGTGAAGCTGCCGCCGTTGCCCAGGCGCAGGCCGTAGTTGTGGCCCGCGTCGCCCTGCACCTCGAAGCGGCCGCCGCCCGAGACGGCGAGTGAGGCCGTTGCGCGTGCACCGGAGGCGAAATCCGCCCGCGCATCGCTGCCGTTGATAGCGTTGGCGTCAACCAGCCAACGCGAACCGCTGCCGTCCACCAGCACGTTGGCCACGCTGTGTTCGTTGCCATTGCCGCCGGGTGTCGTACGGGTCACGCCGGCGTTGACTTCGTTGCTGCGCAGGAGGCCGCCCGCCAGCACTTGAACCTGCCCGGTCGCGGTGCCGCCCGCGACGCCGAACCCGTTCTCGCCGACGCCGGCATTGCCCATGATGAGAGGGCCGAGCAGGCGCGCCTCGCTGCCGGTGCCGCTGACGAGCAGCGCACCGGACGACCCGGTCGCGTCGCCGATGAACGTGCCGCAGAAGCGGTAGCTGCTCAGACAGTTGTTGGCCTGGTAACGCCCGTCCAGCAGCGCGCCACCGGTCACGCTGATGCTGGCCGCGCTGCCGGCGCCGATGGTGAGTCGCGCCTTGTCGCCGGGGCTGTTCAGCTGCAGCACGGTTCCCGAGCCATCGAGCAGGACGGTCGCCGAATGACTCTGGCCGAGATAGAGGCTGCCCAGGCTGACCTGACTGCCGGCATCGGCGCTGAGGGCAGCGGAGGCGCCCGCGCCAAACCAGATCTCGGTGCTCGGCAGCATCAGGTTGGCACCGCTGATGAAGGCTGCTCCGCCTGGATTGCTGAAATACGGCCCCGTGACAACGACCGCCGACCCGGCGGGCGTGGCGATGCCGAGCAAGGCTGCGGCGACGGCCAGCGCGATGCGATGGCGGGAATGTGTGTTTTTCATGGGGCCCCCTTGAGTTCGCTTGAATTGGAGTCAGGCCCCGGTTGCCGGAGCAAGCGCCCGGGGCGCGATACCCCCTGGCAAGGGGGCACGATGCCGGGTCAGGCCTTGCCCGGCATCCTCAAGAGTGGTGAGTCGCCCGCGGCCGCCGCTCGGGAAAATCCCGAGCATGAAACGGCCCCCACGCTCGCTCTGCTCGCTGCCCCCCGAGGGGGCGCGTCAGTGGCTTCGGGCGGCCGGGCGCCACTGACATGACCCCGAAGAAGTCCCGCGAGCTGAGCCGCCTGCGCGAGCTGTGTGCGCTGGACCTGCCCACGCCCCTGGTCATGCCGGCGCTGCTGGCCGAGCTGCACGCCCTGGTGCCGTCCAGCCGCAACCTCTTCGACTGGTGCGACGGCGATGGCGCGTTGACGCGCTACTGCATCGAGGGGCCGGTGGATGAAGCCATCGCCCGGCTCTATTTCGACGAGTTCCACAACAAGCGCGAGGCCGAGGCCATGCCCTCCTTCGCGCAGGCCCTGGGCTCGGGCGCCGTGCTGAACAGCGCCGTCCAGCTGGATACGGCGCGCTTCCTCCGCTCGGCGCTGTATGCCGAGATCTGGCGGCCGCAAGGCTTTCGCTATCGGGTCGAGCTGATCGTGCGCTCGAGCGCTGGCCGGCCGCTGGGCTCGCTGGTGCTCTACCGCGCGCCCGGCGACCCCTGCTTCACGGCCGCCGAGGAGGCGCGGCTGCTGCCGCTGCTGCCCCATCTGGCCCAGGCGTTGTCGCGCGACGGCGTGCCGCGCTGCGCGCCCGAGCATTGGCAGCCGGCACCCGACGCGGCCGAGGTGATGCTGCTGGACGATGTCGGCCGGCTGCGCCATGCCAGCGCCGGCGCCAGGCGCCTGCTGCTGCTGGCTGGCCCGGGGCCGGGTGCGCAGCGGGCGTCGCCCACCGACGCCGTGCTCGCGGCCCTGCATGTGGGCGCGCGCCATGGCCCGCTCACGCAGTGGGTCGACAGCCCCTGGGGGCGCTTCGAGTTCCATGCCCAGCGGTTGGACGCCGTCGACGGCGCTGCGCCCTGCTGGACGCAGGTGCAGTTGCGCCGCTTCGAGCCGCGCGAGCTGGCCGACGAGCGCCGGCTGCGTGGCTTCGAGCTGTCCAGCGGCCAGGCCGCCGTCGCGCGGTTGCTGCTGCAGGGCTTGGCCCACACCGAGGTCGCCCAGCGGCTGGCCATCGCGCCCAGCACCGTTGTCGACCACACGCGCAAGCTCTACCAGCGCCTTGGCGTACGTTCTGCGCGGGAGCTGGTGGAGCGGATCAGGTCCGCGGGGCCGAATTGATCGCCAGCAGCCCGTCGAAGATCAGTCCTTCGACCAGCTCGTGAGGCGCGTCCAGCGCCGGGGCCACCTTCCAGCCGGCGCCCCCCGTCATCAGCAGCAGGGGTGCGCAACCTTCGCGCTTGGCCAGCAGGCGGTGCATGCGTTCGATGGCGCCGGTGATGGCGAAGGTGCCGCCGGTCGTCAGCGCGTCGCTGGTGTTGGTGGGGAAGTCACGCACCTCGCCGGTGGGCACACGCAGGCCGGCCGTGCCGCCTTCCAGCGCGCGCAGCATGATGCCGTGGCCCGGCAGGATGAGGCCGCCGAGGAACTGGCCGTCGGTGGACAGCGCGTCCACGGTGACCGCCGTGCCCACCATGACGGTCAGCACCGGCCCCGTGAAGCCGCGCATGCGGGCGTGGGCATGGGCGCCGATGACGGCCACCCAGCGGTCAGCACCCAGGCGGGTGGGGTGGTCGTAGCCATTCGTCACGCCGGCGGCCTCGGCGGCGGGCACGACCCAGCGCGGCGTCAGGTCCCAGTGGTCCATCTGCTCCTCGACGCGACGGCGCACGGCATCGCCGGCGACGTTGCTGCCCAGGATGCGTGCCGGCGGGGCCAGGCCTTGCCAGTCCTCGTCGGCAAGCCGGTCGATGTTCTCCAGGAAAACCGCGCCGTGCTGCAGCGGCTGGCTGCCGGGCTCGGCGCCCTCCGCATAGACGGCCCACTTGAGCCGGGTGTTGCCGATGTCGATGGCCAGAAAGCTCATGGTGGGCTGTGGCGTGAACGATGCCGCGAGCCTACCAGCAGGTTTTCACGTTCTGTTGCAGGTTTCTGCTTCAATCGAGAGCTGCCTTCAGACCCGTAATTTCCCTAACAGGAGCACCTCCATGCTGCGACGCCTGCGCATCCAAGCCCGCCTCTGGCTGGCCTTCGGCATCATCCTTGCCATGACTGCGCTGCTGGTGGCCGTTGGAGGCTTCGGCCTGAACGTCTCGCAGAAGGCCATCCAGGGCATCACGCAGAAGCTGATCCCCACGTCCAACATCACGGTGGCCGCACGCAGCCACCTGCTGCAGAGCAAGACGGCGACGTCCACCCTCGTGGCCTCCATCTTCAACAAGGAAGGCACGGCCCGCGCCAAGAAGGAGTGGGACACCGCCCAGACAGGCCTGGACAAGGCCATGGATGACTTCGGCGCGATGGCGACCGAGGACAAGGGCAAGGAAGCCCTGGTCAAGTTCCGCGCGCTGATGGCCGACTACCGCAAGGCCGTGCGGCCGGCCGCCGAAAAGCTCGTCGCCGACGGCTATGCCGACGCGCAGGCGGCCTTCGAGGACATGAAGGCGGCCGATGCCGCCTACGACCCCGCGCTGGCGATGCTGAACGGCATCGAGGCCGACCTGAAGAAGCGCGGCGACGACATCTTTGCCAAGGTCGATGGCCTGGTCAGCAGCGTCTTCACCGGTTTCATCATTGCCTTCGTCGTCTGCATCGTCGTCGGTGGCCTGCTGGCGGTGCAGATCTCGCGCTCCATCATCGGCCCGCTGATGGCCGCCAAGCGCTTTGCCGAGCGCATGGCCGATGGCGACCTGTCGCGTGCGCCCGAGGTGCGCGGCAACGACGAGTCCGCCGAGATGATGCAGGCGCTGGCCGCCATGCAGAAGTCGCTGTCCGAGATCGTCGGCCAGGTGCGCGAGTCTGCCGAGAGCATCCAGGTCGCCTCGAGCGAAGTGGCCAGCGGCAACATGGATCTGTCGCAGCGCACCGAGCAGACGGCGTCCAACCTGCAGCAGGCGTCCAGTTCGATGACGCAGCTGACCGGCACCGTCAGCCAGAGCGCCGACTCGGCGATGACGGCCAAGCAGCTCGCCGGCGCCGCCGCCGAGACGGCCGGCCGTGGCGGCGCGGTGGTGTCGCGCGTCGTCAGCACCATGGGCGAGATCAACACCGCCAGCAGGAAGATCGCCGACATCATCGGCACCATCGACGGCATCGCTTTCCAGACCAACATCCTGGCGCTGAACGCCGCCGTGGAAGCGGCGCGCGCGGGTGAGCAAGGCCGAGGCTTCGCCGTCGTGGCCGGCGAGGTGCGCCTGCTGGCCCAGCGCTCGGCCGAAGCGGCGCGCGAGATCAAGGCGCTGATCGGCGCCAGCGTCGAGCGCGTCGAGGCGGGCACCAACCTCGTCAACGATGCCGGCACGACGATGACCGACATCGTCGGCTCCGTGCAGCGCGTGACCGACATCATTGGCGAGATCAGTGCCGCCGCCGTCGAGCAAAGCCAAGGGCTCCGCCAGGTCAACGGCACCGTCACCGAACTGGATCAGATGACGCAGCAGAACGCTGCGTTGGTGGAAGAGTCCGCCGCGGCCGCTCAGTCGCTGAAGGAGCAGGCCGTGCGCCTGGCCGGCCTGGTGAGCAGCTTCAAGCTGAGCTGATCCGCACGCTCCCTGAACGCCGCCGCGGCGGCCTGATACTGCGGCCGTCCGCCACCTTGATCCAGGCGGTCGATTCAGGGAGAGATCAATGACACACCGCGCATGGACGCGGCCGGGGGCCTTGTGCGCCCTCGCCGCGATGGTCGTTCTTGCCGCCTGCGGTGGCGGCGGTGGTGGTGGCAGCGACCCGGGCCCGCCTGCGCTGCCGGGGCCGGCCACGCTGATACCCGCGCCGCCCACGATGGGCGCTACGCTGGAGGCAGATGCCACCGCGCTGCTGCCCCAGGTCGAGGGCGCCAACTGGATCTTCTGGGGCCGGCAGAGCAATGCCGCCGGCACCGAGCTGCTGCGCTATGAAACCCGCTTCACGCTGACCCGCTCTGGCAGCGACTGGCTGCTCAAGGGCAGCAACAGCGGCAACGCCGGCGCCGACCAGGAGCGCTTCACGGTCACCGCGGGCGAGGTGCAGCAGACCGAGTCCGTGCAGTTCGTGGCCAACCAGCCCGCCGAGACCCTGCGCTTCACGCTGCTGCGCTCGCCCGTGCGGGTGGGCGACCAGGTCAGCGTGTTCAGCAAGCGCCTGGACGCTGTGGGCGACCTGGACGGCGACGGCAAGTCCGACAGCCTGGACGTGGCGGCCTATGTGCGCGTCATCGGCCGCGAGGACGTGACGCTGGTCAGCGGTGCCAAGATGTCCGCCGTGCGTGTGCAGACGCATTTCCTGCAACGCCCGCTGCTGAGCAAGACCGGCCAGTTCGGCCCCACGGAGGAGTTGGTCGGTGCGGACTGGTTTGCCAAGGGCCTGGGCTGGGTGCGGCGCCAGGCGCCCACGATTGCGCCCAGCGGCATCATGCTGACCAACGACGAGCAGTTGGTCGCGGCCGATGCCGGCGAGGCCGGCCTGGGCGCGGCAGCGCCGCTGGTGCTCGTCAACCCGGCCGACAGCCCGGACCAGGCAGGCCAGCCCCTCACCGTCAACTTCCCCGCCATCCAGCGGGTGACGAACGGCGTGCTGGTGGTGGGCCAGAACCCGGTGATCACCTATCCGGGGCGCCAGTTGCTGACGCTGCTCGACAAGCGCGGCCGCGTGCAGTGGTCTCGTGTCGGGCCGCCCGGCATGCGCCGCTTCAGCACGCTGGGCAGCGGCTTCGTTGCCTGGGAACCCACGGACGGCAGCTTCTCCATCCAGCGCCTGGACGCGCGCGGCGGCCCGCTGACGGCCGACGCCCAGCGCCTCGACATGGGTGGCGATCCGGCCGTGGTGGTCAACCTGCGCAGCTTCCAGCTCGCGGCCGACGCGCAGTCGCTGTGGGTCTCGGCGATCCGCCAGGATCGGGTCACGCTGCCCGACGGCCGGGCCACCTTCCGCGATGGTGTCGTCGTGCGCGGCTTCGATACCAGCGGTCAGCCCGTCACCGCCCCGATCCTGTTGGCGTACAACGAGGCCGATGGCTTCCTGCGCACGTTGCCCACCGTTGCGGTTGTCAACGGCAGCGTGGTCGTGGGCTGGGCCCAGACGGTGTCCGGCGTGCAGCAACTGCTGACCGCGCGCGTGTCGGTCAACGGGCAAGTGCAGCGTGGTACGCCCATCACCGACGGCGTCGGCAGCTCCCCGTTGGTGGACCTGCGAGGCTCCGCCGCGGGCGCGGCGGTTTGGTGGACCCCCGGCTTCTCCTGGATCGACGACAGCCTGAACCTCGTCGGCCTCGACGGCGTGGGGCATTTCACGGCCTACAGCATCCTGCCTGGCCTGGTCGATCCGGTCAGCGCTCCCCAGCCCGTGCTGAGTGGCCAAGCCTTGCTGCGGTGGGGCTACGAGCCCGAAAACGCCGTGACGCCGCCCAGCGGCGCTGACAGCTGGCGCCCGATCAAGCTGCACGTCTTCCGGCGTGGTGAGGCGGCACTCGAGCGCCGTGTGCTGCTGTCTGCGGAGAATTCGGCGCCCTCGGGCGAGATCGTGTTCCTGGACGACCGCGCGCTGCTGCTGCGCCAGGTCTACACATCCGAGGGACAGCGCTGGAGCAGCCGCGTGATCTGGCTCAACCCGTGACGCGTTGCTGCTCGGCGGCGGCCAGCGCCGCAGCCGTCGAACGCAGGCTCAGTTGAGGCTCATCATGCTTCCCCCCCGTGCGGGCGCCGTCCCTTGGGGTGGTGGTGCGGTCTTCAGTCTGAACAATTGCGGTGGTTCGCCGTCGGAGTGGGTGACGGGCGTGATCGAGCGGAACAGGGTCGCCAGGTCGCTCGAAAAAGCGCCGCCGTGGCGGGTCGCGTCGATGTCGATCTGGGCCTGGGCAGCGCCGGCGAGGGCGGCTGCGGCAGGCAAGGGCAGCTTCATGTAGGCCTCCATGTGGTTGGGGCCGGCAGTGTGCGGCGCACCGCGCAGCGGCGCCATCCTCGACTGGGGGATGAAGTCGTGTCCTGTTCCGCAGGGCTGTCCCCGGCCGGGGACACGGCGGCTCAACCGGCCATCACTTTGCGTCAACCAGCCATAACCTCGGGCCAGGCCTGGGCCACGGCCGCGTGTGCCGCCACCTCGCCGACGACCAGCAGCGCCGGGCTCTTCAGCCCTTCGCGGGCGATGCAGTCGGGGAGGTCGGCCAGGGTCGTCACCGCGTGGCGCTGCTGCGCCGTGTGCGCGGCGCTGACGATGGCTGCGGGCAGGTCGGCCTTCAAACCGGCAGCGATCAGCTTGGCCGTGATGTCGGCCGCGCGGGCCACACCCATGTAGATCACCAGCGTCAGGCCGGTGCGGGCCAGCGCAGCCCAGTCGGGCTCGGCGCGACCTTCGCCGGGGTGGCCGGTGACGAGGATGACGCCGGGCGAGGCGCGGCGGTCCGTCACCGGGATGCCGACGGCCGCGGGGCCGGCGATGCCGCTGGTCAGCCCGCTCACCACTTCGACGTCCAAGCCGGCCTCGCGCAGCGCGTCGACCTCTTCACCACCACGGCCGAAGACGAAGGGGTCACCGCCCTTGAGGCGCACCACACGGTGGCCGGCACGGGCCTCGCGGATCATCAGCGCGTGGATGAAGTGTTGGTCCGTGCTGATGCAGCCGCCGCGCTTGCCGACGCGCAGCAGCCGGCCTTTCACGAGAGCCAGCACGCGCGGGTCGATCAGGTCGTCGGCCAGCACGACATCGGCGCCTTCGATGCGCTTGAGCGCGCGGACGGTCAGGAGTTCGGGGTCGCCAGGGCCGGCGCCGACGAGCGAGACAACTTGGGTGCTCATGCGGGGATCTCCTCGGGAGTGGTGTTGACCAGGCGGCGCAGCGTCGGCAGACAGGAGCCGCATTGCGTGCCGCAGCGCTTCTCGGCTTGCAGCTGGGCCAGGCGTTCGGTGGGGCTGCCGCTGCAGCGCGACAGCGTCAGGCGGATGACGTCCTCGCGCACGTCGAAGCAGTTGCAGACCTGCGGGCTGGCGGCCATGGTGTTGGTGGGCGGCGCGCCGGGCGACAGCAGCCAGCGGCCGACGGTGGATGCGGCCGTGCGCTCGCGCCAGAGGTCGACGAGCCAAGCGCCTTCGTCGTGCTGGCCCACGCGCAGCAGAGCTTGCAACGGTGCGGCCTGCAGGTCGTCGCCATCCAGGTTGAGCAGGCGCAGGCGGCCGCGCTGGGCGTCGGCATAGCGCAGCACGGCGGGGCTGTTCAGGCCCAGCACGGCGGCCAGCTCGTCGACCAGTTCGGGCGCGGGCGTCTCGGCGCAGGCGGCCTCGAAGGCCCAGCCAACCTGCTCGCCGTGATCGGATCTCGCGGGTTCGGGCAGGCAATGCGCATAGCCGAAGCGTGGCATCAGCGCACGCAGCTGCTCGCGCAGGCGCGGGCCGTCTTCAGGCGCGACCCAGGCGCAGGCGCTGAGGCGCCAGGGCAGGTCGGCCGGCTCGATGGCCACGGCGCTGAACTTCAGCTCGGGCTGCTTGGAATCGGGGCAGAAGGCACCTTGCGTCACGGCGTTGACGCCGAACTGGGCACCGATGAATTCGTCGCCCCAGTGTATGGCGATGTCGGCGCCGGCCAGCGGCACGTTCTCGTCGAGCTTGAGCTGCAGCACCACCTCGCCGCGGCGCGAGCGCACGTGGACGAGTTCGCCGTCGGCCAGCTTGCGGCGGGCGGCGTCGCTGGGGTTCACGCGCACCAGCGGCTTGCCCTCGTGGGCGAACAGGCGCGGCACGCTGCCGCTGCGGCTCATGCCGTGCCACTGGTCGCGCATGCGGCCCGTGGTCAAAGCAAATGGCCGTTTGGGGCTGGCCGTCTCGGCTGTGGCCTGGTAGGGCTTGGTGATGAAGCGCGCGCGGCCGTCGGCGGTGGCGAAGCGGCCATCGGTGTAGAGCCGTGCCGTCGGGCCGGTGACGAAGGGCCACTGCTGCGGGCCTTCGGTGTCCAGCGTCACCCAGCTGAGGCCGGTGATGTCGAGGTCGCGGCCGCGCGTGGCGTCGCGGTGTTCGAGCCAGAGGTCTTCGGCGGTGGCGGCATTGAGGCGCGGCGCACGCTCCAGGCCGGCGTCGATCAGCGCGGCGATGTCGCGCACGATGCGCCAGTCGGCGCGGGACTCACCCGCCGCCGGCACGGCCGAGCGCACGCGGCTGATGCGGCGCTCGCTGTTGGTGACGGTGCCTTCTTTCTCGCCCCAGGTGGCGGCGGGCAGCAGGTAGTCGGCGTAGCGGGCCGTGGCCGTGTGGGCAAAGGCTTCCTGCAGGATGACCAGCTCGCAGCGCTCCAGCGCCTTGCGCACGGTGGCCTGGTCGGGCATGGACTGGGCCGGGTTGGTGCAGGCGATCCACAGCGCCTTGATCTCGCCGCGCGCAGCGGCCTCGAACATTTCAACGGCCGTGTGGCCGCGCTTGCCGGGCAGGTCAGGTACGCCCCAGAGTGATTCGATCTCGGCCCAGTCCTCGGCCTTGCCCGGGTCGCGATGGCCCGGCAGCAGCGTGGCCATGCCGCCGCTCTCGCGGCCGCCCATGGCGTTGGGTTGGCCGGTCAGCGAGAAGGGGCCGGCGCCGGGCTTGCCGATCTGGCCGGTGGCCAGGTGCAGGTTGATGAGGGCGGTGTTCTTGGCCGTGCCGCTGCTGCTCTGGTTGAGGCCCTGGCAGTAAAGGCTGAGTGAGGCCGGTGAGGTCGCGAACCATTCGGCGGCCTGCCAGATGTCGGCTTCGTTCAAGCCGCAGACCTGGGCGGCGCGGGCCGGTGCCCAGTCGCGGACGAGCTCCTTCAGCGCGTCGAAGCCCTCGGTGGATTCGGCGATGAAGTCGCCTGCGGTCCAACCCTGCCAGATGACGGCATGCAGCAGGCCGTGGCACAGCGCCACGTCGGTGCCGGGGCGGATCTGCAGGTGCAGGTCGGCCAGCTCGGCCGTCTCGGTGCGGCGCGGGTCGATGACGATGAGTTTGTGGCCCGGCTTGTTCGTGCGCGCGGCTTCGAGGCGGCGGAACAGGATGGGGTGGGCCCAGGCCGGGTTGGCGCCGCTGATGAGGATGCAGTCGGCCAGCTCGATGTCTTCGTAACTGCAGGGCGGCGCGTCGGCGCCCAGCGCCTGCTTGTAGCCGACGACGGCCGAGCTCATGCACAGCCGCGAGTTGGAGTCGATGTGCGGCGTGCCGATGACGGCGCGGGCCAGCTTGTTGAACGCGTGATAGTCCTCGGTCAGCAGCTGGCCGGAGATGTAGACGCCGATGGCCTCGGGGCCGTGCTCGGCGCGGATGGCCAGCAGCTTGTCGGCGATCTCGCGGTTGGCGGCATCCCAGTCGATGACCTCGGTCTGGCCACCACGGGCCGCGCGCTTCATCGGCTCGCGTTGGCGTTGGTGCTGGATGACGACGGGCGTGGCCGTCAGGTGCAGGTTGGTGCCCTTGGTGCAGAGGCGCCCGAAGTTGGCCGGGTGGTCGGGGTCGCCGCGCACGCCGGTGATCTGCGTGTCGTCATGCTCGATGACGACTCCGCAGCCGACGCCGCAGTAAGGGCAGGTGGACTTTGTCTCGCTCATATTCTTCTAACTCGGCTGATTCGTCAGCCTCTACGCCACCGCAATAGAAATCTTCGGCCCGGCCACAGGCGCGGCCAGGTCCAGGGCCAAGGTGTCCAGCTCGGCTTGCAGCAGGAAGACATCGCCGCCCTCCAGCTTCACGCGGAAGGCCGGCGTGCAGCCCTCGTCGGGTTCGCGGGCGCAGCCATCGGCGAGGCCGATCGTCCAGTTGTGCAACGGGCAGGCCACGCTCTTGCCAAAGACGATGCCCTGGCTCAAGGGGCCGCCCTTGTGGGGGCAGCGGTCCAGCAGCGCGAAGACGTCGTCTTCGGTGTTGCGGAACAGCGCCACGTCCACGCCAGCGCGGCGCTGCACGCGGCGCGAGCCGAGCACGGGGATGTCCTGCAGTGCACAGATGCGGGTCCAGTCGTCCATCGTCGTCACCCCAGTTGGCGGGCGAACTGCCCGGTCACGGTTTCCATGACGGCGAGCAGGTTCTCGCTCGCCACGAACACGTCATTGGCCGCCTGCGGGCCCTGGCTCTCACCGGCCAGCGCCGATTGCAGGAAGACCCACTGGTTGCGCGCCAGCTCCAGGTTGTCGTGGATGGCCGGTGTCACCTCGGGGGCCGAGCTCAGCACGCGCAGCGCGGTCTCGAATTCGGTGCGGGCCTTGGCCGTTTCCTTACCCACCAGCTCGGGCCGTGCGCCCTGCTGGCCCGCCAGGAAGAAGAGGGCCAGGCGCTGCGACAACATGCGTTGCCGGCCCGACATGTTGATGAGCATGGCGGTCGCCGCGGCGGAGCGCTGTTGCAGCTGGCCCGTGGCGATCTGCGCGAGGCTGAGAACCTCCCCCGAGGTCTGCAGCAGTTCGTCGATGCGCTCGCGGGTGGGCTTGCTCTGCAACAGCGCGCGGTAGTCACCAAAGCGGTGCTGCATGGCCTTGTAGCTGCCGGCGATCTCTGGCGTGGGCGCGAAGGCAAGCAGTTCGCTCAGCTGGCGCTCAAAGCGGGCCTCGCTGGTGGCCAGCACCTGCCGCGCGCGCGGCGCCAGCTCGGGGCGCAGCTGGCCCAGCCAGGCCTTGCCCATGCGCTGGCTCAGCATGCGCTGGGCGCCGGCCTTGTCGATGGCCTCGCCGAGCTGGTTGATGCGGCCCTGGGCCAGCACCGGAAGGCTGGAGGCGCCCAGGCCCGCGATGAAAAGACGGCGTCGATTCAACATCACGCACCGACCTTCTCGAACTGCCGCAGGTCGACATGCGCGGGGCCGAAATCGAACCAGGGGTCGGGTTCGCCATCCAGGCTGAACTGCAGTTGCGCCCACAGCGCCTTGCGGTTGTCGGCGTCCTCGAGGATCTTCTTCTTCACGTGGTCCAACCCCACGCGGGCGACGTAGTGCACCGTGCGCTCCAGATACCAGCCCTCCAGGCGGTAGAGCTGCAGGAAGGCGCCGCTGTACTCCAGCACTTCCTCCGGTGTCTTGAGCTTGCAGAAGAACTCGGCCACCTCGGTCTTGATGCCGCCGTTGCCGGCCACGTAGATCTCCCAACCCGAGTCGACGCCGATGACGCCGACGTCCTTGATGCCGGCCTCCGCGCAGTTGCGCGGGCAGCCCGACACGGCGATCTTGACCTTGTGCGGGGCATACATGCGCCACAGCGCCCGCTCCAGGTCCTTGCCCATCTGCGTGCTGTCCTGCGTGCCGAAGCGGCACCACTCGCTACCCACGCAGGTCTTCACCGTGCGCAGCGCCTTGGCATAGGCATGGCCCGAGGGCATGCCAATGTCCTTCCAGACGTTGACGAGGTCTTCCTTCTTCACGCCCAGCAGGTCGATGCGCTGGCCGCCAGTGACCTTGACGGTGGGGATCTGGTACTTGTCCACCGCGTCGGCAATGCGGCGCAGCTCGGAGCTCGTCGTCTCGCCGCCCCACATGCGCGGGATGACCGAGTAGCGGCCGTCTTTCTGGATGTTGGCGTGCGAGCGCTCGTTGATGAAGCGGCTCTGCGGGTCGTCCACGGCCTCCTTGGGCCAGGTCGAGATCAGGTAGTAGTTGATGGCCGGGCGGCAGGTGGCGCAGCCGTTGGGCGTCTTCCAGTCGAGTGCGCGGAAGACCTCGGCGGATGTCAGCAGGTGGGCCTTGGCGATGGTGTCGCGCGCGTCCTGGTGGCTGGCGTCGGTGCAGGCGCAGATGGCCTTCTTCTTCGGCGTGGCCGAGTAGTCGCCGCCGGCCGTGAACATGATGAGCTGCTCGACCAGGCCGGTGCAGCTGCCGCAGGAGGCACTCGCCTTGGTGTGCTTGCGCACCTCGTCCAGCGTGAACAGGCCCTTGTCGCGGATGGCCTTGCAGATGCTGCCCTTGCTGACGCCATTGCAGCCGCAGACCTCGTCGGTGTCGGCCATCGAGGCCGCACGGCTGACGCCTTGGTGGCCCACGTCGCCGATGTTGGCGCCGGCCTCGCCAAACATCAGCTTGTCGCGGATGTCGCCGATCTTGCGGCCCTCGCGCAGCAGCTTGAAATACCAGCCGCCATCCACCGTGTCGCCGTACAGGCAGGCGCCGACGAGCTGGTCGTTCTGGATGACGAGCTTCTTGTAGACGCCGGCGAAGGGGTCGCTCATGACGATCTCTTCCGTGCCCGCGCCGCCGGTGAAGTTGCCGGCGCTGAAGAGGTCGATGCCCGTGACCTTGAGCTTGGTGCTGACCGACGACCCCAGGTAGCGGCCGATGCCGAACTGGGCCAGGTGGGTCGCGCAGACCTTGCCCTGCTCGAACAGCGGCGCGACCAGGCCGTAGGCGATGCCGCGGTGGGCCGCGCACTCGCCCACCGAGTAGACGCGCGGGTCGGTGACGGTCTGCATCGTGTCGGTAACGACGATGCCGCGGCTGCAATGCAGGCCGGCCTTCTCGGCCAGCCCGGTGTTGGGGCGGATGCCGGCGGCCATGACGACGAGGTCGGCCGGCACGTCGATGACCTGGCCGTCCTTGTCCTTCAGCTTGATGGCCTGCACGCGGCCCGAGGGGCCGGCCACCAGCTCCTGGGTCTGCGCGCCGAGCATGAAGTTCAGGCCGCGGTCGACCAGGGACTTGCGCAGCAGGTCGCCGGCCACGCCGTCGAGCTGGCGTTCCATCAGCGTGTCGACCAGGTGGACCACCGTCACCTGCATGCCGCGCAGCATCAGCCCGTTGGCGGCTTCCAGCCCCAGCAGGCCGCCGCCGATGACGGCGGCGTGCTTGTACTTGGTGGCCGTGTCGATCATCGTGTTGGTGTCGGCGATGTCGCGGTAGGCGATGACGCCGTCCAGCTCCTTGCCCGGCACCGGCAGGATGAAGGGATTCGAGCCGGTGGCGATCAACAGGCGGTCGTACTCGGCGGTGGTGCCATCGGCCGCGATGACGCGGCGGCGCACGCGGTCGATCTCGGTGACCGTCTTGCCCAGGTGCAGGGTGATGCCGTGTTCCGCATACCAGGACAGCGGATTCAGGATGATCTCGTCGATCGTCTGCTCGCCGGCCAGCACGGGGCTGAGCAGGATGCGGTTGTAGTTGGGATGGGGCTCGGCGCCGAAGACGGTGATGTCGTAGAGGTCGGGCGCGATCTTGAGCAGCTCCTCCAGTGTGCGAACACCGGCCATGCCGTTGCCCACCATCACGAGCTTCATCTTCTTCATGCCGGACTCCTAAGTGGCCTGCCAATTGCTTTGCAAGCCATGTGCCAGCGATGAAGCTGGCCTCCAGACCTGCCGCAGCGTGAGAAATCAACCTCAAACGCCCAGCGGCGCCCCACGCCGAAGCGTTCGCTATCCCGGTGCGGGTGCACTCACCCCAAAAAATGCACCATCTGCGAGCGACGCTCCGGAGGTGATCCACTTACGCGCATGCGCTTCGAACTCGACACCGGCCTGTCCAGCCTGCAAGGCAAGCGCCCGCGCAATGAAGACTTCGCCGGCGTGCAGGCGCCGGCCTCGCACGAGGCCGAGCGCGGCTGGGTGGCGGCTCTGGCCGATGGCGTCAGCGGCGGTGAAGGGTCGGGCAGTGAAGGCCTGATGGCCGCGCAGACCTCCGTGATGAGTCTGCTGCGCGACTTCCACGCGGTGCCGGCCGACTGGGACACCAGCGTTGCGCTGGACCGCCTGCTAGGCCACCAGAACGCCTGGTTGGCAGCGCACAACCGCCGCCCCGGTGCCGACGGCCAACCGCGCGAGGCCTTGACGACGTTGACGGCGCTCGCGCTGCGCGGCCGCCGCTACGCGCTGGCCCATGTCGGTGACAGCCGGGCCTGGCTGCTGCGCGATGGCCAATGCCTGTTGCTGACCCAGGACCACCGCATGGAACGCCGCGACTTCGCCGGCCTGACGCGCGCGCTGGGCCTGGACGACGCGCTGCGCCTGGACCACAGCGCCGGCGAGCTGAAGGTGGGCGACCGCCTGCTGCTGACGAGCGACGGCGTGCACGGAAGCTTGCGCGGCCGCCAGATTGCCGACCTGTTGCGCACCACGCCGGGGGCCCAGGCCGTGGCCGACGCGCTGACCGCCGCGGCCCTGGCCGCCGGCAGCCATGACAACGCGACGGCCCTCGTGCTGGATGTGAAGGACCTGGCCGACCCGGGCTTGGCCGACCTCGCGGCCCTGGGCCGTACGCTGCCCAGCCCCGGCCCGCTCGGTGTTGGTGCGGTGCTGGACGGCTACCAGGTCACGGCGCTGGTCGCTGACAACGGCGTGCACCGTCTGCTGCAGGCACGCGAGGTTGCCAGCGGCCGGCTCGTCGCGCTGAAGATGCTGCGCCCCGGCCGCGCCGACGACCCCGAAGAACGCGCCATGCTGGCCCATGAGATCTGGCTGGGCCTGCGCCTGGCCGAGGCGCCGCGGCACCGGCGCCGTGGCGGCGAGAGCGGCTTCGTGCGCGTGCACCCGCCGGCGGACGGCGCGACCCACTTCTACGCCGTGTTCGACTGGCATGGTGGCCATACCTTGGAGCAACTGCTCGCCAAGGGTCCGCTGGACACCGCCCAGGCGCTGGCGCTGGGTGGTGCCGTCACACGGTCTTTGAGCCTGCTGCACGCGGCCGGCGTCGTGCATCGCGACATCAAGCCTGCCAACCTGCACTTCGGCGACGACGGCCAGTGGCGCGTACTTGATCTCGGCGTGGCGCTCAGCCCGCGCGCGCCGGCGGCCTCACACGAGTTGCATGCCGGCACGCCGAGCTACATCAACCCCGAGCAATGGCAGGATCCACCGCAGCCGCCCGGCGTGGGCTCTGACCTCTTTGCGCTGGGCGTCACGCTCTACCAGGCCCTGACCGGCCGCCTGCCCTACGGCGAGATCGAGCCCTACCAGCTCGCCCGCTACCGCCGCGAGCCCGCCAGCGTCAGCCGCCTGCAGCCCAGCGTGCCGATGCCGCTGGACCGGCTCGTCATGCGCGCGGTGGCGCGTGAGGCCAAGCTGCGCTTCGAAACGGCCGACGAGTTCCTGCTTGCGCTGGAGCGCCTGGCCGCGCGCGATCAGCCCGCTTCGGCTCGCCCGCCCAAGGCTGCACGCGAGGCGGTAAGCGTTTGGCATATCGCCCTGGGCGTGTCGGTGCTGCTCAATCTGCTGCTGATCGCCTGGCTGGCGTTCTTGCCGCGCTGACCCTTGCAAACACCAAGGCCCCGGGGAACCGCAAAGTTCCTGGGGCCCTGACCTTGCTGCCGGCACCGGGCCGGCTTGCGTTCAGACGCGCTGGTAGTTCACCGGCTCCGCATCCGCGGCTTTGGCAGCTGCGTGGCGCGCGCGGCCACCCTTCTCGGCCCAGGTGCGCGTCCAGCGGATCTGCATGACGCGCATGACACCCAGCATCAGCACGGCCAGCACGGCGAAGACGACGAAGCCCCACATGTAGGTGCCGGCGTGCTGCTTGGACAGGCCCATCAGGTTGGGCACCAGGCCGCCACCCAGGGCGCCGATCTCGCCGATCATCGAGCCGGCCACGGCCGTGGCCGCGGGCCAGCGCAGCGGCACCAGCTGGAACAGCGCGCCGTTGCCGGCGCCGAGCGCCGCGAAGCAGACGATGAGCAGCAGCGTCGTCAGCACCAGCGAGCCGCTGCTCATGCCGATCAGCGTCAACGTGATCGCGACGACGACGAGTACCACGGTCAGCATGTTGACGCCGCCCCAGCGGTCCGACAGCCAGCCGCCGACGACGCGCACCGCTGCGCCCATGAAGGCCGCCAGCATCGTCAGCTGCCCGGCCTGCACCTTGGAGACGCTGAACTGGTCGTAGTAGTAGGTCGGCAGGAAGGTGATGAGGCCGATGAAGCCGCCGAAGGTCACGCCGTAGATCAGGCTGAACGCCCAGCCGTCCTTCTCGAACAGGCAGGCCGCGTGTTCGCGCAGCGAGGCGTGCGAGTCCACGTCGGGCGGCTCTTTGGCGAAGACGATCATGACGGCCATCGGGATCAGGATGGCGCCGGCCGCGAAGGCGTAGACCGTCTGCCAGCCGAAGGCCTGGGCCAGCGGCGGGGCCACCAGCACCGACACCGCCGTGCCGACATTGCCCGCGCCCACCAGGCCCATCGCCAGGCCCTTGTACTGCGGCGGGAACCAGCCCGAACCCAGGCTCAACGCCACGCCGAAGCTGGCGCCGGCGATGCCCAGCAGCACGCCCATGGCCAGCATGTCGTCGTAGCTCTTCACCATGAAGTAGCCGTAGAGCATGGCCACGGCGATCAGGCCCATCTCCACCAGCGTCGCGTTCTTGCGGCCGATGTACTGTGACAGGATGCCCAGCGGGAAGCGCATCAGCGCGCCGGCCATGATCGGGATGGACAGCATCAGACCCTTCTGGGCCGGCGTCAGGTTGTAGGCCTCGCTGATGAAGGGGGCCAGCGCACCGTTGAGCACCCAGATGCAGCAGGAAAATGCGAAATACAGGAAGGCGGCGAACAGCGTGGGGCTGTGGCCGGCTCGTTTGAAGTTTTGCAGTGCGGACATCGTGGGGCTCTATCGGGCTGGCTGCCACGCCCGCGCCGACCCACCGATCGCGTGCCTGGGCGGCGCGGGACATGCAGTGGGACGGCACCCGCACCATTGCGAGCACCACGCTCCGATACTTGCAAACCCCATGCCCGGCCCGTTGGCCTGTTTCTTGCGCCTTTTTGGGGCGTATTTCTCCGAGCCATGACCGACACCCCTGTTTTCATCGAGAGCCGCACGCTGATCTGCAGCCCCGCCGAGCCGCCCCAGAGCGCCGAATTGCGGGCCTGTGGATGGGTGGCGTGCACCGTTGCGGATCTCGCCGCGCCCGCCGTCGGGCCGGGTCTTGGCCTGCTGTGGTGCCCAGATCGCACCGCCTTGGAGCATTTATTGCACTCGCAAGGGGCCTGGGCGCTGCCGGTGGTGCTGCTGTCGCCGGTGCTCAGCGCCGAGGAGCGGCGCGCGCTGCTGGCCCGCGGCGCGCTGCTCTGGCTGCCCGTCGACGTGGCCGCCGACACGCTGGACCAGGCCCTGCTGTGGGCGGGCGACCTGGCCGCCCAGCTGCAGGCGCGCGACAGCGCCGCCCAAGCCAAGCTCGACGAGCGCAAGTGGACGGAGCGCGCCAAGGGCCTGCTGATGCAGGCGCGTGGCATCGACGAGGCTGCCGCCTTTGCGTTGTTGCGCAACACCGCGATGCAGACCCAGTCCAAGTTGCCGGAAGTGGCGCGTGGCGTCGTGCACACCTCGGAGCTGGCCGAGGCGCTGGAGCGCGCCGGGGCCCAGCGCATGTTGAGCCAGCGTCTCGTCAAGCTGCAGGCCCTGCGCCAGTGGCCGCGCCTCGCCCCGCCGGAGCGCCGCGAGGCCCAGGCGCTGCTGGATGCTTCGGCCGAACGCGTTGCCGCCAACCTGGCGCGGCTGGGCGAGCTGCTGCGCCAGGATCTGGCCGAGGAACTGGCCGCGGTGTCTGCCGCCTGGGCGCAGCTGGACGCGGCGCTTGCCAACCGCCAGCCCGACCTGGCGCGCAGCGACCGTGCCGCGCAGCGCCTGCTGGAGAGCAGCGAGACGCTGGTGGCGCGGCTCTCGGAGCGCGCCGGTCAGCGCCCCGTCGGGCTGCTGGCCCAGGTCACGCGGCTGCGGCTGTTGAGCCAGCGCCTGGCCAAGGAGGGCTTGTTGGCGCAGGTCATGCCGGGCCACGACGCCAGCGGTTTGGCGGCAGGCCTGGACGAGTTCATCAAGGCCTACGAACAGGTGCGCGCCGCGCCGCTGGCCGGCCCGGCTCTGCAGCCCGCCTTCAAGGATGTCGATGAGGCCTGGCTGTTGCTGCTGCGTGGGTTGCGCGTGGAACAGGGGGATGCGGTGCAGCGGATGCATCAGGGCAGCGAGAGGTTGTTGCAGGCGTTGGAGGCGTTGATTCAGGCGTTGCAGGGGTCGTTGCAGTTGATCCTGGGGTGAGTTAGTTTGGGATGCTTTTGCGGTTGTCCTGATCGCTTGTGTGCATCGCGCCGGGAATCCGCCCCGGCGGGCGGGTAACTTTCTTCTGCGGCGCCAGAAGAAAGTCACCAAAGAAGAGGCGCTGAACCGCACACGAGCACCAAGTGCCGTGTGCAGGGGGCAAAGCGACGGAGGCGTTGCGCGCAGGCGCGAGCCGCTGCGCTCTCGCTGCTGTCCTTGTGACGAGCGCCATGGCGCCCACTTCACGCCGCCTAACGTCGGCTGCACGCCGAACTCACCAGGAATACCGCGTCGCTGGGGCGACGCCCGCGGGGTGCTGGCGGTGATCGCGTCGCTCGAGCGACGCTGTCTTCGCATTTTTCGTGAGCCCGGCGTGCAGCCGGCGTTAAGCGGGCAGGTGGTGAGCTGGATGGCGCTGGTGATAGGGACAGCAGCGAGAGCGAAGCGGTTCGCTTCGTCCCGAAATACCCCCGGCTGTTTTCGCGCGACGCTCCTGGCGTCGTCGCGATGGAGTGCGGTTCAGCGCCTCTTCTTTGGTAACTTTCTTCTGGCGCCGCAGAAGAAAGTTACCCCGCCGCCGGGCGGGACTCCCGGCAATGCATCGAGCAGACGCGCTCTACGCAAAAGCAACCCCCGCCGTATTTCGACCCCGACACAATCTGCCGATCCGCCCGATACATCGCGGCGGTGCAATGCCTGCATCCGACCTCTCAAGGACAGACGCAATGCACCACGATCAAGACTCCAAGCATGACCACGACCTGGGCCTGGCCCATGACCTGAGCCGCCTGCACCAGCAGGCCTTCGAGCGGCGCGTCGCGCTGCGCTGGCTGCTGGGCGCGGGTGCCGCGTCGCTGACCGGCGCCGGCGCGTTGGCGCTGGCCGGCTGCGGCGGTGGCGGCAGCAGCGCGACGGCGAGCGACTCATCCTCGGGTTCCTCGGGGTCTTCCAGCGGCGGCGGCAGCACCACGACGAGCAGCTGCTCCGTCATCCCGTCCGAGACCGAAGGCCCCTATCCGGGCGACGGCTCCAACACCGCCAACGGCGGCGTTGCCAACGTACTGGCGCTGTCGGGCGTCGTGCGCAGCGACATCCGCTCCAGCATCGGTGGCGCCAGCGGCGTTGCCACAGGCGTGCCGCTTCAGGTCATCATCGAGCTCGTGAACACGAACGCGTCGTGCGCCGATCTGTCCGGCTATGCCATCTACCTCTGGCATTGCGATGCCCTGGGCCGCTATTCCATGTACTCCAGCGGCGTGACCGCCGAGAACTACCTGCGCGGCGTGCAGGCCACCGCCACCGACGGCACGGCCACGTTCCAGACCATCTACCCGGGCTGCTATTCGGGCCGCGTGCCGCACATCCATTTCGAGGTCTACCGCAGCACGACGACGGCCACCAACTGGAACAACAAGCTGCGCACCTCGCAGCTGTGCTTCCCGTCGGACGCCAACAGCGCCGTCTACGCCACCAGCGGCTACGGCAACAGCGCGGCCAACAACAATGCCATCAGCCTGTCGACCGACGGCATCTTCAGCGACGGCTACACCACCCAGCTCGCCACCGTGACGGGCTCGGTCAGTGCCGGCTACGTGGCTCGATTGAAAGTGGGAATCTCTGCATGAATGGACATTGCCTCGTCGTCGATGACGATGCCGAGATCCGCACCAGCCTGACGGCCTATCTCCAGGGCTATGGCTGGCAGATCAGTGCAGCGGCGGACGGCGGGGCAATGCGGCGGGTGCTGGCGGGTTCGCACAAGGTCGACGTCATCGTGCTCGACCTGATGCTGCCCGGCGAGGACGGCCTGGCGCTGCTGCGCTGGCTCTCCACCCAGGCCGATGCGCCGCCGGTGCTGATGCTGACGGCGCGTGGCGACACGATGAGCCGCGTCGTCGGCCTGGAGCTGGGCGCCGACGACTACCTGGCCAAGCCCTTCGAGCCGCGCGAGCTGGTGGCGCGGCTGCAGGCCCTGATCCGGCGCGCGCACAAGGGCCAGGCCACCGCGGTGGACGACGACACCCGCACGCTGCGCTTCGGCCGCTGGCGCTTCGACCGCATGACGCGCCAGCTCATCAACGCCGATGACGTCGGCATCGCGCTGTCCAGCGCCGAGTTCCGGCTGCTCGCCGCCTTCGTGCAGCGGCCCGGCCGCGTGCTGAACCGCGACCAGCTCATCGAGCTGACGCGCGCGCCCGGCGTCGAGGTCAACGACCGCAGCATCGACCTGGCCGTGTCGCGCCTGCGCGCCAAGCTCGGCGACACGGCGCGCGAGCCCGCGGTGATTCGCACCGTGCGCGGGGAGGGCTATCTGTTCGATGCCGAGGTGAGCCCGTGCTGAAGTCGTGGCGCAATTGGGACCGGCTCGGGCTGCGGCTGTTCCTGCTGATGTGGGCCGCGCTGGCCCTGAGCCATCTGGCCGCCTGGAGCCTGGTGTCGCAGACGCTTCAAGGCCCCGGCATCGGCCCTGGCATGGGCAATCGCCCCGGGCCGCCCCCCATGCATGCCGACGGCGCAGGCCCGATGCCGCCGCCTCGTGGTGGCTTTGACGATGCCGGCCCGCCGCCGCGCCGCGAACCCAATGGCGGCATGTCGGTGGGCATGCCGGGGCGCATGCCCACCTTCCCGTCCCTGCCGCCCAACCTGCCCTGGCGTTCCAGCCTGGTGGACTATGGCGTGCGCCTGGTGTTGATCGCGCTGGCGGCGTGGTGGGGTTCGCGCTGGCTGGCCCAGCCCGTGCGCCGCCTCGTCAGCGCGGCGCAGGGGCTGACGCCGGCCCTCGCCCAGGGGCGGCCGGTGCCCGAACTCAACGAGGCTGAAGGCACGCGCGAGGTGCGCGACGCTGCCGCCGTGTTCAACCGCATGGCGGCCGAGCTGAGTGGCCAGTTCGAGGAACGCGGCCTGATGATGGCCGCCATCTCCCACGACCTGCGCACGCCGCTGACCCGCATGCGGCTGCGGCTGGAGACGGGCGAGGTGGAGGCCAAGGTGCGCGAGCGTTGCATCGACGACCTGCGCGAGATGAACCGTCTCGTGGAGAGCGTCATCGAGGTGTTCCGCCCGGCTTCGGTCATGGAGCTGCAGCGCGTGGACCTGTCGGCGTTGGCTCAGTCGGCCGTCGACGATCTGGCCGAGACCGGCGCGACCGTCAGTTTCGAGGGCCCGCCCGCCGTCATCAGCGCCGACCCCGTGGCCCTGCGCCGCGTCGTCGACAACCTCGTGGGCAATGCGCTGCGCTATGCCGGCACGGCCCAGGTCAGCGTCGACCTGTCGGCTGGTGTCACGCGGCTGGTGGTGGAAGACAACGGCCCCGGCATCCCCGAGGCCGAGCTGGAGCGCGTGCGCCAGCCCTTCCGCCGCGTTGAAGGATCACGCAACCGCCAGACCGGCGGTACGGGGCTGGGTCTGTATATCGCGCAGCAGCTCGTGCGGCGGCAGGGCGCGGTGCTGGTGCTGAGTAACCGGCCTGAAGGCGGGCTGCGCGCCGAGGTGGTGTTTTAGGCTCCGTGTACGTAACGCGCTCGTGGAGTCGACGGCTCAGGCGGTCGGGGCCAACCGAGGAATCAGGCCACGAGCCGCGCAGAACGCGCGGTAGTCGGCGATGCGGTCGGCCGTCGTGATGTGCTGTCGCACTGTGCCGTCGGCGCTGACATAGTCCACGTCGCCACGCACGACGACGTGCAGCACCACCACCTCGTCGCCCACCGCCGCCCAGCTGTCGATGTTGCCCTCGGGCTCGTAGACGTAGTCACCCGTGGCGATGATGCGACCGTCGTCCAAGCGCCGCTGGCCTTGCAAGTTGAGACCGTGCACCTCGCCATGGTGGCGGTGCAGCGTGAGCTGGCTGCCAGGCGCCAGTCGCATCAGCTCTACCCAGCCGCCGCCGTCGGGCAAGAACTGCAGCGGCAGCGACCACTTGCCCTCACCCTCGGGAATCCAGGCGTCCAGCCCGGCGCGTTGCAGCGCGGCGGTGACATGGGGCTGGACATGGGCCTGTAGGCCGTCGAGCGTTGTCGTCATTGTGTTCATGCGATGTCTCCTTGAAGCAGGTCTCTAGAGTGCCTGCCTGGATGGCTCCATAAAAGAGCCAAGTCGGCCATAAAGCATGGAGCCAAGCCGGGAGCGCGGTTGCGTCGCTCTAGGTGGGCTCGCCAACGCTGGCGGCAGTCATTGGCGATTCGACGCGCCAGCCCAGGGATGTGTAGAGCGCGCGGCCGTCTTCGGTCGCTACAAGCAGGCCGGCCTCGGCGCCGCGGGCCTGTGCGGCCTGGCTGAGGCGGGCCATCGCGTGCCGGCCCAGGCCGAGGCGCCGGTGCGCTGGCGTCGTGACGACCTGGTCGAAGATCGCGTGCCGGCCCGCCAGGCCCACGCGGGCTTGCGCCGCCAGTTCGCCGGCGGTCGTCAGCACGCGGTAGTCGATGGCATGGCCATGCTGGACCAGTTCGCCGTGGTACCCGGCGGCCAGGGCGGGTACTGGTTCGTCCTGCAGCGGCGTGGCCATCAGGTACTCGGTGTCGTGCAATTGCCAGGCGGCGGGCAACTGCAGCTCGGCCGGGTCGACCAAGGCCTTGATCCAGGTGCCCGGCTGCGTGATGCCGGCCGCCCAGGCATGGATGCGCTCGACCGGCCAGGCCGGCAGCAGGTCGCGCACGCGATGGCCGGGCAGACCGACCTCGATGCGCCATGCGCCGTCGCCCAACGGCTTGGGCTCGGGGGTGCCGCGAGATGAGGCCCAGCCGCGGCCCCAGTCAACCAATAGTTCGTTGAGTTGGGTCATACGATGAGTCTGCACGACGCGATGCAGCGTCTTGTCAGCAGGCGTTGATGGCCGGATAGAGTGCGCTGCCGAATGGCTCCCTGAATGGACCAAGTCAGCCGCCAAATATGGATCCAAGCCTGGAACTCGATCTGCAGCTCGCCGAACGCGGCTCGCGTCTGGCCAGCCTGCATGCGGCCTTGCGCGACGCGATTGCCAGCGGCCGCCTCGCGCCGGGGCTGCGCCTGCCTTCGTCGCGCGAGCTGGCGGCCAGCGTGGGCGTGTCGCGCAACACGGCGGTGGCGGCCTATGAGCTGCTGGCGTCCGAGGGCTGGCTGGAGTCGCGTGGCGCAGGCGGCAGCTTCGTGGCCGAGCTGCCACGGGCCGCGGTCGCCGTGTCGGACCGCGCCAGCGTCGCGCCCTGGGCCGACAGCCGCTGGCTGCGTGGCGAAGGCGGCGGCTGGCCGGCGCCGCTCACCAGCGGCCCGGCACCAGCCTATCAATTCAAGACCGGCTTGCCGGACACGGCGAGCTTCCCCTTCGACGTGCTGCGCCGCCTGCAGACGCGCGCGCTGCAGGCTGCCACGCACGAGCCGGCACGCTACCCCGAGGCCCAGGGCCTGAAGGCGCTGCGAGAGGCAATTGCCGGCCATGTGTCGTCATCCCGCGCGGTGGCCTGCACGGCGGATGACGTCGTCATCACCGCCGGGGCGCAGCAGGCCTTCGACCTGATCGCGCGCGTGCTGGTCACGCCGGGCCAGACGCTGGCCGCCGTCGAGAACCCCGGCTACCCGCCGCTGCGCGCGGCGCTGCTGGGCGCGGGAGCGAAGCTCGCGCCGGTGCCGCTGGACGCCGAGGGGCTGGTCGTCAGCGCCTTGGCCGAAGACGCGCGCATCGTCTGCGTGACGCCCTCGCATCAGTCGCCGCTGGGCATGGCGATGTCGCTGGCACGCCGGCGTGACCTGCTGAACTGGGCTGCCGTGCGGCAGGCCGTCGTCATCGAGGACGACTACGACGGCGAGTTCCGCTTCACGTCGCGGCCGCTGGATGCACTGAAGACGCTGGACCGCGACGGCCGCGTGTTCTACGTCGGCACCTTGTCCAAGAGCATGCTGCCGGCGCTGCGCCTGGGCTATGTCGTCGCCCCCGCCTGGGCGCGTGAGGCGCTGGTGGCGGCCAAGCATGCGGCAGGCTTCGGCGCACCGGCGCTGATGCAGGCGGCCGTGGCGGACTTCATCACGGAGGGCCATCTGTTGCGGCATGTGCGCCGCATGCGGGGCGAATACGCCGAGCGGCGGCGTGTGCTGGAACAGATGCTGAAACGGCATCTGGGTGATCGGATGGCCATCTTCCCGGCCATCGCGGGGCTGCATCTAGCAATCGAGCTGCCTGGCGTGGATGCGGACGAATTGACGCGCCGCGCCTGGACGGCGGGCGTGGGTGTCGAGCCGCTGAGCCGCTATTGGCTGGGGGAAGGCGGCGGCGTGCAGGGGCTGGTGCTGGGCTACGGCAGCATCACGGCGGCGCGCATCCCTGAGGCGGTGAGGCGCCTGGCCAAGGCGCTTGGCACCCTTTGAATCGCTGAGCTTGGCTCTGTGATGGCGAGGCAGGCTTTCCTAAGCTGGCCGCCTCGAATCACGAAAGACCGCCATGCCCCACTTCATGTGCCGCACCTGCGGCAGCGAGCACGAAGCCAGCCCGCAGCCGCCGCTGCTCTGCCCCATCTGCAGCGACGAGCGCCAGTACGTCGGCTGGCAAGGCCAGGCCTGGACGACGCATGAGGAACTGGCCACCACCCATCGCAACCGGCTGGAGATAGACCACGCGCTGTTCGGCATCGGCATCGCGCCGGCCTTTGCGATCCCGCAGCGCGCGCTGCACCTCCCCGAGGCCGGCTTGCTGTGGGAGAGCACGGCGCTGGTGACGGACGAGGCCATTGCCGAGTTGAAGCGGCGCGGCGGCGTGGAGCGCATCGCCATCTCGCACCCGCATTTCTATTCGGCCATGGTGCGCTGGAGCGAGGCGCTGGGCGGCGTGCCCATCTTCATCCACGAGAACGACCGGCAATGGGTCAGCCGCAGCTCGCGCTGGCTGGAGTTCTGGCGCGGCGACACGCTGGACCTGGGCCGCGGCGCGACGCTGCTGCGCTGCCCCGGCCACTTCCCTGGCAGCACGGTGCTGCATTGGCAGGGCGGCGAGCGTTCGCTGCTGCTGGCCGGCGACGCGCTGCACGTGGCCCAGGACCGCCGGCATGTGAGCTTCATGTACAGCGTGCCCAACCATGTGCCGGCGCGGCCGGCGCTGGTGCGCGAGACGCAGGCGCGGTTGCGGGGCGTGCCGTTCGACGATGTCTACGGTTTCACCTGGGGCCTGAACATCATCGGCGGTGGGCGCGCCGCGGTGGATGCGTCCTTCGAGTGCTACTTCGAAATGGTCAGCCCTTGAGCGTCCGGCCCAGGGCCTGGCCGATGGCGGCGGCCACGTCTGCCTGGACGGCGAGGCGGTCGGCACCGGGGCGGTCGAAGGAGTCGGACCAGACGACATAGCCGTCGGCCGCGCTGACGAGGCGGGCGCTGACACGCAGCGTGTCGCCCGAACGGCGCACGCTGCCTTCCAGCACGTGATGCACGCCGAGATCACGGGCCAGCTGCGCCATCGGCACCTCCTTGCCCTTGTAGAACATCACGCGCGACAGCGCCGGCACCTGCCAACCGGGGCGGCGGCTCAGCGTGTCGATGATCTGCTCGGTCATGCCGTCGGCGAAGGGCTCCTGGTCCATCGCGTCGGTGAGGTCTGAGAAGGGCAGCACAGCCACGGCATGCGCACCCGGCGTCGGCTCGCGGCGCAGCCACAGCGCGAGGCCGGCGGCGGCCGCAGCAAGGCCCAGGCCCGTACCGATCAGCCGGCGGCGCGATCCATTTGCGGGCGCCGGTGCCGCAGGTTCGAGCACCGCGTTTTCCGGCTGCGGCACGGCGACGAGGCGATAGCCCTGGCGCGGCACGGTGGCGATGTAGCGCGGCTCCTTGGAGTCGTCGCCGAGTGCGCGGCGCAGGCCGGCGATGGCCTGGTAGACCGAGTCGGGGCTGACGACAACGCCGGCCCAGACCTCGTCCAGCAACTCGTCGATGCTGATGACGATGCCGGGCCGGGCGGCGAGGTGCAGCAGCAGCTGGAAGGCGCGCGCGTCCAGGCGCAGCGGCTCGCCGCCAGCGCGGGGCGTGAGCAGGCCGCGCGCCGGGTCGATGCGCCAGTCGAGCAGCAAGAAGGGGGAGGCCGTGAGGCTGCGGGAGTCCATATCGGGGTGCCGGCGGCATTCTCGGCACGAAATCAGGGCGATTCAGAAGAATTCAGAGCGGATTCAGGCCGGCCGGGGCGCGGCTGGCTACAACGGGCCACCCTTTCAACCCGTGCAAGGAAGCCCGATGTCCGTTCCCCGTTACCCCCTGCTGGCCGCCGTGCTGGCGCTGGCTGCCAGCGCCGCGAGTGCCGCGCCGGCCAGCTACAGCATCGTCAGCAAGCTGTCGCGTGTGAGTTTCAGCCTGGAGCACCAGGGCTTCATCAGCCTGTTCGGCACGGTGCGCCTGGTGCCGGGCAGTTTCGTCTTCGACCCCGAGGACTGGTCGCGCTCGACCGTTGCGGTGTCCATGCCCATCGCATCCATCGACCTCGGTGACGCGCAGTGGAACAACCAGGTGCGCGGCGACTCGTCCTGGGCCAAGCTGTTCATGGGCGCGGGCAGCATCGGCTTTCGCAGCACCCGGCTGGAGCGCCTGGAACGGGAGCAGGGCATGCAGGGCCGGCTGCACGGCGAGCTGACGCTGGCCGGCGTGACGCGGCCGATCGTGCTGCAGCTGCGCTTCAACAAGCTGGGCCGCAACCAGGTCAGCGAGAAGATGTCGGTGGGCTTCTCGGCCAGCACCGTGATCAAGCGCTCGGACTTCGGCCTGGACGCCTACCTGGACCTGGTGGGCGACGAGATGGCCATACAGATCCAGATCGAGGGCGCCCAGGGCGAGGATGGTGATGCGCGCAACAGCACCGATGCGCTCGGCGTGGCGAAGAAGCCTTGAGGAGGAATGGCGTCCCGCCTGTGGGCCGAGCGCCGGGCCGCTCCCAAGCCGGCCCGCGGGCGATGTGCTTGCGGCTTGATGCCGCAAGCATCGCCGTCCCCTCGGGGGATCGCCCAAGGTACTCCTTGGGCGAGGGGCTTCACTTCACGCCGCCTGCTCGACGTGGGCGTGGCGCGTGTAGAGAAAGTCGATGACCTCCTTGCGCGCCGCCACGTAGCGTGCATCCTCAGCCAGCTCGACGCGTACGCGCGGGCGGGGGATGCCGACGTCCAGGATCTCGCCGATGGTCGCGGCGGGGCCGTTGGTCATCATGACGATGCGGTCGCTCAGCAGCACGGCCTCGTCCACGTCATGCGTGACCATGATGACCGTGCTTTGCGTGCGCGCCACGATCTTCAGCAGTTCGTCCTGCAGCTTGGCGCGGGTGAGCGCGTCGAGTGCGCCGAAGGGCTCATCCATCAGCAGCACCTTGGGCTCCATGGCCAGGGCCCGGGCGATGCCCACGCGCTGCTTCATGCCGCCCGAGATTTCGTGCGGGCGCTTGTGCAGCGCATGGCTCATGCCCACCAGCTCCAGCGCGGCGCGGGCGCGCACCTTGAGCTGGGCGGGGCTTTCCTTGCCGCCGAAGACGGATTCGACCGCCAGCAGCACGTTGTCCAGGCAGGAGAGCCAGGGCAGCAGCGAGTGGTTCTGGAAGACGACGGCGCGCTCGGGGCCGGGCGCGGCGATCTCGCGGCCGTCGCAGATCAGCGCGCCGGAGGTCGGCGCCAGCAGGCCGGCGATGAGGTTGAGCAGCGTGGACTTGCCGCAGCCCGAGTGGCCGATCAGCGTGATGAACTCGCCGCGCTGCACGTCGAGGCTGACGTTCTGCAGCGCGTGGAAGCGCCCCTTGCGGGTGCTGAAGACCATCTCGGCGTCTTGAACCTGAATGAACGGCTTCATGGCATCAGTCCTCGAAGGTGAAGTGCTTGGCAAGGGAGATCAGCGCCCATTCGAGCAGCAGCCCGACGGTGCCAATGACGAAGATGGCGATGATGATGTGGGCGACGTTGAGGTTGTTCCACTCGTCCCAGACCCAGAAGCCGATGCCCACGCCGCCGGTCAGCATCTCGGCCGCGACGATGACGAGCCAGGCCGTGCCCACCGACAGGCGCACGCCGGTCAGCACATAGGGCAGCACCGCGGGCAGCAGGATGCGCGTGATGACCTTCCACTCGCTGAGCTTGAGCACGCGGGCGACGTTGAGATAGTCCACCGGCACGCGCTGCACGCCGACCGCCGTGTTGACCACCATCGGCCAGATCGAGCAGATGAAGATGGTCCAGATCGCGGCAGGGTTGGCGCTCTTGAACACCAGCAGCCCGATGGGCAGCCAGGCCAGCGGCGACACGGGTTTCAGCAGCGCGATCAGCGGCGACACCATGCGGTTGGCGAACTCGAAGCGGCCGATGATGAAGCCGAGCGGGATGCCCACCAGCGCCGCCAGGCCGAAGCCCATGCCCACGCGCGACAGCGAGTTCAGGATGTTCCAGCCGATGCCCTGGTCGTTCGGGCCCTTGCGATAGAACGGGTCGGAGAACAGCTGCACGGCGGCATCGAAGGTGGCGGCCGGGGTGGGGAAGCTGCCGCCCTTCATCGTGGCGATGCCCCACAGGCCGATGAGCACGGCCATGCCGAGCACGGGTGGCAGCACGCGCATCACCAGGGCGCGCCAGTCGATGCTGTCGCGCTTGGGCTTGGCCTTGGGGGCTTCGGCGGGCGCGCTGTCCTGGGTCGAGGCCGGGCGGCTGACCGTGACCGGCGCGGTGGTGGCGGCGACGGTGGAGTCGCCGGGGGAGTGGAAGACGGCAGAAACCATGATGCTCAACCCTTTACCTTGAAACTGTCGGCGTACTTGGCGGGGTCTTTTCCATCCCACAACACCCCGTCGAGCAGCTTGGAGCTGCGCATCGGGTCCTTGGGCACGCTGATCTTGAGCGCGCTGGCGGCCTCGGCGTAGAGCTTGGTCTGGTTGATGGCCTTGGCGGTGCCGAGGTAGTCGGGGTGGTCCTTGAGCAGGCCCCAGCGCTTGTGCTGGGTCAGGAACCACATGCCGTCGGACAGGTAGGGGAAGTTGACCGCGCCGTCATCGAAGAACTTCATGTGGCGCGGGTCGTCCCAGGTCTTGCCCAGGCCGTTCTGGTAACGGCCGAGGATGCGCTGGTTGATGGCGTCGACGCTGGTGTTGACGTAGGCCTTGTCGGCAATCGTCTCGGCCATCTTGTTCTTGTTGAGCAGGCCGGCATCGATCCAGCGGCTGGCCTCCAGCACGGCCATGATGACGGCGCGTGCGGTGTTGGGGTACTTCTTGACGAAGTCGCCGGTGGTGCCCAGCACCTTCTCGGGATGCTCGGGCCAGATGTCCTGCGTGGTGGTGGCGGTGATGCCGATGCCGTCGATGATGGCGCGGTGGCCCCAGGGCTCGCCGACGCAGTAGCCGTCCATGTTGCCCACGCGCATGTTGGCCACCATCTGCGGCGGCGGCACGGTGATGACCTTGGCGTCCTTCAACGGATGCACGCCGTGGGCGGCCATCCAGTAGTACAGCCACATCGCGTGGGTGCCGGTCGGGAAGGTCTGCGCGAAGGTGTATTCGCGCTTGTCCTTGGCCATGACCTTGGCGAGCGAGGCGCCGTCCACCGCGCCGGCGTCGGCCAGCTTCTTGGACAGCGTGATGGCCTGGCCGTTGCGGTTCAGCGTCATCAGCACGGCCATGTCTTTCTTGGGGCCGGCCACGCCGAGGTGCACGCCGTAGATCAGGCCGTAGAGCACATGGGCCATGTCGAGCTCGCCGTTGACGAGCTTGTCGCGCACGCCGGCCCAGGACGCTTCCTTGGTGGGAATGATCTTGATGCCGTACTTCTTGTCGAAGCCCAGCACGGAGGCCATGACGACGCTGGCGCAGTCGGTCAGCGGGATGAAGCCGATGCGGACCTCTTCCTTTTCAGGCTTGTCCGAGCCCTGGGCCCAGGCGCCACCGGGCAAACCGAGGGTGGGCAAGGCGGCAGCTGCGGCAAGCAGGCTGCGGCGCTGCAGGTGGGGCGTGGCGTTCGAGTTGTCGCTGGCGGTCATCACGGGCTCCTGAGATGCAAAGCGAAACGACGTCGCGACCGTGCTGCTCCGCCGCCGCGACCGAGCGGGCAGGGAATAGGGGAGGTCGGACGCCGTTGTCCTGAAGTGCCGGCCGATTCAACAGCCGGCCGGCCCAAGAGGCCTGCGCCATTGCAGGCCTCAGTCCCTTTTCAGCAGATTGCGTGCCAGCTTTGGCGAGGGGCCCTCAGGCCCGGTTTGCACGTGCTTGGCGCACGGCTGGCGCGGCGGCGGGCGGTTTGCGCCGAGCCGGTGCGTGGATTCAAAGTGCTTGTTGGTGCGTCGCGCCCCAGGACGGGACTAGCGCGTGCGCAGCAGCTGGTCTGCATCAATCAGGCGCATGGCGACCGAGGCCAGGGTCTGGCCGCCGTCCATCGCGAGCTGGCGCAGGCGCTGGAAGGCGGCCTCTTCGTCCAGCCCCTGCTCGCGCATCAGGATGCCGCGCGCGCGCTCGACGAGCTTGCGCTCGGCCAGCTGGGTCTGCGTCTGGCGCAGGTCACGCTGCAGCGTCTGGTCGTGCTCGAAGCGGGCCAGGGCCAGCTGCAGCAGGGCGCCCAGGCGCTGCGGTGGCAGGCCGGCGAGCTGCAGTGTGCTGATGCCGGCATTCAGCGCAGCGCGCATCTGCTCGGCCGTCATCTGCTCCGCGAAAAGCAGCACCGGCCGGGGCTGGTGCTGCAGGGAGGTGCCGAGCTGGGCCAGCAGCGCGGGCGTGGGCTGCTCGCAGTCGATCAGCAGCAGCTCGGGCGCCAGGCGCTCCAGTGCGGCGGGCAAGGCATCGGGCTGGGCGACGAGGTCGATGACGTCGACGAGCTGGCAGCGCAGCCGGATCAGCTCCAGGCGGATGACGGGGCTGCGGCGCTGGCCGGCGTCGGCCAGCAGCACGCGCAGGCCGGGAAGGGAAAGCGGCTGGGACGTGTTCATGCCCCAGGCCAGTGCAAATAGCGTGCCGTGGGAAGCGTCGAACGGGCAGCCCACGGCGCGCGCATCCCGGCCGAGGGCGCATCGCTGCGTTGCAAATGCTCGCCATAGTCAAGCTATGGCTGTGCTTTGCGCCTCGCGCTGCATCCCTCGGCCGGGCGCGCGCTCTCGCGTTCGGCCCGCCCGGCGCTTCCTAGTGCTTCAAGGGCAGGCAAAGCTCGACGATGCCGCGCTGGCCGGCGGCCGGCTCGGTCAGGTATCGGGCATGCGGCGGCAGCTGAGGATGGGGTTGGCGCTGCTCGACGCGCAGGCGCTGCATGGCCTGGTACCAGGCCAGCTCCAGCGCCTCCGGCGGGCCGTCGAAGCGCAGCACGTAGGCCTGGTGTGCAGATTGCGTGTGCAACGTCAGTCCGTCCGGCACGGCAGCGTCGTGGGGCAGCTCGACACCGACACGGCAGTCGACGATGCGCAGCTTGAGCTGGGTCTTCAGATAGTGGATGACGGCGACGCTCTGCGCTACTTGGCCGCTGGCGAGCCGTTGGCGCACTTCTTTGATCCGCGGCGGCAGCTCGGCGGCCAGCTTGTCCAGCGGGCCGCGGTGGTGCGTCTGGGCGTAGACGCGGGCGGGCTGCTCCTGCACGCCCACGTACTCCAGCGCGTAGGCCGGCGGCGCGGCCTCCAGGGTGGCGGCAAGGCGGTCCAGGCCGAAGCGCAGGTCCAGCGCCGTCGCGCCTTGCACGGTGGCGGCAAAGGCGCGCAGGGTGAAGGCGACGCGGCCCTTGAAGCGCCAGGTCACGCGCGTGCCGCCGGGTGCCGGCTCGAAGCGCCAGTCCGAGCGGCCCCGGTAGGCGAAGGGCAGCGCGAATTCCAGCTGCTGGCGCAGCGCGCGCGACGGGGTCTGCGCCGTCTGGCGCACGCTGCCACGGCCGACCTGGGGCACATCCCAGGCCAGCGCGACACCGTCGACCTCGGCGCGCGCCTCGCGCGCGTGTTCCAGCCAGGGGTTCCAGGCCTGCCAGCGCCCGAGGTCGGCCACGCCAGCGTAGACGGCCTCGGGCGGCGCGGCGATGAAGCGCGTCTCTTCCGAGCGCACCCGCCCGCTGTAGCGGCCCATGTAGACGAGCAGCAGCATCGCCATCAGGGCCAGCGCGAAGAGAAGGGGGCTCATTTCGTAGCCTTGTCCGTGTTCGGGCCGAGCGCCGGGCCGCTCCCTAGCCGGCCCGCGTTGGCGATGTGCTCGCGGCTCGATGCCGCGAGCATCGCCGTCCCCCCGGGGGACCGACCGGGCGCGCTCGCGTTCAGCGAGGCGAGATCGGGCGAGGGGCTCAGGCTCACAACATGCCCATCATTCGCGGCACCACCAGCGTCAGCCATGGCCAGTAGGTCACGATGACAAGGAAGACGATCATCGTCAGCAGCCAGGGCATGACGGCCTTGGTCAGCTCCGTGATGCCCAGCTTGGAGATGCCCGAGGCCACGTAGAGGTTCAGGCCCACCGGCGGGTGGCACAGGCCCACTTCCATGTTCACGTCGATCAGGATGCCGAAGTGCACCGGGTTCACGCCCAGCTGCATGGCGGCCGGGAAGAAGATGGGCGCCATGATCAGGATGATCGAAGACGGGTCCATGAAGTTGCCGGCACCCAGCAGCACGAGGTTGACGACGAACAGGAAGCCGTTCTGCCCCAGGTCCATCGACAGCAGCCAGTCGGCCAGCTGGTGCGGCAGGTTCTCGTTGGTCAGCACGAAGGAGAACAGCACCGCGTTCGTGATGATGTACAGCAGCATCGCGGACATGTTGGCCGAGTCCTTCAGCACCTTGGGCACGTCGCGCAGCTTGAGGTCCTTGTAGACAAAGATGGCCACGAAGAACGAGTACACCGCCGCCATCGCCGCCGCTTCGGTCGCCGTGAAAGCGCCCGACCAGATGCCGCCGACGATGATGACGACGAGCAGCAGGCCCCAGAAGCTCTTGCGGAAAGCCGTGAAGCGCTCGCCCCAGCCGGACCGCACCATGCGCGGGTAGTTGTTCTTGCGGGCGATGTACCAGGTGACGGCGGCCAGCATCAGCGCCAGCACGATGCCGGGCAGCAGGCCGGCAACGAACAGCGCGCCGATGGAGGTGTTTGTCGAGATCGCGTAGATGACCTTCGGGATCGACGGCAGCATCAGGATGCCGAGCGAGCCGGCGGTGATGATGACGCCGGCGCCGAAGCGCATCGGGTAGCCGTGGGCCACCATGGCGGGCAGCACGATGGAGCCGATGGCCACGACGGTGGCGACCGACGAGCCGCACACCAGCGCGAACATCGAGCAGGCCAGGATGGACGCCAGCGCCAGGCCACCGTGGAAGTGGCCGACCAGGCTGGTGGCGAAATTGATCATCCGCCGCGCAACGCCCCCGTGGGTCAGGAAGTTGCCGGCCAGGATGAAGAAGGGGACGGCCATGATCTCCCACTTCTCGATGCCGGTGAACAGCTTGAGCGCCACCGACTCGATGGGCACCTGCGTCATCGTGACGATGAAGGCCATCACGGTGAGGCCCAGCGAGATGCTGATCGGCATGCCGGTCAGCATCAGCGCAAGCAGCAGGCTGAAGATGATGAGGGCGTTCATTGCTTGGCCTCCTTCACGTCGAGGGGCGTCTGTTCGTCCACGCCTTCGACGTGGGCGTGGTCATGGGTGGGCAGTTCGCCGGTCTTCCAGAATCCCCAGCAGACCTGCAGGAAGCGGTAGCACATCAGTGCCGAGCCCAGCGGGATGGCGGAGTAGACGATCCAGGTCGGCCACTCCAGGTCCGGCGTCGTCGGGCCTTCGTACACGTCGTCGCGTGGCTGGCCGATGAGGTCCAGGAAGGCGTGGTGGGCGCCGTTGTCCCACACGAAGGTGCCGCCCATCACGGCGATGGCGCCGGTGAACAAGGCGCCGGCCAGCAGGCCGAAGATGACGAAGCGGCCGCGGTTGGTGGGCGTCATGCGGTTGATGACGACGTCCACGCCGACGTGGATGCCGGTGCGTACGCCGTAAGCCGCGCCGAACTTGCACATCCACACGAACAGGATGATGCAGAGCTCCTGGGCCCAGCTCATGTGGATCTTGAGGGCGAAGTCCTGGATATAGGGCAGGCCGGCCAGATAGCGGTGCACGACGGCGACAAAGATCACCAGCGTTGCCGCAGCCATCAGGAAGGAGATGAGCCACTCCTCCAGATGGTTGAGCGCTTTATTCAACATGGGTTTGCTCCGGTCACGGAAACGGCTGCGCCTGCCGAGGGCCGGTGCGGCCCTGGCATGGCGAAGCGCGGGGAGGGGATTACTTGGGTGCGACGAAGGCCGCGGCCTTGTAGGCGGCCTCGATGGTGGCCTTGCCGACGCGCGACTCCATCTCCTTGTGGACCGGCATCAGCGCCTTCTTCCACTCGTTCATCTCGGCCGGCGTGGGCATGTAGATGTTCACGCGGCCGCTGGCCTTGATGCCTTCCAGTGCGCGGCCGTTCTCGGTGCTGGCGATGGCGTTGGCGTAGGTGGTCGATTCCTTGATCGCCGCTTCCAGCTGGCTGCGGATGTCGGCGGGCAGGCCTTCCCAGAACTTGCGGTTGACGATGACCGCGTAGGCCAGGTGGCCGTGGTTGGACAGCGTCATGTGCTTCTGCACTTCGAAGATCTTCTGCGTGTAGAAGTTGCTCGGCACACCCTCGGTGCCGTCCACGACGCCGGTCTGCAGCGCCTGGTACAGCTCGCTGAAGGCCATCACCTGCGGGATGGCGCCGAGTGCGCGCATCTGCGCGTCCAGCACCTTGCTGGACTGGATGCGCATCTTCATGCCCTTGAAGTCCGCCACGTTGTGCAGCGGCTTGTTGGCGCTCATGATGTGGAAGCCGTTGTCCCAGTAGGCCAGGCCCTTGATGCCCTTGGGCTCCAGCTTCTTGAACAGGTCAGCGCCCAGCTGGCCTTCGGTGACGGCGCGGAAGGCGTCGGTGTCCTTGAACAGATAGGGCAGGTCGAAGACCTCGAACTCTTTCACGCCCAGCGGGCCGAACTTGGCCAGCGAAGGCGCCAGCATCTGGACGGAGCCCAGCTGCAGCGCCTCCATCTCTTCCTTGTCCTTGTAGAGCTGGCTGTTGGGGTACAGCTCGATCTTGACCTTGCCGCCCGTCTTGGCCTCGGCGATTTCCTTGAAGCGCTGGGCGCCCTTGCCCTTGGGCGTGTCGGGGGCCACGACGTGGCTGAACTTGATGACGATCGGGGCTTGGGCGATGGCGGTGCCGAAAGGCAGGGCCAGCGCAGCCAAAACTGAAGAAAGTACGAGACGGCGCAGGGTCATGGTGGGTCTCCTATCTTGGAATAGTGGGTATGGGCGGCATTCTTCCGATCGCCGTGCGGTGCAGATAGTTGTGGAGTTCCACATTTCGTATCACCTCGCCTGTTCTTAGACTGCGTGCCATGAACCTGCGCGAGTTGCTGACCCGAAGCCTGTGGCTGGCCCCGCTGGCCTTGTCGCTGATCTTCGTGCTCGGCGTGCTGGCGTGGGTGCGCGCCAACGAGGCCGAGGAGCAGGAGCAGCAGCGCCAGACGATGATCTCCGACGCCCTCAGCACCGAGGCCCAGCTGCGCGACCGCATTGCCGACGAGCAGGGCCATCTGCGCCAGCTTGCCCAGGCCCTCGTCGGCGAGGCGCCGGGCGAGGCGGCACTGGCCGGCCAGGCCGAAGTCAACGCGGGCCTGCGGCGGCTGTGGCAGTCGGTCACCTGGCTGGACGCACGCAACCGCGTGATGGCCGAGGTGTCGGGCCGCGGTGACGTCGGGCGGCTGGAGGACGGCCTGTCCCTGCATCTCACCGCCCCCGTCGGCACCGAAGGCACGCTCGTCGTGCGCTACCCGCCGGCCCTGCTGCTCAAGCGCGGCGTGCCCTGGTGGCTGGCGCGCAAATACGATGTGCAGCTCGTCGACAGCGCCGACCAGGTCATCGCCTCCAGCACCGAGTCGCCGCTGCGCGCAGCCCAGGCGCCGCGGCCGAGCTACCGCGTGGCACTGACCGGCCCGCTGCGCGCCAGCCCGCTGACGCAGGCGACGCTGACCGACGCCGCGCTCGAGCTGACCGTGCGCGACCCTGCCGTGGACGGCGTGCGCCCGCTGGCCTGGGTGCTGGTGGCCGGCTTCCTGCCGTTGATCGCCGTGGCGAGCTGGCTGCTGCGCCGGCAGATGCGCCAGGTGCAGCGCGCCGAGGTGGCCGGCCGCACCGAGGCCGCCTGGCGCCGCGCGATGGAGGACTCGGCGCTGGTGGCGCTGCGCGCGCGCGACTTTGACGGCCGCCTGCTGTTCGTGAACCGCACCTTCTGCGACATGGTGGGCCTGAGCGCCGAACAGCTCATCGGCCTGCTGCCGCCCATGCCCTACTGGCCGCCTGACGCACTGGACGAACTGACCGAGCGCAATCGCCGCAACCTCGCCGGCCACGCGCCGCGCGAGGGCTTCGAGGCGCGCTGGCAGCACAGCAGCGGCCGCATGGTGGACGTGATGGTCTTCGAGTCGCCCTTGGTGGATGCCGGCGGCCGCCAGATCGGCTGGATGGGCAGCATCATCGACATCACTGAGCGCAAGCGTCTCGAAGACCGCGAGCGCCGCCAGGGCGAAACCCTGGCCCACAACGCCCGCCTGACCATGCTCGGCGAGGTGGCCTCCACGCTGGCCCACGAGCTGAACCAGCCGCTCACGGCCATCGCCAGCTACGGTGCCGGCGTCACCAATTCACTGGCCAAGCTGGGCGTGCAGGATGAACTCGTGCTCGGCGCGTTGCAGCGCCTGGGCCAGCAGGCGGCGCATGCCGGCCGCATCGTCGCGCGCATCCGCGAGTTCCTGACCCGGCGCGAGCCCCGCCATGAACCCTGCGACCTGCACGAAGTCATCGCCGATGCCGTCGAGCTGCTCAAGCGCGACTGCCAGCGCCGTGGCGTTGCGCTGGACGTGACGCTTGCCCCCGGCGTGCCGGCGGTGCTGGCCGACGCAGTCCTCATCGAGCAGGTGGTCATCAACCTGGTGCGCAATGCCGCAGACGCGCTGCAGGCCCGCGAGGCGGGGCGCCGCATCGCCGTCAGCAGCCGCGTGGCGGGCGACTTCGTGCGCGTGGACGTGCAGGACAACGGCCCCGGCCTGCAAGGCCGCCGCGTCGAGCAGCTCTGTGCGCCGTTCTACTCCACCAAGGCCGACGGCATGGGCATGGGCCTGGCCATCTGCCGCTCCATCGTCGAAGCCCACCAGGGCGTGCTCGACGCCAGCGAGGCGGCGAACGGCGGCGCGCTGTTCTCCTTCAGCCTGCCCTTGAGCCGCGAAACAAGCCCGGAGAGCGTCCATGGATAAAGGCACCGTCCATCTGGTCGACGACGACGCCGGTGTGCGCGACGCGCTCGCTTTCCTGCTGCGCTCGCGCGGCCTCACCGTGCGCACCTTCGACGGCGGCCCGGCGCTGCTGGAGATGCTCGACCGCGAGGGCCAGCCCAAGGGCGTCTTCCTGCTCGACGTTCGCATGGAGCCCATGAGCGGCACACGCCTGCACGACGAACTGCTCACGCGCCGGCTGAAGAACCCCGTGCTCTTCCTGACCGGCCACGGCGACATCCCCATGGTCGTCGAGGCGCTGAAGAAGGGCGCCTTCGACTTCCTGGAGAAGCCCTACAGCGACAACGCACTGGCCGACCGCATCGAACAGGCCCTGGCCGTGGATGCCGCCATGCAGGCCGAAGGCGCCCAGGCGGCAGAACGCAGCGCGCGACTGGCCAGCTTGACCGAGCGCGAGCACGAGGTCATGACCCGGGTAGCGGCGGGCAAGCTCAACAAGGTCATCGCCGACGAACTCAACGTGTCGGTGCGGACGGTGGAGGTGCACCGCGCCCGGGTGTTCGCCAAGCTGGGTGTGAGGTCTGCCGCCGAGGTGGCAACGCTGGTGGCAGGGCGGTAGCCGGGCTGCGGGATTCACCGCTGCATACTGCGTCCATGCAAAGACCCCCGCCGCTCGTGCGGCCCACGAGTGAGCAGATCGCGGCATTGCCGCCCTACCCGGCGCTGCCGGCCCACTGCATCCACCTGCTCAAGACCGCAGCCCAGCTCGAGTTCGCCGAGCACGCGCTGCGTGAGTCGGGCCACGTGGGATTCGATACCGAGAGCAAGCCCGTCTTCGTCGCCGGTGCACCTCAGACCGGTCCCGAGGTGATCCAGTTCGCCACCGCGACGCATGCCTTCATCGTGCAGACCGCCACGCCGGGCGTGCATGCCTTCTTGCAGGCCATGATCGAATCGGACGAAGTGGTGAAGGTGGGTTTCGGCCTGGCCTCGGACCGGCCGCAGATCCATCGCAAGCTGGGCCTGCGCCTGGGGCAGTCGATTGACCTGTCCCACCTGGTGCGGCGGCTGGGCTTCAAGGACGCCGTAGGCCTCAAGGTTTCGGTGGCCGTCGTGCTTGGCCAGCGGTTCACCAAGTCCAAGAAGGCGACCACCTCCAACTGGGCCAACCCCACGCTCACGCCGCAGCAGCTGCAGTACGCCGCCAACGATGCGCACGCTTCGCTGTTGGTCTACAAGGCCTTGAGCCTGTAGCGCGGCAGGCTGCGGCGCGCAGATTGGCGCTCGGTTCACAAGCTGTATCAATCTGGCCGGTCAACCGTGACGGCACTGCGGCGTTCAAAGAAGACCGATGGGAATTGACCATTCGGCTTCTAGCCGGAAACCCCGACCATGACCACACTGACACTCACCTTCAATGGCCCTCCGAACCAGGCCCGCAAGGCACTCGGGGCGCTCTTGCAGCGCTATCGCTCGGCGTATTTCGTCGAGCGCAGCAGCAACGAATACGCCGTGACGGCCGACGACGTCACCGCGGCGGAGCTGGCAATTCAGCCGCTGTGGTCAACCCGCCAGGCGCAGGCACAGGCGCGGCGATGACTTCGCGCGCCTTGCTGGAGTTACAGCAAGGCGGGTTGGCGGCGCTGCTCGACGCCAAATAGCAGCCGCCATCCGGCGCCAGGCACGATCCATCGGGTCTCAGGCCGCCTCAGCCTCCAGATACGCAATCCGCCGAATCGGCGTGAACACTGCCCCCATGGCCACCACCGCCAGCAGGCACATGGCCGCCGCCGTGAACAGCTGTGTCACGTCCAGCACCCGGAGTGCCGCACCCGCGGCTGCCGAGGCCAGCGGGGCCAGGCCCATGACGATGAACATGAAGAGCGCCATCGACCGCCCCAGCATGGCTGGCGGGATGCGGCGCTGCAGCCAGCTGTAGACGGCCACCTGCACGAAGCCGCCCAAGGCGCCCAGCGGCAACAGCAGCAGCGCCCCCTGCCAGGCCGCGTGCACATGGCCGAAGGCGAGGAAGACGCCGCCGGCGATGCTGTCGATCAGCAGCACCGTGCCGCCCAGGGTGCTCAAGCGCCAGTGCGGCTTCAGCCCCGACACCGCCATGCCCGCCAGCGCACCCAGGCCGTGCACGGCCAGCATCATGCCCAGCGCCGCGGCGCCGCCGGGCAGGCGCTCGGCGGCCAGCACGGGCAGCGCGACCTGGAGGGGCCCGCCGACGAAGAAGGCGATGGCCGCGAAGTACAGGAACAGCGCGCGCAGCTCGCGGTCCTGCCAGCAGCTCTTCAGCGACTCGGCGATGGCCGCGAAGACGGGCTGCGGCGCCTTGGCCTCGGCCGGCGCCGCCTGCACGCGCGACAGCGTCCAGGCCGACACGGCGAAGCTGAGCGCGTCGAAGCCGAAGGCCAGCGCCAGGCCGTGGCCGCTCAGCGCCGGCTCGCTGCCCGCGCTGACCAGCAGGCCGGCCAGCACCGGCCCGAGCAGCAGCACGAGCTGGCGTGCGCCCATCAGCACGCCGTTGGCCGGCTGGATCAGCGTGGCCGGCACGGTCTGCGGCAGGATGGCGCTGCCGGCGGGATAGCTGAAGGCCGTCGCCAGGCCGATGGCCAGCGTCAGCGCATACACGCCGGGCAGCGTGATGGCCCCCGTGGCCGTCAGCACGGCCAGCAGGCCCAGCAGCGCAAAGTTGATCCACTTGGTCAACAGCAGCACGGCCTTGGGCGAGTGGCGGTCCACCAGCGCGCCGCCGATGAGGATGAAGACGGCGCGCGGCAGGCTGCCCAGGGCCAGCACGGTGCCCAGCACCAGCGGATCACGGCTCAAGCTCATGACGAGCCAGGGCAGGGCCAGCAGCGTGAACTGGTCGCCCAGCATGGACAGCAGGCCGCCGCCGATCAACCAGCGGAAGTTGGCATTGCGAAACAGTTCGCGGCGTGGGTCGCTCATCATTTCTCCTCGGCGGGCAGCGTCTCTTTCGAGCGGCGCAGGTAGGCGATCAGCTCGGGCGTCACGCCGGACTGGCGGGCCAGCTCGGGCTCGGCGGCGTACATCCGCTGCATCGTGTCCTTCATGCCGGGCGCCACTTCGAGGAACTGCTTCTGCAGCACCAGCCAGCGGCGCACCAGGGCCTGCACCTCGGGTGCGGCGGGGTCGCGGCCGGCGTCCATCGCGGCGCGGGCCTCCTGGATCAGCTGCGGCCATTCCAGCTCGACGGCGTCGCGCTCGGTCTCGGGCATGGCTTCCCAGCGCTGGCGCAGCGCGCGCATCTGCTCGGGGCTGAACCAGCGCTCGTGCACGCGGCGGATCTGCATCGCGTCAAGCAGCACCTGCAGCGCATCGCCGCCGTCGCCGTGCAGTTCGAGCCGCTTGGCCGCGTTGCGCAGCGTCTGCAGCAACGTCTCCTGGGCCAGCAGCTGGGCCTCGATCTGTTCGATCTGGCTCTGCAGCACCTCGGCCAGCGGGCGCGGCGCCTCGCCGTCCAGCAGCGGCGCGATGGCCTTCAGCGACAGGCCCGCGTCGCGCAGGGCCAGCACGCGGTGCAGGCGCAGCACGTCGGCCTCGCCGTAGCGGCGGTAGCCGGCCTCGCTGCGGCCCGAGGGGCGCAGCAGACCGAGTTCTTCGTAGTGATGCAGGGTTCGCACCGTCAAGCCGGCGCGTTTGGCCAGCTCTCCCACCGTGTAGTCCATGTCCGGGGCTCTTGTTTCTTGACGACGGGCCGGATGATGAAGCCTGACGTTGCGTGAGGGTCAAGCCCCGCGCCATCGCGATGCACGGTGTCGCGAAGCGGGGCGCGCGAGCCCAAGCCTGGGGCGAACCCTTATAGAAACGGGGTCAAACCGTGTATTTGTTTGCGCTCCCAACCTGGCATGGGGTTTGCGAAAGAGACAGTGCCGAGGCGACTGGCCTCGGGGAACCTAAGGAGTACCTCACCATGAAGACCTGGACTAATCTGCGACCCCTCACCCTGTCGGCCGCTCTGCTCGCAACCATGACGCTCACCGCGCCCGCGAGTGCCCAGGAACCCACCGTGCCCGCCGCTGCGGATCGCGCCATGCTGCGCGGCGCCCAAGGCGAATACCTGCTGGACGACGGCCGCACGCTGAAGGTCCATGTCGGCGTGCGCCGCCTGGGCGTCAGCGTCGACGAGAGCCCGTTGGAAACCTGGCGCGCCGAGAACGCCGAGCTGCTCGTCAGCCCCGACGGCCTGCGTCGCCTGCGCCTGTTCCGCAATGGCGACGGCTCGGTGGAGCGCATCGCGCTGGAGACCGACCGGATGCGTTGAGCAGCCAAGTTAGGCAAAGCCGGTGCGCGCTCGCGGAGTGCACCGGCCGATCAACGCTTGATTTTCTTGACGAGCACTGCGCCAAACCGTGCGCTCGGACTTTTCCCTCAGAGGAGAGTCTTCGAATGCTCAAGAAAAACCACGCCGCAGGCAGCATCGCTGCGCTGCTGCTCGCTCCCCTCGCACTGCCCGTTGGCGCGCAGCCCGGCCTGTACAAGCCCGGGCCGGCGGCCTCGGGCTGAGCCCACTGATGCTCAGGAGGCGTTGATCTTCACCGTCACGTTGCCCGTCGTTGTCTGGCCGAGGTTGTCCTTCAGCGTGATGACGAGGGTGCTGCTGCTTGCCACAGGGCTGGCCCAGCTCACGGCGATGCCGCCGCTGCTGGCCGAGAAGCTCATGCCGCTGGGTGCGCCGCTGATGGAGATGGACAGCGAGGTTGCGCCCGGTGCGCTGTAGCCGATGGTGCCGGTGAAGGCCTTGCCGGCGGTGCCGGCGAGGCTGGCGGTGGTCAGCGTCGGGGCGGTGCTGGTGGTTGTTGTCGTCGTGCTGCTGCTGCTGCTGGTGACGCTGGCACCGCTCAGGCTGGTCAGTAGCGCACTGGCGTTAGGCGTGCCCCAGCCGGTGGGTGTGTCGTAGCCGGTCTTGGCTGCACAAGTTGTGCACGTGCCGTTGCTGCCGCTGGCCACATCCTTGAAGGCGACGGCGTATTGGGTCGGCACGGCGCCGATCTGCTGATACAGGGCTGCATGCGGCTGGCCGAGCACGGTCTTGGCCGAGGCCACGCGCATCGCGTTGGCCACGGCGAGCAGGCCGGCCCACTGCGGTGTGGCCAGGCTCGTGCCGCCGGCGCTGACCCAGCGCGTCGTCGTCGTGCCCGGGCTGATCAGGGCCACGTATTGGCCGGAGTTGGGGTCGGCATTGAAGGCCACGTCGGCGACGGCGCGCTTGGCATAGCCGCCGATGGTGCCGCTCTGGTAGCTGGGCAGGGCCACATAGGCGCTGGTGCCGCCGCCGGTGCCGGTCCAGGTCGTCTCGCTGCGGGCGCCGCTGCCGGTGTAGGTCAGCGTCGTGCCGCCGACGGCCACGACACGCGTGGACACCGAGGGCCAGGACACGGCCGCGCCGTCGTCGCCGGTGGCGGCGAGGTAGCTCATGCCGGTGGCGGAGAAGGCGCTGTCGTAGCTCGTCGTCCAGCTGCCCTCGGCCGCGCCAAAGCTCATGGACACGACGCCGGCACCCATCTTGTTGGCCAGCGCGACGGCCTTGGACAGGCTGCCCACGCCGGCATCCGGCGCCTCGATGAGGACGAGTCGGGCCAGCGGCGCGGTGGCATGGGCCCACTGCACGTCCAACGCGATCTCGGTGGCCCAGCCGCTGTCGTAGGCGGGCGCGGTAGCGGTCAATGCACCGGCGGTGGTGCTGTAGGCGACGACCAGTTCGCAGGCGGTCTTGGACGCCGTGGCCAGCGGCAGGCTGGCGTTGGCGGCCAGCGTGCGCGAGGTGCAGGTAGGCAGGCCGAACTTGGCGTTGAAGGCGGCCAGCTCGGCGGCGATGTTGGGGTCGTGCTTGGCGTTGACGATGTAGATGGTCTGGCCGGCGCCGAGCTGGGCGGCCTGGGCGGCGGTGAGGCCCGCGGTGCTGGCAGGCAGGGCCGGCAGGCCGTAGGCGGCGCGGATCTGGGCCGGCGTGTAGACCGTGACGGCGGTGGACGTGGCCATGGGGGCGGCTTCACCGGCGCCCGAGGCGAGGGCATGGGGGCGCTGGGCGTCGTCCAGGCGCTCGCGCGTCAGGCCCTTGGTGGCGACGCCCGAGAGGGCCATCGCGCGGTGCGGCGCCGCGCCGTTGTCGGGCTCGTCCAGGTCGACGGCGGCGGTGTGGAAGCTGGGCTGGGCAACGGAGGCCGCTGCGGCGCCATCCTCCAGATCGACGTTCAGTGAGATGGCCGAGGGTGCCGCGCTGGCCTGGACGGTCGGGCTGTCGCTGCCGCCCCCACAGGCGGTCAGGGCCGCGGCGGTGAGGAGGCTGAGGGTCCAGGAGAGGTGGCGGGTACTGCGCATGGCCGGTTCTCGTGCAGAAGAAGAGAAACAGAGGGCCACGCCGATCAAGACCTTGGGTCTTGGCGGCCCCGCTGCCATGGCGCTTGCGTGCTGCAAGCGCGGTAGGCCGGTGGCTTTGCGTCCCCGCCTTTCGACGGGTTTGCCCTCAGGGTTGGTAAAACAGGTTCAGTCTAGGCGCCGAGGTGTTGGCGTGCACGGGTGGCCAGGGGCTGCCCGTGAACTCTGCCTCGGTGCGCGGCGTGAGCTTTCGATGCCGCGAGTCTGGGTTTCGTGCGTATCTGCCGTGTCGTTGCTTTGTGTCACGCAAGACACAAGTTCAAGCCGGCGCGATCTCCACCGCCACTCCGCTCAGCACGGCGTTGCCGCTCAGCGGGTCGCGCGCCGCGTCGTCCAGCAGCGCGTTCATGTTGACGCCCGGCCGTTCGCGCGCCACGGCGAGTTGCACGCCGTCCAGGTCGTGCCCCCAGCCATGCGGCAGGCTGACGACGCCGGGGCTCATGTCGGCGCTGCGTTCGACGCGGGCGATCAGTTCGCCGACGGCGCTCTTGACCTTGGCGAATTCGGCCAGGCCCAGCCGATCTGCATCGCTCGGGTTGACCAGCAGCGTGCAGCGCTCCGGCCCTTTGGCGAGCACGGGCAGGTTGTGCATCCAGCTGTTGCCCGAGCGCGTGTCGCGGCGGCCGATGAGGCTGAACTCGGGTGCGGGCTCGGCCTTCACCAGGGCCAGGTCGGCCAGCACCGAAGGCGGCGCGAGCTCGATCTTGCCGCTGGGCGTGCGCAGCACCTCGGGGATGCGCGGCGTGAGCGCGCCGAGGTCGATGCCGCCACCTTCAACGGTGCTTGCGGCCCTGACCTTGGCCAGGTTGATGCCATCGGGCTTGCGGCCGAACTGGTCGCCATAGGGGCCGACGCGCAGTTGCAGATCGATGAGGCGTTCGGGGCCGCGCCAGGGTTGCAGCGCGGCCAGCACGGCGGGTGTCTGGTCGCCGGCAAAGCGTTTCACGTCGGCCTCTATGGCCTCGTCGTCGAGCTGCGCCACGTCCACATTCAGGCCACGGCCTTCCAGCAGGGCGCACAGGCGCAGGATGGTCTGCCACTCCTGCGGCGTGCCGGCTGGAGCGTCGAACACCGGGCCCGAGAAGCGCGCGTGGTTGCGGTGGCTCAACTGCGGGAAGGCGACGTCGAAGTGCAGGTCTTCCAGCGGCGACAGGCCCGGCAGGATGACGTCGGCGTGGCGGCTGGTCTCGTTGACGTAGATGTCCAGGCTCAGCATGAAGTCCAGGCCTTCCAACGCCTGGGCGATGCGCGGGCCGCCGGGGGCCGACAGCACCGGGTTGCTGGCGATGCTGATGAGGGCCTTGATCTGGCCCTCGCCCGCGGTTTCCATTTCCTCGGCCATGACCGTGATTGGCAGCTCGCCGAAGACCTCCGGCGCACCGGACACGCGGCTCTTGCGCCGGCCGGTGGTGATGCCCTTGCCACTGCCCGGCTTGCCTTGCGTGTTGGGCGCGAAGGCGGCGGCCTTGGCGAACATCGCGCCACCTTCGCGGTCGAGGTTGCCGGTCAGCACGTTGATGAGGTCGACCAGCCAGGAGTTGACCGTGCCGAAGCGCGTCGTGCAGGTACCGATGCGGCCGTAGACGGCGGCACGCGGCGCGCTGGCGATCTCGCGGGCGATGCGGCGTTGCGTGTCGGCCGGGATGCCGCAGCCGGCGGCCGTCACCTCGGGCGCGAAGGGCTGCACGGCGGCACGGGCTTCGGCCAGGCCGTTGATGTGTTGTTCCAGCCGGCCCAGCTTGACCAGGCCTTCGTCGAACAACGTGTGCGCAATGCCGGCCAGCAGCAGCGCATCGCCACCCGGGCGGATGGCCAGGTGTTCGTCGGCCGCCGCTGCCGTCTCGCTGCGGCGCGGGTCCACCACGACGATGCGCCCGCCGCGCGCCCGCATGGCCTTGGCCTTGCCGCGGTAGTCGGGCACCGTCCACAGGCTGCCGTTGCTGATCATCGGGTTGCCGCCCAGGATGAGCAGGTAGTCGCAGCGCTCGATGTCGGGCAGGGGGATGCTCAGCCAGTGGCCAAACATCAAGCCGGCGCTGAGCTGCTTGGGCATCTGGTCCAGCGTCGACGCACTGAAGGCATTGCGTGTGCCGAGCGCCCGCACCAGGCGCGGCGTGTAGGCCAAAAGGCTCACCTTGTGCGCGGCTGGGTTGCCGATGGTCAACGCCACCGAGTCCGGCCCCTTGTCGCGCCAGATCGGCAGCAGGCGTTTCTCGATCTCGGCAAAGGCCTCATCCCAGCTCGCCTCGACGAACTTGCCGTCGCGCTTGATCAGCGGCGTGCGCAAGCGGTCGGGGTCTTCGTGCAGGCCCTTCAGGCTGACGCCCTTGGGGCAGAGGTAGCCGTGGCTGAAGACGTCGTTGTCCGCGCCGCGGATGCTGATGACCTTGGCGCCTTCGGTCTTCACTTCCAGCCCGCAGCAGGCCTCACACAGCGGGCAGATGCGGTAGTGGCTATCGGGCATGGCTTGTCTCCGTGGTTTGCGGCCGATTGTGGGACGACCGGCAGGCGCTGCGCGGCGCCTGGGTGACAGCGGGACTCAGGATTCCCGGCAGGGCTGGGTCTCGCGCTGCTCGGCGCGCCCGAGGCGGCACAGCTCCAGCCAGTAGCCGCGCATGAAGTCGGGATAGCGGGCTGCAAAGGCTTTGCTGGCGGGCGAGTGGTACCAGGAGGTCAGCACCGGCGGCGTCAGGCGGCGCAGCTTCTGCGTCAGTTGGGGCGGCTGGGCCGCGATGGCCGGGTCGGGCAGGATGGCCGCCAGGTGCCGGCCCGACAGCAACTTGGCCAAGGCGCTGGGCGTGTCCACCGCGCGGTCTACCGTCCAGCCCTTGTCATGGCTCAGGTCGGCCAGCGCTTGGATTGGCGCGATGCCGACGCTGAACTCGCCTGGCCCGCTCAGGCGGTTGCCGTCCCAGCTGACGCGTGACTCGCCAGACAGCACATAGAGCGAATAGGTGGAGCGGTAGAAGCCCAGCTGCGGGTCGGGTGCGCCGCGCACCACCGGCAGCGTCGACAGCTCGACCAACTGCGAATCGGGCAGCGAGACGGCCCAGATGTCGATGCTGCCGCGCTCCAGTTCGACCCGGCCGCGCCGTATCGGCATGCGCTCGAAGCTGAGCATGGGTGAGCAGCCGCCGCGCGTGGCGGCAGAGCGCACCCAGTCGATCAGCAGGCCTTGGGGCGCGGCGCTGCGCTCAATGGCCATCAGCAGCGGACGCAGCTCGTAGTCGATGACGCCCACGCGCAACTGGGCCGGGCAGGTGTCGGCAGAAGCCGGTGGCGCAGCCAGCGCGAGCAGCAGCCCGCAGGTCGTCAGTCCCGTGGCGATGCTGGCCGCGTTCGTCGAGGTGGTTGTCTGCATCTGCCGGCAAGCGTAGCGCGTCTGCCACGCGGCAGGCGGCATCCCGGCGCTACCAGTTGCCGATGCTGGGGTTCACATAGCTGAACTCGTTGGGTACGCCCGCGTCGAAGTTGGTGTACGAGAACGACATGCTCATCTCCAGCGATGACACCTGGTGCCACCAGCCCAGCGGCAGGAAGAGGGTGTCGCCGGGCTCCAGCACCGTTTCCAGCACGACGGCCTCGCGCAGCCGCGGGTAGCGGGCGTAGTCGGGGGCGTCCAGGTCGATGGGGCTGTAGACGCCCATGCGGTTGTAGAGCAGCGGCGTCTGCAGCGGCGACACGAAGCGCCAGCGCTTGCGGCCGACGACCTGGGTGTGGAAGAGCATCAGCGTGTCGTGGTGCAGCGGCGTGCGCGTGCCCGCCGGGCCGAACCAGAAGGACGCCGCGGTGTGCAGCAGCGCCGGGTCGCAAATCGGCGGCATGCGGCCGATGTCGGCCAGCAGCGGCATGAACTCCGGCCGGCGCAGCATCTCGTCGTTGGCCGTCAGGTAGTGGTCGTTGGTCGCGCCACCGCTCACGACGAGGTCGACGAACTCGGCCACTTTCATGCGCTGGCGCAGCTTTTCCTTGTTCTGCTCGAACAGCGCGTCGGTGTTGCGGCCCACCTGCACGTCCACTTCAAGCTGGCCGAAGCGTTCGCGCAGGTCGGCGGGCGACCAGCGCCCCATCGCCGGCCAGTCCTCGGCCACGTCCGTCAACACCACGGGCCGGCAGCCGCGCACGTAGCGCTCCAGGAACTCCTCACGGCCAACGCCGCGGCGCTTCTCGACGACCGCATAGCCCGGCGCCTGCTGCCAGACCTGCTGCAGGTTGGCGCAGACCGACTCCAGCTTGCGCAGCATCTGCTGGTGGCGGCGCGCGGCGACGAACACCGGGTCGCCGTCGATCTGGGAGATGGCGGCCGCGCTGCGCTCCAGGTCCTGGCCGGCGGCCACCATGGTGTCGAGCATGAAGGCGGGCGCGCAGTCCCAGAGGCGGTTCTCGGCCAGCCATTGCAGCCAGTCGGGCGTCAGGTCGAGCAGGGCCGCGGGCCGGGGGAGGGGCGGAGGCTTGATCGGGGAAAGCGTCATGGCGAGGGTATGGAAGCTGGCCAGCGAGCGGCATTGTGGGCCTGGCCCAACTGGTATGGCCGGGGCGGAGTCAGCGCACCGCGCGCACGATGCGCTCCACCACTTGGCGGCCGGCCGGTGTCCACGGGGCGATGAGTTCAAAGTGGCCTGCATCATCCAGCGTGACCGCCTCCACCGTGTCGCCCAACGTGGCGGCGCGTGCGCGGTAATCTTCGCTGGCGGCGACCGGCACGATGCGGTCCTGCGCGCCTTGCATCAACGTCTGCGGCAGGCGCAGCGGCAACAGGGCCAGCGGCGAGGTGTCCTGCAGCAGCGTGGCCGTCGGCGCGCTGCCCAGCAGCTGGTCCACCGAGGTGCCACAGAGCTTGGTGCGCGAGGCGTAGGCCAGGTCGGGGATGCCGGCCACGGCGACGACGGCGGGGATGGGCAGCGGTGTGTCGGACTTCAACTGGCTGCCGGCGGCGATGCGCGGCCGTGCGGCGGCCCACAGCGCCAGGTGGCCGCCAGCCGAGTGGCCGGTGGCGACGAGGCGCTTCAGGTCCAGCGGGTAGCGCTGGGCGAGCTGGCGCAGCCGGTCGGTGCCGCGCGCCACGTCATCGAAGGTGCCGGGATAGCCGCCACCGGCATGGCCCACGCGGCGGTAGCTGATGCTCCACACGGCCAAGCCAGCGGCGCGCAGCGCATCGGCCTGGAAGGCCAGCAGCTCGGGCCCGGGCAGGCTGGCCTGCCAGCAGCCGCCGTGGATCATCAGCGCCACCGGATGCGGGCCTTGACCCTTGGGCAGCCACAGCTCACCGAACTGCTGCGGCGCGTCGCCGTAAGCCAGGCGGTGGTCGGGCTGCGGCCGGTCGGGCCGGTCGAGAACCTGCAGGAAGGTCAGCGTCTGGGCGGATGCGGTCAAGGCCATCGGCAGCACGAGGCTCATCAGTAGTCGGGGCATCAATCGCATGGGGTCAACCAGTCTTGCAGTTGCTTCAGCACGGCGGCATCGGTCTGCAGGGCGAGGTGGCCCAGGCCGGTGAACAGGGCGGTGTCGGTGAAGGCCAGGCGGCGGGCCGGCGAGCGGTGCTGGCCGAGTGCGCTGGCGACCGGCACGAGGCCGTCGCCCAGCCAGCGGGCGGGCGAGCCGCTGGCCTTCTTGGAGGTGGTGGCGGCTACGGCGTAGCAGGCCACGCCATCGGGCAGAGGCAGCTGGCTGGCCTTGCCGGCATCGGCTTCGAGCAGGCTGGCATGGCGCAGGTCGCGGATGCCGGCGCTGCGCCGCGCGGCCAGCAGCGCCAGCGGGCGCGAATAGGCGCTGACGGCCAGCAGTTGCTGCAGCTGCTGGCCGCCGCGCTCCAGCGGCGCGCCCTGGTGGGGCGTGCCCAGCGTCACCAGGCATTGCAGGCGCTTGAGCCAGCGCCGCCGCCCGGCCTGCGCGATGGCGCTGCGCGCGACCAGGCCGCCCATGCTGTGGCCCAGCAGCGTGATCGGGCCGGGTACGTCGTCCAGCAGCTTGGCCAGTTCGGCGCCGTTGCGCCAGATCGGGCGGCCGGTGTTGTAGCGCAGGCCGAGCGGCTGGTAGCCCAGCGACGCGAGTGCGGTGGGGAAGTCGGCGCCGTCACGCCGCCACTGTGCTTCGTTCATGCACAGGCCGTGCAGCATCACCAGCGGCGGGCCCGTGGCGCCATCCACCAGCGGATGCAAGCTCATGGACGTGGCCAGCGGGTTGGCGGTGTCTTCGAGGTAGTCGCCCAACACGCCGTTCAAGGCGGCCAGCGCGGCGTTGGTGCGCTCGGGTGTTGCTTCGCCTAGCAGTGGCGTCAGCGCGCCCAGCGCCATGTCCAGGCCGCCGCCGACGAGCTTGGTGACGCCGCGCACGCTGCGGTAGACGAGGCCCGTGATGCCGGAGGTGCGGTCTCTCTTCTTTGTCAGCGGCAGCCGAGAGATCTCGGCATGCATGGCCTCGACGAGATTGGTGACGCCGGTAGTGGCATCGACGGCGAGGCGGCTGGCGCCGCGAAGAGTGTGCGCGGATTGCATGGGTGGATCATGCGTTGCTTTTGGGGTTGTCCTAACGACTCGAGGCCGTGCCGCCGGGCGGGACTCCCGGCAACTCGGCACCGAGTCGTTAGGACGACCGCAAAAGCGACCTACCGCCCAACCACCCTCACATCTGCCGAAACAGATGCGCACAACTCTCCGCCACCAACAGCATCTCGCTGCCGTGCTTGAGCTTGATCTGCATCCGCCCCCGGAAGTCGCGGCTGACGCTGGCAATCGAGTTCACGTTCACCAGCGTGGAGCGATGGATCTGCCAGAACTGCTGCGGGTCGAGCTCGTCGATGAGCTCCTTGAGCGGCTTGCGAATCAGCGCCTCGCCGTCCTTCAGCCCCAGCCGCGTGTACTTGTTGTCGCTCTGGAAGAACATGACCTCATCGACGGTGATGAGGCGCAACGTCTGGCCCACGGACGCGTTGATCCAGCGCAGCGGGGCGCGCACAGCAGAGGGCGTGGCCGCGGGTCGGGCACCCAGTTCATCCAGCACATTCCCCAGTGGGGCCGGTGCCTGGCCCAGCCGCGCCTTCAGCCGCGAGATGGCCGTGAACAGGCGCGCGCCGGCCAGCGGCTTGAGCAGGTAGTCAACAGCGCCTTGGTCGAAGGCGGCGATGGCGTACTGGTCGTAGGCCGTCACGAACACCACGTGGGCGCGGCCGTTGACCTGGCGAGCCACGTCGATGCCGGTGGCGCCCGGCATCTCGATGTCGAGGAAGAGGATGTCGGGCTGGTGCCGGTCCAGCAGGCGCAGCGCCTCCAGGCCGTCGGCCGCTTCGCCGACGATGCTGAGTTCGGGCCAGAGCTTGCCGAGCTGCTCGACGAGTTCGCCGCGCAGCGCGGCTTCGTCTTCGGCAACGACCGCGGTCGGGGCAAAGAGGCTCATGCGGGTAGGTCCAGGATGAATTCGGTGCGGCCATGGCCGCTGCGGCAGATGAGTTTCGCCTCCAGCACGGCCAGGCGCTCGCGCAGCGAGGCGAGGTCGGCGTCGTCGCTGCACAGGCCTTCCTGGTCGAAGGCGAGCGTGATGCTGTGCTCGACGCTGAGCCAGCAGCGGCTGGGGTGGCCCAGGCGTACCGCGCGCTGCACCAGCGGCAGCAGCAGCATCGGCGGCAGCGGTGTCGCGCCGCGTGAGCCGAGTTCGCAGTCGAAGGCGGGCGGGTCGCCGTTGAGGTCGCGCAGCAGGTCGAGGTAGCTGGCGATCAGCTCGGCCTCGCCGCCCAGCGTTGCCCCCTCCAGGCGCAGCCGGGGCAGCGCCACGCGCAGGTGGCGGATGAGCCGCTCCAGCCGGGCGCTGGCGGTCGGGTCCTGGCGGTCATAGGCCTGCTCGACCGAGACGAGGGCGTCGAACAGCAACCCGGGGTCGACCTGGGCCTGCAGGGCCGCGAGGCGCGCACCCAGTGCATGGCGGCGCAGCTGGCTGTGTTCGCGCAGCAGGTCCTGGGCGGCCTGGTCCTGGCGGCGGCGCAGCGTGCGGAACTCCAGCACACCGACGATCATCAGCGCCGGCATGAAGACCCACAACGTGTCGCCGATGACGGCCGTGGTGCGGAACACCATGCACTTGGGCTTGCCATGGACCTTGGCGTAGATGTCGCACAGCGACGGCCAGGGCAGGGCGTCGGCCAGCGGGTAGACGACGGCGATGGTCAGCATCGAGCCCAGCAGCGTGGCGGCGATGAGGCGCTGGCGGCGCGCCGGATGCACGGGGCTGCTGCGCGCCGCGGGCAGCCAGCACAGCAGCAGCACGACGCAGCTGACGAGGGGCACGATGAGGTGGCGCGCCAGCACCTGGGGCAACTGGTCGCCCACGCGCAGCTCCAGCAGCGAGGTCAGGTCGATGGCGCCGAAGAGCAGGGCCGCGCTGACGAAGGCCAGTGCCTCGTTGGGGCGCAGCGAGCGCCAGGACGCGAGCAGATGGCGGATCACGTCAGCGCCTCCACCGGCAGGTGCACGCGGGCAACGACGCCGCGCGGCTGGGCGGCCTCCAGCTCCAGCGTGGCCGCATCGCCAAAGCGGCCCGCGAGCCGGGCCCGCGTGTTGGCCAGGCCCACGCCGGCGCCGCCGCTGGCGGTGCCGAAGCCCTGGCCGTTGTCGGCCACCTCGACGGTCAGCCCGCCATCGGCTGCGTGGCCGGCGCGGATCTGGATGTGCCCGCCCTCGGGCAGCGGCGAGAGGCCGTGCTTGATGGCGTTCTCAACCAGCGTCGGCAGCACGAGGGTGGGCAGGCGTGCCGACAGCAGCTCGGGCGGCGCGCTGATGTCGAAGGACAGGCGCTCGCCCATGCGCATCTGCAGGATGGCGAGGTAGTGGCGCACCAGCTCCAGCTCCTCGGCCAGCGTGGACTCATGCCGGCGCATGCCGGGCAGGGCGGCGCGCAGGTAGGCGATGAGGGCCACCAGCATGTCGCGGCCCTTCTCCGGCCGGGTCTCGTACAGGCGCTTGACGTTGGCCAGCGTGTTGAAGAGGAAATGCGGCTCGATCTGCGCATTCAGCGCCGACAGTTGGGCCTCGGTCTGCTGCGTCTTGAGCGATTCGCGCTCGCGGAACAGCTGGGCCAGCTGGTCGCGGCCTTCACGCTGCGCGCGGCTGACGCGCAGCAGGGCGTAGGCCATGCCGCCCAGCAGCGTCCAGATGGCGATGGTCGAGACCGCCCAGCCGGGCTTGACCTTCATGCCGGGGTCGTCCAGCGACGCGACGGCGTAGCGCAGGAAGGTGCCCAGAGCGGCACCGAAGCCGACGGCCAGGGCCTGCACGGTCAGCGCGGTTGGCAGCTTCCAGCGCCGGCCGGCCAGCAGGGCTTCCACCAGCGCCACCATCAGCAGCAGGGACACGCCGGTCAGCAGCGACTGGCGGCTGAAGCGGATCAGGTCGAAGAGGGCGTCGCGGAAGCTGTTCTCGCTTTCGCCGAACCAGGACAGCGAACGCGAGATGGCGTGCAGCAGGCAGAAATAGTAGACACCGGCCAGCATGCGCAGATTGCAGACACGGCGAAAGGCTTGCAGCGGGCTGAGGTCCTCCATGCGGGCCATTCTCTGCGGGCCGCCGCTGGGCGGGGCCAGATGCGACGAAACCGGCCATATCCGGCTCCAAGCCGGATATGGCCGGCTAGACAACCGGACTCAGCCGAGGCTGGCCGCGGCGATCAGCGCCTTGAGTTCGCGCTCCGAGGCCGCCGGGTCGCCGAGGTTGATCTCGATGAGGCGGCGCAGATGGGTGATGGACTCGATGTCGATGCTGCGGCAGAGCACGCCGGCATGGGCGCCCTCGATATGGGCCAGCTCGCCGGCCATCGCGATGATGATGTCGTCGGCGGCGCCCGCCCCGAGGGGCAGCTTGACGAGGCAGGGCATGCCGGCGGGGGGCGTGTGGCCGCTGGGCAGCTGCAGCAGCACGCCCTTGAGCGAGATGTCCAGCACCTGGCAGTGCAGGCGCTCCTGGGTCGTGATCAGCTCGGCGCCGGAAGCGAAGGCGACGCGGGCGAATTGGCGGCGTTCGGTGCTGATGATGGGCTCCCCTGATCGGGTGAACGTGGGCAGTGGGCGGCGATGGGCCGACCGATCCTAGACGAAAGGCTCGAGCGCGGCACCGCTGCCGAGCACCGTGCTGTTCTCCACGGCCTGCTGCAGCCGCTCGGGCGCGAGCGAGGCCAGGCCCATGGCTTCCAGCATGAACCAGGCGGCGCGCAGATAGGCCACGATCTCCTCGCGCGTGGCATCGGTCGCCACGGGCTCCCCGTTCCAGTCGCGGTCGGGCGCCTGGCGCGGTGCGACGACGGCCGGCCGGTGCGCCCGCGCGATGCGGGCCAGCAGCTCGCGCGTGTCCATCGTGGCGCTGGGGGCGTCGATCAGTTGCACAAGGTCGCCCAGCTGCTGCTCGGCCGCAGCCGCCAGCAGGCGCGCGGCCTGGTCGGCGCCGCCCGCCAGGTAAAGCCCGGCGGCGAGGTCGACATATTCAAGGGCGGCCGACAGCCGCTGCAGGTCGGGGTTGGACATTGCCTTCCAGTCTAGGTTGTGTGCGGCGGCAACGGGCGGCCAAACTTCACGCTGCTTTGTTTATGCTGGCCCGCTCAAGGAATGTCCCAGGAGCCCTTCGATGATCGACCGCCGCCAGCATCTGCAACACCTTGCCGCCCTTGCCGCGGCCTCGGCCCTGCCCGCCATGGCAGCCGACGACAAGGACGCCACCTATGACGAGGACTCCATCGTCAAGGCTGCAACCGATTTCTTCGGGCAGACCACCGAGGGCCTGGCCAAGGTCATCGAGAAGGCGTTCAAGGAGCAGGGCCGGCCCAATGCCTACATCAAGGGCGAGGAGGCCTCAGCGGCCATCACCGTCGGCCTGCGCTATGGCGACGGCGAACTGATGATGAAGGGCGGCGGCGGGTCCAAGGTCTACTGGGCAGGCCCCTCCATCGGCTTCGACCTGGGCGGCAATGCCTCCAAGGTCTTTACGCTGATCTACCACCTTCCCAAGGCCTCGGCCATCTACCAGCGTTTCCCGGGCGTTGACGGCAGCCTCTACTACGTCGGCGGCGCCGGCATCAATTACCAGCGCCGCAACGGCATCACGCTGGCGCCCATCCGCCTGGGCGTGGGCCTGCGTGCCGGCGCGAGCGTGGGCTACATCCATTACCGCCGCGAGAAGAGCATCAATCCCTTCTGACTGGCACCTGATTGGCCCGAATCTGAGGGCCGTCAAGGTCGGCTCGCGCGGCGGCTGGCAGGCTGCGCACCTCTTGTCTGAGTCCATCGGAAAAATTCAAGACGGCCTGCGTCCGTGCGGCGTAGACTGTTTTTTCATCCAGTATGCAAGGCCTAATGTGAGCAGCATCATCGACCTGCCCGTGCAGGACATCTCCGCCGAAGTCCTCATCGAGAAATACGCCAAGGGTGGCGAGCAGACGCCCGACGAGTTGCGCGAGCGCGTCGCCCGCGCCCTCGGTGCCGCCGAGAAGCCTGCCGACCGCGCCCGCTGGGAGGCCGCCTTCCTCGACGCGCAAAAACGCGGCTTCGTGCCCGCCGGCCGCATCATGTCCGCTGCCGGCACCGAGCTGTCGGCCACCCTCATCAACTGCTTTGTGCAGCCCGTGGGCGACTCCATCGCCACGGCCGAGGACGGTGTGCCCGGCATCTACACCGCGCTGACCGAAGCCGCCGAAACGATGCGCCGTGGCGGCGGCGTGGGCTACGACTTCAGCCGCATCCGCCCGGCCGGCGCCTGGGTGGGCTCCACGCGCAGCCATGCGTCGGGCCCCATCAGCTACATGCGCGTGTTCGACCGCAGCTGCGAGACGGTGGAGAGCGCCGGCAGCCGCCGTGGCGCACAGATGGGCGTGCTGCGCTGCGACCACCCCGACATCGAAGCCTTCATCCACGCCAAGGACCAGGGCGACCTGCGCAACTTCAACATCTCCGTCGGCGTGACCGACGCCTTCATGGAGGCCGTGCAAGCCGACGGCACGGTGGAGCTGGCGCACAAGGCCCAGCCCAGCGCCGAGCAGATCGAAGCCGGCGCCTACCAGCGCGGCGACGGGCAGTGGGTCTACCGCAAGGTGCGCGCCCGCGAGCTGTGGGACCAGGTCATGCGCTCCACCTACGACCACGCCGAGCCCGGCGTGCTGTTCCTGGACCGCATCAACGCCGACAACAACCTGCACTACTGCGAGACGATCGCGGCAACGAATCCTTGCGCCGAGCAGCCACTTCCGCCCTACGGCTGCTGCTGCCTCGGTTCCATCGATCTGACCCGCTTCGTGCGCGACCCGTTCAGCGCCAAACCGGTGTTCGACGAGGCCGGTTTTGCGGAGGTGGTGGCCACCGCCACGCGAATGCTGGACAACGTGCTCGACGTGACGCCCTGGCCGCTGCCCGCGCAGGCGCAGGAGGCCAGCAACAAGCGTCGCGTGGGCCTCGGGTTCACGGGCCTGGGCGACGCCCTCGTCATGCTGAACCTGCGCTACGACACGCAGGAAGCGCGCGACATGGCCAGCCACATCAGCGAGGTCATGCGCGACGCGGCTTACTCGGCATCCAGCGACATCGCCGCCGAGCGCGGCAGCTTCCCGCTCTTCAATGCGGACCTGTATCTCTCCGGCGGCAGCTTCGCGTCGCGCCTGCCGCAAGGGCTGAAGGACAAGATCCGCGCCCAGGGCCTGCGCAACTCGCACCTGCTGTCCATCGCGCCCACCGGCACCATCAGCCTGGCCTTTGCCGACAACGCGAGCAACGGCATCGAGCCGGCGTTCTCCTGGGCCTACACGCGCAAGAAACGCCTGCCGCAGACCGAAGGCGGTGGCTTCAAGGAATACCAGGTCGAGGACCACGCCTGGCGGCTGTACCGCCACCTGTTCGGCACCGATGCGCCGCTGAGCGACGCCTTCGTCACCGCGCTTGAATTGAGCGCGTCCGACCACGCCTCGATGGTGGCGGCCGTGGCGCCCTACATCGACACGTCGATCAGCAAGACGGTCAACGTGCCGGCCGACTACCCCTACGAGGACTTCCAGGACCTTTACGTCCAGGCCTGGCAGTCCAAGCTGAAAGGCCTGGCCACCTACCGGCCCAACAGCGTGCTGGGCTCGGTTCTCAGCGTCACCCCGGAGGTCAAGCAGCCTGAGCCCCTGCGTGCAGATTCAGGGGCCGACGTGGGCGGCGCCAACCAGCGCCTCAAGGTCGAGCGCCTGCCCAACGCGGTCGTCGCGTCGCTGCGCTGGCCCAGCCGGCCCGACATGCCCGGCGGCAACCCCGCCTGGAGCTACCTGATCCAGCACCCGCACGGCGACTTCGCGCTCTTCATCGGCGAGCTGCCGCTGGACGGTCCGGACGGCGGCCTGTTCGGCCGCAACCTGCCGTTCGAGGTCTGGGTCAACGGTGCCGAGCAGCCGCGCGGCCTGTCGGCCCTGGCCAAGACGCTTTCCACCGACCTGCGCACCAACGACGCGGCCTGGCTGCGCCTCAAGCTCGACGCACTCGCCACCGTGGCCGAGGAGCGCGCCTTCGAGATGCCCATGCCGCCCGGCGGCGAGAAGCGCCTCTTCCCCGGCGTCGTCGCGGCAACGGCGGCCGTCATCCGCTGGCGCTGCGAGCAGCTCGGCGCGCTCGGCGAAGGCGGCCCCACGCCGGTGGTGGACGCCATGTTCAGCCGCAACGAGCCGCGCACCGGCGTGTCCGGCACGCTGGCCTGGGCGGTGGACGTGGACAACCCGGCCACCAACGAGCAGTTCACGCTGACGTTGAAGGAAGTGGTGCTGCCCACGCCCGACGGTGGCTCCGTCATGCGCCCCTGCGCGATGGGCTTCTCCGGCAACTACCCCAAGGCGCTGGACGGCCTGGCGCGCCTGCTGTCGCTGGACATGCGCGTCATGGACCCGGGCTGGATCGCGATGAAGCTGCGCAAGCTGCTCAACGTGGGCGAGCCGCTGGGCCACTTCATGGCGCCGGTGCCGTCATTGAGCGGTGAACGCCGCCAGCAGATCTGGCCGTCGACCGTGGCCTACGTGGCCCGTCTCGTCATCCACCGCTACGCGATGCTGGGCATCCTCGACGAGACCGGCCAGCCGCTGACCGACATGGGCTTGCTGCAGACGCCAGCGCCCAAGCTCGCGGCGGCGGCCGGCACGCTGCAGGTCCAGGCCGGCAAGCCCTGCCCGGAGTGCGGCAACGCGACCATGATCCACAAGGATGGCTGCGATTTCTGCACCGCGTGTGGCTACGTGGGGCAGTGCGGCTGAGGCGAGCGGCGGCTACCGCGGCTTGCTGCTGCTGGCGGCGCTGCCAAACCACTGCTGCCGATACTCGGCCCGGTAGGGCAGCTCGTCGTTGATGTCCTGCGGCCCGAGCTGGCGCAGCAACTCCGTGGTGACGGCAATCGGGCGGGCGACGCGGCCGCTCGGCGGCTGCTTGGTGAAGGCCCGCCTCAGCTCGTCGGCCAGTTGCCAGCCCTGCAGGCCTGTCGGCTCCGCGATGGTGGCGAGCTGCTGAGATCGACCGGAGCGAATGCGGCTCATGGCCGTGCGCGAGCCGTCGCCGGCGGCAATGCTGACGATGTCGCGGCGCCCCAGGGCCAGCAGCGGGAAATGCATGGAGTCCATGTAGACGTCGTTGATTGCCAGCACATGGGTCCAGCGCGTGCCGAAGCGGCGGTGCAGCTTCTCCAGCGCCGCCGGCACGTCCTTCCCGGCGTTCGAAATTGGGATGTCCTCGATGGCCAGCAGTTCGCAGCGCGCGCAGCGCGACAAGGCCTCGCGCATGCGCAGCGTCTTGATGTTGGCGATGTCGAAACGGCTGTCGTTGAAGATGACAACGCCGGCGTGTAGCCCGGGGGCCTGGGTCACGAAGGCCGCGGCCATGTCCGCGACCGTGGCGGGATCGGTGCTGACGTTGGCGAACAGGCTGGACTTGGGCCCGTGGCGCGACGATGCATGCCAGCCGACCAGCACGGGAGCAGGCCCCGTGGATGCAGCCAGCCGGTCGGCGATCTCGGCTTCGTCAAAGCCGCCCAGCACGATCGCATCCGTGTCGGTGCGCAGCGCCTGGTCGAAGAGCCGCCTGATCGTTTCCCGGTCACCCGCGCCGTTGACGATGCTCAGCGTCCAGCCCAGTTCCTGGCAGGCCTGCTCGAAGCCACGATAGACGGCGGTGATGCCGCCGTTGCGGAAGTCCTGCGCGAGGAAGACGACGCGCCGTGGCCCATCGGGCAGCGGCCCGCTCTGCGCTGCCGCCGCGGTGGCAACCCAGGCAGCGAGCGCGGCCAGTACCTGGCGGCGCTCCCAACGACGGTGTGCGAGGGGTGCTGCATGCCATCCGCGGGATGTGGGGGCCATGCACGCAGCCTACCCCGCTGGCGCGTGTTGCGCATGTGACCGGCGCCGACGCGAGCCGGCGCCCGCGGTTCAGGACGGCAGGTTGCCTCGGCCGAAACGCGTGCGGCAGACCTGCGCGCCGTTGATCGTCTCGAAGTCGCTCGCCAGCATCAGCAACTGCTTGCCATCGGCGCTGGGCAGCAGCGGCGAGGAGTAGTTCTGGCACCAGTTGGTGGCGGTGGGTGGCGTGAGCGGCTTGACGGGCGCGGCCATCGTTGCCCAGGAGCCGCTGCCGTCGGCGGTGCTGCTGATGAAGATGGTGCCGCCGTTGCCGGTTGCATCGACCGCGCCTGCACCGTTGTTCAGGATCTGCCCGACCAGCGCGATGCGCTTTTGCGCCGGCAGCCAGACGTGCGTGGGCGCATGGCGGAACCAGCTGCCGTCGGCCGTCTTGGGCTCGAAACCCTTGTCGCTGGCCGAGCCCCAGTCTAGGCCGTCGACAGAGCGCTTCAGGTAGGCGCGGCAGTCCAGGCCGGCCGTGCTGCAGAACTCGTAGCTCAGCAGATAGCTGCCATCGCCGAGCTTGCTGGTGACGGCCATGCCGGGGCGGTCGCTGGATTTCACGGCGGCGACGAGCAGGCGCGGTGCGGTCCAGTTGATGCCGTCGGCCGTGCTCATGATCTTGAGCACCTGCGAGGCGCCGTCGTCGGTCTCGTCGGAGTACATGCAGACGAGCTGGCCGTCCTTGGCCATCTGGAACTCGGGCTCCCAGATGCCGGTGCCGTCGCCGCCGCGCGGCTTGCGGCCGACGCCGCAGTTGGCGTTCAGCGAGGCCCAGGTCTTGCCCGCATCGGTGCTGCGGTAGATGGGGTGCTTCATCGGCTGGCCCTGGGTGTCCTGGCCGATGGAGGCGGACCACACCAGCGTGCCGGCCGGCAGCACGCCGACGGCGGCGGGCAGCTCGAAGACCGAGCCGCAGCACAGGCCCTTGGGCCAGGTGGCGTCGCTGACGGCGCCCTGCGGCGCGAAGCTGGCGCCGTCGTCGCGGCTGATGAAGATGCGGCCCTGGCCCTGGCTGCCTTCGAAGCCGATGGCGCTGGCGATGACGGCGCCGTTCAGGCTCGCGTCGGCCTGGTGGGCCAGGCGGATGAGGCGCGGGTAGAACACCGAGGCTTCGCTGAGCAGCGTGCCGGTGCGGGTGGGTGGGGGCGGTGCCGGCGTCTCGGGCGTTGGCGCGGGCGAAGAGCCGCCACCGCCTCCGCCGCAGCTGGCGCAGGCGCCGGCGAGCAGCAGTGCCGGCAGCAGCGTGGAGGTGATGGCGAGCTTTTGCCAGAGCTTCATGAGGAGGGTCATTGTGTTGCGCTCCAGAAAACGAGGGATGAGGTCGCCCCGCCGCTGCGCAGCGGGCGCTGCGGCGGGCGTGTGAATGAAGGAGAGGAGGGGCTAGGCGATCAGGCTTCGCCGGACGGCTTGCGCTGGGGCACGCCGCTGGCGATTGCAGGGCCGAACTCGGGGCGGCCGTCTGCCGTCCAGCCGAAGCGTTGGATGCGCATCGTGCGGCCGCTGGCGTCGCCGGCGTCCTGGTCCTTGGCGTGATAGACCAGCCAGTCCTCGCGGCCGTCGGGCGAGCGGGTGAAGCTGTTGTGGCCGGGGGCGAAAACCTTGTCCGTCGGGCCGAAAAGCGGCTTCGGCGATTTCGTCCAGCTCTTGGGGTCGAGCGGGTCCTTGCCCGTCAGCTCCAGCAGGCCGAGGTAGTAGACGGCGGCGGTGTGGCCGGCGGAGTAGACGACGAAGTCGCGGCCGTTGCGTTGCAGGGCCTGTGGGGCCTCGATCCAGTAGTTGTCGCGCTGCGGCTGCCAGCGGCCATCCACCTTGTGCCAGCCACGCTCCCAGTCGTGCTCACCGCGCACGATGCGCACGCCGGGGCCGACAGCGCGTGTCGGGCCGGCCATGGGCGCGATCCACAGGCCGTCGTCCGCGTACATCCAGTAGAGGCGGCCGTCCTTCAAACGCAGCACGGAGCCGTCGATGGCATAGCGCTCATGCTCGGCATGCACGCGCCCGCGGTCGACGAACGGCCCCATCGGGTGCTCGGCCTCCAGCACGTAGTGGCGGTGGTTGGCGTCAACACCGTCGGCGGCCGTGAAGTAGAGGTACCAGCGGCCGTCGAGCTGATGCAGCTCGGGCGCCCAGATCATCTTGCTGCGTGGGCCGCCAGGCTCAGGCGTCCAGACCTTGCGACGCTCGGCGTTGCGCCAGTCGCTGAGCTTGTCCGAGCTGTAGACCCACAGGCCGCCCTCGGGGTCGAAGGTGGCGGTGAGGTAGTAGCGGCCGGCGTGCCAGACGACCCAGGGGTCGCCGGCCTCGACGCCGGGCAGCGCGGGGTTGGTGAAGGTGGCGTCTTGCGGCGCTGTCATCGCGGCTCCAGGCAGGCCCAGGCCCGCAGCCGCCGCCAGGCCCAGCAGGCCCCGGCGGCGCAGCGGCAAGCAGGGCTTGTCGTCGTTGTTCATCGGTGTTGTCTCCTCGCCTGGGTGGCCTGTCGGCCCCGAGGCGGCGCGATGCTAATCGGCTTTCTTGTTTATAACAAGTAAATCGGTTAATAATGGCCGCAACAAGAATTTGGAGACGACATGCGAGTGCTCGTGACCGGCGGCGCCGGCTACATCGGCAGCATCACCACGCTGCAACTGCTGCAGGCGGGCCACGAGGTGCTGGTGCTGGACAACTTCAGCAACGCCAAGCCGGCGGTGCTGGGGCGCATCGCCCAACTGGCCGGGCGTGAGCCAGCGTTTCAGCAGGGCGACGTGCGCGACGGCGCGCTGCTGCGCCGGCTGCTGGCCGAGCACCGCATCGAGGCCGTCATGCACTTTGCGGGGCTGAAGGCGGTGGGCGAGTCCGTTTACAAGCCGCTGGAGTACTTCGACAACAACGTGCAGGGCTCCTTGAGCCTGCTGGCCGCGATGCGCGACTGCGGCGTGCGCACGCTGGTGTTCAGCAGCTCGGCCACCGTCTACGGCCTGGCCGAGACCATGCCGCTGCGCGAGGACGCGCCCACCGGCACCACCAACCCCTACGGCCGCAGCAAGCTGATGGTCGAGGAGATGCTGGCTGACCTGGCCGCGGCGGACCTGGCGTGGTCGCTGTGCGCGCTGCGCTACTTCAACCCGGTGGGTGCCCACCCCAGCGGCTTGCTGGGCGAAGACCCGCAGGGCACCCCCAACAACCTGATGCCCTTCATTGCCCAGGTCGCCGTGGGCCGGCGCCAGGCGCTGCAGGTGTTTGGCAGTGACTACCCGACGGTGGACGGTACCGGCGTGCGCGACTACATCCACGTGCAGGACCTGGCTGCCGGCCACCTCGCGGCGCTGGGCCATGTGCACGGCCGGCCGGGCTGGCATGTCTTCAACCTCGGCACGGGCCGGGGCAACTCGGTGCTGGAAGTGCTGCGCGCCTACGAGGCCGCCTGTGGCCGCACGCTGGCGCACGAGTTCGTGCCCAGGCGCGGTGGCGACGTGGCCCAGAGCTGGGCCGACCCGGCGCGTGCCGAGTCGCAACTCGGCTGGCAAGCCGAACTCGGCCTGCAGCGGATGTGTGAAGACAGCTGGCGCTGGCAGTCGCAGAACCCGAACGGCTACGACTGAAGTGGGCGCTTCAGGCTCCGCCCGGGGCGGTACCGCGCGGGAAGTCGAAGGTGACCCGCATGACGATGTCTTGCGGGTAGTTGCCGAACTTGCGGCCGAACAGGTTCATGCCGCCGCGGTTGCGGGCGTCTTCCTTGATGCCCAGGCGCACCTTGATGTGGTTGGTCTGCGGCAACGTCAGCTGCTCGATCTGCACATCACTCAGCGCCACGCCGTCGATCATCGAGCCCTTGGGGCCGACGCTCCACTGCTTCAGCAGGCCGTGGGTGGTGCGGTCGGTCTGCCACCAGGGCGGCATCAGCAGCGAGGCCTTGCCGCCGTAGTCGCCGGGGCTGGTCCAGGTGCCGATCTCGAGGTCGTTGATCCACAGCGTGATGTCCGACGGCCAGTCCTCGTTGAACTGCGGCGCCTCGGAGCAGATCTCCATCGACAGCTCCAGGTGCGAGGGCACCGCGCCGTAGGGCAGGTTGTTCGGGAAGGCGTACTCCACGTAGCCATCGCCGCCGAACCACAGCAGCTGCGCGTAGACGTGCTCGGGCTCGAAGAAGGAGCGCGGCTCGTCCAGCATGCCGATGATCTTGGTTTCGCTGACCAGGCCGCAGGTCGGCTTGGCCTCCACGTGCCGGTAGCTGCCGATGGGCATGCTGATCGACATGACATTGGGCTTGCTCTCCACGGCCGCGCCCGGCAGCCGCAGCCGCACCTCGTCGTAGCGCTTGGAGCAGAGCTTTTGCTGGCCGCGCGTGCCGGGCTCCACTTCCACCGACACCAGGCCCACGGCCTGCAGCTGGTTGATGTTGAAGCTAACGGTGGAGTGCGGCAGGTTCATGGCGGACGCCAGCTCCGACACGTTCAGCACCTGGTTGGTCAGCATGCCCAGCATGGCCTGGCGGGTGTCCGAGGCCAGCGCCTTGGCCACGGCCAGCGCGGCGTCTCCCTCCACCATCAAGATTCGGCTGCCTGCGACCTCCATTGCCCCACTCCCACCTTTGGACCCAAAGAAGTTGCGAGTTTATGCGGCCGTCTTTGACGGGCGCAGCGGCGCTTTCCCTGGGAGGCGTGGCGATGATTAGGGTAATGACTGATCGTTAATAACAAATAAAATGGCGATAATGCAAAGCATGAGTTCCCCAGACCCCAGCGAGCACGTGCACCGCCGCCGCAACCCCCTGACGGGTCGGCATGTGCTGGTCTCGCCGCACCGCACGCAGCGCCCCTGGCAGGGTGCGCAGGAGGCGGTCGACGACGCCCCGCTGTCCGCGCACGACACCACCTGCTACCTCTGCGCAGGCAACGTGCGCGCCAACGGCCAGCGCAACCCCGACTACCGCGGCACCTTCGTCTTCACGAACGACTTCGCGGCCTTGCAGCCCACCTCTGGCGCGCCGGCCGCCACCGCCGACGCGCTGCTGCAGGCCTCGCCCGTTGCCGGCGAATGCCGCGTGCTCTGCTTCTCGCCCGACCACGGCAAGACCCTGCCCGAGCTGGGCCCGGTCGCGCTGCGTGGTGTCGTGCAGGCGTGGATGGAACAGTCCGCCGACATGGGCCTGCGCCACCGCTGGGTGCAGGTGTTCGAGAACAAGGGCGCGGCCATGGGCTGCTCCAACCCGCACCCGCACGGCCAGATCTGGGGCCTGGACCAATGGCCCGACGAGGCCGACCTCGAAGACCGCCACCAGCGCGAGCACTTCGCCGCGCAGGGCGAGCCCTTGCTCGTGCAGTACGCCCGCGCCGAGCTGGCGGCGGGTGAGCGCGTCGTCGTCGACACCGAGCACTGGCTGGCCGTCGTGCCCTATTGGGCGGCCTGGCCCTTCGAGACGCTACTTGTCCCGAAGGCCCACACGCTGCGCCTGGACGCGCTGACGGCCGTGCAGGCCGACGACCTGGCCGTGGCGGTGCGGCGCCTCACGACGCGCTACGACAACCTGTTCGGCTGCTCCTTCCCTTACTCGATGGGCTGGCACGGCGCGCCGCACGAGGCAGGGCGGGCCGATGACGCCGGCCTGCGCCACTGGCAGCTGCACGCGCACTTCTACCCGCCGCTGCTGCGCTCGGCCACGGTGCGCAAGTTCATGGTCGGCTTCGAGATGCTGGGCGAGGCCCAGCGCGACCTGACGCCCGAAGCCGCCGCGCAGCGCCTGCGCGACGCCAGCGACACCCAGCACTACCGGCGACCGAGGGCGGCATGACGGCTCCACTTCAAACAACGCCGCGTGAACGCGCGGCGCAGGGATTCCTGCGCGCCTTCGGCATCCAGCCGCAACGTCTGGCCCGTGCACCGGCCCGCGTCAACCTGATCGGCGAGCACACCGACTACAACGAGGGCTTCGCCATGCCCTGCGCCATCGACCGCGATACGGTCGTGGCTGCTGCGCCGCGCGATGACGATGTCGTCGAGGTGCTGGCCTGCGACCAGGGCGAAGCTCTCGGGCGCTTTCGTGTCGGCGACGCGGCGGACGTGAGCAGCAGCCCGCAGTGGCTGCGTTATGTGCAGGGCATGGTGGCCGTGCTGAGGCAGCAGGGACTGCAGGTTGGCGGCGCCCAGCTGGCGATTGCCGGCAACGTGCCGCAGGGCGCCGGGCTGAGTTCGTCGGCGTCGCTGGAGCTGGCCGTCGGGCAGGCGTTGTCGGCGTTGAACGGCTGGCAACTGGCGCCCAAGGCGATGGCCCTGGCGGGGCAGCGAGCAGAGAACGTGTTTGCCGGCTGCCAGTGCGGCGTGCTGGATCAGATGTCGTCCGCGCTGGGCGTGAGTGGCCACGCCTTGCTGCTGGACTGCCGCAGCCTGGATGTGAAGCCCATCCCGCTGCCGGTGGGAACGGCCGTGCTGGTCATCGACTCCAAGATCCAGCGCGGGCTGGTGGACAGTGAATACAACCTGCGCCGCCAGCAGTGCGAAGCGGCGGCCGTGGGCCTGGGCGTGAAGGCACTGCGCGACGTGGACGACTCGCTGTGGTCGCGGCTGGGTGGCTCGCTGGACCCGTTGGTGCGGCGGCGTGCGCGGCACATCGTCAGCGACAGCCAGCGGTGCGAGTTGATGGCGGCGGCGCTGGCGCGGGGCGATCTGCGCGAGATCGGCCGCCTGATGCGCGAGTCGCACTGGTCCATGCGCGACGACTTCGAGATCACGGTGCCGGCCATCGACGCGCTGGCGGCGCTGGTGCAGGACGTCATCGGCGACGCCGGTGGGGCGCGCATGACGGGCGGTGGCTTTGGCGGCTGCGTCATCGCGTTGGCGCCGGTGGGCATGGTCGACGAGATCCGCGCCGCGGTGGCCAAGGGTTACCGGTCACCGGATGATCGCGAGGCCGAAGTCCATGTCTGCGCCGCTTCGGGCGGTGCGGGAGTGTTGGCATGACAGCGCCTGACGTGTTCACGCTGCAATCCAGCGACGGCCTGCGCATCGCCGTGACGAATGCCGGCGCGGCCTGGGCGTCCTGCCTCGTGCCCGTCGACGGCGCCGAGCGCGAGGTGCTGCTGGGCTATCAAACGCCGGCCGACTACCTGACCCAACCCGGCTACCTCGGCGCCATCATCGGCCGCTACGCCAACCGCATCGCCGGTGCGTCCTTCGAGCTGGACGGCCAGCACTTTGCGCTGCAGCCCAACGAGGGCGAACATCAGCTCCATGGCGGCGCCGGCGGATTCCATCGCAAGCTGTGGGAGGTGGTCAGCCACACGGCGGACCGCCTTGAACTCGCGCTGCGCTCGCCCGATGGCGACCAGGGCTTCCCGGGCGAGCTGAGCGTGCGCGCCATCTACCGCGTCGAGCCGCCGCTGACCGTCAGCATCACGCTCGAAGCCACCACCACCGCGCCGACGCTGTGCAACCTCAGCAGCCACGCCTACTTCAACCTCGACGGCGGCGGCAGCATTGCCAACCACCGGCTGCAGATGGCTGCCAGCCGCTACCTGCCCGTGCGGCCGGACCTGATCCCGACCGGCGAGCAGGCCGACGTGAGCGGCACCCCCTTCGACTTCCGCGAGCCGCGCCGAATCGGCGAAGCCCTGGACGCACTGCACGCCACCGGCGCCCAGCCCGTGGGCCATGACCACTGCTGGCTGGGCGCCGAGGCCACGCTGCAGTCCGGCGACCGCCAACTCAGCCTCGCGCTGCACAGCACCGCCCCCGGCCTGCAGTTCTACGCCGGCGAGTTCCTGCCCCGCACGCCGGACCGCCATGGCCGCCCCTACGCCGCCCATGCCGGCCTGGCGCTGGAGCCCCAGGCCCTGCCGGACAGCCCCCATCACCCCGAGTGGCCTCAACCCGGTGCCGTGCTGCGCCCCGGCGAGACCTACCGCCACAGCCTGACCTACCGCTTCACCCCGGCCCGCGCGGCCTGACCCCTCACAGACCATGAGCAACCCGACCACCTCCCCCGCCCGCTGGACGCCCGAGCAGGCGCACACCTGGTTCAAGGCCCAGCCCTGGGCCCTGGGCGCCAACTTCGTGCCGGCCTCCGCCATCAACCAACTGGCCATGTGGCAGGCCGAGACCTTCGATCCGGAGCGCATCGACCTGGAGTTGAGCTGGGCCGCAGGCTTGGGCATGAACACCATGCGCGTGTTCCTGCACGACCTGCTGTGGGCGCAGGACGCTGCTGGCTTCAAGAAGCGCATCGCCCAATACCTCGACATCGCCGAGCGCCACGGCATCCTGACGATGTTCGTGCTGTTCGACTCCTGCTGGGACCCCGAGCCCAAGCTCGGTCCCCAGCGCGAGCCCATCCCCGGCGTGCACAACTCTGGCTGGGTGCAAAGCCCGTCGGCGGCGCAGCTTGGCGACCGCGCCACCTGGCCCGCGCTGCGTGCCTACGTCGAAGACATCGTCAAGACCTTCGGCCAGGACAAGCGCATCACCTACTGGGACATCTGGAACGAGCCCGACAACCAGGGCGGCGGCATGGGCTACTACCTGCCGCGCGAGGCCAAGAACAAGATCGCGCTGGTGGCCGAACTCATCCCGCAGGCCTTCGACTGGGCGCGTGCTCAAGCGCCCATCCAGCCGCTGACCAGCGGCCTCTGGCTGGGCGACAACTGGGCGCCGGATTCGCCCGAGCTGAACGCCGTGCAGAAGGCCCAGCTGGAATGCTCCGACGTCGTGAGCTTTCACGACTACAACTGGCCCGAGAAGTTCGAGATGCGCATCAAGCAGCTGCAGAGCTACGGCCGCCCGCTGATCTGCACCGAGTACATGGCGCGCAGCCTGGGCTCCACCTTCGACATCGCGCTGCCCATCGCGGCGCGCGAGGACATCGGCATGATCAACTGGGGTTTTGTCGACGGCAAGAGCCAGACCAAGATGCCCTGGGACTCCTGGCAACGCCCCTACACCATCCACCCGCCGCTGGTCTGGTTCCACGACGTGCTGCACACCGACGGCACGCCTTACCGACAGCGTGAAGCCGAACTGCTGCGGCAATATGGAACCCGCCCGCGCTGAACCCTTGAGACAAGCAGAGGCGTCACGCTAGACGACGCCCAGCAGGAGACAAATCCTTGACCGCAAGCATCGAATTCGCCGGTGTCGCCAAACGCTTTGGCACCGTCGAAATCATTCCCGACTTCTCGCTGAGGATCGAAGCCGGCGAGTTCATCGTGCTGCTCGGCCCGTCGGGCTGCGGCAAGTCCACGTTGCTGCGCATGCTGGCGGGGCTGGAGAGCGTGTCGGGCGGGCGCATCGTGCTGGGTGGCACTGACGTGACCCAGCTGCCCCCGGGCAGGCGCGGTCTCGCGATGGTGTTCCAGCAGTACGCGCTCTATCCGCACATGAGCGTGTTCGACAACATGGCCTTCGGCCTGCGCAATGTCGGCCTAGCCGATGCCGAAGTGAACCAGCGCGTCACCGCTGCGGCGCAGATGCTGGAGCTGGACACGCTACTGCAGCGCAAGCCCGGCCAGCTCTCCGGCGGCCAGCGCCAGCGCGTGGCCATCGGCCGCGCGGTGGTGAAGGAGCCCAAGGCCTTCCTGTTCGACGAGCCGCTGTCCAACCTCGACGCCAAGCTGCGCAACCGCACGCGCATCGAGCTGGCGCGCCTGCACAAGCGCCTGGGCTCGACGATGGTGTTCGTCACGCACGACCAGGTCGAGGCCATGACGCTGGCCGATCGCATCGTCGTCATGAACGGCGGGCGCATCGAGCAGGTCGGGCAGCCGATGGAGATCTATCAAAGGCCGCGCACGAAGTTCGTTGCCGGCTTCGTCGGTAGCCCGGCGATGAACTTTCTTCCCGCCGAGCGCGTGACCGACGAGCAAGGCTTTGTCGCCGTGCGGCTGGCGGGCGGCGCGGTGCTGCGCACGCAGGTGAGGGCGGGCGTGGAGTCACGCGAGCTGTGCATCGGCGTGCGGCCCGAGGGCTTGAAGCTGACCGACGACGGCGTGGTGTCTGGCAGCGTCGAGCTGATCGAGCGGCTGGGCGAACGCAGCCTGGCCCACGTGGGGCTCGGCAATGGCACGGTCGTTGTCGCCGAGGTGCCCGTGCAGCGCGCGCTGGCGCTGGGTGACGCCGTGCGCCTGCAGCCCGACCTGGATCAACTGCACGTCTTCGACGCGGGCGGTGTCGCCCATCATGCCGAGGCCGCTGCCGCATGAGCGCAGCCACGTTCAATCGCTCGGCCATAGCTGGCCCCGCCTGGGTGGGCTGGGCCTTTGTCGCGCCCTTCCTGCTCTGCTACCTGGGCCTGCTCGCGGCACCGGTGCTGGAGGGCTTCTGGCTGTCCTTCCACGCGGTGGACCTGCTGACCGGCCGCGGCCAGTTCGTCGGCATCGCGAATTTCCTGGACCTGCTCAAGGACGAAATCTTCCTGCGCTGCGCCGCCAACTCGGTGCTGTTCGCGTCGCTGTGCACGCCGGCCTTCGTCGGCCTGGGCCTGGCGCTCGCATTGGTGCTGAACCGGCCCGGCAAGCTGGGCGCCTGGCTGCGCGGCACCTTCTTCGCGTCCAACGTGTTGTCGGTGACGGTGGTGACGCTGATCTGGCGCCTGGTGCTGCTGCCGGACCGCGGGCTGTTGAGCCAGGGTTTGCAGTCGCTCGGCCTGCCCGACCTCGCGCCGCTGAGCGACGAGCGCCTGGCGCTGTCCTTCATTGCGCTCGTCACGCTGTGGTGGGGCATCGGCCTGCCGATGACGCTCATCCTCGCCGCGCTGCAGCAGGTGCCCAAGGACCTCTACGAAGCTGCCGCGCTGGACAACGCCAGCCGCTGGCGCTCCTTCCGCTTCATCACGCTGCCGGCGCTGCGCCGCACGCTGATCCTCGTCGCCATCGTGCAGCTGCTGGGCCAGTTGCAGGTGTTCGGCCAGGCGCAGCTGCTGACCAACGGCGGGCCCAACAACAGCACGCGGACGATGGTGATGTTCATCTACGAGGCGCTGTTCGACCAATGGGCGCTGGGCTACTCGGCCGCTGCCGCGCAGCTGCTGTTCGTGCTGCTGGTGCTGGGCGTGTCCGTGCAGCGCTGGGCGGAAAAGCGCGAGGACGCCGCATGAAGACCGGCCTCTTCGACCGCCTGCTGATGGCGGGCGCCATCGCGCTGGCGCTGCTGTGGATGCTGCCGCTGGCCTGGGTGTTCGTGCTCTCGCTGAAGTCCAACGCCGTGCTGATGGAGCGCACCGACGCCATCCTCTCCACGCCCTTCACGCTGCGCAACTACGCCGACATCCTCGCCAACCCGGCCGTGTTCCGCTGGGTGCTGAACAGCTGCGTGGTGGCCGGCGTGCAGACGCTGCTGGTGCTGCTGCTGTCGTCGTTGGCCGGCTACGGCTTCGCGCGCTGTGAGTTTCGCGGCAAGCGCGTCGTCTTCGCGCTGGTGCTGGCCGGCCTGGCCGTGCCGGAGCCGGCCGTCGTCATCCCGCTGCACCGCTTCTTTGCGGAACTCGGCCTGCACAACAGCTATGCCGGGCTGATCCTGCCGCGCCTGGCCGCACCCTTCGGCGTGTTCCTGATGACGCAGTTCTTCAAGGCCATCCCGCGCGAGCTGGAGGAGGCCGCGCTGATGGACAACGCCTCGCGCTGGACCATCTTCTGGCGCGTCATCCTGCCGCTGACGCTGCCGGCGCAGGCCACCTTGGGCATCTTCAGCTTCCTGGCCGCGTGGAACGACTACCTGTGGCCGCTGATCTCCGCCACTCAGCCCCAGATGTACACGCTGACCCTGGGCCTCGCCGCCACTCAGACCAACTTCGCGCAGTCGGAAGGGCTGGGCTTCCTGATGGCCCAGGCCGTGTTCGCAGCGCTGCCGGTGCTGGTGCTGTACGCCTTCTTCCAGCGCCACATCGTGGCCGCTGTGGCGGGGGGCAAGCCATGAAGCGCACGCTCCTGGCCTTCGCCGCCGCGCTGCTCACAGGCGCCGCTGCCGCCGCGCCCGTCGAGATCACGCTGGCACGCTTCTTCGGCAGCTGCGACGCAGAGTTCGGCCACGTCATCGACCCGGCCCAGGTCAGCAGCGAGTGCGGGATCATCACCGTGCTGACCAACAAGTTCAACGCACAGCAGTCGGGCCGTGTCCACGTCAACACGCAGGTGGTGGAGCACTCGGCGTACTACCCGCAGCTGGGTGCGCGCATCGTCGGTGGCGACCTGCCCACCATCGCCATCATGCACAGCTCGGTGCTGGGCGATTTCGCCAAGCGCGACCTGCTGCAGCCGCTGGACGGCGCACTGAACGCCGCCGACTTCACGCCCCATGCCCGCCATGGCGTCACGCTGAACGGCCATGTGCTGGCGTTGCCCTACGACAGCCACGCCATGCTGTGGCACATCAACCTCGGGCTGATGAAGCAGGCCGGCCTCGTCGACGCACAAGGCCACGCCAAGCTGCCCACGTCACCGCAGGAGCTGCTGGACCAGGCGCGCGCCTTCAAGCGCACCACCGGCAAGCCCTACTTCGTGTGGCTGACGCTGAACGACCCCAGCTTCTTCGCGCGCTGCGTGCTCGGCTTCGTCAACCAGCAGGGCGCCAGCCTCTTCCCCAAGACGGACCGCGCCATCGCCCTCGACACGCCCGAAGTGACGGCCGCCGTCACGCTGATGCGCACCCTCTACACCGAAGGCCTGTCCACCCGCCACATGGACTACAGCGCCGCGCTGCAGGCCTTCATGGCGGGCGCCGGTGGCGTGATGCTCAACGGCACCTGGCTGCTCGGCCAGCTCAACGATCGCGCCGCGCATGCGGGCAACCCGCTGAGCCATGCCTACGAGGCCCTGCCCGAGCCCCAGCTCTACGCCAAGCCCGCCACCTGGGCCGACAGCCACGTCTGGGTCATGCTGCGCAACCCGCGCCAGACCGCGGCCGAGCGCGAGGCGGCCTACAGCTTCCTGCGCTTTCTCCACGACGAGAGCCTGGCCTGGGCTCGCACCGGCCAATTGCCGGCCCGGCAGTCGGCTGTCGACAGCCCGGCCTTCAAGGCCTTGCCCATGCGCGCCGCCCTCGGGCCTGTCGCCCAGGTCGGTGGCGGCCTGCCGACGACGGTCGCGCGACAGGCGCGCGTCATGGGCCTGCTGGGTGAAACGGTCTCGGCCATCGTCGTCTCTGGCGAGCCCCTGGAAGCCACGCTGGCCAAGGGCCAGCAGCGCATCAACCGCCTGCTGGAGCGCGAGTCGCGCTTCCTGGCGCAGTGATGTGTGGTGGCCTCATGGTTTGCGATAGTTTTATAACAAGTAAATTGGTGAATAATCAATTCAATGATCGAAATAGGCCCTCAAGCGCAGGCTGTGAGGGTGCAAAACCAGCGGCGCCCCGATGGCCATTGGGATGATCGGATTCTGAAAGACGACCCGTCGAGTCACTGTCTCGGCGGTGGTGGTGATGCAAAGCGCCACTCGGGCGCCTTGTTGCGCCCAATGTTGCAAGAAAAGTTGTTTGTAATGATCGAGGGTTGAGGCGGCATCGGCAATGCGCCGCTCTACAGACCCGAGGGGACCGCGCCAACCGGCGCCAAGATTTCGTTCAAAACCGGCCCAAGGCGGCGCCATACGCAGCGCCGCCCAAGCCTCAGGAGACAAAACAATGAAGCGATTCACTCTCTCGCCGATCTCGGCGGCCGCCATGCTGACGCTGGCACTCACCGGCCAGCAGGCTGTTGCCCAGGAGGCCGCCAAGCCGGCGCCTGAAGCCAGCAAGCTCGACCAGGTCGTCATCCTCGGCCAGCGCGCCAGCCGCAACGCGGCCGTGCAGTCCAAGCGCGATGCCGACCAGGTCGTCGAGTCCATCGTCGCCGACGACATCGGCAAGTTCCCCGACAACACGGTGGCCGAAGCGCTGCAGCGCGTGCCCGGCATCCAGACCGTCGTCAACTTCAACAACGAAATCGTCAACCCGCTGATCCGCGGCATCGGCGACATCGTCACCACCGTGGACGGCCGCGAGATGTTCACCGGCGTGGGCCGTGGCTTCGCCTTCCAGGATCTGCCCGCCGAAGCCATCTCGCGCGCCGACGTCTACAAGTCGGCCGGCGCCAACCTCGTCGAAGGCGGCGTGGCGGGTGCCATCGACCTGAAGCTGCGCAAGCCGATGGAGTTCCGCAAGGGTCTGACGCTGGTCGTCAACGGCCGCGCGAATGTGGGCGAGTTCACCACCAAGCCCAGCACCAAGCTCGGCGTGCTCGGCTCCTACCGCGAATCCACCGGTGCCGGCGAGATCGGCGCGCTGATCGACGTCTCCTACGCCGACCACAAGTTCAACCGCCCCATTTCCTTCAACTGCGACCCGCGCTCCGGCAGCAACGGCCCGGCGGGTGCGGCCGGCATCGTGCTGCCCACCTGCGTGGGCGGCCTGACCGACACCGGCAACTATCAGCGCCCGCAGGCCAACGCCTCCGTGCAATGGCGCCCCAACAAGGAAAACGAGTTCTACGCCGACGCGCTCTACGCCGGCTACCGCGCCGAGTTCGCCACCTACTTCATCTTCTCGGACATCTTCGCGGCGCAGAACATCACCAACGCCAAGGCCAGCACCGACTGCTTCAAGGCGCACGTGGACGGCGCCGGTTTCCTTGGCAACTCTTCGCTGGGCGTGCAGAGCCTGTGCAACGGCGTGTCGGCCACCTTCAACAACGTGCCCGGCCTGACCAGCACGCAGGCCAAGGTCGGCATGACGGACCAGAGCGTGCTGGCCGGCGGCTGGAAGTACAACTCGGGCCCACTGTCGCTGAACCTGGACCTCTCGCACATGAGGTCCGACAACCGCAACCGCAACATCATTGTCGACATCGGCAAGCAGATCAGCGCGGTCGACATCGTCGTCAACGACGGTGGCAACGGCACCACCAACATGACCGGCAACCCGCTGGGCAGCAAGACCGATTTCCGCTTCGCCAACTCGCTGTTCCAGGACATCAACAATGCCAAGAGCCGCCAGGAAGCCGTCTCGCTGAAGGGCAGCTACGACCTCGAAGGCTTCATCACTTCGGTCGACTTCGGCGGCCGTGCCACCGACCGCAGCTCCACCTGGCGCGCCAACGAAGCCGGCGGCCCCGGCTCGCCCGGCGGCAACCGCGTCACGCAGGTCAGCTCGGCCACCGTGCTGCCGGCCGACTTCCTGGTTCAGGCGCCCAACTGCATCCCGCAGATCAACGGCTGCCAGCCGTGGATGACGCCCAACGCCGACTACCTGCGCAACAACACCGACGTGCTGCGCGTGCTCTACGGCAGCCAGCCCGGCGACCCGGCCTACAGCCCGGTCAACAACTACGACTCCAAGGAAAAGACCTACGCCCTCTACGTGCAGCCGCACTACGAGACGCAGGTGGCCGGCATGCGCCTGGACGGCGTCTTCGGCGGCCGCTTCGTGCGCTCCGAGCGCACCATCTCCGGCGCTGGTCGCATCAACGGCGTCGTCACACCGCAGACCGCCACGTCCACCACCAACCATTTCCTGCCCAACGCCAGCGCCAAGCTGGAGGTGATGCCTAACCTCATCGTTCGCGCTACGGCCGGCGTCACGATGGCTCGCCCGGGCCTGGGTGACCTGAACCCGACGCTGAACTACACGGTGCCGAGCAACCTCAACATCCGCCCGAGCGGCAGCGGCGGCAACCCCGACCTGAAGGACCAGACCAGCACCGCCTACGACCTGTCCATCGAACAGTACCTCGGCAAGGGCAGCTACCTGCAGGCCGCCGTCTACCACCGCGTGCTGAAGGACCGCGTCGTGCGCGCCTCCTACCCCGAGACCATCGGCGGCATCGTTTACGACATCAACCGCCCGCGCAACCTCGGCAAGTCCACGCTGAAGGGCCTGGAGCTGAGCGGCCAGTACTTCCTGGACATGCTGCCCGGCCCGTTGAGCGGCGTCGGCGTGTTCGGCAACTACACCATGGCCGACAGCAAGGTCGACACCGCCAGCGACCCGCTGTTCGGCAAGCCGCTGCTGGGTGTCTCCAAGCACAGCTACAACGCCGGCCTGCTGTACGAGAAGTACGGCTTCACCAGCCGCCTGACCTACACCTGGCGCAGCAAGTTCAACGAAGGCCAGTTCGGTTGCCTGCTGGCGCCGCCGAACGAGAACGGCATGGCCGTTGCCGCCTGCGACCCCGGCGTGCCGCCGAGCTACAACCGCGTCAAGGCCTACGGCCGGCTGGATCTCTCGCTGGGCTACCAGTTCAACGAGCACCTCAGCATGAACGTCAACGCCAACAACCTGACGGGTTCGAAGTACTACAGCTACTTCCAGAACGAGAGCTTCCCGCACGACATCCGGTCGGACGACAAGTTCTATGGCGTGAGCTTCAACTTCAAGTTGTAGGACTGTTGGCCCCTCGTCCGGCCTTGCCTGCTGAACGCGGCAAGTCCAGCCGGTCCCCCGAGGGGACGGCGATGCATGCCGGATTGACCGGCATGCACATCGCCCAAGCGGGCCGGCTCGGGAGCGGCCCAGCGCTCGGCCCGAAAGATTGACTCCGTGCGGCGCAAGGTTCGGCGCCGCCTTCACGCCGGCCTCGTGCACGCGCTTGTTTGAGCGCGTGTCGGGGCGGCCTTTTTCTTCGAAATCGCCATGCAAAGACGTCACGCGCTTGCCCTCCTGGCCGCTGCTGGCCTGCCCGCCTGGGCGGCCGACAAGAAGCTGATCCTCGGCTTCTCGCAGATCGGTGCCGAGTCCGAATGGCGCACCGCCAACTCGGCCTCCATCAAGCAAGCGGCCAAGGACGCCGGCATCGAGCTGAAGTTCGCCGACGCGCAGCAGAAGCAGGAGAACCAGATCAAGGCGCTGCGGGCCTTCATCGCGCAGAAGGTCGACGTCATCGCGCTGTCGCCCGTCGTCGAGACCGGCTGGGGCACCGTGCTGCGCGAGGCCAAGGCCGCGGGCATTCCGGTCATCCTGACGGACCGCCTCGTGAAGGAGGCCGACGAGAGCCTGTGGGTGGCCTTCATGGGCTCGGACTTCGTCGAGGAAGGCCGCCGCGCCGGCCGCTGGCTGCTGGACAAATCCAAGGGCGGCAAGGACGAAGTGCGTATCGTTGAGCTGCAAGGCACCGTGGGCGCCGCGCCCGCGCTGGACCGCAAGAAGGGCTTCGAGGAGATCATCAAGGCGGAGCCCCGCCTGAAGATCGTGCGCTCGCAGACGGCCGACTTCAGCCGCGCCAAAGGCAAGGAGGTCATGGAAGCCTTCCTGAAGGCCGAGGGCGGCAAGAAGATCAACGTCCTCTACGCCCACAACGACGACATGGCCCTGGGCGCCATCCAGGCCATCGAGGAGGCCGGCCTCAAGCCGGGCCAGGACATCCTCGTCATCTCCATCGACGGCGTGAAGGGTGCCTTCCAGGCCATGGTGGCCGGCAAGCTCAACGTGACCGTCGAGTGCAGCCCCTTGCTTGGCCCGCAGCTGATGCAGGCCGTGCGCGACCTCAAGGCCGGCAAGACGCTGCCGCGCCGCATGGTGACGGAGGAGGGCGTGTTCACCTCCGACGTCGCCGCCCGCGAGCTGCCCAAGCGCAAGTATTGATGGCTGAAGCAGTCCTGCACGCGCAAGCCGTCGCCAAGGCCTTCAACGGCGTGCCAGCGCTGTTGAATGCCGGGCTGACGCTGCGTGCCGGCGAGGTGCAGGTGCTGATGGGCCAGAACGGCGCGGGCAAGTCCACGCTGATCAAGATACTGGCCGGCGTGCAGGCGCGCGACGGCGGCAGCATCCAGCTCGATGGCCAGCCCTTCGATGCGCGCACGCCGCTGCAGGCCCAGCGCGCCGGCATCGCCGTCGTGCACCAGGAGGTGCAACTGTGCCCCAACCTGTCGGTGGCTGAGAACCTGCTGGCTGGCCGGCTGCCGCGCCGTTGGTGGGGCATTGACTGGAAGCAGACCCATCGCGAAGCCGAGGGTGCGCTCTCAAGGCTGGGCCTGGACCTTGACGTGCGCCGCGCGTTGGGCGAGCTGCCGGTTGCGTTGCAGCAGATGGTGGCCATCGCCCGTGCGCTGCATCAGCAGGCGAGGGTGTTGATCCTCGACGAACCCACCTCCAGCCTCGACGAGGCCGAGACCGCGCGCCTGCTCGCGCTGCTGCGCAAGTTGCGCGGCGAAGGCGTGGCCATCCTGCTCGTCACCCATTTCCTCGACCAGGCCTACGCCGTGGCCGACCGTTTCACGGTGCTGCGCAACGGCGAGCTCGTCGGCGAGTATTCGGCCGAACTGCCGCGCATGAAGCTGGTGCAGCTGATGATCGGTCGCGAGCTGTCGGCGACGACGGCGACGCGGGACGATGCAGCGCCGGCGGGCCAGCCGCTGTTGCAGGCCAAGGACTTGAGCCGCCGCAATGCCGTCGAAGGCCTGAGCCTCGCCGTCGCGCCGGGCGAGGTGCTGGGCCTGGCCGGCCTGCTCGGTGCGGGCCGCACCGAGGCCGCGCGGCTGCTGTTCGGCGCCGACCGCGCCGACGCTGGCACGCTGCAGGTCGATGGCCGCGCGCTAGCCCTGCACACCCCACGTGACGCCATCCGCGCCGGTTTCGCCTTCTGCCCCGAGGAACGCAAGGTCGACGGCATCGTGGCCGAACTCAGCGTGCGCGAGAACGTCGTGCTGGCACTGCAGGCTAGACGCGGTGTCTTCCGCATGCTGCCGCGCGCCGCGCAGCGCGAGCTGGCGCAGCGCTTCATCACGCAGCTGGGCATCAAGACGGCCGATGCCGAGACACCCATCGGCCTGCTCTCCGGCGGCAACCAGCAGAAGGCCATCCTCGCCCGCTGGCTGGCCACCGAGCCGCGCCTGCTCATCCTCGACGAGCCTACGCGCGGCATCGACATCGCCGCCAAGCAGGACCTGATGGAGCAGGTGTTGTCGCTGTGCCGCCAGGGCATGGCGCTGGTGTTCATCTCGTCCGAGCTGCCCGAGGTGCTGCGCGCCAGTCATCGGATCGTCGTGATGCGCGAGCGCCGCCAGGTGGCGGAACTGGACGCACGCGGCTTGAGCGAAGAGCGGCTGCTACGCGTGATGGCGGGGGCGGCTGCATGAATGCTTCGGTGAAACACGCCGGTTTCGTGCTGTTGGCCCTTTGGGTGCTGAACGCCGCGCTGAACCCCGGCTTCGTCGCCATTCGCTGGCAGGACAGCCACGCCTTCGGCCCGTTGATCGACATCGTCAACCGCGCAGCTCCCTTGATGGTCGTGGCCATGGGCATGACGCTGGTCATCGCGGTGCGCGGTATCGACATCTCAGTGGGTGCCGTCGTCGCGATCACCGCCGCCGTCGCCGCTGCCTTGCTGCCCGGTCATGGCCTGGCGCTGGCCCTCGCGGGTGGCCTGGGTGCCGCCGCGCTGTGCGGCCTGTTCAACGGCTTGCTCGTCGTCGCCGGTGGCATCCAGCCCATCATCGCGACGCTGATCCTGATGACGGCCGGCCGTGGTGTCGCCCAGCTCATCACCGACGGCCAGATCCTCACCATCGACAACCCGGCCTACGCCTTTCTCGGCAATGGCTTCCTGCTCGGCCTGCCGTTCGCGCCCTGGCTGGCCTTTGCGTTGGCCGCGCTGCTGGGCCTGCTCAAGCACCGCACGGCGTTGGGGCTCTTCCTTCAAGCGGCCGGTGCCAACCCCGCTGCCGCGCGGCTAGCCGGCGTGCATGCCGCCGGGCTGCTGCTGGCCGTCTACATCGCCTGCGGCCTGTGCGCCGGCATTGCCGGTTTGATGATCAGCGCCAACATCAAGAGCGCCGACGCCAACAACGCCGGCCTGATGCTGGAGCTGGACGCCATCCTCGCGGTGACGCTGGGCGGCACCTCGCTGCTGGGCGGCCGCTTCAGCCTGCGCGGCAGCGTGCTGGGCGCCCTCATCATCCAGACGCTGACGACCAGCATCTACGCCCTCGGCATCGCGCCCGAGGTCACGCTGGTGGTCAAGGCAGCCGTGGTGTTCGCCGTGTCCATCAGCCAGTCCTCGGTCTGGAGGCGCCGATGAGACTCAGCGCCCAAGACCTGCCGAGCTGGGCCTCGCTGCTGCTGCTCGTCGTCGCCACCCTCGGCGGCGCCGCGGCCTACCCGGGCCTGCTGTCCGGCCAGGTGCTGTTGAACCTGCTGATCGACAACGCCTTCCTGCTCGTCGTGGCGGTGGGCATGAGCTTTGTCATCCTGTCCGGCGGCATCGACCTGTCGGTGGGCTCGGTCGTTGCGTTGACGACGATGCTACTGGCCTGGGGCATCGAGCGCGCGCATCTGTCGCCCGCGCTGCTGATCCCGCTGCTGCTGATCGGCGGCGCGGCCTTTGGCGCGCTGATGGGCTGGGTCATCCATGCCTTCGCCGTGCCGGCCTTCATCGTCACGCTGGCCGGGCTGTTCCTGGCGCGCGGGCTTTGCTATCTGCTCAGCGTCGATTCCATCCCCATCAGCAACGAGACGCTGGCCGCCTGGTCGCAGGCCCGCTGGTCGCTGGGGCCGCTAGGCGAGATCACGCCCGGCGCGGTCTGTGCGCTGGCCGTGCTGGCCATGGCGGCATGGGCCGCGCGCTCCACCGGCTTCGGCCGTGCGGTCTATGCCTTGGGCGGGCAGGAGAGTTCCGCGCGCCTGATGGGCCTGCCCGTCGCGGCCACGCGCATAGCCGTCTACGCCGTCAGCGGCTTCTGTGCCGCATTGGGCGGCGTGCTGTTCGGCGTCTACACGCTGTCCGGCTACGGCCTGCATGCGCAGGGCCTGGAGCTGGACGCGATTGCCGCCGTCGTCATCGGCGGCGCGCTGCTCAGCGGCGGCACGGGCCATGTGCTGGGTGCGCTGACCGGCGTGCTGATGCTGGGGCTGATCCAGACGCTGATCCTGTTCGACGGCAGCTTGAGTTCCTGGTGGACGCGCATCGTCATCGGCGCGCTGCTGGGTTTGTTCTGCGGATTGCAGCGCCTGCTGGTGCTGCTGAGCGGGCGCCGTCGCGCCACTTCCTGATTCGTTCAACGAGGTCCTTCATGAGACTGCTGATTTCCTCTCTCGTCCTGGCGCTGGCTGGCATGGCCGCCCACGCGCAGGAGGCCGACAAGCCCTTCGTACCCGGCCTGCGCCTGACCACGCCGTGGACGGCAGAGGCCGAGAAGGCCGCCGTGCCGCTGCCCGAGTACCCGCGCCCCCAGCTCGTGCGCAAGGAGTGGCTCAACCTCAACGGCAGCTGGGACTACTGGGGCGGCAGGGGCGCGCCCGATGCCCGCCATGTGCCGTCCACCGCGCCGGCCTTCCCGGCCAAGGTAGAGCAGGTGCGCGTGCCCTATCCGGTGGAGTCGCGTTTGTCGGGCATCGAGCGGCTGGGCGAGGTCAACCTCTGGTATCGCCGCAGCTTCGAGATCCCGGCCGGCTGGGCGGGCCAGCGCGTGCGCATCAACTTCGGCGCCGTGGACCGCGTGGCCAATGTCTACGTGAACGGCACGCGTGTCGGCTTCCATGACGGCGGCTACGCGTCCTTCAGCTTCGACATCACCGACCAGCTGAAAGCCGGCCGCAACGAGCTCGTCGTCTCGGCCTTCGACCCCAGCACCGGCGACGGCATGCTGGGCAAGCAGTCGCTCAAGCCGGGCGGCATCTTCTACACGCCCAGCTCTGGCATCTGGCAGACGGTGTGGCTGGAGCCCGTCGGCGCCGCGCACGTCGCGCGGCTGGACCTGACGCCGAACGTGGCCAAGCAGCAGCTGCAGCTCATCGTGCGTGCGGACGCCGACTCGGAAGTCGAGGCCGTGGCCTACCGCGACGGCAAGCTGGTCGGGCGCGCCACCGGCCGCCCCGGCATCGAGCTGAACATCCCTGTACCCAAGCCGCGCCTGTGGTCGCCGGACGATCCCTTCCTCTACGACCTCAAGGTCACGCTGCGCCGCAACGACAAGGTCGTCGACCAGGTCGACAGTTACTTCGGCATGCGCAGCATCGCCATCGGCAACGTGGCCGGCGTGCCGCGCCCGCTGCTGAACGGCAAGTTCGTCTTCCAGTTCGGCCCGCTGGACCAGGGCTTCTGGCCTGATGGCCTCTACACCGCGCCGACCGATGCGGCGCTGAAGTTCGACCTGCAGGCCACCAAGGACCTGGGCTTCAACATGGTCCGCAAGCACATCAAGGTGGAGTCGGCGCGCTGGTTCTACTGGGCCGACAAGCTGGGCCTGCTGGTGTGGCAGGACATGCCCCAGGCCTGGGACGCCGAGAAGGACCTGGCCGTGCGCGCGCGTACCGAAGGCCAGATGCGCGAGATCGTCGACCAGCTGAAGAGCGTGCCGTCCATCGTCTCCTGGGTCATCTTCAACGAGAGCTGGGGCGACTTCGACCACCGCCGCATGTCTGACGTGTTCAAGGCGCTGGACGCGACGCGGCTCGTCAACACCCACTCCGGCATCAACTTCGAGCCGCACGACCAGGGTGGTGGCGACGTCATCGACATGCATGACTACCCCGGCCCAGCTTGGGTGAACTGGCAGCCCGGCCGCATTGCCGTGCTGGGCGAGTACGGCGGCAACAGCCTGCGCACGCCCGGCCATATGTACCGGCCCGATTCCAAGTGCTGCTACCTGCTCTACGAGAGCAAGGAAGCCGTCACCAAGGTCTACGTGGAGCAGGCCGCGCGGCTGCGCGAGTTCGCCGCGACGCAGGGCTTGAGCGCCGCGGTCTACACCGAGACGACCGACGTGGAGGAGGAACTCAACGGCTTCTTCACCTACGACCGGCAAGTGAAGAAGCTCGATTTCGACCGAGTGAAGAAAGCCAACCGCGCGCTGATCGAGTTCGGCCGCTGAATTTCTGGGGGCATCGACCCAGAGCGGCCGCCAGAGCCGCCTTCTTCCAATCCATAGGAGACAGGCATGAGAGTGCTACTTGCTTTGATGATGGCGCTGTGTGCGCTGTTCGGTACCTCGGCCCGTGCGGCGGAGACGGTGCTGAACACCACGCAGGACAGCTTCTACCCACGGCTGATCCGCCTCGCCGCCAGCGGCGGCGCCAACGGCCGGTTGATCGCTTCCCACGACCTGGGCGGCAGCCAGTCGCTGATCTACGAGAGCACCAACCAGGGCGCCACCTGGGCCCAGGTCGGCAGCATCACCGTGCCCGAGACCTGGCATTGCTGCAGCGGGCTGTGGGAGGTGCCGCAGACGCTGGGCTCCACCGCGGCCGGCACGCTGTTCTGGGCCACCACCGGCCGCAACGGCACCACGCACACCATCCGTCTTTATCGCAGCACCGACGTGGGCCGCACGTGGACGCAGCTGTCGGTGCCTGCCGTCGGCAACACCGGCATCTGGGAGCCCGAGTTCGCCATCGACAGCGCGGGCCGGCTGCTGATGTTCTATTCCAGCGAGGAGTACAAGTCTGGCGGTTTCAACCAGCTGATCGCCCACAAGGTCTCCACCGATGGCGGGTTGACCTGGGGCGCAGATGTCGTCGACGTCGGGATCAGCGACGGCGGCGACCTGCGGCCCGGCATGCCCATCGTGCGCAAGCTGCCCAACGGCACGTATGCGATGAGCTACGAGATCTGCGGTTCGCGCTCGTGCGATGTCTACATCCGCACCTCCACCAACGGCAGCAACTGGGGCACGGCCAGCAATATGGGCACGCGCGTCGAGTCCACGGCGGGCAACCACTTCAGCCACACGCCCACCATCACGTGGCTGAACGATGGCAGCTCGCAAGGCCGCCTGCTGCTGATCGGGCAATTGCTGCGCCGCAATGGCACGAACGCGGTGAACGAGGATGCCAACGGCCGCGTCTACATGTTCAACACCGCCGGCGGCACGGGCACCTGGACCGAGGCCGCCACGCCGCTGGCCACGCCCGTGGGCACCGGTGGCGATGCCTGCACCAACTACAGCACGCAGTTGCTGGCCTCGGCCGACAACAGCCGCGTGCTGCAGCTGGCCGGCATGGGCTGCCGCATGCAGTTCGCCAGCGCGCCGCTGAACAACCCGGTGGCCGATGGCGTCTACCGCCTGGTATCCAAGAACAGCGGCCAGGTGCTGGAGATCCCCGGCTGCGCCACGACGCCCGGCACGGGCACGCAGCAATACACCTGGATAGGCGGCGACTGCCAGCGCTGGCGCGTGGCCAACACGGCCAACGGCATCTACACGATCACCGCCCAGCACACCGGCCAGGCGCTGGACGTGAACGCCTGCTCCACCGCCGCCGGCGGCAAGGTGCAGCAGTACACGGCTAACGGCGCCACCTGCCAGCAGTGGCGCATCGAGCCCGTGGGCGACGGTTACTACCGCGTCATCAACCAGAACAGCAACCTCGTGCTGGACGTCAACGCCTGCTCCACCGCCACCGGCGCCGTCGTGCAGCAGTGGACCTGGCTGGGCGGCGACTGCCAGCGCTGGCGCTTCGAGCGCGTCAGCCCCAACTCGGTGGCGGGCGGCAACTACAAGGTCATCGCCAAGCACAGCAGCCAGGCGCTGGATGTGAACGCCTGCTCCACCGCCGCCGGCGGCAACATCCAGCAGTGGCCCTACAGCGGCGCCAACTGCCAGCGCTGGACGGTTACGCAGACGGCCGACGGCTTCTACGAGTTCACCTCGGTCAACAGCGGCTTGAAGATGGACGTGGCGGACGCCTCGCTGCGCATGGGCGCCGATGTGCGCCAGTGGACCGGCAACAACGCGCCGGCCCAGCGCTGGGGCATCGAGAACGTCGGTGCCGGCTACGTGCGCATCGCCAACAAGAACAGTGGCCGCGTGCTGGACGTTGCCGGTTGCTCGACGGCCAACGGCGCCGATGTGGCGCAGTGGGAATGGCTGGGCGGCGATTGCCAGCGCTGGCAACTGTTGGCCCCTTGAGGAGACATCCATGATGAAGTTGCAAACCCTGCTTGCAGGTTTGCTGCTCGCCGTCACGGGCCTTGCGGCCCGTGCCGCCGACGTGGCACCCGGCGGCTACCTGTTCGCCCACATGACGAACGCCCGCTACGGCGTGCTGCACTACGCCGTCAGCACCGATGGCCTGCATTGGAAGCGCCTGAACAAGGGCAAGGCCGTCAACGAGGACTACCACGGCCATCCCTTCATCGTGCAGGGCGGGGACGGCCGCTACTACCTTGTCGGCAACAAGAGCGACGAGGACGAAGAGATCCGCTTCTGGGTCTCGGACGACCTGGTGAAGTGGACGAAGTTCGGCACCTACAAGCCCGACCTCGCCACCTTTGTCGGCCAGCCGCATCCGCTGCAGCGCATCGGTGCGCCCAAGCTGTTCTTCGACAAGGCGAGCAGCCGCTTCGTGCTGATGTGGCACACGCCCAACGTGCCCGGCTCGCCCGACGACCCCGAGCGCTACTGGGCCAGCCAGCGAACGATGTACGTCACGTCCAGGGACTTGCGCGAATTCGTCGGCCCGCCCAAGCGGCTGTTCGACTGGGACATGGCGACCATCGACGTCTTCCTCGTTGACAACCCGGCCGGTGGCTACTGTGCGGTGGTGAAGGACGAGCGCTTCCCGTCGTACAACTGGACGACCGGCAAGACGGTGCGCATGAGCTGCGGCGCCAACCTGCTCGGGCCCTACCCGGAGCCCGGGCCCTCGCTGAGCCCGGCTTTCCGCGAGGCCCCCACGCTGATCCGCGCCCCCAACGGGGCGGACTGGCTGCTGTACTACGAGCAGTACGCCGGCACCAGCTACGGCCTTTCGATGGCGCCACGGCTGGAAGGGCCCTGGATCGAGGTCTGGGGCAACTCGGGCGTCAAGGAGTGGAACCGCTTCGAGATGCCCGCCACGCTGCGCCACGGCTTCATGATGGCCGTGACAGCCAAACAACTCGAAGCCTTGACCAAGGCCTACCCGGAGTGACTCAGGCGCGCTCGCCGTCGATCAGCTTCCTGAGCCACGGCCGCAGCGCGAACAGCACCGCGCCCGTGATCAGGCTGCCGACGGCCAGCTGCGTGAACAGCGTCGCATAGGCTGCATTCGTCGTCAGCGGCGAGCCGTCCACCGGCTGCGACACCACGCCCGAGAAGTCGCCGGCAAACAGCGAGGCCAGGCCCGTCACCAGCATCCAGCTGCCCATCATCACGCCCTGGTATTGCTTGGGCGCCAGGCGACCGATCATGGCGTAGCCGATGGGTGAGATCAGCAGTTCACCGACCGACTGCAGCACATAGCTGAGGAAGAGCCAGAAGAAGTCTGACTTGCCCGAGCCGTCGGCAAAGTGGATGCCGACGGGCAGCACGAGGAAACCCAGGCCCATCAGCACCAGCGAGGCGGAAAACTGCATCGGGATGTCCACCGGCCAGCCACGCTCGCGCCAGCGGGCGAACAGCCAGGCCAGCAGCGGCCCGCCGATGGCGATGGAGAAGGCGTTGATGTTCTGCACCCACTGCGGCGCCACGGGCACGCCCCAGACGTTCATCAGCACATTGCCCACGGCATAGAGCTGCAGGCCGTTGGGTGCCATCTGATAGAGCGACCAGAACACCAGCGAGCCCGCCGTCAGCACCAGATAGGCCTGCATGCGCTGCTTCTCGGCCCGCACCGGATGGCGCAGCGTCATGACGATCAGGACGACCGCGACGACGGCGCAGAAGGCCTTCATGCCGATGGAGGTGTCGCCGGGCTTCTTGAGCAGCCACACCAGCACGGGCACCAGGCCCACCAGCACGGCGCAGCCGATGGCGAAGCGGCCCCAGAAATCGATACCGCGGCGCTGGGCCAGGGGCGTGCTGCGATCGGCCAGCGTGCGCCAGAAGATCAGCGCCACGACTATTGCCGCGGCGTTGCCCAGGGTCGCGAACCAGAACAGCGACGAGTAGTCCTCGCTGAGCTGGAACACGCCCGACACCGTGAAGCCGATGAAGAAGCCGACGTTCATGCCGGCGTAGTTCCACAGGAAGGCGGCCTCGCGGCGGTTGTCCTCGGGCTTGAAGCGCTGCGTCAGCATCATGTTCACGCAGGTCACGTTCAGGCCGCAGCCGGTCAGGAACAGGGCCATGCCCCAGTACAGGCCTTCCAGGCTGCCGCCCGCGACCGTGCCGCAGCCCAGCACCTGCAACAGCATGCCGCCCACGAACAGGTTGCGGTTGCTCAGGAAACGCCCGCCCAGATAGCCGCCGAACAGATGCAGCCCATAGTTGAAGGCGCCGAACACGCCGGTGATCAGCGCGGCCTGCTCGCTGGTGAAGCCGTGGTGGCGCGTCGTGTACAGCGTCAGCGTGAACTGCAGGACGGCGAAGCCCAGTGTCGCGAAGACCTGGATCAGGAACAGCACCGCAGACCCTTCGGGAATGCGTGCCTGGAGTTGTTGGAGTCGGCTCATGGGGCGCGGATTGTCCGGGCGCGAAGCGAGGTTTCGCCTGGGTGTCATCCCGCGGACAGTGCACGGTCAGCCCGGCGACTAGCATCCCAGCGCCTTCCCCTCGCTTGCCCATGACCGACGCCTCACTCTTCAGAAAAGTTCTCGTCGCCAACCGCGGGGAGGTCGCGCTGCGCGTGGTGCGGGCCTTGTCTGACCTGGGCTTCGCCAGCGTTGCCGTCCATGCGGCCGACGATGGCGCGGTGCTGGCGGACGAGGTCGTGGCGCTGCCCGCCGCCGGGCCGGCGGCCTACCTGGACATCGCCGGCCTCGTGGCCGTCGCGCGCCGCACCGGCTGCGACGCCGTCCACCCCGGCTACGGTTTCTTGAGTGAGCGCGCCGACTTCGCGCAGGCCTGCGCCGCAGCCGGCCTCGTCTTCATCGGTGCCACGCCGGACCAGCTCGCGCTGTTTGGCGACAAGGCCCGTGCGCGCACGCTCGCGCAGCAGTGCGGCGTGCCCGTGCTCGCAGGCAGTGCGGGCGAGGTGACGCTGGCCGAGGCGCAGGCCTTCCTTGCAGCCCAAGGTGGGCAGGGCGTCATGCTGAAGGCCCTTGGCGGCGGCGGTGGCCGCGGCATGCGCGCGGTGCTGGCGGCGGACGAGCTGCCCGCCGCCTTCGAGCGCTGCCGCTCCGAGGCACGCGCGGCGTTCGGCGTCGAGGGCGTCTATGTCGAGCGGCTGATGCGCGGTGCCCGCCACATCGAGGTGCAGTTGCTCGGCGATGGCCATGACGTGGTGGCCCTTGGGGAACGTGACTGCACGCTGCAGCGGCGCTTCCAGAAGCTCGTCGAGATCGCGCCCAGCCCCGTGCTGAACGATGAGCTGCGCGCGCAGCTGACCGACGCCGCGCTGCGCATGGCTCGCGCGGTGGGCTACCTCGGCCTCGGCACCTTCGAGTTCCTCGTTGACTTGGCCGGCGGCGAGTTCGTCTTCATCGAGACCAACGCCCGCCTGCAGGTCGAGCACACCGTCACCGAGGCCGTCACAGGCCTCGACCTCGTGCAACTGCAGATCCAGGTGGCCGCCGGCTGGCGCTTGGCCGAGCTGGGCCTGGCCGAGCCGCCCCAGCCGCAGGGCTTTGCCATCCAGTGGCGCATCAATGCCGAATCCGGCGGGCGGCTGGACCACTTCGACCTGGCCCGAGGCCCCGGCGTGCGGGTGGACACGCACGCCGCTGCCGGCAGCACGCCATCGCCTCGCTACGACAGCCTGCTCGCCAAGCTCGTCGTGTCATCGCCCAGCCCGCGCTTTGCGGGCGTGCTCAGGCGCTCGCAGCGGGCGCTGGCCGAATGCCGCATCGAGGGCCTGGCAACCAATCTGGGCCTGCTGCGCACGCTGGCCCAGCGGCCCGAGCTGGGCGGCACCGGGCTGCACACCGGTTGGCTGGAGCAGCACCTCGCCGAGCTGGCGCCTGATGCGGGCGAGATCGCCGCCGACCCGCAGCAGGTTCGCGCCGCCATGCAGGGCCGCCTGCTGCAGTTCAGCGTCGCCGTTGGCGACCGCGTGGCAGCGGGCGCCGAGCTGGCGGTCGTTGAGGCGATGAAGATGGAGCATGTGCTCGCCGCGCCTCATGCCGGCAGGGTCATCGCGCTGGCCGTCGAGCCGGGGCAGTTCGTCGACGCGTGGCAGTTGCTGCTGACGCTGGAGCCGGTGGAGGCCGAGAGCGCCGTGGCTGCCGAGGCGACAGCGCAAGACCCCGATCGCATCCGCCCGGACCTGCAGCGCCTGGTCGATCGCACCGCCTTCACCCTCGATACCGCCCGCCCCGACGCCATCGCCAAGCGCTACGCCCAGGGCTTGCGCACGGCGCGCGAGAACATCGCCGAGCTGTGCGATGAGGGCAGCTTCATCGAGTACGGCGCGCTGGCCGTGGCCGCCCAGTCGCGCCGCCGCACGCCGGAAGACCTGATCGCCAACACGCCGGCCGACGGCATCGTGACCGGCATTGGCGCCGTCAACGGCCGCGACTTCGGCGAGGAGAAGTCGCGCACGGTCGTCATGGCCTATGACGCGACCGTGCTGGCTGGCACGCAGGGCGCGCGCAACCACGCCAAGACCGACCGCATGCTGGGCATCGCGGCCGAGCAGCAACTGCCCGTCGTGCTGTTCGCCGAAGGCGGCGGTGGGCGGCCGGGCGACACCGACATGCCCGTCGTCGCCGGCCTGCATGTGCCGACCTTCGCAAGCTATGCGGCGCTGTCGGGCCGCGTGCCCGTCGTCGGCATCGCGGCCGGGCGCTGCTTTGCCGGCAACGCGGCGCTGCTGGGCTGCAGCGACGTCATCATCGCCACCCGCGCCAGCAACATCGGCATGGGCGGCCCGGCGATGGTGGAGGGCGGTGGGCTGGGCGTCTTCAAGCCCGAGCAGATCGGCCCGTCGACCGTGCAGCACGCGAATGGCGTCATCGACGCGCTGGTGGACGACGAGGCCGCAGCGGTCGCGGCAGCGCGCCACTACCTGTCCTTCTTCCAGGGACGGCTCAGCGCCTGGACGGCGCCCGCCGCGCGTCGGCTGCGCGAGGTCGTGCCCGAGAACCGCCTGCGCGTCTACGACAGCCGGGCCGCGCTGCCGGCCCTGTTCGACGAAGGCAGCACGCTTTTCCTGCGCACCGGCTTTGGCGCCGGCATCCACACGGCGCTGGCCCGCCTCGAGGGCCGGCCGGTGGGCGTGCTGGCCAGCAACCCGCTGCACCTCGGTGGCGCCATCGACGCCGACGCGGCCGACAAGGCCGCCCGCTTCATGCAACTGTGCAATGCGCATGGCCTGCCGCTGGTCAGCCTCATCGACACGCCGGGCTTCATGGTCGGGCCCGACGCGGAGACGCAGGCGCAGGTGCGGCACGTGAGCCGCCTCTTCGTCACGGCCGGCGCGCTGCGCGTGCCCTTCTTCGCCGTCGTGCTGCGCAAGAGCTACGGCTTGGGCGCGATGGCGCTGGCGGCGGGTGGCCTGCACCGGCCGGTGTTCACCATCGCCTGGCCCACCGGCGAGTTCGGCGCGATGGGGCTGGAAGGCGCTGTGCGGCTGGGTTACCGCAAGGAGCTGGAGGCGCTGCCGGAAGGCGCGGAGCGCGAGGCGCTGTTCAAGCGCCTGGTTGCGCAGCAGTACGCCAACGGCGAGGCCGTCAACCTGGCCGCCACGCTGGAGATCGACGCGGTCATCGACCCCGCCGACACGCGCGCCTGGCTGGCCCGCGGCCTGGCCTCGGCGATCATCCGGCCTCTGGACAACCACCGCTTCGTGGACACCTGGTGATGACAGCCCGACTCGATCTCGTACACGCCTACCTGGCCGCCTACGCCGCCCGCGACCTCGCCGCCGTGGAGGCCCTGTTCGCCGACGCGATCACGCTGCGCGACTGGAAGATCCGCGTCGTCGGCAAGGCGGCGGCCCTGGCCGAGACGCGCAAGAACTTCGAGTCGGTGGAGAGCCTGGCCATCGACGTGCTGGCCGCCTACGAGAGATCCGGTGGCGCGGCTGCCGAGCTGAAGATCGTCATCAACGACCGCGACACGATCTACGTCGTCGACGTGTTCGACTTCGACGCGGACGGGCGCATCGCCGCCATCCGCGCCTACATCGGCCGCGGGGACGACTAAGGCGCCGCGCCCTTCAGGGCTGCCAGCGTGAACAGATAGCTGTCCGCCGCCTTGGGCTGGTGGCAGGCCAGGCAGCGCGGCTGCTGCAGGGCCAGGCGCGGCGTGCCGTCCGCGCCCCAGACGCCGTAGTTCCAGTTGCCATTGCGCAGCAGCGGCGGGATGGCCTCGCCCCAGCCGGCACGGGTCTCCATGCCGACGTAGGTCTTGACGGCACCGGGCGTCCAGCGGCTGTCGGCACCGATCTGCGGCGTGTAGTTCACCGACAGCAGGACGGAGCCTTCGGGCATGGGCTTGCCGGCGCGCGCCGCATCGACGGCGGCGCGGTTGGCGTAGCGGATGGTCAGCGTCTTGTTGGCCTCGTCCTGCTCACGCTTGTATTCGACGAAGGCCTGCGGGAAGTCCTTGGGCAGCGTCATGGCCGACACGGTGGCGGCGTGCGGCGCCGTGGCGGTGGCATCGGCTGGCGCGGGCGGCAGGCTGCTCCAGTAGGCGGACAGCGCCTTGATGTCGTCGGGCGTCAACTGCGCGGCCATGGCGGCCATCAGGTCGTTCTTGCGCGTGCCGGCCTTGAAGGCCTCCAGCTGGCGGGCCAGGTACGTCGCTTTCTGGCCGGCGAGGTTGGGAATGTCCGGCGCGATGCTGACGCCTGCGGCGCCATGGCAGGCTTGGCAGGTCGCGACCTTGGCCGGCGGCGCCTCGGCCAGCACGGCTGTGCCCGCCAGGGCGAGAGCGGGCAGCAACAGACGGATGCGGGGCATGGCGGCTCCTGGGAGGCTTTTGGGGCTTTTGGGGCTTTTGGGGCTTTTGGGTCTTTGGGGGCAGGGGCCATGCTGCGCGCAACCCGGCGCCGCGGCCACCAGGAAAGCCCCAGGCAGGGCGCTGGAATATTTTTTTGAGGCCCTGCATCCAAAGGCCCGGCTGGTGGCTAGTGAGAGGGTGAGCTGCGGCCACATCCCGTGTTCCACCCCCTTCTGGAGATTCAACATGCACAAGATTGCCCCGACCGCCCTGATCCTCGCGACCGTGCTCGGCCTGGCCGCCTGCGCCAACATGGCGCCGCCCGCACCCGTGTTCAGCCAGGCCGCCCTGCCGGACGCCGTCAAGGTGCCGGCCGGCCACCGGGTGGCGATGGAAACGGTCGGCGTGGGTGAGATCACCTACGAGTGCCGCGCCAAGGCCAACGCCGCGGGTGTGTTCGAGTGGGTGTTCGTCGGTCCCAAGGCCGACCTGAACAGCCGTGCCGGCGCCAAGCAGGGCACGTACTTCGGCCCGCCAGCCACCTGGGCGTCCAACGACGGCTCGCGCATCACCGGCACGCAGGTGGCCGTGGCGCCGGCCATGCAGGGCAGCATCCCGCTGCAGCTCGTCAAGGCCAACCCGGCTTCCGGCCCCGGCGCGATGCTGGACGTGACCTACGTGCAGCGCGTGGCTACTCAGGGCGGCGTGGCGCCGGCGCTGCCCTGCGACGCGGCCGCCATGGGCCGCAAGGAAGTGGTCAAGTACCAGGCCGACTACATCTTCTGGAAAGCAGCCTGATGACATGAGGCCCCTCGTCCAAGGAGTACCTTGGCCGGTCCCCCGAGGGGACGGCGATGCTCGCCGGATCGACCGGCAAGCACATCGCCCAAGACGGGCCGGCTTGGGAGCGGCCCGGCGCTCGGCCCGCAAAGCGGGTCGCTCGACGCCGGGTAGAGTCCACACGGACTTGACCCCACCCCAGCCGCCCTTGCCCACCACGCCATCGACGTTCGACTATGAAGCCGCGCTGCTGGCCTGCGCGCGTGGCGAGCGCTTTGCGCTGCGCGCGCTGTACGAACGCGAGGCACGTTGGCTGCTGGGCGTGGCGCTGCGCATCGTGCGCGACCGCGAGCGCGCCGAGGACGTGTTGCACGACGCTTTCGTGCAGGTCTGGGAGCACGCGGCCAGCTTCCAGCCCGCGCTGGGCTCGGCGCGCGGCTGGATCTACACCGTGGTGCGCCACGCGGCACTGAAAGCCGTGCGCGAGCCCGGCCGCCTGCAGGTAATGGACGTGACGGAGCTGACCGCCTTGTCCGACGCGCAGCAGCGCGACGAGCCCGTGGACGACGGCCGCGGGCTCGACGCCGACAGTCTGGAGCGCTGCCTGCAGCGGCTGGACGCACCGCGCCGCGCCTGCGTGGTGCACGCTTTCGTCGATGGCTACACGCACGAGCAGATCGCCGCGCGGCTGAACACGCCGCTGGGCACGGTCAAGTCGTGGATCAAGCGCAGCTTGGCGAGCCTCAAGGAGTGCCTGGCGTGATCGACCTGCGCGACCCCCTCGAGCGTGACGCGGCTGCCGGCGAGTATGTGCTGGGCACCCTGAGCGCCGACGACCACGCCTCCGTGGATGCCGCGCTGCCGGACGACGCTGCGTTGCGCGCCGACGTGTACGCCTGGCAGGACAGCCTGCTTTCGCTCAGCGCCCAGGCGCCTGCCGCCGAACCGACGGGCTCGGTCTGGACGCGCCTGTCGCGCACGCTGGACAGCCGCCTGCCACCGCGCAAAGTCGCCGAGGCCCGCCCACCGTGGTGGCAAGGCCTGCGCTTCTGGCAAGGCCTCAGCGCGGTCGGCGCGGCCGCGTCGCTGCTGCTGGCGCTGCGGCTGCTCGCGCCGCTGCCGGCAGCGGACGGCGCTCGCTACGTGGCGCTGCTGGAGAGCCCGGACGAGCGCCATGTGGCCGGCTGGGTGGTTGAAGTGCAGGCGGGCGGCGCGCTGCGCCTCGTGCCGGTGGGCGACACGCCGCCCGTGCCGCCCGGCCGGGCGCTGCAGTTCTGGACCAAGGCGCAAGGTGCGGCGGGCCCCACCTCGCTGGGCCTGGTGCGTGCTGGCCAGACGGTGGAAATGCCGGTGTCACGCCTGCCCGCCGTGGGCGCGCAGCAGCTGTTCGAGATCACGCTGGAGCCCGAGGCCGGTTCGCCCATCAGCAAACCCACCGGTCCCATCCTGTTCGTGGGTCGCACCGTCGCGCTCTAAGGCCGGAAGGAACGATAGGCGCCGCGCCGCTCCGGCCGGCTCAGCACCAGTTGCCAGAGCTGGCCCTGGCGCGAGCGGAAGAAGCCGGCGCAGCTCAGCAGGTAGTAGCGGAACATGCGCCGGAAGCCCTCGTCGTAGCGGGCCGCCAGGCGCGGCCAGGCGGCCTCGAAGCGTTCGGCCCAGCTCATCAGCGTGCGGTCGTAGTCGGGGCCGAAGTTGTGCCAGTCCTCGACGATGAAGCGGCCTTCGACGGCGCCGGCCAGTTCGACGGGCGAGGGCAGCTTGCCGTTGGGGAAGATGTAGCGCTCGATCCAGGGGTCGGTGTGCGGCGTTCGCCGGTCCACGCCGATGCTGTGCAGCAGGAAGAGGCCGTCGGGCGCGAGCAGGCGGCGGGCGGTGTCGAAGTAGGCGCCGTAGTTCTTCTGCCCCACGTGCTCGAACATGCCGACCGACACGATCTTGTCGAAGCGACCCTGCAGCGACCGGTAGTCCTGCAGCAGCAGCGTGACGGGCAGGCCTTCGCAGCGCGCCTGGGCCAGGGCCAGTTGCTCCTTGCTGACGGTGATGCCGGTGACGCGCACGCCATGGTGCTCGGCCGCATGGCGCGCCAGCCCGCCCCAGCCGCAGCCGATGTCCAGCAGCGTCTCACCGGCTTTCAGCTCGAGCTTGCGGCAGATCATCGCCAGCTTGTCCGCCTGGGCCTGCTCCAGGTCCTCGGCATGGGCCCAGTAGGCGCAGGAATAGATCATGCGCGAGTCCAGCATGGCCTCGAAGACGTCGTTGCCGGCGTCGTAGTGGTGCTCGCCCACCTGGCGGGCGCGGGCCTCGCTCTGCAGGTTGAACAGGCGCTGGCGCAGGCTTTCCAGCAGCAGCCTAAGCCTGGCGCTGGCGGGGGCGGTGCGGTCGAGATTGGCGCGGATGAGGCGCTCGAACATCATGTCCAGGCGCTCGCAGTCCCAGTCGCCGTCGACATAGGCCTCACCGGCACCCAGCGACCATTGCGACAGGATGCGGCGGTAGGTGCGTGCGTCGTTGACCCGCATGTCCCAGGGCCGCGTGCCGTTGATCTGCACGTCGGCGCGAGCGAGCAGTTCGCGCAGCACGGGCGGTGGCTGCGGCGCTGATTGCGGCTTGGGCCCTTCGGGCCGGGACAGGGTGGCTTGCTCCGACGGCATGCGCAGCGACTCCTTCCAGCAACGCTGCCAGTTTGCCGCTGCGGCCGCCGCGTTGCAGCCCCAAATTTCAATCCCCGCGATAGCGCAGGTGAATCAGGCCGGAAGTCCCCAGCCGAAAGGGTCATCTGGCTCGATCAGCAGGGTCGCCTCGGCGGTCATGAAGGCTTGCCCACGGATGGTGGGCACGATGCTGGCGCCGTCGCGCTCGTACCAGCCCTCGAAGACGCTGCCGATGACGCTGGCCTGGCGCCAGACTTCGCCGGCGGCCAGCTTGCCCGCCGCGGCCAGGCAGGCCAGCTTGGCGCTGGTGCCCGTGCCACAGGGCGAACGGTCGTACTGGCGGCCGGGGCAGAGCACGAAGCTGCGCGAGTCGGCCAGGGCCGGGTCGACGTCGGCGAACAGTTCGATGTGGTCGATGACGGCGCCGTCCGCGCCGCGGTGGCCTTGCTCGTGCAGCGCCTGGCCCAGCATCGCGGCGTAGTCGGTCAGCGCGGCCACGTGGGCGGGTGCGACGGGCTGGGCGTGGTCGGCGCACAGGAAGAACCAGTTGCCGCCCCAGGCGATGTCGCCGGTCACCGTCTGGCCGGTGGGCAGTTCGACCGTGACGCCGGTGGCCAGCCGGTAGGCCGGCACGTTGCGCACGCTGACCCGGCCGTCCTGGTGCAGCGTTGCCAGCACATTGCCGACCGGCGTCTCGACGACATGCTCGCCCGGTGTGATGCGGCCCAGGTGGGCCAGCGTCGCGATCAGGCCGATGGTGCCGTGGCCGCACATGCCCAGATAGCCGGCATTGTTGAAGAAGATGACGCCGGCCGTGTGGGCCGGGTCCTGCGGCGGGCAGAGCAGGGCGCCGACGAGGACCTCGCTGCCGCGCGGCTCCAGCAGCGTGGCGCGGCGGTAGCGGTCGTGCTCGCGGGCCAGCCGCTCGCGCTTCTCGGCCATCGTGCCGGAGCCCAGGTCGGGGAAACCGGCGATGACGACGCGTGTCGGCTCGCCGCCGGTGTGCGAGTCGATGATCTGGATGCGCTGCGTCATGGCTGCGATTGGCAATGCGCCGGCCGCGTCGCCAGGGCCTTGGCTACCAGGGCTTCGATGTGTTCCCGCTCCGCGCCGATGACGGGCAGCCGCGGGCGGCGCATGTGCTCGGTGCCCACGCCCACCAACAGGTCGATGAGCTTGAGGTTCTGCACCAGCTTGGTCGACACGCCCAGGTGCAGCAGCGGCGTCATCCAGCGGTAGATGGCGCGCGCCTCGTCCCAGCGGCCTTCCTGCATCAGGTTGAACAGCGCCACCGTCTCGCGCGGGAAGGCGCAGCCCACGCCGGCCAGCAGCCCGTCGCAGCCCAGGGCCAGGCCCTCGAAGGCCAGGTCGTCCACGCCCATGAAGAGCTGGTAGCGGTCGCCCAGCAGGTTGCGCAGGTCGGTGATGCGGGTCACGTCGCCGCTGCTTTCCTTGATGGCCGCGATGTGCTCGCAGTCAGCCAGTTCGGCGAAGTGCTCGGGCTTCAGGTCCACCCGGTAGGCCACCGGGTTGTTGTAGACCATCAGCGGCCGCTGGGCCGCGCTGGCGTAGGTGCGCACGTTGGCCATGGCCTCGCGTGCGTCGGCCACGTAGATGACCGAGGGCATGACCATGTAGCCCGCCACGCCGAGCGCGTTGGCGCCCTCGATGAAGCGCAGCGCCTCGCGCGTGCTGGTTTCGGACACGGTGGCCAGCACCGGTACGCGGCCGTTGGCTGCATCGAGTGCGCAGCGCGCGACGGCGAGCTTCTCGTCCAGCGCGAGGGTGCTGGCCTCGCCCAGCGAGCCGCAGCAGACGACGCCGTGGATGCCGTTGCGGATCTGGAAATCGATGTGGCGTGCCGTGCCTGTGAAGTCGAGGCTTTCGTCGGCATGGAACTTGGTCGTGACGGCGGGGAAGACGCCGCGCCAGGGAACGGTCTGCATCGTTGGGGCTCCTGGGTTTGGAGGCCCCATGTTCGCTCAATAACAGGCCCTAGAAGGACGCCCACTCGTCGTCCGCGGCGGCGGCAGGCGCCGCGGGTGCAACGCGCGCCACGGCCGGTGCGAGCCGGGGCTTGGCTGGCGCCTTGGCAACGGTGGCGGGCTTGGACTTGGGCGCGGCGGCTTTCGTCGGCTTAGCCGGCTTTGGCTCGGCCGCCACCGCGTCCAGCTTGAAGGACGCGACCGTCTCGGCCAGTTGCTTGGCCTGGGCGCTCAGGCTCTCGGCCGCCGCTGCGCTTTCCTCGACGAGGGCGGCGTTCTGCTGCGTGACCTGGTCGAGCTGGTTGACGGCATCGCCGACCTGGCCGATGCCCTTGCTCTGCTCGCCGCTGGCGGCGCTGATCTCGTTGATCATGTCGGCCACGCGCCTGACCTGGCCCACCACCTCGCCCATCGTGCGGCCGGCCTCGCCGACCAGCCCGTTGCCGGCCTCCACGCGCTCGACGCTGGCGCCGATCAGCGTCTTGATCTCGCGCGCCGCCTCGGCGCTGCGCTGGGCCAGCAGGCGCACCTCGCCGGCCACGACGGCGAAGCCGCGGCCCTGCTCGCCGGCGCGGGCTGCTTCCACAGCGGCGTTCAGCGCCAGGATGTTGGTCTGGAAGGCGATGCCGTCAATGGTGCCGATGATGTCGCCGATCTTCTTGGAGCTGGTGGTGATCTGCGCCATCGTGTCGACGACCTGGCCCATGACCTGGCCGCCGGTCTCGGCGACGCGGGCGGCGCTGTCGGCCAGTTGGGCGGCTTGGCGGGCGGTGTCGGTGTTGTGCTTGACGGTGGCGCTCAGCTCTTCCATCGACGCCGCTGTCTGCTGCAGGTTGCTGGCCTGTTCCTCGGTGCGCTGGCTGAGGTCTGCGTTGCCCTGGGCGATCTGGCCGCTGGCGGTGGCCACGCTGTCGGCATTGCCACGCACCGAGCGCACGATGCCCACCAGCGAATCGTTCATGCGCTGCAGCGCGCCGAGCAGTTGGCCGGCTTCGTCCTTGCGGTCGATGTTCAGGCGCAGGCGGAGGTCGCCGCCGGCCACCGTCTCGGCGGCGCTGACGGCCTGCTGGATCGGCGTCACCACCGACCGGGTGATCAGCAGCGCCATCGCGGCGCCGATGGCCACGGCGGCCACAGCGGCCACCACGACGGCAATGGCCGCGAAGTCCACCGTGTCGTCGGCTGTCTTGGCAGCCTGGTGCATCAGCTCCTTCTGGAAGTCGATCAGCGTCTCCAGCGCCTTGAAGTACTGGACCTGCAGGTTCTGGGTCTCGCCGAGCAACAGGTCGCGCGCCGCTTCCGTCTCGTCCTTCACGCCCAGGTCGATGACCTTGCGCACCGAGGCAACGAACCGGGTGCGCTCCTGCAGGGCCGCTGCCATCAGCTGGCGGCCGCGCTCGGACTTGATGCTGGCATCGAGTTTCTCGAACACCTCTGCGTTCGCCTTGGCCACGGTGTCGACGACAGCCAGCTCCTTGCGCTTGGCCTCCGCGTTGGGCAGCAGCAGCACGTTGCGCACAGATTGCGCCGTCAGGTTGACGTTGTCCTTGATCTGCTCGATCTGCTGGACCTTGACGATGCGGTCGTTGACCATCATCTCCAGTTCGTCATTGACCCGGATCAGTGCCGTGCGCGCATAGGCGGCCATCAGCACGGTGAAGGCGATGGAGATCGCGAAGGCGAAGCCGAGGCGCCGGCCGATGCGGAGGTTGGTGAGGAGGTTCATCCGTGAGGCTCCCTTGGGTTGATGCGGCGTAACGCGTCGGTCACGCGACAGGTTGCGCATCGTGGCTCTCAGGGCATGCGCTGTGTGCGAGTCTGTGCCATTCTGTTGACTCAGCGCAAGGCGCGTTTGTGCACTAATGACGCAGCGAAGGCACACGGAGTACGGAGATGGGAAGCGATGTGAGTTTGAGCGACAGGGTGCTGGCCCTGGTGACGGAGCCCCCCGAGGCTGGTTGCGTGCCCAGCCCGCGCCCGGCCGATGCCGCGGCGCGGGCCATCGAGAGCGCAGCCACCAAGGCGGCCCTGGCGGCCGGCACGCTGGCCCTGCCGCCCGGGCCGCTGGGCTGGGCCACCATCGCGCCGGAGATGCTGGCCGTCTGGCAGATCCAGCGCCAGCTCGTGGCCGATATCGCGGCGCTCTACGGCCGCAGCGCCGAGCTGGGCCCCACGCAGATGCTGTGGTGCCTGTTCCGCCACACGGCCGCGCAGGCGCTGCGCGACCTGTCGGTGCGCGTCGGCGAACGCTTCATCGTGCGCCCGGCCGCCCAGGTCCTGCTGCAGCGCGTGGCCGAGGCCATCGGCATGCACCTGGGCAAGAAAGCGGCGAGCCGGGTGCTGTCGCGCTGGGTGCCGCTGGTCGGCGCTGCCGGCGTCGGCGCCTACGCCTGGTGGGACACCCGCCAGGTCGGCCGCGCGGCGCTGCAGCTGTTCGAGAGCGAGCAGGTGATCGACAACCCTGTGTAACTTTTGCGTCCAGCCGTTTGATACTCGGCGCATGCAACTGCCGGCCATTCTCGACATCGAGGCCTCGGGCTTCGGCCGCGGCAGCTATCCCATCGAAGTCGGCTTCTGCACCGCCGAGGGCGCGCTGTTCTGCGGCTTGGTCGTTCCGGAGCCCGAATGGCTGCACTGGGACGAGGGCGCCGAAGCCCTGCACGGCATCAGCCGCGAGCTGCTGCGCCGCCACGGCCGGTCGGTGCGCTGGATGGCCGAGCAGCTCAATGCCCGCCTCGCGGGCCAGACCGTCTACTGCGACGGCTGGGGCCAGGACTACCCCTGGCTGGCGCGCCTGTACGACGCCGCGGGCCTGCGGCAGAACTTTCGCCTGGACGATCTGCGCCTGTTGCTCAGCGAGGCCGAGGCCCCGCGCTGGCGAGGTGTCGTCGACACCGTGCGCCAACGCCAGCGCCTGACCCGCCACCGCGCCAGCAGCGACGCGCGCGTGCTGCAGCTGGCGCTCAGCCAGATCAAGAACGGCGTGGCGGCCTAGATCACACCACCGCGCCAGCAGCCGCGGCCGGCGCGCTTGGCTTCGTAGAGGCTGGCGTCGGCGCTGGCCACCAGCGCCTCCAGTTCCACGGCGCCCGCCGTCGCGACGCAATAGCCGATGCTGACGCCGATCTCCAGCTCCAGCTCGCCGATGTGATACGGCGTGCTGAGCACGTGCAGCAGCTTGTTCGACACGGTCGCGGCGTCGCTCGGCTCGTGCACGTGCGGCAGCAGCACGGCGAACTCGTCGCCACCCAGGCGCGCCACCAGGTCGGCCGGGCGCAGCGCGTGGCGCAGGCGCAGGGCAACCGCCTTCAGCAGCGCGTCACCGGTCGGGTGGCCGTGCAGGTCGTTGACGGGCTTGAACCGGTCCAGGTCGAGGTAGAGCAGGCCCAGACGCTGGCCCGGCGGTGCGGCCAGCACGCCGCGCGCGCCCTCCTCGAAGCCGGCGCGGTTGAGCAACTGGGTCAGTGCGTCGGTCTGCGAGGCCAGCCGCAAGCGCGCCTCCTCGCGGCGCGCCTCGGTCACGTCCACTTCGATGGCGATCAGGCCTTCGATCTTGCCGCTCTGCACGCGCAGCGGCGCGTACTGCACGTCGAAGCTGCGGCTGTCGCGTTCGCTGCCGTCGGCAATGTCCAGGCGCTGCGTGTCGCCGGCCAGCGCGCTGGCGATCAGCGGCGCGCGCACAGCGTAGTCCTGCGTTCCGAACAGCTCGGCCAGCGGCCGGCCGACCCAGTCCTTGAGTTCGACACGGCGTTGCTCCTCAAAAGCCGCGTTGAAGAAGATGACCCGCGCCTCGGTGTCGCCGACAAGGAACTGCGCGCGCGCCGTGTGGGCGACGGCCAGCAGCATGGCTTCGCTGCGCTCGCGCTCGCGCTGGGCGCGCAGTTGCTCGGACATGTCGCGCAGGATGACCGAGACGGTCTCGATGCGGCCGCGTACGTCGCGGTGCATGATGACGAGGCAGTCCATCGGCACCCGCGTGCGGCCAAGCTCCAGGCCGATGCGGCCGCGCCAGTGGCCCTCGCGCATGGCCTCGGGCAGCACCAGCTTCTCGTAGAGGTCCAGCTGCTCGGCCGAGAAGTAGTCGGCGATATGGGAGTCGTCCAGCGGCGCATCCGCCGCCATGCCCAACCGCACCCTGGCCGCGGGGTTCAGGTAGGTCACCTGGCCCTGCTCGCTGGCCTGGCAGACGAAGTCGGGCGTCATGTCGAAGATGGCCGTCAGCGTCTGTCGGGCCTTCTCCTGCTCGCCGCGCTCGGTCACGTCCTCGACGGTGCCGGCCTGGCCGGCGACCTTGCCGTCGAAGAACAGCGGCGCCGTGCGCACGGAGATCCAGCGAATGCGGCCGTCGTCGCCGCGCTTCATCTTGCGCACCATGTCGATGGGCTCGCCATGGGCCATCTGGTGCTTCCAGCGCTGGATCAGCATGTCGCGCTGCTCGGGCTGCACGAGAGTGGTCCAGCCCCACTCGATGTCTTCGCGCCTGAGGCCATGCACGCGCAGATAGCTGTCGTTGACGTAGACGATGCGGCCGGTCTCGTCGGTGCGGAACAGGCCAAGCGGCATCGCGTTGCTGGTGGCCTGCAGCGTGGCCTCGCGCAGCCGCGCGGCGCGCTGCAGCAGGTGGAGCCAGCGGGCCAGCAGGATCAGGCCCAGCGTGACGGCGCCCGCCAACACCAGCACCAGCGTGCGCTGCCGCCAGTGGGAGACGAGGGCCGCCTCCTCGGTGCCCGACAGCATCAGTTTGACGTTGAAGTCGGGCAGCGTGACGAAGGCCCCGATGCGCGGGCGACCGTCGCTCGCCGCGCCGCTGCTGGCAAAGAAGCCCTCGGCATCGCTGAGCTCGCGGCGCGCGGCCGGGAACTGCTCGAAGAGGTTGCGGCCGACGAAGCCCGGCGCCTCCGGCCGGCGCGACAGGGCCAGGCCGTCGCCGCGCAGCATGACGAGGGAAGCCGGCGGTATGGGCACGAACAGGCCCTGCGCATCCTGCAGCCGCTGCATGTCGACCAGGGCCACGGCGAGGGTGTAGTCGTCGAGCGGCCGCGACAGCCGCATCAGCATCGGCAGGTGCAGCCGGCCGTCGTCGTTTGGGCCACCTAGGCGCAGCGGCAGGCCGACGGCGAAGCCCTCGGGCACGATGCCGGCGAACTGGTCGAAGGCGGCCGTGCCGGCGATGCTGGCGTCGTCGTCGCCGGGCGCCGACTGCAGGCGGCGCACCTTGCCGCTGGACGACACGAGGACGATGTCGACGAGCTTGCGAGAGCCGCTGCGCACGGTGTCGGCGAACTGGGCCAGCGCGGCGTCGTCTCGCGCCCGGTCGTCGCGCCGGTTCAGCACCCAGAGGTCGACGCCGCGCAGCGCGCTTTCCGCCTGGCGCAGCACGGGCTCGGTCTGCATCGCAACGGCGCGCACGCCGGAGGCGAGTTCCTCGCGCTGCCGGGCCAGCAGCTCGCGCGGCTGCTCGACGACATACCAACCCACCAGGGCCCAGATCGTCAGGATGACGGAGCCGAAAGCCAGCGCCGGTGCCAGCAGCAAGGCGCGCTCGCGCCCGCGGCGGCGGCGCGCCAGGCGCAGGGGCTCGGCTTCGGGCGGCGGTTCAGCGGTCGGGATTGCGGCGCTCATCGGCGGCTGGGGTTGCGGTTCATTGTGCGCCGCGAGGCGTCGCCGGCGAACGTTTTTCGGCAGTCGGCGCCGGCGCCAATCAACGGGTGAACAGGCCGGCCTGCTGCTCGCGCAGCAGCTTCTTCTGCACCTTGCCCATCGCATTGCGCGGCAGCTCCGCCGCGACGATGACGCGCTTGGGCACCTTGAAGCCGGCGATGCGGGCCTTCAGCGCCTTGATCAGCGCTTCGGCGTCCGGCAGGTCGGCGCCACGTGGCGTGACGACGGCGACCACGGCCTCGCCGAAGTCCGGGTGCGGCACGCCGATGACGGCCGACTCGCCGACGCCCGGCAACTCGTTCAGGAAGCCCTCGATCTCCGCAGGGTAGACGTTGAAGCCGCCGCTGATGATGAGGTCCTTGCTGCGGCCGATCAGCGTCAGGTAGCCGCCCGCATCCACGCGGCCGACGTCACCGGTCTTGAACCAGCCGTCCGCCGTGAACTCCTCGGCCGTCTTCTCCGGCATCTGCCAGTAGCCGCTGAACACATTCGGCCCGCGCACCTGCACGTGGCCGATCTCGTCCACCGCGCAGGGCTGGCCCGCGTCATCGACGATGCGCAGCCCCACGCCGGGCAGGGCCGGGCCGACGGTGCCGCCGATGCGTTCACCATCCTGCGGCTTGCAGGGGTTGGAGGTCAGCATCAGCGTCTCGCTCATGCCGTAGCGCTCCAGGATCAGGTGGCCGGTGCGGGCCTGCCAGTCGCGCCAGGTCTCGATGAGCAGCGGCGCGGAGCCGCTGATGAAGAGGCGGATGTGGCGGGTGTCCAGGTGCTTTTCCTGCAGCAGCCGCACGTAGAGCGTGGGCACGCCCATGAAGACGGTGGCCTCGGGCAGGCGGCGCGCCACCGCGGCGGCGTCGAACTTGTTGAACCACAGCATCTTGCTGCCGTTCAGCAGGGCGCCGTGCGAGGCGACGAAAAGGCCGTGCACGTGGAAGATGGGCAGGGCGTGCAGCAGCACGTCGTTCGGCTGCCAGTCCCAATGAATTTTCAACGTCTCGGCGTTGGACAGCAGATTGCCGTGGCTGAGCATGGCGCCCTTGCTGCGCCCGGTCGTGCCGCTGGTGTACAGGATGGCGGCGAGATCGCCCGCCTCGCGCGGCACGGGTTCGTGCACGTCGCTCATCTGCACGGCGCGGTCCAGCAGCGTGCCGCTGCGGTCGTCGTTCAGCGTGAACACCCAGCGCACGCCGCGCTGGAAGGCCAGCTTGCTGACCCAGCCGAAGTTCTTGCCTGCGCAGACGACGACGCCCGGCGCCGCGTCCTGGATGAAATGCTCCAGCTCGCTGGCCTGGTAGGCCGGGTTCAGCGGCAGGTAGACGAGGCCGGCGCGCAGCACGGCCAGATACAGCAGCAGACCCTCGACGCTCTTGTCCGTGTGCACGGCGACGCGGCTGCCGGCGGGCAGGGCGAGCTGGCCCAGCCAGTTGGCCAGCATCGCGCTGCCGCGCTCCAGGTCGCGCCAGGAATAGAGGGCGCCATCGGCGTCGATGGCGGTGGTGCCCAGGTCGGCCGGGAAGCCGGCGCGCAAAGCCGAGTACAGATTCATCTTGGCGTCAGTCCAGCTTGGCCCCAGAGCGCTTCACCACCTCCGCCCAGCGCTTGATCTCCGCGCTGACGAACTGACCAAAGGCGTCGCCGTAGAGGTTGGGCGTCTCGGCGCCCAGGCCGTGCCAGATGTTGCGGATGTCGTCCGTCGCATAGGCCTTGCGCAGTTCGGCCTGCATCACGGCGATGGCTTCCTTGGACGTGCCCTTGGGCGCCCACAGGCCGTACCAGGTCGACACCTCGTAGCCCGGCACGCCGGCTTCCGCCGCGGTCGGCACATCGGGGAAGCCGACGGCGCGCTGCTTGCCGGCCACGGCCAGCGCCCTGATGCGCCCGCTCTTGATGTGGGTGGCCGAGGAGCCCAGGCCGTCGAACATCAGGTCCACCTGGCCGGCGATCAGGTCCTGCAGGGCCGGGCCGGCGCCGCGGTAGGGGATGTGTGTGATGAAGGTCTTGGTCTGCAGCTTGAAGAGCTCGCCGGCCAGGTGGTGGGAGGTGCCGTTGCCGGCCGAGCCGTAGTTGAGCTTGCCGGGCTTGGCGCGCACGGTGGCGAGCAGGCCCTTGAGGTCGGTCACCGGCACCTGGCCCGGGTGCACGACGATGACCTGGGGCACGCTGGCCAGCAGCGCGACGGGGATGAAGTCGTCCTCCAGCCGGTAGTCCAGCTTGGGGTACATGGACGGCGCGATGGTGTGGTGAACCGCACCCATGAAGAAGTTGCTGCCGTCCGGCGCCAGCTTGGCCGCGATGGTGGCGCCCACGGTGCCGCCGGCGCCGCCCTTGTTGTCGATGAGGACCTGACGGCCCATCTGCTTGGTCAGCAGGGCCGTCAGCGGCCGGGCGAAGGCATCGGTGCCGCCGCCGGCGGGGAAGGGCACGATCCAGGTGTAGGGCTTGTTGCCTTGGGCCTTTGCGAGCCACGGGCTCAACAGCGCAGGCAGCAGGGTGCGTCGCTTCATCGGCTTGTCTCCGTCAGTTTGTGCCGGCGATTATGGGCGGCTGAACGGTGTCTTCAGGGCTGTAGAAGCGCGGTGATGCGGGCTAGCAGTTCTGGCTTGGAAAAGGGCTTGTTGAGGCTGTCGCAGCGCGCCTCCTGCAGGAACTGGCGGGCGATGGGCGACAGCGTGTCGCCGGTGACGAAGAGCATGCGCCGGGCCAGCGCCGGGTGGCGTGCCTTGACCTCGCGCCAGAGCTGGGCACCGTCGATGTCGGGCATGTGCAGGTCGCTGACGATGGCGTCGAAGCGCGCCTCGGCCAGCATGGCCAGCGCAACCGCGCCGGACTCGGCCGTCATGACCTCGTAGCCGGCGCCGGACAGCATCTCGCCGATGAGCTCGGCGATCTCGGCCTCGTCGTCGACGATGAGCAGCCGGGCGCTGCACTCGTCGGTCTCGGGCAGGGGTGCGGGCTCGGTCTCGCTCACTTCGGGTTCGCCGCTGACGGGCAGCTGCAGGCAGAAGCAGGCGCCGCTGCCGTCGTCCTGCAGCGTGAGTTCGCCGCCGTGGTCGCGTGCGATGGAGCGCGACACGGCCAGGCCCAGGCCTGTGCCCACGCCTTCGCTCTTGGTCGTGAAGAAGGGCTCAAAGATGCGCTCGCGCAGCTCGGGCGCGATGCCGGAGCCGTTGTCGCGCACGCGCATCCAGACGCGCGGCGTGCGGCGCCGGTCGCCGTCGGTCATGGGGGCGACGCCGGTGGATACGGTGAGGCGGCGGCCATGGTCGCGCGCTCCCAGGGCCTGCTGGGCATTGACGATGAGGTTGAGCACGATCTGGCCGACCTGGTCGGCATCGGCCTTGACGGGCGGCAGGCCCGGCAGCAGGTCCAGCGTGACGGCGATGCCGTGGCTGCGCAGCACATAGCCCAGCATGTCGACGGCGGCCGTGGCGAGGTCGTTCAGCGCCACCTCGCTGCGGTTGGCCGGCCGGCTGCGCGCCATGTTCAAGAAGGTGCGCACGATGCGGCCGCAGCGCTCGGCGGCCTCGTGGATGCGCTGGGCGTCGGTGGCACGCGGGTCGCCGCTCATCTTCTCGGCCAGCAGGGCCGCGCGGCCCATGACGATGGACAGCGGGTTGTTCAGCTCGTGGGCCACACCCGCCAGCAGGCTGCCCATGGCCGTCAGCTTCTCGCTCTGGCGCAGGGCCTCGCGCTGGCGCTCGATCTCGCTCTGCGCCGTCTGGCGCTCGGACAGGTCGAACAGCGAGGCCGTGTAGAAGGCCTGGCCGCCCACGTCGGTGCGCCACAGCACCATCTCCACCGGAAACTCGCTGCCGTCGGCGCGCAGGGCGGGCATCTCGACGCGCTGGCCCATCACGCGCCGCTCGCCGCCGGCCGTGACGCGGGCCATGCCGGCGTCATGCGCGGCGCGCAGCCGTGGCGGGATCATGACCTCGGACACCAGGCGGCCCACGGCCTCGTCGCGTGCCAGGCCGAACATGGCCGCGGCCGCCGGGTTGAACTCGACGATGCGGCCGGTCTCGTCCGTGGACACCAGCGCCACCATCGCGTGGTCGAAGATGGAGGACTTCAGCGCCTCGCTTGCCTGCAGCTCGTCAACCTTGGCCGACAGCTCGGCGTCGCGCAGCTTGAGCTCGGTCAGGTCCAGGCTGATGGCGATGGTGGCCTGGGGCACGCCGTCGCGGCAGTCCACCGGCACCAGGTGCTCGCGCATGTAGCGCCGGCCGACGCCGGCCAGCTGGGTCCAGCCCTCCCAGGCGACGGTCTCGCCGGTGGACAGGCGCTGGCGCACCGCCGTGTAGGCCGCGTAGGCGATGTCGCCCAGGATGCGGCCGATGGGCTGGGTCAGCACCTGCTTGGGGTGCAGGCCGGTGAACTTGAAGAACTCGTGGTTGGCCCAGACGAGGCGCTCGTTCACGTCGATGACGACGACGCGGGCCGGCACGGCCGCCAGCAGCTGGCCGAGCAGCGGCAGCGTGGCCTTGAGCACGCCGCTGAGCTCGCCGACGCCGGCATCCGGTGCGGGGTGAAACAGGAAGTCATCGGTCATCGCTGCGCTCTCCAGAGCTCTCCAGAGCCCTCCCTTTGGCGCGGCCGATGATAAAGACGCTCACGCGGCCATGGACTCGGCGGGCGTGGCGGCACCTTCCTGCATGGTCTGCGCGACATGGCCGTACATCGTCGTCCAGGCCTCGCGCACCTCGGCCGTGAAGCCGTCGCCCAGGCCGGCGGCCAGGGTGTCCAGCAGTGCGGCGCCGACGCTGGCGTAGTGGGCCTCGGCGACGCCGTAGCCGGTGTGGCGCTGGCCGAGCTTGAGCAGCACGGGGCGCAGCGAGGCCGGGCGGTCCAGCAGGTCGATGGCGGCGCTCATCATCTGCATCAACCGGGCGCCCTGTTCGCCCATGTCACCGCCGCGGAAGAGCGCGCGCAGCGCCGGGTCGCGGGCAAAGAGCTGGGCGTAGAAGGCCTCGGCCACCGTGGCGGCCAGGGGCTTGAGCGGCTGGAAGCTGCTGCGGATCAGGTCGATCTGTTGCGGGGTCATGGCGGGGGCCTTTCAGAGTTGACGCCAGGCGTCGGCGACGGGGGCGAAGACGCACAGCAGCGGCAGCGCCGCGAACAGCATCTCCAGGGGGCGCCAGCCAGCGGCGGGCGGGGCGGTGTCGTCAAGGCCCTCAAGGTCTTCGGCGAAAGCCTCGCTGCGGTAGGTGACGAACATGGTGTCGGGCCAGTCGGTGTCGGGGTTGTCGCTGCGGTAGTTCATGGGGTTGCTCCTTGTCGGTGAACGTACTGTCGGCGGCCACCGTTTCAGTACCGCTTCACGGCGTGGCCTCTGTGTTGCGTTTGTTTCAGCCCCGCGCGGCCAACCCCTGAAACAACGCCGGCCTGCCTATCATTCGTCGCCATGCCAGACACCAAGCCCACCGTGATGCTCGTCGACGACGAGCCCGAACTGCGTGCCCTGCTGGCCGAGTACTTCGGCCGCAACGGTTTCGACGTCATGCAGGCCGAGGACGCCGCCGCTGCCCGTGCCCAGGTGGCCGAGCGCGTGCCCGACGTGGCCGTGCTCGACATCAACATGCCCGGCGAGAACGGCCTGTCCCTGGCCCGCGCGCTGCGCGAGGCCCACCCGCGCCTGGCCGTGCTGATGCTGACGACGGCCGGCGAGGCCATCGACCGCATCGTCGGCCTGGAAGTGGGCGCGGACGACTACATCGCCAAGCCCTTCGAGCTGCGCGAGCTGCTGGCCCGCGTGCGCGCCGTGCTGCGCCGCCTGCAGGTCACGGCCGCGCCGGCGCCTGTCGAGCCCGACCCCGAACGCGTCGCCTTCGGCCTTTGCGAGCTGGACATGGCCCAGCGCAAGCTGTTCGGCACCGACGGCGCCGAGATCGACATCACGGCCGCCGAGTTCGACCTGCTGGCCCTGTTTGCCCGCCACCCCAACCGGCCGCTGAACCGCGACCAGATCATGGAGCAGGCCCACAACCGCGGCTGGGACGTGTTCGACCGCAGCATCGACCTGCGCGTCATGCGGCTGCGCCGCAAGGTGGAGCGCAACCCCGACAAGCCGGAGGTCATCAAGACCGTGCGCAACGTCGGCTATGTCTACGTGCCTGCCGCCGGAAACCAATGAAACCGGGCAGCGCCGCTTTTGAAGCGGCGCTGATACGTGCGCTTTCGAGACTGTGAAACGTCAGCCCCCAAGCCGGGGCGACCCAACACATCTCAAGGAGCACGTCATGCAAAAGTCCCTCAAGCCCGTCATCGGTTTCCTCGATGAAGGCATCCTTTCCTCCACGATCGAAACGGTCATGTTCACCAGCGCGGTGGACGGCCAGCCGGTGACGGCCGCGCGTTCGATGACTACCTTCGACCTCAGCGATTCCATCGACGAGGTCTTCGGCACGGCGCAGGCCGACGCCATCTTTGCCGAGGCCGGCGACGACAAGGTCAACGGCGGCGCCGGTGACGACTACATCGACGGCGGCGCCGGCATGGACACCCTCTACGGTGGCGACGGCAACGACCACCTCTTTGGCGGCGCGGGCAGCGACTGGCTGCAGGGCGACGCCGGCAACGACGTGCTGTCTGGCGGCGTGGGCAGCGACTTCATGCTGGGCGGCACGGGTGACGACTTGTTCATGGTCTGGGACGCGGGTGACGTGGTCACCGAGTACGCGGGCCAGGGCAACGACACCGTCATGAGCCGCCTGGCCAGCTATACGCTGGGCGCCAACGTCGAGAACCTGATTGCCGACCCGGCGCTGGCCAACGTGCCGGTGACCTTCACCGGCAATGCGCTGAACAACCGCATCAGCGGCTCGGCCGGCAACGACTTCCTTTACGGCGGCGCCGGCAACGACCAGCTCGACGGCAAGGCCGGCGTGGACATCATGTTCGGCGGCACCGGCAATGACTTCTACCGTGTCGAGAACGCCAGCGACCGCACCATCGAATACGCCGGCGAGGGCACGGACAGCGTCACCGCGACGCTGAACTGGGCGCTGGACCAGAACGTCGAGAACCTGTACTTCGAGAACACCGCGCCCTACGCCAAGAACTTCATCGGCTACGGCAACGAGCTGGACAACAAGATCATCGGCGCCAACGGCGGCGACGCCCTGTACGGCTTCGGCGGCAACGACTACATCGACGGCGGCGACGGCCTCGACGAGCTGTTCGGCGGCACGGGCGACGACGTCTACGTCATGGACAGCGACTTTGACTTCATCACGGAGAACGCCAACGAGGGCAACGACAGCGTGCGCAGCAACATCGCCGACCTCTACCTGCAGCAGAACATCGAGAACCTGGACTTCTACGTCAGCGTCGTCAACGGCCAGATCGTGGGTGCCAGCAGCTTCATCGGCCGCGGCAACACCGGCGACAACCGCATCACCGGCTGGGAGCTGAACGACACGCTGTACGGCAACGACGGCAACGACACCCTCTACGGCCTGGGCGGCGCCGACACGCTGGACGGCGGCAACGGCAACGACTGGCTGGACGGCGGCAGCGGCGCCAACACGCTGATCGGCGGCGCTGGCAACGACCTCTATGTGCTGAACGACGACCAACTGGACACCGTCGTCGAGGCGGCCGGCGGCGGCGTCGACGTGGTCTGGACCCGTGACGCGACGACGACGCTGGCCGCCAACGTGGAGGACCTGCGCTTCATCGGCAGCGGCAGTACCTTCAAGGGCAATGGCAACGCGGGCGACAACCAGATCTTCGGTGGCGCCAGCCAGAAGAACACCCTCTTTGGCGATGCCGGCAACGACAAGCTGGTGGGCGGCAGCCAGGACGACTGCCTGAACGGCGGCACGGGCGCCGACACCATGAGCGGCGGTGCCGGCAACGACGGCTATGTGGTCGACAGCCTCTGGGACACCGTCGTGGAGAACGCCGGCGAGGGCTTCGACACCGTCACCAGCCTGCTGGACAACTACACCCTGACCAGCAACGTCGAGGTGCTGAGGTTCGAGACCAGCGCCAACTGCATCGGCGTTGGCAACGACGGCAACAACTTCATGGTGGGCGACGTCGGCAACGACCAGCTGTTCGGCAAGGCCGGCGACGACGTGTTGTACGGCGAGGAAGGCAACGACCGCCTGGACGGCGGCACCGGCAGCAATTCGCTGTACGGCGGCACCGGCAAGGACGTCTTCGTCTTCCGCCAGGCCGTGGTCGGCGAGGTGCAGACCGTCCGCGACTTCGTCAAGGGCGAGGACAAGATCGACTTCTCCGCCATCGACGGCAACGCCGCGCTGGCCGGCGACCAGCAGCTCGCGTTCTCCTTCAACGGCAGCTTCGTTGGCGGCGGCCAGGGCAGCTTCTACGTTGAGAAGGCGCCCTACCAGGGCAGCGGCAGCTACGAGACCTGGGTGCACGTGGACGCCAACGGTGACGGCCAGCTTGACCTGAACGTGCTGCTGACCGGCAACAGCCATTACTCGCTGTCGATCAGCGACTTCGGCCTGTAACGCTCGCGTCCTGACAACAAATGAAACCCGGCGCGAAGCCGGGCTGAAACGGTGGCCCGCAAGACTGCGGGCCATTGTCATTTCAGCCTTTCGCCGCGCCATGAACCCCACCCCCTCCGCCCTCGACCTGCCCCGGCTGCTCAAGCGCCATGCGCTGGCCTTCGGTCTCTTCAGCCTGGCCATCACGGCACTGCTGCTGGTGCCCACGGTCTACATGCTGCAGGTGTACGACCGCGTGCTGTCCAGCCGCAACGAGACCACGCTGCTGGTGCTGACCGGCCTCACCCTCGGGCTCTACGGCCTGCTGGTGGCGCTGGAGGCGGTGCGCTCGGCCGTCTGCGCGCGGCTGGCGGCGCGGGCCGATGCGCTGATCGCGCCCCACGTCTTCGCGGCCGCCGTGCAGCCCACCACCGGCCAGCCGCCGCAGCTGCTGGCGGCCGACCTGGCCACGCTGCGCCAGGCCGTTGCCGGCCCACTGCCGGCGCTGCTGTTCGACCTGCCGCTGGGCTTGGTCTTCGTGCTCGTCGCGGCCATCGTGGACGTTTGGTTGGGAGCCTTCGTGGCCCTGTCCATCGCGCTGCTGGTGGGCCTGGCGCTGTGGCAGGAGCGCCGGCTGCGTGCGCCGCTGCAGCAGGCCCAGCTGGACGCCGCCCAGGCCCAGCAAGCCCTGCACGAGGTGGCCCGCCAGGGCGAGACCGTGCGCGCCCTGGGCCTGCAGCAGTCCCTGGCCGCCCGCTGGGGTGTGCTGCACGGCCGCGCCTCGGGCCAGCAACTGGCCGCAGCGGCCGAGGTGGGCCGCATCGGCGCGCTGCAGCGCCTGGCACGCCTCGCCACCCAGTCGCTGGCCCTGGGCCTGGGCGCCTGGCTGGTGCTGGAGCAGCGCATCAGCCCGGGAATGATGATGGCGTCCAGCCTGTTGCTGGGCCGCGCGTTGCAGCCCTGGGAAGGCCTGATCCAGCAGGGTCGCAGCCTGGCCGCGCTGCGCGAGAGCTGGCCGCGCCTGCGCGAGTTGCTGGCCCGCCCGGCCGAGGCCGAGCCCATCGAACTGCCCGCGCCGCGCGGCGCCCTGCGCGTCGAAGGCCTGGGCCTGAGCCTGGACGGCGAGGCCGAGCTGCTGGCGGGCCTGGACTTCGAGGTGGCGCCTGGCGAGGTGGTGGCTGTCGTCGGCCCGAGTGGCGCCGGCAAGTCGACGCTGGCGCGGCTGCTGTGTGGCGGCCTGCAGCCCGGCCGCGGCTGCGTGCGGCTGGACGGCGCCACGCTGCCGCAATGGCCGGCCGCCCAGCGCGCTGCCGCCATCGGCGTGCTGCCGCAGGACGTGCAGTTCTTCGACGGCACGGTGGCCGAGAACATCGCCCGCCTGGCCGCGCTGGAAGGCGACGAGGCCGGCCGCGCCGCCGTCGTGCGCGCCGCCCAGGCCGCCGGCGTGCACGAGCTGGTGCTGCGCCTGCCCCAGGGCTACCAGACCCGCCTGGGCCCGCAGGGCTTGCAGCTGTCCGGCGGCCAGCGCCAGCGTGTGGGCCTGGCCCGTGCGTTGTACGGCGACCCGGCCGTGCTGGTGCTGGACGAACCCAACGCCCATCTCGACGAACCCGGCGAGCAGGCCCTGCGCGCCGCGCTGCAGGCGCACAAGCAGGCCGGCCGCTCGGCCGTCGTCATCACCCACCGCAACGCGCTGTTGGCCGTGGCCGACCGCGTGCTGTTGCTGCGCGGCGGCCGCATCGCCGCTGTCGAACCCCGCCCCGCGCTGCGCAGCGCCTGAACCGGAAGCACATCATGCAAGACCTCCAAGACGATCTCCGCCCCCTCGTTCGACGTGGCCTCGCGCTGCTGGTGCTGGGCTTCGGCGGCTTCCTGGCCGCAGCGGCCTGGGCGCCGGTGGACCAGGCCCTGCCGGGCCAGGGCTCGCTCGCTGCGGCCAGCCAGCGCAAGGTGGTGCAGCCCGCCTTCGGCGCGGCCGTGCGCGCCCTGCATGTGGCCGAGGGTGACCGTGTGCGCGCCGGCCAGTTGCTGGTCGAGCTGGACAGCACCGCCGCCGAGGCGGAGCAGGCCGCCGCGCGCCGCCAGGCCCTGCTGCTGGCCGCCTCGCGCGAGCGCCTGACGGCTTTGCTTCAAGGGCAGGGCGCGCTGGCCTTCTCGGCCGGGTTGAAGCGCGACGCGGCGGCCATGGTCGACGGCGCCACGCTGCTCGACACGCAGGCCGCGCTGTTCCGCAGCCTGGCCCAGGGCCAGCGCGACGGCAGCACCCAGTTGGCTGCGCGCCGTGCCCAGCTGGCCCGCGAGGCCGAGGGCCAGCAGGCGGGCCTGACCGAGCAGCGCGCCCAGCGTGCCATCGTCCAGCAGCAGACGGCCCAGCTCGAAGACCTGGCCCGCCAGGGCTATTACCCGCGACTCAAGCTGGCCGACGCCCAGCGCCAGCTGCACGCCGCCCAGCAGGATGAGGCGCGTGGCACGGCCGAGCTGGCCCGCCTGCGCGAGGCCGCCCGCGAGGCGGATGCGACGCAGTCGCTGCGCGGCGTGGAGCTGAAGCGCGATTGGCAGGCCGAGCTGCTCGACGCCGAGCGCCAGGGCGCCCAACTCGCCGCGCGCGTTGCGACGCTGGCCCAGCAGATCACCCAGAGCCGCCTCGTCGCGCCGGTGGACGGCGTCGTCGTCGGCCTGGCGGTGCACACGGTGGGTGGCATCGTGCAGGGTGGGCAGACGCTGATGGAGCTGGTGCCCAGCGACGACGAGCTGGTCGTCGACAGCCGTTTCCCGCTGGTGGCGGGCGAGAAGCTGCACGCCGGCCAGCCGGCCGACCTCGTCTTCACCAGCCTGGACCGCACGCAGACGCCGACGCTGCGGGGCCGCGTGCTGACTGTCAGTGCCGACAAGCTGGAGGACGGCCGCAGCGGTGCCGGCTACCTGCGCGTGCGCGTGGCCTTGGCCGACGGCGAGCGTGCGCGGCTGCACGGCGTGGAACTGCGCGCCGGCCTGCCGGTGGATGTGATGGTGAGCCTGGGCGAGCGCTCGCTGCTGGGCTGGTGGCTCAAGCCGCTGACGGACCGCCTGGGCCACGCCTTCAGCGGCGCCTGACCCGGTGGGTCAGTTCGGCTCGGGCAGCTTGAGCCAGCGCTGCAGCCGGGTGCGCAGCGCGACGAAGTCCAGCGGCTTGGTCAGGTGCTCGTCCATGCCGGCCTCCAGGCTGGCGGCCACGTCGGCGTCCAGCGCGTGCGCGGTCAGGGCAAGGATGGGGAAGGCGGGCAGGCTGCCATCGCGCTGCTGGGCGCGCAGGCGGCGGGCGCATTCCAGGCCGTCCATGCCGGGCATCTGGATGTCCATCAGCACGAGGTCCGGAGCGGCTTCCGCGCAGGCGGACAGGGCTTCGATGCCGTTCCTGGCGAGCCTGGCCTGAACGCCCATCAGCGCCAGGAACTCCAGCGCGACGACCTGATTGATGTGGTTGTCCTCGACGAGCAGGACCTGGGCCAGGCGTCGACTCGTGGAGGCTTCGTCGCCGCCAAGCTGAGGCGCGCCGCCGCGCGCCCCATCGGTGGCGGCGTTCAGCCAGAACGGAACCAGCGCTAATCCTGGTTCGGGCAACCTCGACTTGTCCATCCCCGTGTCCTTGTTCAGTTTGTTTTTATGTTGGCCCCGAAAGGGGCGCAAGCCATTGTTGCCTCAGCAGGTGCCGCTGCGCAACCCGATGCCCCACAAATACGGTGAGGCTTGGCCGCTCATGTCGCCTGAATCGACCGCTTGTCGTTCGCGCGTGCTGACAGTTTTCGTCAACCTGTCTCCCTACACTGCTCGCCTTTGTCGTTTTGGCACCTCCCCACCCATGTCCGACGGTCTGATCCGCATCCGAGGCGCTCGGCAGCACAACCTCAAGAACCTCGATCTCGATCTGCGCACCGCGGAGTTGACCGTCGTGACCGGCCCCAGCGGCTCGGGCAAGTCCAGCCTGGTGTTCGACACCCTCTACGCCGAGGGCCAGCGCCGCTACGTGGAGACCTTCTCGGCCTACGCCCGGCAGTTCCTGGACCGCATGGACCGCCCAGCCGTCGACAAGGTGGACGGCGTGCCGCCGGCCATCGCCATCGACCAGACCAACCCGGTGCGCACCAGCCGCTCCACGGTAGGCACCATGACGGAGCTGAACGACCACCTGAAGCTGCTTTACGCCCGGGCGGCCGAGCTTTTTGACCGCAAGACGGCGCAGCCGGTCAGGCATGACACGGCGCAGAGCATTTATGCGGAGCTGATGGTGCGCGCCGAAGCGGCGCAAGACCCCAGGATGGTGCTGACTTTTCCCATCGAGCTGCCCGCGAACACGAGCGCCGAGCAGGTCGAGCAGTGGTTGTCGGCCAGTGGCTTCACCCGCGTGCAGGCCGAGCGCGAGGTGGACGGTAAAAAAGTGTTGGACGTCGTCGCCGACCGTTTCCGCATCCAGGGTGCGGACAAGCAGCGCGCGATGGAGGCCATCGAGCTGTCGCTCAAGCGGGGGGCGGGGCGGCTCAGCGTCTACGTCGGCGACGAAGGCGCCGTTTTGTGGCGCTTCTCCACCGGCCTGCATTGCCCGGACAGCGACCTCCGCTACGCTGACCCGCAGCCGGCACTGTTTTCCTTCAATTCCGCCTTCGGCGCCTGCGATAGCTGCCGCGGCTTCGGCCGCGTCATCGGCGTGGATCTCGGCCTCGTCATCCCCGACGACCGCAAGACGCTGCGCAACGGTGCCATCAAGCCGATGCAGACGCCCGCGTGGAAGGACTGCCAGGACGACCTGCTGAAGTACGCCGGCGAAGCCGGCATCCCGCGTGACACGCCGTGGAAGGACTTGTCTGCCGCCCACCGGGAGTGGGTCATCAATGGCACGCCGAACTGGAACGGCAACTGGAACAAGCAGTGGTACGGGGTCAAGCGCTTCTTTGAATACCTGGAGAGCAAGGCCTACAAGATGCACATCCGCGTGCTCTTGTCCAAGTACCGCAGCTACACCGAATGCCCCAGCTGCCGGGGTGCACGGCTGAAGACGGAGGCTTTGCTGTGGCGCGTCGGCGCCAAGCCGCTGGCCGATGCGGCGCTGCCGGCGGCGCAGCGCTTCCTGCCGGTGGGGGTGGACTGGAGCCGTGAGCAGCTCGAAGCGCTGCCGGGCCTGAGCCTGCACGACCTGATGCAACTGCCCATCCAGCGCCTGCGCGATTTCGTCGACGGCCTGCAACTGCCCAGCACCATGCTGGACGAAGCGCTGAAGCTGCTGCTGGACGAAATCCGCCACCGCAGCCGCTACCTCTGCGACGTGGGCCTGGGCTATCTGACGCTGGACCGCCAGAGCCGCACCCTCTCCGGCGGCGAGGTGCAGCGCATCAACCTGACGACGGCGCTGGGAACCTCGCTGGTCAACACCTTGTTCGTGCTGGACGAGCCCAGCATCGGCCTGCACCCGCGAGACATGGGCCGCATCGTGCAGGCCATGCAGCGGCTGCGCGACGCGGGCAACACGCTGGTCGTCGTGGAGCATGACCCCGCCGTCATGCTGGCGGCCGACCGCCTCATCGACATGGGCCCCGGCCCCGGCGAGCGCGGTGGCGAGATCGTCTACGACGGCACGCCCGACAACATCCGTGCCGCGGACACGCTGACCGGCGCCTACCTGGGCGGGCGCAAGCATGTCGGCATGGGGCTGAAGCGGCTGGTGGACGAGTCCACGCCCAAGCTCATCCTCGAAGGCGTGCGCGAGCACAACCTGAGGGATGTGTCGGTCGAATTCCCGCTGCAACGTCTCGTCGTCGTGACCGGCGTGTCGGGCTCGGGCAAGAGCACGCTGATGCAGGACGTGCTCTACCCCGCGCTGGCCCGCCAGTTCGGCAAGGCGACCGAGACGCCCGGCGCCCACGAGCGACTGCTGGGCGGAGACTTCCTCGCCGACGCGGTGTTCGTCGACCAGTCGCCCATCGGCAAGACGGCGCGCTCCAACCCGGCCAGCTACGTGGGCGCTTTCGATGAGATCCGCAAGCTGTTCGCCGTCGCGCCGCTGGCCGTCGAGCGCAGCTACACGGCCGGCATGTTCAGCTTCAACGCCGGCGACGGCCGCTGCCCGACCTGCGGCGGTTCGGGCTTCGAGCACGTGGAGATGCAGTTCCTCAGCGACGTCTACCTGCGCTGCCCGGACTGCGACGGCAAGCGCTTCCGCGCCGAAATGCTGGACGTGAAGCTGGCGCTGAAGGACCGCGACCTGAGCGTGTCCGACGTGCTGGAGCTGACCGTCGCCGAGGCGGTGAACCTGTTCAGCGAGCACCGCGCCGTCATTGCCAAGCTGCAGCCCATCGTTGACGTGGGCCTGGAATACGTGCGCCTGGGCCAACCGGTGCCCACGCTGTCGGGCGGCGAGGCGCAGCGCCTCAAGCTCGCTGGCTTCCTGGCCGAGGCGGCCGCGGCGCCGCGTTTCGGCGTCGCCAAGAAGGGCACGCTGTTCCTGTTCGACGAGCCGACGACCGGCCTGCACTTCGACGACATCGCCAAGCTGATGCGGGCGCTGCGCAAGCTGTTGAGCGCCGGCCACTCGCTGATCGTCATCGAGCACAACCTCGACGTCATCCGCGCGGCCGACTGGCTCATCGACCTCGGCCCCGAAGGCGGCGAGGCGGGTGGCGAGGTCGTCTGCGTTGGCACGCCCGAGGCGGTGACCCATCACGCGACCTCGCACACCGCCGCCGCGCTGCGCGACTACGCGCTGCACATGGACCGCCCGGCCATGGCGATCGAGGAAGGCCGGCCGCTGCAGTCCATCGTGCGTGCACGCCGCCAGACCGACGAGGCCATCAAGATCGTCAACGCCCGCGAGCACAACCTCAAGGGCCTGAGCGTCGACATCCCGCGCGGCAAGTTCAACGTCGTCACCGGCGTCAGCGGCTCGGGCAAATCCACGCTGGCCTTCGACATCCTCTTCAACGAAGGCCAGCGCCGCTACCTCGAATCGCTGAACGCCTACGCACGCTCCATCGTGCAACCGGCCGGCCGGCCCGAGGTGGATGCCGTGTGGGGCATCCCGCCCACGGTCGCCATCGAGCAGCGCCTGAGCCGCGGCGGCCGCAAGAGCACGGTCGCGACGACGACCGAGGTCTGGCATTTCCTGCGCCTGCTCTACGTGAAGCTGGGCGTGCAGCACTGCATCAACGACGGCGCGCCCGTGCGGCCGCAGAGCGTCGAGTCCATCGCCGCGCAGCTGATGCGCGACTACCGCGGCCAGCACGTGGGGCTGCTTGCGCCGCTGGTGGTGAATCGCAAGGGCGTCTACACCGACCTCGCCAAATGGGCCAAGGGCCGCGGCCACACGCATCTGCGCGTGGATGGCGAGTTCCTGCCCACGTCGCCCTGGCCGCGCATCGACCGCTTCAAGGAGCACACGCTGGAGCTGCCCGTCGGCGATCTCGTCATCGCCCCCGAACGCGAAGCCGAGCTGCGCGAGCTGCTGGCCAAGGCGCTGGACGTGGGCAAGGGCGTGCTGCACCTGCTGGCGCCGCTGGACGGCCTCAGCGTGGAAGAGGGCGCGACCGGCGCCGGCGTCGGCACGGTCAAGGTGTTCTCCACCAAGCGGGCCTGCCCCGTCTGTGGCACCAGCTACCCCGAGCTGGACCCGCGCCTGTTCTCGTACAACTCCAAGCACGGCTGGTGCAAGGGCTGCGTGGGCACGGGCCTGGCGCTGACGCGCGAGCAGCGCAAGGAGCTCGACGACAGCGTGCAGAGCGACGACAACCGCGGCCGCGAGCAGAGCTTCCCTTCGGAAGAAGTCGAGGTCGAAGGCCTGACCGATGCCGTCTGCCCCGATTGCCATGGCACGCGGCTGAACCCGACGGCGCGCTCGGTCGAGTTCGAGCACAAGGGCATTGGCGACGTGGCCGCCTGGAGCGTGGGCGAGGCGCATGGCTGGGTGAAAGGCCTGGCGCTGCACGGCCGCGACGCCGACATCGCCCGCGACGTCGTCAGCGAAATCCTCGGCCGCCTGGAGTTCCTGCAGGAGGTCGGCCTGGGCTACCTGACGCTGGACCGCGCGGCGCCCACGTTGTCGGGCGGCGAGGCCCAGCGCATCCGCCTGGCGGCGCAGCTCGGCAGCAACCTGCAGGGCGTCTGCTACGTGCTGGACGAGCCCACCATCGGCCTGCACCCGCGCGACAACCAGATCCTGCTGAAGGCGCTGGCGACGCTGGGCGACAAGGGCAACACGCTGGTGGTCGTCGAGCACGACGAGGACACCATCCGCCGCGCCGACCACATCATCGACATCGGCCCCGGCGCCGGCAAACGCGGTGGCCGTGTCGTTGCGCAGGGCACGGCGGCCGAGCTGGCCCTGCAGCCTGAATCGACGACGGGCCGCATGCTGGCCCACCCGCTGATCCACCCGCTGCAGGCCCGCCGGCCGGTCGAGCCCGACGCGCCCAAGCTGACCGTGCTGAACGCATCTCTGCACAACCTCAAGGCCGTGACGGTCGACGTGCCGTTGCACCGGTTGGTGGCGGTGACAGGCGTGTCCGGCTCCGGCAAGTCGACGCTCGCTCGCGACGTGCTGCTGGCCAACATGGCCGTCGTCGTGCCGCTGCGCAAGGCGCCGGCCAAGTGGACGGGCTGCGACGGCATCGAAGGCCACGAACAGGTCGACCGTGTGCTGGAGGTCGACCAGACCCCCATCGGCAAGACGCCGCGCTCCTGCCCGGCCACCTACATCGGCTTCTGGGATGCCATCCGCAAGCTCTTTGCCGAGACGCTGGAGTCCAAGGCGCGCGGCTATGCGCCGGCCCGCTTCAGCTTCAACACCGGCGCGGGCCGCTGCCCCGGCTGCGAAGGCCAGGGCATGAAGACCATCGAGATGAGCTTCCTGCCCGATGTGAAGGTGCCCTGCGACCAATGCCACGGCCAGCGCTTCAACCCCGAGACGCTGGGTGTCAGCTGGCGCGGCAAGAGCATTGGCGACGTGCTGGCGATGGAAGTGGACGAGGCGGTCGAGTTCTTCGCGGCCATGCCGTCGATTTCGCATCCGCTGCAGTTGCTGAAGGACGTGGGCCTGGGCTACCTGACGCTGGGGCAGCCGTCACCCACGCTGTCGGGCGGTGAGGCGCAGCGGATCAAGCTGGTGTCGGAGCTGGTCAAGGTGCGTGACGACGTTACGCGCCGCGGCCAGAAGGCGCCGCACACGCTCTACGTGCTGGACGAGCCGACCGTGGGCCTGCACATGGCAGACGTCGAGAAGCTGATCCGCGTGTTGCATCGCCTGGTGTCGGGTGGGCACTCGGTCGTCGTCATCGAGCATGACCTGGACGTCATCGCCGAAGCGGACTGGGTGCTTGACCTGGGGCCGGAGGGCGGCGATGCGGGTGGCCGGCTGGTCATCGAAGGCACGCCGGAGCAGGTGGTGGCCAGCGGCAGCCATACCGGCGTGGCGCTGAAGCCGGTGCTTTCTCGGGTGGCTTGAGCCGCGTTCACTTCGGTTTTGCAGAAGCTTGGCTGAGGGCTGAGCATCTTCCTCATCGCGAGCAGCACGAACACACTCCAGCGGTTCTTTGACCGAGGGTCGTGCCATGGTGTTCGTTGTGGGATGGGTGCTGGTGTTGCTGCTGTTGGCCCTGTGGTCCGGGCTCGTCACGGCAGCACATGCGTTGCTGGTTGCCATGCTGTCCCACGCCGGCACGCTGGGCACCGGTGACTGGAGCCTGCCCGAGTCGCTGACCGCGTGGCTGCCCGTACCGGTGGCGGAGTGGTTGGTCTCCGCAGTTGAAACGCTGACGCCGCAGTTGCAGTCGCTCTCGGGCTGGCTGCCGTCGCTGTCCGGCGGCGTCACCGTGCTGGCATGGGTGGTGTGGGCCTTTGGCGCCTTGCTGCTGCTGGGCATCGGCCTGGTGGTGCACGTGGCGATTGCGCTGTGGCGCAAGTCCCAGCGCTCCTCGTTGCCGCCGCCCGTCGCAGTGCTGCGCTGATCTCCCTTTCTTTCACTCCAACCCATACGCATCATGGAACCCCTGACTGGTTGTCTCGCCCTTCTCGCCACTGTGCTCGGCTGGTCTGCCTGGCATGCCTGGCGCCTGCGCAACGAGCGGCGCGACGTCCTGCTGATCGGCGCGTCCAGCGGCGTAACCGGCCTGGGCGCCGCGTTGGCGCATTGGCTTTGAGGCCGTGACGAATGGGGCGGGCGCCGGGGCTTTCTAGAATGCGCGGCCCCTAACCCTAGGGGGCAAGTTCAGGAGACCCCCTTGAAGCCCGTGACCTTCGCTGCCCTCGGCAGCCTGGCCCTTGCCCTGGCCATGTCGGCGGCAGTGCCCTTGCAGGCGCAGACCGTCGCTGCCAAGCCTGTTCCGAATCTCGAACAGATCTTCCGCGCCGAGCCCTACCGCGGCGAGAACGCCAAGGACGCCGCGTTCAGCCGCAGCGGCCGCTACCTGGCCTACCTGTGGAGCCCCTTCGGCGAGCCCGGCACCGACCTTTGGGTGCATGACACCAAGACGGGCAAGACCCAGCGCATCACCTCGCCCCAGCTGATGGCCGCCTTCGAGGCGCCCGAGGACATGGAGCGCTTCGACAAGAAGCTCAAGCAGCGCCAGGACGAGTACGCCGAGCGCCAGGCCCGGGAGGTCGCGCAGCAGGCCTACCTGCGCGGCGACAAGGTCGACCTGTCGCAGTGGGAAGCCGCCGCGATCGCCACGCTGAAGAAGGAACTGGCCGAGAAGAAGGCCAAGGATGACGCGCAGAAGGCCGCCGACAAGGCCGACGCCGATGCCGAGAAGCAGGCCGCCGCCGCACTGGCCGCCAAGCGTGCCGGCAAGCCGGTGCCCGTTGCAGCCGCGCCCGCGTCCGCCGCCTCGTCGCCGGACAAGAAGGACGACAAGGAAAAGGACCTCTGGGAACTCCGCGACGAGCTGAAGAAGAAGCTCGCCCGCGACAAGCTCAAGCCCACCGACCTCTACCCTGGCACGGCCCAGTTCGTCTGGGCGCACAAGGCCGACGAGCTGATCTTGCAGTACCGCGGCGGGCTCTATCGCTGGCGCGCTGACGACAAGGCACCCACGCCACTGGTGGCGACCCAGCGTGAGCTGCGCATCGTGGACTACACGGCCGACGACGCCGGCTTCGTCTTCATGGACGAGACCCGCGTGCTGCGCGCCAGCTTCAAGCAGCCCGGCGTGCAGATCGTCAACCGCGAGCTCATCCACCCGGACGACGAGCAGAAGAAGTACCGCATCGACCAGACCGCCATCAGCGAGGACGGCCGCTGGATGTCGCTGCTGGCCAGGGCGCCGCTGAAGACGGCCGACGACAAGCCGGCCCCGCCGCCCAAGCAGGTCGAGATCATGAATTACAGCGAGCGCTGGGCCACGGCCAAGAAGGTCAACCGCGAGGTGTCCGACGACAAGCGCAACGAGAAGCCGCTGGCCCTCTACATCCGCCAGGTGCCGGCTGGCGATGCCGCGCCGCGCAAGCAGGCCGAGCCGGTGTTCACCAACGCGGGCGGTGACGTCTGGTTCGAGATGAGCGACGTGGCCTGGGCACGCGACGGCAGCCGATACGCCTTCACGACCTGGGAGCGCGACAAGGAGCTGCTGCGGGTCTACCTGGGTGCAGCCAACGAGAGTGCCAAGCCCGAGATGGTGCTGGAGCGCCGCGGCGACGTCGGCCACGAAGTCGTCAACGTGCTGAAGCCCCGCTTCACGCCCGACGGCAAGACGTTGGTGCTGACGCTGGACGAAGCCGGCTGGCGTCAGCCCCATGCCATCGACGTGGCCACCAAGGCGCTGCGCCCGCTGGTGAAGGGCGAGTTCGAGGCCCACCAGGTCGTCGGTTTCACGGCCGACAGCAAGGCCATGTTCGTGCTGGCCAACCAGGGCGACACGGCGGCGATGAATGTGCTGCGTGTCGACCTGGCCAGCGGCGCGATGCAGGCCGTGGGTGCGGCGGGCGAGTTCCATCGCGCAGCGGCGTCGTCCGAAGACGGCCGCTGGGTGGCGGCCAACGCCGGCAACTGGGCCCAGCGCCCGGAGCTCAAGCTGCTGGCCACCGATGGCAAAGCAGCGCCGCGCACGCTGACCGACAGCAGCGACAAGGCCTGGGCCGATCTCAAGCTGCTGCAGCCCGAGCGCTTCAACTTCACCAACCGCCACGGCGACCGCATCGAGGCCTATGCTTTCAAGCCCGCCGGCTGGAAGGCGAGCGACAAGCGCCCGGCCATCGTCTACGTCTACGGCGGCCCGCTGAACGACCGCCACATCGTCGAGGTCGACAGCTTCCAGAACACCGCCTACCTGTTCGGCCAGTACATGGCCGCCAAGTACGGCTACGTGACCGTCGCCGTGGACCCGCGCGGCCACAGCAACTACGGCCGCAAGTTCTCCGACGCCAACTGGGAGCGCGCCGGCGAGCCCCAGGCCGAGGACCTGGAAGACCTGGCCAAGCTGCTGCCTGCGCAGTTCGGCGTGGACGCGAGCCGCGTCGGCCTGAACGGCTGGAGCTTCGGCGGCTTCCAGACCCAGTACACGATGTACACCCACCCCGATGTGTTCGCCGCCGGCATTGCCGGCGCTGGCCCGACGGAATGGGAGAACTACAACAGCTGGTACAGCGGCCGCACCATCGGCAAGGCCACCGACCGCACCAAGCCCGTGCTGCGCAAGTACTCGCTGCTGCCGCTGGCCAAGGGCCTGAAGAAGCCGCTGATGCTGGTGCACGGCATGCAGGACCCGAACGTGCTCTACCAGGACACCGTCAACGTCTACCGCGAGCTGCTGGACTCAGGCAAGGAGTCGCTGGTCGAGCTCTTCCTCGACCCGGACGGCGTGCATGCCATGGGTGGCGTGGTCAAGCCCGCCGGCTGGCACCGCAAGTACGAAGCCTTCTGGGTGCGCAACCTGGGTCGCGCAGCGCCCTAAGGTAGCGGCCGCAACTGCGTCGCCAGCACCTCTTCGGCCACCTTCTGGCCGAGGCGGTAGCCGACGTCGATCGAGTTGCGGAAGTGCACGCCGCTCCACACGCGTGAGTTGGCCAGTTCCTGGCCCATGGCCTCGGGCGTGGCCCAACTGCGTGTCATCGACAGCGCGGTGTTGACCCACACCAGCGGCGCCTTGCTGTCGCCGCGGAAGGCCGCCATCAGCGTCTGCAGATTGCCGCCGCCCACGGCGCCTCCCGACGGGTAGTCGCTGTTGGGCGGCGTGTGGATCAGCGGCTCCCAGGCCGCATCGCGCAGCTTGGCATCGGCGAAGGCGCCACGCAGCGCGTTGTAAGGCCGCCAGTGGCGGTACTTGGTCTTCAGCCCGACGTAGACGATGCGCGAGTCCAGGTCGGCCATGTCCATCAGCGCCAGCATGCGGGCGAACTCCAGCGGCGTGGCCTTCTGCGCCTCGGCCAGGGTCTTCAGCATCGCCACGGCATCCTCACCCTCGCCGGAGTTCCAGAACAGCGCGATGACCGACTGCTCGCCCGTGCGCTGCGTGCTGACGCGCCCGCCCACGGCCTTCACCTCGGCCAGGTCGCGCAGCGCGACGGCGCTGCCCACGGCCGGCGGCGGGCCGGGGTCGTACGCGGCCACGCCCTTGATGCCGAAGGGCTTCATGCGGGAGAGGCCGATGCCCGACTCCTGCTTGTACTCGGGCGTCAGCACATGGATGCCCGGTGCCGGCTCCACCTTGGGCGGTTCGACACGTGCGAAGGCGTCGTCGGCCCGCGCGGCCAGCAGCGCCAGTGCAACGCGCCGGCCCAGCGCCACGCCCTTGGCGCGTGCGGCTGGATCAGTGGCCGCCTTCAGCGAGGCCTCGTAGGTCTTGTCGATCAGCGCCTGGTCCGCACCCTGAACGCTGCCCAGCACGACCCGCGCGGCGGAAGCGACGGCGGCATCAGGCGAGGCATCGGGCACGGGCTCCGGCGGTGTGCCATAGGCCTGGTAGCGCGGCGTGATCGCGTTCAGCGCGTTGAACATCGCCAGGTCGGTCAGCAGCGTTGCGTGCGGCGCCTGTGCGCGTGGCGACTTGAGCAGCACCTTGGGCGTGGCCTCGGCCCAGTCGCTGACGACATCGGCATGCACGGGCGCGATCAGCAACGCCAGCAGCCATCCGTTGAGTTTGAACATGTGGTTCTCCCTGGACGCAAAGAGGCGACGCTACGCCCCGCGGGCGACGGCCGCAATGCGGTTCAGCGCGAAGCCAGCGCGATGTCCAACCGGCGCAGCGGCGCCTGGCGGTAGTCGGCGGCCCAGGGCCGGGCGGCGAAGCTGCGGTGTGCCAGCTCGGCTTCGAGCCGCGCTTGGGGCTTGTCGCCCTGGGCCAGTGCACAGGCGCCGGTCAGCGCGTGCAGGCGCGCCAGGTCGGTGTCCAGCGGGTCGTCGCGGGTGCGCGCGGCCAGGGCCAGGCTGGCCTGCAGGTCGGCCAGGCCGGCCGCGCTCTGGCGCAGCGCGCAGCGGGCCTCGCCGCGCAGGGCCAGCGCAAGCTGGGTGTCGTAGAGGCTGACGCGGTCGTCGGCGGCCGGCGTCAGCAGCGCCGCAGGCAGCGCCGCGATGGCGTCGGCCGCACGGCCGGCATCCAGCAGCACGCGGGCACGGGCGGCCTGCACCATCTGGGCGTAGCGCAGCGGGTTGGGCGTGCCCTCGCCGCGCACGGCGGGGAAGTCCGGCGCCTGGGCCAGCAGGGCCAGCGCCTCAGCGGTACGGCCGCCGGCGGACAGGTTCGTCGCCGCCGACATGTACTGGAAGGCTGTCAAGGGATGCCTGGCGTAGCCACCGTCGATGCGGGCCTGCAGCGCGATGCGGTAGTAGCGGTCGGCGTCGGCATGCCGGCCCAGCGCCTCGTAGATCTCGCCCAGCGTGTGGCCCAGGCGCAGGCGCTCGGGCGGCGTGCGCGCGTCGGCCTCCAGCGCGGCGCGGCTGCGTTGGATCAGCGGTAGGGCGAGTCCGATGTCGCCGCTGCGGGCCAGCACGCTGGCCTCGTACAGATCCAGCGGCGCGGCGATCTCGTCCGGCAGCGCCTCGCCGCGCGCTGCCAACCGGGCGCGGCTGGCGCGGATGGTGGCCAGCGCCTCGTCGGCATTGATCTGGAAATAGCCGGTGTAGCGGGCCGTGGCCATGCGCGCGGCGATGAGCGCGGCGCGCACGGCGTGGGCGCCGCCCAGGCGATCCAGCGTGGCCAGCGCCCCGTCGAGCTGCGCCTGCAGTTCGCGCGACTGGCCCGCGCCCAGCAGTGCGTCGGCCGCCGCCAGGCGCAGCGCAACGAGGTCCAGCGAGTTCGGTCCCGCCGCGGCCAGCGCGGTGGAGGCGGCGCGCTGCAGCCGCGGCAGCGCCTCGTCGCGGCGGTTCTCCGCCAGCAGCAGGCGGCCGCGCAGCGACTGCGCCCAGGCGGTGGCCAGGCCGCTGGCGGGCAGGCGGGCTTCCAGGGCGGTGAGAAGCGGCGCGGCGCCGGCAAAGCGATGGCGGGCGACCAGGCTGCGCACCAGCAGCAGTTCGGCGTCTGCATCGCCGGGCTGCAGCGCCAGGGCCTGCCGGGCGCTGGCTTCGGCAGCCTCGGGGTCGCGGGCGTCGAGCTGGGCGGCGGCCTGCTGGCGCCAGGCGTTGGCGTGCTCGGCCGTGCCGGCCTTGGCGTCGTGCAGTGCGGCGAGGCGGCGTGTGCCGACGTCGGCGGCCAGGCGCGGCGCGCCCATGTCGGCCAGCAGATGGCTGAGGCCGGCGTACATCTCGGCCCGCGCGGCCGGCTCGAAGCGCGGTTCGATGAGGGCAGTGCTGCGCGCCAGCAGCTCGGCCGGTGTCTGCCTGGCATCCGAACCCGAGGCCGAGGCCGGCGCCTGCAGCTTGAAGACCTCCGCGACGAAGGCACGTGCGGCCAGCTCACGGTCGTTGGCGGCGGCAGCGCGCTGGGCCTCCACGACGGCAACGCCCGCGCCCAGGCTCAGGGCCACCAGCACCCCGGCCGCGGCGGTCACGGCGCGGCGGTGGCGGCGCCCGGCCGGGCCCAGGCGCTGGCCTTCAGCCTCCAGTGCGGTGGCGAAGGCGGCGGCACTAGCCGGGCGGCGGGCGGGGTCGGGTGACAGCGCGCGCAGCACCAGTGCATCCAGCCCGCCTCGCAGCGCGCGGCTGCGTGCGGGGTTGGCGCAGCGCTGGCTGGGCGGTGGCGGGCTGGCGCCGGGCAGCTCGCCGCTCAGCAGCTCGTAGGCCAGCACGCCCAGGGAATAGACGTCGCCGGCCTCGCTGGCCGGGGCGCCGGCCAGCTGCTCGGGCGCCGCATGCGCCGGCGTCAGGCCGCCCGAGGCCGGGGTTGCACCCGGCCCGGCGCGCAGCGTCGCCACGCCGAAATCCAGCAGCCGCGGCGTGCCGTCGGCGGCGACGAGGACGTTGCCGGGCTTGAGGTCGCGGTGGATGACGCCGCAAGCGTGCGCATGCGCCACGGCGCGCGCCACCTGGGCCAGTAGGGCCAGCGTGGCGGTCACGTCCAGCTGCCGGTGCTTCACGTGCTGGTGGATGGGCAGTCCGGCCACGTACTCCATGGCCAGATAAGGGCGGCCCTGGGCGTCGATGCCGGCGTCGTAGAGGCGGGCGATGTGGGGGTGCTCCAGCCGCGCGACGATGCGCAGCTCGGCGGCCAGGCGTTCGGCCAGCGTCCTGTCCTCAGCGTGGGCGCGGCGCGAGCGGCGCGGCAGCTTCAGCGCCACCTCGCGTTCGTAGACGCCGTCGGCCCGCTCGGCGCGCCAGACGCTGCCCATGCCGCCGCGGCCGACCTCCTCCATGAGGCGCCAGGGGCCGATCAACTCGCCCGGCGCGGCGGGCGCGGCATCGGCCAGGTGCGGCAGGGTCGTGAAGGCGCCGCTGTCGGCCAGGCCCGCCTGGTCGGCCAGCATGCGGGCCAACTCCTCGCGCCAGCGCGGGTTGTCCAGCCGGGCTAGCCAGGCCTCGCGCTCGCCCACCGGCAGGGCCAGCGCCTCGTCCAGCAGCGGGCTGAGGGCGGCGAGGTCGGCGGCGGTGAGGCTGGCCATGTCAATGCCGCCCGGCCGCCCGAAGGCGTTGACACGCCCCCTCGGGGGACAGAGCGCGCAGCGAGCGTGGGGGCCTCATGCTCACCGCAGAAGGGCCAGCAGCAGCAGGCGGGCCTTGTCCCAATCGCGCCGCACGGTGCGTTCGGTCAGGCCCAGCACCTCGCCGATCTCGGTCTCGGTGTAGCCGCCGAAGTAGCGCATCTCCACCACCTGGGCCAGGCGCGGCTCGGCGGCCTGCAGCGCGGCCAGGGCCTCGTGCAGGCGCAGCACGTCGTCGGCATCGGACGGCAGGGCGATCTCGACGGCCGTGTCCAGCGTCAGCGCGTCGCCGGCGCGCGGACGGCGCAGCGTGTCGACGATGAACTCGCGCATCACGCGGGCCGCGTAGGCGAAGAACTCGCGCCGGCTCTCGGGCCGCAGGCGGGCGCTGTTCGCCAGGCGCAGATAGCTCTCGTGCACGAGCTGGGTGGTGTGCAGGCCGCCCGCATGGCCGCCACCGTCGCGCAGGCGTGCGCTGGCCAGCTCGCGCAGCGCCGGGTAGGCGGTCGCGAACAGCGCGTCCTGGGCGCCGGCCTCGCCGGCATTGACGCGGGTGATCAGCGCGTCGACGTCGTTCTCGTGCATGCCGGCATCTTGCCGCATCCGCCCGGACACGCCCTAGGGTTAACAGGCCCTAAGCTGTCAGCCATGGTGATTCCACCCCCGCCGCCCGACGAAGACCGCCGCCTCGCCCGCCTGGCGGCGCTGGCCGTCATGGACAGCGAGCCCGAGCCGCTGTTCGACCACCTGGCCGCCCTGGCCGCGCAGATCTGCGGCACGCCGGTGGCCCTGCTCGGCCTGCTGGATGAGCACCGGCAGTGGTTCAAGGCCGCCGTCGGCTTCGGCCGCAGCGAAACGCCGCGTGCGCTGACCTTCTGCGCCCACACGCTGCTGGCCGACGGCCTGTTCGAGGTGCGCGACGCGCGCCTGGACGCGCGCTTCGTCGACCACCCCGACGTGCTGGCCAGCCCGCCGCTGCGCTTCTACGCCGGCGTGCCCATCCGCCTGGACGACGGCAGCCACCCGGGCACGCTGTGCGTCGTCGACTTCCGGCCGCGCGAGCTGAGCGAGGCCCAGCGCGAGGCGCTGACCCGCCTGGCCGATGCCGCCGCCGAGGCGTTGATGATGCGTGAACGGGCGCTCAACCGCGTTGACGCGGCGGACGCCGAGCAGCCCTTCGGCGTGCTGGCCGATACAGCGCCGCTGGGCATCTTCCGCACCGACGCGGCAGGTCATTTCATCTACACGAACGCGAACTGGCAGCGCTTTTGCGGCCTCACGGCCCAGGCCGGCCTGGGCGAGGGCTGGGCCGCCACGCTGGCACCCCAGGACAGCGCCTCGGTGCTGGACCACTGGCGGCGCTGCGTCGAGCGGCGCCAGCCCTTCGAGATGCGCTACCGGGTCCGCCGTGGAGGGCAGGGCAGCGGCAGCCTGCGCCAAGTCTGGGCGCGTGCCACGCCCTTGCTGGCGCCGGACGGCGAGCTGCGCGGGTTTGTCGGCATCGTCGAGGACGTGACCGACCGCATCAGCGCCGAGCGTGAGCTGCGCGACAGCAAGGCGCTGCTGGACCGCACCGGCCGCGTTGCCGGCATCGGCGGCTGGAGCCTGGACCTGCAGACCGAGGAGATCATCTGGAGCGACCAGACCTGCCGCATCCACGACCGCGAGCCCGGCTACGTTCCCTCGCTGGAGGAGGCGATCGGCTACTACAAGCCCGAGGCGCGGCCCGTCATCCAGGCCGCCGTGCAGCGGGGCATGCAGCATGGCGAGCCCTGGAGCCTGGAACTGCCGCTGGTGACGGCCAAGGGCCGCGAGATCTGGGTGCTGTCCCAGGGCCAGGTTGACTGGCAGGACGGCGTGCCGGTGCGGCTGGTGGGCGCCTTCCAGGACGTCACCGAGCATCACCGCGCGGCCGTCGAGCTGGAGCACAACCGCCAGCGCCTGCGCGCGCTGTACGAGTCGACGCCGGCGCTGATGCATTCGGTCGATGCGGCCGGCCGTGTACTCAGCGTGTCCGACCGCTGGCTGGCGCACCTGGGCTACAAGCGCCAGCAGGTCGTCGGCCGGGCGCTGGACGACTTCATGACGCCCGAGTCCAGCCAGCAGGTGCGCGAGGTCTATCGCCCGGCGATGTGGCGCGACGGCCATGTCGGCGACTGCCCGGTGCAACTCATCTGCGCTGATGGCCGGCTGCGCGACGTGCTGGTCTCGGCCGTGGCCGAATACACCGCCGAGGGCCGGCCGCTGCGCGCGCTGGCCCTGGTGGACGACATCACCGAAGACCTGCAGCGCCGCGCCGAGCTGGCTCACGAGCAGCGCATGCGCCGCCAGACCGAGCGCCACGTGCAGGAGCTGGACCAGCTGCTGCACGAGCGCTCCGAGATGCTGGACGTGCTGGCCCACGAGGTGCGCCAGCCGCTGAACAACGCCAGCGCCGCGCTGCAGAGCGCCGCCGCCAGCCTGGCCGGCCGCGGCGAGCGCCAGGCCCAGGAACGGCTGACGCGCGCCCAGGCCGTGCTCGGCCAGGTGCTGGCCGGCGTGGACAACACGCTGGCCGCGGCCAGCCTGCTGGCGGGCGGCGGCCGCATCGCACGCGAGGACGCGGACATCGACACGCTGATCGCCGTGACCATCGCCGACCTTCCCCGCGATCAGCGCGACCGCGTCGTCGTGCACCGCCACACGGCCACGCGCACGGCGTTGATGGACATGAGCCTGATGCGCCTGGCGCTGCGCAACCTGCTGTCCAACGCGCTGAAGTACGCGCCCGGGGTCAGCCCCGTGACCCTGCACGTGATCGACTTCGACGAACCGCCCGCCCTGCAGCTGGAGGTGGCCGACGCCGGCCCTGGCATCCCGCGCGAGCTGCTGCCGCGCCTGTTCACACGCGGTGCGCGCGGCAGCGGCGGTACGGAGTCGGCCCACGGCCTGGGCCTGTACATCGTGCGCCGCGTGATGGACATGCACGGCGGCAGCGCCGAACTGTTGCGCACCGGCCCTTTGGGGACGGTCATGAGGTTGACCCTGCCCCAGGCAGGCTAGGGCAGGGCCCATTGCCACGGTGTCAATAGGGCCTAGACTGCCGGCGCCCCAGCTTCGCTTCCGCCCGCGATGTCCCTGCGCCTTGATGCCGTCGTGTTGGAGGATTTGGCCGATCTGGCCTGGTCGGGTCAGCATCAGCGCCTGATCGACGCGAGTGCGGGCTGGTGTTTCGACGGCCGCGTGCTGGAGTTGCGGGCCGAGAGCTTCATCGCGCTCGGCGACCTGGCCGCCGCGGCCGAAGCCGCCCAGGCGCTGGGCACACTGGCCGAGAGCGAGCCCGACTGGCAGCTGCGCGCCCGCCTTGCGCTGGGCCTGGTGCAGATGCGCCGCGGCGAGCTGCTGGCGGCCATCGCCACCGCCGAGGCCGCACTGGCAGAGACCGGCGCCGAGCCACTGAGCCGCGCCTACGCGCTGGCCCTGCTGGCCGAGGCCCAGTGCCGCTGCCAGCGTGATCCCGAGATGGCGCTGGGCCGCGTGCACGAAGCGGCCGCGCTGTTCGCTGCCGCCGGCAAGACGGTGCCCCAGGGGCGCTGCGGCTACGTCGAATCGCTGTTGCTGGGCATGCTGGGCTTTGTTGCCGAGGCGCGCGCGGCGTCCGAGGGCGCGCTGGCCCTGGCGCTGGCCAGTGGCGACCTGCTCGGCCAGGGCAATGCCTACAACGCGCAGACCTTCAACAACCCCGACCTCGCCGACTGCCTGCGCCTGTGCAAGCTGGCGCTCGCGGCCTATGCCGCCGCCGGCTATGCCGAGCGCCAGGGCACGGCCATCCACAACATCGGCAACCTCTACGTCACGCTGGGCCTGAACCGGCGCGCGCGCCGCCACTACCTGGCGGCCTTGGCGATCTGGCGCCGCACGGGTGCCACGGCCCTGCTGCCCTACACGCTGACGGCGCTGGCCCGCCTGGACCTGGAGGGCGGCGCGCTGGCCGGCGCATGCCGGTACGCCGACGAGGCGGACGCCTTGGGCCTGACGCGCCAGAACCCGGGCTTTCGCTCGGAGATCGCACGGCTGCGCGGCGAGCTGGCCATGGCCGGGGGCGATGCAGCGGCGGCGGCGGCGCTGTTCCGCCAGGCCCTCGAACATTCACCTTCGGCCGCCCAGCGCATGGCCGACCTGGGCCTCATCGCCTGGGCCGAGCTGGGCGCCGGCCGGCTGCCGGCGGCGCTGGAGGCCAGTGGCGCAGCTGCGCGCCTGCATGCGGCCCAGGGCCTGGCGCCGCTGGAGAACCTGGACCTGCCGGGGCTGTGGTGGCGGCGCTGCCAGGCGCTGCGCGCGGCGGGCCGCAATCGCGATGCCAGCGTGGCGCTGGCGCGGGCATATCGCTTCCTGTGCCTGCGGCTGGCGGGGCTGTCCGACGAGGGGCTGAAGCGCAACTCGCTGAGCAAGCGCCCGGTGGCGCGCGCCGTCGTGCAGGCCTGGCTGGCCGAGGGCGGCCGGCCGCGCCATCTCAACGGCGCCGCGCATCTGGATGAACGCTTCGCCCGCCAGGTCGACGTCGGCCTGCGCCTGGCCGAGCTGGCCACCGGGGCCGAGCTGCACGAGTTTCTCGTCGACGAGTCGGCCGAGATCAGCGGGGCCGAGCGCGTGCTGCTGGTGCTGGAGTACGGCGGCAACCTGCGCCACGTCGCCAGCCATCTGCTGCCCCAGGGCGAGGCCGGTGGCGAGACGGCCCTGTTGGCCGCCATCACGCCCTGGCTGGAAGAGGCGCGCGGCAGCCGTGCGGCGAGCCTGCGCATCGGCCCCGAAGGCGTGCCCGCCGTGCAGCAGCGCTCCTGCCTGATCGCACCGCTGATCGCCGAGCGCGAGCTGGTGGGCTATCTCTACGCCGACCTGGACGGCGCCTTCGGACGCTTCCGCGAGGCCGACCGCGACCTGCTCGTCATGCTGGCCGCGCAGGCCGCCGTCGCGCTGGCCAACCTGCGGCTGCGCGAGGGCCTGGAGCAGCGTGTTGCCGAGCGCACGGCCGAGCTGCTGGCCAGCAAGGCCCAGGTGGAGCGCCGCGTCGGTGAACTGGCCATGCTGAACAACCTGCAGCAGAGCATCTCGCCGGAGCTCAGCTTCGAGGCCATCATCCAGCGCGTGGGGGACCGGCTCTGCGAGCTGCTCAAGACCCAGGACATCGGCATCCGCTGGTTCGACCCGGTCACGGGCCTCAACCACTACCTCTACGAGCTGGAACACGGCGTGCCCATCCAGCTGCCGCCCGAGCGCCCGGCGCCGGACGGGCCCTTCGAGCAGATGCGCCGCACGCGCCAGCCGCTGGTCTGCCGCAACCTGGCCGAGATCGCCGCGGCCGGCCTGCTCGCCGTGCCGGGCACCGACCAGGCGCTGTGCTTCGCCAACGTGCCCATCATCGGCAGCGACCAGGTGCTGGGCGCCATCCTCGTGGAGAACTACGAGCGCGAGGACGCCTTCAGCGAGGCCGACGTGCGCTTCCTCAGCACGGTGGGTGCCAGCGTCGGCGTGGCGCTGGAGAACGCCCGCCTGTTCGACGAGATCCAGCGCCGCACGCGGGAGAGCGCGGCCCTGGCCGAGGTGGGCCGTGAGATCTCGGCAACGCTGGACCTGCCGACGGTCATGAACCGCATCGCCGTGCACGCCAAGGAGCTGCTGGACGCCGACAACAGCGCCGTCTTCGTGCCCGAGGAAGAGGAGGGCGGGGGCGCAGCGCGGCGCTACCGCGCCATCGTCGCCATCGGCATCTACGAGGAACCGCTGCGCGACGCCGTCATCACGGCCGGCGAGGGCATCATCGGCTCGCTGATCGCCAAGGGCGAGCCCGGCGTCATCAACGCCACGCGCGACGACCCGCGCGCGATGCGGATGGAGGGCACCGACGAGGATCCCGACGAACGCATGATGGTGGCGCCGCTGCACGCCGGGCCGCGCGTGCTGGGTGCGCTGACCGTCTGGCGCCTGGGCGGCCAGGCGTTTCGCAGCAGCGAGCTGGATTTCCTCGTGGGCTTGAGCCTGGCGGCCTCGGTGGCGATGGAGAACTCGCGCCTGTTCGGCGAAGCCCAGGCCGCCAAGGCCGCGGCCGAGCAGGCCAACGCGGCCAAAAGCGCCTTCCTGGCGACGATGAGCCACGAGATCCGCACGCCGATGAACGCCGTCATCGGCATGAGCGGCCTGCTGATGGACTCGCCCCTCAGCGACGAGCAGCGCGACCACGCGGCCACCATCCGCGAGGCCGGCGAATCGCTGCTGACCATCATCAACGACATCCTCGACTTCTCGAAGATCGAGGCCGGCCGCATGGACGTGGAGAGCGCGCCGTTCGCGCTGCGCGATTGCGTGGATGCGGCCATCGACTTGATCGCGCCGCGCGCCCGCGAGAAAGGCCTGGCCCTGGCCGTGGACCTCGCGCCCGGCGTGCCGCCCGGTGTTGTCGGCGACGTGACCAAGCTGCGCCAGATCCTGCTGAACCTGCTGTCCAACGCGGTCAAGTTCACCGAGGCCGGCAGCATCACCGTCGAGGTGGACGCCACGCCGGTGACATCGGCCGAAGGCGGCGTGGAGCTGCGCTTCCTGGTGCGCGACACCGGCATCGGGCTGACCCCGCAGGGCCTGGCGCGGCTGTTCCAGAGCTTCAGCCAGGCCGACGCGAGCACCTCGCGCAAATACGGCGGCACCGGCCTGGGCCTGGCCATCAGCCGGCGCATGGCCGAGCTGATGGGTGGGCGCATGTGGGCCGAGAGCGAGGGCCCCGGCCGCGGCTCGCGCTTCGGCTTCACGCTGCGCGCGGCGGTGGCGGCCGGCGTGCTGCCCAGCCCGCGCCGCCAGCGTGCCGAGCCGGTGGCGACGCGCAACCTGGCCGAGCGCCACCCGCTGCGCATCCTGCTGGCAGAGGACAACGTCGTGAACCAGAAGCTGGCGATGCGGCTGCTGCAGCAGATGGGCTACCGGGCCGACCTGGCGGCCAACGGCATCGAGGCCGTCGAAGCCGTGCAGCGCCAGACCTATGACGTGATCCTGATGGACGTGCAGATGCCCGAGATGGACGGGCTGGAGGCCACGCGGCAGATCGCCGCGCGCGTGGCGCAGGGCGAGCGGCCGCGCATCGTCGCCATGACGGCCAACGCGATGCAGGGCGACCGGGAGGTCTGCCTGGCCGCCGGCATGGACGACTACATCACCAAGCCGATCCGGGTCGAGGCGCTGGTGGCTGCGCTGGAGCAGGCCCGGTTGCAGGAGGCGCCACGGTGAGCGAGGCCGAGCAGCTGCGTAGCGCCCTCGCCCAACGCGAGGCAGAGCTGGCGGTCCTCAACGCCATCCAGCAGGGCCTGGCCGGGCAGTTCGACCGCCAAGCCGTCATCGACCTGGTCGGCGACAAGCTGCGCGAGCTGTTCGTTGCCGACGTGCTGGGTATCGCGCTGCACGACGCGCAGCAAGGCCTGACCAGCTTCCCCTACCTGGTCGACCATGGCGAGCGCTTCCATCCCGAGCCGAGCAACCAGCCCGGCGTCAGCGTGCAGGCCATCCGTCAGCACCGCACGCTGGTGTTCGCCGACGAGGTCGAGCTGCGCGAATTCCAGCGCGAGCACGGCATCACGCCGCGCGTGATGGGCCGCACCACCGTCGGCCATTCCTGGGTCTATGCGCCGCTGCTGACCGCCGACGCGGCGCTGGGGGTGGTGGCCGTCGGCATTGGCCGGGAGCGCGCCTTCGCGCCAGCCGCCGTCAAGCTGATCGAGACCGTCGCGGCCAGCCTCAGCATGGCGCTGGGCAGCGTTTTCAGCTACGAGGCCGAGCGCCAGCGCAACGCCGAACTGGAGGTCATCAACACGGTGCAGCGCGGCGTCGCCGGGCTGCTGGACTTCGATCGCATCATCGAGCTGGTCGGCGACAGGCTGCGCGAGCTGCTGCGCAGCGACGACCTGGCCATCGTCATCTACGAGCCCGAGACCGGGCTGGCGCACTGGGCCTATGCCTTCGAGCGCGGTCAGCGCATGCCGTCGCGCCGCGTGCCACCGCGCCCCGGCGGCCCGGGCGAGCGCATGCTGCGCGACGGCAAGCCCGTGGTGATGAACACACTGGCCGAGATCATGGCCGACGGCAGCCAGGCCGAGGCCGGCACCGGGCAGCCGCTGGCCTTTGCGATGGTGCCCATTCCGGGCGGCGACAGCATGCTGGGCGCCATCGTCGTGCAGGACTTCGAGCGGGAGCACGCCTTCGACGAGACCCGGCTGCGCCTGCTCGATACGCTGGCGGCCAGCATGAGTGTGGCGCTGTACAACGCCCGGCTGTTCAACCAGACCCAGCAGGCGCTGGAGCGCCAGACCGCGACCAGCGAGGTCCTGCGCGTCATCAGCGAATCCCCCAGCGACGTGCAGCCCGTGCTGGACGCCGTCGCGCAGCGCGCGGGCCAGCTTTGCAAGGCCGATGGCGCCCGGGTCTGGCTGGTGCGAGACGGCCAGCTGCACGCGATGACGAGCTACGGACCCGGCTACAGCGCCGCCCAGGGCGAGGTGCTGGCGTTGCAACGCAGCTCCATCGCCGGGCGGGCCGTGCTGGAACAGCGCTTCGTCCATGTGGAAGACGTGCTGCCGCTGATCGCCACCGAGTACCCGGAGGTGCGCGAACTGCAGGCGCGCCACGGTTTCCGCAGCGTGCTCAGCATGCCGCTGCTGCGCAACGGTGCCGCGGTGGGGGTGATCGCGTTGCTGCGCAACGAGGTGCGCGCGTTTGCGGCCTGCGAGATAGCGCTGCTGCAGACCTTTGCCGACCAGGCGGTCATCGCCATCGAGAACGTGCGCCTGTTCAACGAGACCCGGGAGGCATTGCGGCGGCAGACCGCGTCGGCCGAGGTGCTGCAGGTCATCAGCGGCGCGGTGGCAGATGCCAAGCCCGTGTTCCAGAGCATCGTGGAGTGTTGCCGCCGGTTGTTCGGCGTGCAGGACGCCGGCATCGGCGTGGTCGGGGCGGACGGGCTGGTGCGGCTTGAGGCACATCTTGGCCAAACCGATGCGGCGCGCGAGGCGGTGGCGACCTATTACCCGGTGCCGGTGGGCCAGTCGATGCAAGGGCTGGCCATAGCGCGCCGCGAGGTGCTGGATTTTCCGGATGTCCTGGGCGGTTCCGGCGTGCCCTGGGGACTGCGCGAACTGGCGCACAAGTTTGGCAACTACTCGGTGCTCGTGGTGCCGATGCTGTGGCGCGACGAGGGCATCGGGGCCTTGCACGTCACGCGCTTCCCGCCGTCTGGCTTCGCGCCCCAGGAGGTGGCGATGCTGCGCACCTTCGCCGACCAGGCCGTCATCGCCATCCAGAACTCGCGGCTCTTCCACGAGGCCCGGCAGGCCCGCGAGCAGGCCGAGGCCGCCAACGAGGCCAAGAGCGCCTTCCTGGCGACGATGAGCCACGAGATCCGCACGCCGATGAATGCCGTCATCGGCATGAGCGGCCTGCTGCTGGACACCACGCTGGACGCCGACCAGCGCGACTACGCCACCACCGTGCGCGACAGCAGCGATGCGCTGCTGACCATCATCAACGACATCCTCGATTTCTCGAAGATCGAGGCCGGCCGCATGGACATCGAGGCCCAGCCCTTCGACCTGCGTGACTGCGTCGAGTCCGCCCTGGACCTGGTGGCGCCGCGCGCCGCCCAGAAGCGGCTGGACCTGGCCTACCTGTTCGAGGGCGACGTGCCGACCTCGGTGAACGGCGACCTGACGCGGCTGCGCCAGATCCTGCTCAACCTGCTGTCCAACGCGGTCAAGTTCACGGAGGCCGGCGAGGTCGTGCTGACGATCACCGCCCGGCCTTGCAACGGCGACGGCGGCGGGGATTACGAGATCAGCTTCACCGTGCGCGACACCGGCATCGGCATGAGCGAGGCCGCCCTGGCCAAGCTGTTCCAGAAGTTCAGCCAGGCCGATGCCAGCACCAGCCGCAAATACGGCGGCACCGGGCTGGGCCTGGCCATCTCGCGCCTGCTGGCCGAGCTGATGGGCGGGCGCATGTGGGCCGAGAGCGCCGGGCCGGGCCAGGGCTCCAGCTTCCACTTCACGATCGTGGCCCCGCTGGCGGAGCCGCAGACGATGGCGCGGCGCGAGTTCTTCGGCCCGCAGACGGCGCTCAAGGGCCGCCGCCTGCTGGTGGTCGACGACAACGCCACCAACCGGCGCGTGCTGGCCCTGCAACTGGCCAAGTGGGGCCTGGTGCCGCTGGACACCGAGTCGCCCGAGCAGGCCCTGCAATGGCTGCAGGCCGGCGAGCGCTTCGACCTCGCCATCCTGGACATGCACATGCCGGGCATGGACGGCGTGGAGCTGGCCCGCCGCATGCAGCCGCTGGCGCCCGCGCTGCCGCGCGTGCTGTTCAGCTCGCTGGGCCGCAAGGAGGTGGGCGATGCCGCCGACGCCTTTGCCGCCTATCTGCACAAGCCGCTGCGCCAGAGCCAGCTGCACGACATGCTGATGGCGCTGCTTGCCGGCAAGGCCGTGGCCACTGGCGATGCCCCAGCCGCGCCGCGCCTGGACCCGGGCCTGGCCGAGCGTCACCCGCTGCGCATCCTGCTGGCCGAGGACAACGTCGTGAACCAGAAGCTGGCGCTGCGCCTGCTCAGCCAGATGGGCTACCGGGCGGATGTGGCCAGCAACGGCATCGAGGTGCTCGAGGCGGTGGCGCGCCAGACCTATGACCTGATCCTGATGGACGTGCAGATGCCCGAGATGGATGGGCTGGAGGCCTCGCGGCGCCTGAAGGCATTGCCACAGCGCCCGCGCATCGTCGCCATGACGGCCAACGCCATGCAGGGTGACCGCGAAGCCTGCCTGGCGGCGGGCATGGATGACTATGTGACCAAGCCGATCCGGGTGGACGCGCTGGTGGCGGCCCTGAAGGCGACCGGAGCCCAGCTTGGCTGACCCGAATGCGCTCGCCATGGCGTCGCCAGTGACGGCCGAGCAGTTCGCGCTTCACGAGCGCAACCTGCGCCCGGGCATCGCGGCGAATGTGGGGGGTGTCACGGTCTTTGGGCTGGGCTTGTCGTGGTCGGGCGAGATGCCGGGTTTTGCCGCCTGGGCCGCGTTCACCGTGGCGTTGGTGGCGGTCTACTTTGTGTTCCTGGTGCCGATGCAAAGGCGCCAGGCCGCCGCGGGCCGCTACGACAAGGTGGCGCGCCTGCAGACGATGTTTCATCTGGTGCTGGGTGCCAGTTGGGGCGTGGCCGGCGCGCTCTACCTGACACCCGACCCGCTGCGCCTGATGGTGCTGTCGGTGGCCCTGCTGTGCAATACGGCGGCGGCTGCCACGGCCACGGCGACCCATCTGCCCAGCGTCTACGCCTTCGTCGTGCCGATGCTGCTGCCGTTCACGGTGCGCGCGCTGGCCAGCGGCGTTCGAATGCAAGCCCTGCTGGTGGTCGCCCTGTTCATCGTGGCGGTCGTCGTGATCGCCTACGTGCAGCGCCACCACCGGGTGATCCTGACTTCCATCCGCCTGCGCCTGGAGAACGAGCGCCTGCTGAGCGATGCCCAGCGGCGCAACGACGAGCTCGTGACCCTCAACCGGGTTCAGCTGGCGCTGGCCAATGAGTTGACGCAGCACGGCGTTTGCGAGGTGGTCGGGCGCACGCTCGGGGAGGTCTTTCGCACCGCCTTTGTCGGTGTGCGCCTGCTGGACGCGCAGACCGGCCTGATGCACTACGTCTACCAGACCGTTGGCGGCAAGCGCGTCAACGTGGCGCCGCTGCCGCTGACAGGCTTTGCCGCCGAGGTGGTGCGCACCGGCCGTACCCTCGTCGTCAACGAAGACTGGGAGGGCGCGCTGCGCCGACTGGGCTCCGCACCGTTGCTGCCGGGGGAGATGCGCAAGTCACAGGTGATGACCCCGGTGCTGCATGGCGGTGCGGTGCTGGGCTTCCTGTCGCTGGCCAGCAGCGAGCGCGAGCATGCCTACGACGACAACGACGTACGCCTGCTTGAAACGCTCGCCGCCGGCATGGGCATCGCCCTGCAGAGCGCCCGCCTGTTCGACGAGACGCAGGCGGCGCGTGCCGTGGCGGAAGCGGCCAACGCCGCCAAGAGTGACTTCCTGGCGACCATGAGCCACGAGATCCGCACGCCGATGAACGCCGTCATCGGCATGACCGGCTTGCTGCTGGACACGCCCCTGTCGGACGAGCAGCGCGAGCATGCCTGCACCATCCGCGATTCGGCCGACGCGCTGCTGGTCGTCATCAACGACATCCTGGACTTCTCCAAGATCGAGGCCGGCAAGATGGCGGTGGAGTCCACGCCGATGCGCCTGCGCGAGACGGTGGAGGCCTGCGTCGAGCTGCTGCACTACCGCGCCGCCGAGAAGAGCGTCTCCCTGAGCTGTGATTTCGGCGCCGACCTGCCGGCGGCGGTGCGCTCCGACCCGATGCGGCTGCGGCAGATCCTGCTGAACCTGTTGTCCAACGCCGTCAAGTTCACGGCGCAAGGCGAGGTGCGGCTGAGCGTGCAGCAGGGGCCGGGCGCGCGCATCGATTTCGAGGTCCGGGACCCGGGCATCGGCCTGAGCGCCGAGGGCCTGGCCCGGTTGTTTCAGCCCTACAGCCAGGCCGAAGGCGACACCGCGCGCCGCTATGGCGGCACGGGGCTGGGCCTGGTCATCAGCAAGACCCTGGCCGAGTTGATGGGCGGTGGCATGAGCGTGCACAGCGAGGGGCCGGGGCGCGGCAGCACGTTCAGCTTTCAGATCCAGGCCCCGGCCTGCGAGCCCCCGGCGCAGACCCCGGCCATGCCCCGCGGCGACCCCGAACTGGCCGCGCGCCATCCACTGCGCATCCTGCTGGCCGAAGACAACAGCGTGAACCAGAAACTGGCGCTGCGCCTGCTCAGCCAGATGGGCTACCAGGCCGACCTTGCTCACAACGGGCTGGAGGCCGTCCAGGCGGTGCAGCGCCAAGCCTACGACCTCATCCTGATGGACGTGCGCATGCCCGGGATGGACGGGCTGCAAGCCTCGCAGCGTCTCAGGGCCCTGCCACATTGCCCCCGTATCGTCGCGATGACGGCCAACGCGATGCAGGGCGACCGCGAGGCCTGCCTGGCCGCGGGCATGGACGACTACATCATCAAACCCATCCGCGTCGAAGCGCTGGCGCGGGCCTTGCAAGAGACGGTGGCGAGGTCATGATGGCGTGCCCGGGACCGGCTGCTGAGAAATCTGCATGGCGTCGCTGCGGCGGGGCGGTGCGAAGGAGAAAGAGCCATGGCGGTGATCGACGATGAGGTGTTTGCAGCTTTGGTGGACAGTGCCGGGGCGGATTTCATGCCCGAGCTGATCGACTCCTTCCTGGAGGACGCGCCGCAGGGGCTGGCGGCGCTGCGGTCGGCCGTCGCGGCCGGCGACGCGGTGGCTTTTCGCCGCGAGGCGCATTCGCTGAAAAGCAATGGCGTGACCTTCGGCGCAACCGCCTTCGCCGAGGTGGCCCGCGAGCTGGAACACACGCCGCTGGCCGACCTGGGTGCCGCCGCCGCCGGCCGGGTGGATGTGCTGGAGGCGCTGTTCGGCGCCGTGGCCACCGAGCTTAAGGAGCGCCGCCATGCGTGACCGCCGCGCCAAGTCGGCCCGTGTGCTGCTGGTCGAGGACAACCGCGTCAACCGGCTGCTGCTGGCCCGCCACGTCGAACTGCTGGGCCATCAGGTCGAGGCGGTGGAGGACGGCCACGCGGCGCTGGCGCGCCTGCAGGATGCCGCCTTTGACCTGCTGCTGCTGGACATCCACATGCCGGGCATGGACGGCATCGAGCTGATGGAGCGGCTGCGGGTGCATCCCGAGCTGCGCGAGCTGCCCATCATCGTGACGTCGGCCGTCGAGGGCATGGACAGCGTCGTGCGCTGCATCGAGCTGGGCGCCGAGGACTATCTGCACAAGCCCGTCAACCTGGTGCTGCTGAAGGCGCGCATCAACGCGAGCCTGGAGCGCAAGCGGCTGCGCGACCAGCAGCGCGAGCTGGTGCGCCGCTTTGCGACCCGCGAGGTGGCCCAGGACCTGGAGTCCGAGGGCTTTGCCCTGGGTGGGCGCAAGGTGCAGGCAACGGTGATGTTCTGTGACATCCGAGGCTTCACAACGCTGGTGGAGTCGCAGTCGCCCGAGGACATCATCGAGCTGCTGAACACCTACTACACGCTGATGTTCGCGGCCATCAACGGCCATGGCGGCGTCGTCAACCAGATGATCGGCGACGGGCTGATGGCCATCTTCGGCGCGCCCCAGCCGCTGCCGGCTGCCGGCCAGTGCGCCGTGCTGGCGGCGGCCGAGATGATCGAGATGGTGGCCCAGTTCAGCGAGGAGCAGCGCGCCGCCGGCCGGCCCGAGGTGCGCATCGGCGTGGGCATCGCCAGCGGTGACGTCGTGGCCGGCTACACCGGCACGCGCCAGCGCGCCACCTACACCTGCATCGGCGACGCGGTCAACGTCGCGGCGCGGATGGAGGCCCACACCAAGGTGGCCGGCCATGCCGTGCTCTTCGACGCAGCGACCCAGGCCCAACTGGCCGGCGCGCTGCCCAGCGAGGCGCTCGGGCCGGTGCAGTTCAAGGGCAAGACGAGTACCGTGGACGTGTTCGCCCTGGTGCTGGGATGACCGAGGGCTACCACGACCGCCTGCTCGGCGAGCTGCTGGCCCAGGCCTTCGGGGAGCTGGATGCCGCCACGCTGGCGCTGCTGCGTGAGCAGCTCACCTGGGTGGAGGTGGCCGGCGGCCAGGCGCTGATGCAGCAGGGCGAGCCGGGCGACTCGATGTACCTGTCGGTCAGCGGCCGGCTGCGCGCCTACGTGAGCCAGGACGGCGAGCCGCCGCGCATGGTGCGCGAGATGGGGCGCGGCCAGGTCATCGGCGAGATGAGCCTGTACACGGCCGCGCCGCGTTCGGCCACCGTCGTTGCCATCCGAGATTCCGTGCTGGTGCGCATGGACAAGGCCCAGTTCCTGCGTCTCATCGAGCAGCAGCCGAGCGTGGGCGTCGCGCTGACGCGCCAGATCGTGCACCGGCTGCAGACCGAGCATGCGCCCGCGCCCTTCGCTGCACCGGTCGTGCAGACGTTGCTGCCCATCACGGCCGGTGTCGACGCGGCCGGCCTGGCCCAGGGCCTGGCAGCCGAGCTGGGCCGCTTCGGCCGCGTGCGTGTCATCGACGCGGCCGCTGTGGACGCCGCTGTCGGCGCCACCGCCGACGAAGGCGAGCGCTACCGCCAGGTTTCGCTGTGGCTGGACGAGGTCGAATCCGTGCACGACTTCGTGCTGCTCCTGGCCGACGATTCGCCAACGCCCTGGACGCAGCGCTGCTGCCGGCATGCCGACGAGGTGCTGCTGTTGGGCGACGCCGCCGCCCCGCCGGTTGTGCACGCGAGCGAGACGCAATGCCTCATCGAGCGCCCGCCGCGCACCGAGGCTGCGGAGATCCTCGTGTTGCTGCACGCCGCCGACACGCCGGCACCGCGCGGCACGGCGGCCTGGCTGGCACGCCGGCCGGTGGCCGACCACTTCCACGTGCGCCCGGCACTGGCGCGCGACCTGGCCCGGCTGGCACGCCTGCAGGCACGGCGCGCCGTGGGCCTGGTGCTGGCCGGCGGCGGCGCGCGCGGCTTCTCCCATCTCGGCCTGTTGCGCGCGCTGCAGCAGCAGGGCGTGGAGGTGGACTGCGTGGGCGGCACCAGCATGGGCTCGGTGATGGCGGCGCTGGCCGCGACCGACCAGCCGCTGGAGCGCGTCATGGCCGTTGCGCGCGAGGCCTTCAAGGTCAACCCGACTGGCGACTTCAACCTGCTGCCGCTGATCTCGCTGATCCGCGGCCGGCGGCTGCGCACCCTCCTGGAGCGCGCGCTGGGTGCCTTGATCGGCGCCGATGCCGGCATCGAAGACCTGTGGAAGCCCTTCTACTGCGTCGCCACCAACTACTCCCAGGCCGGCGAGGCCCTGCTGACCCACGGCCGGCTGGAGCGCGCGCTGCGGGCCAGCACGGCCATCCCCGGTGCGCTGCCACCCGTCGTCGTCGACGGCGACCTGCTGTGCGACGGCGGCAGCTTCAACAACTTCCCCGTCGACGTGATGCGGGTACGCCGCGGCGTGGGCCTGGTGATTGGCGCCGACCTGAGCCTGCACAAGGCCCGCAAGCTCGATTTCGACGAGGTACCCAGCCCCTGGGCGCTGCTGCGCGACCGCTGGCGCTCGCGCTCGCGGCGGCGCTACCGGCTGCCACCGCTGTCGGCCTATCTGCTCAACGTGACCATCCTCTACAGCAGCTCGCGCCGCCGCGCCGCGCAGGCCGCCTGTGATGTCTACTTCAATCCGCCGCTTGAGCGTGTCGGGCTGCTGGCCTGGCACCGTTTCGATGCCATCGTCGAGCAGGGCCATGCCCATGCCGAGGAGGTGCTGGCCCGTCCCGAAGTGAAGGCTTTGTTGAACCCATGACCGACATCCTCGCCACCGTCCTCGGCCTGATCGGCGCCGCGCTGATGCTCGCCAGCTATCTGATGAAGAGCATGCTGCCGCTGCGCATCGCGGCGCTCACGGCCTGCTGCTTCCTCGTCGCCTACGGCGCCCTCAAGCAGGCGTTGCCGACGCTGCTGCTCTACGGCGTGCTGATCCCGATCAACATCAAGAAGACGTTGCAGATCAGGAAGCTCGTCAAGGCCATCGAGAACGCCCGCGCCGACACACCGGTGTCGGAGTGGCTGCTGCCGCACATGCACCGCCGGACCGTGACGGCTGGCACGACTTTGTGGCGCAAGGGCGACGCGGCGACCGAGATGCTCTACCTCGATGCCGGTACGCTGCGCCTGGCCGAGTACGACGAGGCGCTGCAGCCCGGCAGCCTCGTTGGCGAGATCGGCCTGTTTGCGCCCGACAACCGTCGCACGCTGACCCTGGAGGCCGTGAGCGACTGTGTCGTCTACAGCCTCACAGCCGAGGAAATGGCCTTGCTTTACTACCAGAACCCCAAGCTTGGTTTTCACGTCATGCGCCTCATCGTCGCGCGGTTGATGCGCGACGTGCAGCGCCACCGGCCTGAAGCTGCTCAACCTGCGGCATGAAGGGTCCCCTTAGCCTGCGCAGCCAGCTCAGCCTGGTGCTGGGTGGCCTGGCCCTGGCCATCCTGACACTGGTGGGCGGCTATCTCGGCGGCGTTGCCACCGACGAGCTCTACGAAGCCCAGCAGTCCGCCGTGCGCGCCACGGCCCAGTCCGCCGCCGAACTGCTGGCCACGCAGTTGCGTGACCGCGAGCGCGAGATCGAGCTGCTCAGCCTGGCGCCTCATCTCGTGAGCGGTGCGCTGGATGCGGCGCAGGTGCGCGATGCCCTGGACCGCCGCGCGGCCCTGCACGACGAGTTCGCGTGGATGGGCGTTGCCGACCCCGACGGCAAGGTGCTGCAGGCCACCGGCGGCATGCTGACCGGCCGCTCGGTGGCCCAGCGCGAATGGTTTGTTGCGGCGCGTGAGCGCGTCTACGTGGGCGATGTGCACGAGGCCAAGCTGCTGGCCACCTTGCTGCCGGCCCAGCCCAACGGCGAGCCGACGCGTTTCATCGATTTCGCCGCGCCCATCCGCGACAGCGAGGGGCGGCTGCGCGGCGTCGTCGGCGCGCACGCGCACTGGCGCTGGATCACCGGCATCGTCGACGGCACGACGCGCCGCCTTCAACCAGGCCGCGGCATCGACGCCCTCATCGTCGACCGCCAGGGCCGCGTGCTCTACCCCGAGGCCCTGAAGGTCGCCCAGATGGCCGGCGAGTCCGTGCTGCCCAAGGCGCTGGCGAACGGCCGCTTCGAGGGCTCGCTGCGTTTCGGCGACGGCAAGGACTACCTGACCAGCGAGGCGCCGCTGCTGGCGCGCACGAATGCCGAGCTTGGCTGGCGCATCGTCGCCCGCCAGCCCATGGAGCTGGCCATGCGCCCGGTCCGCGACCTGCGCCGCGAGCTGGTGCTGCTGGGCGTGCTGGTGGCCGCGGCGCTGACGCTGGCGGCCCTGCTGCTGGCGCGGCGCATCAGCCGGCCGGTCGAGCAACTGGCCCACATCGCCGAACGGGTGGAGACCGAGCGCCGCATCCCCGAGTTTCCCGCGAAGCCGGCCTCCCGCGAGTTATCTCAGCTCAGCGACGCGATGCAGTCGATGGCGAAGTCGCTGCTCGAGACCGAGCAGGCGCTGCAGAAGATCAACGCGACGCTGGAAGTCCAGGTTCGGGAGCGCACATCCGAGCTGCAGGCCGCGAATGCAGCACTGGAGCACCTGGCTACGCGCGACCCCCTGACCGGCCTGCACAACCGCCGCAGCCTCGACACCCGCCTTGCCGAAGCCCAGGCGCTGGACCGCCGCTACGGGCGCCAGAACGGCCGTGTCCACGGCCTGCTGCTGATCGACGTGGACCACTTCAAGCGCGTCAACGACGTCTACGGCCACCCTGCGGGCGACGCCGTGCTGCGCCAGCTCGCGCAGATGCTGCAGGCCACCGTGCGGGTGAGCGACGTGGCGGCACGCTTCGGTGGGGAGGAGTTCGCCGTGCTGCTGCCCGAACTGGCCGGGCCGCTGGAGGCCGTCATGGCGGCCGAGAAGATCCGCGCGGCCGTGGAAGCGGCCACCTTCGCCGAGGTCGGCAAGCTGACCATCAGCGTCGGGGTGAGCCTGGCCTCGCCGGATGACGAGGCCGTAGGCCCGTTGATCGCACGCGCTGACGCCGCGCTGTACGAAGCCAAGCGCGGCGGCCGCAACGCCGTCGTGCTGAAGACAGCCGGGGCGGCTGCTTAGAGCTGGGCGCATCGCTCGAAGCGGCCCGACAGCTGCAGTCAAGAACTCCCTGCATCGGCAACGCGGGCGCGCCCATAGGCTCCCGCCCATGCTTGACGCCTCATTCGCATCGCCCAGTCCAACGGGAGCGCTGCACCCTGCCAGCGATGGCGACACCCTGGCCGCCACGGTCCGTGAAGATTCATGGACCATGGCGGTGCCGGAGCTGCGCGAGCCCACCTACGAGCGGCTCACCGGGTTGCTGCGCGACCAACTGGGCTTGAGCTTCACGACGACGCGCAGCGCCGTGGTCGCGGCACGGCTGGCACCGCGGCTGCAGCGCCTGGGCTTGGCGAGCCACGAGGACTATTTCGCGCTGATCGCAGGTGCTGACGGCGGCGACGAGCTCCAGATGGCCGTCGACCTGCTGACCACGCCCGAGACCTGGTTCTTTCGCGAGCAGGCCCACTTCGACCTGCTGGAATCCGAGCTGGGCCGGCTGCGCCCCCAGCAGCTGCGGCTGTGGAGCGCGGGCTCGTCCTTCGGCGACGAGGCCTACGGCCTGGCCATGCTGCTGGCCGACCTGCAGCAGGCCGGCCGTATCGGCGCGGACTGGCGGGTGCTGGGCACCGACATCAGCGAGCGCCGGCTGCGCAGTGCGGCCGAGGGTCTCTATCCGAGAGCGCAGTTGCGCCAGGTCACGCCGCAGCGGCTGCGGCGCTACTGCCTGGGCGGCGAGGCGTCGCACCAGGGCCTGGTGCAGATGCAGGCCGGCCTGCGCGAGCGCGTGCACTTCGAGCGCCACGACCTGCGCTCGCCTCTGCACGGGGCGCAGGGTTTCGATGCGGTCTGGCTGCGCCAGGTGCTGGTCTATTTCGACGCGGTGACGCGCCAGGCCGTGCTGGCCCAGGTGCTTGCGCGGCTGCATCCCGGCGGGCTGTTCTTCGTCGGCGTGGCTGAGCAGGGGCTCGTGGCGACACCGGGCCTGGACCTGTTGGCTCCGGGCGTTTTCAGGAAACAGGCCTAGATCAGCTGCAGCGGCGCGCGGAACACGTAGCCGACGCGCGACTTGCTCTGCAGCGGCACCAGCGTGGGCGTGGCCCGCTCGATGCGGCGACGCAGGCGGTAGATGGTGGCCGACAGGCCGTCATCGGTCTCGCCCTCGTTGACCTCGCGGCCCAGCTTGTTCAGCAGGGCCTCGCGCGTGACGGGCTCGCCATTGGCCTGGGCGAAGCATTCGAGCAACTGGCGGTCGGCTTCGCTGAGCTGGATGCGCGTGCCGTCGGGCACGACGAGTTCGCCGCTGGCGCGGTCCAGCTTCCAGACGGCGTCGGCCGCCGAGGGCTTGGCGACGCGGCGCTGCACGGCGGCAATGGCCAGGGCCACCTGCTCGAACTGCACCGGCTTGACGAGATACATGTCGGCGCCGGCCGTGATGACCTCGCGGAAGACCTCGGCACCCAGGCGGCCCGACACGACGACGACGCCGGCGTCGGTGCGGCGGCGCAGGATCTTGATGAGCTCCACGCCGTTGACGCCGGGCAGCATCAGGTCGACGAGATAGAAGTCGTAGGAGAAGGCGTCGGGCGCGGCTAGCAGCGCGTTGCTGTCATCGAAACGGCTGACGGCGATGCCCTGTTCCTGAAGGAACTGGGCCAGGAATTCTGAGTACTCGGCATCGTCGTCGATGAGGGCGAGGTTCTTGGGCTGCATGGCGGCGTTGGGCTCGAGAGCAACCGCGAAGTTTGCCGCATGATGGAGGCGTCAGCATCCATTCAATCGCTTGGAACGTGCCGATTTGCGCAGTCTTTTGGCCATAAATGATTGACAACGGCCCTGCAGAGTGTGAAATCTGCAAAACAACGGAGACAAGCGATGGACGATGCCCTCCGAGACGATGAGCTCGACCCGCTGGGCTGGCTGTTGCCCGGCCATCGCGCTGCCCCCGCCGAGGCGCTCAAGCGCATCCAGTCGCTGTGCGCGGCCTGGCCCGATCTGCACTCGGCCATGCTCATCGTGCTGGCCACCCACCAGGAGCTGCCGCGCGACGTGCTGGCCGCCGCGATCAAGCAGTGCCGCAGCGACCTGGACGCCTACACGCGCGACGACGTCATCAGCCTGCTGACGGCGATCTGGAACGGCGGCAAGAGCGGTTTCGACGCGGTGCTGCGCACGCGGGCCAACTCGCCCAAGAAGGGCGGTGGCGCGTTCTCTTGGGTGAAGGAGTGAGCCCCTCGTCTGGGATCGCTCCCGCTGAACGCGGGCGATCCCAGCCGGTCCCCCGAGGGGATGGCGATGCCTAGCGGATCGACCGCTAGGCACATCGCCAGCGCGGGCCGGCTTGGGAGCGGCCCGGCGCTCGGCCCGCAACGGTGCTTCAGCGCTTGAGCCCCAGGGCGGCCCAGCCCTCGTGGCCCAGCTTCTCCAGCGTCTCGAGGTTGTTCTCGTAGATGGAGGCCGTGTCGGGCATGGACTCGACGGCGCGCTCGATGCTCTCCTCGCGCAGCAGGTGCAGCGTGGGGTAGGGCGAGCGGTTGCTGTAGTTGGCGATGTCGTCGGGTTCGCTGTCGCCGAACTGGTAGTCGGGGTGGAAGTCGGCGATCTGCAGGATGCCGTCGAGCTTGAGCTCTTCTACCAGTGCATCGGCGGCGTCGAGGAAGTCGTTGAAGTCCAGGAAGTCGGTCAGCACGCCGGGGTGGATGACCAGCGTCGTGTCGATCTCTTCCGGGTCGGCGCGGTTCAGGGCCAGCAGCTCGTGCGCCAGGTCCTTCAGCAGCTGTTCCGGATCGGTGGCCTCGCTGACGACGTAGCGGATGCGCTCGTTGACGTGGACGGCCTTGGCGAACGGGCAGAGGTTCAGGCCGATGACGGCCTTGACGACCCAGTCGCGGGTGTCCTGGATGATCTGTTCGTGATTCATCGCGGCGTGTTCAACCAGGTTTCCGCCATGCGCACCCACATCGAGCCGCCCAGCGGGATGAGGTCGTCGTTGAAGTCATAGCTGGGGTTGTGCAGCATGCAAGGGCCCATGCCATGGCCGCCGACGCGGTGGCTGCCGTCGCCGTTGCCGATCAGGAAATAGCAGCCGGGCTTGTCCAGCAGGTAGTAGCTGAAGTCCTCGGCGCCCATGGTGGGCTCGAACTCCTGCACATTGGGCGCGCCGACCATGTCGGTCAGCACCCGGCGCACGAACTCGGTCTCTTCGGGGTGGTTGATGGTCGGCGGGTAGTTGCGGCGGAACTCGAACTCGGCCTGCAACTCGAAAGCGCCGGCCAGCTGCTCGGTCATCTCCTTCATGCGGCGCTCGAACAGGTCCAGCAGCTCCAGCGTGAAGGTGCGCACCGTGCCTTCCATGACGACGGAATCGGGCACCACATTCGTCGCCTCGCCGGCATGGATCATGGTGACGGAGATGACGCCCGGGTCGATGGGCCGCTTGTTGCGGCTGACGATGGTCTGGAAGGCCGTGACGAGCTGGCAGGCGGCCGGCACCGGGTCGATACCCAGGTGCGGCATGGCGGCATGCGAGCCCTTGCCGCGCAGCGTGATCTTGAATTCGTTGCTGCTGGCGAACACCGGGCCGCTCTTCAGCGCGAACTGGCCGGCCTGCATGCCGGGCCAGTTGTGGGCGCCGAACATGGCTTCCATCGGGAACTTCTCGAACAGGCCGTCCTTGATCATCTCCCGCGCCCCGCCGCCGCCTTCCTCGGCGGGCTGGAAGACGAGGTAGACCGTGCCGTCGAAGTTGCGGTTGGTCGCCAGATGCTTGGCTGCGGCCAGCAGCATGGCGGTGTGGCCGTCGTGGCCACAGGCATGCATGCGGCCCAGGTAGCTGCTGGCGTGCGGGAACTCGTTGCGCTCCGTCATCGGCAGCGCGTCGATGTCGGCACGCAGGCCGACGGCGCGGTCCGAGGTGCCGTTCTTGACGATGCCGACGACGCCCGTCTTGCCCAGGCCCCGGTGGACGGGGATGCCCCAGTCCGTCAGCGCCTGGGCGATGACGTCCGCGGTGCGCTGCTCGTGGAAGCAGAGTTCAGGGTGCTTGTGCAGATCACGGCGGATGGCCGTGATCGCCGGCGCGTCGGCCAGGATGGTGTCGATGAGCTTCATGAGAGGGTGACTTCAGGCTCTGTAAGAGCTGCAGTTTAGGATTAGGGTCTGTTTACCGGGCAAAGGTCGGGTGCGTTGCCACTCAAAAGCCCGCGAGCAAGGCGCGAAGTCGAAGCTGGGGTCATCCCCAGCGAGGCTTCGCAACGCCGCGCGCGGGCTTTTGAGTGACAACCCTTCGGGAGAGGGTCTGCGCGGGCGCATGGCGTCGTTGCGCGCCTTGCCTGGGCATGAGCCCAGGTGGCGGCGCACGCCTAGCCCTGCACCCGCGCAGACCCTCTCGCACCCGATCTTTGCCCGGTAAACAGACCCTTCCGTGAACCTGCGTCGCAACCTCCGTGGCTGGCTTCTTTGGCTGGCTTTTCTCCTGCCCCTCGCGCAAGCGATGGCAGGAGTGCACGCGTTGTCGCACGTCAGTGGTGACCGCCAGGACGATGGCATTGCCCACCTGGTTCATTGCGACCTCTGCCTGACTGCTGCCGATCTCGGCACCGGCGCGCCGGCCGCCGAGCCGGCGGCGCTGGCCACCAGCCCGGCCGTGCATGCCGCGCCGCTGGTCGCCCGCGGCGGTGCGCCACGCGCCGTCAGCCTCGGCCTGCCGCCCGCCCGGGCGCCTCCCGCTTCCGCCTGAACTCCAAGCCCTCCCGCGCCCAGCTGTGGCGCGGGCGTTTGCGTTTTCTTGTTGCGGAAGTACCTCTCATGCGTTCCTTTGCCCTGGCGCCCCTCGCGGCCGCCTGCCTTTCCCTTTCTGCTCACGCCGAGCCGGCCGAATCCCTCGACAAGGTCGTCGTCACCGGCAACCCGCTGAAGAGCCAGGTGCTGGCCCAGCCCAGCGACTCCCTCTCCGGCGACCAGCTGACGCTGACCCGCGCCGCCAACCTCGGTGACACCCTGCAGGGCCTGCCCGGCGTTGCCGCCACCAACTTCGGCCCCAATGCCAGCCGGCCCAGCATCCGCGGCCTGGACGGCGACCGGGTGCGCATCCTGAACAACTCCGGCGCGTCGGTGGATGCGTCCAACCTCAGCTTCGACCATGGCGTGGCCATCGACCCGTTGGTCATCGACAAGGTCGAGGTGCTGCGCGGCGCTGCGGCGCTGCTGTACGGCGGCAACGCGGTGGGCGGTGTCGTCAACACGCTGGACAACCGCATTCCGCGCACGCTGATCGACGGCCTGAGCGGCGCGGCCGAGATCCGCTTGGGCGGCGCCTCGCGAGACAAGAGCGGCGCCGTGGTGCTGGACGGCGGCACCGGCCAGCCACATTCGGGTTTCGGCTGGCACGTCGACCTGGCCGGCCGCGACGCCAGCGACCAGACCGCCCCGCGCTTCGACAGTGACGGCGAAAGCCGTACCAGCGTGCGCAACTCCGCCGCCCGCAGCCACGGCGGCTCGGTGGGCGGCTCGGTGTTCTTCCAGGGTGGCTTTGCCGGCGTGTCGGTGGACGATTTCCACACCAACTACGGCACCACGGCTGAAGAGGACGTGACCATCCGCATGCAGCGCCAGCGCGTGGCCACGGCGGGTGAATGGGCGACGGCCGACGGCCCGGTCCACCGCATCAGCTGGCAGCTCAGCCGCAACCGCTACGAGCACCAGGAGGTGGAGGGCACGGGCGAGGTCGGCACCACCTTCAAGAGCACCGGCACCGATGGCCGGCTGGAGGTGGAGCATGCGGCGATCCAGACGCCGTGGGGCCCGGTCAAGGGCCTGGTCGGCCTGCAGACCGAGTCGCTGGACTTCTCGGCCCTGGGCGAGGAGGCCTTCGTGCCGAGCACGCGCACACGCAACACCGGCGTCTTCCTGCTGGAGCAGGCCAAGCTTGGCGGCGTGGACTGGTCGGCCGGCGCACGCACCGAACGGGTGACGATCGACTCGGACGGCGGCGACCGCTTCGGCGCGCCGGCTTCCAGGCGCTTCCGGCCGGTCAGCGTGGCACTCAGTGGCGTCTACCCGCTCTCTGGCGCCTGGAGCCTGAGCGCCAACCTCAACCGCACCGAACGTGCCCCGGCTTACTACGAGCTGTTCGCCAACGGCCTGCACCTGGCCAGCGCGGCCTATGAGCGGGGTGACCCGACGCTGGGCCTGGAGCGTTCCAAGGGGCTGGACGTCGGCCTGAAGTGGGAGGGCGACGGCAGCCATGTGCACGTCAACGTCTACGAGACCCGCTTCTCCAACTACATCGCGCTGCAGGCCACCGGCGCGACGGTGGACAACGATGGCGAGGCCGTGCCGGTCTACAACTTCCAGGCCGTGCCGGCGCGTCTGCGTGGCGTCGAACTGGAAGGCCGCTGGCAACTGCACCCGGCCATCGCGCTGCTGAGCCAGCTCGACGCGGTGCGCGGCGACAACCGGGCCACCGGCGAACCGCTGCCGCGCCTGGCGCCGCTGCGCGCGATGCTGGGCGTTGAGGCGAAGCGGGGCGACTGGTCCGGCAAGCTCGAGTGGCGCGGCGCCGCCCGCCAGACCCGCGTTGCCGAGTTCGACACGCCCACCCCTGGCTACGGCACGCTGCGCCTGTCCGTCGCCCGCCAGTTGCGCTGGGGCCAGACCGACGCGCTCTGGTACTTGAAGCTCGACAACCTGGGCAACAAGCTGGCCTACAACGCGACGGCCGTGCCGACGATCCGGGACCTGGCCCCGCAGGCCGGTCGCTCGGCGAGTACAGGGTTGCAACTGCGTTTCTGAGCCCCCGAGCCGGTGTACAACCGTGCATGCCGCCCACGCACCGGGCGGTATGCACGCAAGTCGTGCGTGCACGCACCAGGAGCTTCTTCTTGCGCGGGCGCGAAACTTGCGTCGCGAGGCAGGGAACAGGAGCGACGATGCAGACCGCCTTTGACGAGATGAACGCAGCGGGGCCGACAACCCGCGCGCATTACGAGTCCTACGCCCGCTGGTTGGCCGACCAGCCCGAGTCGCTGATGCGCGAACGGCGCGAGCAGGCCGAGCTGATCTTCCGGCGCGTGGGCATCACCTTCGCCGTCTACGGCGACAAGGACAGCGGGGAGGGCACCGAGCGCCTCATCCCCTTCGACCTGATCCCGCGGGTCATTCCGGCCAGCGAATGGACGTCCATGCAGGCGGGCCTGGCCCAGCGGGTGACGGCGCTGAACCGCTTCATCCACGACGTCTATCACGACCAGGAGATCCTGAAGGCCGGCATCGTGCCCGCCGACGAGATCCTGAACAACGCCCAGTTCCGCAAGGAGATGATGGGCGTGGACGTGCCTGGCGGCGTCTACAGCCACATCGCCGGCGTCGACATCGTGCGCGCCGGCCATGCCGATGGCAGCGGCCACTACTACGTGCTGGAAGACAACCTGCGGGTGCCCAGCGGCGTGAGCTACATGCTCGAGAACCGCAAGATGATGATGCGGCTCTTCCCCGAGCTCTTCGTCAACCACCGCATCGCGCCGGTGGCCCACTACCCCGACCTGCTGCTGGACACGCTGCGCAGCGTGGCGCCCTCGGGCGTGTCGGACCCGACCGTCGTCGTGCTGACGCCGGGCATGTACAACTCGGCCTACTTCGAGCACGCCTTCCTGGCCCAGCAGATGGGCGTGGAGCTGGTGGAGGGTCAGGACTTGTTCGTCGACGGCGGCTTCGTCTACATGCGCACCACGCGCGGCCCCAAGCGCGTGGACGTGATCTACCGCCGGCTGGACGACGACTTCCTCGACCCCAAGGTGTTCCGCGCCGATTCGCAGCTGGGCTGCGCGGGCCTGGTGGACGCCTACAAGGCGGGCAAGGTGACGTTGTCCAACGCCATCGGCACCGGCATCGCGGACGACAAGTCCATCTACCCCTACGTGCCGAAGATGATCGAGTTCTATCTCGGCGAAAAACCCATCCTGCAGAACGTGCCGACGTACGTCTGCCGCGACAAGGAAGACCTGGCCTACACGCTGGCCAACCTCAGCGAGCTGGTGGTGAAGGAGGTGCACGGCGCGGGCGGCTACGGCATGCTCGTCGGGCCGGCGGCCACCAAGGCCGAGGTCGAGGCGTTCCGGGCGCAGCTCATCGCCAACCCGAGCAACTACATCGCCCAGCCGACGCTGTCGCTGTCGACCTGCCCCACGTTTGTCGAAAGCGGCATCGCGCCGCGTCACATCGATCTGCGACCCTTTGTGCTGTCGGGGTCGTCGGTGCGCATGGTGCCCGGGGGGCTGACCCGGGTTGCGTTGAAGGAGGGCTCCTTGGTGGTGAACAGCAGCCAGGGCGGTGGAACCAAGGACACCTGGGTTCTTGAGGCTTAAGGGAGGACTGATCGATGCTTTCAAGAACCGCTGACCACCTCTACTGGATGTCCCGCTACATCGAGCGGGCCGAGAACACCGCGCGTTTGCTGGACATTGCCTACCAAACCTCGCTGCAGCCGCAGTCGGCCAGCGAGTCCGAGCAGACCTGGCGCAGCCTGGTGTCCATCTCCGAGTTGAACAACCTTTACGGCACCAAGTACGCGACGATCAACGGCCGCAACGTCATGGAGTTCATGGTGGCCGATGAGAGCAATCTCTCGTCCATCTTCAACTGCCTGCGTGCCGCGCGCGAGAACGCGCGGGCCGTGCGCGGGGCGCTGACGACCGAAGTCTGGGAGACCATGAACCAGACCTGGCTGGAGTTCCGCCGCCTGCTGCGTGAAGGCCTGCTGGCGCGAGACCCGTCGCAGCTCTTCGAGTGGGTCAAGTACCGCTCGCACCTGTCGCGCGGCGTCACGGTGGGCACCATGCTGCAGGACGAAGCCTTCCACTTCATCCGCATCGGCTCCTTCCTGGAGCGGGCCGACAACACGGCGCGGCTGCTGGACATCAAGTTCTACCGCCAGGACGACACCGGCACGGAGCGCGACGCGGCGCGCGACTTCTATTACTGGTCGGCCGTGCTGCGCTCAGTGTCGGGCTTCGAGATCTACCGCAAGGTCTACAGCAACGTCATCCAGCCAGACAAGGTGGCCGAGCTGCTGATCCTGCGCCCCGACATGCCGCGGTCCCTCTCGCATTGCATGACGCGCATGCAGGCCAACCTCAAGCGCGTGGCCAACGCCCAGTCCGGCGAGACGCTGCGCCGCGTCGGCCGGCTGGAGGCCGAACTGGCCTATGGCCGCATCGACGAGATCCTGGCGCAGGGCTTGCATCCCTTTCTGGACGGCTTCCTCGCCGAGGTGGCCGACCTCGGCGCCGCCATCAGCCGCGACTTCCTCGTTCCTTCGACCTGACCAGACGGGCCACGCATGTCAATCCACGTCGCGCTCAAGCACGTCACCCGCTACAAATACGACCGCCCGGTCAGCCTCGGCCCGCAGGTCGTGCGCCTGCGCCCGGCGCCGCACTGCCGCACACCGGTGCTGTCGTATTCGCTGCGCATCGAACCTGCCGACCACTTCATCAACTGGCAGCAAGACCCGTTCGCGAACTACCTCGCGCGTCTCGTCTTCCCCGAGAAGACGACCGAGTTCACCGTCACGGTGGACCTGGTGGCCGAGATGGCGGTCTACAACCCCTTCGACTTCTTCCTCGAGGAGCACGCCCAGAGCTTCCCCTTCAAGTACGACGAGGTCCAGCAGATCGAGCTCGCGCCCTATCTGCAGGTCGAGCCGCTGACGCCCTTGCTGGCCGCCTACCTGAAGGAAATCCCGCTCGACCGGCGCTCGACGAATGACTTCCTCGTCGAGCTCAACCAGAAGGTGCAGAACAGCGTCTCCTACCTGATCCGCATGGAGCCGGGCGTGCAGACGCCCGAGGAGACCTTGGAAAAGGCCTCGGGCTCCTGCCGCGACTCCGGCTGGCTGCTGGTGCAGTTGATGCGCCACCTCGGCTTGGCGGCGCGCTTCGTGTCGGGCTACCTGATCCAGCTGACGCCGGATGAGAAGGCGCTGGACGGCCCCAGCGGTACCGAGATCGACTTCACCGACCTGCATGCCTGGTGCGAGGTCTATCTGCCCGGCGCGGGCTGGATCGGCCTGGACCCGACCTCCGGCCTGCTGGCCGGTGAGGGCCACATCCCACTGGCGGCCACGCCCACGCCCGGCAGCGCCGCGCCCATCAGCGGCGGCGTCGACAAGGCCGAGGTCGAGTTCGAGCACGAGATGAGCGTCACGCGCATCTACGAGTCGCCGCGCGTGACCAAGCCCTACACCGAAGAGCAATGGGCCGAGGTGCTCAAGCTCGGCGAGCAGGTGGACCGCGAACTCGTCGCCGGCGACGTGCGGCTGACGATGGGCGGCGAGCCCACGTTCGTCTCCATCGACGACCGTGACGCGCCCGAATGGAACACCGAGGCGCTCGGCCCCACCAAGCGCGTCTACGCCCAGCAACTCACGCACAAGCTGCGAGACGAATACGGCCAGGGCGGCTTCCTGCATTTTGGCCAGGGCAAGTGGTACCCCGGCGAGCAGTTGCCGCGCTGGGCGCTGTCCATCTACTGGCGCGCCGACGGCCAGCCCTGCTGGCGCAACCCCGACTGGTTCGCCGATGAGCGCGAGGGCCACGCCTACACGAGCACGCATGCCCAGGCCTTTATGAGCGCGCTGACGCGCCGCCTGGCCCTGCCCGACACGCATGTAGAGCCCGCCTACGAGGACACCTTCTACTACCTGTGGCGCGAGCGCCGCCTGCCCGTCAACGTCGACCCCTTCGACTCGCGCCTGGACGACGAGATGGAGCGCGTGCGCCTGCGCCGCATCTTCGAACAGGGGCTGGCCCAGGTCGTCGGCTACGTGCTGCCCATCAGCCACAGCGGCGACTCGCCGGCCCTGGCCGGCACGCGCTGGCAGACCGGCCCCTGGTTCTTCCGCGGCGATCGCCTCTACCTCCACCCCGGCGACTCGCCGATGGGCTGGCGGCTGCCGCTGGATTCGCTGCCCTGGGTCAGCAAGGGCGACTACCCCTACCTGCACGAGCAGGACCCCTTCGCGCCGCGCGGCATGCTGCCCGCGGCGGCAGCACTGCGCGTGCAGACGCTGGGCGTGACGTCGGCCGGGCCGACGCCTGGCTTGCTGCCCGGCGGCAAGGCCGGCGCTGCCGGCGGCGCGGGCACTGCCCCCGCCGCACCCGGCCGCTTCGAGAGCGCCCGCGACATCACGCGCACGGCGCTGTGCGTCGAGGCCCGCGACCCGCGTCGCGCCAACGGCCCGTCTGCCGAAGCCAAGGGCAAGGCCAGCGGCGTGCTCTACGTCTTCATGCCGCCGCTTGAGAAGCTCGAGCATTACCTGGAGCTGCTCGCTGCCGTCGAGGCCGCCTGCGAAGACACGGGCTACAAGATCGTGCTGGAGGGCTACCCGCCGCCGCGCGACCCGCGCCTGAAGCTGCTGCAGGTCACGCCCGACCCCGGCGTCATCGAGGTCAACATCCACCCGGCCCACAACTGGCGCGAGCTGGTCGACCACACCGAGTTCCTGTACGAAGCCGCACGGCTCACGCGCCTGTCGAGCGAGAAGTTCATGATCGACGGCCGCCACACCGGCACCGGCGGTGGCAACCACTTCGTGCTCGGCGGCGCCAGCCCGGCGGACTCGCCCTTCCTGCGCCGGCCCGCGCTGCTGGCTTCGTTGCTGGCCTACTGGCACAACCACCCGTCGCTCAGCTATCTGTTCAGCGGCCTATTCATCGGCCCCACCAGCCAGGCGCCGCGCGTGGACGAAGCGCGCAACGATCAGCTGCGCGAGCTGGAGATCGCGCTGGGTGAGATCCACAAGCTCAGCGACGAGCGTGGTGACAGCGTGCAGCCCTGGTTGATCGACCGCATGCTGCGCAACGTGCTGGTGGACGTGACCGGCAACACCCACCGCAGCGAGTTCTGCATCGACAAGCTCTACTCGCCCGACTCGGCCACCGGCCGCCTGGGCCTGCTGGAGCTGCGCGCCTTCGAGATGCCGCCGCATGCGCGCATGAGCATCGTGCAGCAACTGCTGCTGCGCGCCCTGGTGGCCCGCTTCTGGAAGGAGCCCTACCGCGCGCCCTTGGTGCGCTGGGGCACCGAGCTGCACGACCGCTGGCTGCTGCCGCACTTTGTGTCGGAGGACTTCGCCGACGTCATGCAGGACATGCGTGAGGCTGGCTACGCGCTGGACGCCAGCTGGTTCGCGCCGCACTTCGAGTTCCGCTTCCCCAAGTACGGCGAGTTCGCCTCACGCGGCGTGCATGTGACGCTGCGCAGCGCGCTGGAGCCCTGGCACGTGATGGGCGAGGAAGGCTCGGCCGGCGGCAATGTGCGCTATGTGGATGCGTCGATGGAGCGGCTGGAGCTGCACGTCAGCGGCCTGGTCGACCCGCGCCACCGCGTGACCGTCAACGGCGTGCCCGTGCCGCTGCAGCCCACTGGCCGCGTCGGCGAGTTCGTGGCCGGCGTGCGCTACCGCGCGTGGCTGCCGCAGTCGGCCCTGCACCCGACCATCCCCATCCACGCGCCGCTGACGGTGGACCTCGTCGATACCTGGCAGCACCGGTCCTTGGGCGGCTGCCGCTACTCGGTCGCCCACCCGGGCGGGCGCAACTACGCGACGCTGCCGGTCAATGCCTACGAGGCAGAGAGCCGGCGCCTCACGCGCTTTGCGGCCATGGGGCACACGCCGGGCAAGGTCGAGGTGGGCGAGCCGCAGCGCAGCCTGGAGTTCCCATTCACGCTGGACCTCAGGAAAGTATCCTGAGCGAAACAACGGCCCCCACGCTCGCGGCGCGAGCCGCCCCCCAAGGGGGCGGTCAGTGGCTTCGGGCGGCCGGGCACCACTGACATGCGCATAGAAATCGAACCCGGCGTCCGCCTCTTCGTCGACATCGAGGGCCTTGGCTGTGTGCCCGACGGCCGCGCGCTGAGGGAGAAGCCCACCCTCGTGTTGATCCACGGCGGCCCGGGCTTCGACCATACGGCCTTCCGGCCCTTCTTCAGCCGCTTTGCCGACCTCTGCCAGGTCGTCTATTTCGACCAGCGCGGCCATGGCCGCAGCGACCCCCGGCCGGCCGAGGAATGGCGGCTGGACGTGTTCGCCGACGACGTCGTGCGGCTGTGCGATCGCTTGGGCATCGTCAAGCCCATCGTGCTTGGCCAGAGCTTCGGGGGCTTCGTTGCGCAGCGCTACCTGGCGCGCCACCCGGCGCATCCTGCCAAGGTCGTGCTGTCGAGCACCTCCCACCACTTCGGCCTGCCGCGCAAGATCGAACGCTTCGGCCGCCTCGGCGGGCCTGCGGCGGCGCAGGCCACGCGCGACTTCTGGGAGCGCCCGGGCCCCGACACCTGGGCGGCCTACGAGACGCATTGCCGCCATCTCTACAACACCAAGCCCAAGAAGCCGGATGCCGGCGGCTGGATGATGTTCAAGCCCGAGATCCTGTTCGAGCACACGCGCACCGAACTGCCCGGCATGGACCTGCGGCCGGGCCTGGCGAACGTGCAGTGCCCCATCCTCGTCATGGCTGGCGAGGAAGACCCGGTGACGCCGCCCGAGGATGCCGAGGAGATCGTCGCGGCGCTGCCGCCGCAATGGGTGGCCGGCTTCGAGCGCTTTCCCGGCGTGGGCCACGGCGCCTGGCGCGACGACCCCGAGGCGGCCGAGCGGGTGCTGCGCCGTTTTCTCGCCGCGTGATTTAGAGCGCTGGCGCCGGCGTCGCCAGCGGCTTGCCCTTTTCTACAACGTAGACGCCGATCAGCTTGGTGGGCGCATCGGTCGTGTTGTGCGCATCGTGCACGGTGCCGGCCGGCACGACGAAGGACTCGCCCGCCTTCACCACGCGCGGCGGCTGGCCGTCGATGAGCAGCTCGACCTGGCCCTCGGCCACATAGCTGATCTCGTCGCCCGGATGCGTGTGCCTGCCGGCGCGTGCGCCCGGCGCCACCTCAACCCTGGCGACCACCGCCTCCTTGCCCGGGATGGACACGTCGGCCCGGCCCACGAGCGTGCGCGTCAGGCCAGTGGCCTGCGCGAACAGGCCGCCGGCGACCGCCAGGGCGGCGACGCCCAGGCTCCACTTCAGAACTCGTTGCTGCATGGGGGCACCTTCGACAAAAAAGGAGGAGGCAGTATCCGCCGTCAGTGTTTGCTCAAGGGCGGGCGGCGCAGACATTGCTTGACAATGCCTTTTCGCCTTTTTCGCGCCGCATGACTGCATCGACCCGCCTCGCCCATGTCTGAGCTCACTCCCAGCCAGTGGAGCCTGCTTCCCGACGAGCCCGAGGAGGCGTTGGCACCCGACCCGCTGGCGCAGGCACTATCGGCCGCGCTGCGCAGCCGTGACGGCCACTTCTACGAGCTGACTGGCCAGGTCAACCAGCCCGGTGAGCCCCAGGGTGGCCTGTCCGAACGCTGGCGGCGCTTCGTCGCGGCCGGCGGTGCAGCGGGCTGGCAGGAACTCAGCGCCAAGGCCCTGCGCGTGCAGCGCCGCGTGCTGGAGGACGGCGCCAGCTACAACGTGCACAGCGACGCCCCGCCGTTGCCCGGCCAGAACGGCGAATACGCAACGCCGCTGGCCCGCCACTGGCCGCTGGAACTGCTGCCCATGCTCATCGAGCCGGACGAGTGGCGCCACATCGAGGCCGGCATCGCCCAGCGCGCCCGCCTGCTCAACGCCGTCATGGCCGACACCTATGGCGAGCGCCGCCTGCTGCAGGAGGGCCTGCTGCCCGCATCGCTGGTGCTGGCGCACCCGCAATACCTGCGCGGCATGCACGGCAACAAGCCCTCGGGCGGCGTGCACCTGCACGTGCTGGCCTTTGACCTGACGCGCTGCGCCGACGGCCACTGGTGGGTGGTCGGCCAGCGCACCCAGGCCGCGTCGGGCCTGGGCTATGTGCTGGAGAACCGCCTCATCATTGCCCAGCAGTTCCCCGAGGCCTTCCGCCAGATGGCCGTGCAGCGCCTGGCGGCCAGCTACCGCGACTTCATCCAGGCGCTGACCCGTCTCTCGCCGGCCGGCGAGCGCAGCCGTGTCGCGCTGCTGACGCCGGGGCCGCGCAACGAGACCTATTTCGAGCAGGCCTTCCTGGCGCGCTACCTCGGCATCACCCTCGTCGAGGGCGCCGACCTGACCGTGCGCGCCGACAAGGTGTATCTCAAGACGCTGGCCGGCCTGGAGCGCGTGCACGTGCTGCTGCGCCGCGTCGACGACACCTGGCTGGACCCGCTGGAGCTGCGCCCCGACTCCATCCTCGGCGTGCCGGGCCTGCTGCAGGCAGCCCGCGCCGGCGAGGTCGTCATCGCCAATGTGCCGGGTGCCGGCTGGCTGGAAAGCCCGGGCCTGGCCGCCTTCTGGCCGGGTGTGGCGGAAAGCCTGCTCGGCGAGGAGCTGACGCTGCCGGCCATCCAGAGCTGGTGGTGCGGCGAGGAAAGCGCCTGGCGCCGGTTGCGCCCGCGGCTGGCGGAGTTCGTCGTGGTGCCGACCTTCTCGGCCAGCAGCACGACGCGCAGCTTCTCCCCGATCGTCGCCGCTGAGCTGAACGACGAGCAGCGCTGGGAGCTGTCTGAGCGCATCACTGCCGACCCCACCGCCTACACGCTGCAGGCCCGCGTCAAGCCCACCAAGCAGCCGGTCTGGACGCGCGGCGCGCTGGAGCCGCGCGTGGCAGTGCTGCGTGTCTTCGCGATGACCGATGGCCAGGGTGGCTGGAAGGTGTTGCCCGGTGGCCTGACCCGCGTCGCGCCGCGCCGCGACCCGCTGGCCGATGCCTGGCTGTCCATCCAGCGCGGCAGCCTCAGTGCAGACACCTGGGTCATGACCGACGGTGAGGTCGACCCGACGACGCTGCTGTCCCAGCCGCTGCAGGCCGCCGACCTGGCTCAGGTGCACTGGACCGTCACCAGCCGCTCCGCTGAGAACCTGTTCTGGCTGGGCCGCTACACCGAGCGCGCCGAGAACAGCGCGCGGCTGGCGCGTCATGTCATCGAGGCCAGTGTCATGGTGCAGCGTGGTGCCATGCCGCAGCCCATGCTGCCGCTGCTGGATGCCCTCGCGCGCCACCACGGCCTCGTCGGTGCAAAGGCGCCGCAGGCCCAGGACGACCCGCGCGGCTTCGAGCGCGCGCTGCTGGCGGCGCTGCTGCCCACGTCTGGCGAGACCAGCGTTGGCTGGAACCTGCGCGCGTTGCAGTCCTGCGCCCAGGCCTTGCGCGAGCGCCTGTCGCCCGAAGCCTGGCGCCTCATTCACGAGACGGCGGCGCAGTTCGAGCAGCATCTGCGCGCCGTGCTCGACCGCCCCGGCCATGCCACGCCCGTGACCGATGTGCTCAATGTGCTGGCCCGTGCCGACACCCACCTCGCCGCCATCACCGGGGCGCAGACCGACCGCATGACGCGCGACGACGGCTGGCGGCTGCTGTCCATCGGTCGCCAGATCGAGCGCCTGTCCTTCCACGCCGAGGTGCTGGCCGAGACCTTCGAGCACGGCCTCGCGCTGAGCGAGGATGGCTTCAGCCTGCTGCTCGGCGTGTTCGACTCGACCATCACCTACCGCGCCCAGTTCCAGGCACGCCGCGAGGCGCCGCCGCTGCTGCACCTGCTCGTGCACGACACCGACAACCCGCGGTCCCTCGCGTGGGTGGCGCGCACGTTGCGCGACCGCTTTGCCAAGCTGGCCCGCCACGACCCCGGCTGGGCGGCCGACACCGCCGCCGAACTGCCCGTGCCCGAGGCCTGGCCGCTGGCCGAGCTGGCAGCGCCCGGGCCGGCCCTCGTCGAGCATCTGCAGCGCGCCGCGGCCCAGGCCGGGGAGCTGTCCAGCCTCATCAGCCAGCGCTATTTCGCGCATGTCATCGGTGCGGAACAGAGGGTCTGGCAATGAGCGCCGCGCCGGGCCGTCCCAAGCAAGCTCGCTCCCGCTCGGCGGGACAGCGCGTAGCGCGAAGGGCGCAGCCATGACAGTCAGGCTCGCGGTTCATCACGTCACCGAGTACACCTACGACGACTCGGTGGAATGGGCCTACCACGCGGCCTGCTTGGCGCCGGGCGACACGCCCTGGCAGCAGGTCAGCGGCTGGCGGCTCAACATCGACCCGCTGCCCGACGGCTGGGGTGCCGGCTGGAACGACGTCGGCCTGGAGCTGGACGTGGCCGAGTTGGCGCGCCACCTGCGCCGCGACCCCTGGGGCAACCGCCACCTCAGCTTCGGCCATGCGCGCGTGCATGAGCGCCTCGTCGTCGACAGCCGCTTCGAGGTCGAGCTTGAGCCGCGGCCCACGCCCGACCCCGGCCGCGGGCCGTCGTGGGAAGCCGTCGCCGCCAGCCTGCGCTACCGTGCCGGCCGCACGCTGCAGGTCGCTGACGAGTTCGCGCTGGCCTCCACCTATGCCGCGCCCGATGCCACGCTGGCCGCCTACGCCCGCCGCGCCTTCTCGCCGGGCCGCACGCTGGCAGCCGGCGGCCTGTCGCTGATGCACCAGATCCACACCGACCTGCGCTACCTGCCGCACAGCACCACGGTGGCTACGCGCGCCGCCGACGCACTCGCGCAGCGCAGCGGCGTCTGCCAGGACTTCGCCCACGTCTTCATCGCCGCCTGCCGATCCCTGGGCCTGGCGGCGCGCTATGTGTCGGGCTACCTGCTGACCCGCCCACCCGAGGGCGTGACCAAGCTCGTTGGCGCCGACGCTTCGCATGCCTGGGTCGAGCTGTGGTGCCCCGAGCAGGGCTGGCTGGCCCTGGACCCGACCAACGCCGTGCCCGCCGGCCTGGACCACGTCACGCTGGCCTGGGGTCGCGACTACGCCGACGTGGCGCCGCTGCGTGGTGTGCTGCGCGGCGGTGGCGTGGCGACGCTGCGGGTGGGGGTGACGGTGGAGCCCGTGGCCTAGCGAGCCGGCACGGCCATCGTCGCCTTGACGGGCTTGCTGTCCACGCTCGTGTAGACCTCGAACTCGTAGTTGCCCGGCGGCGGCGGCACCAGCGGTTCGAAGGCCATGAGGGTCGCCGAATCGAAGAGCCCACCCGGCGCGATCGCCTGGCCAACCGGGATCGTCACGCTGCGATAGGGTGCGCAGCGGAACTCGACGAAGGGCGGCCTGTCGTAGCTCAGGTTGGACTTGAAGAACCAGTCCAGCAGCTCCGGTGGCAGCTTCATCAGGACCTTGGCGCCTTCGGGCAGGCCGCCGGTGGCCACCAGCCTCAGGCTCCAGGTCCAGCGGCCTGAGCCGTCGATGCTGCCCTGGATGGACGGCTGCCCGACGGCGCTGGTGCCGGCCACGACTTCCGGGACGGCCAACGTTGCATTCACGCGGTCCTCGGTGCTGTTCAGCCCCAGCAGCGGCGTGGGCTGCGTCACGTAATAGTTGGACGGGTCGTAGGGGCAGATCGGATTCACGATGCCGTCCACGCGCAGGTCGGCCAGCCCGAGGCGGCCCCCCGGCGCTGCGGCGGCGCTGGTCTTCACCGTGAAGATGAGCTGCTGGGTGGCTGGGCGCGAGACGACTTCCAGATCGACGGCGTTGGTCGTCGAGGCCGGCCGCGCCTTGCTCACGTCGAAGCCTTCGGGCAGGTTGACGAAGAGTCGCGAGCCTTCGGGCAGGCCAGACGTGCTGGTCACGTCGAGGCTGAAGGAAGTGGAGACGCCCATGACGGCCGAGCCGAACGAGAAGGCTGCGCGGTCCAGCGGCGTGTCGGCGGCGGCGACGCGCATGGGCACGGCGACGGGCGTGGGGTTCGCGTCGCTGGAGACCTTGAAGACGTAGCTGCCGGGCTGGGGCGGGTTGACCACATAGGACAGGCCCAGATCGTTTGTCGTGATCCAGGCGCCGGCTGGGAAGCGGCCATAGCTTTCGCGCAGCCGGAAGCGGAGCTGGCGCCCTTGCAGGCTGAGTTCGAAGCGCTGCGAGCCGGACAGCTGCCAGGCATCCAGCGTGCCGAACTCCGCGGGCACGTCCACCACGATGGCCTGGTTGGCCAGCAGGCCGTCCTTCAGCTGGAAGGAGAAGTTGATGCTGTTCAGCGTCTTGCTGGTGGCACGCCAGGTGGGCTCCAGCTTCACCTGGCCGAGGGGTGAAGCGCCGCCGGCATCGATGCTGAACCGGGAGGCTTTGCTGGTTCGGCCGCCGGCGGTCACGACGAGCTGGACCTCGTAGCGGCCGACGAGATCTGGCGTGAAGGTCGGCTGCGGGCTGCTGGCGTCGTTCAAGGCGGCCTGGCTGCCATCCGGGCGGGACAGCAGCACCCAGGCGTAGCTGACTGCGCCGTTGCCGCGGGCGCTGCTGGCGCGACCGTCGAGGGCTGCCGGTTGGCCGACGAGGGAGCTGTTCTGCGCCTCGATGCGTGCCCGCGGCGGCTTGCCGGTGACGCGCACGCCGGTCACAGCCCAGGCGGGATTGGTCAGCAGGCCGGCTTCAACCTTGGGCTCCAGCCCGTCCATCAAGGACACGGCCACCTGGCCCGTGCTCGTGCGGCGCCAGATCAGGTCGGCGCGGCCGTCGCCATCGAGGTCGGCCGTGCGCTCCACCCGCCAGTCGCCATCGTGGTTGAGGATCTCGGTGCGCCAGATGCCGGTGTAGAAGGTGTCGGTGCTGTCGCCGCCAGGTTGGCGCTCGGAGATGAAGGTGGCGCCGGTCTTGCCGTCTCGCCATAGCACCGCTGCGCGACCGTTGCCGCTGACGTCGCCCGATGCGCTGAGCTGCGAGCTCACGACACCGGGCTGGCTGATCCAGCTGTAGTTCATCGAGCCGTAGCCGAGCACGATGCCCACGGCCTGTGCCGTGCGGGGCGGGTTGCTGGGGCCGTCGAACAGCAGTTCGCTGCGGCCGGTACCCATCGTCGACGCAGCCAGTCGAACGCGTTCGGCGCTGCCCTTGGAGGCGGGCACGCCCGCGTTCTTGCCGGTAGAGCCACGCATCCACCAGACGCTGTAGTCCTTCGTGTCGCGCTGTTCCCAGACCAGATCGGCGAAGTCGTCGCCGTCCAGGTCGGCGGCGGCCACCACGCGCCAGGCCGGATCCGTGAACAGCAGGGTGCTCTCCAAGATCTGGCTGCCGTTCATCAGCCACATGACGGTCTGGCCCGTGGATTCATTCACCAGGATCAGGTCGTCGCGGCCGTCGGCGTTGAAGTCGGCCACCTGCGTGACCTTCCAGCCCGGGCTCTGCAGGATGACCTTGATCTCGCTCGCGTCGGTGACGGCGGGGCCCTTCATCAGCCAAACCGCCAGCTGGCCGGTGCTCGCGTTCTCCCAGATGTAGTCGTCCTGCCCGTCACCGTCGAGATCGGCGGTGAAGGTCAGCCGCCAATCGGGCGACTGGAAGAGGTAGTTGGACGCCGTGCCACTGGCACCGGACATGGTCCAGCTGACGGTCTGGCCCGTGGTGGCGTTGAACCAGATCAGGTCAGGATGCCCGGTGGCCGGGCTGCCGGCATCCAGGCGCCTGGCGGTGGCCTGTTCCGTGGCCTGGGCAGCCTTGCGGGGCTGGCTCAGCACCTCATCCATGCCCGGCCCGGGTTGAACCATGGACAGCATGGCCGCCGAGGCCGTTGAAGGGGCCACGTTGGCGCTGGGCATGTGTGCACCATCACCGCCACCGCAGGCGCTCAATACAGCGGCCGCCAGCATGGCCGCCATCAACAGCATCGCTTTCATCGAGCCCACCCTGACACCTTCATCGTCGATGGGTGCGCATTCTCACTGCGTTATGTTTCACGCCACGCGAGGTGAATCTTTCGAGTTGTAAGGCCAAGTGATCGGCGTCGGCGCTCAGCTTCGCAGCAGCGGCAGCACCGACACGACCATCAGCGCCGCAGCGCCCCAGTTGAACACTTGCAGCGCGCGCGGCCGGTGCAGCCAGCGGCGCATCTGCTCGCCCAGCAGCGCCCAGGAGCCGCAGCAGGGCAGGTTGACGAGCACGAAGACAGCGGTCAGCGCCGGGATGCCGAGCTCGCCGTAGGCCGTCACGGCCGTCAGCGCCATCGCCCAGGCCTTGGGGTTGACGACCTGGAACAGCGCCGCGGCGCCAAAGCCCATCGGCCGGCTGTCCCCGGTGCCGCCCGCCGTGGGCGGCGCCGCGGTGGCAACCTTGAAGGCCAGGTACAGCAGATAGCCCAGGCTCACCCATTTCAGCGCGCCGTGCAGGCTCGGGTAGCGCCCGAACACCTCGCCCAGCCCCAAGCCGACGAGCACCAGCATGACGCCGAAGCCGAAGCTGATGCCCAGCAGATGCGGCATGCTGCGCCGCCAGCCGAAATGCGTGCCTGAGGCCAGCAGCATCAGGTTGTTGGGGCCGGGCGTGATGGACATGACGAAGGCGAAGCCGGCCAGGGCCGCGAGCATGCTGAGGGTGGTTTCCATGGAGCGCAACTCTAGGCAGGTGAGCGGCGAATGGGCTTGCGTTCTGCAGTGCGGTGAGCAGCGGATGTGCAATCATCTGCGGTCATGGATGCCATCGACGAGAAAATCTTGCGTGAGCTGGTCAGGGATGGCCGCCTGACCAATGCCGAGCTGGCCCAGCGCATTGCGCTGAGCCCCTCGGCCTGCCTGCGCCGCGTGCAGGAGCTGCAGAGGCTGGGTGTCATCAAGGGTTACCGTGCCGTGCTGGACCCGATGCGCCTGGGCACGGGCTTCGTGGCCTACGTGGCCATCGGCCTGTCGCGCCACACGCTGGATGAGCAACTGGGCTTCGAGCAGGCGATGAAGGATTGCCCGGTGGTGCGCGAGTGCCACAACGTGGCCGGCGCGTTCGAGTACCTGCTGCGCGTGGAGGTGGCCGACCTGCCCGCCTACAAGCGCTTCCATGCCGACGTGCTGGGCGGCCTGCCCCAGGTCAGCATGATCACGAGCTACATCGTCATGGACTCGCCCAAGGACGAGCGTGGATGACGCGCCGGCCCGCCTTGGGCGAAGTGCTTACCGTTTGACCTTGCCGTCGCCCGTCAGCATCGACAGCTCGACGAAGCTGGAGCCCGCATGCTTGTTGGCGGAGAAATGCAGGTGGTAGCCACGTGACTCGTAGCCTGACAGGGTTTCCAGCGCGGCGATCAGGGCCTCGCGGCTGAAACGGCCGCCCAGGCGGCGCAAACCGTCGACGATGACGCGCGCGGCGACATAGCCTTCCATGCTGGTGTAGTTGGGCTCGGCCTTGGTGTCGAGCTTGTGCAAGGCCTGCTGGTAGTCGTTGACGAGGCCGACCGCAGTGCCGAAGGGCGAGGGCATCACCTGCGAGACGACGATGCCGGCAGCGTCCTTGCCGAGCTCGTCGGCCAGGGCCTGGGTGCCGACGAAGGACACGTTGTAGAACTGGCCAAAGTAACCTGCCTTGCGCGCCTCGCGGATGAAAGCGGCGCAGCTCTTGTAGGCGCTGATCTGCACGATGGCTTCGGGCTGCGCCGGCACGAGTGTCTTCAGCGCGGCGGCGACGTCCGTGCTGTTGCGTTCCACCGTTGCGACGGCCACCGGCTGCAGGCCGCGCTTCTCCAGCGCGCGCATCACGCCCTTCAGGCCGGCCTGGCCGTAGGCGTCGTTCTGGTGGAAGACGGCGATCTTCTTCAGGTCGAGCTGGGTCAGCTGCTTGACGATGAGTTCGGTCTCGTCGTAGTAGGACGCCCGGACATGGAAGACCAGTTTGTTGAAGGGGTCGCGCAGCGCCTCGGCACCGGTGAAGGGGGCGATGAAGGGGATCTTGGCGGCGTTGACGAGGGGCAGGGCCGCCAGCGAGGTTGGCGTGCCGACATAGCCGAACAGCGCGAAGACATCCTCCTGGATGAACTTCTCGGTGTTGGCCTTGCAGCGCGCGGGGTCGTAGCCGTCGTCCAGCGTCTTCAGCACGACGGGCAGGCCGCCCACGCCGCCGGCGGCGTTGACGGCATCGAAGTAGGCCTTGGCGCCGAGCTGCATCTGCAACCCCAACTGGGCGGCGGGGCCGGTCAGCGGCACGGACTGGCCGAGCACGATGGCGCGGCGTTCCTGGGCGCGGGCGAGGGCGGCGGGCAGCGCGAGGCTGGCCAGTGCGAGTGAGGCGTTACGGCGGCTGAGCATGGGTTCGAATCATGCCCCGACCGGCGGCATGATTCTGTGAACTAAATCAGCTCCTGCTGGCACTTGTTCGCAGGCGGCCGGCGCGTTTGTTAGCAAACATGGCTTCGTCGGCGTGGCGCATCAGCGCGTCGGGCGTGCGGCCGTCCGTGGGAAAGTGGCCCAGGCCCAGGCTGCTGCCGACGGCCACCTGCACGTTCGAGCTCAGCGTGATGGGCTGGCTCAGCGCATCCAGCAGCCGGTTCAGCACCGGCTCGGCGTCGGCCGGCGCCTGCTGCGGGGTGAGCAGCACGACGAACTCGTCGCCTCCCAGCCGGGCGACCGTGTCGCTGGCACGCAGGCCGGCCTGCAGCCGGGAGGCCACGGCCTTGAGGACCTCGTCGCCGGCATCGTGCCCGTGGTTGTCGTTGATCTGCTTGAAGCCGTTCAGGTCCAGATAGGCCAGGGCGAAGACATGGCCGTTGCGATCAGCCGCGGCGATGGCCTGCCGTAGACGGTCGGCCAGCAGCAGGCGGTTGGGCAGGCCGGTCAGCGAGTCGTGCAGGGCGGCGCGCTCCATGCGCGCCTCGTGGGCCTTGCTCTGGGTGATGTCCACCATCATCCACAGCGACTCGCCGCCGCTGCCGGGCAGATCGACGCCGGAAAGATCCACCCAGATCAGCGAGCCGTCCTTGCGGCGCATCTGCAACTGGGTGCGGAAGCGTCCGCCGGCCTTGAGCTGCGGGTAGGCCAGGGCGCCCAGCGTCTCGTAGGCCGTGTCGTCGGTGTAGAGCATGCGGGCCGGCTGGCCGAGCAGTTCGCCGTCGGTGTAGCCGAACATGCGTTCCGACGCATGGTTGCGCCAGACGGTGTGGCGGTCGCGCAGCTTGATGATGCCGACGAGGTCGCTCTCCAGCATCGCTTCCTGATCCAGCGTCAGCTGGTGCAGCTGCTGGCGGATGCGGTGGGTCTCGCTGATGTCGAACATCACTGAGCGGCTGCGCAGATAGCCACCGTTCGCGTCGTACATGGCCGTGGCCGACAGGCTGACGCGGCGGGTTTTGCCGTGGCGGCCGGTGATGTCGAACTCCAGCCCCGAGACGCGGCCTTCGCGCATGAAGCGCGGGAAGGCGGTCTTGAACAGTGCGCGGCCCTCGTCGTTGAAGAAGTCCGCCGGGCTGGCACGGCCGATCAACTGCTCGGCCGTGCAGCCCAGCCAGCTCAGGCCCAGCGCGTTGATCTGCAGGAAGCGGCCGTTGCCATCCAGTGCGTAGTAGGCGCAGGGTGCGTTGTCGTAGAGATCCTGCAGGCTCTGGCGTGCCTCGTCCGCCTGGGACTGCAGGGCCTTGCGCGCCGTGATGTCGGATTCGATGATCATGAATCCCGTCAGCGCGCCGTCGTCGTCGTGCAGCGGCTGGATCTCGATGTCCACCCAATAGTTGCGGCCGTCCCTGGTGCGGTGCATCAGCTCGGCCTTGCAGCCCAGGCCGACGTTCATCGCTTCGCGCATGCCATGCACGGTGTCTTCGTCGGTGAGCTCGGAATGCAGCAGTTCGTTGGGCAGCCGATTCATGGCCTCGGCGCTCGTGAAGCCGCTCAGGCGCGTGAAGCCGTCGTTGACCCAGGTGATCCGGCGCTCGGCGTCGGTGATGAGCACGGCGTTGGTCGTGTGGCTGGCCACCATCGCCAGCCGCGCCAGGTCGGCCGTCATGCCGCGCGCCATCTGCTCGGCACGCGCCCGGCCGGCGGCCAGCAGATAGACCGTCACGGCCAGCAGCAGGCTCAGCAGCGCGCCGCCCAGTTCCAGGCCGAGGCCGGACAGCCCGAGCAGCTTCATGGACGCGTCGTGCGTCAGCGCGGCATCCAGCATGAACTCGCGCCCGGCGACCGTGAAGTACAGCGTCTCGGCCGTCGGCGCCTCGGCCAGCGTGTAGTCAGCCGCCTCCTCGGGTGTCAGGGCTTGACCCTGGCGCGTCGCCAGCAGGGTTTGGAACTCACCGTCCACCGTGCGGGCGGACAGCTTCAGGTCCAGCAGCGCCGACGCCGGCTCGGCTACGCCGTGCAGCAGTTCGTTGGCCACCAGCGGCGCGTACAGCACGCCCAGCAGCGCCGCGCGGCGTTGCGTCGGCGTGCCGGGGTCGTGACCCTCCCGGTAGACGGGCACCAGCAGCATGAAGCCAGGGCCCTTCAGCGGGTCCTGCACCAGGCGCACGGGGCTGGACAGCGTCGCCTCGCTGCTGTCGATCGCCTGCTCGATGGCCTGGCGGCGCACCGGGTCGGCGCCCGAGTCGATACCCCAGGCCGCGAAGTTGCGCGAGAACGGCGAGATCTGCGTGACGACATACATCGTCTCGTCCTGGCCCGTGCCGTGGACGCGGAAGCCCGTGGAGCCTTCGCGCTGATGCGCGGCGACAAAGGCGTCCAGGTCGCGGCGCGCAACGCGCTCGATGAAGCCGAAGCCGCGCACGCCGGGGAACTCCTTGGGCAGGTCGCGCGACTCGACATAGGCGTCGAAGGCGGTGCGGCTGAACTTGCCCTCCAGCGCCGCCAGCGCACCGCGCGCGCCCTTGAGGCCATAGACCGGCATCGTCAGCCGCTTGACGACGTCACCCTGCAGGCGCTCGATCTGGCGCTCCTGCAGGCCGCGCGCCTCGGCGCCGGCGCGCTGCTGCTGCCAGATGACGGCGCCCGCCGTCAGCGCCAGGCCGATGGACAGCACTGCTGCCGCAGCCACCCATGCGGTCGTGCTGACCATCTCAGGCCCGGTATAGCCGTCTCCGATGCGCAAGCTTGTCTCTCTTGTGCTGGTTTTCAGCCATTGAAGCATGGCGCAGCCGCGGCGTCAGCTCATTCAAACGCGCAGGGCTTGGGCGCGGCAGCAGAATTGCCGCATGAATCACGCCCTCGACCTCTTTCACACCCAGGCCCGCGCCAACCGCCTGGCCAACCGGCGCCTGCTTGGCGCGGTGGCAACGCTGTCGGCAGCGGAATTCCACGCCGCGCGGACGAGCTTTTTCCCGAGCCTCGCGCTGACGCTGAACCACGTCCTCAACGTTGATTACTACTACCTCGCGGCGCTGCATGGCGACGTGGCGATGCGCAGCATCTGGGCCAGTTATGTGCCGGCGCAAACAGCGCAGGAACTGGCCGAGCGCCAGGATGTGAGCGACGGGCGGCTGGTGGCTTTCTGTGCCGGACTACGGCCGGGCGACGAAGACCGCATCGTCGCCTTCGACCGTGGCGCCGGCATCGAGAACGGCCCGCGCGAGCCGGTAGGGCGGGTGCTGGCCCACCTCTTCATGCATCAGACCCATCACCGCGGGCAGGCGCATGCGATGTTGGCCGGCACCTCGGTGAAGCCGCCGCAGCTGGATGACTTCATCCTGTTGGGGGACGACAAGCATCGAACGGACGACATGGCGTCGTTGGGGTGGGCGGAGCCTGTGTAGTGAGTCGAAAACCCACCCCCTTCGAAGTCGAACTCGGCCAACGAGTTGACGAGGCGCTTTACTACCTGTGGGACCCCATAGGTGTTTCCAACTCACCGACTGCCAGAGACGAATACTCGGGCTACGCGCTGCGCGCGACAGGGATGCTGCTGCAGTCAACCACCGCACAGGCGCTTGCTGATTTCCTCGTGGAAATCGAAAGCTCCGGGATGGGACTGACGCCCAACCCAGAGCAGGCACTACGCGTGGCGGAATTGCTTCTGGAATGGAAGAGCGCGCTGGAGGACAAACACGACAGGCCAGACGCGGTCTGGCAAACCCTCTCGGACGCTGTCAGAAACCGGTCATAGCTCCGCCACACCCTTGACCCGCACCGGCATCGCCACCGGCTGAGCCGCCACCTCCACGGTGCGGCCGTGGAAGCGGTCCAGCAGCGCCTGCCACTGCTTCTTCACCGCAATGACGTTGGCGTGCTTCACATGCCCGTAGCCGCGAATCTTCTCGGGCAGGCGGGCCAGGTCGACGGCGGTATTCAGGTTGTCTGTCGTCAGTGAGGCCAGGATCTCATCCACCAGCTTTTCGTAGTCGACGATCAGCTGCCGCTCCATGCGGCGCTCCTCGGTCTTGCCGAAGATGTCCAGCACACCACCGCGCAGGCCCTTGAACTTGGCCAGCCACTTGAAGGCCGTGAAGGTCCAGGAGCCCATCTCGATCTTCTTCGCGCGGCCATCGGCGCCGGGCTTGGAGATCAGCGGCGGGGCGAGGTGGAAGCTCAAGGATTCCCAGTTCTCGAACTGGGCCTTCATGGCGGCCTCGAAGCGGCCGTCGGTGTACAGGCGCGCCACCTCGTACTCGTCCTTGATGGCCAGCAGCTTGGCGTAGTAGCGGGCCACGGCCTGCGTCAGGCGCTGGCCTTTGCCGAGCGCGCTTTCAGCCGCGCGCACGCGCTCGACCAAGGCGCGATAGCGCTGCGCATAGGCGGCGTCCTGATAGTCGGTCAGGAATTTGGCGCGCCGCTCGATCAGGCCGTCAGGGCCATCGAGCTGGTCGAAGTTGAAGAGCTTGACGACGTTCACGTCGCCGGCCAGCCTCGGAATGGCGTCCGGCGCGGCGATGGCCAGGCGGCCCAGCGCGAAGGCGGTCTTGTTGGCCTCGGCAGCCACGCCGTTCAACTCGATGGCCCGCATCAGCGCGGCCTCGCTGACGGGGATCAGCCCACGCTGCCAGCAGGCGCCCAGCATGATGATGTTGCTGGGCAGGGTGTCGCCCATCAGGCGCTGCGAGATGTCCTGGGCGTCCACCGTGTCGAGCGCGCCCTGCTCGCCGACGGCGAACTTCATCTTGGCCAGCAGCGAGTCGCCCTGGAGCGACGCATCCGGGTTGCGAACGAAGCCGGCTGTGGGCAGCTCGTGCGTGTTCGCGAGGATGACCGTGCGGCCTGGCTTGACCGTGCCCAACGCATCGGGCGAGGCACCGACGACCATGTCGCAGGCCAGCAGCACGTCGGCCTGCTGGGTGTCGATGCGCACCTGGTTCAGCAGGTCCAGCGTGGGCGCCACGCGCACGAAGGAGAGCACCGCGCCGCCCTTCTGCGCAAAGCCCATGAAGTCCAGCACCGAGGCCTGCTTGCCTTCCAGGTGCGCGGCCATGGACACCAGCGCACCGACCGTGACGACGCCGGTGCCGCCCACGCCGGTGACCAGCAGGTCGAACGGCCCCGTCCAGTTCCACGCGGCCGGCGGCTTGATGGCGGCGATCTCGCGCGCCAGGTCTTGCGCCGTGTAGCTGGCGCCGGCCTTCTTCTTCAGCTCCGGACCATGCACCGACACGAAGCTCGGGCAGAAGCCGTTCACGCAGGAGAAATCCTTGTTGCAGCTGCTCTGTTCGATGGCGCGCTTGCGGCCCCAGTCGGTCTCGACGGGCACGACGCTCATGCAGTTGCTGGCCACGCCGCAGTCGCCGCAGCCTTCGCAGACCGCCTCGTTGATGAAGATGCGCTTGGGCGGATCGACGAACTCCTTCTTCTTGCGGCGGCGGCGCTTCTCGGCGGCACAGGTCTGGTCGTAGATCAGCACCGTCACGCCTTCGATCTCGCGCAGCTCGCGCTGCACGGCGTCCAGCTCAGCCCGGTCATGGAAGGTCGTGCCGGCCGGGAACAGGCCGTGATGGCCGTTGTATTTGCCGATCTCGTCGGACACAACGCACAAGCGCTTCACGCCCTCGGCCTCCACCTGCCGCGCGATCTGCGGCACGCTGGTCTGGCCGTCCACCGGCTGGCCACCGGTCATGGCGACGGCGTCGTTGTAGAGGATCTTGTAGGTGATGTTGGTCTTGGCGGCGATGGCCTGGCGGATGGCCAGATAGCCCGAGTGGTAGTAGGTGCCGTCGCCCAGGTTCTGGAAGACGTGCTTCTCCTTCGTGAAGCGGCTCTGCGCAGCCCAGTCCACGCCCTCGGCGCCCATCTGGATGAGGCCGGACGTGCCGCGCTCCATCCAGCTCGCCATGAAGTGGCAGCCAATGCCGGCCAGCGCGCGCGAGCCTTCCGGCAGCTTGGTGGACGTGTTGTGCGGGCAGCCCGAGCAGAAGTAAGGCTGGCGGCGCACCCCGTCCGCCGCGTTGCTCAGCAGGCAGGGCGTCAGGAAGTCAACGACGAGGTGGCGGCGGTCCAGCGCGGGGTTGAGCCGTGCCAGCCAGTCGGCCACGGTGCCCATGATGCGGCTGGGGCGCAGCTCGCCGAGCGCGCTCAGCACGGCCGCGCCATGCTCGTCCGTCTTGCCGACGACGCGCGGGCGCTGGAACTCGGGCAGGTGGTAGAGCAGCTCCTTGATCTGGCGCTCGACGACCGGCCCCTTCTCCTCGATGACGAGTACGTCGGTCAGGTTGCTGCAGAACTCGACGATGCGTGTCGGCTCCAGCGGGAACACCAGGCCGACCTTGTAGACCCGCACGCCGGCCGCGGCCAGCGCGTTGGGGTCCAGGTCCAGCCGGCGCAGCACTTCCATGAAGTCGTAGTGCGCCTTGCCCACCGTCACGATGCCCAAAGTGGCGGCGGGGCTCGTCACGATGTGCTTGTCGATGCTGTTTACCTTGGCGAAGGCCTTCACTGCGTCGATCTTGTGCGCCAGGCGCGACTCCAGCTCCAGCGAGGGCAGGTCCACCGTGCGGATGTGCAGATTCGTCGGCGCGACGTAGTCGACGGGGTTGTCGAAGTCCAGCGCCACCGCGTCCAGATCCACCGTCATGCCGCTCTCGACAACTTCCGAGATCGCCTTGAAGCCAACCCAGGCGCCCGAGAAGCGGCTCAGCGCCCAGCCGTAGAGGCCGAACTCCAGGTACTCGGCCACGTTGGCCGGGTGCACCAGCGGCATGCTCCAGGCCTGCAACGCTTGGTCGCTCTGGTGCGGGGTGCTGCTGGACACGCAGCCGTGGTCGTCACCGCAGACGACGAGCACGCCGCCCTGCGTGCTCGTGCCATAGACGTTGCCGTGCTTGAGCGCATCGCCCGAGCGGTCCACACCGGGCCCCTTGCCGTACCACATGGCAAACACGCCATCCACGGTGCGCTGCGGGTCCAGCCCCACGCGCTGCACACCCAGGCAGGCCGTGGCGGCCAGGTCTTCGTTGATGGCGGGCAGGAACTCGATGTGGGCCTTCTCCAGGAACTTCTTGGCCTTCCAGAGCTGCTGGTCGACCATGCCCAGCGGCGAGCCGCGGTAGCCGGAGACGAAGCCCGCGGTCTTCAGCCCCGCGCGCTCGTCCTGCGCCTTCTGCGCGAGCAGCAACCGCACCAAAGCCTGGGTGCCGGTCAGGAAGACGGCGCCGCTGTCGGCCGCGAGGTTGTCGCTGAGCTGGTAGGGGCGCAGGCTGGGCGTGGCGGTGTCTGACATCGGGGCTCCTGGAGGGCGAGGAATTCTTCCCCCTCAGGGCCGGAAGAACTTGCCTCAATGCCGGTGGATTGCCGGGCCAATGAGATGATTCTTCTCCAAACAGGCAATTAAACGAAACGCCTCCACGCTCGCGCTGCTCGCTGCCCCCCGAGGGGACGTGTCAGCGGCTTCGGGCGGCCGGGCACCACTGACATGGAAACAAACGAACTCGACCGCGCCAGCCTGCAGATCCTGGAGGCCCTGCAAGCCGATGCGCGGTTGTCCACGCAGGCCCTGGCCGAGAAGGTCGGCCTGTCGGCCACGCCGGTGTGGCGGCGCGTTAAGGAGATGGAGGAGCGCGGCGTCATCCGCGCCCATGTGGTGCTGGTGGACCGCGAAAAGATCGGCCTGTCCATCTGCGTGCTGGCCAATGTGAGCCTGGTGCGGCACAGCGAGGGCGCGGTGGAGCAGTTCGAGCGGCTGGTGGCCACGCAGCGCGAGATCATCGAATGCCATGCCATCACCGGCGAGGCCGACTACGTCATCAAGGTCGTCGCGGCCGACATGAAGGCCTACGACCTCTTCCTGCAGCAGAACATCTTCAAGCTGCCGGGCGTGAGCAGCGTGCGCAGCAACGTCGTGCTGCGCGAGGTGAAGTACGAGACGGCGCTGCCGGTGGGTTGACCGCGGCCAGGCGGCGGCCAGGTGGCGTGCCGCTTTCAGAAGGTTTCAGATCCCTTCAGCGCTGCTTCAAGCCAAGCGCGAGGGGTGGGCGATAGCGTTGCCTGGCGGCTTGGCACTCTGCCGCCGCGCCCACACCCGGAGACCCTCATGAACACGCATCGCGTGACCCTCGGCCTCGTTTCGGCACTCGCCCTGCCGTCTGTCCAAGCTGCCAACTGGGGCTACCCCGAGCAGGGGGCGAGTTGGGGCTCCCGTTTCATCACCGGCTCGCAGTGCGACAGCACCACGGTCCAGCAGTCGCCCATCGACTTCACCCAGCTGAGTACGCCGGCCCAGGCAGCCACGGCGACCGTAACCCTGATCCCGCCGGGGCAGTTCGACCCGCATGACAACAACGTCGTCTTCGCCTCCCAGGTCCGCGTCACGCTATCGCAGAACGGCACGGTGGTGTTCAGCCACAAGTACCTGATCCTTGGCTATCACTTCCACTTCGGGGCCGAAAGTGGCACGCCAACCGAGCATCAGCTCAGTACGTGGGTGCCCGCTGAGGGCAGTCGTACCTACGGCGAGCTGCACATCGTTGGCAGCTCGCCCGCAGGCAACGGGGTGTTCTCCATCGCATTGGCGCAGGACTCCGTTGGACCGGCCCCTACGGTGCTCGACACCTTCTTGGTGGCCGCCAACCAGGCCTATGTCAGCCCTGCATCCACCCAGTCGGCAGACGTCATGCCGCTGCTCGGTGCCTTCTCGACGGGAGCCTTCTTTTCCTACAGCGGCTCGCTGACGACACCGCCCTGCAGCGGCGGCGTGCAATGGTTCGTGCTGCAAACCCCGCTCAAGTACGGTGGCAACGGTGACCCCCTCTACACCCTGGGGGCAGGCCTGAACAAGGCCGGCTTGATCGCCAACAACGTGCGGGGCACCAAGACGGCACCGACGCTGGTCTACACCACCAGCCCCGCGTTGCCGCGCTCGGCCGGCACCGCCCCCATCAGTTCAGCAGGCCGTTGACGGTGATGTCGACACCGGCCGCGCCGCCAAAGGCAACGCAGGACTGGCCGCTGATCGGGTTGTAGACCAGCGGCGAGGGATAGGTGAGGTGCACGGTCTGGCCGGCCGGCACCTGCACGTAGAAGCGCGGGAAGCTGCCGCCGATCACGTTCGTGCTGCCGCAGACCTGGCCGTCGGCCAGCACGGGCGCGAAGACGAAGATGGCGCGGTTGACGCTGCCCAGGTTGGTCAGCGTGATCGCGGTGATGCCGAGCACGCCGCCCGTGCCGGGGCCGATGGTTACGTAGTTCGCCGAGCCGTTGGCCGAGTTGTTGAAGGGCCGGCTGGGCAGCACCGATTCGACGAGCGCCGCCTTGGTGACGGCCAGCGCGGGCGCGAGGGGCAGCGCCGACAGCGCGGCAAGACCCAGGCAACGCAGAACAGGCAGGAGTCGCATGGCAATGTCCTTTCAAAGGGAAGCCAAAGGAGCGGGCGGGATTCAGTCGCGCCGTTTCAGCCAGAGCGTCAGCAGGCCCGCCGCCAGCAGCAGGGGCGCCGCCGGCTCGGGAACGAGGGCGCTGGACGTGATGTCCAGCGCATAGGCGCTGCTGCAGCTGGCCGCGCAGGCGCCGTCGGACCAGCTCGCCGCCAGCCCGATGAAGCCGTCGCCCAGCGTGCCGCTGCCGAGGTTCTCGGCGAAGGAGAAGTTGGCGGGGAGGCTGATGGCGATGGTGTAGCGCCCCGCCGGCAGCGCGCCGACGTGCAGCGTCGAATCAGCGCAGCTGGGCGCGGCCGTGCCGGGCGGGCACAGGCCGTCGTCATTCGAGGCCAGGAAGGTGGCGGTGCCGCTCCAGCCCGCGAACAGCGACACATAGGTGTCGAAGCCGCCGGCCGCGATGGCCTGGCCGGCGGCGTTCACGCCCCCGCCAAAGCTCCAGGTCTGAGCGTCGAGGGCCGCGACGGCGCTGGTCTCGAACTCGATCAACGCGACGTCGTTCGGGTCGCCGGCCGCCAGCAGGCCTCGCGCGGACAGCGTGGCCGCTGGCGCGGCCGTACTCGCGACGAGAGCGGCCAAGGCGGCGAGCGTGGCGGCGGATCTGGGCAGCATGGCAACTCCTTGTCGAGGCGCCAGGCATGCTGCGCGCCGGGTTCGGCCAGCGTCGACCCCTAGAACCGCCGTCCTGCCCCGGTTGCGGGGGGTCAAGACGTGGCCCCAGTAACCGCCTTGTCTCTTGGCAACGAGGCGGCGGCCTGTCTACATTAGGCTGGTCGCCACTTGTCGCCTCCCATGGACTCGTTCTTCGCCCAGCTCTCCGACTCGGTCTCCAAGGCGCGCACGCTGGAGGAGCTGACCCGGCCCCTGCTCGAGATGCTCGAAACCGTCTCCGGCCTGGAGTCGACCTATCTGACGACCATCGACCTGGCGGAGGGCCTGCAGCATGTCGTGTACGCGCACAACTCGCGCGACCTGCAGATTCCCGAGGGCCTGAGCGTGCCCTGGGGCGACACGCTGTGCAAGCGCGCGCTGGACGAAGGACGGCCCTACACCGACGACGTGGCCAGCATCTGGGGCGACTCCGAAGCGGCGCAGCAGCTGGGCCTGCAAACCTACGTCAGCACGCCGGTGCGTACCGACGACGGCGCGCTGTACGGCACGCTGTGCGCTGCCAGTTCGCGCCGCCAACCGCTGACCGAAGCGGCCTCACAGGCGCTGCAGCTCTTTGCCCGCCTGATCGAGCAGCATGTGGAGCGCGAGCGCCTCGTCGAGAAGCTGCAGCGCGTGAACGCCGAGCTCAGGACGCAGGCATTGACCGATGCGCTGACGGGGCTGCAGAACCGGCGCGCGCTGATGCAGGAGCTGGTGCGCCTCGTGTCGCTGGCCCAGCGCACCGGTAGCTGGCTGCTGGCGGGCGCGATCGACCTGGACGGCTTCAAGCAGATCAACGATGTCCACGGCCATGACGCCGGCGACGAGTTCCTGCGCGGCATGGCGGCTCAGCTGCAGGCGGCGCTGCGCGGTGGCGACGTGCTGGCGCGCATGGGCGGCGACGAGTTCGTCGTCATCGGCCTTGGCCCCAAGCTGGATGCCGACGGCCTGGCGGCCGCACGGCTGCTGCAGCAACGGCTGGCGTCGGCCACCGTGGGCCGTTACGCGGCCGGTGCGGCCACCGTCGACTACGCCGGTGCCAGTGTTGGCGTGGCCTGCCTGGACCCGCACCAGGTCGGCGCCGAGCAGGCGCTGCGCGAATCCGATGCGGCGATGTACCGCGTCAAGCTGGCGCGTCGCCAGCAGGACGGAGCGCTGCCAGCTCGGTGAGCGCGGCCTCGAAGGCCAGCGTCTCCAGCGCACGCCGCAGCCGCCCGTAGCCCGGCTCACCACAAGCCGCACGTAGCGCCGGAGCCAGCGGCTCGAACAGGTCCAGCGCCGCCAGGTCGTGCGCCAGCAGCGCCTTCTGCAGCCTGGCCAGCGCCTGCATGTCCAGCGGGCCGGCGGCCACCGGCTCGGCGGCCTGCCGCGCGGCCTGGTGGCGCTGCAGCCAGGGCCGCGCCTCGGCCGTCAGCGCGGCCATCAGTCGGCCCACTTCGGCCAGCTCGGCGCTGAAGTCGGCCCCGGCGCGGGCCTGGGCCTCGCCGCGCTGCGCCGCCCGGTGCAGGGCCGTCGCTGCCAGCAGGCCGGCGCTTCCGCCCAGCTTGTGCAGCCGCGCTGCGGTCTGGGCCGCATCGGTAGGCATGGCGGTGGGCTCGGCGACATCGGCGAACTCGTCCAGCAAACGTGTCAGCAACCGGGCGAAGAAGTCCAGGTCGCCCGGCAGGCGCTGCCGGGTCGTGGCGATGTCGATGTGCTCCAGCGCCGGCCAGTCCTCTGTCGGCGGGGCTTCGCTGCCGCGCGTGGCCACCGGCAGGCGCCGCGCCTGTGCGCGCTCGACCTGCTCGCGCAGCAGCAGCACCAGGCCCGCGGGGTCGAAGGGCTTGCTGACGAAGCCGTTCATGCCGGCGTCCAGCGCGCGCTGGCGCTCGCTGAGCAGCGCGCCGGCCGTCAGCGCGAGGATGGGCAGGTCGCGCAGGCCGAGATCGTCGCGGATGCACCGCGCCGCGGCCAGGCCATCGAGCACCGGCATCTGCACGTCCATCAGCACAGCGTCGAAGCCGGTCGGGTCGGCCCGCAGCCGCGCGACGGCGGCGGCGCCGTCCTGGGCCAGTGTCACGAGGGCACCTTCCTGCTCCAGGATGCGCTGGGCCACTTCGAGGTTGATGCTGCTGTCGTCCGCCACCAGCACGCGCATGCCCGGCAGCAACTGCACGGCCGAGGCACCGCGCGTGCTGGCCAGCAGGGAGCGCGCGGCACCGCGCGCGGCCAGCGCGGCATGCACGGCGTCGAACAGGCTGGACACATCGGCCGGCAGTTGCAACTGGCCCGCACCTTCGGCCCCCGAGGCGCGGCTCATCAGCACGCAGGGAAGCGGGGCGAGCCGGGCCGTCAGTGCCTGCCGCTCGGCCTCGGCCAGCGGCTGCAGCAGGCGGTGGTCCAGCAGCACGAGGTCGGGCGCCTCGCCGGCCAGGCGTTCGCTCAAGGCACCCGTGTCGGCCAGGGCCTCGGGCTGCCAGCCGAGGTCGGCGCACAGGCGCTGCAACGCGTCGCGCTGGCTGGCGTCGTCGCTGGCCAGCAGCAGCACGAGCGGGCGCGTGGCCAGCGCCAGGCCCAGGGCCGGCTCGAAGGCCACGCGCACGACAAAGCGCGTGCCGCCGCCGGGGCTGCTGCTGACGCCCACCTGGCCGCCCATCAGCTCGCAGAGCTGCTTGACGATGGACAGGCCCAGGCCCGTGCCGCCGTAGCGGCGCGAGGTGGAGCTGTCGGCCTGGGTGAAGGGCGTGAAGAGGCGCGACAGCGCGTCGGCCGGGATGCCGATGCCGGTGTCCTCGATGGCGATCTCAAGCGGCAGCGGCCGTTCGTCAGGGCGCGGGCAGCGCGCCGCCAGGCTGACGCTGCCCTCCGCGGTGAACTTGATGGCGTTGGAGATGAGGTTGCCGACGACCTGGCGCAGCCGCGCCGCGTCGCCCAGCAGCAGCGCCGGCAGGCCGGCGTCGAGGTCCAGGCTGAGCGTGACGCCCTTGATCTCGGCCTGGGGCTGGAAGAGGCTTGCGATGTCTTGCAGCAGCGCGCGTGGGTCGAAGGGCGCGGCCTCCAGCACCATCTCGCCGGCCTCGATCTTGGACAGGTCCAGCACGGCGTTGATGACGTCCAGCAGCGAACGGCTGGCGCTGCTGATCTTGCCCAGCAGGTCGCGCTGGCCGGCGTCCAGCGCCGTGCGTTCGAGCAGGAAGGACAGGCCCATGACGGCGTTCATCGGCGTGCGGATCTCGTGGCTCATGTTGGCCAGGAAGTCGCTCTTGGCCGCGCTGGCCGCGTCGGCCGCCTCGGTGGCGCGGCGCAGCGTGTCGGCAGCGGCGCGGCGCTCGGTGATGTCCTGCACGGCGCCCACCAGGCGCACTACCTTGCCCTCCTGGCCGCCCGTCTCGCCACCGGCGTCGCGCACGGCGGCGCCGACCGAATGCAGCCAGCGGAGCTGGCCATCGGGTGCCAGCAGCTCCAGCTCCAGGTCCCAGCCCTGGCCGGTCTGCGCAGCCACGGCCATGGCCTCGCGCAGGCGCTGCTCGGACTCGGGCATGAAGCTGCGCAGCACCGCCTCGGGGTCGAGCTCGGGGCCAGGCTTGAGCATGTGGATGGCGTGGGTCTGTGTGGTCCAGGTGAGCCGGCCGCTGCCCAGGTCCAGCTCCCAGCCACCCACGCCCGCCATCTGGCCGGCGCGCTCCAGGAAGGCCTCGTTGCGCGCGAGATGGCGGTTGGAGTCGCGCAGCGCCGCATCGCGCTGCTGCAGGGCCTCGGTCATGGCGTCCAGCGCCTGGGACAGCTGGCCGAGTTCATCGCGGCGCTGCAGTGCGCTGCGCGCCGACAGGTCGCCGGCCTCGACGGATTGGGCGACGCCGCGCAGGCGGTCGATGGGCGCGAGCACGCGGCGCAGCAGCAGGCCGGCCAGCACGAGCGTCAGCGTCAGCAGCGTGAGCTGCGTGCCCACGGCCAGCCAGCGCTGACGCTCGGCCTCCAGGCGCCGCCGTTCGGCGAGGTTGCGCGACAGATCGAAGGCGCCATCGCTGACGCGGCGCGTCTCGTTGACGAGCTGGTCGGTCAGCGTCTCGCGGCGCGCTAGTGCGTCGATGTCGTCGCGGACGGTCGCGCGGCGCAAGGCCGCGAAGATCTGCGGCAGCGCGCGCGCCGTGCCCTGCAGTTCGTCGACCTGGTCGGCGCTGCCGGCATCGGCGGTGGCGTAGTCGGCCAACGCGTGCGACAGCCGTTCATGCACAAGGCCCCATTGCCTGGCCGCGCGTTCGTTCTGGTGCAGGCCGTAGTCCTGCGTCAGCACGAGCAGGCCAGCGGCGTCGCGGGCGATGACCTCGACGGTTTCGCGCTGCCTGTCGTTGCGCTCGGAGGCCTGGCGCTCGATGGTGATGTTCGTCAGCCGCGCGCCGACGACCAGCAGCGCGGCGATCACGCAGGTCATCAGGGCGGGGCGCAAGCGCACGTCAGTGACCGCAGGCGTTCGCGGGACGAGTGCCGGGCCGCTCCCAAGCCGGCCCGCCCTGGCGATGTGCTTGCGGCTCAACGCCGCATGCATCGCCGTCCCCCAGGGGGACCGACTGGACAGGCCCGCGTTCAGCCGGGCGTGGATAGGCGAGGGGCGCCATCACTTGATGACGGTCATCGCGCGCGGGTCCATCGCGCGCAGCGGCTCGACACGCATCAGGTCGAGGTAGTCGGGCATCTTGGGGTTGTCCACCAGGCCCTCGCGCACTGCCCAGCGCGATTCGGCCTCCAGCGTGGACAGCAGGTTCTGGTCCAAGGCCAGGCGGAAGTCGTAGCCGTCCAGCTGGCTGGCGACGGTCTTCGCGTCCTGCTTCCAGAGCGTCGCCAGTTGGGCCTGGGCGCGTGCAGGCTGGCTGTTCATCAGCGCGATGCCGCGTTGCGTGGCCTTGAGCAGGCGCAGCAGCGTGTCCTGGCTCACCCCCGGCTGGGCAACGATGTTGGCCATGACGGTGTAGGGCCGCAGCGTCGGCAGCTGCACGCCCTTCGCCCCGAGCTGCTGCAGCGCCTGCGGGCCGACGGGGCGGTAGAAGGAGGCGGCGTCCACCTCGCCCTGCAGCAGCGGCTCGGCGCCGCGGCCGGGGTCGAGGAAGACGAACTGCACCGAATCCCGCGACACGCCGTTGACGAGCAGGAAGACGTTGGCGAAGTAGTGGGCGCTGGTGCCGCGCGCGACACCGATGCGCTTGCCGGCGAGATCGGCCGGCGTGCGGATGCCGCGGTCGGCACGCGCGATCAAGGCGGTGTCCTTGGCGGAGGTGCCGAAGGTGGCGACGATGTCGAAACGATGGCCGCCATGCAGGGCGAAGACCATGGGCGTGTCCGCCACGGTGGCCACCTGGACCTCGCCATCGGTCAGGTGCTTCAGGCAGCGCCGGCCGTTGATGCAGGGCTGCACGCGCACCTCCAGCCCCTCGGCGGCGAAATAGCCTTCCAGGACGGCGATCTGCAGCGGCGCGAACAGCGTCGACTCGCCGATGGCGATGGCCAGCGGTGCGGCCCGGGCACCCTCGGCGAAGAGGCCCATCAGCAGGCCCAGGCCGGCCAGCAGGGCAGCAGCCCGGCGGCGCGCCGCGAGCGGGAGTTGCGAGGTCCGGGGCATGTCCAGGCCTTGTGTGGGGGTGAAAACAGGGGGCGCGCGGCGCACGATCACGCGCCGGCCGCAGCAGCTTCGCCGACACGGCCGCGGCCGGCCGCCTTGGCGGCGTAGAGCAGGCGATCGGCTGCCTCGACCAGGGCCTCACCGCGCGTCTGCACGACGCTGGCGTCGGCATCGGGCCGGGCCGCGGCCCAGCCGACCGAGACGCTGACGAGGCGGCTTGGCGGCGCGTCGACGTGCGGCAACGCAAGCGCGGCGACGGCATCGACGATGCGCTGCGCCATGGCGCGCGCGCCCGCCGCGTCGGTCTGCGGCAGCAGCACGGCGAATTCCTCGCCGCCGTAGCGCGCTGCCAGGTCACCCGGGCGGCGGATGCAGTTGCGGATGGCGGTGGCGACCTCGCGCAGGCAGGCGTCACCGGAGACGTGGCCGTAGCGGTCGTTGAAGCGCTTGAAGTGGTCGACGTCGATGAGCAGCAGGGCCAGGCTGTCGTGCCCGCGGCGGGCGCGCTCGCATTCGACGCGCAGGTCCTGGTCGAAGCGGCGGCGGTTGGCCAGGCCGGTCATGCCGTCGGTCAACGCCGAGGCGCGCAGGGCATCGCCCAAGGCCTTGAGGCGCAGCTGGGTGCGGGCGCGCGCGACGACGACCTCAGCGACCGGTGGCTTGCGGATGAAGTCCGATGCGCCGGCCGCAAAGCCGGCCACCTCGGCCGTCACCTCGGTGTGGCCGGTGACGATGATGATGGGCAGGTCGGCCAGCAGCGGGTCGGCGCGCAGCGCGGCGCAAACCTCCAGGCCGCTCAGGCCAGGCATCTCGGCGTCGATGAGAACGAGGTCGGGCGGGCTCTCGCGCGCCAGGCGCAGCGCGTCTTCGCCGGAGAGCGCGAAGCGCAGCTCGCCAAGGCCGCTCAGCATGCGCGCCAGCACCTGCACGCTGGCAGCGTCGTCGTCGACGACGAGCAGGCTCTGGCGCGTGTCGATGTCGGTGGGCCACGCGGTGTTAGTGGGTGTCTTCATGGCATCAGGCCGGCACAGGGGCTTCATGGCCGCCGCCGGGCAGGGCGGTGCAGAGCTGCACGCCGCCCGGGGCGCTGGCGCGCGCAGCCGCCAGCGCGGCCTGTGCGGCGGCGGCAGGGTCGCCCGCGCCGGTGGCCAGCAGGCCGATGCCCAGCGCCAGCGTGAGGCCGTCGGGGCCGTCAGCCGCCAGGGCCTGGCGCAGCCGCGCGGCCAGCGCCACGGCACCGGCGGCGGTCGTGTCGGGCAGCAGCAGCGCAAAGACGTCATCGCCATGGCGGGCCACCAGGTCGGCCGGCCGCTGCAGCACCTGCTGGGCAACGCCGGCGACATGGCGCAACGCGTTGTCGGCGGCGCCGCGGCCGTGGCGCTGCTGGTAGGCGGCCAGGCCTTCGATGCCGGCCAGCAGCAGTGCCAGCGGCTGGCCGCTGCGGCGGGCGCGCCGGCATTCCAGGTCCAGCTCGTCGTCGAACTGGGCGCGCTCGGCCAGGCCGGTCAGCGCGTCGCGGCGCGCCAGGCGCACCAGGCGCTGGGCGGTGCGGTACAGGCGCAGCTGCATGGCGACGCGGGCGCGCAGCGCCGGGCCGGCAACGGGCTTGGCAACGAAGTCGGCCGCGCCGAGCTCGAAGACGGCGGACTCGACGCGGGCATCGGTGTGCTGGGTCACGAAGATGACGGGCACCTCGGTCAGCAGCGGGTCGGCCTTGAGGCGGCGGCAGACCTCGAAGCCGTCGAGGCCGGGCATCTCGGCGTCCAGCAGTACCAGCTCGGGCTGCCAGGTTTGCGCGATGGCCAGGGCCTGTTCGCCGTCCGTCGCGAAGCGCAACTGGCTGTAGCCCGACAGCAGGCGGCCGAGCATCTGGATCATGCCGGGGTCGTCGTCGACGAGCAGCAGGCGGGCATCTGCCAGCGAAGGCAGCAGGCCATCGAGCCGGCTGGCCAACGGGCTGGGCGCGGCGGAGCGGATGGGGCTGGGTACGGTCAATGGCATGGCGCAGGACATTGTGGGGCCACGCGGCGACAGTGAGTCAATTCGAATGTTCAGTTCGCTGGCGGCTGGCTGGCGGGCAGCAGGATCTCGAAGCGGCAGCCGCGACCGGGCTTGCTGTGCACGAGCAGCTGGCCGCCCATGTTCTGCACGAGGTCGCGCGTGAGCATCAGGCCCAGGCCCGTGCCGGGGATGGCGCCGCCCTCGCGGCCGAGGCGGTTGTAGGGTTCGAACAGATGGGTGAGCTGCTCCTCGCTGAGGCCGCAGCCGTGGTCTTGCACGGTCAGTGCGATGTCGTCCCCGCGGGCCTGGATCTCGACTTCGATGCCGGGGCCGCCATGGTTGCTGTTGCCGCCGTACTTCAAGGCGTTGGACAGCAGGTTGTCCAGGCACTGGCGCAGCCGGCGCGCGTCGGCGCGCACGGACATGTGGGGCGTCGGCGGCGGCGCGGCGAGGCGTATGCCGGCCTGGGCGGCCTGGGTCTCGATCTGCGCGCAGGCCTGGGTGGCCACTTCCCGCGCGTCGACATCGCCGAGCTCGACGACGAACTGGCCTGACTCCATGCGCGCGACGTCGGTCACTTCCGCCAGCAGCCCGCCCAGCCGGCCGACGGCGTCGAGGATGTGGGAGAGCTTCTCGGCCTGCCCGGTCGACAGATGCTCGCCCTGCATCAGCTGGGCGAAGCCCTTGATGACGTTGACGGGGTTGCCGATCTCGTGGGCGATGTAGGACAGCATGGACGCGGTCGCGCGGCGTGCGATGGCGGCCTCGTCCAGGCGGCGCTGCCGGGCCTGCGCGCGCTCGTGCTCGGCCTGGTCATCGCCGGCCGGATCGAGCCGGCCGCCCTGCGAGCGCTTGCGGTCGACAAGGCGACGCACGCGGGCGCACAGCACCGGCGCGCTGAAGGGCTTGCGCACGAAGTCGTCGCCGCCCAGGGCCAGCGCGCGGGCCTCGTGGCCGATGGTGCTGGACTGAGTCAGGAACATGATGGGCACCTGGCCCAGGCCGGGGTCGGCGCGCAGCTGCTTGCAGACGCGAAAGCCGTCGCTGTCGGGCAGGTCGATGTCCAGCAGGATGAGGTCCGGCTGCAGCTCGCCGGCCAGTGCCAGGGCCTGCGCGCCGTTCAATGCGAAGTGGCATTCGCCGACATCGGCCAGCAGGCTGCGCACGAGCTGGATGCTGGTGGTGTCGTCGTCGATGATGAGGATGCGCGCCGGGCCGCTGGCCGTGGCCTCGGGCCTGGCGGAGTTGGTGGCTGTGGCGCGCAACTGGGTGCGCAGCCGCGCCAGCACCTGCACGTCGTCGAAGGGCTTGCGCAGGAAGTCGTCGGCGCCCAGCTTGAGGGCCGCCACCTCGGTGGCCGCGTCGCAGTGGCTGCTCGCGAAGATGACGGGGATGTCGCGCAGGGCCGGCGCCGCGCGCAGCCGCCGGCAGACTTCGAAGCCGCCGAGGTCGGGCAGCTCGACGTCCAGCAGCACGAGGTCGGGGTGGTGCAGCTCCGCCAGCCGCAGCGCGTCCTCGCCATTGGTGGCGAAGCTGATCTGCGCGAAGCCCTTGAGCAGCTGGCCCAGGTACTCGATGGTGGCGAGGTCGTCGTCGACGACGAGCAGGTGGATGAGGCGCGTGCGCGTGGCCGGCGCGCTGGCGGCAGCGGCTGCCGCCGGCGGGCGCCGGGTGGGGCGGCCCAGGCGTGAAGGCGTGACAAGCCTGGCGCGGGTGACGGTGTTCATCATGTTCTCTCCCTGAGATCCGGTCAGCGGCCGCCGTGCTGCGCAAGCGCGTCGGCCAGGCGGCCGGGAAGCTCGAGCACATCAAGGGGCTTGGTCCAGTAGTCGTCGAAGCCGGCCTGCATGGCCCGCTCGATCTGGCCCGGCGTCGCGTCGGCCGACAGCGCGATGCACAGCGTGCCGGCGAGGGCTGCGTCTGCGCGCAGCTCCTTGACGACGTCCAGGCCCGACAGGCCCGGCAGGTTGATGTCGGTCAGCACCACTTCGGGCTTGCGCGTCCTGGCCAGCGCCAGGCCGCTGTGGCCGTCACCGGCATGCAGCACGCGCCAGTCGGGGCGGTCGCGCAGGGCCTCCTGCACGAGCAAGGTGTTCAGCGGCTCGTCCTCGATGTAGAGCAGCGTGAAGGCGTCGGGGCCGGCGTCGCGGCCTGGGTTGCGGCCGCCGCCCTGGCCGCGCTCGACGTCGAGCAGGCCGTCGACGAGTTCATGCAGGCGCTTGGCGGAGTTGAGCACCCACTCGATGCGTTCCTGCTGGCGCAGTGTCAGCGGCTCGTCGGTGCTGAGCAGCAGCAGCTGGCTGAAGCCGAGGACGGCGTTGAGCGGTGTGCGCAGCTCATGGCTGGCGCGCGACAGGAAGGCGCTCTTGGTGGCGCTGGCTGCTTCAGCGGCCAGCTTGTCGCGGCGCAGGTTCTCGATCTCGATGTGCTCGTCGACGTCGGCGATGAAGCCATGCCAGAGCACGCTGCCGTCCGGCTGCGCCGAGGGGCTGGCGCGGCCGGAGCGCCAGGCCGGCCTGTCCGCGCCGGGCAGGCAGACGCGGAACAGGCGCTGCCAGGGCTGCTGGGTGGCCTCGGCCTGGCGCATGCCGTCCAGCAGGCCGGGCAGGTCGTCGGGGTGGACGCGCTCGGCAAAGGCGCGCAGGCCCTCCGGCCGCAGCGGCGCGGCGGCGCCGAAGACATGTTCGAACCTGTCGCTGACGAAACCGAGCTGGCCGCCCCCGCCGGGTTGGCTGCGGTACTGGAACAGCATGCCGGGCGTCTCGCTGCTAAGGCGGCCGAGCAGTTCGGCCTGCTGCTGCAGATGGGCGCGGCTGGCGAGCAGGTCGACATGCTCGCGGCGATGGGCGAACCAGGCGCCGACGGCGTTGGCGATATCGGCCAGCAGCGTGGCCTGCACGGCGTCCAGGCGGCGCGGCACGGTGTCGCCCACGCACAGCGCGCCCAGCGTCAGGCCGCCCATGCGGATGGGCAGGCCGGCGTAGGCGCGCAGCCGGAACCCGTCGTTGGCCTCGCCGGTGACCCAGGGGCTGTTGGCAAAGCGCGGGTCGGCGTGGGCGTCGGCCACTTCGAACAGCGTCTCGCCGAGGATGGTGTGGGCACAGAAGGACTGGTCGCGCTCGCCGTCGACGGCCTCGGTGCCGTAGCGGGCCTTGAACCACATGCGGCGTTCGCCGACCAGGCTGATCAACGCGATGGGATAGCCCAACAGGTGAGCGGCGCAGCGCACGAGGCCGTCCAGCACGGCGTCGGGCTCGGGCTGGGCGGGCGGGCGACTGAGGCCCAGCTCGACCAGGCACTGCAGCCGCTCGGCCTCGTTGGCGGGGAGTTCATGGGCCCGCATGGCTGGCCTCGGGGCGTTGGGGTGTGGGCATTGCTGGCTTTCGGCGGCCGGGTGGCCGGTGTCAGCAATCTAGGCGGGCCCACCCCGGAGCGATGCGGGGAGTTCTTGATCCCGGCTGTCAGGGGGCCTGTGCAGCCCCGTGTTCAGGTGTCGTTGCTGATCAGGCCGTGACGCAACGCCAGCTTGACGAGGGCCGTCACGTCGGCGGCGCCGAGCTTGGCCATCAGCCGGCTGCGGTAGCTGTCCACCGTCTTGGGCGACAGGTGCAGGGCGGTACCGATCTCGCTGCTGGAGTGGCCGTCGACGACCATGATGACGACCTGGCGCTCGCGCACCGACAGGCTGGAGAAAGGGTCTTCGCCGTCGCCCTGGGCCAGGGCCCGGGCGGCCAGCTCGGCCACGCCGTCGCCGAGGTGGCGGCGGCCGGCGCGCAGGGCCTCGATGGCCTGCAGCAGCTCCTCCGACGGCGAGCCCTTGAGCACATAGCCGGCCGCACCCAGCTTGAGCGCCATGCCGACGTGGCGGGGCTGGGCCGACATCGTCAGCACCAGCGGCCGCGTGGGCAGGTGGCGGCGCTGCAGCTCGGCCAGCAGCTCCATGCCGGAGCGCTCGCCCAGCGACAGGTCGACGAGGACGACGTCGGGCACGAGTTGCTGCAAGTCGGCCAGCGCCGCGGTGATGTCGCCGCTGTCGCCGACGACGTCATGGCCAGCCTCGCTGAGCAGAGCGCGCAGGCCCTGGCGCACCATGGCGTGATCGTCGACGAGGTAGACGCGGGCGCGTTGGGTCATTCCGGTGCCTGCCAGCGCAGCGTCAGCTGGGTGCCGCCGCTTTCGCGCGGACCCAGCTCCAGCGTCGCGCGGATGGCACGGGCACGTTCGCGCATGCCGACCAGGCCGAGGTGTCCGGGGCGGTGCTCGAAGTCGTCGTCCAGGCCGCAGCCGTCGTCGGCGACGCCGAGCTCGACTTCGTCCGGAAAGCCGTAGAGGCTCACCTCGACGTGGGCGGGCTCGGCATGGCGCAGCGCGTTCTCCAGGCCTTCACGGGCAATCATGAAGAGAGCGTACTCGACCTGGACCGGCAGGCGCTGCTGCAGCAACGCGTCTTCGACGTCCAGCACGAGGCGCACGCCCGGGTGCAGCGCGCGGCGCTGGGCGAGCTCGTTGTCCAGCGCCGCAGCGAGGCCCTCGTCCTCCAGCAGCGGCGGGCGCAGGTCGACGAGCACCTGGCGCACCTCGCGCAGGGCCTGGTCGATGAGGCCTTGGGCCTGCTGGCGCGAGTCGGCCGCGCCCAGGTCCAGCGTCAGGCGCAGCGCGGTCAGCGTCTGGCCGAGCTGGTCGTGCAGCGCCTGGGCGAGGTTCTGCGTGGTGCGGCGTTCCTGGTCCATCAGCTGCTTGGCCAGGGCCGACAGCGCGGCCTCGGCGTCGACCTGCACGGAGATGTCGACAACGGCGCACAGCAGCAGCGACCGGCCGCGCAGCTCCACCGGCTCGGCCACCAGCTTGGCATGCAGGTGGCAGCCGGAGATGGGCAGCAGTTCCCGGTCGTCGATCTCAGTGCGGCCATCCACGCCCGGCAGTGGCGCCAGGCCCAGGGCCGTGGCGGTCTGGCCGACGACGGACAGCGTCGGCCAGCCGAGCAGGCGGCCGAGTTCGTCGTTGGACTCGATGACGGTTTCGCTGGCGACGTCGATCAACGCGATGCCGACCGGCACCGTGTGGAAGAGGGCGCGGAACTTGGACTGGCTGTCGGTGAGCGCCTGCTCGGTGAACTTGGCGACGGTCACGTCGGACAGCGTGGCGAGCACGCGCGCCGGCTGGCCCCGCGCGTCGCGCTCCGTCCAGCCGCGGCAGCGCAGCCAGCGAGGCGCGGGGCCAGCGAGGCGCACGTCGATGTCGAGCGGCGCGCCATGGCGCAGATGGGACTGCAGCGCGGCGCGCCATTGGCCTTGGTCGTCGGTGTGCAGATGCTCAGCGAAGCGGTGGCCATCCCGGCCCAGCAGGGCCAGGGCGCGTGGCGACAGGTATTCGCTGTCGGCGGCGATGTCCCATTCCCAAAGACCATCGGCCGCGCCCTGCATGGCGCGGGCATAGCGGGCCTGTTCTGCGTCAGCGGTGCCGAGGTCGTGGGCAACGTAGAGCCAGCCGGCGCCGTCCGGCAGAGGCGCGATGCTGGCCTCGAAGCGGGCGATGCGGCCGCCCTGCGTGCGCAGCGCGTAGCGCAGCCGCTGGGGGCTCGCGGTGCAGGCCGCTGCGGCCTTCCGCGCCAGGGCCGGCGGGCCGGCGCTGTGCAGCGAGCGGCCTTGTAGCGTCGCCCAAGGCGCGTGCAGGTCGGCGTGCTCGGGGTGGTTGCAGGCCACGAAGCGCAGGTCGGGGCCGATCAGGAAGCACAGATCGGGAATGGCTGCCGCGATGGCCGGCGAGGCCTGGGTCCAGGGCTCGCGGTCCAGCACTTCAGTTGCCCGTCGTGCGGTGTTTGCGGTGCGGCTTCTGCGGACCGAGCGCCGGGCCGCTCCCAAGCCGGTCCGTCCTGGCGATGTGCTTGCCGGTCGATCCGGCAAGCATCGCCGTCCCCGCGGGGGACCGGCCAAGGTACGCCTTGGACGAGGGGCTCATCAAAGGGTTCCGTAGCTGTGCAGGCCCGAGAGGAACATGTTGACACCCAGGAAGGCGAAGGTCGTCACCAGCAGGCCGACAAGCGCCCACCAGGCCGACACGGCGCCGCGCAGGCCCTTCATCAGCCGCATGTGCAGCCAGGCCGCGTAGTTGAGCCAGACGATCAGCGCCCAGGTTTCCTTCGGGTCCCAGCTCCAGTAGCCGCCCCAGGCCTCGGCGGCCCAGAAGGCGCCGAGGATGGTGGCGATGGTGAAGAAGGCAAAGCCCAGCGCGATGGACTTGTACATGAGGTCGTCGAGCTGCACGACATCAGGCAGGCGCGCGGTCAGGTGGCTGCGCAGCGCAACGGCAAGGGCCAGGAAGGCGGCGACGCCAGCGATCTTGCGCGCCCAGCCGTCCAGGCCGGCGACGGTGGCGGCGTCCACCGAGGCGCCGAAGCGCACGGCGAGGATCAGGGCGATGACGCCCAGCGGCATCGCCACCAGGCCCGTCCACAGCGCGCGCGTGTTGGCCGTCTTCAGCAGATAGGCCAGGGCCACCATGGCCGCCAGCGCGAAGCTGCCGTAGCCGACGAAGTTGGCCGGCACGTGGATCTTCATCCACCAGCTCTGCAGGGCCGGCACCAGCGGCTGGATCTCCTGCGCCTCGCGGGCCAGCGTGTACCAGAGCAGGAAGCTGACCGCGCCGCTGACGACCAGCATCACGTAGGCGCCCAGCGAGCGCGTGGCGAAGCGCTGCTCGTAGTAGAGATAGAAGAGGGTCGTCATCCAGCAGAACAGCACGAAGACTTCGTAGAGGTTGCTGACGGGGATGTGGCCGATGTCGGCACCGATCTGGTGGCTTTCGTACCAGCGCACCAGCGTGCCGACCAGCGCCATGAAGACGCCGCCCCAGGCCAGCTTGGAGCCGATGACCTCCGCCACGCTGTTGCGCCCGGCGCCGGTGAAGAAGCCGCCCCAGTAGAAGAGCATGCTCATGTAGAACAGCAGGCTCATCCACAGGATGGCGCTCTGGCTGGACAGCATGTACTTGAGCCAGAAGACCTGCTCGCCCGCGGCGAGGTCGGCGCCGAAGCCGTCGGTGTGCTGGCCGTACAGGCCGATGGCCAGCAGCGTGGCCGCGCCGGCCGCGAGGCTGAGGGCCCGCAGCGGCTTCCAGAACCAGCCCAGCGCGATCAGCGCGGGCATGGCGCACAACAGGATGCCCTGCTCGTAGCCGTCCATGCTGGCGTGATAGCGGCTGAAGGCATAGCCGCCGCCGAGCAACACGAGGGCGGCGAAGACCCAGTCGAGGGCGTCACGGCGCTGCAGCGCGTGGCGGCGCGGCAGGTCGAAGGTGGTCGTGTTCATGTGTGATCCTTGAGCACTGCAGCCTTGAGCTGGGCAAAGAGCGTAGCGTTGTCGGGCGATTCACGCGTGCTGGACATGGCCATGCGCACTTGCGAGCCCCCCATGTCGGCGCTGGGCGCGATCCAGATCCACAGCCGCCTCTCCTTGATATAGAGCATGGCGAAGACGCCGACGATGAGCAAGAGGGCGCCCAGGTAAACCAGTTTCTGGCCCGGCGCGCGGGCGACCTGGAAGACGCTGGCCTGCACCTGGTCGAAATCCTGCAACTGCAGCAGCACGGGCGACGGGTAGTAGAGGCTGTCGGACAGGGACAGCACGGCCTGGGTCATGAAGCTCTGGCTGGCCGCGTCGGTGGTGGCGGGCTTGAGGCCGGCGTGCTGGCGGGCGATCTGGTGCAGCTCGAACAGGCTGCCGTTGAGGATGCGCAGCAGCACCTCGGAGACGCGCTGGCGGTCGGATTCGGGCACGTCGCGCTCGATGAACTGCGACAGCGCGGGCAGGCCGCCCTTCACCTCGTCACCCGGCTTGGCGGCGGCGCCCGAGAAGAGCGTGAGCGCGCGCTGGGCGGTGAGCTTGAGCTGCGGCGTCAGCTGCGGCTGGTTGGGCGGTGTGGCTGCCAATGCGTAGCGCTGCGCGGCGGTGTCGCGCAGGGCCGGGTCGGCCAGGGCCTGGCGCAGGCGCAGCCAGCCGGCCAGCTCGCTGTTCTCGTCGGCCGGCATGCGCAGGTAGCGGAAAGCTTCGGCCGGGGTGTCGCGCACGCCGGCGAGGAAGAGCTTCTGGCCGTCCAGCTCGACGGGCAGCATGTAGTTGTTGAACTCGCGCGCCTGGCCGGCGGTGTCGCGCAGCTTGTAGCTGAAGCTGGGGCCGACGTTGTGCAGGGACTTGGCCGTGTCGCCCTTGGCGCCGCTGCCCAGGTGCTTGCCCAGGGTGGCACCGAGGTCGACCTTGCGCACGTCGGCGCCGCTGGCGTTGCTGCCGTCGCCCGCGAGGTTCTCGACGTTGATGACGCGCAGGCCATCGAGTTCCAGCGTCTGCTCGCCGAAACCCAGCTTGGTGCCGACGCGGCCTTCGAGCTTGACGGGCGTGCCGGCGCTGTTCAGCGGGAAGCCCTTGATCTGCAGCTTGCTGCCGCCGTCCTCGAAGCTGCTCTGGTAGATGGCCAGGCCCTTGTGAATGACGGGCTCGTTGACCTTGACCGTGGCCTCGCGCGTTGCGCCGCCGTCGTGGATGACGATGTCGCTGGCGAAGCTCTTGGGCATGCCGGTGGGGTAGTAGTCGACGTTGAACTTCTTGAGCTCGATGTCGAAGGGCAGGTCTTGCAGCACGACGCCGTTGGGCAGGCTGAGCACGGCGATGCCCTGGCGCTGCTTCTCGGCGACCGAGACATTGCCGCGAAAGCTCGGGTTGCCGGTGGAGAGGCGATGTTCGGGCTTGATGTCCGACACGAAGCCCGAGCCCGTGTAGAGCTGCTTGCCCTGGGCCCACATGGCCAGCTTGACCATGGCGTTGCCGTCCAGCACGCCGCCGATGAGGATGAGCACGATGGCCGAGTGGGCCGACAGATAGCCGATCTTGTTGGCCGCGCCGCGCCGCGCCGCGACCATGGTGCCGTGGTCGCGCTGCTGCACGCGGGCCTTCCAGCCGAGCTGGGTCAGCGTCGCGCCGATCTCGGCCAGGGCCATCTGCGGGTTGCTGGGCAACTCGGCGATGGCCTTGTGGTGGTGGGCCTGCAGCGACTGCTCACGCACGCCTTCCTTGTAGCTGCGCAGGTCGACGAGGATCTTGGGCGCGTTGCGCGCGATGCACAGGCTCGTCGACACGACCAGGAAGGTCAGGATGACGAGGAACCATGTCGCGCTGTAGACCGTGTAGAGGCCGAGCTTGCCGAACACCTCGGCCCAGAAGGGGCCGAACTGGTTGATGTAGTTGCCCATGGGCTCGCTCTGGCGCAGCACCGTGCCGATGACGGAGGCGATGCAGATCACGCTGAGCAGCGTGATGGCGAAGCGCATGGACGAGAACAGGTCCAGCAGTTCGCGGGCGGGCGATGAGCGAGAAGCGGCGGTGGACATCAGCGATCAATAAAAAAGGCCGGTGGGGATCACCGGCCTTCGTTCCTCGAGGCTTGCGTGAGGTTCAGCGCAGGCCGGCGATGTAGTCGGACACGGCCTTGATTTCCTTGTCGTTCATCTTGGCGGCGATGGCCACCATCATGGGGCCGTTGGCGCGGGCGCCGCCACGGAAGGCCGTCATCTGGGCTTCAACGTAGTCGCTGTGCTGGCCCGACAGGCGCGGGTACTGGGCCGGCAGGCCGGCACCGGTCGGGCTGTGGCAGCCTGCGCAGGCCGGCACGTTGCGCTCGGCGATGCCGCCGCGGTAGATCTTCTCGCCCAGGGCGACGGTGTCCTTGTTCTTGGCGAAGCCCGGCTTGGCGGTCTTGGCCGCGTAGAAGGCGGCGACGTTGCGGATGTCTTCCTCAGACAGCGGGGCGGCCATGCCACTCATGACGGCGTTCTTGCGCTTGCCCGACTTGAACTCGGTCAGCTGCTTGGCCAGGTACTCGGCGTGCTGGCCCTGCAGGATGGGGTTGGCCGGGCTGCCGCGCGAACCGTCGGCCGTGTGGCAGGCGGCGCAGACCTGGGTAGAGATGGCGCCACCCTTGGCGAGGTCGGGCTTGGCCGGAGCGGCAGCAGGCTCGTTCGCATGAGCCGTGGCGGCCAGCAGCAGACTCGACAGGAGGAAGGCGACAGTCTTCATGGATTTATGAGGTTTCGTTGGGCGCAACCTCAGAATTTTACAATGCCCCACCAAAGCCTCAGACACACCCATGACCGACACGATTCCCGAGGCTGCAGCCACCCCTGAGAAGATCACCGAGAAACTGGCTCTGGCCTGGACGCACACCACGCGTTTCCTGACCACCGCCAGCCAGCTCGTGCACCTGCCCGCCACCGATTTGCCGGAGATTGCCTTCGTCGGCCGCTCCAACGCCGGCAAGTCCACTGCCATCAACACGCTGGCCCAGCAGAAGCGCCTGGCCTTCGCGTCCAAGACGCCCGGCCGCACCCAGCACATCAACCTTTTCGAGCTGGGCCCCAAGGACGCCGCCGACGCCCTGTTTGCCGACCTGCCCGGCTATGGCTACGCGGCCGTGGCCAAGGCGGCCAAGCTGCGCTGGCAGAAGGTGATGGCCGACTACCTGGAGGTGCGCCGCAGCCTGTCTGGCGTCGTGCTGATGGTCGACTCGCGCCTGGGGCTGACCGACCTGGACAAGCAACTGCTGGAGTTCGTTGCCGCCCGCGTCGCCAGCGGTTCCATCCGGTTGCTGGTGCTGCTGACGAAGTCCGACAAGCTCAACCGCAAGGAGGCCGACGCGGCTTTGCGCGCGACGACGGAGTTCCTGGCCGGCATGACGACCGAGGAGTCCGACGTGGCCGTGACGCTGTTTTCGGCGCTGAAGAAGAGCGGTGTCGGCGACGTGGCGATTGCGCTGCGCGAATGGGTGTTGGCGCACCGGTTGCCTGAAGCGGCATCGGCGGAGCCGGCGGACGAGCCGGTTCAACCGGCCGATTGAGGCTCAGCCGCCGTCGAGATCGCTCATCAGCGTATCGACGGCGCGCTGGACGACGCTGTCGTCCTCCAGTGCCGTGATGAGGCCGTTGGCCAGCAAGGCCTCCAGCGCGCGGCGCGTCAGCGGCAGGCGCTCGTCGGCCTCGCGGCCGACGAAGAGCATGAACTGGCGGCCTTCGCCGATCCAGGCGATCTGCGCGGTGTGCCAGTCGCCCTGGATGAACATGTGGAACCAGCGGCCGATCTGCAGGCCTTCGATCCAGCGCTGAAGCGCGGCGCGGGCGTCGGGCGAGTCATGCTCGTTGTAGAGCTGCACCGGCACGGTCGGCAGCTCGCCACGGTCGACGTCGGCGCTCAGCCAGTGCGAGGGCACCTGGGAGTCGCGCTCTTCCATCAGCCGCTGCACGATTTCATCGGCCGAGGCCGGCGCGGCGCTGGAGGTGGCCGCCGGCTTGGGTGGGCTGGCGCGGCGTTCGGCCGGATCCACGGCCGGCAGGCCGCGCAGCAGGCGGGAATGCTGGGCCATCAGCTCGCTGAGGGGCGGCTCGCGCTTGGCCTCGGGCAATTGGATGCTGTCGCAGCCGGTGACGAGGCGTTCGATGAGCACCGGCAGGCGCATGCGCAGCGCCTCGCGGTCGGCCGTGTCGCGCGGCGTGATGAGGCTGTCGAGCACGGCGTCGACCATTTCCATTGCGGCCTGGGCTTCGCGCGAATCGCGGCCGTGGCGAACCATGGCGGTGACGATGACGTCGACCCAGCTCGTCTGCAGGAAGCGGTGCATGCGCGGGCCCAGCGGCGAGTCCGCGATCTGGTGGTCGACCTGCTCGCGCAGCAGGTCGCGCCAGTCGTTGCGCAGGTGCTCACGCTCCAGCGCGGCCAGGGCAACGGCATTGAGCTCGCCGCTCTGGCGCGCCTGCGTGTCGATGCGGGCATCGACGCGCGCCAGCACTTGCTGGAAGAGCAGGGCGGTCGGTGTCGGTGCGTCGACGAGGAGCTGGGCCTCGGCTTCCATGAAGCGCAGGAAGTCCACGAAGCGCGGGTCGTCGGCGCGGTCGAAGGCCATGCCGTGGGAGGCGACGCGGTTCAGCAGCGCCCAGGTGGGGTGGTCCTGGCGGCGCAGCAGCATCGCGTCGCTGCGCGCCAGGCGCACGACGGCGATCTGCAGCCGCGCCAGCAGGGCCTTGAGCGGCGGCAGCAGGCGCGGGTCGGCCAGGATCTGGTCGTAGAGCCGGCTCAGCATGTCCGGCCCGGTCGTGCGCACGAAGGGGGCCGGTGCCAGCGGGTCACGCTGCGTCAGGGGCGCGAGGCCCTGCGGTCGGGAATTGATGACCTCAACGCGGCGTGACAGGCCGTCCAGCGTGCCGTGGTTCGCCGGCCGCTGGCCAACGCCGCGGGCGGCCGCCAGGCGCTGGTGAGCCAGCGGATCGGTCTGGGCATGGCCGTGCGAGGCCACCATGTCGCTGATGTCGGCGTCGCGCAGCGTGGCGCAGATCTGGGCGTAGAGGCGGTGCAGGGCGCGGGCCAGCGGCGTTGCGGCCACGCGCATCAGCTCGTACTGGGTCTGCGCGCCGAGCGGGCTGGACGCCAGCGCATGGTGCAGCGCGTGGGCGTAGAGGGCGGGGCGCAGCGGGTTGTCGCGTTCGCGGGCCCGGGCGGTGCCGCGCAGTGCGGCGAAGAAGTTGCCGATCTGATGCAGTTCGGCCCGGTTCAAGTCCTCGGCCGTATGGGCAACGTGGGCGATGGCCACGTCCTGCAGGGCCTGGTGTTCGTCCACGAGGCTGAGGCTTTCCAGGCCGCCGAGCTGCAGCGGGGCGCGGTGCAACGGGTCTTCGCCGCGGCGGCCGGCCTGCAGCAGCTCGATGAGCTTGCCTTCGAAGTCGGCGGCGAAATGGGCGCGCACCTTGCGCCAGGCCTCGCGCAGCGGGTAGTGCTGGGGCTGGGCATCGAGTTCGTCATGCACCACGTTCAGCAGTTCACGCGCAAGAGGCCCGGCCTCGGTCAGTGCGTGGTCAAGCAGGTCGTGGGGATGCAGGCTGGAAAGCATGGATGCATTGGGGCGGCGAGATGAGATTATCTGGCGCCAAGCTGGTGCGCCCCGGCGTGTTGCCCACTCTTACCCACCCCCGAACCGCATGGCAAACGCCAGACTTCAGAACCTTTTCACGCTTTTCCAGTCTGGGCGACATGCCGAGATGGCCGCACAGGCGCGAGCCCTGCTTGCTGAGCAGCCGCAGGACGGTGACCTGTGGAAAGCGCTGTCCGTGGCCCAGCAGATGCTCGGCGAGGACGCGCTGCCCGCGCTGCGCCGCGCGATGGCGTTGCTGCCAGGCGACGCGGAATTGGCGGCCAACCTGGGCGCTTTGCTGGCGGCGCGCGGCCGCTGGGATGAGGCGCGTGCCGCCTACGAGCAGGCGCTGAGCCTGCAACCCCGGCTGGCGGGTGCACACAACAACCTCGGCAACGCGCTGCTGGCGCTGCGCCAACCGGCCGAGGCGTTGGCCGCTTTCGACGTCGCCTTGGCCTTGCAGCCAGGGCTGAGCGCGGCGCTTGGCAACCGCGCACGCGCGTTGCTGGCCCTGGAGCGACATGACGAGGCGGCCGATGCCTTTGGGCGTGCCATCGCCGCGCGGCCCGTTGACGCCGGCCTGCGCCTGCACGCCGCCACGGCACTGACCGCAGCCGGCCGCGCCGCCGAGGCCGTGACGCAGCTGCGCGAAGCCGTGGCGCTGGCGCCGGATCGCGTCGAGGCCGGGTTCATGCTGGGCAATCTGCTCAACGATGCGGGTGACGTGGTGGGCGCGGCCGATGCCTGGGAGCATGTGCTGGCCCGGGACGCCGGCCATGCGGAAGCTGCCTGCAATCTGGCGGTACTGCGACCCGAGCGCGGCGAAGCCGTGTTGAGCGCTGCGCTGGCCGCGGGCGTTGACGGCGAACGCCGCGCGGCCGTGCTGGCCAATCTGGGCGGGTTGAGGTTGCAGGACGGGCGCTTCGGCGAGGCTGTGGACAGCTACCGACAGGCCCTGGCCGAGACGCCCTCGTCGCGCCAGGCGCTGAGCAATCTCGCCCAGGCCCTGAAACGGCAAGGTGCGCTGGACGAGGCGGACGCGGTGTTTAGCCGCCTCATCGACCTGGACCCGGCGCTGACGACGGCGCGCAGCGACCGGCTGCTGCTGCGCAGCTACCGGCAAACCAGCGCCGACGAGGCCGGGGGCCTGCGGACCGAGGCCGAGGCTTTCGGCCGTGTCGTGCGCGCGCCGCAACTACAACGCCCGGCGCGGCCAGCTGGGCCCTTGCGCGTGGGTCTGGTGTCTGCCGACTTGCGCGGCCACCCGGTAGGGCACCTGGCCGAGGCCTGGTTGCCGGCGCTGGCGCAGCGCTGCGAACTGTTTGTCTACGCGAACTCGCGCGCCGACGACGCGCTGACGCAGCGGCTGCGCGCGGCGGTGCCGCATTGGCTCGGCGTGACGGATCTCGACGATGCGGCACTGGCAGCGCGCATCGCGGCCGATGGCATTGATGTGCTGGTCGACCTGAACGGCCACACCGGCGGGCATCGCCTGGGCGTGTTCGCGCGCCGGCCTGCGCCGCGCCAGTTCAGCTGGCTGGGCTATGCCGCCAGCACGGGGCTGGCCGAGATGGACGGGTTCATCGGCGACCGCTGGCTGTTGCCCGACGGTGCCGAGGCCGGCTTCGTTGAACCGCTGCGGCGGTTGCCGCAGAGCTTCACGGTCTACGCGCCATCGCCGGATGCGCCCGCCGTTGCGCGGCGGGATGGCGGTTTCTGCTTCGGCAGCTTCAACGCGCTGCACAAGCTGGGCGACGAGGTGCTGGCGCTTTGGGCCCGTGTGCTGGACGCGGTGCCTGGCAGCCGGCTGCTGCTGAAAGCGCCGGGCCTGCAGCATGCGGCCGAGCGCGCAGCGCTGCTCGGCCGCTGGCCTGGCGATGCGGCGCGGCTGGATCTGGAAGGCCCAGGCCCGCTGGCCGACTACCTCGCCGCCTTCGGCCGCATCGACATCGCCCTCGACCCCTTCCCGCACAGCGGCGGCATGACGACGCTGGACGGGTTGTGGATGGGCGTGCCGGTGCTGACGTTGCCTGGGCCGGCACCGATCTCGCGCCAGGGCTTGAGCTTCATGCAGACGCTTGGCCTGGCGCAGGACTGGGTTGCGGCGGACGCGGGCGACTTTGCGCGCCTGGCTGAGCAGCACTCACGGGACCGCGTGGGCCTGGCTGCGTTGCGCGCCAGTTTGCGCGAGCGCATGGCGGCCAGCCCCCTGTGCGACGCCGGCCGCTTTGCCGACGAGCTGCTCGCCCAACTAACGGCATGATGCGCGGCGCTCCACTCCCGCATCGTCCATGAAGCATTTCGTTCTTCTGCTCAGCCTCATCGGTGCTGGCGCTCAGGCCGACGAATCCGCACCCAAGCGCGAGGACCTGCCCTTGTGGGAGATCGGCATCGCAGCCGCCGGCGTCTCGCAGCAGGCCTATCCGGGGTCGGATCAGCAGGTCCGCCGCGCGCTGGCGCTGCCCTACCTGGTTTACCGCGGCAAGGTGCTGCGCGCGGATGGCGACGGCGCCGGCCTGCGCGCGGTGCGCACGGAACACTTCGAGCTGGATGTGTCGTTCTCGGGGTCGCTGAGTTCGGGCTCCGAATCGCTGCGGGCGCGCGAGGGCATGGCGCGGCTGGGCACGTTGGTGGAGGCAGGGCCGGTGGCGCGCTGGTTCGTGAACGGGCGCGGCGCCGGCGAGCGCATCACCCTCGATCTGCCGCTGCGCGGGGTGTTCGAGGCGCGCAACCCCAGCCGGCATCGGGGCATGAGCTTCGAGCCCAGGCTGAGCTGGCAGTACCGCCCCAAGGCGGACGGGTGGGGGTATGGGTTGAGCGTTGGCGCGCTGTTCGGCGACCGCCGGTTGGGCTCGACCTTCTATGGTGTGGCGCCCGGTGAGGCCCGGCCGGACCGGCCGGCGTTCGACGCGCGTGCCGGCCTGATCGCCTGGCGGCTTGGCGGCAGCCTGACGACGAGCCTGACGCCAGACCTGCGCGTCTACGCCTTCGGCCGCTTCGACAGCCTGGCCGGTGCGGCGAACCGCGAGAGCCCGCTGGTGCGGCAGATGACGGGCGCCAGCTACGGCATCGGGCTGAGCTACACGCTGAAGCGCTCGGCCGCGCGCGCTAACGACTAAGGCCGGTTCGGACGTGCAAAAAGAAAAGGGGCTGCCTGAGCAGCCCCTTCGTTCGTCAGCGACGGGTGTGTCGCCGGCGTGGACTTACATGTCCATGCCGCCCATGCCACCCATGCCGCCCATGCCACCAGGCATGCCGCCGCCGGCTGCGTCGTCCTTGGGGGACTCGGCGACCATGGCTTCGGTCGTCAGCATCAGCGACGAGACCGAAGCGGCGTTCTGCAGGGCAGTGCGCGTCACCTTGGTCGGGTCCAGGATGCCCATTTCGATCATGTCGCCATAGGTGTCGTTGGCGGCGTTGAAGCCGTAGTTGCCCGAACCGGCCAGCACGGCGTTCACGACGACGGAGGCTTCGCCACCGGCGTTGTAGACGATCTCGCGCAGCGGGGCTTCGATGGCCTTGAGCACCAGCTTGATGCCGGCGTCTTGGTCGGCGTTGTCGCCCTTGATGGCGCCAGCAGCTTGCTTGGCGCGCAGCAGCGCGACGCCGCCACCAGCCACGATGCCTTCTTCAACGGCTGCGCGCGTGGCGTGCAGCGCGTCTTCGACGCGGGCCTTCTTTTCCTTCATCTCGACTTCGGTGGCAGCACCGACCTTGATGACGGCAACACCGCCGGCCAGCTTGGCCACGCGCTCTTGCAGCTTTTCGCGGTCGTAGTCGCTGGTGGCTTCCTCGATCTGGATGCGCACTTGCTTGACGCGGGCTTCGATGTCGCCCGCAGCGCCGGCGCCGTCGATGATGGTGGTGTTTTCCTTGCCCACTTCGACGCGCTTGGCCTGGCCCAGGTCAGCCAGCGTGACCTTCTCGAGCGTCAGGCCGACTTCTTCGGCGATGACCTTGCCGCCCGTCAGGACGGCGATGTCTTCCAGCATGGCCTTGCGACGGTCACCGAAGCCAGGCGCCTTGACGGCGACGACCTTCAGGATGCCGCGGATGGTGTTGACCACCAGCGTCGCCAGGGCTTCGCCTTCGACTTCTTCGGCAATGATCAGCAGCGGACGGCCAGCCTTGGCGACTTGCTCCAGCGTGGGCAGCAGGTCGCGGATGTTCGAGATCTTCTTGTCGAACAGCAGGACAAACGGGTTGTCCAGCAGCGCGGCTTGCTTCTCGGGGTTGTTGATGAAGTAGGGCGACAGGTAGCCGCGGTCGAACTGCATGCCTTCGACGACGTCGAGTTCGCTGTCCAGGCTCTTGCCGTCTTCGACGGTGATGACGCCTTCCTTGCCAACCTTGTCCATTGCTTCGGCAATGATGCGGCCCACTTCCACGTCGCTGTTGGCCGAGATCGTGCCGACTTGAGCGATTTCCTTGGAGGTGGTGGTGGCCTTGGAGGCCTTCTTCAGCTCGGCGACCAGGGCGGTGACCGCCTTGTCGATGCCGCGCTTCAGGTCCATCGGGTTCATGCCGGCGGCCACGTACTTCATGCCTTCGCGGACGATGGCTTGGGCCAGGACCGTGGCGGTCGTGGTGCCGTCACCGGCGTTGTCAGACGTCTTGGAAGCAACTTCCTTGACCATCTGCGCGCCCATGTTCTGCAGCTTGTCCTTCAGCTCGATTTCCTTGGCCACGGACACGCCGTCCTTGGTCACGGTGGGGGCGCCGAAGGAGCGCTCGAGCACCACATTGCGGCCCTTGGGGCCCAGGGTCACCTTGACCGCGTTGGCCAGGATGTTCACGCCTTCAACCATGCGGGCACGTGCCTCGCCGCCAAAGATCACGTCTTTTGCTGCCATTTGATTCTCCGAATACTTAAATTGGGGTCAGAGACAATTTCTCTGAGTCAGTCGGGGACAGAGCTCGCGCTAAGCGCTTCGGTCTGTCCCGCAAGACATTACTTCTGCACCACAGCGAAGAGGTCTTCCTCGCGCATGACCAGCAATTCGTCGCCATCGACCTTGACGGTCTGGCCCGAGTACTTGCCGAACAGAACGCGGTCGCCGACGACGACATTCAGGGCCACGAACTCGCCCTTGTCATTGCGCTTGCCCGGGCCGACGGCCAGGACTTCACCCTGATCGGGCTTCTCGGCGGCGTTGTCGGGGATGACGATGCCCGAGGCGGTCTTGGTTTCTTGCTCCAGACGGCGAACGATCACGCGATCGTGCAGGGGGCGCAGTTTCATGGAATCTCCTTGAGAGTTGGAACCGAAGCGGCCGCAACGCTGGGCGGCTCGCCGAAAAATGGGGCCGCGGAATCGACCCGATTTCGTTAGCACTCAATCGCATCGAGTGCTAGCAGTCCAGGATTATAAGGACGGACTGTGGCGATTCAAGTCGCCCGGTCGCGCTTCAATGTGTGCGCCGGAAAAGAAAAACGACCGCCGCGGCGGTCGTTTTTGAGGAGGCGTGAAGCTCAGCGAGCAGCGCGCTTGCGGGCCCAGCCCAGCGCGCCCAGGGCGCCGAGCACCAGCGCGACGCTGGTCGGCTCGGGCAGGCGACCGTTGGCAGCGGGTGTCGTGAAGCGCAGATCGTCAATCAGGAAGGCTTGGTCAAGGCCGGTGAAGATGACGGAGCTGGCCACGCCGGTGAAGCTCAGCGAAACCGTGTTCGACCAATTGCTGAAAAGGAAGCCGCCACTGCCACCGGTGCCAGCCAAGTTGTCCAGACCCGTTCCCAGTTCGTTGCCTGCAGCGTCGTAGACGTGAACCGCTAGTTTTGACCCGCTGTTGCTGGCAGAAAAGACGAAGGACAGCGCATCGATGAAGCCATCGGCCAGGCTCAGCGTCAGCGACTCACCCTTGTTCGTCTTTCCGATGTTGGGTTGCTTGGCCAGCCAGAGCGCGCCGCAACTGTTGGTGCGAGTGAAGCTGATGCTGCCATGGCAGACGGCAGTCGCCGACGTGGCGCCCCAAGCAGCGCCGTCGACATTGACGCCTTTGTAGATGGCGGGGAGATGGGCGGTGGCCGCCAGATCCTCGAAATCCAGGAAGACCGCGCCGGCCATGGCCGATTGCATAGTTGCCGTCAAGGCGAGTGCCAGAAGTTTGCTCGTCGTGCGCATGGCGTTCTCCGTCCAGGGTTCGAGTTGGGTTTGTGGTCGGGACTGTAAACAAGCACTCTCATACCGGGCGCTGCCGCGCCCCTTCAGTTGAGGGGGCCTGGAGGCCGTGAGACCGCGCTTAGGGGGGTGATTTGGAGCCTGTGCGGGAAATCACGGGGCGGACGGGTGCCGGCGACGCGCCGGGACCCTTGGTTACACTGCCTTGGGTGGAAACCAAATGGCTTGAAGACTTCGTCAGCCTGGCCGAGACGCGCAGCTTTTCCCGCTCCGCCCAGCTGCGCCATGTGACCCAACCGGCGTTCTCGCGGCGCATCCAGGCTTTAGAGGCCTGGGCCGGGGTCGACCTGGTTGACCGTTCGTCCTATCCGACGCGGCTGACAGCCGCTGGCGCCACCTTGCTGGCCCAGGCCGTCGAGTTGCTGGGCAACCTGCAATCGACGCGCAACATGCTGCGCAGCCACCAGGCGGCCGACCAGGACATGATCGAGTTCGCCGTGCCGCATTCGCTGGCGTTCTCCTTCTTCCCGCACTGGCTGATGGGCCTGCGCCGTGGCTTTGGCGCCATCAAGTGCCGGCTCAATGCAGCCAACGTGCATGACGCAATGCTGCAGCTCAGTGAAGGCAATTGCGATCTGCTGCTGGTCTATCACCACGCCAGCCAGCCGTTGCAGCTGGACCCGGAGCGCTATCAGATGGTGTCGCTGGGCCACGAGACCTTGTCGCCGTATGCCAGGGCCGACAGCCAGGGCGAGCCGATGTTCCGCCTGCCGGGCCGGGCCGGCCAAAAGATCCCTTTCTTGAGCTATGCCGCTGGCGCCTATCTCGGCCGCCTGGTCGAGCTCATCGTCAAGGAAGCCGACTTCGCGCTGAACCTGGACGCCATCTACGAGACCGACATGGCCGAGGGCTTGAAGGCGATGGCGCTGGAAGGCCACGGATTCGCTTTCCTGCCCGCCAGCTCCGTGCAGAAGGAACTGGCCAGTGGGCGCCTCGTGCCGGCCGCTGCGTCGGGCACCTTCAGCGTCAGCATGGAGCTGCGCATCTATCGCGAGCGACCCGAGATGTCGCGCCGCCAGAAGCCCGCAGCCCAAGCGCTCTGGGACTATCTTGCGTCCGCGGCATGACCCCATCCCGCTTGCGCATGCATCGTGTAAACCCGTATTCGAGCTGAGTGCGCGCCGTGGTCTGCTCACGGCTGTTATCGATATCCACTTCCTGTTGTTGGAGTCTCCATGAAGAATGTTTTGCTCGTCGCAGCCCTGATGGCCGGCGTCACCGCCGTGCATGCCGAAGACACGCTGAAGAAGATCAAGGACAGCGGCTCAATCACGATGGGCGTGCGCGAATCCTCCGGTCTGTCGTACACCATTGGTGACGGCAAGTACGTCGGTTATCACATCGACGTCTGCGAGCACGTCATTGCCGACCTGCGCAAGCAGCTGGGCAGCAAGATCGAGGTCAAGTACCAGCCCGTCACGTCGGCCAACCGCATCCCGCTGACCGTCAATGGCACGGTCGACCTGGAGTGCGGCTCCACCACGAACAACGCCGCCCGCCAAAAGGACGTCGCCTTCGCCGTGACGACCTATGTCGAGGAAGTGCGCATCGCGGTGAAGGCCAACTCGGGCATCACCGCGATCAACCAGCTCAACGGCAAGACGGTGGCCACAACCACCGGCACCACCTCGGTGCAGACGCTGCGCAAGCATGAGCGCGCCACCGGCGTGGACTTCAAGGAAGTCTTCGGCAAGGACCACGCCGACAGCTTCCTGCTGCTGGACTCCGGCCGCGCCGATGCCTTCGTCATGGATGGTTCCATCCTGGCCAAGAACATCGCCACGTCCAAGGCCCCGGCTGACTTCAAGATCGTCGGCGAGGTGCTGTCGGTCGAGCCGATCGCCATCATGATCCGCAAGGAAGACCCCGGCTTCAAGACCGCGGTCGACAACAGCATCAAGGCCATGATGAAGTCGGGCGAGCTGGCCAAGCTGTACGACAAGTGGTTCCTGCAGCCCATCCCGCCGACCAACACCAAGATCGGCCTGCCGCTGTCCGCTGCGACCAAGGACGCCTGGGCCAACCCCAACGACAAGCCGATGGAAGACTACGCCGCGAAGAAGTGATTCGCGCGTTGCTCTGAACCACCGCAAAGCGGGTGCCTGGCACCCGCTTTGCTTTAGATAGAAGGCTTGAGGAGAGAGCCATGAGTTGGGACTGGCAGTTCTACTGCAACGACACCGCCACCGGAGAGGCGGTCGCCGGCTGCTTCGGCCCTGGCGGCAAGGAGCAGACCTATCTGCAATGGATGCTGAACGCCTGGGGCTGGACGCTGAGCGTCTCGGTGCTCGCGCTGTTCGTTGCGCTGGTGATCGGCTCCTTCATCGGCATTGCGCGCACCGCACCCAACCGTTGGTTGGCGAGGTTTGGCGAGGCCTGGACAGAGCTCTTCCGCAACATCCCGCTGCTGGTGCAGGTCTTCCTCTGGTACCACGTGCTGCCGGCCTTCATTCCCGTGCTCAAGGAAGTACCTTCGTCGGTGCTGGTGGTTCTGGCCCTGGGCTTCTTCACCAGTGCCCGCATCGGTGAGCAGGTCAAGGCGGGCATCAAGACCTTGCCGACCGGCCAGCGTTATGCCGGCCTGGCAATGGGCATGACCTTGCCTCAGACCTATCGCTTCGTTCTGCTGCCGATGGCGTTTCGCATCGTCATCCCACCGCTCACCAGCGAGAGCATGAACATCGTCAAGAACTCGGCCGTGGCCTTCGCGGTCAGCATTCCCGAGTTGGCCCAGTTCGCCCAGCAGGCGGGCGAGGAGACGTCCCACTTCGAGGAAATCTTCATCCCCGTGACGCTGCTCTATTTCGCCTCTGCCTTCGTCGTCAACCGTGTCGCCAAGTTCATCGAGGCGCGGGTGCGCATCCCTGGCCAGTCGGGAGCCAAGTGATGCTGAATCTTGACTATTCCTTCCTGAGCTGGGCCGTCATCCAGAGCTTCGTCTTCAAGGGGCTCATCTTCTCGTTCAAGCTGACCCTGGTCGCCATGATCGGCGGCATCATCCTCGGCACCCTGCTGGCGATGATGCGGCTGTCCGGCAAGCCCTGGCTCGCAACGCCGGCGGCGGTCTACGTGGACACGCTGCGCTCCATCCCGCTGGTGATGGTGATCCTGTGGTTCTTCCTGCTGATCCCCAAGATCGCGCCGGTGAGCGCCGAGGCTTCGGCTTTCATCACCTTCACGCTGTTCGAGGCCACCTACTACTCCGAGATCATGCGGGCGGGTATCCAGAGCGTGTCCCGGGGGCAGGTGAACGCCGGCTATGCCGTGGGCATGACCTACGGCCAGAGCATGCGCTACGTCGTGCTGCCCCAGGCCTTCCGCAACATGCTGCCGGTGCTGCTGACGCAGACCATCATCCTGTTCCAGGACACGTCGCTGGTCTATGCGGTGGGCATGTATGACCTGCTGAAGGGCTTCGAGGTCGCGGGCAAGAACTTCAACCGCCCGGTCGAGACCTACCTCGTCGCCGCCGTCGTCTATTTCGTCATCTGCTTCGGCTTCTCGCAGCTCGTGCGCCGCCTGCAGAAGAAGATCGCCATCATTCGCTGATTGACGTGTACCCCCACGTTCACATTTGTTCGCTGCCCCCCGAGGGGGCGCTGAGCCTCCTAGAGGCGGCTCGTCGGAGTCTCAAGCCATGATTGACATCAAGAACATCTCCAAGTGGTACGGCAGCTTCCAGGTGCTGACCGGCTGCACGACCACCATCCAGAAGGGTGAGGTCGTTGTCGTCTGCGGGCCGTCGGGCTCGGGCAAGTCGACGCTGATCAAGACCGTCAACGCGCTGGAGCCCTTCCAGAAGGGCGACATCGTCGTCGACGGCATCTCCATCGCCGACTCCAAGACCAACCTTCCCAAGCTGCGTTCGCGCGTGGGCATGGTGTTTCAGCATTTCGAGCTCTTCCCGCACCTGTCGGTGACCGAGAACCTGACCATCGCCCAAATCAAGGTGCTGGGTCGCTCGCCCGAAGACGCCAAGGTGCGCGGCCTGAAGATGCTGGACCGCGTCGGTCTCTCTGCCCACAAGGACAAGTTCCCCGGCCAGCTGTCCGGCGGCCAGCAGCAGCGCGTGGCCATCGCCCGTGCGCTGTCGATGGACCCCATCGTCATGCTGTTCGACGAGCCGACGTCGGCGCTGGACCCGGAGATGGTCGGCGAAGTGCTGGACGTGATGGTGCAGTTGGCCAACGAGGGCATGACCATGATGTGCGTGACCCACGAGATGGGCTTCGCCAAGCGCGTCAGCAACCGCGTCATCTTCATGGATGCCGGCAAGATCGTCGAAGACTGCAGCAGCACCGACTTCTTCACCAAGCCCGAGGAGCGCTCGCCGCGCGCCAAGGACTTCCTGGCCAAGATCCTCCAACACTAGTCGGAGCACACCATGAGCAGCGTCGGCACCGGATGGAGAGAAGTCATCGCGGCCGACGAGGCCGCCCGACACGCCGAGGCAGCGCGGGCCATGGCCGAGATGCAGAAGCGCAAGGACGAGCGCTTCGGCGCCGGCCGCGCGCTGCACCGCAAGGCTGTTGCCGCCCTGCGCGGCCGGCTGCGCGTGCTGGATGGGCTGCCCGAGCACGCCCGCCACGGCCTCTTTGCCGCGCCGGGTGAGCACGAGGTCTGGGTGCGCCTGTCCAACGGCGCGATGGACAAGCAGAGCAACCGCCGGCCCGACATCCGCGGCTTCGCGATGCGTGTCTTCGGTGTCGAGGGCGAGTCGGCCCTGGGCGGCCGCACCGACCATCAGGACCTGTCGCTGATCAACCAGACGGCTTTCGCCTTCCCCGACAGCCGCCACTTCTTCGGCCTCGTGCTGGCCGCCGGCCGCAGCCCGGGCGCTTTGCTGGCCTGGGTGTTCAAGACCTTCGGCCTGGTGGGCGGGCTCAAGCAGATCAAGAAACTGGCCGCCACCGCCGGTAAGCCGTTCACGGGCTTTGCCACCGAGGCCTTCGCCAGCACGCTGCCCATCAGCTGCGGCCCCGCGGCCGTCAAGCTGCGCCTGCTGCCGCCGGCCGGGTGCAAGCCGCGTGCCGACGTGAACGGCGACTGGGCTGGCGACCTGGCCGCCCACGCGGCCGCCGGGCCGCTGACCTACCGGCTGCAACTGCAGTTCTTCGTCGACGAAGCGCGCACGCCCCTCGAGGACGCCAGCGTCGAATGGCCCGAACCCGTCGCGCCCTTCGTCGACGTGGCCGAGTTGACGCTGGCCGCGCCGTCCACCGACACCGACTTCATCGCCCACGTCGAGGCCGGCGTCTTCGACCCCTGGCAGGCCCTGGCCGCGCACCGCCCGCTGGGCGAAGTGATGCGCGCCCGCAAGGTGGCCTATTTCAGCAGCCAGCAGGCGCGCGGCGCGGCCTAGCCAAGCGCCTCAAGGCTCGATCGCCGCGCCCACAACCGCACCGGCCTCGACGGTACCGATGCGCGTCGCCTTGCCCGTCGCCAGGTCAACGCGGTACCAGCTCGACTTGCCATCCGCCGTGATGGCCGCGTAGGCCGCGTTCGACAGGTCGGAGATGTCCAGCGTCGCGCGCTGGAAGCTGCCGATGCCCAGCGACCCGACGGTGTAGAGCTTGCCCGTGTTCGGCGACACGACCGGCTGCACGCCTTCCTTGCTGCCTTGATGCACCAGCACGCCCTGGCGGCCGTCCAGCGCGTAGTTGGTCGTGATCTTGTCGTTGTCCTTGTTGTAGGTGTAGCCGGCCGCCACGACGCCCGGTGTCTTGCCGGCGTTCGCGTCCGCGGCGTCATAAGCCAGGCGGCCGTCGAACTGCACGCCGGGCTCGTTGGGGTTGCCGTCGACGACGGCGCCGGTGTCCGGGTGCAGGCGCAGGTTGTAGCCGGCGTCATTGACGACGCGGATGCGGTCCACCGTCGGGTTGAAGTCGAAACCCCATTCGGTCACGCCGTCCTTGGGCAGGGCGTTGGGCGTGCCGATGGTGCTGAGCGTGCCGGTCTTGGTATCGATGCGGTACAGCTGGCCGCTGGCGCCCAGGCCGAAGAGCTGGCCCTTGGCCACGCGGTAGTCGATGCCCACCAGCTTGTCGCCCGCGACAAATCCGGTCAACGGCTTGCTGGACAGCGTCTTCTGCGGCTGGCCGGCGTTGAACTGAACCAGCAGCTGGGCATCCGCCGTCACCGCGTAGATCATCTCCTTGGCCGGCGGGCCCATGGGTTCCATGGGCGCGGTGGCACAGGCGGCAAGCAGCGTGGCAGTAGCGGCAAGCGTGAGGGCGTGACGGGTCATGGCATCTCCAGAAGGTTGGGGGGCGGACGGTTTATACGTGCGCCGCCCCTGCAATGGATGCCTCAGCCCCGCTCGGCGTCAGGGTTAGAGGAACATGCCGCCCGAGGCCTCGATGCGCTGGCCGGTGATCCAGCCGGCGCCCGGGCGCATCAGCGCGGCCGCGGCGCCGCCGATGTCCTCGGCCTCGCCAACGCGGCCCAGCGCCGTGACGGAGGCGACGAAGCGGTTCAGCTCCGCGTTGTCGCGCACCGCGCCGCCGCCGAAGTCGGTTGCGATCGCGCCGGGTGCCAGCGTGTTGACGCGGATGCCGCGCGCCGCCAACTCCTTGGCTTGGTAGCGGCTCAGCACCTCCATCGCACCCTTCATGGCCGCGTAGGCGGCGTAGCCGGGAATCGTGAAGCGGGCCAGGCCGCTGGAGATGTTGAGCACGCGGGCGTTGTCGGCCAACACAGGCAGCAGGGCCTGGGTCAGGAAGAACGGGCCCTTCAGGTGGATGGCGACCATGCTGTCGAACTGGGCCGGCGTTGTCTCGGCAAAGCTGGCGTGAGCGCCGGCGCCGGCGTTGTTGACGAGGCCGTCGAGCTGGGTTGCGCCCCAGGAGTGCAGGCCATGGCGCACGCGGTCGGCGAAGGCGCCGAAGCCGGCCGCTTCGGTCACATCCAGCGGCAGGGCCAGCGCGCGGCGGCCGAGGGCCTGGATCTGGGCGACGACGGTGTTCGCGGCCGAGGCGGCCTCACGGTAGGTCAGCACGATGTCGTGGCCGTCGCGGGCCAGCGCGAGCGCCATCTGCGCGCCCAGGCCGCGGCTGCCGCCGGTGATGAGGGTGATGGGGGTGGAAGTCATGTCAGCTCCGTCAGGGGTGTTGTGGGACGGACTGAAATTTATTGTTCACATCAATTTGGATAAAGTTGCCTGAATTGAAATGACTGTGCTTTGAATGTCAACCAATCTGGACCTCGCAGCGCTTCGCGTCTTCATGCAGGTGGCCGAGCTGGCCCATTTCAGCCGTGCCGCCGATGAGCTGGGTCTGCCCAAGGGCCGGGTCAGCCAGATCGTGCGCGAGCTGGAGGCCAAGCTGGGTACGCGGCTCTTCCAGCGCACGACGCGACGCGTCAGCCTGACGTCGGACGGCGAGCTGCTCGCCGAGCGAGCCCGCACGCTGCTGGCCGACGCGGGCGAGATCGAGGCCTTGTTCCAGCAAGACCAGCAGCTGGGCGGCCGGCTGCGCGTTGACCTACCGGTACGTTTGGCGCTGGACGCCGTGCTGCCGGCGCTGCCCGCCTTCCTGGCCGCCCACCCGGGCCTGCAGGTCGAGGTGAGCTGCACGGACCGGCGCGTGGACCTGGTGGAAGAGGGCTTCGACTGCGTGCTGCGCGTGGGCGCCGTGCACGACCCCATGCTGGTGGCCAAGCCGGTGGGCGAGTTGAAGATGATGAATGTCGCCAGCCCGGCCTATCTCGCCGCCCGCGGCACGCCGGCCACGCCGGAGGATCTGGTCGCCCAGGGCCATGAGCTGGTGCACTACAGCCAGACCTGGGCCGACCGCCGCGCGCGCTTCGACTGGGTGGACGCCGAGGGCCGGCCGCACAGCCTGAGCCTGCCGTCCCGCGTCGCCGTCAACCACACCGACGCCTACGAGGTTGCCGCGCTGAACGGCATGGGCATCGTGCAGGCACCCTGCGTGGGCATGGCGGCGGCCGTGGCGGACGGGCGCCTCGTGCGCCTGCTGGAAGGCTACGAGCCGGCGCCGCTACCGGTGCAGCTCGTCATGAGCCAGCGCCGCCACACGCCGCGGCGGGTGCGCGTGTTCATGGACTGGTTGACCGGCCTGCTGGCCGATCACCTCGCTATTTAGCTCAAAGCTTGACCGGACCGTCGATGGCCGCGCCCGCCACCGCCGCCTTGGCCTGCTGCTGGCGCACGCGGTCCAGATAGCCCTCGGAGCGCTGCAGCTGTTCCTGAATGAGCTTGTTGTTGGTGCCCATCGTCTCGATGGCCTTGCTGCGGAAGTTGTCCATCGCGTCCATGGCCTGGAAGGTCTGGTCGAACATCGACTGGATCTGCTGGATGCCCAGCATGGGGTTGGACGAGAACTCGGCCGTCGCGTCCACATGCTGGTTCAGCGCCGTGCCGGTCTGGCTGATCAGGTCACCGATGGTCTTGTTGACGCCCTGCAGCATCTGCATGACCTCGATCTGGTTGCCGGTGGCGCGCGCCACGGTCTGGGCCACGGCCAGGGCGCTCATGCCGGTGGTGGCCACGCGGTCGCAGCCGATCATCATTTCGCGGCCGGTCTTCTTCAGCACGTCCAGCGCCAGGTAGCCGTTCACGCAGACGGCCTGCTGGGTCTGGATGTCGGCCAGGTTCTGGCGCGCGTAGAACAGCACCTCCTGCTCCAGCGCCTTGGCCTTCATCGGGTCGGTGGGTTGCAGCTGCTGCACCCGCGTGGCCAGGCGCTCGTCCAGCACGCGAGCGAAGCGCGCGGCGGCGGCGAGCTTCTGCATCGCGTCCCAAAGCTTGGCGCGCGTGGCCTCGATGTCGACGACGTCGCGCTGGATGTCGTCCTTGGCGGCGTAGAGCTGGGTCATGGCCGTCTGCAGCTGCGAGCTGGCCGACTGGAAGCGGCGGAAATAGGCCTCCAGCTTGTTGCCGAAGGGTATCAGCCCCAGCAGCTTGCGCGGCTGCAGCAGGTCGCCGTCCTTGCCGGGGTTGAGCTCGTCGAGCTGGCCGCGGATGGCGGCGATGGCCTTGTAGGCCGGCGTGTCCGTCGCGCCGACGAAATTGCGCTGCATCAGGCTGCCCTGCATCAGGCCGGCGGCAAAGCTGATCTCCTGGCGGCCGAGCTGGAAGGCGCTGTCGAGCTTGGCCTTGAAGGGCTCGCTGTGCAGGTCTTCCTTCTCGAGCGCCTCGATGAAGCGCTGCACCTGCGCGTCCACCTGAGTGCTGACCTCAGCCTTCAGCGGCACGGCCTCGACGGCGGCGGCCGGTTGCACCGGCGTGATGACCTCGGGCGGGGTCAGCGTGAAGGTGGGGGCGGCGGTCGCGGTGGTGGTGGTCGTGTTCATGCGATGTCCTTGTTGCCGAACTTCTGGTTCAGGAATTCACTGTGGCGCAGGAAGGCCTGGGCGTCCTGCGAGGCGAGATCGTCGCCGAGCTGCTCCACCTTCAGCTCCAGCTCGGCCAGCACGCCCTCGAAGGTGGTCTGCGCCGTCTTGCCGTTGGCCAGCAGCTTGGTGGTGGCGAACTGCGCCGGGATGCTGAGGTAGGTGTTGAGCGCCTGCGGCAGATAGCTGATGGCGATGTGGCGCGCGTGGAAGGTCTCCTGCAGGCTGAGATGACCCTTGCTGCGCTCCCACTGGTCGAGCAGGCCTTCCAGGCGCTGGCACAGCTGCTTGATGCGCTGGGCCAGTGGCGCCGGGATGCGGCCGCCCGGGTTGTGCTCGGTCAGTCCGCGCACACCGCTCAGCGCCCGGCCCATGGCCTCTCGGGCATCGCCTTCGTCCGCGAAGTTCAGCGCCTCCCAGTCATCTTCCTTGGTGCTGGGCCAGCCCCACCACAGCGCGCCGCCAACCAGGCCAACGGCATAGCCGAGCGCTGCCACGCCAAGACCCCAGCCGCCCAGAAAGCCCAGTGCCTTCAGTACCAGCACGCCGGTGGCCGCCAGCAGGCCGCACCAGTTGGCGGGCGCATTCAGCCATCTGATGAGTCCGCTCATTGATAAGCCCGGATGTCCTTGAACACCGCATACAGCGGTGTCTTGCGCGCGTCGAAGACCCGGCCACCGGTGATGCTCACCAGCTCCTTCAGGTCGCCCTCCTGGGCTTCACCGAACAGCACCATAAAGACGGGAATGCCACGCACGTCCTCGGGCAGTTGTTCGTAGGCGCGCTTGAAGTCCTCGAGCTTGCGGCCCATGTTGTTCTTGCCGTCGGTAAAGGCCACCACCGAGTACTGGTACTCGGGGTTGCGCTTGCGCTCTTCCAGCATGTGCTGCAAGCCGGCCAGCACTGCGTCGTAGAGGGCGGTGCCACCAGCCATCTGCAGGCCGTCGGCGGCGTCTCTCACGCGTTGCAGCTCGGCGCGCTTGGCCTCGGTGTCGGCCTGCGGCAGCACGCCCTTGGCCACCTTGCTGCCGGCCGGGATCTCGAAAGGCACCGGCGCGCGCGGCTTGTCGCTGAAGGGCAGGAACCACAGCCGTTCGCGGTTGGTCAGCTTGGCGACGCGGCCGGTCAGCGATACGTCGGCGCCGGCCAGGTAGTGGATGGCCTCGACCAACTGCTCGCGCCGCTTGCCCTGCATGCTGCCGCTGGTGTCCAGCACGAAGGTGCTGGCAATCGGTTTGCGGAACTCGTTCAGGTAGGCGTCGATGAGGCCGTCGGCCAACTGCCGGTCGGGCGAGAACGGCAGCTCGACCTGGAAGCCGCGCGCCGGCAGGATGTCGGCCACCTTGGCGGCCACTTCGGCGCGCATCGGGCGGCGCAGCGTCTGGCGCGCCAGCCACAGCTGCGCGGTGTCGCCCTTCAGGTATTCGACGACCTTCAGGTAGTCGGCGCGCTTGGCCTCGTTGAGCAGCATGAACGGGTAGTCCGCCGTGGCCACGCCTTCGAACGGGTAGATGAGATGCAGCGGCTCGCGCAGCTTGCCGCTGGCGTTCAACGTCAGCAGCCAGCTCTCGTAGTTGATGAAGGCATTGGCGCGCGTGCCCTGGCCCTTGATGAACTGCTCGGCCAGATACGTGGAGTTGTCGCCCACGATCTTGTAGCCCTTCAGGAAGTCGGCAATCGCACCGCGGTCCACGTCGGCGGCGGTCAGCGCCTCGCCCTTGCCGCCGGCCGCGGCCACCACGCCCAGCAGGGCCATGAAGCCCTGGTTGCTGGTGGCCGGGTTGGACAGCGCGTACTGCAGCTTGCCCGTCTTGGCGGCGCGGGTGATGTCGGCCCAGGTGAGCTTGGCATCGGGCTTGTCCCAGCCGTTCTTGGCCGCGTCGCTCTTGCTGACGCCCACAGCCATGGGCGACAGCATGATCTTTTCCTGCACCTTGACCTTGCCCTGGCCGGCTGCGTCGCTGAGCAGGTACTTGGCGTTGGCGAACCAGGCCACGTCGGGCTTGGCGTTGCTGCCGCTGTCGCCGCTGAGCACTTCCTGGGTGCTCTCCATCGTGCCGCCGAAGCGGAACTGCACGTCCACGCCGGTGGCCGACTTGATCTGGGCGGCCAGCGGCTCGATGTCCTTCAGGTCGCTGGTGGCCAGCACCTGCAGCGTGGCGCCGGCCTGTGCGGTCGGGGCGGGCGCGGCGGGAACATCAGGCTCCGGCTTCTTGCCGCAGGCGGCCAGCAGCGTGAAGCTCAACAGCAGTAGGGCACGGCGCATCACTGGTTCATCTCCCGGCTGACGATGTCGATCATTTCAAACATCAGGTCGAACCCCGGCGGGTCGATGACCTGGTTCATCTTCACGTCCACGGCCAGGCCGGCCTTCTGCGTGGCGGCGGCAAACGCGGCCGTGTCGCCGGTGCGGAAACCCTGCTCCAGCGCCACCGCCTGCAGCGTCTTGTTCGTGGCCAGCAGTTCGGCCAGTTGCTTGCCGCGCTCGTTCAGCGCCACCAGCACCCATTTGTTGACGATGGTGGGCTGGGGATACATCAGCACCATCTCGGGCCGTACGCCGCCCTTCTGCGCCTGAGCCACCATCTGCGCCTCGTAGATGAAGGTCAGCGGCGTCTTGCCCATGCCGATGGACAGGTAGTCATCGAAGGCGCCGTTGACGTAGTTCTCCTGGAAGCCCTGGCGCTTGAACAGCTCGGCCAGCTGGGTCGCGTACTTCTGCGCGGCAGTGCGGTCGGCCACCACGTCGCCGTTCAGCGCGGCCGAGGTCAGCGCCAGGTACATGGCAGCCGAGTTGCTGCGGCGGATGTCGGTCGTGCTCACCAGCACGCTGCGCGACACCGCGTACTCGCCACTGCCCTTCAGGTCGCGCCAGCGCTGCTTGGCCAGCATGGCCTGCGTGAGCTTCTCCATGTCTAGGCTGTAGACCTTGGGCGCCTGCGCCTTGGCCATGCCGTTGGCGGCCAGGATCTTGGCGACCGGCTCCCACGACGCGACGACCAGCGGCGTGTGGAAGGGCGAGGTCTGCGTCGCCGTCTTGCCGGCCTTGCGGGCGGCGTCGGCAATCATGTTGGCGGCCACCACGCCGCTGGCGATGAAGAAGTCGGGCTGGTCGGCCGCGCCGATCTTGGCCGCCATGTCACGGCTGCCCACGCGGGCCACCTGCACCGGGAGCTTGCCTTGGGCCAGCACCTTGCTCACCCGCTCGTCCTTGAAGAACGCCTCCACGTCGACGGCGATCAAGCCCCTGAGCGGCTCGGCCGTCGCGATGGCGGCCTGCTCCTGGGCGATCTGCTTGGTTTCGTCATTGGCGCGCAACGCAAAAAACAGGGCGCCGCCAAACAGCGCGAGCAGGACGAGGGTGCCGGCCAGACGTTTTGGGGTGTTCATGAGGGGAAGCAAGCTCCTTTCAATCAGAGCCGAAGTGTGCCTCCTCCTGGCGACGACAATCTCGCGCCATGAGTGACATCCTTACCCTCACCCGACCTGACGACTGGCACTTGCACCTGCGCGACGAGGCGGCGCTGGCCAGCGTGCTGCCCTACACGGCGCGCCAGTTCGCCCGCGCCATCGTCATGCCCAATCTGCGCCCGCCGATCACGACGGCCGCCCAGGCCGTGGCCTACCGCGAGCGCATCCTGGCCGCCTTGCCCGAGGGCTTAGCCTTCGAGCCGCTGATGACGATGTACCTGACGGACAACACGCCGCCGGACGAGATCAAGCGTGCCAAGGACGCCGGCGTCGTCGCGCTCAAGCTCTACCCGGCCGGCGCCACGACCAACAGCGATGCCGGCGTGACCGACATCAGCAAGACCTACAAGACGCTGGAAGCCATGCAGCGCGAGGGTCTGCTGTTCCTGGTGCACGGCGAAGTGACGGATGGCGACATCGACGTCTTCGACCGCGAGGCCGTGTTTGTCGAGCGCGTCATGAAGCCGCTGCGCGCGGCCATGCCTGAGTTGAAGGTCGTGTTCGAGCACATCACGACCAAGGAAGCCACCGAGTACGTGACGGAGAGCGACCGCTTCACGGCCGCCACCATCACGCCCCAGCATCTGCTCTACAACCGCAACGCCATCTTCACCGGCGGCCTGCGCCCGCACTACTACTGCCTGCCGGTGCTCAAGCGCGAGGAGCACCGCCAGGCGCTGCTGAAGGCCGCAGCCTCCGGCCTGCCGAAGTTCTTCCTCGGCACCGACAGCGCGCCGCACGCCGCTCAGTTGAAGGAAAACTCGGTCTGCGGTGCCGGGTGCTTCACGGCCATCTCGGCGCTGGAGCTGTATGCCGAGGCCTTCGAAGGTATAGGCGCGCTGGACAAGCTCGACGCCTTTGCCGGCCACCACGGCCCCGACTTCTATGGCCTGCCGCGCAACACCGGCACGGTGACGCTCAAGCGCGAGCCCTGGACGCTGCCCAGTGCCGTGCCGTTCGGCGAAGCACAGCTCAAGCCCCTGCGCGGCGGCGAAACCCTGAACTGGAAACTCATCGCATGAAGAAAGTTGCCTTCCTCGTCGACTTCGACAACGTCGCCACCGACGTCATCGAGCAAGCCCTGCAGATGGCCTTCAAGGACTACGAGGCCGTCCACATCCGCCGCGCCTACTGCAATGCCGAGCAGGCCCAGAACCACCAAGGCTTCCTGAAGCGCCTGGGCCTGCGCGCCATCGTCAACCTGGCCATCGGCAAGAACTCGACCGACATCGCCATGGCCGTGGACGCGATGGACCTGGCCATCACCGAGAAGCCCGACGTCATCGTGCTGGTGTCCTCCGACAGCGACTTTGCGCCGCTGGTGCTGAGGCTGCGCGAGAAGGGCGCCTGGCTGCGCGGCTTCGGCCAGCAAGGCAAGACGGGCGACGGCGTGATCCAGATCTACGACCAGTTCAACGAGCTGGCCCACGACAGCGGTAAGTCTTCGCCCAAGCGCGAGCCCGCAAGAAAGGCTGCGGCCCGCCGGCCTGCCGCCAAGAAGGCCGCGCCGCCCAAGGCCGCGGCGCCGGCTCCCAAGCCGATGCCCGCGCCTGCGCCGGCACCCAAGCCGGTAGCAGCGCCGACGCCAACGCCGACGCCCAAGCCGGTAGCGGCACCTGCACCGAAGCAGGCCGCCGCGCCGGCCCCTGTCGACGCCAACGTCGCCGCAGCGAGGGAGATCAACGCCATCCTGGCGACTTGCCCGAAGCTGACCGATGGCCAGTGGCATGACCTCGGCGCTGCCGCCAAGGCGCTGAAGGAAGCCGGGCTGCTGCCCAAGACGGCGCCCTCGACCAAGCTGTTCCGCAAGCACCCGAAGGCCTTCCAGCTGCAGCCGGAAAAGACGCCCAACCAGGTTCGCTTCGGCCACGGCTGACCGCGCCCGACCGCGGGCCGGCGAATGCGTCACGGGGCTTACAGGCGGCCCGCCAGGGCTTCTGCTCAAAGCAGCTAGCATCGACGCCCGCCCCCGGGGAGGTCTCGCTTGTTGATGAAGTCCTGTTTGAAGTCGTTGTTGGGCCTTGCCGTCGCCGGCCTGGCCTGCGTCGCCGGCGCACAGTCGCCGCCGCCCGCCGCCTCCGCGCCCGCCGCTGTTTCGCCAGCCCAGCAAGCCCAGCAGCCACCGCCCACGGTGTCGGCCAGCGCGCGGCGGCTGTACGAGCGCAGCAAGAGCCAGCTGTTGCAGATCCGCACGCTGCTCAAGACCCAGGACAGCCAGGCCTCGGTGGGCTCGGGCTTTGTGGTCAGCGACGACGGCCATGTCGTCACCAACTATCACGTCATCAGCCAGTTCGCGCTGGAGCCCGACAGCTACCGGCTGCGCTACGCGACGACCGACGGCCAGAGCGGCGCGCTGGAGCTGCTGGACTTCGACGCCCGCCGCGACCTGGCGCTGCTGCGCGCCGTCGATGACGGCAAGGGTAGCGGCCTCAAGGGCCGAGGCGCACTGGCCTTCAGGCCGCAGGCCCAGCCGCTGGCCAAGGGTGAGCGCATCTACTCGATGGGCAACCCGCACGACGTCGCCTTCGCCGTCGTCGAGGGCAACTACAACGGCCTGGTGGAGCGCAGCTTCGACCCGCTGATCTACTACGCCGGCGGCATCAACCCCGGCATGAGCGGCGGCCCGGTGCTAGACGAAGACGGCCTCGTCGTCGGCGTCAACGTGTCGACGCTGCTGTTTGCCCAGCAGGTCAGCTTCCTCGTGCCCGGTGAGTTCGCTTCAGCGCTGGTCCAGCGCAGCCTCACCGCCAAGCCCATCCGCACCGCGGCCTGGAGCCGGCTGCGCGAGCAGCTGACGCGCTACCAGGACGAACTCGTCACCCGCTTCCTGAGCGCACCCTGGGAAAGCGCCAACCACGACCGCTACCGGTTGCCGGTGCCCAAGCAAGACTTCATGCGCTGCTGGGGCCGGGGCACGGCGGCCGATTCCAAGGGCTTGAGCTTCGAGCGCTCGCAATGCCGCATGGACCATGCCCTGTTTGTCAGCGGCAATCTGCAGACCGGCTGGCTGGACATGTCCCACGAGGCCTATGACGGTAGCAAGCTGGGCGCGCTGCGCTTTGCGCGCCAGTACTCGGGGAGCTTCCGCAACGAGCGCCTGGGCGCTGCCGACAAGTCGCGCACGGCGCCTTATTGCAAGGAGCAGTTCGTCGACCGCGACGGCCTGCCGCTGCGCGCCGTCGTCTGCCTGCGCGCCTACCGCAAGCTGGACGGCCTGCATGACCTCAGCGTGCTCGTGACGACGGTGGACGCCGCCAAGGAAGGCGCCCTGGGCCGCTTCGACGCCCGTGGCGTCAGTTTCGACAACGCGCTCAAGCTCGCTGCGCATTACCTGGAGGGCTTCGCGTGGACGAACAGCAGCAAGGCCAAGTGATGCCCGAAGAAGTGACTGCTCCGCCCGCGCCTGCCGCTGCCGTCGTCGAACTGCTGGGCCGGGATGGCCGCGTCGCCCTCGTGCAGCGCGTGACGCACTGGCCGGTGCGCATCGGCCGCTCGCCGGCCTGCGACATCGTGCTGGACGACGGCCACTTGGCCGCCGAGCATGCCGAGCTGCACCTCACGCCCGAAGGCGGCGTGCGGCTGAAGCTGCTGGGCAGCCGCAATGGCGGCTCGGTCGCCGGCAAGCGCCTGGCGGCGGGTGACGAGGCCTCGCTGCCCGAAGGCGGCGCCTTCCAGCTCGCCGGCTGCTCGCTGCGCCTGCGCACCAGCGCGGACGTGCTCGCACCTGAACACCTGCTTCTCGTGGACAAGACGCGCCACTGGGCGCTGGTGCCGCTGCTGCTGCTGTCGATGGTGTTCTTCCAGTGGGTAGACCGCTGGAGCGCCGTGGACCCCGATGCGCGCTGGGTGGACTACGCGTCGCCGCTGCTCGCGCCGCTGGCCTTCATCCTCGGCTGGGCTGGGCTGTGGTCGCTGGCCAGCCAGATCTTCCAGCACCGCTTCCCGTTCACGACCCACCTGCGCCGCGCGCTGGTCGTCATCGTTGCGTTGCAGGTGCTGGAGTGGCTGCTGCCGGTGCTGGCCTACGCCTTCTCCCTGCCGCGTTTGATGACTCTGGAATCGCTGGCCACGCCGGTGGGTGCTGCGGTGTTGATCGCCTGGCATGCCCGCTTAGTGTGGCCGGGGGCGCGGCGCACGTTGAACGGCGGCATCGCGGCCTTGCTCCTGCTCGGGCTGGGCCTGCAGGTGGGCAACCGCCAGGAGCAGCAATACGTCTTCGGCCCGCCCTACCTGGCCAGCCTGCCGCCGCCGGCCTTGCGCATCGTCGGCACCCAGTCGCCCGAATCGCTGATTGAATCGCTGAAGCCGCTCAAGGCCGAGCTCGCCCGCCAGGCACGCAAGGACAACGAGGGGGCAGGCGACGACGACGGCAGCGAGTGAGCGCCGCGTGAACGGCGGAGGGCGGCTGCGCCCTCTGCTGCTCAGGCGTCTAGGTCTGGGGCAGGAAGCCGTCCACGGACAAATACCGCTCGCCGGTGTCGTAGTTGAAGCCCAGCACCCGGGCGCCTGCGGGCAGATCGGGCAGCTTCTGGGCAATGGCCGCCAGCGTCGCACCGCTGGAGATGCCCACCAGCAGGCCCTCCTCGCGAGCGCAGCGGCGGGCGAATTCCCGTGCCGCTTCGGCTTCGACCTGGATGACGCCGTCCAGCAGCGCCGTGTCCAGCACCGCCGGGATGAAGCCCGCGCCGATGCCCTGGATGGGATGCGGGCTGGGCTGGCCGCCGCTGATGACGGGCGAGGCGGTGGGCTCCACCGCATAGACCTTGAGCTGCGGCCAGGCGCTCTTGAGCACCTGCGCGCAGCCGGTAATGTGGCCGCCCGTGCCCACGCCGGTGATGAGCGCGTCGAGGCCTTCAGGGAAGTCGCGCAGGATCTCCTGCGCCGTCGTCTTGACGTGCACCGCCGGGTTGGCCGCGTTCTCGAACTGCTGCGGCATCCACGAGCCCGGGTGCTGCTCCAGCAGTTCGCGGGCGCGGGCGATGGCGCCCTTCATGCCCTTCTCGCGGGGGGTCAGGTCGAAGCTGGCGCCGTAGGCCAGCATCAGGCGGCGGCGCTCGACGCTCATGCTGTCGGGCATGACGAGGATGAGCTTGTAGCCTTTCACGGCCGCGACCATCGCGAGGCCGACGCCGGTGTTGCCCGAGGTCGGTTCGATGATGGTGCCGCCGGGCTTCAGCAGGCCTTGCGCCTCGGCGTCCTCCACCATGGACAGGGCGATGCGGTCCTTGATCGAGCCGCCGGGGTTGCTGCGTTCCGACTTGACCCAGACTTGCGCGCCGCTGAACAGGCGCTGCAGCCGGATGTGGGGCGTGTTGCCGATGGTGTCGAGGACGCTGCTGGCCTTCATGGGCTCTCCTGTCGGTGATGCGGGGATAATCAGTAGTGTGAAGCAAGCCAGACCGCCGCTGGGGCAATCATGGAAACATGGCCCTGGAGGAAGGTCCGGACTGCATAGAGCGGCGTAGCAGCTAACGGCTGCCCGGCGAAAGCCGAGGATCAGAGCAACAGAGACGAGTTCTGTTGGGACACCCCGATGGGTGGTCTATGAGGCGCCAGCGCAAGCTGGCGTGAGGTGGGGCGAAAGCCCCGCCACATCGCGCGAAAGCGCGAACCGAATAGCACCTCTGTCGGGCTCTGCCCGATAGAGGTGAAACGGGCAATCTCTACGCGCAGCAACACCAAGTAGGCCAGCGTTGATGCGGCTCGCAGAGCTGGCGGGTAGGTGGCACCGAGCCGGGCAGTGATGTCCGGCCCAGAGGAATGGCGGTCACATCGTCTCAACCGCAAGGTTAGGGCGGTGCACAGAATCCGGCCTATCGGCTTGCTTCACTCTTTCTTTCTTATACCTTTCTCCCCCTGGTCAAGCGCCCAGGCGGCGGCTAGATTACGCGTTGTCGTGACGTTAGGCTGGCGCGTCAACGCCAGATCATCGACATTCGGATCAGCCGCGTGCGCTGCATGCGGCAGGGAGAAAAAAATGGTCCCACACAAGCGTGGATCAGGTTCATGCTCTGGCCAGGGCTGGCGCCAACGTCGGCGCCCTGTCGGCCACTGTTTTGCTTGGACGGTCGTGCCAGCAAACGTTTCCCCGCTCTAGAGCGCAGCGGCATGCTGCCGCTACCAGTCGCTACGGCTTTAAGTCACGGCGCCCCCGCTGGGCGTCCTTGTGATATCGATTTCAGTCGACCAAATTGGAGTTTCACCGGTACGCCGATACGCCCAATCGACTGCCGGACTCTGTGCTGGGCCATGCCTAAGGGAGTATTGCGATGAAGTTGAGCAATCTGCGTCTGCGGTCCAAGCTGATGCTTGGGTTTGCGTTGCTGGCGGCCGTCGTGCTGCTGGTGTCGGGCCTGGCCTTGAATTCGCTGAGCCGCTCCAACGGGCGCTTCACCGGTTTTCTGGAAGGCGTGGGTGACCGCGAGAGCCTGGCCAACGAAGTGCGCAACGCCGCGGCGCGGCGGGCCATTGCGGCGCGCAACCTGGTGCTGGTGACGGCGCCGGCCGACCGCGATGTCGAAAAAGTGGCCGTCGTCAAGGCGCACGAAGACATGCAGAAGTCGCTGGCCAAGCTCAAGCAGGCGTTGGCCAAGGCGAGCGATGTGAGCGAGCGCGACACCGCCCTGGTGGGCGAGATGGAGCGTGTCGAGGCCCAGTACGGTCCGGTGGCGCTGGCCATCGTTGGCATGGCCCTGGACGGCAAGCGCGACGAAGCCGTGACCAAGATGAACGCCGAATGCCGGCCGCTGCTGGCCGCCCTGCTGAAGGCAACCAACGATTACATCGAGTACGAGACCCAGCAGGCTCAGCTGCGCGTGCAGCAGGCCGAAAGCGCCTACGGCAGTGACCGCATCCTGATGGTGTGCGTCAGCCTCGCCGCGGTGGGCGCCGCCGTGCTGCTGGGCTGGATGTTGAGCAATGCCATCACGCGGCCGCTGCAGCGGGCCGTGCTGCTGGCCGAGGCCGTGGCCTCGGGCGACCTGAGCTCCGACATCGTCATCGACAGCGACGACGAAACCGGCCAACTGCTGGCAGCGCTCAAGCGCATGAACGACGGCCTGGTTGACATGGTGGGCCGCGTGCGCGAGTCGGCCGACAGCATCTCGACGGCGTCGCAACAGATCGCCAGCGGCAACCACGACCTGTCCAGCCGCACCGAGCAGCAGGCCAGCGCGCTGCAGCAGACGGCAGCGTCCATGCAGCAGATGACGTCCACCGTGCAGCAGACGGCCGAGAGCTCACGCCAGGCCAGCAAATTGGCCAGCGCGGCGACGGAAGTGGCAGGCCGCGGCGGCGATGTCGTGCAGCGCGTCGTCACGACGATGGGCGAGATCAGCGACTCCAGCCGCAAGATCGCCGACATCATCGGCACCATCGACGGCATCGCCTTCCAGACCAACATCCTGGCGCTGAACGCCGCGGTGGAAGCGGCCCGCGCCGGCGAGCAGGGCCGCGGCTTTGCGGTCGTGGCGGGCGAGGTGCGGGCCCTGGCCCAGCGCAGCGCGCAGGCGGCGCGTGAGATCAAGGGCTTGATCGGCGCCAGCGTCGAGAAGGTGGAAGCGGGCAGCCAGCTCGTCGGCGAGGCCGGCACGACGATGGGCGACATCGTCAGCCAGGTGCGCCGCATGACGGACTTGATGGCGGAGATCAATGCCTCGGCGACCGAACAGAGCAGCGGCATCGGCCAGGTCAACCAGGCAGTCGCCTCCATCGACCAGGGCACGCAGCAGAACGCGGCGCTCGTCGAGGAAAGCGCTGCGGCAGCCGAGAGCCTGCAGCAGCAGGCGGCCGGGCTGCTGGAGGTCATCGCGCAGTTCAAGACGGGCCAGCCGCGCCACGGGTTCGCCTGAGACGCGCTGACGACAGCGCGCATCGAGTCGGGTCGATACACTGACCTGCGGCCGCGAACCCGCGGCCGCTCCGCACGTCTACCCGACCGCCTCGATGAATCCTGAAGCCAGCCGCCTGTGGCGCGCGCCTCGCTGGGCCCTGTCCGTGCTGTTGGCCTGTTTGGCCATGGTGGGGCCCTTCTCCATCGACACCTATCTGCCGGCCTTCTCGGGCATTGCGGCGGCGCTGGATGCGACGCCGGTGCAGATGCAGCAGACGCTATCAGCCTATCTGCTGGGGTTCGCCTTCATGAACCTCTTCCACGGCGCGCTGTCGGACTGCTTCGGCCGCCGGCCCGTCGTGCTGATCGGCCTGGCGGTGTTCACGGGGGCGAGCGTGGGCTGCGCGGTGGCCGGCTCCATCGGCCAGCTGGTGTTCTGGCGCACGGTGCAGGGCATGTCGGCGGGCGCCGGCATCGTCGTGTCACGCGCCATCATCCGCGACATGTTCCCGCCGGCAGACGCGCAGCGCGTGATGTCGCAGGTGACGCTTTTCTTCGGCGTGGCGCCGGCCATCGCGCCCATGGTGGGCGGCTTCCTGTTCGTGCACGCCGACTGGCATTCCATCTTCTGGTTCCTGGCCGCGGTCGGTGCCGCCCTGCTGGTGTCCAACTGGCGGTTGCTGCCCGAGACGCTGCACGCCAACATGCGGCAATCCTTCCATGTGGGCACGCTGATGCGCGAGTACCGGCGGCTGTGCAGCAGCCGCCAGTTCATGATGCTGGTGCTGGCCAGCGGCATCCCGTTCAACGGCTTGTTCCTCTACGTGCTGGCCACGCCGGTCTTCCTGGGCGAGCACCTGGGCTTCGCGCCGCAGGAGTTCTTCTGGTTCTTCCTGTGCTCCATCGGCGGCATCATGGCCGGCGCGGCGGTCAGCGGCCGGCTGGCCGGCACGATGAGCCCGAAGCGCCAGATCATGCGGGGCTTTCGCATCATGGTGGCGGTGTCGATCACCAATGTGCTGCTCAACCTGTTCGTGCCGCTGAGCGCCTTCTGGGCCCTGCCCATCGTGGGCCTGTTCGCCTTCGGCTGGGCACTGATGGTGCCCGTCGTCACGCTGCTGGTGCTGGACCAGGTGCCCGAGCGCCGCGGCATGGCCTCGTCGCTGCAGGCCAGCATCGGCTCGGCGGCCAACGGGTTGGTCGCCGGCCTGCTGGTGCCCCTGGTCATGCATTCCACCGTGGCCCTGGCCGTCGCATCGGCCGGCCTGATGCTGGTGGGCCTGGTAGCCTGGTACGGCGTGCGGAAGTCGATACCGGCTTAAGCCCTCAATCGGTGGCGCATCAGGGCCAACAAGCCCGCGGCGCCGAACAGTGCCCAGCTCGCCGGCTCGGGCACGGCCTGCACGCTGGCCAGCGCAAAGGCGGTCGCGTCGGCGGTGACGAGATGCAGGTCGGGGTCGAAGGCCGCGCTGTTGGGGTCGACCGAGAACAGCGCGTAGTGCAGCTGCACCTGGCCGTCGACCTGGCCGCTGGCCGAGGCCGCAAAGCTGAACTGGCCGACGCCGGCGGGTAGCACGGCGTCATAGCTTTCGCTGAGGCTGGCCAGAGGCGCCAGCACGACGAAGTCGGGCCGTGAGGCCAGCAGGTCGGCATAGCTGCCGAAGGCCGAGCCCGGCGCCAGCGAGAACTCGGTGCCGGTGACCAGCAGGAAGTTGGCCGTGTCGTCGTTCAGCAGCGTGAAGCCCCAGCCGGCGGTCTCGCCGGGTTGTGCGCTGAGGGCGGCGGGCGAGAGGGTCAGCACCGCGGCCTGGGCCGCGGTGGCGAGCAGCGTGGCAGCGGCCGCGCAGAGCAGTTGAAGTCGTTTCATGAGGTGCTCGAAAGAGTTGGATTCAGCGGAACTGGTTGCTGCGGCTGATGCTTAGGGCCGGCGAGCCCTTGGCGGGGTCGCCGTGCCAGCCGTTGGCGGCGTTGAACGGCGCGTCCACGGCAAAGGCGGCCAGAGCCGGGCATGTGCTGAAGTCGATGACGACGTTGGTGCTTGCCGAGCCGCTGCTGGCGATGTCGCCGAGCGAGACGGGGAAGGGCGTCTTGACGACCGGTGTGCAGGCCGCACCGCCGGTCTGGCGCAGCGTCAGGCCGGCCAGGCGCACGCCGTAGGCCGTGCCGGGGCCTGGGTTGCTGAAGCTCAGTGTCCAGACCCGTGCATCCGGCGTACCGACCTTGGTGGCGATGGTGCCGCTCAGGCTGGCGCCGGGCAGCCTGGACGCGTCGACGATGCCCCAGTAGGCCGGCTTGGCCTTCAGCGAGGTGTCGAAGAGCAGCGGCGCCTCGGCGCGCGCGCCGGTGCTCAGCCAGGTGTGGTTGTCGGCCTGGCCCCAGATGGTGACCGAGTCGATCAGGCCGTTCAACTGGCGGAAGGTGTTGAAGTAGTTGCGCCAGGCGTAGCCGAGCTGGGCATGCACGGCGGCCGGGATGTCTTCATACGCGGCGTAGAAGGGCCCGTTGTCGCTGATCTTGATGTCCATCTCCGTCACCTGCTGCGAGATGCCGGGGAAGGCCGTGGCCAGCGAGCGCACCATGCTGCCGACCGCGCCGGGCGAGGGGTAGCCCAGCGAGATGTGCATCTGGTGGCCCACACCGTCGACGGGCACGCCGCGCGCCTTCATGCCGGCCACCAGCTTGTGGATGCAGGCGAGCTTGGGCGCGTCCGTCGTGCTGTAGTCGTTGTAGTAGAGCTTGACGCTGGCCGGCAGCAGCGCGCGAGCGGTGCGGAAGGCCGTGTCGATGAAGTCGGTGCCCGTCAGCGTGTACCAGGAGCTCTTGCGCATGCAGTCGGCCTGCGACGCATCGACCACCTCGTTGGCGACGTCCCAGGCGTAGAAGCTGGCGACGTTCGGCGCGAAGTGGTTGAGCACGGCGGTGATGTGATCCACCTCGCGTTGCAGCACCAGGGCCTTGCTCGCGGCCGAGGGCGTCAGCGCCACGCCGCCTGCGTCCTGGAACACCCAGGCCGGCACCTGCTCGTGCCACACCAGCGTGTGGCCGCGCAGCTTCAGGCCCTTGGCCTTGGCGAAGGCGACCTGGGCATCGGCGTTCGTGTACGTGAACACGCCTTGCTGGGCCTGCAGCGACGACCACTTCATGTCGTTCTCGGACACCAGGCTGTTGAAGTGCTTGACGACCAGGTCGCCCTGCACGCCGCTGATGCCGCCGTTGTAGGCGATGGTGCCGACAGGGAAATAGGCGGACTGGCTCTGCGACAGCGAGGGCAGCCCCGTCTCGATGCTGGGCGGCGGCACGTAGCTGATCTGCACGTCGTCGATCATGAAGGGGTTGGTGTCGCCCGACTCGACATACAGGGTGAGCTTGCTGTTGGCCAGCGCGACCGAGTAGGTGGCCGACAGCTTGACCCACGCCGTGGCGCCCACCGCCGTGCTGTTGACGACGGTGTGATACGTCGTGATCGTGCCGGCGTCGCGCTGCAGGCTGAGCTTGAGCTGCGACGTGGCCGTACCGGCGCTGGCCGGCAGCCGGGCCCAGGCCGTGACCGTGTAGATCGAGCCGTTGAACATCACGTTGCTCACGTCGTAGGACGGGCCGGCCCAGGTGCCCTGGCGGGCCGTGGCCAGCAGGGACTGGTTGCCGCCGTGGGCGCTGTCCGTCGTCGTCGCCAGCGTGGCGCCGCGGCCGGCCCATTGCTGGGTGCCGGTTTCGAAGTTGGACGAGAGGCCGGTCGTGTTGGGCGGCAGGCCGGGCGGGCCGGAGATCAGCGTGACCGTGACGTCGTCCAGGTAGTAGGCCGCCGTCGCGCTGGTTGCCTCGACGTAGAGCACGAGATTGCTCGGCGCCGGTTCGGCGAAGGCGTAGAGGCCGGTGATTTGAGTCCAGGCGCTGTCGCTGACACCGGTGGCGGCGCTGGCGCCGACGCTGTCATAGCTTGTCGAGCCGCCGGCCGTGCGCTGCATGGACAGCTTGACCTGGGTGGCGGGTGTGCCTGCTGCCAGGCGCGCCCAGCCCGTGATCTGGTAGGTGGCGCCCGCGACCAGCTTGCCGGTCAGGTTCAGGCTCGGGCCGTTGAAGGTGGCCGTGCGGCCCGTCGTCAGCAGGCTGCGCGTGCCGCCGTGAGCCGCCGCGGTGCTGTTGCTGAGCGTGACGCCGCCGAACGGCGCCCAGCCCTGCACGCTGCCGTCCTCCCAGGTGGACTGCACCACCTGGGCCTGCGCGGCCATGCCGCCGCAAAGGAGGAGCAGCGCTCCCAGGGCGCGCAACGCGAGGCGCGCCCGCCATGACTTGACCAGATCCAGCATGTCTCCATCCTTGTTTTATGTTGACTGATAGCGCAACCATTTCAATGTAGCGAAGCCGGCATGGGGCGGTGAAGCCGTGTTTACGCGGAGATTTGCCAGATTGCAGGTGACCAAGGCGCCAGCACATTGGGCTGGTTCTCGAACTAATTGGTAGCGCATATCGTGGCTCGCGGCTCAAGCCGGCGGCTGGGATGCCGAAAATCAGCGCATGAGAAAGCGCGTACTCGTTGCCGCCTGCCTGTTCGCGCTTGCCGCCCAGGCCGAGGAACCCACCAAGGAGCCTGTCGAGGTGCTGCGCCAGCGCCTGGCGGAGCGTCTGTCCACCAAGGGCGAGGGTGGCGCCACCGCCAAGACGACACCCAGGTCGGCGAAGCCCGCCAAGGGCGAGGTGAAGCCACCACCCCATTGGGGCTATGCCGGCGATATCGGGCCCGAGCGCTGGGCCGAGCTGGCGCCGGAGAACAAGCTCTGCGCAGTCGGCACGCGCCAAAGCCCCATCGACATCCGCGAGGGCATTGCCGTCGAACTCGAGAAGGTGGCCTTCGACTACCGCGCCAGCAGCTTCTCGGTGCTGGACAACGGCCACACCGTCCAGGTGAACGTGGCGCCCGGCAATGGCCTGACGGTCATGGGCCGGCGCTACGAACTCGTGCAGTTCCACTTCCATCGCCCGAGCGAGGAACGCGTCAACGGCAAGCAGTTCGAGATGGTGGCCCACCTCGTGCACAAGGATGCGCAGGGCCGGCTGGCCGTCGTCGCCGTGCTGCTGGAGCGCGGGCCCGACAACAAGCCCCAGCCGCTGATCCAGACGATCTGGGCCAATCTGCCGCTGGAGAAGGGCGAGGCCCTGCCGGCCCAGGTGCAGATCGACCTGAACCAGTTGCTACCCGCCGAGCGCGGCTACTACACCTACATGGGCTCGCTGACGACACCGCCGTGCAGCGAGGGCGTGCTGTGGATGGTGATGCGCCAGCCGGTCGCGCTGTCCGGCCAGCAGCTGGGCATCTTCGCCAAGCTCTACCCGATGAACGCGCGGCCGCTGCAGGCCGGCTCGGGGCGGCTGATCAAGGAATCGCAATAGGCAGGCCGCGCGCGCCGCTCAGGAGCCGTAGCCGGCGGCGGCGTAGATCTTCTTGATCGTGCCCTTCTTGTCCAGCTGTTGCAGCGTCATGTTGAGCAACTTCACCTGCTCGTCCGGCAGTTGCTTGTGGCAGGCCAGGTACATCTCGGTGCGGTTGAAGATCAGGACGGACTCGACGCCACTGATGCCTTGCTGCTTGAGCCGGTATTGGCCGATCAGCCGGCCGGTAGCCCAGTAATCGATGCGGCCGGCCAGCAGCTTCTTGGGGTTGGCGTCGTCGCTGGGCGCAACGTCCACCACGTAGCCGCGCGTCTGCAGATAGCTGACGATGGCGTCGCCCTGGTAGCTGCCGATGCGCATGTTCAGCGCCTCCTCCAGGTGCGCGGGGCGGCTGGCCCCGCTGCGCGCGAACAGCGCCCAGTCATTGGCCACCAACGGCCCGATCCAGCGGTACAGGTCTTCACGCTCGGGCGTGCGCGACATGGAGTACACGCAGGTGTTGACCTGCGTGCGGGCCATCGCGATGGCTCGCGCCCAGGGATAGACCGCCACCTCGTACTCCACGCCCGCGGTTTCGAGCAGGGTCTTGACGATCTCGGTCGAGACGCCGACGACGCGGCCCTGGGCATCGCTCATGTTGTAGGGCGGATATTCCTCGGTCGTCAGCACCAGCCGCTGCTGGGCTTGCGCGAGCACGGGACCGCAAAGAACCAGCAGGCCGAAAACAAACGTCTTCATGGCGCCTCCTCGGATGCCATCGCATCGGGCTCAACGACTCTAGCCCCGCAGCGGGCGCCAGATCCGGTCACCCCGCTGTCAACAAGGCTTCAGAGGGGCGCCCGGTGCTGCACGCGCCGCGCGCCGGACAGCCAGTCGTACAACGTGGCGAACAGCTGTTCGGCAACGACGGGCTTGGCGACGTGGTCGTCCATGCCGGCGTCCAGGCAGCGCTGGCGCTCCTCGTCGAAGGCATTGGCCGTCATGGCCAGGATGGGCAGCTCGGCGCCCTTGGCCAGCCGGCGGATGGCGCGCGTCGCGTCAAGGCCATCCATGACGGGCATCTGCACGTCCATCAGCACCAGGGCGTAGTTGCCGGCCTGGACCATGTCGATGGCCTGCTGGCCGTCGGCGGCAACGTCCACCGCCCAGCCGGCGCTGCCGATCAGCGCGACGGCGACCTCCTGGTTGACCGGGTTGTCCTCGGCCAACAGGATGCGGCGCGGATGAGACTGGGCCAGCTCGGCCAGCCGCTCACGCGCCGAATGCGGCCGCGGCGCCGCGACCGGCGCCGCCGGGGCATGTGCGGCAGCCTCGACGTTGAGCGTGAACCAGAAGCTGCTGCCGTGGCCGAGCGTGCTTTCAACGCCGACAACGCCACCCATCAGCGCGGCCAGGCGGCGGCAGATGGCCAGGCCCAGGCCCGTGCCCCCGTAGCGGCGGGTCGTCGAGCTGTCAGCTTGCTCGAAGTCGCGGAACAGCCGGTCCTGGGCTTCTGCGGCGATGCCGATGCCGCTGTCCTGTACCTCGAAGCGCAGCGCCAGGCCGGGGCCGGGGTTGTTGGCGTCGACGCGGGCGGTCAGGCGCACAAAACCGGTTTCGGTGAACTTGACCGCGTTGCCGGCGAAGTTCAGCAGCACCTCGGAGATGCGCTGCGGGTCGCCGATCAGCTGTTTGCCGCGCAGCTCGGGCGCGATGTCGGTCTCGACGCGCAGGCGCTTGGCGGCGGCGGCCTGGGTCGTCATGTTGGCGATGTTGTCCAGCACCTGGTCGACGGTGAAGTCGCGTTGGTCCAGGCGCACCTTGCCGGCCTCGATCTTGGAGAAGTCCAGCACGTTGTTGATGACGCTGAGCAGGTGCTCGGCCGCGTTGGCCACCTTTTGCAGGCGCTGCTGCTGCTCGGGCTCGACGGTGTCGCTCTGCGCCAGGTAGGTCAGGCCGATGATGGCGTTCATCGGTGTGCGGATCTCGTGGCTCATGTTGGCCAGGAAGGCGCTCTTGGCGAGGCTGGCGGCCTGGGCGGCCTGCGTGGCCTCGGCCAGCTCGGCGGTGCGCGCCTCGACGAGTTCCTCGAGGTGGTGGCGGTAGCGCTCCAGCTCCAGCGCGTCGCGGCGCTGGCGCGAGATGTCGGTCAGGAAGCCGTGCCAGAGCACGCTGCCGTCGGCCTCGCGCTGGGCGATGGCATTGCCGTAGAGCCAGCGTTCGCTGCCGTCGGCCAGCGGCGTGCGGAACTCCTGCTGCCAGGGGCTGAGGTTGCGCGCCGAGGCCAGCAGGCTCTCGCGCACGGCGGCGCGGTCATCGGGGTGGATGCGCTCGAACCAGGGCACCGCGCTGCGGCTGAGCTCGGCGCTGCCGAGCAGAAAGTATTCGCGCACCGCCTCGCTGACGTAGGCGAATGAAAATTCGCCGTTGACGGCCAGGCGCAGCTGGTAGACGACGCCAGGCACCGTCTCGGCCATGCCGCGCAGGCGTTCGATGAGGTTGCGCTGGGCGTCGAACTGCTGCTGCAGCGCGTCGCGCATGTGCTCCAGGTGGCCGCCCAGCAGGCCGATCTCGTCCTGGCGCTTGTGCTCCAGTTTGGCGCTGAAGCGGCCCTCGGCGAGGTCATTGGCGAAGTCGCCCAGCTCACGCAGCGGGCGGAACAGGCGCAAATTCAGCAGCCACAGCACCAGGGCCAGCGAGGCCAGCAGCTGGCCGCCGACGGTGGCGCCATACAGCCAGCGCTGGCGCAGCACAGCCGTGGTGCTGAGGTGGTCGTCGATCTCGATCTGGATGTGGCCGATGCGGGTGGAGCCACGCAGGATGTCGCGCTCGCCGGTCAGCGTCTGCCCCAGGCGCCGCTCGGGCAGGTGGTTCTCGATGAAGGGCAGGCCTTGCGAGGCGTCGCTGACGCTGACGCGCACGACCTCGGGCGACTTGACGATTGCCGACACCACCTCGCGCGCGGCCACGGCGTCCAGGTTCCACAGCAGCTCGGGCAGGCTGCTGGCCAGCACGTCGAGCTTGGCGTCGAGGTCGCGCTGCAGGGACTGCTCGGCGACCTTGGCCTCGCGCAGGCCGATGAAGAGGCCGCCCACGATCAGGGCAGGCAGCAGCAGGCCGATGCTGGCGCCCAGGGCCAGGGCGGCAAAGAGCGATGACGAGGGCTTGCGGCTCAAGATGTGATCATGCTGCCATGAGAATGGCCTGCGCAAGGAAAAACGCGCCACGTCGCAGCGGCGGCGTGGCGCGTTTCCCGGCGCACCGGGGTCAGCCCTTGCCCAGCAGTGCGGGCTTCAGCGACGAATCGACCGGCTTTTCGCCCAGCCAGATCTTCAGCACCGCGTTGTAGAAAGCGATGTCCTTCATTGGCTCGCCGATGGGCTTGCCGTTGAGGAACATGACGGTACCGGTGTCGGGCACCCAGTCGACGGTGATGACGTCGCCCTTCTTGCCCTGCGGGATGTTGACGAAGGTCTCGCCGAACTGGGCCAGCTGGTTGACGAACTTGGAGCGCTCGGCCTTGTCGGTGTTGGCCGTGATGCCGGCCATGAAGGCTTGGCCCAGCTCGTCACCGGTCACTTCGCGCAGCAGGCCCAGGCTGAAGCGGCGCGGGCCCTGGGTCTCGAGCACGCCGGCCGCGGTGTCCTTCTTCTCGGGCAGGTACAGGACCAGCGCATAGACCTTGACGACGATGCGCACGCGCACGCCGGCGCCGTTGACCTTCAGCTCCTTGCCGGCGACCTTGACGGTGTCGTCGAACTTCAGGCCGCCGACCTCAATGGCTTGAGCCGCGCCGCCCAGCCCGAGGGCTAAGCCCAGGCCGGCAATCCATCGGATGGCGTTGTTCGTCTTCATGCAGTCTCCTGATCTTGGGGGATGGGATGTCGGTGCACCTCAGTGCGCGGCCTCGAGCTTGAAGAGGCTGACCACTTCTTCGAGGCCTTGGGCCTGGGCGCGCAGGGAGTCGGCAGCGGCGGCGGCTTCTTCCACCAGCGCGGCGTTCTGCTGCGTGCTCTTGTCCATGTCGTGGATGGTATGCGTGACACGCTCGATGCCGGAGCTCTGTTCGGCGCTGGCGTGCGTGATCTCGCCCATGATGTCGGTCATCCGTTGCACGCTCGCCACCACGCCTTGCATGGTGTTACCAGCCTGGGCGACGAGCTGGCTGCCCAGCGCCACCTTCTCGACCGAGTCGCCGATGAGGCGCTTGATCTCCTTGGCCGCGTCGGCGCTGCGGCCGGCGAGCGAACGCACCTCACCGGCAACGACCGCGAAACCGCGGCCCTGCTCGCCCGCCCGCGCGGCCTCGACGGCCGCGTTCAGCGCCAGGATGTTGGTCTGGAAGGCGATGCCGTCGATGACGCTGATGATGTCGACGATCTTCTTGCTCGACGCGTCGATGCTGCCCATGGTCGTCACGACCTTGGCCACCACCGCGCCGCCTTCGCCAGCCACCTGCGAGGCGGCCTTGGCCAGCTGATTGGCCTGCTGGGCGTTCTGCGCGTTCTGCTGCACGGCGTCGGTCAGTGTCTTCATGGCTGAAAGCGTCTGCTCCAGCGACGCGGCCTGCGCCTCGGTGCGAACGGACAGGTCCATGTTGCCGCTGGCGATCTCGCTGGACGCCGACGCGATGGACTCCGTGCCCTCGCGGACGCGGCCGACGATGCCCTTGAGGCTCTCGTTCATGTCGTGCAGGGCCTGCAACAGCTCACCGGTCTCGTCACGGCTGCGCACCTCGATCTCGCTGGTCAGGTTGCCCGACGCCACCTTGCGGGCCACGTTCACCGCGCCACGCAGCGGGTTGACGATGCCGCGGGTGATCAGCACGCCGGTCAGCACGCTGGCCGCGATCGCGCCCGCAGCCAGGGCCAGCAGCAGCAGGGCCGTCTTGCCCGCCACCTTGTTCGACTTGAGGCCCGCTTCTTCCATCGCAGCGTTGCGGGTCTGGACCAGCTTGTCCAGGGCCGCCATGTACTTGCCCTGGGCGGCGCGCACCGAGAACTGGTACTTCAGCGGCGCGCCTTCGGTGTCGCCCGAAGCCACGGTCTTCACGAAGGCCGCCTGGCCGGTCATGAACTTGGCGCGCGCTTCCTCCACCACCTTGAGTTGCTCCTGGCTGGCCTCATCGGTCAGCAGGGGCTTGAGTTCGGCCATGGTCTTCTCATGGGCGCCCATCAGACTGGCGACGTTGTCCAGTTCCTTCTTGATCTGCTCCTCGCCCGTCATGATCAGCGTGGTCATCATGCTGCGCGAGGCGTCACCCAGCTCGGCCTTGGCCCGGTTGGCCAGTGCGACCGTCTTGTAGTCGCTGCTGATCAGCTGACTGATCTCGCCGTTCAGCGTCTGGATGCCGAAGTAGCCCAGTCCGGCCATGGCCATCAGGCAGGCAATCACCACGGCGAAGCCAGCGGTGAGACGCTGTCCGATGCGCATATGGGACAAGAAATTCATGGGGCTGCCTCGGTTTTGAATATTCGGTGGGAGCCCCCGGTTTGAGTTCTTGACTAAAGGGGGCTGAAACAACCTGAAATTTCATCAGAAATCGCCTCTGCCCAAGCATTCTGGGCTGGCAGCGCGAAAGGCATGCCGTGATTTGTGCAGCAAAACCCCGGCAGTCGTGGCCGCGGTTGGGCCCACTCGAATCGCGTGAGTGGAGCAGTTGCTGGGGACAAACGCCAAGCCGGTTTGGGCCTTAGTTCAAGCGCCACTTCGCAATGTCTCGTCAAGTCCTTATTTATAAACAAGATTTTTTAGAGTGGCTGTATAAAACAACAGCCAACCTAAGTACTTGATTTCATTGAAAAAACTTGTGCCGAACCTTGACCGGGGGTGGCTCGGCACTTAAAGTGGGAGGAAGTGTTCTTTCGTGGTGAAAAGTGTCGGAAATCGTCTTTCAGGGAGCCTCCAACTTGGCCTTAGATGCCAAGGGCCGCCTGAGTGTGCCCAGTCGACACCGTGAGGTGCTGCAGCTGATCTGCCAGGGGCGCCTGACCGTCACCAAGCATCCGGACGGCTGTCTGATGCTGTTTCCGCGCCCCACCTGGGAAGCTTTTCGCGACAAGGTCGCCGCCTTGCCGATGTCGGCCGCGGGCTGGAAGCGTGTTTTCCTAGGTAACGCGATGGACGTCGACATCGATTCGGCGGCCCGCGTGCTGGTCTCGCCCGAGTTGCGCAAGAGCGCCGGGCTGAAGAACGACGTGATGCTGCTGGGCATGGGTAGCCACTTCGAGCTGTGGGATGCCGAAACCCATGCCGCCCACGAGGCCGAAGTGATGGCCGGTGAACTGCCCGACGCGCTCAAGGATTTCAGCTTCTGATGGGCGCCGAGATGAATGAAAGCGCCGAGTTCCGCCACACCACTGTGTTGCTGGACGAGGCGGTCGACGGCGTGCTTGTGCGCCCCGACGGCGTCTATGTCGACGGCACCTTCGGCCGCGGTGGCCATTCCCGTGCGCTGCTGGCGCGGCTCGGCCCGGCAGGCCGGCTGATCGGCATCGACCGTGATCCCGAGGCGGTTGCCGCGGCGGCCGCGATCACGGACCCGCGCTTCACCATCGTCCACAGCGCCTTCGCCGACATGGCCGATCAACTGGCGGGCCTGGGTGTTCATCAGGTGGATGGTGTGCTGCTGGACCTCGGTGTGTCCAGCCCGCAGATCGACAACCCGGCGCGCGGCTTCAGCTTTCGCTTCGAAGGCCCGCTGGACATGCGCATGGACACGACGCAGGGCAAGAGCGCGGCGGACTTCCTCGCGGGCGCCGACGAGCGCGAGATTGCACGGGTGATTCGAGACTATGGCGAAGAACGGTTTGCTTCACAGATTGCAAAGGCGGTTGTTGCTCGCCGAGAAACCGGTACGCCCCTCACGCGCACCGACGAGCTGCGCGAACTCGTGGCTCGCGCGGTCAAGACCCGCGAGCCCGGCCAAGACCCGGCCACGCGTACCTTTCAAGCCCTTCGGATTCATGTCAATGGCGAGCTTGAGGAGCTTGAGCAAGGGCTGAACTCGGCGCTGCGCTTGCTGGCGCCCGGCGGGCGGCTGTCCATCATCAGCTTCCATTCGCTGGAAGACCGCCGCGTCAAGACCTTCATCGCTGAGCACAGCAAGCCCGTGTTCGACCGCCGTGCACCGTTTGCGGAACCCGCGCCGCTGATCCTGAACGCGCTGGGCCGCATCAAGCCCAGTGATGCCGAGGTGGCGGCCAATCCGCGCTCGCGCTCCGCTGTGTTGCGCGTCGCGGAGCGCACCGACGCCCCCTTGCCGCCCGTCACCTCCAGGCGCTGACATGAGGCCCCCACGCTCTCTTCGTTCGCTGCCCCCCAAGGGGGTGCGCCAGCGCCTTCGGGCGGCCGGGCGGCGCTGACATGGCCAAACTCAACTTCATCCTCATCCTGGCCGTGCTGGCCAGCGGCCTCGTCCTTGTGCACAGCGCCTATGAGTCGCGCCGCCTGTTCGCCGAGCGCGAGCGTGCCAAGAACGAGGGCCAGCGCCTGGCCGCCGATGCCGAGCGGCTGAAGGCCGAGCGCCACGCGCAGGCCACCAACCTGCGCGTCGAGCAGGTGGCGCGCGAGCGTCTGGGCATGCGGCTGATCTCGCCGGCCGTCGTTGCTTCCGGGGTGGCGCCGTGAGCAAGGGCGGCAACAAGTCCGGCGCGCGCGCCCTCGGCTCGGGCCGCGGCGTCAGCTATTCCACCAGCCCGCTGCTCGCGTCCAAGACGCCGCCGTGGCGCTCGCGCTTTCTCGTCGCCCTGGTGGGCCTGGCCTTCGCCGGCCTGCTGGCGCGCGCCATCTATGTGCAGGTGCTGCACACCGAGTTCTTCCAGAAGCAGGGCGAGGCTCGCTACGCCCACACGCTGGAGCTGCCGGCCAGCCGCGGCCGCATCAACGACCGCAGCGGCCAGGTGCTGGCCGCAAGCGTGGCGGTGCCGTCGATCTGGGCCATTCCCAAGGAAGTCGACACCGACGCCGACAAGCGCCGCGAGCTCGCCAAGGCCCTGGGCCTGTCGGGCAAGGAGCTGGAGGCCAAGCTCAACCCCGAGTCGCGCTTCGTCTGGCTGCGCCGCCTGGCCGACGACGAGACGGCGGCCAAGGTGAAGGCCCTTGGCCTGAAGGGCATCTTCCAGGACCGCGAATACCGCCGCAAATACCCCGAGGGCGAGGCGGCGGCGCACGTCGTCGGCTTCACCAACGTCGAGGACCGCGGCCAGGAGGGCATCGAGCTGGCCTTCCAGAAGGAGCTGCAGGGCCGCGACGGCTCGCGCTCCGTCGTGCGCGACCGCCTGGGGCGCGTTGTGGAAGACATCGGCGACATCGTGCCCGCCGCCAACGGCCATGACATCGACCTGTCGGTCGACTCCAAGGTGCAGTTCTTCGCCTACCAGCGCATCCGCGACGCGGTGGCCGAGAACAAGGCCAAGGCCGGCTCGGTCGTCGTGCTGGACGCGCAGAGCGGCGAGGTGCTGGCCCTGGCCAACTTCCCGAGCTACGACCCGGGCAGCCGTCAGAACCTCTCGGGCGAGCAGCTGCGCAACCGCGCGCTGACCGACGTCTTCGAGCCGGGCTCGACGATGAAGCCCTTCATTGCCGGCCTGTCCATGGAGACGGGCCGCACCACGCCCGACAGCCTGGTGGACACCGGCAACGGCAAGTACGCCTTCCAGGGTGCCGTCATCAGCGACACCAAGCCGCACGGCGTCATCCCGGTGCGCGAGGTCATCAAGTTCTCCAGCAACATCGGCGCCACCAAGCTCGCGATGCAGATGCAGCCGCGCGAGATGCACGAGATGTTCACGGCCATCGGCCTGGGCCAGCGGCCGCAGATCAGCTTCCCTGGCGCCATCAGCGGCAAGCTACGCCCCTACAAGACCTGGCGGCCCATCGAGCAGGCGACGATGAGCTACGGCTACGGCCTGTCGGCATCGCTCTTTCAACTGGCGCGTGCCTACACGGTGTTCGCGCGCGACGGCGAGATCGTCCCCGTCAGCATGCTGCGCCAGCAGCACGACCACCCGGTCGCCGGCATCCGCGTGTTCAGCCCCAAGGTCACGCAGGACCTGCGCCTGATGCTGCAAGCCGCAGCCGGCCCCGGTGGCACGGCGCCCGACGCGCAGGTGCCGGGCTACAGCATCGGCGGCAAGAGCGGCACGGCCCACAAGCAGGAAGGCCGCGGCTACGCCAGCCACAAGTACCGCTCGTGGTTCGTCGGCATTGCGCCCATCAGCAACCCGCGCATCGTCGTGGCCGTCATGGTCGACGAGCCGACTGCCGGCGTCTATTACGGCGGCAAGGTCGCCGGGCCGGTGTTCAGCCAGGTCACCGCGCAGACGCTGCGCCTGCTGGGCGTGCCGCCCGACCTGGACGTGAAGAGCCAGATCGTCGCCAACCAGAAGGCCGTGGCCACGGAAGAAAGCTTCTAGAGATGACGCCCCCACGCTCACTTCGTTCACTGCCCCCCGAGGGGGCTTCATCGCCCTTGGGGCGGCCCGGCGGTCGATGATGTTGACCCGCCTCAAATCTCCCGAAGCCGCCGCACGGTGGCTCGCCGAATGGTGCACCGGCACGCTGCGCACCGACAGCCGCCACGTGCAGCCCGGCGACGCCTTCATCGCCTGGCCCGGCTACGCGCGTGATGGCCGCGAGTTCGTCGCCGCCGCGCTGGCCGCCGGCGCCGCCACCTGCCTGGTGGAAGACGGCGACGTCGAGCGCTTCGGCTTCGTCGATGCCCGCGTCGCGTCGCTGCCCGGCCTGAAGGCCCGCACCGGCGAGATCGCCTCCGCCTTCTTCGGCAAGCCGACCGACAAGCTGGACGTCATCGCCGTCACCGGCACCAACGGCAAGACCTCGTCGGCCTGGTGGATCGCGCAGGCCTTGGCGACGCTGAACAAGCGCTGCGGCGTCGTCGGCACGCTGGGCATCGGCGAGCCGCCCAAGCTGGACTACAACGGCCTGACCACGCCCGACCCCGTGCTGCTGCAGGCCGCGTTCGCCCGCATGCGCGACGACGACTTCGCGGCCTGCGCCATCGAGGCCAGCAGCATCGGCATCGTCGAAGGGCGGCTGGCCGGCAGTGCCATCCGCGTCGCCGTGTTCACCAACTTCACGCAAGACCACCTCGACTACCACGGCGACATGAACGCCTACTGGGTGGCCAAGCGCGCGTTGTTCGGCTTTCCCGGCCTGCGCGCGGCGGTCGTCAACCTCGACGACGCCAAGGGCGACGCGCTCGCGGCCGAGTTGGCGGCGCTGGATGTGTGGACCACTGGCGTCGAGCGCCTGGATGCACGCCTGACGGCGCGCGATCTGCACTACACCGGCGAAGGCCTGGTCTTCACGCTGCAAGAGGGCGGAGATGAGGGTGGGGCCATCGCGGTGCAGACCAGCCTGATCGGCGACTACAACGCCGCCAACCTGCTCGGCGTGGCCGGCGCGTTGCGCGCGCAAGGCCATGCGCTGGCCGACGTGGCGCGCGCCCTGGCCAGCGTGACACCGGTGCCGGGGCGCATGCAGCGCGTGGGCAACGGCCGCGAGCTGCCGCAAGTCGTCATCGACTACGCCCACACGCCGGACGCACTCGACAAGGCGCTGTCCGCCCTGCAAGGCCTGGCCAAGGCGCGTGGTGGCGAGCTGGTCTGCGTGTTCGGCTGCGGTGGCGACCGCGACCGCGGCAAGCGGCCGCAGATGGGCGCCATTGCCGCGCGCCTGTCCGCCCACGTCATCGTCACGACCGACAACCCGCGTAGCGAGCTGCCGGCGCAGATCCTGGCCGACATCACCGCCGGCGCGCCCGGTGCCATCGTCATCGAAGCGCGTGAGGAAGCCATCCGCTCGGCCGTCACGCAAGCCGGTGCACGCGACATCGTGCTCGTCGCCGGCAAGGGCCACGAGGACTACCAGGAGGCGCACGGCGTGCGCCGGCCGTTCTCCGACGTGGCCGAGGCGCGCGCGGCGCTGCTGGAAAGGGCGGGTCTGTGACGTTCCTGACCTTGGTCGAAGCGCAGGTGCTGCTGCCTGGTTCCGTGCTTGTGGGCGACGGTGCGACCGGCTTCGCCCGCGTGCACAGCGACACGCGCACGCTGCGTGCGGGCGACCTGTTCGTCGCGCTGCGCGGCGAGCGCTTCGACGCGAACGATTTCCTGGCCCAGGCCAAAGCCTCGGGCGCCGTTGCGGCACTGGCCGAACGTGGCCTCGCCGAAGCCGACCTGCCTGGCCTGCTCGTGCCTGATGCCAAGGCGGCGCTCGGCCAACTCGCCGCCGCCTGGCGCCGCCAGCAGCAACTGCCGGTCATCGCCGTCACCGGCAGCAACGGCAAGACGACGACGACGCAGATGATCGCGGCCATCCTGCGTGCCTGGGTGGGCGAGGGTGCGTTGGCCACCGAGGGCAACTACAACAACGACATCGGCGTGCCGCTGACGCTGCTGCGCCTGCGCCACGACGACGAGACCAGCCACCGCGCCGCCGTCATCGAGCTGGGCATGAACCATCCGGGCGAGATCGCGCCGCTGGCTGCGATGACCCAACCGACGGTGGCCCTGGTCAACAACGCCCAGCGCGAACACCAGGAGTTCATGGCGACCGTTGAGGCCGTCGCGCGCGAAAACGGCGCCGTCATCGAGGCGCTCGCGTCCAGTGGCTGCGCCGTCTTCCCCGCCGAAGACGCCTGCGCGCCGATCTGGCTGGAACTGGCCGGCTCACGCCCGCATCTGAGCTTTGCACTGCGCGGCGAGGCCGACGTGACGGGTGATGCGGCCTGGATGAATACGCACTGGGCGCTGGAGATCCACACGCCCGCGGGCAGCGTGCCGGTGGCGCTGCACATGGCCGGCGAGCACAACGTGCGCAACGCGCTGGCCGCCGCCGCCTGCGCGCTGGCCGCCGGGGCGCCGCTGGGGCCGATCGCCCAGGGCCTGGAAGCCTTCCGCGCCGTCAAGGGCCGCTCCGAGTTGAAGACGGACGCGCGTGGCCGCACGCTCATCGACGACAGCTACAACGCCAACCCCGACAGCGTGCGCGCCGCCATCGACGTGCTCGCGGGCATGCCGGGCGACGGCTGGCTGGTGCTGGGCGACATGGGCGAGGTGGGCAACGACGGCCCGGCCTTCCACCACGAAGTGGGTGCCTATGCCGCCGAGCGCGGCATCGCTCACTTCTGGACGGCTGGTGCCGCCGCCCGCGATGCGGCCGCGGCCTATGGCCCCAAGGCGCGTGCCTTCGCGAACACCGCCGCGCTGATTGCGGCCCTCAAGGAACAACCCGACGCGGCCCAGACCCTGGTCAAGGGTTCGCGCTTCATGAAGATGGAACAAGTGGTCGCTGCACTGCAAAACACCACCACCGGAGACACGCATGCTGCTTAGCCTCGCCCAGTGGCTGCAGGGTCTCTACCCCGACCTGGGCTTCCTGCGCCTCTTCCAGTACATCACCTTCCGCGCGGTGATGGCCGCGATGACGGCGCTGCTGATCGGGCTGGCCTTCGGGCCCTGGGTCATCCGCCGCCTGACCGAAATGAAGATCGGCCAGCCCGTGCGCGCCTATGGCGTGCAGGCGCATCTGGCCAAGAGCGGTACGCCCACCATGGGCGGGGTCCTCGTCCTCATCGGCATCGGCATCTCGACGCTGCTGTGGTTCGACTGGAGCAACCGCTTCGTCTGGGTCGTCATGCTGGTCACGATGGGTTTCGGCGCCATCGGCTGGGTGGACGACTGGCGCAAGGTCGTCGACAAGAACCCGGAAGGCATGCGCAGCCGCGAGAAGTTCTTCTGGCAATCGCTGATCGGCCTGGTCGCGGCGCTCTACCTCGCGTTCAGCGTGTCCGAGACGAGCTTTCTCGGCGTCGTTCAGCTCTTCTTCCGCTGGGTGAGCAGCGGCTTCTCCACCGAGCTGCCGCCCAAGGCCGACCTGCTGATCCCGTTCTTCAAGACCATCAGCATGCCGCTGGGCGTGTGGGGCTTTGTGGCGCTGGCCTACTTCGTCATCGTCGGCACCAGCAACGCCGTCAACTTCACCGACGGCCTGGACGGCCTGGCCATCATGCCCGTCGTCATGGTCGGCTCGGCGCTGGGCCTGTTCGCCTACCTGACCGGCTCGTCGGTGTTCTCCAAATACCTGCTGCTGCCCTACATCCCGGGTGCTGGCGAGTTGCTGATCTTCTGCGCCGCGATGGCCGGCGCGGGGTTGGCCTTCCTGTGGTTCAACGCCCACCCGGCGCAAGTCTTCATGGGCGACGTCGGCGCGCTGTCGCTGGGTGGCGGCCTGGGCACGCTGGCCGTCATCACGCGCCAGGAAATCCTGCTGGGCATCATGGGCGGCATCTTCGTGGCCGAAGTGTTGAGCGTGATGCTGCAGGTCAGCTGGTTCAAGTTCACGAAGAAGAAGTTCGGCACGGGCCGGCGCATCTTCAAGATGGCGCCGCTGCACCACCACTTCGAGAAGAGCGGCTGGAACGAGACGCAGGTCGTCATCCGCTTCTGGATCATCACCATGCTGCTGTGCCTCATCGGCCTGGCGAGCTTGAAGCTCCGGTAAGCGCATGAAGCTGGACCTGCCGCAACTCGTTGATCAGCGCGTGCTCGTGCTGGGCCTGGGTGACTCCGGCCTGGCGATGGCGCGCTGGTGTGCGAGGTTTGGCGCGCAGGTCACGGTGTGGGACTCACGCGCGCAGCCACCGCAGCTACAAGCGCTGGGCGACACGGCGGCCTTCATCTCCGGCGAGCTGACGGCTGAGGTCGTGTCGGGCTTCAACGCCGTGCTGAAGAGCCCCGGCCTGTCGCCGCTGGACGCACGCCTCACCGCTGTTTACTCGCATGGCCCAGCCGTGCGCGGCGAACTGGATCTGTTCGCCGACGCGCTGGCCGCGCTGAAGGCCCAGCATGGCTACGCGCCCGCCGTGCTTGCCATCACCGGCACCAACGGCAAGACGACGACGACCTGCATGACCGGGCTGCTGGTGGAGCGGGCCGGCAAGCGAGTCGCCATCGCCGGCAACATCGGCCCGACGCTGCTGGACACGCTGACCGAGGCGTTGGCCAAGGAGCCGGACCCGGCACGGGTCGAGACGCCGGCCGAAGTGGTCGCGGCCGAGATTGAAGACGTGCCCGTCGAAGAGGCTGACGAAGCCGAGTCGGTGCTGCCCGACGAGGAAACACCACTCCCCATCGCCCCGCCGCTGCCGCGCGGCCCGGTGTTCGAGACGCTGCCCGAGGTCTGGGTGCTGGAGCTGTCCAGCTTCCAGCTGGATGGCGTCACCGGCTTCGAGCCCACCGCCGGCGCCGTGCTGAACCTGACGCAGGACCATCTCGACTGGCATGGCGACATGGCCGCCTACGGCCGCGCCAAGGCGCGCATCTTCGGCCGCGAGTCCGTCATCGTCTCCAACCGCGACGACGCCGAAGTCGAAGGCCTCGTGCCCGCGCCGGTGTTCGTCAAGGGCAGCCGCGGCAAGCCCGGCCGCACGGTGTCGCGCCGCGCCGTGCGCTTCGGCCTGAACCCGCCGCACTCAGCCGGCGACTTCGGCCTCGTCATCGAAGGCGGCCTGACCTGGCTGGTGCGCGCCCTCGAGCTGGACCCGACGATCAAGCGCAAGAAGACCGATGACGCAGAGCCGCTCATCATCCAGCGCCTGATGCCCGCCGACGCGCTGCGCGTGCGCGGCCGCCACAACGCAGCGAATGCGCTGGCCGCCTTGGCATTGGCCTGCGCCGCCGGCTGCGAACTGGCGCCCATGCTGCACGGCCTGCGCGAGTACCGCGGCGAGCCGCACCGCGTGGAGCCCGTCGGCAGCATCGACGGCGTCGAGTTCTTCGACGACAGCAAGGGCACCAACGTCGGCGCCACCGTCGCCGCCGTCACTGGCCTGGGCGCCGACCGCGCGCCGGCCAAGCTGGTGCTCATCCTGGGCGGCGACGGCAAGGGCCAGGACTTCGCTCCGCTGGCCGATGGCGTCGCGCGCCATGCCCGCGCCGTCGCGCTGATCGGCCGCGATGCGCCGCAGATCGAAGCCGCCCTTGCCAACACCGGCGTGGCGCTGCAGCGCCACGCAACGCTCGAAGCCGCCACCACCTGGTGCCTGAGCCAGGCGCAATCCGGCGACAGCGTGCTGCTGTCCCCCGCCTGCGCCAGCCTGGACATGTTCAAGAACTACGCCCACCGCGCCGAGGTCTTCGTCGCCACGGTGCAGCAGCTCGCCGACGAGCGCGGGGTGGCGCTGTGAACGCGGTGCTGAACGGCTTCACCGCCAAGCTGCAGTCGCTCTGGAAGAAGGGCGACGCCGAGGACGCCAGCGTGCCCGTGCGCGACTGGGTGTCCACGTCCGCCGGCCGGCCCACCCAGCTGCAGGGCTTCGACATCACGATGGTCTGGGTCGTGCTCGCGCTGATGGCCTTCGGCCTGCTGATGGTCTATTCGGCGTCCATCGCGATGCCGGACAACCCGCGCTTCTCCAAGTACCTGCCCACGCACTTCCTGACGCGGCACATGGTGGCCATCGGCTTCGCGCTGGTGGCGGGCCTCGTCACCGTGCAGATCCCGGTGGCGCTGTGGGAGCGCTACGCGCCCTGGGTCTTCGTCGTGGCGCTGGTGCTGCTGGTGGGTGTGTTGATCCCCGGCATCGGCAAGGTCGTCTACGGCGCGCGCCGCTGGATCCCGCTGGGTGTCATGAACTTCCAGCCGTCTGAGCTGGCCAAGTTCGGCATTGCGCTGTACGCGGCCAACTACATGATGCGCAAGATGGACGCCCGGGAGAACTTCTTCCAGGCCGTCACGCCGATGGCGATCTCGCTGGCCTTCATCGGCCTGCTGCTGCTGGCCGAGCCGGACATGGGCGCCTTCATGGTCATCGCGGCCATCGCGATGGGCATCCTGTTCCTGGGCGGCGTCAACGGCCGCATGTTCCTGCTGATCACGCTGGTGTTGGTGGGCGCCTTCACGCTGATGATCACCTTCAGCGAGTTCCGCCGCGAACGCATCTTTGCCTACCTCAACCCGTGGGACGAGAAGTACGCCCAGGGCAAGGCCTACCAACTGACGCACAGCCTCATCGCCTTCGGCCGCGGCGAGTGGCTCGGCCAGGGCCTGGGCGGCAGCGTCGAGAAGCTGCACTACCTGCCCGAAGCGCACACCGATTTCCTGCTCGCCGTCATCGGCGAGGAGCTGGGCTTTGCTGGAGTGGCCGTGGTGATCCTTGCGTTCTTCTGGCTGACCCGCCGCTGCTTCCTCATCGGCCGCCAGGCCATCGCGCTGGACCGCGTGTTCGCGGGCCTGTACGCACAAGGCATCGGCATCTGGATGGGCGGCCAGGCCTTCATCAACATGGGTGTGAACCTCGGCGCGCTGCCGACCAAGGGGCTGACGCTGCCGCTGCTGAGCTTTGGCGGGTCGGCGATCTTGATGAACTGCGTGGCGCTGGCCGTGGTGTTGCGCATCGACCTCGAGAACAGGCAAATGATGCGGGGAGGGCGTTCATGAGTGAACGTCACCTCGTCGTGATGGCCGCCGGCACGGGCGGCCACATCATTCCGGGCCTCGCCGTCGCGGAGGAAATGCAACGCCGCGGCTGGACCGTGTCGTGGATCGGCACGCCCAAAGGCATGGAGAACCGCCTCGTGCCCGCGCGCGGCATCGAGCTGGATGCGCTGCCCTTCGCCGGCCTGCGCGGCAAGGGGTTCAAGCATGCGCTGCGCGGTGTTGTCGGCTTCTTCAAGTCGCTGGGCCAGGCGCGTCGCGTGTTCGCCCAGCGCCGTGCGACGGCCGTGCTGGGCATGGGCGGCTATGTCTGCCTGCCCGGTGGCCTGACGGCGGCCTTCACCGGCCGGCCGCTGATGCTGGTCAACGCCGACGCGGCCATGCTGAAGAGCAATCTCGCGCTGAAGCCGTTCGCCCGCCGCATCGCCTTCGGCTTCGACGGCGCGGCTGCGGCCTCCACCTCCGGCGCAGTCGTCAGCGGCAACCCGGTGCGCGCCGAGATCGAGGAACTGCCGTTGCCCGCCGAGCGAATGGCCGAACGCACGGGCCCGCTGCATGTGCTGGTGCTGGGCGGCTCGCTCGGCGCACGAGCGCTGAACCAGGCGCTGCCCGAGGCACTGGCCTTGTGGCCGCAAGAGCAGCGGCCGCTGGTGCTGCATCAGTCGGGGCAGGACCACCTCGGCGCCGTCTGGCAGGCCTACACAGACGCCGGCCTGACGGCGGAAGTACGCCCTTTCATCGACGACATGGCCGCGGCGCTCGCCTGGGCCGATGTCGTCGTCTGCCGCGCCGGCGCGATCACCGTCAGCGAACTCTGCGCCGCGGGTTGCGCCGCGGTGCTGGTGCCGCTGGTGGTCAGCACCACCTCGCACCAGCGTGATAACGCCGTCTTCATGGCCCAGCACGGCGCGGCCATCCATCTGCCGCAGGGCGAGTTGACGCCGGCGAAGCTGCACGAACTGTTGACGGGCCTGGACCGCACGGCACTGCTCGCGATGGGCGAGAAGGCCCGCGCGCTGGCCCGCCCCCGCGCGGCCGCCCGTGTGGCCGACGAAATCGAAGGAATGTTGAAGTGAAGCACGCGGTTCAACGGCTGCATTTCGTGGGCATCGGCGGCGCCGGCATGAGCGGCATCGCCGAGATCCTGCACAACCTCGGCTTCACCGTCAGCGGCTCGGACGCCGTCGAGAGCGCGACGACCGAGCGGCTGCGGGCCTTGGGCCTGCGCGTCGAGATCGGCCATGCCGCGCCCAACATCGGCGACGCACAGGCGCTGGTCACCAGCACCGCGGTGGCCGCCGACAACCCCGAGGTGCAGTCGGCCCGCGGCCGTCAGGTCCCGGTCGTGCCGCGCGCCATCATGCTGGCCGAGCTGATGCGGCTGCGCCGCGGCATCGCCATCGCCGGCACGCATGGCAAGACGACGACCACCTCGCTGGTCACGGCCATCCTCGTCGAAGCGGGCCTGGACCCGACCTTCGTCATCGGCGGCAAGCTCAATGCGGCCGGCGCCAACTCGCGCCTGGGCGGCGGCGAGTTCATCGTCGTCGAAGCTGATGAGAGCGACGCCTCCTTCCTGAAGCTCAGCCCCGTGCTGGCCGTCGTCACCAACATCGACGAGGACCACATGGACACCTACGACCATTCGGTCGAGCGTCTGCACGCGGCCTTCATCGAGTTCCTGCACCGCATGCCCTTCTACGGCGCGGCGGTGGTCTGCGCGGACGACCCCGGCGTGCAGGCCATCCTCGGCAGCATCGAGCGGCCCGTCGTCAGCTACGGCTTGTCCGCCGGCGTCAGCGTGCGCGCGGTCAACGTGCAGGCACTGGCCGGCGCGCAGATGCGCTTCACCTGCCAGCGTGAAGGCACCGCTGACCTCGACGTGCTGCTGAACCTGGCCGGCGAGCACAACGTGCGCAACGCGCTGGCGGCCATTGCCATCGCCACCGAGCTGGACTGCGCGGACGCCGACATCCAGAAGGCGCTCGCCAGCTTCTCCGGCGTGGGCCGCCGCTTCGAGAAGCATGGCGAATGGCCGGCAGCCGACGGCGGCCGCTTCGAGCTGGTCGACGACTACGGCCACCACCCAGTCGAGATGGCCGCCGTGCTCGCCGCCGCGCGCGGCGCCTACCCGGGCCGCCGCCTCGTGCTGGCCTTCCAGCCGCACCGCTACACCCGCACGCGGGACTGCTTTGCGGACTTCGTTCGCGTGATGGGCGGCGCGGACGTCGTGCTGTTGACCGAGGTGTATTCGGCGGGCGAAGCGCCCATCGAAGGCGCGACCGGCACCGCGCTGGCTCAGGCCGTTGGCACGCCGAACTTCGTCGCCAGCGTTGCCGACATGCCGGCCGCGCTGGCCCAACTGACGCGCGATGGCGATGTCGTCATCGGCATGGGCGCGGGTTCGATGAGCAGCCTGCCGGGACGCGTGGCGGCGCATTTCCAAGGAGGCGCGGCATGACCTCTCCCATCAACCTGAACATCGACGCCAAGAGTCTCGGCAAAGTCGCCGTGCTGTTTGGCGGCCACAGCGCCGAGCGGCCCGTGTCGCTGATGAGCGGCAACGGCGTGCTGGCCGCACTTCAGTCCATCGGTGTCGATGCGCACGCCTTCGATCCCGCCGAGCGGCCGTTGCAGGCGCTGAAGGACGAGGGCTTCGCCCGCGCCTTCATCGCGCTGCATGGCCGTGGCGGTGAAGACGGCACCATCCAGGGCGCCCTCGAATGGTTGGGCATCCCGTACACCGGCTCCGGCGTGACGGCGTCTGGCGTCGCGATGGACAAGACGATGACCAAGCGGATCTGGGCCAACGAGGGCCTGCCGACGCCGCAATACCTGGCGCTCGCACGCACCGAGCTGACACGCGAGCGCATCCGCACGATTCCCGACGAGCTCGGCCTGCCGGTCGTCGTCAAGCCGCCGCACGAGGGCAGCAGCATCGGCATCACCAAGGCCGCCGGCTATTCAGACATGCAAGGCGCGGTCGAGCTGGCGTTGGGCTTCGACGACGAGCTGCTGTTCGAGCAATGCATCGAAGGCCCCGAGCTGACCTGCGCCGTGCTGGGTGAAGGCGAAGGCGCCGTGTCGCTTCCGGTCATCGAGATCCGCGCCGAGGCTGGCAACTACGACTTCGCGAACAAGTACGAGACCGACACGACGCAGTACGTCTTCGGCTCGCTGCCCGCCGCGCTCGAAGCCGAGATCGGCCAACTCGTGCTGCACGCCTACCGCCTGCTCGGCTGCCGCGGCTGGGGCCGTGCCGACCTGATGCTGCGCAAGTCCGACATGAAGCCCTTCCTGCTGGAGATGAACACCAGCCCGGGCATGACCTCGCACTCGCTGGTGCCCAAGGCCGCGCAGGCCGTGGGTATCGACTACCCGCATCTGTGTCTTTGGTTGCTGTCGCAGGCACGCCTTGATCGCGCTTGAACTGATGAATTCCGCCGCCGCCACCGCCGCGCTGCCGTCCGACGTCCGCCTGATGAATGCGGTGTCGGCGCTGCTCGTCGCGGCATTGGTGGCAACGGCAGCTTGGGCTGCGCTGCGCTGGGTCGTGCGCCTGCCGGTGTTCAACCTGCGCGCCATCCAGGTCGAGGGCGATGTCAGCCGCAACAGCGTGGCCTCGCTGCGCGCGAATGCGCTGCCGCGCCTGCACGGTTCCTTCCTCAGCATGAACCTGAAGGACGGCCGCGCCGCCTTCGAGGCCGTGCCCTGGGTTCGGCATGCGCAGCTGCAGCGCATCTGGCCGATGCGGCTCAGGGTCAATCTGGAAGAGCACCGCGCCGCCGCCTACTGGGAAGCCCGTGTCGACGGCGCCGATTCCGGCAGCGAGGCCGCTGCGGAGCGTGCCCTCGTCAACAGCTTCGGCGAAGTCTTCCAAGCCAACCTCGGTGACGTCGAGGACGAGACGCTGCCCGTGCTGGCCGGCCCCGCCCAGACCGCGGGCCAGATGCTGCAGATGTGGCGCGCGCTGTCGCCGGCCGCTGAAAAGCTGGGCGAAAGCATCGAGCGCCTGGACTTGTCCGGCCGCGGCTCCTGGCGCGCGACCTTCGGCAGCGGCGCCGTCGTCGAACTCGGCCGCGGCAGCGCGACGGAAGTCGTCGACCGTTTCGGCCGCTTCGCCAATTCCATCACGCAGGTCACGGCGACCTACCGCAGCCCGCTGCTGTCGGCCGACCTGCGCCACGCCGACGGCTACGCGGTCAAGCTGCGCGGCGTGACGACACAAATTCCGGGTAAACCCGTAAATAGAAAACGCTGAGGACGGACATGGCCAAGGAATACAAGGATTTGGTCGTCGGGCTGGATATTGGGACCGCCAAGATCATGGCCGTGGTGGCCGAGGTTTTGCCGGGCGGTGAATTGCGCATCGCCGGCCTCGGCGTGGCGCCGTCGACCGGCCTCAAGCGCGGCGTTGTCGTCAATATCGACGCCACCGTGCAGTCCATCCAGCAGGCGCTGAAAGAGGCCGAAATGATGGCCGACTGCAAAATATCGCGGGTTTACACGGGGATTACCGGCAGCCATATCCGCGGCCAGAACTCCACCGGCATGGTCATCGTGCGCGACAAAGAGGTCACGCCGGTTGATGTGACCCGGGTTGTCGAAACCGCCAAGGCCATCAATATTCCCAACGATCAGCGCCTGCTGCTGGTCGAGCCGCAGGAATTTGTCATCGACGGCCATGAGGTGAAAGAGCCCATCGGCATGAGCGGCGGCCGGCTGGAGGTCAAGGTCCATATCGTGACCGGCGCCCAAAGCGCGGCCGAAAACATCGTCAAATGCGTGCGGCGCTGTGGCCTGGAGGTCGATCAACTGGTTTTGAATCCCAGTGCCTCCAGCCACGCCGCCCTGACCGCCGATGAACGCGACCTGGGGGTAGCGCTGGTGGATATCGGCGCCGGCACGACCGATGTGGCGATATTTACCGGCGGCTCCATCCGCCATACCGCCGTGATCCCCATTGCCGGGGATCTGATCACCAGCGATATCGCGATGGCGCTGCGTACGCCGACCAAGGATGCCGAGGAAATCAAGGTCGAATATGGCGTCGCCAAGCAGCTGCTGGCCGACCCGTCCGACCAAGTGGAAGTGCCCGGGCTGGGCGACCGCAGCCCCCGGATGTTGTCCAAGCAGGCGCTGGCCGGCGTCATCGAACCGCGCGTCGAAGAAATCTTTTCCCTCGTGCACCAGGTCATTCGCGAGAGCGGGTATGAGGAATTGCTGTCCAGCGGCATCGTTTTGACCGGCGGATCGGCCGTCATGCCCGGCATGGTGGAACTCGCCGAGGACATTTTCCTGAAACCCGTCCGGCGTGGCCTGCCCACCTATTCGGGGGCCCTTTATGACATGGTCGCCAACCCGCGTTCCGCCACCGTCATGGGGCTGCTTGAAGAAGCGCGGCTGTCGCGCAGCCGGGGTTTCAAGGCGGCGCAGCAGGCTGGGTCGGTGCAAACCCTGCTCAGCCGCATCAAAGATTGGTTCATGGGGAATTTTTGACCCCCATGAAATACGAAAAATTTGTTTCAGCAACTAGTCAATCATTGTGTGCCACGGCACAATTGCAGTAGGAGGTTTGATATGCCCATCGAGATGATCGAAGAGTTTGACCAAGGCACCCAAATCAAGGTGATCGGGGTCGGTGGTGGCGGCGGCAACGCGGTTGACCACATGATCGCCCAGGGCGTTCAAGGCGTGGAATTCATCTGCGCGAATACCGACGCGCAGGCGCTGAACCGCTCCAAGGCGGATCAGTTGCTGCAACTCGGCACCTCGGGTCTCGGCGCTGGCGCCAAACCCGAAATGGGCCGGGCGGCGGCTGAAGAAGCCGAAAACCGCATTCGCGAATCCATCGCCGGCGCCAATATGCTGTTCATCACCGCCGGTATGGGTGGTGGTACTGGCACGGGCGCCGCACCGGTGATTGCCCGCGTCGCCAAGGAAATGGGCATCCTGACCGTCGGCGTCGTCACCAAACCCTTCGATTTCGAAGGCGGCCGGCGCGCCAAGGCGGCCGATGCGGGCCTTGCCGAGCTCGAAGCCAATGTCGACTCGCTGATCGTCGTGCTGAACGACAAGCTGCTCGACGTGCTGGGCGACGACGTCACGCAGGATCAGGCCTTCGCGCACGCCAATGACGTGCTGAAGAACGCTGTTGGCGGCATTTCGGACATCATCCACATCCCCGGCCTCGTCAACGTCGACTTCGAAGACGTGAAGACCGTGATGAGCGAGCCCGGCAAGGCCATGATGGGCACGGCCCAGGCCACCGGCCCGGATCGCGCTGCCAAGGCGGCTGAAGCGGCCGTGGCCTGCCCGCTGCTGGAAGGCATCGATCTGTCGGGCGCGCGTGGCGTGCTGGTGCTGATCGCCGCGGGCCGCAGCAACTTCAAGCTGAGCGAGTCGCGCAACGCGATGAATGCGATCAAGCGCTACGCCTCGGAAGAAGCGCACGTCATCTTCGGCACGGCCTATGACGAGAGCCTGGGCGACGCGCTGCGCGTGACCGTCATCGCCACCGGCCTGACGGCTGGCCGCGCCCGCCAGCAGGCGCCGCTGCAGGTCATCCAGACCCAGCCGGTGGTGCGCAACGGCACCGATGGCATGCCCGTGCTGACGCAGGCGGTTGCCATGGCCACGCCGACGGCGCAGCAGGCCAATGTCGGTCTGGGCCTGGGTGATTTCGCGAACGCCAATGTGCCGAGCGTGTGGCGCCATGGCCGTTCGGGCAGCGCGGCCGCCAAGGTCGAGGCGCTGTCGTCCAACGGCATGGACGAGATCGAGATCCCGGCCTTCCTGCGCAAGCAAGCTGACTGAGAACCTAACTCTCTTTCTAGAAAGGGCGAGTCGTAAGGCTCGCCCTTTTGCTTTGTCAGGAAGCGCGTGCCACCACCGCAGCCGGCTTCGCAACGCCTGAGAGCAAAGCCAGCAACCCGCCACCGGCCAGCACCAGGGCTAACGCGTCCATGCGCGCACCCGGCAGCGTTGCCGCAGTTGTCGTCAGCGTCGCCGCGGCGGCCATCTGCAGAAAGCCCAGCAGCGCCGACGCCTGACCGGCTTGAGACGCAAACGGCGTCAGCGCCAGCGCCGTGCCCGTGGGCGACACCAGGCCCATGCCGAACAGGAAGATGGCCACCGCGACGGCAAAGCCAGCGAGACCCGCTCCGCCGGCGACAAGCATCGTCAAGCCGCCCAGTGTTGCCAACGCCGCACCTAGGCGCAGCACGGTCGGGCCACCCCAACGCGCTGCCCAGCGCGGCGCGGTCTGGCCCGCGGCGAAGACGACGAACACGGACGTGGCAAAGAACAGGCCGACCTGCAAGGCGCTGAAGCCGAAGTCACGCGCCAGCACCAGCGGCGCAGTGCCGAAGAAGGCGAACAGCGCGCCCAGGATGGCGGCGGTAGCGAGCGCTGGGCGCATGAAATGCGCGTCGCCCAGCAGCAAGACATAGCCCCGCGCCAGCGCGCCGGCCGGCTGGTGCCGTTGCCGCTCTGCGGGCAGCGTCTCGCCGACGATGCCGACATAGGCCGCCGCGAGCGCCAACCCGGCCACCACGAGCACGACGAACAGGGCCCGCCAACCCCAGGCCGCCTGAACGAGGCCGCCGAGCAGCGGCGAGAAGCCCGGCGCCGCGGCCATGACGACCATGATGCGGCCGAGCAGCGCGGCGAGCTGCGGGCCTTCGAAACGGTCCCGCGCGGCGGCGCGCGCCAGCACCGAAGCCGCCGCCACGCCAACGGCCTGCAGTGCGCGCCCGGCGAGCAGCAGCGGCAGGTCGCCTGCCAGCGCGCACACCAGGCTGCCAATGATGAAGACAACCAGCCCGCCGAGCACGACGGGCCGGCGGCCGATGCGGTCGGACAACGGCCCGACGATCAACTGCGCCACGGCGAACACGGCGAGGAAGAGGCTGAGCACCGCCGTCATCGCGGCTTCGCTCGAGCCGAGAGCCTGCGCCATCACGGGCAGCGACGGCAGCAGGATGTTGGTGGACAGCGTTCCCAACGCGGACAGCGCGGCCAGCGTCAGCAGCCAGGGGCGAGGCACCGCGCTCATTGCAGCCGCCCTTCGGCGACGAAGGCGACGCTGCGCGCGATGACGTCGGCGTCCGCCAGCAGGCGGCGATGGCCCAGGCCCGTGACGCGTTCGAATCGCGAACCCGCCCAGGCCGCGTGCAAGGCCTCGGAGGCCGCGACGGGCACGGTGCGGTCTTCCGGGTCGTGCACGATGAGGCCAGGGTGGCGCAGGCCGTGCTGCAGTCGCTCCAGGTCCACGTAGGTGATGCGCGTGCCGATGAAGCCCTCCACCCAGCCTGCAAGCGCCGCTGCATCCGCCGGCCCGAGGCCGTGGGCCGCGGCCAGGCCCTTGACCATCGGCGTCAGCGATGAAGGCCCGGCGAGATGCACGCTGCGCTTCACCGGCAGCCCATGCGCGAAGGCCAGCAGCGCCGCGGCCGAGCCCATCGAATGACCGATGACGGCATGGACTTCGCCGGCCGCCGTCATCACCGTGCGCAGGGCGCGGCCGGCGTGCACGACGCTGGCCGCGTGGCCGCCGGAATCGCCATGGCCGGGCAGGTCGAACAGGGTCACCGAAAAGCCGGCCTCGACCAGCGGGCGGGCGAAGCCCAGCAGATGCGAGCCGCGGCTGTTCCAGCCGTGTACGAGGACGACGCGCGGGCCGCTGCCCAGCGTCCAGCGCGCGAGCTTGATGCCCTCATGGCGCAGCAGAGGCTCGGCAGCGCCGGCCAGGATGGCCTTCTCCTGCTCGCTGAGCCCGATGCGTTCAGGCGCCGAGAAGGCATGGCGGGCGGCGGCCAGGTGGCCGTCGGCATGCGCCGCGAGCGGTGCGGTGGTGCGCGCGGCAAGGGCAGGGGACTCGACCATGGCGATCTCCTTGAGCGAAGCGTCAGCCGGCGTAAGCCGGTGCGGCGGTGGACAGGCTCTGCTTGACCTGGCGGCTGATGTCGTCGGCCAGCACCTCGAAGGCGCCGGCCTCGATGCCTTCCAGCGCCAGGCGGGCTACGTCGGCGGGCGCTGACTTCGGCGCGTCCAGGCCGCGCGTCATGTCGGTGTCCATGTAGCCGACGTGCAGGCTGGTCAGCTGCGTGCCCTGAGCCTTCAGCTCCTGGCGCAGGCCGTTGCTCAGTGCCCAGGCAGCGGCCTTGCTGGCGCTGTAGGGCGTGAGGCCCGGCAGCGTTACCCAGCTCAGCACCGACAGCACGTTCAGCACCGCGCCGCCGCCGTTGGCCCACAGCACCGGCGCGAAGGCCTGGGTCAGCGCCCAGACGCCGAAGAAGTTGGTGTCGAGGTGTCGGCGCGCGGTGGCGATGGCGTCGTCGGCGAGTACCCCCGCGCCTTGCGAAATGCCGGCGTTGTTGATCAGCAGCGTCACGTCGGCGCACTGCGCGGCCGCGGCGGCCACCTGGGCGGGGTCGGTCACGTCCAGCGCGACGGGAACGACGCCCGGCAGGTCGATGGACGAGGGGTCACGCGCGGCGGCGTAGACCTTGGCGGCGCCGGCGGCCAGCGCGGCCTGGGCAAAGGCGCGGCCGAGGCCGCGGTTGGCACCGGTGACGAAGACGACGGCGTTCTTGAGCTGCATGGCGGTTCCTTCAAATCCGTTTATTCATGTCGACCGACATGATTGATATAAATGTCGTTCAACATATAAAATGCGTCAAGCCCCTTCCACAAAGACCCCAGGAGACCGCGATGAAAGTCAGCCGCGCCCAGGCCGAAGAGAACCGCGAACGCATCCTCGACAACGCCGCGCAGTTGTTCCGCGAGCGCGGCTTCGACGGCATCGGCCTGAACGACCTGATGCAGGCCGCCGGCCTCACGCGGGGCGGCTTCTATGGCCACTTCGAGTCCAAGGACGACCTGGCCGCGCAGGCCAGCCGGCGCGCGCTGGCGGCCAACCGCGAGCAGTGGAAGAAGCAGACCGACCGCAGCATGTCGGCCTGGATCAAGGCCTACCTGTCGGACACCCACCGCGACCACATCGGCGCGGGCTGCGGCCTCGTCGCGTTGGCGGGCGACGCCGCGCGCGGCGGGCCGGCCGTGCGCGAGGTGTTTGCCGAGGGCGTCGATAGCCTGGCTGCGACGCTGCAGGATCAGATGCCCGCGGCCGACGCGGCTGAGCGCCGCGAGCAGGCTCTGGCCATGCTGTCGACGCTGGTCGGCTCGCTGCTGCTGTCTCGTGCGGTGGGCGACGCCGGCCTGTCGCGCGAACTGCGCGAGGCGGCACGCAAGAGCCTACCGGTCAGCACCGGCTGAACGGTTGCCCCAGCAGCCCCGAGCGGTGCTGTGGTGGTTGACCCTGTGTGGCATGCTCGCGCCCCATGTCAACGCCTAGAACAAATCGTAGGGATGCGTGAGTTAAGTCTCATGCTGCGCGCCTGGCTGCTGATGCTGGTGTTGGGGGCATGTCTGCCCACGCTGGCGCAGCGCCTGCCCCAGCCCAGCAACCGCGTCGCCGGTGACGATTCGGCCCCTGCCGAACTTGCCACCACGGCCTGGACGCGTGCCGAACTCGATGCCTGGTGGGCTGCGCTGCGCCACCACACGGTGGCCGGCGGCGACCGTCTCGACCTGCCCGCCCAACTGCTGCCACCCGAGGGCGCCGCCGCCTGGAAGCATGTGGCCATGCCCGATGTGCTGACCCGCCCCGGTGCGGCCATGATCAGCGATACGGGCGGCTACGAGATGCGCTGGTATCGCCTGCACGTGCCGTCCGGCGGAGATGACGCCATGGCGCTCTATCTGCCGCGCCTGGTTACGCTGTCGGCCGCCGTGCTGGCCAAGACCGACCGAGGCTGGCAGGTTTTGCTGGACAACCAGCATGCCGAACGTGAGCAATGGGTGCAGCCGCTCTGGCTACCGCTGCCCGGCATCGGGGCAGAGGGCCTGGAGCTGGTTGTCGCGCTGCCGGTGCCGGCGGGCAGCTATCACGCGGTGTCACGTATCTGGGTCGGTCCGCGCGAACACCTGGAGAGACGCTGGCTGTGGCGGGTGCGCGCACAGACTGGCCTGCCCCAGGCCGTCAGCCTGACGCTGGCCGTGCTCGGCCTGTTTGCGCTGACGCTGTGGCTGCGCCGCCCGGGCGAGGCCATCTACGGCCTGTTCGCCCTGGGGGCCGCCGCGTGGATGGTGCGCAATCTGCACTACTACGTGAGCCTGCCGGTGTCGCCCTGGGCCCAGGACTGGTTCTGGTGGGCCACGCATGCGTCCATGGGCTGGGTGATGCTGACGGCGCTGTTGTTCGCGCTTCGCTTTGCAAGTCGGCGCGTGCTGTGGCTGGAGTGGGCACTGACCGCCAGCGTGCTGATCGTCAGTGTGCTCAGCATGCCGGTGTGGCTGCGCCAGCTCGACATGGTCGTCATGCAGTACACGGTGACGGCGGGCGTGGCCGCCATCGGCACGGCCTGGGTGGCTTTCCTGGCCTGGCGCGAGCGCCGCACCGAGCTGCGCATCATGGCGCTGGCTTTGATCATCGGCGTCGTCATCGGCGGCCATGACCTCGCCGTGCTGGCCGGCTGGGCCTGGCCCGAGCACTTCTTCCTGATGCCGTTCGCGACGCTGGCCGTCATGCTCAGCTTCCTGCACGCGGTGCAGCGGCGTTATGTGGGTGCGGTCGAGCAGGTCAAGGCTGAGAACAGCCAGCTGCAGGAGGATCTGGACGAGCAGGTCTCGGTGCTGCAGGCGCAGAACGCCCAGCTGCGCGAGGTGGAGCGCCAGCAGGCCTTGCTGCTGGAGCGCCAGCGCATCATGGCCGACATGCACGACGGCCTGGGCTCCTCGCTGCTGTCGGCGCTGGTGGCGATGGAGCAGGGCAGCATGTCGCACGAGCAGTGTGTTGAGGTGCTGCGCGAATGCGTGGACGACCTGCGCCTCGTCATCGACTCGCTGGAGCCCGTCGGCCACGATCTCGTCTCGCTGCTGGCGACGATGCGCTACCGCCTGGGAAAAAGGCTGCAGATCGGCGGCCTCAAGCTCGACTGGGATGTGCAGGACCTGCCGCCCCTGACCTGGCTGGAGCCGCCCGACGCGCTGCATGTGCTGCGCCTGATGCAGGAGGCGTTGAACAACGTCCTCAAGCACGCCCAGGCCAGCCGCGTGCGCATGGTCACGCGTCACCACGGCAGCTATGTCGAGATCCGCGTGGAGGACGACGGTGCCGGCTTCGACCTGCAGACCATCCAGCATGGCCGCGGCCTGAAGAGCCAGATCAAGCGGGCCCAGCGCCTGGGTGGCAAGCTGCGCATCGATTCGCAGCCGGGCATGGGGACGCGCCTGTCGTTGCGATTACCTGTCGAACGCAAAGCCTAGCCCTGATCCGGGACAATCCGAGGATGGTCAAGCAACGCACCCTGAAGTCGATCACGCGCGCCGTTGGCGTGGGCATCCACAGCGGCCAGAAGGTCGAGCTGACGCTGCGCCCCGCGCCCATCGACACCGGCATCGTCTTTCGCCGCGTCGACCTCTGCCCGCCGGTGGACATCCCGGTTGGCGTCACGTCGGTCAGCGACACCCGCATGGCCACCACCATCAGCCCCGGCGGTGACCCCGGCGGCCCCAAGGTCCAGACCATCGAGCATCTGCTGTCGGCCTGCGCCGGTCTGGGCCTGGACAACCTCGTCATCGACATCAACGCCGACGAGGTGCCCGTGCTGGACGGCTCGGCGGCGAGCTTCGTCTTCCTGCTGCAGTCGGCCGGCATCGTCATGCAGGACGCGCCCAAGCGCTTCCTGAAGGTCAAGAAGCCCGTCGAGGTGCGCCAGGGCGAGGGCAAGAAGCTGATGTGGGCGCGGCTGGAGCCGCATCACGGCTACACGCTGAGCTTCGAGATCGAATTCGACAACCCGGCCGTGGCCGCCACGGGCAGCCAGTTCGTCTTCGACATGGGCTCGGGCAAGTACAAGAAGGAAATCGCCCGCGCCCGCACCTTCGGCATGACGGCCGATATCGACCTGATGCGCTCGCGTGGCCTGACGCTGGGCGGCTCCATGGACAACGCCATCGTCGTGGACGACTACAAGGTGCTGAACGCCGATGGCCTTCGCTACGACGACGAGTTCGTCAAGCACAAGATCCTCGACGCCATCGGCGACATGCAGGTGGCCGGCATGCCGCTGCTGGCGGCCTACACCTCGTTCAAAGGCGGCCACGCGCTGAACAACAAGCTGCTGCGTGCGCTGCTGGCGGACGAGTCGGCCTACGAGGTCGTTAGCTTTGATGATGAGCGGGCGGCGCCCAAGGGCTTCGCCGAACTCGCACCAGCTTGGTGAGCGAATGCTGATCGCCCGCCTCGTCGTTGGCCTGCTGCTGTTCGCGGCTGTCGTCTGCTTCGCCCTCGCCATCGCCACCGGCCAGGCGCGCTGGCGGCGCATGGGCATCGTCATCATGAAATGGACGCTGATTGCCGGCCTGGCCTTCTTCGGCGTGCTGATCCTGGAGCGGTTGGCCCTGCTGCTGTGACGCCCGTCACATCCATCTGCGGGCCCCCCTTGGCTTGCGGGGATGGCAGCGCGGCCCGGCATGCTCAGAATAGGTTCACGGTCGCTGTTCGAGTTGCAGCGGCCCAGTCCGGGGAAGAGCAACGAACCGGGTGCCACGCGTGGAGAAGGCCGGGGGGCCGGGGAAGCGTCGTTGGTTTGAAAGAGAGATCTTCGAAGTAGTTAAGGCCGCTCCGGCTGGAGCGGCCTTTTTTTGCGTATGCGCCACAGTGCCGGCTGTCGGCAAGCTGTCGTTCAGTTGCCGAGGTAGCGCCCGCGCAGGTGGGCCTCGAAATGCGCCGGGTTCAGCGCCTCGCCGCTGGCGCGTTGCACCAGTTCGGGGGTCTCGTGGCGGCTGGCGACCTGCCAGACATGGGCATTGAGCCAGTCGAACACACCGCCCAGTTCACCGCTGGCAATCTGGTTGTCCAGCGTGGGCTGCTGCGCCCGCATCGTCGCGAACCATTGCGCGGCATACATCGCGCCCAGCGTGTAGCAGGGGAAGTAGCCGAACAGCCCGGCGGGCCAGTGCACGTCCTGCATGGGGCCGTCCTTGAAGTTGCCGCGCGTGTCCAGGCCCAGCAGTTCGGCCATCTTGGCGTCCCACAGCGCCGGGATGTCTTCCACCTCGGCCTGGCCTTCGATCAGCGCGCGTTCGATGTCGAAGCGCAGCAGGATGTGGGCGGGGTAGGTCACCTCATCGGCATCGACGCGGATATAGCCAGGCTGCACGCGCGTCAGCAGCTTGTGCAGATTGCCGGGCTCAAAGGCCGGCTGGTCGCCGAAGTGCTTCACGAGCAGTGGCGATAGCAGGCCGGCGAAGGCCGGGTGGCTGCCCAGCTGCATCTCGAAGCTCAGGCTCTGGCTTTCGTGGATGCCCATGGAGCGCGCGCGGCCGATGGGCTGGCCCAGCAGCTCGCGGGGCAGGTTCTGCTCGTAGCGGCCGTGGCCGGTCTCGTGGATGGTGCCCATCAGGCTGGGCAGGAAGTTGTCTTCGCGGTAGCGCGTCGTCATGCGCACGTCCTCGGGCACGCCGCCGCAGAAGGGGTGGGTGCTTTCGTCCATGCGGCCGGCGGCGAAGTCGAAGCCCAACAGCTTCATCGCGTCCAGGCCGAGGGCCTTCTGCGCCGCGGTGGGGAAGGGGCCGACCGGCTCGATGACGGTCTCGCGCGCCTGCTTGGCGATGACGTCGCGGATCAGCCCAGGCAGCCATTGGCGCAACGGCGCAAAGGCGCGCTCGACGTCTGCTGAGCGCATGCCCGGCTCGTAGTTGTCCAGCAGCGCGTCGTACCTGGACAGCCCCGCACTCTGCGACAGCAACTCGGCCTCCTGGCGGGCGATCTTCAGCACCTCGCGCAGGTTGGGCACGAAGCCGGCCCAGTCGTTGGCCGGGCGCTGGCTGCGCCAGGCATGCTCGCAGCGGTTGTTGGCCAGGCTCTTGGCTTCCACCAGCGCCTGCGGAAGTGCGTTCGCGGCGCGCCAGGCGCGGCGGATTTCGCGCAGGTTGGCGCGCTGCGTGTCGTCCAGTGGCTCGCTGGCGGCGCTGTCCAGCAGGCCTGACAGCGCCGGGTCGGTGGCCAGCTGATGCAGCAGCCCGTCCATCTCGGCCAGCGCCAGGCTGCGCGCCTCGTTGCCGTTGGCCGGCATGTTGGCGGCCTGGTCCCACTGCGCGATGGCTTGCAGGTGGCCGAGGCGGTGCAGGCGCTGCTGGCGCGCGCTCAGGTCTTGGTAAGCGGTGGTGGTGGTCATGAAAGCCAGGTCTCCGGAATCAACCAAATAAGGGCAACGGTGTAGAGCAGAAAGCGCAGGAACTTGCCGAGGGCCATCCAGCCTACGCAGGGCCAGAACGGCAGCTTGAGCCAGCCGGCCACGGCGCAGAGCGGGTCGCCCACGATGGGCAGCCAGCTCATCACGCAGGCCTTGGGGCCGAAGCGCTGCAGCCACTGCATCGCGCGGGAGTGCGAGGGCTCGTGATGCTTGACCGCCTCGACGGCCTTCTCGGCGCCGTAGCCTATCCACCAACTCGTCACGCCGCCCAGCGTGTTGCCTACCGTTGCCACGGCAATCACGGCCCAGAACATGCTCGGATCAGCCTTGACGACGAGGTAGACGGCCGGTTCCGAGCCTAGCGGCAGCAGCGTGGCCGAGACGAAAGTGATGATGAAGACTGCGACGAGCCCGACCTGCGGCAGGGCGAGGGCGGCGAGCAGGCTGCCGATGAACTGCGAGAGCCAAGCTTCCATGCCACCATTGTGGGCCGGGTCGTTCAGACCGGATGGCTACAATCTCGCCTCTTTTTTAAGCAGACGTCTCGTGCAAATCGGCCCTCACCTTCTCCCCAACCGGCTCTTCGTGGCGCCGATGGCAGGGGTGACGGACCGGCCCTTCCGCCAGCTCTGCCGGCGCCTGGGCGCGGGCTACGCGGTCAGCGAGATGGTCACGTCGCGCAAGGAGCTTTGGGGCAGCCTGAAGACGTCGCGCCGCGCGGACCACGCCGGCGAGCCCGGGCCGATCGCTGTGCAGATCGCCGGCACCGACGCGGCCATGATGGCCGAGGCCGCCGCCTACAACATCGACCGCGGCGCGCAGATCATCGACATCAACATGGGTTGCCCGGCCAAGAAGGTCTGCAACAAATGGGCAGGCTCGGCGCTGATGCGCAACGAGGCGCTGGCGCTGGAGATCGTCGAGGCCGTGGTGGCCGTGTGCGCGCCGCGTGGCGTGCCGGTCACGCTGAAGATGCGCACCGGCTGGAGTGCCGACGAACGCAACGCGCTGCGCCTGGCACACCTGTTCGAAGCTGCCGGCATCGCGATGCTGACCATCCATGGCCGCACGCGCGAGCAGGGCTACAAGGGCCTGGCCGAGTACGACACGATCGCCGCGGTAAAGACAGCGTTGACCATCCCCGTGGTCGCCAATGGCGACATCGACTCGCCCGAGAAGGCGCGCGATGTGCTGGCCTACACGGGTGCCGACGCGGTGATGATCGGCCGCGCCGCCCAGGGGCGCCCCTGGATCTTCCGCGAGGTGTCACATTTTCTGGCGACGGGCGAACACTTGGTGGCGCCCACCGTCGTCGAAGCCCGCGACGTGCTCACCGAACATCTGCACGATCACTACGGCCTGTACGGCGAACTCAGCGGCGTGCGCAGCGCACGCAAGCACATCGGCTGGGCCGTGCGCGGCCTGCCAGGCGGTGAAGCCTTCCGCCAGCACATGAACACGTTGGAGCGCTGCGACCTGCAGTTGCAGGCTCTGCGCGACTGGTTCGATGAACTCGGCCAGACCCACGACCGGCTGCCGCCTGCTGCGGCCGCCCACGACGAACCCCACGACGAGGACAGCCAGGCCCACGAAGCCTGCGCCGCCTGAAACCCTATTCGCTCTCTGTCATGAGTGCCCAGAAGAACACCCCGCCCAACCCCATCGACGCCTGCGTGCGTGACAACCTCGAAGCCTTTTTCCGTGACCTCGACGGCCAGGAGCCGCACTCGATGCACGAGATGCTGATCAAGCTCGTCGAAAAGCCGCTGTTCGAGATCGTCATGCGCGAAGCCGGCGGCAACCAGAGCAAGGCCGCGCAGTGGCTGGGCATGAACCGCAACACGCTGCGCCGCAAACTGAACGATCACAACCTTGGCTGACCACATGGCACTCACCGCACTTCTCTCGGTCTCCGACAAGACCGGCATCCTGGAATTCGCCAAGGAACTGCACGCCCTCGGCACCCAGCTGCTGTCCACCGGCGGCACCGCCAAGCTGCTGGCCGATGCCGGCCTGCCCGTCACCGAGGTGGCCGAGCACACCGGCTTCCCCGAGATGATGGACGGCCGCGTGAAGACGCTGCACCCCAAGATCCACGGCGGCCTGCTGGCCCGCTCCGACCTGCCCGAGCACGTGGCGGCGATGCAGCAGCACGGCATCACGCGCATCGACATCCTGGCCGTCAACCTCTACCCGTTCGAAGCCACCATCGCCAAGCCCGGCTGCACGCTGGAAGACGCCATCGAGAACATCGACATCGGCGGCCCGGCCATGGTGCGCAGTGCGGCCAAGAACTGGGGCGACGTGACGGTGCTGACCGACGCGGCCCAGTACGCCGGCGTGCTTGCCGAACTCAAGGCCAGCGGCAAGACCAGCGACAAGACGCGCTTTGCCTGCAGCGTCGCCGCCTTCAACCGCATCGCGCAGTACGACGCGGCGATCAGCAACTACCTGTCGGCGCTGCAGGACGACGGCAGCAAGTCCGAGTACCCGGCGCAGATGAACTCGACGTTCGTGAAGGTGCAGGACCTGCGCTACGGCGAGAACTCGCACCAGAGCGCCGCGCTGTACCGCGACCTGTATCCCGCACCCGGCTCGCTCGTCACCGGCAAGCAGCTGCAGGGCAAGGAACTCTCGTACAACAACATCGCCGATGCCGATGCCGCCTGGGAGTGCGTGAAGAGCTTCGACACGCCCGCCTGTGTCATCGTCAAGCACGCCAACCCCTGCGGCGTGGCCGTGGCGGGCACGGCCGCCGAGGCCTACAGCAAGGCCTTCAAGACGGACCCCACCAGCGCCTTCGGCGGCATCATTGCCTTCAACCGCGAAGTGGACGGCGCGGCGGCGCAGCTCGTCGCCAAGCAGTTCGTCGAGGTGCTGATGGCGCCGAGCTTCAGCGCCGAGGCGCTGGAGATCTTCAAGGCCAAGGCCAATGTGCGCCTCATGCAGATCGCACTGCCGCCGGGCGGCCCGCGCCCCTGGGACCAGGGCCGCAATGCTGGCGACAGCAAGCGCGTCGGCTCGGGCCTGCTGCTACAGACGTCCGACAACCATTTCCTGAAGAAGGAAGACCTCAAAGTCGTCACGACGCTGCAGCCCACCGCCCAGCAGCTCGACGACCTGATGTTCGCCTGGACCGTGGCCCAGTACGTCAAGAGCAATGCCATCGTCTTCTGCGGTGGTGGCATGACGCTGGGCGTGGGTGCCGGCCAGATGAGCCGCCTGGACTCGGCCCGCATCGCGTCCATCAAGGCCCAGCATGCGTCCTTGAGCCTGCAGGGTTCGGCCGTCGCCAGCGACGCCTTCTTCCCCTTCCGCGACGGCCTGGACGTGTTGGCCGACGCCGGCGCCAACTGTGTCATCCAGCCGGGCGGCTCGATGCGCGACGACGAAGTGATCGCCGCGGCGAATGAGCGCGGCATCGCGATGGTGGTCACCGGCGTACGCCATTTCCGCCATTGATTTGGCTCTAGACGTACTTCTCTAGTCCAGGGCCTCCCCCGATGGTGGGGGCCCGGCTTGCGGTTAGCCTCGACGCATTAGATCGAGAACCGGAGACAAGCCCATGGACACCGCCCTGCAGGAGCGCCTGCATCTGGCGCTGCTCGCGCAACGCCGTGCGTTCGAGGCCGAGCGCATGCCGACCTACGAGGTGCGCCGCGACCGCCTGCAGCGCCTGTTGGCCATGACGCGCCAGCACGGCGAGGCCCTCGCCGCCGCCATCGCCCAGGACTTCGGCCACCGCGCCCGCCAGGAGTCGCTGCTGGCCGACATCTTCACCGTCGAAGCCGGTGCCCGCCACGCGCTGCGTCATCTGCGCCGCTGGATGAAACCCAGGCGCGTGGCCACGCCGCTGCACTTCCTGCCCGCGAGTAATGTGCTGATGCGCCAGCCGCTGGGTGTCGTCGGCATCGTCTCGCCCTGGAACTACCCCTATTACCTGGCCATGGAGCCCGCCGTCGCCGCGCTGGCCGCCGGCAACCGCGTGCTGATCAAGCCGTCCGAGCTGACGCCGGCCACCAGCGAACTGATGGCCCGCATCGTGGCGGAGTACTTCAAGCCCGAGGAGATGCAAGTCATCACCGGCGGGGCCGACGCCGGCAAGGCCTTCTGCGAACTGCCGTTCGACCATCTCTTCTTCACCGGCTCCACGGCCGTCGGCCGCCTGGTGGCCCAGGCCGCGGCGAAGAACCTGACGCCGGTGACGCTGGAGCTGGGCGGCAAGTCGCCCGTCGTCGTTGACCGCAGTTGCGATCTCGACCTGACCGCGTCGCGCCTGGCCTTCGGCAAGCTCTTCAACGCCGGCCAGACCTGCGTGGCGCCGGACTACCTGCTCGTGCCGCGGGAGATGGTCGAGCCGCTCAGCCAGAAGATCCTGGCCGAAATGCGCCGCATGTACCCGCGCATCTCCGGCAATGCCGACTACTCCAGCATCGCCGCCCCGCGCCACCGCGCGCGCCTGCAAGGCCTGCTCGACGACGCTGCCGCCCGCGGCGCGCGACTGCTCCGCAGCCATGACGAGCAGCCCGAAGACCGGCGCCTGGTGCCCACCCTGCTGCTGGATGTGACGCCCGAGATGACGGTCATGCAGGAGGAAATCTTTGGCCCGCTGCTGCCCATCGTCGGCTACGACAAGGTCGAAGAAGCCCTGGCTTACATCAACCGCGGCGAGCGTCCTCTGGCGCTGTACTGGTTCGGCCGCGACGGCGCGGCCCGCAAGCATGTGATGTGCGAGACCCATGCCGGCGGCGTGACCATCAACGACTGCCTCTGGCACTTCGGCCAGGAAGAGCAGCCCACCGGTGGCGTCGGCGCCAGCGGCATGGGGGCCTATCACGGCGAATGGGGTTTTCGCACCTGCAGCAAGGAGAAGCCCATCTTCATCCAGTCGCGCTTTGCCGGCACCAAGCTGTTCCAGCCACCCTATGGCGCGACCTTCGAGCGCCTGTTGAACCTGTTGAAGAAGGTGGTGTGATGCAACGCCGACGATTCTTGAAGTTAGGCATTGGTGCCGCCGTCGTCATCGGCGTGGCCGGTGCGGGCGTGGCGCTGATCAAGCCCGGCCTGGTGGATGGCAAGCTCAGCCCCGGCTCGCGCGAGCTGATGCGTGCTACGGCACAGGCCGTGCTGGCCGACCTGCTGCCGCCGCAAGGCGCAGCGCGTGAGGCGGCACTGGACGCCCAGCTCGAACGGCTCAATGCCTTCGTGGCCGGCATGCCGGCGATCACACGCAAGGAACTGTCCGACGCCCTCGGGCTGCTCAGCACGGCGGCCGGGCGCTACGCCCTCGTCGGCCTGTCCAAGCCCTGGGGCGAGGCCGGCGCCGCGGACGTGCAGCAGGCACTGAATGCCATGCGCCTGTCCTCGTCCAACACCAAGCAGCAGGTCTATCACGCGCTGCGCGACCTGAACGCCATCGTCTTCTTCACCGAGCCCGCCAATTGGCAGACGGCCGGCTACCCCGGCCCGAGAGAGATTCCATGAGTAGCCTGCCTGACCCCATCCTCGAAGGCCTGCAGCGCGGCTGGAAGGTGCACGGCGGCCCGCATGCCGCGCTGCCCGCTACGCTGGATTGCGACGTCGCCATCATCGGCAGCGGTGCTGGCGCCGGCATCACGGCCGAGATGCTGGCGCGCGCCGGCTTGAAGATCGTCATCGTCGAAGAAGGCCCGCTGCGCTCCAGCAGCCAGTTCAAGCAGCGCGAGGCCGACGCCTACCCGCAGCTCTACCAGGAGGCCGCCGGCCGCAAGACGCTGGACCAGGCGATGAACATCCTGCAGGGCCGCTGCGTGGGTGGCTCGACGACGGTCAACTGGACCGGCTCCTTCCGCACGCCGCCCGACGCATTGGCCTACTGGGGCGACAAGTTCGGCCTCACCGACTTCAACGACGCCGCGATGGCGCCGTGGTTCGAGCAGGCCGAGCGGCGCCTGAACATCGGCGACTGGCTGACCGAGCCCAACGAGAACAACGGCGTGCTCAAGCGCGGTGCCGACAAGCTCGGCATCCCGACCAAGGTCGTGCGCCGCAACGTCAAGGGCTGCTGGAACCTCGGCTCCTGCGGCATGGGCTGCCCGACGAATGCCAAGCAGTCCATGCTGGTCAGCACGCTGCCCGCGGCACTCGACCTGGGCGCGACGATGCTGGTGCAGACACGCGCCGCGCGGCTGGAACTGCAGGGCGACAAGGTCGCTGCGCTCGTGGCCGAGCCGGTCGCGCTGGACGGCGGCGTCACGGGCGCGTCGGTGCGCATCACTGCCAAGCATTACGTCGTCGCCGGCGGCGCGATCAACTCGCCGGCCCTGCTGCTGCGCTCGAGCGCCCCTGACCCCCACAGCCTGCTCGGCAAGCGCACCTTCCTGCATCCGACGGCCGGTGGCGTCGCGCTGTTCGACCACGAGGTGGCCGGCTGGGCGGGGGCACCGCTGTCGGTGTTCTGCGACCACTTCCTGCACACCGGCGCCATCGACGGCCCCGTGGGCTACAAGCTCGAGGTCGCGCCGATACACCCGGCCTTTGCGTTGACCAACGGCGGCGGCATCGGTGCGGACCTCGTCGAGCGTGCGCGCGACATGCCACGCACCCAGCTGATGATCGCCCTGCTGCGCGATGGCTTCCATGCCGACGCGGCCGGCGGCGCCGTCAAGCTGCGCAGCGACGGCTCACCGGTGCTGGACTACGCGCTGACCGACTATCTGCTGGACGGTGCCCGCCGCGCCTACGTGACCATGGCCGAGATCCAGTTCGCGGCAGGCGCCAAGACGGTGCGGCCGGTGCACGAGCAGGCCAAGGGCTATGCCAACCTCGCCGAGGCCAAGGCCGGCATTGCCACGCTGGCGATGAAGCCCTTCCTGGCCACGCTCGGCAGCGCCCATGTGATGGGCGGCTGCACGATGGCCGCCGACGCCGGCCGCGGTGTCGTGCGGCCCGACGGCCAGCACTGGCAGCTCGGCAACCTGTCGGTGCATGACGGCTCCCTGTTCCCGACCAGCCTGGGCGCCAACCCGCAGCTGACGGTCTACGGGCTTGCCACGCGGCTGACGAGTGGGCTGATCCAGCGCCTGGGCGGCAAGGCAGTGCAGCTGGCCTGAGGCAAGGAGAATCGTCGGCATGCCGACGATTCCTGCCATCCGCTTTGCCACGGCCGAGGACGCCCCGCTGCTGGCGGCCTTCGCTGCCCAGGCCTTTACCGACACCTACCGCGAGCTGAGCGATCCGCAGGAGATCGCCGACTACGTGGCCGAGCATTTCCAGCCCGAGGTCATGGCTGGCGTCATCCGCGAACCGGCCTGCACCACGCTGCTGGCCTGGGTGGATGAGCAGTTGGCGGGCTACGCCATCCTCAGCGCCGACCCAGCACCCGCCTGCGTAGCGGGGCCGGCACCGCTGAAGTTGTGGCGTATCTACCTGGGCCAGGGCTTCATCGGCCAGGGCCTGGGCGCGCGGCTCATGCAGGCCGTGCACGAGCAGGCGAGCCGGCGTGGCGCACGCACGCTGTGGCTCGGCGTCTACGATCGCAACGTGCGTGCCGTCGAGTTCTACGAACGCTTCGGTTTCGCCAAGGTCGGCGGGCAGGAGTTCCTGTTCGGTGGTGAGATCTACATCGACCCGGTCTACGCGGCCGCGGTGCGTCCCGCAACGCAGGAGTGACGTCCATGATCGAAGGTTTCTGCCTTTGCGGCAGCGTGCACTGGCGCTTCGACGGCGAGCCCGACGGCGCGACTGCCTGCAACTGCACCGCCTGCCGCCGCTACGGCACGCTGTGGGCCTATGACTACGTGGACGAGGGCATCCACGTCAGCGGCCCGACCCAGGCCTATGCCCGCGGCAAGGCGCTGGAGTTTCACTTCTGCCCGACCTGCGGCTGCGTCGCCTTCTGGCGCGGGCTGCGCCTTGAAGACGACGGACGCCGCCGCATCGCCGTCAACCTGCGCCTGGCGGAGCCGCAAGCGGTGGCCGCCATCCCCATCGACCATTTCGATGGCCTGGACAGCTTCGACGACCTCCCTCGCGATGGCCGCTGCGTGGCGGACTATTGGTTCTAGTCCTACGCGTAAAGCCTTGAAACCGGGCGGCTCGGCGCCAGATCAGGGGCGCAAACTGCTGTCGTCTGCATGCTCGCGTGGCGAGCGGGCGATGGTTCGAGGAGTGTTGCGATGAAGTTCCCCAGATTCCTGCTGCTTTGCATGGCCCTGCTGTCCGGGTTGTGGCTGGGCGTTGCCCAGGCCCTGCCCAACGTCGACGAGGTGCAGGCCGCCGCCCAGCGCGGCGACTACGCCGGTGCCGAGAAGATGATGCGCGAGGTGCTCGTGGCCAAGCCCGACAGTGCCCGTGCCCACTATGTGCTGGCCGAGATCCTGGCCCACGAGCGCCAGTTCAAGGAAGCCGGCGAGCACGCCAGCCGGGCGCGCGCGTTGGACCCGGCCATCAAGTTCGCCGACCCGGCCAAGTTCAGCGCCTTCGAGCAGCTGCTGCAGCGCCAGCAGGCCGCCAAGGCCACGGTGCAGACACCAGCCGCCATCAGCGCCACCGCGCCACCGCCGCGTGCTGCCCCCATCGAACGCAGTGAAAGCAGCGGCGGCGTGCCGGTCTGGCTGCTGGTCGTGGGCGTCGTCATCTTCATCGCGCTGGCCGTGCGCTGGATGCGCAACCGCACCGCGGCGCAGAGCCAACCGGCATTCGCGGGTGCAGCCGGCGGTGCCGGTGGCTACGGCATGGGTGGTGGCTACGGCCCCGGCATGCCGCAGGCGCCCACGTCCGGCGGCCCCGGCCTGATGGGCGTGGGCCTGGCCGCGGCCGGTGGCGTGGCGGCAGGCATGCTGGCCGAGAAGCTGCTGCATGGCGGCCATGACGAACGCAGCCTGCCGCGCGATGGCGGGAGCAGCGCGGGCAGTGGTGGCATCGTCCCCGGCAGCTTCGACAGCGATGCCGGCAGCGCCGCCGACGAACTGAGCCGCCGCAACATCGACTTCGGCAGCGGCGACGGCTGGGACAGCGGCGGTGCTGGCGGCGACGTCGGCGGTGGCGGCGGCAGCGACGACTGGTAGTCCGGGCGCTGACCCTGGCGCCGTGGGCGGACCCTGATAATCCCGCCCATGACGCTAGCCGCCTTCACCGGCCAGTTGCTCGCCTTCATCGCCCGACTCATCACGGGCGCCCAGGGCCACTGGAAGGGCTGCCCGCCTATGGCGGAGCAGCGCATCTACATCGCCAACCACCAGAGTCATTTCGATCTCGTCCTGATCTGGGCCGCGTTCCCGCATGAGCTGCGCGCCCAGACCCGCGCCATCGCCGCGCGCGACTACTGGACCAAGTCGCGCTTTCGCACCTGGCTGACGACGGCCGTCTTCAACGCCATCTACGTCAGCCGCGCACGCAGCAACCCCGACGAGGATCCGCTGGAACCCCTCGTGGAGGCGCTGGCCAAAGGCGACTCCCTCGTCATCTTTCCAGAAGGCACGCGCTCCAACAAGGGCAACCCGATGCCGTTCAAGTCCGGCATCTACCACCTGGCCGAGCAGTTCCCGCACGTGCAGCTGATCCCGACCTGGATCGACAACGTGCAGCGCGTCATGCCCAAGGGCGAGGTCGTGCCGGTGCCCATCCTGTGCACGGTGACCTTCGGCGCGCCCATCCAGCTGCTGCCGGGCGAGAGCAAGGCCGACTTCCTGTGCCGTGCCCGCGAAGCCGTCATGGAGCAGCGGCCTGACCCCGCCCTGGTCGGCCGTGTGGTGGAGTCCGACTGATGGTGGCCTGGCTCAAGCAGCTCAATTCCAGCGAGCAGGTGGCCCTGCTCTTCGTCGTGCTGTTCGGCTTCCTGATGCTGTTGACGGGGGGGCTCTTCTTGAACTCGCTGCGCGAACGCAGCAGCGAGGACGAGCGGGTCGCGTCGCAGCTCACCTGGGAGCGCGTGCGCCGTGACCTGCGCGCGGCCTGGATCGGCGGCTGCATGTTCTGGGTCGCGTGGATCTCGGGGCCGCTGGGCGCGACGCTGCTGTTCGCGCTGTTCTCCTTCCTGGCGTTGCGCGAGTTCATCACCCTGATGCACACCCAGCGCAGCGACCACCGCACGCTGATCGTCGCCTTCTTCGTGCTGCTGCCGGTGCAGTACATGATCTGCGGAACTCGCTTCTTCGACCTCTTCACCGTCTTCCTGCCGGTCTATGGCTTCCTGGTGCTGCCCATCGTGGGCGCGCTGGCCGACGATCCGAACCGTTTCCTGGAGCGCAACGCCAAGATCCAGTGGGGCGTCATGGTCTGCGTCTACGGCCTGTCGCACGCGCCGGCCCTGCTGCTGCTGGACTTCCCTGGCTACACGGGGCGTGGCGCCTTCCTGCTGTTCTTCCTCGTCATGGTCGTTGCGGCTTCGCAGATCGCGCAGGAGATCGCCACGCGCTCGCTGCGGCGGCGGCCCGTTGCGCGGCGCATCAGCCGCAGCTTTTCGATGCGGGCCTGGTGGATAGGCACGCTCACCGGCTCGGTTGCCGGTGCGCTGCTGTTCTGGATCACGCCCTTCAAGGTCGGCCAGGCGCTCGCCATGGCCTTCCTGACGGCCGCCGCCGCCGGCTTCGGCGGCTTGGTCATGAAGGCCTTGAAGAAGGATGCCGGCGTGCTGTACTGGGGCAACCGCAGCTCCATCACCGGTGCCGTGGGTCTGCTGGATCGCATCGCGGTGCTGTGCTTCGCAGCCCCGGTGTTCTTCCACTCCGCGCGCTGGTATTTCGGGCGGTGATGTGAGGATTCTCGGCATCGACCCCGGCCTGCAAACCACAGGCTTTGGCGTCATCGAAGCCGACGGCCCGCGGCTGGCCTATGTGGCCAGCGGCACGATCAAGACCAACGCCGTCGCCACCGGCGACCTGCCGGCGCGGCTGAAGATCCTGTTCGACGGCATCCGCGAGGTCACGACCCGCTACCAGCCGCAGTGCGCGGCGGTGGAAATCGTCTTCGTCAACGTGAATCCGCAGTCCACGCTGCTGCTGGGCCAGGCGCGCGGCGCGGCGATCACGGCGCTGGTGTCGGCCGACCTGCCCGTCAGCGAGTACACGGCCCTGCAGATGAAGAAGGCCATCGTCGGCCATGGACACGCCAAGAAGGAACAGGTCCAGGCCATGGTGCAGCGGCTGCTGAACCTGCCCGGCGTGCCCGGCAAGGACGCCGCCGACGCCCTGGGCATCGCCATCATGCATGCCCATGCGCGCGTGAGCTTCGAGGCGATGAGCCGCAGTACGACGCTGCAACGGCGCCAGCACGCGCAGTTCAAGGGCGGCCGGACTTATTGAGCCGGCGCTGCCGTTCGGCGGCGTGTTTTCTTCGCAACGCGCCGGCGTCGGCCGACCCCTTGGATGCGGGGAGCCGATGGCCTTTGGTTTGGCCGGCGCAACCGTGAAAAATCACGTTTTCCTGAGGAAAAACAAGCCCTTGCGACACCTCGGCGACAGCTTGGTGACGCTTCGATAGGGGTATGCCCGGGGGAATGTCTTCCTATTGCGTAAAAAAAGCATCACTACGCTCTGAAGGTCCGCTGGGCCTAACGGCGCTTCACGGCGGCCAATTTAGCTTTAACCCTCACCACCGCCCGCCATGAAACTCCGTCTTCTTGCCCTTGCCGCGCTGGCCGCCGCCAGTTTTCACGCCCACGCCGACACCGTCGCGCTGTGGGACTTCAACACCTTCAGCTGCACCAGCAACTGCACGACGACGCCCAAGGCCACCCAGACCGCCAATGGCGGTTCGCTGAGCATCGTTGGCGGCGTGACGTTCGCGTCGGTGGGCGGCTCGGGCACTGGCAGCGCCATGAACACCACCACGTACGCCGCTCAGGGCCAGGGCAGCCTGACCAAGGGCGTGCAGTTCATGATTGACACGACGGGCTACACCGACCTGGTGCTGAGCTTTGCCCAGCGCAACAGCAACACCGCATCGGCCTGGACGACGCTGCAGTACACGACCGACGGCAGCACCTGGCTCAGCGCGACCAACTTCTTCATGCCGTCCGCCTCGGCCACGGTGTTCGTCAACGGCCTGACCTTTGACTTCAGCAACACCGCCGACGTCAACAACAACGAGAACTTCGGCGTCCGCTTCCTGTCCATCTTTGCGCCGGGCACCAGCGCCTACGCACCGACGGCCAACGGCCAGACCTACGCCACGGGCGGCACCATCCGCTACGACAACGTGCTGCTGTCCGGCGACGCCATCCCCGACCTGCCGCCCGCCGTGCCCGAGCCCCAGACCTATGCGCTGATGCTCGGTGGCCTGGCCGCCATCGGCCTGCTGGCCCGCCGCCGCCGCGTGAGCTGAGAGCTACCGCTCGCTCTTCCAAGCTTCCAAGCCCTGGACCCACTCTCTGCCGAGGACGTCGTGAAAGCCTATTCCTTCCCCCTGCGCCCGCTCACCGCGTGCATGCTTCCCCTGCTACTGGCCGCTTGCGGCGGTGCCAACTCGCCGGAAGCCACCGTCACCCCCGCGGCCACGGACAGCATGTCCAAGTCCGCTGCCGTGCACCCCAGCGTCAAGTACCCGGACCACCATGAGTTCGAGACGGAGCTGAAGGTTCCGTTCGTCAGCGAGCTGGCCAGCGGCGCTCGCCGCTTCAGCGTGTCGATGAACTACCTGGGCGCACCGGAAGGCGAGCAATTCGCCTACCGCCTTGAGCTGGTGGCGCCCAATGGCAAGGTCGTCCAGACCTACGCCGGCGTGGAGCGCTTCAAGGGCAAGCCCTTGACGCTGGACTTCGACTGGGCCGGCCGCACCGACAAGGCCGCCCTGGCCGACGGCGTCTATGAGGCCCGCCTGACCGCCTTCGCCGTGGATGCCGACGTGGCCGCCAAGGGCGAGACCGACGACGCACGCGTGAAGTCCCTCGCCGCAGCCGACGAGCACGGCCATGCGCCGCACACCGAGTCCTTCCAGTTCGTCGTCGGTGCCGTCCCGGCTGCCAAGATGCCGGCCTACCGCGCCATGGCCCTGGGCAGCCAGGTGACCGGCGGTGAGGTGCCTCGCGCCAAGGCCATGTCGGCCGCGGCCATCGCAAGCTGGCCCTACACGGTCTACTTCGGCTCGCTGCATGGCCAGACCAACGACTCCGACGGCGGTGGCAACCTGTCCACCTGCAACGAGTCGCAGCCCGCACAGACTGGCCAGTACGGCCCGGACACCGCCTTCCCGTATGCCAAGAACCGGGGCCTGGACTTCTTCGGCAACACCGACCACAACCACTACTTCGACGGCAGCTCGGGCCTGGGCAGCATTCCCGCCGCCACCGCGAAGAACCGCTACACCGCGGGCGTGGCCACGGCAACCAACTACACCGCAGCCACCCCTGGCTTCCTGGCCATGTACGGCATGGAGTGGGGCGTCATCAGCGGTGGCGGCCACCTGAACATCTTCAACAGCGACGAGCTCTACTCCTGGGAGTACGACCCGAGCAACCAGCTCTACGGCCACCGCTTCATCGCCAAGGGCGACTACGCGACGCTGTACACCACGATGCGCGCGGCCGGCCAGGTGGGCCAGTTCAATCACCCCGACACCTCCGGCCAGTTCGTCGTGAACGGCACCGACTTCGGCTACACCGCCGACGGCGACGAAGTGATGGTGCTCGCCGAGATCTCCAACACCAGCGCCTTCTCCAACAAGGACGACGAAACCCAGCAACCGGGTTCCGGCTACGAGAGCGCGTTCAGGAAGATCCTGGAGCGCGGCTTCCACGTGGCGCCGGCCACCAACCAGGACAACCATTGCGCGAACTGGGGTGCGTCGTACACCAACCGCACGGCCATCCTCATCCCCAACGGCACGCCGCTGACCAAGGAAAGCTTTGTCGATGCCGTTCGCGCCCGCCGCGTGTTCGCCACGCATGACAAGAACTCGCAGCTCGTGTTCAGCGCCAATGGCGCCATCATGGGTTCGCGCATCAACAACCAGGGTGCGCTGAACCTGAACATCGGTTTCGCCAGCACCACTGGCAAGACCGTGTCGCTGGTCGAGGTGTGGCAGGGTGTCCCGGGCCGCAACGGCACGATGACATTGCTGACCAACAGCGCGACCTACAGCCACACGCCTACCGACGGCCTGCACGTCTACTACGCCAAGTTGACGCAGAACGACGGCAAGATCCTGTGGTCCGCACCGATCTGGGTGAACCAGGGCGCCGCCAACAACGGCGACGTCACGCCCCCGACCGTCAGCGCGAGCGAAACCGGCAACAGCGGCAACATCACGCTGTCGGCTGCCGCAAGCGACAACGTCGGCGTGACGAAGGTCGAGTTCTGGGTGGACAGCGCGCTCAAGGGCACGGTCACCACCCCGCCTTACTCGATGACGATGGACTCGCGCACGCTGCCCAACGGTTCGCACAGCCTGGTCGCCAAGGCCTTCGACGCGGCGGCCAACAGCGCCACCTCCACGGCAGTGGCTTTCACCATCACCAACGCTGGTGCATCGGCAACCGAGACCGAGTCCAACAACACCATTGCCACCGCGAACGCCGTCGGCACTGCGACAAGCCTCTCCGGCTTCATCAGCAGCGCCAGCGACAAGGACTACTTCAAGGTTGACCTGCCGGCCAACAAGAAGATCCGTGTCGACATGACCGGCCCGAGCGGTGTGGACTACGACCTCTACCTCGTCACCTCCTCGGGCGCGGGCCTGGCCTCTTCCGAGGGTACGACGGCCTCCGAGTCGCTCACCTACACCAACGGTGCCAGCGCGCGCACGGTGTACATCAAGGTGCAGAGCTACAGCGGCTTCAGCACCACGACGGGCTACACGCTGTCGATCAGCTATCCCTGAGTTCGGGGCGCATCCATCGGCGGCTCGATAGGGCCGCCGCCTAAGACACAGGGGCCTTCGGGCCCCTGTTTGCTTGGTGCATCCGCAACCGCCGCGGGCGGCCCGCAGCGCCGTGCAACGGGCTCGTACTCGGGCATGATCGCGGCCCATGTCGCCAGCGCTGCTCTTGATCGGGGTCCTGACCTATTTCGGCCTGCTGTTGGTGCTGGCGCGAAGCGTCTCGCACGGGTCAGGCGCCGAAGGCTTTTACGTGGGAGGCAGGCAAAGTCCCTGGCCGATCGTCGCCTTCGGGATGATCGGCACGTCGCTGTCCGGCGTCACCTTCATCAGCGTGCCGGGTTCGGTGGCCACCAGCGGCTTCACCTATCTGCAGATCGCGCTCGGCCAGGTCGTCGGCTACGTCGTCATCGCCATGCTGCTGCTGCCGGCCTACCACTGCCTCAAATTGGCCTCCATCTACGGGCTGCTGGGCGACCGCCTCGGCCCGGCCGCCCAGCGCCTGGGCTCGGCCTTCTTCGTGCTGAGCCGCACGCTGGGCGCGACGGCGCGGCTCTATCTCGTCGTGCAGGTGCTGCACACACTCATCCTGCAGCCGCTCGGTGTGCCCTTCGCCGTGGGCGCGGCCGTGGTGCTGGCGATGATCCTGCTCTACACCGTCGAAGGCGGCGTGAAGGCGCTGGTGTGGACGGACACGCTGCAGACCGCCGGCATGCTGACCGGCCTCGTCGTCTGCGTGGCGCTGCTGTGGCGCTTCGATGCCTTTGCCCAGCTCGATGCCGCCGGCCTGAGCCGCATCTGGGTGGGCGACCCGCTGAGCCGCGACTTCTCGGCCAAGGCCTTGCTGGCCGGCATGTTCATCGCCATCGCGATGACGGGGCTGGACCAGGAAATGATGCAGAAGAGCCTGTCGGTGGCGAAGCTGCGCGACGCGCAGAAGAACCTCTTCGTGCTGGCCGTGCTGATGCTCGTCGTCGTCGCGGTCTTCCTGCTGCTGGGCGGGCTGCTGACGCTGTTCGCGCGTGAGCATGGCCTCGCAGTGACTGGCGATGCGCTCTTCCCCACCGTCGTCATGCAGCACCTGCCGGCCTGGGTGCAGGTCGTCTTCGTGTTGGCCCTGGTATCGGCCCTGCTGCCCAGCGCCGACGGCGCGCTGACCGCGCTGACGGCCAGCACCTGCCTGGATCTGCTGCGCCTGCCGCGGGAGGACGTGAGCACGCGTCGTCGCGTGCACCTGGGCTTCGCGGTGCTGTTCCTGGCCTTGGTGCTGGGCTTCAAGGCGTTGGACAGCACCAGCATGATCTTCCTGATCCTCAAGCTCGCCGGCTACACCTATGGGCCGTTGCTGGGCCTGTTTGCCTTCGCGATGTTCACGCCGCGCCAGGTCTCGGCTCGCGCGCTGGTAGTCGTGTGCGTGGCGGCACCGCTGCTGTGCGCGATGCTGGATTTCGGGCAGCCTTGGGGCGGGTATCAGATCGGACTAGAGTTGCTGCTGCTCAATGGGCTGCTGACGTGGGCCGGGTTGTTGTGGTTCGCTGGGCGCGGGCGACAGCGGTGATCTGGGCGTTCAACTTCGGACTGGGTGTTTGCGCGTTGCTCATCGTTGCGAACTGGGGTGCGCTGATTGATGCCGCGTTCAGGAAACGCAGTCTTTCGTTTGCGCCGCCCTTTCTTTCGGGCTTGCTGGCCACGCTGCTGATTGCGATGCATCCCGACGTCGAACTTCGCGTTTTCTGGTGGCTTCCCCTCTTGCTCGATCCGAGCATTTCATTCGCGCTGTCGGCCACTGCAGTCATGGCACTGGCTCGCCGGCTCCGCGCCTGATTCTTCTCACCACCGGGCGACACTCGCCCTCGCATGTTGTCCACAGCTACAGCCTCCTCCACCCTCTCCCGCATGCTCGCCGGCTTTGTCCGCGAGCACTGGCGCGCCTACGCCGCAGCCGGCGCCATGCTGAGCTGCATCGCGGCGATGACGGTGTGGATTCCGCGCCAGGTCGGCCATGTAGTTGACGCCCTCGTGGCCGGCGGCCTGCGAGGCACGCCGCTGCTGCAGCAACTCGGCCTGCTGGTTGTGGCTGGCCTTGCCATCTACCTGCTGCGCGTGGGCTGGCGGCTGACCCTCTTCAAGGCAGCCTTCCGCCTCGGTGCGCGGTTGCGCACGAGGCTCTACGGGCGTCTCGCGCTGCAAGGCCCGGCTTACTTCCAGAGTCAACGCACGGGCGACCTGATGGCGCTGGCCACCAACGACATCGACGCCGTCGAGCAGGCCGCCGGCGAGGCCATGCTGGCGGGCTTTGACGGCACTCAGACGCTGGTGCTGGTGCTGGCCATGATGACGCTGGGCATCGATTGGCGCCTTGGTCTTGCCGCCTTGGTGCCATTCCCGCTGATGGGCCTGGCCTTCTGGTGGATCTCGGGCCATCTGCACCAGGCCGCTCAGGACTCGCTGGGCGCCTTCAGCGGCCTGAACCAGCAGGTGCAGGAAAGCTTGACCGGCGTGCGCACGGTGCGTGCCCTCGGGCTGGTTTCACGCAGCGAGGCTCAGTTCACCGAGCTGGCCGAGCGCGCCGCCGAGGCCAGCTTTCGCTCGCAGCGCTGGGAGGCTGCCTACGAGCCGGCCGTGGGCATGACGCTGGGTGCGGCCACGGCCATCGCGCTCGCGATGGGCGGCTGGCTGGTGGCACGCAGCGAGATCACCATTGGCCAGCTGACGGCCTTCACGATGTATCTCGGCCAACTGATCTGGCCGATGTTCGCGGCCGGCTGGGTGCTGGCCCTGCTGGAGCGCGGCCGCGCAGCCTGGACGCGGTTGGCGCCGGTGCTGGATGCACCGCTGACGCTGGCGGACGAGGGCAGGGTGGCTATGCCGGCAGACCCCTTGCTGCGCGCGGAAGGGCTGAACTTCCGCTTCCCCGGCGCCAAGCGGCCGGCGCTGGAAGGTGTGGATCTCGCGCTCGCGCCGGGCCGCACGCTCGGCATCGTCGGTGCGACCGGCGCGGGCAAGTCCACGTTCGTGCGCTTGCTGCTTCGCCAGGCCGAGCCCGACGCTGGGCGGCTGACGCTGGGCGGCGTGGCGCTGCCCGATCTGCCGCTCGCCAGCTTGCGTGCCCACATCGCCTGGGTGCCGCAGGAGCCCTTCCTGTTCTCGGCCTCGGTGGCCGACAACATCGCGCTGGCTCGGCCCGGTGCGACACCGGCCGAGATCGAGGCTGCCGCGCAGCTAGCCTCGGTGCACGACGACATCGCGCGCCTGCCCAGTGGCTACGCCACCGAAGTCGGTGAGCGGGGCGTGACGTTGTCCGGTGGCCAGCGGCAGCGCGTCGCCATCGCGCGGGCGCTGCTGTCCGATGCGCCCTTGCTCGTGCTCGACGATGCGTTGTCCGCCGTCGACACCGGCACCGAGACGGACATCCTCGACCACCTGCGCGAGCTGCGCGCCGCGCGCCCGGATCGCAGCGTCATCGTCATCGCGCATCGCCTCTCCGCGGTGATGGACGCCGACGAGGTCATCGTGCTGAAGCAGGGCCACGTCATCGAGCGCGGCACGCATCAACAGCTGCTGGAACTGGGCGGCTGGTACGCAGCGCAATGGCGCTATCAACAGATCGAGGCCAGCCTTGAAGCCGCTTGAGAAACCGTGGAAGAGCGTGGGCCTGCTGCTGGACGCTGCACGGCCGGAGCGACCGCACCTGATTAGCGGCGGCATCTGGCTCGTCGCCGCTGCCGGTCTCGAAGTGCTCGCCCCCATCCTCGGCAAGCGCTACATCGACCACCATCTGCTGCCGCGCCAGTTCGACATTGCCGAGATGGCCACGCTGCTCGCGCTGATGCTGCTGACCGGCTGGGCCGCGAGCTGGATCCGCTACGCCCAGCTGTCGCGCATGGCTGGCGTCGCGCGGCGCTCGGTGCTGAGGCTGCGCGAGCGTGTCTACGCCCACGTGCTGGCCCTGCCCATGGCCTTCTTCGACAAGGCCATCACCGGCCAGCTCGTCAGTCGCGTCACCAACGACACCGAGGCGGTGAACCAGCTCTACCGCCAGGTGCTCTACGTGATGCTGGACTCGACCATCGTCGTCTTCGGCTCGCTGATCGCGATGGCCTTCCTGGACTGGCGGCTGATGCTCATCGTGGCGACGCTGGTGCCGGCCATGGTGCTCATCATCGCGGGCTACCAGAAGCTGTCGGCACCGGCTGTGGCACGCACCCGCCAGTTGCGCAGCGACATCAATGCGCAGATGGCCGAGAGCATGGCCGGCATGGCGGTGCTGCAGGCCAGCGGCGCGGCCGAGCGCTTCGCCGCGCGCTTCGAGGCGACGAATGCCGAGCACCGCCTGTCGCGCATCGCCGAGCTGCGCGCCAACGCCTGGCTGCTGCGGCCCGCGCTGGATCTGATGAACGTGCTGCTGCTCGTCACCGTCATCTACAGCTTCGGCCGGCGCGAGCTGTCGGGCCTGGAGGTGGGGCTGCTGTACGCCTTCCTCAGCTACATCGCCCGCGTCGTCGAGCCGCTGATCCAGATCACCATGCAGTTCGGCCAGCTGCAGCAGGCCATGGTCGCCGCGTCGCGGGTGCGGGCGCTGCTGGAGGAGGACGAGCATCGTGGCCCGGCCCAGGATGGCCGCGAGATTGCGCAGGGCGGCATCCGCATCGAGGCCTTGAGCTTTGGCTACGACCCGGCGCGGCCGGTGTTGCATGGCGTCAGCGTGGACATTCCGCCGGGCAGCTTCGTCGGCATCGTCGGCCACACGGGCAGCGGCAAGAGCACGCTGCTGTCGCTGCTGCTGCGCTTCTACACGGCGCAGCAGGGCCACATCACCGTCGACGGCCAGCCGCTGGCCAGCGTGCCCGACGCCGCCTTCCGCGACGCGGTGGGTCTGGTGCCGCAGGAGCCCTACCTGATGTCGGCCACGGTGCGCGACAACATCGCGATGGGCCGGCCGGGCATCAGCGAAGAAGACATCCAGGATGCGGCCAGGGCCGCCCGTGCGCATGACTTCATCGTGGCGCTGCCGCAGGGCTACGACACCTTGCTCGGAGAAGGCGGTGCGCGTGTGTCCACCGGCCAGAAGCAGCTGCTGGCGATGGCGCGGGCCTTGGCCGGTGCGCCGCGCATCCTCTTCCTGGACGAAGCCACCAGCAACATCGACAGCGCGACCGAGCAGCGCGTCGGCGAGGCGCTGACGGCGCTGCATGGCCGCGTGACGGTGGTGGCCATTGCGCACCGCCTGTCCACCATCCGTGCAGCCGACCAGATCCTCGTGCTCAACCACGGCCACCTGCAGGAGCGCGGCCGGCACGAGGCGCTGATGGCCATCGAGGGCGGCCTCTACCGCCGCCTCGTCGAGCTGCAGACGCTGGAAGAGCCCGAGGCCGAAGCCGACGCCACCTGACGTGGGTCAAGGCGGCGCAGCGCCCGGCCGCCTAGGCTGCGTGACCATGACCGAACTCGCCTGCACCTCGCCCCAAGTCCTGATCTGTGGCGCCGGTCCCGCCGGCCTGGCGCTGGCCTGTGCCCTGCATGACCGCGGCTTGGCCGTGCGTGTGCTGGAGCAGTCCGACGCCGCCACGCTGGCGAGCCCGGCGGACGATGGCCGCGAGATTGCGCTGACCCACCGCTCGCGCCGCGTGCTGGAAGGCCTGGGTCTGTGGGAACGCCTGAGCGACGTTGCACCGCTGCGGCGAGCGAGCGTGCGCTCCAGCGGGTCGCGCACGGCGCTGCCGTTCGAGTCGAGCGGGCAGGATCTCGGCTGGCTGGTGGCCAACCATCGCATTCGGGCGGCGGCCTGGGTTGGCGCACAGCAGCGTGGCATCGAGGTGCTGTGCGGCCGCGCGGTCGTCGGCTTCCGGCGCGAGGCCCATGTCGCCATCGTGGACACGCGCTGTGGCGAGCGCCACGAGGCGCCGCTGGTCGTCGCGGCCGACAGCCGCTTCTCGCCGCTGCGCCGCCTGGCGGGCATCGGGGCCCGTCATCAAGACTTCGGCCGCAGCGCGCTGCTCGTGCCGCTGGCGCACGAGCGCAGCCACGAGGGCGTGGCCCAGGAATGCTTTCTGGAAGGCCACACGCTGGCGCTGCTGCCCAAGACGGGGCAACGCTGCTCGGCCGTGTGGACGGTGGCCAACGCCGAGCTGCCGCGCCTGGCAGCGATGGATGAGGTGGAGCTGGCTGCGGCCATCGAGGCCGCGGCCGAGGGCCGGCTGGGGGCGATGCGTGTTGACGGCACGCGCCATGTCTACCCGCTGGTGGCCGTGTGGGCGCAGCGCTTCGTTGCGCCGCGCCTGGCGCTGATCGGCGATGCGGCGGTGGGCATGCACCCGGTCACGGCACACGGCTACAACCTGGGCCTGTATGGCATTGAGGCGCTGACGAAGCGCCTGGACCCGGCCCGCGACCCCGGTGAGATGGGTGGGCTGCTGGCCTACGAGGCCGAGCACCGCCGCACGGCGGGCTCGTTGTATGCCGGCACGAACGCGCTGGTGCGCTTCTTCACGGACGACCGCGCGCCAGTGCTGGCGCTGCGCCGCGCCGTCATCGACGCCGCGCGGTACCTGCCGCCACTGCGCGCGGCGATCACGCGTCGGCTGGTGGACGCCTAGCGGGCCCGAGCTTCCAGCACGCTCAGCGACCCGCGCAGCGAGCGCAGGGCTTGTTCCGTGCGCGTTTCGCCCGGCGCGGGCAGCAGGCGTGCCTCGCGGTCGGCCAGCACGTCCTCGCGCAGGGCCAGGCCGGCGCGTGCGAACTGGGGCTTCAGCACCGCGGCACGTTCGCGCAACAGCTCGCGCGTGGCCTGGTAAGCGTGTTCGGCGAGGTGGCGGCGCTGGCTGTAGCTGAAGGTGTTGGCCAGGAAGAGTTCGGCATCGCGCGGGTCGGGCTCGAACAGCAGGATGTCGGTCTGCGGATGCGTCAGCTCATAGCCTTTGAGCCCGAGGGCCAGGCGCGAGTGGATCAGCGAGCGGAAGGTCTGCGACAGCACCAGCGGCAGGCCACCATCCACCAGGCGGTGGATGCGCGGCTGCAGCGCGCGCACGGCCGGGCGGCCGAGCTTGCTGGCCAGCTTCCTGGCGCGGCGCGAGCGGTCCTCGCGCGCCGTGGAGCGGCGGTCGCTCTCGTAGGGCACCAGCGGGTTCAGGCAGATCAGCAGGTCCAGCCCGCGGTCCAGCAGCACGGAGGCGTGCAGCGTCTTCTTCAGCGCGCCGTCCACGTAATGCCGGCCATCGATTTCGACCGGCGGGAACAGCCCGGGCAGCGCCGCGCTGGCCTGCACGGCCTGCGAGATGGGCACGTGGTCCCAGCCTTCGGCGCCGAAGGGGATGGCCTCGCCGCTGTCGAGGTCGGTGGCCACCAGCACCAGGCGGTGACGCAGCTTGCGGAAGTCGTTGCTGCGGCCGGGCAGGGCGAAGACGCGCTGCAGCGCCTCGCCGAAACGCTCGCTGGACAGCAGGCCGGTGGGCAGCACGCGGCCCAGGCGCTCGACGGCACCCAGCACGGAGCGGCCTTCCAGCAGCACCTCGCGCGCGGCGTCGGCCAGCAGGCCCGGCAACAGGCGCAGGCGCTCGCCGAACTCGGTCCAGGCCGGTTGCAGCAGTTCGGCGGGGTCGAAGCGGTCTGGCGCTTCGGCGGTGTTCTCGATGAAGGCGGCGCAGAGCTGGCGCGGCGTCATGCCGTTGGCCAGGCCGGCGGCGATGAAGCCGCCCGCGCTGACGCCGATGTAGCCGTCGCAGGCGGTGAAGTCCAGGCCGTCGACGGCCTCCTCCAAAGCACAAAGGGCGCCAACTTCATAGATGGCGCCCAGTGGGCCTCCGCCTGCCAGGGCCAACCCAATCCTTGGTTGGCTCATGGTGGGAGAGAGCTAGCGGTGCTTAGGCTTGAGCTGCGGGCTCAGCGGCAACCGGAGCTGCGACAGCCTTCTTGGCGGCCGGAGCCTTCTTCGCCACGGTCTTTGCCGGAGCGGCCTTCTTGGCCACGGGAGCCTTGGCCGGAGCAGCAGCCTTCTTGGCCACGGCCTTGACGGCGGCCTTCACGGGCGCGGCCTTCTTGGCGACGGCCTTGACGGCAGCCTTCTTGGCCGGCGCAGCCTTGGCGACGACGGCCTTCTTCACGGCGGCAGCCTTCTTGACGACGGCCTTCTTGGCAGCCTTGGCGGGCGAAGCCTTCTTCAGGCCGGCCGACACGGCCAGCGCGTCGATGCGCTTGATCAGGCTGTCCACGTCACCGGCGGACGGCACGTTCAGCGTCTTCAGCGCCTTGGCGACGCGCTGTTCGAAGATGCTTTCCAGCTTGTCCCAGTGCTGGCCGGCCTTGGAGCCAACGTCACCAGCCATGCCGCTGACCTTGCTGGCCACGGCACTGAGCTTTTCCTCAGCGGCGGATTGGGTCTTCTTTTGCAATTTGAGTCCTTCCGAGACGAGGGCCTCGAAAACCTTGCTGCCTTCACCTTGGGCCTTGGAGAAGGAAGCCAGGCCGGCAGCCCAGATTTGCTGGGCGCTGTCCTTGACGTTCTGTGCCATCGCGCTGTCGAGCAGGCCAGCCGGGAAGCCGGTGGCGGCAGCAGCCTTCTTCTTGTCAGCCATCTTTTGGAGCTTCTTGACCATTTGGTGTCCTTGCGAGTTTGCGAATTGCTGGTGGCACTGTAGCGGCGGCATCCCGCTCCAGCACGGCCATTCCTAGTGAGTGCGCTCTACGTGGGGAGCCTACGCGGCAGAGGGCGTAGCCCGCGCCGGGGCGAGTTGCGGGGCCAGGCTAGGCGTCCGGCGAGGCGTGGGTCGGGACCCACAACGAGCCGGTAACGACGCATGGCCCCGCAACTCGCCCCGGCCCTTCGGGTTGAGTCTGGCAAGGGCGCATGCGGCGTTGCTCGTCGTTGCGGGCGCGAGCCCGCGGCCTCCTCGCGCCTTGCCTGCGCCCTTGCCAGACTCAACGCGGGCCACGTCCTCTACCGTGTAGGCTCCCTGCCCTGGGGAAAGTGCCCAGCGAGGGCCCACGAGCGCTGGTGAAGAATCAGCTCGATTACCCCATCCAACAAGCAGGAGACCCGCATGCAGTATTTCGTCACTGGCGCCACCGGCTTCATCGGCAAGCGGCTCGTCAAGAAGCTGCTGGCGCGACGCGGCAGCACGGTCCACTTCCTGATGCGCGAGGAGAGTGCAGCCAAGCTGCCCGACCTGCTCGCCTACTGGGGCGTGAGCAAGACCCGCGCGATCCCCGTCTACGGCGACCTGACGAGCAAGAAGCTCGGCGTCGCCAGCGACGTCATCAAGAGCCTCAAAGGCAAGATCGACCATCTGTATCACCTGGCCGCGGTCTACGACCTCGGCGCCGACGAGGAGTCGCAGGTCGCCGTCAACATCGAGGGCACCCGCAGCATGGTTGAGTTCGCGCAGGCCATCGACGCCGGCCATGTGCACCACGTCAGCTCGATTGCGGCGGCAGGCCTGTACGAAGGCGTGTTCCGCGAGGACATGTTCGAGGAGGCCGAGAACCTCGATCACCCGTACTTCATGACCAAGCACGAGAGCGAGAAGATCGTGCGCAAGGAGTGCAAGCGCCCCTGGACGGTCTACCGCCCGGCGCTCGTGGTGGGCGACTCCACCTCTGGCGAGATGGACAAGATCGACGGGCCTTACTACTTCTTCAAGCTGATCCAGCGCATGCGCCAGATCCTGCCGCCGTGGCTGCCCAGCGTCGGCCTGGAAGGCGGCCGCATCAACATCGTGCCGGTGGACTTCGTTGTCGACGCGCTCGACCACATCTCGCACAAGGTCACCAAGGCCCACGGCTGCTACCACCTCGTCGACCCCAAGGGCTACCGCGTCGGCGACGTGCTGGACATCTTCAGCAAGGCCGCGCACGCGCCCAAGATGAATCTGTTCATCAACGCCGCGCTGATGGGTTTCATCCCCAAGAGCGTGAAGAAGGGCCTGATGGCGCTGGCGCCGGTGCGCCGCATCAAGAACGCGGTCATGAAGGATCTCGGCATCCCCGAGGACATGCTGACCTTCGTCAACTACCCGACCCGTTTCGACTGCCGCGACACCGAGGCCGCGCTGAAGGGCTCGGGCATCGCCTGCCCCGACCTGAACGACTACGCCTGGCGGCTCTGGGACTACTGGGAGCGCCATCTCGACCCGGCCCTCTTCATCGACCGCAGCCTGCGTGGCGCGACCGGCGGCAAGGTGGTGCTGGTGACGGGCGGTTCCTCGGGCATCGGCCTGGCCGCAGCCATCAAGTTCGCCGAGGCCGGCGCCATCACGCTGATCTGCGCGCGTGACGAGGTCAAGTTGGCCGAGGCGGTCAAGGAGATCAAGGCTGCGGCGGGCAAGGACGCGCAAGTCCACAGCTACGCCTGCGACATCGCCGACGAGGCCGGCTGCGCCGGGCTGATCCAGTGGTGCAACGACGAGTTCGGTGGCGTCGACTTCCTCATCAACAACGCCGGCCGCTCCATCCGCCGCGCCATCGAGAGCAGCTACGACCGCTTCCACGACTTCCAGCGCACGATGGACCTGAACTACTTCGGCTGCCTGCGCGTGACCATGGGCCTGCTGCCCGGCATGGTGGCCAAGAAGAAGGGCCATGTCGTCAACATCAGCTCCATCGGCGTGCTGACGAACGCGCCGCGCTTCAGCGCCTACGTGGCCAGCAAGGCCGCGCTGGACGCCTGGACGCGCTGCGCTTCCAGCGAGTTCGCCGACACCGGCGTGACCTTCACGACCATCAACATGCCGCTGGTGCGCACGCCCATGATCGCCCCCACGGCGATCTACAAGAATGTGCCGACGCTGGCGCCCGAGGAGGCCGGCGACATGATTGCGCAGGCCTGCATCAACAAGCCGGTGCGCATCGCCACGCGCCTGGGCATCTCGGGCGAGATGCTGCATGCCGCCGCGCCGCGCATCGCGCAGATCGTCATGAACACGACCTTCCGCATGTTCCCCGACAGCTCCGCCGCCAAGGGCGACAAGTCGGGCAAGTCGGGGCTGTCACCGGAAGCCATCGCGATGCAGCAGATGATGCGCGGCATCCACTTCTAAGAAGAGACACTCTGCCCAGGCCCGGCTCCGGCAGGGCCTTTTTTATTCAAGGACGAGATCCATGTTGAGAGGACAACGCGTCGGCCTGCGCTACCTGACGGAGGACGACCTTCCCTGGCTCAAACGCACGCGCGGCGACCCGCAGATCTACGGCGACTTTCTGGGCACGCGGATGATGACGCCGCACGCTGTGGACCAGCGCTGGAAGGACAACGGCTTTGCCAACGAGGATGCTGAGCGCCTGTTGATCTGTCACCTGCACGACGGCAGCGTCATTGGTGACGTGGTGCACTTCGCTGCGGCCCGCTACACGACGGCGCGCGAGATCGGCTGGACGATGGCCGACGTCGCGATGCGCGGCCAGGGGCTGGCTTCGGAGGCGGCCGCGCTGCTGGTGGACTACCTGTTCGAGAACTGGCCGGTGAACCGCCTGTCCTGTGGCATGTCGGTGCACAACCATGCCTCGCGGCGCGTGGCCGAGAAGTGCGGCTTCAAGCACGAGGGGGTGCAGCGCGGCATCGTCTTCGTGGCCGGTGAGTATGTGGACTGCCATGCGCTGTCGCTGTTGCGCAGCGAGTGGTTGGCGATGAAAGGCAAGGGCGAGTGAAAGACAGCAAGGAATTCGATCTGATCGTCTTCGGCGCGACCGGCTTCACCGGCCGTCTCGTCGCTGAATACCTGCACCTCAGCGGCGCTGCCGGTGCGCGCTGGGCGATTGCCGGGCGCAGCCTCGACAAGCTCGGCAAGGTGCGTGATGAGTTGCATCTGCCGCCGTCTGTTGCGCTGCTGAAGGCCGATGCGAGCGATGTCGCGGCGCTCAAGGCCCTGGTCGCGCGCACCCGCGTCGTCATCACGACGGTCGGCCCCTATCAGCTCTATGGCGAGCCGCTCGCCACCGCCTGCGCCGAGGGCGGTGCCGACTATGTCGACCTCTGTGGAGAGCCGCTGTGGATGGCCCGGATGATCGACAAGCTGACGCCGCTGGCCCAGAAGAGCGGTGCGCGCATCGTGTTCTCCTGCGGTTTCGATTCCATCCCGTTTGACCTGGGCGTCGTCTATCTGCAGGCCGAGGCTCAAGCGCGTTTCGGTGCGCCGCTGGCCGAGGTGCGCGGTCGCGTCGCCCGTGTCAAGGGCACGGCCTCGGGCGGCACCTTCGCCAGCATGATGGAGACCATCGAGGCCGTGCGCCGTGAGCCGCAGCTCTTCAAGCTGATGGCCAACCCCTTTGCACTGACGCCGGGCTTCAAGGGCCCGCGCCAGCCCAGCGGCCAGGGCGCCGAGCTGGACGACTGGGCCGACGCCTGGAGCGCCCCCTTCTTCATGGCCACCATCAACACCAAGAACGTGCATCGCAGCAACGCGCTGCGCGGCCACCCGTGGGGGCAGGATTTCATCTACAGCGAGAAGCTGCTGACCGGCAAGCCCGGCCAGGGTGACAAGGGCCGCAAGAAGGCCGTCGCGCTGGCCCGCTTCACCAAGCTGCAGAACCTGGCGCTTGGCTTCACGCCGACTCGTGCGCTGCTGCGTCGCTTCGTGCTGACCCAGCCCGGCGACGGCCCGGACAAAGCCGCTCGCGAGGCCGGGCATTACGTGCTCTGGTTCACCGGCAAGTCGGCGGGGGGCGAGACGCTGCGCGCCATCGTCAAGGGCGACCGTGACCCCGGTTATGGCTCGACCTGCAAGCTCATCAGCGAGACGGCCCTGTGCCTGGCCCAGGATGTGGGCCGCGACGCGACGCCGGGGGGTGTCTGGACACCTGGCAGCGCCATGGGCCTGGCCTTGGTGCGTCGCTTGCATGAGCGTGCGGGGCTGACGTTCGAGATGGCGGCTTGACGGGTGTCGTGCGTTGGGCCGTCGCCCAGCCGCGCATGCACTGGACGCTGGCCGGCAATCTGGCCGAGACGGTGGCAACGCTGGAGGCCGCGGCTGCGGCAGGCGCTGAGGGCTGCGTCTGCACGGAGCTGGCGCTGACCGGGTTCCACCGCCGGCTGCCCGAGTTGCTCGACGCCGCTGCGCTGGCCGATGCCGAGGGCCAGCTGCGCGCCGCCTGCGCCCGCTTCGGCATCGCTGCCGCCATCGGCCTGCCGACGCTGGGCGAGGGCGGTGCGGTCTTCAACAGCCATGTGTACATCGACGCCACCGGCCAGGAGCTCGGCCGCGTGCACAAGCGCGGCCTCACACCGAGTGAAGCGACGTTCTTCGCGCCGGGTGGCACGCGCGGCTGGACGGGCATCGGTGGCCTGCTGGCGACCTCGGTGCTTTGCCGGGAGATGCTGGACGGCGATGCACTGCTCGCCGAGCTGCGGGCCGCGCTGCCCGCGGGAGATGCCGGCCTGCGGGTGATCTTCTGGCCCAGCTATATCGGTGAATCGGACGCCGAGCAGGCGGCTCTGTGCGCGGCTTATCGCGAGGGCGCGCAGCACCTGGCGCGCGAGTTGGGCGCCTGGGTGCTGCAGAGCAATTGGCCCGAGGGGCTGAACCTGCCCGGGCCGCAGGGGTTTGGCGCCAGCGTGGTCATTGCGCCCGACGGCACGCGGGTGTCGACGCTGCCGCGCGACGCGGCCGTGCTGCGCGTCGTGGATCTGGCCTGACTCAGCGCTGGCGGCGGCTGGCCAGCCAGCCGATCACGCCCAGGCCGGCCAGCAGCAGCCCGCTGCCGGCAGGCTCGGGCACGACGCCCGCCACGGTGACGGCGTTCAGGCCCCAGCCCTCGTCGCCCAGGCCCTGGAAGCCGGAACGGCCCGAGCCTTCGAAGCTGGTGGGGCTTTCGTAGCTGAACACCAGCTGGTTGCTGCCGGCTGTGAGCGTGAGCGGGATGCTGATCGTCAGCTGCTGGCTGGCGACCGTGCCGACCGTGGCGCCGTTCGGGTCCAGCAGCACGCGGTTGGCGCCGCCGCCGCCGAGGTCCCAGGTGCCGCTGAAGACTTCGGTGCCGTTCAGCGTCACGTGCAGGATGTCGATGTAGCCGTTGTCGCCGTCGAGCGTGTCGTAGCCGGCCAGCGTGAAGTCGACCTGCCCCGCACCGGCGCCGGCAGCGAAGTCCAGTGTCACGGCGCTGTTGGTCTCCAGCGCGGCCGTCGGTGCCGGCAGCGTGTAGAGCGTCGCTGCCCAGGCGGGAGCGGCGGCCAGCAGGGCGGTGGCGACGAGCAGCGGCAGGCGGGGCATCGAGGGCATGGCAAGTCTCCGGTATCAGCTCGCCGGAATTTATCCGCCACCCGGCCGCACCAAGGGCTTCGAGTTTGGGGGACCCCCGCGACCGCGGGGGGCGGATCAGACGCGCCGGATCAGCGCTGCGTAGCAGCCGCGGCGCGCGAAGTGGGCGTGGACGTAGGCGACTTCGGGCTGGGCCAGCAGGCGCTCGATGAGGCCCTCGATGGCCGTGCCGTCGACGATGTCGGCATCGACCATCAAGCCGGCCGCGTCGAAGGCGCGCAGCGACAGCAGGCGGCGGCGCAGCGCGTCGGGCACGGTGTCGACGGCGTCGAAGGGCGAACCGGCCTGTTCGCGCACGAAGATGGCGTGGCGCGAGCGGTAGGGCGTGTCGGCGGGCTGGTGCTCGTGGTTGATGAGCAGCACGGTCTCGTCGCCCGTGGTGTCGCGCAACTCGACGCGGTCAGGCAGGCCCTCGCCTTGGTAGCGCAGCGCGCCATGAGCGCCGAGTTCGGCGTCGCTCAGGCCGAAGAGATGTTCGAAGGGTTGGGCTGACAGCCCGGTGATGCGAAAGGACATGGCGTGCTCCGTTGGGGATACACGCCATTCTTCAGACACAGCCGGGCCGCGTCTGGCCGCAATCGGACCTTCAGTTGATGTCGTCAGTCCCGGCCGGCGGGGCGCTCGTAGCCGTTGTCCACCCAGGCTTCGGCGGCGCTCTGGCTGAGCTTGAAGCCCGCCGCAACCTTGACCTGGGCCAGGCGCTCGCCTGCGGCGTCGAAGGCGTTGAGCCAGGCGTAGGGGTCGTCCTCGGCGGGCACGATCTCCAGCGTGATCTTCAGCCAGACACCATCACGCGCCACGTAGAGCGCCTTGTTGAGCTGGGCATGCAGCTGCTGCTCGTGGCGGCGGATGACTTCGGAGGCCGTCTTCACCAGCGTGTTGAAGGCGTTGACGTCCAGCGGCTTGGGGTTCTTCTTGTCGCGGCCCATCGTCCAGGGGCCGACGAGCGCGGGTTCGCTCTCACCGGTCTTGAACATCGCGACGGCCCAGCCCTCGTCGTCTTCGTTCTTGATGACCTGGGCCGTCCAGCCGTTGTCGCGCCACAGGCGCGCTTCGAAGACCGGTTCGTCCAGATCACTCATCCCTTCAGCCCCTTGGCCAGCAACTCGGCCACCAGCGCGTTCAAGCCACCTTCATGGCCAGTGGCGCGCTCGCGCAGCTGTTCGGTCAGCTCGGCGGGCAGCTTGCACGCAAAGGGGACAAGGCCGGCAGCGGCGTCGAGGCGGCGCTGGGCCTTGCGGTCGGGTAGCGCAGCGGCGGCGGCGCCGAAGCGGCCGGGGGCCGCCTTGCCGCGCATCGCGCTGTCCAGCTTCAGGCCGGCCAGGCGCTCGAGATCGGTTTTCTTCATGTTCATGGGCCGGATTGTCCCTGTTCGGGACGCCGGCCCTTGAGCGACCGGCTGCCGGTCAGCCGTTGGCGGCCGGCGCGGCAGGCACGACGGCCGGTGCGCGCGTCACGCGGGTCTTGCCGCCAGTCGTCACCAGCACGACCGGATCGCCGCTGTTGAAGGCTTCGGCACCCTTGGCCTGGATGATGGCGCGGCGTTCGCCGTTGCGCAGCTGGACGATGATTTCCAGCGCGTCTTCACGGGTGGCCGAACGCTCGATGGCGTTGCCGATGACGGCACCGGCCACGGCGCCCAGCACGCCGACGACCTGGCCTTCACGGCGGCCACCGACCGAGCTGCCGGCGATGGCGCCGGTCACGCCGCCGGCCACGCCGCCGATGCCGCTCTGCGAGCCATCGACGGTGACGGGGCGGGAGGACAGCACGGTCGCGTCCTGCACTTGCGACAGGCGCTGCGCGTCACCGCGCTGGACGACGTCGGGGCTGGTCGTCGAGCAGGCAGAAAGCACCAGGGCCGCGGCCAGGGTGAGGGAAGTCATGAGCTTGGACATTCGAATACTCCTTGGGCAGAACAGCAGCCCAACGTGTCGAATTGTCCCGCCGTTGACGCCCCGATGCCCTCAGCTACAACTCTTTACCGTTTGCGGTCAACCGTGCAAACGCGAGCTGCGCGGCACGCTGGCCAGCAGGAACTCCATCTGGTCGGCCAGGATGCGGCGGCCGCGCAGGATCATGTCCTCGTGCAGGTTGGGCACGTAGGGCAGGTAGAGCAGGCTCATGTGCGCCTCTTCGGGCATGCGGCTGCCCTTGCGGCCGTTGCAGGGCCGGCAGGCAGTGATGCAGTTCATCCAGGTGTCGCGGCCGCCGCGCGACGTGGGCTGGATGTGCTCGCGCGTCAGGTCTTCGGGCAGGCCGTGGTGGCCGCAGTAGGCGCAGACGAAGCGGTCGCGCACGAAGAGCTTGCTGTTGGTCAGCGCCGGCGCCTGGCGCCAGGCCCGGCTGGGCACGGCGCCGCGCACGGCGATGATGGGGTGGACCTCGATGCGCGATTGGCGGCCGCTGATGCGTTGCCAACCTCCGCGCAGCACCTGGCAGGGGTCGCCCAACGTCCAGGCAACGCCGTCACAGGCGTAGATCACGGCCGCTTCGCGGGTCGTGATCCAGGCCTGGGGGCGGCCAGAGACGTCGAGTTGGAGCACATCCACAGAAGTCAACCTCCAACCGCGAGACTACTTCAGAAGCGACCTGCCGCTCAAGCGCGGGCCTATGACAGCCGACGCCCCCGGGTGTTCCCTAGGTTGGCGGCAGTATTAGGCACATCACCCTAGGAAATCGCTGGGGCAAGCTGGCGCTGTCACGGGAGGCACCTGCAAAATAGAACGATCGTTCGTTTTATTCCTTGCCCCTGTGTCCACGCTACCTGTCCCTGCCAAGAAAGCCGCCCCGCTGCGCGCCGCGAAGCCGGTACGCGTCGCGCGTTCGCTGCAAAAAGGGCAGCAGACCCGCGCGGCCATCCTCGAAGCCGCACTGGGTCTCGCCTCGCACATGGGCCTGGAAGGCCTGTCCATCGGCGCGCTGGCCGACGTGACGGGCATGAGCAAGTCGGGCGTCTTTGCCCACTTCGGCTCGCGTGAGGAACTGCAGATCGCGGTCGTCACGGAGTATCACGCCAAGTTCGAAGAGGAAGTCTTCTTCACCGCCATCCGCGAACCGCGTGGCCTGCCCAGGCTGCGTGCGATGTTCGAGCGCTGGGTGCGCCGCGTGTCGGTCGAGGTCGATTCGGGTTGCATCTACATCAGCGGCGCCGTCGAGTTCGACGACCGGCCCGGCCCGGTGCGCGATGCACTGGTCGGCATGGTCAAGGCCTGGCATGCGGCGCTGCACAAGGCCATCGCGCTGTCGCTGGGCGAAGGCCATCTGCGTGCCGATGCCGATGTCGACCAGATCGTTTTCGAGCTGCACGGCCTGATCCTTTCGCTGCACCACGACGCGCGCTTCATGCGCATCCCCGGCGCGCTGTCACGCGCCGGCAACGGCTTCGAGCGAACCATCCAGTTCTACGCGACCCCGCTGGGCCTGGACGTCGACCGCAGCCGCCTCGCATCCAAGCACGGCGCCACCCGGCGCTGACTGATTCACCACCCCACCGTAGTTCCAGGAGTACCCGATGCCCCAGTACACCCCGCCCATGCGTGACATGCAGTTCGTCATGCACGAGCTGTTGAACGTCGTCGACGAACTGAAGATGCTGCCGGCCCACGCCGACATCGACGTCGACACGATCAACGCGGTGCTCGAGGAAGGTGGCAAGTTCGCCGCCGAGGTGCTTGCCCCGATCAACCTGAGTGGCGACGCCGAGGGCTGCACGCTCGACAAGAGCACCCACGAGGTGACCACGCCCAAGGGCTTCAAGCAGGCCTACGCCAAGTACGTCGAAGGCGGCTGGCCGGCGCTGAGCTGCGACCCCGAGTTCGGCGGCCAGGGCCTGCCGCACACGGTCAACCAGTTCTTCTACGAAATGCTCAATTCGGCCAACCAGGCATGGGGCATGTACCCTGGCCTGAGCCATGGCGCGTACGAAGCGCTGCACGCCCACGGCACGCCCGAACAGCAGGCCACCTACCTGCCCAAGCTGACCAGCGGCGAGTGGACCGGCACGATGTGCCTGACCGAGCCGCACTGCGGCACCGACCTCGGCATGCTGCGTACCAAGGCCGAACCGCAGGCCGACGGCACGTACAAGATCACCGGCGCCAAGATCTTCATCTCGGCCGGCGAGCACGATATGGCCGACAACATCATCCATCTGGTGCTGGCCCGCCTGCCGGACGCGCCCGTGGGTTCCAAGGGCATCTCGCTGTTCGTCGTGCCCAAGTTCAACGTGAACGCCGACGGTTCGCTGGGCTCGCGCAACGGCATCTTCTGCGCCGGCCTGGAGCACAAGATGGGCATCCACGGCAATTCCACCGCGCAGATCGTGCTGGAAGGCGCCGTGGGCAGCCTGGTCGGCCAGCCCAACAAGGGCCTGGCTGCGATGTTCGTCATGATGAACGCGGCCCGTCTGGGCGTGGGCAACCAGTCCCTCGGCCTGACCGAGGTGGCTTACCAGAACGCCGTGGCCTACGCCAAGGACCGCCTGCAGATGCGCGCGCTGAGTGGCCCGAAGGCCCCGGACAAGCCCGCCGACCCGATCATCGTGCACCCTGACGTGCGCAAGATGCTGCTGACCGCCCGTGCCTTCGCCGAAGGTGGTCGCATGCTGCAGGCCTACACGGTGCTGCAACTCGACAAGGCGCTGAAGAGCGACGACGAGGACGAGCGCAAGGATGCCGACGCCGAAGTCGCGCTGCTGACGCCCATCATCAAGGCTTTCATCACCGACAACGGCTGGCTGGCCACGTCGCATTGCATGCAGGTGTTCGGTGGCCACGGCTTCATCCACGAGTGGGGCATGGAGCAGTTCGTGCGCGACGCGCGCATCAACATGATCTATGAAGGCACCAACACCATCCAGTCGCTGGATCTGCTGGGCCGCAAGGTGCTGGGCAATAACGGCGCGACGCTGAAGAAGTTCGGCAAGAAGATCGCCGCCTTTGTCGAAGAGGAAGGCACGAACGAAGCCATGCAGGAGTTTGTGAACCCGCTCGCCGACCTCGGCGACAAGGTCAACAAGCTCACGCAGGAACTGGGCATGAAGGCCTTCGGCAACCCCGACGAAGTCGGTGCCGCGGCGGTGGACTACCTGCGCGTGGTTGGCCACATGACGTTTGCCTACTTCTTCGCGCAAGCTGCCAAGATCGCGCTGGCCAAGAAGGACAGTGGCGACCCGTTCTACACGGCCAAGCTGGCAACGGCGCGCTTCTACTTTGCCAAGCTGCTGCCCGAGACGGCGAGCCTGATCCGCACCGCGCGTGCCGGTCTGGCGCCGCTGATGGAAATGGAAGAAGCCCTGTTCTGATCTGCCGACTTGACGACAAGGATGCCCCGATGAAATTCCTGTTCGCTGCTGCCCTGCTTTTGCCCGCGTTTGCGTTCGCGCAAACCACCCCCGTGGGCCTGTGGAAGACCATCGATGACGACGGCAAAACCGCGAAGTCGCTGGTCCGCATCAGCGAACAGGGGGGCACCCTCGTTGGCAGCATCGACAAGCTGCTGGACCCGAAAGATCCCGGCGACTCCAAGTGCGACAAGTGCAGCGACGACCGCAAGGACAAGCCTGTCGTCGGCCTGCAGATCATCCGCGGCGTGAAGGCCGAGGGTGAGGGCACCTGGGGCGGCGGCGAGATCCTCGACCCCAATAACGGCAAGACCTACCGCACCCGCTTGAAGCCGGTGGACGGTGGCAAGAAACTGGAGATGCGCGGCTACATCGGCCCCTTCTACCGCACGCAGACGTGGATTCGCGTCGAGTAACAAGTCAGTTGGGGACAGAGCAGTCGGGCAAGCCCGCCTGGTCAGTCCCGCAAATTCATCAGATTCCAAGGAGCAAGAACCCATGAGTCGATTCCAAGTCCGCAAGGTCGCCGTGCTCGGCGCCGGCGTGATGGGCGCGCAGATCGCCGCCCACCTCGTCAACTGCAAGGTGCCGGTCGTGCTGTTCGACCTGCCCGCCAAGGAAGGTGCCAAGAACGGCATCGTCACCAAGGCCGTCGACGGCCTGAAGAAGCTCAAGCCGGCTCCGCTGGGCGACAGCAGCGAAGCGTCGCTGATCCAGCAGGCCAACTACGAAGAGCACCTGGAAGTCCTCAAGGGCTGCGACCTCATCATCGAGGCCATCGCCGAGCGCATGGACTGGAAGCTCGACCTGTACACCAAGATCGCGCCGTTCGTGGCGCCTCACGCCATCGTGGCGTCCAACACCTCGGGCTTGAGCATCACCAAGCTATCCGAAGTGCTACCCGAAGAAATCAAGCCGCGTTTCTGCGGCATTCACTTCTTCAACCCGCCGCGCTACATGGCCCTGGTCGAGCTGATCAACACGCCGACCACGCAGCCGGAAATCCTGGACCAGCTCGAAGCCTTCGTGACCACGTCGCTGGGCAAGAGCGTCGTGCGCGCTCATGACACGCCCAACTTCGTCGCGAACCGCGTCGGCATCGCCGGCATGATGGCCACGATGATCGAGGCCGAGAAGTTCGGCCTGACGGTGGACGTCGTCGACGACCTGACCGGCAAGAAGCTGGGTCGCGCGTCGAGCGGCACCTTCCGCACCGCGGACGTCGTCGGCCTGGACACCATGGCCCACGTCGTCAAGACCATGCAGGACAACCTGAAGGACGACCCGTTCTACAGCACCTACGCCACGCCCAAGGTGCTGGCTGGCCTGATCGAGAAGGGCGCCCTGGGCCAGAAGACCGGTGGCGGCTTCTACAAGAAGGTCGGCAAGGACATCCAGCGCCTGGACTTCGCGACCGGTGAATACGTCGCCGGCGGCAAGAAGGCCGACGAGATCGTCGCCCGCATGCTGAAGAAGGCCCCGGCCGACCGCCTGAAGCTGCTGCGCGAGAGCACCAACCCGCAGGCCCAGTTCCTGTGGGCCATCCTGCGCGACAGCTTCCACTACGCCGCCGTGCACCTGAACACCGTGGCCGACACGGCTCGCGAGATCGACTTCGCGATGCGCTGGGGCTTCGGCACCACGCAAGGCCCCTTCGAGCTGTGGCAAGCCGCCGGCTGGAAGCAAGTGGCTGAATGGATTTCCGCCGACATCGCCGAAGGCAAGACGCTGTCCAGCGCGCCGCTGCCCGCGTGGGTCACCGAAGGCCCCGTGGCCGAAGCCGGTGGCGTGCACACGCCGGCCGGCTCGTGGAGCGCCGCTGAGGGCAAGTTCAAGCCGCGCAGCGAGCTGCCTGTCTACAAGCGTCAAGCCTTCCCCGAGTCCCTGCTGGGCTCCGGCGCCGCCGATCCGCTGAAGTCGGGCACCGAGCTGTTCAAGAACGAGGAAGTGCGCGTCTGGACGTTGGACGGCAACGTCGTCATCGCCTCCATCACCGCCAAGCTGCACCTGATCAGCCCGGCCGTCACCGAGGGCCTGCTGAAGGCCGTCGAGATTGCCGAAGCCGACTACAAGGGCCTGGTGATCTGGAGCCCGGACGACGTGTTCTCCGCTGGCGCCAACCTCGAGAGCCTGATGCCCGTCTTCATGAAGATGGGCAGCAAGGGCATCGCGCCGGAAGAGAAGAAGCTGCAGGACATGATGCTGCGCCTGCGCTACGCCAGCGTGCCGGTCATCGCCGCCATGCGTGGCCTTGCCCTGGGCGGTGGCGCCGAGCTGGCTGTGCACTGCGCACGCCGCGTTGCCCACGTCGAGAGCTATGTCGGCCTGGTTGAAGTCGGCGTGGGCTTGGTGCCCGGCGGCGGCGGCCTGACCTACATCGCCCGCCGCGCCGCCGAGATGGCCGCCGCCGGCAATGCTGGAGCCGACATCCTGAGCTTCCTGAAGGACGGCTTCCTGACCGCGGCCACCGCCAAGGTCGCGACCTCGGCGCACGAGGCCAAGAAGAACGGCTTCCTGCTCGACAGCGACATCATCGTGCCGCACAAGGATGAGCTGCTGCACGTGGCCACGGCCACCGCTATCGGCATGTCCGAGGCCGGCTACCGCCCGCCGCACAAAGCGCTGTTCCCCGTCGCCGGCCGCAGCGGCATCGCGACCATCAAGGGCCAGGTCGCCAACATGCGCGACGGTGGCTTCGTCAGCGCGCACGACTACCACCTGGCCGCGGCGATTGCCGACGTGGTCTGCGGTGGCGAAGTCGAGGCAGGCTCCCTCGTCACCGAGGAATACCTGATGGCGCTGGAGCGCAAGCACTTCTGCGCGCTGCTGGACAACCCCAAGACGCAAGAGCGGATCATGGGGATGCTGCAAACGGGCAAGCCCGTCCGCAACTGAGATCAACCGTGAACCGGCTTCAACGCACCCTCGCCAAGCTGGACGGCCTGCCCGGGCCGCTGCGGGGCGCCGCGCGCAACTTCGCGCTGCGCCGTGCAGTGCCTTTCACGGGTACTGCATCGCTGGATTTCATTGCGCTCAGCCCCGAGCGCAGCGAGATTCGCGTCGCCAACAAGCGCCCGGTGCAGAACCACATCAAGGGCGTGCACGCGGCCGCGATGTCGCTGCTCGCCGAGACCGCCACCGGCATGGTGGTGGGCATGAATGTGCGTGACGACTGCCTGCCGCTGTGCAAGTCGCTGCAGGTGAACTTCCGCAAGCGTGCGACTGGCGGCCTGGTCGCCAAGGCGCACCTGACGGCGGCGCAGCGCTTCGCGATGGCGAACGAAACCAAGGGTGAGGTCAAGGTCGCCGTGACCGTTACCGACGAAGCCGGCATCGAGCCGATCGAGTGTGAATTTGTCTGGGCCTGGGTGCCCAAAGAAAAGCCCCAGGCTTAAGTAAAGGAAAGACCATGAGCAAGCAAGTTCAAGACGCCTACATCGTCAGCGCCACCCGTCTGCCCATCGGCAAGAGCGGCCGTGGCTTCTACAAGAACACCCGCCCCGACGAGATGCTCGTCAAGGTCATGCAGGCCGTGCTGGCGCAAGCCCCGGGCCTGGACCCGGCCGCCATTGAAGACGCCATCGTCGGCTGCTCCTTCCCCGAAGGCGAGCAGGGCATGAACATCGCCCGCGTGGCCTCGGTGCTGGCGGGCCTGGGCCCCACCATCGGCGGCGTGACGATCAACCGCTACTGCGCCTCCGGCATCACCGCCGTGCAGATGGCCGCGGACCGCATCCGCGTCGGCGAAGCCGACGTGATGTTCGCCGGTGGCGTCGAATCGATGTCCATGATCCCCATGGGCGGCAACAAGCCGTCCCTGAGCCCGCTGATCTTCGAGCGTGACGAGAACATCGGCATCGCCTACGGCATGGGCCTGACGGCCGAAAAGGTCGCTGCTCAGTGGAAGATCAGCCGCGAAGCGCAGGACCAGTTCTCGGTGGAATCGCACCGCCGCGCCGTGGCCGCCATGGCCGCCGGCCACTTCGATGCCGAGATGACGCCTTTCGACGTCGTCGAGCGCACGCCCAATCTCGCCGACGGCACCGTCAATACCAAGACCCGCACCGTCAAGCTCGACGAAGGCGCCCGCCCCGACACCAGCCTCGAAGGCCTGGCCAAGCTCAAGCCCGTGTTCGCCGCCAAGGGCAGCGTCACCGCCGGCAACAGCTCGCAGACCTCTGACGGTTCCGGCGGCCTGCTCATCGTCAGCGAAGCGGCCCTCAAGCGCTACAACCTGACGCCGCTGGCCCGCTTTGTCTCCTTCGCCGTGCGCGGCGTGCCGCCCGAGATCATGGGCATCGGCCCCATCGCCGCCATCCCCGTCGCGCTGAAGGCCGCCGGCATCACCGCCGCCGACCTGGACTGGATCGAGCTGAACGAAGCCTTCGCCGCCCAGTCGCTGGCCGTGCTGAACGACCTCGACAGCAAGGGCATCGTGCTGGACCGCAGCAAGGTCAACCCGAACGGCGGCGCGATCGCCCTGGGCCACCCGCTGGGCGCCACCGGTGCCATCCGCGCGGCCTCGGTCATCCACAACCTGCGCCGCATCGGCGGCAAGTACGGCATGGTCACAATGTGCGTTGGCGCCGGCCAAGGCGCCGCTGGCATCTTCGAAAGGCTGTAAACCATGAACCGTCGCCGCGCGCTCAAGACCACCACGGTGTTGCTCGCGGCGCCGGTCGTGGCCACACAGCTTGCCGGCTGCACCGGCGAGCTGACGACCTTCAGGAGCTGGAAGCAAGCCCAGCAAGCCGTGCTGGAACTGCTCTTCACGCCCAAGGTCGTGCAGGGCAACCCCTGGAACCTCAGCCAGGTCATGCAGCATCTGGCCCAGAGCATCGAGTTCTCGATGCAGGGCTTCCCGGCGCTCAAGGGCGCCTGGTTCCGCTCCTCCATCGGTTCGGCCGCGTTCTCGGTGTTCAACGCGCGCGGCGCGATGAGCCACAGCCTGGACGAGCCCATCCCTGGCGCACCGGCGCTGGACGCCTCGCAGGCGTTGAAGACCTCGGTGCAGCGCCTGCTCGACGCGATGGACGCGTTCGCCGAATTCAACGGTACGCTGCGGCCTCATTTCGCCTACGGTGAGCTGACCAAGCCCCAGTACGAGCGAGCCCATCTGATGCATCTGGCCAATCACTGGACCCAGTTCCACGCGAAGACCGCCACTGCTTGAAGGAAGTTTCATGACCATCAAGAGCTACACCGTCAACGGCGTCGCGACCATCGAGATCGCCCGCCCCGAGAAGAAGAACGCCATCACCCAGGCCATGTACCAGGCCATGGCGGATGCGCTGCGCGCAGCCGACACCGATCCGGCCGTGCGCGCCGTGCTGATCACCGGCCAGCCCGGCATCTTCACGTCGGGCAACGACCTCGAAGACTTCATGGCCGGCCCGACGCGTGGCGAAGACGCGCCGACCTTCCAGTTCATGCACGCGCTGGTGGACAGCACCAAGCCCGTGGTCGCCGCCGTTACCGGTGCCGCCATCGGCATCGGCACGACCATGCTGCTGCACTGCGACTTCGTCTTCGTCGCCGACGACGCCCGCCTGGCCATGCCCTTCGTGGCGCTGGGCCTGGTGCCCGAGTTTGCGTCCAGCGTCGTGCTGCCGCAGCTGATCGGCAACCGCCGCGCGGCCGAGAAGCTGCTGCTGGGTGACCCCTTCACCGGCGAGCAGGCCGTGGAATGCGGCATCGCCAATCGCGTTCTGCCGGGCAGCGAGGTGCTGAACCATGCGCGCCGCATTGCCGAGCGTTTCAACACGCTGGCGCCGGGCGCCGTGCGCGACAGCAAGAAGCTGATCCGCGACGCGCAGCGCGAGGCGGTCAAGGCCGCGATCACGCGCGAGGCCGGGATCTTCGGCGCCCGCCTACGCAGCCCCGAGGCGATGGAAGCCTTCCAGGCCTTCTTCCAGAAACGCGCGCCGGACTTCACCAAATTTTCCTGACCGTCGCCAGAGTCGCGCTCGGGCCGCTGCTGATCCTGCAGGGCCGGCGTGTCCGTGCGACTGCGCTGCGCCTGCCTGAAGCGGCCGGCCCGCGCGCCGGCCAGGTCGGTGACGGCGAGCCGGCACTGCGCCTGCTCATCGTCGGCGACTCCTCCGCTGCAGGCGTGGGCACCACGCACCAGCGTGAGGCTTTGTCCATGCAACTGGCGCATGCGCTGGCCGACCGGCTCGGCGCGCCCGTGGCCTGGCAACTGGTGGCGCGCAGTGGCCACCGCAGCGAGCAGGCACTGGCCGAACTCGAAGCCGCGACGCTCACACCCGCTGATGTGCTGGTGACGACGCTGGGCGTCAATGATGTCGTCGACCAGCAGGCACCGGCGCTGAGCCGGCAGGCGCTGGACGGCATCGACAGCCTGGCCCGCGAGCGCGCCGGCGTGCGGCTGAGCCTGCACTGCGCGGTGCCGCCGATGCACGCCTTCCCGCTGCTGCCTCAGCCGCTGCGCTGGTTCTTCGGCCAGCAGGCGGGCCGCCTCAACCGCGCGCTGGAAGATGCCCTGCGTTCACAGCCGGCACGTCAGCTCGTGCAACTGCCCGAGGACATGCGCCGCCATGCGCCGGCGCTGATCGCCGAGGACGGCTTCCACCCGAATGCGGAGGGATACCGGCGCTGGGCGATGGTGCTGGCCGAGCTGATCGTGGCTCAGCTGCCGGTCGCAAAAGGCCGGGGCTTGCCCTGCATGTCGATGGCGACGTAGGTGAGGTTGGCCTCCGTCACCTTGACCGCGTGCAGGTTCTCGGGGTCGCGCTCGGCCACCACCTCGACATTGACAGTGATCGACGTGCGGCCCACGCGGGTAACGGTGGCGTAGAAACTCAGCAGGTCGCCGATGGACACCGGCTGCTTGAAGATGAACTGGTTCACCGCCACGGTGGCCACGCGGCCGCGCGAGAGGCGCGCCGGCTGGATCGAGCCAGCGATGTCCACCTGGGCCATGATCCAGCCACCAAAGATGTCGCCATTGGCATTGGCATCGGCCGGCATGGGCATCATGCGCAGCACCAACTGGCGTTCGCCGATAAAGGCCGCGGCAGTGGGAAAAGGGCTTGAATCCTGGGTCATGGCATCCATGGGGTACAACAGATCGGCATTCATTCTCGGTCCTGCGCTTGCGATCCTCCACTTCAGCATCAACCGTGCCACCGGCAATCTCGGCTGGCACCACCCCCGCCCCTCGCGGCGACTGGGGCACCGTCGGCCGCCTGTTGCCCTATCTGTGGCGCTACCGCTGGCGTGTCGGGCTGGCCCTGTCCTTCATGGTGGGCGCCAAGGTCTGCAACGTCGGCGTGCCGCTGCTGCTCAAGAACCTCATTGACAGCCTGGACCTCAAGCCCGGCCAGCCCCAGGCGCTGCTCGTCGTACCGCTCGGGCTGCTGCTGGCCTATGGCGCGTTGCGGCTGTCGACGTCGCTGTTCACCGAACTGCGCGAGCTGATCTTCGCCAAGGCCACCGAGGGCACGGCCCGCAGCATCTCGCTGCAGGTGTTCCGGCATCTGCACGAACTCTCGCTGCGCTTCCACCTCGAGCGCCAGACCGGTGGCATGACACGCGACATCGAGCGCGGCACGCGCGCGGTGCACTCGCTGATCAGTTATTCGCTCTACAGCATCGTGCCGACGCTGATCGAGGTCGTGCTGGTGCTGACGCTGCTGGGCGTCAAGTTCGACGTCTGGTTTGCCGGCATCACCGTCGCGGCGCTGGTCGTCTACATCGGCTTCACCGTCCTCGTCACCGAGTGGCGCACCAAGTTCCGCAAGGTGCTCAACGAGCTGGACTCGGTGGCCCACAGCCGGGCCATCGACTCGCTGCTGAACTACGAGACGGTCAAGTACTTCAACAACGAGGGCTTCGAGGCGTCGCGCTACGACGAGAGCCTGGAGAAGCTGCGCAAGGCCCAGCTGAAGTCGCAGCGCACGCTGTCCATGCTGAACACCGGCCAGCAGCTCATCATCGCGACGGCCCTGGTGCTGATGCTGTGGCGGGCCACGCAAGGCGTGGTGGACGGGCGCATGAGCCTGGGCGACCTGGTCATGGTCAACGCCTTCATGATCCAGCTCTACATCCCGCTGAACTTCCTCGGCGTCATCTACCGCGAGATCAAGCAGGCGCTGACCGACATCGAGAAGCTGTTCCTGCTGCTGGACCGTGACCGCGAGGTGGCCGACGCGCCCGGCGCGGCTGAACTGCAGGTGCGGGGCGCCAGCGTCGTCTTCGACGACGTGCGCTTTGCCTACGACCCGGCCCGGCCCATCCTGCACGGCGTCAGCTTCGAGATTCCGGCGGGCAAGAAGGTGGCGGTCGTCGGCCCCAGCGGCTCGGGCAAGAGCACGCTGGCGCGGCTGCTCTACCGCTTCTACGACATCGACGGTGGCCAGATCCGCATCGACGGCCAGGACATCCGCGCGGTGACGCAATCCAGCCTGCGCCGCGCGATCGGCATCGTGCCGCAGGACACCGTGCTCTTCAACGACACCGTGGCCTACAACATCGCCTATGGCCGGCCGGGAGCCAGCAAGGACGAGGTCGAAGGCGCCGCGCGCGCGGCCCATATCCACGGCTTCATCAGCGCGACACCGCTCGGTTACGACACCATGGTGGGCGAGCGCGGCCTGAAACTGTCAGGCGGTGAAAAGCAGCGCGTGGCCATCGCGCGCACGCTGCTGAAGAACCCGCCCATCCTCATCTTTGATGAAGCAACGTCGGCGTTGGACTCCACCAACGAGCGTGCCATCCAGGCCGAACTGGAGGCCGTGGGCCAGAACAAGACGGTGCTCGTCATCGCCCACCGGCTGTCGACCGTGGTGGACGCGCACGAGATCCTCGTGCTGGAGCAGGGCCGTGTCATCGAACGCGGCCGGCATGACGAACTGCTGGCCCGCGGCGGGCGCTACACGGAAATGTGGCGGCTGCAGCAGTCGGCCGACTAGTGCGTTGACTAGTGCGGCTTCTTGGGCTTCTCGAAGCTCTTCGGTCGGTAGACGTTGCCGTCCCACTCGCCGTCCAGCCGGGCGTCGCCCTGGGCTGAGTCACGCGCGCGGCGGATGACACGCTCGGCCTCCAGCGCCGCGGCCCGCGTTGCGCGCTGGCGGCGGCGCCAGCCGGTCGCGCGGTCGAGCTGGGACTGCAGCCAGCCACCCAGCCGTGCCATGGCCGCATCCACCCGCGCCTGCGCGCTGTAGGGCAGGGCCATGTGCACCGCCATCGCGATGCAGACGGCAAGGCCCAAGGCGGCGAGCACGGTGTTCAGCATGGCTTGAGTTTGACCTAAAGCGACGCCTGCGCGCCACCTATGTTGAGGGGGTCAGCTTTGCTGCTGAATCGCCCACAGCGCCAGCATGGCGTCAGGAATCTTCCGGCTGGCTTCGTCGCGGGCCTCGGCGGCCGCGTCGGCCAGCGGGCCGTCTTCCACGCCCAGGGCCGCAATGGGCGCCAGCAGCGGGCCGGTGGCCGCGTCGTCAAACAGCGGTTCCCAGGCCTCGGGCGCCAGGTTCACGGCGATCAGGAAGCCGGCGGCCCAGTCCTCGGCATCGGCGAACTCGGGCGCTTCGTCCTTGTCGTCGCTCTCGCTCTCGCCGTCGGCAAAGCTGAAGATGGGTTCCCAGGCCTTGGGGTGAAGCGTCCAGGCCGTGGCGATGGACTGCAGGTGGCGCAGCACCAGCAGGGTCACCTTCTTGCGCTGCTTGCCGCTGACGAAGGGTGCCGGGTCCACGTCGCCGTCGCCGCCCCAGATGACCGGCAGCCAGGCGTCGCCGGGCAGGTCGGCCAGCTTGCGGCCGGGCGTCAGCAGCAGGCCGGCCAGGTAGCCGTCCAGCGCCTCGATGTTCAGCGCCCCATCCGTGGGCAGGATGGACAGCAACTCGTCGAGGTCGTTCAGCTCATCGTCGGACAGCGGGCGGTTGTCGGAGGCGGGGTTGTATTGGGGATATGTCATGGGGGGCGTTCTCTGGCGCGCGGGTTCAGCCGTGGCGGCCGTGGCGGCTCTTGGGTTTCTTGCTGTCTACCTCGGTGAGCTGTGCCTTCAGCAAGGCCATCAGCACGCGGGCGTTGGCCTCGGTCATGACGATGAAACTGCTGGGCTCTATGCCTTCGAGCGGTGTCTTGGGCGTCACCGTGGCGTCCACCTTGAACAGGATCTGGCCATGCTGGTTGGCGGACGCCGCCTTGAGCTTCTGGATTTCGATTTGATGCGTCTTCATGGGCTGGCGGCCGGCCTGGGGGGCGTTGCCGTCGCGTTAACAGAGCCCCGATCTTGCCATTCCCCGCTCGGCGGCATAAGGTCGCCCAATGGCCCGGCCCGCTCGACTCGAGATCGCCGGCGCGGTCTACCTGATCGGCGCCCACTGCCCGTTCGAGAGCGGCACGGTCGCTTTCGCCGATGAGAGCGACCGCGCCGAGATGCGCACGCTGCTGGCCCAGGCCCTGCACCGCTTCGACGCCCAGGCCCTGGCCTATGCCCTGCTGCCCGACCATTACCACCTGCTGCTGTTCACGCGGCGCGCCAACCTGTCGCAGCTGATGCGGCATGTGAACGGCGTCTACACCCAGCACCAGCAGCGCCGCCGGGCTTTCAGCGGGCCTTTGTTCCAGGGGCGTTTCCATGCCGTGCTGGTAGACCGCGAGCGTCATCTGCTGGACGCCTGCCGCTACGTCGACCTCAACCCGGTGCGCCTGGGCCTCGCGCGCGGCGCGGCCGACTGGGCGGGTTCCAGCTTCCGGGCGCTTGCCGGCATGGAGCCGGCGCCCGAATGGCTGGATGTCGACGGCTTGCACACCCATTTGCTTGGCCGCGTGGCGGCCACGCCCGCCCAGCATCGCCTGGCTGGCGAGCGCTACGCCCGCCTCGTCGCCTCCGAGCCCGGCCTGCAGCTGTGGCCAGGCCGGCTGCGCGAGCAGATCTTCCTCGGCGACGCCGACTTCGCCGCGCGCATGCGGGCCGCTGCCGCCGCGCCCCGGCGTGCCGCACGGCCGGCGTTCGGCGAGTGGCTGAACCGCGCCGGCGGCATCCGCGAGCAGGCGCTGTGGCTGGCACACACCGACGGCGGCGTCGCGATGACCGATCTGGCACACCAGCTCGGCCTGTCGGTGTCGCGCATCAGCCGCCTCATCGCAGCAGCGGAACGCGCCGTCTGATGCTGAACCGGCGCGCGCTGTTGCTCGCTGGGCTGCCGCTCACGGTGCGGGCCGAGGGTGGCTACGGCGGCCCCATCTTCGACGCCCACCTGCACTACAACGACGACGCCCAGGCGCCCCATCCGCCGGCCGACGTGCTCGCCCGCATGGCTCGCGCCGGCGTGCGTGGGGCCTTGGTCAACAGCCGGCCCAACGACGGCACGCTGCGCCTGGTGGCTGAAGCCGGGCCGCAGTGGGTGCCCTTCGTGCGCCTCTACCGCAACCGTGCCGACTACACGGGCTGGTTCGCCGACGACAGCATCCGGTTGATGGTGCTGGAGCTGCTGAAGCGCGGCAGCCCGGCCGGGCCTTTCCGCGGCCTGGGCGAGTTCCATCTCTACGACAGCGCCAACGCCGACGGGCCGACGGCCATTGCCTTGGTGAAGCTGGCGCGCGAGCGTGGCCTCACGGTGCTGGCGCATGTCGACGACGTGGCGGTCGACAAGCTGCTCGGCCACGCGCCCGGTGCCTCGCTGATCTGGGCCCACTCCGGCATCTCCGGTGAACCGCTGCCGCGCGTGCGCGAGCTGCTGGCCAAGCACCCGGGCCTGCGCGGCGAGCTGTCCTACCGGCCGGGGCTGAGCTTCGACGGCCGCCTCAGCGACGACTGGCGCGCGCTTTTCACCCAGCATCCGGGCCGTTTCCTGATCGGCTCCGACACCTGGGTCACGCAGCGCTGGCAGCACTATGAAGGCCTGTTCGCCGACTACCGCGGCTGGCTGGGCCAGCTGCCGCCTGAAGTCGCCCAGCGCATCGCCTGGGGCAACGCCGCCGAGCTTTTTCAGCTCAAAGCTGCTTGAACCGGTGCGCGTAGGCCGGCGAGACTTCCAGCGTCTCGGGCCTGTCCTTCAGCGCAATGCTGAGCTTGCCGCTCAAGGACCGGCTTACCGACTTGATCGCCCGCGCATTGACGATGGTGGAGCGGTGCACCTGCCAGAAGTGCTCGCCATCCAGCCGCGACACCAGCTCCTTCAGCGGCACCGAGATCAGCGCCTCGTTGTCCGCCGTGACGACGGCGACGTACTTGTTGTCGGCGCGAAAGTAAGCCACGTCCTCGACGGTGATGAGCTGCAACTCGCGGCCGCGCTGCACGGTGATCCAGCGCAGCGGCTCCGCAGCCGCGGGGCTGGTGGCCGTGCGCGTGGCCAGGCCGCCGAGGTCCGCGGGCGGCTGGGGCAGGCGCTCCTTCAGACGCAGCAACGTCTTGGCCATGCGCACCGCGCACAGCGGCTTCAGCAGGTAGCCGACGGCGCCCTCGTCGAAGGCCTGCACCGCGTAGCGCTCGTGGGCCGTGATGAAGACGACGTGGGCACGCCGGCCGATCAGCTGGGCCACCTCCAGGCCCGACAGCCCGGGCATCTGCACGTCCAGGAAGCAGACCTCGGGCGCCAACTGCTCGGCCAGGCGCAGCGCCTCGTGGCCGTCGCGTGCCATGCCGACGATCTGCGCCTCGGGCCACTGGCGCAGCAGCTCCTCGCGGATCTCGGCGGCCAGCAGGGCTTCGTCTTCGGCGATCAGGACGCGGGTCATGTCGGGGTGGGCCAGGTCAGCTTGAACATTGGCATATCTTCTGCCAACAGCGTCAGTGCCGCAGCTTCGCCATGCACGGCGCGCAGGCGCTGGGCCAGTTCGACGACCGGCACGCTCTCGGCCGCCCGTCGCGTGCGCGCGGCATCGGGCCCCAGCGCCTGCAACCTCAGCTCGGCCGTGCCGGCGCTCGTGTGCAGCGACAGGCTCCACAGCGTCGTGCCTTCGTCCAGCAGCGGTCGCACCAGCGGCAGCAGCACCATCGGTGCTAGCGGCCAGTCGGGTGGTTCGGCGAGGTTGGCCAGGTGCAGCCGCTCGGTGTGCTGGGCATCGGCGCTGACCAGCCGCGCATAGGCGCGCAGCGCGACGATCTCGCGGGCCAGTGTCGACACCTCGGCTTCGACGTGGGGCTGCAACGCGCGCAGCAGCTCGATCAGCGCCGCCAGCCGGGCCTGAGCGCGCAGCGGTTCCTGCAGCAGCTCGTCGTCGATGGCAGCCAGGCGGTCGGACAGCAGGGCCGGGTCCACGCGTGCCTGCAGGGCCAGCAGCTGGGTCGCGGCGAGCTGGCGTTCGCGCCGCGCGGCCGCGTCTCGCAGCAATGCCAGCCGGGCCTGGGCGCGCCGCGAGAAGCGCAGCTGCACGTAGACGGCCACGCCCAGCGCGTGCCAGACGAAGGTGGTGCTGGCCAGCCCATAGTTGGACTCTTCCGTCCACCAATCCACCTTGCCGAGCACCGGGTAGAGAGCCGGTGCGATGAACCAGACGCCGCCGATCACTGTCGTCAGCACGACGGCCGGATAGGCGACCCAGGCCGGCAGGCGGCGCGCGTCGACGGCGGCGTCGGCCAGGTGCAGCAGCAGCACGGCGGGCACGCCGAACTGCAGCACGTTGTAGATCAGCGCGTTCACCAGATCGTTGCCGGGCATGCTGTTGCCCAGCGGCGTGCCGTTGGCAATCAGCGTGGCCGCGCCGACGAGCAGCATCCAGCCCAGGTCGCCGGGTTGTAGATGGAGCTTCATGGCCACGGCAGCTGCACGCGGGCGACGAGGCCGCGTGGCTGGTTCAGGTGCAGGCTGAGCTTGGCCTGCGTGCCGTAGGCTGCCGCCAGCCGCGCACGCAGCGTGGCCAGGCCCGTGCCGCTGCCGCTGCCGCTGCCCATGCCGACGCCGGTGTCGGCCACCTCCAGGCACAGCAGGCCTGCTTCGTCGGGATCGGGCCCCGCGCGCACGCAGATCTCGCCGCCCTCCACCTGCGGCCCGATGCCGTGCTTGATGGCGTTCTCGGCCAGCGTCAGCAGGCAGGTGGACGGCACGATGATGTCGTCCAGCCCCGGCGCAATCTCGTAGCGCAGCGTCAGCCGGTCGGGCCCGATGCGCCGCTGGTGCAGTGCGAGGAAGGCGGCCACGAGCTTCAGCTCGCGCGCCAGCGGCGCCTCGGCCTGGCGCAGCTCGGGCAGGGCGGCTGCGAGGTACAGGCGCAGGTCGGCCAGCATGGCGCGTGCGGCCGGTGCGTCGGTGCGGGCTAGGCGGCGCAGGTGGGCCAGGGTGTTGAACAGGAAGTGCGGCTCGACCTGGGCCTGCAGCAGTGCCGCGCGTGCGGCGTCGAGCTGGCCGGCCTGGGCCTGCTCGCCGCGGTGCAGGGACTCGGCATCGGCCTCGCGGCGGCGGCCGCGCTGGTGGTACTCCAGCGCCAGGCAGGCGCAGCTGGACAGGATGAGCTGCACCTGCAGGTTGTAGGGCGAGAAAAAGATGTCGGGCCCACCGAAGTGGTGGCCCGCCATGCCGACAAAGGTGCTCAGCACCGTCAGCACGGCGATCTGCACCGCCAGCCCGGCGCCACGCCACTGTGGCGCCCGCGGCAGCCACGGGTGGCTGAGCACGGCGCCCAGCCACAGGCTGTAGAGCATGACGGCCACGGCCAGCCAGGCGCGCCGGCCCGGCAGGTGGTTGGCGTTGCAGATGTTGTCCTCGCTGGCGAACTTGCAGTTCACCAGCTCGGGCAGCATCAGCCCGAGCGCCAGCGCCAGGCTCACGGCGGCGGCCACGGCCAGCGCCGAGCGGCGCAGCAGCGGGCGCTGGATGGGAGCAGACGGGGGCGCGGGCGTGGGCGGCATGAAGGGGGTGTCAGCGGGCGTCGGTGCGGGCCGCCTGCGCGACGGTGGCCGAGGCCGCGGAAGCGGCCATCATCGGCGCCGGTTCCGCGAAGCGGATGTTAAGGACGTAACGCTGCGGCGCACCGCGCTGGCATTCCAGCGTCTGCATCGCGATGCGCACCGGATTGCGGTAGGCACGCGAGCCGTCCAGCGCCAGCAACTGGGCGCGGCCGTTGGCGTCGACCTCGAACTCGACGCGCACCTCGCCTTCGCTGCGGATGCGCTGCTTGGCGCTGGCGAGGTATTCGGTCAGCTGCTCGCCGGCGTCCGGGCAGGCAGCGGGAGCGGCGAAGGCGAAGGAAGCGGGGAGGGCGGCGAGCAGCAGCACGGTCAGCAGGTTTTTCATGGCGGTCTCCATGGGGTTGGCGATGGCGCAAAGTTAAAGATCGCCGCCGCCGCAGTCAGCTGCCGCCGGACGAAGCTCGCGGATCGCCCGACGAAGCCGCGCCTTCAGCCGACGGTGCGACGGCACCATGACTTACGACATCGGGGGCGCCAGCGCGGCCCGGGGCGCTAAGCTGCTGCCCCATCCGAACGAGGAGACGACATGCGCCTGCTTGCCCTGACCGCCCTGCTGCTTTTGACCCACCCCGCCTGGGCGGCCGACATGAGCCCGCCGCCGGAAATCAAGCCGGCCGCCGCCGACGCGCTGGCCGCGCCGCGCCGCCTCATCGCGGCCAAGGACTGGGTCGGTGCGCTGGCCGCATTGCGCGCCCAGCCCCAGGCCGCCAGTGCCGACTGGAACAACCTGATGGGCTACACGCTGCGCAAGCAGGCCACGCCCGACCTGGCCCAGGCCGAGGGCCATTACCTCGAAGCCCTGCGCATCGACCCCGGCCACCGCGGCGCCAACGAATACCTCGGCGAGCTCTACCTGATGAAGGGCGACGTCGCCAGCGCCGAGAAGCGCCTGGCCGCGCTGGCCCAGCTGTGCCCCAGCGGCTGCGAGGAACGCGAAGACCTCGCCCGTGCCATCACGGCCTTCAAGGCCAAGAAGTCCTAACAAGTCCCCCGCCTCGTGCTGCGCCGTTCCGGTTTTGTCCAGGCCTTGCTGGCCCGCCCCTGGTTGATGGTCCTGCTGGGGCTGCCGCTGGTTCTCGTCCTCGTCGGCGCCATCGTCGCGATCTTCCTGTGGCAGCAGTTGCCGGCGCTGGACGTGCTGACCGACTACCAGCCCCACCAGCCGCTGCGCGTGATGAGTGCCGACGGCCAGTTGCTGGGCGAGTTCGGCGCCGAGCGGCGCCGCTTCGTCGCGCTGAAGGACATCCCCAAGCCCATGCAGGACGCGCTGCTGGCCGTGGAGGACACCGACTTCTACGAGCACTCGGGCATCGACTTCGGCGGCATCGTGCGCGCGATGTTCCGCAACCTGACGCACAGCGGCCCGCTGCACGGCGCGTCGACCATCACGCAGCAGCTGGCCCGCGACACCTACCTGACCAAGGAGCAGCGCTGGTCGCGCAAGGCCGTGGAGGCGCTGCTGGCGATCAAGATCGAGCACGCGCTGACCAAGGAGCAGATCCTCGAGATCTACATGAACCAGATCTTCCTCGGCAACCGCGCCTACGGCTTCGCGGCGGCCGCCGAGCGCTACTACGGCAAGACGCTGGACAAGCTCAGCACGGGCGAGATGGCACTGCTGATCGGCCTGCCCAAGAACCCCATGGGCTTCAACCCGGTGCAGAACCTCGGGCGGGCCAAGCGCCGCCAGGCCGTCGTGCTGGAGCGCCTCGTGGCCGTCAAGCTGATCACCGCCGAGCAGGCCAAGGCGGCCCGCGAGCAGCCGCTCAGCATCCAGCGCCCCAAGCGCCTGGCCGGCGTTGCCGACCACGCCGCCGAGCAGGTGCGCCAGGAGATATTGACCCGCTTCGGCGAGGCCGCCTACACGCGCGGCCTCACGGTGACGACGACGCTGCTCTACGCCGAGCAGGCGGCCGCACAGGAGGCGCTGCGCCACGCCCTCTTCGAGCTGGAGCGCCGCCAGCCCTTCCGCGGGCCGGAGGCGACCGTCGAGCTGCCCGACAGTGGCGACCTTGACGAAGCGCTGGACGCCGCCTTCGATGCGCACCCCGACCTGGGCGAACTGCGCTCGGCCGTGCTGCTCAAGCTCGACAAGACCGCTGCCGAGCTGGTGCTGGGCGATGGCGAGCGCATCACGCTCAAGGGCCAGGCCATGCGCCCGCTGCAGAACCTCAAGCGCGGCGCGGTGCTGCGGGTGCTGGAGTCCAACAAGCAGTGGCAGGTCAGCCAGACGCCGCAGGCCGAGGGTGCCGTCGTCACGCTGGACCCGGCCACCGGCGCCATCCGCGCGCTGGTGGGCGGCTTCGACTTCACGCGCAACCAGTTCAACTCCGCAACGCAGGCCTACCGCCAGCCGGGCTCGGCCTTCAAGCCCTTCATCTACTCGGCGCTGATCGAGCAGGGCGCCTGGGCCGGCACGTTGGTCAGCGACCAACCCTTCGAGCAGGGCGACTGGGCGCCGCGCAACTACGACGGCCAGTACGAGGAGGCGCTGACGCTGCGCCAGGGCCTGGCCAAGTCCAAGAACATGGTCACCATCCGCGTTGCCCAGGCGTTAGGCCCGCAGCGCGCCCGCGCCTGGTCGGCACGCTTTGGCCTGGACGAGGAGAGGCAGCCGCTGAACCTGACCATCGCGCTGGGTACCGGAGCCGTCACGCCGCTGCAGATGGCCCAGGCCTATGCGGCGTTTGCCAACGAGGGCCAGTTGCGCTCGGGCTGGTTGATCCAGCGCGTGCAGGACGCCCAGGGCGAGACGATCTGGCAGGCCGAACCGCCCAAGCCCCGCCAGGCCGTCAGCGCACGCAATGCCTTCATGACTTCGCAGCTGCTGGCCGCGGTGGCCCGCGAAGGCACGGCAGCGCGGGCGAGTGCCATGCTCGGCCGTTGGGATCTCTACGGCAAGACGGGCACGACCAACGACGCCGTCGACGCCTGGTTCTGCGGCTTCCAGGCCACGCGCGCGGGCGCGGTGTGGATAGGCTATCCGCAGCCCAAGTCCCTGGGCGAGCGCGAGAGCGGCGGCGGCCTGGCCCTGCCGGTCTGGGCGGCCACCATGGCCGTGGCGCTCAAGGGCCAGCCCAACACCCAGCTCGCACCGCCCGCCGAGGGCCTGGTGCAGCAGGACGGCAACTGGTTCTATTCGGAGTTCGCTGGCGACATGGCGATCGCGCGCATCGGCCTGCCACCGGCGCCGCCGCGCGTCGAGGAGGCCGCGTCGGAGCCCGTGACTTCGGCGCCGCCGATCAACCAGTAGCGGCTGGCGGGCTTACTGCCCCGCCGGCGGCTCCCACAGCTCGACCTTGTTGCCGTCCGGGTCCATGACCCAGCCGAACTTGCCGTACTCCGAGTCCTGCGGGTCGCCGACGACGTTGCAGCCTTCCTCGCGCAGGGCCGCGAGCAGGCCGTGCAGGTCGGCGACGCGGAAATTGATCATGAAGGCGGCCGTGCTCGGCGCGAAATAACCGGTGTCGGCCTTGAAGGGGCACCAGTTGGTGCCGCCCGCGCCGCCTGGGTTGTCGGGCGTGGCCCAGGGGAAGGTGACGCCGCCCCAGGCCTCGACGGGCAGCCCGAGGTGCTTGGCGTACCAATCGGCCAGGGCCTTGGGGTCGCTGGATTTGAAGAAGATGCCGCCGATGCCGGTCACGCGTTTCATGGGTGCCTCCTGAAGTGGCGCGATTTCAGCATGCAAGGCCGCGCTTGTGCATCAGCCCTGATACGGCCCCTTGGCCTCGCCCCAGCCCCACTTCGGCATGGGTGCGTCGGCGTCCACCACGGCGCCGGGCTGCGAGTTGATGACGGCCAGTCGCGAGCCCCATTCCAGGTAGCCCACCAGGGCGGAACGGAACTCCGGGTCGTCGGGCATGCCGAGCTGGTCGGCCGTGTCCAGCAGCAGCGCCACCCAGGCGCGGCGCTGAGCCTGGCTGAGGTGGCGGTCCAGGTGCTGGCGCACCATGTGCGGGTGGCCGCCGTGCTGCTCGGAATAGGCCGCTGGCCCGCCCAGCACCTCGGCGAGGAAGGCGGCGACATGGGCCGGGTGCTCGCCGTTCATGTGGGCAAACACGGGCGCGAGCAGCGCGTCGTCCTTGACGCGCTCGTAGAAGCGCTCGGTCAGGCGCAGCAGGGCGGGCAAGCCGCCCAGCCATTCGTAGAGGGTGGGAACCGAGGTTTCGCTCATGGCTGGCTGGCGGGCGAGTGAGGATGGGCGGGACGTGGGGGCGGCGGGCGCGGCGGCAACCCGGTGTTTGCCCGCAGTCAGCCGCAGCGCAAACGTCAGCTCGCCAGCCAGCACCGGCAGCATCACGGCCGGGAACCGCAGCTTGCCGCGGCCCGGCTATGGGTGCAGCACCTTTGTACGGCTTAACCAAAGCAACGCCGGGTAACAGTTGCCCGACGATTGACGGAGGCCCCGGCCCTAGAGTCGATGCCTGAGCCACGATTCCCGCCTGCCGCCCATGCGCCACCCTTCCCGGACCGTACTTGCTTCGACCCTGCTGCTGGCCCTGCTTGCCGGTTGCGCCGCTGTGCGCGAGGTGCGGGAAGGGCGCGAAGGGCGCATGGCCCAGCCGCCGTCCGTGGCCGGCTTGGCCCAGGAGAGCTTCGGCAAGGCGGGCTGGGGGCGGCAGGGCGAGTTCACGCTCAGCGGCCAGCGCGTGCGCTACGAGCGCGGTGCGGATCGGCTGGCGCTGTTCGAGCCGCTGCCCGGCGCCGTGCGCGCGCCGCTGCGTTTCTGGGCTGGCCCGGCGGGCGACAGCGCGGCCGTCTGCGAGGCCTGGACGCCCGAGCAAAGCGCCAACGGCCGGCTGGCCGACAGCAAGCCCTGGGTGTTGAGCTGCCGCTGGGGCAACGCACCTGCCGCCATGCTGCAGATCGGCGAAGGCCAGATGCGCCGCGGCAAGCTCAGCCGCGAGGGCGCCTACCGCCGTGGCGAGCTGACCGTGGGGCTGCGCTCGGCCCATCTGCACGAAGGCAGCACCCAGCCGCAGACGGCGGCCGTGGGCTACGAGATGCTGCACCAGGGCACGGTGGTGGGCAGCCTGGACCTGAGCGGCAGCGTGCCGCGCCTGCGCCGGCCCGACCCGGCGACGCCGCTGGGCCGTGCGGTAACCGAGGCGGCCTTGGCCCTGGCCCTGGTCTGGGAACCGAGCTGACGGGCTCAGCCCTTGGCGCCGCGCCGCGCGCGCACCGCCCACAGCGCGAGGGCGGCGGCGATGGCCAGCGGCAGGCTGCCCGGCAGGGGCAGCTTCTGCTGGACGATGACGCCGTTGAACCACATCTCGCCGATGGAATCGGTGAGCACGAAGTTGACGGCGGCCGAGAGGGTCTGGCCGGGGTTGAATGAGCCGAGGCTGAAGGCCGCGAGGCTGTCGCCGGCGCCGATGCCAAAGACGGGGTTCAGCGCCGCGAAGCTGATGTCGGTGTCGGAGAGCTTGATGAAGCGATCCTCGTTGTCGGCCTCGGCCGCGAGGTTGCCTTGGCGGAACAGGCCGGCGGCGTTGTCCCACTGCATGGCGTTGGCGTTCGCCGGCTGGCCGTTGACCCATTGCGAGGTCGCGATGAAGAACAGCGGGCCGGTCGCGAAGGCGTTGTTGTTGGTCCAGTCGAGTGGCGTGACCCAGCGCGAGGTGCCGTTGCCGAGATTCGTGATGAAGGGGCCGCCCGTCTGGGTGGAACCGATGGAGCCGATCACCTCGTAGGGCGCAGCCAGCAGCAGGGACGGGGCGAGCAGCAGCGCAGCGAGCCAGACCCGTGCGCGGAGGAGGAGAGACATCATGATGCGTCCTTTCCTGGAGGGGCTCGCGGACGTTGCGCCTGCACTGGGCCAGGGTCAATGCTGGCTGCGCTGCCTCCACCGCTTTCGGGGGGAAGGCGGCTGCCGATTGAGGATCAGGTGTTCTCGGCCGGCATTGAGCGCGGTCAGCCGGCCAGCTTCAGCATCGGCGCGCGGCGGCGCAAGGGCTGGGCCTTGACGATGCTGGAGCTGGTCTGGGAGCAGTCGGCCAGTCGGTCCAGGGCTTGGTCCAGGTGTTCGATGGAGCGCAGCGCCAGCCGCAGCACGAAGCAGTCGTCGCCGGTGACCTTGTCGCACTCCAGCGCCTCGGGCATGGCCTCGATGCGCTGCTGCACGGTGGCCAGCGCGCCGGGCATGGGCCGCACGCGCACGATGGCCTGGAGGGTGAAACCCAGCGCCACAGGGTCGATGTCGATGGTGAAGGCGCGGATCACTCCCCGCTCGCGCAGCCGCGTCAACCGCTCCGACGTGGCGGCTGGCGACAGGCGGATCGCCTGGGCCAGATCCTTCAGCGGTGCGCGGGAGTCGGCGGCCAGGGCGGCCAGCAGCAGGCGGTCGGTGGGGTCGATCATGATTCGGTCTGAATGGTATTTTTCCGTTCTGGATTCTGCCAATCTCAGGATTCGCCGCATTCTCTGTATGTGAGCATCAGGAATGCCCGGGAACAATGACATTCCTCGTCACTGCAAGGATCCCCGTGTCTCCCACCACCCGCGGCGTGCTCGAAATGGGCGGCGCGATGAGCCTGCTGGGCTCGATTGGCTACTTCGTGCTGCTGTCCGGGCTGGCGCCGTTGGACGTCGTGTTCTGGCGCTGCGGCTTCGGGTTGTTGACGCTGGCGCTGATCTGCACTGTGCTTGGCCTGTGGCGCCGGCCCACTGCGCGCGAGTTCGGCCTGGCCGTGTTGGGCGGCGTGGCCATCGTGCTGAACTGGGTGCTGCTGTTCGCAGCCTACAGCCGGGCCTCGGTGGCCGTGGCCACGGCGGTCTACAACCTGCAGCCCTTCCTGCTGATGGGCCTGGGCGTCGTGTTCTTCGGCGAGCGCCTGAGCGCGGCGCGGCTGGCCTGGGTGGGGCTGGCCTTCGCTGGCGTCCTGCTTATCGTGCAGGCGCGGCCGAGCGCCGGCTATGTGGGCGGCAATTTCGGGCTGGGCGTCGCGATGGCGTTGGCTGCCGCCGCGCTGTGGGCGGTGGCGGCGGTGGTGGCCAAGCGCCTGGCCGGCATGGCGGCGCCGCTGATCGCCTTGATCCAGGTGAGCGTGGGCGTGCTGATGCTGGCGCCGTTTGCCGACTTTGGCCATCTGCCGCAGACGGCGTGGGGATGGATGCCGCTGGTGGTGCTCGGCGTTGTGCACACCGGGCTGATGTACGCGCTGATGTACGCCGGCGTGCAGCGGCTGCCGACGGCCCTGCAGGGCGGGCTGTCCTTCCTCTACCCGGTGGTGGCCATCGCCGTGGACCGCGTGGCGCTCGGGCATGCGCTGGCGCCGCTGCAGTGGCTGGGTGCGGCGGCCATCCTGATCGGGGCCGCCGGCCTGGTCAGGGCTTCTCGGCCAACGCCTTCAGGTTGGCCAGGCCGGCATCGAAGTCCGGGCCGACCATCTTGTCCATGAACAGGCCCATCCAGCGGTAGATGGGGTTGGCGCCCATGTCGCCGTTCATGGCCCACGTGACCTGGGTGGCGCCGCCGTTGGCGTCAAGGCGGAAGTCGCCGGTCGACGTGGTGCCGAAGTCGGGGAAGAACAGGTCGTAGCCCAGGCGCTTGGGCGGCTCGGCGCTCGTGAAGGTCATGCGGCCGTCGCCCTGGGTCTTGCTCTTCCAGGCCCACACGGCGCCGGCGCCTGAAGGCGGGCCGCTGTACTCGATGGCCATGGCAGGGTCGCGCTGGTTCCAGGCGCTCCAGGCCTTCCAGCCACGCGGGTCGGCGATGAGGGCGTAGATCTTTTCGGGGGCGGCGTTGATCGTCACCGTGCGCGACACGGTGAACTTGGGCGACAGCATCAAGCCGCCGCCCAGGCACACGGCCAGCAGTGCGACGACGACGATCAGCAGGACCTTGAGTGCTTTCATCAGGGCTTCTCCCGAAGATTGAGGTAGGCGCACTGTGGGCGCGCGGCGGCGGCGACACAATCCGCACAACTCCTTCCCGCATGCATATGAAGATCGACGCCGACCTCGCCTCCGTCTACGCCGAACAGGGCTTCCTCGTCATCCCCGGCTTCAAGCCTGCCGCCGACATCGCCGCGCTGCGCGCCCGTGCGCTGGAGATCGTCGACGCCTTCGACCCCGGCGAGCAGCGCCCCGTCTTCACGACCGAGGAGCAGCAGCGCCATGTCGACGACTACTTCCTCGACAGCGGCGACCAGGTGCGTTGCTTCTTCGAGGAGGAGGCCTTCGACGCCGAAGGCCGGCTGCGTGTGCCCAAGGAACTGGCCATCAACAAGATCGGCCATGCGATGCACGACCTCGACCCGGTGTTCTCGGCTTTCTCCAAGGGCGAGGCACTGCGCGGCGTTGCGGCGCAGTTGGGCTTGAACAAGCCGCAGGTCTGGCAGAGCATGTTCATCTTCAAGCAGCCCGGCATCGGCGGCGAGGTGCGTTGGCACCAGGACGCCAGCTTCTTCGAGAGCGACCCCATCACCGTGACGACCTTCTGGTTCGCGCTGGAAGACGCGACGCTGCAGAACGGCTGCCTGTGGACCGAGCCCGGCGGCCACAAGGGCTCGCGTGGCGTGCTCCGCGAGCGCTTCGTGCGCGAGGGCCGCAAGGCCTGGATGGAGCAGATCGACCCGACGCCCTGGCCGGCGGCGGATTCGGCCGAGGCGATCCCGCTGGAAGTCGAGGCCGGCTCGCTGGTTGTCTTCCACGGCCTGCTGCCGCACTACTCGGCGGCCAACCGCTCCGAGAAGTCGCGCCACGCCTACACGCTGCATGTGACGGACGCGGCCAGCCGCTACTCGCCGCGCAACTGGCTGCAGCGTGAGCAGACGTTGCCGGTGCGCCCGTTCTAGCGGCATTCGCTTACCGCAGTCACAACTCGCTACGCCCCTGGCCCGCTGTCCTACAAGGCAAGGCTGCCTAGGCCGGCACGGCGCGTGCCCGCGCCGTTCCAACAATGGATTCATCACGAACCCGTCGATTACGACAACAGGAGGCAGTGATGAAGTTTCCCAAATCAATGCATGCAGACGGCTGGGCCAATCACTTCGATGACGCCCCGGCGGCTCCCGTCAGAACCTCCCCGAAGCCGGGCCTGAAGACGGGCTTCAAGGCCGGCGCCAAGCCCGTCAATGCGCACACGCCGCTTCACGGCGACCCGCTGCCCTACAACCGTACCGCCAGCGTGACGACGCCCGTTTCACCGGCCGCGTATTCGCATGCCGCTGCTGCGCCCACCGTGCGCCCAGCGGCAAGCACTTCCGCGTCCAGCAGCGCGCCGCGTTCCAACACCACGCCCTGGGTGATCGGTGTTGGCGTGGGTGCCCTGCTGATCGGCGGAGCGGTGGTGATGTCGCGCAGCATGAAGCCCAGCGAGCCCGCTGCGGCCATCGTTGTTGGCCAGGCCACGCCGTCGCCGGAAGACGTGCAGTTGCAGACCGCGCCGCCCAGCACTGGCGTGGTGACGGCGGCGCCCGAGGCGACGCCCACGCCGGCCGAAACGCCTGCAGTCAAGGCGGCCGATGAGGCGCCCGCCGTGAAGCCGGCCGATGAGGCGCCCGCCGTGAAGCCGGCCCCCGCCGAGACGCGCACGGCCAAGGCCTCTGTGCCGACGCCGCCGGTCACCGTGGCTGCTGCGCCGGCGCCCAAGGTGCAGGCACCGGAACCTGTCGTCCGTACGCTGACGCCGCAGCCTGAAGTGCTGGCCCAGGCCTCGCCGCCGCCGGTGCTGCGCGACATCCTGCCGATGCCCGCCGCTACGCCTGCGACCCCTGCTGTCGTGCCGCCGGAAGCCACCACCGCGCCGGTCGTTCCGCCCGTGGCCACCGCTCCGGTGACGCCACCCCTGGCCCAGCAGGCCCCTGCCGCGCCTGATCCGGTGGACACCGGCATCACCGTCCAGGTTCGCCAGGCGCTGGCTGCCGATGCAGTGTTGTCGACGGCGCGCATCGCGGTCACGACCGACCATGGTGTTGTCAAGCTGGAAGGCCAGGCGCCCGACATCCAGGCCCGTGAGCGTGCCACCGTCGTCGCTGCGGCCACGACCGGCGTGAAGGCGGTGGACAACCGCCTGACGCTGCCGCCGATGGCAGCCCTGGACAAGACGCTCAGCAACGGCGGTTGAAGCCGCCGGAATGAAAAAGGCGCCCTCCGGGGCGCCTTTTGCGTTGTGCGGTTGTGCTCAGTGGCAGTGCTGGGTGCGGGCCGGGGCGAGCTCGGCGTCGATCAGCGCTTCTTCGGTCACTTCGCGGGCGGCTTCGAGCTGCAGGCAGAGTTCGGTGATGCCGTCTTCGCGGCCACCCACCACTTCGGGCAGCGGTGCGCCGGCGATGTCGGTGGGCAGGTCGGCGAGGGCGCCGATGAGCTGGAACAGCAATTCCAGGCTGGCTTCGCCGCCCTGCGGCAGGTCGCGTGCGGCGCCGAGGCTGCGAGCCAGGTACCAGCAGGCGTCGGCGGCGTTGTTGCAGGCCTGGGCCTTCAGCTCCAGCGCGCGGTTGCGGGCGTCGGCCTCGCTGCGGGCCTGGGCGATCTCGAACGCACCGAGGTCGGCCGGGATGGCATCGTCAAGCGAGAGCGCGGCAAAGTCGAGTTCGTGGGCCATGAGGTACAGCGAGTTCGTGAGGCGGGGTCATCCTAACGGCGGGCCGGTTCGGCGAGTGCCCCCCGACCTCGGGCGGTGTGAAGCAATCGCCGGAACTAAGTCACTATTCAACGCTTCTTCGCAGGACGGGTCCAACCGGCCAGTGCCACCTGTTTGCCGCGCGCCACGGCCAGGTCGCCGGGGTTGACATCCTTGGTGATGGTCGAGCCGCCACCGATGGTGGCGCCATTGCCCAGCGTGATCGGCGCCACCAGCACGCAGTTGGAGCCGACGTGGACATCGTCGCCGATGGTCGTGCGGTGTTTGTTGGCGCCGTCGTAGTTGGCCGTGATGCTGCCGGCGCCGTAGTTCACGCGCTCGCCCACCGTCGCGTCGCCGAGATAGGCCAGATGGTTGGCCTTGGCGCCCTTGGCCAGCGTCGAATTCTTCACCTCGACGAAGTTGCCGATGTGGACTTCGGCGCCCAGCTGAGCGCCCGGGCGCAGGCGGGCGAAGGGGCCGATCAGTGCGCCTTCGCCAACGCTGGCGCCGGCCGCTTCGCCGTCGATGTGCGTGAACTCGTGGATGCGCGCGCCGGCCGCGATCTTCACGTTGCGGACGACGCAGTTGGCGCCGACGCGCACGCCGTCGCCCAGCTCCACGTGGCCCTCGAAGACGCAGTTCACGTCGATCTCCACGTCCTGGCCATGCGTCAGCGTGCCGCGCAGGTCGAAGCGGGCCGGGTCGGCCAGGCGCACGCCGGCGCGCATCAGGTCTTCGGCCTGCTGGGCCTGGAAGGCGCGTTCCAGCTGCGCGAGTTGCACGGGGTCGTTCACGCCCAGTACCTCGGTCTCGCTGCCGGCCTTGATGCCCAGCACCGGCAGGCCTTCGGCAACAGCCATCGCGACGATGTCGGTCAGGTAGTACTCGCCCTGGGCGTTGTTGTTGGTCAGTTGGCCGACCCAGCGCTTCAGCGCGCCGGTGGGGGCGGCCATCATGCCGCTGTAGCCCTCGTGGATGAGGCGCTGCTCGGGCGTGGCGTCCTTGTGCTCGACGATGGCGAGCACGCCACCGTCGTCGGGGTCGCGAATGATGCGGCCGTAGCCGGTGGGGTCGAAGAGATCCACCGTCAGCAGCACGAGGGCGTGGCCGGCGCAGGCATCGATGAGGGCCTTGGCCGTGGTCGTCTCGATGAGGGGCACGTCGCCGTTCAGGATCAGCGTCGTGCCTTCGCCCTGCAGCACGGGCACGACCTGCTGGATGGCGTGGCCGGTGCCCAACTGGGGCATCTGGCGCACGAACGAGATGCCGTCAGCCGCAACTGCGGCTTCGACCTGCTCGGCGCCATGGCCGGTGATGACGATGCGGGCCTGCGCCGCGAGCGGTTCGCAGCTCTTCAGCACATGGGCCAGCAGCGCGCGGCCGGCGAGCTTGTGCAACACCTTGGGCGTTGCGGACTTCATGCGGGTGCCTTTGCCCGCCGCCATGATCACGATATTGAGCGCCATGCCTGCCTTGCGACTGCGTTTTAACGAAGTCGCGATTATGGTCAGGCGCGCATGGCGCAGCCGGGTCAGCGCACCGCTTGCACGCCGACGCGGTGCGATTTTGGGTTGACCTTGGGGAACTCGGCCAGGGCGGCGTCGAACAGATTGGCGATGACCGCCTCGCTGCCCATGGTCATGCCTTCGTTGCTGGCGTGGGTCTCGAACAGGGCCTCGCCGCTGGCGCGGTCGCGCATCAGCAAGGCCACGGCACGGTCGTAGCGGCGGTCGAAGAAGGGGTCATGGCGCCAGCCAAAGCCACCCCAGCCGGGCGCGTACCCGTAGCGCGGCGAGATCAGGCGGCCGCGCCAGCGCCACCACAGCGGGTCGTCCCAGGGCACGGGGTCGTAGGCGGTGACGCGGGCGCCCAGCGTGACGAGCACGTCGGCGCTCTTGGCGTCGGCCGCGGGCTTGAAGCCGGCCTTTTCGAGCGCGGCCTTGGCGGCGTCTTCCAGCGTGGCCTGGCGCTTGGCGGCTTCCTCGCTCTGCTGCTGCGAGGGCAGGCGGTCGAAGGCATAGCTGCCGGGCTTGCGGTCGGCCGGCCAGCTGCCATAACTGGAAACGTCAGCGGAGACCGTGTAGGGGCCGGTGCAGCCGGCGAGTGCGGCGACCGAGGCGGCGGCCAGGGCGGAGAGGATCAGGCGGCGGTTCATGACGGCACCTCCATCAACGAGATGCCGCCATTCTGACCCGCTCAGATTGCCCCTTTGTAAATCAGCGTTGCAGCGTGATGACCGAAGCCGGCGTAGGTGTCGCGCAGCTTTCGTCGTCGTCGAAGGCGATGTCACCGTCCGGCTCGGCCTGGCCGGTGGCCTTCATGGTCTCGAACGGGAACAGCTTCTTGTCCATCATGTGCGAGGGCACGATGTTGCCCATGGCCGTGAAGATGTTGTCGATGCGGCCGGGGTAGCGCTTCTCCCACTCGTTGATCATGGCCTTGACCTGCACGCGCTGCAGGTTGTCCTGGCTGCCGCAGAGGTTGCAAGGAATGATCGGGAACTCGCGGTGCTCGGCCCAGCGCACGAGGTCGGGTTCCTTCACGTAGGCCAGCGGGCGGATGACGACGTTCTTGCCGTCGTCGCTGACCAGCTTGGCCGGCATGCCCTTCAGGCGGCTGCCGAAGAACATGTTCAGGAACAGCGTCGTGACCATGTCGTCGCGGTGGTGGCCAAGCGCGATCTTGGTGGCGCCCAGCTCACCCGCCACGCGGTACAGGATGCCGCGGCGCAGGCGCGAGCACAGGCTGCAGGTCGTCTTGCCCTCGGGGATGAGGCGCTTGACGATGGAATAGGTGTCCTGGGTCTCGATGTGGAAGTCCACGCCGCGCGAACGCAGGTAGTTGGGCAGCACGTCTTCCGGGAAGCCGGGCTGCTTCTGGTCGAGGTTGACGGCGACGAGGCTGAACTTGATCGGCGCGCGCACCTGCAGGTTCAGCAGGATGTCCAGCATCGCGTAGCTGTCCTTGCCGCCCGACAGGCACACCATGACCTTGTCGCCGTCTTCAATCATGTGGAAGTCGGTGACGGCCTGGCCGACCTGGCGGTGCAGGCGCTTGGAGAGCTTGTTGATCTCGTGCGCGGCCCGTTTGGCGGCGAGGTCTTCCGCGTTGGGCGTTGCTGGGGAGATGGGGGCGAGGACTTCAGACATCCCGCCATTGTCCCAAACCGCGCGGGATGTGCTCGGTTGGCGGCTTCCGGATGACCGCCGGGCTGCTGCCGACGGTCAATTTGATGTACGTCAAATCCCCGGGCGGGGTGGATTCCTAAGATTCATGCATCACAAATGCATGTTCAAGAAACCATGACATCGAGCCCCTGCATCACCCAAGTCGACCTGCGCGAATCCGCCCGCGAGTCCAGGCCGGCGCGCATCGCCGAGGTCCTCCGCGGCCTGAGCCCGGGCGATTCGACGGAGTTGATCGACGACACCGACCCCCAACCCCTGCTGTTGCAGCTCGGCAAGAGCCTGCCGGGGCAGTTCACCTGGGACGCCAGCCAGGTCGACGCGGACCTGTGGGTCACGCGGCTGGCCAAGGCCCCTGCGGCGCACAGCGAAGGCCGCTGCTGCGGCGCCTGCGGCGGAACCTGAGCGGCATACAGCGAGCATTTGAGAAGGAAGCATCATGAAATCCACCACGAGGCTCTGGCGTTGGCTGGGCCTGATATTCGTCCTGTCGTTCGGTGCCCTGGGCTACCTGGGCTGGCAGATCTACCTCTCCGCCCCGCCCATCCCGACCCGGGTGGTCAGCGCCGACGGCGAGGTGTTGTTCACCGGTGAGCAGATCCAGCTGGGCCAGCAAGCCTGGCTGACTGCCGGCGGCCAGCAGCTCGGCACGGTGTGGGGGCATGGCGCCTATGTCGCACCCGACTGGTCGGCAGACTGGCTGCACCGCGAAGCGTTGGCGCTGAAGGCCCTGCGTCTGGCCGAGCAGCAGCAGGGCGGCCTGCCCGTCAGCGATGCCCAGCGGGCCGCGGTCGACCAGGGCTTGCGCGACGAGATGCGCCGCAACACCCACGACGACGCCAGCGGCGACGTGCGTGTCTCCGCCGCCCGCGCCCAGGCCATCCGTGAAGTCGCCGCGCACTACGAAGGCCTCTTCGGCACCGACCCTGCGCTGGAAAAGCTGCGCGACCAGTACGCGATGACGGCCGGCGCCCTGCCGGAGGCCGAGCACCGCAAGGCGCTGGCGGCCTTCTTCTTCTGGTCGGCCTGGGCGACGGTGACGGACCGCCCCGGCGAAACCGGCCTGTCCTACACCAGCAACTGGCCACACGAGCCCATGGTGGGCAACACGATGAGCACCTCGGCCGCGATGTGGTCGATGGCCAGCATCGTGCTGCTGCTGGCCGGTATCGCCGCGATGCTGTGGCTGCACAAGAACGGCGATGAGGAGGAGGCGCAAGTGCCCAAGGCCGACCCGCTGCTGGGCGCCAAGGCCACGCCGTCGATGAAGGCGACGCGCAAGTACTTCTTCGTCGTCATCGGCCTGATGCTGCTGCAGATCGGCATGGGCGCCATCACCGCGCACTACGCGGTGGAGGGCCAGGCCTTCTTCGGCATTCCGCTGGCGCAGATCCTGCCGTACACCGTCACCCGCACCATCCACACGCAGATCGGCGTGTTCTGGATCGCCACGGCCTGGCTGGCCACGGGCCTGTACGTCGCGCCGCTGCTGTCGGGCGCCGAACCCAAGCTGCAGAAGCTCGGCGTCGACGCGCTGTTCTGGGCGCTCATCGTCGTCGTGCTCGGCTCCACCATCACCGGCTGGCTGGGCACGCTGCAGCACCGAGGCATCGACTTCAGCTTCTGGTTCGGCAACCAGGGCCTGGAGTTCACGAGCATGGGCCGCTTCTGGCAGATCCTGCTCTTCGTCGGCCTGCTGCTCTGGGTCTTCCTGCTGGGCCGCGCACTGTGGCCGGCGCTGAAGCGGCCTTCTGAAACCCGCGGCCTCATCGCCATGGTCTTCCTGTCGGCCACCTGCATCGGCGGCTTCTATGCCAGCTCGCTGACCTGGGGCCAGCACACCCACTATTCGATGATCGAGTACTGGCGCTGGTGGCTGGTGCACCTGTGGGTGGAGGGCTTCTTCGAGGTCTTCGCCACGGCCGTGGTCGCGCTGATCTTCACCAACCTGGGCCTGCTGCGGGCGGCCTCTGCCAACCGCGCCATCGTTGCCGAGACCATCGTCTTCCTGTTCGGCGGCATCCTGGGCACGCTGCACCACCTGTACTGGACGGGCACGCCCACCTCGGTCATCGCGGTCGGCTCGGTCTTCTCCGCGCTGGAGGTGGTGCCGCTGACGCTGATCGGCCTGGAAGCACTGCAGACCTATCGCCGCTCGAAGAACGTCGCCTGGCTGGGCGCCTACAAGTGGGTCATCCTGTCCTTCGTCGCCGTGGGCTTCTGGAACACCGTGGGCGCCGGCCTGCTGGGCTTTGCCATCAACCCGCCCGCGTCGCTGTACTACGTGCAGGGCCTGAACATGACGGCGGCCCACGGCCACGCGGCGCTGTTCGGCGTCTACGGCATGCTGGGTATCGGCCTGATGCTGTTCTGCCTGCGCGGCCTGTACGACCGGGCATTGCATGCCGACAAGTTCCTCAAGCCCGCCTTCTGGAGCCTGAACATCGGCCTGGCGATGATGGTTTTCATGTCGCTGCTGCCGGCCGGCATCTACCAGGCCTACGAGAGCATCACCAAGGGCCTGTGGTACGCCCGCTCGCCGGAAGTCATCCACTCCAAGCTGATGGAGACGCTGGTGTGGCTGCGCGTGCCGGGCGACATCGTGTTCGCCGCGGGCAGCGTGTTCCTGGCCTTGTACGCCCTGGCCCTGCTGCGCCGCCGTGCGGCGGATCGCCTGCCCGCAGGCGCCGCACCGGCCCGTGGGCGCTGAAAGGATTGAGCGATGAGATTGACCGCCTTCACCGACTACAGCCTGCGCGTGCTGATGTTCCTGGCCGCCGAGCCCGACCGGCGGGCCACGGTGGGCGAGATCTGCGCAGCCTTCGACATCAAGGCCAACCACCTCACCAAGGTCGTTCACCGCCTGGCCAAGCGTGGCTGGGTGACCACCGTGCGCGGCAAGGGCGGCGGGCTCACGCTGGCAAGGCCGGCGGAGCAGATCCGCATCGGCGAGGTCGTGCGCGACACCGAGGGCCAGGCCCAGCCGGCCGAGTGCTTCTCGGCCGAGGCCAGCCACTGCGCCATCGTCAGCCACTGCCGGCTCAAGGGCGTGCTGGGCGAGGCGGTGGAGGCCTTCCATGCCGTGCTGGATCGCTACACGCTGGCCGACATCACGGCCAACCGGCAGCAGCTGGTGCAGCTGCTGCGCTTCATGGCGCCCGCCGAGGCCGCGGTATGAACGCCGCCGCGCTTCCCTATCCCTACGAAGGCCCCGACGAACTGCGGGAGCCCATCCTCGCGGCACTGCGCCGTGTGGTGGACCCCGAGGTGGCCATGTCCATCGTCGACGTGGGCCTGGTGTACGACGTGGCCGTCACGGCGGAGCGCGTCAAGGTGTTGCTGACCATGACCTCGGCCGCCTGCCCGGTGGTGGACGTCATCGTCGACGACGCCTGCGTGGAGCTGGACAAGGTCGTGCCGGTCGACCAGCGCATCCATGTCGAGGTGGTGTGGGAGCCGCCCTGGACGACCGACCGCATGAGCGACCGGGCCAAGGCCTTCATGGGTTGGTAGGGGCGGGTGATGCGACGCGCGCCGAGACTGCTGCCGCGACTGGCCTTTGCGGGCCTGGTTGTGGCGTCGATGCTGGCCGGCATTGCCGGCGGCCTCGTGCGTGCGGGTGTTGCCGTCCCCGTCGCGAGCGCGGCCGTCGCTGCCCATGCCTTCCTGATGATCTGCGCCTTCATGGGCACGGTCATCGCCATCGAGCGCGCCGTGGCCGTCAAGCATCCGGCCGCCTTTGCCGGGCCGGTGGCCTCGGGTCTCGCGGGCCTGGCGATGCTGGCCGGCGCGCCGGATGCCGGCGCGTGGTTGGCTGCGGGTGCGGCGCTGGCCTTCGTCGGGGTGAACCTGGCCGTGGTCCGGCGCCAGCGGGCCACCCACACCTTGCTGCTGCTCGCCGGGGCGGCCACCTGGGCCACCGGCAGCCTGCTGCATGCACTCGCCTTGATCGCGGGCGCCGTGGTGCCGCTGTGGTTCTGCTTCCTGGTGTTCACCATCGCGGCCGAGCGGCTGGAGATGACGCGGCTGATGCGCCGCCATGCCGGTGCCGGCCCGGCCCTGCTCGCCATCCTGGCCTCGATGGCCTGTGGTGCGGTGCTGTCAGGCTTCCTGCCCGGCTGGGGCGGCGTGCTGTACGGCCTGTCGCTGGCAGCGCTCGCTGCCTGGCTCGCGGCCTTCGACATCGCCCGCCGCACGGTCCGCGCGGCGGGCCTGAGCCGCTACATGGCCCTGTGCCTGCTCACGGGCTACGCGTGGCTGGCCATCGCCGGCCTCGCCTGGGCGGGCACGGCACTCGGCCTGCCGTGGCGCGACGCGGCCTTGCACGGCATCGCGCTCGGCTTCGTCTTCAGCATGGTGCTGGGCCATGCCCCGGTCATCCTGCCGGCCGTCGCCCGCGTGAAGCTGGCCTTCGGCTGGCCCTTCTATCTGCCGCTTGCGCTGCTGCACGCATCGCTGGCGGTTCGCCTCTTCGGCGGCTTGTTCGACTCCCGACTGACGGCAGCGGGCGCGGCTGGCAACGCGCTGGCCATCGCCGCCTTCGTGCTGACGCTGGCTGGCGCTGCCATCGCCTGGCGTGCCGGGCTCGCACCCCTTCATCGGAACCCAAGACATGACGCCCCTGTTGAGAATTGACGAGCCCCCCGGCGCCGCGCCCGCGGGCTTTGCGCTGTTTGCGCTGGGCTTCCGGCCGTTTTACCTGCTGGCCAGCGTCTTCGCGGCGCTGTCCGTGCCGCTGTGGGCGCTGCAGTTCTCGGGGCTGCTGGGGCAGCCCTACCTGGCCGGCCCGATCTGGCACGCCCACGAGATGCTGTTCGGCTTCACGCTGGCGGTCATCGTCGGCTTCCTGTTCACGGCCGGCCGCAACTGGACCAACCTGCCCACGCCCACGGGCTGGAAGCTCGGTGCGCTGGCGGCGCTGTGGGTGGCCGCCCGCGTGCTGGTGCTGACGCCGTATGCACTGGCCGCCGCGCTCGCCAACGTCGCCTTCCCGCTGGCCGCGGCCGTCGCGCTGGCCGTGCCCTTCGTGAAGGCAGGCAGCCGGCGCAACTACTTCTTCGTCGGCCTGCTCGGCGTGCTGGCGCTCGCGGCGGGCTGCGTGCACCTGGCGCAGTTCGGCGTGGTCGCGGTGCCGGGCTGGATCGGTATCCAGGTGGCGCTGGACGTGGTGCTCTTCATCCTGGCCGTCATGGGCGGGCGCGTCATCCCGATGTTCACGAACAACGGCGTGCCCGGTGCGGGCGCGGCACGCGATGCATGGGTCGAGAAGGCCGCGCTGGGCAGTGTGCTGGCCCTGCTGGCTGCCGATGCGGTCGGGCTGCAGGGCGTGCCGCTGGCGTTGCTGGCGACCGCTGCCGGTGCGGCGCACGCCCGGCGCTGGGCGCTGTGGCGGCCCTGGCGCACGCGGCGAGTGCCGCTGGTGTGGGTGCTGCACCTGGCCTATCTGTGGGTGCCCGTGCATCTGCTGCTGCGCGCACTGGCCGCAGCCGGCTGGCTGATGCCGTCGCTTGCCACGCACGCGCTGACCGTGGGCGCCGTGGGAGGCCTCGTCATCGGCATGATGACGCGCACCGCGCGCGGCCACACCGGGCGGCCCTTGAAGGCCGACCGCTATGAGGTCGCCTGCTATGTGCTGGTCGCATCCGCCGCGGCCGTGCGCGTCGTCCTGCCCGTTGTCGCCCCTGCCCAGATCGTCCACGCAGCCCTGGCTTCGGCGCTGCTGTGGTCGGCGGGCTTCGCCCTTTACGCGGTGCGCTACTGGCCCGTGCTGTCCCGCCCGCGCGTCGATGGCCGCCCCGGCTGACCTCAACGAGACCCACCATGAAACTGCCTGACTACTTTGACGACATCCCCCGCCTCACGGTGCAGGACCCGCTGGCCCGCGTGCTGGGCTGCGCCGAGGACGGCATCTTCGAATACGGCTTTGCCGATGCCGTGAGGCTTGCCGGCCATTCCTGCGTGGCCGTCGCGTCGGCCTATTGGCTCACCTGGCTGGCGCTGGAGCGCCTCTACCCGGAGGGCCTGCCCCAGCGTGGTGGCATCAAGGTGGAGTTCCGCGACGATGCGCGCTCCGGCAGCAGCGGCGTCGTCGCGACGGTGGTGCAGATGCTCACGGGTGCGGCGGGCAGCTCCGGCTTCAAGGGCCTGGGCGGGCGTTTCAGCCGCGCCGGCCTCATCCGCAGCAAGCCCGACCTGGTGCTGGCGCTGCGCTTCACCCGGCTCGACACGCATGCCGCCGTGGACGTCGGCGTGGACACCGCGACGCTGCCTGGGCAGCCGGAGCTGGACGCCCTGGTGGCGCTGCTGTCTTCGGGCAAGGCGACCGCGCAGGACGAGCGCGAGCTGGGCGGCCTCTGGCAGGCGCGCGTGCGCACGCTGCTGCTGGAGCGTGGGCGCGACACCACCGTGTTCATGGTGCGCCCGGTGCAGCAACGGCAACGCCTGCATGCCTTGCGGGCGGTGCCAGACGCCGCCTTGGCGCTGGAATGAGCAAGAAGTTCCCCATCCGGCCGGCCAACCCCGGGCGCGTCTGCTGGGGCTGCGACCGCTACTGCCCGGCTGAATCGCTGCAGTGCGGCAATGGCTCGGTCGCCACGCCCCACCCCAGCGAGTTGTTTGGCGACGACTGGATGGACTGGGGCCTGGACGCGAGGGAGGCGGCGCAAACCCCCGGGCAGCCGGGAACGGTAGCGGAGTGAATCGCTGCGAACCTTGCGCGATATCAAGCTCGCCTGCTGACCGGTTGCCCAGAATGAGCCGCATGTCCAAGGGCTGGAATCGCGCGCGTCTCGCCACCAAGGTCGGCATCCTTGGGGCCGCCTTGCTGTGCATCGCGCTCGCCTCCATCGGGTTGACGCTGTGGATTGGCTGGCAGCTCGAAGGCGGCGCCGCGGCGGTCAACGAGGCCGGTCGGCTGCGCATGCAGACCTGGCGCCTCGCCCACCAAGGAGCCACGGGCGCCAGCGGGCAGTTGAGTGCACTGCTGCAGGCCTACGACGCGTCGCTGCAACTGCTGGTGGACGGCGACCCGGCGCGGCCCCTGTTCCTTCCCCGCGACGAGCAAACCCTGCAGGCCTACCGCAGCGTGCGCGAAGGCTGGCAGCAACTCAAGTTGGCCTCGGCGAATGGCCTGCCGGCGCCCAGCGGCGCCCAGGCCGAGGCCCTCGTGCGGCGCATCGACATCCTTGTCGACGCCGTCGAGGCGCGCATGGGGGGCTGTAGCTCGCTGCTGTCGAGCGTGCAGCTGGCCCTGGTGGGCCTGGCCATCGCGGCCGCCATGATCTTTTTGTACGCCTCCCACCTGGTTGTCTTCGCGCCGGTGGACCGCCTGCGCCGCGGCCTGCAGGCGCTGGAGCAGGGCACGCTGGGCGCCCGCATCGCCGAGGACTCGCAGGACGAGTTCGGCGACCTCGCGCGCGGCTTCAACCGCATGGCACAGCGGCTCGAGGCGGTCTACCGCGGCATGGAAGACGAAGTGCGCGCCAAGACGGCCGACCTGCGCCTGGAGCAGCAGCGGCTGGCGACGCTCTATGAGGCCACGGCCTTCGCCGCTCGTGCCGCTTCGCAACGCGACCTGGCGGCCGGTTTCGCCGAGCGCATGCGCCGCGCGGCCGGCGCCGACGCCGTGGCGCTGCGCTGGATGGACCCGAGCCAGCAGCGCATGGTGCTGCTGGCCGCGCAGGGCCTGCCGCCCGCGATGCTGGATGCCGAGCGCTGCCTGGCGCCGGGCGATTGCCATTGCGGCAGCCCGGGGCTGCACGCCCGCGTGATCCCCATCACCCATGAGCACAAACAGGGGTCGCACTGCGCCAAGGCCGGCTTCATCGCCGTCACGGCGGTTGCCCTGACGGTGCAGGGCCGGGTGATGGGCGAGGTGGACCTGCTCTTCCGCGAAACGCCGCAGCCCACCAAGGCCGACCGCGAGCTGCTGGACAGCCTGGCGAGCCATCTGGCCAGCGCCATGGACAGCCTGCGCAACGAGGCGCTGCAGCGCGAGGCGGCGGTGGCCGAGGAGCGCGGCATGCTGGCCCGCGAGCTGCACGACTCCATCGCGCAGAGCCTGGCGTTCATCAAGATCCAACTGCAGCTGCTCAAGGATGCCCAGCAGGGCGGGCAGCCCGATGCGGCCGGGCGCCTCGTCGAGGAGCTGGAGCTGGGCCTGAAGGAATGCACGGCCGATGTGCGGGCGCTGCTGATGCACTTCCGCACCCGCACGGACGGAGACGACATGTTGCCCGCGCTGCAGCAAACGCTGCAGAAGTTCCGCCTGCAAAGCGGCCTGCAGACCGAGCTGGAGGTGGACGGCCACGGCGCGCCGCTGCCAGCCGACGTGCAGGTGCAGCTGCTGCATGTGGTGCAGGAGGCGCTGGCCAATGTGCGCAAGCATGCGCAGGCGAGGCAGGTGCGGGTGAGGCTGACGCACCAGCCGCATTGGCAGATCGACGTGCGCGACGACGGCCGTGGCTTCGACCCGGCGGTGGACACGCCCGACGACAGCCACGTGGGCCTGCGCATCATGCGCGAGCGCGCCGCCAAGGTGGGTGCCGCCGTGGCGCTCGAATCCCAACCCGGCAGGGGCACGCTGGTGCGTGTCTCGCTGCCCGAATCCGAGGCGATGAACCCATGAGCGCCGTTGATCCCATCCGTGTCCTCGTCGTCGACGATCACACCCTGTTCCGCCGCGGCCTGATCGCGCTGCTGGCCACGCAGTCGCAGCTGCAGGTCGTCGGCGAAGCCGGCGACGCAGGCGCCGCCGAGCGCCTGGCCGCGGAGCTGCGGCCGCAGGTCATCCTGCTGGACAACCACCTGCCCGGCGTCTCCGGCGTGCAGGCGCTGCCCGCGCTGAAGGCGGCGGCCCCCGGCGCGCAGGTGCTGATGCTGACGATGAGCGAGTCGGAGTCCGACCTGGGCGCCGCGCTGCGTGCGGGCGCTTGCGGCTACCTGCTGAAGACGGCCGACAACCACGAGCTGACCCAGGCCATCGAGCGCGCGGCGCGTGGCGTGTCCAGCTTCAGCGCCGAGATGGCCGGCAAGCTGGCCACGGCCTTCCGCCACGAAGCTGAGGCTGCGTCCACGGCCGCGGCGGCGCCGCCCGACCCCCTGGGCACGTTGTCGCCGCGCGAGCGCGAGATCGTCGACCTGATCGCCCGTGGCGACTCCAACAAGCAGATCGCACGCGAGCTGGGCATCGCCGAGACGACCGTGAAGATCCACGTGCAGCATCTGCTGCGCAAGCTGGATCTGGATTCGCGCGTGCAGGCGGCGGTGTTGGTGACGCAGCAGCGGGCGTAGCTAAGCCACGTCCACGACTGGATTGCGCCGGGCCGCGGGTGCATGCAATTGCTCCGTGTCCCCCGGGCCGCTGCGCGGCCCTCCTCCTTTACCTGCGCAATTGCACGCCCCCACGCCCCAGCTTTTCCGCTATTGGGTTTTCGGGTCGACCACCGAATGCAACGCCAAGCAGGAGGGCGGGGAGGCCTGATGCGCAGGTAAAGGAGGAGGCTCGCGAAGCGGGCCGGGGGACACGAAGCATCAGGCCTGCCCGCTCTCCTGCGCCCGTCCGAATGTTGGTGCCGGCTGCCTCCTGCGTAGTTCTTTAGGACGAGGCCGCCACACCCGTCGTCCTCCCAGCGGGCGGTGCCCTGCTGACCCTCCGGTGAATGTGCAGCGCTCAGCGCCAGCGGGACAGTGACTCCATCGTCACTGAGGAGGAAAGCGCATGACCGCAACCCCCGTCGACCGCAAGGCCTGGGCGGTCCTGATCGTCAGCACCCTGGCCTTCACCGTGTGCTTCATGGTGTGGATGATGTTCGGCGTCATCGGCATTCCCATCAAGAAGCTGCTCGGCCTGAATGCCACCGAGTTCGGCCTGCTGACGGCCATGCCGGTGCTGACCGGCTCGCTCGTGCGCGTGCCTCTGGGCATCTGGACAGACCGTTATGGCGGCCGCATCGTGCTGACCATGCTGATGCTCGCCACCGTGCCGGCCATCTGGCTCATGGCTTATGCGACGCAGTACTGGCATTTCCTGGTCATCGGCCTCTTCGTCGGCCTGGCGGGCGGCTCGTTCTCGGTCGGCACGCCCTACGTCGCGCGCTGGTTTCCCAAGAGCCGCCAGGGCATGGCCATGGGCGTCTACGGCGCCGGAAACTCCGGCTCGGCCGTCAACAAGTTCATCGCACCCGTGCTGCTCGTCAGCTTCGGCTGGGCCATGGTGCCGCAGGTGTACGCGGCCATCATGGCCGGCACCGTCGTGCTGTTCTGGCTGTTCAGCCACAGCAACCCGGCCCATCTCGTCACCAGCAACGTGAGCTTTGGCGAGCAGCTGAAAAGCCTGAAGGACCCGCGCGTGCTCAAGTACTGCCAGTACTACAGCATCGTCTTCGGCGGCTACGTGGCGCTGGCGCTGTGGATGGTGCAGTACTACGTCGGCGAGTACAGCCTGGACATCCGCGTCGCGGCGCTGCTGGCGGCCTGCTTCAGCCTGCCCGGCGGCGTGCTGCGCGCCATCGGCGGCCTGCTGTCGGACAAGTACGGTGCCCACAAGGTGACGTGGTGGGTGATGTGGGTGAGCTGGATCTGCCTGTTCCTGCTCAGCTACCCGCAGACCGATTTCACCGTCGTGACCATCGCCGGCGCCAAGACCTTCCACATCGGCCTGAACGTCTACACCTTCACCGCGCTGATGGCCGTGCTGGGCGTGGCCTTCGCCTTCGGCAAGGCCTCGGTCTTCAAGTACATCAGCGACGACTACCCCGGCAACATCGGCGCCATCAGCGGCATCGTCGGCCTGGCCGGTGGCCTTGGCGGCTTCGTGCTGCCCATCCTGTTCGGCGCGCTGCTGGACCTCACGGGCATCCGCTCCAGCGCCTTCATGTTGATGTACGGCGTCGTCTGGGTCTCGTTGATCTGGATGTACTGGACCGAGGTGCGCCGCACCGACGTCATGGGCCATGGCGCCCAACCCGCCTGATCTCCCTCAAGGACAAGACATGAGCAAGAACGACATCGCGGACTGGCGCCCGGAAGAGGCCGCCTTCTGGGAAAGCACCGGCAAGCGCATCGCCTACCGCAACCTGTGGATCTCCATCCCGGCCCTGCTGTGCGGCTTCGCCGTCTGGGGCATGTGGGGAATCATCGCCGTGCAGATGCTGAACCTGGGCTTCCCGTTCAGCCAGGCCGAGCTCTTCACGCTGACGGCCATCGCCGGCATCTCGGGCGCCACGATGCGCATCCCGGCCTCCTTCCTGATCCGCATGGCCGGCGGGCGCAACACCATCTTCCTCACCACGGCCATGCTGCTGGCGCCGGCCATCGGCACGGGCATCGCGCTGCAGCACCCTGGCTGGCCGCTATGGGCCTTCCAGCTGATGGCGTTGTGGTCGGGCGTGGGCGGCGGCAACTTCGCCTCGTCGATGTCCAACATCAGCACCTTCTTCCCCAAGCGGCTGCAGGGCACGGCCCTGGGCCTGAATGCGGGCCTGGGCAACTTCGGCGTGACGACGATGCAGATCGTCATTCCGCTCGTCATGACGGTCAGCTTCTTCGGCCTGACCGGCGACCCGATGACGCTGGTGAAGGCCAGCGGCTGGATCTTCGGCAAGATCCCCGCGGGCACGCAGACCTGGGTGCAGAACGCCGGCTTTGCATGGACGCTGTCCCTCGTGCCGCTGGCCGCGCTGTGCTGGCTCGGCATGAACAACCTCAAGACGGTGACGCCGCAGGCCGGCTCGCCGCTGGTGGCCTTCCTGAAGATCACCTACCTGTATTCGCTGGCCTTCGTGCCGTCCGTCGGCATGCTCTACCTCTACCTGCCGGCGCCCACGGGCCTGGGCCTGCTGAACATGTGGGTGGCCATCCCGCTGGACATCATGGCCGCGCTCGTCGTCATGCGCCTGGCCGCCTTCGGCGCGATGAAGGAGAACGTGGCCAAGCAGTTCGCCATCTTCCGCAACAAGCACACCTGGAGCCTGACGGCGCTCTACGTCGTCACCTTCGGCAGCTTCATCGGCTTCTCCATGGCGCTGCCGCTGGCCATCACGGTGATCTTCGGCTTCCAGCACATCCCCGACGCCGCCGGCGTGCTCACGCACACGCTGAAGAATCCGAACGCGCCGTCTGCGCTGACCTATGCCTGGATCGGCCCCTTCGTCGGCGCCGCGGTGCGGCCCATCGGAGGCTGGATCTCGGACAAGGTCGGTGGCTCCATCGTCACGCAGGTCATCTCGACGGTCATGGTGTTCGCCTCCGCGGCGGTGGGCTACGTCATGCAGCAGGCCTACGGCTCGGCCACGCCCGAGCAGTTCTTCCCAGCCTTCATGGGCCTGATGGTGCTGCTGTTCGCGGCCAGCGGCGTCGGCAACGGCTCCACCTTCCGCTCGGTCGGCGTCATCTTCGATCGCACCCAGGCCGGTCCCGTGCTGGGCTGGACCTCCGCCGTCGCGGCCTACGGCGCCTTCATCGCGCCGGTGCTGATCGGCGAGCAGATCAAGGCCGGCACACCGCAGCAGGCCTTCTACGGCTTCGCGGCCTTCTATGCCGTCTGCCTGCTGCTGAACTGGTGGTTCTACCTGCGCCGTGGCGCGGAGATCAAGAACCCCTGACCGCCGTCAGCCATCGTCCGAAAGAACGATAGCCGTGCCGCCCCGCCTCGTTCTTCCGCGCCGGCCCCACCCGACCGGCGATGGATGGTCGCAGGAGCCTGCGCGGCGGAGCATGACCACCGTGCCCAAGCCCTCGTCCCTGCCGCTGCCCTGGAACCCGGAAGACACCGACTTCTGGGGCCGGCATGGCCGTGCGGTGGCGCTGCGCAACCTCTGCGTCGCCATCCCCGCGCTGGCGCTGTCGTTCGCGGTGTGGATGCTCTGGTCGGTGCTCGTCGTGCACCTGCCGGCGGCGGGCTTTCGCTACAGCACCAACCAGCTGTTCTGGCTCAGCGCACTGCCGGCCCTTTGCGGCGCGACGTTGCGCATCTTCTACGGCTTCGCCGTGCGTTGGGTGGGCGGCAGGCGCTGGACGGCCTTCTCCACGGCCAGCTTGCTTGTTCCGACCGGCGGCATCGCGTTGGCTGTGCAGGACCCCGCCACGCCCTACGAGTGGATGGTTGTGCTGGCTCTGCTGTGCGGCCTGGGTGGCGCCAACTTCGCCAGCGGCATGGCGCACATCAGCGCCTGCTTCCCGGCGCGCGAGCAGGGCACGGCGCTGGGCCTGGGTGCCGGCTTTGCGCACATGGGCGTGGGCCTGGTGCAGTGGGCCGTACCGGCCGTCATTGGCCTCGACCTCTTCGGCCTGGCGCACCAGCCGGGCGGCCTGTGGCTGGCCAATGCCGGCCTCGTCTGGCTGCCGCTGATCGTGCTGAGCAGCCTGGCCGCCTGGTTCGGCATGGACGACCTGCCCGCCGCCGGCGTCAGCATGGCCGAGCAGGCCCAGCTCTTCACGCACCGCCACAGCTGGCTGATGAGCTGGCTCTACCTCGGCAGCTTCGGCAGCTTCATCGGTTTCGCGGCGGCTTATCCGCTGCTGCTGCGCAGCCAGTTCCCCGACCTGAACGGCGCACTGCAACTGGCCTGGATCGGCCCGCTGCTCGGCGCACTGGCGCGGCCGCTGGGCGGCTGGGCGGCCGACGACTTCGGCGGCGCGCGCATCAGCCTGGCCTGCTTCGGCGCGCTGGCCCTGGGTGTCGTCGGCGTGCTTGCCAGCCTCGCGGGCGAGGGCGGCGCTCCGCTCTTCGTCGCCAGCTTCGCGCTGATCTTCCTGGCGGCCGGCATCGCCAATGGCAGCACCTTCCGCATGGTGCCGCTGGGCTTCCTGCGCGAGGCGCAGCACAGCCAGGGCTCGGTGCCTGAAGCGCGGGCCCACGGTGCCGCAGCGCTGGGGCTGTGCGCGGCCGTGGGTGCCTACGGCGGCTTCTTCATTCCCAAGAGTTTCGGCAGCGCGATCACGTTGAGCGGTGGCCCCGCTGCCGCCTTGTATTGCTTCCTGGCGTTCTACCTGAGCTGCATGGCCATCTGCTGGTGGTTCTACGGCCGGCGGCACGCCCCCCTGTCCTGTTAACGGAGAAATCGATGTCCCATTTCCTGGATCGACTGACCGCCTTCCAGCTGCCGAAGGAAGTCTTCGCCGGCGGTCACGGCGTGAGCACCGGCGAGGACCGCACCTGGGAGGACGCCTACCGCAACCGCTGGGCGCACGACAAGATCGTGCGCAGCACGCACGGCGTGAACTGCACCGGCTCCTGCTCGTGGAAGATCTACGTCAAGGGTGGCATCGTCACCTGGGAAACCCAGCAGACCGACTACCCGCGCACGCGCGCCGACCTGCCCAACCACGAGCCGCGCGGCTGCGCCCGCGGTGCCAGCTACAGCTGGTACCTCTACAGCGCCAACCGCGTGAAGTACCCGATGGTGCGCGGCCGGCTGCTCAAGCGCTGGCGCGAGGCGCTGGCCGTCTCCAAGAGCCCGGTGGACGCCTGGGCGCTGATCCAGGGCGACGAGAGCGCCCGGCGTGACTACCAGCAGCTGCGTGGCATGGGCGGCTTCGTGCGCTCGACCTGGGACGAGGTCAACGAGCTGGTCGCCGCGGCCAACGTCTACACGATCAAGCAGCACGGCCCCGACCGCGTCATCGGCTTCTCGCCCATCCCAGCGATGAGCATGGTGAGCTATGCCGCAGGCAGCCGGTATCTCAGCCTGATCGGCGGCGTCTGCATGAGCTTCTACGACTGGTACTGCGACCTGCCGCCGGCCAGCCCGCAGATCTGGGGCGAGCAGACCGACGTGCCCGAGTCGGCCGATTGGTACAACAGCAACTACATCATTGCCTGGGGCAGCAACGTGCCGCAGACGCGCACGCCGGACGCCCACTTCTTCACCGAGGTGCGCTACAAGGGCGCGAAGACGGTGGCGGTGACGCCCGACTACTCCGAGGTCGCCAAGCTGGCCGACCTGTGGCTGCACCCCAAGCAGGGCACGGACGCGGCGCTCGCGATGGCCATGGGCCACGTCGCGCTCAACGAGTTCTATTTCAAGGAACGCAGCCCCTACTTCGACGACTACGCGCGCCGCTACACCGACCTGCCGCTGCTGGTGCTGCTGGAAGAGCAGACGCTGCCCGACGGGCGCAAGACCCGCGTGCCCGGGCGCTACCTGCGCGCCAGCGACCTGGCCGGCCAGATGGGCCAGAGCAACAACCCCGAGTGGAAGACGCTGGCCTATGACGCCACCGGCCGCCTCGTGCTGCCCAACGGCTCCATCGGCTTCCGCTGGGGCGCCGAGGGCCGTGACGACACCGGCAAGTGGAACCTCGAAGCCAAGGAGGCCGAGGGCGGCGGCGATGTGAAGCTCAAGCTCTCCCTCGTGGAGGACGGTGCGCAGGCGCACGAGATCGTCGACGTGGCCTTCCCCTACTTCGCCGGCAGCGCCAGCGAGCACTTCACGCCCAACCCGCAGCAGGACGGCGTCAGCCACTGCGCCCGCGTGCCGGCCACACGGCTGAAGACGCAGGACGGCGAAGCCATCGTCGCCACCGTATTCGACCTGCAGGCCGCGCAGTACGGCATCAACCGCGGCTTCGGCTCGGGTGCCAAAAGCTACGACGACAACGCCCCCTACACGCCCGCCTGGCAGGAAGCCATCACCGGCGTGCCGCGCGCCCAGGTCATCCGCGTGGGGCGCGAGTTCGCCGAGAACGCGCACAAGACCAAGGGCAAGTCGATGATCATCATCGGCGCCGCGATGAACCACTGGTACCACTGCGACATGAACTACCGCGGTGTCATCAACCTCTTGATGATGTGCGGCTGCATCGGCCAGAGCGGTGGTGGCTGGGCGCATTACGTGGGCCAGGAAAAGCTGCGCCCGCAGACCGGCTGGGTGCCGCTGGCCTTCGCCACCGACTGGGTGCGCCCGCCGCGCCAGATGAACAGCACCAGCTTCTTCTACGCCCACAGCGACCAGTGGCGCTACGAGAAGCTGGACGTGGACGAGGTGCTGTCGCCGCTGGCGACCGAGGCCGAGCGCGCCGAATTCGCCGGCAGCCTGATCGACTGCAACGTGCGTGCCGAACGCATGGGCTGGCTGCCTAGCGCACCTCAGCTCAAGACCAACCCGCTGCAGATCGTCAAGGACGCCGGCGCCGCCGGCATGGACCCCAAGGACTACGTCGTGCGGGGGTTGCGCGACGGCTCGCTGCAGATGAGCTGCGAGGACCCCGACGCACCGCAGAACTGGCCGCGCAACATGTTCGTGTGGCGCTCCAACCTGCTGGGCTCCAGCGGCAAGGGCCACGAGTACTTCTGCAAGCACCTGCTGGGCACCGAGAACGGCGTGCAGGGCAAGGACCTGGGCGAGGACGATGCCAAACCCAACGAGGTGCGTTGGCACGCCAAGGCGCCGCAGGGCAAGCTGGACCTGCTGGTGACGCTGGACTTCCGCATGAGCACGACCTGCCTGTACAGCGACATCGTGCTGCCCACCGCCAGCTGGTACGAGAAGAACGACCTCAACACCAGCGACATGCACCCCTTCATCCACCCGCTGTCCGCGGCGGTGGACCCGGTGTGGCAGGCCAGGAGCGACTGGGAGATCTACAAGGGCTTCGCCAAGGCCTTCAGCAAGGTCTGCATCGGCCACCTGGGCGTGGAGAAGGAAGTCGTCATGTCGCCGCTGATGCACGACACACCGGCCGAACTGGCCCAGCCCTTCGGCGTGAAGGACTGGAAGAAGGGCGAGTGCGACCTCATCCCCGGCAAGACGGCGCCCACCATCGCTGTCGTCGAGCGCGACTACCCGGCCACCTACGAGCGCTTCACGTCGCTGGGCCCCTTGCTGGACAAGCTGGGCAACGGCGGCAAGGGCATTGGCTGGGACACCAAGACCGAGGTGGCCCAGCTCCGCGAACTCAACGGTGTGGACGCAGCCGGCCGCGCCCGTATCGTCAGTGACATCGACGCCTGCGAGGTCATCCTGCAGCTGGCGCCCGAGACCAACGGCCACGTGGCCGTGAAGGCCTGGGAGGCTCAGGGCCAGGCCACCGGCCGCGAGCACGTGCACCTGGCCCTGCACCGCGAGGACGAAAAGATCCGCTACCGCGACATCCAGGCGCAGCCCCGCAAGATCATCAGCTCACCGACCTGGAGCGGGCTGGAGAGCGAGAAGGTCTCCTACAACGCCGGCTACACCAACGTGCACGAACTGATCCCATGGCGCACGCTGACCGGCCGCCAGCAGTTCTACCAGGACCACGCCTGGATGCGCGCCTTCGGCGAGGGCTTCACCAGCTACCGCCCGCCGGTAGACCTGAAGACGACGGGCGAGATCCAGAACATCAAGCCCAACGGCAACCGCGAGATCGTGCTGAACTTCATCACGCCGCACCAGAAGTGGGGCATCCACAGCACCTACAGCGACAACCTGCTGATGCTGACGCTCAACCGCGGCGGCCCGGTCATCTGGCTCAGCGAGGACGACGCGAAAAAGGCCGGCATCGAAGACAACGACTGGGTGGAGCTGTTCAACATCAACGGTGCCATCGCGGCCCGTGCGGTGGTCAGCCAGCGCGTGAACCCCGGCATGACGCTGATGTATCACGCGCAGGAAAAGATCATCAACACGCCCGGCAGCGAGATCACCGGCGTGCGCGGGGGCATCCACAACTCGGTGACGCGCATCGTCACCAAGCCCACCCACATGATCGGCGGCTACGCCCAGTACAGCTACGGCTTCAACTACTACGGAACCATCGGCACCAACCGCGACGAGTTCGTCGTGGTGCGCAAGATGAACAAGGTGGACTGGCTCGACACCCCGCGTGACGACCACCTCGCCGCGGCCTACCAGTCGCAAGGCGAAAACCCCTGAGAACGCGAGGAGCACTCAAATGAAGATTCGCGCACAGATCGGCATGGTGCTGAACCTGGACAAGTGCATCGGCTGCCACACCTGCTCGGTGACCTGCAAGAACGTCTGGACCAGCCGCCCCGGCGTCGAGTACGCCTGGTTCAACAACGTGGAAACCAAGCCTGGCATCGGCTACCCCAAGGAGTGGGAGAACCAGGACAAGTGGAACGGCGGCTGGATCCGCAAGCCTGACGGCAAGCTGGAGCCGCGCCAGGGGGGCAAGTGGAAGCTCCTGATGAAGATCTTCGCCAACCCCAACCTGCCGGAGATCGACGACTACTACGAGCCCTTCACCTTCGACTACGACCACCTGCACTCGGCCCCCGAGATGAAGCATGCGCCCACGGCCCGTCCGCGCAGCCTCATCACCGGCCAGCGCATGGAGAAGATCGAGTGGGGCCCGAACTGGGAGGAAATCCTCGGCGGCGAGTTCAGCAAGCGCGGCAAGGACAAGAACTTCGACGACATCCAGAAGGACATCTACGGCCAGTTCGAGAACACCTTCATGATGTACCTGCCCAGGCTGTGCGAGCACTGCCTGAACCCGGCGTGCGTGGCGAGCTGCCCCTCGGGCTCCATCTACAAGCGCGAGGAAGACGGCATCGTGCTGATCGACCAGGACAAGTGCCGCGGCTGGCGCATGTGCGTGTCGGGCTGCCCCTACAAGAAGATCTACTACAACTGGAAGAGCGGCAAGGCCGAGAAGTGCATCTTCTGCTACCCGCGCATCGAAGCGGGCCAGCCCACCGTCTGCTCCGAGACCTGCGTCGGCCGCATCCGCTACCTGGGCGTGTTGCTGTACGACGCCGACCGCATCGCCGAGGCCGCGGCCACGCCCCACGACAAGGACCTCTACCAGGCCCAGCTCGACCTCTTCCTCGACCCCTTCGACCCCGCCGTCATCAAGCAGGCTCGGGCTGACGGCATTCCCGAGAACTGGCTGGAAGCGGCCCGCAACAGCCCCGTCTACAAGATGGCCGTGGACTGGAAGGTGGCCCTGCCGCTGCACCCCGAGTACCGCACGCTGCCCATGGTCTGGTACGTGCCGCCGCTGTCGCCCATCAGCGCGGCAGCCAATGCCGGCCAGCTGGGCGCCGTGGGCGAACTGCCCGATGTGCAGCAGCTGCGCATCCCGGTGCAGTACCTCGCCAACCTGCTGACCGCGGGCGACACGGTGCCCGTCGTCGGCGCGCTGGAGCGCATGCTGGCCATGCGCGCCTACCAGCGCGGCGTGCATGTGGACGGCGTGAAGAACCAGGCCGTGCTCCACCAGGCCGGGTTGAACGAGGCCCAGGTGCAGGAGATGTACCGCGTGATGGCGATTGCCAACTACGAGGACCGCTTCGTCATCCCGACGACGCACCGCGAGTACGCCGAGAACGCCTTCAACGTGCGCGGCGGCTGCGGCTTCAGCTTCGGCAACGGCTGCTCCGAGGGCGTCACCGAGACGAGTCTCTTCGGCTCGGAGAAGAAGCGAACCATCCCCATCAAGGCAACGATCTGAGGACGGCCGCCATGTTCAACACGCCCACCCCCGCCCCCTTGAGCCTGCGCGTGCTTGCCGCGCTGCTGCGCTACCCCGACGCCGCCTTCCGCGCGGCCGTGCCCGAGCTTCAGCAGGCACTGCGGTCTGAAGCTGCGCTGCCCGCGGCTCGCCTGGACGAACTGTGCGCGCTGCTGCAGCGCCTGCAGCAGGGCGACCCCTTCGCGGCCGAGGCCGATTTCGTCGACCTCTTCGACCGCGGCCGCGGCACGGCCCTGCACCTGTTCGAGCACATCCACGGCGACTCGCGTGACCGCGGCCCCGCCATGGTCGACCTGCAGCAGACCTACGAGCGCGCGGGCCTCTACCTCGCACCTGGCGAGCTGCCCGACCACCTGACCGTCGTGCTGGAGTTCGCCAGCACCCAGCCGGCCCGCGAGGCGCGCGACTTCCTCGCCGAGATCGCCCACATCACGCGGGCCATCTTCAGCGCGCTGCAGCGCCGCCAGAGCCCCTACGCCAGCGTGCTGGCCGCCACGCTGGAACTGGCGGGCGAGCGCGCCGAGCGCGTCGAGATCCCGCCCGAGCCCGAGCTCGACGACGACTGGGCCGAGCCCGAAGCCTTCGGTGGCTGCTCGTCGGCCGGCCAGTCGCGGCCCGAGCAACCGCAGCCCATCCACATCGTGCGCAAGCCCAGTGCACATCAACCGGGAGCCCAGGCATGAACGCCGTTCACAACTTCCTGTTCGTCGTCTACCCCTACATCTGCCTGGCCGTCTTCCTGATGGGCAGCCTGGCCCGCTTCGACCGCGACCAGTACACCTGGAAGAGCGACAGCTCCCAGATGCTGCGCAGCCGCGGCATGAAATGGGGCAGCAACCTCTTCCACGCCGGCATCCTGTTCCTGTTCGTCGGCCATTCGGTGGGCATGCTGACGCCGCATGCCGTCTACGAGCACTTCATCAGCCCGGCCAACAAGCAGATGCTGGCCATCGTCGCCGGCGGCGTGGCGGGCACGTTCTGCTTCATCGGCCTGTCGATGCTGATCTGGCGCCGCATGACCGACCCGCGCATCCGCCTCACCAGCCACCGCACGGACCTGGCCATCCTGTGGATCCTGTGGGTGCAGCTCAGCCTGGGCCTCATCACGCTGCCGTTCTCGCTGGCGCACGCGGACGGCACGGTCATGCTGGTGCTGAGCGACTGGGCGCAGCGCATCGTCACCTTCAACCCGGATGCCACCGGCCTGGTGGCGCTGGCCTGGCCCTACAAGGTGCACATGGTGCTGGGCATGACGATCTTCCTGCTCTTCCCCTTCAGCCGCCTCGTGCACGTGTGGAGCGGCCTGGCCTCGGTGTTCTACGTCTTCCGTCCGTATCAGGTGGTGCGCTCGCGCCGCTTGAATCTTCCCAAGTGAGGTCGGCCATGGTCTACGTCAACGACATCGAGATCGCCGCTGCGGAAGAAGCGCTGGACGACGAAGCCCTGCGCCAGCGGGCCTGCACCGAGCTGCTGCGCCAACGCGCGATCGCCCTGAGCCTGCTCCCCGCAGACGATCCGGCGCCTCGCGAGGGTGCGGTCAGCGAAGCAGCCAGCCAGGCCATCGAGGCTTTGATCGCCCAGGAGCTTGCCGGCCCCGAGCCGGACGACACCGCCTGCCAGCGCCACTACGAGGCCAACGCCCGGCACTACGCACAGGGCGAGCGCGTGCAGGTGCGCCACATCCTGTTCGCCGTCACGCCCGGCGTGGACGTGGGCCTGCTGCGCCAGCGCGCCGAAGGCCACCTGATCCAGCTGCGCGCCAGCGAGGCCGCCGCCTTCACCGAGGCCGCGAAGACGCTGTCCAACTGCCCCAGCGGCGCCGAGGGTGGGCGCCTGGGCTGGCTGAGGTCGGAAGACTGCGCGCCCGAGTTCGCCAAGGAGCTGTTCGGCCGCAGCGAGATTGGCGTGCTGCCGCAGCTGCTGCACAGCCGCTTCGGCCTGCACATCGCCGCCATCGACGCCCGCGAGCCCGGCAGGTTGCCGGCCTTCGAGCAGGTGCGCGAGGCCGTGGCCCAGCGCATGCGCCAGCTGCATCAGATCAGCGCGCTGCGCCAGTACTTGCAGACGCTGGCGGCCGACGCGCGGCTGCAGGGTGTGGAACTTCAACAGGCGACCTCACCCCTGGTGCAGTAATGCCCGACGAGCTGCTCGAACGGCTGCGCCGTTTCCAGACGGACGCCTTCCCGCAGCAACGCTCGCTGTTCCGGCATCTCGTCGACGACGGCCAGCATCCGCTCACGCTCTTCATCGGCTGCTCGGATTCGCGGCTCGTGCCCTATCTGCTGACCGGCGCCGGCCCGGGCGAACTTTTCCTGGTGCGCAACGTGGGTGCCTTCGTGCCGCCGTATGACCAGAGCCAGGGCTTTCACGGCACGGCGGCGGCCATCGAGTACGCGGTGCTCAACCTGCAGGTGCGCCGCATCATCGTCTGCGGCCACAGCCATTGCGGCGCCATCCGCGCGCTGTACGGCGAGGTGGCGCCGGCGGCGCAGAACCTCGCCCGCTGGCTGGACCTGGGCCGCGAGGCCGCGCTGCCCGTGGCGGAGCCCGGCCCCGAGGTGATGCGCCGCACCGAGCAACGCGCCATCGTGCTGCAGCTGGAGCGGCTGATGGACTACCCCATGGTGCGCGAGCAGGTCGAAGCGAAGGCGCTGACGCTGCATGGCTGGCACTACGTCATCGAGGACGGCGAGGTGCACGTGTTCGACGTGACCGTGGGCGCCTTCGTACCCGCCTCGCGCGCCGACAACGCCGGCACCGGACCCTACCGTTTCGGTGACGATGACAGTGGCCTGGATGCCAGCGGCGTGCCGCTGTCTTGAACTGGTTCAAGGCGCTGCGGAGTCGCCAGCCCTAGGCTGACGACCCATGAACAACGCCCTCCACGACCTCCGCCCGCTCGCGCCCGCGCAGCGCCACCAGTTCGCCTTCCAGTGCTTCGACACCCTTGCCGAGGGCGAGGCCTTCGAGCTGGTCAACGACCATGAACCGCGCGGCCTGCTGATGCAGTTTCACGCCAACCGCCCGCAGTCCTTCGGCTGGCAGGTGGTGCAGGCCGACCCCGGCTACTGGCGCATCCGCATCAGCCGCGCCGCGCCGGGCGAAGGCATGGCGCCTGCGCCCGTCGCACGCCAGAGCTGCGGCTGTGGCGGCGGAGGCGGTTGCGCCTGAGCATGACTGCCACTGACTCCCCACCGCCACGCAAGCCCGAGCTCGTCTGCCCGGCCGGCTCGCTGCGCGCGCTGCAACTTGCCATCGATGCCGGCGCCGACGCCGTTTACCTGGGCCTGAAGGATGCGACCAATGCGCGCAACTTCGCCGGCCTGAACTTCGACGCCGCCCAGGTGCGCGAAGGCGTCACGCTGGCCCACCGGCGCGGCCGCAAGGTGCTGATGGCGCTGAACACCTTTGCCGACGCGCGCGACACCCAGCCCTGGCAGCGCGCCGTCGACCATGCCGCCGAGCTGGGCGCCGACGCCCTCATCGTGGCCGACAGCGCCGTGCTGGCCGACGCGCGCCGCCGCCATCCGCAGCTGCGCCTGCATCTGTCGGTGCAGGCCTCGGCTACGAACTGGGAGGCCATCGAGTTCTACCGCCAGCGTTACGGCATCGAGCGCGCCGTGCTGCCCCGCGTGCTGACGCTGCAGCAGGTGCAGCATCTGCTCAAGCACTGCAGCGTGCCGGTCGAGGTCTTCGGCTTCGGCAGTCTGTGCGTGATGGTGGAGGGGCGCTGCGCGCTGTCCAGCTACGCGACGGGCCAGTCGCCCAACACGGCCGGCGTCTGCTCGCCGCCCTCGGCGGTGCGCTGGGACGAGGCGGCCGACGGCGTGCGCGCCCGGCTGGGCGGCGTGCTGATCGATCACTACCGCCCCGGCGAGCCGCGCGGCTACCCGACGCTGTGCAAGGGCCGCTTCGAGGTGGGTGAACTGGCGAGCGACTACGCGCTGGAAGAGCCCACCAGCCTCAACACCCTGGCCTTGCTGCCGCAGCTGATCGCGGCTGGCGTGGCCGCCATCAAGATCGAAGGCCGTCAGCGCAGCCCCGCCTACGTGGCCGAGGTCACCAAGGTCTGGCGCGCTGCCATCGATTCGGCCTGGGCGGCCCACGAAGGGCACGGCCGCTACAGCGTGCAGCCGGCCTGGGACGGCCTGCTGGCGCGCTGGGCCGAAGGGCAACAGCACACGCTCGGTGCCTACGACCGTCCCTGGAGATGAACACGATGCTGGAGCTTTCCATCGGCCCGCTGCTGTACTGGTGGCCGCGCGAGGCGCTGCTGAACTTCTATGCCGACCTGGCCGACGCGCCGGTGCGCGCCGTCGTGCTGGGCGAGCTGGTCTGTTCGCGGCGCAACGAGATCAAGTTCGACGACTGGCTGACCATCGCCCGCGAACTGCGCGCCGCCGGCAAGGACGTGCGCCTGGCGACCATGGCCCTGGTCATGAGCGAGGCCGAGCTGCGCACGCTGCGCCGTGTTTGTGAGCAGGATGAATTCCCCGTCGAGGCCGGTGACGCCGCCGCGTTGCAGGTGCTGTCCCGCGCGCGCCGCCAGCCGTTCACGCTGGGGCCTCACCTCAACATCTACAACGCCCACGCGCTGAGCGAACACGCCGCCCTGGGTGCGGACCGCTGGGTGGCGCCGGTCGAGCTGTCGCTGGACGCGGTGGGCCGCATCAACCCACAGCCGTCGGTGATCACGACCGAGGTCTGGGGTTTCGGCCGCCTGCCGCTGGCGTTCTCGGCGCGCTGCTTCACGGCCCGCCACCACCGGCTGCAGAAGGACGACTGCCAGTTCCGCTGCCGCGACGACGCCGACGGCCTGCTGCTGAAGACGGGGGAGGGCGAGGACTTCCTCGCGCTCAACGGCATCCAGACGCAGAGCGCGGCCCTGCAATGCCTGCTGGGCCACGGGCCGGCGCTGCGCGAGGCGGGCGTGAGCCTGCTGCGCTTGTCGCCCTGCGGCGCGCATTTCGGGCGTGTCGTCGAGCTGTTCGACGCGGTGTTCGCGCAGGGCGCCGATGCCGACGAGGCCATGGCCGAGTTGCGCGAGTTGCCACTGCCCGGCCGCCTCGTGGACGGTTTTGCGCGCCGCCGGCCCGGCCTGGCGGAGGCCGCATGACGACAAGCCTGCCCAGCCTGCCGCCGCATTGGCGCGAGCGCATCGCCCTCCTACCCAGCCGCCCGCCTTCCACGGCCCTGGCGCTGATGCTGGACCGCCTGCTGCTGCCGCGGCTGGATGCGTCACAGCGCCAGGCGCTGCAAGGCCAGACCGTCGAGATCGAGTTGCAGGAGCTTGGCGCCCGCGTGCGTCTGCGCCTGGGCGAACGTGGCTTTCACGCCGCGGGCGAGGGTGGTGCGCCGCATCTGCGCCTGCGCGCCCGTGCCGATGCGCTGTGGCGGTTGCTGCGCGGTGAGGACGATGCCGACCGCCTGTTCTTCGATGGCGCCCTCGTCATGGAAGGGGACACCGAGTACGGCCTCATCCTGAAGAACACGCTGGACGCTATCGGGCCACTTTGGAGCGTGGCCGTCGCGTGATCCGCCGCCGCACTACCCGATCAGCACGGCCTCGCCGGCCGGATTGAACGGCAGCAGGCCGCCGAACTCACCCGACTCCACGCGCTTGATCAGCAGCTCCAGCATGCGCTGGATCTCGCTGGTGGTCGTGCGGCCGGCCAGGGCGGCGGTGAACATCAGCTGCCAGGCCGGCCCGGCCTGGCCCGCCTCGGCGGCCAGGGCCGCGAAGTCGGCCAGCTCGGCCGGGTCCTTGTCCACGCACATCAGCGGGCGCAGCACGCCACCCTCGCCGGCGGCGTGGGCGGCGCGCTGCTCGGGCGTCGCGTCGGGTTCGCATTCGGCCGTGGTGAAGACCATCAGCAGCCGTTGCGGCTCGCGCTGGGCACGGGCCATGGCCAGCAGGTCGTTGAAATGCTCGATGTTCATGGCCCACACACTAACGCGCCGCCGCGGCGGCGTGCGCGGCGGGCGGACGAGGCGGGGGTCGGCCAAAGGGACTAGGCTGCCGGGGCGCACCTCGTGCCACGGCGGGATGGGCCGGGCCGGGGCTGCTGCCCAGAATGCCGGCATGGACGCGAGGACCGCCCCTTTGCTTTGGATGCCCCGCGTTGCGCCTGTGCAAGCGCCGTTGGACGGCACGCTGCGCGACCGCCGCCAACGCCCCTGGCGCGACCTGCGCATCTCGCTGACCGACCGCTGCAACTTCCGCTGCAGCTACTGCATGCCGCGCAGCCGCTTCGGCCCCGGCCACCGCTTCCTGCCGCAGGCGCAGCTGCTGAACTTCGAGGAGATCGCCCAGGTTGCCCGCCAGGCGCTGGCCCTGGGCGTGCACACGCTGCGCCTGACCGGCGGCGAGCCGCTGCTGCGCCGTGACTTGGCAGGCCTCGTTCGCCAACTGGCCGCGCTGCGCACGCTGGACGGCACACCGCCGGACCTGGCACTCACCACCAACGGCAGCCTGCTGGCCGGCCAGGCCGCCGAGCTGCGCGATGCCGGCCTGAGCCGCCTCACGGTCAGCCTGGACGCGCTGGACGACGCCGTCTTCCAGCGCATGAACGACGTCGGCTTCCCGGTGGCCGAGGTGCTGCGCGGGCTGGAGGCGGCGCAGCGTGCGGGCTTCGAGCGCATCAAGGTCAACATGGTGGTGCGCCGCGGCGTGAACGACGGCGAGGCGCTGCCGCTGGCCGGCTACTTTCGCAACAGCGGCATGGTGCTGCGCTTCATCGAGTTCATGGACGCCGGCTGCCACAACGGCTGGAAGATGGACGAGGTGCTGCCCAGCGACGAACTGCGCGCCCGCATTGCCGCCCGCTGGCCGCTGCTGCCGCTGGAGGCCACGCGTGGCGGTGAGACGGCCCAGCGCTGGCGCTATGCCGACGGCGCGGGCGAGATCGGCTTCATCAGCAGCGTCAGCCACGCCTTCTGTGGCGACTGCACGCGCGCCCGGCTGACGGCGGACGGCCGCCTCTTCACCTGCCTGTTTGCCGCCCAAGGTCACGACCTGCGCCCGCTGCTGCGCGGCGCCCAGGGCAGCGAAGCGCTGCTGCGTGAATGCCTGGCCGGCATCTGGGCGCAGCGGGCCGATGCCTACTCCGAGCAGCGCGAACAGTTGCGCCTGCTGAATCCGGAGCGTGCCGACATGCACGTGCTGGGCGGTTGAGAAATCGGCCCGACCTTGAACGAGATCAAAGCGTTGCGGAGCGCCTCGGCCCAGCATCGCCGTTTCCGCCTTTCAACCCCGACGCCATGACCACCTCCTCGCTTCTCGACCGCATGGCCACGGCCGGCCTGAACCCCCTGCAGATCCGCGGCCGCCAGCTGCTGCCCATCGTGCAGGGCGGCATGGGCGTTGGCATCTCGGCCCACCGCCTGGCCGGCAGCGTGGCCGCCCAGGGCGCCTGGGGCACCATTGCCTCGGTGGATCTGCGCCGCCATCACGCCGACCTGATGGCCCGCAGCGAGGGCATGCGCGACAGCGACGAGAAGAAGAAAGCCGTCATCGAGCAGGCCAACCAGGAGGCACTGGCGCGCGAGATTCGCCAGGCTCGCGAGATTGCCGGCGGGCGCGGCCTGCTGGCCGTCAACGTGATGCGCGCGGTGAGCGACTACGCGGCCTCGGTGCGCACGGCGCTGCAGGAGGGCGTGGATGCCCTCGTCGTGGGCGCCGGCCTGCCGCTGGACCTGCCCGACCTGGCGCAAGACCACCCCGACACGGCCCTGGTGCCCATCCTGAGCGACGCGCGCGGCGTGGCCCTGCTTTGGCGCAAGTGGGAGCGCCGCCAGCGCATCCCGAGTGCCATCGTCATCGAACACCCGGGCCATGCCGCCGGCCACCTGGGTGCGGCGCGCGTGGCCGACCTGCGTGATGCGCGCTTCGACTTCGAGACCGTGCTGCCGGCCGTGCGCCAGCATCTGCGCGATGCCGGCGTCGAGGGCCGGGTGCCGCTGATCGCCGCCGGCGGCGTGCGCACCTGCGAGGACATCCAGCGCCTGCAATCCCTGGGCGCGGACGCGGCCCAGCTCGGCACGGCCTTTGTCGCGACCGAGGAGTGCGACGCCCATCCCAACTTCAAGCAGGTGCTGGTGGACGCGCGCGACGAGGATCTCGTCGAGTTCACCAGCGTGGCCGGCCTGCCCGCCCGCGCCGTGATGACGCCGTGGCTGCGCAAATACCTCAAGGCCGAGGAGCGCCTGCAGGCCGTGGCTCAGCTCAAGCAGCGCTGCACCATGGCCTTCGACTGCCTGAGCCAATGCGGCCTGCGCGACGGTCTCAAGGGCTGGGGCCAGTTCTGCATCGACCAGCGCCTGGGTTCGGCGCTGCGCGGCGAGGTCAACAAGGGCCTGTTCTTCCGCGGCCGTGGCCTGCTGCCCTTCGGCAGCCAGATCACCAGCGTGCGTCAGCTGCTGGAGCGGTTGCTGACGCCGGGCATCCCGGCCGGCACGCCCGCCTGATAGGGGAGGGCGGGGGCTTCAGGCCTGATCGGTGCAGCGGACGAAGGGGATGGTGGACTCACCGGCGCCCCAGTCCGTCTGGCGCCACACATAGGCGTCGTCCCGGACCAGCACGAGCGTCCACACGATGGGGTCTCCGCCCACGGTCTCACGCTTCTCGCCGTTCAGGAACATCGTGATGCTTCGGCCCTTGACGCGCAAGACCTTGTAGACGGCGGCGGACACCATCTGGCCGTCATCGTTCTTGAAAGGCTTGGTGAGCGTGAACGTCGCCGTCGAGTGGTCTTTGGAGAAGGAGATGACCTGGGCATCGCCGCAGTCGGCCTTGCCATCCTGCAAGGGCGCCCACTTCCCTGGCAACCGGTCGAAGAGCACCGATGCATCGTCGAGCGCCTGGCTGGCGGTCGTGCAGGTGAGCAGCAGGGCCGTGCAAAGTGCGAGGAGGGGCTTGTGCATGGTGATGGAGGGCTTTCACGCGTGGCGGTCGCCGCACTCTATGCGCTTCCAGGCCAGCCCGTCTTGCGGCGCTTGAGTCCGCGCCGCAGGGCTCAGGCGGTCGGTGGCCGCGTATGGAACAGCAGCGCCTGGTCGCGTGGCTGATCGATCAGCAGCCTGGCGCTGGTGTCGGGCATCGGCAGGCCAGCGTGGGCGACGATCTCGCGCAGCTGCTCCAACGCCAGCTGCGGCGCGGCGTGAAGCACCAGGCTCAGCCGCCACGGCCAGGCCGGCGTGCCGGGCGCGCTGACGACGCGGTCCACGTTGCAGTGGGCCTGCAGCCGGCCGAGGGCCTCGGCCGTAGGCTCGATGTGCTTCCACAGCGCCAGCAGGCCCGGCTGCGGCACGCGCGTGGGCGGCGGCTTCAAGGCCATGCCAGCCAGCTGGCCGCCGCGGCGCCAGGCCTGCAGCTTGGCCAGCAGCCGGGACTCGCTGCAGCCCAGTAGCTTGGAGCACTGCGCAAAGGGCCGCGAGCACAGCAGCAGGCCTTCTTCGAGGTGCCTGGCGACCTCGGGGTCGTCACAGGGCAGGGCGTTGGCGGCCGACGCGGGCAGCTTCAGCCGGGCCACGGGGGCGGCGGGCAGGTGCTGGAGCTGGCGGGCCAAAGCCTCGTCATCCAGAGCCTCGATCTCGGCCCACAGCGAGGGCATGCCTGCCTGGGGCTCGCAGCGCTCGATGTGGAAGCAGCCGGGCAGGGCCGCCAGTGCCGAGTTCAGTGGCGCATCGTCGGCGCCTGGCTCGAAGGCAAGGCGCCAGCGCTCGCGCAGCAGCCCCTCACCCCAGCAGGGCTGGATGGTCTGCAGTGCGCCGTGGCGGTGCAGTTCCTGGCACAGGTTCAGCAGCTCGCGCGGCGTGGCGCCGCTGCGCGCGGCCATCTGCCGGAAGGGCGATGAATGCAGCGGAAACGTCTGCTGCCAGCCCTGCAGCAGGGTCTGGCGAAGGCTGGCGCAACAGCTGGCGTGCGAGGAGTGCAACATGGACGACCCGAATGCTCGGCGCGGCGGCCGCGGGCGTCCTTAATTTGCTTCAAGACCTCGGGGGTGCTGTTTGCCCCAGGTCAAAGGTGGTGTGGGTTCACCAGGCGCCGAGCTCGGTGCTGATGGCGACTTCGCAGTCCGGGAAGATCTCCAGCTTGGTCAGCTTCAGCCGCACGCCGACGACGCCGGGCAGGCTCATCAGGCGGTTGCAGAGCTTGCCCAGCAGGGCTTCGACGAGGTCGGTGTGCTCGGCGGTGCACTCGTCGATGATGGCCGTGCGCACGCGGCGGTAGTCCAGCACGTGGCCGATGTCGGCGTCGCGGGCGACGACGGGCAGGGCGCCGAGGTTGACCTCGGCATCGACCTGGATGGGCTGCGGGCCGGTGCGCTCGAAGTCCAGCACGCCGAGGTTGGCGCGAAAGCGCAGGCCCTGTAGGTGGATGACCTGGCGGTTGTTGTAGCGCTGCGGCGCGGCGGCGGCCTGCGGGCGCAGGGCCTGCTCGATCTGCTTGGCCGCTTGCACGCCATCGGCCAGGGCTGTCTGCACGCAGGGGTGCCAGCGGCCGCTGGCGTCACCGGCTACGAAGGCGCGTTGGCGGGCGTGTGCGTCCAGCAAGGTGAAGGCGGAGGGTTCGGGCTCGAAGCCGAGCAGGGCGGCGGCGTGGTCGAAGCGCTCGGGGCCGACGCTGACGCCATCGGCGTCGGGCAGCAAGGCCTCGGGCAGCGGCGTGGACAGGCGCACGGTGATGCGGGCGTGGCCTTCAACGCGCTCGATCAGATGGTTCTGTGCGCGCCAGCCGCCGCGTGCCCACACGGTGACGTCAAAGCCGCGGTCGGCCAGGAAGAGGGCGTTCTCGGCCGCGTTGTCGCCCGCGCCCAGCAGCAGCACGCGGCCGGGCGGCAGCGTGGCGCGTTGCGAGGTCAGCGAGGCGGCGTCCAGCACGCGCGGGTGCGGCGAGGCGAAGTAGCGTGCCGGGCGCAGCAGGCGCAGGCCGGTGGCGATCAGCAGCGCGCGGGCCTGCACGCGCTCGCCGCCGGCGAGCTGCAACGCCCAGCCATCCAGCGAATGACGCGCGGATTCGACCTGGGCCGCCAGCCGCAGCGAGACGCCCGGCGTGGCGCTGGCCTGCGCGGCGTACTGCTCGGCCAGGTCGCACAGGCGCGTGGCGGGTTCGCCCAGCACCCAGTCCTGGGGGAAGTCCAGCGCCGCCAGCGCCGCGCACAGCCGCGGCTCGCGCTCGACGAGCAGCGTCGTCAGCCCCAACTGGCCGAGCCAGGACGCGGCACTGCAGCCGGCGGGGCCGCCGCCGAGGATGGCGATGTCGATGGTGGTGGGGCTGGACATGGCGTGGCCGGTGGGGCAGGGCCGGAAATTATCTGCGCAGCTTTTTCCAGATCCGCCAGCCCAGCAGCGCGGCCAGGAGGGCGCCGTAGATGGCCGGTTCGCCGAAGTTGTTCTTGCCGGCGCGCATCCAGATGAAGTGCAGCAGCGCGATCACGGAGATGGCGTAAACGGCCTTGTGCAGCGCCTGCCAGCGCTTGGCACCGAGGGCCTTGATGGCCTTGTTGAAGCTGGTGGTCGCGAGCGGCAGCATCAGCGCCCAGGCCGTGAAGCCCATCAGGATGAAGGGGCGCTTGGCGATGTCGACGGCGATGTCGCTGAAGTCCAGCCCCATGTCCAGCCAGCCATAGGCCAGCAGGTGCAGCGACGCGTAGCTGAAGGTGAACACGCCCAGCATGCGGCGAAAGCGCGCCAGTGCCGCCAGGCCGGTGAGCTCGCGCAGCGGTGTGATGGTGAGCGTCAGCCACAGGCCGCGCAGCGTCCAGTCGCCCAGGCGCCGGATCAAGGCCTCGGCGGGGTTGGCGCCGAGCTGGTTGGTGGCTGCGGCGTAGACGAGCCAGGCCAGCGGCAGCAGGCAGAGCAGGAAAAGAATGGGCTTCGCCGCTCTGCTGAGCAGCGCCGTCGTCAACAAACGCTTCATCGCGTCAGTAGAACTTCTTCAGATCCATGCCGGCGTAGAGCTGCCCGACCTGGGCTTCGTAGCCGTTGAACATCAGCGTCGGGCGCTTCTTCGCGAAAAGGCCGTCTTCGCCGATGCGGCGCTCGGCCGCCTGGCTCCAGCGCGGGTGGCTGACGTTGGGGTTCACGTTGGAATAGAAACCGTATTCCTGCTGGGCGGCCTTGGTCCAGCTGGACAGCGGCTCCTTCTCGACGAAGCGGATCTTGACGATGCTCTTGGCCGACTTGAAGCCGTACTTCCACGGCATGGCCAGGCGCAGCGGCGCGCCGTTCTGGTTGGGCAGCACCTCGCCGTACATGCCGAACACCAGCATCGCCAGCGGATGCATGGCTTCGTCGATGCGCAGGCCTTCGATGTAGGGCCAGTCCAGCACGCCCGAGCGCACGCCGGGCATCTGCGCCTTGTCGGCCAGCGTCGTGAACTCGACGTACTTGGCCTTGGACGTGGGCTCGGCCTTCTTGAGCAGCTCGGCCAGCGAGTAGCCCACCCAGGGGATCACCATGCTCCAGCCCTCGACGCAGCGCAGCCGGTAGATGCGCTCTTCCATGGCGCTGAGCTTGAGCAGCGCGTCGATGTCGTAGCGGCCGGGTTTGGCGCATTCGCCTTCGACGCTGACCGTCCAGGGACGGGTCTTGAGCGTGTGGGCGTGCGCCACGGGGTCGGCCTTGTCGGTGCCGAACTCGTAGAAGTTGTTGTACGAACTGGCGTCGGCATAGCTAGTGAGTTTGTCCATCACCATCGCGCCGGCCACCGCCGAGTGGGCGCCCGGCAGCTTGGCCAGCTTGCCGCCACCAGGGGCGGCTTGCGCCAGCGCCAGGGGCGACGCCGCTGCCAGACCGAGCCCGGCCAGGGCCTCACGGCGGTTCAGGTAGGCCGAGCGGGGCGTGATCTCGCTGGGCAGGGGCTCGTGAAGGGCAGGGATTCGGATCAGCATGGGGACTCTCGGGGCTGGAGGCTGACCTCTCGGTCGGCGCAGGATGGGCGCAACTTACACCGGGTGGTGTGATCGTGCTGATCGTCACCGGAAATCCCGACTCTCCGTGGGCCAGCGGCCCAGCAGCGGGTTGAGATTTGTAAAGCCGCGGGTCAGCAGATGGCGCACATCGCCATCCCCGCGCTGCTGGCCAGTGACGATGCTGCAAGCGCTGACGCTGCGGCCTTGACCGCGGCGGCCCGGCCGCCGAGCATCCCGCCATGCCTGCCACCCTGTCGGACCCCGCCCCCGCGCCCGCCCCCACGCGATGGCGCGACACCAAGCGCTACGCCTGGCTGCTGTCGGGCCTGTTTCCGGGGCTGGCATGGCTGAACGTCTGGCAGGCCGACCGCAGTGGCCACGCGTTCTGGCTGTGGCTGCTGCCGGCGGTCATGTACACGTTGATCCCGCTGCTGGATACGCTGCTGGGCGAGGACCGCAGCAACCCGCCCGAGGCCCAGGTGTCCGCGTTGGAGGCTGACCGCTGGTACCTCGTCGTGCTGCTGCTCTTCGTGCCGCTGCAGTTCGGGCTGACGCTGCACGGCGCCTGGCTGGCGGTGCATGGCGGGCTCGGCGTGGTGGGCTTCGTGGGCCTGGTGCTGACGGTGGGCGGCATCAACGGCGTGGCCATCAACACCGCCCACGAGCTGGGCCACAAGCACGCCGCCTGGGAGCGCTGGCTGTCGCGCCTGGTGCTGGCGCCGGTGGCGTACGGCCACTTCTTCGTGGAGCACAACCGCGGCCACCACCGGCGCGTCGCCACGCCGGAGGATCCGGCCAGCGCGCGCCTGGGCGAGAGCTTCTGGGCCTTCCTGCCTCGCACGATGCTCGGCAGCCTGCGCTCGGCCTGGCAGCTGGAGCACGAGCGCCTGGCCGGCCGCGGCCATGGCCCCTGGCACTGGCGCAACCAATGCCTGCAGGCTTGGGGCCTGACGGTGGTGCTCTATGCCGGCCTGGTGGTCTGGCTGGGCTGGGCGGTGCTGCCCTTCCTGCTCGTGCAGGCGTTCTACGGGGCCCAACTGCTGGAAGTGGTGAACTACATCGAGCACTACGGCCTCTTGCGCCAGCGCGGGCCCGACGGCCGCTACGAGCGCTGCGCGCCCGAGCACTCATGGAACAGCAACCACCGCATGTCGAACCTGTTCCTGTATCACCTGCAACGCCACAGCGACCACCACGCCCACCCGGCCCGCCGCTACCAGGCCCTGCGGCATTTCGAGCAGGCGCCGCAGCTGCCGAGCGGCTATGCCGGCCTGTTGTTGGTGGCCTACGTGCCGCCGCTGTGGTTCCGGTTGATGGACCGAAGGGTGATGGCGCATTACGGCGGGGATCTCAAGCGGGCGAATGTGCAGCCGGGCGTTGATTCGGCGCGCTGGTAGACCCATGCGCTGACCGCGGGGATTCAGATGCCGATGCGGCGCATCTGCCGCGGAGTTCTCTGCCGGCTGGGCCGCTCTTGAGCCGTCCATGTTCGCCGACCTGCTCAGGATCGACGGACGAAAGGGTGGCAGCCGGCAGCGTACTGCCGTCCGATCGGCAGGTGGATTGACCCGCCAGGCCCGTCGGCCGCTGCTGCAGTTCATCCGGCCAAGCTTGTAGTGCATCGCCTTGCGCCCGCCTCGCGGTATCCCGGCGCAGAAACTGCAATCAGTGCCTCACAAACCCAGCCGGAGTCCACCATGACCAACACCGTGAAAGTCCTGGCCTTCGCCCTTGCGTCCGTTGCCGCTGCTGTTGCGGGCATCGGATGGGCGGATCATGCTGCGCAACCAACGACTCAGGTCGTCAAGCTCGAACGCGTGGTGATCGTCGGCAAGCGTGTCGACACGCAAGCGCCAGTGGTGGCGCTGCTGCCTCGGGTCGTCGTCGAAGGCCGGCGTGCTGCCCGGGCCAACGACCTGCAGATCGCCAGCGCGAAGCGGTTTCACAAGGCCAGCTAGACCGAGTAGCTCTTCTGGCCGGCGCCAGCAGTGACAGATATTTCATTGGGCTTTCTCGAGCGGCCCGACAGGCTGCGTCCGGCATACCTGAATGAGACCTTTGTTCGGTGATGGCTGGAGATATAAAAACGTGAAACAACAGGGGGCTATAAATGTTTCGTGCGCTGAGGATCGTCGCTCTTTTCCATTTAATCGGCACGCTTTCGGGCGGCACCCACGCAGGCACTGCACAAGTCGCGGACTTTGTCTTTAACCACGTCAACGTCGTTCCGATGAACCGGAACGTCATACAGCGTAACAAGTCGGTTGTCGTGCGTGATGGCGTTGTTATCGCGATTGTTGATGAACGTACAGCAGGCCGGTATCGTTCCGCCAAACATATTGACGGAAACGGAAACTTCCTGATGCCCGGGCTGTCAGACATGCACGCTCACTTGCGTATGCCGCCCCAGGATTTTTTCGATCTGAACCTGGCGGCCGGCGTTACGACCGTCTTCAATATGGGTTTAGGCGATGGCGGTGGCCATGTTGACCATCTCGCGCTGCGCGCCAGCATAGAGGCGGGAACGATGGACGGTCCTCGCTATCTGGTCAGTGGCCCTCAACTCGAAAGCTGGACCGTTAAATCACTGGATGACGTGAACAAGGCATTGCAGGAAACCGCGGAGCGTCGCTACGACGCCATCAAGATCCATGGTGATTTTGCGCCAGACCTCTATAACGCGTTGATTGCCGGCGCGCGGGAACGAGGGTTTAGGGTAACGGGCCACGGCCAGCACATGATGCCGCTGGCCCAAACGCTTCGCATGGATTGCGTCGAACATGTCGAGGAATTACTCTATATATCGCGCGACGCGAGCTTCGGCCAAGTGGCGAAATTCGGCGTGGAAGACAATGGGAATAACCATAATTTTCTGACGGCCTACTACCGCAACATTTCTCGCCTGAAGGACAACGCTTACCGCGCTGAAGTCGTGAAGGATGTTGCCGGTTCTGGCGTATATTGGACCCCGACAATAATTATCTACTCCGTAATACCGGTCTACATTTCGGATGATTCGTTTGCGTCGCTGGCGAACGATCCGCGCCTCAGATATCTGCCGAAAAGCATGCGTCGCGAGAGTTTGGACAACGACAAAAATGAATATCGTGTCGGCCTCGCACCTGTTTTTTCAACCTTCCTTGAATCTGTTAGTGATCGGTCAAGTTTGAAAGATCATTTCGGGCGAAACATGACGACCTTGCTCACCTTGACCAAACAGCTTCATGACGCCGGTGTTCCCTTGATGACGGGTTCCGATGCCTTTGGTGCTTTGGTTCCTGGATTTGCGCAACACCAGGAAATGGAGCTCTTCATCAAAGCCGGCTTGACGCCTTATGAAGCCCTGAAGGCGGCGACCGTCAATCCGGCTAAATACCTTGGTGAATACGATCGCGCCGGCAGTATCGAAGTCGGCAAACGCGCTGATTTTATTCTGCTCGGGGCGAACCCGTTGGACAATATTCAGAACACGGGAGATGTGCGCGGCGTATTTACCCATGGGAAATGGTATTCCCCCAAGGATTTAAAGATGCGGCTCAACAGGGTTGCGAAGAACTCGCGCTCTAATTAGAGCGGGGGTATGCGTGTGACAAACGCAGCGCAGGATGAGCGCCCATGCTCGCAAAGGCTGCGCCGTCGCCAGACGCTCGGCCTTTGTCTTTGTCGTCTTGACGCCGACCCTCACCTGAAATCCCGGCTCTCCGTCGGCAACCTCCCCAGCAGCGGATTCAGGTTGGTGAATCCCCGCGCCAGCAGATGGCGCACATCGCCGTCCCCGCGCTGCCAGACACCCTCCACCGCCAGCAGCCGCGCGCCGAGGATGGTGCCGCGGTGTTCTTCATAAACCTTGGGCCAGACGATGACCTGCACATTGCCGGTCTCGTCCTCCAGCGTGACGAAGAGGGTGCCCTTGGCGGTCTGCGGCTTCTGCCGCCCGGTGACGATGCCGCAGGCCTTGGCGCGGCGGCCGCTCTTCACTTTGTCGAGCTGGCTGGCGCTGAGCAGGCCTTGCTTGGCCAGGCGCGGGCGCAGGAGGGCCAGTGGGTGGCGGCGCAGCGTCAGGCCGGTGGCGGCGTAGTCCCACAGCACCTCCTCGCCCTCGGCGGCGGCGGGCAGGGCGAGGTCGTCCTCAGGCAGCAGGCTGCCCTGCAGCAGCTCGGGCATGGCGTGCAGGGCTGAGGCCTGCCAGACCTGTTGGCGGCGGTGGCCGGCGAGTGAGGTGAGGGCGTCGGCGGCGGCGAGCTGCTGCATGTCCTGCTGCGTGAGGCGGGCGCGGAAGGCGAGGTCCTGCGGGTGGGCGAATTCGCCGTCGCGAGTACGGGCCTGCTCGATGCGGTCGGCCGCTTCGTCGCCCAGGCCGCTGACGAGGCGCAGGCCCAGGCGCACCGCCGGCTGGTGCTCACCGTCGCGGTGCTCGAGGGTGCTGTCCTTGTTGCTGTGGTTGACGTCGATGGCGCGCACTTCGACCTGGTGACGGCGCGCGTCCTGGATGAGCTGGCTGGGCGTGTAGAAGCCCAGCGGTTGGGAGTTCAGAAGCGCACACAAAAAGGCAGCCGGCTCATGGCATTTGAGCCAGGAGCTGACATAGGTGAGCAGCGCAAAGCTGGCGGCGTGGGACTCGGGGAAGCCGTAGCTGGAGAAGCCCTTGATCTGGCTGAAGATGCGCTCGGCGAACGCGTCTTCGTAGCCGCGCTCGCGCATGCCCTTGACGACCTTGTCGTAGTACTTCTCCAGCACGCCGGGGCGTTTCCACGCAGCCATGGCGCGGCGCAGCTGATCGGCCTCGCCGGCGCTGAAGCCCGCGGCAATCATGGCCACCTGCATGACCTGCTCCTGGAAGATGGGCACGCCGCGGGTGCGCCACAGAGCTTCCTTCAAGGCCTCGCTGGGGTACTCGACCTGGTCTTCGGGCAGGGCGCGGTTCTTCAGATAGGGATGCACCATGCCGCCTTCGATGGGCCCCGGCCTCACGATGGCGACCTCGACGACCAGGTCGTAGTAGGTGCGTGGTCGCAAGCGCGGCAGCATGGACATCTGCGCTCGCGATTCGATCTGGAAGACGCCGATGGTGTCTGCCTTGCAGATCATGTCGTAGGTGGCCGTGTCGTTATCCGGGATGGTCAGGTCGATGGCCGTGCCGCGCATCGGGTTGACGAGATCGAAGCAGCGCCGGATGGCGCTGAGCATGCCCAGGGCGAGCACGTCGACCTTCATCATCTTCAGCTCGTCGATGTCGTCCTTGTCCCATTCGATGACGCTGCGGTCTTTCATCGTCGCGTTCTCGATGGGAACGAGGCGCTCCAGTGTGCCTTCTGTAAGCACGAAACCGCCGACGTGCTGGCTGAGGTGGCGAGGCAGGCCGTTGAGCTGGCGGCCGAGCGTGATGAGTTGCAGCAGGCGCGGGTCGTCCTCGGGCAGGCCGAGCTTCTGCAGCAGTTCGAGACGATGCTCCTCGGGCAGCACCTGGGTGGACCAGCCGCTGTGGTCCTGGCTCATCACGTCGAGCTGCTCCTCGCTGAAGCCCAAGGCCTTGCCGACATCGCGAATGGCGCTCTTGGGGCGGTAGCAGATGACCACGGCGGTCAGCGCAGCGCGGTCACGACCGTATTTGGCATAGAGGTACTGGATCACCTCTTCGCGACGCTCGTGCTCGAAGTCGACGTCGATGTCCGGCGGCTCGTTGCGCTCTCGGCTGATGAAGCGCTCGAACAGCAGGGTGCTGCGGTCCGGGTCTACCGAGGTGACGTGCAGGCAGTAGCAGACCACGCTGTTGGCGGCCGAGCCGCGGCCCTGGCAGAGGATCTGGATGCTGCGCGCGAACTGCACGACATCGGCAACGGTCAGAAAGTAGTGCTCGTAGCCCAGGTCCTCGATGAGTTGGAGCTCATCCTCGATGCGGCGCTTGAACTTGTCAGGCACCCCGCCTTTGGATTGAGGCCAACGCAGGTAGGCGCCGGCATAGGTGAGGTCGCGCAGATGCTGTCGCGGCGTGCGGCCGGCTGGCACGACCTCGCTCGGGTACTGATAGCTGATCTCGTTGAGGCTGAATTCGCAGCGCGCCGCCACCTGCAGCGTCTCCCTCATCAACGCTTCCGGATAGACCCGTGAAACTCGATAGCAACTGCGCAGATGCCTTTCCGCGTTGGGTTGCAGGTCGAAGCCGCACTCTGCCACCGTGCGGCCCAGGCGCGTGGCCGTCATCACGTCCTGCAGCGCCTTGCGCGAGCGCACGTGGAAGTGCACGTCGCCGGCGGCGACCAGCGGCAGCGCCGTCTCCTCGGACAGCGCCTGCAGCCGCTGCAGCCACAGTGCATCGCTGGCTTCGCGCATCAGCTCGACGGCGATCCAGGCGCGGCCGGTGAAGTGCTGCAGCGCCCATTGCGCCGGAGCCAGCAACTCGGCATCGCTGGCCTCGCGTGGCAGTACCAGCAGGGCCAAGCAGTCGGTGAGCTTCTCGGGTGCGAGCTGGCGCCAGTTCAGCGTGTACTCGCCCTTGACCGGGCTGGCACGGCGCAGCCGGGTGATGAACTGGCTGAGGTTGCCGTAGCCGTTGAGGTTCTGCGCGATCAGCACGAGCTTGAAGCGCGGCGTGCCGGTGTCGTCGCGGACGAGGAACTCGCTGCCGATCAGCAGCTTCATCAACTGCGGCTGCGCAATGTCCTCGTCAGGCAAGCCGGCCTTTTGCGCCTCCTCCTTCAGGGCGTGATGTGCCGCCTCGCGCATCTCCCGCAATTGCTTGTGCGCTCGCACGATGCCGGCCAGCGAGCATTCGTCGGTGATGGACAGGGCCTCGTAGCCCAGCTCGCAGGCGCGCTCCACCAGCTCGGCGGGCTCGGACGCGCCGCGTAGGAAGCTGAAGGCCGACAGGCAGTGCAGCTCGGCATAGCGCGGCAGGTCACCCCCCGCGACAGGCAACGCGGATGGCCAGCCATCCGCCGCGCGCCGCAGCTCGGCCTCCGAGGCAATGCCCTGCTCGCGCAGCATGGCCAGCCGCTCGTCCCGGTCCGACATGGGGGGCGTCATGCGAACACTCCGTGCAGGAACCAACCCGGGGAGGTGGACGCGATGGACGAAGGCCGCTCGTGATAGACCCACAGCAACCCGCGCGTGGCGCTGCGATAGACGAAGTAGTCGCGTGCCTGCATGCCGCTGGAGCCTTCCCACCAGCCGGCCTCGACGCGGTGCGGGCCGCTGACCAGCGCCAAGGGGCCGCAATAGGTCGGCTGCTCGCGTGCATCGGAGCGCAGCGGCTGTGGTGGCTGGACGAGCCAGGTGGGCTGAGGGCCGGACGGGCGGCGCAAGGCGATGGCCGGCGGCGCAGGCCAGGCGTGCCAGCGCTGCATGTGGTCCAGGCGATGGTCCTCGCGCAGCCGACCTTCTTGCACATGGTCTGCACCCAGCCGCACCGACAGTCGCTCCAGCAATGCATTCGTCGTCGTGCGTTCCGCCAGGTCAGCGGGGCCGGGCAGAAGGCTGACGCTGCCTTCCTCCAGCGGCAGCACGGTGTCGGCGCTGAGGCTGATCTCACCGGCCGGTGCGGCCAGCTCTGTGCGGGCCAGGTGCTCGCCCAGCAGGCGGGTCAGGCGCGGCAGGTCGCGCGTCGTGTCGGCCGTGGCGATGCTGAGTTCACCGCTGTCGGCTACGTCCCGGGCGCGCATGGCGTCGTGCTGCCAGGCCAGGCGCAGTGCCCGCACACCGGCATGGTGGGCGGCGAGGAAGGCGCAGAGCTGGCGCAGCAGGGTCTCGGCAAAGTGCAGCAGCACGGGCGCGTGCTCGACGCGGTAGGGCAGCTCCAGCCGCGCGTCGAAGCGGTCGGGCAGGGTCAGCCATTCGTGTACCTCGGGCAGGTCGCCGTAGGCCTGGTCGAGCGCCGTCAGCAGGGCCGGGCCGAAGCGCCGCGCCAGGGCCGGGCGCGGCAGCCGGCGCAACTCGCCCAGGCGCGTGCAGCCCAAGCGGGCCAGCATGGCGTGGTGGGCTTGGGCGGCGCTCAGGGCCGACAGCGGCAGCGCGTCCAGGCGCTCGCTCAGACGGCCGGGGGTGGTGTTGGCAGAGCGCGCCAGGGCCAAGGCACCCAAGGCCGTCTTCGCCCAGGCCATGTTGCCCAGGGCCAAGCCGGCCTGCGTGGCTTGCGCCTGCAGCCGCTGGCGCAGCGCCCGCGCGCCGCGGAACAGCTTCAGGCTGGTGGACACCTCGGCCACGACGGCCTCCTCCAGCCGCGCGACGCGCGGCGTGAAGCTCAGTGCCAGCCAGCCCAGGGCGTCGACGTCGCCAGCCGGCGCATCAGGCCTGCAACACAGGGCGAGCCAGCGCATGGGGGCGCTCCGTTGGAGGTGTGACCTGCGTGGGGGAAGGCTTTGGCGCAGGCGCGGGCAAGGGCTTGCGCTTGGCCGCCGTCAGCAGCGGCTCGACCGCACCTGGCACGGCCGGCAGCTCCAGCCAGCCCTCGTGCGCCGGCCCGCGGCGCTTGAGGAGGTGCACGTTCAGAGCCCAGCCCTCGCCGGGTTGCACGACCAGGCGCAGCGGTGCAGCCGAGGATTGCTGCTGGACGCGCTCGGGCCGCATCAGGAAGGCCGGTGCATCGGAACTCAGCGCATTGACCTGCAAGCGCCGGATCTGCTCCGGCCGCGCCTCTGGCAGCCAGGCCAGCACGGCCACGCGCGACTTGATGGCCTGTTCGGCGGCCCAGAGGGCCTGGGCCGGCGTGCCGGCCTCCACCCAGACCAGCGCCGATGGCGGCAGGCCCAGGGCCTGCAGGCCCGGCAGATGCGGTGTGTGCGGCGGGTTGATGAGGAGCAGCGAGCGCAGCGCCGGCATGGCCGCGCGCCCGCGCCGGCCGGGAGAGGCCGTCGGCAGCGCCTGGGCCGCCCACCAGCCGCGCAGGGCCGGGGCCAGCAGCCGCCACTCCAGCACGCCGGGTTGCGGCGTCAGCAGCTCGGTGACGGCTCGCAGGGGCCAGCCACCGCCGGGCAGTTCGGCGTCCAGGGCCGCAAAACCGCTGGCCAGCGTCGGGTCGGCAGCGGTACTCAGGCTGCTGCCGCGCCAGAGGCGCCCCTGCAGCCGTGCGTCGTCCAGCGGCAGGCGGCCGAGGGGCGGCGGAACAAGGGGGGCGGGAGTGGCGGCGGAGGCGGGCAACATGGCCGGGAAGCACGGGGCGGGTCAGGGCGGAGGGAAGAAACCGGAGCTTGGATGAGATCACAATACTGTATGTATATCCAGTATTTTTTACCCATCGACCTAGCCATGGCGCTAGCATTTCACGCATCCTTTGGAGCGCCGCCATGCAACTCGCCCCGTTGATCTGCGTCCACGACGTGCCCGCCAGCAGCCGCTGGTATCAACGCCTGCTGGGCTGCCACAGCGGCCATGGCGGCGATGAGTACGAGCGCCTGAATGCGCCCGACGGGCATCTGCTGCTGCAACTGCACCGCTGGGATGTCGGCCACGACCATGGGCCGCTGGGAGACGCCGACCTGCCTCGTGGCAATGGCCTGCTGCTGTGGTTCGAGCTGCCAGATTTCGATGACGCCGTTGCGCGTGCCGAGGCGATGGCCGTCGACGTCGTCAGGCCCAGGCGCTGGAGCGAGAACGGCAACTGGGAGTTCTGGCTGCGCGACCCCGACGGCTATGCGGTGGTGCTGACCAGCCCGCTGCCCTGATGATGAGCCCTCTCTTCCAGGAGATTTCTCGATGCCGATGAATGACTATCTGGTGCTGTCTCGCGGTCAGTGGGATGCCGACGCCAGCCCGCAGGCGGTGCAGACGGCCATCGATGCCTTCTATGTCTGGTACGAGCAGGGCCTGGCCCAAGGCCGGCTCAAGCCCGGCAGCCGCCTGGAGCCGGGCGCCCGCTTCGTCTCTCGGGGGCTGATCACCGACGGCCCGTTTGCCGAGACCAAGGAGTGGGTCGGCGGCTACTGGTTCATCGTCGCCGAGACGCTGGAGCAGGCGGCAGCGATTGCGGCCGAGAACCCCTGCCTGCAGTTCGGCTTGACGCTGGAGATCCGTCCGCTGGACGCCACCCTGGCCCACGTGACGGTGCAGACCAACGAGACGCCCGCGACCTGGCGTTAGGAAAATCCGTCGCCGTCGAAGTTGACCTCGTCCTCGTCCCGCGCAAGGGTCGGGGCGCCGTCCTTGGGGCGCATCGCCTCCAGCTGCTCGCGCAGCTTGGCCACCTGGTCCAGCCAGTAGTTCGGTGTGCCGAACCAGGGGAAGGCGAGCGGGAAGGCCGGGTCGCCCCAGCGGCGGGCGAGCCAGGCGCTGTGGTGGATCATGCGCATGGTGCGTAGCGGCTCGATGAGGCGCAGCTCGCGGTCGTCGAACTCGGCGATCTGCTCGTAGCCGTCGAGCACGGCGTTGAGCAACTGGCGCGAGGCTTCCGGCTCGCCGGGCAGCAGCATCCACAGATCCTGCACGACAGGCCCGGTGACGGCGTCGTCGAGGTCGACGAAATGCGGGCCGCGGTCGGGCGTCCACAGGATGTTGCCGGGGTGGCAGTCGCCGTGCAGGCGGGTGAGCTGCAGGTCGGGCAGGCTGTCGAAAGCGGCCTGGATGGCATCGATGCAGCGGCGCGCGGCGTCATCCCAGGAGGCGGCGATCTCGGGGGGGATGGCCTCGTTGTCGATGAGCCAGTCACGCGCGGCTTGTGCAGGTGCGGCGGTGGCCCAGGCCAGGCGTTCAACAAAGGGGCGTTGACGGCCCACGCCATGGAGGCGAGCCAGCAGCCGGCCTATCCAGCGCAGCACGTCGGGGTCTTCAAGCTCGGGGCCGCGGCCGCCCTGGCGTGGCGTGACGGCCAGGCGCTGGCCTTGGTAGTGGAAGAGTGTGGAGCCGCCCGCCAGCGTCCACGGCGCGGCGACGGGCACCTCGGCGGCGGCGAGCTCAGCGGCGAAGGCATGCTCTTCGAGGATCTGCGCATCGCTCCAGCGCGCCGGGCGATAGAACTTGGCGACGGCCGCACTGCCGTCTTCCAGATGCAGCATCAGCACGCGGTTCTCAAAGGAATTCAGCTGCAGCAACCGGCCGTCGGCGCGCAGGCCCGTGGCGTCGAGGGCATCGAGCATGAATTCCGGCGTCAGGTCGCCGAAGCTGAGATCAGGGGTCGCGTGAGGCATCCGGCGAGTGTCGCCGGAGCGGATCACCCGCGTCGCGGGCGCTGGGTCGCGTAGCGCGGCGCGTCGACGACGACACCGACGATGTCGTCCAGCATGGCCTCGTCATCCGCGTCATCCAGGACGGGCAGGCTGCGCGGGTTGTAGCGTGACGTGTCCAGGTTGCGGGAGGACAGGCGCCGCTGAGGCTGATGGGCGTCGGGCTGGGTCGGCATGCGTGGCTGGCGCTCGCCGTAGCCCTCGTTGCCACCGAACACGCCGGCGTCCTGCCACAGCGGCAGGGGCTGCGAGAACTGGCCCCAGTCGCTGCCGAATTCATCCTCGGTGGCGGTGGTGCTGCGGCGGCGTGACAAGCCGGCCGTCGCCGCCGGCGCCGGCAGCGGGCCACGCGGGTTGCTGCCCTGGGGCACGAGCAGCTGCAATTCGGCGACGCTGGGCAACTGGTCCATCGCGCAGCGCAGATAGCGCACGCGGCAGGCGGACAGCACGGCATGCTTGATCTGCAGGATGCGCGGCGTGACACCGCGCTCGCCTTCCAGGTCGATGGCGGCCAACACGCGACCGTTGGGGCTGCAGACGGCAAAGGTCACGTGAGAGGCGCCCAGCAGGTCGAACCAGTAGCGCACTTCCTTGGCCTCGGTCGGCTGGCAGAAACGCACCAGCGGCAGCTTGGACAGCACGACGTGGTGGGGCAGGGCCTCGCGAAGCAGGCGGAAAACGCGCCGCTCGTCGGTCGTGAAAACCGGCCTGGCCGTGAGCGACCACTCCGCCGGCAAGCCTTTATTGGCGTACGCAGGTCGGCGCAGCGCCCAGATCAGGCTGATGGCCAGACCCAGCACGCAAACAGCCAGCGCGGCGATCCAATAGATGGCGTACGGCATATCCCTCGGGGATTTCGGCGGGTGACGCCGACCTGTTTTCTGGCGGCGCAATGGACGGGCAATGTAGCGCAGCGTCCCTAAAAAGCATTACTCGCTAGTCCCGATTCCCCCGGGCCTGAGGGGGAGCAGGCCCTGGAAACGGGCTGTTAGCCCGTCATTTATTGCTTGGCGGCGCGCCCTGAGGGTTCGAAATGGGCTTTGACCTCGGCAACGCCATCAACGAACCCGCTCAGCACCTGAGCCTGGCGCTTGAACTGGAAATCCAGCTCGCCCAGATGCCGCTCCAGCGCTTGTTCGACCTGGGAGCCGACCGTGTCCGGCGGCAGACGCAACCAGGCCGCGGACTCGCCGCCGTCGCGCTCGACGATGGCGCCGGCGGCTGCGGCGATGCGCAACATGGGGCGGTTCTCGCTCAGTGCGTGGATGAAGAGGGTGTCGATGCCGCGATTGCGGGCGTGCAGGCCGGCAGCGTCGAACAGGCGCCGGCCCAGGCCGCGGCCGCGAGATTGCGGCAGCACGGAGACGCCGAACTCGGCCATCGTGCGGTTCGATTCGGCCAACGGCGGGAGGCCATAGGCCAAGTGGGCCAGCGCGATCAAGTGCAGGCGGCGGTTGAAGATGCCCAGCACCTCGTCGCGGGCGAAGTCGATGCTCAGCGCGTACTTGCGGATCTGCTCGTCAGAAGCCGGATAGCCGAAGCGCAGATAGCGGTCTTGCGGCTCCAGCGCCAGCAGGTGGTCGATGATGCGGTGGCGGTGGCGCCGTGCCAGCGAGCGGATGGGCACCCAGGTCGACAGCCGCTCCAGCGCAGCGCGCGCATTGGCAAGCGGGCCCGTCGATTCGGCCGAGGTAGCAGCCGGCGCGTTCGGGTCAGGGCCGAACGCCGACAGCTCATGATCCCAGTCCGTCGCGGGTTCGGCGGGCGGGGTGTCGGCGGCGGCGGGTGGGGTTGTGGGCATGGCTGGGCCTGTGTGCCAAGGTTAACGCGTCGCGCGCTTTCAAACCAAGGCCTTCGCTGCTACACTCATGGGCTTTTCCGTCAAAAGGCTGCGGGAAAGAGCTGCGCCGAGAGGTTGTGCATTCATGACACAGCACCGAGGCCAGTCGAATTCAGCCATCCATTGCCGGTCCTCTGTTTACAGGGCCGGCACAGCGAAAGCACTCTCATGAAGACCTTCAGCGCCAAGCCGGCCGAAGTGACGCACGAGTGGTTTGTGATTGACGCCACCGACAAGGTGCTCGGACGTGTTGCCAGCGAAGTGGCACTCCGTTTGCGCGGCAAGCACAAGGCCATTTACACGCCTCACGTTGATACCGGTGATTTCATCGTCATCGTCAATGCCGAAAAGCTCCGTGTGACCGGCAACAAGGCCACCGACAAGGTGTACTACCGTCACAGCGGCTTCCCCGGCGGCATCTACGCCACGAAGTTCAAGGACATGCAAGCCAAGCACCCCGGCCGCGCGCTGGAGAAGGCCGTCAAGGGCATGCTGCCCAAGGGCCCGCTCGGCTACGCCATGGTCAAGAAGCTGAAGGTCTACGCCGGCCCCACGCACCCGCACACCGCCCAGCAGCCCAAGGCTCTCGAGATCTAAGGAACGGCCATGATCGGAAACTGGAATTACGGTACGGGCCGTCGCAAGTCGTCGGTCGCTCGCGTCTTCATGAAGAAGGGCACGGGCCAGATCATCGTCAACGGCAAGGCCATCGACGCTTACTTTGGTCGTCAGACCTCCATCATGATCGCCAAGCAGCCCCTGCTGCTGACGAACAATGGCGAGGCCTTCGACATCAAGGTGAACGTGCATGGTGGTGGCGAGTCCGGCCAAGCCGGCGCCTTGCGCCTGGGCATCACCCGCGCGCTGATCGACTACGACGCAACCCTGAAGCCCGAACTGAGCCGCGCCGGCTTCGTCACGCGTGACGCGCGTGAAGTCGAGCGTAAGAAGGTCGGTCTGCACGGCGCTCGCCGCAGGAAGCAGTTCAGCAAGCGTTAATCGCTTCTCGACTCAGCAAAAGGCCGCTCCAAGCGGCCTTTTGTTTTTGCGCCGACAATCCCCATATTCGTTTCTGGACAGATTCACAGGAGCCCGCCATGAGCGCCGTGCTTGATACCCCCGTCACCGACATTCCCGTGCCTCTGGTGTTCACCGATAGCGCCGCCGACAAGGTGCGCGACTTGGTGGCCGAGGAGGGCAACCCGGAGCTGAAGCTGCGCGTCTTCGTGCAAGGCGGCGGCTGCTCCGGCTTCCAGTACGGCTTCACGTTCGATGAGGCCGTCAACGACGACGACACGCAGATGCAGAAGAACGGCGTGACGCTGCTGATCGACTCGATGAGCCTGCAATACCTGATGGGTGCGGAGATCGACTACAAGGAAGACCTGCAGGGCGCTCAGTTCGTCATCAAGAATCCGAATGCCACGACGACCTGCGGTTGCGGGTCCAGCTTCTCTGTTTGATCTTGATCAGTTGAGGACAGAGCTGGCCGCTGCGCGGCTGCGGTCTGTCCCGCCAAGTCTTCAGCTTGGGTACAGCGCCCCGAGCACCCGGAGCCCCGCGGCTCCCGTGACGGCCGGCAGATTGCCCGGCCGTTTTGCTTTGAAGCACATCGCCAGCCACGCGAAGGCAGCCGCCTCGACCTGATCGACAGGCAGGCCGCGCGCTGCGCTGGATTCGACCGTGACGCCGGGCAGCAGGTCGGCCAGGCGTTGCATCAGCCGGCCATTGAGTGCGCCGCCGCCGCAGACGACCATGGATTTCGCCGCCGGCATCTGCGCCCTCAGCGTATCGGCCACGCAGCGTGCGCTGAGCTCCAGCAGCGTCGCCTGCACGTCTTCTGGAGCAAGGCCGGGCACGAGCCTGGCCTGCAACCAGCCGAGGTGGAACAGATCGCGGCCGGTGCTCTTGGGCGGTGGCAGCGCGAAGAAGGGTTCGGCCAGCAGCGTCGCCAACAGTGCCGGCGACACGCGGCCCGTGGCGGCCCAGGCGCCGTCGGCGTCGAAGGCCTTGCCCTGGTGGCGGGTGATCCAGCCGTCCATCAGGCAGTTCGCCGGCCCGCAGTCGAAGCCGCCCGTGCGGCCGTCGGCGTGCAGCAGGCTCAGATTGCTGATGCCGCCCAGATTCAGCACCGCCGTATCCTCGCCGGCTGCGCCGAACACCGCGCGGTGGAAGGCAGGCACCAGCGGCGCGCCCTGGCCGCCAGCAGCGACGTCACGGCTGCGCAGGTCGCAGACGACGTCGATGCCCGCCTGCTCGGCCAGCAGCGCGCCATTCAGCAATTGCGTCGTGTAGCCATCGAAGCCGCCGGGCTGATGCCGCACCGTCTGACCATGGGCGCCAACGGCAGCGACCTGCTCATGCCGGGTGTTCGTGGCTTCCAGCAACTGCGAGACGACGTCGGCGTAGCTGCGTGCCACCGCATTGGCCGCGAGCGCGGCGCGGTGCAGTTCGTTGTCGCCGGGTGAATTCAGCGCCAGCAGCTCGTCGCGCAGCGCGTGAGGGAAGGGCGCGTGCACATGGCCGGTGACGACCATTGCATCCGCATCGAAGAGCACGCCGTCGACGCCGTCGAGCGAGGTGCCCGACATCAACCCGATGTAGAGATCGGCCACCGGCCTTATTCAGCCGCGGAGACGCCGTCCATCGTTTCGGCGACTGCCAGCTGGGTCTTGACGCTGGCGACGGTCTGCAGGAACTGCGACCGGGCGTAGTTGGGCAGCGTGATGGCCTCGGACGCGCGGGCGATGGCGCGCGGGTCCATGTGGCGGCCACCGACGCGGAACTCGAAGTGCAGATGCGGGCCGGTGGCCCAGCCCGTCGAACCGACTGCGCCGACGCGCTGGCCTTGCTCGATGCGCTGGCCCTTCTTCACGTCGATCTTGCTCAGGTGGGCGTAGACCGTGCTGCGGTCACCGGCATGGCGAACCTGTACGACATTGCCGAAGCCGTTCTGCCAACCGGCCATCTCGACGGTGCCGTCGCCCACCGAGCGTACGGCCGTACCGGTCGGTGCGCCGTAGTCCACGCCGTTGTGCTGGCGCCAAGTCTGCATGATGGGATGGAAGCGCATCGCGAAGCCGGACGTGATGCGCGAGAACTCCATCGGGCTGGCCAGGAAGGCGCGGCGCTTGCTTTGGCCGTCGAAGCCGTAGAAGCTGGCCTTGCCGCTGGCGTTGTCCTTGAAATAGACCGCCGAATAGGTGCGGCCATTGTTCGTGAACTCGCCGGCCAGCAGGCGACCGACGCCGCCGTCCCAGGTGATGGGCTCGCCGTCGGCCGTCAGCGTCTCGTAGACGATGCTGAAGCGGTCGCCCTTGCGCAGTTCGCGGTGGAAGTCGATGTCGCCCGAAAACATGTCTGCCATCTGCGAGGCAATGGCGTCGGGGATGTTGGCGTCGTCGGTGGCGGCGAACAGCGAGGTGCGGATGCTGCCGCTGCCCAGCGCGATCTGCGCCTGCAGCGGCGCAGTTTCCGTGCGCGCGATGAAGCGCGCGCCGCTGCGCTCAATGCTCAGGCGGGTGAAATGACTACCCTGCTGCTCGACCTTCTCGGCCGGGAAGCGCGCGACGATCTTCTGCACCTGGCCCGAGGCGTCGGCCGTCAGGTGCACCATCTTGCCGGCGCGGCCCTGGAAGATGCGGCGAGCCAGCGGGTCGGCGCGCAGAAAGGCGGCGGCGGCCGGGTCAAAGGCACCGGCTCGCTTCAGCAGGCTGTCGGGCGTGTCGCTGGAGCGCGTGGCTTCGGCGCGGGCCAAGCCGATGCTGTGGGCGGCGAGTTCGTCGAGCTGGGCTTCGATGCTGGGCGGGGCCAGCATCTCCACCAGTGTGCGCTTGGGCAGCTCGGCGGCATCGGGGGCCAGCGGCGCAATGCCGAAGGCGGTCACGGCAAAGCAGCTCAACAGGCCGACGACGGTGGCAGTCAGCGAGCGCGGATGCCGGGCGGCAAAGGCCTCGGCGCGCTGCAGGCTGGCTTGTACTTGCTGTAGTCGATTCTGAACGGTCACTCTCGGTTTCCCGGGGTTGTCGCTGGGGCAATCCCGGCCGAGCCGGTTCCACGCGCAGGCCGCTCGTGGGCGGCCCTTAAAATCCCTGGATTGGTTGTGTTGAAACAACACCCCCAAAACGAAGGGTGAATTCTAACGGCTTTGTCCTACCTGGCATGCCGGTTAACCCCGATGGATCAATAACTTAACGTTTCGCCCGGCTTGCAGCCGGGCGCCGATGCGCCATGTCCGACGCTCCGAAATTCCCCATCACCGACGCCGTCCTCGAAGCCCTGGCCGTCACGCGCCGCGGCGTGGATGAGCTGCTGCCGGAGGCCGAGTGGACGAAGAAGCTGGCCCGCTCGGCCGCCACCGGCGTGCCGCTGCGCATCAAGCTGGGCCTGGACCCGACGGCGCCCGACATCCACGTCGGTCACACGGTTGTCTTGAACAAGATGCGCCAATTGCAGGACCTGGGTCACCAGGTCATCTTCCTGATCGGCGATTTCACGTCGCTGATCGGCGACCCCTCCGGCCGCAACGCCACCCGGCCGCCGCTGACCAAGGAGCAGATCCAGGCCAACGCCGAGACCTACTACGCCCAGGCCAAGCTGGTGCTGGACCCGGCGCGCACCGAGATTCGCTACAACTCCGAATGGAGCGAGCCGCTGGGCGCGGCCGGCATGATCCAGCTCGCCAGCAAGTACACGGTGGCCCGCATGATGGAGCGCGATGACTTCACCAAGCGCTTCGCGGCCCAGACGCCGATCTCGGTGCACGAGTTCCTCTACCCGCTGATGCAGGGCTACGACTCGGTGGCGCTGAAGAGCGACCTGGAGCTGGGCGGCACCGACCAGAAGTTCAACCTGCTGATGGGCCGCCACCTACAGCAGGAATATGGCCAGGAGCCGCAGTGCATCCTGACCATGCCGCTGCTGGAGGGCCTGGACGGCGTCGAGAAGATGTCCAAGTCCAAGAACAACTACATCGGCATCACCGAGCCGGCCAACACCATGTTCGCCAAGATCTTGTCGATCAGCGATGTGCAGATGTGGAAGTGGTTCGAGCTGCTGTCCTTCAAGTCGCTGGCCGAGATCGCCGCGCTGAAGGCCGAAGTGGCCGGTGGGCGCAACCCGAAGGACGCCAAGGTCATGCTGGCCAAGGAGATCACCGCGCGCTTCCACAGCGCGCAATCGGCAGACGCGGCCGAGGCTGACTTCAACAATCGCGCCAAGGGCGGCATCCCGGACGAGATTCCCGAGGTTCAGCTGAGCGGCGCGCCCATGGGCATCGCCCAGGTGCTGAAGGCCGCCGGCCTCGTTGCGTCGACGGGCGAGGGCCTGCGCATGGTCGAGCAGGGCGGCGTGCGCCGCGCCGGCGAAGTCATTGCCGACAAGGGGCTGAAGCTCGACGCCGGCGAACACGTGCTGCAGGTGGGCAAGCGCAAGTTCGCGCGGGTCTTGTTGAGCTGAGCTTCCGGCGCGGGCAAGACAAAGGGAGGCTCGGCCTCCCTTTTTTGCGCGTGATCGGCCGGCCATTCGCCGCCGCTCGCTGGCGATTCCCGATGCTTCCTGTCGATTCGTCGCAAGCCGTTCGCCTGGCCGTCGAGGCATCCGCACAGTCCGGGCATCGCAACCCAACCGAGTGCCCCAAATGACTGCTTCCCTCCCTGTCTGGCCCTTCGTCATCCTCGCTGGCCTCGTGATGCTGGGCTACCGCCAATCGCAGGACCGTGTCGTCCAGCCCGGAACGCTCGCCAAGGTGGCCCTCGCCATGGTGGCGCTGTCTCTGTTTGGCGTCACGGCGGCATTCGGCACCAGCGTGGTTCCTGTGCTGGCGTGGGCGCTGGCCTTCGCCGCCGCCATCCTTTTCGGCGGTCCGGCGTTTGCTCCGCGCGGCCTGGCCAAGGAAGGCGCCGCCGTGCGGATGCCCGGCAGCTGGGTGCCGATGGGCCTGATGCTCGGCATCTTCATGACCAAGTTTGGCCTGGGCTTCGCCGCCGGCATGGGCGCCCATGTGCTCCAGGAGGTCTGGTTCGGCGCCGCGGTGAGCGCGATCCTGGGTCTGTTCAGCGGCGTCTTCGCGGCTCGGGCAACGGCGGTTCATCGCTTCGTCCGCAGCGCCTGAATTCGCCGGAAAACCCAAAAGGGAGCCCGACGCCTCGGCATCAACTCCTGGGCGGGCGGCGGTCCGGCACAGCAAACAAGTAACGCCCACATCGCTCGGTACAAGTGGCATATTCCGGACTCGGCCCGGGAGGCTCCATGCCCAGTCCACTGCTGCAGGCGAATCGTCGTGTCTTGACTGCCCAACGCATCTACAGCGCCGCGCTGGCGCGATTGCGCCCCGGCGATGCGGCGTCGATGTCCAGGCTCAGCAAGGCGTCCTATGTGCTGGGCCTGGCTCGCGAGCGCTACATCCAGTTGGCCAAATGGCGCTCGCGCGTGCCGAGCTGAGGACGGGTGGTGGCGGTCACAGGCGGCCCATCAACAGCAGCACCACAACGATCAGCAGCACCAGGCCTAGCCCTCCCGTGGGCACATAACCCCAGTCGCGGCTGTGGGGCCAGGTGGGGATGGCGCCGACCAGCAGAAGGATCAGCACGACGAGAAGAATGGCACCGAGACTCATGGTCATCTCCTGAGTAGAGGCCGGCGCTGGAGCGCGCCCTGGCCTGTGTGCACTCTCCTCGCACGCCCCTTGGCGGCACGTAGGACTCGGCCGAAGCTGTCGTGAGCGAACGTGCTGTGCAAAACAAAAGGGAGGCCGCGGCCTCCCTTGTTGTTACGGCTTTACCGGCCGCAGATAAGGCCCGGGCTTGACCTCTTTCACCGGCTCGGCGGCGATGCGCCGCTTCAGCTCGGCCAGCGCCGCATCCAGTTGCGCGTCCTGCCCCATGGCGGTGGCGCGCGGCAGGTTGTCGACCTCGATGTCCGGTGTCACGCCCACGCCTTCGATGAGGAAGCGGCCCTCGGCGTCGATCTGACCACTCTCGGCGGCGCGCATGATGCCGTTGTCGAGCAGGCGGTTCTCGTCCGACAGCCACACCCCCGCGCCCGAGCTGCGCTTGCCGATGACGGGGCCGAGCTTCAGGCGCTTGAAGCCTTCGGCGAAGGTCTCGCCGTCGGAATAGGTGTCCTCGTTCATCAGCACGACGGTGTGGCCGCGGTAGACGTTCTGCATGTTGGCGTAGACCGGCGCGCCGGCCGGTGAGCGCGTTTGCCAGAAGGCCCAGGCGCGGCGCAGCAGCTTCTCCAGGATCCAGCTGTCGATGCTGCCGCCGTTGTTGTAGCGCACGTCGATGATGAGACCGTCGCGGTCACTGGCGGCGTAGAACTCGCGCACGAAGTCGGCGATGTCGGCCGAGCCCATCGCGCGCAGATGCACATAGCCGATGCGGCCCTGGCCAGCCTGCTCCACCGCACGTGCGCGGCTGAAGCGCCAGTCGTTGTAGCGCAGCTGGTTCTCACGCGTCTGCGCCACCGGCGTGACGATGCGCTGCACCGTCTTGCCGTCGGCCTGCTTTGCCTCGATGAGGACCTGGCGGCCGGCTTGGCCGCGGAGCAGCTCCAGCAGATGCGGTGCATCGGCGGTGGGGCGGCCGTTCAGCGTCGTGATGACGTCGCCCACCTTGAGCCCCAGGCCCGGTGCTGCCAGCGACGAGGCCTCGGACGGCAGCTCGGGATCGGCCCTGTAGATGGCGTCGATGCGCCAGCCGTCCGGCCCCCGCGAGAAGCGTCCGCCCAGGCCCGCCAGGCCGGGTTCATCCGGCGCCGGCCGCGTATCGCCCGCACCGACCTGGCTGTGCAGGGCGCCGAGTTCGCTCGCCATCTGCGCCATCAGCTCGGCCAGCTCGAAGCGGTCGGTCACGCGGTCCACCAGCGGCTCGTACTTGGCGCGCACGGCCACCCAGTCCACGCCATGCATGTCCTTGTCGTAGAAATAGTCGCGGTGCATGCGCCAGGCGTCGGCAAACATCTGCCGCCACTCGGCACGCGGCTGGGTCGCGATCTGCCAATCGCTCCAACGCACCTGCAGCTTGGCCAGCTCGGCGGGCAGCTTGGGGGCGGCGTCGACGATGAGGATCTCGGGCGCGGCGTTGGCGGCCTGGTTACGCACCAGCATCAGCTTCTTGCCGTCGGCGCTGATGTCGTAGTCGCGTACGTCGCTGGCCAGGATCTCGGCCGGGCCGCCCTGGTTGTCGACGGCGATGGACTTGAGCTGGCGTTTCCCCTCCAGGTCGCGGTCCAGGAACCACAGCCGCTTGCCGTCCGCGCGCAGCGTGCGGTAGCTGCCGGCGGGCACGGGCAGCTCGTAGAGCCGCTCAGCCAGGCCATCAAAGGCGATGGCCGGCTTGCCTTTGGGTTCGGGCTTGTTGGCGCCGGCCTTCTTGTCCTCGGCGCGCTGCTCGTCCGCCTTCTTCTCGGGGGCGGACTCCAATTCGTCCTTGGCCGCAAACGGCGAGCGCAGGCCCGGCTGCAGGGCCAGGGCGTAGAGCTTGCTGCGAAAGCCGAAGAACGGCCCGGTGTTGCGGTCGCCCCAGGGGCCGTCGCTGCCGGCCATCGCAAAGTTGCGGTTGGACGCGAAGTAAAGCCACTGCCCGTCGGGGCTGAAGGCGGCGCCGGCGCTGTCGTAGCGGTCGCTGGTCAGCGTGTGCACGCGGCCATCGGCTGTGCTGTAGAGCTGCAACTGGCTGCGGTCGGCGTGGCGCAGCGACAGCGTCCAGGCCAGGGCCTGGCCATCGGGGCTCCAGGCCTGCAGGTGCGGCGGGTCGCCGAGGCCGCTGCGGGCAATCTCGCGGGTTGTCTTGGCTTTGAGGTCAGTCAGCCAGATGCGGCCTTCCTTGTCGGTGTGCGCCAGCCAGCGGCCGTCTGGCGAGGGCAGCAGGTCACGGCGTTGCGTCGTTGTGCCGCTGGTGATGCGCTCGGGCTGGCCGGTGCCGTTGGCGGCGAAGCGCCAGACCTCCGTCTCGCCGCTGAAGTCGCACACGGCGAAGACGCTCTTGCTGTCGCTGCTGAACTCGCCCTTTCTGCAGCGGCCATCGGCCGGCTGCGGCAGCTCGGCGCGGCGCAGCGTCTGCACGCCTTGCGTGGCGAGATGGCCCCGCGCGGCCAGCAGCACGCGCTCGCCGTTGGGCGCGAACGCGGTGTCGGTCAGGAAGTCCTGCGGCTTCTTGATCCAGCGCTCGCGCTGCTGGTCGAAATCGCCACCCAGGCTCACGTCCAGCTTCTTCGGCGCGGTGCCTTGCGCCAGGTCGCCGAGGTCGACGAGGTAGAGGTCGGCGCCCAGCGCGTAGACAACGCGGCTGCCGTCGATGGACGCGTGGCGGATGTCCCAGCCCTTGTGCGTGGTGTGCTGGCGAAGATCACCGCCTTGCGCATTGACGGACCACAGGTTGACCGTGTCATCGCGGTCCGACAGAAAGGCGATGCGCTCCGCACTGCCGCTGCGGTAGGGCAGGGGCCGGCGGTCGTTGTTGCCTTCGGCGATCAGCGGCTTGGCCTCGGATTTTTCGACCAGGTCCAGCGACCACAGCCGTGCGATGGCGCCGCCGCGGTACTGGCGGGCGTTGTCGTTGCGCATGCCGCCGCTGCGGGTGAAGTAGAGCGTGCGGCCATCGGCGCTCAGCGCGGCGTCGCTGGCCTGGCCCACGGGCAGCTGGCGGCGTTGTCCGGTCTTCGCGTCGATGGCGAAGAGCTGGCTGCCGGGGCGAGCGTCCAGGCTCGTGTAGAGAATCTCGCCGACCGCGCTGAAGCCCCAGACGCGCATGCCACCGCCCTCCCAGGTCAGGCGCTTCGGCGGGCCGCCGGCAACCGGCATCAGGTAGATCTCGGTGCCGCCGTCGTACTGGCCCGTGAAGGCCAGCCACTGGCCGTCGGGCGACACGGCGGGCTGGCTCTCCTGGCCGGCATGCGTGGTGAGGCGCTGGGCTTCGCCGCCGTTTGAACCGACTCGCCAGAGATCGCCCTCGACAACCAGATAGACCTGTTCGCCATGCAGTGCAGGCTGGCGATAGAAACCGCTGGTGCCGGCCCAGGCGCTTGTGGTGCACAGGACCGCGAGTGCGGCGATGGTGAAGCGGGGCATGGGGGTGATCTCCTCGGAAGCGGCGGCATTGTGTTGCTAGGGGGTCGCGATGCGATTCGTCACGCCCCGTGCATCCACGCGGCATGTGGCGGCGTAACAGCACCCAGATGCCAAGTCGGTATCGCCTCACAGGATGCCCCCCATGAAAGCTCGTTTGACCCATAGCGCCTTGGGCGTGGCGCTGCTCTGCCTCGCCTTCGGTGCCCAGGCCTCCAGCCACCGCGAAGCCCCCTTCATCACGACCGTGCCCAAGGTCGACGCGACGGACTTCTACATGTTCAACAGCTACGAGACCGGCCGCGCCGGTTACGTGACGCTGATCGCGAACTACCAGCCTCTGCAGGACGGCTATGGCGGCCCGAACTATTTCTCGATGGACCCGAATGCGCTGTACGAGATCCACGTCGACAACGTGGGTGACGCCAAGGAGCACGTGACCTTCCAGTTCCGCTTCAAGAACACGCTGTCCAACAGTGGCGCCGGCACGTCCCTGAGCGTGGGCGGCAAGATGGTCGGCATCCCGTTGATCCAGTCGGGCGCGGTATCCAACGTGAAGGACGCCAATCTGCAGCTCAACGAGAGCTACACGGTCACGGTGGTGCGCGGCGACCGTCGCAGCGGCACGGCCCAGGCCGTGGTGCACGCTACCAGCGGCGCGGCCAGCTTCGACAAGCCCGTCGACAACATCGGCAAGAAGACCATCGCCGACTACCCGGCCTATGCTGCCAAGCATGTCTACCCCATCACCATCCCTGGTTGCAGCACGACGGCCAAGGTCTTCGTCGGCCAGCGCCAGGACCCGTTTGCCGTCAATCTCGGCACCATCTTCGACCTGGTCAACGCACCGGTCTCCGTCATCACCGACCCGTCGCTGATCAATGCGGCGCCCAACACCATCGGCGACAAGAACGTCACCACGCTGGCGCTGGAGGTCCACAAGGACTGCCTGAAGTCCGCGACCGACGATGTCATCGGTGGCTGGACGACGGCCAGCCTGCGCCAGGGCCGTCTGCTTGATCCCAAGCCGGGTTCGGGCCACCAGACCAGCGAGAAGCCCGGTGGTGCCTGGGTGCAGGTCTCGCGCCTGGGCATGCCCCTGGTCAACGAGGTCGTCATCGGCTTGAAGGACAAGGACAAATTCAACAGCTCCAAGCCCTCGGGCGACGCGCAGTTCGCGGACTACGTGACCAACCCGACGCTGCCAGCACTGCTGGAGATCGCACTGGCCCTGCCCAACACGGCACCGACAAACTTCCCGCGCAATGACCTGGTCACCACCTTCCTGACCGGCATCAAGGGCGTCAACCAGCAGAAGACGATCACCGCCTCGGAGATGCTGCGCCTGAACACGGCCATCGCCGCCGTGCCCTTCGCTCAGCAGAATCGACTGGGCATCGTCGGCAACATCCTCGCCGCGGGCAATGACAACGCCGGCTACCCGAACGGCCGCCGCCCCAAGGACGACGTCGTGGACATCTCGCTTGTCGCCGTGATGGGCGGCCTGTGCGTGGCCAATGGCGATACCGACAAGCTCGGCTTCGGCGCGGCCTGCAAGCCCAGCGCGGTGCCCCTGGGCGCCACGAGCTTCAAGCTGCATGACGCGGTCGACCAGGCGGTGGTGCCGTTGCTCAGCGGCTTCCCCTACCTCAACACGCCCATCCCGGGCACCAAGTGAAGGAAGCCGCCATGCTGACCCGCAACACCGCCGTGGTGGCCGCCGTGGCCGCCCTCCTGTTGGCTGCCTGCGGTGGCGGCGATGACCCCATCGTCATCGTGTCTCCACCGCCGCCACCGCCACCGCCGCCCGTCATCACCTCGGTGCCCGACAGCGCCGTGGCCTCGTCACCCGCGCTGGTCAGCTACCTCAAGGCGCAGAAGACCGACGACGAAACCGGGGAGGCATTGACGCTGCCGACGGTGGCTGTCGCGGTCAGCGAGACCGAAGAGCCCGTGACCTTGTGAGGCGCCTGCTCGCGCTGCTGCTGGCCGTCCCGCTGGCGCTGCCATTGATGGTCTCGGCCGAGCCCTTCGTCCCGAAGGGTGACGCCGAGATCGTTCAGCGCCTGCCCTACCGCATCGACGCGGCCGAGGGCCAAAGCAGCAAGGCGATGGCGCGCGAAACGGGGCAGC